>NZ_JAPFQO010000007.1 GCF_026241195.1 Pontibacter anaerobius
GGCTTCACCAACTCGCCTGTAAGGGACTTGCACCCTCTGGAATAATATGATACCTTTCGTATCAGGTGCCCATACTGGGCGCACACCACACCCATAAGCCAGCTACGCCGCCTTATGGCTAAGTACGTTAATACCGCTACAAAATTATAAAATCCTCACCTCTACTCATCACTCAAACACTGCGTTGGGTTTACTTTTGCTGCTTTTACGGCCTGCATGCCCACGGTAAACCAAGCTATAAACAGCGCCAGCAAGCCGGCTCCTACAAAGTACCACAGCTTCAGCTCTATTCTGTAAGCAAAGTTCTGCAGCCAATACGTTACAAGCAGGTAACTGGCGGGCAGCGCAATAAGTATGGAAATGAGCACCAGTTTCGAGAAGTCCACAGACAGCAGGTAGGCAATACTAAACTCACTGGCGCCCAAAACCTTCCGGACACCAATTTCTTTCAGCCTTCTTTCTGCGGTAAAGGTGGCCAAACCAAAAAGGCCCAGGCAGGAGATCAGGATGGCCAGCCCGGCAAAGTATTTCGACAGCACCGCCACCCGTTGCTCTGCTGCATACAGGCTCTCATAATCTTCATTCAAGAATTTATAGTCGAGCTCAAAACCCGGGTTATACTTTTCATGCAGCTCCTGCAGCTGCGCAATGGCCTCATTTTCTCTACCGGCTTCCATCCTGGCCATTACCTTCATGGCTTGTTTGGGCTCCAGCCTGAAAAACATGGGTTTTACCTGCTCATGCAACGATTGGAAGTGGAAATCCTTTACCACCCCGATAATCTTTTTATCCTCCCCCCACAGGTTTACCGTTTTACCAACCGGGTCTTGCATGCCCATAGTGGCAATGGCTGTCTCATTAAAAACTATTTTAGCCGTGTCTGTCGCAAATTCCTTTGAGAAAGCCCGACCTGATTTTATACTTATCCCCAGCGTCTCGATCATGCCGTAGTTAACAGCTACCGTCTGGAAAGCAACGTCATCGTCCGGGTTTTTCCCGGGCCACGTTAGCCCGATGGTAGAGCCAATGTCCCCAATGATACTGCCGCCGCTGGAGGCGTTGGTAATACCCGGGATCTGCCTCACCTCCGACAGGAAAGGCTCCAGGTTCTGCTGCACTTTGCCCTCTGCAGAAAAGTATACAATGTTGTCTTTGTTATAGCCCAGGTTCTTGGTCTGCACATATTCTATCTGCTTGTACACCACCAGCACTGCCACAATAAGTATAACCGAGAGCGTGAACTGAAACACAACCAACCCTTTCCTGGCCCACATTTCTCCGCCCAGACCCTCGAGCCTGCCTCGCAGCACCTCCGCCGGCCTGAAACCCGAAAGGTACAAGGCCGGGTAGCTGCCGGCCAGAAGCCCCGTAATGCAGGCAATACCGAACGCCCCCAACACGAACTCCGGGGCAAAGGAAAGCGCGAGCTGCTTGCCTGTTATCGCATTAAAAGGCCCTATGGAAAGCTCCACGATGGTGAGGGCAAGTATGAGCGCTGCAAACGCCATCAGCAGCGACTCGCCCAGGTAATGCATTGCCAATGACGCCCGGCTGGCTCCCAAAGACTTTTTTATGCCAACTTCCTTTATTCTTCTGGATGCTTTTGCCGTGGACAGGTTCATGAAGTTGATGCACGCGATCAGAAGTATAAACACGGCAACAATAGAGAAAAGCCGCACATACGCTATACGCCCCCCTGCCTGTACGCCATTCTCGTAGGTCCCATACAGGTACCTATCTGAATACGGCCGGATGAGCAGCGAAACATTAGAGGTCGGCAGCTTTTGCTTGATGAAGCCGGTAATTTTCTGGTTGACCTGGCCTGGGTCCACGCCTTCCGCTAACAGCAGGTAAGTTTCGGCATTGTGGTTGTCCCAGTGGAGGCCATCGCCAAGCATATCCTTAAACTCCTCGAACGAGGCTAAAAAATCGAACTGTTTGGAGGAGTTGGCTGGCACGTTTTTGAACACACCGGTCACGACCACGGGCTTTCCGAAGTGCAGGATCTGCCATTTTATCGTTCTGCCTACTGCATTGGTGGTGCCGAACAGCTTCATGGCGAGCTCCTCAGATATAACGATGGCGCTTTTGCCTGCCAGCACCTGCTCTCTGTTGCCATGCAGCAGCGGGTACGAAAAGACATTAAAGAAATCCTTGCTAACAAACTGCCCGGAGGCATTGATATGATGGTTGTCATCGGAAACGACAAACTTGTCCGGGATGATGGAGGAGCTGACGGCATACTTCACCTCCGGCACTTCCTCGGCCAGGGTCTCTGCCAGAAGCCCGGGGCCAGCCTCCATCGTCGTAACCCCCTCGGCATTATCGTGGTTGGTCATCACCTGGAAAAGCCTGCTGTCATTCTCATGAAACCCATCCACCGACAGCTCATCGCTTACCCACAGAAAAATGAGCAGGGCACACGCTAACCCTGACGACAGGCCGATCAGGTTTATAAAGAAGGTGCTTTTAAACCGTTTGAAGTTTCTGTACATCAGAAGGAGGCTGTGCCGGATCATAGTTTCTGCTTTTAGGAGGCGTGAACAGTTAATACAATGGCTTGGCGTTAGCCAACAAACGTGCCATGTAAAAATATGGCTTTGCTGCCTGTTACGCCAGATTATAAATCAGGTGCTGTTCGATATCAGACAGCAGAACGTACGATACCGAACAAAAGAATCGCCTATAGCTGGCATAAAGTATAAAACACCAGCTACAGGCGACAGCTTTTTACTTTTATACTTATACTTTTACCTGTTCCTCTCTAAACTCCCGCATCCTCCTGAAATAGTCTCTTGCGGCAGCCATCACCTTTGGCGATAGCAGCAACGCCGAGACCATGGTAGGGATGGCCATCATGGCATACATGCCGTCGATGAGGGCGATAACGGCTGTAATGGTGGCCGTGGCTCCAAATACGATGGTCGTGACGTAGAAGTAGTTGTACAGGTGCTTATACCTGGCTCCAAACAGGTAGCTGAAGCACTTGGTGCCATAATAAGAGTATGAGAAAAGCGAAGTAAAGGCAAAAATCATCACGCACAGCACCAACACGTAATTGCCAAAGCCCGGCATGGCATTGTTAAAGGCTGTGGCCGTCATGGTTACGCCGCTGGCCCCGGAGGTTTGCCACGTGCCCGTCAGGATAATGGCCAGGCCGGTGAGGGTGCAGACCACGATGGTATCGATGAAAGGCCCGAGCATGGCCACCAGCCCCTCCCGGATCGGCTCGTCGGTTTTGGCTGCGCCGTGCATCATGGAGGCCGTGCCGATGCCCGCCTCGTTAGAGAAAGCGGCCCGCCTTGCACCTGCTATAATAATAGCGCCCACAGCACCGCCCAGCATCGATTTAGCGGTAAAAGCATCAGTAAAGATCAGCGCGAAAGCATCAGGTATATTGGCATAGTTGGCAAACATGATGTAGAACACGGCCAGCATATAGAGTACCACCATGCCCGGCACCATTTTGCCAGCCACATGCCCAATGCGCTGTATCCCCCCGAAAATCACCATAGAAGTAATCAGCACCAGCGACAACCCGATGGTCAGGTTGGTATAGAACGGATCGCCGGAGCTAAGGCCGTTGGGCTCGAGCACCACCTCGCGTATCACCTGTGTCAGTTGGTTTGCCTGGAAAATCGGCAGGGTGCCGAACAAGCCCGCAATGGCGAAGAAGGCCGCCAGCGGCTTCCACTTTTTGCCGAGCCCCGTTTCGATCACATACATCGGTCCACCCTCCAGATGCCCTTTGCTGTCGTGGCCGCGGTACATCACCGACAGCGAGCAGGTAAAGAACTTGGTGGCCATGCCCACAAAGGCGCTCACCCACATCCAGAACAGCACACCCGGCCCCCCGATGGCAATGGCCACCGCCACACCACTTATGTTACCCATACCCACGGTGGCAGCCAGCGCTGCAGAAAGTGCCTCAAAATGGTTAATATCGCCTGGGTCATCGGGGTCATCATACCTGCCGCGCAACACATCTATGGCATGGCGCAGGTACCGGAACGGCAGAAATCCGGAGTAAAGCATAAAATAGAAACCGCCCCCCATCAGCAAAACCAGCAAGGGCATACCCCAGGCAGCATCACTGAACGCCACCAAAATTTCCTCTAATCGTTTCAAATTCTATAAATTAGGTTTTAGGAAGTATAAATATAGGCACAAAAGCCGAAAAACCGTATGTATGCTACAAGCTAGTGGCTACAACAAGTATAGCCTGTGTTGCTGCAGCACATGAGCGGGCTTTTAAGCCAGTTGCTACCAAAAAGAAAGCACCATGTCAACTTACATACTCGTCATCACC
Source organism: Pontibacter anaerobius (assembly GCF_026241195.1). Taxonomy (GTDB): domain Bacteria; phylum Bacteroidota; class Bacteroidia; order Cytophagales; family Hymenobacteraceae; genus Pontibacter; species Pontibacter anaerobius. The sequence goes on from NZ_JAPFQO010000007.1 coordinate 4,310, forward strand.
CTGGTGGGTCTGGCCGCCCTGTCTATGGCCTGGGTGCCTGCCTTGCTCAAGCGAACCGCTATATCATACCCTATCCTGTTTTTGCTGCTCGGCATGCTGATTTACCTGCTGCCCGCCGAGTTGCCCATCCCGGACCCGATCTGGCAGGAGAACTATGTGGTACATCTTACAGAACTGAGCGTGATCATCTCGCTGATGGGCACCGGCCTGAAGATACGACGCAAGGTAAACTGGCGGAACTGGCAGGTGCCGCTGCGGCTGGTCAGCATCACTATGGTTCTGTGCATTGCCGGCCTGGCGCTGCTGGGCTGGGGCGTGCTGGGCATGACGGCTGCGGCAGCCATACTGCTGGGCGCTGTGCTGGCCCCCACCGACCCGGTGCTGGCAGAGCAGGTGCAGGTAGGCCCGCCGAATGAGGAGGAAGAGGACGATGTGCGTTTCTCGCTTACCGCCGAAGCTGGCCTGAACGATGGCATGGCCTTTCCGTTTACCTGGCTGGCCGTGGTATTAGCCATTGCCGCCAGCGCCACAGACTCTGAGTGGCTGAGTAACTGGCTGCTGCGCGATCTGCTGTACCGCATCGTTTCAGGGGTGGTGATCGGCTTTCTGATTGGCCGTGGGCTGGCTTACCTTATTTTCCAGCTCCCTAAATTTACCCGGTTTCCTAAGGCGGAGGAGGGGTTTCTGGCGCTGTCGGCCACGCTGGTGATTTACGGTGTTACCGAGATGGCGCACGGGTATGGCTTTATTGCCGTATTTGTGGGCGCTATTACCTTGAGTAGCTGCGAGCCGGAGCACGAATACCATACCGAGATGCACGATTTTGTGAACCAGGTAGAGCATATCCTGATGGTAATCCTGCTGATGCTGTTTGGCGGCAGCCTGGTATTCGGCTTACTGGACAACCTTACCTGGCAGGGAGCGGCAGTGGGTCTGGTGTTCCTGTTCATTATCCGGCCAGTGGCGGGTTTGCTGGGTATGTTGGGCATCACCATGCCGCTGCGCGAGAAAATGGCGATCAGCTTTTTCGGCATCCGGGGTATCGGTTCGTTTTTCTACCTCTCCTTTGCCCTGGATAAAGTTACTTTTGCAGACGCTGACCAGCTTTGGAGTGTGGTGGGTTTTATCGTAACGGTTTCCATCGTTCTGCACGGTATCACGGCCACTAAATCTATGGGTTACCTCGATTCTCTTCGCAACCGCGGCAACCAAAAGCGCATGCCCCGCAAAGAGGAAAAGGTATAGCCGCCGGTTCTCGTTTTATAGTTTATACTTTGGACTTCATACTTTATACTTTGCCCCATGCACCCACAGCTACAGCCCCTGCACTTGCCCGATGCCGACGTATACTTTGCCCCTGATTTTATACCATCCCCGGAGAGCGATGTATACTTTGAGCGGCTGATGCGGAAGGTGAACTGGCAGCAGGAAAGTATAAAAATGTTCGGCCGCGAGCTGCCTATGCCCCGCCTCACGGCCTGGTACGGCGATAAAAGCTATACTTACTCAGGGTTGCAGAACAAGCCGCAGCCCTGGCTGCCCGTGCTGCTGGAGCTACGGCAGAAAGTGGAGCAGGCCACCGGCCACAAGTATAACAGCGTGCTGCTGAACCTCTACCGCACCGGCCAGGATAGTATGGGTTGGCACGCCGACGACGAGCCGGAGCTGGGGCCGCAGCCAAGTATAGCTAGCCTGAGCCTGGGTGGCGAGCGCCGCTTCGCCTTTAAGCACCGCACCCGCAAAGACCTGAAATCTGTGCCACTTATACTTTCTGATGGCAGCCTGCTACTCATGCAGGGGCCAACGCAGCACCACTGGCTCCACCAGGTCCCCAAAACCCCCAAAACAGTGCAGCCGCGCATCAACCTTACGTTTCGGGATGTAATTGCCTGAGGGGCTTGCCAAAGCGCTTCGGAAACCTTTACTTTACAATACACATGAGGCTCTGCCCTGATACACTATGACCGAGAGAAAGAACATCGCCATTATGGGAGCTGGTTTGGTCGGCTCGCTGCTATCTTTGTACCTGGCCAAACGCGGCCACAAAGTAGACTTGTATGAGCGACGACCCGACCTGCGCAAAAACACCCTGGATGGCGGCCGTTCCATTAACCTCGCCCTCAGCGACCGCGGCTGGCGCGCCCTCCGGGGTATCGGTATCGAAGAGGATGTGCGCAAAGTAGCCATCCCGATGCACGGGCGCATGATGCACGACGAGCAGGGCAACCTCACCTTCCAGCCTTACGGCAAGGAGGGGCAATCCATTTACTCGGTCTCTCGCAGCGGCCTGAATGCGGCCCTCATGAACCTATCGGAACCTAACCCGGACATCACCTACCACTTTAGCCGGCAGGCCACCGACGTTAACCTGCGCACTAACGAGGTGCAACTGCTCAACCTGGAAACCGGTAACCCCGAAAACATACAGCCAGACCTGCTCTTCGGGGCAGATGGGGCTTTCTCGGTGGTGCGCGGCGCCATGCAGAAGACCGAGCGCTTTAACTATGCGCAATCATACTTAGAGTATGGCTACAAGGAACTCTCGATACCGCCAACCGCCGCTGGTGGCTGGGCCATAGAGAAGAACGCCCTGCACATCTGGCCGCGCGGCAAGTACATGATGATCGCCCTGCCGAACATAGACGGCAGCTTTACCTGCACCCTTTTCTTCCCGTATGATGGGGAGCAGTCGTTCGCCGCCATCAAAAACGAAGCCGACCTGATGGCTTTCTTCACGGAGGTGTTCCCGGATGCGGTGTCGCTGATGCCTACCCTGGCCCAGGATTATTTCTCTAACCCGATCGGATCACTGGTTACGGTAAAGTGCTTCCCGTGGAGCTACGAGGGCAAGTCGCTGCTGATCGGCGACGCCTGCCACGCGGTGGTGCCTTTCTACGGGCAGGGCATGAACGCCGGTTTCGAAGACATTACCGTGCTGGACCAGATGCTGGATAGCTTTGAGGGCGATGACTGGGAAGCCCTGTTTGAGGCCTTTGAGCGCCGACGCAAGCCAAACGCCGACGCCATTGCCGACCTGGCCGTGATGAACTTCATCGAGATGCGCGACAAGGTGGCGGACCCGCGCTTTTTGCTGCGCAAGAAGATCGAGGCCCGGATATCGCAGCAGTTCCCGGACAAGTGGATCCCGCTCTACTCCATGGTTACCTTCACCGACCTGCCCTACTCCTACGCCCTCGAAACCGGCCAGCAGCAGGACAAGATCATGAAGAAGGTGATGAAGCACATCCAAAGTATAGAAGACTACGACAAACCGGAGGTGCAGAGGCTACTGGAGAAGCAGCTCGTGCAGAAAGAGAAACTGAAGAAGTATAACGCCGCGATGGAAGTATAGCCATCCGTTATGTCGAATAATCTTATGGGAACTCCGGTTTATACTTCTGGCTGGTTACAGCAAGTATAAACCGGAGTTTTTGATTAGAAGTAATAACCGGTGATAAAGGAAACAGTGCCGGTAGTAGAGGTCAGGCTGGAGTTTAAAGAGTTTACCCGCTCAAAGTTGTGCACATCAAGGCCGTACTCATACCTTATTTCTGCCGACATTTTACTTTTTCGCAGGTTATACAAAAAGCCGGCCCCGGCTATAATGCCTGTCTGCCTGTTGGTGATAAACTCTTTATCGTCTTTATTGCGCACCTCAGGTGTGCTCTCCGCTGTTCTTCTTACATACTGCATATGCTTTATCTCGCGGTCCTGGAAAAAATTTAAGGCGATGCCGGCATTAGCGTAAGGTTGCAATGTTTTGGAGTTAAACTCATGCCGAACAGCCAGGTTTAGCTTCACGGCAGACATGCTTATCTCCATCTCATTTTCATAGAGAGTCCCGAACCAGTCATAGGAATTCTGATCCTCGAAACCCGTTTTAAAATAGTGTGTTTCCAGCTGCAGCGATGTATACTCACTCACGCGGGGAGAACGCAGGTTTAGCAGCAGGCCCCCCACCGGATACGTAGTGGCCCCAAAGTCTGAGTGCTCCAGGTGCAGGTAGCTCTCATCTTTGGCCGAGAAGCTTAACGACGTGTGGCTAACTCCCACAGCCACCCCCAACTCGGCCGCAAACCATGGCTTGCTCTCCTTAAACACCACCACAGGCGCCCCCGGAGAGCATTCGTTATACTCTTTAATCAGTCTTATGAGCGAGCTTTGTGTCAGACTTACCCTTTCTATCTTCTCAATCATCGGGATGCAGTCATTCATGTACTTGTTCAGCGTGGCGATATGCTTGTTGGCACGGGTTCTGTGCAATACGCCATCCTCGCTGTAGTACTCTCTGAACTCATGCACCAACTCTTCTATCCCCAAACCTTCTTTCTCTACATAGAAAGCACCGTTTAAAGTATAAAGGTTGATTTTGCTGCGCACAAGCTCCTCCATAAACACTGTTGCAGAATCTTCTTGCACATACTTGCTGGCGTAGTACCTATCGTTGGGGAAGCCATAAGCCATAACATCCTGCGGGGAGTAGGATACCACTGCCGCAGCCTCTGCACTTTTAAACTTGCAGACTTTAGTACTGAGCATATTGGAGCGATAGTCTACCCAACCGCTCAGGGTGTCTCCGGAGATTAGTACAACAAAGCCCGGCTTGAAGTCAGACTGCGCCTGGATAGACAGAGGATAAAGGACCATTACCATAAAGAGGCAGGCCATCAGCAAAGTATAAGTTCGTTTCATAGGTTAAATTTTGTCCCGAATATATTTATATTTTTTTATTCTGGACACTGCACGTTAATCAATTATTCCCTCCCCGAAAAAAGCCGGAGCCTCTCAAAGCAGCCTGGCTTACGTGGGCTTACAACTATTTCTGTTTTCTGTGTGTATAAAGCAAGTAACACTAACTTAGGTTGGTGCCAAACTCATTTATATTCACACCTTTAACACAAATCCCTGACTCTATGAATTTTATGCAAAAACTAAAAGGCGCTGCCTTTGCCGCGCTTATACTTGGTGCTACCCTGGCAGCACCAGCCGCTGTGGCACAAGAAACTACACCGCAGCCCCAGCAAGCCCAGCCTCAAAATTTCTCTGACGCAGACCTGCAGCAATTTGCAGACGCCATCACACGCCTGATGGTGGTGCAACAAGAAGGCGAAAAAGCCATGATGGGCATCCTGGAGGAGGAAAAGCTGAGCGTGGATAAATTTAACCAGATGGCGCAAGCCCACCAGGAGCAGAAGCTGGACGAGGTAGGAGCCACCGCCGAGGAGATGGCCGCCTTTAACAGCGCAGCGCAGCGTATGATGGAAATGCAGCCTACCCTGCAAAAAGACCTCGAGGCCGCCATACAGCAGGACGGCATGACACTGGAGAAGTATGAGCAGATTATGATGGCTTATCGCCAGGACCAGGGCGTGCAGCAGCGCGTTGACCTGCTGATGCAGGAGAAACAGAACTGATTTTTTTAACCGACAAGTATAAAAATGGCCGCCAGCAAACACTGGCGGCCATTTCTGTATAAAAAAAACTATGGTCTGATTATTCCTGTACGGGTTCTAGCGGCTCCTGCCCGTGGGCAAACTCCACAATGCGGAACGTGCGGGCCTTGCGATCGTAGTAGCCGTAGTGCAGTTTATCGCCGTAGCGGTACACCGTCTGGAACTCCGGCTCTGGCTTTAGGTTACGCTCGTACTCCTCCACGCGCTCCTGCAGTACCTCTACCTCACCCTCCTGCTCTACTTTGGTCAGGCTGTTGGCATCCAGCACTGTGTGGAAATAAGTGCTTATACCCGGGCCTGTTGGCATGTTGCCGCCCTGCCCCCATGGATCATAGAAATAGCGGCTGTAGTACGGCGAGTTCAGGTAATAGCTCGGGATGTTGTAAGCCGGTGTCCAACGGCCCGGTATCAGCAACAATCCACGCGACGTGCGCACGTAGCGGTCCGGGGTGCGCACCATGCGGCTGCGGTCATCGCGGTTGCTGCGCTCTGTGGGTGCTTTATAAGAACCAATGGTAAGCTGCAGGGTGCTGTCGCTGTAGGTATCCACTGTAATGGCAGGTATACCGCTGGCCAGGTTCTTCATCACCTTGTCCTCCTTCTCTATCACCTCATACCCTGACGAGAACAAGCCGCCCGCACCACGCTGATGTACTGGCGTAGATTTCAGGGCTATCTCCTCTTTATCGGTATAAGTATACTCTTTCAGGGGCTCCAGTGTGTTGAAGTCGAAGGCCGCCAGCACAAACTTATCTTTCTCCAGGTTCACGCGGAACAGCTTGTCCTGGTGCAGAAAGGAGTTAAAGCTTGGCTCGTTGCGCTGGTTGATGGCGGGCAGCGTGCGGTACGCCGTTTTCCCGGTGCTCCAATCCAGCGTCAGGATTTCTGTTGTTGTTTCTTTAGACGGTTTACCACGCAGCGAGTACCCGTCGAAGATCATGTGCAGTTTATCTCCGCGCGAGTAGATCTTGCTGCGGTGATGACCCGTGAACACGTTGCGCTCCAGATCAGGGTGCACATAGATCATACCCGACTCACGGGCGTAGCGGTCGCGGGTGCGGGGCATCTCCTCGGCCTTGAACAACTTGTAATCCATGGTTGCCACGTTCTCGTCTGAGTCGCGGTACAGGTGCAGGTTGCTGTCTTTGTCGGTGTAGAGCATGTAAAAGTGATCCTCATCGCCAAAGCCGCCCACAAAGGTTACGTTGCGAGGCAGTTTCAACTGCACATCCTGCAGGCTTCGGAAAGCCCCCGTGTGGCGGTTAATGGCAAAGGGACGCACATACTCACGGCGGCCATTGGTATAGCGGCTGTAGAAGATGAATTCATCTCCTGTTACACGGGTGCCCATCACCTGCGGGTCTCTGGAGTGCCGGTACGGGATCTCGTGCTGTGCCAGCTTCTCCCCTGAAGGTGAGATCATCGCGAAGTTCAGGTTGCCGCCCTGGTAGAAGTATACTACCACGTTACCTTCGTCATCTGCCACAGATACGAGGTCCTCGGCGCGGTTCATGGGTAGTTCTATATGTGCGAACTCTTTCTGGGCATGTGCTGCCGTGGCAAAGGCACCCACTAAGAGCAAGCTAAAGAGTAGTTTACGCATAATTTTAAGGATGAATTGTATATGTTTACAACGAGCAAATATTTAGCCAAAGTATAAAATTTAACAGGCAGAACAATAGAATTCAGAGTTTCTTCTGTTGATGACTTTGTAAGGTTAGGGATTATGTTGTGGGAGCGAGAAGATTTATACTTTGCAGCTGGTAACGTTCGCTGTTCCGGATAGCCTTGTCCGTGTAAGTCATAGTTTATACTTGCGTTATACTTTAGCCGCTGCTTCCTTCAACCCTTCTGGCGCAAGTCTTCAGACTTGTGTCTTACAATGATGTTGAGTTTGTAACGCAACTGTAGCCATACTTTATACTTTGGCTATACTTAATACCTGCCTTTCCCGCTGTTCCGGACATCCCTGTCCGGAACCTTTTTGCCGCGGATTTCCAAATCCGCATACTTATACTTCCATAGCCGCTGCTTCCTTCAACTCGAAACAAGCTATCCTCTCTAGCTACCTTTTATCCTTAGTCTTACGAACCTAAAGTTTCATTTCTGGCTTTGGCTCCCTCCAGCCCGGGAGGGCTCGTCTTCCCGCATCGCGCTGGGACCTTTTCCTTTGCTCCTGCGTCGCAATGCCTCGCTGCCGCTCGTCACCGGAAAAACTCGCATAGGCGCTCAACGGAAAGACTGGGATCAGTTTTCGATAGCCATTGCTATACCACTTGAACCGGACTCCCTCTCCTGTTCTGGGGGTAGGGGCCCTCGAGAAAAGGAGAGGGTTGAGGAGAGGTCAAAATCCCCTCTCGGGAGGGGCCAGGGGTGGGTTAATCATTCCAAAACTCTAAACCTCCAGTAATGTGGCCAGGGGTGGTTAGACTCGGTTTTGCCGAAAGCCCTGACTCAGACAGCTTATACTTTCTGATCTTTTGAAAAATTTACGGAAGGGCTGATTTTCATAAACTGCTCGCGTTTCAGGTTTAGCCACTCCAGGGCAGTGCCGCTCAGCATGCGCTCCTTGGTGGCCAGGTCGTACGGCATAGACTCGATCAGCTTGCCGGGCTCCAGCTCACCCAGGGGGAACGGGTAATCGGTACCCAAGGCTATTTTATCGGCCCCCACTAAGTTTACCAGGTACTCCAGCGCCAGCGGGTCATGCACCAGCGAGTCGAAGTAGAATTTGCCTAGGTACTCGCGCGGGTTCACATTGTTATCCACGGCGCAAAGGTCGGGGCGCACCTCGAAGCCATGGGCAATGCGCCCGATAGTCGACGGGAAGGAGCCTCCGCCGTGGGCAAACGCTACACGCAGGTTTGGCAGCCGCTCAAAAACACCTCCGAAGATCATAGAGCAAATCGCTACCGTGGTCTCGGCGGGCATGCCCACCAGCCAGGGCATCCAGTATTTGCTTGTGCGGTCTTTGCCCAGCATATCCCAGGGATGCACAAAAATGGCCGCGCCTAAATCCTGCGCAGCCTCAAAAATGGGGAACAGCTCCGCCGCATCCAGGTTCTGTCCGTTGATGTTCGTGCCGATCTGTATGCCCGGCATGCCCAGCTCCGTTACACAACGCTCCAGTTCCTTTATCGCAAGTTCGGTGTCCTGCATGGGCACGGTGCCCAGTCCAACAAAGCGGTCGGGGTAATCGGCCACGATGCCGGCGATATGGTCGTTGAGGATCTGCGAGAGGTCATAGGTGTGCTCCGGCTTGGCCCAGTAGTTGAACATCACCGGCACGGTGCTCAGTACCTGCACCCCCACCTGGTGGTGGCTGCACTCGTGCATGCGTACTTTGGGGTCCCAGCAGTTGTCCTGGATCTCGCGGAAGAACTTGTCGTCCATCATCATGCGGGCGCAGCAGGGCTTGTGGTGCTCCAGCCGGATGAAACCGCCATATCCGTAACGCTCGCGCAGGTTTGGCCACGTGGCAGGCAGAATATGCGTGTGGATATCTATTTTCAGCAGGTTATCAGCAGTAAGTATGGGTTTCTTGTCTTCCATGGTAGTAGTAAACGAACGAAAATGCGGCTACACTGCGTGCGGCGCTGCAAGGCAATCCAACAAGATAAGCATTTTATACTTTGTACGCACTCCAGACGCCAATGCTTATACTTGCTGCCAGTCTTTCCGGAGCAGGCCAAAGTATAGCAGGTCTACAAACCTTCCAGCTTTGAACTCGCGCTCACACAGCCGGCCCTCTAAGGTAAAGCCCAGCTTGCGCAGCACTTGCCCGGATGCCTCATTGCCTCCTTCCACTTCGGCCTCGATGCGGTTCAGGCCCAGCTGTTCAAAGCCATACTTCAGCACAGCCGCCGCAGCCTCGGAAGTATAGCCATGGCCCCAGTACGGTGGCAGCATCCAGAAGCCTATCTCCGCTTTCCGATGCTCCGCCTCCAGGTTATTCAGGCCACAGGCGCCTATCGGCCGGTCATCCTCTTTCAGAGAAAAGCACCACCAGGCGCCAGTACCGCTCTCCAGCAAATCCTTGTAAAAAGACATCTGCTCCTGCTCTACCTGCTCCAGCGTATCAAAATGCACGGCATAGTACTTCGTCACCCGTCTGTCAGACAGTCCCTGAAGTATAAACTCGACATCTGCGGGCTGTATGAGCCGCAGACGGAGGCGATCTGTGGTCAGCTCTTGGTGGGGCATAGGTTACCTGGCTGCCTCGGCTGGCTTTGCCGGCGGCTCCATCACAGTGCCGCAGTTGTTGCAGGTGCGGTGCTCCAGGTTGTCCCAGAAGTGGCTCATAATCACAGGCAGCTGCCCTACTATATCGCTCACGTCGGCATACTCCTCGTACAATTTGTTGCCGCAGTTCTCGCAGAACCACAGGAAACCGTCCTTTTCGCCGGGCTTTCGGTAACGCTCTATTACCAGGCCCACGGTGTTGGTCGGGCGCTGCGGAGAGTGCGGCACACGCGGCGGCAGCAGGAAAATCTCGCCCTCCTTTATCGGAATATCCACCGGTTTGCCATCCTCAATGATCTTTAGCACAATATCCCCCTCCAACTGATAGAAAAACTCCTCCCCCTCGTCGTAGTGGTAATCCTTACGCGCGTTGGGGCCGCCCACCACCATCACAATAAAGTCGTCGTTGCCTTTAAAAACCTGCTGGTTGCCTACCGGGGGCTTCAGCAGGTGGCGGTGTTCGTCAATCCATTTTTTAAAGTTGAAAGGTTTTGCGATAGCCATAGTTTTAGTTTTGAGGTTGATTGTTTGAAAGTACGCATTTTCCGGCAAACATGGTAGCCTGCCACGCAAGTGTGGCTATGCTTCTTTGTGGGGATTTCCGTACATTTAGCCTATGGACTTAAACCTGAAGAACAAACGGGCCCTGGTGTGCGGCAGCACGCAGGGCATCGGCAAAGCAATAGCCATAGAACTGGCACAACTGGGGGCCAGCATCACCCTGATAGCCCGCAACGAGGAGAAGCTGCAGCAGGTAGCCCAGGAGCTGGACACGCAGCAGGGGCAGCAGCACGACTACATCATCGCTGATTTCGCTAACCCTTACGACCTGAACATACAAGTGCAGGCTTACCTAAAGGAGCAGCCGGAGGTGCACATACTGGTGAACAACACCGGCGGACCGGCGGGCGGACCAATCACCGAAGCCATTTCGGATGAGTTCATAGATGCCTTTCATCAGCACCTGATCGCCAACCACCTGCTGGCCAAAGCCGTTATTCCCGCCATGCAACAGGCAAAGTATGGCCGCATTATCAACATCATCAGCACCTCGGTAAAGCAGCCGCTGCATGGCCTGGGCGTGTCCAACACCATTCGTGGGGCAGTGGCCAGCTGGGCCAAAACCATGGCCAACGAGCTGGGTCAATTCGGCATTACGGTGAACAACGTGCTGCCGGGCGCCACGCGCACCGGAAGGCTGGAGTCCATCATCGAGAACAAGGCGAAGAAAACGTCCACGGAGGTGGATGCCATCGAGGAAAGCATGATGAAGGAAATACCGGCCCGCCGCTTTGCAGAACCTGAGGAAGTAGCCGCCGCAGCTGCTTTCTTGGCGACTCCGGCCGCGGCTTACATCAATGGCATTAACGTGCCGGTGGATGGCGGCAGGACGGGGTGTTTGTAATTGTTGATTGATAATTGTTATGGGTAGTTTAACCCCTCCCACGAGTTTTCAACTCGTAGTTTGCCATGACGGCAAGCTTTCAGCTTGCATTAAGCAATAGGAAGGTTATAGTTTATAACGCAAGCTGAAAGCTTGCCTCAAAAAGGGCCACAAGATGAAATCTTGCGGCAGAAATGGGTGGTTGGATTCCCATTCCTAATTCCTAATTTTTAATTCTTAATTGATTATCCCGTGAAGCTTCAGAACTACATAAACGGCCAACTGGTTGAGCCTGTGGCAGGGCAGTACATCGATAACTATAACCCGGCAACCGGCGAAGTATACTCCTGTATTCCGGACTCGGATGAGCAGGATGTGGAGCTGGCAGTGAAGGCGGCGCAAGCAGCATTCACTGCGTGGGCCAACACCACCGCCGAGAAGCGGGGCCGCATTCTGATGCGCATCGCTGACCTGATTGACCAGAACCTGGACCGCCTGGCTGAAGCCGAATCGATTGACAACGGGAAGCCACTAAAGCTGGCGAAAACCGTGGATATTCCGCGCGCCAGCAGCAACATGCGCTTTTATGGCACGGCCATCCAGCACTTCGCCTCCGAGGCGCATTACATGGAGGGCACCGAGGCCATCAACTATACCGTGCGCCACCCGCATGGTGTGGCTGGCTGCATCTCGCCCTGGAACCTGCCTTTATACTTGTTCACCTGGAAGATCGCCCCTGCCCTGGCCGCCGGCAACTGCGTGGTGGCCAAACCATCCGAAGTAACCCCCATGACGGCCTACCTGCTCTCAGAAATCTGCATGGAGGCAGGCCTTCCGGCTGGCGTACTAAACATCGTGCACGGTTACGGGCATAAAGTGGGCGCGGCTATCGTTTCGCATCCAAAGGTGCCGGTTATCTCGTTTACCGGGGGCACCACTACCGGAAAAAGTATAGCAGCCACGGCAGCGCCTATGTTCAAGAAGCTTTCGTTGGAGCTGGGCGGCAAAAACCCGAACATCATCTTTGCCGATTGCGACTTTGATAACGCGCTTTATACTTCTGTGCACTCGTCGTTTGCCAACCAGGGGCAGATTTGCCTTTGCGGCTCCCGCATCTTCATCGAGCGGCCGCTGTACGATAAGTTTAAAGAGGCGTTTGTAGAAAAAGTAAAGGCCTTGACGGTAGGCGACCCGCTGGAGGACGGCACCAAAGTAGGCGCGGTAGTATCGGAGCAGCACATGCAAAAGGTGCTCTCTTACATAGAACTGGCCAAAGAAGAGGGCGGCACCATACTTGCCGGCGGACACCAGGTGCAGGTGGAGGGACGCTGCGCCAAAGGCTGGTTTATCGCCCCTACCATCATCGAGGGCCTTTCAGCGGAGTGCCGCACCAACACCGAGGAGATTTTTGGCCCGGTAGTAACCCTCATTCCGTTCGACGCGGAGGAAGAGGTAATTGAGTATGCCAACTGCACCGCCTACGGCCTCTCCGCCACCATCTGGACCCAAAACCTGACCCGTGCGCATCGTGTGGCACACCAGCTGCACTCAGGCATCGTCTGGATCAACACCTGGCTCCTGCGCGACCTGCGTACGCCATTCGGCGGCATGAAAAGCTCCGGCGTTGGCCGTGAGGGCGGTTTTGAGGCGCTACGCTTCTTTACCGAACCGCAGAATGTTTGCGTGAAGTTGTAGCGATGGGGCCTGTACCTATCTATACCTCAATTGAAGAAACATACAGGCAGCTTCTTTTCATAGACAGGTACGTTGTTTCTATCTCAAACAGAAGAAACATACGGAGGGCGATTTTCTTTTTAGCGCTTACGTTGGCTTCCCTCCTGCTTTTCTTTTTTTCTGAAAATAATATTGGCGCAGTCGGGGTATTTGCGCTGCCGTTCTGGTGGGTTGGTTTTGGAATGTACCTGCTTTACTTGAAATGGAAGACGCATAAGCGCAGAACCGGCATCCTAAGGCAGCTTGCAGAGGACAGTGTGCAGGCGTTTACCACAAAGCCAGCTCTCACCTATACAGAGGAAGAGGTAAGTATAAGCTATGCTCAGAATGTAAACACCGTTAAGTGGAGTGATTTTAAGTCTTATCTGGAAGAGGAGGACACGATTTACCTGTTACAAGAGCACCCATACCTGGCCTGGTCATTCTCTGAAAAAGAGATAGGGGCCGCTGTTTTTAACCTGAAAGAGCTGGCCCGACAGAAGCTTCCCCTGCTAAAGTGAACGCAAGGTAATTCCGTGTAAGCATACTAGCCAAAAGTATACTTTCGCTAGTTAGCTGCAACATTTCGCGGCAAACCGGCTATACTTTGTGTGAGGGGCTTGTTGATACCCTCTCCTACTTATGCGCTCAGCCGGACGTTCACATAAAGCCGCCGTACCGTTTATACTTGCCCAGCTTCAGGTAAGTGAGGATGAGCTGCGCGCGCAGGGGCTGGAGGCAAAGACCCTAACTGCCATCTACAACGACTATACCAACCGCCTGCAGGAGCTGGAGGATATCGCCCAGTTGGTAACCACCACCCTGCGGCGGCAACAGGACGCGCACGCCGTGCGGCACCGGGTGAAGGAGCCGCTGCACCTGCTTAAAAAGATCATCCGCAAAAAGAAAGAGTACCCCGACAGGCACCTGGATGTCCATAATTACCTGGAGTATATCAATGATTTGGTGGGAGTGCGCACCCTGCACCTGTACAAGGAGGCCTGCCACAGCATTGGAGAGTACATACAGCAGGTATGGGAGCTGAAGCGGACGCCGTATGCCTACGTCAGCAATGAGCAAGCCACACGAACCAGGTTGTTTGCCGCCAGCCAGTACAATGTGATAGTTAACGACCGCGGGTACGAAGCCCAGCACTTTATCCTGAAAGTAAAGCCCAACCGGCAGCAGTACCTGGTAGAAGTGCAGGTAAAAACGCTGTTGGAGGAAGGCTGGAGCGAAATAGACCACTGCATCCGGTATCCCGACCATGAGCCCAATGAGCTGCTGAACAGGCTGCTCTGGCTCCTGGGCCAGTTTACTATGAAAGCGGATGCCGTAGCTTCCCAGATCCAGGCGCTTGCCGAGGAGCTGCACAAGTATAACCACCCACAAGCCCAGCCCGAGGTAACAGTTGCCCAGCTCCGCAGCCACATAGAGGCACTGCCCATAGATGAGCAGGAAAAGCAGTACCTGTACGCTTGCCTGGCCAAACAAACGGGTACTTAACCAATTGCTTACTTTTTGTCGGGCACCAGGTTATGTGCCACCAATGTCCACTGCCCGTCCAGCATTTTCCATACTTTCAGGTAGTGCCCCCTCTCCTCGCCTTTTTCGGAGGGTTGGGTGTAGCTGCCGTAAGTATAAGCCATGTCTGCGGCCGGCGAAAGCTCGTGCCCCAGGTTGGTATACACCACGTTAGCGGCCGGCTCTATACTTGCGTCTTTATACTTGTAGGGATACTCGCCATGGCGGTAAATCAGCGTCTCGGCAAAGTATGGCTGCACCTGCTGCACATCTTTCGTCAGGAGTTCCTCTTTTGCGCCCTTTGCTTTTTTAGATTTTGTGTTGGCAGGAATGGGCTGGTAGGTTTCTTCCTTCAGCAGATTTGGCGAGAAGGAGTTACCCATATCAATCGCCACTTTCCACTGCCCGTCCGGCTGCTTGCGCCACACCGACAGGTAAAAGCCTGCACCAACCGCTTTCTCGGCATCTGCACTTGGCTTGAGTTGGTAAGGCCCGGTGGTGTAACCCCAGTCCAGGGAGCTGGCGATGTCGGCGAAGGCAGGATACCAGCTAAGATAGGCTGTACTGGCAGGGGCGGCGGCATAAAGTTTATGTGCGTTGGTAGGCGTTGGGGCAAACACCAGCCCATCTTCGGCGAGGTGTTGCATAAAAGCATGGCTGATACCTTTTACCTCGGATGTGGCCGAGAAGGCGCGCTCAGCGTTGGACAGGCTTTCAAGGGCTTTGTCGCGGGGAGTATTTTTAGTTTGGTAAGCGCACAACAAAAGCGCCAGCAATAGAAATGCGGTATTCTTCATAGTTTTAAGTGATTTGTGTGGCAGGTAATAAGGCCAAATATAGCTGATATTATCACACCCATATCAGGCAATCACTTAAAATTTAAGCACTTACACCTTTGTTTATACTTTAAACCGAAGTTTTAAAACGGCAACCCCTGTAAAAAGAAAAGGCCCACCGTTTCCGGCGGGCCTTTTATACTTGGATTTATACTTTGCTTACTGGTTTACCTCGGTTGGGTTGATCAGCTTGCGCTCCAGGAAGTTCGTCATCATGTTAAAGCGATGGATGGAAGTTACGCCGCCTCCAACGCCGTGGTTACGGTTCGGGTAGTAGAAGCTCTCGAACTGCTTGTTGGCGCTGATCAGGGCATCCTGCATCGCTACCGCGTTCTGGAAGTGCACGTTATCATCGCCGGTACCGTGGATCAGCAGCAGGTCGCCCTGCAGTTTGTCGGCAAACATCAGCGGTGAGTTGTCATCGTAGCCAGCGGCGTTCTCCTGCGGTGTTTTCAGGAAGCGCTCGGTGTACACGCTATCATAGTATCTCCAGCTGGTAACCGGAGCCACTGAAATGCCGGCACGGAACACGCCCTCGCCTTTGGTCAGGCCCAGCAGTGTCATGTAGCCGCCAAAGCTATGGCCCCAGATGCCGATGCGGTTTTTGTCTACGTAAGACTGGTTACCCAGCCACTTGGCGGCGTCAATCTGGTCCTGGATTTCATACTTGCCCAGGTTGGCGTAAGTCGATTTCTTGAAGGCAGCGCCACGGGCACCTGTACCGCGGTTGTCCACGCTCACCACGATCAAACCTTTGTCGGCCAGCACCTGGTACCACAAGTAGTTCGTGCCGCCCCAGCTGTTGGTAACCGTCTGCGAGCCCGGACCACCGTAAACGAACATCAGCACAGGGTATTTCTTGTTCGGGTCGAAATCCGTTGGCTTGATCATCCAGCCGTTCAGCTTGGTACCGTCCGGCGTGTTCATGGTAAAGAACTCCTGCTTGGCCATGTCGTACTGCGCCAGCGTGTTCTTCAGTTTTTCGTTATCCTCCAGCACCTTTATCAGCTTGCCGTCTTTTGCCGTGTGCAGGCTAACAGTTGGCACCTCGTTGGCGGCAGAGGCATAATCCAGGTAATACTTGAAGTCGTTGCTCATGTTTACGCGGTGCGTGCCGGCTTCCTGCGTCAGGCGCTCTTTCTTTTTGCCTTTGCTGCTGATGCTGTACAGGTGGCGCTCCAGCGGCGACACCTCCGTAGACATGTAGTACAGGCGATCGTTTTTCTCGTCGTAGCCCACGTACTCGCTCACCTCCCAGTTGCCATTCGTGATCTGGCGCACCAGTTTGCCGCTCATATTGTAAAGGTACAGGTGGTTAAAGCCTTTCACCTCTGAAGAATGGATGAAGTGCTTGCCATCTTTCAGGTAAGTCAGGTCGTCGGTGATATCGATATAGGCTTTGTCCGTCTCCTTCAATACCACATCCGATTTTCCGGTGGTGGCGTTGGCATGCAGGATCTCCAGCGTGTTCTGCAGGCGGTTAAGTTTCTGGATAGAAAGCAGGTTCGGGTTGTTTGTCCACTTGATGCGCGGCAAGTAAATATCTTCTTCTTTGCCGGTGTCCATCTTCACGGTTTTGCCGCTGGCCACGTCATACACGGATACTTTTACCTTAGAGTTTGCCTCGCCGGCCTTCGGGTACTTGAACTTGTAATCCTCCGGGTAAAGATCACCCCACATCTGCATGTTAAACTCCGGCACGTTGGTCTCATCAAACGTATAGAAAGCGATCTTCTTTCCGTCTGGAGACCAGTGGAAGCCCTTCGCGAAGCTAAACTCTTCCTCGTACACCCAGTCGGCGTAACCGTTGATGATGGAGTTGAACTTGCCGTCTGTGGTGATCTGGGTCTCCTGCATGTTGCTCAGGTCCGTTACAAACATGTTGTTCTCACGGGCAAAGGCAACGCGCTTGGCATCCGGCGAGAAGGAAGCGTACAGCTGTTTGCCACCGTCGCTCAGCTTGGTCAGTTTTTTAGAAGCGATGTCATAGATGTAAAACTCCGCCTTGGAAGAACGGCGATAGATCTGCTCCGACTCCGTGGAGAACAGCACCTTCTGCTCATCCGAGGAGAACGTATAACCATCGTACTGGATAGGCTTGTCGCTGCCCTCCGGCACCAGGTTCTCGCCCTCGATAATGGTGTTTACCGGCTTCCCTGTGGTTACATCATACTTTACGATGTCATATACTTTGTTTTGCTCGTCTGGCACCTGCGAGCTGTAGTAACGGCCATCGTTCATCCAGTTCACCCCGTACACCGATTTGGCACGAAAGGTACCCTTCTGGTAGATGTCCTCCAGGGTGATGTCCTTTTTTTGCTGGGCCTGCGCCACAAACGCGAAGCACAGGAGCACGGCAGCCAAAAGGTTTGCTCTAAGTCTGATATGCATGTTTTTTGGTTTAGTTATAGTTTAGCTCCTCTAAGTTAGGAGAATAATATGGTTTCGCCATAAGTCTGTAGCCAAAACCATACCTGTAGCTGTTTTAGGGAGGTATTTATGCTTTTTTGCTGGTGTTGATCTTTGGTTTATACTTTGGCTGTTCCGGACATCCTTGTCCATGTAAGTCATAGATTATACTTTAGCCGCCGCTTCCTTCAACTCGAAACAAGCTATCCTTTTCTGCTTCTGTTCATCCTCAGTCCTACAAACCTATCGTTTCACCTCTGGCTTTGGCTCCCTCAAGCCCGGGATGGCTCGTCCTCGGGCATCGCGCTGGGAGCTTTTCCTTTGCTCCTGCGTCGCAATGCCTCGCTCGCGCTCGGCACCGGAAAAACTCGCATAGGCGCTCAACCCAAGGACTGGGATCGGTTTTCGATAGCTTCCGCTAACGGAGCTTGAACCGGACTCCCTCCCCTGTTCTGGGGGTAGGGGCCCTCGAGAAAAGGGGAGGGAAGGGGTGGGGTTATAATTCCCCTCCTCGGAGGGGTTAGGGGTGGGTTCATCACCTGCCGAAAGCTCCCCTCCTTGGTTAAGGAGGGGCAGGGGTGGTTGGATAATCGGCTGCTGAGCCAGCCCATCCACTAATCCTATAAATCTTGATTCAAAAAAAGGCAGCCCCTTCCGGAGCTGCCGCTTTTATACTTTATACCTGCTAAACTTAGAAATTCACGCCCACTGTCAGCATAACGGAGTTCTGTTTTTTGTCGATATTCAGCACAGGTTCGCCCGAAGTTTTAAGTGAGTAAGGCGAGTAAGATGTGCCGCTCACAAAGGGGGCATAACCTACATCTTGCTGTGAATGCACATAAGCCGCATCCACGTAGAAATTCTGCAGTCTTACCCCAGCCCCCACAGTATAGTTATGGGTTGGGCCATACTTGTAGTTGATAAATCCGGCATCGTAGCTGGAACCACCTTCCGGATCAGCATTATAAGCATAACCGGCACGCAGCCTGAACACCTCGTAACGGGCTTCTGCCCCGATCTTGTAGTTCACCACAGAGCTGTTATTGCTGGAAATGCCATCGTTGATATCATCAAAAAAGCCTCCGGAAGAGAAATCATCATCTTCCCTATACTTGGCGCTGCCGTAATTCACGAACTCCACATCGGCGGTAACAAAGCCATACTTACCGATAAAGTAGGCCACACCACCGGTAGCCTTAAACGGAGTTACCAAACGGTACGAGAACTGCCCCGGCACTTCAGCCGCCGTCTCTACGCCATCGTTAAACGTTGTGGAAATCCTGCGCTGGTAGTCGTCGTCAAAAGTATAGGCTGTTGGTGTCTGGATGCTAAGTCCAAGGCGAAGGGCATCTATCGGGCGGGCAATAAGGCCCACTTTCAGGTTAACGCCGGCACCTGAGGTCGAGAACTCATCCACATACTCCAGGCTGGTAAAAGGTGTGCTGGCATCGCCCTCAGCCTCGGTGTATATCTTCTCCTCCGAAAAATCCACCGTGACGATACCCAACGAGGCGCCTATATATAACCTGTCTTTGTAGCTGGTACCTACGCCAATATCGATCTGGTTCTGGGAGCCGGTTCTGATGATCTCTTCGCGCTGGCTTATACTTCCGATGCGCTCCTCCGCAAATACTTCTCCTTCTTCCGTCACATCAAAGAGGTAAGCGCCGTAACCCAATCCTTCCAGAGTTGTAAAGCCCGCATCGAACTCCTGGTCCAGGCTGGCCCTTGTACGGCCATTCTGTGCAGCCAGGTCAGCAAAATATTCTACTAAAGTTGGGTCTAGCGTACCGGACTGCGTGCGGTAAGAAGTATAGCGCTCGTTAAAGTTATTGAGCCTCGTAAATCCGATGCCGAAGGTTACGCCGCGCCAGTCGCTTTCATCGCTGTCTCCTTTCCGGTTAGATATGACCACGCCCAGCTGCGGAAACACAAAGTTGCTGTTGCTGCCTGTGGTACGCTCCCCAAGTATGGAGGTATTGTTAGAGATGGACTGAATGCCCGGGGAGATCGTGAACTCGGAGCGGCGGAACATGCCCAGGCCAGCCGGGTTGCCCGAGAGGCTGGAGATGTCGGCGCCCAGTGCTGTTTGCGCACCGCCCATACCTTGTATACGCGCAGTACCCGACACGCCCGTTTGGGAGTAGCGCAGGGCGTCTATCTCCGTTTGGGCAAAAGCAGTACCGCCCCAGCCCAGCAGTAAAGCCAGGCTGGCCAATAGTGTCTTCTTCATCTTTTATATAGTTTTTATACTATGCTGCTAATTGTTTCCTCTTGAGGGGCGACCGCCGCCACTGCTCCCCGATGATGATGATGAGTTACTGCTGCTGTTGCTGCTCCTGTCTATGCTAGGAGTTGGTGTGCTGCTTGGGCGGCTCTCGTAGGTGCGGCTCGGACGGCTCTCTATTGTGCGGCTTGGGCTGCTCCGCTCTATACGGGCAGGTTGGCTCCGCTCAATAGTTCGGCTAGGTCTGCTTCGCTCTATAGTACGGCTTGGCTGCTGGCGCTCGATGGTGCGGGTACGGATTTCGCGGCGCTGCTGCGGCTGCTCTGTTGAGCGGCTTGGTACATACTCGCGGGTTCTGCGGTTGCTACGGGTATTTTCTGGTTGGGCATTTTGCTGCTGTGGCTCCACGGTGCTTCTGCTGGAGCGACTTGGCCTTGCCGGCAACTCCTGCTTCGTTCCGCTAGCCGGTGAGACCGTGCTGCGGCTGCTGCGCGACTGCCGGCCTACCACGCCTTGGCTTTCCCCGGTACTTTCGCCGCGGTATACCCCATCTCTGGATGGCCTGCCGGTTACATTACCGTTTACCTGCGTGTTGCGGCTATCGCGTGGGCCATACTGTACTTTGTTAACTTTACCAATTACCACCGGCCTATCGTTGTACCAGCTGTAAGGATTGTGATGGGCATAGTAACCCCTGTGCAAGCCTCTGTAATAGCCATTATAGTAGCCATGTCCGTAGCTGCCAGGCCACCAGTTGCTGTAGCCATAGTATGGGGATCCGTAGAAACCATTACCCCAACCATAACTGAAGCTGATGCTCACGCCGGTTCTGAAGCGGGCATTGTTCCAGAAGGGATCATAGTAAAAAGGATCGTAATAGAATGGATCGTAGAAAGGATCATAGAAGGCGTAACTCGTACGGCGCGGCACATAGGCTGAGCCCCAGTACGGGTCCACATACGAATAGTCGGGGCGGTACCAGTTGTCACGCGCATCATAGGCACGGCCATCGTAATACTCATCACCGGAGTAATTCTGCGTTATGTTACTCTCGGAGTATTCCGGATTAAGCACCTCGCCCTCGGCAAGCGCCGCCTCCTCGCTGCGGTTCTCGTACTGCTGGTAAGCCTGCGCCGGTTGTTGCGCGGCCGGCTCCACGTACACTGTCTGGTCTGATGAGCTGTAGTACATATCGTCGTACTCCGACGATTGCATAGCAACAGGGCTGCTACAGCCTACAGCCAGCAGGGCAAGCACGGGGGCTACGGTAAATAAAGTATATTTTTTCATGGCCTTCTGCTGATGATCTGTGGGTATTAACTTCTTCTATATCAAAGATAAGCACAAATGGAGCAAAACCTTATCTATAGTTTATAATATTAACGTAATTTTGAACCGGAACGATGCCCGGATACTATATATCTGAACAACAAAATTTGTTCCAAATTCAATACAATACTGACATTTAAGATAAATTAAAGTAAAATGAGCAAAGGGTTACCTAAAAGAAGCGAAGATTACTCGCTGTGGTATAACGAGCTGGTGAAGAAGGCAGGCCTGGCAGAGAACTCGGCCGTGCGCGGGTGTATGGTGATCAAACCTTACGGCTATGCCATCTGGGAGAAGATGCAGCGTGTGCTGGATGACATGTTTAAGGCTACTGGCCACGAGAACGCTTACTTCCCGCTGTTTGTGCCCAAGAGCTTGTTTGAGGCCGAGGAGCAGAATGCTGAGGGCTTTGCGAAAGAGTGTGCCGTGGTAACCCACTACCGCCTGCAAACCGACCCCGACAAGGCCGGCAAGCTGCGCGTAGACCCAAATGCCCGGCTCGAGGAAGAACTGATCGTGCGCCCAACCTCTGAGGCCGTGATCTGGAACACCTACAAAAACTGGATTCAGAGCTACCGCGACCTTCCTTTACTGATAAACCAGTGGGCTAACGTGGTGCGCTGGGAGATGCGCACGCGCCTGTTCCTGCGCACGGCTGAGTTCCTGTGGCAGGAAGGGCACACGGCCCATGCCACTGCTGAGGAAGCCATTGCCGAGACGGAGCAGATGCTGGAAGTATACGCTACTTTTGCCGAGCAATACCTGGCCCTGCCGGTAATCCGCGGCCTCAAAACGCCGAATGAGCGCTTCGCCGGCGCTCTGGAGACGTACTGTATCGAAGGTTTGATGCAGGACGGCAAGGCGCTACAGGCAGGTACATCGCACTTCCTGGGCCAGAACTTCGCCAAGGCCTTTGATGTGAAGTATGCCACGAAAGATGGCGGGCTGGAGCACGTATGGGGAACCTCCTGGGGTGTGAGCACGCGTTTGATGGGTGCGTTGGTAATGGCACACTCGGATGATGAAGGCCTGGTGTTGCCTCCGAAGCTGGCCCCTATCCAGGTGGTGATTGTGCCAATTTACAAAGGCGAGGAGCAGCTGGCCCAAATCTCGGAGAAGGTGAACCAGCTGAAGCGCGAGCTGCTGGCCAAAGGCATCAGCGTGAAGTTTGATGACCGCGACACCGAGCGCCCGGGCTTTAAGTTTGCCGAGTGGGAGCTGAAAGGCGTGCCGGTGCGCATCGCCATCGGTGCCCGCGACCTGGAGAACGGCACCGCCGAAGTGGCCCGCCGCGACACCAAGGAGAAAAGCACCCAGCAATTCGCCACCCTGGCAGACTACATCCCGGCCCTGCTCGATGAGATCCAGGAGAACATCTACAGCAAAGCCCTGAACTACCGCGAGGAGCACACCACCAAGGTAGACTCTTACGAGGAGTTTAAGCAGGTACTGGAGACCAAAGGCGGCTTTATACTTGCCCACTGGGACGGCACCCCTGAAACCGAAGAGCGCATCAAGGAGGAGACGAAGGCCACTATCCGCTGCATCGCCCTGAACACGCCTGAGGAAGACGGCGTGGACATGGTAACCGGCAAGCCAAGCAAGCGCCGTGTATACTTTGCAAAGGCCTACTAATGCTTTGTTACCTGTTGCTCGTTACTAGGTATTCGTAACCTGCAGCAGCGACTATACTTTTACAGCGCCACTTCCCTGACCGGAGGTGGCGCTTTTGTTTTTAGAGGGGTTTATACTTTGGCGGCAACTATTCTAATAAATCATGAAGAAATTGCTATATTGTACACTATAACACCTAAGCCCTATGCTACTGGATTGGATTACAGTGATTGCGCTTATTGGCATTGGCCTGCTACTCATCATAGTGGAGCTGATATTCGTACCAGGCACCACGGTGGTGGGGATAATTGGCTTTGTACTTACAGCCATCGGGGTGTGGATTGGCTATGCCGCACTGGGCACCAACATCGGCCACATCATACTTGCTGCCACCGTACTTATTGGTGGCCTTGCCTTTTTCTACAGCTTCCGGTCAGACAGCTGGTCGCGCTTTGCCCTGAAGGAGCAGAACCGGGGCCGCGTGAACGAAGAGTACCAGCATACGTTGGCTGTGGGCGAGGAAGGCATAACTGTTTCGGCCTTGCGGCCGCAGGGCACTGCCTTGTTTGCCGACCAGCACCACGAGGTACAGACCAATGGTGAGTTTGTAGCCCCCAACACCTCTATTCGCATTATCAGACTTAACCAAAATAAGATCATCGTAGAAGCAATCTCCTAACCTAACCCTAATGGAAAACCTAACCCCCATTTTTCTTATAGCAGGCGGCATTATCCTGCTCATCATCTTTTTATACTTTGTGCCGATCAGCCTCTGGATCACGGCGCTCTTCTCGGGCGTAAAAGTAGGCCTCCTGGAGCTGGTGTTCATGCGCATCCGAAAGGTGCCGCCAAGCCTCATCGTCAACTCTATGATCAACGCCACCAAGGCAGGTATCGACGTAACCACCACTGAGCTGGAAACACACTACCTGGCTGGCGGAAACGTGCCGAACGTGATCAAAGCGCTTATCTCTGCCGACAAGGCCAATATTCCGCTATCGTTTAAGCAGGCCACCGCCATCGACCTGGCAGGCCGTAACGTATTTGAGGCGGTAACCACCTCTGTTAACCCGAAGGTGATCAACACGCCTAACGTGGCCGCTGTGGCGCAGGATGGCATACAGCTGATTGCCAAGGCCCGCGTAACGGTGCGTGCCAACATCATGCAGCTGGTGGGCGGCGCCGGCGAGGAAACCATACTTGCCCGCGTGGGTGAGGGTATTGTAACCTCCATCGGCTCGTCGGGCTCGCACAAGGTGGTGCTCGAGAACCCGGACATTATCTCGAAACTGGTGCTGCAGAAGGGCCTGGACGCCGGCACAGCCTATGAAATCCTCTCGATTGATATTGCCGACGTGGACGTGGGCGAGAACATCGGCGCCAAGCTGCAGATAGACCAGGCCAACGCCGACCTGAAAGTGGCGGAGGCCAAGGCAGAGGAGCGCCGCGCCATGGCCGTAGCCGTAGAGCAGGAGATGAAGGCCAAGGCCCAGGAGGCGCGCGCTAACGTGATCCAGGCAGAGGTAGAGGTGCCGCAGGCCATTGCGGCGGCCTTCCGCAGCGGCAACCTCGGCATTATGGATTACTACCGCATGCAAAACATTCAGTCGGACACCGACATGCGCAACAACATCGCCAACCCGGGCCAGGGAGGCGGAGGCAGCAGTGGCAGGCCGAAAGAGTAAAAACAGCGAGGGCCGCTTTCAAATGAAGGCGGCCCTTGCTGTTTATTAACAGTGACTTTATACTTAGTCCTGTTGGTTTAACGCCCGGATTTTCTCTATTAACTCATTTCGCCGCACTGATACGAAACTGTAGTTCACACCTTCTCCAGTGGTTATTTCTATCCCAAAAGGGAAAACCCACATCCAAGGCTTCTTTTCCAGGATTACAGTATCCCTTAGGTTGATAACAGTGCTGTCTTGCCCGTTTAAGTATAACGCCCCAAAGTATGGGGAAGGGATAAAAATCAGCTCATCCGCCGTAGCAACCACGCGTCCTTTTGCTGGCCATACTTTAGGAGCTTTCCGGTATAGCTCTACATGCTTCTGCTCCATCAGTATGTCTATGTCTGAGGAAGTATAAGTTGGCATCTTTTGGCTGCAACTCATCAAGGCCAGTAACATCAGTAGTCCCGTTAGTCTTACAGTTCCCATTACAATTTGTATTCACCTTCCCGATAAAAAACGCCCTGATGCCGGTTTAGATAGACAATGGCAAGTCATTTCTTTAGAAAAGCTTAATAGTACCGCCCGATTTTCTCCACGATAGCCTTCTTCATCTCGTATGGCACAATAGAGCCTTGCTTGCGGTAGAGCACCTTGCCCCCCGGCTCAATTAAAAGTGTATAAGGCAGCGCCCCCTGCCACTCCGGGTCGATGGCTTCGATAAGCTTATACTTGTCTTCGGAGTTGAAGAGGTAGTTTTTGTTGGAGGCCTCTAGTTTCTTCAGGGCGGCCAGCGCCTTGTCCTTTTTGTCGGGCTTGTCGGCGCTGATGGTGATGAACTCGAAGTCGCGGTTGCGGTACATCCGGTTGATGTCAACAAAGTCTGGCAGCTCCTGCACGCAGGGGCCGCACCAGGTAGCCCACACATTTACCAGACGTACTTTATCCGTGTTGTTTTGCAGCAGGGCCTTTAGGGCCGGCTCGTCAATCAGCTCCAGCGTCACCTCTTCTTTCGCCCACTGCTCCCTTGCCCGCTCGGCCAGTGCTCTTTTATCAGCCCACTTTATAGAGCAGCCGAACGTCTTTGTTGTGGCAACAGGTACCGGCTTACCGGCCAGCAGGGCATCCAGCGCTTTGCGTGTATCCTCGGCGTTGGCAGAGCCCGGTTTCTCGGAGCTGTCGAGCCGGCCGTTGTACTGCAGCTTGCGCTGCTTGTCGAAAAGGAACACGTGCGGCGTGGCAGCCGGCCCGTACGCCATCGACATTTTCTGCGTCTCTCCATCATACAGGTAAGGGAAGTTATAGCCTTTTTCCTTTGCCCGCACTTTCATCTCCTCAAAGCTGTCGCCCATGTCGCTGTAGCCCAGTTCGTCGAGGCTCACCGCCTCCGGATCGTTGGGCGACACCGCTACCACGGCCACTCCTTTGTCTTTGTAATCTTTGGTTAAGGCAATGATACGGTCTTCGTATGCCTGCGCTGTGGGGCAGTGGTTGCAGGTGAATATAATGGCCAGCACCTTGGCGTCGTTAAAGCTTTTCAGCGTGTAGGTTTTACCGTCTGTGCCCGGCAGACTGAAATCAGGCGCCGGAGCCCCTATCTCCAGCGGCTTGGGGTCGGCGGCAAAGCCTGTTGCGGCCAGCAACAGCATGTATAACAGCAGAAAGCATTTTAGCAAAACAGATTGTGCCATAGTTATCTCTTTTAAGTTATCTATATAAATTTTAAATAAATCTTTAATTAATACCTAATATAGGTATTAATATGCTCTCTTCCAACTCCGGCACGCACTCCTACAGACGCAGAAATTAGCTTTCCGCCATAGCATACCTGCAAAACAAAAATCGCCCGCACCTTAAGTTTGGCGCGGGCGATCAGCTACATGCGGTATGAGTAAAATGCTTAGGCTTACATGCTTCTGCTCCATCAGCACCTGTTTGCCTGAGGAAGTATAGGCAGGCATTTTGAGGCTGCAGCCCGGCAAGGCCAGCAACATCAGTAGTCCCGTTAGTCTTTCAGTTGTCATGCAAGTTCTCCCAGCTTTCCCATAATAACCGTACTAATTCAGCGCAACAATGCGCAGAGTTGATCTATGGCAACTCTGCCTTGAACTTCACCAGAATATGAGAGCCCCAGTTGTCGTTACCACGCTGCTGTGTATAGTATCCTTCTTTTGCTGCTTTATCGAGGTAAAAATGACTGCTACCTCCTGCAACTATATTGTGGGCGATTAGCCGATCAGCTTTATCTTCGGTTTGGTCAAAGAATTTGAAGAACGGTTCGAAGGTATAAGGCGAGTATGGCCTCCCCAGCAGAATCCGATCCACGGCAAAGGTCAGCGGCAGGTCTTCTCTGGTAACCGCAGGGCGCACGTCACTCTTGAAGATTACCTGTTCTTTATTGTTCTCAATGGCAGAAACCTGCAAGTATACATCCGGGTTGCCTTCCGAAGGCGCTCCAGTGTCGCCTCCCTCCAAAGCATAGTTTTCGAAGTAGCTCAGCAACTGCACCTCGTAGGCATATAGCCGCGCCACCTTTACCTCCTTTTCAGTCGTTTTTGCAACGCCTGCGGTATACGTTGTCAGGGTAATAGTATAAGCACCTGGCTCCGTATACGTAAACGAATCAGGCTCCCGCTGTGTAGAGGTTGTTCCGTTACCGAAGTCCCAGTGGTAACCATCTGCTTCGCTCACGTCTTTGATGGTGACGTACTCTTCTGTAGTGTAAAATTCATCCGGGATGGTAAACTCAGGAGCAGGCACCACTAATTTTTCTTCTTTATCGCAGGAGAAGAGTACCCAAGCCATCAAGAAAATCAGGAGAAAGTTCTTTTTCATTGCTAAGTTAAGGATTAGGCTGGAGAAGTAAGAGGTAAAGGATGACTGGCTTAGACCGCTGAATAGTTAAATATCTTTAGCACAGGCGATTCGAATATATTAACAATTTCACATATAGTAACATATCCAGATGAAATATTTTTACCTTACCTACACCCCTAAAGCCACAATGCTGAATTACCAAAATAAAAATCCCGCCCCTATACTTTAGAGGCGGGATTTTATACTTTCTACGTTGTAAGTCTTTGCTACTGCGCCTTCAGCGTGAAGGTTCTCTCTACGCTGTTAAATGGACCAGGCAGCACATTGCCGTTATTGTCTACCAGCTCCAGCTTAATCTTGTTCTCACCCATTGGCAGGCCTTCCATAATGTATGGCATCCAGCGGTCCAGCATAAACTCGGTGCCGTTTATAGTAGCGCGCACTTTGTTGCCTGTGGTGGAGAGGTTAGTATTCACCAGATAGAAGTCCAGCATCACCTTTTCCGTTTCATTAGGCCCCACATACTCACCTTTCGGGCGGCTGTAGAACATGTGCGGAGCATTCTCGTCAAACTCCATCGTTTCGGTTGGCTTACCTACGGTTACCTTGCGCAGGTCATAGGCGCCTTTATGCTTCAGGCTCTCGTGGTAAGAACGCGAGATGAACGACAGGATCACGTGCTCTCCTTCCGTCAGGTCTTTAGAGAACTCGGTCTCATAGTGGGCCGTGTAAGGCTCGTTATCCACAATGTTATGGATGTGCTGCCCTTGCTGCGAGTTTGCCATGTGCTCGGCATTTGAGTGCGGCGTCATGCGGGTCAACTGGAAGTTAGACAAGGTATAGTCAAACTGAACCGGCCCCGGCTCCACCACTCCTCCTGCAGGCGGCGTGTTGAGGCGCAGCTGCGACTCAGGGTATTTCTGCGAGTTGTCGAACGCGTAAACGCGCAGACCGTTCTTACTCATAACAGCGCCTGAAGG
This sequence comes from Pontibacter anaerobius, assembly GCF_026241195.1. Lineage (GTDB taxonomy): Bacteria > Bacteroidota > Bacteroidia > Cytophagales > Hymenobacteraceae > Pontibacter > Pontibacter anaerobius. The sequence goes on from NZ_JAPFQO010000007.1 coordinate 32,505, forward strand.
GCTTGGCCCTCCAGACACCCTAGATGTTGCGGCGGGTGTTTGATTTTCGGCTTCCTGCGTCTGGCGTGCGGTATCACAGGCCGAGAAACAGAGCATCAGGGCCGAAGCCATCAGTAGGTACGTTTTTTTCATCATTATTCGTTAGGTTAGCGATGTAGCTAATTTAGTAATTTTTCTTCGTATATTGCGAACTACGTGAACATCACGAAAAAGTATACGCTAAAAATTATATATGAGCGAGATTTTGTTTGACGAGATTCCTTCTCTCGACCTGGCGGATTTCACTTCTGGAGATGCTGAGAGAAAGGCTCAATTTGTTAAGCAGCTAGGCGAAGCCTACCAAAACATCGGCTTTATTGCCCTGCGTAACCATGGCCTCAGCGATGAGTTGACTGAAAAGCTTTACGCGGCCACAAAAGAATTCTTCGCCTTGCCAGATGAGGTGAAGCAAACGTATGAGAACCCGGAGCTTGCAGGCCAGCGCGGTTATGTAGGCAAGGGAAAAGAGAAAGCAAAGGGGTTTAACACCGGCGACCTGAAAGAGTTCTACCACGTAGGCCAGGAGCTGAGCGATATTCCGGACAGCGACCCAATCAAAGCAGAATACCCTGCGAACATTTTCCCGACCGAAGTACCGGCATTTAAGGAGGTTACCCTGGAGGCGTACCGCAAGCTGGAAGCCGCAGGTAAGCAGGTGCTGCGCGCCATCGCCGTACACCTGGGGCTGGAGGAGAACTACTTTGATGAGAAGGTCAAGTATGGCAACAGCATCCTGCGCCCTATCCACTACTTCCCGATCGAGAACCCAGACAGTGTTCCTGCCGATGCGGTGCGCGCTGCCGAGCATGGTGACATTAACTTGATCACGCTGCTGATGGGCGCCAGCGCCGACGGTCTGCAGGTGCTTCGCCGCGACGGCCAGTGGATTCCGATCACCGCCCTGCCAGAGCAGGTGATCGTGAACGTGGGCGACATGCTGGCGCGTTTAACGAACAACAAGCTGAAGTCTACCATCCACCGCGTAGTAAACCCGCCGCGCGAGCTGATGCATACTTCACGCTACTCTATCCCGTTCTTCATGCACCCACGCTCCGAAATGGACCTGACCTGCCTGGAGAGCTGTATCGATGAGCAGCACCCGAAGGCTTTCCCGGATGCCACCGCAGGTGAGTACCTGAACGAGCGCCTGGTAGAACTTGGCCTGAAAAAAGCCTAATACAAATAGGCACATGCATCTGTAAACATAATAGAGAGAGATGGCTTTAAAGCTGTCTCTCTTTTTTTATTTTTATGCCACCATGAGTTTGCGCTACTACATCTTCCTGAAAGACGTGTTGCTGCTGGCCCTCACTGCGTTTGGTGGGCCACAGGCGCATATTGCCATGATGTTTAAACTGCTGGTGGAGAAACGCCGCTACCTTACAGAGCAGGAACTGATTGAGTTAAACGCCCTCTGCTCCATCCTCCCCGGGCCTACCTCTACCCAAACGCTCACGGCCATTGGCTACAAGATTGGGGGACCTAACCTCGCCTACCTTACCCTGCTGGTCTGGATATTGCCTGCGGCCACCATTATGGCCGTAGCCGCCGTTACGATCTCTTACCTGCAGGGGCAGGGTGTATCGCTCAGCTTTTTGCGGTACATACAGCCTATGGCGGTAGGTTTTGTGGCCTATGCTGCTTATATGATCAGCTCAAAGGTGGTGCACACCAAAACAGCTGTGTCGTTGATGGTGATTTCAGCTATACTTGCCTTCTTCTTCCATTCGCCGTGGGTTTTTCCTGCACTGCTGATAGCCGGAGGCGCCGTGACGGCCCTGCGCTTTAAGCAGCACCCCCGGGAGCAGAACAAGAGCCTCCACATCCAGTGGGCCAATTTTATACTTTATGTGGCGGTGCTGGTGGTTGCCGCCTTGCTGGGTGCCTATACTTCGTCGTTGCCGGTGCGCTTGTTCGAGAACTTCTACCGTAACGGCAGCCTCGTTTTTGGGGGCGGACAGGTACTCATCCCGCTGCTCTACTCCGAGTTTGTCGATTTTAAAAGCTACCTGACCGGCGAGGAGTTCCTATCGGGTTACGCCATTGCCCAGGCGCTGCCGGGGCCAACCTTCTCGTTCACCTCTTTTGTGGGCAATCTGGCCATGCGCGAGTATGGTATTGCGGGCCAATTTTTAGGTTCCTTTGTGGCCACGGTAGGTATCTTTCTGCCCGGCACGTTCCTGATCTTCTTCGTAATTCGCTTTTGGGATGAGCTAAAGAAGTACAGGGTGATCCGCGCCTCCCTGGAAGGGATCAGCGCCGTAAGTTCCGGCATGGTGGTGGCCGCGGCCATACTTCTCTACCAACCCATCGAAAACACCCTGCTCAATTTCGGTATCGTACTGGCAACTTTCAGTCTGCTCATGTTCACCAAGATACCCGCGCCGGTGCTTATACTTACGGGGCTGCTGCTGGGGTTTGTGTTGTAGGCGCGATACCTGGCTTTGCTTTTACCTTACTATACTTCCCGGAAAAGTGTAAGCAAAAAAAGAGGCAGTCTTTCAACAGCCTCTTATACTTTACCTCTTTTCCTTCAGAATCCTGAGCAGGTACTCCCCATAGCCGCTCTTGCGCAGCGGCTCTGCCGCCGCCCTAAGCTGCTCCTCATCAATAAAGCCCATGCGCCAGGCCACCTCCTCGATGCAGCCGATCTTGAGCCCCTGCCGCTCCTCGATCACCTGCACAAACGTGGCTGCCTGCATCAGCGACTGGATCGTGCCCGTGTCGAGCCAGGCCGTGCCGCGGTTGAGGATGCCTACCTTCAGCTTGCCCCTTCTCAGGTACTCCCTGTTAACGTCCGTGATCTCATACTCACCCCTTGCACTCGGCTCCAGGCTCTTGGCGATGCTGACTACCTCGTTGTCGTAAAAGTATAAACCAGGCACGGCGTAGCTGCTCTTAGGCTCTGAGGGCTTCTCCTCTATCGAGACGGCCTTCATATCCCTGTCGAACTCCACCACCCCGTAGCGCTCCGGGTCTGTGACGTGGTAGGCATACACCACGCCCCCGTCCGGGTCGGCGTTGGCCTGCAGGAGTTTGCTCATGCCTGAGCCGTAGAAGATGTTGTCACCGAGCACCAGGGCCACCTTGTCAGAGCCGATAAACTCCTCGCCGATCACGAAGGCCTGCGCCAGGCCATTCGGTGTCTCCTGCACCGCGTAGCTGAACCGGCAGCCGATGCGGGAGCCATCGCCCAGTAGGCGCTTGAACAGGGGCAGGTCATGGGGCGTGGAGATGATCAGGATCTCGCGGATGCCCGCCAGCATCAAAGTAGACAGCGGGTAGTAGATCATCGGCTTGTCGTAGACCGGCATGAGCTGCTTGCTCACGGCCAGCGTCAGCGGGTGCAGCCTGGTGCCGGAGCCGCCCGCCAGTATGATTCCTTTCATCTCCTTTTATACTTTGTTACTCCGCCGTGGCGGCTTTGGTGTCTCTGTAGATAAACTCCTGGTTCTGCTCAAACCACTCGAACGTACGCTGCAGTCCCTCCTGTATCCTTACCTTCGGGTCGTAGCGGAGCAGGTGCTGTGCCTTGGAGATATCGGCCAGGCTGTCGCGGATGTCTCCGGCGCGGTCAGGGCCGTGCACCGGCTCCACGTCGGCACCTGCTGTCTCCCTGAGGATGTGGAACATCTGCAGCAGCGAGGTTCTGTCGCCCACAGCGATGTTGTAGACCTGGTTCACTGCCTCCCGGTTCTCCACTAGCGCCGCCCTGATGTTGGCCTGCACGCAGTTCTCCACGAAGGTGAAGTCGCGCGTCTGCCCCCCGTCGCCGTTGATCTTCGGCGGGCGGTTATGGATCAGCGCGTCGATAAACAGTGGAATCACGGCTGCGTAGGCGCCGTTCGGGTCCTGCTTGGGGCCGAAGATGTTAAAGTAGCGCAGCCCGATGATCTCCATGCCGTAGGTCTTTCCGAACACGTCCGCGTACAGCTCGTTGGCGTACTTGGTCACGGCGTAAGGCGAAAGCGGCTTGCCGATGCGGTCCTCCACCTTCGGCAGCTCCTTGCTGTCGCCGTAGGTAGACGAGGAGGCGGCATACACGAAGCGCTTCACGCTCTGGTCCTTCGCTGCCGTGAGCATGTTCACAAAGCCGCCCACGTTCACGTCGTTGCTCGTGATGGGGTCGTTGATGCTTCGGGGCACGGAGCCGAGCGCCGCCTGGTGCAGCACCACGTCCATCCCGGCGCAGGCGTCCATGCAGGTCTGCACGTCGCGTATGTCGCCCTCCACCAGCTCGAAAGCCGGGTTATCCAGAAACTGCTCGATATTCTTGCGGTAGCCGTTGGAGAAGTTGTCCAGCACACGCACCTTGCCTACGTTATACTTCAGCAGGTATTCTACCAGGTTAGAGCCTATAAACCCAGCGCCTCCTGTTACCAGGAACGACAGGCTCTCCAGCGGTTTTTCGTGGAATGGGGAATCGTACATATTGTAATTAAAATTCAAATCTTATCGATGGGTATACTGCTGCTCGTAGTAGCTCTGGTAGTTGCCCGAGGTCACGTTCTCGAGCCACTCCGGGTTCTGCAGGTACCAGTCAATTGTCTTGCTCAGGCCCTCCTCAAAGGTCACAGACGGCTCCCAGCCCAGCTCATCCATCAGCTTAGAGGAGTCGATGGCGTAGCGCAGGTCGTGGCCGGCGCGGTCCTTCACGAAGGTGATCAGCTTCCTGGAGTGGCCCTTCTCGCGGCCCAGCTTCTCGTCCATTTGGTCGCAGAGCAGGTGGATCAGGTCCAGGTTCTTCCACTCGTTCACCCCGCCGATGTTGTAGGTGTCGCCCACCCTGCCCTCATGGAAGATCACGTCGATGGCGCGGGCGTGGTCGAGCACGTAGAGCCAGTCGCGCACGTTCTCGCCCTTGCCGTACACCGGCACCGGACGCTCGCTTTTGATGTTGTGGATGGCCAGCGGGATGAGCTTCTCGGGGAAGTGGTTCGGGCCATAGTTGTTGGAGCAGTTCGATATCTTCACCGGCAGCCCATAGGTATGAAACCAGGCGCGCACGAAATGGTCGGAAGAGGCCTTGGAGGCCGAGTACGGGGAGCGCGGGTCGTAGGCCGTCTCCTCGGTGAACAGGCCGTCCTCGCCCAGCGAGCCGTACACCTCGTCGGTGGAGATGTGGTAGAACAGGTGCCGCTGTAGGTCATCCGCCCAGTGCTTTCGGGCTGTGTTCAGCAGGTTCACCGTGCCGATCACGTTCGTCTGCACGAAGGCCAGCGGGTCGGAGATGGAGCGGTCCACGTGCGACTCGGCCGCCAGGTGGATCACCGCATCGAACTTATAGGCAGAGAAGATCTCTTCCAGGAAGGCCGCATCCACGATGTCGCCCTTCAGGAAAGTATAGTTCTCCCGCTCCTCGATGTCGGAGAGGTTCTCGAGGTTGCCAGCGTAGGTCAGCTTGTCGAGATTAAAGATCTGGTAGTCGGGGTACTTGGTGACGAACAGGCGCACCACATGTGATCCGATAAAGCCAGCCCCTCCTGTAATTAATATTTTCATACTTATACTTTCGTTTTCTGAAGAGACAGCTGCCAGTCCCAGGCGCTTTTCATAGCTTCCTCCAGGGTACTGGTGGTTTTAAAGCCTAGTTCTTTGGTGGATTTGGTTACGTCAGCGTAGATCTTCGGCACATCGCCGGCGCGGCGCGGGCCTACCTTGTAGTTAAGCTTCTGTCCGGACGCCTTTTCGAACGCATGAATAGCCTCCAGCACGGTGTTGCCTGTGCCAGTGCCTACGTTAAAGAATTCTATACTTTCAGCCTTCCCTTGCAGCAGGCGCTCTACCGCCACCACGTGCGCCTTTGCCAGGTCCACCACATGGATGTAATCGCGCACACACGTGCCATCCGCCGTATCATAATCATCCCCAAAAACGGTAAGTTCTTTGCGAATACCCGCTGCAGTCTGTGTGATGAATGGCACCAGGTTATTCGGTACGCCAAGCGGCAACTCCCCAATTTTGGCAGAAGGATGCGCCCCGATCGGGTTAAAGTAGCGCAGTGCCGTGGCCCTGATATTGCTGTCGCCGCTGTTGGCCAGGTCCGTCAGGATCTCCTCGCATACTTTCTTGGTATTGCCATAAGGCGAGTTGGCCTTCTGCACCGGCGTCTGCTCGGTTACGGGCAGCTTGTCGGGAATGCCGTACACGGTGCACGAGGAGGAGAAAACCAGGTTGGGCACTTTAAACTCTTCCATCACCTGCAGCAGCGTTACCAGCGAACCCACATTGTTATGGTAATACTTCAACGGCTCATTTACAGACTCTCCCACTGCTTTATAGGCCGCAAAATGGATAACGCCCTGGATATTCTGCTCCAGTTCAAACACTTTGCGCAGGGCTTCTATATCTGTGCAGTCAATGCGGTGGCATGGGATGTGGCGGCCAAGTATGGCGGCAATGCCCTCCAATGCGCTCTCCTCGGAGTTCGAGAAATTGTCTATAATCACCGGTTCATAGCCAGCCTCCACCAGCTCCACCACCGTGTGAGAGCCGATGTAGCCAGCGCCGCCAGTTACCAGTATCTTTCCGTTTGCCAAAAGTCTATAGGTTTATAAGCTCTTATACTCGATTTCGCTGATCTTATTGCGGTAAATGCCTTTCAGGTCTATCAGGATAGGTGCACCGTTCATGATGGACTTAAAGTAAGCCTCATCCAGCTCCATGTAGGCTTTATGTGGCACGGCTACCACTGCGGCGTCATAGTCTTTGCCAGCCTCTTCCACCAGGCCAAAGCCATACTCGTGCTGTAGTTCCTCTGAGCTGGCATAAGGGTCCACCACCTCCACGTTCACGCCAAAGCTCTGCAGCTCACGGATCACGTCTACCACCTTCGAGTTGCGGATGTCCTCCACGTTCTCCTTAAACGTGGCACCCATTACCAACACCTTCGTCTGCGAGATGTTCTTGCCGCGCATGATCATCATCTTCACCAGTTTGTTGGCGATGTGCGCGCCCATGGTGTCGTTGGTGGTGCGGCCGCTCAGGATCACTTTGGCATCGTAGCCCAGCGCCTTTGCCTTGTAGGTCAGGTAATAAGGGTCCACGCCGATGCAGTGCCCGCCAACCAGGCCTGGAGAGAAGCGCAGGAAGTTCCATTTAGTACCCGCAGCCTCCAGCACCTCGTAAGTGTTGATGTTCATCCTGTCAAAGATGATGGACAATTCATTCATCAGGGCGATGTTGAGGTCGCGCTGTGTGTTCTCGATCACTTTGGCAGCCTCGGCTACTTTTATGGAAGAGGCGCGGTGCACGCCCGCATCAATCACCAACTCATACACTTTGGCGATCTCCTCTGCCGACTCCGCATCGCTTCCGGAAACCACTTTCACGATCTTGGCCAAGGTATGCTCCTTATCGCCCGGGTTGATACGCTCCGGAGAGTAACCCACTTTAAAGTCCTCGCCGAATTTCAGGCCCGACTCGCGCTCCAACACCGGCACGCAGTCTTCTTCGGTGCAGCCAGGGTATACTGTAGACTCAAACACCACGAAGTCGCCTTTCTTCAGCACTTTACCTACTGTGGTAGAGGCCGAAAGCAGGGGTTTCAGATCAGGCTGAGCATAGTTGTCAATCGGCGTCGGTACGGCCACGATGAAGAACTTCGCCTCACGCAGCACGTCCAGGCTGTCTGTGAACTCGATGTCGGCTCCCTCAAACTCGCTGCTTTCCAGCTCACCGCTCGGGTCTATGTGGTTACGCATCATCTCCACGCGCTTCGAGTTGATATCGAACCCGATCACCTTAATTTTTTTAGCGAAGGCCAGCGCGATAGGCAACCCTACATAGCCTAAGCCAATCACTGCAAGTTTGGCTTCTTTGTTTAGTATTTCCTGGTACACGTTATGTATAGTTTAAATGTGTTGCAAGTTCTATCATTTCGGCTGAGCAGCCAGTTTGTGAGCAAAACGGGCTTTTATACTTCTCCATTGCTTTGCAACCGCTTTTTTAAGCAGCCACCGGGCAGTAAACAGCCAATTTTACCACAAAAGTACAATTTTAACTATTACTTTGGATAATTCCGATTGATTTTTCCGCCGGAGCTACTTTACACCCCGCACCATACGGTCTTTGCCGAACAGGTCCTGCACCACCTGCGCCTCTTTGAAGCCAGCCTCCAGCAGCAGCGCCCGCACCTCCTGCCCGTAACGCTCGTTTATCTCAAAGTATAAGGCTCCGCCCTTTTTCAGCAGCTCCAGCGCCACCTCCGTTATCCTTCTATAGTATTTCAAAGGGTCCTGGTCGGGCACGAACAGCGCCAGGTGCGGCTCGTACTGCAGCACGTTCTCCCGCATCTGCAGCTTCTCCTGTTCCAGCACATACGGCGGATTGCTCGTGATGATATCAAGAGAAGCGGGTTTTATACTTGGCACCGGCTCAAAAATATCCGCCTGCAGCCACTCTACCGGCAGTTTATACTTTGCGGCATTGGTTCGTGCCACCTCCAGCGCTCCCTCCGACACCTCCAGACCGTATACTTTTGCGCCTGCCAGGTTCGATGCCAGCGCCACCGGAATGCATCCGCTCCCGGCGCAGATATCCAGCACCTGCAACCCCTGCTGCCCTTTGTGCTCCTGCAGCACCATCTCCACCAGTTCCTCGGTTTCGGGGCGCGGAATCAGCACCCGCTCATCCACCTGCAGCTCCAGGCCGTAAAAGTGCACCACGCCCAGCACATACTGCACCGGCTCCTGCTGCTGCAGCCTGGCCACTATCTGCTCTACCTGCGCCTCAAGCCCCGGCGCAACCTGCTCCTGCTGCGCCAGCGACAGCTGCATGCGGTTTTTCTGCAGCACATGCTCCAGCACCAGCTGGGCTATACTTCCTGCCTCTGGCTCGGGGTACGCCGCGTTTATACTTTCCCGGATGCGCTCCTGCAACTGCTTGATTGTAGCCACGTCTGTACTTTCTGTTGATTTAGGTATCTTTGCAAAAATAGAACTTTCTGGGTTAGAAATTTAAAAGGTTAAAAAGTTAGAAAGTGATGCTCTATTATTTACGGAGCGAGCACCATAGCTTGAAAAGCCTGAAATCTTTGCTCCGTTGGTGTTTTGCTACCATTTTTGAATGCCTTCTTGCTTTAACTTTTTAACCTTTTAAATTTCTACCCTTCTAACTCTCCATTATGTCCGACGAAAAGTACATGCGACGCGCCCTGGAGCTGGCCCAACTGGGCGGTGGCCATACTTCACCAAACCCCATGGTGGGCTGCGTGGTGGTGCACGAGGGGCAGATCATCGGCGAGGGCTGGCACCAGAAGTATGGCGGGCCACACGCGGAGGTAAACGCCATTGCCGCCGTGGAGGACAAGCGCCTGCTGCCCCGAAGCCGGGTGTACGTAACGCTGGAGCCCTGCTCGCACTATGGCAAAACGCCTCCATGCGCCGACCTGCTCATCAGCCACGGCGTAAAGGACGTAGTAATCTGCAACACTGACCCCAACCCGCTGGTGGCCGGGCGCGGCGTCCGAAAGCTGTTTGATACGGGCGCACAGGTGAAGGTGGGTGTGCTGGAGGACGAGGGCCTGGAGCTGAACAAGCGCTTCTTTACTTTTCATACACAGAAGCGGCCGTTTATACTTTTAAAGTGGGCTGAGACCGCAGATGGTTTTATAGCAGCGGCCAACTACCAGCAGGAGCAGATCAGTGGCAAGCTGGCGCAGCGGCTGGTGCACAAGTGGCGCTCCGAGGAACAAGCCATACTTGTGGGCAGCCGCACCGCCCTCTACGACAATCCCCGCCTGAACACGCGCCTGTGGCACGGCCCAAACCCACTGCGCCTGGTCATCGACAAGCAGCTGCTGTTGCCCGGGCATTTGCACCTGTTCGATGGCAGTCAGCCAACGGTGGTTTACACTTACAAGCAGCAGGAAAACCGCGATAATTTATACTTTGTGCAAATGCAGGAGGACCAACCCATACTTCCGCAGATCATGGAAGACCTGCACAGCCGCAATGTGCTGTCGGTGATGGTAGAGGGCGGCACGTTTCTGCTGGAGAGCCTGCTGCAGGCCAACCTTTGGGATGAGGCCCTCGTGTTCAAGAGCCTGCACAAAACCATTCCGGCAGGTATAAAAGCACCAGGTATGGCATTTGGCCAGCTGCAGCGCATCCAAACTTTAGGCCCGGATCAGCTGTTGCACTACCGGAACATGTAACAATTATCATTAATCATTTACCAATACATCAGCACATTTACTCATTCTGAAATCACACATTCAAAATTTATACATGGCCGAATCATTAATCATAGACACTGCTCTCAGCAAAGAGGAAAAATACAAAGCGCTGCTTCCGCAGATAGAAGCCCTGACTTCAGGCGAGACCGACCTGATTGCCAACATCTCGAACTTGGTGGCCGCACTGCGCCAGGGCATGGGCTTCTTTTGGGTAGGCGTATACTTTAACAAGGAAAATCAACTGGTGCTGGGTCCGTTCCAGGGGCCGATCGCCTGCACGCGCATCCCTTACCACAAGGGGGTTTGCGGCGCCTGCTACACACAGCAGAAAACTATTCTGGTGCCGGATGTCGAGGCTTTCCCGGGCCACATCGCCTGCAGCAGCGACTCTAAATCCGAAATCGTGTTGCCTGCCATGAAAGACGGCGAGGTAAAGCTGGTACTGGACGTGGACAGCGACAAGCTGAACGATTTCGACGAAGTGGACCAGCAATACCTGGAGCAGCTGATGAAACTGGTGGAGAGCTGGTATTAATTTCGTTATTGGTTATTCGTTGGATATGCCTGCCGCAAGTTTAGCGACGCGTACTTGCGCCAGGTCAAAATAGACGCAAAATTTTGCGTCTCTACGAATCCTGCTCATCCACTGATCCTGTAAAACCTGATTCAGACAAAAAAAGCCGCTGCAGTTTATACTTGCAGCGGCTTTTTGTTTTATACCTGGTTGATGAGGCTTACCCAAACAATGTCGGCGGCGGTGTCTTCAGCTGGGCGATAACCGTCTGGCCACCCTTGGTTTTCTGGCCGAGTTCGGCCTTTATCTCAGTATCAAGTGGCACGAAGATATCCACGCGGGAGCCGAATTTGATGAAGCCGAACTCCTCGCCCTGGCTCACCTCATCGCCCTCGCTCACATACCACACGATGCGGCGCGCCATGGCTCCGGCAATCTGGCGGAAGAGCACCTCCGGACCAGCCGTAGACTCCACCACCACCGTGGTGCGCTCGTTCTGCGTGCTCGACTTAGGGTGCCAGGCCACAAAATAATTGCCCGGGTGATATTTGAAATACTTTACGATACCGGATACCGGGTTACGCGTGATGTGCACGTTGATCGGCGACATGAAGATGGAGATCTGCTTGCGCTTGTCCTGGAAATACTCCGGCTCCTCCACCTCCTCAATCACCACCACTTTACCATCGGCCGGGGCTATGATCAGGTCTTCGTGCAGCAGCAGGGTGCGGTAAGGGCTGCGGAAAAACTGCAGGATCAGCAGGAAAAGAACGGCTGACACGCCGGAGAATATCCTGTTAAAGGTATCGTTCTCAGCGTTAAAATTGTAGAGCAACAGGTTCAGCGCTACAAGCGCCAGCAATGTAAAAAATAATATCTTCCGTCCTTCCTTGTGAATTTTCATCCGTTTTTATGTTTGCCGCAGGTACTTTAAACTCATAAAAGCCCATCCAGTTACGTGGATGGGCTAATACCTGCTTCAAAATTATATAATCTTTCGATTATTCTTCTAAAAAATATTTTAGAAGCCGCCGCGGTACTTATAAGTCATGGCAACTTTGTCGATTGCCACGATGTAAGCCGCGATACGCATTGGTACGTTATACTTTTGCGAAGCGGCGTAAACGCGCTCAAAGGCCTCGTTCATGATACGCTCGGCACGCTCGTTTACGCGGTCCAGCGTCCACTTAAAGCCCATGCGGTTTTGCACCCACTCAAAGTATGACACGGTTACACCGCCTGAATTAGCCAGAATATCCGGCACTACCATAATGCCTTTCTCGTTGATGATATTGTCGGCCTTGTAAGAAGTAGGGCCATTGGCACCCTCTACAATCAAGCGGGCCTGGATCTTATCCACGTTGTGAATCGTGATCACGTCTTCCACGGCAGCCGGCACCAACACGTCCACCTTAGAAGTCAGCAGGTCGTCCGGGTTCATCTGCTCTGCTCCTTTAAAACCTTCCAGGCGACCGTTGTGCGCGTTCTTGTACTCAATTGCCTCCTCGATGTCGATACCATTGTCGTTCCAGTAAGCACCGCTCACGTCGCTCACGCCAAGAATCTTCACGCCGCGCTCTGCCATCAGTTTGGCGGCCCAGGCGCCCACGTTGCCGAAGCCCTGTACCGCAGCTGTAGACTTGCTTGGGTCCATGCCCAGTTTATCCATAGCGGCCAGCGCCGACACCATTACACCACGGCCGGTAGCCTCTACGCGGCCCAGTGAGCCACCCAGCACCAGCGGCTTGCCGGTTACCACAGCGTGCTCCGTAGAGCCTTTTGTCTTAGAGTACTCGTCCATCAGCCAGGCCATTTCGCGAGGGCCCGTGCCCATGTCCGGGGCAGGAATATCGCGGTCCGGGCCGAAGATATCCAGCAGGGCCGAAGTATAGGCTCTTGTCAGACGCTCTATTTCACCGGCAGACATAGAATACGGGTCGCAGATGATACCACCCTTGGCACCACCGTACGGGATATCCACCACGGCGCACTTCCAGGTCATCCAGGCGGCCAGCGCCTTCACCTCGTCCAGGAACACATCCGGCGCATAGCGCACACCGCCCTTAGACGGGCCCAGGATGGTGGAGTGAATTACGCGGTATCCTTCAAACACACGCACCTTGCCATCGTCCATCGTAACAGGCACATTCACGATTACCTGACGCGTCGGAGACTTCAGCACGTTGTATACTTCCTCATCCAACCCCAGCACCTCAGCCGCTATATTAAAACGCGACATCATCGACTCAAAGGGATTTTCTTTATCCTTGATCGGAGCTGGCTCTTTGTATAACATCATCTACTCTTAATTTTATTAGTGAGTACTTAATCAGTTAATTTAATTCCGGGGTAAAGTTGAGAATTATACACACAACCTCCTAAAGGCGGGCTACAAAATTTTTTAGAAGATTTTAAGGAAGGCCACGATAAACGGAATCACCATCAGCAGGCTGTCGAACCGGTCGAGCAGCCCCCCATGGCCAGGCAGCAGAGTACCAGAGTCTTTCACACCCAAACTGCGCTTCAGCATCGACTCTGAGAGATCGCCCAGCACCCCGAAAATGGCCACAATCACAGCTACCCCTACCCATTGGTATACCTCCAGATCGGCGAAAAGATACGACAGGCCGTAGCCTACCAGCACCGTAAGCAGCGCACCGCCTGCCCACCCCTCCCAGGTCTTGCCCGGCGAGATGCGCTCGAACAGCTTATGTTTCCCGAAGCTCTTGCCAAAGATGTAGGCGCCCGTGTCGGCGGCCCAGATGAGCAGCATCAGCCCAAGTATGGGTTGCCAGCTATAGCCATCATTCAGGAAGCCCAGCAGGTGCAGCAGCCCGAAGGGGCCAGCCACGTAGGCCACGCCCGTAAGCGTAAAGGCAATATTGGTGAAAGGCTGCGGCTTTTTGCGGTACATTTCGGCGATAAACACCAGAAACAGCAGCGGCAGCGAGAGGTAAAGCAGTTCGGCAGGTACCAACTCTTTCTGCACCAGGAACATGGAGGCAAAAAACACACTGCTAAGCAGAAGCCCCAGTGGCCGGTTAGGCCGTATGCCCTGTACGCCTACCAACGTATAAAACTCGGAGACACCCAGCAGGGTGAGCCCCAGGAACAGCAGAAAATAGGTCCACTCGCTGAACCAGATGCCGCCTATAAACACTGCTGCGCCCAGCACCCCTACTATGATCCGTTGATTTAAATTACTGAGGGTTGATAGCTTGTTACTCATGTACAGGAGTTGTGTCGGCAGGGCGACAAGTGTAAGGGTTAGGGTTTGGTTTCTTTATTCTAGGTCTTCTGACACGCCGGCCTCCGCCACACGTGGGTGACGCAAAGGCAAACGGGCAAATGCCTGGTAAAGGAAATAGATAATGACCGCACTTACCAGCACCGATAGCGTGATACTGTACCACGGCATTGCCTCAGTACTCTCAATATCGGCGTCAATGGCGCGTGTCTGCTGCAAGTATAGCAGAAAAACGGTAAACCCGTTGTTCACGAAGTGCGCCACGATCGGCACAATAATACGGCCCGACCAAAAGTATAAATATCCGAACAACGCACCAAGTATGGCCCGTGGTAAAAACCCGAAGAACTGCACGTGTATCGCCGCGAAGATGATACCCGTTACCCAGATGGCCACGTGTATATTGCCGAACCACCGGAAGACCTGCCGCTGCATAATGCCCCGGAAAACCAGCTCCTCGCCCACGGCAGGTATAACGGCAAAAATCACCAGGCCTATCAGCAGCTCGGGCAAAGAGTTAAATTGGGCGATAAGTTTGGTGAGTTCGGCCAGCTGTTCCTCCTGCGCCCGCGCCCAGCGCTCAAACCCATCCATAAAATCCGGAAAATTCAGGTTAGCATTCCAGTTGATGATGACCGAGTTGGCCGGCATAATGGCAATGATCAGCAGGCCGGTGAGCAGCACCAGCAGCCACGGCGAGGGCACTTTCGGGTTCAGATAGTCATCCAGCTTAAGGTGGAGCGAGAGCAGCAGGAACAGCGGCGCCACGATAAAAGCGAAGAACTGCAGCACCCCCTGCAGCAGCAGCATCACGCCTGCCCCCTGCGGGTGCTCGGCGGGAGCGGAGGCCACGCCCGCCAACTCAATAAAGCTTATCCCAAAGATCAGGTTTGCCAGAATGCTCACCACAAACATAGCTACAAAGTAGCCGCCGGCCATGTAAACTAACAGCAGTAACAATACCCAACTTGGGTGAAGATCTTTCGAGATGAAACCTTTCATAGGGAGAATTAGGTTTAATTGGCGTAAATTTACGCGAATAATTAAATTTTGCTTTGGTAAAGATTGCTAACATAGAGTTAGGGGAGTTTCCGTTGCTGCTGGCACCGATGGAGGACGTGAGTGATCCGCCCTTCCGCAAAGTATGCAAGGCCAACGGTGCCGACCTCATGTACACAGAGTTTATCTCCTCTGAGGGTTTGATACGTGATGCCGCCAAAAGTGTGCAAAAACTCGACATTTTCGACTACGAGCGCCCTATCGGCATCCAGATTTTCGGTTCAGACATTGAGTCCATGCGCGAGGCGGCGATCGTGTCGGCACAGGCCGGGCCGGACCTGATCGACATCAACTATGGCTGCCCTGTAAAAAACGTGGCCTGCAAGGGAGCGGGTGCGGCTTTGCTGCGCGACATCCCGAAGATGGTGAAAATGACCGAGGAGATCGTGAAGGCGACTAACCTACCGGTTACCGTAAAGACGCGCCTGGGCTGGGACGAGGACACCAAGTATATAGTAGAGACGGCGGAGCGCCTGCAGGACATCGGCATAAAAGCGCTAAGTATACATGGCCGCACACGCGTGCAGATGTACAAGGGCGAGGCCGACTGGAGCCTGATTGCAGAGGTGAAGAACAACCCGCGTATGCACATCCCGATCTTCGGCAACGGCGATATCGACTCGCCGCAAAAAGCTGTGGAGTACCGCAACAAGTATGGCGTGGACGGCATTATGATCGGCCGCGCCAGCATAGGCTACCCGTGGATCTTCAACGAGATCAAGCATTATATGGCAACCGGCGAGATCTTGCCGGGACCAACCTTGGAGGAGCGCGTGGAGGTTTGCCGCCAGCACTTTACGCACTCGCTGGAGTGGAAAGGCGACAAACTGGGTATTTTTGAGATGCGCCGCCACTACACCAACTATTTCCGCGGGTTGCCGCACTTCAAGCCGCTGCGCATGAAACTGGTGCAGTCTGAAGACATACAGGAGATCTACGACACGCTGGATGAGATTGCCCAGACCATGAGCTATGCGGAGGTAGAAAGGTAGACTGCCGCCTCCGTTATACTTTTTCAATCCCCTGCCGCATTCGGCCGGGGATTATTCTTTTGGGCAACAAGTATAAATCCGCAAGAATCGGGTTGAAAGTGTAAAGCCGTTTAGCTATTTGCCTTTGTTAAACCACTGTTCCTGACAGATTATAAATAGACCTTACGGCAGGCAAACAAATCTGCCGCCCCGATGCTTATTTTTGTGGCAACACCATACTTTGTAACCTTTTAACACTCCAGACTATCAAAACTGCTACTAAACCCGCCGCACAAGACACTTCGACGCCAGCCCTGGCCTGGCTCCTGGTGGTTATACTTGCCCTGATCTGGGGCACCTCGTTTATACTTATCAAGAAGGGGCTGGTGGTTTACTCCTCGGATGAACTGGGCGCCCTGCGCATGGTGATCGCCTGCGCCGCGCTTTTGCCGTTTGCCATAAAGCACATGCGCAAAGTGGAGCCAGGCAGCTGGAAGTTTTTACTGGGCAGCGGTCTTTTGGGCAACTTCTTCCCAGCCTTCCTGTTTGCCTACGCCGAAACGCGCCTGGCCAGCGGACTGGCCGGTGTACTCAACTCCCTCACGGCGCTGTTCACGCTACTGGTGGGCGCCATCTTCTTCAGCCAGTCCATCACCTGGATGCGCATGCTCGGTATTATTATCGGCATAGTGGGCACGGCTGTGCTCATTTTCTCCGGTAACGGCAGCGCAGACCTGGATAACAAATACTATGGCCTGTACATTGTGTTGGCCACAATCTTCTACGGCGGCAGCGTAAACATTATCAAGCACCGGCTGCATGGCATTAAACCCATCGCTATCTCCAGCCTGGCGCTGCTAACGGTAGGGCCAGTATCGTTGGTGTACCTGCTAAGCACCGACTTTTTCTACAAGCTGCAGCATGTGCCGGGAGCCTGGGAGGCGCTCATGTACATCGCCATACTTGCCGTGTTCAGCACCGCCATCGCGCTTATACTTTTCAACAAGCTCATCCACATATCCACCACCCTCTTCGCCAGCTCCACCACCTACCTGATTCCGATCGTGGCGCTGATGTGGGGCGTGCTGGACGGCGAAACCATCGAGCTGTGGCATTATATGGGCATGGTGGTGATCCTGGCAGGAGTGTTTATCGTGAACAGGGCAAAGTAACTACGTGTTGCACAGGCAAAAACAATCATCCGGATTTCCCTTCAAGTATAACCAGCCCACTTTATACTTCTCTTTTGCCGCTGCTGCACTTTTGCTGGCCTGCACAGTGTAGGCGCTACCGTGCGGTACAAACATTTCTGAGTTTCCTAATTCTTTTCTATCTTAGGGAGTTTACAAACCCGTCAACATTCTGAATGAAGCTTTACAAGCCCCTCCTGAGCCTCCTGTTGCTCCTGCTGCTATCGGTGCAAGCCATGGCGCAAGACCTGGTTTCCAAAGAAGACATTGAAGAACTACAGCTACAGGCTATAAACGACACAGCCTTTACCCTGCGCACCGTTACAGAAACGGGCAACCTGATGAAGTATAGCGGCGTGCTGCCGTTGCGCATTAACGGGGAGCTGCAGGAGTCCGAGTTTACCGACGGCGAAACCACCTTCTCTCTTCCCGAAAGTGCCGACCTTGTACAGGTTAGCGCCAACATGGGCACCCATACCCTGGCCCGCCTCTACCGCATGGATGTGGAGGAGGAGCGCGGTGTGCGCGAGTTCCCGATGTGGCTGTCCATACTGCCGCCGCTTATCGCTATTGTGCTGGCGCTTATCTTCCGGGAGGTGCTGCTGGCGCTTTTCGCCGGCATCTGGATAGGTGGCTTCGTGATTTACGGGCTCTCCTTTAAATCTATTTTCACGGGCTTGCTGGCCGTAGGCGACACGTACCTCATGGAGGCCCTCACCGACGGCGACCACGTTTCGGTAATTATTTTCTCGATGTTGATCGGGGGCATGGTGGCCATTATTTCCAAGAACGGCGGCATGGCCGGCGTGGTGAACCTGCTTTCGCGTTATGCCAAATCGGCTAAAAGCTCGCAAGTGGTAACCTGGGTTCTGGGCGTGGCTATTTTCTTTGATGATTACGCCAATACCCTGATCGTGGGCAACACCATGCGCCCCGTAACCGATGGCCACCGCGTGTCCCGAGAGAAACTGGCTTACATAGTAGACAGTACCGCCGCCCCTGTGGCCGCCATCGCCTTCGTAACCACCTGGATTGGGGCTGAGCTGGGCTACATTAAAGACGCAGCCGCCAGCTTGGGTATTGAGGAAGGCGCATACTCTATGTTCTTCCACTCGCTGGAGTATGCTTATTACCCGGTGCTCACGCTGGTGTTTATGCTGATGCTGATCCTGATGAACCGCGATTTCGGTTCCATGCATAAGGCCGAGGTAAGAGCCCGCACCACTGGCGAGGTATCCGCAGTTCGCACCGACCGCGCCGGGCAGGAGAAGCAGCAACAGGAAATGGCCGAGTTTGAGCCGATCGACGAGACCCGCACCCGCGCCATTAACGCGCTGCTGCCCGTGCTCACCGTGATCGGGGGTACCATGATTGGCCTGCTCTACACGGGTTACAGCCCGGAAGTATGGGACGATGCCGGCATCGGCTTCCTGCGCAAGCTCTCCATCACCATCGGCGACTCTAACTCGTACACTGCCCTAATATGGGCCTCTTTGAGTGGCGTGATCGTGGCCATTGCCCTAACGGCAAGCCAGCGCATCATGAGCCTTACCGAAACGATGGAGTCTTTGGTGGTTGGGTTCAAAACCATGCTGCCGGCCATACTTATACTGGTACTGGCCTGGTCTCTGGCGGCAGTAACGCAGGAGCTGTACACGGCGGAGTATTTAACCTCGCTGTTCTCAGGCAACATATCCCCGCACTTCCTGCCGGAGATCACCTTCTTCCTGGCGGCTGTTATTGCCTTCTCGACAGGCTCCAGTTGGGGCACCATGGCCATACTTTACCCACTCATGATGCCGGCGGCCTGGTACGTGTGCCAGCAGCAGGGCTTAAGTATGGAGGAGACGATGCCGATCATTTACAATGTGATATCGGTGGTGCTGGCAGGCTCCGTTTTCGGCGATCACTGCTCCCCTATCTCCGATACCACCATCCTGAGCTCGCTGGCCTCCGGCTGCAACCACATTGACCACGTGAAGACACAGCTGCCTTACGCCCTCACGGTGGCCCTGGTAGCCAATATTGTCTGCACCAACCTCTCCTCCTTTGGGGTGCACTGGCTGCTGGTTTACGCCATTGGCGCCGCCATACTTTGGGGACTGATAAAACTCCTGGGCAAGAAAAACGAAGTAGAGGTTGTACCTGCCGCAGAGGTGGCCTAAAGTAAAAGTATAAAAATAGCGCGGCTGCCCTGGTTCGGGGCAGCCGCGCTATTTTTATACTTGTCTGTGGCCTCACTCATCCAGGCTCAGCTCATAAAAGTCGTGCACGATGGCGCGGGCTCCATAGCTCTCCTTGTTCCGCACCAGCCCCTCGTTCAGGTACTGCCCCTGCTGCTCCGTAGAAATCCCGAAGCTGAAATATGATTTCCCATGGTATACCTCTGTCAGAAGCCAGTCCAGCAGCACATCCAGCGCATGTGCTTCTCTGCCTTTGTCGGAAGTGGCAATGTACTGCG
Source organism: Pontibacter anaerobius (assembly GCF_026241195.1). GTDB lineage: Bacteria > Bacteroidota > Bacteroidia > Cytophagales > Hymenobacteraceae > Pontibacter > Pontibacter anaerobius. The sequence goes on from NZ_JAPFQO010000007.1 coordinate 52,163, forward strand.
AGTGCGCCACAGCAGCCGTTTCGTAAACTAACACCCCGGCCAACAGCTCGCCGGCATCCGTAGCAGTGTAAAGCTTGATGTTATCTGGAAAGCGACTGGCTAGCAGCTGCATCTCTTCAGCCGTGTGCACGGGAGCCGTGTTATACTTCTCCTTTAGCAACTTCGCCTCCAGGTCAAGAAAGCTTTTGTAATCCCCTGACAGCCCCACCTGCAGATTCATCCGTTTCCCCTGCGACAGGCGCCACCTCCTGTCTTTGCTATACTTGGCAGCTCCTCCTATGGCGATCACAGAACTGGCATCCCGCCGGAAAAGTATGGCTCCGTGTCGGAACAGCGCGTAAAGGTCTTCCTCGGCAGGCAGCTGATGGTAGATATGCGGGATCGCTTTATAAAGTATACTTTGGAAGCTTCCTGCCTGAAAGTATGATTTCATGGCCTGCACCACCTCCAGCATCAGCGCGGCTTTCATACCTTTGTCTGTGATGAAGCCGCCGTAGCTCAGGCCACCGTGACTCTCTACTCGCTGCCCCGCCTCGTTCGCCGGCAGCAGCGCCACTAACCTGCCCTTGTGGTAAAACAACAGCGAGTGATCCGTGAACCTGTCGGCGTGGTACTCCATGTAATCACGCAGCAGCAGAAACGTGCCGTTCTTCGACGCCCGCACAAACGCATCCCATTCAGGTTTATACTTTGCGCTATACTTTACTACCTCCACAGACCGGTGATTAAGGGGATTTTTCTGATTTATTATAACTTCTGCCTGAATAGTGATTCTTATAACAAGTACGATCGTTTATAACTGCAGATCCTGATCGATTAACGATTCAGCACAATTCTAAAAGTGGTGCCCTTGCCCACCTCCGACCACTTCACATACAGCCGGCCGTCGTGATAGTTATCGATGATGCGCTTGGCAAGTGCCAGGCCTAAGCCCCAGCCACGCCTTTTGGTGGTAAAACCGGGCAGGAATACCGAGTCAACCTTACTTTTAGGGATACCTTTACCCGTATCGGTAATATCCACCGCGATGCTGCTCTTGCCCAGCAACACCAGCTGTATGTTTATACTTCCGCGGCCCTCCATGGCATCCACGGCATTTTTGCAGATGTTCTCGATCACCCAATCGTAGAGCGACACGTTGACCTTAGCTGTAATGTCGGGCGCAAAAGCAGTCTCTACCGAGAAGGCCACCTTGCGCGAGATACGGTTCTGCAAGTAGTTAATGGCATTCTCCGTCACCTGCAGGATGTTCTCGTCACGCAGCGCAGGCACCGAGCCGATGTTGGAGAAACGCTCCGTGATGATCTCCAGGCGCCGTACATCCTTGCCCAGTTCCTCCAGTATCGGCTCGTTCTCGAACTTCGGGTTGGCCTTGATGTACTCATACCAAGCCATCAGCGACGACAGGGGCGTGCCCAGTTGGTGCGCCGTTTCCTTGGCCAAACCCACCCATACCCTGTTCTGCTCGGCACGACGCGAGTAACTGAAGACAAAGTATGCCACCAGCGCAAAGCAGGAAATAACGATCAGCTGCACATAAGGGTAATAGCGCAGCTGCGAGAGCAGCTCAGAGTCCTTGTAAAACACGTAGTTGACAGAGCCCTCCGCCCAGGGCACCACGATCGGCTCGTGCTGCTCCTTCATCTTCTCAATCTCGCCCTGCAGGTATTCGTTTATTTTATCAGGCTTATCCGAAATGTTTTCCGGGATATTTATGTTCTTAGAATCGAGAATATTCTCGTTTTCATCTGTCAGGATAACGGGGACGGTAGTGTTGGATGACAGAATCTCCTCCTCGATGAACACGATATTGTCGTCGCTGGGGGCGTTGATCATGTAACGCAGGCCCTTGGCGTAAAGCTGCACCAACTCCTGCTCCCGCTCCGATAACTTGCTCACAAGTATATTGGTATAGGTAATGGTGGCGGCACCGATGATAAGGGCAATGATAACAACAACAAGCTTTATCCTGTTCTTCTGGGAGTAGATGGGAATCATGCAGTAAACACGTAATTTATTTGAAATTAGTATAAATTAAACATAGAGGGCAAGTAAGTTTCATTTTAAAAATTAGAACTATACCTTTGCACTTTAGTAGAACCCACGTTATTATGCTTCAGAACTTTAAAGCAATCAGCCTGTCGTATAAGAAAGCGCCGCTGGATATCAGGGAGCTGATTGCCTTAGATGAATCCTCGTGCAGACTTTTCTTACAGACCCTCAAGGGCTTTATACAGGCTTCTGATATACTCGTTTTATCAACCTGCAACCGCACCGAAGTATACTACAACTCCGATAACGACTACAGCAAAGAGATTGTAAAGCTGCTTGGCATTACCAAGGGCATCGAGAACATCTCCCAGTATCTTGACTATTTCACCATCCTGAACGAGCATGACGACGCGGTACAGCACCTGTTCAATGTATCGATGGGACTCGAGTCGCAGGTGGTGGGCGATATGCAGATCTCGAACCAGGTGAAGACGGCTTACCAGTGGAGCGCCGACAACGAAACCGCCGGCCCTTTTCTGCACCGCCTGATGCACACCATCTTCTTCACCAACAAGCGTGTGGTGCAGGAGACCTCTTTCAGAGACGGGGCTGCCTCCACCTCGTATGCCGCCATCGAGCTGATTGAGGAACTGACCGCCGACATCACGAACCCAAGTATACTGGTGGTTGGTTTGGGGGAGATCGGGGCCGATGTGTGCCGCAACCTGAAAGACCTGGGCTTTAAGAACGTAAAGATCACCAACCGCACGAAGGCCAAAGCCCTGTCGCTTGCCGAGGAGTGCCAGATGGAGATACTGCCGTTCGAGGAGATTGTACAGGGCATGAAGGAGGCGGATGTGATCATCTCTTCCGTAGCCCGCGAAACGCCTTTCTTCACCAAAGAAATGGTAAAGCGCCTGGATGTGCTAACGTTTAAGTTCTTTATTGACCTTGCTGTGCCGCGCAGCGTGGAGCCGGAGGTAGAAAGTATACCCGGAGTCTTGCTCTATAACATCGATACCATCCAGAATAAGGCTTCTGAGGCCTTACAGCGCCGCATTAACTCAGTGCCGAAGGTGAAGGAGATCATTGCTGAGTCTATGGAGCAGTTCAACGACTGGTCCAAAGAGATGATGGTGTCGCCGACGATACAGCGCCTGAAGGGTGCGCTGGAGACTATACGCCAGGAGGAGATGGCCCGCTATGTGAAGAAGCTGGGTCCGAAAGAGACAAAATTAGTGGATAGCATCACCAAGTCTATGATGCAGAAAATCATAAAGCTGCCGGTGCTGCAACTGAAGGCGGCCTGCAAGCGTGGCGAGGCAGAGACCCTCATCGACCTGCTCAACGACCTCTTCAACCTCGAAAATCAGCCCGCAGAAGCAGATCAGAAATTCGAGTAAACAGCCTCTTTTTTTTAGTAAAAAAACAACTGAGGCCTCCGCAAATCTCTGCTTAAGAGATGCACGGGGGCCTCAGTTGTTTCTTCCACTGGCCAAGAATAACCGCACCATGGTGCAGGCTTATGCTTATATATCAATGCAGCATTCTTCCAGACAATCAATCACGTCGATCAATTTCGGGATGGCCAGTGAGTAGTAAATCTTGGTTCCCACTTTGAAAGACGAGAGCACGCCCTTGTCTTTTAGTGTAATGAGGTGCTGCGATGCAATAGCCTGGGGAAGGTCTAACTGTTTATAAATCTCTGTAACAGTCATTTTATCCTCTTTTCCGAGCAAATCCACAATCGCCAGTCTTTTGGGGTGTGCCAGTACTTTCAGCATGGCTGCCGCCTTATCTATCTTCTTCGATTCAACTCTTGACAACAAACTTTTCATAATTAAAATTATACCTAACAGTTTCTACAATTCATTTTTCAATCCTATTCATAATAAGATATATACGGAGCCTGCACTATTTGGCTGAAAATCATTGGCGTGCTTTTATTATTTTTGGCCAATGGATACTTCTTATCATGTAATCGGGCTAATGTCAGGGACGTCGCTCGATGGCCTCGACATTGCCTACTGTAGATTTACGTACAAATCTCAAAATTGGATATATGAGATACTAAATACTACTACATTACCATATACCGATGAACTAATTGACTCCCTCCGTGGTGCCGAGACGGCAACCGCCCTGGAACTGGTGGAGCTGGACCACGCCTTTGGCAGGTTTATGGGCCAACAGGTTCATGAGTTTGTACAACAACACGAAATACACCCTGATTTTGTTGCCTCGCATGGCCACACCATTTTTCACCAGCCCGGCAAGCACATCTCGCTGCAGCTCGGGCACGGGGCCTACCTGGCCGCCCATGCACAGCTGCCGGTGGTCTGCGACTTCCGCACCCTCGACATCGCTTTGGGCGGGCAGGGCGCACCGCTGGTGCCCATCGGCGATGAGCTGCTGTTCGGCAACTATGACTACTGTGTAAACCTGGGTGGCATAGCCAATGTTTCGTACGCGCAGCGCAACACGCGGCGGGCTTTTGATACCAGCGCCTGCAACATGCTGCTGAACACGCTGGCTAACAGCTTAGGCATGCCCTATGATAATAACGGTGACCTGGCCCGCTCAGGTTCCCTGCAACACAATCTGTTAGAAGCACTTAACTCCCCATCCCACTTCTCCACACCTCCTCCCAAATCGCTGGGTAAGGAGTGGGTGCTACAGTATAGCCTCAAAAGTATAGAAGAGAGCCAAGCCTCCGTAGCCGATAAACTCCACACCGTTTGCCACCACATTGCCCAGCAACTGCGCCAGGCGCTGCCGCTGCTGCACGAGGGGCGGCACCGTGTACTACTAACGGGCGGCGGGGCGTTTAACGCATACTTGGTGGAGCAAATAAAACAGCAGCTGGGTGCGCAGTACGAGGTGGAGGTGCCTGCGCCGGAGGTGGTATCGTTTAAGGAAGCGCTAATATTCGCCTTTTTGGGCGTGCTGCGCTGGCGCGGCGAACACAACTGCCTTAGCAGCGTAACCGGGGCCAGCCGCAACAATACAGGCGGGGCCATCTACCTCTGCTAAGCCCGAGCTAAATTTTGTACCTTTGCGCAACCCTTAAACCACAACAGATAAACTGGAATGAAAGACTTACTCGAAAAGTTTGAGAACAAGAGACCTGAGATAGTTTTTGAATGGAAAGACCCTGAGACCGAGGCCGAAGGATGGGTGGTGATCAACTCGCTGCGCGGTGGTGCGGCAGGAGGCGGTACGCGTATGCGTAAAGGCCTGGACAAGCGCGAGGTGGAGTCATTAGCGAAGACCATGGAAGTGAAGTTCACCGTGTCCGGCCCTTCCATTGGCGGCGCCAAATCCGGCATCAACTTCGATCCGGCAGACCCACGCAAGCGCGGTGTGCTGCAGCGCTGGTACAAGGCCGTTATCCCGCTCCTCAAAAGCTATTACGGCACCGGCGGCGACCTGAACGTGGATGAGATACACGAGGTAATCCCGATAACAGAGGATTATGGCCTGTGGCACCCGCAGGAGGGTGTAGTGAACGGCCATTTTAACGCCTCCGAACCGCAGAAGATCAATAAGATTGGCCAGTTACGGCAGGGTGTGGTAAAGGTGATCGAGGATCCGCACTTCTCGCCTTCCACGGCTCGCAAGTATACCATTGCCGACATGATAACAGGGTATGGCGTAGCTGAGGCCGTGCGCCACTACTACGACATCTGGGGAGGCCAGTTTGAGGGCAAACGCGCCATTATACAGGGCTGGGGAAACGTGGGTGCAGCAGCAGCCTACTACCTGGCTTCTAAGGGCGTAAAGATAGTCGGCATCATTGACCGCGCCGGCGGCCTGATAAAGGAGAGCGGCTATACTTTTGAAGAGATCACCGACCTGTTCCTGAGCCGACAGGGCAATGCCCTGAACCCGGATACGCCAGGCATACTTTCGTTTGAGGACGCCAACAACCGTATCTGGGACCTGTCAGCGGAGATATTCATACCTGCCGCTGCCTCCAGGCTCGTAACCCGCAACCAGGTAGACCGCATGATCCAGAGTGGCATGGAGGTTATCTCCTGCGGTGCCAACGTACCGTTCCAGGATCCGGAGATCTTCTTCGGCCCAACCGGCGAGTTTGCTGACCGCAACCTGTCCGTTATACCCGACTTTATAGCCAACTGCGGCATGGCGCGTGTGTTTGCCTACCTGATGGAGAGCGAAGTGGAGATCACGGATGAAGCCATCTTCAGCGACACCTCCAACACCATCCGCACGGCTCTGGAGAAATCGCATGAGAAGCAGGTGCAGATAACAGAGATCGCCAAAACCAGCTTTGAGATTGCCCTGAGCCAGCTGCTCTAACTATAGTTTATGCTTATGAATCTGGAAGAGTTGCTTAACAGCGGTTGGTTACGCCAGGAGTTCCTCGGAAATTCTGTGGCGGAGTATGCCCTGACTGCGGTTATCCTGTTGGTTGGGTTCATCTTTAAAACCATGTTCTCCCGCCTGATATCCGGGTTGGTGTACAGGCTTGGCAGCAGGTTCTGGCCGGAAGCACAACTGCCTGAGTTCAGGCGCCTGCTTGTGCAGCCGCTGGAGGTGCTCCTGTTCCTCATCTTTTTATTCTTAGCCTTTCAGGTGCTGGATTACCCGGTAAAGCCGGATGACCTTCAGGAGAGCGACCCTTTTCTGAAAACCTTCCTGTTCCGCACCTACCAGGTATTCGTGATTGTGGCGCTAACATGGGCTTTGCTGCGCTTCGTGGACTTTGTGGGGCTGGTTTTCACTTACCGCACCGAGAGAACCGCCTCTAAGCTGGACGACCAGCTGGTTCCGTTCTTTAAGGATTTCACGAAGGTGATGGTGGTGATCTTCTCCTTCCTGGTAATGCTGGGGTCGGTGTTCGGGGTGAATGTTACGGGTTTGGTGGCAGGCCTCGGTGTGGGTGGCCTTGCCATTGCCTTTGCCGCCAAAGAGAGCCTTGAGAACCTGCTGGCCTCCTTCACCATCTTCCTGGACCAGCCCTTTATGGCCGGCGACCTGGTGCAGGTGGGCGAGCTGATCGGTGTGGTGGAGAAAGTGGGCTTTCGGAGCACACGCCTCCGCACCCTGGAGAAAAGCTTCGTGACGGTGCCCAATAAGCTGATGATCGATAAGCCGCTCGATAACCTGACGCTGCGCACCTTCCGCCGGGCCAAGTTCGACGTGAACCTCACCTACGATACCACTTCCGAGCAGATACGCGCCATTACCCGCGATATTCAGGAGTACATTGACCAACATCCGCGCACGAACCAGGATGGCCGTGTGCGCTTCCTAAACTTGGGGGCCCACTCTAAGGATGTAATGGTGCTGTACTATGTGGATACCATGGACTGGAATGAATACATCGATATCAAAGAGGAGATCAACTACAGGATTGTAGAGATCGTGGAAAGCCATGGCGCGGAGTTCGCCTTCCCGACCCAGACGCTGTACCTGCAACAGACACAGGAGAAGGGCACACCGCAACCACCCTCAGAGAAGCCATACTTTGGAGGCTCAGACTTAGAATAGCTAAAATAAAAAAGCCGGAGAAGCTCCGGCTTTTTTTTCACCCTTATATCTTAAATTCTTCTGAATTACAGTGTTGCGGTTATGTCATCATCTTAACCAAATTGGGAAAACTATATCCCTGTAAACCTAAATCCTTAAGCGCTGCAAGTACTGTTTCCTGCAGATTTGATTTCTTAAACGGTCTGCTTTAGCCATAGTTACAACCAAAGTATAACTTTTACCTTATACGGCTCTTATTTTAAGGTTAACAGGCCATATGAGTGAGTAAAGAGATAGAATTTTTTAAGGATATTTACTCTTTCTTATTAAATTCTGCCCTTTGCGGGAACTTTACGCCTTAATTAAAGTCAAAATACTCTCCTTCCTGTAGCTCCACTTCTTTCTCTTTTTCCTTTGGCTTTTTGCCCCGCAGCAGGTCTCGCAGCTCCTGCCCCTCCTGCTTCAGATCAGTTTTTATCTTCTGCCTTACGCGCTCATCGTCGTAAGCAATTTTAAAGTCGCTCTCGCTGCCTTTCAGCGTCAAGAAGAGGTTGCTGCTACCGGCGTCAGGGTCTTCCGCCACCATGCCGAAGCGGGCATCCTTATCAGGGCGCCGGCTACTGAAGAGCGGTAGCTTTATTTTATAGTCCATCAGCTGATCGAACGTATGCGTACCCGAGATAGACACCACCGGCGCCGCAGACAGGTTAGAGCGAATATCCATCTCTGGAATATAGATGGTGCCCTGCTGTATCCAGAAAGAGTTGTGCAGCTCGGCAAAGTGCATGTTGGCCAACTCTGTGCGTTTCACAAAGGCGGACATCTTCTGCATGGGCGGGAAGTTGATGAGCTGCCCGTTCCGTACCGTAGCCTCAATCTCTGCCTGCAGTAGGTTAGTCTTAGGGTTTAGCTGGCTGTCGAAGTATACATCCGACACGATGTTGGCTGTAAGCAGGCCGCGCAGGTGCCGCTCCTCTATAAAGTTCTGGTGGAAGTTCTCGAACACGTAAAACAGGCTGTCTACGCTCATGCTGTTAAGCTTGGCGGCAGTGCTCAGCTTGATATGGTTGTTGGTGCGGGCATCCAGATTACCCCGCACGGCAAAATCCCCGCCAATGGCCCGAAACGAGATGTTTGGAGTAGAGACCACCTGGTTCCGTAGCTTTACCTCCCCCCTGATACCTTTACCCCTGAACCTTCTGAACCGCAGCCTGTCGATGGAGGCGCTGAGGTCGAAGGCGATATCCGGGGAGATGATCAGCCTGTAGCTGTCGCCGGTACGAGCCTGTTCCGGGGTATTCAGTTCCTCACTCAGCAGCTGGTCAAAGTTAAGGTAGCGGCTCCTGAAGTCGGCCTCCACCAGCAGGCGCTGGTTCTTCAGGATCAGCCAGGCCATCACGTTCTTAAACATCCCGTTTATGGCAAAGTCAGACTCGCCCAGCTTGCCCTTAAAATCAGACACGGCCACATCGTTGTGCTTAAACATGAAGTTGCCGGTGAGGTTGCTCAGCGGTAGCGGGAGCTCCTGCAGTGTAAGCGACACGTTGTGCAGCGTAATGTCGCCGGTGGTGTTGAGGGTGCTGTTGCCGGGCCGCGCCTTAAACTCGTTCAGGTTACCGGAAAAGGCGATGCGCACATCTGCCAGTCCGCTGCCGCTGCGCACTTCCTCTATCTTGGCGAGCCCCAGCACATAGCCCACATCTAACATGCCCTGCACATCGAAAGCGATGAAAGGGTTATCGAAGTTGCTATACTTCAGGTTACCCTTAAACGGCCTGCCGTTCAGTACACCGTTAAGTTCTTTCAGCTCCAGCACCGAGGTAGCGGCATTTTGCTTTTCGCCATTCGTAAAGCTGCCCGTCAGGTAGATCTTTTCCACGCGCTGCTGCACATCAGGGTGGAAGAACGAGGCATCGCGGGCCCCGAAGCTGAAACTGACCCGTGGTGTGTGCCTGCCGGAAGCTTTGCCCTTCACGGTGCCATTAAAGTATACCTCTCCCTCGCTGCGGTACTGCCTAAACTCCTCCGTCATACTTTGTGGCAACAGCGAGAGCAGCGATTGTATGTTGGTGTTCTTGCCTTTCAGTTGCAGGTCCAGCTCCGTGGCATCCTTGTAGGCAATGGCACCGCCCACCTCGTAGGCCGCCTCCTCTACCTGCACCACCGATGGCTGAAGCGCAATGGTCTGCGCCTGCCGGTTTATACTTAGCCCCGAGTTCAGGTTAACGCGCTTGCCTTTGAAGTACTCTCCGGTGCCGATTTTAATTGTCTGGATGGTTGCCTGCCCCTCGGCCTCAATGTCGATGGTTTCAGGGGAGATGGCAAGGGCCGCGGCCAGTTGGTGCGCTTCCACCTCATACGTCTGCTTCAGCTGCTGATCGATGTAGTGGATGGCCACCTCCTTCAGGTTTATACTTTCCAGGTCGAATGAGAACTCCTTGTCATCAGCGGCAGTGGAGTCTGTGGCGATGATCTCATAGTTAACTCTTCCGTCGGGCAGCACCTTCACGTACACCTCGCCCTGCTCCATGTAAAACTGCTTCACGCTGTACTCGCCGCGCAGCACATCCCACAGGCTAAAGGTAAAGTACAGCTTGTCGGCTCGCGCCAGCGACTCCTCGCTGTCCTCCAGCCCCTCATGTACGTTCACCTCGTCCAGCGAAACGGCTACCTGCGGAAACTTTTCGAAGAGCGAGAGCGAAATCTGCCGCACATCCACCTTTGTTTTGATGTGCTTGTTCGCCTCTGCCACAAAAAGCTCGATTATTTTATCCTGATATGTGTACACAAGCGCCAACGCCAAGCCCAGTGCCGCTACCACAACAGCAACTCCATAAAATAGCACTTTTCTTACCACTCTTTTTCTCACTTGGCGAAAGTTCAGATTTATAGCACCTTATAAAACCTAAAGGTACAGTAGTAATAACACGTTGGCAATAGAAGACTGACGATGAAAAAAAAATTAAGAAATTTTTAGCAGATGTTTTGCAGTCTCAAAAATAACCTCCATATTTGCATCATCAAACGGGGACAAAAGGTCAACGAAAACAAAAAACGGGGTGTTAGCTCAGCTGGTTCAGAGCACCTGCCTTACAAGCAGGGGGTCACTGGTTCGAATCCAGTACGCCCCACATAAGGACAACTGCAAAGTTGTCCTTATTTTATATCCATACTTTTCTACTCCGGCTCCCACAGCCCTTATTTTTTAGCATTAGCTATACTTTACCAACGCGTTCGCATGGAGCATAGTATGCCTCTCCTGCTGCCGCGCAGGCAACAAGTTTATTACTCGCAGAATCAAGGGTTTATTTATACTTAGGCACCTGCCTTAGCGAACTGCTCGTGTAGGGCAAGCACCTGCGGGATGATCAGCTGCTTGTCGTCGTTATAGATGATGTGCTGGGCCCGGCGCATTTTCTCCTCCTCGCTCAGTTGACGGCCTATGATGGCGCGGATGTCGGCCTCGGTGCGGTGCGTATCGCGTTTAAGCAGGCGCTTAATACGCAGCTCCAGCGGTGAGTATACGGCTATCACTTCATCCATCTGCCTCCACGACTCCGACTCGAACATCAGCGCAGCCTCCTTCAGCACATAAGGCTTTCCGGCATGCGAGGCGGCCCATACTTCAAAGTCCTTGCCCACGTGCGGGTGTACCAGGCTATTGAGTTGCTCCAGCCGCTGCGGGTTATTAAATACTACGCCAGCCAAGTACCCACGGTCCAACTCCCCGGCCTCGGTAAAGGTTTCGGGGCCGAAAGCCTGCAACAGCTCCTGCCGCAGTGCTTTGTTGTGGTGCATTACCCACTTGGCACGGCTATCTGCATCATACACAGGCGCACCAAGCACGGCAAACAAACGGCTTACTATGGATTTACCAACCCCTATGCCGCCGGTTATACCTATCTTCAACATACTATTGTCTGGAAATTTTGATGCGGTTAGGCCACACCTGCACATTGCGTATGCCACGAGGTTTCTGTACCAGCTCCGGCACCAGTGTAGAGTCGATGGGGTTGAACTTGTTGTAGTTGAGTACTACTTTAAAAGCAGAGCGGTTCAGCGTGGCCATGGAGTCTTGCAGCACCTGGTAACGCAATACCACAATTGGAGGACGCAGGCTTAGCGCCACCCCCGCCGGCACGTTTACCAGCTCAGGCAACAACTGCCGCTCCTCCGCCACAAGGCTCTTCACGTTCACGATCACCTGCGCCTCCTCCACATTCGCCTCTACCAGCGATTTATAGTTGTAGTTAATCGGCACAGGTATTTTTGATGGCTCCGCCAGCGTCTGCTCCTCTGGCAGGCGCAGCAGAAAAGGGTTCGGCAGGCTGTCTATCAGAGACGATGGCCCGGTAAACGTAATGCTGTCGGGGTTAATCCGCACTGAGCCGACTATGGCATGCTGGTTGTCTGTCAGTTTTTGGGTTGGATCCAGGCGCAGGGCTATACGCTTTCTTACTTTGGGGTCGAAATCGAAGTAAATGGTGTCGGTAACCACAAAGTTAAGCTGAAGGCCATCGAGGGCATTCACGAGCGATGGGCGCAGGGCTGAGCCCAGCAGGTAATTGTTGCGCGGCAGGTCACGGATGTACACCTCGGCGGGCTGCACCTCCAGCCTCAGGCTCTTGCGCAGCAGCTTCCAGCCTTTGCCGGTCACGTTAATGGCCACCTCCTGGGGCAGTGGCTTAATGGGAATAAGTTCGCTCTCGTCGTACACAAACCGGATAGGGTATGAGGTTTGGGTACTATAGCTTTTGTTCAGGGCATTAAGAAGCCAGAAGGTTGAGGCCGCCACAAAACAAAGCAATACTACTCGCCAGTATTGCTTTGTCCGTGGCTGGAATGGCCTCATAAACCATAAGGCTATATTTTTTACTCCCTCTAAAGGCAATGTTAGGATACGTTTTGCACCTTCATGGTAGCTTCCATGGAGACGGCAGATTTATCAAATGTCAGGCGAACGCCTTTGTCCACTTCTAACGTAATGGTATCGTCGTCTATTGCAATCAGCTTGCCGTGCATACCGCCTATGGTTACCACTGTCATGCCTTTTGTCAGCTCCTCACGAAACTTCTTCTGGTCACGCATCTTTTTCTGCTGCGGACGGATCATGAAGAAGTAGAACACAAGGATAATGGCCCCGAACATAAGCAGCTGAGGCAGCATGCCGCCATCCGGAGTCTGAAGAAGTATAGTATTCATGGTTAATGTATTCTCTTAATGAGCTCAGTGAGTTTTAATTAGTTGCGGCGTACCGGGCCGTCAGAACCAGCTGTTGGAATGCTGTTGCCCTGCACATTACCCTTCATGGCTACACGAACGATGTTTGGCTGCGTGTTTGCACGAATGGTAACCGTAGGCTGCTGCTGCCCCATTTTACCGGTACTGTTAAACTTAACTGCCACTGTGCCTTTTTCGCCAGGGGCAACAGGTGTCTTCGTCCACTCCGGCACAGTACACCCGCAGGTAGCGGAAGCGCTCTCGATCACAAGCGGCGTGCTGCCGGTGTTCGTGAACTCAAATGTGTGCTCTATGGTCTCACCCTGCTTAATGGTGCCGAAATCAAACTCTGTCTGCTCAAACGTCATTACCGGAGCGTTCTCAGCGGTTGCAGCCTCGCCCTCAGCAGCAGTTGCTACCACGTTCGGGTTCTCGATTGGCTGCACAGGAGCTTCTGCTGCTGTAGTGTTCTCAGCCACCGTATCGTTTCCGGCCTGGTTACTATCGCAGCTTGTAGCGAGCATTGTAAGGGCCATACCTGCTACCAGAAAAAGATTCTTTTTCATAATCAGTATGCTTTAAATGGTTAAAGTTTTGAAATGATGTTCTGCGCGAACTGCATGGTGTTTGCCTTGCCGCCAAGGTCGCCGGTGCACTCTTCTTTGTTAGCCAGTGTAGCTTCCAAAGCTGCCTCAATACGGTTAGCCTCGTCCTTCAGGTCAATGTGGTGCAGCATCATGATGGCAGAGCGCAGCAGTGCCGTTGGGTTGGCAATGCCTTTGCCGGCAATATCCGGGGCAGAGCCGTGAACAGCCTCAAAAATGGCCATCTCGTCGCCAATGTTGGCACCGGCCACTACGCCAAGTCCGCCTACCAAGCCAGCGCACAGGTCAGACAGGATATCACCAAACAGGTTAGTCGTCACGATCACGTCGAACTGCTCTGGCTTGGCCACCAGCTGCATACACATGTTGTCGATGATCTTGTCATCGGCCTGGATGTGCGGGTACTCTTTCGCAATAGCGTTGAACTCGCCCAGGAACATGGCACCGGCGCTTTTCAGGATATTGGCTTTGTGCACAGCCGTTACTTTTTTGCAGCCATGCTTATCAGCATAAGCAAAAGCGGCACGGATGATTTTCTGGCAACCCACACGCGTTAAACGGGCTACGGAGTCAGAAATCTGCAGGCGCTCATCAAACATCTCCAGGCCAGAGTAAAGGCCTTCGGTGTTCTCGCGGAACAGCACGGAGTTTACGTTATCGAAGCGTGTTTCAATCCCTTTGGTGGTTTTGGCCGGCCTAACGTTTGAATAAAGGTCAAACATCTGCCGCAGCTGCACATTTACGCTTTTAAAGCCTTTGCCCACCGGTGTGGTGATCGGGCCTTTTAAGGCAACTCTGTTTTTTTCAAGAGAAGCGATCAGCGTGGCCGGAATTAGCTCGCCGATGGCATCAAAAGTGGTTTGCCCAGCATTCTCCTCTTCCCAGGACACGGGCACGTTCGCTGCACTAAAAATAGTTTTTACAGCTTCTGTGATCTCAGGACCTATCCCGTCGCCGGGTATCAGGGTTACTTGTTTCATGTTTACAGTTCTTTCCTGCTATTTATTTCGTTAATGAGTGAGTCTACATCACCAAGCAGCTTCTCAGCTTTTTCCTTTGCGTCCTGTATCACGCGCTGCCCCTCAGACTTAGCAGTGGTAGGCATGCTGTCGCCTTTGGCGATAAGCTGCTCCAGCAGGTCAGAAAGGGTGTCACGGTACTTCTCCAGGCGGTAGCTCAGCCAGTATCGGGTCTCGCGCCCTTTCTCAGGGGCGAAAAGTATACCGGTCACGGCTCCTACTGCGGCGCCGGAAACAAAAGCCAGCAATGCACTTGTCTTTTTGCTCATAGTTTCTGTATGCTTAATTATCTCGGATACAAACTTTTCCTCTTCTACGGAGAAAGCGCTACAAAGGCCATTTTAGCGGCGTAAGCTTACTTGTTGTCAATCAGACCACGGCCAGACTTGCGTATATCGCCTTTGGCTGTCAACTCCTGTGCCATCTTATCCAGCACACCGTTGATAAACTGCTTACTCTTTGGGGTGCTGTACAGCTTCGAGATCTCGATGTACTCATTGATGGTAACTTTTACCGGTATGCTGCGGAAGATGTGCATCTCGCTAAGAGCCATTTTCAGGATGATCTTATCCAGCAGGGCCACGCGCTCCACGTCCCAGTTCTTCACGCTGTCCGCGATCATGGCCTCATACTTCTCGTCCTGCTCTACCGTCTGGAAGTATAAATCCTCGAAGAAGGCTTTATCGTCCTCCCAGTTAGCCGAAAGGTCCAGCAGCTGCTTTTCTTCCTCGGCTTCCTCACCAAAAATCTTGATGGTTTTGTTTACCAGGCTTCTTACAATCGATTTGTTCTCTACCCAGTTCAGGTCTTGCTCCTCAAACAAAGATTGTAAGTTTTTTTCTTTAAAGATAATGTTTTTGAAAATATGTTTCACCACCTCAGCGTCCTCTTCCAGGGTGTGCTCGGGCTGGCTGACATAGCTCAGGAAAACCTCGTCTTTCTTCAGGATGTTCTTGTAAACGGCCCGGATCTCGCTGATGTCGGAGCCCCAGCTAATGTTGCGGCGGATAATACTGTCCTGATATGATTTGCTGTGCAGCAGGCGCTGCACTACTTTGTTGCACAGGAAGGCAGTGGTATCGGGGCCTTCGGAGGCGGTAAAGCGGTTGGCTTTCTTCTCTTCCTCCTCCTCTATCAGGCTCACGATCACCTCCAGTATCTGCAGGGTGCCCAGGTAGTGGTCGTAGATGCGCTCCACGGCACCCAGCATCTGGTTACCGTAGTACTTAAAGTCTTTTTTGGTGGCGTTGTTGTAGAACGCAATCGCTCTGTTCACCGCGTCAATGGCTTCCTTGTCGGCACCTTCGGAATCGTATTCCTGCTTCTCGTACCATTCCTTGAACATCAGCGTGGCCATTTGCCTCTTGCCTTCGAGTAGCTTTTTGTCCTGCACCTCCATAGAGTTGAGGTCCGGCGCAAAGTCCTCGTTTATCTGGTCTAAGGCCAGCAGATAGTCTGAACCTACGGCTTGCTGATAGGCATAGATCGCCTGCATCGCCTTAATTCGTAGTGTTCTGCGGTTGAGCATATTCTTATTTTAAAGAGCGTGTTTTGGGTAAAATATACTTGTTTGGGCATGGAGCCCGGTAAAATCAGTGTTTGCCTGCTATGTAAAAGCGGATCGGGCAGGCTATAGTTCCGCAGTATGAGGGCGTAAAGCAAAAGTGCCACAGGTTAATGTAGCACTTTTGTGTTTAACGCAATCAGTTCATTGCTGTTATCTTAGTAAGTAGAGCGTACTTTGCCGATGCTCTCGATACGCTTCTTAGCCATTTTCACGGCGGCAGCCTGGTTGTGGATGCCCTCCTTCTCGGCGAGTTCGAAGATATCCAGTGTATAACCGTAGATACGCTCTGTCTGGGCATAGGCACTTTCGCGGTTATAGCCAGTAAGCTCAGAGTACACGTTAATCAGACCACCCGCGTTGATCAGGAAATCTGGCGCGTAAACAATGCCTTTCTCTATCAAAGCAGGCCCATGCACACGCTCATCGCGCAGCTGGTTGTTGGCAGAGCCCGCAATCACCTGGCACTTCAGGCGGTTTAAAGTATCGTTGTTAACGGTACCACCCAGTGCACACGGAGAGTATATGTCCACGTCCAGGTCATAGATCTCATCCATGCCTACCACTTTGGCACCATACTTCTCAGACACCTCGCGCAGGCGGTCTTCGTAAATGTCGGTGATAAAGATCTGGGCGTTCTCTTTGGCCAGCAGCTCTACCAGGTAACCACCTACGTGGCCAACACCCTGTACAGAGATTCTCTTGCCTTCCAGCGAATCGGAGCCAAAGGCTTTCTTAGCAGCTGCTTTCATGCCCATGTAAGTGCCATATGCTGTAACCGGAGATGGGTCTCCGCTACCGCCCATAGACTCAGGCAAACCGGAAACGTGCTCTGTTTCCATGCGGATATATTCCATATCCTTGGTCGTCATCCCTACGTCTTCGGCTGTGATGTAAGCACCATTCAGGTTCTTTACAAAGCGGCCGAATCTGCGAAGCAGCGCTTCGTTCTTGTCTTTCTTGGCATCGCCGATAATCACGGCCTTGCCACCACCCAGGTTAAGGCCAGAGATCGCCGCCTTGTAGGTCATGCCTCTGGACAAACGGAGTACGTCATCGAGGGCTTCTGCCTCAGAAGCGTAAGACCACATACGGGTACCACCCAACGCCGGGCCAAGCACGGTGTTGTGTATACCGATGATAGCTTTCAAACCAGTTTCTTTGTCATGGCAGAAAACAACTTTCTCGTGGTTGTGTTCTGATATCTGATCAAAGACTGATTTGTCTTTTTTCACTTCAACTTCTTTTAATTCCACCATTGATAGTTTTGATTAGGGGTTGTTCTATCTTTGTGAAGGGGGGAGGCAAAAAGATCGCCCTCTCCGTTTCGCGCTGCGAAATTAAATCTTTTTTTGGTTATTTCAATTTGCGCGAGCTATCTCTGCGTAAAAGCGCAAAAGGCATCAAGTTCTGACTGTGAAATCGTTACGTTACTTAAATAAATACCTTCTCAAGTATAAATACAGGCTCCTGCTGGGGCTCGTGTTTACCATCATCTCCAACTTCTTCCAGATACTGCCCGCGCAGGTGGTCAGGCATGCTTTTAACCTTATTAAAGAGGGGATAAACCTGCACGGCCTGTTTAAGGGCATGGGGCAGCAGGAGGTGGTATACGACATCTTCTCCAGAAGTATACTGGTGTATGGCGTTATCATACTTTTAATGGCGCTGCTGCGGGGCGTGTTCCTGTTCTTTGTGCGGCAAACCATCATCGTGATGAGCCGCCTGATAGAGAACGACCTGAAGAACGAGATTTACGAGCATTACCAGAGCCTGCCGCTCAGCTTTTACCGCCGCAACAACACCGGCGACCTGATGGCCCGCATCTCGGAGGATGTGAGCCGCGTGCGCATGTATCTGGGGCCGGCTATTATGTATGGCATTAACCTGGTTATACTTTTCCTAATGGTGATCCCCTACATGCTGTCGGTAAACGTGAAGCTGACACTGTATACGCTGATCCCGCTGCCCATACTTGCCATCAGCATTTACTACGTCAACAACATCATCCAGCGCAAGTCCGATGAGATACAGCGCAGCCTCTCGGGCATCACCACCTTTGTGCAGGAGGCGTTTTCGGGTATCCGGGTACTGAAGTCTTTTGTGCGCGAGGACGACTCGCATAGCAAGTTTACGGATGCCAGCAACACCTATAGGGACAAATCGCTGGAGCTGAACTTCGTGAATTCGCTGTTCTTCCCGCTGGTGCTGTTCCTGGTGGGCCTGAGCACGATCATTACCGTGTACATCGGTGGCCAGGAGGTGATTAACGGAAGTATAACCACCGGTAACATCGCCGAGTTTATCATCTACGTGAACATGCTGACCTGGCCGGTTACCTCGCTGGGCTGGACGGCCAGCCTGGTGCAGCGCGCCGCCGCCTCGCAGGAGCGCATCAACGAGTTCCTGCACACCCAAAACAACATCGTGTCCCGTAAGAACGTCGGCAAGGAGATCATGGGCGATATCCGGTTCGAGAACGTGGACTTTGTGTATCCTGACACGGGAATCCATGCCCTGAAGGGTGTGTCGTTTGACATCAGGCATGGCGAAACGCTGGCCGTGATCGGCAACACAGGCTCGGGCAAGAGCACCATTGCCAACCTGCTGCCGCGCATGTACGACGCCACCGGCGGCCGCATACTGATTGACGGCGTGGATGTGCGCGATTATAATATCAATAACCTGCGCAGCCAGATAGGCTACGTGCCGCAGGACGTGTTCCTGTTCTCCGACTCCATCCGCAACAACATAGGGTTTGGTTTGCCAAGTATAACCGAGGAGCAGATGGTGCAGGCTGCCAAAGATGCCGACGTGTATGAGAACATCGAGCGCTTCCCGGAAGGGTTTAATACCAAGTTGGGCGAGCGCGGCATCACGCTTTCGGGCGGCCAGAAGCAGCGGGTGTCTATCGCCCGGGCATTGGTGCGCGAGCCAAGTATACTTATCCTCGACGATTCACTGTCGGCCGTAGACACCAAAACCGAGAACGCCATACTTAACAGCCTGCGCCGCATCATGCAGAACCGCACCAGCATCATCATATCGCACAGGGTATCGTCGGTAAAGCTGGCGGACCGCATACTGGTGCTGGATGATGGCGCGATTGTGCAGCACGGCTCGCACGAGGAGCTGATAAACCAGGATGGCCTGTACAAACAGCTTTACGAGCGGCAGCTGCAGCAAGAAGAATCAGAATAAATTTACCGATTTCCAGATACCTTTAGCCATTTCTGTGGTTCCGAAAGCAGGTTGCGGGATTTTTTTAGTGCGAAATCTGTTATGCTTACGTATAGCAAATTTACGATCACTTTTGTACCCCCTAAACTTTCTGCATATGGCTATCGACTTACAGCAAATAGGTAAACGCTTCAGGTTTTACACCAATCTGAAAGAACTGGAAATGGAAGACCTAAAATCTATAACCGGCAGCGACGAAGAAACCCTGAGCAACATTATACACGGCCGCAACATTGTGCTGGATGAGCTGGTGGCTATTGTGAAGAACTTCTGCGACCTGAACCCGCAGTGGCTTATTTACGGCGAGGGCAGCATGTTCAGACCAATGGATGAGGATGGCCATTGCCAGGAGAATCACAAAGGCCTGCTGAAAAAAGACAAGGCTGCTTACCTGAAACAGATGCAGGATATGCTGATAGAGCTGGATGCCGCCGAGGTGGCGAAAGGCCATAAACCAGACATAGATGCCTTAAAGGCAAAGTTAGACCAAATGAAGGCGGCGCAATAAGCGCCGTTTTTTTATGCCTTCGCCGCAATCCCATTAAGTATAAGGTTGATAGTATAGAGCACATCCCGCTCGATTTTCTCAAAATCAATGGAGGGAAGCTTGTGGAAATCGGCGCGCTGGAACTCCTCGAACTGGATCAGGTCTTTGACCACCATCATGGAGTAGCCCACCCGCTCGGCCTCGCAGGGGATGAACACGCCCTTGGCAATCCCCTCCTTTATCACTGTGGCGTAGTAGTTCGTCTCCTTGCCCCGCGACTCCCGGAACAGCTCCTGGAACATGGCCCGCGTCTCGATAAGTACCTTAATGGAGATGGTATGCTCCGAAACGATTTCCTGGTAGTAGCGCAGCGAGGACTGGATGTATAACAGCAGGCGCTTGTGCGGGTTGGGCTCGTGCTCGGCCAGCTGCTTGATGTGCGAGAGCCTGGCCCTCCACTCCTGCGAGAAGGCCTCGATGTAGAGCAGCTCCTTGCTTTTGTAGTAGTAGTACAGCGAGGGCTTTTTCATCCCAATGGCCGCGGCAATATCGTCGAGAGTGGCTTTGCTGTAGCCCAACCTGCCGAACACGCTTTTCGCTGCCTCTAAGATCAGCTCTTTTTTAGCCTCTGCTTTCTTGCCCAAAGTATAAATGCTGTGGTTATGAGAAGTTGATGAAGTATAAATCCTCTCTTCCCAAAGATATAGTATAAATCTATACTTGCAAGTATACTTCTACTCCTTTACCGGCACTTCCAGCACGCCTTTATCGTCCTCCGGGAACCACTCCACGTAGAACTCCTCCAGCTTTAGCTTTTCCTCCTTGGCATAGTCGAACACGGCGGCATAAAGTTTTTTGGGCAGCAGGGCTATACTTGCGGTTGCCTCGGCACGAACCACCTGGCGGCCACCCGGCACCGTGCGCAAGGTATAACCAGCCGGCAGTTTAGCCGTGGAGTCCGGAATGATGATGCCGATGAAAGCCCGGATGCTGTCGCCGCTCTTGTCCGGGTCGTTGTAGTAGATATTGGCCGGGTGCCCCTGCAGCGCTTTGTCCTGCAGCACCTCCGATACCCGCTGGAAGGCCTGCCCCATGGCTTCATCCTCCACAGAGCCCTCGAACGGCTGGCCGGCCACATACATAGTTTCGGAAGTGGTAAGGGTAACATCGGGGGCTGCAAAACCTCCCAGGTAAGTATAAAACACCAGCAAGACAATGGCAAAGCCTGCCACTACGTAGAATAGTTTTTTCATTGGTCGATCATGTTCTTGTACTGCATCTGGTACAGCTGCGCGTAGTAGCCGTTTTTCTCCAGCAATTCTTCGTGGTTGCCCATCTCCTTCAGCTCGCCGCGGTCCAGCACAATAATTTTATCCGCTTTTTGGATGGTGCTGAGGCGGTGCGCGATAACGATGGAGGTGCGGCCGTGCATAAGCTGGTCTATGGCGTACTGTATCAGTTCCTCGGTTTCGGAGTCTACGCTGGAGGTGGCCTCGTCCAGGATGATGATTTCGGGGTTGTAGACCATCGCCCGCACAAACGAGATGAGCTGGCGCTGGCCCACCGATAGCGTGGCCCCGCGCTCCATTACCTGGTAGTGCAGCCCTCCCGGCAACCGCTCAATGAACTTGCGGGCGCCCACCAGGTCGGCGGCGTGCCACATCTGCTCCTCGGTGATGGCCTTGTTGCCCAGGCTGATGTTGTCGGCGATGGTGCCCGAGAACAGGAACACGTCCTGCAGCACCACGCCGATGTGGTGGCGCAGGACGCTCAGGTCGTACTCCTGCAGGTCGTGGCCATCCACCACAATATGCCCTTTGTTGATCTCGTAGAAGCGGTTTAGCAGGTTGATAACGGAGGTCTTTCCGGCACCGGTGGCACCCACAAAAGCCACCGTCTCGCCGGCCTTCACCTCAAAAGACAGGTCGCGCAGCACCCAGTCTTCCTCTTTGTAGGCAAACCACACGTTCTCGAAGCGCACGTTGCCTTTTATCTTCTCCGGGGCGTAGCTGCCGTTGTCCGGGATCATCTCCTTGCTATCGAGCAGGCGCATGAGGCGCTCGGTGCTCACCACGCCCAACTGCAGCGTGTTAAAGCGGTCGGCGATCATGCGGATCGGGCGGAAGAACATCTGGATGTAAAGTATAAACGCCATCAGCGTGCCCAGTGTGATGTCATTCTCAATCACCCCGTAGGCGCCGTACCACACCAGCAGGCCCAGGCCCGCCGCCCCGATGATCTCGGCCACCGGGAAGTAGACGCTGTAGTACAGAACCGAGCGGATGTTGGCGCGTGTATGCTCTTTGTTGATCTCCTTGAACTTCGCCATCTCGCGCTCCTCGTTGTTGAAGATCTGCACGATGCTCATGCCGGTGATGTGCTCCTGCACAAAAGAGTTGAGCCGCGCCACCGCCGTACGCACCTCCTGGAAGGTGTTCTTTATCTTCTCCTTGAAAATATAGGTGCTGATGAGCATGAGCGGGAACGTGGAAAGACTCACCAGGGCCAGCTCCCAGTCGATGTAGAACATGAAGCCGAGGATGAACACCAGCTGCAGGATATCGCCGATCATGGCGGCCAGGCCCTCGCTGAACACGTCGGAGAGCGTCTCCACGTCTGACACGTTGCGGGTTACGAGCGTGCCGATGGGCGTGCGGTCGAAGAACTTGAGACGCAGGTCCAGGATGTGACGATAGAGCTTGATGCGGATGTCGCGGACCACGTGCTGGCCCAGCCAACCGGCGAAGTAGGTATGGAGATACTGCACGATGGCATGCACCACCAGCAGCACGCCCAAGATCACGAACATGCGGTTCAGGCCTTCCCAGTCGTTGTTCAGAATCTCGTGGTCTACGGTGTACTGGATGAGGAACGGCCGCACGGCGGCCAGCACGGCCGAGGAAAAGGTCAGGAACACGATAAAGTAGAACGTCCTGATGTAGGGCTTCACAAAGGTGAAAAGCCGCTTCAGCACGTCTGAGTCGAATACTTTGCCGCTTTGTTTAGGTGTATCTTCCAAAAGTATGCTTCTGCTTTAAGTATGGTTAGGGCTGTCTCCTCTTTACGAGCGCTACTGTTTAACCGATTGTAAAGTTAATGGTTTTGGATCAGGATTCAGGGATGCGTATGATTTATACTTTGATTACGGCTTCCTAGAGTATACTTTGGCTGTACTTGTTAGCTGCTGTTTCTCCCTTCTGGCGCAAGTCTCCTGACTTGTGCCTTACAATGATGTTGAGTTTGTAACTCAACTGTAGCCATACTTTATACCTGTCAATTTATACTTTAGCCGCTGCTTCCTGCAAATTGACACAAGTTATCCTACCGCTGTTCCGAACATCCTTGTCCGGGACCTCTCTGCCGCGGACTTCCAAATCCGCATACTTATACTTTTATAGCCGCTGCTTTCTTTAGCTTGAAGCAAGCTATACCTTCTAGCTACCGTTTATCCTCAGTCTTACAAACCTATCGTTTCATCTCCGGCTTTGGCTCCCTCACGACCGGGAAGCCTCGTCTTCGGGCATCGCGCGGTGTACATTTCCTTTGCTCCTGCGTCGCAATGCCTCACTGCGTTCGTCACCGGAAATCTACAAGGCGCTCAACCCAAAGACTGGGATTGGTTTCGATAGCCACCGCTGACGGAGCTTCGGCAGAACTCCCCTCCTTGGCCAAGGAGGGGCCAGGGGTGGTTGGACCCAGCGGCAGTCAAAAACAAAAAAGGCCGGGACTGTAGCAGCCCCGGCCTTTTCCATACTTGCAGTAAAGTTATACTTTATACTTCGGCTTCTACGGCTATGGCTACTTTAGCCAGCGCCTGCTCAATGTCCGAGATGATGTCCTCCGGGTGCTCCACGCCTACCGAGATGCGCACCATCCCCTCTCCGATGCCCATTTTGGCGCGATCCGCCAGGCAGATATCCGAGTGCGTCATAGAGGCTGGGTGCTCGGCCAGCGACTCAGTGCCGCCTAAACTTACCGCCAGTTTGATGAGGCGAAGGCTGTTCAGGAACTTGAAGGCCTCTTTCTCGCCACCTTTCAGGTCGAACGAGATCATGGAGCCGGCGGCGGTGCACTGCTTCTCGTAAATAGCCTGCTGGCGCGGGTTGTCCTGCAGGTCCCCGAGGTAGTAAATTTTCTCTACTTTCGGGTGCTGCTTCAGGTAACTGGCCACTACCTCCGCGCCGCGCGACTGGGCCTCCATGCGTATTTTCAGTGTCTCCAGGCTGCGCATCAGCATCCAGCCCGTCCACGGGCTTGCCATGGAGCCAGCAAAGGTGCGCATGCCCTTCACCTGCTTCATCAGCTCGGAAGAACCGGCACAGGCTCCGGCAATCAGGTCGGAGTGGCCGCCGATGTACTTGGTGGCAGAGTATAGCACCAGGTCAGCACCGTGCTTGAGCGGGTGCGAGAACACCGGCCCCAGGAACGTGTTATCCACGGCCACCACCACTTTTTTATCGGCAGTAGAATGCTTTCTGGCCAGCGCCACACACTCCTCGATATCTACCAGGTGGTTCGTTGGGTTGGCAGGCGTCTCCACATATACCATCGCCAGTTTATCGGCCGCGCCGGATTCTTCCAGCAGCTGCGCGATCTCCTCTCCAGTGGCACAAGCTTGGAAACCTATACTTTGGATGCCGAACTTCGGCAATATGTTCTTGATGTAATAATCGGAGCCGCCGTAAATAGGCTCACTGTGCAGGATCACGTCGCCGGGCTTTAGCAGGGCCAGCAGCGTGGTGCTGATGGCGGCCATCCCGCTGGCAAACACTGCCGCTTCCTCGGCACCGTCCCAGAAGCGGAGGCGGTTCTCCAGTATCTCCAGGTCGGGGTTGTTGAGGCGGCTGTAGATCAGGCCCAGCTGCTCTTCGGCGTTCTTCTCGCGCAGACCGTAAGCCAGCTCAAAAAAAGCCTTGCCCTCTTCGGCACTCTTAAAAACAAAGGTGGATGTCTGGTAAATGGGTGCTTTCACGGCCATCTCTGACCACTCAGGATTGTATCCGTAGCTCATCATCAAGCTTTCCGGCCGCACGTGCTTTCCGTTCAGATGCGGGCCCAGATGGTCCTCTTCTAGTTGCATAAGGTTAGTTTTTTGGGTTATAGGTTGATTAGTTTTGTATAAATAGTTCAGGTGGATACGCTACTTTGGCCAGGAACAAGCCTTCCGATGGGGCCGCCCCGCTGGATTTGCTCCTATCCTGGCTGGCCACGATCTGCTCAAACTGCTGCACCGTCAGCTTGCCACGGCCCACATCCACCAGCGTGCCCACCACCAGCCGCACCATACCTCTCAGGAAACGGTTGGCCCGGATGGTAAATTGTAGCTCCTCACCCTCTTGCCTCCATACCGCCTCATACATGTTGCAACGGTAGTGCTTGGTGTCGCCTTTTACTTTGCTGAAGGTAGTAAAATCCTCATACTTTAACAGTATGGCTGCGGCTTCATTCATTTTCTCCACATCCAGAGGGCGGTTGTGGTACCAGGCATGGTAGCGCTTAAAAGGATTTTTGCGAAGCGTGACGTGGTAATGGTAAGTGCGTGCGAAGGCATCGTAACGGGCATGCGCCTCGGGCTGCATCGGGTACAAGCTAACAGCGGAAATATCTTCCGGAAGTATGCGGTTGAGACGATAGATAACATGCTGCGGGTCCAACTCCTGCTGCGCGTTAAAGTGCACAAATTGCTGGCTGGCGTGCACACCTGTGTCGGTGCGCCCGCTGCCCGTGGTGGCAATCGGTTCGCGCAGCACCTTGCTCAGGCTATCTTCCAGCACCTCCTGCACCGACAGGGCGTTTGGCTGCACCTGCCACCCATGAAACCGGGTTCCGTCGTAAGCTATCTCTAAAAAATACCTCATATACAAAGGTATAAAAAATCCCCGCACAAGCTTTGCGCATGTGCGGGGATAAGGGTGTGTGTAAAAAAGTTAGGTATTACTGATTCTGAGTCTGGGTTCGTTCCCGGATTATATCGCCAATCGTGCGCCCGCTATTGTCGCGGCCTCGGTCATCTCCCCTACGGCGCTGCTCCTCACGGCTTCTCTCCCAGCGCTCGTCATCTCTTCTTCTATCCTCGTCCCTTCTTCTGTCTTCGTCACGGCGTCTGCTCCAGATATCGTCATCATCATGATCCGCGTCTTTGTGGCGCTTCTTATATTCTTTCTCGTACTCTTTCTCCCGCTTCCATTCGGCGTGGGCACGGTGCTTCTTCTCTACAAAGGATGGTTTGCCTTTGGCTTTCCCTTTTCCGTTGCCATTACCGTGGCTATCAGCCAGTGCGGCCTGCCCGGCAAATACAGAAGATAGTATAAAGGCGATTGCTAGTAACTTTTTCATAAGCTTGTTCTTTAGGTTCAGTTGTGTTTATGCAAAGCGGGTGCCAAAAAGAAAACACATTATCC
The DNA here is from genome assembly GCF_026241195.1 of Pontibacter anaerobius. GTDB lineage: Bacteria > Bacteroidota > Bacteroidia > Cytophagales > Hymenobacteraceae > Pontibacter > Pontibacter anaerobius. Next base: position 78,187 of record NZ_JAPFQO010000007.1, read on the forward strand.
AAACAGATTAAAATCAACCTGTTATAAATAAAAAAAGAGGCCTCTCCTGCTGCGGAGAAGCCTCTTTTAATCTTAATTTATACTTCCCTTCTGTTGTTGGCAAAGTATGGATTGCCACTGCAGAAGTATGGAAGGCAAGGGTGTTTTTATACTTTCTCGTAAATCACTGCTACGCCCTGCCCCACGCCTACGCACATGGTAGCCAGGCCATACTTTACATTATCGCGGCGCTTCATCTCGTGCAGCAGGGTGGTGGAAATACGCGTGCCGCTGGCCCCCAGCGGGTGGCCAATGGCTATAGAGCCTCCGTTCACGTTCACGATATCCGGGTTGATGCCCAGCTGCTGTACGCTTGGCACAGCCTGCGCGGCAAACGCTTCGTTAATTTCGGCCAGGCCGATGTCGTTTATACTTAGGCCTGCGCGCTTCAGGGCTTTTTGGGTGGCGGGCACAGGGCCTATGCCCATATGGGCCGGATCTACGCCAGCCACGGCCGCCGACACCACGCGCGCCATTGGCGTCAGGTTGTAGCGTTTCAGCACCTCCTCGCTCACGATCAGAGAAACGGCGGCCCCATCGTTTATGCCCGATGAGTTGCCAGCCGTAACAGAGCCTCCTTTCTTAAAGGCAGGGCTCAGCGAGGCAAGCTTCTCCACGGAGGATAGCCTTGGGTGCTCATCTGTATCGAAAACAATGTCATAGGCTTTGCGCTGCGGGATGTGCACCGGCACAATCTCATCCTTAAACTTTCCGGCTTCGGCAGCAGCTTTATACTTTAGCTGGGAGCTGTGCGCAAACTCATCCTGGGTTTCACGTGAAATGCCGTAACGCTCCGCCACGTTCTCCGCTGTTTCGCCCATGGCAAACGGGTAGTGCAGCTGCGAAAGCTTTTCGTTGGTGAATCGCCAGCCGATGGTCGTGTCGTATATTTCGGGAGTGCGGGAGAAGGCGGTCTCGGCCTTGGCCATCACAAACGGGGCGCGGGTCATGCTCTCCACGCCGCCGGCCAGGTATACGCCACCGTCGCCGCAGCTAATGGCACGGCTCGCGTCGATGATGGACTGCAACCCGGAGGCGCAAAGGCGGTTCACGGTAACGCCGCCAATCTCCATTGGCAAACCGGCCAGCAACAGCGCCATACGCGCCACGTTGCGGTTATCCTCCCCGGCCTGGTTGGCTGCCCCCATCACCACGTCCTCTATCAGGGCAGGGTCCAGGTTGGGGTTGCGTTCCACGATCGCCTTCATCACCAAGGCCGCCATATCGTCGGGGCGCACAGTGCTCAGGCTACCGCCAAATTTACCTACCGGTGTTCTTAGTATATCAACTATGTAAGCAGTGTTCATCTTAATTTTAGTTTTTACAGGTCTTTGCCTAATTTTGCATCTCTTTGCAAGATAATTTAACCATCACATGATACAAAGAATTCAAACCGTATTTCTGGCCCTACTGGCCATTGCCCTGATCGCGATGCTTTTTCTGCCGCTGTGGTCTAAAACCGATCCTACCACCGGCGAGGAGGTTGTGCTCACTGCCTGGAACCTGAAATCATACTTCCTGACGGAGCAGGGGGAGCCGGGCTCGGCGGGCAGCGTGCCGCAACAGGGCACAATTGCCATCGGTATGCTGGCCATTGCCGCCGCTGTTATTGCCATTTATGAGATCTTCCAGTACAAGAGCCGCCTGAACCAGATGAAACTCGGCCTGCTGAACACGCTGCTGATCGTTGCGACCCTCGGCACCATGCTGTACTATGCGTACTTTGTGGGCGCAGACCTGGTGCTGCCCGGTGAAAAAGGCACTTACGAGGCGGGCTTCTTTATGCCGCTGCTGGCTTTGGTGCTTAACTCCCTGGCCAACCGCTTTATCAAGCGCGATGAGGATCTGGTGAGGTCTGTGGACAGGCTGAGATAGGAAGTATAAAATATTGATAAAGGAAAGGCGGGTGTTGCTTCGGCAGCACCCGCCTTTCCTTTATACTTTGACTATCTTTACTTAGCCGCTGCTTCCTTTAACCTGGTACAGGTTATACTTTCTAGCTACCGCTTACCCTCAGTCTTACAAACCTATTGTTGCATCTCCTGCTTTGGTGCCCTCAAGGCCGGGAGGCCTCGCCTTCGGACATCGCGCTGTGTTCCCTCCTGCCTACGCTGCGCTGCGGCTGCTCAGCAAGCTGAGCACCGGATCTCACAAGGCGCTCAATTCAAAGGCTGGGATCAGGTTCGATAGCTGCTGCCTTTGCTACTGAGCAAGTGTGATTCCCCTCTCGGGAAGGGTTAGGGGTGGGTTTTATAATTCTGCAGTTAAGAACAGAAAATATGAAAGTTATACTTCTAAATCAGTAATTACAGGCTCCCCTCCTTAGCTAAGGAGGGGCAGGGGTGGTTGGAACCGGTACTGCAAATCTCCCTCTCCTCTTCTCAGCAAGACATTTTATAACAGGCAAAAAAGAGCGGCACAGGTATAACCCGTGCCGCGCCCAAAATTTCTCACCGTAAATTTTACTCTTACATGCTAACTTTTCACTTTTAAAATTCTTTTATCTTCTCCGCCTTGCATAATCCTCCAGTTCCCGCACGCTGCTATCGAACTTAAACTCATCGTAGATGTAGTAAAAGTGCTCCTGGTCACAGAGGTAGTCGTAGGCATACTTGGCAAACTCTACGCGGGTGCTCTCGTGGTCGAACTGCCGCAGCATGCGCTTCAGGTCGTCGGCCATGATGCTGTTTCCTCGCAAGGCGTCGCGGGCTATACTTAGTTTGGTGCTCTCGAAGTCGCGGTGGCGGATGGCCTCTATGGCGCGATCCAGCTCACGGCCTGAGAGCAGGTTTCGGCAGCTACCGTAGTAGTCGTCACGGTAACGGTCGTCATATCGATCATCATAACGGTCGTGGCCGCAATGGTCGTCGTGGCGGTGGTGGTCCGGGTAGCGTGGCCGTGGCACAGGCACTACAACCGGCCTTAGCGGCACTTCGCTGATGAGCTGCAGATAGGCCTTACCGCTGCGCCCTATGGTACGCACGCCGTAACTAGCCTCCACCCCATGCGGCAGGACTACCTTCTGCCCCATCTTATACATGCCGTGCCGGCTTCGCACGCGCAACTCTATGTAGTGTTTGCCCGGCCGCACATGGTCCAGGCGCACAAAATTGGTGGCGGTGCGGTTTACCAGGCGGCCATCAATCTCGACCTGGAAATACTCCCCTCGCTCGGCGGTGAAGGTAAGTATGGAGCTTTGTGCCCAAACCGGCAGCGCCAGCAGCACAAACAGAAACGGTAGTAGAAGCTTTCTCATGGCAAGTATAGGTTTTTGCTTATACTTGCCTGTAACCAATTATTGTGCCAGTTTGGTCTACTCGAGTCTGTAGTTTAAGCCAATACCAACAGAAACTGGCTTATGATTCAGAATAGCGCCTCGGCTATGCAGGCTTCTGTACAGGAACATGCCATCCACAAAAATATCCAAGCGTTCACTCATCCTATAATTCGCCGAAAGGCCTGCTGTAGCCACTACATTTATAGAGGCATGCTCTTCTTTATAAAGTTCTGTAGTTTCACCATCCAGGCTTTCTGTGGCCCTTGCTTTGATGTGGCCAATCACAGGAGCCAATGTAGTGTTAGCGTATACCTGAAGCCTTTTATAAGGATTAAAGGGGCTAAACTTCAACGTGAAAGGTACTACTAACGCCTGGATGTTTTGGGTTTGCCTTGTTTCATAATGACTGCTATCTGCCAAAACAAACCTAGTACCGTAGGCAGCAGCCTCGTTGGCACCGTATCCTAAACCGGCTTGTATAGTTGCTCTTTTGGATAGTCTCTATCCATAATGTATGTTTAAGTACGGCATAACGCCCGCCATCACTTTATACTTAGCTTTTCCAGCAACATAGTAACCGGTGGTGCTTACGCTTGCCCCTATGAAGGATTTACCTTCAGTGGAGTTTGTGTCAGAGGCAGGGGCCTGTTGTGCCACAGCGGCGAACGAGGACAGCAGCAGCAGAAGGGTCAGGAAATTGGTTTTCATATCAAACTTATCTTACTTCTCCCGCCTCAGGTTAAGATTGTAGTTTAGACCTGCTCCCACTGATTTACCTTCATAAATACTGCTTGAGCGCGGTTCGAAGAAAAAGTTCTTGTAGAACAGGATGCCATCAGCATAAAGGTCTATCCGCTTATTGAGCCTGTAGTTGAGCGTTAAGCCTGCCGTGGCAACCAAATCAAACGTATAGAATTTTTCATCATAGAGAACTGTGATATCTTCATCATAGGTTTCTGTAGCCCTTGTCTTCATGTGGCCAAAAACAGGAGCAAGCGAGGCGTTAGCATATAATTGCAGCCTCTTGTATGGGTTAAAGGGCGTCCATTTCAAGGTTAAGGGAGTAACTACCCCGCGGATACGTTGGTATTTATGGAAATTCCCATATTTACCATTCGATACAGCTGTCGTGTACCCGTTTATTTCATTGGCACCATAGCCAAGCCCAATTTGTATGGCTGTTCTTTTGTTTAGCCTATACCCAAAATTAACAATCACAAATGGCTTTATAGCACTAAAGGACTCGTGCTTGAGCTCCCCCATTATCGGGTATGACGTGTTGCTTAATCCTACCCCTACGAAGAATTTATTATCTGTAGAATCTGGATTAGAAGCTTGCTGCGCCACAGCGGCGAACGAGGACAGCAGCAGCAGAAGGGTTAGGAAGCTTGTTTTCATTTAAGGTATGGCGAGAGGAACAGAAAAACTTAGTATCCATAAACATACCTACCTAAAAGTATAAACACAAGGTACTTTCTGGGGAATTTGTCACATGGGTTTTAGCTTATTTTAGCCTACTTTATACTTTATAAAGTGCCATAACAACTCGCGATCATACTTTCTATCCGGCATTTTCCCGGTGTTTTGTCACATCAGACCCGGAAAAAAGAAGCGCCACAGGTGCTGTACCTGTGGCGCTTGCAAAGTATGTTCAAAGTATAATTTAGCCTTCGTAGTAGAACTCGCCGTACGGGCTGCGGATGGTGAGTTCGTTGGCCTTGCTCTTCTCCACGCGGCCGATGACCTGCGCTTCCACGCCAAAGCTTTTCGAGATGTCAATCAGATCCTGCGCATGCTCCTCCGGCAGGTAAATCTCGAGGCGATGCCCCATGTTGAAGACCTTATACATCTCCTTCCAGTCGGTGTGGCTCTGCTCCTGAATGATGCGGAACAGCGGTGGCACCGGCAGCAGGTTATCTTTAATAATATGTACCTTCTCGGTGAAGTGCAGCACTTTGGTTTGGGCGCCTCCGCTGCAGTGCACCATGCCGTGTATGTGCGGGCGGTGCTGCTTCAGAATCTCCATCACGATAGGCGCATAGGTACGCGTCGGCGAGAGCACCAGTTTGCCCACCTCTATGCCTGTTTCCTTGTCTACATCCGTCAGGCGCTTGTTACCGGAGTACACCAGGTCCACAGGCAGCTCCGGATCGTAGCTTTCGGGGTAAGAGGCAGCCAGGTATTTATGGAACACATCGTGGCGGGCCGAGGTGAGGCCGTTGCTGCCCATGCCGCCGTTGTACTCGGTCTCGTAAGTGGCCTGCCCGTAAGAGGCAAAGCCCACGATCACGTCGCCGGGCTGTATGGTGTGGTTCGAGATCACCTCGTCGCGGCGCATGCGGGCCGTCACTGTGCTGTCCACAATGATGGTGCGCACCAGGTCGCCCACGTCGGCTGTCTCGCCGCCCGTGCTGTAAATGCCCACGCCGTTGTCGCGCAGCATCTGCAGCACCTCCTCGGTACCGTTTATAATGGCGGCAATCACCTCACCCGGGATCAGGTTCTTGTTACGCCCTATGGTGGAGGAAAGCAGGATCCTGTCCGTGGCACCCACGCACAGCAGGTCGTCGGTGTTCATCACCACGGCATCCTGGGCAATGCCTTTCCACACGCTAAGGTCACCGGTCTCTTTCCAGTACATGTAGGCTAGCGATGACTTGGTGCCGGCCCCGTCGGCGTGCATGATGGCGCAGTAATCCTCGTCGCCGGTCAGGATGTCGGGGATGATCTTGCAGAAAGCTTTCGGGAAAAGTCCTTTATCGATGTTTTTGATGGCGTTGTGCACATCCTCCTTAGAGGCGGATACGCCGCGACGCAAATATCTGTTTTCCATAGTTTCAGGATGATTTGCCTACAAATTTAACAAAGGGAACGGCATTCCCGACAGCAGCGGCCATTTTTATACTTTAAAAGATGAGAATTGCAACGGCTCGGGAAGTATGAGGGTCAGTTACATAGATGTATCATCATAAAACAATGTATCTATGAAAACGAAACTGCTGTTCCCGCTGCTGGGCGCCCTCTCCTACTTCGCTGGGCCTGCGCTGGCCCAAACCGATGATGTCCCCTCCTCAAAACCGCAGGCCGTTGCGCCCTATAAAACCTCCCTCGGCTTCCGCACCACCTGGGGCGGCCCGTCGGGCATAGACTCTGAACTCCGCCTGAAACATTTTGTAGGTCCGCAGTCGGCACTGGAGTTGCAGGTGGGGCAATGGCATTACCAGCGGGCTTACCAGGCCTCGCTGCATTACCTGTGGCAGCCGCAACTGCTCACCTCCAGCCGCCTGAGGCCATACGCCGGACTGGGCATTGGAGCCGTGGGCGGCTCCCGCGACAGGTTTAACGAGAAGCAGGACATGGAGGTTGGCGCCATGCTACTTGCCTCTGTGGGCATAGAGTATACATTCCCGAGGTTGCCGCTGGCTATTTCAGTTGATTATCGCCATATGATGCTTGGCCTTAACACAAACAACTTCGAGTATTTTGGCCACTCCCGCATAAGCACGCTGGGGGTTGGGCTGAAGTATACTTTCGGGAAGTGATTTACACTTTGGGTCCGAATCAGGATTTTAAGGTTAACAGGATTTTATTCAACACGGGTCCACCCCCCCTGCCCCTCCTTGTTTAAGGAGGGGAGTTTCCGGCAGGTGTAACCCCCCCCTAGCCCCTCCGAGGAGGGGAATTGATCTGAAACTCCGTCAGCGGTGGCTATCGAACTGTTCCCAGTCTTTCCGTTGAGCGCCTTTGGAGTTTTTCGGTCCCGAAGGGATTGCAAAGCGACAGCGAGCAAAGAAAAGCTCCCAGCGCGATGCGGGAAGACGAGCCCTCCCGGGCTGGAGGGAGCCTCAGCAGCAGCTAGCAAGGATAGCTTGGTTCAAATTGTAGGAAACAGCGGCTAGGGAAGTACAAAGTATGCGGACTAGGAGTCCGCGGCAGAGAGGTTCCGGACAGGGATGTCCGGAACAGCGGGAAAGGCAAGTATAAAAGTATAGGCAAAGTATAAAGTATGGCTATAGTTGCGTTACAAACTCAACACCATAAAATGACACAAGTCTGGAGACTTGCGCCAGAGGGGAGAAGCAGCGGCTAACAAGTACAGCCAAAGTATATACTCTAGGAAGCCGTAACCAAAGTATAAATCATACGCATCCCTGAATCCTGATCAAAAAAAAGAGCCGCACAAGTATAAAACTTATGCGGCTCCCGCTTTTGTAGCGCTACACTGATTACTCCTGTATACGTACCACTTTAAATTCGGTGCGGCGGTTGCGCTGATGTTGCTCTTCGGTTTTGGCGTTCTTCACCACCGGGCGGCTCTCGCCGTATCCTTTTGCCGTGATGCGCGAGCGGTCTATGCCTTTCGAGATGATGTACTCCACGGCAGACTCGGCGCGGCGCTGCGACAGGTCCTCGTTGTACACATCGGATCCACGGGCGTCAGTGTGCGAGCTTAGCTCTATGGAAATTGCCGGGTTATCTTTCAGAATCTGCACCAGCTTATCTAACTCCACGGCGGCGTCCGGACGGATATTGGCCTTATCGAAGTCATAGAAGATGTTCTCCAGCACGATGGCTTTCTCCTTCACGATCTCGTTCAGCACCAGCGTAGCAGTCAGGCGCACCTCGTTCATCGGATCTTTCAGCTCACTCTGCGCAGGCATTTTACCTACTGTGGTAACACGCTGCCGTGCAGTAAAGAAACCTGGTTTCTCCGCCACTACAGAGTAGGTAGAAGCCGAGTCGAGCGGGAAAGAGAATTTGCCCTCGGCATCGGTACTGGCCATGGCTATTTGCTTGCCTGCCTCGTCCTGAAGCGCTACGGTATTGTTGGGTACCGGGGTTCGCTGCTTGGCGCCTTCGCGCAGCTGGTACAGCGTGCCGTCCACGAAGAACTTCACCAGCTTGCGGTCGCTGCGCACAAAGCGGTACAGGTCGTCGCCGCCTTTACCGCCCTCGCGGTTAGACGAGAAAAAGCCAAACTGCTCATTCACAAAGTACATTCCAAAATCATCGCCCGGCGAATTTACAGGCCTTCCCATATTCACCGGCTTACCGTTCTCGATGCGGAACAGGTCGAGGTTGCCCAGACCCGGCAAGCCATCAGAAGCAATATATACCGTACCATCCGGCCCTACCGATACAAAGCTCTCGTTGCCTGCCGTGTTGATATCCGACCCAAGGTTCTCAGGGGCCGTAAAGCGGCCATTGTCATCTAGCGTCGATTTGTAGATATCTGTACCTCCCAAACCGCCTCTGCGGCTGGATGAGAAGTATAGCGTTTTGCCATCCGGTGTAAATGCTGGAGACGAATCCCATGCTTCAGGATCGTTTATACTTAGCAGCTTCGGTTCGGTCCAGCCACTGGCGCGGCGGTTCGACACAAACAGATCCACGTTGCTGCGGCCTTTCTTAGTACCCTCGTTGCCACGGGCAAACACCATGGTAGCGCCCTCGTTGGTAAAGGTGGCAAAGGCCTCGTGCAGCTCCTCATTATTAATGCTTTCATACTTGTGCACGGCGCCTCCCATCTCTGCGGCAGAGTCGGTTAGGGTGGTGGTGTAGATGTTCAGAAAACCCTCGCCATTGCCCAGGTACTCTTTGCCGGGACCGCGTGTAGACGAGAAAATCAGTTCGTTATTAAGCACGTGTGGCGCAAACTCTGAGCCCTCGGTGTTCAGCGCCTCCAGGTTCTGCACCTTAAAGCGCTCGCCCAGGCCCATTATCTCATCCAACTGCTGCAGGTTCTCCAGCTCGCGCACCGCCATGGAGCGCAACTGCGGGCTGGTAGCTACCTTCACGTACTCACCCATACGGCGCAGCGCCTCCTCATACTTGCCGTTTGCCTTCAGGGCCAGCGGGTAGTAAAAATAGGCGTCCTCTTTGCGGTAGTTGGCATCCAGGGCAGCTTTATAGTATGGTTCGGCCTCGGCCAGGCGGTTAGAGCGGCGGTAGGCTTCTGCAATCTTATAGTTCACCTCTCCGGCATTTCCGGATTTGCCCAGCGCCTGCTTGTAGAACTCAATGGCCCGCTCATACTCCTCCTGCCCAAAGCGCTTATCGCCTTTTGCCAGGTATTGGCTTGCACCGCAGCCACTTAGCAGCAGCAGGAGCAGCACTATAAAACCGGTTTGTTGCAGTTGTTTCGCCAGGGGCTTTAGTGGAAGCATGTTGTGCATGAACAAGTATGGTTAAGGTTATGCCGGATCAGAAATAGCGGGAGAGCCAACTGTTGCCTGCCGGCCTTGGCCATGCCTGCTGCAGCTCACCGTAATTGGTTATAAGCGTATCAAAGTATAACGTATTCTTGTCAATGTCGCCAGCGGCAAGCTTGCTTTTCAGCTCCGGCATACTTACCAGCTCTACCTCCCCCTCCTTCTGGAAAGCCAGCTGCGTGCGGTCCATAAAAGACACACCCAGCCGCTGCTCCAACTCCCGCACAAACCTTACCGAGGCATCTATGGAGCACCCGCTGGCCGCAGTGGCCTCCTCGTTGTTGGCCAGCACCAGAAAACGCCCGTGCAGCAGCGCCGCTGACGCCTGCAGTCCTTTTCCGTGGCTGCTCCACTCTGTAGCAAAACGCTCCAGAACCGGCTTTATTTCAGTCTGCTCCGCCTCCGTCAGGGGTCTGCTGGCCTGGTAGATCCAGATGCGCGATTGCGGGGGCAGTTGATCAAACGGAATATACATAGTGATTGTTAATTGTAAGTTGTTGGTCGCTGCGCGTTAACCAACCCATCAAGTGTAAACCCAACGGCTAATATCGCCCGCAATCCAACAATAAGGTGTTATTTCGATAATCCCTCTGCCTGCGCGATAAGCTCAGCGATATCGAAGACTTTTACGCTTTCCTCCTGCTCCTTGTTCTTTACGCCATCATTCATCATTACCATACAAAACGGGCAAGCTGTGGCGATCACGCCATTTCCGGCCCCAAGCGTGGCCAGGGCCTCTTCTGTTCTTTCTATGTTGATGTCTTTTTTTCCTGGCTCAGGCTCCTTAAACATTTGGGCACCACCGGCACCGCAGCAAAGACCGTTAGCACGGCTGCGCTTCATCTCCACCAGGTCAGCATCCAGGGCGGCCAGCACATCGCGCGGCGCTTCATATATATCGTTGGCGCGGCCCAGGTAGCAGGAATCGTGGAAGGTGATGCGCTTGCCCGTGAAAGCCTCGCCGCCTTGTACTTTCACTTTCCCCTCGTTAATCAGCTGCTGCAGGAACGTGGAGTGGTGGATCACCTCATAGTTGCCACCTAAATCAGGGTACTCGTTTTTGATGGTGTTGAAGCAGTGTGGGCAGGCCGTCACGATCTTCTTCACGTTGTAGGCATTCAGCACCTCTATGTTGGTTAGCGCCTGCATCTGGAACAGGAACTCGTTGCCGGCACGCTTGGCTGGGTCGCCGGTGCAGCTTTCCTCTGTACCCAGTACGGCATACTTTACGCCCACATGCTCCAGAATCTGCACAAAGGCACGGGTTACTCTTTTATAACGGTCGTCGAAAGCACCGGCACAGCCTACCCAAAAAAGGATTTCGGGCTCTTCGCCATTGGCCGCCATTTGAGCCATGGTAGGCACTTTCACTAATCTCTTATTCTCTTCCATCTGATTATTTGTAAACGGCAAAGGACTGATTGACAAAAGACAAAGGAATCAAGTCCATCATCATGTGTCTGTTGCCCTATGTCTAAAAATTCTTTTCTCTAGTTTTTTGAAGGCACATACAGTTCATCAGCCCAGTTAAAGCGGTCGGCTGGTGAGAAGGCCCATGGTGCACCGTTGTTTTCGATGTTGGTGAACATGGCGTTCAGCGAAGCTGGCGCGGCAGACTCCTCCAGTACCAGGTAGCGGCGCAGGTCCATGATAGTGGACAGCTGGTCTATATTAACCGGGCAGGACTCCACGCAGGCGTTGCAACTGGTGCAGGCCCACAGCTCCTCCGGCGTAATGTAGCCACGCAGCAGGGTTTTCTCCTCCGTCACTTCCACGCGCTCCACGCCCATTTCTTTATAGTGATTTGGCTTGAAGATAGCCGGGTGCTCGCCCTTCTCCTCCATGCGGTCGCGGGTGTCCATCACGATCTTGCGCGGCGACAGTAATTTGCCTGTTATATTGGCCGGACAAACTGAGGTACAACGGCCACACTCCGTACAAGTATAAGAGTCCATGAGCTGCTTCCAGGTCAGGTCCTCCACATCCTTCGCCCCAAAACGCTGCATCACCGGGTTGCCCTCGGCGTCTACCTCTGGGGCAGGCGGCTGGTAGCTAGGGTCCAGCATGGCTTTGATCTCGTGCGTAATGGCCGGGTTAGTCGTGAACTTACCCTTTGGCAGCAGCTTAGAGTAATACACGTTCGGGAAAGCCATGATGATATGGAAGTGCTTGGAGCTTGGCAGATAATTCATGAAGGCAAGTATACCCAGAATATGGAACCACCAGCCCACGCGGCCGATCACATGCAAGGTATCCGGGTCGCTGCCCAACACATTAACGAACATGGAGCTTACCGGGAAGGCACCGGCTAAGTGTGCGCCTCTCAGCTCTGCCAGTTTCAAGTCAGAAATATTAAAGGCAAACAGAGCGATCATCAGCACAATCTCCGTGATCAGGATAAGGTTTGCATCCAGTTTAGGCCAGGCACGCATCTCTACGCCGTTTGCCAGGCGCGGCACGTGCGTCACGTTACGTCTCCACAGGAAAATAACGCAGGCAATGATTACCAGCGCTGCCAGTATCTCATTTACCGCCATCAGTCCGCTGTACAGGATGCCGGCAAAGCCCAGAATGCGGTGCGTTCCGAAAATACCATCAATCAGGATCTCCAGCACTTCAATGTTAATCACCAGGAAGCCCACGTACACGAACAGGTGCAGCACAGCCGGCAGCATACGCTTAAACATTTTCTGCTGCCCAAAAGCCACCAGTAAAGTTTTGTTGATGCGCTCCGATGGGTTATCAGCCAGTTCCACGTCACGGCCGATCAGAATATTCTTGCGGATCTTGCGGATTTGCCAGACAAACAGGCCGATGCCAATGGCGGCCACAATTAAAAAGACAATGTTCTCTATTCCTATCACGGCAATTTATTCGTTATACATACTAATTTATAGATAAAGATAGTAGAATCTTGAGAAAGATGTACGCCTGCGCACTTTTTAAAAATATTTTTCTCGCGAATGTTTGCTACTTAAAAGTTAGTTACTACTTTTGCATACCCTTTCGAAACAAGGGGCACAACAAGAGCTGGTGATGTAGCTCAGTTGGTAGAGCAAAGGACTGAAAATCCTTGTGTCGTTGGTTCGATTCCAATCATCACCACCAGCTTAAAAACCCTCACTTTACCGGTGAGGGTTTTTTGTTTTTATCCCCCTCTCTGGTCAGGCTCTCCCTATACTTTAATCCCGCACCAGCGGTTATGCAGCAACCCCGCCTGATGCTCTGGCCCACCGAGGCACGTGCGCCATACTTTGCCGCTTATGCCCAACCTCCACAAAAAATGATTACGGCTGGCACCTGGCCCGCAGCTCCAGCAGCGCTGCGCTGTACCCCAGGTCGTAGGCCTTGTAAAAATGCGCACAGGCAGAGTCGGGCTGCTGCTGCTCCAACTCAGTGCGGCCCAGCAGATAATACAAGCGGCCGTTCTGCTTATCGGCTATCAGTGCGGCGCGGTAGTCTTGTTCCGACTGCCCCCATTGCCCCAGTTTATAATATGCAAATCCCCGGAACGTCAGCCCCTCCACCTGCTCGGGGCCGGTGGTGCTGTTGCGCAGAAAAGTGGTCAGGTCGGCAATGGCAGGCTCATAGTCCTGCAGGTAGAAAAGACGCACCTCGCCCCGCTTCAGGTGGGCATGCCAAAGCCTGTCGTTTAGCTCAAGCGCCTTGGTCAGGTCTTGCTCGGCCTGCCGGTATTTTGCCAGCTGCTGCAGGCTGCGCCCACGCATGTAGTATACCTGTGCCGATGGCTGCTCCTGCAGCGAGATCGTCTTGTTCAGGTCCTGTAACGCCGAGGTATAGTTCTCGTACACATCCAACTCAATCATGGCACGGGCCTCATAGGCGGCCGCCTTGTCCGGTATAAAATGAATCGCGTCTGTGAGGAGACGATGGGCACTTGTGTACTTGCCATCCGCTATGTAGGTCAGGGCTGTTTTATACTTGTCCTCCCCGGCAATATGGTCCATAACGGTTTTGAGTAGCAGGCTGAAGAGAATAAGGCCGCTGGCAAAGGCCAGTGTAATATACCAGTCTTTACGCGAGAAGCTGTAGCTCTTGGCCTGGCGCTTTTTGTAATGCCGCTCCGACACGCCGGCGGGCTCGCGGGTGGTATAGTGCCTCGGCTCGTAGCGTCTTGGCTGGTGCTGCATAACGGCACGCTGGTGCTGCTCGCGCTGGTACTGCAGCCGAAGGTCGTAGAGGGCGCGCTTGCTCGGGTTAGACAGCACCTGATAGGCGGAGTTCGCTTGCTTAAAGAGCTCCTCTGCAAGCAGGTTGCCGGGGTTCTTATCCGGGTGATACTTAAAGGCGAGCCGCTTGTACGCCGCCTTAATCTCCGCCGCCGTAGCCGTTTGGCTAACACCTAATACTTGGTAGTGGTTATGGTTCAAGCAGGTATCAATCTTAGAAGATCAGTCTTAAATTTAACTAAACCTATACAATTAACCTCAAAATCCGTACTACAGTTTTATCAAGTTATACTTTACGTAAATTTTTTAATCTACCCTCGTATACAGAACAAGTTAAAAAAAAGCTAAAAAAACATGGCTCTACAACAAGAAGATAACGGAACTCGCGAAAAGGCGCCTCATCTCATGGAGAACCTGATGGGGTATATTGATACCCGCATAGACATTATACGGCTGGAGATCCAGGAAAAACTGAAAGCCGCTTTAGTTGGCACCATGCACGGCGTTCTACTGGGGGTTATCGCCTTTATGGTCCTTATCTTCGTGAATATTTTCCTGGGCCTGCTGCTTAACCACCTCCTCGATAGCTCTTTCTGGGGCTTTGGCATTGTGGCGTTGTTCTACATAATACTCTTAGTTATACTTGTAGTGGGCCTGGATAAAAAGATCTTCCAAGGTGTGGCCGATAAGGCTTTTGACAATACCATCTATAAATCAGACAAACGAGAACCACACGTATGAGCGAATTAAATAACCCATTGTTTGACAACGAGCGCGACTTTTTGGAGCGCCAAAAGGAAGAGTATAAAAGGGCACTGATGGGCGACGTTGACCAGATCAAGTCGCAGGGGCAGGAAATAGGCAAAAAAGCGGCCATTGCGGGCGGCGTACTGTTTGCAGGCTGGCTGGTGAAGCGCGTTTTCTCCGGTGGCAGCAAAAAAAAAGTAAAGGCCTCTAAGAAAGTAAAGGGCGGCAAAAAGGGCAAGAACGACCAGAAAGGCACTTTTGTAGCCGCTGCTTACCCGGTTCATACTTCTACCCCGCTTATCAACTACGACTCTTATGTGCATGAGCAGGAGGATGGCTATACGCTATCGTCAGAACGCATGCCCCATGCCGACCACGGCACGGAGGACGTAAAAAAAAAGCCTGAGCCATTCCTGACCTCAAAGCTGAGCAAAGCTTTGCAACAGCAGGTATTGGCGCTATTGGTTATGTATGGCACCAAAAAGCTGGAAGAATACTTAAACAGTGTCTCTGAAAATAACGATATTGCAGCTAAGCCTACTGCTACTGAACCTGTGGCAGAGGTTACTGAGCTAGAGACAACTGAGTATATCGTTCCGGAGAAGGATGCCATTTAACAAAAACCGCCCAAGACCACAATTTAACACAGGCAGGAAGCACTTTGCCGTGCTGCTCGACCCCGACAACCTGACGGAGGCTTCTTGCCTACACCTCATTGCCCTGAGCGAGAACCATGCCGTGGACTTTTTCTTTGTTGGCGGCAGCCTTGTCACCTCCCAGAACCAGGCCGGCATCATCCACCTCCTGAAACAGCACAGCAACGTGCCGGTTATACTTTTCCCGAGCAGCAGCCAGCACATCGACATGCAGGCAGACGGTATTCTGCTACTCTCCCTCATCTCGGGCCGCAACCCGGATTTCCTGATCGGGCAGCATGTTATCTCGGCCCCCATACTTAAGGCAAGCCAGCTACAAGTATACCCAACTGGCTACATGCTGATAGATACCGGTCGCCAAACCACCGCCTCTTATATGAGCGGCACCACACCTATACCTTACGACAAACCGGCCATTGCCGCCTGCACCGCTATGGCCGGCGAACTGCTGGGGCTACAGTACATTTACATGGATGGCGGCAGCGGAGCCATGAAGCCTATTTCCGCAGAGATGATCACAGCCGTACGCGAGGCCGTGGAGCTGCCGGTTATAGTTGGAGGAGGAATCGACACTACTGAAAAGGCTATAGCTACTCTCGATGCCGGCGCCGATGTGATCGTGATAGGAAATCACATAGAAAAAAACCCCGGCTTTTTGGCCGAGGTCTCTTCTCTTGTTGCTTCGTATAACGTTGCCTTAGATGTTCATCGCTGATTCGCGACGGCGCATCTTACCGGCAGGTATACCAAACATCATCTTAAAGCGGCGGCAGAAGTAAGCCGTGTCTTTGTAACCGACTTCTTTACCGATCTCGCGGATGCTTTTCTTGGTAGTGCGCAGCAGGAACACGGCACGCTCCATACGCTGGTACTCAATGTAATCCTGTGGGTTAATACCGGTCAGCATTTTGAAGTACTGCCCTACATAATCCTCAGACACATTGGCCACGTTAGAAAGCACTTTGTTAGACAGGTCGCCACCCAGGTTCTCCTTGATGTAGTTGAACAGGTCAATGAGGCGAGGGTCCTTAAAGTACGTGCTGTTTGTTGCCAGTTGCTCCACAAACATTCTGTTCTTCAGGATGTGGCGAACGATCTCCACCACGATCTGCTCAGTGTACAGGTTGATCAGGCGCTCTTTGCCTGGCAGCTCCTGCATGTTCTCCTCCACCACTTTAATTACCAGGTTGGCAAGCTTGGTGTTGTTAGAGATAAGGAATGCAGGCAGATCCAGCGATGCAAAGAAGTTAACCGAATCAAACACTTTGGCTTCGAAGCTCACATAGCTGTGGCTTTCCTCCGCGTCACCGATCAGGTCCAGGTCGTTGTTGCTTCTGAAGAACTTCTCTCTGTTCGTGATCAGGTCGTCATTGGTGATGGACTTTCCTTCACCAGACGGGCCATAGGTAACTTTGGTGCTTCGGCCGCCAGGCACAAATAGAAGTTCCCCTTCTTCTACCGCCTGCTCCTCGTCACCGAAAAAGATACTGCCCTTGTGCAGCAGGATCAAATTGTTACCAACATCGTAGTAATTGCGCACCGTAAACGGCTGTTGCAACACCAGATTTTTAGCCTTAATGAACCGCACCCCAAGCGACTCAATAATCTTATTGTAATCTTCCATGTGTGTTACCAACTAACTTTTATACTATAAACCCTTTAATTTTCGCCTAAAGCTAAGACTAATCTTTATAAACTTCAAAACTAATTTTAAAATTTATTTTAATTCAATAAAGACTATCTATAGCTCAATTCACATGGAAACAGCATTTTAAGCCTGATCTTACTTAAGCAGCTCTCTCGAAATTACTATTTTCTGTATCTCAGAGGTACCTTCGTAAATTTGGGTGATCTTAGCATCACGCATCAGGCGCTCCACATGGTACTCTTTCACGAAACCGTAACCGCCGTGAATTTGTACTGCTTCCACGGTTGTTTCCATAGCTACTTTAGAGGCAAACAGTTTAGCCATCGCGCCCGACTTACCGTAATCACGGTGTTCATCTTTGTCATAAGCGGCCTGAAGGCACAAAAGGCGGGCAGCCTCGATATTTGTTGCCATATCGGCCAGTTTAAACTGAATAGCCTGGTGTTTGGCGATCTCCACGCCAAATGCCTTGCGCTCCTTAGCGTATTTCAAGGCCAGCTCCATAGCTCCAGAGGCGATACCGAGTGCCTGTGAGGCAATGCCGATGCGTCCTCCAGCCAGTGTTTGCATCGCAAACTTAAATCCGAAGCCATCTTCTCCTATTCTGTTCTCTTTTGGTACTTTTACGTCAGAAAACATTAAAGAGTGGGTATCTGAGCCACGAATTCCTAATTTATTTTCTTTTAGTCCAACTTCGAATCCTTCCATATCGCGCTCCACAATTAGCGCGTTAATGCCACGGTGGCCTTTTTCTGGGTAAGTTTGTGCAATTACAAGGTAAACGGAAGCAGTGCTGCCATTCGTGATCCAGTTTTTTGTGCCGTTCAACAAATAGTAATCGCCCTTGTCTTCAGCCGTAGTGCGCTGAGAGGTGGCATCAGACCCGGCTTCAGGCTCAGAAAGACAGAAAGCGCCGATAATCTCACCAGTGGCCAGCCTTGTCAGGTATTTCTGTTTCTGCTCCTCGGTACCGAAGTTCTCCAGGCCCCAGCACACCAGCGAGTTGTTTACTGACATTACCACAGATGCAGAGGCGTCTACTTTAGAGATCTCCTCCATCGCCAGGACATAAGAGATCGTGTCCATGCCGCCGCCGCCATACTTAGGGTCTACCATCATGCCCAAAAAGCCAAGCTCCCCCATTTTCTTGATCTGCTCAGCCGGAAACTTCTGGTGCTCATCACGCTCTATAACGCCTGGCAACAGCTCTGTTTGTGCAAACTCGCGGGCGGCAGCCTGCACTGCCAAATGTTCCTCTGTTAGTTGAAAATTCATGTTTGTTATCTAAAAGACGATATTTGATTAATTTTAATTCCGGTGCAAAACTATGAAATTAAGTTGCATTAATTCAACCCGATATTCTAATAATTGTTGTGATAGGCCCACGGTTTGTTCATATTTAATTAAATCAGGGTATGGAAACAGGCAAAAAAAAGCGCTGCCAGTGCAAAGCAACGGGCAGCGCTAGTGTAATCAGGCTATATTAAGCATGGCTTAATCGCGACGGCCCATCAGCAGCGATACATAATATAGCAGTGTGGCCAGCGAGCCAAGCGCAGCTACCACATACGTTAGGGCGGCCCACTTCAGCGCGTCTTTTGCCATGGCGTGCTCCTGCGTGGTCACGATTCCCCGCTGGTCTATCCAGGCAAGGGCACGTTTGCTGGCATCGAACTCAACCGGCAGCGTGATAAAACTGAACAGTGTAGTAAGACCGAACAGCGCCACCCCGATTGCCAGCGGCACCGGTGTAGTCTGTATCATCAGTATACCAATCAGGATGACCCACTGCATGTAGCGCGAGGCTATACTTAGCGCCGGCACCATGGCCGAGCGGAACTTAAGAAAAGCATAGGCTTTGGCGTGCTGCACGGCGTGGCCGCATTCGTGGGCGGCTACGGCGGCGGCGGCGGCACTGCGCGCCTCATACACGTACTCGCTCAGGTTCACCGTTTTATCCGAAGGGTTGTAATGGTCTGTCAGGCGACCTGCCACCGACATGACCTTCACGTCCGTGATGCCGTTGTCGCGCAGCATCATCTCCGCCACCTCACGGCCACTCAGGCCAGAGCTAAGCGGCGTCTGGGAGTATTTCTTAAACTTACTTTTAAGGCGGGCACTTACACCCATACTTATCAGCATGAATACGATACCAATAAAATATATTCCGAGCATGGTTTTAGTTTTAGCTATTTAGGATTACTGTTGTTCTCTATTTTCTTTACGATGTTTGTGGTGGAGTAGCCTTTTACGAGCGGCACGGTCTTTACGGCTCCGCCCCGGGCCTGCACTACCTCGTGCCCCACAATCTGCTCCACCGTGTAATCATCGCCTTTTACAAGTATGTCTGGCTGCACGGCTTCGATCAGTTGCAGGGGCGTATTTTCATCAAATAGCACTACGGCATCCACAAACAAAAGGGATGCCATAACGCGCGCGCGTGACATTTCGTCCTGCAGTGGTCGGCTGGGCCCTTTTATACGGCTAATGGAGGCATCGGTGTTCAAGCCCAAAACAAGCTTATCGCCGAGTTGTTTGGCTTTCTCGAGATAATCGACGTGGCCCAGGTGCAGCAGGTCGAAGCAACCATTGGTGAAAACGATTTTCTGGCCCTGGGCACGCCAGGCTTGCACCTGCTCCAGCAGTTGCGGAAGGGTATAGATCTTATCCTTTGAGTTCATGTGCTTTGGAAGAAGTATGGCTTTGCGCTGTAACCGGCTTTGCACGGCCCAGCATACTTGCTATAAAGCTAATCACTCCCATTACAACTACCAAAAGTGTTTGCGAAGTATGCGCCAGCAGCGCATAGGCCATACCGGCCTCTTTGGGCACCCCGTAGAGCAGCAGCGTGGCCTGCACCATTAGGTGGTACACGCCGATACCGCCCTGCACCGGCGCCGCCATGCCCAGCGTACCCGCCAGCAGCACAGAGAGTGCGGCGCCCCAGCCAAGCCCGGAAGTGGCCGGCAGCGCGTAGAACACGGCCAGGCTCATGCCATAGTACATTAGCCACACAAATAAAGTATGGCCCCAGAAAGCCAGTTGGTTATCCAGTCTTGTGACACTGAACACACCCTGCAGCATACCTTTTGCAAAACGCACCGCCTTTCGGAAGTACACGTTCTTGCGCAGCAGGCTCAGGTAACGCAGCCCTACAAATAGCAGCACGACCACCAGGACCAGTATCACCCAGAACGCCCAGTACAAAGGGCTTATACTTTGCTCCAGGTTGGTATACTTGTCTGTAAAAAGGCTGAGGAAAAAGTCGCGTATACGGCCAAACTCTACCAGGAAGGTAAGCCCCACCACCACCAGCAGCATCACCATGTCAATAATGCGCTCTGCTATTACGGTGCCGAAGCCCGTGTTGAGCGGCAGGTTATCGGAGCGGCGCAGCATGCTGCAGCGCACCACCTCGCCCATGCGTGGCAGCACGAGGTTGGCCAGGTAGCCCAGCATCATGGCATTATAGGTATTGGCAAGCGGCGGGTTATAGCCCGTAGGCCTGATCTGCATTTGCCAGCGCAGCGCGCGGCTCAGGTAAGCCAGCACGCCCATCACCACCGACACCAGCACCCAGGCGTAGTCGGCGCTTTGGAACTCTGCCCACATTCTCTGAAAGTCCAGCTCCTTTAGCGCGTACCACATCAGAAATGCGGATACGCCCAGCAGCAGGACATACTTCAGAAACGAAAGCAGTTTATTCATGCAAAGGAATTATACCAGGCGGTTGTGCTGGTCCGGAAATACAAGTGTAGGCGTGTGGCTTTTGGCGTCTTCGAACTTGATACTGCAGTAGGAAATGATGATCACCACATCCCCTACCTGCACTTTTCGGGCCGCCGGGCCGTTCAGGCAGATGGTGCCGGTTCCGCGCTCTCCCTTAATCACGTAAGTTTCGAAGCGTTCCCCATTGTTGATGTTCACAATCTGCACTTTCTCATTCTCCACGATGTTGGCGGCGTCCATCAGGTCCTCATCAACGGTGATGCTACCAACATAGTGCAGTTCGGCCTGAGTTACCTTACAACGGTGGATTTTGGATTTTAAAACCTCAATATACATGGTGTAATTTGTAATGGAGCGCAAAGTTAGACAATTGGCTGCATAATAACTACCAACGCCAACAGCAGGTTCCTGTATCTGCCTCCAAACAATTTATACTTCGTTTAGATTCACAAGAAGGTTATCGATCAGGCGGACAGAGCCCACGAAGGCGGCAATGCAGAGGGCCACCTCCTGCCCCGGCTGAACCTCTGCCAGCGGCTGCAGGGTATCCGGCTCCACTATCTCGAAGTATTCCAGCTCCACCTGGTCTTCACCGGCCAAAAAGGCTTCTACGGTCACTTTTATAGTATAAACTGGCTTCTGCCCCAGTTGATCTTTGGCCAGCTGCAGCGCACGGTGCAGTATGGTTGCCGTCTGCCGCTGCTTCTGGTCAAGGCGCTTGTTCCGCGATGACATAGCCAGCCCATCCTCCTCGCGGATGGTTGGGTAGCGCACCACCTCCACATCAAAGTTTAACGCCTGCACCAGTTGCTTTACAATGGCTACCTGCTGCAGGTCCTTCTGCCCGAAGTAGGCGCGGTGCGGCTGCACAAAGTGGAACAGCTTGCTCACGACGGTGGCCACCCCGTTAAAATGCCCCGGGCGGTGTTCACCCTCCATCACGGCTTCCAGCGGCCCGAAACTAAACTGCAGCAGCGACTGTTGTACATATACCTCCTCGGCTTGTGGGGCAAAAAGGACGTCGCAGCCAACCGATTTCAGCAGCTCGATGTCTTTCTCCATGGTGCGTGGGTATAACTTATAGTCTTCCGGGTTGTTGAATTGGGTGGGATTCACGAAAATACTGCAAACAGTAACATCGTTCTCCTGCGCAGAAGCGCGCAACAACTGCAGGTGCCCCTCGTGCAGGGCACCCATGGTTGGCACAAAGCCAATGCGCTTGCCGCTGCAGCGCAACGCCTTCATATGGTCCCGGATGGTACTAACCCGCTCTATAACTTCCATGTTGGTGGTGTGTTGTGTTAAGGCAACTGTAAAGCTGGCAAAACTAAGTTATAACGTTTTAAATTGAAAATCAGAATAAAAAATACTAATTTTGCACGTCCCATTACTGTTGCTTATTAAATTTTAACTACATACCCATGTCAAAATTGCGAATCCTATACGCCGCCACCGAGATCAATCCCTTCCTTCAAACCACGAAAGTAGCAGAGTTTTTACAGACGCTGCCGCAGGGTATGCAGGAACGAGGGATGGAGATCCGCATTTTTGTTCCGCGGTTCGGCCTGATAAACGAGCGCAAAAACCGTTTGCATGAGGTGGTTCGCCTTTCTGGTATCAACATCGCCGTGGGTGACGACGAGAAACCATTGGTAATTAAAGTAGCTTCTATCCCGAACGCGAAGCTACAGGTTTATTTTATTGATAACGAAGACTACTTCCACAGAAAGTCAGTTTTTGTTGACAAGAACAACAAGTTTCACCAGGATAACGACGAGCGCGCTATCTTTTTCTGCAAGGGTGTGCTGGAGACGGTGAAAAAGCTGGGCTGGGCGCCAGATATCGTACATTGCAACGACTGGATGACAGGCCTGATACCGATGTACCTGAAAACCACGTACAAAAAGGACCCTATCTTTAAGGACTCCAAGTCGATGTTTACCGTATACAACAACAGCTATACCCATAAGTTTAGCGAGGATTTGCTGGAAAAGGTAAAGATGCTGGATATTGACGACAGCATGCTGAAGCACCTGGAGTCGGCTGACACGAACGGCTTTATTAAATGCGGCATGGAGTACGCCGATGCTGTGATCAAGACAAACGAGGACTTCAGCGATAACATCAACGCCTTGTTTAACGACTTCATGAAGAAGAAGAGCATCAGCACAGTTTGCGCTGACGACACTTTACTGGATAATTACTACAATCTGTATAACGAATTAAGCAAATAACTTTGATTTTCTTTTGTCCCTTTTTTGCACTTTGCGTAAATAATATAAGTGTAAGGGGCATTCCTTAAAGAGGAGGAATACAACAATATTACAAGAGGCTGCCACTTATATTACATTTATGTGATATAGTGGCAGTCTTTTTTATTACTAGTTAAACACTTGACAACAAGCCATTTGACTTGACAATTGCCGTCAAAAACACAATGCCAAAGAATAGAAGTTATAGAGATATATAAGAAATAGGTACATTTGCAGTTACCTATGTGTTTCTATGAGAGAAAATAAAGAAATTTTATGTGTGGAATTGTAGCTTATGTTGGGCATCGGGAAGCGAGCCCAATTATCATTAAGGGCCTGAAAAGGCTCGAGTACAGAGGATACGACAGTGCGGGCATCGCGCTAATGAACGGTGAGCTGAACGTTTACAAAAGAAAAGGCAAGGTAGCCGAACTGGAGGCATTTATTGCCGAGCAGGACACGCACGGCAACATTGGCATGGGCCACACCCGCTGGGCTACCCACGGTGAGCCGAACGACGTGAATGCGCACCCCCACTACTCTACCTCCCGCAACATCGCCATCATCCATAACGGCATCATCGAGAACTACGCTTCGCTTAAGAAGCTCCTGGTCGAGAAGGGCCATACTTTCCAGTCGGATACGGACTCAGAGGTGTTTATCAACCTGATCGAGGACATCCGCACGAATAACAACTGCACCCTGCCGGAGGCGGTAAGACTTGCCATGCACGAGGTGGTGGGCGCTTATGCCATCGTGGTGTTGGCAACCGACAGCCCTAACCAGCTGATTGCGGCCCGTAAGGGTAGCCCGCTGGTGGTGGGTATCGGCGAGGGTGAGTATTTCCTGGCCTCTGATGCAACCCCGATCATTGAGTACACAAACGAGGTAGTATACCTGAACGACTACGAACTGGCGATCATCAACAACGGTGAGCTGGATATCCGCACTAAGGAAGACGTGAAGCAGACGCCTTACGTGCAGACGCTGGAGATGGAGCTGGAGTCTATCGAGAAGGGTGGCTATGAGCACTTCATGCTGAAGGAGATCTTTGAGCAGCCGCGCTCTATACTTGACAGCATGCGCGGCCGCATGATTGCCGAGAGCAACCACCTGATGATGGCGGGTATCCGTGAGTTTGAGAATAAGTTCGTGAACGCCAACCGCATCATTATTGTGGCATGCGGCACCTCGTGGCATGCCGGCCTGGTGGCTGAGTACCTGATCGAGGACCTGGCGCGCATACCGGTAGAAGTTGAATACGCTTCTGAATTCCGCTACCGCAACCCAATCATCAACGAGAAAGACATCGTAATCGCTATCTCGCAGTCTGGCGAAACGGCGGATACACTGGCGGCGCTGGAACTGGCAAAGTCTAAGGGCGCTACTATTTTCGGTATTTGTAACGTGGTAGGCTCTTCTATTGCCCGTGCCACTGACGCAGGTGCTTATACACACGCCGGACCAGAAATTGGTGTGGCCAGTACAAAGGCCTTTACGGCACAAGTAACCGTTCTGACGCTGATCGCTATGATCATCGGCAGCAAGCGCGGTACACTGGAGACCACCAAGCTGCGTGAGCTGATGGTAGAACTGGAAACGATCCCGAACAAGGTGGAAGAGGCACTGAAGCTGAACGAGCAGATCATCGGCATCTCGGAGCAGTACAAAGATGCTACGAACTTCCTGTACCTGGGCCGTGGCTACAACTTCCCGGTTGCCTTGGAAGGCGCGCTTAAGCTGAAGGAGATCTCCTATATACATGCCGAGGGCTATCCTGCCGCAGAGATGAAGCACGGACCAATCGCACTGATTGACGAGCAAATGCCAGTAGTGGTAATCGCCACTAAGGATAGCTCTTATGAGAAGATCGTGTCGAACGTGCAGGAAGTAAAGGCCCGCAAGGGTAAGATCATTGCCATCGTAACGGAAGGCGACACCACGATTCCGGCTATGGCTGACCACGTGATCGAGATTCCGGAGACAAGTGAGCACCTGATGCCGTTGCTGTCTGTTATTCCGCTGCAGTTACTGTCTTACCACATCGCGGTTATGCGCGGCTGTAACGTTGACCAGCCCCGCAACCTGGCTAAATCTGTGACGGTAGAGTAATCTGCAAAGTATAAAAACAGAAAAGGGAGCTAGGTGTAGCTCCCTTTTTTTGTATCCTGCCTTTTAGTTTCGGTTGTAGGCTAATGTGTCCAGAAACAGCTGTATCACTTTGTGATCCTCGTTGTTATACTCGGTGTTGAGCATGGTGACGAATATTATACCTTCGTTATCGCCGCCCAAGGCTGCCACAGTGTAGTGCTGCACATCGCTGCCATACTTCAGTTCCACTGATTTGCCCCTGGCCTGTTGCCCGGACTTTAATCTGCGCTCAAAAGGCGCTTCAGTTACCGTATACCCAAAGCTTACTTCCTCATTGGTCATTTCCTTCAGCATCAGGTCCACGATTTCTGTTGGGTTCATGGTCTTGTACTTCTGTAGCAGTATGCCGTTGCCACTAGCCGTTAGCAGCGTTATCTGCTCCAGATCCGGGTCAGGCGAGGTGAATGCAGGATGCAGACCCTGGGGATACTGCAGCGACACCCAGTCGTCCTGGTAAGTAAGTATCTCCTTCTGCTTAACCGCCACCGTAACCTCTTTGCCGTTGGCGAGCTTTAGTTTATACTCTTTGCCTAAGGCGATGTCTGTGGTTTTGCCATTGATGGTAAGTTGGTAGTTGGCTGTCTCGTTAACTTGCGCCATGGCTCCAGCGCCTGTCAAACATAGTAATAGAGCGAGTAAAGTTGTTTTCATCGGGTTATGGTAAAGTATAAATGCTCAAGATAAGGAATGCGCTTTCAATATAGAAATGTAGAGGTATTAAAATAAGAAAGTTGAGTGTGTGGATTTATACTTTGGTGTAGGGTACACTTTCATAGCCAATGCGGCTCTCTACACCTTCTGCGCAAGTCTGAAGACTTGTATCCTTTTTATAGTGTTGAGTTTGTAACTCAACTGTAGCCATACTTATACTACTTGCTGTTCCGGACATCCCTGTCCGGAACCTTTCTGCCGCGGATTTCCTAATCTGCAATACTTTACACCTGTCCATTTATACTTAGCCGCCGCTTCCTTTAACTGGACACAAGCTATTCTTTCTAGCTAACGCTTATCCTTAGTCTTACATACCTAAAGTTTCATCTCTGGCTTTGGCTCCCTCCAGCCCGGGAGGGCTCGTCTTCCCGCATCGCGCTGGGACCTTTTCCTTTGCTCCTGCGTCGCAATGCCCTCACGGGCACCGGAAAAACTCGCATAGGCGCTTAACGGAAAGACTGGGAACAGATTTCGATAGCCGCCGCTGATGGAGATTCAGCAGAGCTCCCCTCCTTGGATAAGGAGGGGCTAGGGGTGGTTGGATGATACAACTGGCGGAGCTTGAACCAAGTGCCCTCCTCGGAGTGGCCAGGGGTGGGTTAACACTTTCGTAGGAACAAGCTGCGATCGATCTGCGCGATGCTAGCAGCAACGGAGCTTATACTTTAAAAGCTCTCCCCTTTCAGATACTTAGTTTTCAGAAGCGGGCAAATCTTGTAGCGCTCATCCCTGGTATCTTCATATACCGCCTGCAGCACTCGGTACACATGCTGCACGCCGATCTGGTTGGCCCATTCAAAAGGTCCTTTCGGGTAGTTGGTACCGAGTTTCATGCCTAGGTCTAAGTCGCTTATGCCTGCTGTTTTCTCCTGTAGCGTGTAACAGGCCTCGTTGATGATCATACAGATAATGCGGGGCGTCACCATACCTACTCGATCCTCTACCAACAAGTACTCCGTACCCAACGCCTGGCATACTTCCTGGAGCTTCTCCTCACAGCTCTTGTCCAGCAGACTTACCTCCAGCACAGGTCGGTTAAAGAGCGTGGGCAGTCCGTTAAAGCCGATTAAAGCACAGGGATGCTCCAGGCCAGACTCTTTTGCCAGAGCGGCCAACTGCAACGTAGGGGCGTTGCAGAACACCACCTGCCCCGGTGCATATAGGCTCAGGCGCTCCGGCTGCTCGTGCAGCAGGAAGTCGAACACCACGTCTGAGGGTTTCAGCTGTTCATCTGCCGGGCTGTGGCTTTGCAGGAAAGTATAGCTGATACCATCCCTCTCCTCCTGAAATTTTTGCTTGAACTCGGTGGCCATTTCCGGGCCAGACAAAACAACAATGTGCATATTTTCTGTACTTTTGATGGTAAAGATACAAACTAAAACCAAACCTTTATGGCACATACGATCATCAACTCTTCCAAGGCTCCTGCTCCTATCGGCCCATACAGCCAGGCTACTTTAGCAAACGGAACATTATACGTATCCGGACAGATTGCGCTGGATGCGGAGAGCGGCAATCTGATAAACGACAGCATCGAGAACGAAACGCACAAGGTAATGCAGAACCTGCAGGCCATACTTGCCGAGGCTGGCATGGACTTCAGTAACGTACTTAAGTGCACCATTTTCGTGAAGGACTTAAACAACTTCGGTAAGATTAACGAGACATACGGCAGCTACTTCGCCAGTAACCCACCCGCTCGCGAGACCGTGGAGGTAAGCCGCCTGCCAAAGGATGTGAACGTGGAGATCTCCTGCATCGCCACAAAATAACCACTAAGGCAAGTTGTACTTTAGCACAGGCCGGGGAAGTATGGCATCCCCGGCCTGTTGTGTTTTTATACTTTATCCAGCTACTCAGCAGACGGTTGTCATCCCCTAGCCCTTCCCGAAGTCAAAATTTAGAAACAGGGAACGATGAACCCACCCCTGGCCCTTCCCGAGAGGGGATTCTCAGGAAACGATTATCCAACCACCCCTGCCCCTCCTTGACTAAGGAGGGGAGCCTGTAGTTACTGATGTTGAAGTGTAAGTTTCATCGTTAGGGATGGATGTCATCAGCAAAAGTGTTAACCCACCCCTGGCCCCTCCGAGGAGGGGAATTGATCTGAAGCTCCGTCAGCTTTGGCTATCGAATCTGTTCCCAGTCCTTGGGTTGAGCGCCTTTGGAGTTTTTCGGTCCCGAAGGGATTGCAAAGCGATAGCGAGCAAAGAAAAGCTCCCAGCGCGATGCGGGAAGACGAGCCCTCCCGGGCTGGAGGGAGCCAAAGCCAGAGATGAAACTTTAGGTATGTAAGACTAAGGATAAGCGTTAGCTAGAAAGAATAGCTTGCTTCAAGTTAAAGGAAGCGGCGGCTAAGTAAAAACCTAAAACTCCTCCCCTCTAAATATTCGCTCCTTTGGCGGCATCCGTGTCGCTAGTCGGCTCCTGCTCCTCCTCCGGCTCACCGTATACTTCGCGCTCGTGCTTACCGGGCTCTGCGTTCACTGCCGAGTTGCCTACCTCTACCTCCTGCCGTATCACTCGCACGGCGTACTCTGCCGGGTATATGTTGTGGCCATACTTGCGCGAGTAAACAAACGTGAACACTGCCCCGAAAAAGATGATCTGCGAGGTGAAAAACACCCAGGTAAGTATAACCACCACCGAACCCGCCGCACCATACACCGACCCCACATCGTTCTTGCCCAGGTAAAAACCGATCAGGCCCCGGAATAGCACGAACAGCAGCGAAGTTACCAACGCGCCCACACCCACGTCGCGCCACTTTATCTTGGCATCCGGCAGAAACTTATAGATGCAGGCAAACAGGAACGACATTAGCAGAAAAGCCGATACAAAATTGCCCACGTGCAGCACATACACAATCCAGCCTGAGAAACGCGCCGTCAGAAAGTCGCCGATGGCCACAAGTATGGTATTGGCCAGCAGCGAGAGCAGCAGCACAATGGCAATGGTCAGGATCATGCCGAAGGAGAGGATACGGTCCAGCACCAGCTTTACGTAGCCGCGCTTGGGCACCGGCTTTACATGCCATATCTCATTCAGAGAGTCTTGCAAGGAGATGAAAACACCCGTTGCGGCTATAAAAAGAGCGAAAGCACCCACGATCGCCGCCAGGTTAAAGGCCCCAAACTCATTTACGTTCTCCACCATCTTCTGCACCGAGTAGGCCCCTTCCGTACCGATCAGCTCTTTTATGCGGTAGTAAATCTCACCTGACACCGCCTGCTCGCCGAAAAAATAACCGGCGGCGCTGATGATAATGATGAGCATGGGCGGCAGCGCAAAAATGGTGTAGTATGCCAGGGCTGCTCCCTTTTGGAAGGAGTTATTATCAATAAATTCGAGGGAGGCTTCCTTTAAAAGTCCCCAGATCAACCATGCGCGCTTCTTTACCATTCTGTGCGGCTTTTTCTTACTTGCTGATACGCAATCGGCCCATTATGTTTATACTATGTAGGCCTAAAGCCTGCCAGGCACCGCTATAGTTTGTGTTTTGCAACGCGCGCAGCATTTTACCGTTACCGAAACGATACTTTATTTTGTACCTTTGCAGCAAATTTGAACGATCTGAATCAGACAACCATACATGGAAAGAGAAGTTAGAGTACGCTTTGCCCCAAGCCCAACCGGGCCTCTCCATATCGGTGGTGTGCGCACTGCCCTTTACAACTACCTGCTGGCCCGCAAAACCGGCGGCAAAATGATCCTGCGCATCGAGGATACCGACCAGAATCGCTTTGTGCCGGGTGCCGAGGATTACATCCGCGAGTCGTTGGAGTGGTGCGGCATTGAGCTGGACGAGAGCCCCTGGAAAGGTGGCCCCTACGCACCTTACCGCCAGTCGGAGCGCAAGCCGATGTACATGCAATATGCCCAGCAGCTGATTGACGCTGGCCATGCTTATTACGCGTTTGATACGGCCGAGGAGTTGGAGGAAATGCGTGAGCGCCTGAAGGCCGCCAAAGTGGCCACGCCGCAGTACAACGCCATCACCCGCATGACCATGAAGAACTCCCTCACCCTGCCAGAGGATGAGGTGAAGCAGAAACTGGAGAGCGGTGAGCCGTATGTAATCCGCCTGAAAGTGCCGCGCAAAGAGGAGATCCGCCTGAAGGACCTGATACGCGGTTGGGTAATGGTGCACTCTTCTTCTGTGGATGATAAAGTACTCATGAAATCGGACGGCATGCCGACCTACCACCTGGCCAACATCGTGGACGACCACCTGATGAAGATCACGCACGTGATCCGTGGCGAGGAGTGGTTGCCGTCTGCGCCGCTGCACGTGCTGCTGTACCGCTACCTGGGCTGGGAAGACACCATGCCGGAGTTTGCCCACCTGCCCCTGCTCCTGAAGCCGGACGGAAACGGCAAGCTGAGCAAGCGCGACGGCGATAAGCTGGGCTTCCCGGTATTCCCGCTTCGCTGGCAGGACCCGAACACAGGCGAGGTATCCTCAGGCTACCGTGAGAGCGGCTACCTGCCGGAGGCTTTCGTGAACTTCCTGGCTTTCCTGGGCTGGAACCCGGGCACCAGCCAGGAGATATTCTCGATGGAAGAATTGGCAAACGAGTTTACCGTGGAGCGTATCGGTAAGTCCGGTACCCGCTTTGATATTCAGAAGGCCCGCTGGTTTAACGAGCAGTACCTGCGCGCTAAGCCAGACAGCGAGCTAGCAGGCTACCTGATCAAGGCCCTGGAGGAGCACAGCCTTACCACCACACCGGAGAAAGCCGAGAAAATCGCTGGGCTGATGAAGGAGCGCGTATCGTTTCCGCAGGATTTCTGGCAGGAGGCCAAGTACTTCTTTGTGGCTCCGGAGGAGTATAGCGAAAAAGTGGCTTCCAAGAAGTGGAACAGCCAATCGGTAGCCGTTTTCGAGGATTTCAAGAACGAGCTGCCATCGCTGCCGGACTTTAACGCTGCCGCGGTTAAAGAGCTGCTGCTGTCTGTTCTGGATCGCCACGGCATGAAGATCGGACAGGTGATGCAGGCGCTGCGCCTGGCCGTAACCGGCGCTGAGGCAGGCCCGGACCTGATGGAGATCATCGAGGTGATCGGCCGCGAGGAGACCATCCAGCGCATCGAAACCGCCATCAGCAAGCTGAGTAGTTACACATCCGCATAAAGTATAAAAACCATACTTACGTAAGAGAGGCTGGCCCTGTGGCTAGCCTTTTTTTATTGCCCCTTGTCCCCGTCCTGCAACAAATTACACCTGCCTCGCTTATACATCAAAGTATAACCACACGAGAAACACCATGGCTAAGAATAAAAAAGAGAGCAAAAGCGATAAAAAGAAATCACGGGTGCACAAGGATCTGGAGGGGTTTGAGATCAAGGTGAACGAGCACGGCGAGATCATATCCAACTACAGCATCGACAAGATAAACGAGTTCCTGAACCAGAACGTGGACGATAAGAAGCTGATGAAGCGCGATGCCGCCGAGAAGGCCAAGCGGGAGGAGGAGGAGGCTTTTCATGTGGAGGAGAGCGAGGAGACAGAGGAAACAGACGAGGACTTTGTGCGCAACACCAACGCCGTGTCTGACGAGGAGGACGACAAGAGCCTGCCTAAGACCCGCCGCCGCAAAAAAGGCGAAGAGGAGGAGGATGAGGAGGATTAGTGCTACTTCCGATTCAATAAAGTACATAGAGGCAGAAGAGGAAGCGGCCGTGCATAGGATCCCTCTTCTGCCTTTGTTTTTAATTTTTAGCTATCTTAGAACCATCACTAACCCAAGACTACAACTATGAGAAACTCACACGAAATCGACTACAAGATTTTTGGTAACGACATTCAGGTACTGGAGATAGAGCTGGACCCGAACGAGACGGTAATAGCCGAGGCTGGCGCCATGGTGTACATGGAGGAAGGCATCGACTTCGAAACAAAGATGGGTGACGGCTCTAACCCCAGCCAGGGCTTTTTCGGGAAACTGGTATCGGCAGGCAGCCGTTTGATTACAGGCGAGTCGCTGTTTATGACGCACTTTACGCACCGTGGCCACGGCAAGAGCCGCGTGGCCTTCTCAGCCCCATACCCTGGCACGATTCTCCCGATTGACCTCAGCACCACCCGCAACAGCACACTCATTACGCAGAAAGATGCGTTTCTGGCGGCGGCTTTGGGCACCAAGCTCAGCATCCACTTTAACCAGCGCCTGGGCTCAGGCATCTTCGGCGGCGAGGGATTTATACTTCAGAAAATGCAGGGAGACGGCCTTGCCTTTGTGCACGCCGGCGGTACGATAGTGGAGAAGCAGCTGAACAACGAGACACTACGTGTAGACACGGGCTGCGTGGTGGCCTTTGAGGAAGGTATAGACTTCAGTGTGCAGCGCGCCGGTGGCTTAAAGTCGATGATCTTTGGCGGGGAGGGACTGTTTCTGGCCACCTTGCGCGGCACCGGCCGTGTGTGGCTGCAATCCATGCCGGTGAAGAAGCTGATCGAGGCGCTGATGCCGCGCGGCGAGAATGCGAATAAAGAAGGTGGCTTTATGAGTAGTTTCCTGGAGTAGAAAGCACAGATTTATACTTTAGCAACAGAGCCCCGGCAGGTTTATACTTGCCGGGGCTACTGTTTTATACTTTCCAGTAATGCGGCCTTAGAGTCGTAGTGCGGGCAGGTAGCAACCTGTCTGTGCGAAGGTGTAAACCCACCCCTAACCCCTCCCGAGGAGGGGAATTTCACCTCTCCCCAGCCCTCTCCTTTTCTCGAGGGCCCCTACCCCCAAAACAGGAGAGGGAGTCCGGTTCAAGTGGTATAGCAATGGCTATTGAAAACTGATCCCAGTCTTTGGGTTGAGCGCCTTTGGAGTTTTTCGGTCCCGCGAGAGCGGGATTGCAAAGCGATAGCGAGCAAAGAAAAGCTCCCAGCGCGGTGCCCAAAGACGAGCCCTCCCGGGCTGGAGGGAGCCTCAGCAGCAGCTAGCAAGGATAGCTTGGTTCAAATTGTAGGAAGCAGCGGCTAGGGAAGTACAAAGTATGCGGACTAGGAGTCCGCGGCAGAGAGGTTCCGGACAGAGATGTCCGGAACAGCGAAAGTATGAATGGACAGGTATATCGTATGGCCAAAGCATAAACGATGGCTCTCCGAGCCAGTTGAGTTACAAACTCAACACCCTAAAAGGACACAAGTCTGAAGACTTGCGCCAGAAGGGGAGGTAAAGAAAATATAAACTGGCAAGTATGGGTACGCGGATAAGGATGCCCGGAACAGCGGAGGGGCCGGACATCCCCTATCCGGAACCTTTCTACAGCCCATTCACCTGCATGATCTCCTCCAGGTACACGCGGGTATTGCTGAGGCGCGGCACTTTGTTCTGGCCGCCCAGTTTGCCTTTGTGGCTGAGCCAGTTCAGGAACGTGCCTTTCGGGGCGGAGTGTACAAGCGGGGCCTGCAGGGCGATATCGTTCTGGCGTTTGGCATCGTAGTCGGAGTTTACCTCACGCAGCTTCTCGTCCAGTACTTGGGTGAAGCGCTTCAGGTCGTTTGGTTCTTTTTCAAACTCGATCAGCCACTCGTGCCCACCGCGCTTGTCGCTCTCCAGGTAAACCGGTGCTGCCGTAAAGTTAGAGATAACAGCCCCGGTAGCGCTGCAGGCGCTGGTAATGGCCTCCTCGGCATTCTCCACGATCACTTCCTCGCCAAAGGCATTGATGAAGTGTTTAGTACGCCCAGAAATCTTGATACGGTACGGGCTTAGGCTGGTAAAGCGAACTGTATCCCCGATCTTGTAGCGCCACAGGCCGGCATTGGTCGAGATCACCAGGGCATAGTTTTTCCCTAGCTCCACCTGGTCCAGCGTCAGGGTGGTAGGCTGCTCCTCGTCAAACTGATCCATCGGGATGAACTCATAATATACGCCGTAGTCCAGCATCAGCAGCATTTCATCCTCGGTGCCTGCCTGGTCCTGTATGCCGAAGAAGCCCTCCGAGGCATTGTATACTTCCAGGTAGTTCATCTTATCCGACGGAATGATATCGCGGAACAGCTGGCGGTACGGGCCAAAAGCCACAGCCCCATGCGTGAAAAGCTCCAGGTTTGGCCAAACTTCCAGGATATTGCTCTTGCCCGTCTCAGCCAGTATGCGCTTCAGCAACACGTAGGTCCAGGTGGGCACGCCGCTCAGGCTGGTCACGTTCTCCTTCACCGTCACCTCCACCATCTTCTCTATCTTCTCCTCCCACTTGTCCATCAGGGCGATTTTGAGCGGTGGGGTACGGATGGCCTCGGCCCAGATCGGCAGGTTCTGCATGATCACCGCCGACACGTCGCCGCAGCTTACATTGGCGTTTAGTTCGCTGGGGTGATGGCTGCCGCCAATCGAGAGGCCTTTGCCGGTGAACAGCTTGGTGTCAGGGTACAGGTTCACGTAGATGGAGAGCATATCCTTGCCGCCCTTGTAGTGGCAGTCTTCCAAAGACTCCGGGCTGACGGGTATGAACTTGCTGCGGGCGTTGGTGGTACCCGATGATTTGGCGAACCACTCGATCTTGGAGGGCCACAACAGGTTCTGCTCCCCCTTCATCACCCGCTCAATGTATGGGTACAGGTCTTCGTAGGTACTGATGGGCACCCGCTCCTGGAACTCACGTACGCTCAGTGTATCACTGTAGCCATACTTCTTACCCCACTCCGTGCCCTTGGCCGTGCTGATCAGGTCCTGAAACAGCTCCAACTGCACCTCATGCGGGTACTTACGAAACAGATCAATGTCATGGATCCGCTTCTTCATCACCCACGTAATAATTGAATTTATTATCTCCAAGGTAAATTGGCTAAAGGGTTAAACAGCCTTTCCTTATACTGCATTTGCAAACATTAGCCTTGTAATATACCTACTAAAGACTAGATCTTTCTCTTTAATTCGAAGTGTTTGCCCAGGTATACCCGGCGCACCTGTTCGTCGGCGGCCAGTTCTTCGGCAGTGCCTGCTTTCAGTATCTTGCCCTCAAACAGCAGGTAAGCCCGGTCGGTAATGGAAAGGGTCTCGTTTACGTTGTGGTCGGTGATGAGGATGCCGATGTTCTTGTTCTTGAGCTTGGCCACGATGCTCTGTATCTCCTCCACGGCAATAGGGTCTACGCCGGCAAAGGGCTCATCCAGCAGCACGAACTTGGGGTCTACGGCCAAGGCACGGGCAATTTCGGTGCGGCGGCGCTCACCGCCACTCAGCACAATGCCTTTGTTCTTGCGCACGTGCGTGAGCGAGAATTCCTCCAGCAGTTCCTCCACCTTCTCGTGCTGTGCCTGCTTCGGCAAATTCGTCATCTCCAGCACCGACAGGATGTTCTCCTCCACCGTCAGCTGCCGGAAAACCGATGCCTCCTGCGCCAGGTAACCTACGCCACGTTGGGCACGCTTATACATGGGCAGGTCGGTTATATCCTCCTCATCCAGGAAGATCCTTCCGGAGTTTGGCTTTACAAGGCCCACGATCATGTAGAAAGAGGTAGTCTTACCGGCTCCGTTCGGGCCTAAAAGCCCCACAATTTCGCCTTGGTTTACCTCCACGCTCACATCATTTACAACGGTGCGGGATTTATACTTCTTTATCAGGTGTTCGGCTCTCAGTATCATCGTGGCTAAATTACGCATAAAGCCGGCATCCTGCAACGTGCATGCCAGTTAGCAAAGCTCCATATTACACTTTATATATATTAGAAGATTACTATTAAAATAAAATCAACAAACTATATAATCCTTATTATCAGGTATTGTTTGATGTAAGATTAATATTTAATTTGATACACGCTTACAATCTACAACCTTACTTTATGACATTACATTTACTCCTTTCAGCCTGCCGGAGGCTTGCCTTCTCGGGCCTGTTGGTTTGCGGCAGCATAGCTGTGGCAGCAGCCACGGGTACCGACAACAATAACCCTAAAGCCGCTTCTGCTAGCAATAGCAGCAACAGTGCTGCCGTAGTGAGGGGAATTGATGTTTCGAGATGGCAGAAAGAAGTAGACTGGGATATGGTAAGTCAGTCAGGTGTATCCTTCTCGTTTATAAAGGCCACGGAAGGAGACTACAAGCAGGATCCATTCTTTGCCCGCAATTGGGAGGAGACGAAGCGCCATGGCATCAAGCGCGGTGCCTACCATTTCTATAAGCCTGAGATTCCGGTAGCAAGACAGGTAGAGCTGTTTACAAGCACGGTAACGATTGAACCCGGTGATCTGCCTCCTGTGCTTGACCTGGAGGTGATGGACAGGGAGCTTACCCCTGAGCAACTGCGCAAGGATGTGCGTACCTGGCTGGAGGCGGTAACAGCACACTACGGTGTGCGCCCGATCATCTACACCGGCCAGAACTATTACCGCCGTTACCTGAAGGGCTACTTCCCCGATTACCACTTCTGGATTGCCCGCTACAGCGACGTAAAGCCTGATATTCACCACACCGACAGCTGGATGTTCTGGCAGTTCACCGACCGCGGCTCTATTGCCGGCATTAACTCAGCCGTGGACATTAACTTCTTTGCCGGCGACTTCGAGCAGCTGAACCTGCTGTGTGTGCCGGAGTTCATGGCCCATAACCGCTACGACCGCGAAAGCCCGCTTTCGCAGCTAAAGCACCTGCAGCCACTGCCGTAAGTATAGGTTTATACTTCAGTTAAAGAATTTATACTTTTAATAAACGAGAAGGCTCCTTTACCGGGAGCCTTCTCGTTTGTATAGCCTACTGCATTTATTACATGTAATTTATAGCCGTATAGCCAAGTGACGGCTACTTTTATATTAAAATTAAACTATATCTATTAGGTTCAAGTATGACTTTGAAAAGCCATATATAGATGTTGAAACTGAAAAACGCTCCCTTCACTAAAACAAAACAAAAGAAGAAACTAGAAAAGTTGGATATCCACGACTTCTCCGACTTAAGCCTTGAAGAAAGGACATTCAGGAGAACTCTTGAATGGGGCGCAGCGGCTATATCACTTGTACTTTCTGCACTAGCCTTATACCTCATTGGTGGAGTAGAGGTGTTGATGAGGCTGATCACATAGTGTAACAGAAATTTCTCCTCCTTATTGATTACTTCACGCTACTCCTAGTAATGAGTAGTTACCCCCCGTATGAACCAGAAGCAAAGCATTCAAAGCTGGTCATGAGCCTTTTTTATTTTATGCGGATGTCTTTGATGCGGAGCTGCAGCGTAATGACGCCCCGGAAGATGTTTTCCTCAATTGTATAACATACATCAAACGGAATGCCTTTGCTGATCCTGTCATAATAATCGCTGAGGCCGAAACCGATCGCGTCGATACTGGTGAAGCCGTCCTGCGTCAGGCGCAGTTTCAGGTGTGAGTCGCCCACCACACGCACGCTGCCGGTATCATACACGCACTCCGACACAAACACAGGGCGCATGTTGCCGGGGCCGAATGGCTCCATCTGCCGCACAATGTTGTAAAAGTTACGGGTGATCTGCTTCAGGTTAAGCGGCGCGTCTATCTCGATCTGCGGGATCTTCTGCTCTGCGGTAATGGTACTGGCCACCACTTCCTCAAACCGCTCTCTAAACGCCTGTACGTTCTCCACAGGCAGCGTTAAGCCTGCCGCATACATATGCCCGCCAAACTGCTCCAGCAGGTCTGAGCAGCTCTCAATGGCATTGTGCACGTTAAAGCCATGCACCGATCTGGCCGAGCCGGAAGCCTTGCCGTTAGATTGGGTAAGTATAATGGTAGGGCGGTAGTAATGCTCGATGCAGCGCGAGGCCACAATCCCGATCACACCTTTATGCCAGGTCTCCTTAAAAAGCACTGTCGAGTTAGCCGAGCGCAGAAAATCATCCTGCTCTATCATCTGCAGCGCCTCTTTGGTAATATTGCTGTCCTTGTCGCGGCGGGCTTTGTTAGACTCATTTATGATGTCGGCCATTTTAAAGGCCTCTTCCTTGGTCTGGGCCAGCAGCATCCGTACTGAGTTCTTGGCATCGCCCATACGGCCGGCAGCGTTAATGCGCGGGGCAAAGCCAAACACAATGCTGGTGATGTCCATCTCGCTGCGGATATCCGCCAGCTCTTTAAGGGCTTCCAAACCAGGCCGCATCGGCTGCGGTCCGTTCAGGTGCTGCAGTCCAAAGTATGCCAGAATGCGGTTCTCGCCGGTAATGGGCACAATATCGGCGGCTATACTTACCACAAGCAGGTCCAGCAGTTTATAGACTTCCTCCTGCTCAATATCATTCTGAATACAAAAAGCCTGCAGTAGCTTAAAGCCCACGCCACAACCCGAAAGCTCTTTGTATGGATACGGGCAATCTACCTGCTTCGGGTCCAGCACGGCCACTGCCTTCGGAATATCCGCATCTGGCAGGTGGTGGTCGCAGATGATGAAGTCGATGCCTTTTTCGGATGCGTAAGCCACCTTATCCGCAGACTTAATGCCACAGTCGAGGCTGATGATGAGCGTGAAGTTATGCTCCGCCGCCCACTCAATGCCCTGGCTCGATACACCGTAGCCTTCTTTATACCTGTCGGGGATGTAGAAGTCGATATTGGAAGTATAGTTGCGCAGGAAGCCATACATGAGGGCCACAGAGGTGGTTCCGTCTACGTCGTAGTCGCCGTACACCAGAATCTTCTCGTTGCGGTGCAGGGCCTCGTTCAGGCGGTTCACGGCGCGGTCCATGTCCTTCATCAGGAAAGGGTCGTGGAGGTCCAGCAGGGATGGGCGGAAAAAATGTTTAGCCTCATCAAAGGTGCAGATACCGCGCTGGCAAAGTATGGAAGCTAAGGTAGCACTGATTTTCAGCTCCTCTGTAAGTTGCTGTACTACCTCTGCCGGTGCCTCCTGGCTGATAACCCACCTTTTCTCCATAAACTCTAACTGTGCCGCTATACTTGTGTCGTGGCGCAAAGGTAGCTAAATTAACCCGCACCTGCAGGAGCCTCATTTACCTTCGCGGTTATTTTCGTACTTTTGCCCTGATTAACAGGATTAATAGTGAAACGATTCAGAGAACTTTTTAAAAAGTATAAAAATTATTCCCTGGACCTGATCATGTATGGGTTCTTTATACTTTTTATACTTATCCTCTTTATTTTCTTCTCCTAAGAGAGCTTAATTGAGTTTGTCGCCGCGCAGGTTACGGAAGCGCTTTCGGGCTTCCGCCGCATAGATGCTGCCCTGGTGCTTTACCAGCAGCTCATTGTAAAGCTCCTGCGCCTTCTCCTTATCGTTCAAGTTCTCCTCGTAAATATAGGCCATGCGATACAAGGCGTCATCGCTCAGGATATCGTACTGCGGGTTGCCCACAATCTTCTGCAGGCTCTCTACCGCCCTATTAAACTCCCCCATCCGCTCAAAAATAGCAGCCTTCTGAAAGTATATCTCATCGGTGAGGCTATGGCCGGGATACTTTTGCAGCATGGCATTCAGCGCAGTTAAGGCCTCCTGCATCTTGTTCTGGAAAATAAGCAGGTCAATGGCGGCGTACTCTTCCATCGCCACGGTGGAGGTATCCAAGCCGGTATTGTCGGTTATCAGCAGGCTCAGGTCCATGGCATCGTTGGCGATCTCGCGGCTCGTGGCCATCTTCAGGATATCCAGGTGCGCCTGCGCCAGCTCAAAATCGCCCTTGTAGTAGTTCAGGCGGGCGTTACGTAGCTTGGCCTCATGCCCTATCGGCGTTTCCTTATGCGATTTCTCCACCTGCGAGTACAGCAGCGTACTCTCCCACGGCTCCCCTTTCAGCAGGTAGATATCCCCCAGCGTGAGTTTACTATCGGCTATAAGGCTGGGGTCGGCACGTGGCACGTTGATGGCCTCTTGCAGCAGGGAGATAGCTTTTTCCTTTTCATCCAGGTGGAAGGCGTATAAACCAGCCATATGCTGCAGCGCCTCCACCATCTCCGGCCGCCGACCCACCTCGCTCAGCAGCGCTTCATAGTCCGTAATCAAGGCCTGTATTTGCTCTTTATCAATCGGGAAAGTACTCTCCACCTGCTCCTCACGGGCATTTATCAGCCGCTGCCGCGCCACCAAATAGTATGGCCCCTCCGGATACGCCTCCACGATGTACCGGAAGGCCTCTATGGCTCCCTCATAATCATCGTTTTTCAGACTGATGGCGCCCAACTCCATCACGCGGGTGCCGCCGGTACGGGTGCGCTTATCCACAGCACGGGCTTGCATCAGGGCGCTGTAAAAGTCTTTCCGCTGAATGTATAGCCAAATCAGCATCTCATTGTAAGCCAGCTTATCAGGGTTCTGCTGCACCCGCAGGATGAGCTCTTTCTCCAGCAGGTCTGCGCTTTTCTCGTCTTGTAGGCTATTTTGCAGGCGGCTCTGCACATACCCCAACTCGCTTTCATTCTCCTGCAGCAGGTTCAGCACCTCTGGTATCAGTTTGTCGGTTTTCTGGCGGTAAGCATACAGCGCAATCAGTGGGCGGGTATAGGCTGTAGGGTCTTTGATGAGCTGACGGCCGCGCAGGTAGGCTTGCTCGGCATAGTCGTACATCTCGTGCTGCATAAAGGCATTGGCTATTACCACCGCAGCCTCAGGGTTCATACTTTCCA
This sequence comes from Pontibacter anaerobius, assembly GCF_026241195.1. Lineage (GTDB taxonomy): Bacteria > Bacteroidota > Bacteroidia > Cytophagales > Hymenobacteraceae > Pontibacter > Pontibacter anaerobius. The sequence goes on from NZ_JAPFQO010000007.1 coordinate 118,345, forward strand.
GCAGCTTGCCAAACTGCTTCTCGGCAGCAGATTTGTTGCCGGAGGCCTGGTACACGCGCCCCAGGTCCACCTCCAGATTCGGGTTATCCGGAAACCGCTTGATTGTTTTCTTCACCAGCTTCTCCGCCTCCTTGTAGTTGCGCTGGGCCAGCAGGGTTTTCAGGTAATCAGGGTAAACGGCATGGAACAGCCGCTGGTCCTCAATCAGCCTGCCGTACAGCTCCTCTGCCTTGTCGTAATCGCCCTGGCTGAAGTACTGCCGTGCCAGCTCCAGGTCCTGCTGCTGTTGGGCCCGGGCCGCCGGGGCCGACAGCAGCACCAACAGCGAGAGCAGTAAAGTATAAAGTATGTTCCTGCGCATAGTTTCTATAAAACGAAAAGCCTGTTCGCCTCTGTATGTCCCCCTCTCTTCTAACTATGAATATACTCAATCAGTTTGATTTGGGAGGGATGATTTTGGCAGCATGCGGCTGTTATACTTTCCTGCATAAAAAAAGAGCCACTCTTTTTAGGGAGCGGCTCTTGTATGAAGTATACCGGCTGGCTTAGAAGAAGCGAACGCGGTTATCTACGATCTCAGATTTTTCTTTGATGGCCTCGAAAGCCTGCGTTTCGGCACGGCCTGCGCGTGTAGTCAGAATCTGCTGTTTCACGTTAGAGAAATCATCGATCTCCGGTGCTGCGTTAAGGTTTGTCAACTCTACGATCATCACACCGGCCTGACCCTCAAACGGAGCAGTACGGGCGCCCGGCTTTAGGCCGAAAGCCTTACCTACTGCCTTTGGCTCCACACCCACACCCGGGATAGACCCTGAAGCAAATGTCACGTTATCAGCAGTTCTCACCATGGCATCCGAACCATAGGCTGAGGCAATCTGGTCCAGGGAGCCTTTCTGGCCCTCTAGCTTCGCCATAATCTGCTTCGCCTTCTGCTCGTCGCGCACGGCTGCAGTCAGTTCATCGCGCACATCCTCGATAGAGGCATATCCTTTTTCGCGCTTGCCGGTAAGCGTAGCCACCACAAACTGGTCGTTTATCTCGAATACTGGGGATACATCACCCACCTCTGTGTCTTTTGCATACGTCCAGCGAACCAGTTCGCGGGCGCTTGCCAGGTTGTTTACCAGCACCTGGTTTTTACCGATGTTGGCTGCCTCCTCTTTCACCAGCGACTTGTTAGCCTCCAGGTTACTGCGGAACTCCTCTGTGCTGCCGCTTGTGCCGGCCAGTTCGTCGGCCACGGCGTAAGCTGCATCGCGGGTTGTTTCGCTTGGCTCAATAGTACGCTCTACGGCGGCTATCTTGTATGTCTCCTTTGTTTTAGGCTCCGTCACCTTCACGATGTGGTAACCATATTCTGTCTCTACCAGATTTGGCAGCAGGCCTTTGCCGTTAAAGCCGAAAATAGCTTTATCGAACTCCGGCACCATCTGGCCTTCCGGGAACCAGCCTAGGTCGCCACCACGGGATGCAGTGCCATCTGAGCCATGCTGTACGGCCATCTGAGCAAAGTCAGCACCGTTCTTTATCTGAGTCAGCACATCCTGCGCTTTGGCTTTGGCAGCGGCTTTCGCCTCTGGCGTGTCGCTTTCCGGACGGATCAGGATATGGCTTGCTCTGGCAGAGCTCTTTTCAGCGGTTTTGGCATCTGTTACCTTAAACAGTGCTACTGAATTGTTATTGGTGAAAGGGCCGTATACTTTGCCTTCCTGCAGCGGCTGTTGCTTGCGCAGCTCCTCTGGCAGGTCGCCAGGCGTTACATACGTTCCGTTGAAAGGCACATCAGAGTTTGCGTTAACAAAAGCAGAGTCGTTTGTTGCGCTTGCAAACTGCTTTGTAATCGTTGCGATTTCCTCGTTATAGTAGGTGCTGTCTTCCTTAGAGGCTGTCACCGGAATGGTCACAAACTCGACGGTACGGCCATCTTCTACTTTATAAAGTTCTTTGTTGCGCTCGTAGTAATCCTTCAGCTGCGCATCCGTTACCTTCACAGCAGAGTCTGAAACAGTGCCATAAGGTACAAAAAGCACTTTCATGCTTGCAGCAGCATTCTGCGCCTTATAAAAGTTCTTCGCCTCGGCAGTAGTAACGTAAACTGTTTTGCTGATCAGGTTAGCAAACTTGCTCTGTAGGCGGTCTTCCGCGATGCTCTGCTCAAAGCTAACCCACATCGGGCGTGTGCCGGTCTGGTCCAGGTTCTGCAGGTACTGCACCACTTGGTTACGGTCAAACTCACCAGTCTGCGGATTGGAAAAGGCCTGCATTACGGCCGGGTGTATATTGTTGCCCTGCACCATGTCGGCCAGCTCTTCGTCTGTTACCTCCAGGCCCAGGCGGTCATACTCCTTTTCCAGGGCAATCTTAAAGATTAGCTGGTTCCAGGCCTGCTCGCGCAGCATCGCTAGTTCGCCTTCAGAGGCAGCACGGCCAACGCGGTTCTCATAATCAGCCTTTACCTGCTGCAGTACATTGTCAAACTCCTGGTAGTCAATCTCCTCGCCGGCTATTTCGCCTACTGTGTTTGCATTGTTGCCCAGCAGCCTTGAGTTTGGCCCCAGCAGGTCGCCGCCTACCACAAATACACCAAGCCCGATGGCAATGGCGCCTACAGCCCAACCAGACTTCTCTCTAATCTTGTTAATTAATGCCATTCTTTATGTAACTTATAAAAGGATTGTGCAAAATAAGGTTAATAAGGCTAAAATTCAAAATTTTTATCTTTCTGTTTAGCCTTTTGCATCTGCCTGAAACTCTGTGTTTTTTAGCAGCTTCACGGCATCGATGCGGTTCTCGTCCATCGTCAGCACCGTGATGGTGAAGGGTGGAACCTCTACTTTGTCGCCCGGCATGGGTATCTCCCCGAACACGGAGAAGAAAAGCCCGCCCAGTGTTTCGTAGTCGCCCTCGGGCAGGTCCAGTTCATACTTCTCATTCAGGTAATCTATCTCGTGGCGCGCGCTCAGGATGTACATGCCCTTGTCTGGTATCACCTGCTCCAGCAGCCCATCATTCACGTCGTACTCATCCTGTATCTCCCCGAGTATCTCCTCTATCACGTCCTCCACGGTCACGATGCCGGAGGTGCCGCCAAACTCATCCACCACCACAGCCACACTGCGGTGCTCCGACACAAACTTCACAAACAGCTCGCTGGCCAACATACTCTCAGGCACCATACTTACCGGCGCCAGTACCTCTTTTATACTTTGCGGCTGCCGGAACATGTCCAGTTGGTGGCAATAGCCTATAATATTGTCGATGCCGTCCTCGTACACCAGTATCTTCGAGTGGCCGGTACTGGTAAAAGCCTCGCGCAGCGTCTCCAGCGACTCCCTTACCTCCACGGCCTCTATCTCGGTGCGTGGCACCATGCACTCGCGCACCTTCACGGTTTTAAACTCCAGGGCATTATGGAATATCTCCGGGTCTACCTCCGGGGCGTGTTCCTGCTCAGGGTGGTACAGGCGGTTTTTAATAAAAGCGTTGAGATCAGTGGAGCCAAACATGGGCTTCTCCTCCGAAAACTCGATCTTAAACACTTTCTCGGCTACCCATTTGCTCAGCCCCATGATCAGGACCACCACCGGCCACAGCAGGTAATACATAAGCAGTATTGGCACCGCCAGCACCTGCAGCATTTTATTCGGGTTGATGGCCGCTAGGCTGCGCGGCAAGAACTCTGCGGTAAGCAGCACCACCACCGAGGCAATAAAGATCTGAAGTATAAGTATGAGCAGGGTGCTCTGCAGCGGATCGGGCAAGTAGGCGGAGAGCAGTGGGTACAGCACGCCGGCAATGCCAAAACCATACAGCACCAGCGCCAGGGTGTTGCCGATCAGGGTAGTGCCCATCAGGCGGGCCGGGTGCTGCAGCAGGTGCCACAGAATGCGGCCCGAGAGCACGCCGTTCTTATCGCTCAGCTCTATCTGAATCTTATTGGCAGCCATAAAGGCCATCTCGATACCCGAGAAAAAGGCCGAGAACAAAAGGGCTGCGCATAATAGTATGATCTGACTGGGGTCTATCATGGTTTATCAGACACAAACAAATCAGGCCTTGTCTTTCTTTTTAGCATAGTTGTACAGGATGTAAAACACAAAACCGATCATAAAGATCCAGTAATTGCCTGCTATGTCTTCTTCCACTATGCTGCGGTGCACACCTATCACCATGGCCACAAAGGCCAGCGACAACAGGATTATGTAAGTGAGCCGTCGGTTCATTCCTCGCTAAAATTAAACTTGCCCGTAACCTTCTTGATAGAGTAGCGCGACAGGTCCTGGTTAGCCGTGAGGCCTTTGCCCGTCAGGATTTCCTCGGGAGTAGTGATCTTCACAAACTTTTCGGTGTAGATCTTAGCCTTTTTACGGTCCCAGTACAGTTCCTCCGTCTCCAGCTTCTCTTTCTTCTTCAGGTTGTTTACCACCACGTTGCCCCTGGCGTAGTACAGGTTCTTTCTAGGGTCCTGCTTACCATGGTTGCCACGCAGCGTAGATTCCAGGTTTCCCTGCTCATCATAAAACTCCACATAAAAACCCTTCGGAAACACACCATCGCCCTCCTCAAACTCCTGCTGCACCGGGGCCTGCAGCTTTATCAGCAGCTTGGCAGAGTCGCTGTAAAGCGTGGTTACATCGTGGTTCTCTATGGTTGGGCCGGTATAGCGCTCCTCCTCGTCGGGGTTCTTGATGTCTCGTTTGCAGCCAAAGCCGGCAATAGCGAACACTATCAGCAGCAGGGCTATAAATGCGTCTCGCATCGGTATTTTACACTTCGGTTTCTGTGAAGTTAGCAATTTTTGTGCGATTTGTGATGGGGTAGGTATCTACCATAAAAAAGGCCGCTCCAAGAACGGCCTTTATACTTTAGCTATACTTGTTTTCTACTCTATGCGGCGCTTCAGGAACCAACGGCTGTTTACCGTAAAGCCTAGCCCGAACTGGAAATAATCTTCCTTGATAAGGCCGCTATCCGTAGTGCCGCGCTGGCCATAGCCCAACGATACGTTTAACAAATAAAGATCATACATAGTGCCACGGCCCAGCGGGAAAGTGAATCCTGTTGTCACGCCAAGGTCTTTTATGTCTTCTCCGTTCAACTGGAACTGTGTATCGTTGTAATATAGGCCCCCACGGTAGGTAATGCGCTTAAAGTAGCTGTCGATGGCGTTGGCATTTGGCGTGTACTCGCCGCCCAGGGCAATTTTGTAGCTGTCTTTCAGGTTATCGTTGTCGCCATCAAAACCTTTATACTTTGACCACTCGTGGGTGATGAAGTCAGCTGAAATAGTCAGGTTACTGCCGTTATCCAAGCTCACACCGGCACGCCAGTTGGCTGGCAGGTGAATTGAGCTGCTAACGGTGTCCTGGTTTATGATAAGCGCACTGCCGTCCAGGCCGGGCAGAGGGCTGCCGTCCGGGCTTCTGCGCTCATACGAGATATCGCGCTCGGCATCCAGGTCGGTGGCAAAGCTGTACACACCGCCTACGCTCATGTGCAGCTTGTCGTTCAGTTTTTGCCTGTAGTTAATGCCACCGCGGTAAACGAAGTCTCTGTAAGTGGTGCGGTCTACCTGCGTTACGCTTACCAATGCGGCGCTCGCCTGCTCAGGGTCCTGCACCGTGCTTGAGGTTTCGGTGATGGTGTTGCCGAATATATAAGATGCGCTACCACCTATGGTAAGGCCTCCGAACAGCCTGATGCCATGTGCAAAGTATACTTCCGAAAGGCCGCCTTCGCCTGTATAACGGCGCATGATCTCGGCCTGCGGATTGCCTTCTACCTCAGAGGATGCGTTGATCTCGTAGTTTACGGTAGAGAAAGGGCGCAGCCCCACGGCAGTGCTCCAGCGCCTGGAAATTGGCACCACCAGCGACAGGTTGTACAAATTGGCGTTTCCGTCGAACTGCGATGCCTGCTGGCTTTTTATGTTTTTAACCTGCCCGGCACCACTAAAGTCGAAGTTGGTGATGCTGTTATAGTATAGCAACGCGGGGTTGGCGATGTTGGGCTGGAAGCTATTGCCGGCACTGATGCCTGCGCCTGCCATACCGGCCCCACGTATGCTGCCATAGTTCTCGTTGATCTCGCCCGCACCATAGCGTGAGTAGGGCGTATTGCCAATAAGCTGCGCCTGTGAGGCATGTGCCACACATAGAGCCGCAAAGCCTATCAGTACTCGGAGTGTCTTATACATTATGTGTCAAAATTCTGTGAAGCCCGATCAAGACCAATTCAGGAATTGCAAAGATGCGCCCTTTTAATTTACTTTCAAAAAATCCTGCATCGCCCCCGCAAAGTATAACCACTAAATCTGCAGCTTTTTCTGAATAAGATTGGATAAGGCCATTGAGTTCGGCCACGCTACCGGCCAATACGCCGCTCAAAATAGACTCCTGCGTGCTTTGCCCCGTCAACGGAAAATTTTCATCAATTTGCTGTACTAACGGCAGACGCTTGGTAAAAGTATGCAAGGCCTTGAATTTCATCTGCAAGCCTGGCGCTATGCCGCCCCCGTGGTACTGCCCTTGCGCATCCACAAAATCATGGGTAATGCAGGTGCCGGCGTCAAACACCAGGCAGTTGCGCCCCGGAAAGAGGAAATTTGCCCCCACGGCCGCGGCTATCCTGTCGGCCCCTAGGGTCTGGGGCGTTTTGTAGAGGTTTATAACAGGCAAGGCTGCCTGCGGGGTTAGCTCCAATAGCTTACCCGTCACAGACAGCCTCTCCTTTATACTTTGTGCACTTACGCCTACCGAAGCAACTATGGCATGGTCAAAAGTATGGTTTAGCAGCGTCGGCGGCAGAGTTTCCTGCCCTTCAAAATACCCTTGCTCCACCAAGGCACCTTCTTCGAAGATGCCATACTTTGTGCCGGTGTTTCCAATGTCGATAGCGACGTTGCGCATTTTTACATGAAGTATTTTAGCTGGATCACTTCTTTTTCAGTCAGGTAGCGCCACTCTCCGCGCGGCACGTCCTTCTTTGTAAGACCAGCATACTGCACACGGTCCAGGGATACCACATCGTAACCGAGGTGCTCAAAAATACGGCGCACAATACGGTTGCGGCCAATATGGATTTCCAGCCCCAGGAACTTGTTGGACTCACCCAATATCGCTACATCGTCCACATCTGCCTTGCCGTCCTCCAGCTCTACGCCTTCGGCTACTTTTAAGTAGTCGGCTTTAGTGATTGGCTTGTCCAGCTCTACCTGGTAAATCTTCTTGATATTGTTGGATGGGTGGGTCAGCTTCTGCGCCACCTCGCCGTCGTTAGTGAACAGCAGCAGGCCAGTCGTGTTGCGGTCCAGGCGGCCAACCGGGAAAATGCGCTCCTTAGAGGCATTGGCCACCAGGCTCATCACCGTTTTGCGGCCCTCCGGGTCATCTGTCGTGGTCAGGAAATCCTTCGGCTTGTTCAGCAGCACGTACACCATCTTCTCGCGGCTCAAGAGTTTCTTGCCATAGTATACATTATCGGTAGGCTGTACTTTGTAGCCCATCTCTGTTACTACTTCGCCGTTCACCTTAATCTCCCCTGACTCGATCAGCACATCAGCCTCGCGGCGTGAGCACACACCGGCATTCGCGATGTAGCGGTTCAGGCGGATCGTACCGTCGTTTTCCTCTTCTTCGCGGTTGCTTTTCTTGATGCGCGGGTTATTCTTGTAGCGGTTCAGGTTGTAATCCGGAGTTTTTGGCTCCTCCTCGTTTCCACGGAAGCGGTCATTAGAACGGCCTCTTGGAGTAAAGCTTTTAACGCCTCTCTCTTCTCTGGAGCCGCGCTTTTCACCGAACGAAGGCTTGCCCTCGCGGCTGAAACGGCGCTCCCCTCTTTCTTCTCCGCCTTTGCGGTCATCGCGGCGGTCTGAGTTAAAACTGCGGCGCTCGCCCTCGTCGCGTCTCGGGCGGTCATTGCTGAAAGAACGGCGCTCGCCACCTTCTCTCCTGTCGGAGTTAAAGGAACGGCGCTCTCCGCCTTCTCTTCTATCGCCGCCAAATGAACGTCTCTCGCCTCCTTCGCGGCGATCTCCACCTCCACGGCGGTCATCACGTCTGTCAGAGCCGAAGCTTTTTCTATCGCTGTCGCGTCTTTCCGGCCTGTCTGAGTTGAACGAACGGCGTTCTCCACGCTCTCCTCCCTCTCTTCTGTCACCATAAGAACGGCGCTCACTGCCTTCGCGGTTAGGACGGTCGCTGTTGAAGCTTCGTCTTTCGCCGCCTTCGCGCCTGTCGCCGTAGCTGCGGCGCTCGCCACCTTCTCTCCTGTCGGAGTTAAAGGGACGGCGCTCTCCGCCTTCTCTTCTATCGCCATAAGAGCGTCTTTCGCCACCCTCACGACGATCGCCGTTGAACGGCTTGCGGTCGTTATCTCTTCTTTCTGGCCTGTCTCCGAAAGAGCGGCGCTCTCCGCGTCCTTCTCTTCCCTCGTCAGATCTTTCGTATTTATCTCTTCTGTTAAAGATTTTTTTGCCTTCGCGGTCGTTGCTTGGTCTGTCAGAGCGGTCTCTGTCAGCACCTCTTCTGCCTGCGCCAGCGTTATCGCGGTCAGGTCTTTCGTTAAATTTTGCCATTGCTATGTATTTATCGATGCAGTATCGCTACTGTACCTTGGTTGTGCAGTAATAATGGAATTGGTAAAACTATAGTTCAATACGGGTATGGGTGCCTTAAAGGCTAGTCGGCGGCTTCGCCGATGGTATTTTCCTCTGTGGCGAAATCTTTAAGTTGCGGAAGGTCTTTGATGTGGTTGATGCCGAAGTAATCCATGAACTTTTGCGACGTGCCATAGAGCACCGGGCGCCCGATGGTGTCGGCCTTGCCTTTTATCTCGATCAGTTCTTTCTCCAGCAGCCTTTGCACGGCATAGTCGCAGCCAACGCCGCGTATCTGCTCCATCTGGCTTCTGGTAACTGGTTGCTTATAGGCGATAATGGCCAGCGTCTCCAATGCAGACGCTGACAATTTCTTCTTCGATTTATGTTTCAGATAAGTGCTAACCGTATCCTGGTACTCGGGCTTTGTCAGGAACTGGTAACCACCCCCGATCGCGTAGATCTGGAAAGCGAAGCCTTGTTCCTGCAGCCGCTCGTTAATGGCCTCCACTGCTTCCAGCACGTCGCTCACCAGTATCTCCTCCATTCCGAGCGACTCCTGTAGGCAGCGCTGGATTTCCTCGATGCTAATTGGCGACTGGGCACAGAAGACCAGGGCCTGAATATGGTTCTGCAGTATATCCAAAGGTAAAAGTACTAATCGTTACGCTGAAGTTTTGCTTCAATAGAGTGCTGTGTGTGCGGTACGGCACGCAATCTTTCTTTAGGTATCAGCTTGCCTGTTACGATGCAAACACCGTAAGTGCCGTTTTTGATCCTGATCAGGGCATTTTCTAGCTGCTGGATAAATTTCATCTGGCGGGAAGCCAACTGATTCAGGCTTTCCTTTTCGGCTGTATCGGCACCGTCTTCCAGCATTTTAGATGGAGAAGCTGTGTTATCAGTTCCAGAGTCGTTGCGGCGGCTCAGGGTTTCCTTAATAAAGGCTACCTCCTTACGTGCATTCGTCAGTTTCTCCTGGATGATCTCTTCAAATTCAGCAAGGTCCTCTTTGGAGTAGCGCTGTCTTTCTTCGTTTGTATTCATTACACTGTATTAGAACTGTGATATAGTATTTAACCTTTATAACTAAGGTGTAGGTATGCGTCAAGGGTGATATAGACCTGTTCCGCCATAACAACAGACGCCCCTATATAGTTTACTTTCTGTACTATTGCAAAATCTCAGCCAAAAACCTTTGTTTCAACAAGGTAAGTCGCTAAAATTGCTGCAAAAATAAGAGTATTCTTTTATACTTTACTATTGCCAGCTATTATTTAACCGTTTTTTATACTTGGCCACCACAATAATTTTTATGGGCAGCGCTTTAGGTGTTTCTGGAACAATAGTTGCAGATGCGCTGCTGCTGCCTGTTTGGCAGCTCTAAAACAATACTTAAATCTGCATTATGAAAAAAATTACCCTCCTGCTCTCCGCCATATTTTTACTGGCCGCTGTGTCTACTGTATCGGCGCAGGTGCGGCGCCAGACAGAAACGCCCCGCCGCGTGGTGCTGAAGGCGAATGTGTTGAGTCCCTTTGCATTAACAGCGTCAGGCTTTTTGGAGTATGCCTTTGCCCCACACATGAGTGCGCAACTGGGAGCCTTTACCACAGGCGCTTCCTATAAGGACGTGGAGTTCAGCGGCTACGGCATTACGCCAGAGGTACGCTATTACTTATCTGACACCAAACAGGCGCCTAAAGGGGTATATGTGGCCGGCTATGGCCGCATACTTAATTACAAGCTGACAGTAGACGACAAAGAGGAAGGCAAGACTTACGAAGCGACCTATAAGCCTGTAGGTGCCGGTGTGGCTGCCGGTAACCAGTGGATCTTTAATAGCGGCATCTCCGTGGATATTTTTATGGGGCTGGGTGTAAACGGGGGCAGCCTGAAGGTTAATTCGGGCACGGAGGATGATTTTGACCTTGGCTTCCTGAACCTGGTAGGCAGCGGTGTTCGCTTCAGACCTGGTTTAACGGTTGGCTACAGTTTTTAAGTATATTTTATATTTTATATGCTATATTTTTAGCTGCAGCTCTTCTTCAGTTTATACTTCTCTGGCTATACTTTGTAGCTGCCGCTTCCTATAAATTGATACAGGCTATACTTGCTAGCTACCTTTTATACTCAGTCTTACGAACGGCTCGTTTCACCTCATGCTTTGGCTCTCTCCAGCCCGGGAGGGCTCGTCTTCCCGCATCGCGCTGGGACCTTTTCTTTGCTCGCTGTCGCTTTGCAATCCCTTCGGGACCGAAAAACTCCAAAGGCGCTCTTTATACGAGGGCCCTACCCCCACGGAAAGACTGGGATCATTTCGATAGCCAAAGCCTTTACTCCAAGTCCCCCTTTGAAGGGGGCAGGGGGATGATAATCGTTTGCAGAACTCCCTCTCCTGCTCCTAGGAAACATAGATCAACCCTGCCCATTCAAACCAACCTTGCAATCATGATGCTGCCTTAGAAACTGAGCATGCCAATGGCAGCGGCTGCGGCTTCTACGCCCTTGTTGCCGTGCTTGCCTCCTGCTCTGTCCAATGCCTGCTCCAAGGTGTTGGTGGTTACCAGGCCAAACGACACCGGCTTATTGAACTTAAGCGCCACGTTGGTAAGCCCGTTGGCTACGGCATTGTTGATATAATCATCATGCTTGGTATCGCCTTTAATCACCACGCCGATGCAGATCACCGCATCGATCTCCTCCTGCAGGGCCAGGAACTGCGCCCCCAAGGTCAGCTCGAAGCTTCCGGGCACCGTGTTGATATAGATATTCTCCTTTTTGGCGCCATGCTTCAGCAGCGTGTCCACGGCTCCCTGGCACAGTACGCTGGTGATGTCGTCGTGCCACTCGGCCACTACAATGCCAAAGGTCTTCTCCGAGATGTCTGTAAACTTACCCTGGCTATACTCGCTCAGGTTTTTTAATGCTGTGGCCATACTTTCATTAGTTATGCGTTACTCGATGTTTGTTACTGGGGCTAGTGTGTGCTTCGTGGCTATTTATACTTCCCCGTTGGCAAAATAAAATAAAAAAGCGCTTTTGCCTGAACAGCAAAAGCGCTTTTTATACTTGGTCCAGGCTTGATTACTACTCAGCCTGAGCGCCACCTGCCAGCATTTCGGCACGTGCTTTATACTTTTTGGCATCCGTAACCTCAGCAGAAGCTACATAGTCCGTGATAATCGTTTCGTATACTTCAGCAGCAGCGCTGTAGTCGTTTCCGGCCTCATAAGCGATACCGGCCTTCATCAGGTACTGCGGCGAAAAGAACGGGTTCGCATTGTGGGTTGCGGCTTTCTTGTACATATCGGCAGCCTCGCTGTGCTTGTCCTGCTCCAGCAGTGCGTCGCCTGTCAGGCTATAGGCGCGGGCCTGCAGCAGGTAGTCATCAGACTCAAACTCTTTCAGGCGGTCTGCAGCCTCTGCAAACTGGCCCTGCTTCAGCAGCGCTGCACCTGCGTAGAAGTTTGCCAGGTTACCGGCATCAGTGCTGCTATACTCGTCTGCGATTTCCAGCAGGCCCAGGTTCTGGCCATCACCGTTCAGGGCTTTGCCCAGGGAGTCGGCCTCGAAGTAGTACACCGCCTGGAACATGGCGTTCTGTGCCTCCACGTTCTGCGTGCTGCGGTAGTTATAGTACAGGAAACCACCTACAATAACAGCAGCGATGGCGATGAATAATCCCAGCAGCTTTGATTTGTTTTTCTTCACAAAGTCCTCTGAGCCGTACAGGCGATCTGCCAGTGCATCAGGGTTCTCAACCAGCTCCTCAAACTCGCTGTGGTTCTTAACTGTTTCTTTTGCCATCAGTGTGTTAATGAATTATAACCTCAAAAGTAGGAATTAAAAGTAATTAGAATCAATACCTATAGGTCCTGAACATCAAATTTACAGCTTTTAATTCCTAATAATTTGATAAAATGCGACTTAGTCCATTATAAATGGATAGTCCTTCTCAATATAAATGTCTGTATACAGCTCTTCCGGCTCCGGATATGGCGAGCTCTCGGCAAACTCCACCGACTCCGCCACCTGCTGCTTTATTTTTTCGTCTATCTGGTCCAGTTCTTCCTCTGTAGCCCAGCCGTTTTTCAGGATTGTGGCTTTCACTGACTCAATAGAGTCGCGGCCTTTGTAGTCTTCCAGCTCCTCCTTGGTTCTATACTTGGCAGGGTCCGACATGGAGTGGCCTTTGTAGCGGTAGGTTCTGAACTCCAGCAGGGTTGGGCCCTCACCGGCACGAGCACGCTCAGCGGCTCTCGCCACGGCTTCGTGGACGTTCTCCACTTCCATGGCGTCAACCGGCTCAGAAGGGATATCATAGCTCTCGCCCAAGGTATAAAGCTCTACCACATTGGAGGTACGCTTCACGGAAGTACCCATGGCATAGCCGTTGTTCTCGATCACGAAGATCACAGGCAGCTTCCAGGTCATGGCCATGTTCAGGGCCTCGTGGAATGCACCCTGGCGCACGGCACCATCACCCATGTAGCAAATGCATACTTTGCCGGTGTTGTTATACTTCTCGGCGAAGGCGATACCTGCACCAAGCGGCACCTGGGCACCCACAATACCGTGGCCACCCATAAAGCCTACTTCCTTATCGAAGATGTGCATAGAGCCACCCTTGCCCTTAGAGCAACCGGTAGCCTTGGCGAAAAGCTCTGCCATGATAGCGTTCGGGCTCGTGCCCAGCGCCAGCGGGTGAGCATGGTCGCGGTAAGCCGTGATCCACTTATCGCCTTCTTCTAGAGCAGAGGCCGCACCGGCCGCACAAGCCTCCTGGCCGATGTACAGGTGGCAGAAGCCTTTGATTTTCTGCTGACCATATAGCTGGCCGGATTTCTCCTCAAAGCGGCGCATGAGTTTCATCGACTCATACCACCACATGTATGTTTCCTTTGAAAACTTTGGCTCAGCCTGTACCTTTGCCTTTGCCGACTTCGCTTTTGCCTTATCTTTCGTATCAGCCATGAGTAATAGTCTATGTGCGTTTTTAGGATGTCCGTTTATACTTTCAGGGCTTTAACCCCCTAAAACTGCGGCAAATATAAGCCACAAACGGTTTAGCATGCGAAATTAAGGAAAAAGATATCAAAGTAGAAATTAAATGCTCCTCGAAAATCTCAGTTTGCTGTTTTTCAAAAACTACGAAGAGGCTGCGCTCAGCTTTTCGGAGCATATCAACTGCTTTATCGGCGATAACGGCAGCGGCAAAACCAACCTGCTCGACGCCATCCACTACCTCTCCATGACCAGGAGCGCCTTTCCGGGCACCGACGCGCAAAGTATAAAACAGGGCGAGGACTTCTTTATGGTGAAGGGGCGCTTTGATATCTCGGGCGAGAAGCACACGGTGCAGGTGAGCCTGAAGCAGGGGCAGAAAAAGACCGTAACGCACAACAAGGCGCTCTACGAGAAGATCAGCGACCACATTGGCCGCTTCCCGGTAGTGCTCATCTCGCCTTACGACACTGACCTGATCCGCGAGGGCAGCGAGGAGCGCCGCAAGTACTTCGACAGCCTCATGTCGCAGTACGACCATGTGTACCTGGAGCAGCTCATACAGTATAACTACATCCTGAAGCAGCGCAATTCCCTGCTGAAGCAGTTTGCCGAGCGCCATTACTTCGATCGCGATTACCTGCAGATCCTGAACGAGCAGCTGGTGCCTTTCGGCGAGGAGCTGGTGCAGGCGCGGCAGCGCTTTCTGCAGGATTTCGCGCCGATCTTCCAGAAGCACTACCACCACATCTCCGACAGCCACGAGGAGGTGACGCTCACCTACAAAAGCCAGCTGGAGGGCGGCGACCTTGCCAACAAACTACAGCAGGCCGAGCGCAAGGACATGGCGCTGCAGCGCACCACCGTGGGCCCGCACAAAGACGACTTTGTATTTCTGATGGACGGCAACCCCGTGAAAAGCTTCGGCTCGCAGGGGCAGCAGAAAAGCTACGTCATCGCCCTGAAGCTGGCGCACTTCGAGGTGATGGACCAGCGCCAGCACCACAAGCCCCTGCTCCTGCTCGACGACATTTTTGACCGCCTCGACGAGAAGCGCATCACCAAGCTTATGCAAATGGTGGCCGCCCATACTTTCGGCCAGATCTTCCTGACAGACACCCACCTGGAGCGCACCGATAAAATACTCGAAGGCCTCTCGGAAAGTATCCGTAGATTTGAGGTGAAGGAGGGAGTGGTGAAGGTGATTGGGGAGTTGTAGGCTTGATTTTAGAAGCTTATAATCCAGCTAGAAGTAAGTTAGTGTGCCTAATTACATCACTCTTAGCAAATATTGCAGCGCATGAACAACAAAGTAGAAGAAGGCTTAAAGAGATTAGAATCATTAGACAAAGTTGTAATTGAAGCAGCAAAAGAGATGGTTCATGATGAAAACATGTATCCTCTTGATCTTTTAGCGAATGCTGTGCTTAACAGGACATTGTCAACTATAAGTGGTTTTGTTCTTCTAACAAGAGCTAACAATTTTAACTGTGCTGCACACTTGATAAGACTTCATCTAGATAATTTACTTAGATTCTCTGCAGCATGGATTGTAGATAACCCACATGATTTTGCGATGAAAGTCTTAAGTGGAGAGCAAATTAACCACTTAAAAGATATCTCAGGAAATAAAATGCATGATGGGTATCTTGTTGATCAATTATCTGTCAAATACCCTTGGGTAAAAAGGGTTTATAAAGAAACTTCGGGTTTTGTACATCTAAGCCATAAACACATATTTAACTCAACCAAACTGAAAGATATAGAACAAAGAACTATAGCATTCTCGATCAGTAAAGAAGATTATTTTGTTGATGACCAGTTAAGAGTAGAGGCCACAGAACTTATGATTGAGATAACAAACTGTATATGTGATTTTATTAAAGGCTGGACATGGACTAAAAAGCATCCACCTAAATAATAACTTCTGTTTCCTCATTATCTTGCTGATAAGAATCCTTAATTATTCACTCCTTCACCCACTCATTCAAAAATAAAAACCGTGCGCTACTACAAGAAGAAAGAGGCGATTGATAAACGCAAGGCAGACATCCAGCCGATTGGGGAAAGCCTGAAGGCGCTGATGCAGGCCTACCGCCTGGACGGTAAACTGAGCGAGGTGCAGTTGGTGCAGAACTGGGAGAAGATCATGGGCAAGCCCATCGCCCTGAAAACGCAGCAGCTATACTTTAAAGACGGCAAACTGTTCGTAAAACTGACCTCAGCCCCACTTAAGCACGAGCTCAACATGTCTAAAAGCAAGGTGATTGAGATTCTGAATACCGAGGCAGGCAACAACGTAGTGAAGGACATCATCTTCCTATAAAGCAACAGCGCGGGACGAAAACAAGTATAGATTTTCCTGAATAGCTATACTTACCTATGACTGATAATAACAACTTTCGTCCTGTTTCCTACTCCCGCACCACCCTCACCGAGCTCATGATCCCGAGCTACGCCAACTTCGGCGGCAAAATACACGGCGGCATACTTCTCTCTTTGATGGATAAAGTGGCCTATGCCTGCGCCTCTAAACATGCCGGCAACTACTGCGTTACCGTTACAGTGGAAGGCGTGCACTTTCTGCAACCCGTGGAGGTGGGCGACCTGGTATCGCTGAAGGCCTCGGTGAATTACGTGGGCAACACCTCGCTGATGGTGGGCATCCGGGTGATTGCCGAGAACGTAAAAACCGGCAAGGTAAAACATACCAATACCTCCTACTTCACGATGGTGGCTAAAGGGGACGACGACAAACCCACGCAGGTACCCGGCCTTATCCTGGAGACCCGCGAAGACGGCCGTCGCTTTCTGGAGGCCATCAAACGCCGCGAACTCTCGCGTCGCTACGAAACCGAGCTGGCCAACTCCAAAACCATACTTCAAGTGGAAGACGCCTTACACCTGTTACAGCAGGAGCGCTGTAAAATCGCGTTTTAATTTGTCTGAATCAGGATTTTCAGGATTTGTGGATGGACAGGATTGCAATACCGGGTCCTACCACCGGATGGATAGGGTCTTCTGCATTACGCTGTTTATTTCTGGCGCGAGTCTCCCGACTCCTGTCCTGCAAATGATGTGAAGTCTCCGACTTCACTGAGGCCGGAGGCCTCAGGGTGGGTTCTGCAGGTGATTGTTATGCTTGATGGAAGTTAGGAGTTAGGGAATTATGAACCCACCCCAGCCCCTCCCGAGAGGGGAATTTACCTCTCCCCAACCCTCTTCTTTTCTCGAGGGCCCCTACCCCCAGAACAGGAGAGGGAGTCCGGTTAAAGCTCAGTCAGTGGTAGCTATCGAAAACCGATCCCAGTCTTCGGGTTGAGCGCCTTGTGAGATCCGGTGCCTGCCAAGGGCATGCCGAGCGGCAGCGAGGCAAGGAGGGAACACAGCGCGATGCCCTTATCGAGGGCCCCTACCCCCAAGACGAGGCCTCCCGGCCTTGAGGGCACCACTGCCAGAGATGAAACGATTAGCAAGAAAGACTGCGGATAAACAACTGCCAGGAAGGATAGCTTGCTTCAAGTTAAAGGAAGCAGCAGCTAAAGTATAAAGAGCACGGGCTACAAGCCCGCGCTAGCAATGCGCTATGGAAGTCACAAGCAGACACTTGCGCCAGGAGAGGCATGATATATCGCAGCTAAACAGCATAATACTTCCCCTCCTCCCATTTCTCCCATATCCTTTGTAACTTGTAACATCGATCATATATCTAACCCTAAAATGACTATTAATCCTAACCTTAAAGCCCTATTGGCGGCTCTGCTGCTGACAGGTGCCCCCTTGATTACCCCAACCCAAAGTATAGCCCAGGAAGTGGTGCGTCAGGATGACGACATCAAGAAGATGATAAACCAGCTCTCGGCCCAAAACCTGGAGCAACTGGTGCGTAAGATGGTGAGCTTCGGCACACGCCATACTTTGAGCACCACCACCAGCAAGAAAGAAGGCATCGGCGCGGCCCGTGAGTGGGTAAAATCCGAGTTTGAGAAGTATGCCCAGGCCTCCGGCGGCCGCATGACCGTGGAGATGGACAAGTTTACCGTAAAAGCCGACGGGCGTCGCGTGCCGCAGGATACGGAGATGGCCAACGTGATCGCCATCCTGAAAGGCACCGACCCGAACGATGACCGCGTGATCATTGTGGGCGGCCACCTCGACTCCCGCGCCACCGACGTAATGGATGCCAAAAGCAAGGCCCCAGGCGCTAACGACGATGCCTCCGGCGTGGCAATGGTGATGGAGATGGCCCGCGTGATGGCGTCGCAGAAGTTCCCGGCTACGCTGATGTTTGTGGCTTTCCAGGGCGAGGAGCAGGGATTGTACGGCTCCACCCATCTGGCTGAGCGTGCTAAAAAAGAGGGCTGGAACCTGGTGGCCATGCAGAACAACGACATCGTGGGCAACTCCTACTCTGCCGAAACCGGCCTGCACGACAATACCAAAGTCCGCATCTTCAGCGAGGGCGTGCCCGCTAACGAGACCGAGGAACAGGCCCGCCTGCGCAGAACTTTAGGCGCCGAGAGCGACAGCCCGAGCCGTAACCTGGCCCGCTACATGGAGCTGGTGGGCGAGAAGTACGTGGACCAGTTAGACGTGGTGCTGGTGCACCGGTCCGACCGCTTCCTGCGCGGCGGCGACCACACGCCGTTTAACCGCCAGGGCTTTACAGCCGTGCGTATGAGCGAGATGAACGAAGATTTCGACCACCAGCACCAGGATGTGCGCAAGGAGGACGGAAAGCAGTACGGTGACCTGCCCGAGTTTATGGATTTTGAGTACCTGCGCAAGAACACGGCCGTTAACCTGGCAAGTATGGCCAGCCTGGGCTGGGCCCCTGCCGCCCCGGAGAAAGTAGGTGTACTTACCTCAGAACTCACCAACAAAACAGACCTGAAGTGGGAAGCCCCTGCCAAAGGAGCCAAGCCGGCTGGCTATTACGTGCTGATGCGTGAAACCAACAGCCCGAACTGGGAGAAGCGCTTCTACGTGACCGATACCAAAGCCACTTTGCCCTACTCTAAGGATAACTACTTCTTTGCCGTGCAGTCGATGGACAAGGAGGGGCATGCCAGCCTGCCGGTGCTGCCTGTGCCAGTGCGCTAATTTATACTTTAGCTGACGATGAAAGGACTGCTGTTACCTCTGTTGCTGCTCCTGTTGCCTGCCTTTACGTTGCGGGCACAGGAGCAGCCGATACAGGTAACCAAAATCGCACCGAAAGTATACGTCCATACTTCATTTCAGAAGTATAATGGCGTGCTGTTTCCCTCGCACGGCCTGTTGGTCTCCACAAACGATGGCGTTGTGCTGATTGATACTGGCTGGGGCAACGAACCGACAGAACAGCTACTGGCGTGGGTGAAAACCAACCTGAAGCAGCCGGTAAAAGTATGCGTGCCCACCCACTGGCATGATGACAAGATGGGCGGCATCGGGGCGGTGCAGGCGCAGGGCATTCCGGTGGTTACCTCAGAGCTTACGGCCACACTTGCCGCTGCGAATGGCAAAGGTACACCGGATATCACCTTCGCCACCGATACCACATTTACCATCGGCAAGCAGAAGTTTGAAGTATACTTCCCCGGCGGCGGCCATACTTTAGATAACGTGGTGGTGTACCTGCCGCAGCAAAAGATTCTCTTTGGGGGCTGTTTTGTAAAGGATACCCAGGCAAAGAACCTGGGAAACACCGCCGATGCTGACCTGGAAAGCTGGCCTGTTGCCATCCAACATGTGCAGCAGCGTTACCCCAAAGCTAAGGTGGTGGTGCCGAGCCACGGCCCCTGGGGCAACCGGTCCTTGCTCAGCCATACGTTGGAGCTCCTGCAGGATCAGAAGTAAGGATAACACAACAAAGTATAAAGCGAGAGGCCGGAGCATAAAAACTCCGGCCTCTCGCTTTATACTTCATCGATTCTGTTGTTTCATCAATCCCGGCTTACCAGCTTGTTAAAGTTGCCGTTGGGGTCGTGGAGCAGCGCCAGGTTGTTCTTGTCAAATTCTTTAAAGAACTCGTCCCAGCTGACCTCATCAAAACTGCCGTTGTCGTCGCTTTTCTTCGGGAAGTGGATGCGCAGCACACCCTCGCCGCTACCATCGTTCTCAGTGCCTTTTACTACCCTTGGTACGCCGCCGTGCTTCTTGGCCCACTCCTGTATTTCTCTGTGGTTAGTTGTTTTCCTGGATTCACTCATAGCTTTACTGTTGTTTTAAGTTTGTTTTCCGCAGATAAACTATACGCGCCCCCTGGGTAAAAGATGAGAAACAAAAAAGCAGCCCCGAAACAGGACTGCTTTTTTGTTGTAAATCAGGTTGTATTCTCTTCGTTACAATTTGCCAACACGGGCCGCAGACGTTACATCCGAAGTGATGCTTGGGCTGCCTTTGTAGTAGACCGATGATGCTCCGGAAGCGTTAATATCCAAAGCCTCCTTGGCAAAAACTTTCACATTGCTGGCTCCGCTGGCCTGTATCTTCACCTCACGTGCCTCCAGTTCCGAAGCATCCACCTTCGAGGCCCCGGACATGTCCATGTTCAGGACGTCAGCCTTGCCCAGCAGCTCTACTTTGCTTGCGCCGCTTAGGTCAGCCTTGATCTCTTTTGTGTCCACGGTGAGTTTCACGTTAGAGCCACCGCTCATGTCCATTTTCAGGGCAGGCGATTTAAAGCTGGAGTTGCCTATTATTTTCACGCCGCCGCTGATGTTGATGCTCTCCAGCCCTTTCAGTGTCACGTAGGCTTTCATACCCTTGGTAGAGCTGATACCTCTATCATTGTAGATGTGCAGGATACCGTTACGCACCTCTGTTTTAATGTTATTAAGCAGGTTTTCCTCTGCCTCCAGGCGCACGCTTTCGTTGCTGCCCTGCGTCAGCTCCACCACAAAGCCGCCGCTAACGTCAATACCTTTAATTCCGGATACATCCCTGTCTTGCGTGGCCACTTTCCCATTGCCCCGCAGGCCCTGCGCCATTGCCGCCGATACGTTTAGCAGCATAAAAGCAACGATAAAAAGCCCAAAGGCCGCTTTGTGTAAATTACTGATCTTCATAGTATAGATTTTTGGGTTAGTAATTCCTGTTACATCTTTTTTCAAAAGCCATTATGCATAAAAGATGCCGTTTTTCCGAAAAGGTTGCTTGAGGTTGAAAAGAATTTCTCAAAACCGCACTTTACATTAACTTAACTCCTGCTGCCTCACGTTGGCACCAGCTACACCCGCTCTCCGGCTAAAGGCCTGTTCATCCAACGCTGAAAAATAAAGGCCCCTGTTGTATAGGCCAGCACGTCCCACGGGTCGGCTGTATACTTTTGGTGCAGCAACGGTAGCAAGCCTTCAAACACCACGCTAAACAGCAGCAGCGCCAGCAAAGTATGGTATAGCGGCAACACAAAGTATGGGTTCCTGAAGTATAACCGCTCGGCAGCAAGCGCAACCGTAAGCGCCAGGGGCAGCACCAGCAGATCGTCGAGGTGCGTGTGCAGTGGCCATAGGTAAACGCCTGTAAGCTCCAGCAGTTGGTTGCCTGCGGCAAGTAAAAGAAAAATCAAGAAAAGTGGTTGCCGGAAAGTGCCCATGGTTACAGCGCCACAAGCCCAATGGCCAGCATAATGCCGCCCAGCACAAGCAGGAAGATTTCGGTGGCTGTCAGGTTTTTGAACCAGTTGGAGCCGTTGGCAGGCAGCGGTTGGCCGCATTGCGGGCACTGCTTGGCTTCGCGGGGCACGGTGGCACCGCAGTTAGGACAGGTTTTGGTAGCAGGGTTTTCAGGGTTGGCCATGTTACAAAGGTACGCACCTGAGGCAAATAAGTGCAGCCTTTACTCCAGCACAGGCTTTAGGAGCACGCCAAACCCCAGCCCTATGCCGTACAGCAACACCAGCGGGAGCAACTGCTGCAACGTAACCGTTGCGGCATCATGCCGCAGGCAGAACATCAGCAAGCCCACCAAAAAAACGCCACAAACAAAAAGAATGGTTTTGTACAGATTAGTCATAGGCAGAATAAGTATTATAAAATACCTATACTTTATTATCTATTAGTAAGTTACATTAATTCGGTCTTCTTTTACAAACGATGTTTGCACATACTTAGTATGTTATTAGAAAATACATATTACCTATTTCAGGGCGGATGCCTTTGCCGATTTATCCTGCTTTATAATACTATGTCGCTTCACTAGCCTGCTTTTATACCAGGAGTCAGCAGCAAATAACCTTCAGCAGCCGGATGGGGTAAAACTGTACACAACAACATAAGCTATGACTCAGACAAAAGTAGATACTGTATACTATACCATTACCCGAGGCGACAGCCCGCTGGTGGCCACGGCCATACACAATGGGCACGAGGTGCGCCATAACCTGAAAGAATTGTACAACCTGACGCCCGAAGAGCGGCTACGCGAGGAGGATCCTTTTACGGCGGAGTGGGTGGACATAACAGATAACCAGATTATTGGGCACTACTCCCGCTTCGAGCTGGACCTGAACCGCCCACCCGAAAAAGCCATTTACCGCAAACCCGAGGATGCCTGGGGCCTGAAGGTATGGAAAGAGGAGCTGCCGGAGG
Source organism: Pontibacter anaerobius (assembly GCF_026241195.1). Classification (GTDB taxonomy): domain Bacteria; phylum Bacteroidota; class Bacteroidia; order Cytophagales; family Hymenobacteraceae; genus Pontibacter; species Pontibacter anaerobius. The sequence continues at coordinate 140,521 of NZ_JAPFQO010000007.1, forward strand.
AACTTGCGCAGGAGTCGATGAAGCGCTACGACAAGTTTTACGAGGATGTGAAGCGAATGCTAAGCCAGCTCATAGGAGAGCATGGCTGCGTGGTAGTGTACGACCTGCATACCTATAACCACCGCCGCGAAGGCCCCACCGGACCGGCCGCCAACCCGGAAGAGAACCCTGAGGTGAATATTGGCACAGGCAACATGAACCGCAAGATGTGGGCGCCGGTAGTTGATGCCTTCATGCACAGCCTCAGCCACTACAACTACCAGGGCCGAAAGCTGGACGTGCGCGAGAACATAAAGTTTGAGGGAGGCCATTTTATGCGCTGGCTCCACGAGACCTTCGGTGACAAAGTATGCGTGATAAGCATTGAGTTTAAAAAGTTCTTTATGGATGAGTGGACCGGGGAGCCTGACCAGGCGCAGGTGCAGGAGATACGGCAGGCACTGCAGCAAAGCACCCGCCCCGTGCTGGAGGCGCTGGCGCAGGTGTGCCAGGTATAATTTTACAGAAATGAGAGATGCTAGAATGAGAGATGCTAGATTTTACTATTCATGCTAGTCACCCCTGCCCCTTCAAAGGTAGGGCCGTTCCATTTTCTGTAAATCTGCCGCAGGTTTTCAATTTGTGGCTTACCATGGGTTGAGTTTGTAACTCAACCGGGCCAGCGGCGCAAACTATAGCCGGAACAGGAAGATGACGTACGGTATGAATTCAAAAACAGCATTCACGCATTGTTGCCACACCCTAAATTCCGAACACGCTTAAGCCATGATCGAAAGTATAACCGACAGCTTCATCAAGAAAATTACCCGGAGCCTGAAGCGCGGCAAGCAGGTGCACCGCCGGTTGCCGCAGGGCGGGCTGCTGTACATCGACAGGCCCCTGCCCTTCCTGGTGCTCTTCCGCCACCCTGCCGGCGAGCCTGACCACCCGACCGCCGACTTCCTGAAAGCCAACGCGTCCTACATCATCGCACGCCAGGAGCAAACCGAGGAACTGCGCCCACTGGTGCAAAGTATAGCCAGGGCCATGGCTGATGAGTTCGGCGCGTTTATGATCATTGAGTTGACGGCCGCCCCTGACAACCCTGCCGAAGCACCGCTGTTTAAGGTGCTGGGCCCGGAGAAGCACCTGCCCACCACGACTGAGACCATTGCAAAGGAGCTGCAAAGTATAAAACTGACGCGCATCCATACTTCTGTGGAGGTGGAGAGCAACGAGCCGCTGCTTCAGGAGCCGCTTTGCCTGATGCCCGAGGAAGACCTTAAAAAGCACAGTGTCCTGATGATGGGCCTGCAGCTGAAGCCGATTTACCGGAACGCCACCACGGGCAAGATTTACCCGCTGCTGCTGCGTACGCTCCGCGAGAAGGTGGCCAACGCCATCAAGAAAACCGTTTTCGACTTTGTGAGTGTGCAGACCACGCACCACCCGGTGCACTTCCAGGCGCTGGGGCGGCAGTCGGTAAACCGCGTGGTATGGCGCATCGACAAGCAGCTGACAAGTATAAGCGACCAGTTCCGGTTCCTGCTGCTCGTTACGCCCGTAAACAACAACGAGGCCTGGGCCGAGTTCAGGAAGGCAAAGTACAACAAGCCGCCTACCTTCCACTACCGCCTCATGCCCATCGATGCCGACCACCTGAAGCGCAAGCTCTATAACATCTCTATTGAGAAGGTGGATGACCCCACGCTGGGCTACCTGTTCCGGGACAAGCGTCACGAGCTGGACAAGATGCTGACCATGCTCTCAGACCGTAATACACCGGATTTCCTGTACAGCAGCATGCAGCTCTACGGCACCGTTACCGACCAGCTCCTGAAAGTGGCCGAAGGCATACTAGCCACTATTCCGGAGCCGGAGCGGAGCGGCAAACCAGACATTATACCTGTGCCTGAGTTTGTGGCGCAGGCAGAGCGGGAGATCGCTTTCCTGAAAGAGCAGTACCCGGATCTGGACTCCGGTGTAGATGTGCGTGATGATGTGGTGGGGCTTATCGTCTCAAAAGGCAGGCTAAACGTGGGCACCGATGCCAGGATACCGCGCCACCGCGCCGAGGCCTTGATCCAGCACGAAGTAGGCACCCATATCCTAACATACTTTAACGGGAAGGCACAGCCGCTGCACCAACTCTACGTGGGCAGCCCCGGCTACGAGGAGTTGCAGGAGGGGCTGGCCGTACTGAGCGAGTGGCTGGTGGGCGGCCTGGACCAGGACCGCATGCGCATACTGGCCGCACGCGTGGTGGCCGTGTACCACCTTACCAAGGGCTGCAGCTTTGTAGACAACTTTTGGCGGCTGAAGGACGAGTACCATTTTGATGACGAAACGGCCTGGAACGTGGCCATGCGCGTGCACCGTGGCGGCGGACTTACCAAGGACGCCGTGTACTTGCGTGGGCTCGTGCACCTGCTCAACTACCTGAAGGAAGGAAACGAGCTGGAACCCCTGCTCATCGGTAAGATCCGGCAGGACTATATTCCCATTGTGCAGGAGCTTATCTACCGCAATGTGCTGCGCCCCATGCCTATTAAGCCGCGCTACCTCCTCGACAGCAGCATCAGGCCAAAGCTGGAACAACTAAAAACCGGTATTTCAGTATTTAATTTACTGTGATCTTCCGACCACATCAATCAACATAAAGACACCCAAATGACAGTAGGATTTGTAGTTAACAATATAGAAACAGAAAAGGCAGCATACACCACTATTTTCCTGGCGCAGCGCCTGCACAACGCCGGCCATACAGTATACCTGATGGGCGTAGGCGACCTGGCCTACTACCCCGACGGCTACATGGGCGCCATGGCCGTGCAGGCAGACCCAAACCACAAGTATAAATCACCCTCCACGTTCATTGACTTCATCCACAGCGACAAGGTGAAGAAAGTACGCATTACCGCCCGCGAGCTGGATGTGCTCATGCTGCGCAATGACCCATCTTCCGAGCCGGAGGGCCGATCCTGGGCGCAGAATGCGGGTATTATCTTCGGTCAGCTGGCCATGCGCCACGGTGTTATCGTGCTCAACGACCCTACCTCGCTCTCAGACGCAGTGAACAAGATGTACTTCCAGCATTTCCCGGAAGCTGTTCGTCCGCGCACCCTCATCACCCGCGACAAGGAGGAAATCAAAGAATTCTTTAACGAGCAGAAAAACAATATCATCCTGAAGCCACTGCAGGGCTCAGGCGGATCGGGGGTGTTTATGGTGAAGAAAAAGGACTCTACCAACCTGAACCAGATTGTGGAGGCCATCAGCCGAGACGGCTACGTGATTGCGCAGGAGTACTTGCCAGAGGCCACGGAAGGCGACGTGCGCTTGTTTGTGATGAACGGTGAGGCATTACAGTACAAAGGGAAATATTGCGCCATACGCCGCGTGAACAGCCCCGATGATATCCGCAGTAACATACATGCCGGCGGCTCGGCCGTGGCAGCCAAGGTAGACAAGCGCATGCTGGATCTGGTGGAGCTCGTAAAGCCGAAGCTGATACAGGACGGCATGTTTCTGGTGGGCCTTGACATTGTGGGCGATAAGCTGATGGAGATAAACGTGTTCAGCCCCGGCGCTTTGCCAACGGCCAGCGAGCTGGAGGGCGTGGACTTTTCGGAGCCGGTTATTGCCGCCCTGGAGCGCAAGGTGCATTATAAGAAAACCTACGGCACCCAGATAGATAACAAAACTGTGGCAATGATTTAAGGTCGCTACCCCTATCGAACTACAGAAAGCAGGGCCTCAACCCTGCTTTTTTCTTGTCCTTTGCCCGCCTCTGCAGGCTCAACAACAGCCTCTAACCTGTGTTATGACGCCAACCAAGTATAATCACACCTCTTCTGCCTGTCTTGCTGAAAATATTTTCAGCCACAAGAAACACGCAATTCATTGTATTTTAATGAGTTACAAACCAAAGACAGGGACAATAGAAAAAGGCGGAAAATATTTCTATATTTTCCTTTTGGAAATGAAATCAAACAGGTAATTTTGCACCCGAATTGAGAGAGACACTATATCGGAAGGCTAATATAGTTAACAATATTTTAACATACAAGCCTTGTTCTGATTTTTTAAGTAGAACCTCGAATATTTCAGGCAAGCAGAGGGCTTCACGCCGGGCCAGCCACTCCAAAGAGAAGTAAGTTTACTAAAAATAAGGTTAGATAAAGTTTAGATTAGTTTAGTTTGTTTTAAGGTGAGAGAAAGCCCCGTCATTAAATGGCGGGGCTTTTCTCATTTTTATACTTCTATACTTTGTCCATCACCAGCAGCCAGCCTGTTACCACAGCTAAAGGTATAAGCGCCAGCAGCAGCTTCAGCACAAAGCCCGGCGCTGCCGTGCCCGCCCCCCAGGAACCCCGGCTAAACATATAGCGGGCGCTCACCACCAGCGAGAAGAAAGCCAGCACTGCCATGGCGGCATGCACTATCTGCAGCACCTGCGGCGCGTTTATACTGGCATCCCATACCCGTAAGCCCACGCGCACCAACCACGGCACCATGGCCAGCGAGCAAAGCAAGGCCAGCAAAGCGCCCAATTTTATCCGGAACAGCGTAACCCAGGAGGCCAGCCCAAACAAAGCCATACCCGCCATCAGCGCCACGTCAGAGTATACATTGTGCGGCACCGATACGTAGCCCCTGAAGAAAAGTATAACCGTTGCCGTGGCAACACCCGTGAGAAAGTATAGCAGATACCGCGTCATACAGGTATCATACTGCAAAAAGGGTGTTTCAGATACTGGCTTACCTTATAGTGTACCTGACAGGCAATGTGTAGCGTACTTCAACAGGCTTTCCTTCTAATAAGCCGGGCTTCCAGGCGGGCATACTTTGGAGTACACGCAGGGCCTCCGCGTCGCCGTCCGGGTGCAGGCTTTTTACAGTCTCTATATCCTTAAACCTCCCCTGTTCATCTACAAGATACGTTAATACCACCAGCCCCTGCACACCCGCTTTATACATGCTTTTCGGGAATTTAATGTTGGAGGCCAAATATCTTAACATGGCATACTCCCCTCCAGGGAATTCTGGCATCTGCTCCATCGGAAAGAACTTCACCTCCTCGCCTGCTTCATTATAAAGTTTACCGGAGGTCATCTCTCCCTTCTCATACACCTCTATCCGGCGTACATCCCCAGTCTCATAAAAAGCTTTAAGCGTATCCTGTGCTAAATTGTCGTGGTAGTAGCGTGTATAGCGCAATTGCCCGCTCTCGTACCAGGCTTTATATTCGCCGTTGAGTTTGTTGTTGCTGTAATACCCCTGCTCCTTTAGGTTTCCGTTGCTGTGCCAGATGTAATATGCCCCCTGCCTTATACCTAATTTGTACTCGCCTCCGTCCAGATCGCTGAAGGTGGTTTGCTGCACCTTGGTGCTATCGGCGGCATGGTACCGTACTCTGGTGCCGCCCCCAACTTCGTTCTCTTCCTGTATCTCAAAAAAATACGCCTCTGCTGCTTCAACCTCTCTGATACCACTTTTGCTGAAGTACTTTACTTTTTTCTGCTGCTGTGCAAACGCCGCGGTACTTATCGCTAAAATAGCTACAACTATAGCTCCAGCTCTCTTTAACTCTTTCACTTCTTTTGCTTTATCGGTATAATAATTCTGCTAAAGTAGTACATTCCGTTAAAAACTCTTGTGGCAGAAAGACAAGGTGGCCGGGTTTGGTACTTAAACTTAATCTTTGGCTATTTGTATAGTATAAGGCCTGTGCCGGAAAGTTAAAGAAGTATGAGCGAAACGAGAAAAGGAACGAGAGACAAGGCAAACCAACAAGACAAGAAAACCCTGCGCGAGCAGGTGGGCGCCCTGAAGAACCTGCCCAAGTTTTTCAGGCTGATCTGGGAGACAAGCCCGCGCCTGACCATTATAAACCTGCTGCTGCGCCTGGTAAAGGCCTCCCTGCCGCTGGCCATGCTGTATGTGGGCAAGCTGATCATAGATGAGGTGATCCGGCTGATTGATGTGACCGGCGAGCAGCAACTGACCTACCTCTGGACACTGGTTGCGCTGGAACTGGGGCTGGCCGTGCTGTCGGACCTCATTAACCGGGGCATTACGCTGGTAGATAGCCTGCTGGGCGACCTGTTCTCGAACCGCACCTCTGTGGCCCTTATAGAGCATGCCGCCAAGCTGGACCTGGCACAGTTCGAGGATGCCACCTTCTATGATAAGCTGGAGCGGGCACGGCGGCAAACGGTCTCACGGGTGGTGCTCATGTCGCAGGTGCTCTCGCAACTGCAGGATATCGTGACCATTGCTTTCCTGGCCGTTGGTTTGATTACCTTTAACCCCTGGCTTATACTTATACTTCTGGTGGCCGTTATACCTTCATTCCTGGGCGAGACGCACTTTAACGAGCGCAGCTACTCCCTCTCCCGCTCCTGGACACCCGAGCGCCGCGAACTGGACTACCTGCGCTACATAGGTGCCTCCGACGAAACAGCCAAGGAAGTCAAGACCTTTAACCTCTCGGGTTTTCTGGCCGGGCGCTTTAAAGAGCTTTCGGACAGGTATTATCTCCTCAACAAGAGCCTCACCGTGAAGCGGGCTTTCTGGGGAAGCGCCCTCTCCGCCCTCGGCACACTGGCTTATTACGGTGCTTACGTGTTTATACTTTTCGAGACAGTGGCCGGTAACATTACGGTGGGTAGTTTAACTTTCCTGGCAGGCTCGTTCAGCAACATGCGCAGTTTACTGCAGGGCATCATGACACGCTTCTCCCAGATTGCCGAGAGTGCCCTATACTTGCAGGACCTCTTTGATTTCCTGGAGCTGCAGCCGCAGATCACGCCGCCAACTAATCCGCTGCCTATCCCCCGCCCCATACAGCAGGGCTTTACCTTCGAGAACGTGGGGTTTAAGTACCACAACTCCGAGAAGTGGGCCGTGCGGCACTTGTCATTTCACCTGAGGGCCGGCGAGAAACTGGCTTTGGTGGGCGAGAACGGGGCCGGCAAAACCACGCTGGTAAAGCTGCTGGCCAGGCTCTATGAGCCCACAGAAGGGCGCATCCTGCTAGATGGCATTGACCTGCGCGAGTATGACCTGAACGATCTACGCCACCAGGTAGGCATTATTTTCCAGGACTATGTTTGCTTCCAGATGACGGCCTCCGATAACATCGCCATCGGCCAGATCAGCAACATCTCCGATAAAGAACGTATTCAAGGATCTGCCCAGAAGAGCCTTGCCGACCCCGTAATCCAGCGGCTGCCGGACAAGTATGAGCAGGTGCTGGGCAAGCGCTTCAACAAAGGCGTGGAGCTTTCGGGCGGAGAGTGGCAGAAGGTGGCGCTAGCCCGTGCCTACATGCGCGATGCACAGCTGCTTATACTTGATGAGCCAACCTCTGCCCTCGACGCCCGCGCCGAGCACGAGGTGTTCCTGCGTTTCTCGGAACTTATCGAGGGGCGCACCGCCGTACTCATCTCCCACCGCTTCTCCACCGTGCGCATGGCCGACCGCATCCTCTTCCTAGAGCAGGGCCAGCTCAAAGAACTTGGCTCGCATGAGGAGCTGCTGGCCCAGAACGGCAAGTATGCAGAGCTGTTTCAGTTGCAGGCAAAAGGGTATCTGTAATTTTAGAATGAGTGGAGAGTTACCAGGCTCAACCTTCTTACTGGAAGTTAAGAGTTAGGGAACGATGAACCCACCCCTACCCCCAAAACAGGAGAGGGAGTTTCGCAGTACCGGTTCCAACCACCCCTGCCCCTCCTTGTTTAAGGAGGGGAGTTCTGCTGAGGCTCCGTCAGCGGTGGCTATCGAACTGATCCCAGTCTTTGGGTTGAGCGCCTATGCGAGTTTTTCGGTCCCGAAGGGATTACAAAGCGATAGCGAGCAAAGAAAAGCTCCCAGCGCGATGCGGGAAGACGAGGCCTCCCGGCCGTGAGGGCACCACAACTTGAGATGAAACGATAGGTTTTTAGGACTGAGGATAAACAGCAGAAAGAGAGGATAGCTTGATACAGGCTGCGGATCAGCAGCGGCTGGAAAGTACGACTAAAGGAAACAGTAGCACAGCCATAGAAAACAGACAAATACTATCAAACCCACTTACAAAGTATAAACCACCTCCCAACTTATCCACGTGGAACATAGCAGGTTAAAACGGGAAGAAGTATGGAAGTATGATGGAGGCAAGCAGCCAGAAAATCAGATTTAGCGGCGTGCCTACCTTCAGGTAATCAGAGAAGCGGTAGTTGCCGGGGCTGTAGATCATGGTATTGGTTTGGTAGCCCATGGGAGTCATGAAGCTGAGGGAAGCGGCGTAAGCCACCGCCATCAGGAAAGGGCGCTCGCTCACACCTAACTCTTGTGCCGTAACAATGGCAATGGGCGCCAGTAAGGCTGCCGTAGCGTTGTTAGACATAAAATTGGTAGTCATGAAGGTGGTAAAGAAGAACACCGAGAGCAATGCATGGGGACCATACGCCCCCACCCCAAGTATAAGGTAATCGGCAAGTAGTTTGGCGGCACCTGTCTTCTCCAGGGCGGCCCCCATCGAGAGTACCCCACCCAGCATAAAGATTACTTTCCAGTCGATAGCGTTGTAAGCTTCGTCCAGCCGGATACACCCAAAAATAACCAATGCCACAATCCCCACTATCGCGCTTAGCACAATGGGCACCAACCCTGTTGCCGCCGCCAACACCACCAAAATACTAATAATCAGCACGGGCAGGATCTTGCTGTAATTAAAATTACTCCGGACGGTTTGAGAGATAATTAGTATATCGTCGTTCTGGCGCAGCTTTTCGGCCTGTTCGCTGTTGGCGGCTATCAGCAGCACGTCGCCGGCAGAGAGCTTTACGTGGGCCAGCTTGTCATGCACAATCTCGTCGCGGTGGCGGATGGCCAGCACCGAGGCGCCATAGTTGTAGGCCCGGAAATTAAGCTCCTTCAGCGACTTGCCTTCCATGTACGAGTTGGGGGTAACGATGGCCTCGTAAAGCATACTATCATACATGCCTACGTCCTCATCACGGAATTTACGCTCCGATTTCAGGATAACCCCCTGCTCCTGCTTCAGCTTTTTCAGCTTCTCCACACCAATACGCACCTTCAGCACATCGTTAGCCCGAAGTATAAGCGCCGGGAAAACTTGCAGTTTCTCCTTTTCGCGCATCACCTGCATCACTTCTATGTCTAGGTCGCGCACCAGGCTGGAGCGCTGCAGCGGCACCCCTATCAGAGGCGAGCCCGGCAGCAGCACAATCTCCGTCAGGTAATCTCCCAGGTCAAACTCCTCCGAAAAATTCTCCGCTACTTTGCGGTCAGGCAACAGGTGGCGCCCTATTAAGAACATGTACAGTATACCAGCCAACAGAAACCAGATACCGGCAGGAAGAAACTCGAACATCTGCAACGGTTCCAAGCCCTGCGCCTGCGCAATACCGCTTACCAGAATGTTGGTTGAGGTGCCGATAAGGGTACAAACACCTCCTAGCAAGGCGCCAAAGCTTAACGGAATCAACAGTTTAGAGGGGCTTACCTTAATGTCTTTACTTACCTGAATCACCACGGGCATTAGCAGGGCCACCACGGCCGTGTCGTTTATGAAGGCAGAGAGGGAGCCGGAAATGAGCATCAGGGCGAGCAGGCAAAGCAGGTAGCTGTTTCGGCCCACGCGCGTAAGGCTCAAACCTATACTATTCAGCGCGCCGGATTTAAAAATGGCAGAACTGATGATAAACATGGAGGCAACCGTGATCGTGGCGGGGTTACTGAAGCCGGCAAAGCCCTCGGCAGGGGTAAGGATACCGGTTACCATAAAAAGCACCATGGTCAGAATGGCAACCGTGTCAATTGAGAGCCGATCGGTTACAAAAAGTATAACCGCTAGCAGAATAATCCCTAACACAATCCCAATCTCAACGGTCATAAGTTATAGTGCTGCAGGTGCATTTACCCATGAGGAGCATGTGAAAGCTACAGACGAGCATATTTAGGATACTATAACTTAATTTGAGAGCGTACGGTTACAGCACAGAAACTGTTTATACCTCTGTTACTGTGAAAGTTATACTTTGTTATTGCTCTAGCCAGGCTTCGGCTTCTGAGTAGGATGCGAAGTGCCTGGTGGAGGTATAGCCCTGCCCGAAGATGGCCTCTGCCTGCAGGTTTGCAATGCGATCTATAGAATTTACGCAGGCTCCTTTTTTTAGCCCTGCTTCCTGCAGCAGCATTTGGGCCTCTATGTGCAAATTCATGACGGATTGGGGATGGGTGATCATGGTACTCAGGTCAAAGAGCAGTGTAAAACCCGGCTTCACCAGCGTCAGAGCCTTCCCCAGATCAGCCAGGTAGGCAGGCACTGCGCTTTTGCTCTTCCAGAAACCATAGATGCTGAGGCACAACCTGTTTTTCTGGGGTAAGTACAGCAGCTCGTAACACTTGTTTTTGGCTACAAGGGTTTTAAGCTTATTTTGGATTTCATTTCTGTCGGTGCTGTACGTAGTCATTCTACATAGCATACGTATACCAGCGCCAGTTTCCTTTAACTATAAAGGGGTAAAGTATAAATATATTATTGCAACCTATTTAAAAATGCAAACAGAGGGCTATGCTTTTGTACTTAAGGCTCTAAGGACAAATTAGAAGGGATAATTAGATCCGGAGGATACTGCTCAATTCGTGCACCACACCATTTTTAACCTGCACATCTGGGCGCTGTATACTTACACCATTTACCAGTGTCTGGCCTTTTTTGTGGTAGATGGTAACACTTGTGCTACAAACTGACTGAATTCTTTTGCCGTCTTTCATGTCTTTCTCCAGGTGCACACCCTTTAGAATATGGCTTGAAAGTATGGCGCGCAGTCGCTCCGGCGGCTCATTGCTGATGCTTTGCAGGGCACTCTCTGGCGGTGCCAGCAGCGTAACCGGCGTACCACCCGACAGCAGGGGCGTGAAACCGGCTTTGGTAAGCAGGCCAGCCAGCACAGGGCGCTCTTTAATCACGTACTCCATCACGGAGAGGTCTTGCTGTGCCTGCCCCGCCTGCCCCCATACTGTAAACAGTACAATTAGCAGCAGTTTTAAATATGTATTCTTTTGGGTCGGTTTCATGGTACTAAGGGTTATACCAGCCTTATACGTAGCCGGCCCCATAATAGCCAGATTTAACCCATACTTATCTACCGCAAAAAGTACAATTTACCAGGAGCTACCTGCTTAAAACATGCGCCAGTTGGCAATCTGCTGAAAAAAGTTCGGGAGCGAACTTGGCACCAGCACCAGGCTTAGCACAAACCCAAACACAGCACCATAGAAGTGCGCATCGTGGTTAATGTTATCGCCCATGCGCTTGCCCGAGAAGTAGGAGTACATCATGTACAGGATACCAAAAATAAAGCCCGGCAGACACAGGAAAGCAAAAAGGCAGATATCTAGGGTTGGAAAGAAAAGTATACTTGAAAAAACGATACTTGCCACCCCACCCGAGGCTCCGAGTGCACGATAAGGCGGGTCGTTGCGGTGCTTAAAGAACGTAGGTATATCTGATACAATGATGCCGCCCAGGTACACCAGCAAGTATAAAAGTATACCTGTAGTAGCCCCATAAGCCGATTTAAACACATACTCCACCACATCGCCGAAGAAGAACAGCGTGAACATGTTGAACAGCAGGTGCGTGAAGTCGGCGTGCAGGAAGCCGGAGGTAAGAAAGCGGTACCAGGAGTTGTCGCGCTGCACGGCATAGGGCTGGAAGATCCATTTATGCATTATGTCCTGGTTTTGCCAGGCGTACAACGTGATGCCAACAGTAATAATGATCAGAATTATGGTAACGCTCATTTTTGGGAGTTAGAGAGTTAAAAAGTTTGAGAGTTTAGGAGTTAGAAAGGGCTTTTTACCTTTCTAACTCTCTTTATTTAATGTGCAGCTTTATACTTTGTGCCTATTGATGATGCCGGTATCGAAATCTGGCGGGTATAAGAATCTTTTCTTTGCACCTGCGGACCAACAATTTAACAATGCATCAATTTAACAATTAAGAATCCCTTTCCATCAGCTGCATAGCTAGGCCGCGGATGGTGCTCTTGCGCTCCTCCGGCAGCTGGATGGCATCAAGGTGCTGCAGGGCTTTCCGGAAGTACAGATCAATGTGCTGCTCGGTCTGGTGGCGGATATTCAGCTGGTCGTATACCTCGGTCACGGCCTTAACCTTTTCCTCGGCTATACTCTCGTCCGTTTTGTCGCGCCAGCCGGTGATGGTTTGCCGCTGCTGCTCGTTTGCCTGCTCCAGCGCCGTCAGCATCAGGAAGGTTTTTTTATCCGAGAGGATATCCCCGCCCACCTGCTTGCCGAACTTGGCTTTGTCGCCGTACACGTCCAGCAGGTCGTCGCGCAGCTGAAAGGCAATGCCGATGTTGTCGCCGAAGGCTTTCAGGTGCTCGGCATCGGCCTCAGGCGCGCCCTGAAGTATGGCACCCAGCTCCAGGCTGAAGCCCAGCAGCACAGCCGTCTTCAGCGTGATCATGTGGATGTACTCCTGGATGCTTACCTGCTCGCGGCGCTCGAAATTCATATCAAACTGCTGCCCCTCGCATACTTCGGCGGCCGTGCGGCTGAACAGGCGCAGCACCAGGGCCAGTTTGTCCGGCTCCACGCCCAGCAGCAGCTCATAGGCACGCACCAGCATCACATCGCCGCTAAGTATGGCTGTGTTGGCATCCCACTTCTCGTGCACGGTTTGCTGCCCGCGGCGCAGCGGGGCACGGTCCATGATGTCGTCGTGCATGAGCGTGAAGTTGTGGAAAACCTCGACCGCCGCAGCGGGCAAAAGCGCCTTCTCCACGTCGTCATCAAACATTCTGGCACCCAGCAGCACCAGCAGCGGGCGAATTCTCTTGCCACCGAGGCACATAATGTAGCGGATCGGCTCGTAAAGCTCCACCGGGTTTTCGCCATAGCGGAGCGTGGACAAAGTATGATTTATCTTTTCAGACAGGATGTTGATATCCACAGGGTACTTTAGTGTTGTTTTAGTGTCTCGATTAAGTCCAGATCGATTGTGCGGTCGGCCATGTTAGCGCTCTTTACCTCTACCAGCACCTCATCGCCGAACGATATGATACGCTTGGTCTGACGGCCGATGATGCGGTAATTGTCAGCGTCCAGTTCGTAGTAATCGTCGTTGATGTCGGCCAGGCGCACCATGCCTTCTACCTTATTCTCCTCGATCTCTACAAAGATACCCCATTCCGTGACACCGGAAACAATGCCTTTGTACTGATTTCCGATGGTATCCTTCATAAACTCCACCTGCTTATACTTGATAGAGGCGCGCTCAGCGTCGGCGGCGCGTTTCTCCATCTCAGAAGAGTGGCGGCAGCGCTCCTCAAACTCCTCCTTATCCGCAGAGTTTCCGCCATCCAGGTAGTGTTGCAGCAGGCGGTGGGCCATCATGTCCGGGTAGCGGCGGATAGGCGAGGTAAAGTGTGAGTAATGGTCGAATGCCAGGCCGAAGTGGCCCTCCGGCTCGGTGCTATACTTGGCTTTGGCCATGGTCCGGATAGCCAGGTTCTGCAGCACGCTCTGCTCAGGTTTACCTTCAATTTCAGAGGTCAGGTGGTTCAGCTCTTCGGAGATGTCGCCTTCCGGGTCTACTTTATAGCCAAACTTGCGGGCAAAGAGTGCGAATGTGGCCAGCCTGTCCGGGTCTGGGTTGCCGTGGGTACGGTAAACCATGGTGGGACGCTTTTTACCTTTGCCCAGCTTGTAAACAAACTCCGCTACCTTTTTATTAGCCAGCAGCATGTACTCCTCAATCAGCTTGTGGGCATCCTTGCGCTCCTTCACATACACGGATAGCGGCTTACCGTTCTCGTCCAGCTTAAACTTCACCTCCACTGTCTCAAAGGAGATGGCTCCGTTTTTAAAGCGCTTGGCCTGCAGTTTCTTGGCGATGCCGTTCAGGATGTTGATCTCCTCGGCAAAGTCGCCTTCGCCGGTTTCAATGCGCTCCTGCGCTTCCTCGTAAGCAAAGCGGCGGTCAGAGTAGATGATGGTGCGGCCGTACCAGGTATCGTATAGTTTGCCGTTGTCGTCCAGCTCAAACACCACCGAGAAGGTCAGTTTCTCCTCGTTTGGCCTGAGCGAGCAGAGGCCATTGGAGAGGCGCTCCGGCAGCATCGGGATGGTTCTATCTACCAGGTACACCGATGTGGCCCTATGGAAGGCTTCTTTCTCCAGTACACTTCTCGGGTGCACGTAGTGCGTTACGTCGGCTATGTGCACGCCTATCTCCCAATTACCGTTCTCCAGCTTCTGGATGGAGAGGGCATCGTCAAAGTCCTTGGCGTCGGCAGGGTCTATGGTGAAGGTGGTCACGTCGCGGAAATCGCGGCGCTTGGCGATCTCACCGGCAGGTATCTTCTCCGAGATGGATTCCGCCTCTTCCTCCACCGTCTCCGGAAACTCGAAGGGTAGGCCGAACTCAGCCATGATGGAGTGGATCTCGGCCTCGTGCTCGCCGGCGGGCCCAAACACGCGAATTACCTCGCCGGTCGGGTTCTTGCCTGGCTTATCCGGCCACTCTATAATGCGCACCAGCACCTTGTCGCCGGACTGGGCATCGTTGAGGTGGCGCTCACCTACAAATACATCGAAATAGGTACGTTTAAAATCTGGCACCACAAAGCCGAAGTTCTTAGACAGCTCCATCAGGCCCACCATCTCGTTGCGGGAGCGCTCCAGCACCTCTACTACCACGCCTTCCTGGCGGCCGCCTCTTACCGATGGCAGCACCTCTACTTTCACCAAATCGCCGTCCATGGCGTACTGCAGGTTCTCCGAATGCACCCGGATATCCTCCTCGCGCTCCTCAGACACGATGTAGGCATACTTGCTGTTGGCCAGGTCCACGCGGCCTGTGATGATGTCCACCTTCAGGTTCATCATGTACTTGTCGTCGTCCACGGCCAGCAGTTTGTTCTCGCGCACCAGCGCCTTCACCAGCGACTGTATCTGCTCTCTAGCACCTTTATCCACGGCTCCGAGGCGGCGGGTAACCTGGCGCATGGTAAACACGGTGTCGGGGCTGTTAGAGAACACCTCGAGCACCAGCGCCTTTGCCGATTTAGGGGCACCTCTTCGGTTAGAGGGCTCCTTGCGGGCATACGCTTCTCTTGCTGATTCTTTTTTGCTTGATGCATCTCCACCTCTTCTGCGGGAACGGCTTTTGTCGCTGCGGCTATCGTTATCTCTGCCGCCTTTTTTGTCTTTTTTACTTCTCATGTATCTTCTTAGCTATGGGGGGCAGCCAATAGAGCCGCCACTGCCATTTACAATCTTTAGCCTGAATAGTTTAGATTTACTATACGCCGCTACCGGCTCTTTGGCTAAAGAGTACTTCTATTCGACTTCAATTTATAGAGAAATTTCTATATAAGAGGGCTATCGACGGGTATTTAAGGGCGGAAGGTGAGTTCCGAATGCGTGGTTTATACTTCTATGGATGTTTCCCAGCCGTCGTAATCGCCATTGTGCTTGCGGGCCAGGCGCCGCAGGTGCAGCACGATCTTGTCTATACTTTGCTGGTCTATCTTATCGGTACGGCTGATGTGCAGGCGGTGCGGGTAATCCTCTGACGACTCCAGGTAATCGCTGGTGATCAGGGCGTAATTGTCTTTGGCTATACTTTGCAGGAAAGCGGACCTGTCTGCCTCTGTTTTAAAGTAGATCCAGTGGTCCACCTGGCGCTCCTTGCTAAGGTCGTCTCCATTGCTTTCCAGTTCTTCCAGCACCTTGCGGTTTTTTATACTTTGCAGCTGCTCCGGCTCAGGGTAAAGAAAGTTGAAATACCGGTTCCAGGCCGCGTCTTTCACCAGTTTGTGGGTATAGTCGTGCCCGCTGTATTTTTTCATCACCTGCTGCACATGATCGGCGTAGCCATTGGGCTCCCCCATGTAAAAGTATACTTTACGATGCCCGTTGGAGGTTAAGCGCCCGGCATAGGTGGCTTGGCAGGATGTCCGCAGTTCTTCTTCCAGGTCATCTTCCAGGCTTTGCAGCACAATGGTCTCCTGCAGCGAAGAAAGCCCATCGGGGCGGGGATCCACTATTTTGACCGCTACTTGCAGCAGGTTTGGTTTTTCGGCAACCGGGGCGATCTTGGCCAGGCCCAGGTCTACCGCTATGGAGCCAGGTTTATTGTCTACGCTCCTGAAATGAAATTCCCAATCCGGTTCATGTTGCGTTTGTTCCATACTTTAAAAGCTTAAAGTGCTTACTGCGCGGGGCCTGCTGCTGCAGAAAACCTGTCGCTACGCCACCCCCGCCTTCATGGCCTCCCGCTTCTGCTGTGCAGCTACAATGTCTTCCGGCTCTCCCTTCGGGATGGCATTGATAAGCGTACGCGTATACTCCTGCTGCGGTTGGCGGTAGAGTTGCTCCGGCGTACCGCTTTCCACAATCCGGCCCTCGCTCATCACTAGTATACGGTCCGACATATATTTTGCTACCGATAAATCATGGGTAATGAAAATATATGTGATGTGAAACTCCTTTTTTAGCTTGTTAAGCAAATTAAGCACCTGTGCCTGCACCGACACGTCCAGGGCTGAGACAGACTCGTCGCAGATGATGCACTTTGGTTGCAGCGCCAGTGCCCGGGCTATACTTATGCGCTGCCGCTGGCCACCCGAGAACTCATGTGGATAACGCTGGAAGTGCTTCGGCATAAGTCCTACTTTCTCAAGCAGTTCCATAGCTTTTACACGGCGTTCTTTATTATTATTGTATAAGTTATGCACCTGCATCGGCTCCATAATGGCCTCCCCCACAGTGTGCATCGGGTTCAGGGATGCATTTGGGTCCTGGAAGACCATCTGGAAATCGCGGCGGCTTTTGCGAAGTTCCTCTGGAGTAAGTTGGGCGATGTCGTGGCCATTAAAGATGATGCGCCCCGCCGTGGGTTCCACCATGCGCATCAGCGCACGTCCCAGCGTTGTCTTGCCGCATCCCGACTCTCCCAACAGCCCAATCGTCTCCCCGGGCTTAAGGCCAAAGCTCACGCCATCCACTGCCTTTACATAATCTGTGGTGCCCCGGAAGAAGCCTTTTTTGATCGGGAAGTATACCTTAAGGTTCTCCACCTGCAGCAGCAGCGGCTTTTGTTTGTTCTCCTGCTCTTGCTTTATACTTGTTACCGTGCCTATGTATGCATTTACCACATCGGCCAGGGAGGGCGCGTATACTTCTTTTTTCTTTTCAAGGATGTTGCCGAACTCATCCTCCACCATAAAATCCGACACGGTGGGAAGTATGGATTGGGGCTTGGCCGACAGCTTTGGGCGGCAGGCCAGCAGGCCCTTGGTGTAGGGGTGCTGCGGATTCGTGAAAATATCCAGCACCTTTCCCTGCTCCACCAGCTTGCCTTTATACATCACCAGGATGCGGTCAGCTATCTCGGCCACCACGCCCAGGTCGTGGGTAATGAACAGGACAGCGGTGTTCTCCTTCACCCGCAGCTCATCTATCAGCTGCAGCATGCGCGCCTGCACCGTAACATCGAGGGCTGTGGTGGGCTCATCGGCAATAAGTATACCTGGCTCGCAGGCCATGGCCATCGCGATCATCACGCGCTGCTTCTGCCCACCCGAAATCTCATGTGGATAAGCATCGAAAATCTTTTCCGGTCGTGGCAGTTTTGCTTTCTCAAAAAGCTGAATGGTGCGTTTTTTGGCCTCTTTTTTAGAGAGATCGGTGTGCAACAGCAATACCTCCGCCACCTGTTTTCCACAAGTATAAACCGGGTTTAGCGACGACATTGGCTCCTGGAAAATCATACTTATCTCGTTGCCTCTGATGCCTTGCAACTGCTTCTCCGGCAGCTGAAGCAGGTCTGCCTCGCCATACTTACCGGACCGGAAAACAGCCTCTCCCCCTGTCGTTGCCCGCTCGGTATCCAGCAGCCGCATCAGCGAGAGCGCCGTTACTGACTTGCCTGAACCAGATTCGCCCACAATAGCCAATGTCTCGCCCGGGTATACCTCAAACGATACCTTATCTACGGCCCTGGTTGTGCCGTGGCGGGTGGAGAAAGTTGTTTCCAGCTCTCTGACCTGAAGTATGGGCGTGGTGCTTGGCAAGGGTGAAAGTATGGATTAGGCTTTTGGTAAGGTATGCTTTTTTTCGGGATTGTGGTGCAAATAACAGATGGTAAATACTATATTAGCATTTAACTATATAAAGAAGCATTTAATTGAACTATATCAACACAATATATTTATTAACCATACCCATCTTATCACTACTCACTATTTTAAAACTAATATCTATAATTAAATCAAGTACAACAACCTAAAATTCACAGTATGAAAAGAAACTTACGCATCACAAGTCTTTTACTGGCGCCAACCTTAATGCTTTCCAGTTGTGCTAGCATCCTGAACTCGAAGCAGCAGCAGCTTAACATCGTAACAGATCAAGCCACGGCAAAAGTGTACGTAAACGGCGAGCTGGCCGGAGAGGGTGAGCAAGTTGAGGCCAAACTCAACAGAGATATGAAGGTTCAGCAGCTTAAGGTGGAGCAGCCAGGTTTTAAACCAGAGTATAAAGTTGCTTTCCAGACAACTAAATCGCCGCTTTACATCATGTCCTGGATACCTTTTGGCATTCTTTTCTTCCCTCCCTTTCAGGATGGGGGCCCGAAGAGCTTTGATTATAAAAAAGAGGCTATTGCGGTTAAGCCAAGTATGAGCATTGCCCCTAGAAAAGAGAAGAACAAATACATTTACCTCAAGCACACTTCTTTCAATGTTAGCAAAGAAGACCTGGTTTTCAAGAAGTATAGCTTCAAAAGGTATAACAAAGGGAAAAAAGAATCGTCGGTTAGCAATGGCAAAGACGACCTCAAGCTGGATAACACGATCTTCTCAGATGCCATTACAGAGGTGCTGAAGAAGTCCGGCTACACAGACACCACAAGATCTGTACTGAAGAACAAAACGAATACCATTTATGTCGGCGCTGAAGTAAGTAATGTGCAGTTCAGTGATATTTATAACACCAAGGGAGCGTTTAGGCAAAACTATGCTGTAGGCAAGGCTACTATTAACTGGACCTTCTACGATGTGTACGGACAAACGAAGTTTCAGAAATCCATCGTTTCTGAATCGGGCGAGTTCAGCCCACACTATTACGACGACACGGAAGATTACATAGCTGTGATTCTGGAGGATGCCATTACGGCTTCCTTCTACAAGGTTTTAGAGGAAAATGAGGTACAGGAGCTTCTAAAGGAAGAACAGGTCGTAACGCCAACCTTCGCCCCTCTCGCCCTAAACAGAGCGAAGTCTTCTTCTTTGGTGAAGACAATTGCTCAGGCACAGAACGCAACCGTAACTCTGAAAACCAAAGAAGGGCACGGCAGCGGCATTGTAATCGATGAGAACGGTTACATCCTAACCAACTTCCACGTAATAGCGAACCAGGAGAAAAACACGAAGCTTATACTTTCAGACGGCCAGGAGGTTTCTTGTGAAGTTGTTCGTGTGAACGAGTATGCTGACTTGGCCTTATTGAAAGCAGACAAGAAGTTCACCTATTCCTTTGCCCTGCCAAACGCCGCAGACTACTCTTCCGGAATGGATGTGTTTGCCATCGGAACGCCTAACTCCATAGAACTCGGACAGACCTTATCGAAGGGCATTATTTCCGGCATCAGAAACAACAAAGACTCTGAGTGGATACAAACCGATGTTAGCGTTAACCCAGGCAACAGTGGCGGTGCCCTGATCGACAGAAACGGAAGGCTGCTTGGTGTGGTTAACTCTAAAGTAACGGGCTTCGGGATTGAAGGAATCGCCTTCTGTATACCTGCTTATAAAGTAAGCCAGTTCTTAGGTTTGAACATGAAATAATAAGGTATCGATTTTTATAAAAAGAGAAGGCTGCCCCACCCGGAGCAGCCTTCTCTTTTTATACTTTATACTTTAGTTTACAGCCCCTGCTGCTCTACAATCTTGTGTTTCGGCTCTTCGTGGTGCTCCCCGAAGAAACGCTTCTGGTTGAACAGGATCAGCAGCACACCGATGAAGATGGCAGAGTCGGCAACGTTAAAGATCGGCCACAGCGACATGGGCTTACCACCGAAGATCGGGATCCAGTTCGGCACAATACCTTCCCAGATATCGACATAGAACATATCGATTACCTGGCCATGAAACCACGGGGTGGATGAGCCATACGGGGCGTTATCAAACCATACACCATAAAACGTGCTGTCCACCAGGTTGCCAATGGCCCCGCCAAGTATGAGCGCGATGCACCAGATCAGGCCTTTCGGGGCTTTGTGCTTTACCAGGTAGTACAGGTAGTAGCCGATACCAAACATAGCCACCAGGCGGAACAGCGTCAGGATAAGCTTGCCGTAATCTGAGCCAAGCTCCACACCGAAAGCCATTCCCGGGTTCAGGGTATAGTGCAGTTTCAGCCAATCCCCTATCAGATGGATCTCACCTGGCATACCCATCTCCATATTGTAATGCACAACCAGCTTCACGATCTGATCCACTAGTATCACGGCCAAGGCAGCCAGGTAATATTTTCCGTATTTCATATCTGAACATTAAGCAGCAGGCGCTTTGTACTGTTTGGCCACCGCAATGGATTCCTTATAAGTATAAAAGCACCAGGATACGCTTTTAGTTTCCTGGTGCTTTGTCGTTTATATAATCGTATTCTGCTCCGTCTGGATGTGGATGTATACTTTGTAATCATCGATATCCAGCAAGGTGGCGCTTTCCAGCTCTTCTACCACATCAAGGCTCAGAGCCTGCGTTTCGGCGCAGATGTAGTTGCTGTAGTTTTGCACGGCTGCCATTACCTCCGGCGCACTGCGCTGCAGCAGGATATGGATCTTGTCCTGCACCTCCAGATTAGAGTCTTTGCGCAGGTTCTGGATGCGGTTCACCAGGTCGCGGGCAATGCCCTCCTGCTTCAGCTCCTCGGTCAGGGTGATGTCCAGTGCCACTGTCAGTTTGCCCTCGCTGGCCACCAGCCATCCCGGGATGTCCTCCGACGAGATCTCCACGTCGTCCGGCGTCAGTACGGCGGTTTCCTCCTCATTCAGCATCACCTCAAAACCTCCCTCTCTTTCAAGATGCGCGATGTCGTTCTGATCCATGCGCTGTACGGCGGCGGCCACCAGTTTCATCTTCGGTCCGAACACCTGACCCAGCTTCTTAAAGTTAGGCTTGATCTTCTTCACCAGGATACCGGAAGTATCGTCGATGTACTCAATCGTCTTCACGTTCACCTCGCTCAGGATCAGGTCAGCCACAGCCTCTATCTGCTGCTTCATCTTCGGGTTGAGCACCGGTATAAGTATGCGCTGCAGCGGCTGGCGCACCTTGATCATCTCCTTCTTGCGCAGCGAGTGCACCAAGGATGAGATGGTCTGGGCCAGTTGCATGCGCTCCTCCAGGTCTTTGTTGATGTCCTCGTGGTTCACCTCCGGGTAATAAGCCAGATGCACCGACTCCTCCCTGTGCTTGTTGCTCACGCCATTCAGGTCGCGGTACAGTTGCTCGGTGTAGAACGGCGCGATCGGCGAGGCCAGCTTGGCGATTACCTCCAGGCAAGTATAAAGTGTCTGGTAAGCGGCAATCTTATCCATGTTGTACTCGCCTTTCCAGAAGCGTTTACGGTTCAGGCGAACATACCAGTTGCTCAGGTCATCCACCACGAAGTCCTGGATGGCACGTGCCGCACGGGTTGGGTCGTAGTCCTCGTAGTAGCTGTCCACGTCCTGGATCAGGGTGTTCAGCTTGGAGATGATCCAACGGTCCGACTCGGTGCGCTGCGCCATCGGCACATCCGCCTCGGAGTAGGTAAAGTTATCCAGGTTGGCATAGAGCGCGAAGAACGAGTAGGTGTTCTGCAGTGTGCCGAAGAAACGGCGCTGCGTCTCCACCACCCCGTCCGGGTTAAATTTCAGGTTATCCCAAGGCGGCGCGTTGGCGATCATGTACCAGCGCACGGCATCCGGGCCATAGGTACCGATCATCTCGAACGGGTCGATGGCGTTGCCGAGGCGCTTGCTCATCTTGTTGCCGTTCTTATCCAGCACCAGGCCGTTGGCGATTACGTTTTTATAGGCCACGCTGTCTTCCAGCATCACAGCCAGCGCATGCAGGGTAAAGAACCAGCCGCGTGTCTGGTCCACGCCCTCGGCGATAAAGTCAGCCGGGAAGTTCTTCTCAAAGATCTCCTTGTTCTCCAGCGGGTAGTGCCACTGTGCATAAGGCATGGCGCCAGAGTCGAACCAAACGTCGATAAGGTCTGTCTCTCTGTACATTGGCTTACCAGACTTGCTCAGCAGCACCACATTATCCACATACGGGCGGTGCAGGTCCTTCACCTCCACGGAGGCGTCCATCACACCGGCACTCACGGCTCTTTCTATCTCATCGTTAAGCTGCGCGATAGAGCCGATGCAGATCTCCTCCTCGCCATCTTCTGTTCTCCAGATTGGCAGCGGCGTGCCCCAGTAACGGGAACGCGACAGGTTCCAGTCCACTAGGTTCTCGAGCCAGTTACCGAAGCGGCCAGAGCCTGTAGACTCCGGTTTCCAGTTGATGGTCTTGTTCAGCTCGATCAGGCGGTCCTTCACGGCTGTGGTTTTGATGAACCAGCTATCCAGCGGATAGTATAAAACCGGCTTGTCGGTGCGCCAGCAGTGCGGGTAGGTGTGTTCGTACTTCTCTACCTTAAAGGCTTTGCCCTCTTCTTTCAGTTTGATGGCGATCAGCACGTCGGTCGGTTTGTAGTCCGGGGCCGATTCGTCCTGGCCGTCGTAGTTCTTCACGTACATGCCGGCAAAGTCGGTGATCTCCGGCACGAAGCGTCCCTGTCGGTCCACGATCGGCGATGGCTTTCCGTTCTCATCCATCACCAGCAGCGCCGGGATGTCGTTCTGCGCGGCTACGCGGGCGTCATCGGCACCAAAGGTTGGCGAGATGTGCACGATACCGGTACCATCCTCTGTGGTCACGTAATCACCGATGATCACGCGGAAGGCTGGCTTCTCAGGCTGCACATACGGCATCAACTGGTGAAACTCCACGCCTGCCAGGTCGCTGCCCAGGAACTCCTCCACTACTTTGTAAGGAATCAGCTTATCGCCGGAGCTATAGTCTGTCAGGGCCAGGTCAGCGGCTTTCGGGTTGAAGTAGCGGCTTACCAGGTCCTTGGCAAGTATAACCGAGATCGGCTCGTAAGTATACTGGTTATAGGTGCGTACTTTTACATACTTGATGTTCTTGCCCACAGCCAGGGCCGTGTTGGCAGGCAGCGTCCAAGGCGTGGTCGTCCAGGCCAGGAAGTAAGTTCTCTCCTCCTCATGCTCGAACAGGAACATGTTGCGGGTGATCTTCTTCACCTCGAACTGCGCCACGATGGTAGTGTCCTTCACCATTTTGTAGCAGCCCGGCTGATTCAGCTCATGCGAGCTAAGGCCGGTGCCGGCGGCCGGCGAGAACGGCTGTATGGTGTAACCCTTGTACAGGTAGCCTTTGTCGTAGAGCTTCTTCAGCAGCGCCCAGCAAGACTCGATATACTCATCCTCAAACGTGATGTAGGGGTTGTTCAGGTCTACCCAGTAGCCCATCTGCTCAGTTAGGGTATCCCACTGGTTCTTGAAGCGCATTACCGTTTCGCGGCAGCGCTGGTTATACTCCTCTACCGATATCTTCTTGCCGATATCCTCCTTCGTGATGCCCAGCTCCTTCTCTACCTGCAGCTCCACAGGCAGGCCGTGCGTGTCCCAGCCGCCCTTGCGGTTCACCTGGAAGCCTTTCAGGGTTTTGTAACGGCAGAAAATATCTTTCACGGCGCGGGCCATCACGTGGTGAATGCCCGGCGTGCCATTGGCTGAAGGCGGTCCTTCATAGAAAACGAAAGGCTTGTTGCCCTCACGGGTGGCTACAGAGCGCTCGAAGATGTTGTGCTGCTTCCAATATGCCAGCACGTCTTCGCCTACTTTGGCATAGTTCAGGTTTTTATACTCGTTATACTTCACCGTTTACAGGTTTTTATCTTCTAGACTAACTTCTTCTTCTAATCTCAACTTCAACTGGCTCAGGTCAAGTTCCTCGTCCTCGTGCTCCAGGTAGAACTCGTCGTAGTGCTCAATCAGGGCATACGGATCGCGCTCAAACTTGCCGCTATCGAAGCTCATCAGCAAAGTTGGCAATATAATCAGGTTTGTGAATAATGCAATCAGCAAACTCACCGACATCAGCACACCCAGGGCCTTGGTGCCGCCAAACTCCGAGAAGGCGAAAATCACAAAGCCGAAGAACAGGATCACCGAAGTATAAATCATACTTGTGCCCGCCTCCGTAAGGCTGGTGGTGATGGCCCGGCTCACATTGAACCCGTTGCTCAGCAACTCACTCCTATACTTGGCCAGGAAGTGAATGGAGTCGTCGATGGCGATGCCGAGGGCGATACTGAAGATCAGCGCCGTGCTCGGCTTTAGCGGGATGTTGAAAAAGCCCATCAGGCCACCGGCTATCACCAGCGGTATCATGTTCGGTATCAGCGAGATGATTACCACCCTTGCCGACTTAAACAACAGCGCGATCACTAAAGTTACCAACACAAAGGCAAGTATAAGGCTGGAGCGCAGGTTGTTGATAAGGTACTCATTGCCTTTGATGAACAGCAGCGTGGTGCCCGTCAGGCTCACCGTGGTCTGGGCGCCGGAATCATCCCGGGTGAAGGTCATGGTATTGCCCTCCTCGGCTACCGAAACGCCCTCGCCGCCGTAGATCTCGCGCAGCTCCGGCTTTATCTTGTTAAGTATAAGCGTGTCGAGTTCACGGGAACCGGCATCGGCCACCTTTAGGGAGATGCGTGCCTGCTGCCCGGTGCTATCCACGAAGGCGCGGAGTAGGCGCTGGTTGGCTCCATCGTTCTGCTTGGCCAAGTAGCTGAAGATAAAGTTTCGCTCCGTGTTGTCGGGCAAGCGGTACGAACCTGGATCGCCTCCGTAGAATGCCTGCGTGGCCGTCTTCACCAGGCCCACCACCGAAATCGGGGCGGAAAGTATAGGCTGCGTACGCAGGAAGTTCTCCAGCTCGTTCAGTTTGTTCAGGTTCGGCAGACGCATCACGCCCTGCTTCACGCCTGTGTCCACGATGATCTCCAGCGGCATTACCCCGTTGAAGTGGTTCTCGAAGAAGGCCAGGTCTGCATTTACGCTGCTTTCCTCCGGTAGGTCATCCACCATGTAGGATACCGTCTTCACTTTATAAATACCGAACAGTGACAGCCCGATGGCCAGGATCGTGAAGAAGTATACCAAGTGGCGCTTGCGGTGCACGATGTAGTCGAAGAACTCCAGCAGTTTGTTCAGCGGACGGGCATCTAAGTGGCGCAGCTGACGCGGGCTTGGCGGCGGCAGGTAGGAAAACACCACCGGAATCAGCACCAGGCTCACGATAAAGGTCACGAAAATGTTGATGCCGGCCACTACTCCGAACTCGTAAAGTATGGCCACGTGCGTAAACGTGAACACGATAAAGCCGATGGCCGTGGTCGTGTTCGTCACTAGGTTCACCACCCCGATCTTACTAATCACGCGTGAAAGGGCCAGTATCTTGTTGCCGTGCTTGCGGTAGTCGTAGTGGTAGCGCGTGAGCAGGTACGTGGAGTTCGGGATACCGATGACCACTAGTATGGCAGGTATGAGCCCGGTTAAAAGGGAAATCTTAAAGCCCAGCAGCGAGAGCGTGCCCAGGACCCATACCACCACCAGGCTAATTACCAGCAGCGGGAAGATAACGGCATAGAACGAGCGGAAGAAGATGAAAAGCGTAACGCCTGTTACCAGCAATGCCAGCAGCAGGAACATCTTCATTTCGGCGGCCACCTTGGTCGTCATCACGGCGCGCACAAAAGGCAACCCGGCGTAGTGCAGTTTTACACCTGTGTTCTTCGTGAAAGCCTCGGTATGCGCCATCACGTTGTCCATCACCTCCACGCGGCGGGCCGAGTTCAGGTAGGCTGGGTCTACGGTGATGGCCAGCAGGGTGGCTCCTGTTTTATCGTTGATGATCTGCCCATCGTAGAAGCCCTGGTTACGCACCACCTGCATCAGGCTGTCGAGCTGGGGCTGTGTTTCGGGCATTGGCGAGAAGATAGGCGCCGTAGTAAATCTGCGCTCAGCAGTATCTTTCACCACCTGCACCAGGTTCGGCAGCGAGATCACGGCCTTAACGCCCTCCACCCCGCTTAACTGCTCAGACAGTGTTTTTAACTGCTGGAAATTCTGCAGCTTGTATACTTTGTTGTCCTGCATGCCCACCACCAGGATATTCCCGTCTTCGCCAAAGGTTTGCTTGAAGCGCTGGAAATACTGCATGTCCACATCCTCTTTGGATACGACATTGGCAAAATCGTAAGACATTTCTGCGTTTCTGGCATGATAGGCCATAAAAGCAGTAAGCGCGGCTAAGACCAACATCAGTCTTAACCTGTATTTGATAATAAAAATGGCAATTTTATTCCACATGGTCCGGCTACAATTCGGCAAAGGTACGGATTTTTTGCGCACGCTGCAGAGCATCAGCCGGTAATCCTGCCATCCGGAGGATATAAAAATAGCCCCAGCCATGGCCGGGGCTACCTAAGTATGCTATAAGCCTCTTTCAGCTTTTCTTTTTTGAAGATGCGCCACTTCCGTAGGCCTTGTTCATTGGCACACAGTTAGGCACCGTTTTGCCGCTTTTCTCTTTCGTTCCTACTGGTTTGTAGCCTTCCTAGCAGGGATTTTCATTCTTCAAGCTGTGTTTATTGCTGTTAACTGATTCGGACATGTGCTTTGCGAGTTAGTTATAGCAACTTGTACGGCTAAGGTGCGCCTTCCTTTTTATACTTTGCCGTGGCTATGGGTCATGTTAGTAAACGGCTGTAACTCCTATGCAGTAGCTTGTTTACAACTCCATCTCTCTTACTATACAATTGTACTGATAATAAGCTTATTCCAGTATTTGTATCTTGGTTCCCTTCTCCAGTTTCGCACAAGCAGTGGCATCAGTTGTTAACAGTAAGGAGCTTTATTATACTTAACATAAGTAATGCACTTAAAGGCGAATCTTATTCTTTTTATCCCTAAATATAGCTCCAGCGGAAGGTACGGTTTTACAAATTATGGGATAGAAGCCTTGCCTGCAGGAAACAAAAACCCCCCGCTCACTTACTGGTGAGCGGGGGATTCAAACAAATTCACTTGTTCTACATGCGATCTATCCATTCCTTGATCTCATGCTTTGTTTTGCCTATCTTTTGTTGCATCCGGCCCAGCCATTCATCCTGCCTGCCTTCTTCATAGGTCAGGTCGTCGTCGGTTAAGTCGCCGTACTCCTGCTTCATCTTGCCCTTCAATTCGTTCCAATTGCCCCGGGCTCTGTATTCTGTCTCTCTCATAGTTTTATCGCGTTGATTAGCAATAGTATAACGTATGGCAAGAACCAGTAGTTTTCAAAGCATGCTTCTGCAGGAACACTTTTATACTTGTGTTACTTGCCTGTTAGCTAGAGGGAGTCACCGCTGCCGCAGTTTGCACCTGTTCTACCCGAAAGCTGGGGGCCTGGTAATCTTCTGGCAGGTAATGTGCCGGTATGGTAACCATGTTCCCATCGCGCTGTGCCCTGTAGTGCGGCGACAGAATCTCTATGCCCGCCTCGTTAAACTTATCCTGAATGTTCTGGTGGATGCCGGAGTAAGTAGCGGCCATTTTATTGGCCGCGAAAGTATAAGCGTTCAGTTGATAACTCACGTAAAAATCGTCGAGGCTGGTCTGTAACACGAATGGCTGGGGTGTTTTTTCCACGTTTGGCGCGGCCAGGGCAGCGTCTATCAACGCCTGGTGCACCTTTGGCCAGGGCACATCGTAGCCGATGGTAACGGTGGTATGCAGCACCAGCCCCTTCTCGCTATGCTCGCTGCAGGAGGTAAAGTTGGTGGTGTGGTTGTTCAGGATCATGGCGTTCGGGATGGTGATGTCCTCATTCTTGATCGTCCTGACCCTAGTCACCAGCAGCGTCTTCTCGATCACATCCCCCGAAATCTCCCCTATCTTGATCCTGTCGCCGAGCTTAAAGGAGCGCATGTAGGTGAGCACCAGGCCGGCCACCATGTTGGCGATGGCTGAGGAAGAGCCCAGCGAGAAAAGTATACCCAGGAAAACCGACACCCCCTGGAAAACGGCTGAGTCGGAGCCAGGCAAGTATGGCCAGATCACCACAAACATAAACGCGTAGAGCAGAAACCGCACAATGTTGTAGGTAGGTTTGGCCCAATCGCGGTAAAAGCCCGGCACCTCCAGTTTGCCGCTTTCCACCTCCCCTGCCAGGAAGCGTATAAACTTTACCACATAGTGTGTCACCACCACTATCACAAGTATGGCCAGCAGGTTGGGGATATAGTTTATCGCCCCCATACCAATGTTGCGGAGCGGGTTGAGGATGTAGCTTAACAAGGTATCGGCATAGCTTTCCGTCCAGGGGAAGATGCTGAATAGCACAGGCAACAGGATGTACACCATCACGAAAAGTGTGATAAGGCGGATAAACCTGGCCACTGTAAGTACCACAGCCACCTCGCGCTCCGGCGTCAGCATTTCGTAGTCTTTTACCTTCAGCCCCTTCAGCCGCTTGTCCTTCTGCTCCTCAATTTTTAGGAAGATGAACTGGAAGAACTTGTTCACATACTTTACCAGCACGTAGAACACGAGCAGCACCAGTAGCGCCAGCCCTATCTCGATCAGAATACTCTTCAGGCTATACTGCTCCGCCGACTTTACTGCACTTTCTTTTATTTTGGCTGCATACAGTGTGGCAAGCTCCTGCCGTGGTTTTTCGGCCACTTCCGCGTCTGTCTCTGTTACGCTCATCAGCACACGGTCCAGGTACACGATATCCGTTGTGAGCACATTCTCCACCACCTTCACCGAGTCTGCTTGCAGAAACCGCTCCTCAGACAGCTCTTTTACTCTTTTGCTAATCGCCGCCGCACGGTCTTCCTTGCTGAAGGAGCCCACTGGATTATAGATGTAAAACAGCGTATCGCGGTGCAGTTTCACTGGTGCGCCCACTGGTTGCTCCTGCTCTTCCAGTACAGGAGGCTGCTCCTGCGCCACTACATTACCGAAGGTTAAAAGTGCCACCAGGCACAGCATAATCTTTACGACTTTCATCTCTCTACATGTAGATTATCCACTTAAGCTACTAAAAAATCTGCACAAAACAGCCATGGCTGCTGCAGTAGCCGGCTTAAGCAAGTATAAATGCTGTTGTTGAACTCCAGGGTTTAGGCGGGGATTTTTAAAGTATAAAGTATAGGTTACAAGACACTTGTACTTAATGAGGCATTTTTAAAACTGTCTTTTATCCACAGCTCAAAACAGAAGAGGCAGCCTGGTTTTCCAGACTGCCTCTTATTATCATAAGTATGATTTTATACTTACGCAAGTTTTTCTAACACACTCTTGAAGCTAACTGCCTTGTTAATGTAGCTGTGCAGTTCGCTGATCGGCATGCGTACCTGCTCGCGTGTGTCGCGGTCGCGCACGGTTACGGTGTTATCCTCCAGCGTCTGGTGATCCACGGCGATACAGAATGGCGTTCCGATCAGGTCCTGGCGGGTATAGCGCTTGCCGATGCTGTCGCGCTCCTCGTAGATCATGTTGAAGTCGTACTTCAGCTCTTCGAAGATCTCGTTCGCTTTTTCCGGCAGACCGTCCTTCTTCGTCAGCGGAAGTATAGCGGCTTTTACCGGGGCAAGCGCCGGGTGCAGCTTCAGGAACGTGCGGCTCTTGGTGCTGTCCCCCTCGGTGATTTCCTCTTCGGTGAAGGCGCTGCAGAGCACCATCAGGAACAGGCGATCGGCTCCTACGGATGTCTCGATCACGTATGGCACGTAGTTTCCGTATGGCTTGCCCTCCTCGTTCAGGTCGTTGTCGAAGTACTGCAGTTTCTTGCGGCTCAGCTCCTGGTGCTGCGTCAGGTCGAAATCGGTGCGGGAGTGAATGCCCTCTACCTCTTTGAAACCAAACGGGAACTCGAACTCGATGTCCAGAGCGGCGTTGGCGTAGTGGGCCAGCTTCTCGTGGTTGTGGAAACGCAGCTTGTCGATCGGCACACCGATGGCCTCGTGCCACTTGCGGCGGGTGTCTCTCCACTGCTCGTACCACTCCATCTCGGTGCCAGGGCGCACGAAGAACTGCATCTCCATCTGCTCAAACTCGCGCATACGGAAGATGAACTGGCGCGCCACGATCTCGTTACGGAAGGCCTTACCGATTTGTGCGATACCGAAAGGCACTTTCATGCGGCCTGTCTTCTGCACGTTCAGGAAGTTCACGAATATACCCTGTGCCGTTTCCGGGCGCAGGTAAATGGTGCTGGCATCCTCGGCCACAGACCCTACCTGGGTAGAGAACATCAGGTTAAACTGACGCACTTCCGTCCAGTTAGCGGTGCCGGATACCGGGCATTTGATATCTTCTTTGATGATCAGCTCACGCACACCGTCCAGATCCTCGGCGCCGAGCAGCTTGCCCATCTCCACGAGCAGCTCGCTGGCTTTCTCGTAGTGGCCGTCTTTCTCGTACTGAGCCGCCTTGTCTTCCAGCAGCACGTCGGCACGGTAGCGTTTCTTCGAGTCCTTGTTATCGATCATCGGGTCGTTGAAGCTGTCCACGTGGCCCGAGGCCTTCCAAACCAGCGGGTGCATGAAAATGGCAGCGTCCAGACCTACTACGTTCTGGTTCAGCTGGGTCATGCTTTTCCACCACAGGTTTTTAATGTTGTTCTTCAGCTCCACGCCCATCTGGCCGTAGTCGTACACGGCCTGCAAGCCATCATAAATCTCGCTTGACGGGAATATAAAGCCATACTCCTTCGCGTGCGAGATGATATCTTTTAACTGAGCGTTTTCTACAGGTGTTTTTTCTTGTGTCGCCATGCCGCAAATATACTTCTTTCGTGTTTGATTATGTTATGTCTCAAGCTATTGTTTTCTCATCCCACCACCCGCTTCTTACTGGCCGCTTTGCCTCAATCGTGTTTGCCCTTAAATTTTTGTGCAAGTGCCTTGGGTAGCGTATTAACAATTTCTTAACATTGGGCGAAATTGCGTAACATTAAATTAAAGTAACTTTGCGCCGTATTTTATATTTTATCAACCTTATAAAACAATGGGCAAAGTTAAAAAAGCCAAAGGGCATGTAGCACCTGTTCAGCCGTACAAGTTCAGGAAACGGTACAAACAAGTTGACATCTACATCCAAAAAGAAAAGAACTTCCTTTACTTCATTGCCTTTTCTCTCATCCTGGCCGGTTTAGTATATCCATACGCTTCTATAGCGATGTGGGTAGGCTTTGCTTTCGCTGGTTATTCTGCCATCGCTAACGATAGTATCCAGACCATCGGTACTTTTATTGTTTCCAATGAGGATAAGAAATGGTACTGGCAGTGGCTCTTTATGGGTACCATCTTCCTGGGCACCGTCTTCTACAGCTGGTATGCTTTTGACGGTGATGTTACCTACCAGCGCCTTTCTTCCAAAGGCTTTGACCAGAACATAGACAGCTTTGTATACCTGCAGTTAGCTGCCCCTATCGTGCTGTTGCTGTTAACCCGTTTCCGCATTCCGGTTTCTACCACGTTCATGCTCCTGAGCGTGTTTACGGTAAGCTCGGGTGCCATCATCAGCATGGTTAGCAAAAGTTTGATGGGTTACGTGGCAGCTTTCGGAGCGGCTCTTATCATCTATCTGGCGCTTACCAAAATTATCAAGCGCTTTATAAAAGGCGAGGCGCACGGAGCCTGGGTGGTTGCCCAATGGGTGATCAGTGGCTTTTTATGGCATACCTGGCTTGCCCAGGACCTGGCTAACGTAGCTGTGTACCTGCCACGCCAGTTAGGTGTGTGGGAGTTTGCGGCTTTCGCCGGATTTATCTTCCTGGGCCTTGGCTTCATGTTCTTTAAGCGTGGCGAGAAGATCCAGCACATCATTAACGAGAAATCGGAAGTACGCGACGTGCGCAGCGCCACTATCATTGACCTGGTTTACGCCATCATCCTGTACTACTTTAAGGAGCTAAACAATATCCCTATGAGTACGACCTGGGTGTTTGTGGGTCTGTTGGCAGGCCGTGAACTCGGTATGCGCCTGCGTGCCCACGATTCATCTACCAAGTTTGCCAAAACCTTTGGCCTGATCGGAAAAGACATTCTTTCGGTTACTATTGGTCTGATCATCTCGATTATTCTGGCCGTGGCCATTAACCCGGTAATCCAGGAAGAGCTGATCAACTTCTTCTTCAATTAAGATTTTATCTTCAAAAGTATAAGCCCGGCAGCAATGTCGGGCTTTTTTGTTGTGCAGCGGCTGTGGATTTCTGGGCCATCTGTAACGTATAAAAACTGCTTTGGAAGTACATAGCACAGCTTTTCGTTATACTTATGCACAACAATTTAGAGGAGATTATACTTTGGTTCGGGCACAAAAAAGCCCCGGCCATACTTTAGCCGGGGCTCTTCTTTTATACTTTGTGTCGCCTTATTTCTCAGGCCAAACTACTTCCAGGTCATCATTAATGAATACCCCGAAATTCACAGCTATCAGCTGGTCCTCGTCGAAGTATAGGTCGATCATTTCTTTCTCAAAGGAGATGCGGGTTTCGCCGGTTTCTGCTTCCTCTTCCTCCGGGTTAATGATGTCATGGTCTGCAAAAAGCTGCAGGATCTGCTCGCGGCTCATCTCGAAAACGCGCTCTCCGAAGATCAGGACCTCACGGTTTGCCGTTTCGATGCAGCTCAGGCGGTAGTCGTCTTCCTTATCGAAGTACAGTGAATAGCCTTCTTCCCAGTAGTTCCAGGCCTGATGCTCAAACTCGTCCTCCTCATCAGATTCCTCAACTTCTTCGGGCTCTCCTATCAGTTCTTCTACCTCGTCCATTGTCAGGCCAAACTTGATCTTGCCAAGCCCTTTGCCCAACCTGATGTCTTTGTTGATCATGATTTATTAAGTGATTTTTTTATGTGCAAAGATACGTTTTTTACCTTTCCTTAGGTTTTACTTTTTTATTTTGATGCGGCTGCTCGTGCAATTTTTTGAACTTATACTTGTACACTTTATCGTCCTTGTAGAGCTTTAGTACAGTGGCATTTGCAGGTTTGCTAATACTATCGCCTTTTGTGGCAAATGCTGAAAACCTTTCTTCTCCTTTCCCAGAAACAGATGTTGGTATAAACATGTACTTTGCCTCACTGTTGCCCACCTTAAAGTATACCGCCCCTACGTTAGCTGATAAATAGGTGATTTTGCCGTTAATGCCGGAGGTATAAAATATCTCTGAATCCTGCTCCCCCCTTTGCTTTACTCTGTAGTGATTCCAGATATTGAACAATATAAAAACCAGTAGTGCAGCAATTGCTAAGTATGATTTCTTCATGCTTTATACTTCGCCTCAAAGGCTGCTTTCATACTTTTATACTTCTCATTCTCCTTTGCCTGCTCCCATTTCTGCTTAAATATCGCTGCTGACTCTGCTTTTACGGGATCCGGGTCCAGGGGGAGTTGCTCGCGGCCGTGGGAACCGCTCTGGCCTTTTTTATCATCCGGCACGGGGCCTTTATACTTTTGGCCGGTGCGGTGGTTGGCGTAGCGCCTGCTGCGGGTATAGCCCATCTGCAGAAACTTCCGGGCCATGTCGGCTCCCACAAAATCGCTCTGCTGCAGGTACTCCAGAAACAAAGTATAAATCTTTTCGCTAGATTCCCGCGCCACTTCCGGATCTTTGAATCGCCAGTGCGGCAGTATCTCCGATTTGTACGGTTCTACCAGTAGCACGCCCTGCTCCTCTTTGCCTACCCTGTAAAGCTCAGGCTGCTTCCTGAAATCTATACTTTTAAAATCGAGATCGTAATTAAATTTCGTCGTCTTCCCCTTCTCTTCCATAGGCTATAGGCACTCCTTTTACAGGCACCGTCTGGTGAAGCGGATATTGCTCCGGGTATAGTACGATAAAGCTGTTGTCTTTGTAGTCTCTGGATAACACACGCGGCACATAATCCAGGTTGCTGTTGTAAGAAACGGTTCCCCGCCTTGCCGAAACCACAATTACCATGTCATCCTTTTTCAGCTCAGATTTCATGGTAGCGAACTCATTCAGGTTTTTATACGAGCTGAACTCTGCTTCTATACTTGGCTTTGTCTCTTTAACAGCCCCTCTGATCTTATTTAGCGTGCGTTTGCGGCCCCGAAACACTACCGGGGCACCCAACTGCTGCGACAGTAACTTGATGCTCCTGATCCAGCGGATAAAGCCTCTTTCCAGTTCTGCGTTGGTTGGGGCTATCACCACAATGCGGCCAGTTGTGTTTAGCGGCTGTATGAGTTTGCACACCAGGATCATTTCATCGGTATTGTCCAGCAGGCTGTCCAGCACACTTCCGAAAATGCGGTCGCGGGTAGTTATCTTGGCGTTCCAACCCAGTACCACCTCCGTTATCATTAATTCTTTTATAGCCCTGAGTATGCCACTGGCCACGTTCACGTCTATCTTCGACACCAGTTGCACGTCGTTGTCTGTGGCTGAGGCATGCGTGATCGTTTCCTGCAGCATTTTATTCTTCTTGTAGATCTCCTCTTCCGCATGCTCATTATCTATAACGACTGCCAGTGGATAGATCGGCTCTTTCTGGGAAGGGTTTTTCAGCATGATGGACAGGTCTATCAGGCTCTCGATCGTTTTCGGGTTTCCGATCGGTACCAGTATTCTGTCCGGCTTCTGACTTATGTCCGGTTTTCTTCTACTCTCCAGTATAGCCAGTGCCCGCCCTACTTTCTCTGTGGAGAAGGAACTCACCATACTTGATACCAGAATCAGCACCACCGCTCCATTCAGAGCACTCTCCCCCAGCAGGCCTATTTCAAAACCTGCCAGCACAACGGCCAGCGTTGCCGCAGCGTGGGCACTGCTTAACCCGAATATCAGGTTACGCTGCATTACGCTGAAGCCAAAAAACTTCTGGGTCAGGTAGGCTGCTGCATACTTTGTAATTGGTGCCAGCACCACTATGGTACCTGCAATCAGCATGGCATTGGTGTCTGTGAACAGCACTGTCAGGTCCACCAGCATACCTGTACTGATCAGGAAGAACGGAATGAAGATGCTGTTACCCACAAACTCGATCCTGTTCATGAGCGCCGAAGTATGCGGGATTAGTGGGTTCAAAGCCAGGCCGGCCAGGAAGGCGCCGATTATGGCCTCCATACCTGCCACCTCCGATAAGAATGCTGCTGCAAACACCACCGTCAGCACAAAGATATACTGCGCTCCTTTTTCGCCCTCCAGCTGCTTAAACATGTAAGATGCTATCTTCGGGAACAGCCAGAGCACGAGCGCCACAAACAGGATCATCCCGCTTATCATAAAGATCCAGAAGGAGGCTCCCGATTCGCCGTGCGTTGAGTTGATGATAATGGCCAGCACAAACAGTACCGCCGTGTCCGTTATAAGCGTTCCGCCTATGGTTAGCGTTACTGCCTCATTCTTGCTGAGGCCGAGCCTGCTTATTATAGGGTATGCCAGCAACGTGTGGGGTGCAAACATACTTGCCAGAAGTATAGCCGGCTTTAAATCATAATCGTGCAGGTACAGAAACACGACTGTTCCCACCGAGATCGGTATCAGGAAGGTAAGCGTACCAAATACCAGGCTCCTTACTTTATACCGCTTAAAATCGATCATGTCAATCTCAAGACCCGCCTGGAACATGATATAGAGCAGACCCACCGTACCGAACAGTACAATACTCGCATCCCGGTTCAGGATATGCAGCCCGTTTGGGCCAAGTATAACCCCGGCCACAATCATTCCGACGATTCCCGGTATCCTCAGTTTATTGAGCACGAACGGCACAACCAGTATAACCAGAAGCACCACAGTAAAGATGAGTACTGGTTCCTCGAACGGTATTGTGAGGTCTACATTTAATAGCATAGTTTATTTTGTTGTGTGTAGCTTTTCTTCGCTTCGCGATTTAAATATACAGATTTTCTGCTTGTGTATTTCTCCTGTGTAAGTTCTCCGGCCCGTTTCACAAGCCTCTTTCTCAAGCTTTCCACACATTTTAGTTCCTAATAATTTTTTTAGATTGATTTTTTAAAAAGAATCTTCTTTTGTTGTTAGGGCTGTTCATAAGTTGAAAACTTTACTCAGCTTTGTGTACTGCCTATAACTTGTGCACAGCTCCTTTGTTTTTCACCAATCCCTTTCTCAAGTTGTTAATTTTATTTGCCTTTGTCCCAAAACGTTAAGAGGGTTTTCCACTTTTTGCTCTAATATGTGTATTTCTTTATAAACAGGAAACACAACCGTGGAAAAGGCCTTTGTGTAAGGATAATTATACACCAGTATCCACTTTTTACCCTCTGTGTAATCTGTTTCCCGTTGTGTAATTTGTGTCCGTGTAAGTTATCCTGAACTTTACCCACGCTTTTCCACATGGTTAACCACAACTTTGTGGATTATTAAAAAACTTTCTGCCGGGGCGATTTTTCTTACGCAGTTTTGCTCCCTTGCTCTGTATTCTCCGGTTGTTGATTTTGTTTTACTCCCCTTGTTCCCATCAGTCTGTTGCTTACACAGTGTAAAGCGATTTGGTTTTTACGCAAGATGTAAGATTGCGATTAGAGCTTTTGTACTTTCAAGTTGGATATGCTATTACGCGGTGGTGTTACATGCAGCTGAAGTCTTGCCTTATGATTTGTATCTCGAATACTTTCTTTCTATTAAACTTGACTGACAGGATCAAGCGTTTAGAAAAATCATGGTTAGTGGATAAGATTGACTGCTGTATTTTTTCTCCGGTTTATACTTTGCGATAGGTATGATTTGGAGAGGTTCTAAGGCAAGGTGGAGATGGTTGTAGGCCGGTTGGTTTCAGATTTTCACTTAGCCCTGGTGCGCCTGATTTAACTGCCATTTCTTACATAGAAGCCATGGTCAGGATTTCCGCTACTGCGGTTGCAGCATTAAAGTAAAGGCATAAAAAAAGGAGAGGCGCTTGCCTCTCCTTTCTCGTGGTTTTATACTTATACTGCTAGAACTTCAGTTCCAGATTTTCTACTTCCCAGTTCGCCCTTACTTCAATGGAGTTTGGGTGGATGTAGACAGGCTCAGGTACTCTTTCAAATTTTGGATCAGCCTTATCCCATTTTCCATTTTTGTTTTCGTCAATCAGCACACGTATATAATAATTGCCCGGTGCAATGTTTCTGAACCGGAACGTTTTTCCTGCGCTTCGCTCTTCCACAACTTTATACTCGCTGTTCAACAGTTGCAAAGTATAAGCTGTATAGTCGGTTGTTGTAGTCCCACTCAGGCTTCCGGTTCCTTTGTTGCCTTCCATTATGCCCAGCTGTAGCTGCGGAAATGTTATTGGCCCACCCTGTAGCGGCTGTATGGCGATGCTATCAAGCACCACTGTCACCTGCCTGATGTTGCTGCTGAGCTTCGGCATATTAAACCGGAGTTCTGTGTTCGTACGGTCTAAGCTTACTTCCTCTGGGTATTTTATTTCCTGCACCACAACACTATCAGCTAACAGTTTCAGCGGTGCTGCACCTGTTATACGTATCGGCTTCTGCAGTTCAACTACTACCTCCTCTCCTACTTTGTAG
This sequence comes from Pontibacter anaerobius, assembly GCF_026241195.1. GTDB lineage: Bacteria > Bacteroidota > Bacteroidia > Cytophagales > Hymenobacteraceae > Pontibacter > Pontibacter anaerobius. The sequence continues at coordinate 178,235 of NZ_JAPFQO010000007.1, forward strand.
CCGCCGCTCTTTCCGGTGTTTATAACTTTCACTGCTGCCCCCTTAACACGGCTGGACGGCTTGCCCTCAAATGCTATTTCCAGTGTGTCTGTGGCTATATTACCTGCAGAATCAACAGCGGCAAGTATGGCTTTTCCACCATTGAATCTTTCTGTTTTAAACAGCTCCACTGATTTTCCATCTACTGTTGGTTTGCCCAGCAGTGTATCCTTGCCGGCCACAGACATAGCGGTGAAGCCCTGTATGCCCTCGTTATAGCTGGCCACAAAACGATCGATGAATTTACCTCGTGTCAGCAGTATAGGTTTCTTGGTGTCTATCCGCACGGTCTGCAGTTTTACCGTGTCCGTGGCTGGTGTTATCCTGATGGGTTTGGCCAGGTAAGCTATCCGCTCTTCTTCTGAATCGTAGAAGCTGTTGTTGTTTTTATCGACCAAGGCGTACATCAGGTAATTTCCCTCCTTCACGTTCTCTAGGCTATAGTTCCCCTGGTCATCGGCTGACGTCAAATAGTAAGGCCTGTTCTTGCGCACACTCAAGGTATCCTCGGCTTGGTAAAGTAGTACCAGCGCTCCTTTTTCAGGCGTTTGTTTCATCAGGTTCACAACAGTGCCGCGCACGCTGCTGGAGTCAATGTATGAGCCTGTACTGAATGACAGCCTCAGCCCCTGTGCCTTATTCTTCTCGGTAATGTCTGTTATGCCTTCCCGGAAGTTGAAGGTGTACGTGGTGCTGTCCTCGAGCGGCTTCTCGAACTCCAGGGTCATCACATTCTTATCCGTTAAAACCTTGTATGGGTTGTTGATATTTGGTGTAATGAGCAGCTGCTTGTTTAGTGTATTCTGCTGAACCTCTTCATCAAACTCCAGCGTGATGGTGCGGGTATCCACATTTAGTTGCTGGTCTTTTGGGTTGCTGCTTACCAACTTTGGTGGAGTCTGATCTCTTGGGCCGCCATCCGGGGGGCTTTGTGTGGCGCAGGCCGCCATACCTGTTACGATGCCTGCTGCGATTAATGCTTTAACTAGCTTCATGGGCTGTGTGGTATTTAAAGTAAAATAGGCAAACTTTCGCTTGCCTATCCTTTTCTTCACGCAAATTTGGCGCTATTATTTTCTTTTTGCTACAAAAATCAAACTTGAGTAGTCGTTGCCGTTTTTCTCGGCGTAGCTGTTGGAGCGGTACCCATTCATGACGCTGGTGAGCATTTTTGTTTTGCCTTGCTTATGCTTTTCACTTAGCATGCTTACGTAATAGGCATCAAACTTCATGGGCAGTACCTCTTCCAGTCTCATTTTATGTTTCTTCAGGAAGCGTTTCATTGTTGGCTGCGTGAAGTGGTAGAGGTGGCGCGGCACATCATAGGCTGCCCAGTTTTCCCTGTACTCCTGCGCGTCATGCGAGTCAGCATTCGGTACGGCTATGATCATGGTGCCATCTTCCTGCAGGTATTCCAGCAGCTTCTCCATCGTCTCGTTCAGCGTATGGATATGCTCCAGCACATGCCACAGGGTAATCACCTCGTACTTTTCCCCTTCAATATCCTCCAGGCTTGAGGCTATGATCTCTCCTGTCTCCTCCTTTGCTTTTTCCCGGGCCTTGTCGTTTGGCTCTACGCCCCTTATCTCCCAGCCGTCTTTCTTACAAGCTGCCAGGAAGGTGCCGGTGCCGCAGCCATAGTCAAGTATGCTGCCTTTTACAGGAGCGTACTTGTTGATAAGCTCTACTTTCTGCTTGGTGGTAATGGAGCGTACCACGTGATACGCCCTGTTGATAATCCCGGTTGTGGAGTTCGTGTGCGATATGTAATCGTCTGACTCATAGTACTGGCCTATGCTCTGCAGGTTAGGCCTTGGGTTTGTGAATTTAAACGAGCAGTTCTCGCACTCCACAATCACAAAGCTCTCTTTTGATACAGCGTTGTCGGTTACTACTAAAAAGTTTTTGAAGGCTTCTTTGCCGCATATCGGGCATTGTTCCAGTCTTTCGTAGCTCATTTATTTTCCCAGGTATACCATTAACACCGATATGTCAGCTGGCGACACGCCACTGATTCTGGAGGCTTGGCCAATTGTTTCTGGCTCCACCTTCAGCAGTTTTTCCTTAGCTTCTTTAGATAACGCAGGTATGTCGCGGTAGTTGATCTTGCCTTTGATACTGTAGTTCTCCAGCTCACTCATTTTGGCGGCCATGGCGTATTCTTTCTCAATATACGTTTCATACTTCACCTGTATGCCCGCCTGCTCCACGCTGTCCTGCTTAAACTTGCTCAGGTATTCCGCTACCGCAGGCACCGCTCTGGCGATGTCTTCTATCTCTACGTTCGGGCGCTTGATCAGCTGGCCGGCACGCTGCTTTTCAGCTATAGGTGCAGAGCCAAGCTCCTCCAGCATGCTGTTGATATCTCCTGGCTCAATCGGCTTATTATTCAAGTATGCTATGATTTCGGCTGTTTCTACGATCTTCTTATCCACAGCTTTCATGCGCTCCTCATCGGCCAGCCCCAACTCATAACCCATCTTCGTCAGGCGTATATCAGCATTATCCTGGCGCAGCAGAATGCGGTGCTCAGCTCGTGACGTGAACATACGGTAAGGTTCGTCTGTGCCTTTGTTTACCAGGTCATCTATCAGTACGCCAATGTAAGCTTCGGATCTCTTAAGTATAAACGGCTCTTTGTCGTTTATCTTGTTGTGTGCGTTAATTGCTGCCATTAATCCCTGGCAGGCGGCTTCCTCGTAGCCAGTGGTGCCGTTTATCTGGCCAGCAAAGTATAGGTTCTCCACCAGCTTTGTTTCCAGCGTCAGGTTTAGCTGGGTTGGCGGGAAGAAGTCGTACTCGATGGCATAGCCCGGGCGGAACATCTTCGCGTTTTCAAATCCTTCTATCTTTCGCAGGGCTTCGTACTGCACATGCTCCGGAAGAGAACTGGAGAAACCATTCACGTATACTTCCACGGTGTTCCATCCTTCCGGTTCCACAAATATCTGATGACGGGTACGGTCGGCAAAACGGTTTATCTTGTCTTCTATACTTGGACAGTAGCGAGGGCCTAAACCTTGAATACGCCCTTGGAACATGGGTGATTTTTCAAAGCCTGTCTTCAGGATCTCGTGCACTTCCGGGTTTGTATAGGTAATATAGCAGCTGCGCTGCTGTGCTAATGGTTGGGTATCGGTGTAGGAGAATTTGCTCGGGTTCTCGTCGCCGAACTGCTCTTCCATTTTGCTGTAGTCCAAGCTGCGGCCATCTACGCGCGGAGGCGTTCCGGTCTTCATGCGGCCCGCCTCAAATCCCAATTCTATCAACTGCTCGGTTATACCTTTCGCTGATTTTTCAGCGGAGCGGCCCCCTCCCATCTGCTTCTCACCAATGTGGATAATACCATTCAAAAATGTGCCGTTCGTTAATAAAACGGCCTTTCCACGTATAGTTATCCCCAGGCTGGTGCGAACGCCTACGGCCTTCCCTCCTTCTACTTCAATGCCTGTCACCATCTCTTGCCAGAAGTCCACGTTCTCTGTTTGCTCCAGCGTCAGGCGCCAAGCTTCCGCGAAACGCATGCGATCGCTTTGCGCTCTCGGGCTCCACATGGCCGGACCTTTCGATTTGTTCAGCATGCGGAACTGGATCATGGTTTGGTCAGTGATGATGCCGCTCATACCACCAAGTGCATCCACCTCGCGCACGATCTGCCCTTTGGCTACGCCACCCATCGCCGGGTTGCATGACATCTGGGCGATGGTGTTCATGTTCATGGTTGCCAGGAGCACTTTTGATCCCATCTTGGCTGCTGCTGCTGCTGCTTCGCAGCCTGCGTGTCCGGCTCCTACAACTATAATATCGTATTCTGGAAACATGTATTCTGGTTTTAGAGATGTTTCACGTGAAACATCTACAGGGGGTTGGTAATTCCGTTTGAGACTAAAATTTTCGCAAAGATAAGGAAGAATCTTCTTCTTTGCGCATAAGTGTCTCTTGCTCTTCGGTCTTATCTTTAAATCCGAGCAGGTGCAGCACGCCATGGATGATCACACGGTGCAACTCGTCTTCGAAAGGGTTGTTCAGTTCTTGTGCATTATCGCGCACACGGTCTACGCTTATAAAAATATCACCTTCAATAGTGCCCTCTGTGTCGGCATTATTGAAGGTGATAATGTCTGTGAGTGTGTCGTGGTCGAGATACTCTACATTAATCTCGTGGAGGTAGTCATCGGAGCAGAAAATGTAGGTGAGGCTGTTTAACTCTTGCCCGTGTTGCTCAATTACATCTGCGATCCACTCCGATACTTGCTCTGGGTTGCTTAGCTCAAAATCGATATCCTCGCTAAAGAACTCAATTGGATGATCCATTCTGGGGAATAGGGATATTAAAAATTAACTGTACTTTTTTTCCTTCATCTAAAAAGTTAACCTCGTCGCACAGGTTGCGCATCAAAAAGATGCCGCGGCCACCAGGGTTCTCCAGGTTCTCAGGTGCGGTTGGGTCTGGTAGGTTACCGTAATCAAAGCCGGGGCCTTCGTCGGCAACTTCAAAAAGAAGCTTGTTCTCCTCTACCTGCAACATCAAGTAAACATTCTTGTCTTTATCGAACTTGTTGCCGTGGCGTATGGCATTGTTTACAGATTCCGTTACGGCAACCATGATGTTACCGTAAATGTCATCCTCGAACTCAAACTCGTCTTTAGAGTTGTCGATAAAGCTTTCTATTACTCTGATGTTTTCGATTAGGGAAGGAATCTGAATTTTAACCTGATTCATATTAATCGTTAAGTGTAAAATAGGTGCTTGTTATTTGCTTATGCTTTTGAAATACTCGTTTACCTTCTGCTTATAGTACGGAGACAAAGCAGGTGGTATCGTTTTGAGCAGTTCTGTTTGTTTCTCTTTTGCCTTTAAATACTTTTCGAACGAAGGGGGTACGCTGCGGGCAATATCTTGCGCTGTCTTTGCTTCACGTTTATTGTCCAATTCACGCTCCCTTGCAGACTTCTCTGCTTCCAGCAAACGTGTTAAAATCTCGCGCTGCCGCTGAATGGTCTGTTCGGTCAAACGTTTATTAACGAGATCAGTTTCGCTTTGTTCCATCATCTTGCTAATATTTCCCAGTTTGCCGTTTTGCCCCTTTTCACCAGGTTTTGTGCCCTGTTTCTCAAGTTCTTTCAACGCGTTCCGGAGAGCCTCCTGCTCCGCAGCCAATTTAGCTAATTCTTCAGAAAGTGCCTTACCCGATTTGCCACCTTTTTTCAGATCTTCGATTTTTTTGTTCAATTGTTGCTGCAACTCTCCCATATTGCCAGGCATTGGCTTGTTACCCTTCTGCTTTCCGGCCATGCTGCCCTGCATTTGCTGCATGGCCTGCTGCATCTGCTTCAGGGCATCGTTGAGCATCAGAGCCAGGTTGTTCATACTTGTCATGGCGAGTTGCTGCTGGCCGGTAGCCTTGCCGAGGTTGCGGTCGCGTAGTTCCTGCATGCTGTTATCCATACTTTGGTTCATGGCGGCCACCTCGCGGGTAACAAACGACTCAATCTGGAACACTTTTTTGGCGAGTGCGAAAAGACTGTCCTCGATCACCTGGGCATTGTCACGGAGGTTAAGCTGCCGCTGCGACAGTTCTATAAAGCGGGGATCACTCTGGTTCACGCTGCGGAACTGCTTCATCAGTTCCTCCTGATCGAAGGAAAGGGTGATCAGGTTCTCAAGAATGTCACGGAGGTTATCGAGGTTCTGCTGCATGCCAGCCATGCTCATGCTGCTCTTCATCTCCTCCATCTGTTGAGCCATCTTTTTCATCTGCTGCCCCGCCTTCTGCTGCGATTCGCTGGCCTTCTTGTTCTGGTTTTTCTGTAGCTGCTCCTGGCTTTGCTCCATTTGCTGCTCTATACTTTGTTGGTCCTGCTGCTGCTGTTCCTCGTTCAGGGGGTTGGGGTTGTCCATCTTTTCGTTCAGTTCCTTCAGCTCTTCCACCTGCTCCTTCACATCCTTAAACTCCTGTTGCAGCTCTTTTTGCTGCTCCTGCAGCTGCTGGTTGCTTTCTTGCTTTTGCTCGGTTTTCTGGGCCAACTGTTCCTCCTTCTCCCCCATCTCCTCCAGTTTGTTGGCAATGTTGTCGAGCTTTTGCTCAAACTGCAGTTGCTTAAACAACTCCAGCGCCCGCTCCAGCTCGCGCTCCAGGTTCTTCTCGCGGTTATCGAGTTTGCTCAGGAGTTGCTGCAGGTCCCGGTCGTTGGGTTGTTGCTGTTGTAGTAGTTTCTCCAGTTCCTCGTAGAGTTTCTTGGTTTCCGGGTCCAGCAGGTCGTTCATGAGCTTTTGCAGCTCCTGCGCCTTCTCGGCTAGCTGCTTGCTGGGCTCGTTCAGCATGTTCTGCTTTTTGTTGAGCTCCTCAAACAGCTCTTTCATAGAGTTGATGTCCTGCTCCAGCTGCTTCTTTTTGGCGGCCAGCTCCTCCAGCTGCTTGCGATCCTGCCAGTTCAGGTCGCGCTTGGTCTTCAGCTTCTCCTCTGATTTGGACAGCTCGCGCTCCAGTTGGTTTGCCCGCTCCAGCGTTTTGCTCATCTGGCTGGCAACCGATTGCGAGTTGCTGTCGAGTTCTTTCTGCAGCTCGCGCTTGTCTGGTAGCCTTAGTTCGTAGGTGCGGGTGCGGGCGCTTTTCGGGCCGCGGATGCCGTCGTTGTCCCATACCTGCACAAAATACTCCAGCTTGTCGCCGGGTTGCAGGTTGAGGGCGGCGGTGTTCCACTGGTAAAAATAGGTTTGGCTAAGCTGTTGCTTGTTAAGTGGCAATGCCTGGCTTTTATACTTTGCCTGCGGGTTTTTGCTGTTGCTGATGCGGTAAATCAGTGCCAGCCGCGTTAGCCCGTAGTCATCCGACACATCGCCTCCCAAAACCATATAAGCGTACAGCGCCGTGTCCTGGTACTGCTCCAGGCTGATCTGAGGGTTGCGGTCCGGGATGGTGGTGATCTGGTAGTTGATTTGTTCTTTATTCGTGCTGTGTTCGTTGCGCAGGTTTATACTATAGTTCTGGCTCTGGCTAAAATCCTTGCTGGCGGCGAAGGTGCTGCCGTCTTTTTGAGCGTTTATACTTTGGGCAGGCTCCTCAAAGGTCAGTTTTATACTATCTGTTTCGGAGGTGGAGAAGTTCCAGGTGATGGTGCTGCCCTCGGGCACGGTGGCGTTGCCTGTGTTCTGAATCTCCTCTGGCTTGCGGTTAAGGTACTTTGGGTACTGCACCAGCATCCGGAAATCCTTGAGGTTAGGCCGCGAGAGCAGATCTAAGGTATAACTGTCGGAGAAGAAGCCAGAGCCCTCCAGCTGGAAATCCACGGGGCGCTGCAGCTGTTTGAAGGTATAAGTATAGTTGCCGTCAGCGTTCTGGCTGAGCTTCTGGCGGCGCCCATTGTAATTGATGTACACTTCGCTGGGCACGGTTTTGCCCTCCACCGCTACATTAAGCGTAAAATCCTCGCCACGATAGGTCTGCAGCCCCTCGTTCTGCACCACAAAATCAAAAGGGGCCTGAGGTGTATAATGGGTTTTATAGTTGATGATGCGCTCAGTGCCCTGCACAAAAATAGCCGGGTACACCAGCATGATCAGGAAAGCGATTAAGGCGGGCAGGGCGATATACTTGAGCAGCGGCTTGTTCTCGCGGTAAGAAACGGCCTCCTTGAACTTAAAGGAAAGCATCTGCTGGCTGCGCTGGGCTATACTTGCCCGGATGAGCTCGTTGGTTCGGTCCTGCTGCTGCAGCTGGATGGCGTTAAGCAGTTTATCCCGGATCTCCGGAAAATGATGGCCCACCTGCTGCGCCGCCTGCTCATCGGAGAGCACCCGCCGCAGCCGCACCAGCGCAGCCGCCGGCAAGGCTATCCAGCGTATAAACACGTAAATAACCGCGGCCACAAACGAGAAAAGCAGGAAAGCGCGCACATACTCCGGAAAGTAGAACATGTACTCCAGCAAACTATACACGATGTAAACAGAAAGCAGGAGCCCAACCGCAAAAATCCCGCCCCGCAACAGCATGTTGAGGTAGAACTTCTGTTTGAACTCCTGCAATTGATGCAGCAACTGATCGAGTGCATCGGTATGTTTCATGTCTTGCTATTACAAGGTTAAGGCATGGCGTCTATAGTTGTAAGTTAACCAAATCCATCTAACGCACTATACTTCAGGCGATAAAAAGTATAAATACCTATAGTATAACTGCACAGACAGCCCTTTTAGTATACCTCCCCTACTCCAGCTCCAGCAGCACCGGGCAGTGGTCCGAGTGCCGGGCTTCAGTAAGTATGGCAGAACGCTTCAGGCGGTCGCGCAGGTTTTCGGTAGCCATGTTATAATCAATACGCCAGCCCAGATTTTTGTTGCGTGCGCCGGCACGGTAGCTCCACCACGTATAGTTATGCGGCTCCTGGTTAAAGTGGCGGAAGGTGTCGATAAAGCCATTCTCCACCAGCTTGCTCATCCACTCGCGCTCCTCCGGCAAAAAGCCCGAGCTGTTGGCGTTGGATTTCGGGTTATGGATGTCGATGGGTTTGTGGCAGATGTTGTAATCGCCGCTCACCACCAGCCCCGGCAAGGTCTGCTTCAGGTCGCCCACGTAGCCGTGGAAGTCGTCCATCCACTGAAACTTGAACTTCTGGCGCTCCTCCCCGCTGGAGCCTGAAGGCATGTATACGCTCATCACCGACACATCGCCGTAATCGGCGCGCAAAACACGACCTTCCACATCGTAGCATTCTATGCCGCAGCCCACCTCTACGTGCTGCGGTTTGTCTTTAGAAAGTATAGCCACGCCGCTGTAGCCTTTCTTTACGGCCGGGTGCAGGTACACCTGGTAGCCCATATCTTCAAACAACGCCTTGTCGAATTTAGATTCATCGGCCTTGATCTCCTGCAGGCAGAGTACATCGGGGTTAGCGGCTTTCAGCCAATCGCCGAAGCCTTTGGTAAGGGCGGCACGGATGCCGTTAACATTATAGGTAATAATTTTCATGGGTGAATTTTGAGGCGCGCAGCACAGCTTACTTCTTGCCGCTGTCTTTGGTGAGCAGCAAAAGCGATGACACAAGTATAAATTTCAGGATGCTATACTTCTTCATAAGTATAAATATGCGACAAAATGTGTGCTGCGTTACTGTGTTAAGGTTTACGGATATCGTCGGCACGGTTAAAGTACTCGATCACGTGCCATTTAAGCATCTTCTCCTGCTCTTTCAGGTTGGCAAACGGGATAGATTTCACCGCCTTAAAGTGGGGCCAGCCCTCCTCGTCGCGGCCGGTGAACTCGTAATAGCCCGACTCGGCAAAGACGCGGCAGGTGGCAATGTGCATCAGGTCCTGCTTCTCCTCCTTGGTAAACTCCCGTATGCCCATGCCCAGCTCCTGAATCCCGATCAGAAAAAGTATGGCATTCATATCAGGCTTCTTGCCAAAGCGCTTCATCAGGTCGGCCCGCAGCTGCGTCCAGTTATGTTCCAGGTTGTCGCTGTCGTACATAAGTTGATTGTTAAATTGTTGGATTGTTAAATTGTTGATTCGCATGAAGTATAAACGCTCCATTTTGGAACCAACAATTTAACCATGTAGCCATTTAACAGTTTATTCTGCAGAGCCTCTCTCCTTCAGTTCCTCCCAGTACTCCACGGCGCGGCGGAAGTGCGGGATCACGATGGAGCCGCCCACTAGGTTGGCGATGGAAGATACCTCCATAAACTGCTCGTCAGTTACACCCTCTTTGTAGCACTTGCCCACGTGGTATTTAATGCAATCGTCGCAGCGCAGCACCATGGATGCCACCAAACCCAGCATTTCCTTCGTTTTCACGTCCAGGGCACCCTCCATATAGGTGTTGGTGTCGAGGTTAAAGAAACGCTTAATCACTTTATTGTCGTATGACATGATGCGCTCGTTCATGCGCGTGCGGTAGTCGTTGAATTCTTCTACTAAGCTCATTGTTAGGTTATTCTTGGTAAGGATGACTTTGTATTTAGTCCAAGTATAAAGTTACGGCAAAATCATCAGAATACCTTAAACCATACTTTACAGACAATGTTTGAAGACCTGCTGAGTTTGCTGTTTCCTGAAACCTGCTACGCCTGTAGCGGCGCGATGGCCCACGGCGAGAAATATATCTGCACCAGTTGCAGCGTTAAACTGCCCTACACTGATTTTCATGTGCACGGAGCTACGGAGCTGAACCCGCTGCAGCGCAGGTTCTGGGGCAAAGTGCCGGTGCGGTTCGCCTTCTCTTATTTATACTTTATGCCGAAGGGGCGGGTGCAGCGGCTGTTGCACCGCCTCAAGTATAAAGGCGCCAAGGAACTGGGTGAGCACCTGGGGCAGCGCTACGGCTCCCTCCTCTCCGATTACCAGTACAACAGCCAGTTTAACCTGATCGTGCCGGTGCCGCTGCACAAATATAAACTGCGGCGGCGGGGCTATAACCAGGCGGAGTGCTTCGCCAAAGGCCTTTCTCAAAGTATGAACTTGCCCTGCCAGGGCCACGCGCTGCTGCGCACCACCGATACCGGCACCCAAACACGCAAGAACCGCTTTGACCGCTGGCAGAATGTGGAGCAGGTGTTTCGGGTGGCAAAACCGGAGCAGGTAAAGGGCAAGCATGTGCTGCTGGTGGATGACGTACTGACAACCGGCGCCACCCTGGAGGCCTGCGCCCGCGCCTTGCTGGAGGCAGGTGCCGCTGAGGTAAGTATCGCCACCATCGCAGCCGCCTGATTCAGGTTTATACTTTGCAGGAGCTGCCGCAGCCTCCGAGGTGGTGATTTTCGCCAAAGGCAGATTTTTTTCGTAGTCAAACTACAGCGCGTTTTAATAAAAGAAGATTGACTATGATGAGAAACGACACGAAAGATACAAAAGGACCCGATGTAGTGCTGATTGGAGCAGGCATTATGAGCGCAACATTGGGTATGATGCTGAAGGAACTACAGCCCAGCCTTCAGATCGAAGTTTTAGAGCGGTTAGACAGTGCCGCAGCCGAGAGCTCCGATGCCTGGAACAATGCCGGCACCGGGCACTCTGCCTTCTGTGAGCTTAACTACACTCCCGAAAAACCTGACGACTCTATCGATATCTCCAAAGCCATTAAAATCGCCGAGTCATTTGAAATTTCGAAGCAATTTTGGGCTTACCTGATCAAGAATAACATTATTGAGTTACCCACCTCTTTTATCAAGAACCTTCCGCATATAAGCTTTGTGTGGGGCAGGGATAATGTGGATTTCCTGCGCAAGCGGTACGAGGCAATGGTGGAGTGCCACTTGTTCGATGATATGGTTTACTCCGAAAGCCATGAGGAACTGAAAGGTTGGGTACCGCTGGTAATGAGCGGAAGAGACAAAAGTGAACCTGTAGCCGGCACCCGTATGGACCTGGGTACAGATGTTAACTTCGGAGCCCTTACCCGCAGTATGTTTAACCACCTGCAGGAGGAGAGCAACGTTATACTTCATTTCGGGCATGAGGTACGGAAGCTGCGGCAGATGGAGGATGGGCGTTGGCGCATTAAGGTGAAAAACCTGCAGAACGGAGAAAAACGCAATATATACGCCCGCTACGTATTTATAGGAGCCGGTGGTGGTGCCTTGCCTTTGCTGGAGAAATCAGATATACCGGAGGGGAAAGGCTATGGCGGTTTCCCGGTAAGCGGGCAGTGGCTCAGGTGCACCAACCGCGATGTGATAGAGCGACATGAGGCCAAAGTATACGGCAAGGCTGCCGTGGGCTCGCCGCCAATGTCAGTGCCGCACCTGGATACGCGCTACATCAACGGCAGGCGTGAGTTGCTTTTCGGCCCTTATGCGGGCTTCTCTACTAAATTCCTGAAGAAAGGCTCTTTTATGGATTTACCGAAATCCATTAAGGCCGGAAACCTGCGACCTATGCTGTCGGCAGGTTTGCGGAACATGGCATTAACCCGGTACCTGATCGACCAGGTGCGGCAGTCGCCTGAGGAGCGGGTGGAGGCGCTGCGGGATTATTTTCCTGATGCTCGCCCAGAAGATTGGGAACTGGCGGTAGCGGGCCAGCGTGTGCAGATAATTAAGCGAGACCCAAATAAAGGTGGCGTGCTAGAGTTTGGTACAGAGGTAGTAAGCGGGGCAAACTGTACCTTAGCGGCTTTACTCGGGGCATCTCCGGGCGCTTCTACGGCTGTATCTATTATGCTGGGCTTGCTGGAGCGATGCTTTATGCACCGCATTAATACTGAGGAGTGGCAGGTAAAACTGAAAGAGATGATTCCTTCCTACGGCCAGTCGCTCGCCGATGACCCCGAACTGCTTGATCGCGTCCGTTCTTACACCAGTGAGGTGTTGGGCCTGGTGCCGGCGGTGGAGAAGAAGTAGAAAGTATAGTTTAAAGTATAAAACAGGGGCAAGAGGTGCTGTTTAGCTTCTCCTGTCCCTGTTTTTATTTATACAAAGTATAAAATGGAGGTGCAGCTACCCTCTTGTGCTTTATCATGAGCTTATAGCAAAACTTAGTAGCTAACTGCTAGTCTGTTCGCGGTGTACATCAGAGAGGGCTGGCTCGGCATACTCTATCTCCTCTGCTGCCTCCAGGTCGTCGAGCAACTCTTTTACCACAGCGTAGTTAACGCTTAGAGGTACCTCCAAAACCATGAAGTCTTCGTTTACTTCTACCGATACGCAGCCTAACTGGGCAAATTTCTTTCTAATCTCCAGCAGTGGTGTATCCTCGTTTTGGCGGATAACCTGTATGGTAGAGTTGCCCGATGGTGTTACAGTTTCTTTGTAGAGAAGCCCCTCTTCCATCGCGTCATACTCCGCGCGCACGATATCCTCCGTTGCAATGAGTGGCACATAGTATGGGATGCTGTCAATCTTGTATAGGCCTTTGGCTGCCTCTACTTCCTGTGCCCACAGGGTCTCTACCATCTCGCGGTCAAAAACATCGCTGTAAAAACGGAAGGTGATTTTATGTCCTTGCTTTTCTTCGCTCATCAGTATAAAAGTAAAAAAGCCCAAGCGTTAGCCCGGGCTTTTTATATAAAAGTAACCTTTGTCTTATTTGTTAGAGCCGGCGTTGATCATTGCGCAACGGAAGCCGATTGTGGCTGTTGATGAATCCTGGGCCATGAAGCGGCGAGTACCTGGAGACAACCAGTAAGCCACATCTTTCCAGGAACCACCTTTGTAAACGCGAACCTCATCGCTAACCAGTGAGTGATATCCTTCGCTGGAGTCATAGTTCGTAGACTCATCCAGGAAGCCGTCACGACGGAATGGGTTCAGGTCTTCCACATCCTGGAAAGAAAGCGGACGGTATACATCCTGCACCCACTCGTTTACGTTACCGGCCATGTTGTACAGACCAAAATCGTTTGGCGGGTAAGCGTAAATGTAGTCCGTGATCATGGCACCGTCGTTCAGAGAGCCAGCGATACCGGCGTAGTCACCACGGCCACGCTTAAAGTTAGCCAGGAATTTACCCATCTGCTTGCCATACGGGTTACGCACCTGGTGGCCATCCCATGGGTACAGGCGGCGGTTGTTCTGGTTTTCATCCTCTGTGTACTGCGTACCAATCATGGCCTGTGCAGCATACTCCCACTCTGCCTCTGTTGGGAGACGGTAATTCGGTAGCACGTAACCAGACTCAATAGATGGCTTCTCGCCTTCTACAGCCTCGTCGCCGCCACCACGGCCAAACAGGCCTCTTCTGCCACCGCCGCCATTGGCCTGCTGGGCAAGAATGTCGTTAACTTTGTTTGTGCGCCATACGCAGAAGTCGTTAGCCTGCAGCCAGCTTACACCCACCACCGGGAAGAAGCGGAAACCTGGGTAACGCAGGTAATAGGTAACGTATGGGTCGTTGAATGAAAGTTGCTGAGACCAAACAGTAGTATCCGGCAAGGCAGCCTGGTATACTTCCGGCAGGGAGTCGCGCTTCAGGTCGTGCAGGTACTCCAGCCAGTGGATGTTTGCCACCTCAGTTTCATCCATATAGAAAGAGGCTACAGTTACTGTACGCTCCACGTTGTCACGCGTCATGGCAATATCCTCTTCCATAGAGCCAAGCACGGTACGGCCGCCTTCAATAAAGATCAGACCCGGGCCCTGCGGGAACTCCGCGTAGTCGGCCACATCGAAAGCATCTTCTTCTTCGCCATACTCAGCGCCAGTTGCAGAGCTGTAAGCACCAGGGTCTGTGCTGGTTGGCTGGCCGCCCTTACCACAGGCAGTAAGCAACATGCCTCCCACAACCACAGCCGATAAATACTTGATTAACTTCATAAAATAGTACCTAATTAAGATAAGGTTCTTGTAACGTAGATTAATGTGCAATTATAAATAATATTAGAATGCCGGACAAACAATGCCTCTGTTAATTTTATTCTTCAAGCGGCTCCTAAACAAATTGTTAATATCAGCACGTTCAAAAACAAGCGTAACTTCGTTCGTGCCACCTACTTCCCTGCTCAATCCCTTCAGCCCGACCTCGTGGCTAAAACCCACCCTGAAATGCGTTAAATCGAGGCCTGCTATAACGGACAAGGATTGGTCTTGGTTAGTTCCACCTACAACGGGTACTCCTTTATATATAAATCCTAACGTCAGGGGAGTGTATTTAGTATATAGCCCTATGTCTAATCTTTTAGAACTTTGCTGATCTATGAAAGTAGCCGTTGGCGTAAAGCTCAGTTCGAACAGCCGCCCCTGCTCCTCGTAGGAGCGGGCGTAAAATTTATAACCGGCGATAGCCGTGAAACGAATCGGCAACTCCGACTCCTGCCCCAGCTTATAGGTAGGCTGGTTTAAATGCGCCGCCGTAATTCCTGCCCATACTTGATCAGAATAAACAAGGCCACCCACGGTAAAGTCGGCGTAAGTGTTTGGCTCAAATTCATTTACTTCTGCCGACGTTAGCGCCACCATGCCGTTGTCCGACAACTGGTCGCCGAAAACCAGGTTGTCATAATCTAGGTTAAGGCGGGTTATACTTGCCTGAAGCCCGGCAGACATGGCCCAGCTGTCGCTGATGTTGGTGTGATAGGCATAGCCCAAGCCAGCCTGCAGTTTCTTAAGGCCACCCACACCGGCGCGGTCCTGCTGCAGCAGCAGGCTAATTGCACTTTTCGAATCAGGTATCCGGAGGTCGGCGGCCAGGGCGTTGGTAATGAAGGAGCCGTTGAGCGCCGGCCACTGCTTGCGGTGCGACAGCCCTACGCTCCAGCTGTGATCGAGGCCGGCAAAGGCCGGGTTCAAGTATAGGCGGTTAGCATACTGTTGCGTGTACTGCACATCCTGCGCTACGGCGCAGCAGGCCCAGAGGCAGGCGGTACACATCAGCAATATCTTTTTAAAACCTGCGCCCATAGATGCAATTTAACTTTTAAGCCGCTGTTTAGTTAGCTATAAGAGTGACTGTTACAAAACCGAAGTATAAAGTAGCACGATTTTAGCTATAATTTCTATAGCTTAGCTTTTACATCCGTAAAACACCAAAACTACTACAACTCATGAAAAAAGTAGCCATTGGCTTTTTTATCTTTCTGGCCTTGCTGCTTGCCGCGGCGGTGCTGGTGCCTGTTATCTTTAAAGACAAGATAAAGCAGACGCTGGACCAGGAGATTGCCAAAAATATTAACGCGCAGGTTATTTACGAGACCGACAACGTGAGCCTCTCGCTGCTGCGCGACTTCCCGAATCTGTCGTTGGGCGTGGAGAATCTTGCCGTGGTGGGCGTGGACTCCTTTGCTACCGATACCTTGGCACGCATCCCCTCCTTCCGGATGGGCCTGAACCTGTTCAGTGTGTTCGGCGATGAGCTGAAAGTGAATTCCATCACTTTGGAGAAGCCCGTTATACGCCTGTTGGTGCTTAAAAGCGGAAAAGCCAACTGGGATATTATGGTAGAAGACACCGCCGCCACTGCAGAAACCGATACCGTGGCCTCCGATTTCAACATGGCCATTACAGGCTGGGAAGTAAACGATGGCACCATTTATTACGATGACCTGAGCATTCCGTTTGGCCTTGCTGCCTATAACGTAGCGCACACCGGCAGCGGCGATTTCGAGAAAGACGTGTTCGATATGAAGTCGAAGACTACGGCCGACCGCTTTGTGATGACTTACGATGGCACCAATTACCTGGAGAACGCTCGCCTGAATGCCGACGTGACCATGGCCATGGACCTTAACCAGTCGCTTTATACTTTCAAAGACAACAGCATTCGCATCAACGAGTTTCCGTTTAAGTTTGATGGTACCATCTTGATGCCGGAGGAGCCGATTGACTTTGACCTGACTTTCAGTGCTACCGAGACAGACTTCCGCAATGTGCTGTCGGTGGTGCCAGGTATGTACAGCGAGCAGTTTGAGGACATTAAGACAGAGGGTAAGCTGAGTTTCGACGGATATTTTAAAGGGCGGATGATCGATACCCTGATGCCGGGCTATGGCGTGGACCTGAAGGTGATGGAAGGTATGTTTAAGTACCCTGACCTGCCGGAGGCCGCCCGCAACATTAACGTGGATATGAGCGTGGCCAGCAAAGACGGCACGCCGCAGAACACCGACATCAACATCCGCCAGTTCCACATGGACCTGGGCAAGAACCCGATAGACGCTAGGGTTTCGATAAACGGCTTGGAGACTATGAAAGTGGATGGCAATGTGAAGGCCAACGTGGACCTGGCAGAGCTTACCAAAGTGTACCCTGTGGAGGGAATGACCCTGCGCGGCCTGCTGAAGGTGGATGCCGATGCCAAAGGCACCTACTCCGAGACAAGTATGCCGGTGATCGACGCTGACCTGAACCTGACCAACGGCTACATCAAGTCCAAAGACTTCCCTGCGCCTATCCAGAACCTGAACATGGTGACTAACGTGCGCAACACCACCGGCAACACCGACGATACCCGCATCAACATAGAGCGCTTTAACATGAGCCTGGATGGCGAGCCACTGGAGGGCCGTATGCTGATCACGGGTATAGACAAGCCTGCTTTCGATGGCCGCATCAAAGGTATACTGGACCTGGAGAAGCTGACGAAGATCTTCCCGCAGGAGGGAATGACCGTGTCTGGCCGCATTAACGCTGACGTAACGGCCAAAGGCAAGCTAAGCGATATTGAGGAGGAGAAGTATAACAACGTAACGGCAAACGGCACCATGGCCATCAGCAACCTGAGCTATGTGAGCACCGACCTGCCGCAGGGGATGAAGATCGCCAAAGCCAACGCCAGCTTCAACAACGAGCGGGTTAACCTGCAGAACATGAGCGGCTACCTGGGCAAGAGCGATTTCCAGGCAAACGGTACTGTATCTAACTACATCGGCTACGCATTAGATGATAACCAGTCGCTGCGCGGTAACTTTAACCTTAGCTCTAATAAGTTCGACGTGAACGAGTGGATGGTGGACGAAGCCGGCGCTCCGGCCGAAGAGACGCAAGAAGGCGTGGTGGAAGTGCCGAAAAACCTGGACCTGGCCCTGAACATAGATGCCAAGCAGGTACTGTACTCCAACCTGAAGCTGAACAACGTGAGCGGCCAGGTGCAGGTGAAGGACCAGGTTGCCAGGCTGAACAAGGTAACCTTTAACACCCTGGGCGGAACCTTTGCCACCAGCGGCAGCTACAACACACAGAACCTGCAGCACCCGCTCTTCGACATGAAGCTGGACATACAGGATCTGGGCTTTAGGGAGGCTTTTAATGCCTTTACCACGGTGCAGGCCTTTGCCCCTATCGCGAAGGTGCTGGAGGGTAAGTTCTCTACTAGTTTTGCCTTTGCCGGCGAACTGGGCCAGGATATGGTGCCGCTTTTCCAGACGCTGGATGGGAAAGGCGTGATAAAGGTATTGCGAGCAGCGGTGGCCAATGTGCCGATCGTGGACAAGATCAGTAGCCTGACCCATTTTGAGGAGCTGCGCAGCTTCGTGATCGAGAACAAGATGATTGATGCACAGATTGTGGACGGCAAGCTGTTGGTGAAGCCGTTTAACCTGAAGGTTGGCGATATCGACATGTCGGTGGGGGGCAGCACGGCAGCAGACGGCAACATAGATTATACTACGGCCCTGAACGTGCCTACCGGTAAGGTGGGGCAGCAGCTTGGCTCTAGCCTGGCTGGCCTGCTGGGCGGAAACCAAAGCCTGGTAAACACAGAGCGCGTTACCCTGAAACTGAATGTGGGTGGCACCTACAACGATCCGCGCGTGTCGTTGGCGGGAGGCTCTGTAAAAGAGAAAGCCACGGATATAGTGGAGAATGTGGTGCAGGAAAAGCTGAATGTGGTGAAGCAGAAGGCCGATGAGCGCAAGCAGCAACTACAGGACAGTGTAACCAATGAGCTGAACCGCAGAAAGCTGGAGGCAGAGCGCAAGGCCCAGGAGGAGTTGGAGAAGAAGCGACTGGAGGCTGAGCAGCAGATAAAGAAACAGGCTACCGACAAAGTAGGCGGTTTCCTGAAGCAGATCACCAAGCCGAAAACCACTACGCAGCCGGACACCACGAAAAATCAATAATTTTTTTGATGTAAAAACCGCTGGGAAATCAGCGTTTTAGCACAAATCCAGCAGAAGAAGATGCTTCTGCTGGATTTTATTTTTTAAATACTATATATTAGAGTGCAACTTTTAACCGTTTAGGAGTGTAAAAGAAGCTTTCCTGAAAGCATAGTGTTTTAAACCAATGCAATTTTAAATGATGAAAAAGAAATTTTTTCTCCCTTTAATGCTTTGTGGGCTGATTGGATTCAGCTCATGCGATAGCAACGAAGACAGTGGTACGGCCCGCATGGAAGTGCGCATGACTGATGCACCTGGCGATTATGACGAAGTAAACGTTGAGATCGAGTCGGTGCAGATTCACACGGAAGAAGGCGATACTGAAGAAGGCTGGGTTACGCTGGATGAGATCCATCCGGGTGTGTACAACCTGCTGGACTTCGCGAATGGCAAGGATACGCTGCTGGCCAGCGCTGAACTGCCTGTAGGCCACATTTCCCAGATCAGGCTTATACTCGGTAACGAAAACTCTGTGAAGCTGAAGAGTGGCGAGGTGATAGACCTGAAAACGCCAAGCGGCCAGACATCCGGTGTAAAGCTGCAGCTGAACGCTGACCTGCAGGACGATGTGACCTATATGGTACTGCTTGACTTTGACGCAGCCAGATCGGTTGTGCCGAAGGGCAACGGCGGCTATAACCTGAAGCCGGTGATCCGCACCATTACACAGGCTATTGCCGGTGGTATTAAAGGTAGCGTAACGCCAGCAGAGTATGAGCCAGCCATCTACGTTATCTCAGCTGCCAACGACACGATCGGTGGTTACGCCAGCGATAACGGCGAATTCCTGATCAAAGGCGTACCGGCGGGCACTTACAGAGTGGAGTTCATCACGGAGTATGGCGAGCACAATAAAACTGTAGAAAACGTAAGCGTGTCTCAGGACCAGATTAAAGACATGGGTGTGGTAATGTTGCCGCAGGAATAGTTCTAGGACAAAAGAGACAAAAAGAGGAGCCTCCCGAATAGAGAGGCTCCTCTTTTTGTTTACTGTCTAACCGCTCCTAAGAAGGGGAAGTTTATACTTTGCTCTTTTATCTAAAAATCCTCTATCCAGAGTCTAGTACACCTGCCCCATCAGCTCGCGCACATAGGTCACGTAGTCTGTGTTGGGAGGAGTGTGGCCGTTTTTGCGCAGGTCGGTGGCTACCTGGGCACGGTGGTAGGTGGCGTGGTTAAACGCGTGCGTCAGGATGTCGAGTACGCGGGTGCTATACTTGTTGCCCTGGCTGTTGGTATAGTCGATCAGGCGGTTAAACTCGGCCTCATCGGCA
Organism: Pontibacter anaerobius; assembly: GCF_026241195.1. GTDB lineage: Bacteria > Bacteroidota > Bacteroidia > Cytophagales > Hymenobacteraceae > Pontibacter > Pontibacter anaerobius. The sequence continues at coordinate 198,078 of NZ_JAPFQO010000007.1, forward strand.
TTGTCAACCAGCTCCTTTATTTTATAAGAAGCGTAGTCGTGCAGCTTTTTCAGCTCCTCCAGCGTGTGCTCCTGCCATACTTTAACAGGGCTTTGGGTGCCGGTGATGCGGGCAATCCAGATCGCCTGCGCGTTCAGGGCGTGGCTGAACAGGCGCGCTGCGTTGGCTGGTACTTCGGGCAGGCTGCTGAAAACATTCAGCATAGTCTTGTTTGCCCAGATATTATACTCTGATAGGTTTTTAAGTACGTCGTTTCCGGTCATGGTAATTAGCTTTCTCTTATATCTTCCCAAACAATAGTTTCGTTCTGTCGCTGCTCAAAAAAATCAGTGCAGCGGCCATCTCCCCTGCCAGTTATGCCGCCGTCAGGCTCGCAAAGTAAGTTGCCCTCAGCGTCGAACAGCTGGCTCGGCACATCGCAGCAGCGGCCGGTGAGGTAGTATACTTGCTTTCCGCCATACGTGTAGCGGTAAATTTTGGCAGGTGGGTTGGCAGGCGCCTCCAGCTTTAGCTCTCCTATCAGCTTGGTTAGCCAGGCAGGGTTTTGCTGAGTTGCTGCATTTGCTACCGGTGTGCTGCCAGGTTTACAGGCTGTAAAAGCTACTGTGGCGGCAAAAGCTATAGCCCAAAAGCTACTTCTGCTAAGTGCGCTGCGTTTCTGTTTTCTCATTCGGGCGCAATTTATAGATTTTTACGGAAGGATAAATGTTGATACATCGTTTTGCGGGCACTAACACAGGTAAACTGGTTTAAACTTACGGATGTGGGCTTAAAAGTATACTTTGGCCAAGGCCAGCAAGTATGGCAGGAAAATGATAGTACCCACACAGGCCGCAGTAATGGCGGCCGCGAGTACGGCTCCTGCAGCCAGATCCTTGGCTTTGCCGGCCAGCGGGTTGTAGTGCGGCGACACCAGGTTCACAACCGTCTCGATGGCCGTGTTGAATATCTCAGCCGTAACCACCAGCCCGATACAGCCTATCAGGAGGCACCACTCAGTTTTGGTTACATCAAAGGCAAAACCCAATACCACCACCACCATAGCCCCGAGTACGTGCAGGCGCATGTGCGGCTCCGACCTGATGGCAGCGTTTATCCCCCTGAAGGCAAACCGAAAGCTGTTGTAGCGTTTTTTGAAGTAGGCGCGCAAGTATAGGCTGGTTAAGATCTAAGTATAAAGATAGAGGTTTGTACGCAGTTTATACTTTGGATGGTAGGCAGCATGTCATTATCACGGGTGCTGCTCCGGATTAAAGGTAATAGAGTTGGCGTTAACGCAGTACCTGAGCTGGCTTGGTGTGCGGGCATCTTCGAAGAGGTGGCCGAGGTGCTGCCCGCACTGCTGGCAGAGCAGCTGAATGCGGTGCCGGCCATAGGTATCCAGCTGCCGGTGCTGCACCTGCTCCCCCACCTGCGCCCAGAAACTCGGAAAGCCCGAGCCCACCTCAAACTTCTTGCTGGCCTCAAACAGCGCCTCGCCGCAGCGTGAGCAATTATAGATACCCTGTTCCTGCTGGCGCTGCGTTGGGTCAATCTTCTGGTTCCGTACAGTTATCATGTAAGCATCACCCGCCAATACCTGTTTACTTCGGGGAGAAGGAATCTATACTTCCTTCTCCAGGTCGTCTACAGCCACAAACTTCATCGAGAGTGAGTTTACGCAGTGGCGGATGTTCTTTGGCGTCAGGTACTCACCCTCGAACACGTGGCCCAGATGCGCTCCGCAGTTGGCGCACACGATCTCGGTGCGGCGGCCGTCTGGGTCTGGCACGCGCTTTACGGCTCCGGTTATCTCGTCGTCAAAGCTGGGCCAGCCGCAATTCGACTCAAACTTATACTCCGAAGTATAAAGCGGGGCGTTACAACGCCGGCACAAGTATACGCCCTCGGCTTTGTTGTGCTCGTACTCGCCTGTGCCCGGGTACTCGGTGCCTTTGTGCACTATAATGCGCTCTTCCTCCGGTGTCAGCTTGTTGTATTCTGATGGGTCTTTCGCAATTTTCATGGGTTTATACTTTGTGTTGATGCCTTTTATACGTTTGGTTTTAGGAACAGCGAAAAGTTAAGAAGGTTTTAGGTAGAGAATCAGCAGGCTTATACTTTGCTGCAGCACGCTTTATTTATGCCCCCTGGCCTATGTTTTGCGAAAGGCCCCCATCCATAAAGTAGCTCGAGCCGGTAACATAATCGGAGTCTGGCGATGCCAGGAATAAAGCTACCTTGGCGATCTCTTCCGGCTTGCCGGCTCTCTTCATAGGGATATTCTGTTCGCTTTCCCTGCGGGTTTTTTTATCATCCACGGCTTCCTGGTTCATAGGCGTCAGGATCATGCCGGGGCAGACGTTGTTTACGTTAATGCCATCTTCGGCCAGCTCCAAGGCCAGGGTACGGGTAAGGTTGCGAACACCGGCTTTGGAGGCGCAATAGTCTGCCGTGCCAGCCGAAACGATTTCTTCATGCACCGAGGAGATGTTGATGATCTTGCCCTGGCCCCCTTGTTGTTTTCTGTGCCTGATAAAGGCGCGGGAGCAGAAGAAGGTGCCGTACAGGTTGGTTTTGATGGTGCGGTCAAAAACCTCCGTGTCCATGTCGGCTACGTTAATGCCGGAGCCGTTTACCGCCGCGTTGTTCACCAGTATGTCGATGGCTCCGAATTCTTGCAGCGCCTGCGCAAACAGCTGCGCCACTTTCTGCTCGTCGCTGATGTCTACCTGAAGTATAAGGCCTCTCCTGCCTTCCTCCTGAACGGCTTCCAAGGTTTTTTCCGCGCCTTCCTTGTCAGTATAGTAGCAGATGACCAGGTGCGCGCCTTCTTTAGCAAATGCAATGGCGGTGGCCTGCCCAATGCCGGAGTCTGAACCGGTTATTAGCGCGACTTTATCTTTTAGTTTGTCCATAGTAGTAGTATGTAGAGTGGATGCTCCGGCTGTTTGTCGGCGAGAGCTTTATCTACATACTGTCTGGTTGGGCGGATGGTTTGTAAAGCATGAATTTACCTTTCGTGCAGTTTCTCAGCAGCTGCGCGTGGTAACTATGCGGAGGTAGCAAGTCTACTACTAAATGCAGCTACACCCGATCAGGTCAACTTCTGCATACCACAAGTAAACTATCTTGTCTCCCATCTTCATTACAAGACCTCTGGACGGCGTTTCCAGTTTATTGTTCAGCGGGAAAGTATCTGCATAGGTAAAGTATAAACCATCTACTCCTTTAAGCGATGAAAAGGTTATGGTGGCTTCTATACTTTCCGGGCAGTCGGCACACTGGGGTTTGTACTGCGCTTTGTTCAGTCTGTCAATGTCTGGTTGTGTTTTGTATCTCAGCTCCAGGTTATATCTGCTCCCGAACATAACTTTATCGTTTGTGCTGTAAGGCTGAGGATTTAGCTGGTAATGATAATACTCCAAGCATTCGCCGTTGTAAGAGCCAAAATTCTGAAGCTGTGTTTTCACGGGTTGCTGATCAGTAAAAGTATAAACTGATCTGTCTAAGTGCCTGAAAAGCGAATCTGCAAGCTGTTTGTGATAAACCAGTTTAGTTTCGATATGCGGATCTGCAGTTGTTGAGATGTTGTGGCTGTTCAGCAGTTTGTGCTCTGCGGAGATATCTGTATAGGTCTCATCTTTGGTATCGTACTGCGGAAACCCAATGACGCCTAACTCACTTTCATTTAGCTTAAACACAGGAAAAAGGAGTTGCTGTGGTGCTAGCTTGCCACTTTTATCAATTTCTGATTGGTGCAGGTACTCCTTCAGGTCGAGTAGGAATTTTCGGTTTTGCTCCGGCAACTCTGGGTTAGCAAGGGCTTTGGCAAGTATGTTCTTCTCGAAGAAACCGGCTTTTTCAGCATTCAGCTTTTCCCACTCATCATAATACGCTTCACACTCGCTTGCCAACTTCTCCCGGTTCACTTCGCTGTGTGCTTTGGTAACAGACTGGTTTGCTTGAATGGCTTCTTCAGACTCAGTAGCTATGGCTTCCTGTTTAGCTTCTCCTTGGTAGCAGGAAAGTATAAGAGTTGATGAAAGTAAGAACGTTACGGAGTAAATAAGCTGTTTCATAGCGGGATGCAGTGTTTAGGAGTAGTAATATAGTAAAGCGTTTTCATAGGCGCTAAACTTGCGGCATTGGGGTTTTGCTTTAGAATACTGTGACACCAAATTCCTTTGACAGCAGATCATCAAGTTGCTTAATGTCCGCTATTAGATCTTTGAAGTCCTGTGTAGATGATAACTCATGTTCGTTTTTCTGATACAGCTTTTTCAACTCGGCCATCTTAAAGTAAAATGATTGCGATTGTAGCTTGATCTGTAGTAGCGCTAACTTTTCTTCAATAGCCTTCTTTCTCTGTTTAGCCACTTCTACTGATTCGAGAGCCGAAGTATAGTCTAGTTCTTTTCGTTTGAGAGATTTTAGAAGTTCGCAATCATAGCTGGCGCATTGTTTCGGTCTTTGCGAGTAAATAGTGCAGCCATCGCAATACTTATTACAGGGCTGAATAAAAACCCCATCATTGCTCGCCTCCTCAATATCCATCAGTTCTTTTATCCTAGGCAACTCCTCGTGGCTAAGCTGTACAAAACCAATCAGGGTGCCATCGCAACATAACCCACAGGCCAGACAGATATTCGTTGAATCAATCATACTTTCTGAATTTAAGCACCTCTTTTCTGTGCTGTTTTAAAGGTAGCTTAAATTACAGCTAGCAATTGTATAAACGGAACACTACTCCTTTTAGTCACCTTTACTGGCGCGAGATTGCAAATCGTACTAATATGTCGTGATGAAAAGAGTACGAGCTATAAGCTCGCACTAGCGTGGGGCAACTAAAACAAAGTAATACCACACGTTGCGCTGTTGCTAGACTTGCAATCTGTTATAAACTCATAATACTATACTTTAGTGACCTTAAGAGTGTCAATCTTATCACTTTCAGCAATAGCAGCGATATCTTCTAAGGATCCTATCTCTAAAAATAAGGGCTCAGACTCTTCTCTTCGTATAAAAAATCTGAACTCACTCTGATACGAATATTGAATTGGTTTCTTGAATACCGACCACTTTCCATGATATCTTTTTAAATCAATGTATTCTACAGGTGAGTAGACTAATTCATAACCTGCTCTCTTTGCAGCTTTGCCTACTCTACTAATGAATTCATTTATATCAAGTATTAATACGCATGCATCACCAAATTTTTTGCAAGCACTGTCTATTTTAATATCACTTAAATCTTCTGTGGTTTTTAAGGCATACATTGAAAAAATGTTACCTTTAGGATTGTCATTCCATAACTGAAATCGACCTTTCTCGGCAACTCCTAGTTTGTTGTTTCCTAGATAAATCTTTATGTTGTTGATCTCCTTTTGTTCATACAAAGCTTCATGTTTATCTCCACGTAATTCTTCATCTTCAATGTGTCTAAACGCATTAAGATGATTCATAAACACGATCCCTTTCTTATAAAAGCTCTCCATGTGAGCCTTTTCTCCAAACTTTATTAAGGAGCAGATATCTACTTTCATGCAAAAGAATTTTCTATAAATATACAAAAAGCAGCCCCAAACGGAGCTGCTTTTCCTTTATCTATCTAAGACGCAAAATATTGCGTCTCTACAAGTATAATATTACTTCTTCAGACTACCGATCATGTCCTCCGGCTTTACCCACTCGTCATACTGCTCGTTGGTAAGCAGGCCAAGGGCGATAGCTGCCTGGCGAAGCGTGGTGCCTTCTTTGTGGGCTTTCTTCGCGATTTTGGCGGCGTTGTCGTAACCGATGTGCGGGTTAAGGGCCGTTACCAGCATCAGCGAGTTCTCCAGGTTCTCCTTAATGCGGGCCGTGTTTGGCTCGATGCCCACAGCGCAATGCTTGTCGAACGAGTCGCAAGCGTCACCAATCAGCTGAGCACTCATCAGCAGGTTGTAGATCATCACCGGCTTAAACACGTTCAGCTCGAAATGGCCGTTCATGCCACCCACCGAGATCGCCACGTCGTTACCGATCACCTGGGCACACACCATCGTCATGGCCTCTGCCTGCGTTGGGTTTACCTTGCCCGGCATGATAGAAGAACCCGGCTCGTTCTCAGGTATCAGGATCTCAGCGATACCGGAGCGTGGGCCAGAAGCCAGCAAACGGATATCGTTGGCAATCTTCATCAGGCTAACCGCCAGTTGCTTCAGCGCGCCGGAAGTCTCTACCATGGCATCGTGTGCGGCAAGCGCCTCAAACTTGTTCGGGGCCGTACGGAACTCGTGGCCGGCATACTTAGAGATCTTCTCCGCAACCAGCTCGGCGTAACCGGCCGGTGTGTTAAGGCCTGTACCTACGGCAGAACCGCCCAGCGCCAGGTCTTTCAGGTGATCCAGCGTGTTCTCCAGCGCCTTCATGCCGTACTCCAGCTGCTTCACGTAGCCGGAAAGCTCCTGGCCAAGTGTAAGCGGCGTAGCGTCCATCAGGTGCGTACGGCCGATTTTCACCACGTCCATGTAAGCTTCAGACTTCGCTTTCAGCGTGTCGTGCAGTTTTTTGATCATCGGCAGCGTATGCTCCACCACTTTCTTGTAAGCGGCAATGTGCATGGCTGTCGGGAAGGTATCGTTAGAAGACTGCGACTTGTTTACGTCGTCATTCGGGTGTACTTTCTTCTTCTCGTCGTTTAGCTCGCCGCCCAGCAGTACGTGCGCGCGGTTAGCCACCACCTCGTTTACGTTCATGTTAGACTGCGTGCCCGAGCCAGTCTGCCACACCACCAGCGGGAACTGGTCGTTCAGCTTGCCTTCCAAAATCTCGTCGCATACTTTAGAGATGATATCCGCCTTCTCCTGCGCCAGCACACCCAGCTCAGCATTGGCCTGCGCCGCCGATTTCTTAAGTATAGCGAAGGCCTTGATCACCTCCTGCGGCATCTGCTGCCCACCGATGGTGAAGTTTTGCTTTGAGCGCTGTGTCTGGGCGCCCCAGTATTTGTCTGCAGGCACCTCTACAGGGCCCATCGTGTCTTTCTCTACGCGAACTTGCATATGGTTTATACTTAGGTTAAAAGGATTATCTGTACGAAGCAAAACTACAAAAAAATATACTTGAGTGCAGTGCTGGACTTATTTTGTTAAGAGGAGGAAGGTAGAAGTCAGGGATTAGCCGGATTCTTTCCGGGCTCCGCCGCCCCTGCTTCGCCTTGGCTTCTAAAAAGATCACCCGCACGAAAACAGGAGAAGGAGTTCAGCAGGCGATCGTCATCCCCCTTCCCCCTTCTTTGTTGAGGGGCCTTACCCCAAGGAGGACTTGGTATAAGTGCATTAGCAGGATCATCCAACCACCCCTAGCCCCTCAGAGTTGCGCTCGCTACCTTCGAACTCGCGTTCTCGGTAGTCCAAGGAGGGGAGTTTTCCAGCAGACGATTTCATCCCCCTGCCCCCTTCGAAGGGGGACTTGGTTCCAGTTGCATAGCAAAGGCCATGGCTATCGAACTGATCCCAGTCTTTCCGTTGAGCGCCTTTGGAGTTTTTCCGGTGCCCGTGAGGGCATTGCGACGCAGGAGCAAAGGAAAAGGTCCCAGCGCGATGCAGGAAGACGAGCCCTCCCGGGCTGGAGGGAGCCAAAGCCAGAGATGCAACTGTAGGTTTGTAGGACTGAGGATCAGCAGTAGCTAATAAGGTTAGCTTGGTTCAAGCTAAAGGAAGCAGAGGCGATGGAAGTATAAAGTACGGATTGCGCGGATTAGGAAATCCGCGGCTGAAAGGTTCCGGACAAGGATGTCCGGAACAGCGGAAGTATAAACTGGCAAGTATAAAAGTATAGCCAAAGTATAAAGTATGGCTTTTCAAGCCAGTTGAGTCAGAAACGCAACATCATGTAAAGACACAAGTGTAAATACTTGCGCCAGAAGGGGGATAAGATTCTGTTAAGAAACTTGGTAGAAGGGAGATTATGCATATCCCACAAGGCTACCTAGATCCTTTCAGGATGACAAAAAGAGGAGAATGAAACAACCCTACTTACCGTATAACCCGGTGCCCGGAGCGCTCTGCCAGCAGTGCGATCATCTCCAGTTGCACAGGCTTCAGATAGGTTGTGTTCAGGTTTGTTTGGTCGCTGAAGGATATGAGGTACTCCCCCTCGGCCCCGAGGTAGTGTATACTTTCGATCTCCTGCATAGTATAGGTGCGTTGCTCTTGCAGCAGGTTTGATACCTCGATCTTGTTTTCGTCTATGGCCACATGCCACTGCATAGCATACCAGGCAATAACCGCTGAAACCAACAGCATAACTAGCAGCAGGATATTGTAAATACGGTTAGAGTTCTGGCCCTCCACGCGGAGCATGTAATTTTTGTACAACTCGTACTCGTTGCCCAGCAGCGCGCTTTGCACCAGGCGCAGCGGCACTATCGCTAAAGTTAGCCCCAGCAGCAGGCCTGGCGCAAAAAGCGCCCTGAAGTTAGGCGTGAGCACGTGCAGGTGTTCCTGAGAGGCATGTATAATGCTGGAGATCATGGCCAGCACACCGGCGCTGAATACCGACAGGATCGTGGCAAAAAAGAAATAGGCTATGGTCAGTTTCAGTTCCTGCTTCTGCATGTACTTCACCTCGTCGGCGGGCATCGGGGCTACCTGGCCTGCTGGCGAAAGGCGGCGCAGTGCGTATCGGACAACAGGCAACAGCACGGCTACGGCAAAGAAGGCGATCAGCAGGCTTTTCAGTATCTCAAGCATAGGGTAAGCAATTAGGCCGTAAAGTTAATACGGTATCCCCAATTTCCGATAGATAAAACCTAGTAACCAGGCCGGCCCGATGAGCAGGAACTGCAGGTCCTTCAGAAAAGACGGCTTTTTGCCCTCTACCTTATGGCCGTAAAACTGCCCTATCCAGGCTGCTACAAAAATAACCAGGCAAACCAACCACAGCGGTGCCTCTAAAGCCGCATCTACTACCTGCACAGCCCACAATACCACTGCGCACACCAGCGCCATCCCCAAAAACATGGTAACCGACAGCCGCAGGTAAAACAGCAGCCCCAGCAGCACCACCACTGTGCCGAAATGCACGTATGGCTGCACCTGCGCCAAAAATGGCTCCTTTAGGGCTGCGCTCGGTATACTTGCCAGCAACCCGATAATACTGAAAAAGATAAGTGGCACGCAAACCCAGTGGATGAGCTTGTTCGTGGGGTTTTGGTGGCTCTCGCCGTAGGCGTCAAACCATTGCTGCATTGTTCTCATGGTGCTGTGGCTATTGTTCAGAATTATCAAAACAGGCATCAGGCAAGTATGCTTTCTGCAAATTTTGTATTATATGGATAGTGTGGGCCAGTCCTTTCCCTTCTTGCTCCGGTGCTTGAGTAATATACTATGAAAGCTATAATTTTGCAGCCATAATTGCAAGAGGACCACTTCTATCAGCCAAAATGGTAGATTGTCTTTTTCCGGGGGCTATTGAACTTTTTGTGTTGGTAGATGGCTTTGTTTTTTATACATTTGAAGAAGAACGTACTATGATGGGCAGGTTTTGGGGTGATTCCCCTGCCAGCCGCCTCCCGTTATTAAATCATAACTCATGAAACTTGCCAAGCTGGCTTCTTTTGTAAGAGATTATTTTATAGCAATATTCTCTTTCCTGCTCATCTTCCTGCTTACCCTCTTTATATATTCAGAAACTAAAAAGAAAGCGGAGGAGAGAAGCGCAAAATTGTTCTCTATACGCACTGAACAGGTGACAGAGGCCATAGATAAGCGCATGCGCGACTATATCCAGATTCTGGTTGGAGGTAAGGCCATGTTCATCTCCTCCGATACCATAACCCGCAAAGACTGGAACAACTACTATAAAACTCTGAAGCTGGAGGAGAGCTACCCTGGCCTGCAGGGCTTTGGCTACACGCATGTGGTAAGGCCGGAGGAAGTAGAGCAGCATGTGGCGCAGATACGCCGCGAAGGGTTTAAAAACTACACCATTACGCCCAAAGGCAAACGAGATTTCTACACCGCCATTATTTACCTGGAGCCTTTTACGGACCGCAACCTGCGCGCCTTCGGGTACGACATGTTCAGTGAGCCTGTGCGCCAGTCGGCTATGCGTATTGCCCGCGATACCAGGCAAGCCACCCTGTCGGGCAAGGTGCGGCTGGTGCAGGAGACGGGTAAGGATGAGCAGGCCGGTTTCCTGATTTACCTGCCTGTTTATAAGAATAATGCCGAGCCCGAGTCTATACAGGAGCGGCAGCGGCTCATCAAGGGTTTCGTTTATAGTCCTTTTCGGGCTAAGGATTTGATGACATCCGTACTCACAGATGACTTTACGGATATAGACATAGAAGTATACGATGGCACTGAGCCCTCGGAAGCTAGCCTGCTCTTCAGCACCAACACTAAGCCCTTGTTTGGCAACAACAACAGGGAATACAGCGACTTGAGCACCATCACCATCGGCAACCATACCTGGCGCCTTTATATATCCGCTAAAGAGGATTTTGGCAAATCAGCCGACTCTGAGCTGCCTTATTTCATCCTGATGGGCGGCTTTATCATAAGCTTGCTCATGTTCTTTATCATCTGGTCGCTTTCTAACACGCGCCGCTCCAACAGCCTGAAGCAGACCATTACCGATAATGCCACGGCAGCCCTCTTCATCATCGACTCCAGGGGCCGCTGCACTTTTATGAACCCGGCAGCCGAGAAAATGACCGGCTACACGTTTGAGGAGGTGCGGAAGAAGTCGTTGCACGATATAGTGCATTACAAGCACCTGGATGGAGCCCCCTTTCCGGCTGCTGAGTGCCCGATGTATAATGCTCTTTCCACCACTGAGCCACTGCGTGATTATGAGAGCGTGTTTGTCCGCAAAGACGGCAGCTTCTTTAACGTTTCCTGCTCCGTACAACCTATGCTGGAGAGCGGCAGCGAGGGCTACGCCATAATTGAGGTGCGCGATATTACCGACGAGTTGCAGGCCCAGCAGGCTATTATTGAGAGCGAGGCCCGCTTCCGAACCATGGCCGATAACGCCCCGGTAATGATCAAAATCATGGACGATGCCACCAATTTCATGTATGTGAACAAGCAGTGGCTCGACTTTACGGGCTTCAGCTTCGAAGACACCATCAACATGAGTTGGAAGAAAGTGGTGCATCCGGATGATTTAGAGCGAAAAGACAAAGTAACGAAGCAGGCCGTCAAAGACCACAGCGCTTTCAGGATAGAGTTCAGGATGCGCCGCTATGATGGGGAGTACCGTTGGGTGGTGGCCAGCAACACGCCGCGCTTCGGCCCTAACGACGAGTTTCAGGGTTTTATCGGATCAGTGATTGATATTACCGAGATAAAGGATGCGGAGCGCAAGGTGAAGCAAAACGCCGAGCTGCTGCAAAAGCTGTTCCTGGAGGTGCCTGCGGTGGTAGGGCTGGTACGCTACCCGGATTACCAGTACGTGCTGGCAAACCCGGAGTACCGCAAACTGTACGGCAACCGCCCGTTGGTAGGCAAAACTATTTACGAGGCACACACCGGTGAAGAAGGCCGCGGCTTCTTCGATCGCCTAGAGCAGGTTTTCAAGACAGGCGTTCCGTTTGTCGGGAATGAGGTGCCAACGGCTATTGACCAGAAGAACAACGGCGAACTGGTGTACGGGTACTTCAACCTGGTGTATCAGCCACTGATAGATGCAAATGGTAAAATAGAGGCGGTGCTGGTGTTTGCCGTGGAGGTGACGGAGCTGGTAAATGCACGGAAAGCGCTGTTGCTCACCAACGAGGAGCTGAGCAGCAAGAACAACGAACTGCAGCGTATCAACAACGACCTGGATAGCTTTGTGTACACCGCCTCCCACGACCTGAAATCGCCGATAGCCAACATGGAGGGCCTTGCCACGCTCCTGCGCGACATCCTGCAGGGCAAGCTGGAGGAAGAGGACATGGAAGTGCTGGACATGCTGCAGAACTCCATCAACAAGCTCAAGGGCACTATTGCCGACCTTACCGAGATTACCAAAGTGCAGAAGGAGCTGCAGTCGTCGATGGAGCCGCTCCATTTCGGGGACATGCTGCAGGATATCACCGCAGACCTGGAGGCTACCGTGCAGGAGACCGGGGCCGTACTGAATACCGACATTCAGGTAGAAAATATAAACTATGCCCGTAAAAACCTGCGCAGCATCATATACAACCTGGTGAGTAATGCCATCAAGTATAAATCGCCGGAGCGCAGCCCTGAAATAAGTATCAAAACCTATGAGGAGGGGGAGTATGTGGTACTGGAGGTGCAGGACAACGGCCTCGGCATTAAGAAAGAGCAGCAGCACAAGCTATTCACCATGTTCAAGCGCCTGCACACGCACGTGGAGGGCACGGGTATCGGCCTGTACATTGTAAAGCGCATTATCGAGAACAACGGCGGCAAAATTGAGGTGAGCAGCGAGCTGGGCAAAGGCACCACTTTTAAAGTATACTTTAAGCAGGTGTCTGTTGTGCAGGAGGTGTAGCTTGAGGTTTGTAATTAATCTATCCAGCTACCTATTCGCTCATTACACATTCACACATTCTGAATTGACTAAATGGCTAAGATAAAAACATCATACTTCTGCCAGAACTGCGGTGCCCAGTCGGCCAAATGGATTGGCAAGTGCCCTGCCTGCGGCGAGTGGAATACTTACGTAGAGGAGGTGGTACAGCGCGAGGAGGTAACCCCGACCACCGCCTGGAAAGTTGGCAGCAGCACGGCGCAGGTGGCCAACAAACCCAAGCCCATTGCCGACATCAGGTATCAGGAGCAGCAGCGCGTAGTTACGCAGGACCAGGAACTGAACCGTGTGCTGGGAGGCGGCATTGTGCCGGGCTCCATGGTGCTGATAGGTGGTGAGCCGGGCATAGGTAAAAGTACGCTGATGCTGCAGATTGCCCTTAGCCTGCAGGGGCTGAAAGTGCTGTACGTGAGTGGCGAGGAGAGTGAGCAGCAGATAAAAATGCGCGCCGAGCGCCTCATGGCTCAAGCCTCCGACTGCTTTATACTTACAGAAACCGGCACGCAGAATATCTTCAAGCAAATAGAGCTGGTGCGGCCGCAGGTGCTCATCATCGACTCCATCCAAACCCTCCACTCCTCTTTTATTGAGGCTGGGGCGGGCAGTGTGAGTCAGGTGCGCGAGTGTACTGCCGAGCTGCTGAAGTTTGCCAAGGAGAGCGGCACGCCTGTTTTCCTGATCGGCCATATTACCAAAGAAGGCAACTTGGCCGGACCCAAAATCCTGGAGCACATGGTAGATACGGTGCTGCAGTTCGAGGGCGACCGCCACATGACGTACCGCATCCTGCGCACCACTAAAAACCGCTTTGGCTCTACTTCTGAGCTGGGTATATACGAGATGATGGGCTCAGGCCTGCGCGAGGTGAGCAACCCGTCGGAGATACTGATCTCGCAGCGCGAGGATGCTTTTAGCGGCATAAGTATAGGGGCCACGCTGGAGGGCAACCGCCCCTTGCTGATTGAGGTGCAGAGCCTGGTGAGCCCGGCTACGTATGGCACCCCGCAGCGCACCAGCACCGGTTTCGATGCCAAGCGCCTGAACATGCTGCTGGCCGTGTTGGAGAAGCGCGGCGGCTACCGCTTGGGTGCCCAGGACGTGTTTCTGAATATTGCCGGTGGCCTGAAGGTAGAAGACCCTGCCCTGGACCTGGCCGTATGCGCTTCCATCCTGTCGTCTTTCGAGGACATGCCCATCTCTAACACCGCCTGCTTTGCCGCCGAAGTTGGCCTGGGAGGAGAGGTGCGCGCCGTAAACCGCGTGGAGAACCGCATAACAGAGGCTGAAAAGCTAGGGTTTACCGACATCTATATCTCAAAGTATAACAAGAAAGGCGTTGACCTAAGTAAATTTTCCATCAATATACACGCTTACGGTCGTCTGGAGGAGGTTTTCGCCAGTTTGTTTGGGTAAGCGCTTCAGGAAGTATAAATTAGAAAATTTCTTAGCTACAAGTATAAAACGACGCAGGTATAACAGCCTGCGTTTTTTGTACTGTTTTTGGTGGGTATTAACTAGGTTGTAAAAAGATGAGCTTGCAAGAATGCAAGTGTGTTGCGCCGAAGGGTTGAAGTGTGTCTATACTTTGATTTGCCTTTAACAGTGCCTTTAATTGTGTTGTGGAGTGTTTAAGAGATGGAGTTAGGAATAAACTATGGTATTGATCTTGTGCTTATCATAGTTTTTGTTTTTGTATTCCAGTGAATTTATAAATTTAATCATATTCTGGAATTTTATTGTAGGAGGATGTTGTTCAAAGCCTTATTATTACTGCTGCTGACGCTTTGTGTAGGGTGGTTATAGTATAATAGCAAGAATTCTTTTAGCCAAAGAACCAGAACTACATCTAACAGATGAAAAAACTTAATCTGCTGCTGCCTGCCCTCATCCTGCTGGCAGCAAACCAACTCCTTGCCCAAGGCAAAGCCATCATCAGTGGCAAAATCTCTAGTCCCCTCTCCAACCAGGTAGAGTTGGTTATCTACCCAAATCCCCTTATCCCGGAAGAAGTTACGACAGAGGTAACGCTAGACGGCAAAAGTTTTCGTCTGGAAGTGCCTGTAAAGGAAGCCACCGTGGCAGAACTGCAGCATGGAGATGAGGTGGTGCAGGTATACCTGGAGCCGGGCTATGAGCTTATCATGAACGCAAACGGCAAAAATTTTCTTAAGTCACTGAAGTACAAAGGAAAGGGCGCCAACGAGAATAACTACCTGGCAAACTATACTTACCGCTTCGAGGAGGAGGAGGAGTACCAGGTGCTGCCGGATAATATCAAACTAAAAGAGCAGCAGTTCACTGAGTTTCTGGACTACCGCCGCGAGGACCAGTTAGCCAGCTTTGAGAAGTATACCGGTAAAAAAGAGGTGTCGGAGCAGTTCAGCGATTTTCTGAAAGCCGAGATAGATTTTAGCTATGCCACAGACAAACTGAGTTACCACCCGCTGCGCCAGCAAGTAATGCAGGTATCGCTTAGCAAGCCCTCAGCGGCATTTTATGATTACCTCAGCGAGTTAGACCTGAACCGCCCTGCAAACCTTTTAAGCCCTTCGTTTGTGAACTTCCTGCGCAACTATACAGCTTATTTTGCCAAAGAGGCAGGCTACCAGGAGGCAAACCCGCAGTATTTTAAAGTACGCTACCAGGTAGCAGAACAGAAACTGAAAGGGCAGGCGAAGCTACTGGCGCAGGCGCAGGTGCTGAAGCAGTCTATACAACAGGGCCACCTGAAGTATACCGAGCAAATGCTGGAGGACTTCAATGTGAAAAACAGAGACAGAGCCGGAAATGAGTACCTGGCAAGGCTATATAACGAAAACACAACACTGGTGACCGGCGGCATAGCTCCGGATTTCATGTTGCAGAATGTAGACGGCGATACGGTGTCGCTCAGCGATTACAGGGGCAAACTGGTCTACCTTAACTTCTGGCGCAGCGACTGCGGACTTTGCCATGTAGAGCTGCCGCACCTGCAACGCCTTACGGGCAAACTGGGCAACCATAAAATAGTTTTCCTGAACATTGCCGTGGGAGACGACGAGGCGCAGTGGCGGAAGCTGGTACAGAAGAAAGAGCTGCAGGGCGAGCATGTGTTGGCAAAGGGGGCTGACGCTGCCCTTGCCAAGCAGTATGGCCTGAAGGATGTACCGGCTTATTTCCTGATAGACGAGGAAGGCCGCTTTATCTCCCTTAAAGCACGCCGCCCCAGCGATCATGAGGCCGCCAACGATATTCTGCAGCACTTGGAGGTACGGCAGGTCTCCTTAAAGTAGTCATCGTTCACAGTTTATACTTGGCCCGGCATTCTTCTGAGTGCCGGGCTTTTTTTGTTTAGGGGTGAATTCTGAGTTTGTGAAATTAGGTACCGGGTCCACTACCCCTACCCCTCAGAGCTACGCTCGCTACCTTCAAGCGCGCATTCTCGGTAGTCTAAGGAGGGGAACCTGTAAAAGCTTTGGCTGAAGAATAAATTTCATGGCTGCTGGTATTATCAGCAGAAGTATAAACCCACCCAGCCCCTTTCGACAGGGGATTCTCAGGAAACGATTATCCAACCACCCCTGCCCCTCCTTGTCCAAGGAGGGGAGTTCTCGGTAGACGATGTTGAAGTGTAAGTTTCATAGTTGGGGATGGGTGTCATCAGCAAAAGTGTTAACTCACCCCTAGCCCCTCCGAGGAGGGGAATTTCACCTCTCCCCAGCCCTCTCCTTTTCTCGAGGGCCCCTACCCCCAAAACAGGAGAGGGAGTACTGCTCAGGCTCCGTCAGCGGGGGCTATCGAACTGATCCCAGTCTTTCCGTTGAGCGCCTTTGGAGTTTTTCCGGTGACGAGCGGCAGCGTGGCATTGCGACGCAGGAGCAAAGGGAAAGGTCCCAGCGCGATGCGGGAAGACGAGCCCTCCCGGGCTGGAGGGAGCCAAAGCCAGAAATGAAACTGTAGGTTCGTAAGACTGAGGATGAACAGAAGCTAGAAAGGATAGCTTGTGTCAAGTGGCAGAAAGCAGCAGCTAGGGAAGTATAAGTATGGCTCACGCGGATTAGGAAATCCGCAGCAGGAAGGTTCCGGACAGAGATGTCCGGAACAGCGAAAGTATGAATGGACAGGTATATCGTATGGCCAAAGCATAAAGGATGGCTCTCCGAGCCAGTTGAGTTACAAACTCAACATCATAAAAGGTCACAAGTCTGAAGACTTGCGCCAGAAGGGGAGGTAAAGAAAATATAAACTGGCAAGTATGAGTACGCGGATAAGGATGTCCGGAACAGCGGAAAAATATAGCAGCAACACGTATAAAGTATAACCCAAGTATATACCACGTATCAGGAACTGTGGCAGCAAAACCATTACCCACCTCTCCCTAAATAACCGTTAAATGTTTTGCTGCGTACTTAATTTCTACACCTCTGTAAGCAGCAGAGAGCTATGAAAGCAATTTAGAAGTTACAAATACTCTACTTTTTAACCACAAAAAATATGGCATTAATCAATAAGAATGACATTGAGAAGCTGCTGAATGTGCAGAATAACACACAAAACGCTTTGTGTATTTCTCTCTACATACCTACGCACCGTGCCGGCCACGAAACCCTGAATGGCCAAGACCACATCCTCTTTAAAAACAAACTCAGAGAAACCCGAGCCCTGCTGCAAAGGCACGACGTGCCCGAGGCAGAGATAGAGCAGTACATGAAACCGGCGGAAGAGCTTTTGAACGACAACGGCTTCTGGCGCCACCAGGCAGAAGGCTTGGCTATGTTCATCACTAAAGGCTTCTCCGCGCATTATACCCTTCCCATGACAATGCCAGACGTAGTGTATGTGCTGGATCAGTTTTACCTGACCCCCTTATTGCCAATCCTGAGCCAGAACGGCCGTTTCTTTATCCTGAGCCTGTACCGCGAGAAAGTAGGCTTTTATGAGGCGACCATTGATAAGATCAGGCAGATAGACATCAGCTCGTTTGTGCCCGAAACCATGAACAAAGCCCTGAAGTTTGACGTGAAAGGCAACGACCAAGACTTTACCCACTCCACTACCACCGTAAACGGCACAAACATAGTGCACGGTCCGGGCAGCACCAAGGGCGATGAGGAGCACGAGCGCGTACGCGAGTTTGTGCTAGAGATAGATAATAGTATGCAAAAGATACTGCACGATGCACATGAGCCCCTTGTATTGGCCGGCGTAGACCATTACTGCAGCCTTTACAAGCAGCACAGCAAGTATAAAAACATTGTGCCGCAGAACATCAATATAAACGAAAACGCCGATGTGGTGGACGCCAATTCGCTGCACCAGAAGGCGTTGGCTGTTGTAAAACCTATGATGCAGCAGGGGCACACCGATTCGCTGACTCGCTACCAGAACGTGGCAGGCACCGGCGTAACTTCCGAGGATATTGCCACTGTGGCGGCAGAAGCCGTGCATGGACGCGTGGATACACTATTTATTACGCCAAGCCAGCCTGTTTGGGGCAGGTATGACGCCAAGAGCGCTACAGCTGAGATACATAACGAGTACAAACGCGGCGATGATGACCTGATAAATCTGGCGGCTACCAAAACTTTGGCCCAGGGTGGTAAAGTGTTCGTTAGCAGTTATAACGGGCTCACTGAGTCTGCCGAGGGAGGTGCCAATGTAAAGGCGCTTTTCAGGTACTAAACAGCCTTGTTTTTGGCCGTTAGCGGCAGAAAGTATAAATTAGTGGGGCAGCCAAAGCGGCTGCCCTATTATTTTGGGTAGCTAGCTGCATTTGGCTGCTGCCGTAGCACCTGCATACTTCTATGGCGGTTTATTTAGCTGATGGGTTTAACTTTTTATCAAAACTGACGCCACTGCGCGCGCTGAATGCGCTGCAGGTGGTGGGCAGCTACCTGTACTCTAAGTTCACCGGCAAGGCTACACACTGGGGCTATCCCCTCAGTATTTCGCTGGAGCCCACCACCTCCTGCAACCTGCGCTGCCCCGAGTGCCCCAGTGGCCTCCGCTCCTTCTCACGGCCCACCGGCATGCTGCAGAATGAGTTGTTTAAAAGCACCATAGACCAGCTGCACCGCCGCCTGCTGTACCTTATCTTTTATTTCCAGGGGGAGCCATATTTGCACAAGAGCTTTCTGGAGCTGGTAAAGTATGCCTCAGACCGCGGCATCTATACGGCTACCTCCACCAACGCACACTTTCTGGATGATGCCACGGCACGCCAAACCGTGGAATCCGGACTGGACCGGTTGATCGTATCTATAGACGGCACTACGCAGGAGACGTATGCGGCCTACAGGGTGGGCGGAAAACTGGAGAAGGTGCTGGAGGGTACGCGCAATGTGGTGAAGTGGAAGAAGGAGCTGAAAACAAAGACGCCGCACATCATGTTCCAGTTTCTGGTGGTGCGCCCTAACGAGCACCAACTGGAGGATGTAAAAGCGCTGGCAAAGGAACTGGGGGTGGACGAGGTGGTGTTCAAAACTGCCCAGATCTACGACTATGCCCAGGGCTCCCCGCTCATCCCGACGATAGACTACTACTCCAGGTACACAAACAACGGCGACGGCAGCTACAGCATTAAGAACAAGCTGCTGAACCACTGCTGGAAGATGTGGCACTCCTGCGTGATCACCTGGGACGGGCTGGTAGTGCCCTGCTGCTTCGATAAAGATGCCGACTACCGGCAGGGCGACCTGCAGCAGCAGAGCTTTGCGCAAGTATGGCGCGGCAAGGAGTATAACTCGTTCCGGCAGAAACTGCTACGCTCCCGCAGCGAGGTGGAGATGTGCCGCAACTGCACCGAGGGCACAAAAGTGTGGGCCTGACAATGTATTAACCATGAAAAAATCATCATTTTGGAAATTAACCTAACCTCAATGAAAGACCTGAACGATGCCGTGGAGCTGCTTTGGAGCAAGCTGGAGGGCTGGGGAGCGCAAATAGTACTCATGCTCCCGAATATCTTTGTGGCACTTATCCTGCTGATCATCACTTTTTACGTGGCGGGCTTTGTGCGCGACTGGCTGGGCAAATTCATCAACAGGTTCTCGCACAGCGCCGCCCTCAATAACCTGATCCTGACGTTACTCCATATCGGCATGCTGATGGTCGGTTTCTTCTTTGTGCTGAGCGTGCTGAACTTGGATAAAGTGGTGATTTCGCTGCTGGCCGGTGTCGGTATCATCGGTCTGGCCTTGGGCTTTGCCTTTCAGGATATTGCCGCCAACTTTATTTCCGGAGTCATTATTGCCGTGCAGAAACCGTTTGGCGTGGGCGATAACATAGAAACTAACGATTACTTCGGCACGATTGAGCGTATCACGCTTCGGACTATAGATATTCGCCAAGTTACCGGTGAGCTGGTAAGGCTGCCGAACAAGATGGTGTTTGAGAATCCCATGACCAACTTCTCCATCTACGGCACCCGCCGCATCGACCTGGAGGTGGGTATATCCTACGCCGAGGATCTGGAACGGGTGCAGCAGGTGGTGATAGAGGCGCTTCAGGATGTGAAGAACCGCGTGAAGACACGCGATGTAGAGGTAATGTATGATGGCTTCGGTGACAGCTCCATCAACTTTAAGGCGCGCTTCTGGGTTACTTACAGCCGGCAGGTAGACTATGTGGGCGCCAAAAGCGATGCTATTATTAAGATAAAGAAAGCCTTTGATGCCAACGATATCCTTATTCCATTCCCTATCCGAACGCTGGATTTTGGTATAAAAGGCGGCGAGAAGCTGAGCGAGGAGCTGCAGGCGATAACCGCAAGTATAAAAAATGGCCAGCGCCTGGGCGGCAATGGCCAATAACAACTAAGGTATTCTTTAATTTAGCAGCAGCAAGGGCCGATATGATGTCGGCCCTTGCTGTTTTACTTGTCGTTCTTATCCAGGTTCTTGCCCAGGTCCTCCACCTGTTTCAGAAACGTGTCCACGTTCTCATCGGCATAAGGGCCGTAGGAGTTGGAGATGGTGCCCTTCAGGCCGGTGCTTGTCTCTAATGCATATAGTATAGACATATCGTCCGGGTCACTTTCGCCCTCAAAACGGTAGTGGTCTACAATGCGCACCTGGTCCGGGTTAAACTGCTCTTTTTCTTCCATAGTGCAGAGTCTTCCATCCTGCCCTACTTTAAAATCATACTTATAGCCGTCTTTACGGAGGCGGTTCAGTACGTTCACTAAAGATCTTTCTTCAACTTTATCTTGCATAATGTATCGGTTTAATTGATTCTACTCCTAAGTATAGAACTATACGCAAAAACAAAGTTTAGATACAAAACGAGGGGCGATTAATGTGAGGCGGAAGCCGAGATCAAAGTATAACACCCTGCGCTACCAGCCTGCCGGAGGCTTAAAAACGAAACAGGCTAGGCCTTTGCCTGCTGTTTCTCCAGGTCTTGCTGTATCTTCTTGAAGTCGATGGTGGAGCAGGCGCCACAGCTCTTGGCGCAGCCGCTTCTGGCCGAAAACACCTGGTAGAGCATGCGCAGCATGTAGGCTACCGCCGCCAGAAAGATAAGCAGGATGAGGAGTTGCTGAATCATACTTTAGAAACCCTTTGGAAGTATAAAAAGTTTAGGCTTTCGGCTTTTTCCAGAACTCGCCGATGGTCTGCAGCATCTCGGGGTGCACGCTACCGTTGCTGGCCACAATCTCGCGCCCGAAGACAAAATCGCTGCCCTCGGTGAACGTGCTGAGCTTGCCGCCCGCCTCCTGCACTATAATCACACCGGCTGCCACATCCCAGGCATTCAGGTTATACTCAAAAAATCCCTCAAAGCGCCCGCAGGCCACATATACCAAATCAATGGCGGCAGAGCCGATACGGCGTATCCCGTGCGATTTAGACATAAACGACCCCAGCACCTGCAGGTACTGCTGTGTCAGGCCGAAGTCATAGTATGGGAATCCAGTGGCGATCAGGCTGTCTTTCAGCGCGGGCGCGTCCGATACCTTTATGGGCGTGTCGTTGCAGAAGGCGCCGCCGCCTTTATAGGCCCAGAAACACTCGTCGCGGTTAGGGTCGTACACCGTGCCCAGTACCACCTGGTCGCCATCCAACAACCCCACGCTGACGCAGTAGGCAGGCAGGCCGTGGGTAAAGTTGGTGGTGCCGTCCAGCGGGTCTATCACCCAGTTAAAGCGCTCGCCGCGTGTGGTGTCGGTACCCTCCTCGGCAATAAAGCCCGCCTCCGGAAGCAGCTTGCGCAGCCCCTCCACCAGCTTCTCCTCCGCCTCCTTATCCACGTAAGAAACAAGGTCGTTAAAGCCCTTCTGCTCTATCTGGGAGCGCTCAAAGTTCTCTCCCTCCTTCTGTATAAATGCGCCGACGCTGCGGCAAAGTATGTTCAGGTTGTTGGCCAGTTGGTTCAGGTTCATATTCGCTGTGCTATACTTTGAAAATGTGCTGTGGCTTGTGCTTGTTTAGAGAACCATACGGCATACGCGGCTCTGAGTACGGTCGCCAGCATAATCGGCAGGAAAGCGGCATGGTACATTTGCGGCCACAGCGGCCAGCCAATCACGGCCACTGCGGTAACTATGGCAGTATAGAGCATATACTTGCGCACCCACTCCCGGAGTATGCTGCGGCCCAGAAAGACAGCAACTACCACGTGCGAAGGGATAGTCCAGAGTAAATTAAAGTTATAAGCTGTGGCCTGGTGGTCGGTGGCGAACCAGAGCAGCAGCACCACAATACCCAGCAGCCCCAGCACCAGGAAAAACACCATGTCGAACACGCGGCTGCGGCTGCGCTTGATGAAATCCATGGCTGTAAGCGCCACCACGATCACGAAAAATGCCCAGAACAGCAGCTGCGGCGTAAACCAGCCAGCCTCCAGGGGAATAGAAGGGTCGCGCTCAAAGATCACCTTCTGCTCCAGTGCCAGTGGTGCCGTACTGCCTTTTTGCGAGAGAGTAGCATTGGCCAGGCCTTTGGAGAGGTAATCCGGCAGGAACATGTACTGGTAAGGAGTGGCCTCCTGGTCGATGCGCGCGCCAAGGGCTATGTCGATCCCGAAATCGCCCCAAGGCTGCGGCCCCAGGTATAAATCGATGAGGTTCCGGAAGCTGTAGTCCTGGTCGAACTGGCTGATGTTAAAGGCCAGCTGGTTGGGGAAGGTAGCCTCCAGGCCGTCGCGGATGCGGGTGGCGCAGTTGTCGAAAAAGAAGTCGTAAAGATAAAAGCGGTTCTCGGGCAGGTAGTTGTGCGTCAGGAAGGCCCAGTACTGCTGCTTCTGCTCCTCCGTCAGGTTCAGCTGCTGCTCGTACACCGAGCGGTTGTCCATGGTGTAGCTGTACACGAAATCCTGGAAATGCGCCGCCGAGAGCTTGTAGTTTAGCTTGCCCTGCGCAAACTTGAGGTAGAAGTTGGGCTCGTCGAAGTCGAAGGTGCCGTAATTGAACACCACGTCCATGCCATTGGCCGGGTCGTGCACCCGCACGGCGCTGTGCCCGAAAATGGCGTACAGGTCTGGCCCTGGCGAGCAGGTGATCAGGCTGATCTTTGCGTCCTGCGACAGTGGGATGCCATCGAACTGCGCCCAGGCCGGCAGGGTAAGGATGCTGAGAGCCAGCATCAGCGTTAGCTTTTTTATAAATGCTTTCATGTTATTCTTTATCGGCTTTTCCGCCTTTGGCGGCCCCAGAAACCACTAGCACAAACTCGCCTTTAATGGCTTTGTTGTTGAAAATCTCGATCAGCTCGTCCAGGGTGCCGTTAATGGTTTCCTCAAACATCTTCGAGATTTCACGTGAAACAGAGGCCTCGCGCTCTCCCCCGAAAAACTCCTTAAACTGCGTGAGCGTCTTGAGCAGGCGGTGCGGCGACTCATAGAAAATCATAGTACGCTCCTCGTCGGCCAGGTTCTGCAAGCGTGTCTGGCGGCCCTTTTTCACAGGCAGGAACCCCTCAAAGGTAAAACGGTCGGTGCTGAAGCCGGATTTAACCAAGGCAGGCACGAAGGCCGTAGCGCCCGGCAGGCACTCTACTTTGATACCGTTCTTCACGCACTCCCGTACCAGGAAGAAACCGGGGTCCGAGATGCCCGGCGTGCCCGCATCCGAGACCAATGCCATCACCTCCCCGGCCTTCATGCGGTCTATTAGGTGGGCGGTGGCCTTGTGCTCGTTGTGCAGATGGTGGCTGTGCATGCGTTTTTCGATGCCCAGGTGCTGCAGCAGCTTGCCGCTGGTGCGCGTGTCCTCGGCAAGTATAACGTCCACCTCCTTCAGTATACGAATGGCCCGCAGCGTGATATCCTCCAGGTTACCGATGGGAGTCGGCACCAGGTATAAACTTGTCTTTTCCTGTTCCTGCATGGCGTAAAGATACTATAGATAAGGGAGAAAGGTAAAAAGGTAGAAAAGTAAAAAGGGCGGTTGGCGTTTATACTTTGGCTGCTCGTCCTGTAAAGAAACCTGGTAGTAGGCAGGTTAAGCCTATACTACCAGCTACCAAGATCCTTTCAGGATGACAAAATATGTAGATCCTGAAAGCCCTGCCTGACCCGAAACGTTAAGTTTATACTTCTGCAAACCGGTTAATCTGTAAAATAACCGCTTCGCGAAGTATGAGTCCTCAGCAAGTATAAACTCACCCCTTCTCCGCCATCATCCGGTCATAGATCCTGTCAATGCGCCTGGCCAGTTCATGATCTTTCTCGGTTACGGTGTTGCTGGCGTCGTGGGTGGTGAGCTCAATCTCCACTTTGTTGTACACGTTGCTCCACCACGGATGATGGTTCAGCTCCTCGGCCACCTCCCCCACAGCGTTCATAAAGGCAAGCGCCTGTTTAAAGTCTTTAAAGGTAAGGCTACGCGATATTTTATTCTCTTCTTCTTTCCACATAGGTTTAACGGTTAGCGGCCTTGCCTGCCTGTATTGCAGAAACATGACGACTGTGCAGGCGTATAGCTTTAAAAGTTTATTTACGACGATATACTTCTATAAACCTATAAAAACTATGGAAAACAAACCAAAATCTTTTCCGCCGCAGGAGATGGAGCAGCCGGGCAAGGAGCATAAAATGATGCCGGAGCCGGAGATCATCAGAGACGGGTATAAAGGCAGTGACAAGCTGAAGGGTAAAGTAGCCCTGATCACTGGCGGCGACAGCGGCATCGGGCGTGCCGTGGCCGTGCACTTTGCCCGCGAGGGGGCCGATATCGCCATTGTGTACCTCAACGAGGACAAAGACGCCCAAGACACTAAACAGATGGTGGAAAAAGAAGGCCGCAAATGCCTGCTGATCTCGGGAGACGTGGGCAAGGAGGACTTCTGCCGCGATGCCGTGAAGCAAACCGTAAAGGAACTAGGGCGGCTGGATACGCTGGTGAATAACGCCGGAGAGCAGCATGCCCAGGAGGATATCCGAGACATTACGGAGGAGCAGCTGAAGCGCACCTTCGACACGAACATCTTCTCCATGTTCTACTTCGTGAAGGAGGCCCTGAACCACATGAAAGAGGGAAGCACCATCATCAACACCACTTCTGTAACGGCGTACCATGGCAACAAACTGCTGCTCGATTACTCCTCCACAAAAGGCGCCATACTTACCTTTACCCGCACGCTTGCCCAAATGGTGGCCGATAAAAAAATACGGGTGAATGGCGTGGCCCCGGGGCCAATCTGGACACCGCTTATCCCGGCCTCTTTTGACGAGGAAAAAGTATCGAAATTCGGCCAGAAAACACTGCTGAAACGCGCCGGGCAGCCATCGGAGGTGGCGCCTGCCTATGTGTACCTGGCCTCCGAAGACTCAGCCTTTACCTTGGGCGAGATTATGCACATAAACGGAGGCGAAATGGTGACGACCTAAACCAAAGCCGCCTGAAAAGAGTAAAACCCAAGTATAAGTGCTTTTGCAACAGAGCACGATGTTAATTAAAAGAATGCTATTATGGCTGAAGATAAAGAAGATAAAGGGAAGCTGAAAAACCAGCTCCCCGACAAGCGGGGATTCCGCGATTTGGATGAGGACACGGGGGATCAGGAAATGCGCGCCGGGCATATTATTCCGGGTGCTGACCCGCCTAAGAACGAGCACCAGCGTGGCGGCTTCGGTAACCGCGACGGCAAAGAGGGCTACGGCAGCGACACGGCTTCTGAGGGACCAAGCGCCACCGGCGTAAACGATTTTGCCGACGATGGCATACAGCCACCGGACAACATGCGCACCGAAGACGAGGGCCGCGGCACCTAAGCCCGTCAATAAAAAGTGTAACTGATTTATAAGTATGGCTGGCAAGTATAATGTTTGCCGGTCGTGAAGTTGAATTTAAAAAAGGAGGACATCATGCCATCATATAAGCACACACAGCCAAGCTCAGAAAACGAAGGAAGACCAACCGGACGCGGACAGGATAAGGCAGCGGGCGGCAAGCCTGTAGACCCAAACCAGACCCGCGCCGAGCACGAAGAGCTGAAGAAAAAACATACTGAAGGGCCAGACAAAGCGGCGGGCAAGAACACCATGACAAACAACCCTAACCGCAACACGAACAAACCCGATATTGATAACAACAAGTATAATTAAAATACCTAACATTGCTTAACCAGAGATAGCACCTGTACCACGGGTGCTATCTCTGTGTTATATTAGCGGGCCGCAAAGGCTGCGAAAAAACAGATGATATGCCTCGTTATGCCCTGACTGACATCCACGGCTGTGCCCGCACGTTTAAAGCTATGGTGCACGATCAGCTTCAGCTTACCCGAAACGACGAGTTATACTTGCTCGGCGACCTCGTGAACAAAGGCCCCGACTCCAAAGGAGTGATCGATTTTATACTTCATCTCCGGAAGCAGAACTACCAGGTACACTGCCTGCGCGGCAACCACGACCAAATGCTGCTGAAGTCCGTGAAAAAGGGGGAAAAAGCGCTTAACCTGACGCCAACCGAACAGGAGCTGGTGCTACAGAGTTTCGGCATCAACGGGTTTGAGCATCTGAACAAAAAGTATGTTGGCTTCCTGGATAGCCTCCCCTATTACCTCGAGCTGCCTGACTACTTCCTGGTGCACGCCGGGTTCGATTTTAAGCAAGACGATATCTTCTCTGACAAAGAGGCCATGCTCAATATCCGGGGATATACACCTGACTGGGAGCGCCTCGGTAATAAGAAGCTGCTGCACGGCCACACGCCCACGCCTTTGCATACCATCAAGAAAGCCGCCTCGCATAAAGAACAGAAGCTGAACCTGGACGCCGGCTGTGTCTACTATAAAAACGCCGCCTACGGCAACCTGGTGGCACTGGACATGGATACGCAGGAACTCTACATCCAACCCAACATAGATCGCCCATACCCGGTAGCACGGAAAAGCTAGCTTGGAAAGTATGAAATTGATATATGCACCTATATATAATAAAGAAGGGCAGCCCTGTAAAGCTGCCCTTCTTTAATGGTGTGGTTTATACTTCTATTACTGCGTGATCACCAGCTTGATGAACTTGCTGCCCTTAGAAGTAGAAAGCCTTCCGATATAGATGTTCTTGTTGCCGATGCTTCTGTTGATGTTGAAGGTCATCTCCTGGTTAGCTGCTACCTCGCCGTCGAAAAGCTTGGTAACTACCTTGCCGTTCATGTCCACGATATCCAGCACCACGTAGTCAGCTTCTTTCAGCTTCAGGGTGAGCTGGCCTCTGTCGTTGATCGGGTTAGGGTACAGTAGCAGTTCAGCCTCTGCTATTTCTTCTTCCTCTGTCGCGTCTTCCGCAGCAATCTCCTCTGTGTCGGCTACCTCTGGTGAGCTGTTGCTGCCAGTGCTGCAGTCGCCGAGCACATCGCCGTGTGCCAGGTGCGCCTGCACTGCCGCCGGGGCGATGCATATTGGCTTGCCTTTGTGGCAAACAGTCACCTTGTCCAGTTTCTTCTTGTTGCCGCAGCGCACGTCCACTACCTCCACTGTCACCTCATCAGTGCTGGTGCAGCCCGAGGCATCCGTTACGGTAAGCGTGTAGGTGGTGGTGGCGGTAGGGCAAACCTGGATGGAGGCTGTTGTTTCGCCTGTGCTCCAGCTATACGTATAAAATGCTGCGTTGCCGCCAGTGGCACTGGCTGTTAGGGTAGTGCAGTTATAATCCTTATAACCGAAAAAGACAGTTTTATCCTCTCCGGCATTAGCTGTTGGCGCGGTGTTAACCACTACAAACATGGTGGCGCTGCTGCTGCAGCCATTGGTGTTGGTGTAAGTATAAACCACCGCGTGCTTGCCTGGCCCCGCCAAAGTTGGATTGAAAAGGCCGTTCTCTACATAAGCGCTAGTGTAAACTCCTCCCGTAGGGCTGGCCCCGGACATCGTGAACGGCGCTGCGCCTTGGCATACGGTAATTACAGGCTCGCTAAAAATTATTTCGGGCAGCGCGGCGGCGGTAACAATTACCGTGGCAGATTGGCTCGTGCAACCTGTCGCGTCCTTTGCTACCGCGGTATAGGTGCCTGCACCCAGCCCGTTAAACAGATCCGATGCCTGGAAAGACTGTCCACCGTCCAGTGAGTAAGTATAAGGTGCCGTGCCGTGGTCAGCTTGCAGGTGAACCAGGCCATTAGAGTTCTCGCCACACGGCTGTTGCGCTATCGAAGCCGAGACCATAACGGCGCAGGCTTCGGTGGGAGATACCACCGAGATAGGCACAATCATCTGCGCAGAAAGGGGGATCAGGTTGTTGTCTGTTGCGGTGAACTGTACGTTGTAGCTCCCCAGGGCGTCCGGGGTCCAGGAAAAAGTGCCTCTGGCGATATTGCCGGTAGCGGTTTGCGTAAAGCTGGCGCCCTTCTCAAACACGGAGCTGCTAGCCTGTAGGCTTACGCTTTGCCCGGCTGCGTCTGTCGCCGTCACCTCAAAATTTAAAGTTTCCCCCAGGCTTACCACTTGCGGCTGCATCGGCGCAAACACAGGCGCATTGTTGTCGTCATCTAATACATTAAGTATAAAGTCGCGCAGCACAAAAGCGCCGGTAAACTGCCCGTCTATTTTCTCCCGAAGCTTTACGTTTACAAGCCAGAGGCCTTTCTGAGGGTTAGACCAGAGCACGGTGCCAGTGTTTGTCACGTCAAACCCCGTTTGCTTCATCAACTGATACAGGTTGTCGTTCACGCCGAAGGGTGTCTCCAGCGAATACTGTTGTTCGTGGCCCTCACTGTCCTCCATGCTCAGGCTGAAGTTAATGGGGGTGTCAATATCAAAGTTAAAGATAGGCACATCGTAAAACTGTGGCGAAGAGCTGGGGGCCTGCGGGTCGTAGTTAACCGCCGCAAACAAACCACTTTGCTCCGAGCCGAAGTTGGAGCCGTTTGCCCGGCAGCAGCTTTTCCAGGAAATCTGGTACAGGCCGGGCGTAGACCAAGTTACCCGCTGCTGCTGCACGTGCTCCATCGTCTTGCCATCCGGGAGCAGTGTTTTAGAAATGGTAAGTGAGGGGGTGTTAAGCCTCGGCGACCCTTCGTAAGTTGGATTGATATTTCCTACTGCGTCTTTATCCCAATACCCTTTGATCAGAATATCATACTGGCCATTGCCCAGATATTTATAGGTTATCTGCCCGCCTTTAAAATGCGATGCCATGACCATTGCGCTTGCCATACACAAGGCAAGAAGAGTAAAAATACTCCTGAGTCTCCATTTGTAACTATCCAAACTTCGGAATTGGACAGTTTTTCCTGAGAATTCTACACCACAGAATTCAGGACCTTTGAGTAGATTTTGTTTCATACAAATCTAAAATTTTAAAGTTAAGGACACTGATTTTTATTATTCCAATAAATAAAATAACTGTGAGGTGTGGTTGCTTCGGGTTAAATGTATTAAAAGTAATATATATAAGCAATAGCTAATATAGTAATTGCATGAAAATTGATTATGGAGGGTATAAATATGGGTTCAATTTTTTCAGGGCTATGATTTAAAGCTTTTGAGCTGGTGATCTATTAAGTATATACTTGTAACTTGTTGCTGTATCAATGTTTAGCAGAATTTTTGTGCGTTTCCGATCAGGCGTGATGTTATCCTTAAAGAGAAGATAGGTGGTAGAATTGTTCAATTTTGATTGTAACTTATAGAGGAATAAGATTATTTTTGTGGCCTGCTTCCTACAATTCTATAGTTATATAGAAATTTATAAAAAAATAATTTGCCAGTTGTGTTAGCTTTGCACTATATTTATTGCTGCATAACAGATGTGCTAAAAGAAAGAGCTTGTGGAGGTTAGGCAATGGCCTGTTCAGGTGCAAACGCTATTTGTACAACTTTAACTAAAAAAAGCATCGGATGCTTTCTATATAGTCATCGGTTAGTTTACTTTGTGAGTAAAACTGTGCAGTTACAAACTGTCTTTTATTAATGTTTAATTTTTTTATTGTTAGGCCATTTAATTTTTAGGCTATGTTTCAGACTTCTACCCTTTTTAAATTCTTTCTCAGGAAAAACGCAGCCAAGCTGTTGCTGCTGTTGCTCTGCTGCTTTGTCGGAGTGGTAGAGTCGTATGCGCAAATAGATAGCCGTTATATTATAGATCATGATGGTCCTTGGCAGAATGTGAATACTGCTAATCTAAAAGCTCTGAACCTTGGTACTGACTATACTACCACTGAACTAGGGGATGGAGTAAAGGGAGGTTCAGCGAAATTCCAGAATAGCGGAGGTACCTTGACTATAGAAACAATTGAAGCAATTGGACAAATTAGCTTCTTTTTGAAATCCAGTGGTTTTGGTACCTATACCAATAACCTCAAGGTGCAGGAATGGAATGGCACCGCATGGGTAACAATTAAAGATATATATACCCCTTCTACTGATATTAAAGGGACTAAATACTTTGCATATCCTTCAAGCACTGCCAGAAAAGTTCAGTTGATTTATTCGCAGCTTTCAGGGGGCAGTGCGATTGCCCTTGATAAATTGGTGGTTGAGAAAGAGGCTGAAATAAGCATCACGCAGGTTTCCGATGTTCCCAATGGTGGAACCTATTCTTTTGGCGGCTATGATATTGGCACTAGCAGCGGAGCTAAAACATTCACAATCGGCAATACAGGCTTAGGAACACTATACTTAACTGGGAGCCCTAAAATAGCAATTTCAGGAGCGCATAGTAGTGATTTCTCTATTAACCAAAATCTTACAACGAGTAGTATTGCGCCTGGAGGAAACACCAGCTTTGAGATCTCATTTAACCCGAGTGCCTCGGGTGTGAGAACTGCAACAATTAGTATTGCAAACAATGACGGAGATGAAGCGCCCTACACGTTTACACTCAATGGTACGGGGTTAGGTGCGCCTATCATCACTTCCTTCAGTCCCACTTCAGGCCCTGAAGGAACGTCTGTTACTATTTCAGGTCAGCTATTTACGGGTGCCACCTCAGTCTCCTTCAATGGCACCTCGGCAAGCTTTACGGTAGTGAGCGATACAGAGATAACTGCCATAGTTCCAGACGGGGCTCGCTCAGGCTTAATCTCAATAACTACGCCAGGAGGCACAGGAGTAAGTGCAGAACAGTTTACAGTGATACTGACGCCAGCTATAACTTCATTTGACCCTATGGCCGGGCCTGAAGGTTCATTAATTACAATAGCAGGTAAGTATTTTCTGGGCGCCACCTCAGTCTCCTTCAATGGCACCTCGGCAAGCTTTACGGTTGTAAGCGATACGGAGATAACAGCCACGGTTCCTAATGGTGCTACAACAGGTCTTATTGCAATAACAACTCCTGATGGTACAGCAATAAGTACGGAAGAATATACGGTGCTATATCCTCCTACCATCACAAGCTTTGATCCAACGCAAGGGCTTATTGGCACGACGGTGACCATCACAGGCACGCTTCTCCGAGATGCCAGCGCAGTTTATTTCAACGGCACGCCGGCCGATAACTTCCTTGCCACATCCGATACGGAGATACTGGTGGAGGTTCCTGCTGGCGCAACCACCGGCCCGATCACAGTTGAATCCCCTGGAGGTACGGCCACCAGTGCGGACCCTTTTGTAGTTCTTTTTGCACCTACCATTATAAGCTTTGACCCAATGCAGGGCCCAGTTGGCACAGTGGTTACTATCACAGGTACTTATCTCCAAGACGCCAGCGCAGTTTACTTCAACGGCACGCCGGCCAGCAACTTCCTGGCCACATCCGACACGGAGGTGATGGTTGAGGTTCCGGCAGGTGCAACCACCGGCCTGATCACGATTGATACGCCTGGCGGCACAGCCACCAGCGCGGACCCTTTCACAGTTTTTGCTCCGACAATCACGAGCTTCGACCCTACTCAAGGACCGATAGGCACGACAGTGACCATCACAGGCACACGTCTGATTGACGCCAGCGCGGTTTACTTCAACGGCACGCCGGCCAGCAACTTCCTTGCCACCTCAGATACAACTGTGATGGTGGATGTGCCGGTGGGCGCCACTACAGGCCTGATCACGATTGATACGCCAGAAGGCACGGCCACCAGCGCTAATCCATTTACAGTGCTGGTGCCGACGATTACCAGCTTCGACCCAACGCAGGGGCCGGTGGGTACGGTAGTGACTATCACGGGTATCCTTCTCCAAGATGCCAGCGCAGTTTACTTCAACGGCACGCCGGCCAGCAACTTCCTGGCCACATCCGATACGGAGGTGATGGTTGAGGTTCCGGCAGGTGCAACCACCGGCCTGATCACGATTGATACGCCTGGCGGCACAGCCACCAGCGCGGACCCTTTCACAGTTTTTGCTCCGACAATCACGAGCTTCGACCCTACTCAAGGACCGATAGGCACGACAGTGACCATCACAGGCACACGTCTGATTGACGCCAGCGCGGTTTACTTCAACGGCACGCCGGCCAGCAACTTCCTTGCCACCTCAGATACAACTGTGATGGTGGATGTGCCGGTGGGCGCCACTACAGGCCTCATTACGATTGAGACGCCAGAGGGGGTAGCCTCCAGCACCGAGAACTTCGTGGTTAGGAATCAGAAGATATTCTTGTCTGCAACTGAGATGGCTTTTGGAAGTGTGCAAGCAGGTGGAGAATATGTGAAAGAGTATCAGGTTTCAGCATCAGGCCTAGTCGATGGCGCTACTATACTGCTTAGTATGAACGGAAGCCCAGGTCTGTATACTATGTCTGAATCTCAGACAGATGGGTTTGCCAGAACGCTTGATATGACACATCTTATACAGGATAACTCACTTGAGCCAACGTATGTGTATGTGAAGTACTCGCCAATAGACGCGGGTACATATAATGCAACAATCGATCATACTACTGAAGATGCAGATGTTGAGGTGATGGCAATTAGCGGAACAGCAATTATCACCCCTCTCCCAGTAGAACTGATGTCCTTCAACGCGGCGCTGCATAACAACAACGTGCTGCTGACGTGGGTAACGGCTTCTGAGGAGAACAACTCACACTTCGAAGTAGAGATGTCGAACAACCCGAAGAATGGGTTTGAGAAGATAGGTCGCGTAGACAGCAAGGTGACAAACAGTGTACTAAGAACAGATTATGAGTTCACACACAAGTTGGGCAACGAAACAGGTACTATCTATTACCGCCTGAAGCAGGTTGATACCGACGGCACTACAGACTATAGCAAGGTGGTAGCTATTAACGTGAAATCACGTGTGGCACTGCAGCAACTGATGGTAGCCCCTAACCCTATCAACTACAACACGAAGGTGTTTGTGTCGGCAGAAGTAAGCGGCAAAGCGAACCTGGTGATGCACAGCATGACTGGCCAGAAAGTATACAACAATGTGGTAGAACTGCAGGCAGGCCAGAACGAGGTGCAGCTGCCGGTATACGACAAGCTAACCAAAGGTATGTACGTGCTGACAGTAGAACTGAACGGTCAGGTTTCTCAGATCAAAGTGATAAAAGAATAACAACACTAGCATAAGCTAAACTGCAAAGGCCCGGTGCAATAAGCGCCGGGCCTTTGTTTTTATACCTGTACAAATCTGGTGGCAGGAGGAGCCCCGTATATAAACTTCTGAAACATTGGTTTATTCCGGTGCATACTTTAATTTTGGGAGCTTACAAAACCTAACCAAAACTGATGCAAAAAGATACCGCTATATTTGACCTGATTGCGAAAGAAAAAGCGCGCCAGAAGCATGGCATAGAACTGATCGCCTCTGAAAACTTTGTTTCGGAGCAGGTGATGCAGGCCATGGGCAGCGTGATGACGAATAAGTATGCCGAAGGGCTGCCAGGCAAGCGCTATTATGGAGGCTGCGAGATTGTAGACCAGTCGGAGCAGCTGGCCATTGACCGTGCAAAAGAGCTGTTTGGCGTGGAGTGGGCAAACGTGCAGCCGCACTCTGGTGCGCAGGCAAACGCAGCGGTTATGCTGGCGGTGCTGCAGCCGGGTGATAAGATCCTGGGCTTCGACCTATCGCACGGCGGCCACCTGACGCATGGTTCTACCGTGAACTTCTCCGGAAAGCTGTACAACCCGACTTTTTATGGAGTAGAGCAGGAAACTGGTCTCATCGATTTTGATAAAGTAGTAGAGATAGCCCGCCGTGAACAGCCAAAGCTGATCATCTGCGGCGCTTCTGCCTACAGCCGCGACTGGGATTACAAGAAGCTGCGCCAGGCTGCCGACGAGGTAGGTGCCCTGCTGCTGGCTGATATCTCCCACCCTTCCGGCCTGATTGCACGCGGCCTGCTGAACAACCCGTTTGAGCACTGCCACATCGTGACCACCACTACCCACAAGACACTGCGCGGCCCTCGTGGCGGCATGATCATGATGGGCAAGGATTTCGAGAACCCATTCGGGTTAAAGACTCCGAAAGGCGAAACACGCATGATGTCGTCGGTGCTGGATGGTGCTGTGTTCCCTGGTACGCAGGGCGGCCCGCTGGAGCATGTGATCGCGGCCAAGGCTGTGGCATACTTTGAGGCGCTTTCTGACGATTACCTAGGTTATGTGAAGCAGGTGCAGCAAAACGCACAGGCAATGGCCAAAGCCTTTCTGCAGCGCGGCTACAACATCATTTCCGGTGGCACCGACAACCACATGATGCTGATCGACCTGCGCTCGAAAGGTATAACTGGCAAACTGGCTGAGAACACACTGGTTAAAGCTGACATCACCATCAACAAGAACATGGTGCCGTTCGATGATAAGTCGCCGTTCGTGACCTCGGGTATGCGTGTAGGCACGGCTGCCATCACAACACGTGGCCTGAAAGAGCAGGACATGGAGCGCATCGTGGAGTACATCGACCAGGTACTGATGAACCATGACAACGAGAGCAAGATCAGTAGTGTGCGTGGCGACATTAACAGCTGGATGCAGGAATACCCGCTGTTTGCATATTAATCGTAACAGAAAGTATAGGAGGAGCCGCTTTTGATGGATCAACCGTTTGTGGAGGAAGAAGAACCGCAGGAGATGTCCTTTGTGGACCACCTGGAGGAGTTAAGATGGCATATCATCAGGGCTCTGGGGTCTATCTTCGTGTTTGCGACCATTGCTTTTTTGGCGAAGAGCTTTGTGTTTCATGATATTATACTTGCACCCTCGCGCACTGACTTCCTGAGTTACCGCGTGATGTGCCAAGTGGGGCAGTACTTTGGCTCGGATGCACTATGCTTTGACGAGATGGGCTTTACCATACAGAGCAGGCAGATGAGCGGACAGTTTACCATGCACTTGCTGGTATCGGCGATTTTGGGTCTTGCCTGCGCCTTTCCGTATGCTTTCTGGGAGATCTGGCGGTTTGTAAGGCCGGGGCTTTACCCGCAGGAACGCAAAAACTCACAGGGTGCGGTGTTCTTCGTGTCTGTCCTTTTCGCACTGGGGCTGCTGTTCGGGTATTATGTAGTGTCGCCAATCTCGATCAACTTTTTGGCGGGATACCAGGTGGACCCAACCATTGTGAATGAGTTTGATTTGTCGTCCTACATCTCTACGCTCACCACGCTTTGTCTGGCCTGCGCCTTTATGTTCGAGATGCCGGTGATTGTGTTCTTTCTGACGAAAGCAGGACTGATTACGCCAGAAACAATGAAGCTTTACCGCCGCCACGCTTTGGTAATCATATTGGTGGTGGGCGCCATTATCACACCGCCGGATGTGGTAAGCCAGATACTCATCTCCATGCCGCTCATGCTGCTCTATGAGGCAAGTATCCATGTGTCGCAGAACATACGTAAAAAAGATTTGAAGCGACTTAACGAACAAAACTCAGAATCCTAATGGCACTTAAAATAGCAATTGGCGGCGATCATGCCGGTTATACGTACAAGAAAATGCTGAAGGAGGTGTTGGCCGAGCTTGGGCATGAGGTGCAGGACTTCGGGCCTGGCTCCGAGGCATCGGTAGACTACCCTGACCATGTGCACCCGCTGGCGAAGGCCGTGGTGAATAAGGAGGCTGATATGGGTATCCTGATCTGCGGAAGCGGCAACGGCGTGGCCATCACGGCAAACAAATACCAGGAGATACGCGCAGCGCTTTGCTGGCTGCCTGAGCTGGCGAAGCTGGCCCGGGAGCATAACGATGCCAATATTCTGTGCATACCGGCCAGGTTTGTTTCAGAGGAGGTGGCGAAAGAGATGGTGCGTATTTTCCTGAAAACTGACTTTGAAGGAGGTCGCCACCAGAACAGAGTAGACAAGATAGCTGCCTGCTGAGGAAGTATAAAGTATAAGTATAAAATGACAACAGCCACTCTTTTCAGAGTGGCTGTTGTCATTTTAGAGGGGATGCATTAGCATATTCTAGCCCCATCCACGGCAAAGGAGCAAGTATAAATACTGCCTTATTTTAACCTGTAAACCCCGGAGTGCTCTGTCTCCTCATACTTGCCGAAGATATCCGGAAGCTTGTAAGAGAGTTCCGGCATCAGCCCGGCTTTGTCTACCAGGTACTGGGGCATCTCATGCCTGAAGTTATTGTGCAGCTGAAATACCGCCTGGTATTCGCTTAAGTTGCCGAAATGGCGCTGCGCCAGCTCCCAGTTGAGGTAAGGCGTAACCGGCTTGTTCTGCATGTAGTAGCTGATGTCGCTGCCCAGCACCAGCACGGTGCTGTTTTGCATCGGTACCTGGGCCTGCTCCGGCAGCAGCAACGGGGACTCGTCCATCTGCAGCACCTGGTTAATGCCCAGCAGCAGCCGGTAGCGCAGCACCAGCACACTCGCCAGCATCACCAGGAAAACCGTGTTTAGGATCCAGCCCTTGCGGTTGGAAGTGAAGAAGAACTCCCCGAAGTATGCCACCGGCGGCAGCACGATCACAAAGGTCGCCACCGAGATTTCATCCCTGGTAAAGATGACCAGCAGGCTTGCTGTGAGCCACACCCACATGAGTTGCTGAAACTTAACCTGGAACACCAGGCGCTGCGGCAAGGAAGCGGCGCTAAGCAGCGACAACACAAGTATAAGCCCGGGGATGGTCATGAGCTTGGCCACGTCGGCAGGGGGGCGCAAGAAGGCTACCTTCAGGTGCCAGGGGCGTAGCAGGTGCAGCTCCAGAAACTCCTGGTTTGTGTTGGTGTACATGTAATAGGTCATCAGTACCGCATATGGGAAGGCAAAGCCGCAGAGCATGAGCATGCTGCTCCGAAAGGTGTTAGAGGCAAAGAAGATGACGGCAAAAATGCCCACCAGCAGGAACACAGCCAGCGGCAGAAAGCACATAGCCGCCAACCCCAGCATAAACCCGCCCACAAAAAGCCGGTTGTTGTCATACCCTTCGCGGGAGAGGGTGATGATGTAGGGCAGCGAAAGGATAAGGAAGGTATTGCCGATGAGCAGCGGCGTAAGCATGTTATACTCAAACGAGAGGCTGCCGATAACGAGGTAAAGCAGTGCCGGCAGGTAATTTTTGCTGGCGTAAACGTTATGGCGGTTCAGGATGCTGTTGAGCAGCAGCGCTTGGAGCAGAACAAGGGCCATGGCGGTGAGCCGGTACGCCAGGAAAGAGCGCCCTGCCACCACATCCAGCAGCCAGTAAACCAGGGCCGAGATGGGAGCCG
This sequence comes from Pontibacter anaerobius, assembly GCF_026241195.1. Classification (GTDB taxonomy): domain Bacteria; phylum Bacteroidota; class Bacteroidia; order Cytophagales; family Hymenobacteraceae; genus Pontibacter; species Pontibacter anaerobius. Next base: position 235,567 of record NZ_JAPFQO010000007.1, read on the forward strand.
TGTTATCGTATATTTCGCGGTACATGTTGTAGCCATCCGCCAGCCGCTCCCCCACCAGCATGTGCAGCAGCTCAGGCGCTGTGGGTTGGAAGCCAAGAAGTATAAGCGGCAGCTGTATCCCAATAAACAGCAAAATCAATAGGAAAAGGCGGGAAGGCAGTATGCTACGGAAGTAACTAATCAAGGAAAGACAGAGTTAGAAGAAACTATATTAGCGTATAAAAAGACACCCGGCAAAGTATAAAAGCTGCCTCGCGCACCATGCTAAAGCGCAAAGTGGTAGCCAGCACAGCAAGTGCCTTTGCCCCAGCGGCGTCTGCTTTAAGTGCCCGACTTGAAATGAGTAAGGCACTTTTGGGGTAAAAATGCGAAATTAATATGATATTTGCATCTTCGTATGGAAAGTAAAAGACAACAGAAATTCTCGCGCCTGATTCAGAAAGAGCTGGCGGACATCTTCCAGAGGGAGGTGCCGCACCTGTTCGGAGGTGCTTATATATCGGTAAGCGTGGTGCGCGTTTCGCCTGACCTGGGTGTGGCCAAAGTATACCTGAGCGTGATGATGGCCCAGAACAACGAGGCCGTGCTGCAGGAGGTGCGCATCAACGCCAAAACCATCCGTCACCAGCTGGCCCAGCGCATCAAGAACCAGGTGCGCATTATCCCGGAGCTCATCTTCTACCTGGATGACACGGCCGAGTATGCCGCCAAAATCGATAAATTGTTCGAAAATATTGACATCCCGCCGGCCAGTGAGGAGGACGAGGACGACGAAACATATCCTAACAAGTAGGCTTTTAGCCGCACATCACCCCTATGCAGTACGACCCTATTAAGCGGGTGCTTGGCGACGTGTTCAACAAGACACCGTTCCTGCGCCGCGTATTTTACAACCTGCTGGACCTGCTGTTGCTGCGTGCCTGGCACGTGCACAAAGAGCTGAATGCATGGGCTGACAACCGCCGTGGCGGGGAGCAGCACATTCTGGATGCCGGCTCCGGTTTTGGACAGTATACGTACAAGCTCTCCGGCATGAGCGGCAAGTGGCGCATACTTGCCGTGGACGTGAAGGAGGAGCAGGTATCGGACTGCAACCGCTTTATGCGCGCCATTGGCCGGCACAACGTGCTGTTCAAAATTGCCGATCTCGTGAAATTCCGGGAGCCCGAGAGCTACGACCTTATACTTTCGGTGGATGTGATGGAGCACATTCTGGAGGATGTGGAGGTGTTCCGCAACTTCCAGGCATCGTTGCGCCCGGGCGGCATGCTGCTTATCTCTACCCCATCAGACCAAGGCGGCTCCGATGTGCACGGCGACGATGAGACCTCGTTTATCGAGGAGCACGTGCGCGATGGCTACAACATCAGGGAGATTGAGGACAAACTGAAAATGGCCGGCTTTAGCAAAGTAGACGCGCGTTACTCGTACGGCAAGCCGGGGCAAATCTCCTGGCGCCTGTCCATGAAGTACCCACTGCTGATGCTGAATGTTTCCAAAATATTCTTTTTGCTGCTGCCGTTTTACTACCTAGTAACCTTCCCGGTAAGCCTGGTGCTGAACTGGCTGGACGTGAACGGCAAGCACCCCTCAGGCACCGGCCTGATCGTGAAAGCCTGGAAGTGATTTAATTGATAAATTGCTACATTGTTTAATTGTTAAACTCGAACAACGGATAACGATTAACAAATAACTAAATAAATGAACGTACCTTTTCTGATAGCGAAGCGATACTTTTTCTCTAGAAAGAAGAGGAACATCATCAGTATTATCTCCAACATTGCCATGATCGGGGTGGCAGTGGGCTCGGCGGCCCTGATTATCGTGCTGTCGGTGTTCAACGGCCTCGAGGACCTGATCCGTGAGATCTACTCCAGCTTTGACCCGGACCTGAAGATAACGGCGGTGGAGGGCAAATCCTTTGAGACGGACACGGAGTTCATGAACCGCATACGCCGCACACCGGGGGTGGCCGTGGTGTCGGAGGTGATAGAGGATAATGCCCTGTTGCGCTACAATGACCGCCAGATGGTGGTGAAGGTGAAGGGCGTGAGCGAGAACTTCTTTGAGCAGAACGACATAGACTCGTCTGTAGTGGAGGGTAGCAGCAATTTATACTTCAATAAGACCTACCGCGCCCTGGTAGGCCGGGGGGTGCAGTACCAACTGTCTATCCGGCCGGGCAACCAGTTTGTGCCGATGCAGTTCCTCTACCCGCGCAACGTAAAGTTTAACCCCCTTAACCCGGAGGGCTCCTTCAATAACATGAACATTCTGCCCGGCGGCATTTTTGCCATTGAGCGGCAGTATGACGACGCCTATGTGTTTGTGCCGCTGAACTTTGCCGAGGAACTGCTGGAGTATGGCCGGCGCCGTACCGCTCTCGAGATAAAAGTGGGCCGTGATTTCCGCATAGAGCAGGTAAAAAAGGAGCTACAGCAGCTGCTGGGCGATAGCTTTAAAGTGCAGAACTCCGATGAGCAGCATACGAGCCTGCTGCGCGCCGTAAAGGTAGAGAAGCTGTTTGTGTTCATCACCTTTGCGTTTATACTTGGCATCGCTTCCCTCAATATCTTTTTCTCGCTCTCCATGCTGGTCATCGATAAGAAGAAGGATATTGCCATACTTGCCTCCATGGGCGCCACTGCCAAAACTATCCGTAACATCTTCCTGATGGAAGGGGCGCTGGTAGCGTGCATCGGGGCGGCATACGGGCTTACGCTGGGCATGCTTATCTGCAACCTGCAGCAAACCTTCGGGCTGGTAAGTATGGGTATGGCCACCTCGGTGGTAGAGGCTTACCCGGTTAAAATGGAGATAGAGGACTTTGTGTTTACCGGGCTGGCGATCGTGATTATCACCCTGTTGGTGTCCATCAGGCCTGCCAACAAGGCCGCCGCCATGTCTGTTACCGAAAACATCTAAGTTCCTCCTCCCCTGCTGCAGTACAATCTTCATACTTCAGAAACATCTGAAGCCGGTTCCTGTTTAAACCTGGAATTTTAGGCAACCTCTCCAAAGTACAAGCCAAACGGTATGCTTTTGATAGGAAATGACCGCCTTTTCTGTTAAATTTGGAGTTCCCAAAATGTCTTTGGCATGAATGTTTATACCACGCAGCCTTTTCAGGTGGTCTACTCGCTCTTCGAGCACGAATACCTGGGTTACCTGTTTGAGTCATTTGTGGTACAGGTAAACTCCAAAGGGCAACTTACTCTGCAGCATCAGAACATCTCGGCAAAAAACGCGGATGAGTTTGCGTCGCGCCTTGATGCGGAGGATTTTAAGCTGATCCAACTCATAGACCAGATACAGCAGGACGCTGTGCTGAAGCGGTTTTCCCCGAAAAAGAAGCTCTCGCCCGCCGATTTCTTCCTGAAAGTATACGACCCCGAGAAGGGCGACAAGGCGCTGCAGGAAACCATCAGCCACTATGTGCAGGGCCACATGGGCAAGATTCTGGAGCTGCTGCGCCCCGGCAAGATGACCTTTATTATGGGCAAGGACGGGGAGCCGACCTGGCGAAAGATCCGCATTGCGCCGGAGCGTGCCACGGTGCTGTTCCATTTCAGGCGCAACCAAGATAATACCCACTATTTCCCGACGGTAAAGTATGGCGGCGAGAAGCTGGAGTTCCAATACAAAAATGCCACGCTGATCTGCCATGAACCTGCCTGGCTGATGCTGAACGACACCGTGTACAGCTTTGAAAAGAACGTGGATGGCAAGAAGCTGCAGCCTTTCCTGAATAAGAAGTTTATCGTGGTGCCACGCTCGGTGGAGGAAAACTACTACCAGAAGTTTGTGGCGCCGCTGGTGGAGCAGTTTGACGTGTACGCCAAAGGCTTCGACATACGGGCGGAGAAGTTTGTGCCCAGCCCATACCTGACCTTTTCGGAGATTGCCGCTGAAGCTCCTGCCGCTTTTGCCACCAGAAACGAGGCGCCTGCACAGGAAAGCGGAAAGATCCTCTTCGACCTCTCGTTTAAGTATGGCGACCACATGGTGGAGACGCGGGAGGCCAAGCGTGTTAGCGTGAGCGTGGAGAAAACCCCCGAGTCCTATGTGTTCCACAAGCTGATCCGAGATGTGAGCACCGAGAAGAAGTATGTGAAAGAGCTGAACAAGCGTGCGCTGGAGGTGAAGAACGGCTACGTGGTACTGGAGAAGAGCACGGCGTTTGCATGGCTCAACAGTAACCTGCAGGGGCTGGAGGAGATGGGCTTTAAGGTGCAGCAGAGCCGGGGCAACGGCAAGAACTACTTTATTGGCGAGATAACGCTGGATGTTGGCATCACGGAGAAGAACGACTGGTTCGATATTTACGGCACCGTGCGTTTTGGTGAGTTCACGATCCCGTTCATCAGGCTTAAAAACCACATCCTTACTAAAAATAACGAGTTTGTGCTGCCTAACGGGCAGGTTGCCATTATTCCGGATGAGTGGTTTACGCAGTACATAGAATTGTTTGCTTTTGCCGAGGGAGAGGAGCACCTGACGCTGAAGAAGCACCACATGGCGCTGGTAAACGACCTGCAGAACGGAAACCTGGCCACCGTTACCATGAGCCGAAAGCTTGAAAAGCTGCGCGAGTTCGATACTATTGAAGACCAGCCGCTGCCGGACGGATTTGTGGGTGAGTTGCGCCCTTACCAAAAAGCCGGCTACAATTGGCTGCATTTTGTCCAGAACTACAAGTTTGGGGGTTGCCTGGCCGATGACATGGGCTTGGGCAAAACCGTGCAAACGCTGGCCATGCTGCAGCACCGCAAGGAGAACGGGGCGGAGTCGGCCTCGCTGCTGGTTATGCCTACCTCGCTGGTGTACAACTGGATGAATGAGGCCCAGAAGTTTACGCCAAACCTGCGCATCCTCAACTATACCGGCACCTACCGCGACAAAAACGTGGAGCTGTTTTCGGACTACGACGTTATCCTGACTTCGTACGGCATCGTGCGCCTGGATGCGGACCTGCTGCAGAGCTATTATTTCGATTACATTATCCTGGACGAGTCGCAGGCCATCAAAAACCCAGACTCCAATACCTCGCGCTCGGTTAGGTCGCTCAAGTCGCGGCACAGGCTTATACTTACGGGCACACCGGTGGAGAACAGCACCATGGATTTGTGGTCGCAGATGTCGTTTATCAACCCGGGCCTGTTGGGCAACCAGCACTTCTTCCGCAACGAGTTCCTGAAGCCGATCGAGAAGGAGAAGGATGAGCAGAAAACCCGGCGGCTGCACGCGCTCATTAAGCCGTTTATACTTCGCAGGCACAAATCGCAGGTGGCCAAAGAGCTGCCGGCAAAGATAGAGCAGACCTCTTTCTGTAAAATGACCGAGGAGCAGGAGCATGCCTACGAGGAGACAAAATCATACTACCGCAACAAGATCCTGACGAGCCTGGAGGAGAACGGGCCGGGCAACACCCAATTTATGCTCTTGCAGGGCCTGACCAAGCTGCGGCAGATCGCTAACCACCCCCTGATGACGGACCCGGGCTACGAAGGTGAGTCTGGTAAGCTGAAAGAGGTGCTGCGGATGACGAAGAATATAGTAGGCAAAGGGCATAAGGTTCTTATATTCAGCCAGTTCGTGAAGCACCTCGAGATTATCCGTAAGGCACTTAACGAGAAGGAGATAAGCTATACTTACTTGGATGGCAACACCAAGAACCGCCAGGAGCAGGTAGAGCGTTTCCAGACAGACGAGAGCATACAGGTGTTCCTGATCTCACTGAAAGCCGGGGGCGTGGGCCTGAACCTGACAGCCGCCGACTACGTGTTCATACTTGACCCCTGGTGGAACCCGGCAGTGGAGGCCCAGGCCGTGGACCGCGCGCACCGCATCGGGCAGCAGAACACGGTGTTCACCTACAAGTTCATCACGAAGGATACCGTAGAGGAGAAGATACTGGCGCTGCAGAATCGTAAGATCCAGCTCGTTACCGACCTCATCAGCACAGACGAAACCGTTATCAAGAGCCTCACCAAAGAGGATATCGATAGCCTTTTGAGCTAAGAACGAATTGTTGATCAGCGCCAGGTTTAAAGTATAAAAAGCCGCTGCAAGTATGCTTGCAGCGGCTTTTTTGTTTAGGTAAGTATAACTTTTGGTTTGGGAGGAGGTTTAAAGAATAAGTAAGAACTCCCCTCCCTTGACTTTGTCGAGAGGCCCAACCCCCAGAAGGGTAAGGGTGGACGGATCCGGGACTACCGCTAATGACATTTTAACCATTCAACAATCTATCAATCAACGCATGCGGCTCCACCTCAAAACCGATGTTGCTCAGGACTACCTGGTGGTGTTTAATGCCTTCGACGAACGGCTGTTCAGGAAGCTGTCGCCGCCCTACCCCAGGCTGAGGCTGCTGCGGTTTGACGGCTCCGAGCCCGGCGATGTGGTGGAGGTAGAGCTGCAGACGGGCGTAAAATCTTTCCGCTGGACCAGCCTGATCACGGATAGAAGTATAACCGGCACCGGGGCATACTTTGTGGATGAGGGCCAGGAACTGCCCCCGCCCCTGCGGTTGTGGCAACACAAACACCTGGTCACCAAAAAAGGCAGCGACGCCACCATCCACGACATTATCACCTACAGCACAGGCTATAAACTGCTGGACCTGCTGCTCTACCCGCTCATGCTGGTGCAGTTTGGCATGCGAGGGCCTGTATACAAAAAGGAGTTCGGGAAAGTATAAAACCTTTCCGCTGGGCTGGTAGTTAAGCACGAAAAGTATAAAACCGTATATTAGGGTATGAGGAAAGCAGCCGTTATCGGGGCAGGGATAGGAGGCATTGCCACAGCCGTGCGTCTGGCCGTAAAGGGCTATGAGGTAACGGTGCTGGAGGCCAACCCTACCTTTGGCGGTAAGATGCACGAATTCTGGCTGGGCGGCTATCGGTTCGATGCCGGCCCCTCGCTGTTTACGCTGCCGCACCTCGTGGACGAGCTGTTCACGCTGGCCGGGCGCACGCCCTCCGACTACTTTCGCTACACCCGCCTCGACCCGATAACGCACTATTTCTGGCCCGACGGAAGCCACGTGAAAGCCTATTCCGACGCCGGAAGGTTTGCGCAGGAGGCCGAGCAGCAGCTGGGCGTGCCGAAGCAGGCGGTGCAGGAGGCGCTGGCCAAAAGCAGCAGGCTCTACAAAGGCACTGCAGACACGTTTCTGCGGAAGTCGCTGCATAAACTGGATACGTACCTGAGCCCGGATGTGCTGAAGGCGCTCAGTTGCCTCTCAGACCTTGGCCTGTCCACCACCATGCATGAGGCCAACGCCAGCCAGTTCTCCGACCCGCGCTTTGTGCAGCTGCTCGACAGGTTTGCCACCTATAACGGCTCTGACCCGTATCAGGCCCCTGGCACCCTCAACATCATTCCGCACCTCGAGCACAACATCGGCGCTTTTTACCCGGAAGGCGGCATCTATGCCATCGCGGCGAGTTTGGTGAAACTGGCTGAGAAATTGGGCGTTGCGTTTAAGTATAATGAGCAGGTAGAGCGCATCATCACTGAAAATAACAAAGCCACAGGCGTAGAAACCAGCAGCGGCAAGTATAAAGCCGATGTGGTGGTGAGCAATATGGATGTGGTGCCAACCTACCGCAGACTCCTCCCCGATCAGCCGGCACCGGAGAAAACATTGCAGCAGCCGCGTTCCAGCTCCGCACTCATCTTTTACTGGGGCATTAAGAGGGAGTTCCCGCAGTTGCACGTGCACAATATCTTCTTCAGCCAGGATTATAAAACGGAGTTCGAGCATATCTTCAAGTATAAAACCGTCAGCCAAGACCCGACCGTGTACATCAACATCACTTCCAAGGCAGACCCGCAGGATGCGCCCGCAGGCAGTGAGAACTGGTTTGTGATGGTGAACGTGCCGCACAACCAGGGGCAGGACTGGCAGCAGTTAACAACAAATACCCGGCAGGCGGTGCTGCAAAAGTTAAGCAACATGCTGGGTGTAAGTATAGAGCCGCTTATCCAGGAAGAGCAGGTGCTGGACCCGCTGCTGATCGAAGGTCGCACCTCGTCGTTTGGCGGGGCCTTGTACGGCAGCAGCTCCAACAACCGCATGGCCGCTTTCCTGCGCCACCCTAACTTCAGCTCCAGGCTCAAAGGCTTGTACTTTTGCGGCGGCAGCGTGCACCCCGGTGGTGGCATTCCGCTGTGCCTGCTCTCGGCCAAAATCGTGGGCGAGCTGGTGCCAGCCGTTGCCCCCTTACCTGCTAAACCCCGTAAACGCCATGCCTGACGCCAAAGCCGCCCCTACGCTGGCACCTGTTGCCACCAAGTATAAAAAGTATGCGCTGCCGGTGGCCGTGGCCATACTTGTCATCTTCCATGCGGTAGGTTTCTGGGGCTTGCTGTTCAGCGGCAGGCCGGAGTATTTCCAGCGGCTAACCCCCATGAACCTGCTGCTCACCAACACGCTACTGCTTGCCTTCCACCGCCGCTGGAGCACGACGTTTATACTTTTTGCCGCAGTGGTGTTCTCCGTTGGGTTTTTCTCAGAGGTGGTGGGGGTGCATACGGGGCTGCTGTTCGGGGACTATGCTTATGGCGCCGCGCTGGGCTTTAAAATATGGAGCGTGCCCGTTCTCATTGGCCTGAACTGGCTGATGCTGGTGTACAGCGCCGGCCATATCAGCAATCTTACGCGCCTGCCCTGGCCAGCCAAGGCTATACTTGGCGCCCTGCTCATGGTACTGCTCGACTACTTTATTGAGCCCGTGGCCATGGCTTTTGACTTTTGGAGCTGGCAGGGTGGTCACATCCCGCTTTCCAACTACGTGGGTTGGTTTGTGGTGGCGCTGGGGCTGCAGGTATACTTTCAGCGGGCAGCCATTGCTAAAGAAAACAGGCTGGCGCCTTATATCTACCTGGTGCAACTCCTTTTTTTCGTGGGCATCCTCAGCTTGCTGTAGCGATATAAGTTGCGCATAACATCAAAAAAATACTTACTTTTGAAGAAGGTGGAGTTTGCTACCGAGCGGCTAGCCTGTCCATTCAGGCTTACACAGGCAGGGCAGCGCCCCTGGTGCAGAAAACAGAGTTATACAGATGGTTTTACCGGAAACGATTTTAGGTCAGATTCTTCAGATATTCAGAAGCGAGGGGATAGAGCGGCATTCTGAGGGTGAGCTGATAGAGCGGTTGGGGATAGATGAAGATGACTACAACGCGTTGTTTACCAGCAAGGCAGACATGGTGCAGAAGGTGATACGCTATGACCTGGAACTAAGCGAGCAGCGCGACAAGGAACTGCTGCAGCATGCCGAGAATCCGGTGGAGGAGATATTCCTGCTGCTGCTAAACGGCATCAAAGAACTGCGATCCATCAGCCCGGCTTATATCATAGACATGCAGCAGTACTACCCGCAGGTGTGGCAAATGTGTCTGGATCATCTTAACTCCTATAACCACGACCTGAACTACACGGTGATAAATAAAGGCGTGGTGCAGGGCTACTTCCGGAAGGATATTAACCTGCAGCTGGTTACTAAGATCATCCTGGAGCAGTTTAACATGATCATCAACCCTGTTGTTTTCCCGCCTGACCGCTACGATATGGGCGAGGTGTTCCGGAGTGTGTACCTATACTATGTGCGCGGCCTGTGCACCGACCAGGGCAGCAGGCTGGCAGAAAATTACTTCTCCAGAAACAATATTTAAGAAGCTGATACAAAGTAAAAGCGCTGCTGCCGAAGTATAAACTTTGGCAGCAGCGCTTTTTTATGGATTTGTGTACCGGTGTTAGCTGATGGACACGCGAACCTTCTGCGTATAAGAGCGCAGGGCGGTTTTAAAATCGGTGCCGTTGTCTTCCATCTCGTTCAGGATCCAGACGGCGGCCAATACGTGCGTCAGCTGCTCACCCTCGTCGTCGCCGTCTACTTCAATGGCAGGCTGCTGCTCCTCCACAATGGCGGCCTCGGCGGCCATCAACTCCTCCAGTTTGTGGTTCTCAACCAGTTTCTTTATAGCAGGTATCTTCATGTTTATACTTACACGTCTAGTTTATGGATCAGTTCACGAACGGCCTCTTCTTTGCTGGCAGCCACAGAGTCTACCAGTTGGCCGTTTTTGAAAATAGCGAAGGTAGGCAGGTTGGTAACGTTGGCCATTTTGCGCGCCTCCGGGCTTGTCTCGGCGTTCACGTCCACGAAAGCCACGTTCGTGAAAGCCTCGTCGTCAGACATACGCTTGAACTTAGGCGAGAACAGGCGGCAGCTGCCACACCAGTCGGCATAGTATTTCACCACCACTTTCTGGTTTGAGTTCAGTACTTCGTTAAAATCGTTGTCAGTTGCTACAATAACAGCCATATTTCTTCTTTTTGTGATTTACTTGATTAAACTCTATCACTATTTAACTCAAGTCAAAAGTAAATGTTTCAACCGAAAGTATGCCAATAGCCCGGATAGATTTAATTTATCCGCTTATAGATAAAAACTATATTTTTGCGCCGATTTTATAGTGCAAACCCTCCTGAAACTATACGTCCGTCTTTAAAGTTATAGCATAGAACACATAAGGCGGCAGAATTATAGTTGAGCGGAAAAGCGGATAACAAAATCTATAGCCCAATTTTTGTATCTTTGCAGCCTAAAACCAGAGAAGCACGATGTTAGATAAGTTAGAAGCCATTAATCAGCGTTTTGAAGAGGTAAGCCAACTGCTTATCCAGCCGGATGTGGTTAGCGACATGAAGAAGTATAAGTCGCTGAATAAAGAGTATAAAGATCTGGACAAGATCGTAACAGAATATAAGAAGTACCTGAACATCCTGAGCAACATAGACAACGCCAAGCAGGTGATTGCCACAGAGAAGGATGAGGACTTCAGGGAGATGGCAAAAGAGGAGCTGGACGAGTTGATTCCGCAGCGCGACGAGATGGAGGACACGCTGAAGGAACTGCTGATCCCGAAAGACCCGAACGACAGCAAGGACATCATCATGGAGATCCGTGCGGGTGCGGGTGGCGACGAAGCCTCTATCTTTGCCGGAGACCTTTACCGCATGTACAGCCGCTTTGCCGAGAAGCAGGGCTGGAAAATGGAGCTGATGGATGCCACTGAAGGTACATCGGGCGGTTACAAAGAAATTATCGTGGGCGTATCCGGCGAGGACGTGTACGGCAAGCTTAAGTTCGAGTCAGGTGTGCACCGCGTGCAGCGTGTGCCGGCCACCGAAACGCAGGGCCGTATTCATACTTCGGTAGCCTCAGTAGTGGTGCTGCCGGAGGCGGAGGAGTTTGACGTGGAGATCGACATGAACGATATCCGCAAAGACCTGTTCTGTTCGTCAGGACCGGGTGGGCAGTCGGTAAACACTACTTACTCTGCCGTTCGCCTGACGCACATCCCAACCGGTATCGTGGCCCAGTGCCAGGACCAGAAATCACAGCTGAAGAATTACGATAAGGCGCTGGCGGTACTCCGCTCACGTATTTTTGAGGTAGAGTTGGCCAAGAAGAACGAGGCCGAGGGTGCACAGCGCAAGAGCATGGTAGGCGGCGGCGACCGTTCCGACAAGATCCGTACCTACAACTATCCGCAGGGCCGTGTTACCGACCACCGTATTGGCTACACCGTGTATAACCTGCCTTCTGTAATGGATGGCGGCATCGACGATTTTGTGGAAGAGCTGCGTATTGCTGAAAACGCTGAGCGCCTGAAAGAAGGAGCCACAGCAGAATAAGCATTCGCCAAGTATAAATCAAAGGGATGCAGTGAAGCAAGTATAGCGGCGCTGCATCCTTTTTTTATTGTTGCTGGTTAAATTGCTAAATTGCTGTACTTCATAAGAGTGTCCATACTTCCAATAACCAATAACGAACAACTAAACTTTGAAGCTTCTGCTCGCCATATTGCCCCTGTTGCTGCTGCTGTCGGTGTTCGGCTGCGAGCCGAAGGATGAGGTGATAACCACAGACCCGGATGCGGTGCTGCAGTTTTCGGCTGATACCGTGCTGTTCGATACCGTTTTCGTGAGCCGCGGCAGCATCACCAAGCGTTTGAAAGTATATAACCGCAACGAGAAAGCTGTGCGCATCAGCGAGATCACGCTGGCGGGTGCTGCCTCTTCCCCCTATCAACTTACCATTAACGGGGTGCAGGCGCCGCTGGCAAATAACCTGGAGCTGCGCGGCGGCGACAGCCTGTATGTGCTCGTAAAAGCCAACATCAACCCAACAGACCAAAACCAGCCTTTCCTGGCGGCAGATTCCATACTTTTTACCACCAACGGGCAGCAGCAGAACGTGAAACTGGTGGCCTATGGGCAAAATGCCTACTTCCACCGCAAAGGCAGCATCGGCACCACCACCTGGCCCGCCGATAAACCGCACGTGCTGCTCGACTCGGTGCTAGTGCGCGAGGGCGAAGTGCTTACCATTGAGAAAGGAGCCCGCGTTTATGGCTATAACAAGTCAGTATTGCTGGTGGCGGGGCAGCTACAGGTACAGGGCACGCCGCAGGAGCGGGTTGTTTTCAGTGGCTACCGCCGCGAGAAAGAATACCTGACAGCGCCGGGCCAATGGGAGGGCATCCGGGTTCTGGCAACCAGCGGGGGCAACAGTATAAAGTATGCCGACATAAAAAATACACTGTACGGGCTGCGCATCGGTAACCCGGATAAGGCCGGCACGCTGGTGGAGGGCTGCACCGTGGCACACGCACTGCAAGGGGGCGTAGTGGCCTTTACCTCGGAGGTGCAACTGGTGAACACACTCATCTATAACTGCGGGCAGTACGGCTTCGGCGGTTTGGGGGGAGGTGCGTATGAACTGCTGTACTCCACCATCGTGAGCTACCAAAACCCGCTGACGCGCGAAACGCCACTGCTCACCGTGGTTGATTTTATACCTGAGACCGAGATTGAGAACCAGCCCACCTCGATTAGGGTGCTTAACTCTATTGTGTATTCTGATGGGGGGAGCACGGTGGATGAAGTACTGATAGAGCCGGCTGGCGCAGCCACCGAGGTTAGTAACAACCTGCTGCGTACCGAAAGGCATAGAGAGCAGTTTAGCGAAAACAACATCCTGAACACAGCCCCAAAGTTTAAGGCGCCGGCAAAGTATGATTTCAGCCTCGATACCCTCTCCCCTGCCAGTGGCGCCGCGAAAGTACTGCCGAACATACTTCAGGACATAAAAGGTGTAACCCGCAGCAGCACCCAACCCGACGCAGGCGCGTATGAGCGTACCATAGACTAACAATCAATGCTGAATGAGTGAATGTGTGAAGAAGTTGAAGTGAACTTTACGCTTATACTCATACTTGCACAGGTAGGGTGAAGCCAAACAGGAAGTATAAAAAAGGCTGATTTGAACCCTCAAAAATAAAATCACTCATTCACACATCCTCTCATTCAAAATTATACTTATGTGGTTTCAGAAAGAGATAAGGCTACCGGCCGTTAAGCGCGGCTTTCATTTAATAACAGACCTGCTGGAGGCGCAGCTGCCGGAACTGGAGGAGGTTTATGTGGGGCTGGCGCATATTTTCATTAAACACACCTCTGCCAGCCTCACCATTAACGAAAATGCCGACCCCACTGTGCGGCAGGACTTTGAGAGCCACTTCAACCACATGGTGCCGGAAAACCAACCCTACTACCGCCATACCCTGGAAGGCTCCGATGACATGCCTGCGCATTTAAAGGCCGCCATACTTGGCACCTCTGTTACGGTGCCCATCCGAAACGGGGAACTGAACCTCGGAACTTGGCAAGGCATCTACCTCTGCGAGCACCGCGACAACGCCTCCAAACGCACTATAGTAGTTACGCTGCAGGGTGAGGGAATGCATGGGTAATGGTTTAGTTATTAGATGTTGGTTGTTGGGGGAAATTATAAAAAAGCATAAACTCCTACTTCCTTAACTCACTCTGATAACGAATAATTAACAACTAGTAACCATTCACTACCCTTACCGCACAACACTTACCCGCCTGATCTCAGTGCCATTAGTGCTAACCAGGCGCATGAAGTATACGCCAGGCGGCAGGTGGCGTACATCCAGTTGCAGTGTGCGGCTGCGGGCCTCCGCTGTAAGTATGGTTTTGCCTACGCTGTTTATAAGCTCCACGTGTCGCACAAGTATACGCGCAGGCTGTTCAATGTACAGATAATCCGAGGTTGGATTCGGGTATACCGTCAGGTCGCTGACCGTTACGTGCACAAAGTCCTCCTTTACCTCGCTGTCGGTTACAGTGCCATTGCTCACCGTTAGCTTTACATCGTACTGGCCAGGCTGCGGATAGGTAACGGTGGGGTTCTGCTGCGTAGAAGTAGCCGGTATGCCTCCCTTAAACTCCCAGAGCCACTCAGTAGCCCGAACGCCTTCCGGTGTGGCAGCAAACTGTATACTACTCCCAGCAACTACCAGTGTGTCGCTTTCCTGCGCCAAACCAAAATCAGAGCGGATAGAGTTTGTGCAGGCAAGCGAGTAAAGTAGTTGGCTGCGGCTGGTGCTGATCACGGCGTTCATGTAGGCGGCCTGGCCATGCGTGAACAGGTTCATGCAGGCATCGTTGCTGTAGTCCATGTAATTCTGGTACATATTGCCGTAGGGACCATTGCCGCAGGATACCTCGATGGCGCCGGTGCAGTCGGTGGTATAGCTTTCCTGGTTGGGTGTGTCGTCTATGCCGTCAGAGTCGGAGCAGCTGGCATCATCCTCCCCCCAAATATGGCTTAGGCCGAGCCAGTGGCCCACTTCGTGCGTGGCGGTGCGGCCCAGGTTGTAAGGCGAGTCGAACTTGTTGGCAGGCGCTGCGCCCACAGCGGCATAATGCAGCACCACACCATCCAGGTGCGGTAAAGTGGCTCCCGGCATGCTGGCATAGCCCAGTACGTTATCTTTTATATCCCCTATCCAAATGTTGAGGTAACGGTTGGTGTCCCACGCATCTGTGCCTCCGTTAGCGGATTTCTTAATGTAGTCGGTAATATAATTGAACTCGGTGCGGTAAGTCTGGGTGCGGGTAATGCCGGTGGTAGGGTCTCCGTTAGGGTCAATGGTTGCCAGGCAGAACTCGATGCGGGTATCGGCGGCATAGGGCGCAAAGTATGAGGGGGTATTCACGGCATCCGCATTGCGTCTCCTGAAGTCAGCGTTCAGTACGGCCAACTGCGACAGGATCTGCTCACCCGAAACGTTTTCTTCCTCTTTATCATACAGCACATGAAACACAACCGGGATGGTGATGGTGGTGACGGTACGGAGGTTTTGCCACTGGCGCTTCTGCTGTAGCGTTTCCTGTACGGCCTGCTGTACTTGTTGCTGCTTCTGCTCCAGCGATGGGTGTTGCGCCTTTAGTGCCTCTGCGTAGGTATTGGTGGCGCAACTGCGGTCACCCGTTAGCTGCTGGGCAAAGCCGGGAAAGACAATGCCAAGGCAAAGAACGGCCGTAAGGGCAATCGTACGCATGTGATAAAGGTAGAGGGTTCGCAAAATTCACGGGCATCTTATGTGCCTGTAGCTATGCAAGATAAGGAAAATAGGGAAAGTATGGCAAGGCTGCAGGGCTTTTGTGAGCCCGTGCTACAGGTTGGCCTGCACCTCGTAGCGCAAGGAATCCCCGAAGATCATTTTCTGCACCCCCTCCACATGGTAGCTGGAAATATTGCCTGACTGCGGATCGGTGCTCAGCTCTACGGCGCGGCGCGAGAAAAAAATGATGTTCTTGTCCTGCAGCCGGGCATTGAGGTGTTTCAGCTTACCCGCAGGGCTCAGGACAAGGCGCAGGTAGTGCACCTGCGGCTCGGCATCCTCCAGTTTAGTAAACTCGATGGCCACAGAGCCATCCTCCAGCACCTGCTCCTGGCGCGTATAGAACTCCTGCAGCGAAGGGCGGCTCAAATCAGCTTGCTCAAACACGGCCAGCTCATCTTCCCAGTCAATATCGGGTGTTTCCACCACCTCCGGTTCTTTGCCCTGGGCGGCTACCGATTTCAGTACCATGGGTTGCTGGGTTTCCAGCCTTTGCCGCTGCTCCTGCAGGTAAGCGGTAAGGTTAAAAGCGGCCCGCCGCGCCTCGTCCGTTGCGGGTGGGGCAGGCCGTTCACAGGCAACAGTGGCCAGCAGCAGGCCCACAAAAAAGAGCAGTTTATACTTGGCCACAGGTATAAGTTTAATGGTTAATCAGGGATTCTCCTGTCATCTCCTCCGGCTTCTCAAGGTGCATCAGCTCCAGAATGGTTGGGGAGATGTCGCCCAGCTTGCCGGGGTGCAGGGTTCCTTTAAAGTCGTTGCTCACCAGCACGCAAGGCACCAGGTTGGTGGTGTGGGCGGTGTTAGGAGATCCGTCCGGGTTAATCATCATGTCGGCGTTGCCGTGGTCGGCTATCACGATGGTATCGTAGCCGTTTTCAAGGGCCGTGGTGATCACTTTGGCAGAGCATTCGTCCACCACTTCGCAGGCCTCTACGGCCGCCTCAAACACGCCGGTGTGGCCCACCATGTCGGGGTTGGCGAAGTTAAGGCAGATAAAATCGGCACTCTTCTTCTCCAGCTCCGGCACAATCGCGTCGCGGATGTCGTAGGCGCTCATCTCCGGTTTCAGGTCATAAGTGGCTACTTTAGGCGATGGGCACATGATGCGGCTCTCGCCCTCAAACTGGGTTTCGCGGCCACCCGAGAAGAAGAAAGTAACGTGCGGGTATTTCTCTGTTTCGGCAATGCGGATCTGCTTTTTGCCTGCTTTGGCCAGCACCTCGCCCAGTGTGTTGTTCAGGTTATCCTTCTCAAAGATGGCCTCTGTGTTCAGGAAGCTCTCGTCGTAGTTGGTCATCATCACGTAGCGCAGGTCCAGTTTGTGCATGTCCTGCTCCGGGAAGTCGCGCTGCGTCAGGGCCTGGGTAATCTCGCGGCCACGGTCGGTACGGAAGTTAAAGCAGATGACCACATCTCCGTTCTTGATCGTGGCGATAGGCTCCTGTTTGTCGTTCACCTTCACGATCGGTTTGATGAACTCATCGGTAACGCCCGCATTATAAGAGTCGAGCATGGATTTGATCAGGTTCTGAGAAGGTTCCCCCTCCCCTTTCACCATCAGGTCGTAAGCCAGTTTTACACGCTCCCAGCGGTTGTCGCGGTCCATGGCGTAGTAGCGGCCCACTATCGAGGCGATAGTGCCGGTTGTTTGCTCCAGGTGCTCCTCCAGCTCGTTGATATACTTTACCCCACCTTTAGGGTCGGTGTCGCGGCCGTCGGTAAAGGCATGGATGTATACTTCGTGCAGTTCCTGGTCATGCGCCACAGAGCAAAGCGCCTTCAGGTGGTCTATGTGCGAGTGCACGCCGCCATCCGACACAAGGCCGATCAGGTGCACAGGCTTTTTGTTCTCCTTGGCATAAGTATAGGCATTGGCAAGCGCCGGCATAGAGGCCAGCTTGCGCTCTGCGATAGCCTTGTTGATGCGCACCAAATCTTGGTACACCACGCGGCCCGCGCCAATGTTCATGTGGCCCACTTCCGAGTTGCCCATCTGCCCCTCCGGCAAGCCAACGGCCTCGCCGGATGCCTGCAGTGTAGTGGCCGGGTATTTTTCAAAAATAGAATCAACGAAAGGAGTGTTGGCTTTATGAATGGCCGAAGCCGCCAGGTCGGTGGCTATTCCCCATCCGTCTAAAATCACTAAGAGTACCTTCTTATCCATGGTGCAAATATAACTATAATCTTTAGAAGCTGCAGGCGGTAAATACGCGTTGCTCTCTACTGCCGCTACTGTGTAAGTGGTGCTAAGGTTCTGCCCGGCAACTATAAAAGTATACGATTTGCGAGGCCCGGGTTCTTTCTTTATCTGGATAATCGTGTTATATTAGAGACACGAAATCTCCTCCATTACTTGGCATAGTTTTGGCTCATACATGAGCAAGTAATACAAACAGCATTTATGAAAAACTTTAAACACTTTGCAGTTGCCTTCTCGATGTTATTAGTAGCTTTCTTAATGACGGCGGGGCAGGCTGTGGCGCAGGGCGATGCTATGAACAACGTGAAGCAGGCTATGAAGGCCGGCTCAGCCAAAGATCTTTCCAGAAACTTTGGCAACATGGTGGAGATTACGCTGGACGGTGCTGAGGCAACCAGCTATAGCAGCACGCAGGCTGAGTTTGTGATGAAGAACTTCTTCTCCAAAAACGCCCCTGTGGATTTCAGCGTGAACCATAACGGTACTTCCGACAAAGGCCAGCTGTACGCCATTGGCACCTATTCCTCCAAGGGCGGTTCGTATACAGTGCTGATCCGGATGAAGTCTTCAGGAGACAAATACCTCATCCATTCGATGAACTTTATAAAAGATTAAGACGATACTAATGAGATTTTTACAAAGGCTCGGAGTTTATACCGAGCCTTTTTTTATTTTTGCACCGTGAAACCGATATATCTGACCAAAAAAAGTATAAATGCCTTCATCGCAGCGGCGCTGGCCGAAGACGTAGGCGACGGCGACCACTCCTCGCTGGCGTCCATACCTGCCGATGCGCAGAACCAGGCGCGCCTGCTGGTGAAAGGCAACGGTATACTGGCGGGTGTAGAGCTGGCCGGCTATATCTTTAAAGCCGTGGACCCAGACCTGCAGCTGGATGTGCTGATGCACGACGGCAATGCGATGAAGTATGGCGATGTGGCCTTTACCGTGAAAGGAAAGGCCCAAAGTATACTTACCGCCGAACGCCTGGTGCTGAACTGCATGCAGCGCATGAGCGGTATCGCCACCTATACCAACCACATGGTACGCCTGATTGAAGGAACCGGTGCAAAACTGCTGGATACCCGCAAAACAACCCCTAACTTCCGGATAATGGAGAAGTGGGCCGTTGTGATTGGCGGCGGCGAGAACCACCGCTTCGGCCTGTATGATATGGTCATGCTGAAGGATAACCACGTGGACTATGCCGGTGGTGTGCGCGAGGCCATTACAGCCACGCACAAATACCTGCAGGAGAAAGGCAAAGACCTGAAGATTGAGGTGGAGACACGTAACCTGCAGGAGGTGCAGGAGGCGCTGGAGACAGGCGGCATCCACCGTATTATGCTTGATAACATGAGCACCGACATGATGCGCGAGGCCGTGGCCATGATCGGGGGAAAGTATGAAACGGAGGCATCCGGGGGCATTACAGAGGAAACCATCCGCGCCGTGGCAGAGTGTGGCGTAGATTATATCTCAGTAGGAGCTCTTACGCACTCCATTAAAAGTATAGACTTGAGCCTGAAGGCTTTTTAAGATAATGCGTTACCCTTCGTAACAGAGGGTTTTTACCTGATTTTGCTCTGCAGGCCTGGCCGGAGGGGCTGGAAAAGAAGAAGACAGAGACGATTTTACACTATATCATTTATGCAGCAACCAAACCAAAGAGGTCGCCGGATGGCGCAGGGCGCTAACCCGCTGGCTATCCGTACAAAGAAGTACCAGTTAGACAAGAACGATTATACACGCATGGCCCTGGGCCAGGTATGGAGCAAAAGCTGGTGGCAGGCACTTATTCCGCTGGTGCTGTTCCTGCTGCCCGCCGTGTTTAGCTTCTCGTGGTGGTGGGTGGCCACTGCCATTATTGTAACGCTGCTGTTTGTGCTGCTGCGCTCGGCGCAGGTCATGAGCGTAACGCAGGTGGAGCAGGGAAGCCCGCTGTTCGAGAAGTTGACGTATGAGGTGGACCAGCGCCAGATCCTGCTGAAGCGCAACGAGCGCGAAGGAATGGCCCTTACCTGGGATATGATCGAGCGTGCCCAGAAGAAAGATAGTGGCTATATGCTGTGGCTGCAGCCGCCAACCAACGCCCAACTGCCTAGCGGCTGGAAAGGCTGGGTGGCCCGAACCTTCCAGGTGCCGGTGTTTATCCACATGCCGTTCCGTATCTTTAACAGCCCCAACGACCTGAAGCTGATGGAAAGCTACCTGCGCCGCAAGAACCTGCTGGCGTAGTGGCGGTTTAACCCGGTGCGGGCTCGTTGCCGTAAAGTATCTTTAACTAAGGCTTTGTTGCTCTATGCATAGCAAGGCTTTGAAATCGGAAGTATAAAAACGTATAAAAATGAATAAGAACGTAACAGCAGTATTTGCCGCCGTGTGCGGTTTGTTTATGGCTTCTTGCGGTACTTCGTCAGACCTTAGACCTGATGAGAAAGTTTCTGTAGATACAGTAGAGCCAGGTACACGCGAGACTTTTAATGTGTCTGATGCAGGCAGCAAAGAGGCTACCGCTGGCGCGGTGCAGGGCGACATCGAGCACGAGCAGGTAATGCCAGACCGTGATCTTGGTGGCAACACGCTGCAGCCAGGCGACAGCGTTAGCGAGGCGGTAGAAACAAACACCAAAGCAGGCGCTACAAAAGAATAATTCCGGCTTTGTCCGTAGCCTGCCGCTACTGCTCCATCAGCAGCGGCAGGCTTTTTTTTGCCCTTGTATGCGACTAAAGCCACACTTGGGCCTCATCTTACCGGGAGAGTGTGCCTGGCCCATGATTATTTCTTTATATTTGCAACAAAATTGCTTTTAGGCCCGCATGGCAGCACAACAGGAAACAGCAGCATGGTTTAGTACCTGGTTCGACTCGCCGTACTACCACATCCTTTACCACAATCGCGACCAGCAGGAGGCGCAGCAGTTTATGGACAGGCTTTTGGCGCATCTGCATCCAAAGCCCACCGATAAAATTCTGGACCTGGCCTGTGGCATGGGACGCTATTCGGTTTATCTGAGCCAGAAAGGCTACGATGTAACCGGTATAGACCTTTCGGAGAGAAGTATAAAGTATGCCTGGCAGTTTGAGCATGAGCGGCTGCATTTTGCGCGCCACGACATGCGGGAGGTTTTCCGGCCCGACTACTTCGACTTTATCTTAAATCTTTTTACCAGCTTCGGCTACTTCGATAACGACACCGAAAACGTGGTGGCGCTGTGTGCCACTGCCGGCAGCCTAAAGCCCGGAGGAAAGCTTGTGATCGACTTTATGAATACCGATAAGGTGATCAATAACCTGGTGGCTGAGGAGGAGAAGGAGGTGCAGGGAATAAACTTTAAGATAACGCGTGGCGTAGAGAATGGCTTTATCGTGAAAAGCATCCGGTTCCGCGACAAAGGGCAAGACTATAGCTTTGAGGAGCGTGTACGGGCGCTGCGGCAGGAGGACTTTCTGGAGTACTTCGGCATGACGCAACTACGCCTGGTAGAGACCTTCGGTGATTATAGGCTAAACCCTTACGACCAGGCCACCAGCGACAGAATGATTTTTGTGCTTAAAAAATAACGGCCCCGCATGATCATAGCTATACTTGCGCTTTTCTTCACGGTAGTGCTGTCCGGCTTTCTGGTAAAGGTCTTTCCGCCTAACAAAACCAAGTGGCTGAAGATGGCATTGGCCTTCAGTGGGTCTTACCTGTTCACCATCACCATCATCCACCTGCTGCCTGATGCGCTGCTGAACAGCCACAACAACCCCTACCGTGTTGGCTATTGGGTACTGGCAGGCTTTTTTCTGCAGTTGGTGCTGGAGCTGTTCTCGCATGGTGTAGAGCACGGCCATATTCACCATCACCATGGGCGCGTGGGCTCTATGCCTTTTCTGCTGCTGGGCTCCCTGTTTGTGCACTCTTTTCTGGAGGGAAGTATACTTGTAGAGGGTGGCCACTCCCACGGCGGCGAGCATATGTACGAGTCAAGCAACTTTTACCTGGTGCTACTGGGTATTACGCTGCACCACATACCGGCGGCATTTGCCCTGATGTCTGTTTTGATGTCGCGGTTGGAGAACTTCCGGAAAGCCTTTCTGTGGCTGCTGATATTTGCGGTAGGCTCTCCCCTGGGCATTATCGTGAGTAATACGGTGCTGGCGCAGGAAGCCTCTGATGGCATGGTGTTTACTGCACTGACGGGCCTGGTGGCCGGCAATTTCCTGCACATCTCCACCACCATCCTCTTCGAGACTAGCCCAGACCACCATTTTAACCGGAACAAGCTGGTGGCCACACTACTGGGCCTTGTACTGGCACTAGTAAGCGACTTTATTTAAGGGACAAGTGTAAACAAGAATGGCCGAAGTATAAACTCCGGCCAAACTCACCTTAAAACACACACAGCGTCCCGGCCGTGTTAATAGTAATAGTCTTCTCGAGGTAATAGACTTTGGTGCAAGGCAAAGGTTTAAAACAAGGGATTTAAATTTTGAATAAAGCTTGCTGTTTCTATTTGCAACCTGAACCAAGGGCTGCATGCGGGTAAGTATAAATAGCTTGATTTCTCCCTATGTATAGAGTGTGATTTTACCCTTGACCAAGTGTAGTTATCTACACCAATTCTCCTGAATTACTGAAATAACATACTTTTTGCTAAGGTTTAATGAACCCATCTGAGCTATGGCGTTCTAAAACCAGCTATTGAGCGGCACTCTATGAGTTTATGGGGCAGCAGCGTTAGCCAGAAAGGGTGGCAGGTCAAGTACAAAATGGTTCGCTGCGTTAGCAGAAGGCAGCAAATAAGTATGCAGAGAAGCAGCTACAGCCTTTTGCAAAGCAGAGCTAAAGCATCATCACGAAAAAGTGAGGTTAAATAACCGTGGACAGCAATGTGGCGATCAAGGCCTTTAAGGTAACCACTACCGCACTGGTTCCTGTGGCAGTATCAGACTCCTCTTCTTCTGAGGAAAAGGCATCGCGGAAATAAGCGAGCGGGCTCTCCAGTACATCTGCGTCCAGTACAGATTTTTCGTGGGGCTTAGTGGTGGCAGTTTTAGGCTTAGTTTTGCCCGTAGTGGCTTTGTGCTCCTGAGTTTGCTGCACCTGCTGCTGCTGTTGGACGGTAGCAGAAGAGCCGTTGTGGTTTACTTCTGCATAAGCTTGGGTGGCAGGCATCACAAGCATGCACAGTAGCAGTAGAGCTACCATCGGCAAGAAATCACGCACTTTTACCCAAGTTTTAGTCATGCACAAATTTATATACAAAACGGGGAAAAGCCAACTATTATTGTAGGTGTTTTAGAGAAACTTATATAATACAGGGTGAACGTATGTGATTGAGCGCGTGTAAATTAAAATGCCAGCTTATTTTACCTTCGATGGCTTCACAACTTCAAGGCGGACGGGGGCTACGCCACTGTTAATCATGTTTACGCGCCTTGCCGCAGCCTCAGACAAATCAACAATCCGACCACGCACAAAGGGGCCACGGTCAGTAATCTCCACTCTCACTGACTTATTGTTTTGCAGGTTGGTTACCTCTACTTGGGTGCCGAAGGGTAGTTTTTTATGTGCTGCCGTTAACTTGTTGCGTCGGTAACGCTCACCGTTGGCCATTTTGCGCCCCTGAAACTTGCGGCCGTAGTAAGAAGCCTTTCCTTCTTCTACATAGCCTTTCTCCCCGAAGCCGGGGGCAGTGGTGGCGCAGGAGCTAAGGCAAAGAGCTACTGTGGCAGCGGCCAACGTACTTTTAGCGGCTCTGGAAAGTATAGGAAAGGGTGATGTAGGTAAAAATGTAAGCATAATCTAAACTGTAACAGTAGGTTTAACGGTTGTTTGCCCGATGAATTGCCTGATATGCTGGCTTAGTTGCTGGACAGGGAGCGTTTCGAGGGGGTGTCGGGTACCGGGGAGCACCTGTAGGCGGGCGTTTGGCAGCAACCGGTAAGCCCAAAGCGTCTCCTCCACCGTCACCATATTGTCGCGGTCGCCGACGGCTACCTGCACGGGTAATTGGAGCTGTGGCAGCGTTTCGGTGGTGAGCAAGGGGTTTTGGCCAAGCTGGCGCATCATACTTGCCGTGTGGCGCATAATCTGTTTCCAATCCTGTGGGGTGTGCCTTTGGGCCAGGGTCTCGGCGAAAGCCGGCACCTTCTCCTCCACTTTGTCCGGGTTCAGCAGCTTTGTCTCTTTCTCCGCCGCCTCCGCTGTCCAGGCATACTTGGTAGCCAAAGTATAAATGCTGCTGATGCGCTGCGGGTGCTGCACGGCCAGGCTAAGCGCAGCGTATCCGCCCATACTATAACCGAAGATGTGCGTGCGCTCTAGCTGTTGCTCCTCCAGGAAAAGAAGTATGTCCTGCACAAATTGCTGCATGGTAAAAGGCTCCTGTGGCAGCGGCTGGCCACCATGGCCCGAAAAACCCAGGGTATGAACCCGGAAGTCATCCTGCAGGGCCAGCTTCAGCGGCTCCAGCATGGCAGCGGAACCCAGGGCCCCGTGTAGCAGCAGTAGGTTTTCCATGTGGGTGTGAGGTTAAAGTATGGAAGGTGCTTCAGTCAAATCTACAAAAAACACCTAAGTCATGCTGCCTAAAGTTACTTAAAAGTATAAATTGCCCGCAGCAAGTATAAAAAGTACAACCCTATGACAATTGAAGACCTGCAGGAGCTGTGCCGGCAGCTGCCCGGCGTAACTGAAAGTATAAAATGGGAGCATGACCTGTGCTTCTGCGTGGCCGAGAAGATGTTTTTGGTGGTGGGGCTGGATAAAACTCCGGTGTCGGCATCGTTTAAGGTAACCGCTGAGGAGTTTGAGGTGCTATGCCAGCGCCCCGGGTTTAGTCCCGCGCCTTACATGGCGCGCCACAAGTGGGTGGCGCTGGATAACCTGAACCGCCTGCAGCCGCAGGAATGGGAGCAGCGTGTGCGGGAGTCGTACAGGCTGGTGAGCGGTAAGTTGCCTAAAAAGGTGCGCAAAGAGCTGGGGCTGGAGGCATAAAAAAAGCCGGAGCTGTGGGCCCCGGCTTCTGTTGCTATTGCTTCAGCTGGTAGTTGTATACTTCCATGGCCTGCGTCAGCTTATCTTTCTGGAAGAGGTTGATGATCAGCTGCGCCCCTAAAATGCCCGCCCCGGCATACATCAGCGGGTTAATGTCTATGCTGGTGGAGCCGTTTACCTCCTGCGAGTTGTTGATCGATTTAACAGCGCCCACAGCCAACAGGCCGGCTCCCACAATAGATACGCCTGTGTTGATCAGCTTATCCTTTTTGTAACGATGCAGCAGGGCCATGCTGGAGGCATTGTCCGATAGCGCCGTCTCCAGGTTATCATAGTTCATGATATACAGCGGGCCTTCATCCTTAGAAAAAAAGTAGATGCGCTTGCGGCTGGTGCGCGGCATTCCATACCCATAGCCGTACGGAGAGTAGCCGTAGCCACCGTCGTAGTAGGTGCGTGTGGTGTAAAACCTGTCGATGCGCGGGCCATCGGTGAGGCGCTTGGCAAAGGAGTTATAACTGCTGCCGGCCTCTACGCGGGCAAAAAAGCCATCCTCGTTCTGGTAAACGTTTACCATGCTCGGGTTAAACTTCAGGGAGTCATCGAGCAGGAAATGGCTGGACTTAAAAAGTGGTGACTTATACTGCAACTTGTTGGCATAAAATACCTGGCCGTCCTGCAGTTGTAGAAAGTAGCGGCCCTGGCCCCGGCTTGTCTGCCCGAAGGCGGTATAGCCCAACAGGAGGCAGAGCATCAGGGGTAGTAGGTTCTTCGTCTTTAGCATACCTAAAAGTATAAAATCTTACGTTTGGTTAAAACAGGAAAAACAGCATCACCACCATTCCCAGCAGAGCCAGGTAAACCCAGCGCATCAGGTGGGGGCGGTGCTTGCCCGGCACAGAGCTGCTCACCACCATAACGGCGGCTAACAGGCAAAGCAAGTATAAAAGTATAAACGTAACTGCCTTTACCCAGTTGGGCACAATGGTGTTTTCTGCCTGGTACTGGTTGCTCATGCCCAAGCCCGACAGCAGCCACTGCAGCCCGAAGAACACCACCAACTCAAAAACAACAAAGTACAGAAGCCATTTCAGCCAGGTGTTTTTGCCGCTGCTCATGCGTGTATGGTTTTATAAAAATGATACCCCTTTATCTGGAACCCCTCCCGGAAGTAAAAACGGTGGGCGGCGCTGTTCGTGACATAGGCATCCAGCATAAGGGCTTCGCAACCCTCCTGCCGCGCCCGTAGCTGCATCCAGTCCAGCAGGAGTTTGCCTACACCTGATCCGCGGTGCGCATCGTCTACCACAAAATTATCTATCTCCAGGTACTTGCCGCTGTAAAGCTTCGCCCCAATCCAGAAGCCTGATAAACCTACACATTTTTCCGAAGCATCGAAAGCGCGCACCATACGATAATTGTGGTGCAGCATCAGGCGGATCAACTCTTCGTAGCGCGCTGGCGTCAGCTGCGGGTTCAGTAGCCGGAGGAGTGGGTAATGCGCCAGCATATCGTGCATATCTGCCGTTTCTTGTAACGTGTATTCGCCCATGATGCATCAGGATATATAAGTATAGTGCTATTTGTGTGTTATGGCCTACTTTTTGCACTATTGTAGCTGAGTGCCCGCAGATGCCCTGCAGCAGTAGTTACGTTATGCAGGCGCTAAAATAAAGCTTATATGCATTAAAATGCTGTTTATCAGCTTTATGAATTTACAAAGAATATAATTGTATTGTTGGCTTTTTTGAAACAAATTTTAGGGTGTATACCGTTAAAATACCAGGAGATTGTAGGGATATGAAGTTAATACGAAATATAACGTTAGATAATTATAAATTTTACACCGGTGGGGAGCCTAGAAAGATCTTTAGTATTGCTTACGAAGATCTTACTACGGTTATCTACTACCAGGACGAGGACAACGTCTTTAAACTGGTGGTAGCCAAAGAGGATGACCCGCCGATACTTGTAGAAAAAGGTATATCGAGGGCCGAGGCCTTTCGTTTAATGAACACCCGTCCGTAAATCGGACGGGTTTTTTGTTGCCTGCTGGCGTATCCCTAGCCCCTGCCTGCGTATAAAGCGGTTATGAACCTCCGGAACACCTACTTTAAAATCGCTTTAGTTGGCTTTATGCTGAGCCTGTTGCTGCAGTTCGTGCTTTTCTTTGCCGTTGATCCCTACCTGGCTTCCGTTATATCTCCCCTCTACCCCATCTGGTTTATACTTTTTGTGGTGGGTTGGCGCAAAGAGCATCCCCGCCGTTAACCTGATTTGATACTTACTGCCTGTCATGGTTGTACTGAGCCTTGTAAAAAGATAGGTAAAATAAAGAAAATGGCCAATTGACGTGCGTGTGTGGCAGAGCGGGCACTTTTTAGGTCTTTTTTTGCTTATAAGGGAGTAGCCAAAGAAAATAACATGAATAAGACCCAAGAAAGAATAATGGCCGACGAAAACCACGTGCAACACATGTTTCTGCGCGTGGAGAACAAAGACTTAGTGTGTGTGATGAATATTGCCGGCCATCCTTACCGCCTGCGCGAGTTGATTTTTATGATGGTGGAGAGCGGTTGCCTGGTTGTGCAAACCGATTCCGACGGCTTTAATACCTTTGAATACGATCAGGAGACCGTGGAAGCGCATGATTTCCTGACGTCTATTATAAAAGCGAGGTTTTTGGAATAACCCCTCCTGGCTTCAAAAGCAAAAAGGCTACCGCTCTGGCAGCCTTTTGTATGTCTTACAGTTGCTTGATTTCAATTTCCCGAGGTTGGTTGGTGCCTTCAAAGTATGGAAGCTTTACTTTTAGCTGGCCGTCCTCGTGCAAGGCCTCTATGCGGCTCAAGTCTACTTGCGGTGGCAGTAAAAAGATTCTGTTAAACAATGGTGCGGCCATTTCCGGGTTGTCTTCGCTTTGCAGCACCGAGAACAGGGTAAGCTGGTTATTGTGCAGTACTACTTTAAACGCCTCTGGCGATACACCGGCAGCCCAAACATTTATTACAGCGCCTTTTTTATACTTCTTGATATCTACGTATGTCTCACTCACACCACCGCCAATAGTGTTGAGCAGGTTAATCTGGTGTGCGATATTTTTTAAAAACTCTTTATCCTTTATCAGTTTCATCTCTTCTCCTTCTTAGTTCTTACGCCCTTTTAATTACAAAGCTAATGCCAAGTGCAACACTGTGTCGAAGCAAGGCTAAACTATGAACTATTTGTGCCAAAATGGCGATAAATAGTGTTTTATGTGCCTTTCAAGGTGTCATAATGGCATTATTAGGGGATTTTGAGGATCATGTATACCATGTGCTCTGATACTGTGCGCACCTCTCGTTTTTCCTCGGCAGCGTTCTTTCTCTCTTCACACCGCTGTCTGTGTGGAGCTGCTTAAGCTCGCTCTTCTCCTATAATGGGAAATGAAATGCCGTAATAATTGATTCTTTCCGAATTCGGGAATTATTGCACTGAAATAGCAATAACAGCAGAAGAAAATTAATCTTATATATACTATATAAGCTGTTTTATTTTAAAGTATAAATATATGAACAGTAGCATGTTGTGTTATGGAGTGTGAGTGAGCTATAGCTAATGTTATATTGCATTGTTTAGGCAAAGTATAAAGTTTTGTGGTTTGGCATGTTTCTTTCTTAAAGAAGCTCGAATGAAACAGTATATAGTACCATGAAACAATTTTACCCCCTTATCTCATTACTTTTCTTTTTAACACTTACAGCCCAGGCGCAGCAGGTGGCTTCTGCGAGTAAAGTGCTTTACGAGCAGAATCTTACAACCTCCCCAACTAACTTATCAGGGTCAAAATGGGCTGTTGGAAATACTTACCTATTTGCCCCCAACAATACTACAAGCGGAAACTTTTTAAAAACGGATAATACACTTACAACAAATAGGAGGGTGTTTGTTGTGCAGGAGCCAGTATCAACACTGGGTTTGGCTGGCGTAACGGTTACTTGGAAGGAGTTCAGAACACAGCACTGGATTCACAACGACAATGGCCTTACTATTAAAAGAGACAAGCAAAATTCTCTCTCTACCAAAATAGATAATACCAACCCCATCGTACTTGAATATAGCTTTGACGGTATAACTTATACCTCAGAGGGTATTACAGTTTCACAGAACATAACAAGCTTCTATACTTGGGCACCGGTTAACTCAGGCAACCTTATATTTCTTCCGGCTCATGTCTTGAATAAAGAAAAAGTATATTTTAGGTGGTCTATAGTGGTTGATGCAACAAACCAGGACTTTTACGCAATGGATGACATCAGAATTGTGGGTGAACAGGATCAGGCAGTAGCCCCACTCCCTGTGCAACTGATGTCCTTCAAAGGAAGCGTTCAGGGAGCAAATGTGAATTTAACCTGGGCTACCGCGCAAGAGCTTGACAACGATAAGTTTGTAGTAGAGCGGAGCCTTGATGGCAGAAGCTTCAGTGAGATCGGTAAAGTAACAGGTCGCGGTAACAGTAGTACACGCATTAACTATACTTTTACCGACACCAACCCGGCAGAAGGCATCAACTACTACCGCCTGCGCCAGGTAGATTTTGACGGAGCAGAGGAAACATCGAATGTGGTGGCGCTGCAGTTTAAAGGCACACAGCACACGCTGAATGGCAATATTGCCAAAGTTTACCCAACCATAACTTCCAGCGATGTAACTGTAAGCTTTGCCCTCCGCAATGCGCAGGTAACGGTGCTAAACGCTAACGGACAACAGGTAGCGCAGTATGGCAATGTAAATAATGCGGTAGTGGTACCTGCTGCTCACCTGCATCCGGGCATCTACTTTGTTAAAGTATCTGACGGCACGCAGCAGCAAACGCAGCGTTTTGTAAAGCAATAGGCAAATAGAAGAACTACTCGTAGTAAGCCCCGGCCCTTCTGTAGGTGTCGGGGCTTTTTTGTGGTTTAGCTGCCTGAAGGCATGCCTGATGCTGGTACGTTATAGGGATGCAGTAAAAACAATGCCACTTAGGCTCCGTACCTAAGAGTACGAACTAATTACACAATAACTATGAAAAAGAATGTATTGCTAATGATACTCGGGGTAGGTTTTCTGAGCGCCTGCAACAATCCTGAGGGTGATGTTGAAAACGATACCATGAGCGAAGCCACTGCCGACTCAGCTGTAGTGTATGATGATGAGCGCGGGCGTGTAGAAGCCGACGCCGTAGAAATAATAGATGTGGGGGAAGACTTCTGGGCTGGTATAGACTGGGATGCGCCTGTTACAGAAGATCCTGAAATGAAGGAAGCGGGGGTCGAAGTTCGCGCCAGCAATGAGTACAATATCTACGGTATGGATGATAAAGTGCTTTTCGATACCGATAAGGCCGAGATAAGGCCGGAAGGGGAAGAAAAGCTGCAGCAGATTGCCGAAGAAATTAAGAGCCTGCCGCCTAATGGCCCTATCCGCATCTTCGGGCATGCAGATGCCCGTGCCGGCAACGAGTATAACAAAGAGCTTTCTGCCGATCGCGCCAACGCCGTAAAAGACTGGCTCCAGAACAAAGGTGGAATAGATGCAAACCGACTCTCTATTGAAGCTATGGGAGAAACAGCGCCACGGGCCACTAACGAAACTGCCCGAGGCCGCCAGCTTAACCGCCGTGTAGCCATTGTGGCCGTGACACGCGAGCCTCAACAGTAGCTAAGTATAACAACAGGCATCAAGCCGCTGGTTGCTCGCCAGCGGCTTTTGTCTAAAGTATAAGCTGTAGCCTTGCAGACGCAAGTCTAAACAAGTTTGTATTTTTCAATATTTTACTTACCTTCTGTTATACTTTCCATCACTCTGTTTATGTTTAAATTATACTTCAGGAACAGCTTTGTGCGCATCTACTATGATAAAGAACAGCGGCTGGGCAAAGCTATCTGGAACGGACATTTAACCGGGGCGGAGTTCCGGGAGGCAACGTTGCTGTGTCTGGACTTAATGGATAGGTATGAGCTGAAAGGGTGGCTGGGGGATAATCGCAAGATGGACTCTATAGTTCCTGCTGACCTGCAGTGGAGCCTGCGTGTGTTTGTGCCCCAGTTGGTAGAAGGGCCACTGTTGCGTTTGGCAAACCTGCCTTCTGAGCATGAAGGGCATCAAAAGGCGTTGGATGTGATGATGGAAAAGAAAAACAAGCTGGACCAGCAACTGTTGATCCGTGAGTTTGAAGCAGAAGAGGAGGCCATGGCCTGGTTAAGGGAGGTGGCTTACTAAAACTGCCCTTGGGCTTAAGCCTGCAGGGGTACTAATTTTCGCAGCTTAGCGTTTGGCACGCCCTTTTTTTATAACTTACAGCCGCAAGTGCTGCTAAAACGGCGTACTTGCCTCTTTTACTTTGATGATTATGACGAGGCTATGCGTAGTCTTGGTGGGCAGGCAAATGCAACAATACTTTAAAAATAACTTTGTTACCTTTCTTTATGATACCCAGACCCGTTTGGGGAAAGCCGAATGGAGAGGGCATTTAAAGGGTTCAGAACTGAGAGAGGCTTATCTCCTGGTGCTGGATATGATTGATCGGTTTTCTTTAACCAGGTGGCTGGCCGATGATCGCCAAATGGAATCAATAGACCCTGCCGATCTGCAGTGGAGCCTGGAGGTGTTTGTGCCCCGAATCGCTAAAAGTTCGCTGCTGCGCATGGCCCGGCTCCCCTCTCGCTTCGATGAGAACCGGCAGGCCGTAAAGCAAATGATCGTGAAGGGGCATACCTTTGACCTGGACCTGGTGCTCTGCGATTTTTCTGACGAACAGGAAGCGATGGCCTGGCTGATGGAGCCGCTGTAGGCCATTTCTGCGTAGGACTAGCGCTGCGGAATCGAAAACCTTGTAAGCACTTTTGATAAATCCCTGCTCGCTCTCGTACAGGTATAGATGCAAAAAACTGTTTCGCTGGAGCCAAGGAAGTACTACCACCTCTACACCCGGGGCGACAACAGAGACTTAGTCCCTGTAATGTGTTAAGAAGCCGAATAGGTCTTTGTTTTCCTGATAGAACCCAGCAGATGAGTAGGCGTATTCTTCCGGTAGCGCAGCCAGCTGCCACCTCTCCTGAATAGGGTTGTGGTGTATGTACTCTAACTTTTGCTCAGTAACTGAAATAGAATAGCAGTAGATCGACAGCGGGTTACGCTCCCATAGCTGATACTTCCGATCTTTAGCGTTTACCTGGAATCTCTCCAGAACAGCTGGGTGATGCTCACTCAGGTCATACTTTATCTGCTGCGCCGTATACTTCAGGAAATCCCGTTGCACGTCTTCACGCTTGTGGGGGCTTCCATTTTCCAGAGCAGATGGAGGTGGTTTGGCATGATTACAAAAGCGTATACTTTTACCCGTTTCTGCTCCACCAGGTAGCCTAGACTGTCTACAATAATCTGTTTATACTTATCGGGCTTTAGCAGGTGCTTCCACTCCAGAATAGTGGCTGTGAAGAAAGCGATATGCTGTTGCTCATGCATTTACTAAGGTACTACTTTGTACACCCAGATGTTGCGTGGTGGTCGGCTGTTCCTCCTTGCCTTTGCCACCCTTCTTATCGCCTGCCGTGCCCGCCGTTGTAATATCTGTGTGTCGCAGATATCATGTCGGCTGCTGTTTTCACCTACCGTGTCCGCCGTTGTTGGTGTTTTCACCAACAACCACTTTTAGCTAACCGACAGCGGCTGCTCATATTTCTCTTGCTGCACATATTAGGTCGTTGAGGGTGTAGTTGGCTGTTTCTTCGTTACTACTGTCAGAACTAACCAACAGTAGTAGCCTATACTCCCACATGTGCAGCTTTGGCTATGAGAAGTATGAATTGTTTCTGCTACGTTGCTGTCGTCTTAGTTGTTGGTGAAAACACCAACAACGGCGGAAAGATTATTCAACCGGATAATTTCCTCATGAAGTGGAGTATCATCTTTTGTATATATATATTCTGCGACTTAATTATGTCTGCCGACATATAGTTAAATCCGCTTCCAATGAAGCATACTATTTTCATTTGTTTTGTCTTTACGATGGGCTAAAAGTGAAGGCAACAGTATTCCATCCACTGGCAGGGCGCCAGCAGTAACATGGAATGTGTAAGAGGTAGGAAAAAGAAGAAGGAGGACAACGTGCCCTCCTTCTTTAGTTATTTACGATCCGCAAGCTTCGCAAGCGTCTGGGTTGTCTAGCGAGCAACTCATGTCGCTGCGGTTTTGGTCTTGGCTGTAAACCGGCGAAAGGGTTTCGGCGGCTTGTTTCTCTACGGTAAACTTGATGGCGTCTACAGCAGACTTGGTGCGCAGGTAGTACATACCTGTTTTCAGGCCGCGCTTCCAGGCGTGGAAGTGCATGGAAGTCAGCTTGCCGAAGTTCACGTTCTGCACGTGCAGGTTCAGCGACTGGCTCTGGCAAATAAACGCGCCACGGTCGGCACTCATATCAATCACGGCACGCTGGCTGATCTCCCACACTGTTTTGTACAGGTCTTTGATGTGCTGCGGGATGTTCGGGATATCCTGCACAGAACCGTTGGCAGCGATGATGTCGTTCTTCATCTTATCGTTCCAGATACCTAGCGCGATCAGGTCTTTGAGCAGGTGCTTGTTCACCACCATAAACTCACCACTCAGTACGCGGCGCAGGTAAATGTTAGAAGTATAAGGCTCAAACGACTCGTTGTTACCCAGGATCTGGGCTGTAGAAGCTGTTGGCATAGGGGCCAGCAACAGCGAGTTACGTGCACCATGTTCCATTACGTCTTTGCGCAGGCTTTCCCAGTCCCAGCGGCCTGACTCTGGCGTAACACCCCACATATCAAACTGGAACTTACCTTCTGATAGCGGAGACCCTTTAAACGTTTCGTAAGGGCCTTGTTTCTTGGCAAGGTCTTTAGAGGCCGTCATGGCCGCAAAGTAGATCGTCTCAAAGATATCCTTGTTTAACCCTTTCGCCTCGTCACTCTCGAACGGCATACGCAGGTGAATAAAAGTATCCGCCAGGCCCTGCACACCCAAACCGATCGGGCGGTGACGCATGTTTGAGTTTTGCGCCTCCGGTACTGGGTAATAGTTTATGTCGATAACCTTGTTCAGGTTAACAGTGGCGTGATACGTTACATCAAACAGCTTCTGGTGGTCGAAGGTCTTGTTGCCGTTGTCATCTTCTTTCACAAAGCGCGGCAGTGCCAGCGAGGCAAGGTTACAAACAGCTACTTCGTCTTCGCTGGTGTACTCCATAATCTCGGTGCACAGGTTCGAGCTCTTGATCGTGCCCAGGTTCTGCTGGTTGCTCTTGCTGTTCGCATTGTCCTTGTACAGCATGTAAGGCGTACCTGTTTCGATCTGCGACTCCAGCACATGGAACCACAGGTCCTGCGCTTTTACGGTTTTGCGGGCACGGCCCTCGCGCTCATACTTCTCGTACAGGCGCTCAAAGTCTTTGCCCCAGCAGTCGGCCAGGCCAGGCGCTTCGTTCGGGCAGAACAGGCTCCAGTCGCCGTTCTCCTCCACGCGCTTCATGAACAGGTCTGGTGTCCAGAGGGCATAAAACAGGTCGCGGGCGCGGTTCTCTTCCTTACCATGGTTCTTCTTCAGCTCCAGGAACTCGAAGATGTCGGCATGCCACGGCTCCAGGTAAATCGCGAAAGCTCCTTTGCGCTTGCCGCCGCCCTGGTCCACGTAGCGGGCTGTGTCGTTAAACACCTTCAGCATCGGGATGATACCGTTAGAAGTGCCGTTGGTGCCTTTAATATATGATCCTGTGGCGCGCACGTTGTGGATGCTCAGGCCAATACCGCCAGCGCTCTGCGAGATCTGGGCGCACTGCTTCAGGGTATCGTAAATGCCTGGTATGCTATCGTCCTTCATGGTTAGCAAGAAGCACGAGGACAGCTGTGGCTTAGGCGTACCGGCGTTAAATAAGGTTGGGGTGGCGTGCGTAAACCACTTCTCAGACATGAGGTTATAAGTCTCAATGGCAGATTCGATGTCCTCCTTGTGGATACCCACGGCCACACGCATCAACATGTGCTGCGGACGCTCCACAATCTTGCCGTCCAGGCGAAGCAGGTAGGAGCGCTCCAGTGTCTTATAGCCGAAGTAATCGTAGTTGTAGTCGCGGTCGTAGATGATAGTAGAATCGAGCAGGGCCGCGTTTTTACGGATAATCTCATACACATCCTTGGCGATCAGCGAGGCGTTCTCACCGGTTTTAGGGTCTGTGTAAGTATACAGGCGCTTCATGGTGTTGGAGAATGACTTGCTCGTAACCTTGTGCAGGTTAGAGATCGCCACACGGGCGGCCAGCACGGCATAGTCCGGGTGCTTGGTCGTCAGCGACGCAGCGGTCTCGGCAGCCAGGTTGTCCAGTTCTACAGTTGTAACACCATCGTAAATTCCGTCAATCACTTTCTTGGCTACCTCAATCGGTGACACATAATCCATGTGCAAGCCATAGCACAGCTTCTCGATGCGTGCGGTAATCTTGTCGAATTTGACGGACTCGCGTCTGCCGTCTCGTTTAACTACTAACATAGCGTATACAATTAACGGGTGTAAAAGACCCGGGTGGTTAATAAAAGATATATAAAAGGCCGCTGCCGCTGCAGCAGGTGGTTGTACTTTAGAGATACATACAATCAGCCCATACGCAAGTGCGTGTGTAAGCCGTTGTAGTACAAATGATTATGCGCAAAGCTAAATGCTTTTACTATATAGAAGGGTTGAGATACCCTTTTAGGTGGCGGTGATGCCACCTACGGTTCCGGTTGCGGATTTGCGGTCACCTCTGTTGCTTCTACTGCCGCCCGGCATTACGGTAATATAAGAGTATGTTCAGGTGGGGAAAGAAGGTGTGCTTTTTCCCTTTGGTCACCTAAACATACAAAGGAATATCTAATCTTAAAAGTCTTCGTCCAGAGAGAACATCTTTTTGTCTTTGTCGCCCAGTACGCCGGCCTTCTGGTACTCGCCCACGCGTTTCTCGAAGAAGTTGGTCTTGCCCTGCAGCGAGATCATCTCCATAAAATCGAATGGGTTAGTGGAGTTGTAGATCTTCTTGCAGCCCAGCTCGCCCAGCAGGCGGTCGGCCACAAACTCAATGTACTGGCTCATCAGTTTGGCGTTCATCCCGATCAGGTCTACCGGCAGCGCATCAGTTACAAACTCCTGCTCTATGCTTACCGCATCGCGGATAATTTCATGCACACGGCTCTCCGGCAGCTTGTTTACCAGCATCTTGTACAGCAGGCAGGCAAAATCGCAGTGCAGGCCTTCGTCTCTCGAGATCAGCTCGTTAGAGAAGGTGAGGCCCGGCATCAGGCCGCGCTTCTTCAGCCAGAAAATAGAGCAGAAAGAGCCCGAGAAGAAAATACCCTCCACAGCCGCAAAAGCGATCAGGCGCTCAGCAAAGTTCTCGCTCTCGATCCACTTCAGCGCCCACTCCCCTTTGCGTTTCACGGCAGGCACCGTTTCCAGGGCGTTAAACAGGTGGTCTTTCTCCGCCTGCTTCTTTACATAAGTATCTATAAGGAGCGAGTAAGTTTCGGAGTGGATGTTCTCCATCATAATCTGGAAGCCATAGAAGCAGCGCGCCTCCGGTATCTGTACCTCGTTCATGAAGTTAACGGCCAGGTTCTCGTTCACGATGCCATCGGAGGCAGCGAAGAAGGCCAGCACGTGGCTGATAAAGTGGCGCTCGCCGTCATTCAGGTTCTCCCAGTCCTTCAGGTCCTGGCTAAGGTCAATTTCCTCGGCTGTCCAGAAGCTGGCTTCTGCCTTCTTGTACATCTGCCATACCTCGTCGTTCTGAATCGGGAACAGTACAAAGCGGTTAGGGTTCTCTTGCAGTATTGGCTCCATAATTTTGTAAATAAGCGTTTTATTGGTTGAAGGGGTAAGCTGATTAGCTTAGAAAACACCCCGTTTAAATTTCTTTTTGGGTGGATGTCTGATC
The DNA here is from genome assembly GCF_026241195.1 of Pontibacter anaerobius. GTDB lineage: Bacteria > Bacteroidota > Bacteroidia > Cytophagales > Hymenobacteraceae > Pontibacter > Pontibacter anaerobius. The sequence continues at coordinate 272,220 of NZ_JAPFQO010000007.1, forward strand.
TGGCACCCGGTAGTATCCTGACTTCAAATATATAGAAATGAACTTGATTTCGAGGGTTAAAGTTGTTCAATTTATGCACATGCCCTTGCCGCTGAATTTAGGCCGGTTTTGCTCGTAATGCACATGGTTATCCACATTGTAATTCACGTATATGCAAAGTATGAAATATTAGCAAAAGTACATGTATTGCCTGTTTAGTGCATTTGAGCATGATTTGGGGAAGGAAATGGGTAGATTTTTCTGAAGCGGAGGGTGTGTGCACAGGTTTGTACTTGCTGCCGAAGAGAAAGCATAGGGGTGGACACATTCTTTGTTTACGCTTTTGTGGAAAAGTATGGCACGGTAGATCGGGTGCAAGTATTTGATGTAAAACTGCTTATGCGATTTATTGACAAGTTGTGAAATTGTATATACACATATACACATACTTTTCCACATGCCTGTGTAAGGGAGGTGGCGTAGAGGAACAATTTGTTATACAAGCCGTTGCAAATATCAAAATGAAGCCGTACTTTTGCGGACTAAATCTTTTAAACATACATTGAAGCTGATGTACGCAATTGTAGAAATCGCAGGTCAACAGACCAAAGTAGAGAGCGGTAAGTTCATCTACGCTAACAAGCTTTCCGGCAATGAAGGTGACGCCGTTGAGTTCGCCAATGTTCTTCTAACAGACGACAACGGTACAATCACTGTTGGTGCTCCTTTCGTGGATGGTATCAAGGTAACCGGTAAGATCTTGGGTGAGGTGAGAGCCGACAAGGTTCATATCTTCAAGAAGAAGAGAAGAAAAGGGTATAGAAAGTCGAGAGGTCATCGTCAGAACTATACTAAAGTTCTTATCGAAAACATTGGTTAAGCAGTAAGAAGAAATTAATCGTAGAACCTTTTGGGCTTAGCTTGCTAACCCAATTAAATAGTAAAAGAAAATGGCACACAAAAAAGGCGTTGGTAGTTCCAATAACGGCCGCGAATCGCATTCTAAACGACTGGGTGTTAAGATTTACGGTGGCCAGGAGATTATTGCAGGTAACATCATTGTAAGACAAAGAGGTACTGCACACCACCCAAGCACTAACGTGGGTATGGGTAAAGACCACACACTGTTTGCTCTGACTGACGGTGTGGTACAGTTCAGAAAAGGTAAGAAAAACCGTTCTTACGTTTCTGTAGTACCAAATAACGTAGAGGCAGAAGCTTAATTAAGCTTTATTGCTACAAGACAAGAGAGGGGTGCCCAACGGGTGCCCCTCTTTTTTTGAAAAATAATTGACGCAAGCGTAACATCCCGCTAGAGCCGGCGTACATATAAGCAAGGATCGGATTCGTGATTAAACGAAGAAGATTCTAAAGGAAAAGGACACGATAAGTGTCCTTTTCTGTTTTTATACCTCCCATACTTCTCTCCGCTCGCCATTTTCGTGTAACTAATTTCTTTTTTCCACGGATATACCTTTACTTTGTTATTCTTATCAAGAAAGACTGAGGGACAGGGCCCGATGACGTCTTAGCAACCATGTATAAAGCTTGGTGCTAACTCCCTCCTGGTGCAACAGCAGCCAGGGAAGATAAGATTGATCCTGCCTTACCTCAGGTGTCCTTCTTGATAAGCCGCGTAGAAGACTTATGAGAAGAAAGACATCGACCATGACCAAAACACATCCGATTTATACTTTGCTGCAGGAACGCGTGCTCGTGCTCGACGGCGCCATGGGCACCATGATCCAGCGTTACGAGCTTACGGAAGCAGATTTCCGTGGCGAGCGTTTCAAAGATCACCCCTCCGACCTGAAAGGCAACAACGATTTACTTTCCATTACCCGCCCGGATATCATCAAAGCCATTCATACCGAGTACCTGGAGGCTGGTGCCGATATTATCGAAACCAACACCTTTAGCGGTACAAGTATAGCCATGGCGGACTATAGTCTGGAGCATATTGTGTATGAACTGAATTATGAGTCGGCAAAAATTGCACGTGAAGCTTCGGATGAGGTAGAGGCTAAAGATCCTTCGCATAAACGCTTTGTAGCTGGCGCTATCGGTCCGACAAACCGTACCGCTTCGCTTTCCCCGGATGTGAACAACCCTGGCTACCGTGCCATTACTTTCGACCAGCTGGTAGCCGCTTACTATGAGCAGGTGCGTGGTTTGGTTGATGGCGGCTCTGATCTGCTGCTGGTTGAAACGGTTTTTGATACGCTTAACTGTAAGGCGGCTCTTTTTGCTATTCAGCAGTTTGTAAATGATGGCGGCAAAGAACTGCCGATCATGGTATCAGGCACAATCACAGATGCCAGCGGACGCACCTTGTCTGGCCAGACCGTAGAAGCCTTTTATAACTCGATCTCGCATGCGCCTATACTTAGCGTGGGCTTTAACTGTGCTTTGGGCGCACGGCAGCTTAAAACGCACATCCAGGAGCTGTCTCGCATCTCGGATTGTTACATCAGTGCGTACCCGAATGCCGGTTTGCCAAATGCTTTTGGTGGCTACGACGAGACAGCCCAGCAAATGGGCGCTATAGTTGAAGAGTATTTAAAAGAAGGTTTGGTTAATATACTGGGTGGTTGTTGTGGCACCACGCCAGTACATACCAAAGTAATTGCAGACTTAGTGCGAAAGTATAAACCGCACGTTCCTACCCCGGTTGCCCCACTCCCTCGTTACAGCGGCCTCGAGCCACTAACTATAACTCCCGAAAGTCTTTTTGTAAATGTCGGCGAACGCACCAATGTTACCGGCTCCAAAATGTTCTCCCGCCTAATCGTTAACGGCCAGTTTGAAGAAGCCTTAGCAGTTGCCCGTCAGCAGGTAGAAGGTGGCGCGCAGATCATCGACGTGAACATGGACGAAGGCATGCTTGACTCAGAGCAGGCCATGGCCAACTTTCTTAACCTGATCGCTTCTGAACCGGATATTGCCAAACTACCTATCATGATCGACTCTTCTAAATGGAGCGTGATTGAAGCAGGCTTAAAATGTGTGCAGGGTAAATCTATCGTTAACTCTATATCGCTGAAAGAAGGCGAAGAAGCCTTTAAAAAACTAGCCCGCAAGGTGCGTCAGTATGGTGCTGCGGTGGTGGTGATGGCTTTTGATGAGCAGGGCCAGGCTGACACGCTGGAACGGAGAAAAGAGATTTGCGAACGCTCTTACCGCATATTGGTGGATGAAGTAGGCTTCCCGCCGCAAGACATTATTTTTGACCCGAACATACTGGCTATTGCCACCGGCATAGAAGAGCATAACAACTATGCTGTTGATTTTATAGAAGTAGTAAAATGGATAAAAGCCAACCTGCCGCACGCACAGGTAAGCGGTGGCGTAAGTAACCTGTCATTCTCTTTTAGGGGTAACGATGCCGTGCGTGAAGCGATGCACACCGTGTTTTTATACTATGCCGTGCAGGCTGGTATGGACATGGGTATTGTGAATGCCGGTATGCTGGGCGTGTACAGCGAAATACCAACCGACCTGCGCGACCTGATAGAAGACGTGATCTTTAACCGCCACCCGGATGCAACTGAGAAGCTGGTAAACTATGCCGAAACTATAAAAGGTAAAGGCAAGACTGCCGCTGCCGCCGACACCGCCTGGCGCGATGCCCCTGTTGAGGAACGCCTGAAGCATGCATTGGTAAAAGGTATAATTGAGTTTATAGACGAAGACACCGAGGAAGCCCGTCAGAAAGCGGCCAAAACGCTTGATGTGATAGAAGGACCGCTGATGGCAGGTATGTCAGTGGTTGGTGACTTGTTTGGTGCCGGTAAGATGTTTTTGCCGCAGGTAGTGAAAAGTGCCCGCGTGATGAAGAAATCGGTGGCGTACCTGTTGCCGTTTATGGAAGCAGAAAAGCTGGCTGGTGATACGTCTAAATCTACAGCCGGGACTATACTGATGGCAACTGTAAAAGGCGACGTACACGACATCGGGAAGAACATTGTGGGCGTGGTACTGGCCTGTAACAATTATGAAGTAATTGACCTGGGTGTAATGGTACAGCTGGACAAGATCCTGTCTGAAGCCGAAGCGCATAAAGTAGATATCATTGGATTGAGCGGATTGATCACACCATCGCTGGATGAAATGGTATATGTGGCGCAGGAAATGGAACGGCGTGGCATGAAGATTCCGCTGCTGATCGGTGGTGCAACTACATCGCGTGTGCATACGGCCGTTAAGATAGCTCCACAATACAGCGGTCCGGTAGTGCACGTGCATGATGCCTCACGAAGCGTAACCGTGGTTAGCAGTTTGCTGAGCAGCGAACGCGAGAGTTACATCGCCGAAATAAAAGCAGAATACGAAAAGTTACGCCAAGATCACCTGAGCCGTACCAAAGACCGTGCTTTTGCAAGTATAGAAGAAGCCCGTGCCAACAAGTTTAAAGTAGATTGGAACAGCACAAAGCCAACGAAGCCAAGCTTTATCGGCAACAAAGTATACACCCATTATCCTTTAGAGGAGATCGTGCCTTACATCGACTGGACACCTTTCTTCCATACCTGGGAGCTCAAGCGCCAATACCCGAAAATCCTGAGCGATCCGGAACTGGGAGCAGAAGCCACCAAACTATTTGCAGATGCCCAGGCCATGTTGAAGGAGATTGTGGAGAAGCAACTGTTGGAAGCGCGAGCCGTGGTTGGTTTTTACCCTGCAAACGTTGAGGCTGACGATACCATCGAAGTATACGCCGATGATTCACGTGAAAACGTGCTGACGGAGTTCCATACCTTAAGGCAGCAGGGCAAAAAGGGCGCCAGTGTGCCAAACCTGGCTTTCTCTGATTTCGTGGCTCCGAAGGAAAAAGGCGTGCAAGATTACATCGGGGGTTTTGTGGTTTCGGCTGGTTTCGGTATCGAGAAGCTGCTAGCCAAGTATGAAGCCGAGCACGACGATTACAAAGCCATCATGGTGAAAGCGTTGGCTGATAGATTAGCCGAGGCCTTTGCCGAACTAATGCACCTGAAAGTTCGAAGAGAACTGTGGGGATACGCGCCGAACGAGCAGCTGGACAACGAAGGCCTGATCAAAGAGCAATACAAAGGCATCCGTCCGGCCCCGGGCTACCCTGGCTGCCCGGATCATACCGAGAAAATCACGTTGTTTAACCTGCTGGATGCCGAGAGAACATCAGGCGTTATACTTACCGAGAACCTGGCCATGTACCCGGCGGCTTCGGTGAGCGGCTTATACTTCTCGCATCCGGAATCACGCTACTTTGGCTTGGGTAAGATTGGCGAAGACCAGGTTTCTGACATCGCGCAGCGCAAAAGTATGACCAAAGAGGAACTGGAACGCTGGCTGTCGCCGAACCTGAACTATGAGCCAAAGCCAGTAGAGCAGCAGGCGGTGTAAGAATCAAACCACCCCTGCCCCTCCTTGTCCAAGGAGGGGAGCCTGCTATTACTTTATTACATTTCAAGTTTTATAACTGAAGGCTATTGAATGCAATAGCACAAACTATGAACTCTAAAAATTGAAGTTGTAGGTAAAGTTCCCCGCCTTAGACAAGGAGGGGTTAGGGGTGGTTGGACCCGGCAATGCAAACCAGCCATGTAACAACTAAGCAATTTAACCATCATCATAAATTGAAAGTAACAGACCACTTCAAAAACGCTAACGGCAAAACGCTGTTTACTTTTGAGATTCTGCCTCCGCTGAAGGGCGAGAACATGAAAACCCTGTTCAGCCACATTGACCCGCTGATGGAGTTCAAGCCGCCTTTTATTGACGTGACCTACCACCGCGAAGAGTACGTGTATAAGCAGCGCGAGAATGGTTTATTGGAGAAAATTACCACGCGAAAGCGCCCCGGTACGGTAGGTATTTGTGCCGCCATCCAGAACAATTATAAGGTAGACACGGTGCCGCACCTGATCTGCGGGGGCTTTAACAAAGAGGAAACCGAGAACGCCCTTATCGACCTGCACTTCCTGGGCATAGACAACGTGCTGGTGCTGCGTGGCGACTGCGTAAAGAGCGAGCAACGCTTTGTGCCGGAGCCGGGAGGGCATCATTACGCGTCGGAACTGATAGAGCAGGTGGTGGAGATGAATAATGGTTGTTATTTAGACGATGAGCAGGTAAGCAACAGTTGCACCGATTTCTGCATTGGTGTGGCCGGCTACCCGGAGAAGCACTTCGAGGCACCTAACTTAAAATCGGATCTGCGCTGGCTGAAAAAGAAAGTGGAGCTAGGCGCGGAGTACATCGTCACGCAGATGTTCTTCGACAACCAGAAATACTTCGATTTCGTGAACGCCTGCCGCGCAGAGGGTATTGATGTGCCGATAATACCAGGTTTAAAGCCGATGACCACCAAAACCCAGCTCACTTTGTTGCCAAGCCTGTTCCACATCGAAATACCCTGCGACCTGGCCGATGCTATTGAAGCCTGCCCGGATAACAAAGCAGCGGCGCAGGTTGGCGTGGAGTGGGCCATACAGCAATCAAAAGAGCTGATGGAGTTTGGCGTGCCATGCCTGCACTACTACTCTATGGGCAAATCGGGCTCGGTGCGTAAAGTGGCCGAGGCTTTATTTTAAGAACACCTTTTACTAATCTATACTTTCTAACCTGAGGCCGGGGCGCATGCTCCGGCTTTTTATTTGTTCTGCCGCAAGTTTCCAACTTGTGGCTATACTTGGCGCCAGTTTTTAACTGGCGTTGCTCCATACATTACTTATGCCAGTTATAAACTGGCATTCATACTTAACCACCTTTACCGCTGCGCTCAAACTGGCGGTATTTATGTGTCACAGATAGCGCAGACTGTCCCCTTGAGGGGGTCGCAGGGGTGTTTACACATGCAAACTCATCAGTTTTGCTATCAAAAGCATTTCGCTCCGCGAGCTTAACATCCCTATTGACTCATGGTCGCAAGTTTCAAACTCTCGTTCTCACTTGTCCTCAAGGGGACAATTAGCTAAAGAAATACAGGAGGCGACAAACTGCTCGCGGCCTGCCTCCTCTACAACTTGGCAAACTCCGGCGATAAAGTATAAAGTACCGGTTTGCTGGGGCTGGCATCGAGTTGGAGGCTGGCGATCTGGATGTTCAGTAAGTATAAACCATCAGCAATATAGTCTGGGGCGTAAATAAGCTCGGTAATGGTGGCCCCGCATCGCGTGTTTTCCGGGTACTGCCAGAAGGCGTGGTGGCACAGGAGCTTGCCCTCGTCCATTTCCCTATCTACAGAAGGCAGATCGAGCAGCAGGTGCTGTATACCTTGCTCCGCCAGGTATTGCCCGATGGTGTACTCTAAGTATGGCGGGTTAGTGCCGGAGTAGTGGCGGGTGAGCTTATCATCGGAGTTAGGCAGGGTTCGGATAATCACAGCTTCAGGCTTCAGGTTTTGCAGCTGCGCTTTCACATCTTCCAGCATTACTACTTCATCACCGTTTTCCTGTTTTTGCGGAGTTATAGTTATGAGCTGTGCCACAAATAAAAAGCGCTTCAGGCAGTTGTGTATGGTGGCGATTTCATCAGCGGAGATGTGGCCGTAGCACTCGGTATGGGTGCCGTTGCCGTGCGGGGTTACATGCACACGCTTATAGTTGGTGCTGCCGCCTTCTGCCACGCTTCCCACAAAGTCCCCTACCCTAATTACATCAAAAGCTACCGGCTCTGCCCAAAAGCACTCGGGTTGCACTTCTCGGTCATGCAGCGGCATCGAAATATCCAGCGGCTGTAGCGGATCGAAAGTATAAGTCTGGTTTTGGTAGGTGATGGTGGCTTTCATGGTATGGCGGGCTTTTTAGCAAGTATAGCTTAAAAGTATGAATATTGCCCGACAAATAAAGTATGGCTTCTCGGTTAGCGTTACCCCCGCAGCCACAGCAGGGCAGCCTCATTGCTGGGGAAATTCCTGATTTCAAAGTTAACGGTGCCTAAAGCCTCTGCTCTGGTCACCACAGACTCGAACGAAAGTTTGTTGAACAGGTTATAGGGCAGCACCCGGGCCAACTTCTTTAGGCCCAGTTCTGATAAAGACTTGTAATAGGTGGTGGAGAGCCACTCCTTTGTCTCGGCTGACAGCGACCCTGTCGCCAAAGCGCTCAGCAGTAGTTTGTCGGTGCGGTTTTCCAGCATCAGCTGATGTAGCTTACTGGCTGTTTGCAGCATTTCCTCGTGCTTTACCTGGCGCAGCCACGTGTGGGATATCAGGTTATGCACACGATCTATGGCAATCTTGCTGATGTCGTTTTGGGAAAGCGTTTCGAGTTGCTGCATCGGGCATGGTCAGGTAACAGCCAAAGCTACGAATAAATCTTATTTAAAAAAGTACATAGAATTCGGTAGCGATCATTCCGCAAACAGGTCGAGCGTGATCTGGTCGGCCAGCAGCTTTCCCTTGTCCGTTAAGTATAGTATGCCGCCTTTTATACTTGCCAGCTCCTTTTGCTGGAGCTCCTGCAGATAAGCGGCGTGTGTTGCCTGCACATCATAGGTATACTTATCGCGCAGCAAAGTTAAATCGCAGCCCCAGATGGTGCGCAGCGTGGTAAGCAGGTAATCGTTTGCCTGGTCAGCCAGCGTAAGCTCTTCCACATCGGCCGGCACAGTGCCCTGGCTGATGGCTTCGGTATACTTGCGGTTGTTGGCTACGTTATACTGCCTGCTGTGGCCATTAAAGGAGTGCGCGCTCGGCCCCACACCCAGGTAGTGCACGCCGCGCCAGTAATTGCTGTTGTGCTTCGATTCGTGGCCGGGCTGGCTGAAGTTAGAGATCTCGTACTGCACGAACCCATGCTGCGCCATCTGCTCCAGCAGAATTTCGAACTGGCGGGCCGTAAATTCATCCCCGGAGGGTTTGAACTTGCCTTTCTTGCTCCAGCGGCCCAGCGCCGTGTCTGGCTCAATGGTGAGGGCGTAGCAGGAAACGTGCTGCACGTTCAGCGAGAAGAGTGTCTGCAGGTCCTGTTGCCAGATAGTATGGTCCGGTGCCGGGATGCCGTAGATCAGGTCCACGGTGATGTTATCGAAGCCGGCGGCCTGGGCATCGCGCACGCACTGCAGGCTCTCCGTGGCGTTGTGGGCGCGGTTCATCATGCGCAGGTGCGGCTCATGAAACGACTGCAGGCCTATACTCAGGCGGTTGATGCCGGCGGCTTTCAGCTCCTGCAGCTTCTCAGGCGAGAGGTCGTCGGGGTTGGCCTCCAGCGTTATTTCCGCCTCCCCCGAAACTATAAACAGCCTTTTAATGGTTTGCAGGAGTAGCTCCAATTCCTGCTGCGTGAGCAGCGAGGGCGTGCCGCCACCGAAATATATCGTGCGCACGGTCTGCCCCTGCAGGTACTCTTGCCGCAGCTCCAGTTCGCGGGCAATGGCCTCTATGGTAGCCGCCTTGTGTCCCATCGAAGTGCTGAAGTGGAAGTCGCAGTAATGGCAGGCTTGTTTGCAGAAAGGTATATGGAGGTATATGCCGGACAAAGTCGTATTTAATTCTTAAATTGATGGATGTCTAAACTGTTGATGGTCTGCAAACTGTACTTCTCTTAAAGTATAAAGTAAACCAGAACCCCTTACCTTTGCAGGAATAAAGTATAAACCGAACTTAGTTGTTGATCCATACATCCTTTTAACAATTTTACCATTTAACAGTTCAACCGCACAAATGTACAAAATAGCTGCCTTCTTGTTTTGCCTGATGCTGTGTCAGCCGCGGGTGCGTGCGCAGGAGGTGCAGCCGCCAGCCCCGGTGAAGCAGGAGCAGGCAAAGAAGCCGGAGGTGAAGCAGCCCGAAAAGGCAGACAAAGCACCGCCTGCCAACCGGGTGCAACTGTCGGTGAAGGCGTTGGATGCCGGCGGCAAACAGGTGCTCCGGCAGTATAACTTCCGGCAGTCGCTGCCCGACTCGGCCGAGGCCGTGAAGGAGGTGCGGGAGCTGGTGTACCGGCTGCAGCAGGACGCCTTTCTGCTGGCCTCCGCCGACAGTTTATACCTTGCCCGCGACACGCTCCACGTGAAACTTCATGTTGGCCAGCCTTTTGAGTGGGCGCAGTTGCGCAACGGAAACCTGAGTGAGGGGCTACTGGTAGAGGCGGGATTTAGAGAGAAATTTTACAACAACGTACCCTTTAAGCCAGCCGAGTTCGTGAAGCTGCAGCAGCGCATCCTGGACTACGCCGAGCGCAACGGCTATCCCTTCGCCAACGTGTGGCTCGATTCAGTAAGTATAACCGATAACAAAGTGGCTGCTACGCTGATGGTGGAGAAGGCTTTTGTAGTGAAGTATGATACATTGGAGATCGTAGGCAAGACCAAGACACAACCTAAATTTCTGATGCGCTACCTGCAGCTGCTGCCCGGCCAGCTCTACAACCAGGACCAGATAAACGCTTCGCAGCGGATGCTAACGCAGCTGTCCTACATCAAATCCACGCGCTCGCCGCAGGTGCGCTTTACCAGCGACAAAGCCAAAGTATACTATTACCTGGAGGATCGGCAGGCTAACCAGATCGATGGTGTGGTAGGCTTTCTGCCAGACCCCAACCGGCAGGACAAGCTGCTGATCACCGGCGAGGCGAACCTGAACATCCGCAATATCCGTGGCTCCGGCAAGCAGCTGGGGCTGCAGTGGCGGCGGGTAAGCGCAGGCTCGGTTATACTTAACGGGGAGTATTTGCACCCCAACTTTCTGGGCAGCCCCTTTGAGGTCGGCACCAAATTCAACCTGCTCAAGCAGGACTCCACCTTTATTACCGTGCAGCCGCGCCTGCAGCTGGGATATTATACTTTAAAGTATGGTAAGTTTAGTGTGTTTACAGAGTGGCGCAACTCCCGCATACTTTCGGAGGTGAGCCCACGGCGCCTGCAGCAGCTCGACCTGGCCGACGCCCAGACCACCACCTACGGCCTGAACTACCTCTGGAACAACCTCGACGACTTTTACTTTCCGCGGCGCGGGCGGCTGGCGGAGCTGCAGTTTGCCGCCGGCACCAAAAAGCTGCTGCGCAACGCCGACCTGGAGAAAAGCTTTTACGATACCCTGGACATGAAGAAGTCGCAACTGAGCCTGAGCATGCGGCTGGAGAACTTCCTGCGGCTGGGTAAGAACAGCGCCCTGCTTACCAGGCTGCGCGGCGAGGCCCTCTTCAGCGACCGCATTTTCCTGAACGACATGTACCGGCTGGGTGGCCTCTCCTCCCTCCGCGGCTTCGACGATTATTTCTTTTATGCCTCCAGCTATGCCGTGGGCACCCTGGAGTACCGGCTCTTCACTGCCTCCGACTCCTACGCCCTGCTTTTCTATGACCAAGGCTATTTTCGGCGTGATCTGGAGCGGGTATCGGTGGATGATTATCCTTTCGGGGTGGGCGCAGGGATCAGCTTCAGCACCGGTGCGGGCATTTTCCAGCTGGTATACTCACTGGGAAAGTCCGAACAGCAGCCGCTGTCGTTTAAGTATTCCAAGATTCACTTTGGGATAACAAGTAAATTCTAACGCAGGCCAACTTTTTTAGGGTTTTTAGGTATAAACACTTGCATGGTAAACTTCTTTAGTCTACTTTTGCATCATACTAACAGTGCGGGGTGGAGCAGTTGGTAGCTCGTTGGGCTCATAACCCAAAGGTCGCAAGTTCGAGTCTTGTCCCCGCTACCTCAGAAAAACGCCTGATTCAGAAATGAGTCAGGCGTTTTTGCTTTTGTGCGCTGATGTTGCATCTCCTCTTGCAAGCCCCTTCAGGTATGAAATCCAACCTCAAAGTATAGCATCTGGAATTATATTTTAAGCAGACGCTGAAACAATATGTGATATCTAGTATATTGTGCCCTTGTTTATACTTAGTCTTACGGTAGCCTATACTATTTGTGCTGTTGTCGCTGGTGCTGCAGCGGCGCTTGTACTTTTTCTATAGTCTCTCGTGAAATTGTCAAACCAACCTTTTTACCACTTTTTTATGAAACAACTTTACATGTTAATGGCGCTCTTTATGAGCGTGTTCCCTGCTTTTGCCCAAACAGACTCGCTGCAACTGCAGATCCAGGAAATTGAAAACTCCCTTCAATATCAGTATGGGGAGATATCGTTAGGCGACGGGCTGGCAAAGATCAAAGTGCCGGAAGGCTTTAAGTATTTGGATGCGGAGCAGTCGGAGTATGTGCTGACGGAGCTTTGGGGCAACCCTGCGTCTGGCACTACCATGGGCATGCTTGTGCCTAAGGATAAGGGTGTGCTGGACGATGATGCGTGGGTGTTCGATATCGAGTTTGATGAAATCGGCTACGTAGAGGACAAAGATGCGGAGGATATTGACTATGCTGAGCTGCTGAACACGATGAAGGATGACATGATTGCCGGCAACGAAGAGCGCGTGGCCAACGGCTACGAGAAGATTCAGCTCATCGGCTGGGCTTCGGAGCCATACTATGACCAGGAAAGCAAGATACTGCATTGGGCCAAAGAGGTAAAGTTCGGAGAGGCCGAGACAAACACGCTCAACTATAACGTCCGTATACTTGGTCGCAAAGGAGTTCTGATGCTCAATGCCATTGCCAACATGGAAAGCCTGCCGGAGGTAAAGCAAAACATTCCTTTAATTACCAGTAGCGTTTCCTTTGAGCAGGGGCACAGTTATTTTGACTTCAACCCGGATGTGGATGAAGTGGCCTCCTGGACAATTGGAGGACTGGTTGCCGGTAAAGTACTTACAAAAGTAGGCTTCTTTGCCCTGCTGCTTAAATTTTGGAAAGTTATAGCTGTTGCTGTGGCTGGCTTGGGCGGCTCCCTGTGGAAACGCTTTAGAGGTAAAAAAGAGGACGCAGCGGCCGTGGAGGAAGAAGTGCAGGAAAAAGTAACCGGTTAATTTACCGCAAGCTATATCAGGAAAGCGCCTGGTTCATGTATGAGCTAGGCGCTTTTGTTTTTTATAGTTTGTTCTCTGTCTTCCACTCCTCAGCTTCAATATAAGTTCAGTGTGGTTTTATCGCAATTTTCAGACTGTCAATCCGTTATACATTCACATATAATAAAAATCGAAGAAGCCACGTAACCTTTTACAGGTTTTGGCAATAGAGGTATAAGCGGGCATAGTGCCAAGTTGTTTCCTCTGCGGCTAATGGCCCGCCTTTTTCTGCTGCCAAGGGGCGTTGTATTACCCCTTATGGCCGGTACAAAGCTAAACGCTTGTGTATCTTAATATATATAATTTTCGTAATGCATAAACTCTGAGCCTATAGATCACCCTTAACTCCTACCTTGATGCACCTTCTTTTACAAAGGCATTTGTTTCTTAGCTTGCTCCCTCTGCTGTTGCTGTTTGCTAATAGTGGCTGGGCGCAGAGCTGCCCTACTACTATTACCGTGAACGGGCGTACTGTGCTTTGCGAGGGAGAGACTACTGAACTGATAGCGCCTGAGGGGTACAACTACCAATGGATTAAGGATGGTGCAGACTTAACCGGGCAAACAGGGCGAACACTGCAGGTAGGTCAATCTGGGTCCTATCAGGTGCGTGTGTCAGGAGGTGCTGGAACCACATGCGACACAAACACCTCCAGCGAGCGTGTAATTACAGTTAATCCACTTCCTGCCACTCCTACTTATACAGTTTCGCCTGCACCGGCACCCAACAATCCTGTGTGTGCCGGTGATGAGCTTACTTTCTCCTTAAACTTTCCGCCAGAACCAGGCGTGACTTATACTTGGGATTTTGGGGATGGCAGCACCGCAAGGGGGGCAGAAGTAACGCATACGTATACCTCTACTGGTGTAGGGGCAGAGCCATTTCCTGTGACAGTTGTTGCCACCAGTGCAGCTGGTTGCGAGGTAAGCGCTGCGCCCAGAGATGTTGTAGTAAACAGCCTTCCGGAAATCAGCTTTTCAGAAGAGGCCAACTTTCAGGTATGCTTACCGGATTCTGTAGAGGATAGTGAAATAGAGGAGTTCGCGATAATCAACAATGAAGTAGCAGAGCCTTACCTTTCCGACATCCGCACATACTTTGTGGATTGGGGAAACGGCGACCCGGAGCAGCAGTACAGCCGCGGCGACTTTCCGGTCTCAAACCCTACCGCTTACGATACCATCGGCACATTTCCTATCACCATCAGGGCGATTGCCGGCAACGGTTGCGAAGTAACCTTTACCCAGGACTTTAATGTGAACAAGGAGCCCAAGGCCAACTTCTCGATAGAGAAAAAGGAGCGGGTAGAGGAAGATCAGGTGCCGCCCTGCGTGCCTGTTATCGTAACGCTGGCTGATAGCGCCACCGGTGGCGGCTTAACCTATAAATGGTCGGTGCAGCCGGCGCAGGGGTGGTTTTTTGAGTCTGGGGATTCCACATCGGCAGAGCCGCAGATACAGTTTACGGAGTCGGGGGTTTACACCATAGAGCAGATCGTGACCAACGGCTGTGAGTCTGACACTACCTCCCAGGGGATTGTGGTAGGCTGGCCGCAGGTGCAGTTGCCGCCAAGCGTGACGGTTTGCGGTCCTACCGAGATAGACTACAGCAGTAGCGGACCGGGGGGCGGATTTGGAGGAGGATTGTTTGTGGATAAGAACCTGGGCGAGAACATAACCGTCAGGCTTACCATCACTGGCCCTGCAGGCACTACGCAAACCTTCAACTCTGATGTGTTTACCTATAGGCATACCTTTTCCCAACCCGGCAGGTACACTGTGTCTTTGGAGGCAATAAACGAGTGCGGTAGCTCCAACGCTATTTACCAGGGGCAGCCGGCGCCCGTGCAGGAGGTGGTTATACTTCAGCAGCCGGCAGCGCCAATTGTACAGGCTCCAGGCATAGCCTGCGCTGGCGATACCGTACGGCTTACTCCCTCCGGCCCGGGGCCCATCTTTGCCTGGTTCGATACGAATGACCCCACTGCAGTGCCTTTGCAAACAGGTCCGTCTTTCACCACTCCATCCCTTACAAACGATGTAACTTATTATGTGGCGGCTATCGACACAGCTAACAGCGTCATCTGTATCAGTGATCTTACCGCTATCCCGATCAGTGTGGTGCCGGGCATCACGAATAATACTATAGAGGTGGAGGGAGAGCAGGTGCAGAGTCTGTGTAAAGGAGATGTACCGCCTGTGCTAACAGGTTCCGTTCCTTCGGGCGGTGACCCTAATTCTCCGCCACGCTACCGCTGGGAGATTAGTACTGCGGGCCCTAACGGAGGCTTTGAGGCGGCACCCGGCACAAACAACACCCAGAACTATACACCTACGCAGGCCGTCTCGGGTAATACCTGGGTCAGGCGCCTGGTTTTTTCCGGTAGCTGTACCGAAAACATAAGCAATGTGGTGGCAATTGTAGCGGTGGATCCGGTGCCTGCCAGCGCCAATACCATTACTACCGAAACGGCTGAGATCTGCGAAGGCGATACGCCAGCCCCGCTTATTGGCTCGGAGCCATCGGGTGGAGGCGGCAGGCCTTACACTTTCCTGTGGGAGGTAAGCACTACGGGGCCGTCTGCGGGTTTTGCAAGTGCCCCAGGCACTAACGATGATGTGAACTACACCATACCGGCGGGAGGGTTACGCCAGGGAGAGACCTGGTTCCGAAGGGCTGTAACTTCCGCTGGCTGTACTTCCTATTCCGAGGCAGTTAAAATCACGCTTTATCCTGGCTTGGCAAACAACGAGATCAGTGCAGATGAGACACAGGTCTGTATCGGCACCTCTCCGACTATACTTAATGGCACGGAGCCTACTGGCGGCAACGGTAACTATGCTTACCTATGGGAGAGCAGTACCACAGGCCCTGCTGCCGGTTTTGGAGAGGCGGTAGGTGTGAATGCCGGGCAGAACTATTCGCCTGGTAATCTTACGGTTACCACCTGGTTCCGACGCGTGGTGAGCTCAGCCGCCTGTGGTGCCGATACCTCAGGCGTGCTGGAAATCCGGGTAGCCCCAGCATTGCGCAATAACACGATCACTGCCACCCAAACAGATGTATGCGAGGGGCAGGTGCCGGCGCAGATTGCCGGAAGTATGCCAACAGACGGTGCGGGTGGGTATACTTACCTATGGGAGAGCAGCACCACAGGCCCTGATGGCGGGTTTGTGCAGGCAGCAGGCACCAATACTGGCCAAAGCTATACACCAGCCCCGCTAAACCGCGAAGCATGGTTCCGTAGGATCGTTTTCTCGGGCGGTTGCTCCGACACCTCTAATGTGGCAAGCCTGACTATACTGCCTGTGCCGGCTGCTCCGGTGGTTGCCGTGAGTAACGCTACTGCCTGCCTCAACGGCTCCGTTACCCTAGCAGTGGCCAACGCGGACGGCATGGAGTACAGGTGGTATACTTCATCTACAGGAGGCAATCCAGTCTTTATTGGGGCGGAGTTTCCGATTGATAACGTAACGCAATCCACAACTTACTATGTGGAGGCCGTGAATAACCAGGAATGTGTTAGTATGAGCCGCACGCCGGCTACTGTTACCGTGGTTATCGCTGAGGCGGACGCCGGTGAGGATGTGACCATTATACAAGGCCAGCCCGTAGAACTGCGCGGCTCTGGTGGCGCTACTTACTTGTGGGAGCCGGCCACCGGCCTCAATGACCCAACTCTGCAGAACCCTGTGGCCAGACCAGAAGAGACCATCACTTATACTTTAACCGTGACTACGGAAGAAGGCTGTACGGACACAGCCAGCGTAACAGTTGAGGTGATACCGGCCATTGAGGTGCCAAACGCCTTCACACCGAATGGCGACAATGTGAACGAAGTGTGGGAGATAAAGAACTATGAGAATTACCCGGATATGCGGGTGGAGGTATTTAACCGCTGGGGCAACAAGATCTTCAGCTCTAAAGGCTACGGTGTGCCATGGGACGGCACATACAATGGCGAAGAGCTGCCGGTGGCTACATACTATTACCTCATTTACCTCCGCAGCACGAATGAACAGCCGCTTTCCGGTAACGTGACCATTATCCGATAAGACATGACCAAGCCGCTTATACTTATACTTTCGTTGATGGCCGTGGCCATGCAGGCTATGGGGCAGCAACGGCCGCAGTACAGCCAATACATGCTCAATAATTACCTGCTCAACCCGGCCATATCCGGTATCGAAGACTACGCCGACATCAGGCTGAGCCATCGGCGGCAGTGGGTGGGTATCGATGGTGCCCCGAGTACTTATTATTTGTCGGCGCACACGCCGCTAAACAAAGGAGCGGCCAGCAACAAGTACCACCGGGCACTGGCGCACCACGGCGTAGGTGCGATTCTGCACACAGATAAAACCGGGCCGCTGCGCCGCACAGGCCTTAGTGTGTCCTATGCTTATCACCTGCCTCTCACCACAAGTATAAATTTGTCGGGCGGAGTTTCTACCGGTCTTATCCGTAACTCTATCAATTCCGCCGACCTTGATTTCTCCAACGAGAACGATCCGCTGCTGGGAGGGGGCGACATCAACAACACCGTGCTGGATCTGAACCTGGGGCTTTGGCTGTACTCACGCAACTTCTCGATAGGCGTGGCGGGAGCGCAACTGCTGGAGGATGCCGGCAGCTTTAAGGCAGACACGCGCGGTGAAGCAGGCCTTGATCTGCAGCGTCATTACTTTATAACAGCTAGCTACCGCCTGGAGCCAACTGAAAGTATAGACGTCATTCCGTCGGTTATGGTGAAACTGGCCGATCCGAGTCCGGCTTCTATCGACGCCAGCCTGCGCGTGATGTATGCCGAACGCTTCTGGCTTGGCGGCGCCTATCGCCACGAAGATGCGATTGTGGCAATGGTGGGTGTCTACATCAGCCCCCTGCTCGACCTTTCCTACTCCTACGATTTTACCACTTCAGATCTAAACCGGGTAAGCGCCGGCACCCATGAAGTGGTGCTCGGCTTTAAGCTGCTCAACGATAACCGCATCATCTGCCCACAGTGGGTGTGGTAAGTATAGCTTAGATACTGCTCTCAATCCCCTGAACGGCCCCGGCTGTTGCTGCTGCAACAGCCGGGGCCGTTTGTTTTATTCCAATATTCTGCCCAGAAAAAAACGCTGTGCCTCATGTATGCGATGTTACCTTCCTGATTGATAGCGCCCAGTGAGGTGTAAATGCAAAAAGTAATAAAAGTGTGGTAGTGGTATCAGAGAGAAAAATTAAGCTATATTAGTGATATATATAGTCTTATGCATATATTTATATATTATTTGGTCATGAAAAAATTTAAACTTTTTTGTAAAACTTGTATTGTACCAAAAATTGTGAAATTTTAGGTGTAGCATAGAGGATAAACGTATAGGTGCGATTTAATAATTTTTCTATGTAACTTTTATAGTCTATTATTGCACCTGAAAAACTGACTCAGAGAGAAAAGCCTGTTGGGATTTGTTGATTTAGTACAATGTGAGATGCCAGGAAAAACTCAATGTTTCACCTTAAATAGAGAAGTATATAAGAAAATTTTACGAATAACTGAATGAGAAGCTGGTTAGAAAAAGTCATACTCTTGTTAGTGTGCTTTTGCGTAATGGCTGCTGGCGCTTTTGCCCAGACAGCACCTGCGCTTGGGGCTCTATACGAGTTTGGAGCAGTAGCATCGTCTGGTATCTCCAACACGGGTAATACCGTCGTGCAAGCCAAGGTGGGGGCGCACCCCGGCAAAGTAACCGGTTTCCAGCCAACTGGAACAGGTGTAGCCATTCAAGGCGTCCATGAAGGCCCGTTAGCCAAGCAGGCCGTAGAGGATGCGCGCGCAGCCATGGCGTTTCTGGCAGCCCAGCCCAGAACCAGCACCATTGCCGCCGGCGAGATCAGCGGCATGACGATCACACCAGGGGTGCATGCCATAGATGGTAACGCCATTCTAAACGGCAACAACAAGCTGATTTTCGACGGTCAAAACAAGACCAATCCTGTTTTCATAATTAAAGTAAGCGGCACCTTTGATATAACCAAAGCTGAGTACGAGCTGCTGAACAAGGCTGCCAGCATTAACCTGTTCTGGGTAGTAGGTGGCGATGTTACGGTACGCAAAAGCGCCTCAGCACTGGGTAATATCTTCTCCGGTGGCAACATTGTGATGGAGGACGGCGCACAGATACAGGGGCGCCTGGTTGCTCCCTCTACCGGAAGCAAAGGCCAGATAACATTCACCAACAACTCGGTTACCTACCCAGCCGACCTGGAAGTGACGCTCTCAAAAGAGCCGGGCTCAAAAGGCGAGGATACCTATGCCTTCGGGGAGCAGATCACCTATTATATCACCGTAAAGAACAATGGCCCTACCAATGCGGAGAACGTGAAGATTTTCGGGGCGAACCTGGCCGGGGCGGTGTTAAGCTACTCCTCTTCAAGGCCGGGCGTTACGTTTGACAACCTTACCTGGTTTATCGGGGGGATGGACTATAAGAGCGAGGTGACGCTAACGGTTACGGCTAAGATAGAGAAGGCCGGTATCATTACAAGTACGGCTGCCGTGGCAGGGTCTGGTGTAGATGAAGTGCGAGGCAACAACCTTAGTACCCTCAGCTTCTGTGTGCTGCTATCAGAAACAGGTGAGATAAAAGGCCCGGCAGAGGTGTGTTTGGGAGATGAGTTCGTGTACAGTATCGATCCTGTAGAGGGAGCCACCAGCTATGCCTGGAGTGTGCCCTCCGGCTGGAGCTATACGCAGCTAGGTACAATGGGCGCTTCTACCTCCATTAAAGTAAAAGTAGGTTCAGAGCCTATCGTTGATAATGCAGGCTTTGTGAAGGTAACGGCCAGCAACACCTGCGGCGAAGGCCCCGCCAGAACGCTGGATATTACAGTGCAGGCTGCGGTGCCACCACAGGCAGGCCCAATCTCTGGTCCTGATGGCCTGTGCCTTGCCACAACGGAAGCCACTTTCAGTGTTGCGCCTGTAGCAAACGCCACCTCTTACAACTGGACGCTTCCCAACGGATGGTCATTTATATCGGGGCAGGGCACAAACGTCATTGTGGTGAAAACAGGCGGCAGCGGTACGATAACAGTTGAAGCGGTAAATGCCTGCGGTGTTAGCGAACCGCAAACCAAGTATGTGCAGGTAGACGACGCCACCCCTAGCCCGCCCTCTGAGATCCTGGGCACGGTACAGGGCTGTGTGGGCAACACCGTGCCTTTTGAGGTGGCTGACGCTGCAAACGTAACAAACTACAGCTGGACAGTGCCTGCCGGATGGGAGATTGTAGAAGGCCAGGGCACCCACAAAATATTGGTGAAGGTTGGTAGCTCTTCCGGCAACGTTACGGTGCGGGCCAGCAATGGCTGCGGCACAAGCGAGCCAACCAGCAAGCCCGTGGCGCCTGTCTCTTCTGTAAGTGCGGCACCAGGCCCGATAGCCGGCGATGTGAACTCCTGTATTAACCGAAATGGGCTGGAGTACTCCATAGAGGCTGTTCCTACAGCAACCAAGTATGAGTGGTCTGTGCCTGCCGGGTGGGAGATCGTATCAGGTCAGGGTACTACCAAAATCACAGTAAACACCAATGCCAATGGCGGCGATGTGACAGTAGTAGCCTGGAACGACTGCGGCCCGAGCGAAGAAAGTAAGTTAACCGTAGTGCCTGTAGAGGATGTGCCGCTGCAGCCGGGGCCTATCTCGGGCGTACAGTATGGTTGCGTGGGCGGAACCGCCACCTATAGTATAGATGAAACTGCCGGGGCAAACTCCTACAACTGGACCGTGCCTGCCGGCTGGACAATTACCTCCGGACAGGGCACAACCTCTATCGACGTAACAACGGGCTCAAACGGTGGCAAAGTAACGGTATCGGCCGTTAACGGTTGCGGTACGGGTGCCGCCAGTACGCTGGATGT
Source organism: Pontibacter anaerobius (assembly GCF_026241195.1). Taxonomy (GTDB): domain Bacteria; phylum Bacteroidota; class Bacteroidia; order Cytophagales; family Hymenobacteraceae; genus Pontibacter; species Pontibacter anaerobius. Next base: position 292,982 of record NZ_JAPFQO010000007.1, read on the forward strand.
TGTTCCGCAGACACAACCCCCGCTTCCTCCTGCTCCGATCTCTGGCCCGGGAGAAGTATGCGAAGGGCAGGCAGGCTATGAATTCAGCGTTCCGCAACTGGCCGGTGTAAATACTTATACCTGGACGGTGCCAACAGGCTGGGTTATCACGGCTGGCCAGGGTACTTCTAAAATAACCGTAACAGCTGGCGAGACGGCCGGAGAGGTTACCGTTAAAGGCGAAAACGACTGCGGCGCGGGAACGGCGGCAGCTGTGAATGTTACCGTGGTGCCATCTCCTCCAGACCAGCCTGGCGACATCAACGGTCCTCCTTCTGTGTGCGTGGGGCAGAAACAAGTAACATACACTATTGAGCCTGTCGCCTTCGCTTCTAACTACATCTGGTCTGTGGGTGACGGCAGCAACGGGTGGTCGATAGTATCCGGACAAGGAACGACCAGTATTGTGGTAAACGCGGGCTCTACGCCAACCATTATCTCTGTAAAGGCTGAAAACGCCTGCGGTATAACCGGTGAGACCCAGCTGACAACCATCATGACGGATGACGTGCCGGAAATGCCCGGGCCGATTTCGGGCAATACCGTGACCTGTGCCGGAGGTACTTATACTTTTAGTATAGATGCCGTGAAGGATGCCTACAAGTATAACTGGTCTTTCCCGGCTGGCTGGGAAGTGCTGGAGGATAACGGCACGACCATAAGTGTGAAAACAAACGGAACGGGTGGCACAGTGAGCGTAACAGCGCAGAACGGCTGCGGCCCGGGCGCTGCCCAGACCCTGCAGGTAACACCAACCAACACAGCGCCGGCAACACCAGAGGCCATACTTGGCAACGTGGATGTATGTGCAAATACCGAGGCTGTTTTCTCCGTGAAAGAAGTGAACGGGGCCTCCAGCTATACTTGGAAAGTGCCAACCGGCTGGACCATCGTATCCGGGCAAGGTACGCCAAGTATAACCGTGATGGTAGGTACCACTGCCGGAGCCATTAGCGTAACCAGCAAAAACGACTGCGGCGATAGCGGCACCATCTCAAGAAACCTGATCCTGAACACGGCCCCTCCTGCTACTCCGGGCGAAATCTCCGGCTCACAGCAGGTTTGCACCAGCACCACCACCACATACACCATAGCCCCTGTAAACACGGCCTACAATTATACCTGGAGTGTGCCGGAAGGCTGGGAGATCCTGAGCGGACAAGGCTCTGAAAGTATAGAGGTACGGATAGGCACAACAGCTGGCGAGGTAACCGTGGTGGCCGACAACAGCTGCGGCGAAAGCGGGGTGGCTAAGCTGGCCGTGGATGTGGCAGAGAATACCCCAATAAAACCGGGAGCTATCGCCGGGCCTGCCGCGAGCTTCTGTGAGGGCACCCCTGGCTTAACCTATAGCATTGAGCCTGTAAACGGGGCCGTATCTTATACCTGGGCCGTGCCAACCGGCTGGGCAATCACAGCAGGCCAGGGCACGACCAGTATCACCGTGACCTCAGGCTCTGAGGCTGGAGAAGTAACGGTAACCGTGGCAAATGCCTGCGGCAGCGAAGGCAGAGAAGCCATGAATGTGATGGCACAAACGGCACCACTCAAGCCGGAGATCTCTATGGGGCCGGTAAACCCTTGCCAGGGCGTAACAACCACCTACAGCGTTTCGGCAAGTGCCACAGGCAACGTGGATACCTACATTTGGGAGGTGCCAACCGGCTGGCAGATTGTATCGGGCCATAACACGAATACGATAGAGGTAATCGCAAACGGAACATCGGGCAAGATCAAAGTAACAGCTAAGAACAGCTGCTCCGAAAGCGGCACAGCTGAGATGGAGGTAGTGCCATCCCCTGCTTTACCAAGCACGCCAAGCGCTATAACAGGAACCCCTGAAATGTGCGCCGGCAGCACAGTAACCTATTCAGTGCAGAACCCGGAAGCAGGCGCCTCTTATGAATGGACAGTTCCGGAAGGATGGGAAATCGTGTCGGGCCAGGGCAAAGCTTCCATTACGGTAGTGGCTGGTGCGGGAGTAGGAACTGTTACGGTAAAAGGCGTGAATGGCTGCGGAAGCACAGATCCTGCTTCTCTGGAAGTGACGGCCATGCCGGAAGAGGGTGTAACAAGTATAAAGGATGTGAGTTCGCCGTGCGTTGGCCTAAGCTATGAGGTAGAGCCTGTGCCTGGTGCCACCGATTATGTGTGGAGCGTACCGGCAGGATGGACAATCACCTCTGGGCAGGGCACAACAAAAATCTCGGTAACCGCAGGCTTCGGCAACGGAGACATATCAGTGGTAGCGAAAAATGGTGGGTGTACAGATGCTCCGGTATACTTTACGCCGAGCCCAACCATGGCAAACAGTGAGCTGCACTTCCCGAATGTGTTCTCGCCTAATAACGACGGCACGCACGATGTGTGGGAGATACGCAACCTTACCAACTATCCTGACAGCGAAGTAACGATTATAAACCGCTGGGGCAACCAGGTGTACCACAGCAAGGCTTACAAGAACAACTGGAACGGCGACAACCTGAGCGAGGGTACCTACTTCTACGTGGTGCGCGTGAAGCTCTGCGATGGCCAGGATAAAATGTTTAAAGGTTACGTGATGATAGTAAGGTAAGGAGATGGTAACGAACGTGAAGGCAATACAGAAACTACTCGTGCTGCTAGGCATTGCGCTGGCCCCGGCCGCCTTTGCCCAGCAGGCTCCGCAGTACAGCCAGTACATCTTTAACGAGCTGGTGGTAAACCCCGCCTACGCCGGCAGTAAGGAGATACTGAGCATTAATGGCACCTACCGCACCCAATGGACAGGGCTTCAGGGGGCACCAACCTCTCAGACCCTGAGCGTGGATGGGCCAACAGGCCACAAGAGCCTGGGTTGGGGCGTGCACCTGCTAAACGATGAGATCGGGGCGCAGAGCCAGACATCAGCTTACGGTGCCCTCTCTACCCGCATCAGGTTAAGCCGCTATGCTGACCTGGCGCTGGGAGTTGCCGCTGGTGCATCTCAGTATGTGCTAGATGGTACACGCCTGGACCCCGGAAGCGAGATGCCTGACCAGGCCATACCGGAGGGGCGGGTGGCACAGGTGCTGCCAGACCTTAAAATAGGAGCTTTCTTTAACACAGAACGTTACTATGCGGGCCTCTCGGTGGCGAACCTGATTCCGTTTAAAGACGACAAAACCGAGATTGCCACACCTCGCCGCCACTACTTCCTGTCCAGCGGTTACGTGTTTGATATAAACCGGGACGTACGCCTGAAGCCAAGTATACTTATAAAAGAGGATTTCAGAAGCCCGACCTCCGTGGACCTGAACGCTTTTGTGCTGCTGTACAACCGCTTATGGCTCGGGGCCTCGTACCGTACGGCAGTGCCGATGTTTACCAGCCAGGAGATGAAGCAGCTGGACAAGCGAAACGCCATCGCCCTGATTACACAAATTTACGCTACAAAGAAGCTGCGTATTGGATATTCTTACGATATTAGCCTCAACGAACTTAAAAACTACTCTAGCCACGAAGTATCGGTGGGCTACTATTTCCTGAAAAAGAAGTATGGCCGCATCCTGACACCTCGAAACCTATAGTTTACACCACTCTTATATGAAGCGTAATTTTACCCTTGGCTTAGTGCTGGTTTTGCTAGCAATCAGCATGAGCCTGCCTGTGCTGGCACAGGATATGAAGCAAGCTGATAAGTACTTTAACAACTTTGAGTTCAGCCTGGCCCTGGATGCCTATAAAAAAGTACTGGAGAAAGAGGAGCCGAGCCTGAAGGTGGTGCAGCGCATTGCTGACAGCTACCGTATCCTCAACAACAGCAAAGACGCTGAGTTTTGGTATGCCCAGGCTATTGCGTTCCCCGACGCGGATCCCGCAAATATCTTCCTGTATGCAGAGTCGGCAAAGCGTAATGCCAATTACAGCAAGGCAAAGCAGCTCTTCCTGGAGTACAGCGAGAAGGTGCCGGCCCAGCGTGAGGTAGCCCTGCGTATGGCCGCCTCCTGCGACACAGCCATGAAGTGGATGAAGTACCCAAAGCCATACGATATTGTGCAGCTGGAGGCGATGAACTCGGATGGGGCAGACTTCGGCCCGGTACGCACCCAAGAAGGCCTGTTCTTCTCTTCTGACAGGTTGGAGGCGAACAACAAAAAACAAACTGCCCGGAACAACTGGACCGGAAACGGCTTCATCCAAATGTACTTTGCCCCAAAAGTTACGGACAGCACCTGGGCTACCCCTGCACCGCTTCCGAGCTCTATCAACACTGATTACCACAACGGCCCGGCCGACTATCTGGAGAAAGAGCAGACGTTGTACTTTACCCGCACACGTGTGGTGAAGAAAAGGGCCGCCGAGGGCAACAACTCCGACCCTACCAGCTGGTTTAAGGGCAGCGACAAGGGTACGCATACCAACCGCCATGGCATCTACATGTCAAAGTTCAACGGCAAGAAGTGGCAAAAGGCAGAGGCTTTTAAGTATAATGATACGGATGAGTTCTCCATAGGTCACCCCGCCATCACTCCTGACGGTAAGGTGCTATACTTTGTATCGGACATGCCGGGCGGGCACGGTGAGACAGACGTTTATTACAGCGAACGGCAGGAAGACGGATCGTGGGGCCAGCCGGTAAACGCTGGCGCTGTGGTGAACACCAGTGGCCGCGAGAGCTTTGTAAGCCTGGGCGAAGACGGTAGCTTATACTTCTCGTCCGACGGACACATGGGAATGGGTGGTCTCGATCTGTTCAAGGCCGTAGGTACTCACAAAGCATGGAGCAAGGTGGAGAATCTGCAGTACCCGATAAACACGGCCCAAGACGACTTCGGTATCCAGGTAGACAGTACCGGTAAAAAAGGCATGCTGTCATCCAGCCGCTTCTCTGAAACCGGTTTCGACGACATCCTGACGTTTAAGGAATATAAAGTGCCGTGTATACTGGTAGGCAAAACAATAGAAAAGCTAGCGCAGGAGGGCACGGTAAAAACAGTGGCTGTTCCGGTTACGGAGGCAAAACTGCAGTTGTATGTTGATGGCAGCGATGAGTTTGTAGAGGAAACTTCTAATCAGGAGGGTAAGTTCTACTTCCCGGTGGTGGCTGGTACCAAATACGTGATCAAAGGCAGCAAAGCAGGGTACCTGGACCAGGCGGTAACGTTTACGCCGGAGTGCCTTTACAAAACCGACACCGTGCAGGTGGAGCTGGTGTTTATCCGCAGTACACCCAACAAGCCGATCGTGGTTGAAAACATCTACTACGACCTGGATAAGTTCGATATTAAACCGGCTGCCGCTAAGGAGCTTGACAAGCTGGTGCAGATACTGCAGGTAAATCCGCTGGTCCGCATTGAGCTGAGCTCACACACCGATAGCCGCCAGACACACGAGTATAACCAAATGCTGTCGCAGCTACGTGCGCAGTCTGCTGTGGATTACCTGGTATCTAAGGGCATTAGCCGCGACAGGCTGGTGGCGAGAGGTTACGGCGAAACCAAGCTGATAAACAAGTGTAAGGATGGGGCAAAATGCTCGGAGCAGCAGCACCAGGAGAACCGCCGCACGGAGTTTAAAATACTGAGATAGCAGAAAGAACAAGTATAAAAAGAGGGCCGCAGGTATGATTTCTGCGGCCCTCTTTTTTTAAGCTTGATATATCTTTGCGCGAGAGTAGCTTTATACTTGCTGCCTTGAATGCCGTGCTTCGAAACAAAACCCAGGAGCTGAACAAAACCGTGCACCAGCTGAAGCAGCTGCCAGATGCAGTTGCCCGAAGGCAGGGTCGTTTCATTCTCCTCTTTTTGTCATCCAGAAAGGATTTTGGAAGCTGGGAGTATAGGCTTAGAGTTCCAGCTACCAAGTTTCTTAACAGAATGATAACTATTTTTTTGCTTCATTTATCAGAGTGAAGCAGCCTGCTTCGAAGGAGGAATTATACCTCGCCCCAGCCCTCTCCTTTTCTCGAGCGCCCCTACCCCAAAAAAGGGGGGCATCCAACCACCCCTGGCCCCACAGAGCTACGCTCGCTAGTTTCAAACTCTCATTCTCATTAGGCTAAGGAGGGGGAGTTCTTGAGCTGCTGCAGCTGAAATATAAATTGCTGCTGGTATCCGCGCACAGGTCGCAACCTGTCCCTACAGGTGTAAACCCACCCCTGCCCCTCCCGAGATGGGAATTTCGGCAGGCGATTGTCATCCCCCCGCCCCCTTCTCTGCCGAGGGGCCCTACTCCCAAAACAGGAGAGGGAGTTTTAGTAGTTACCGGGGCCAACCACCCCTGCCCCTCCTTAGCTAAGGAGGGGAGTTCTGCTGAAGCTTCGTGAGCAGTGGCTATCGAACTGATCCCAGTCTTTCTGTTGAGCGCCTTGTGAGATCCGGTGCCGCGAGAGCGGCAGCGCCCTGGCGCAGGAGGGAACACAGCGCGATGCGGGAAGACGAGCCCTGCCGGGCTGGAGGGAGCCAAAGCCAGAAATGAAACTGTAGGTTTGTAAGACTGCGGATAAACAGCAGCTAGAAAGGATAGCTTGTATCAAGCTAAAGAAAGCAGCGGCTGTGAAAGTATAGCACAGAATTAAAGTGCAGACTTTGCCAATAATAACCGGGTCTACCTTAATACTATTAACTACGAAAAAAATCGTAAATAAATTTCTTATTACGAAACAATTCGTATATACTTGCAGTACAACCTTAAAACACCGCATAACTACATCTACCTTATGACCTTACCACAAATCCCTAAACCCACGGAGTCGGAGCTGGAGATACTGCAGGTGCTGTGGCAGCACGGCCCGAGCACGGTGCGCTTCGTGCACGAGGAGCTCAGCAAGACCAAAGAAGCCGGTTACACCACTACCCTCAAAATCATGCAGCTAATGACGGAGAAAGGCATGCTGGAGGCTGACAAGTCGAGCCGCTCGCACATCTTTAAGCCGCTGCTGCAGGAGGAGGACACGCAGCAGCAACTGCTCAGCCGTTTTCTGGACACTGCCTTCAGGGGCTCGGCTAGTAAGCTGGTGATGCAGGCGCTCGGCAACAGCCGCACATCCAAGGAAGAGCTTGACGAAATCAGAAACCTGTTAGATAAACTGGAAGGAGGTAACCAATGAGCCTGATCCCGAACCTGTTACCCGAGGGGCTGGTAAGCGCCCTCGGCTGGACACTGCTGCACGCGTTGTGGCAGGGTGCCCTAGTGGCGCTGTTTCTAAGCCTGTTGCTGGTGCTGTTGCACCGCCAACCTGCCAAAACACGCTATGCCGTGGCAAGCTCCGCTATGCTGCTGCAATTGCTGCTATCAGTGGGCACATTTGTTTTATACTTTAATACAGCTGAGGGTGCCGCAACTGCAATGCAAAGTATAGCGGTGGCGGCAGAGGCTCCGGTTATAAGTATAAATGCCTCGTTTTGGGCCGATCCGGTGGGAACCGCACAGGTATACTTTGAACAGCACCTGCCGCTGCTGGTAACGCTGTGGCTGCTGGGCTTGGCGCTAATGGCCGTCCGGTTTATAGGCGGGTTGGCCTATACGCAGCGGCTGCGCCATTATAAAACTTCTCCGCTTGGGGTACAGTGGCAGCAGAAGCTGAACCAGCTTCAGAGGCGGTTAGGCATGCAGCAAGCCGTGCGGCTGGCGGAGTCGGCGTTGGTGCAGGTGCCCATGGCCATTGGTGTGGCTAAGCCCGTGATCCTGCTGCCGATGGGTGCGGTTACCGGTCTGTCGCAGGCGCAGGTAGAGGCTATACTGGCCCACGAGCTGGCACACATCCTCCGCAAAGACTACCTGCTAAACCTGCTGCAGTCGGTGGTGGACATGCTATACTTTTACCATCCGGCCATGTGGTGGGTATCGGGGGTGGTGCGTGCCGAGCGCGAGCACTGCTGCGATGATATGGCGGTGGCCCTCTGCGGCGACTCCCTAACCTATGCCCGCGCCCTTGCCGAGCTGGAGGCGATGCGCATGCCCGCCGCGCCGGGTATGGCTGTGGCTTTCTCAGGGCAACGAGGCTCTCTGATGAACCGGATTAAACGCCTGGTGGGGCAGCCCCTGAAGCCAACCTTTACCGAGGGATTTGCAGCCGGGCTGGTGCTGGTGGTAGGCTTGCTGGCAGTGTCTTTTGGGGCGATGGCCGAGCGGCAGCCGCTGGAGGCGGAAAAGCCAGCTCAGCCTGAAAAAGAAGCAACTGTACCAGAGCCTGAAGTTGCTGAGGAAGCAGGAGAAGCCGTGAGTTATACCGCGCAGGACGCCCAAGGCAATAACCGGAATGTGGTAATCATCACGAATAAAAAGGGGAAAGTAAAAGAGCTGTACGTAGACGGCAAGCGCATCCCGAAACGCGACATCGATAAGTATAAAAATCTTGTAGACCAGCGCCTGCAGGCTACAAACGATGCGCCTAAAGCAACACGTGAGGAATTGCAGGTGCTGCTGGAGCAGGAGCGTGAAGCCCTGGCCCGCGCCCAAAGGGATACCCGTAAACAGAGAATCATCATAGAGCGTTATGATGGGGAGACACCTCCGCCATTGCCACCTGTTCCCGGAGTGCCGCCGCTGCCCCCTATGCCGCCCATGCCTGCACCTGGTATTGCGCCACCCCCTCCCCCTGCCCCACCCGCACCTCCAGCTCCGCCTGTAGGAGCCAGCAAAAAGAAGCAGAAAGCCTACGAGCGCGAGATGAAGCAGTATGATGCGGAGTTGGACCGCTATGCGCAGCAGATGAAGCTGTACGAACAGGAAGTTATCGTGAGACGTATAGCCGGAGACAGCCTGAGGCGAAAAGAAATGATGGCCAGAAGCCGCGAAAGAGCCGACGAAATGAGAGCCCGCCAGGAGGCACGCCAGCAGGAGGTGGAAGCCCGACGCGCTGAGATGGAAACCCGCCGTGCCGAGATGGAAGTAAGAAGGGCGGAAATGGAGGAGCACCGCCAGAAGCACATGGAAAACATGCGCCAGTTGAAGGAGGAACTGGTAAAAGATGGCCTGATTGAGAGCGATAGCAGCAACCTTAACATCAGGATAAATAACAACACACTGTACATCAACGACAAGGAGCAGCCACAAAAGGTATACGACAAGTATAAAAAGTGGCTGCACCCGGATAAGCAGCCGTAACCTTTGACTATGCAAATTTCGCAATAAAGCCTACCTTTGATGTATAAAAAGGTAGGCTTTATACTTTTTAAGTATCTGGCAAGCTATACTTTATGCTTGGCGTACATATCCCTAAATAGGGTAAATTGCGTAAGTATGCGTACCCGCCTTTTGGCCGGCTTAAACGTTTGTTTCATTCTGTCATCACCCCATATATTTCTTTATGGCTAAAATGTTTCCCCTGACCCAGACATGTGTGCGTGCTGCGCTTACATTGCTGCTGCTCTTCCTGCTCTCTTCACGCGCCTTCGCCTCCGATACCCAACACATGATACCGCTCTCGCTGCAGGAACGGGTGCAGCAGTCTGAGATGGTAGTGGAAGGGGAAGTGGTGCGGCAAGAGTCTTTCTGGGATGCCCGTCACGAGAACATCTATACTTCCAGCATCATCAAAGTATATAAATCCTTTAAAGGCGAAGTCAAGGCCGAGCTGATAGAGGTGGTTACAGAAGGAGGCACGGTGGGCATGAAAAAACACGTTTTCTCCACGGCGCTTAAACTACGGCCCGGGCAGCAAGGGCTATTCTTTTTAAAGCGACAGCAGATGCTGCAGCGCACACCGGCTAACCTGCCCCTGAGCACCCGCGCCTACGGCAGCGAGCAGGGCTTTGTGCGTTACAATGTGGAAAACCGCACCGCCCGAGGTGTTTTTGAGAGCTACGATAATGTGCAGCAACTATATGATGCAGTCCGCGAGAAGACGGGGCTGCCGTTCAGGACCATCTCCGAAAACCAGAAACTGAAGGCCTCTGCTGTACAGAACGGGCAGAAGCAGCAGCAAAGCGCAATGGCGCCTGTCATCACCTCTTTCTCGCCTACAAGAGCCAGCGCAGGCACGGGCACAGTACTTACCATAAACGGTACAGGCTTTGGCAACAGCCGTGGTAACGGGTTTGTGGAGTTCCGGAATGCAGATGATGGCGGACAGACATTCGTAAAGCCGCTCCCGTCGGAGTACATATCCTGGACGAACACCCGCATCACCATGTATATCCCTTCTGTGATGCAGGATGATGGCACGGCCGGTTCAGGCCCTATCCGTGTAACCGCCAACGACGGCACCTCCTTTACCTCTGTGGGTAGCATTACACTGGAATTTGCCTACTCCAACATCGATTTTAACGATAAGTCCTTCCGCCCCATACTTACCAGTCAGAATAACGCAGGCGGTTACACCATTCTGTATTCCGAAAGTATGGATAGCAGGCTGGCGGCCAAAGAGGGCTTTCGGCGGGCCGTAAACACGTGGGTTTGCGTGTCGGAGATAAACTGGGTGCTGGGAGGGCTTACCCAGATAAACGCTGCGTCAGAAGACGGTTCTTCCGTAGTCCGTTTTGCCTCACAGTCTACGGTGGGCGAGTCGGTGCTGGCGCGAACCATTAGCCGCTACGAGGGCTGCCGTAGCCTTGTAACCAATGACACGCTGTTCTGGGTTACGGAGTTTGATATGGAGATAAACAGCGAGATTAACTGGCAGTATGGGCCGGGCGGGCCGGGGGCCGATCAGTTTGACTTTGAGACGGTGGTGCTGCATGAGCTTGGCCATGCACACCAGCTTGGGCACGTGAACATACCGCGCGCGGTTATGTTTTATGCCATAGAGTACGCACGTCTGGAGCGCGACCTTAGCTCCCTTGATATTGAGGGTGCTGAGTTGGTGGTGGCGAACAGTGTCGGCGAAAATGCCTGCAGTGTTCCGCCAATGGTGCCTAACCCGAACGGGGAGTGTAACCTGGCCCCGGAGATCCTGACGCTCGATGCCGAGTTTACCTCATCCAATGCCGTGCAGGTGGACTGGACCACCCGGGGTGAGCAGGAGGTGGATCAGTTTGTGGTACAGCGAAGCGCCGATGGCATCTCGTGGGAAGACGTGGGCACAGTAGCCGCCGAAGGCCCAAGCCAAACGGACCTGTTCTATACTTTCACGGATACCGACCCGCTGCGCGACCAGTCGTACTATCGCCTTGAGGTAGTGTACCAGAACGCTGAAAGCAGCTTCTCGCCACGTGCAGTGGTTGTGAACCCGGCCGACCTCCGCGTGCTACGCTACTTCCCTAACCCGGTTGGCGGCGAGAGCAGCCAGATTACCCTCAGGTATTTGGTTAGCCGCAACGCCACTTTGCAGGCGCAACTCTACGACTCCAGGGGACAAATGGTAAGGGATTACAAGGTCAGCTTCAGTACGGGCACCAGCGAATACAGCATAGACCTGCAAGGGCTCGCCGCCGGTATATACTTCCTGAAGTGGCAGGAGGGCAACAAGAGCGGCACAGAGAGAATCCTGAAAATATAGTACGTATAAAACAGCAGCGCCGGAGCTATCAACTCCGGCGCTGCTGTTTTATACGTTTGCTCTTTCTAATCTATCTTGATCTTACGGCTTGGCTTCTCCTTGTCTTTGCCTTTAGGCACCATAACGTGCAGCACGCCGTCTTTGTAGTTAGCCTTTATGTCATCCTCCTTCACAGATTCTGGCAGGCGGAAAGAGCGGCTGAAAGAGCTGTAGTTATACTCGCGGCGGGTATAGTTCTCCTGCTCTTCTTTCTGTTCCTCCTCCTTCTCAGAACTGATGGTCAGCATGCCTTCGTTCACATCAATATTAAAGTCCTCTTTCTTCATGCCTGGGGCAGCCACCTCAATGTCGTAGCCTTTATCGGTTTCGCGGATGTTGGTGGCAGGCACGTTGGCCATCATCTGCTGCCCCATACGCGAAGGCATTCCCCAAAGGTCATTCTCAAAAAAACGGTCTACATCGCTAAAGAAATCAGAGAAAACAGAACGGGCCGGAGCCATACTTCCCCTGTTTCTTCTAGTCATCAAGTTTGCCATGGTTTATTCCTCCTTCTACTTTTAAGTATAATATAAATATATTTTAATGATAAATGTTTGTCTTTTATCAAGTTTTACGAGTTGCTAAAGTATACGTTGTGCTGTGTCGGCAACATTGGCAGGTGTAACGGAGGCTTTTACTTAAAAAATGGGGACGGTTACAGGCAGAAAGTAAAAAGGCAGGCAACATGCAGTTGGGGAAACTGACTGTTGCCTGCCTTTTGGGAGAAGTGGCACCTGCTACACCATGGTTTGCGTAACACACATAGAAATTACAGCCTTGGTATACGCGCCACAGTGTAAGGTTTTAGAGCATTAAGGGTTTTCTAAGCTTGGAAACACTGTGAACGATGTCGTAAAAATGCACACCTCAATTCTATAACACAAGGTATTTTGAGACAGCTTTGTAACATCAGAAAAAGGGGTTTTTCAGTGCCATGTTTAATGCAAAACTGCGTTTAATAATTGTAGGGCCATGTTTTGGCTGGTAGAAAAAGGCCGGTTTGTCACATGGGGCTCCTGAAAAAAATGTGTTGTGCCATTAATTTTTTCAGGGCGCTGTTGTAGTTCTGGAAGTATGGACTGGTTTTGTTATAGGTATAAAGCTATATTTGAGATAGCATGGAAATACCCGGCTGGCCGGGGCATAGCCTATGGAAAAGAAAAGACGCAAGTTTACGCAGTGCCCCAACTGCGGCTACACTTTTGAGGAGGTAAACAACTACTGCCCCAATTGCGGGCAGGAGAACCACGACCTGAACGTGCCCGTGAAGCACCTGGTGGAGGAGTTCCTGGAGGGCACAATGCATTACGACGCCAAGTTCTGGGTTACGCTCAAGTACCTGCTTTTCAAACCCGGCCTGCTTACCGAGAAGTTCAACATAGGGCAGCGGGCCTCCTATGTGCCGCCATTCCGGCTGTACGTGTTCATCAGCTTGGTCTTCTTCTTCATGCTAGCTATCAGCCCCAACACCATGAACGTGGGCCTAAACAGAACGGACGCTTTAGAGAATATGGATCCGGAGGAGAAAGCCGCAGTAGCCAGGCTAGATTCTGTACGCGCGCAGGTGGGCAACGAGGTAGGAGTAGAGCAAGAAGGTATACTGGCAATGCTAGAGAAGGCGGATAAGGCTAAGACAAACCCAAAACTGCTGCGCGACAAGCTGATCAAAAACACCTCTTTCCTGATGTTCCTGCTGATGCCGCTCTTCGGGTACCTGCTCTACCTGTTTTACCGGAAACTGCGCCGCAACTACGTGGAGCACCTTATGTTCTCCATCCACATGCACTCGTTCTTTTTCATTCTGTTCACGGTTTACCTGGCGCTTAAATTCTTTTTGCCGGAGGGCGTGGACATTTTCTGGGTGGTGGTGCTGATCACAGCGGTTTATACTTATCTTGCCATGCAGCGCGTGTACAAGCAGACATACCTGCAAACGCTTCTGAAATTTATACCTGTTTCATTTATTTACATCATCTGCCTGGGTGTCGCTCTCTTCGGAAACGTGGTGGTGAGCATCCTGCTGAGCTGATTTATACTTGCCTGCCATGCCGCAAAACATACTTACCTGGGATAAGCTCATCTCCAAAAAACGCTTCGAAACGACCGATAAAAAGTATACTACGGATGAGTCGGTGCGGGGCGAGTTTCAGCGCGATTACGACCGCATTGTGTTTTCCTCCGCCTTCAGAAGACTGCAGAACAAGACGCAGGTGATGCCCATGCCGGAGAGCGACTTTGTGCACACCCGCCTCACGCACAGCCTGGAGGCATCGGTGGTGGGGCGTTCGCTGGGCCGCATTGTGGGGAAAAACATACTAGAGCGTAACCCGCAGCTGGCAGAGGAAAAGAATATTCAGGAGGCTGACTTCGGTGATGTGGTGGCCGCCGCCTGCCTCGCTCACGACATCGGCAACCCACCCTTTGGCCACTCCGGCGAGGACGCCATCTCGGCATACTTTAAAAGCGATGAGGCACAGCCATACTTGCAAAACCTGTCGGAGGCAGAAAAGGCAGACTTGTATAGCTACGAGGGCAACGCCGCAGGTTTCCGGGTGCTGACCTATACTTACCCGGCGCACTGTAACCTTCCCGGTGGCCTCAGCCTGACCTTTACCACGCTGGCTACCTTTACCAAGTACCCTAAGGAGTCGTTGCCGGTTATCAAAAAAACGAACAGCACCAGCGAGAAGAAGTATGGCTTTTTCCAGACCGAGAAGGCGTGGTTCAACACCATTGCGCAGGAACTGGGCCTGCTGAATAAAAGCCAGGGCGAAGAGGTGTTTTACCACCGCCACCCGCTGGCTTTCCTGGTAGAGGCCGCCGACGACATCTGTTACCGCATCATCGATTTTGAGGACGGTCTGAAACTAGGCCTGGTGCCGCAGGAACAGGGCCTGGACCTGCTCCGCCAGATTCTGAACGACGACCCCAACCGTAAGTCCAGCCTCACTTTCTATGACTGGAAAGAAGAGATCGGTTACCTCCGTGCGCGCATTATCGGGAAGTTGATAGAGGAGACGACGGGCATTTTTCTGCAGCACGAGGAGGAGATACTGGCCGGCACCTACGACAAGCCCCTGATAAACGAAGTTAGCTGTAAGGCTGTGCTGGATAAAATAAAGGACCTGTCTATAAAGCTGATTTACCAGAACCGCCCGGTGCTGGAGATTGAGGCAGCCGGTTTTGAGGTGCTCGGCGGTTTACTGGACGCTGGTATAAAAGCCGTGTTCAAGCCTGAGTCTAAGCACCACCGCAAACTGGGCGCACTCATTCCGCCGCACTATTTAGATTTACCAGAATCTGCCACCGACTACGAGCGCATCATCCACATCTGCGACTTCGTTACAAGCCTCACAGACCAAGCCGCGCTGGGGTTGTACCGCAAGATAAAGGGCATTGAGCTGCCGAGGATGTATTAGGGGCTATGTTAAAAGATAAACTGAGGAGAGCAGATTTGCTGCTGCTTTTGCTTTACCTGACCACCGCTGCAATCATACTTTTCAGGATTAGCGTGGAAGGCACGGGCTACCTGAGCCCCGACTCCAAGGCTTACCTCGGGCTGGCCCAGAACCTCAAGGACGCTTACGGGCTTTATGTGCCGGATGCGCAAGGAGCGGGCAGGCATTACTTCTCCATCTGGCCTGTCGGTTACCCGGTTATGATCTATGTTTTCTCAGAGCTAACTACGCTGGATGTATACTGGGCCTCCAAAATACTGAACCTGCTATTGCTGGGTAGCGGCTTTCTGCTGCTGCGGCAAATAAACAGGCCATACTCCTTTGTGCTGGCCTCCGTGTACGGGGCCTATACTTTCCTGGAGGTACACAGCTTTACCTGGTCTGAGGCTCCTTTTCTGCTGCTACTGCTCTTGCTGGCTTATTTTGCCAACCAAGTGTGGGGGGAAGAGCACATCAACAGGAATCTGGTCTTCATCTTCTTTATCTGCCTTGCACTGTTTTTGGTCCGCTACGTGGGGGCCTTCTCCTTTAGCGTGCCCGCGCTGCTCGGGTTATACTTTGGGTACCTGCGCAAGTATAAACAAGCATCCTGGTTTTTGGGGGCCACCCTGCTCCTGGCCATACTTGCCGGCGCCTACCTATATGCCAACTATGCCTTGAGCGGTTTTGCCACAGGGTTTGACAGGCTGGAGGCCAAGACAGAGGCGGCGCGAAGCTTTGTGCCGATGCTGCTGAAAGGGCTGATGAATGAGTTCCTGGTGATCCGGGAGTACAGGCCCCAAAACCAACCGGACTACCTGTTGTATGCGACAGCATTGCTTCAGCTGCTGGTGCTGGTATACATTGGCATCAACTTAAAAAAGTATTACAGCTTTGGGTGTGAAACAAGGAAAAACAGCTTTTCGGTGACTTGTCTCAGCATCGGGTTGTTATACTTTGTGGCGATACTTGCGCTACGCATACTGTCACATTTCGATGACCTGGATTATCGCCTGCTCTCCCCGCTTAGCTTTATGGCATTCATCGGTATACTGCATAGTTTTGTCTCGCTGCCAGATATGAACAAGGAAATTGTACGGATGAAGTTCTTAATCTTTGCATTCTTCGTACTATCGTTGTTGCTCAATGTACCAAAGAAGTTTGTGGTGAGCCAGCTGCAGTTGCTGTTTTAGCAAGTATAGCATTCCCCGAATCCATCCCTAATTCCATCATCAGCGTATGAGCTAAAACGTAACAACTGGCGTATGTCTCAGTCGCTGTTCAACTTCAAAACATACAGGCTGCAGGATTGGCTCTCGGTTTACCGGTTGCTGGCAGTACCGGCGTTGCTGTACACGCTGTTAAACAGGCATGAACGGATATTCCTGGCGCTGTTGGCTATCAGCCTGGCCACGGATGGCATAGATGGCCTGCTGGCGAGGCGGCAGCGGCAGAAGAGCAGGCGCGGTGCCAAACTAGACACGTACGGCGACCTGCTCACGGTGCCGTTCATGCTGGCCAGCCTGCTTATATTCAGGCCCGATTTCCTGGCGGAGCAGGCCGTGTTATTAAGCATATTAGTGGGTCTATACTTTCTGGAACTGGGAGCTTCGATGCTTCGCTACGGTAAACCAAGCAGCTTCCATACCTACCTCGACAAAATCTCTTTCATACTTTTAGGCATCTTCTACTTCAGCTTTTTCCTGTTTGGCTTTATAGGCTGGTACTTCTATTTTGCCATGGCCGTAGCCATACTGGCGGAGCTGGAGGAACTGGCGCTGGTGCTGCGGCTGCCCAGGTGGAGGAGCAACGTAAAAGGTTTGTACTGGGTGCTGCAGGAAAGGCGGCTTCAGTAAATGGCTCGCCGAAGGCATCTTGCTTTCGCCCCTCCTGCACATTCGTCTATAAAAAAAGTGGGTTCGTCTGCGCGCCCCTCTCATCTGTATAATGCGGCTGCTTAAGCGGCGCCTAAATTCGCTTCTTAGTGCTTTTTGAATTAATTTTAGACGTTGTAGCACAGCTGCGGCAGAAGGCCTACGGGCCTTTTACACTCTTATCAACTAACCAAAACACATGAAAAGCAAGTTTATCATTTGCCTTTTGTGGTGTGCCACCAGCCTCGCGGCAATGGCGCAGAGCAAAAGCAACAAGATTGAGTTTACGGAGTACACGCTCCCGAACGGCCTGCACGTAATCCTGCACCAGGATAACTCTACGCCCAATGTGGCGGTGTCGGTGCTGTACCATGTAGGCTCCAAAAACGAGGTGGAGGGTCGCTCCGGCTTTGCGCACTTCTTCGAGCACCTGATGTTTGAGGGCACTGAGAACATCGGTCGCGGCGAGTATAGCTCCCTGGTACAGAAAGCCGGCGGGGCCCTGAACGCCAATACCTCTTTTGACCGCACTTACTACTATGAGCTGCTGCCATCGAACCAGGTGGAGCTTGGCCTTTGGCTGGAAGCAGAGCGCATGAAGCACGCCAAGGTGGACGAGGTGGGCGTAGAAACCCAGCGTAAGGTGGTGCAGGAGGAGAAGCGTGAGCGCATCGACAACCAGCCTTACGGTTCGATGGGCGAGAATGTGTTTGCCCTGGCCTATAAAGAGCACCCTTACAAAACCATGCCGATCGGTTCTTTCGAGGACCTGAACGCGGCCAGCATTGAGGAATTCCGTGATTTCTACAAGACCTTCTACGTTCCGAATAACGCGACGCTTTCCGTGGCGGGCGACATCAACGTTGAGGAAACCAAGAAGATGATCGAAAAGTACTTTGGCGGCATCGCGAAAGGAACAAAAGAGATTCCGCGCCCGGATGTAGAGGAGCCGAAGCAGACCGAGGAGCGTCGCAAAACGGTGTATGACAACATCCAACTGCCAGCCGTTATCCAGGCCTACCATGTGCCGGAGCAGGGCACGGATGACTTCTACGCCCTGTCTATGCTGACTACGCTGCTGAGCGGTGGCGAGAGTGCACGTTTGCCGAAGGCGCTGGTGGATAAGCAGCAGAAAGCCGTGGCCGCTGCCTCCATCCCCTTCCCTACCGAAGACCCGGGCCTGTTCCTGACCTTTGCCATTGCCAACATGGGCGTGGAAGTGGATGATCTGGAGCAAGCCATGAACGCCGAGATAGAGCGTGTGAAGACAGAGCCGCTAACTGACCGTGAGTTCCAAAAACTGCGCAACCAGGTAGAGAGTAACTTTGTGCAGCAGAACAGCACCGTGGCTGGCCGTGCCGAGAGCCTGGCCAACTACCATGTATACTTCGGCGATGCAAACCTGATCAACACGGAGCTGCAGCGCTACCTGAACGTGACAAAGGAAGACATCCGGCGTGTGGCCAAGGAGTACCTGACCAAAAGCAACCGCGTGGTGCTGCACTACCTGCCAAAATCAGCTGAAGCAAAGCAGTAGTTATTTTAGACAAAGGACTAAGCCGGACAAAAGGCCTCGTTGCATACTGCAAAAGAGAAATTATACTTTAACTCGCCTTTTGCCCTTTGCCGATGAATCCTTTTTCGGGATCAAAATCTGAGATATATCATGATAAAGAAACTATATAGTACCGCATTTCTGGCGCTGGCACTAACGTGCGTGATGCCGGCCCAGGCACAACAATCCACTCCCCCGCCTCCGGGCCCAGCGCCCAAAATTGAGCTGGGCAAGTATGAGCACTTCACTCTAAAGAACGGCCTGAAAGTATACGTGGTAGAAAACCATAAGCAGCCGGTAGTCTCTATGTCGCTGGTGCTGGACCGCGATCCGATCCTGGAAGGCGACAAAGCCGGATACGTGCAGGCTGCGGGCCAGATGATGCGCACGGGTACCACCAACCGCACCAAAGACCAGTTTGATGAGCAGGTAGACTTCATTGGGGCCGACCTGGGCTTCTCTTCTACCGGCTTCAACGCCTCGGCTTTAAAGAAACACCTGCCCGTGCTGCTTGACCTGACCACGGATGCGCTGCTGAACCCGAAGTTTACGCAGGAGGAGCTGGACAAGATCAAAAAGCAGATGAAATCTAGCCTGGCGCAGGCCAAGGACAACCCGGATGCCATTGCCAGCCGCACCCGCAACCTGGTGCTGTATGGCAAAGACCACCCCTACGGTGAGCTGATGACAGAGCAGACGGTGGACAACTTTACACTGGAGGACATTCAGAAATACTACAACACGTACTACAAGCCGAACATCGGCTACCTGGCCGTGGTGGGCGACGTAACCCCGAAGGAGATGAAGAAACTCCTGAAGAAGTCGTTTGGCAAGTGGAAGAAAGGCAATGTGGAGGAGATAAAGTATGAACTGCCGCAAAAGCCGGAGCAAACGCAGGTAGTGATCGTGGATAGGCCAAGCTCAGTGCAAAGCTCGCTTATACTTACAAATCCTGCCGACCTGAAGCCGGGTGCACAGGATGCCGTGGCGACCTCGCTGATGAACAATATACTGGGTGGCGGCATGGACTCCCGCTTGTTCCAGAACCTGCGCGAAACGCACGGCTATACTTACGGCGCTTACTCTTCTATCAGTTCTGATGAGATTTTGGGCCGCTTTAACGCCAGTGCCAACGTGCGCAACGCGGTTACCGACAGTGCGGTGGTGGAGTTTATGAACGAGCTGAGCAAAATCCGCAGCGAGCGTGTGAGCGACGAGGAACTGCGCGATGCGAAGGCTTACGTCATGGGTAGCTTCGGCCGCGGGCTGGAGAATCCGGCTACCGTGGCAGTATACGCCATTAACACGGCGCGTTATGGTTTACCTGAAGACTACTACCCGAACTACCTGAAGAAGGTGGAGGCCGTGACGGCTGAGGATGTGCAGCGTGTGGCGCAGAAGTATATTAACCCGGATAAAATGTATGTGCTGGCTGTAGGCAACGCCTCCGAGATAGCTGACAAGCTGAAGAAATTCGATAAGGACGACAGCCAGATCACCTATTACAACACTGTAGGCGAGAAAGTAGACCGTAAGGCTATGGGCGTTCCGGCTGGCCTGACCGCAGAGCAGGTGATCAACGACTACATCAAAGCCATCGGCGGGAAAGCAAATATCGAGAAGCTAAAGGATGTTACTGTTACTAGCAATGCTTCTATCCAAGGTATGACGCTGGTGTTTAAGCAGCAGCAGAAAGGCAACGATAAGTTTGCGGTGCAGGTGCTGATGAATAACAACCCGATGCAGCGCGTGATCATCAACGGGGATAAAGGCAAGATAGAAGCTCCGATGCAGGGCATGAACAAGGAAATATCCGGTGAAGACCTGAAAGCGCAGAAGCTGGAAGCCAACTTGTTCCCGGTGCTGCAGTACGAGAAGTTGGGCATTCAAACAAAGCTTACCGGTGTAGAGGATGTGGATGGCACTGAGGCTTACGCTGTAGAGGTAACACAGCCAAATGGGCAGAAGACCACGCACTACTACGCCAAAGACTCCGGCCTGCGCCTGAAAGAGGTAAACAGCCTGGAAACACCGCAGGGCATCATCACCCAAACCAAAACCTATAGCAACTACAAAGAAGTAAACGGCGTGAAGTTCCCATACATGGTAGAAACCGTAGTAGGGCCGCAGACGATCAAAGCTGAAGTACAGAATATTGAAGTAAACAAAGGCCTGAGCGACGATACGTTTAAGCTATAGTTTATACTTGCTGATGATTTAAAGGCGGCTGCTCTTGTTAGGGCAGCCGCTTTTTTTATTGCTGGTATTTTGATAAAAGCTTCCCTAGTGAAAGCTGAGAATCCCGGAGCGACCGCTAGTGCTTTTTATACTTTCATAGCCCCTGCTTTCTGTAAACGGATACAAGCTATCCTTTCTTTCTGCGGTTCATCCTCAGTCTTACAAATCCATTGTTGCATCTCTGGCAGTGGTGCGCTCAAGCCCGCGAAGGCTCGTCTTCCCGCATCGCGCGCCAGGGCGCTGCCACTATCGTGGCACCGGATCTCACAAGGCGCTCAACGGAAAGACTGGGAACAGTTTTCGATAGCCACCGCTGACGGAGCTTGAGCCGGGCTCCCTCTCCTGTTCTTAGGAGAGGGTTGGGGAGAGGTGAAACTCCCCTCCTCGGAGGGGCTAGGGGTGGGTTTACACCTGCAGAAGCTCCCTCCCCTGTTTTAGAGGAAAGCTGGGGTGGGGTAACCTAAAACAACTCCCCCTGCACAGGCTGCACAAACTTCTTTGGAGGCTTCAGGTCAAACCCGCACACTTCATTCAGCTGCTGCACCAGGTATGTTTCCAGCTCCGGGGCAAGCGTATTATCCGGCTCATGCACGAAGAAGTATAGTTGCTGCAAACCGTTTTCAAACCACTTCTTCAGGCGCTCAACCCAGGCATCGATGCGGGTGTAATCGGTGGGATGCAGGCCGTTGCCAACGAACCGGATCATGGCGGAAGGTGTGGTGAGGCGCATGTGTAGCACATCGCGGCGGCCGGCTACATCTGTAAGCACAGTGCCAACTTTATACTTCTCCAGCACCTCAAACAGCTCCAGGCTGGCCACGTTGTCGGTAAACCAATCCGGGTGGCGCAACTCTACGGTGATAGGTATACTTTCCGGTATAAAGGCAAGGAAAGCCTCCAGATCGGGAAGTTGGGCGGGGGCAAAGTATGGCGGCAGCTGCAGAAAGGCTTCTCCCAGCTTATCCTCCAGCCCCGCAATGGCCGAGCAAAAGGCCGCTGTTACATCCTGGGTGCTGCGCAGGGCGGCTTCGTGGCTGATAAGTTGTGGGAACTTAGGGCAGAACTTAAACCCGCGCGGCACCGTGTTTCGCCAGCGGTCGATGGTGTCGGGGCTGGGGATGTGGTAGTGCGTGCTGTTGAGCTCGATGGTGTTGAACTGCTTGCCGTACCACTGCAGCGATTCCCGCTCGGGCATGCCGGCAGGGTAGTATTTTCCCACCCAGGCTTTGTTTACCCACACCGGCAGGCCCACGTATACCTGCGGTTTAATGTAGCTCCCAGAGCGCTGCAGCAACGGCAGCGTGTCGGGGTGGTTTGGGGGCAGCGTAAAGTCTACGCGGCTGATGTCGGGCAGCTTTCCAAAGTCCATAGTTTTATGCTTTAAATTACTATACGTGCAAGGCCAAAATTAGCAGGAACCACGTATCAGCCTCACTCAAATTACAGTAAAAATTGGCCGAAAATTGGACCAAATCTACTTGGCCGAAAGAAAATTTCTAATTATTTTTTATAGGCTATTTTCTATGCTCCAGATACATGAAAATATAGCCATACGTGCTTTAAAAAGCGATTTTCGCATTAGCAGACTTAAGGCAAATTTACCGGTGCTGCCTATATCCCCCTACACCCTTGGCGCAATAATGGCGTAAAAGGCTCCGTTTAAAAACAAATTCCGTAATTTTGCGGCTTCACCAACTATTAAGTGATATGAATCAGAATAGAAAGTGCTTTATTTTTTCATTGATCATTTTTCTATTTGTCGGCATTAGCCAACCAACTTTTGCACAAAACAACTCTAGCCAGCCCAAAGTACTGAAAGGCGAGGCATCGTGGTACGGCAGCCGTTACCACGGCAGAAAAACCAGCAGCGGCGAGCGTTACAACAAGAACGACATGACAGCCGCTCACAAAACACTTCCCTTCGGCACGAAGGTGAAAGTAACCAACCTCGAAAACAACCAGTGGGTAATCCTGCGCATCAACGACCGGGGCCCTTTTGTAGGCGACCGCATTATCGATGTGTCTGAGGCAGCTGCCCGCAAGCTCGACTTCCACAGCCAGGGTATTGGCAATGTTAAAGTTGAGGTGCTGGACTCGAAGGCGGAGCTTGCTGCCGCCATCGGCTTTTCTTTCGACGTGCCTTCTTTTGCCAAAAATGAGCTTAACTCCGGTATAGACACGGGGATGCTGCTTAGCCAAAGGTAGGGGTGGCAAGGCTGCTAAAGCCTTTTAAATTTCTCGAAGTAATTTACTTTTTAGAAGCGCGGTGCCTGTAGAGGCCCTGCGCTTTTGTTGTTTATAGCCTTTTTGGTAGAAAGGTATACTTGCTTCATCTATAAAAACCTATCGTTTAGCTTATAAGGTGTGGTGGTGCTTTGAGAAGCAAAATAGAATTGCTATACTTAAGATACCAAAACAAAACTCATTGTACTTAACTAACCTTACTACACCTTGAAAAGACGAAATTTTCTTGAACTCTCGGCGCTGGGTTTTGGCGGGCTAATGCTGCCATCCATTCCTGTGTTCGGCGATATTATCTCTCCGGAAAGGGCGCTGGAGACTGTTGACACTGCGCTAAAAAAGCGCCTGGCTGATGTAGCCCTGAATACAGCTAAGTCGAAAGGCGCAAACTATGCTGACGTGCGCATAGGCCGCTACCTGCAACAGTACATCTTTACCCGCGAGAAGCAGGTGCAGAACATCGTGAATGCCGAGTCGTTTGGCGTTGGTGTGCGTGTGCTGGCAAACGGCACCTGGGGCTTTGCAGCCACATCGGATGTATCAGATAAAGGCGTTGCCAAAGCCGCAGAGCAGGCCGTGGCCATTGCCAAAGCCAACTCCAAACTACAGAAAGAGCCGGTGCAGCTGGCCCCTGTAAAAGGCTTCGGCGAGGTAAGCTGGAAAACCCCTATCGAGAAGAACGCTTTTGAGGTGCCCGTGGGTGAGAAAGCCGACCTGCTGCTGGCCGCCAATGCCGCCGCCATGGACAACGGCGCCAATTTCGTTAACTCCGCCCTGTTCCAGGTAAACGAGCAGAAATACTTCGCCTCTACCGAGGGCTCTTACATAGACCAGGATGTGCACCGCATCTGGCCAAACTTTACCGTAACGGCTGTAGATAAGGCTAGCGGAAAGTTTAAAACCCGCGAGGCGCTGAGTGCCCCAATGGGTATGGGCTATGAGTACATGATCCCGAAGGCATCCGAAAAGATAAAAGGACCTGAGGGCACCGGCCTGAATGGCTACCGCTACGCCTACGATATGCTGGAGGATGCCGCCCTGGCCGCCAAGCAGGCAAAAGAGAAACTGACTGCCAAATCGGTAATGGCTGGCAAGTATGACCTGGTGCTGGACCCGAACCACCTGGGCTTGACCATTCACGAATCGGTGGGCCACCCGCTGGAACTGGACCGTGTACTGGGCTACGAGGCCAACTACGCAGGTACGTCCTTTGCCACGCTGGACAAGTGGAAGTCGAAGAGCTTTAAGTATGGCTCTGACAAGGTGAACATCTTTGCCGATAAAACGCAGAAAGGATCGCTTGGCTACGTGGGGTGGGACGATGAGGGCGTGAAGACCAAGAAGTGGGACCTGATAAAAGATGGCGTGCTGGTGAATTACCAGGCTATCCGCGATCAGGCACACATCATCAACGAGCCGGAGTCGCATGGCTGCTGCTATGCCGATAGCTGGAGCTCTGTGCAGTTCCAACGCATGCCGAACGTATCGCTGGCACCGGGCAAAGAGAAAATGGATGTGGATAAGTTGATAAGTGGAGTGGATAAAGGCATTTACATTGCCGGTCGCGGCTCCTACTCAATCGACCAGCAGCGCTACAACTTCCAGTTCGGAGGCACTACCTTCCACGAGATCAAGAACGGTAAAATTGTGGGCATGCTGGAGGATGTGGCTTACCAGAGCAACACTCAGGAGTTCTGGAACTCTTGCGCCGGCTCCTGCGATGAAAGCGATTACCGCCTGTTCGGATCGTTCTTCGACGGCAAAGGTCAGCCAAGCCAGATCAGCGCGGTGTCGCACGGCTCTGCCCACACCCGCTTCAACGGCGTGAACGTGATCAACACAGCCCGCAAAATTTAGTCTTTCACTTTCCAAATTGAGCATTAACTAAAATGGCAATATTAACAAAAGAACAAGCTCAGGCGATACTGAAGAAAGCGCTGGGTTTTTCGAAAGCCGATGAGTGCGAGATAACGCTTAGCGGCAACGAGGGTGGCAACATCCGTTACGCCCGGAACGAGGTATCCACCAGCGGCGCGGAAGAGAACGTGTCGATGGCCGTAGAATCGCGCTTCGGCAAGCGCTCGGGCGTGGCCACGATCAACGAGTTCGACGATAAGTCGCTGGAGAAGGTGATCCGCCGCTCAGAGGAAATCGCGAAGCTGGCGCCGGAAAGCCCGGAGTATGTAGAGCTGCTGGGGCCGCAGAAGTACATCACTACCAAAGCCAACTTCGACTCCACGGCAAAGATAGACCCGGCCTACCGCGCCGAGGCAGCCGCCAAAAGTATAAAAGCCGCCTCCGACAAAGGTTTAACGGCCGCCGGTTTCCTAGAGCACTACACCAGGTTTACCGCCAAAATGAACAACAAAGGGCTGTTTGCCTACCATCCGTCTACAGACATTGATTTTTCGGTAACGATGCGCACCGAAGATGGTACTGGCTCTGGCTACGTAACCCAGGACTTCTCTGATGCCAGCAAGCTGGACACCGGAAAGGCCTCGCAGATTGCCGCCGAGAAAGCAGCCAACTCGCGCAACGCCAAAGCCCTGGAGCCCGGCAAGTATACGGTTATACTTGAGCCTGCCGCATCCATAGACCTGCTGCGCAACATGTTCTTTAACATGGACCAGCGTAACGCAGAAGAAGGCCGCAGCTTCCTGAGCAAACCGGGTGGCAAGACAAAAGTAGGCGAAAAATTGGTAGATGAGCGCATCACGGTTTACTCCGACCCGACAAACCCTGAAGTGCCGACCGCTCCGTTTGCCGGCGATGGCCGTCCGCAGGAGAAAGTGACCTGGATAGACAAAGGCGTGGTGAAGAACCTGTATAACACCCGCTACTGGGCTTCGAACAAAGGCTCGGCCTCTATTCCGCCTCCGGGCAACGTGATCATGGAAGGTGGCAGTCAGTCGTTGGAAGATATGATCAAGAGCACCAAGCGCGGCATACTGGTAACGCGCCTGTGGTACATCCGCGCCGTGGACCCGCAAACGCTGCTCTACACCGGCCTTACCCGCGACGGTACCTTCTACATCGAAAATGGCAAGATCATGTACCCGGTAAAGAACTTCCGCTTCAACGAGAGCCCGGTGATCATGCTGAACAACCTGGAGGCTCTTGGCAAACCGCAACGCATCAACGGCAGCCTGGTACCACCCATGAAGGTCCGTGACTTTACGTTCACGAGTTTATCAGATGCGGTGTAAAATCTGCTGAGTTATACTTTGGATGCCGTATGCAGCAACGCTGCGTGCGGCATCTGTTTTCATACTTATTTCCTTTTAAGTTGAGAAAGCAATATTATCCGCCTCGGAAGGTAGGGCCGTTATGTTCTGGCTTTTTGTCATCCTGAAAGGATCTTGGTAGCTAGTAGTATAGTCTTAACCTCCCTTCCAACAGGTTTCTTATCAGAATGACAGAAGATTTTAAAAGTTTTTAAGTAGAACTTGACAACCCTGCCCTTTGTAGCGGATGAATAATTGCTTTCGAATCCATTATAAGAGAGTCAAAATTAAGCGTTTTCATAAAGTAACAGTCTAAATAAGAACTCACTCGAGACTCAGAACTCTAAACTCAGAACTCCCACCGTGCAACCCTTCACCTTCGTGCGCCTGCAATACCGCTCCGGCAACTGGGATACCGACCCGCGTATGCCCAGCAACCTGCTGCACTCGCTTATCCAGTACACCACAGTGCCGGTAAACGAGCAGGAGAAGGTGGTGTCGTTGGAAAGCGCGGAGTTGTTCAAATACCCCTTCAGCTACCTGAGCGGGCATAAGCTGGTGCAGTTTAACCAGAAGGAGCGGCAGAACTTTGAGACCTACGTGAAAAACGGCGGCTTCGTGTTTGTAGACGACTGCAACCACGACATCGACGGGCTTTTCGCTAAATCGTTTGAGGAGCAGATGCGGCAGATTTTCGGAGCCGGTGCGCTAAAGAAGATCCCGAATAACCACAAACTCTACCGCAGTTTCTTCACGTTTGAGGAGGGCCCACCCACCACCAGCTTCGAGCTAAACGGCTGGGGCGATGACCTGGTGCACGATTACCTTAAGGCGATAGAAGTAAATGGCCGCATTGCGGTGCTCTACAGCAACAAAGACTACGGATGTGAGTGGGATTACGACTTTAGAAACAAGCGTTGGCTGGCCGAGGATAATACGAAGTTTGGTGTGAACATCATCATGTATGCGCTAACGAGCTAAATACTACAGACCTCGCAGCGTGCGCAGCTCCTGCGAGCGTCTAAAAACATACTACCAAAAGTCATCACAAAGTATAAAATGACTGAACAAGACATAAACCGCCTGCTGGCAAAGCTCCCACAGCTAAAGCAGGAGATACAGAAAATAATCGTGGGCCAGGAGGAGGTACTCGACGAGGTGCTCATTACCATGATGGCTGGTGGACACGGCCTGCTGGAAGGCGTACCCGGCCTGGCTAAAACCCTGTTGGTACGCACCCTGAGCAATGCCATGGACTTAGGTTTCCGGAGAATACAGTTTACTCCGGACCTGATGCCAACCGACATACTTGGTACCGAAGTACTGGAAGAAGACCACGCCACCGGCAAGCGCTTTTTCAAGTTCAACGAAGGGCCTATCTTCTCGAATATTGTGCTGGCCGACGAGATAAACCGTACGCCACCCAAAACGCAGGCAGCCTTGCTGGAAGCCATGCAGGAGCACGAAGTAACCTACGCCGGAAAAACATACTTCCTGCCCAAGCCCTTTTTCCTGCTAGCCACCCAAAACCCGATAGAACAGGCCGGAACGTACCCGCTGCCAGAAGCACAGCTGGACCGCTTCCTGCTGTACATCAAAATAAAGTATCCAACCGAGCAGGAAGAGCTAAACATACTATCCAGCACTACCGGCACACGCCAGGCACAGGTACAACCTGTCATCAGCGGAGAGGAAGTGCTTATGCTGCGACAACTGGTGCGCGAGGTAAGCATAAGCGATGAACTCCTGGGCTTTGTAAACCAACTGGTACGCGCCACCCGCCCCGACAGCACAAGTATAGACTTTATAAAACAGTATTGTCGCTGGGGAGCAGGCCCGAGAGCCGGGCAGGCACTTATACTTACCGCCAAAGCCAGAGCCTTGCTGCACGGCCGCTTCGCCGTGACCGTGGAGGATATCACTACCATGGCCTACCCCGTGCTGCGCCACCGCGTGCTGGTAAATTTCGCCGCCGAAGCAGAGCGCATCACTCCTGACAGAGTGGTAGATGAGCTGCTGCAAAGTATAAAGCTGCCGAAAGAGGTACTGGTATAGACTATCCAACCACCCCTACCCCTCCTTATCAAAGGAGGGGAGTTAAAATACCTGGCGCGGGTATCTAACCCGTGACGTAGGGTGGGCGCGAGTCTCCAGACTCGCTTATACTATTTGTAAAACAAAAGCAGAAACAGATGGAAGAGACGGACATTGTAAAGCTGACGGAAACAGGAACCAACCTCCTGCGGAAGATGCTGGGAGAGCGCATCTGCTATTTCTTTACAGACACGATAAAGGTAGAAGCATCCGGTACTAACATACTGTACTGGGCTCCGGAATTTGCCATCGGCCTGAAAACCAACCGGGGCGACCAGAGCTTCATCAACATCAGCGCCGACTACAAGCTGTCTTCCAGATCCTCAACAACCTACTATGGCTTCGAGATAGAGGAAAGCAAAGTGCCGCTTCGCAAAGAAAAACTGCTGCAGTCTGGGCTCTGCTCCGAGATAAAGGTGCTGTCGTCGCAAGTGCTGATGATAGAGGTGTACCAAGACTGGAACCAGGAGTTTGACGAAGCCATCCACTACGACGCCGCCATCGTGCTCTACACCGACACTCAAAAGTACATGCTCAAAGTACGTGAGGAGTTAATCGGCGGGGTAGATGTTATACTTGATGAGGCTGCTATTGAAGCGGAACTGGTGGATTTAAAGTTGCGGCAAAGTTTGGTGTAGATTCAAATTATATGAAAAATAGAGGGCTAAGAAGGTATTTTGAAAATTTAAAACAACAGAAGCTGCCAGAGGCCCTAGACTTTAGTGGTGCTGATCAATCTTGGTTTGACTTATACCATTTACATATTGATGATCTAGGCTTAGGCAACATATCTTGGAAATCGCGAAAGCAGCATTTAGATGCTCTTTTTGAACTAGCTGAGCTTGTTAAAGAAAAGTTATCAGTTTACCCTAAAGATTATCAGTTCTGGATCGAAATCGATGAAAATGATAGTAGAGAAGATGCCATTTACATCCACACTCCAAATCCAAATGAAAATAATTTCCCGGTTAACCTTGAGTTTGATGAGGAGTTAGAAGTAAAAAACATACTATTGCTTAACTATCTAAATGGCAAAGGTTACTCAATGCAAAAGAAGAAGTTAACCAATTCTGAAGGAAAATTTTGTACAACATACTTTCTTTATCAAGAAGGACTTGGGGCAAGAATAAAAGCGCAACCTTTTAGAATTACCCAACCTTGACCACCCACAAATTCATCGACCCGAAGGTACTGGCTACCATAAAAGATCTGCCGCTGCTGGCTAAAACGGTGGTGGAGGGCTTTTTGGCGGGGCAGAACCAGAGTGTGCGGCGTGGGGCGGGGCTGGAGTTTAGCCAATACCGCAGCTACCAACCCGGCGACGACCTGCGCCAGCTCGACTGGAAAATGTTTGCCCGCTCCGACCGCTATTACATCCGCGAAGCCGAAGTAGACACCAACATCACGGTGCGGTTTATACTGGATGGCAGCGCCTCAATGGCACATGAGGATGTGAACGGCATCAGCAAAATGGATTATGCGCGGTTTCTGGTGGCCTCGCTGGCGTACCTGGCCACCACGCAGGGCGATGCGGTGGGGCTGTACGTGCTGCACGAGAACCAACTCATCAACCTGACGCCGCGCTCTGATAACATGCACCTGCAGCGCTTCTGGCACCAGCTGGCGGAGGTAAAGCCGCAGGGTAAGTTTCCAGGCATGGAGGTGGCCGCCAACCTGTTTGCCGACAGGCGGCAGAAAGAACTGACCGTTTTCCTATCGGATTTGTATGAGCATGAAAGTGAGATAAAAGACCTGCTGTTTAAGCTGGGCGCGCAAGGTCACGAACTGCTGCTGATTCACCTGATGAGCCGCAACGAACTGGAGTTTAGTTACACCGGCACCCTCACCTTCGAGGACTTAGAAACAGGGCAGACGCTACAGGTAAACAGCGCTGTGCAAAGGCAGGTTTATTTAGCCAAACAACAAGAATGGCTTCAGGAAACAGAAAAGGACATGCGCAACCACCAAATCGCCTACAACCGCTTCGTAACCGACGAACCGCTGGACAAGGCGCTAAGAACGTTCTTGCAGAAACGGATGCTGTATGGGTAGTTTAATTTTGAATGAGTGATTGAGTGAATAATTGTTGATAGGTGTTTTGTATGATAAAGATATTCATGGCGCGAGCGTCCTCGCTCATGACCAGCTATAGTTTGGGCCTCTGGCCCAGTTGAGTTACAAACTCAACATCAATGCAAGCCACAAGTTGAAAACTTGCGGCAGTAAGAATATAAGATTACAAAAACAGAAAAAGTCCCCCTTGGGCGTAAGGCCCCTCGACAAAGAAGGGGGTAGGGGATGACAATCGATCCCGATTCCCCTCTAGGGAGGGGTTAGGGTGGGTTAACCGCTCCACAAACTCATAACTTTTAACTCTTAACTCTTAACTATAACTTGAGCTTTCTAGCACCATACTGGCTTTTCGCAGCATCGGCTATACTTATCCCGATTGCCATTCACCTGTGGAATAAACGGCAGGGGAAGACGGTGAAGGTGGGCAGTCTGCGCTGGCTGGAGGCCTCGGCGAGTAACCGCTGGAGTAGTATCAAGCTAAACAACTTCTGGCTTCTGGTGCTGCGCTGCCTTATACTTATACTTCTGGCCGTGGCGCTGGCACAGCCGGTTTGGGTGCACGACCTGCAAAAGCCCAAAGGTGCCAAAGCGGTATTTGTTGGGCAGGAGCTACTTTACACTTCTGCGCTCAAGCCCATCACACCCACTATCGACTCGCTGCTGCAGCGCGGCTATGCGTTGCATACTTATACTTCCGATTTCAGGCAGATACCGCAGGAGGCGTGGCAACAGATCCGCAGTCGCACGCAGGACAGCACCCTGGTAAGCCACGAAAACTACTGGAGCCTCTCGCAGGCCCTGGCTGCAAAGTATAAATTACCGCAGGACAGCGTCTGGCTTTTCACCTCCGACCAGCAGCAATACTTTTCAGGAACCCGCCCCGAAACGATACCCCAGCATATCCGCTGGATTCCGGTGGCTACCGAGGCAAGTATAAACTGGCTGCAGGCGGCTATCCAAACCTCCCCCGACAGCATACTGCTCATACTTGGCCACAGCTCCCGCGAGGGCATCACTTACAGCAAGTATAAAACGGCCACATCAACCCAAAGTATAAACTTGTCCGGCAACCAGCAGCTGCAACTTCAGCGCCAGCAGGGTACGCTAATAGCTTCCACCGGAGGCAACAGCAGCAAGGTAAAAGTACAGACCGAACCGCTGCAGGTAGCCATACTTTCCAGCGAGGCACAACAGACAGAAGCGCGTTACATCAAAGCGGCTTTGCAGGCCATCAGCAGCTACACGAGCCTGCCCATTCACATCAGCTCCGACACAACCAGCGCGAACTGGGTGTTTTGGCTAAGGAACGAGGAGGTACCGCAACGTATAAACCAACAGGTAAAGCAAGGCTTACAGGTGTGGGTACAACAGGGGCAGGAACCACAGAAAACGATCACTACTTTGGCGGGCACAGGCGGCACAAGTATAAAAGTGCATCAGGTAAATCAGCTTGAGCCAGCACAGCAACGCCAGCTTTGGACCACGGCAAACGGTCAGCCTTTGCTCTTAGTGAAAACGATGGGCCGAGGCAAGATTTATACTTTCCGGAGTGGGTTTGGCCCGGCCTGGAGCGAACTGGGGCAAAGCGCGCAGCTACCGGAGCTATTGTTGCCTTTGCTCCTGCCTGAGCCTGATGCAACGTATGATTACCGGGCTATAGATGAGCGGCAATTGCTGCCAGCGAACCGGGTACAGGCGACGGCAGAAACCACCACGGAATCAACCCAAACGCATTTGCTGAAGTGGTTTGTTTTGGCCGCCTTTGTTTTATTTTTGATAGAGAGACTAATCGCCAACAGGCGCAGCAAAGTATAAATGGCCTTACCAGAGAGCATCCATATCCTCCAACGCATTCGCAGGCAGTACGTGCAGGCGAAACTGTGGCTGTATGCGCTGCAGGCTGTGGCGGCAATACTTTTGGGCACGGCTATACTTTGGCGCTGGAAATTTGAGGCACCTGTGCTGGCACTCACCGCCATTGCTATACTTGCCTGCGCCATCTTATACTTTATACTTCGATGGAGAGCTGTTTCTAGTACCACATTGCAGCAAGTGGCCCGCCACCTCAACCGGCAGTATCCGCAACTTCAGGACAGTACCGAGCTGTTGCTGCACGAGCCAGCCAACCTGCTGCAAAAGCTACAGCAGCAACGCGTTTCGGAGGCTTTGCAGCAGCTTCACCCGGAGCAGGATAAGACGTTTACCCTGCGTAGCACCGCCACCTATACTTTCCTGGGGCTGGCGCTGCTGTTGTCGGTAGGGATTTTATATTTGCCTGCTGCTCCGCTTGTCTCAACTGAGCCCGAAAGTATAAAAGTTGACTTTCCGGATGCGCCGGTTGCCGCTGCCGATACGGCCGCTAAAATTGAGAATATCTTGATATCTGTTTCTCCGCCGGCCTACACAGGCAAAGGCGCTTACCGCGCCGAGAGCCCTAACCTGCGTGTTGAAGAGGGTGCTACCGTTACCTGGCGCATCAGCACGAACAAACCCGCACAGTTGCAACTCGAAGTGAACGAGCAAAAGCCTATCAACTTTAAGCAGCAAGGCAACAGCTATTCATTGTCGCGCAGCTTTACCGCCGCAGGGCTCTACACCATCAACCTGAACGGGCAAAAATCTGCTTTTTATACTTTAGAGATTATCCCTGACAATGCTCCGACTATACAAATTCAGAAGCCGGAGCAGTATACCGAGGTATTGTTTGGCCAGCCGCAGCGCGTAACGCTACAGGCTCAGCTAACCGACGACTACGGCATCCGGGAGGCCAACATGATCGCCACCGTGGCAAAGGGAACCGGCGAGGCTGTGAAATTCCGGGAAGAAAAAATCAACCTGAACCTGAGTGGCAGCGCCAAAAACTACACGGTAAAGCAAACCTTGGACCTGCAGAAACTGGGCATGACCTACGGCGACGAGCTATACTTTTACCTGCAGGCCTGGGACCGCCACCGTGGCTACACCCGCTCCGAAACATACTTTGTGCAGATCGAGGACACCGCCATCGTGGAGTCGAGCTTTGATATGTCGATGGGCGTGAACCCGGTGCCGGAGTATTTCCGCAGCCAGCGCCAGATCATCATCGATACAGAAAAACTACTGAAGGAGCAGAAGAACATTAGCAGGTCTGTGTTTGAGGAGCGCTCCAACAACCTGGGCGTCGACCAAAAGCTGCTGCGCCTGCGCTATGGCAAGTTCCTGGGCGAAGAGTTTGAAAGCGGCATCGGTCCGGGAGGCGGTATACCGGAGGGTGAGGAAGGGCACTACGAAGGTGACGGACATGACCACGAGGAATTTGCAGATAAGAACAGCCCAGAAGCCCTGCTAGACCCTTACATGCACAAGCACGACCAGGAAGGCGAAGCGACCTTCTTTGAGCCCGCCACCAAAGCCAAGCTAAAGGGAGCGCTGGCCCAGATGTGGGAAGCCGAACTGCGCCTGCGCACGCATAAGCCTAAAGAAGCCCTGCCTTACGAGTACAAAGCCTTGCGCATGCTGAAAGAGGTGCAGCAGTCGCAGCGGGCTTATGTGGCCAAAACCGGTTTTGAAGCGCCACCGCTTAAAGAACCCGAACTGCGCCTCTCGGGGGAGCTGAACAAAATTACCGCGCCATCGGAAAGCAGGACCATTAAAGCCGAAAAGCAACTGCCAAACACGCGTACGGCGCTGCAATGGCTGGCAAAGTACAAACAGAGCGGCAAGTATAAACCAGCCGATGCGGCTTTGCTGGAGAAAGCGGGTCAGGAACTGGCGCAGCAGTCGTTCACTAAACCCGGCAGCAATTTAAAAGCGCTTCAGGATATAAGGACAATAATTTCAGAAATGCAGCGTGGGGAGAAGTTGTGCAGCTCGTGCCTGGTTTCTGTGGAAAAGGCTTGGGTTGATCTGTTGCCACCGGCAGCGCAAACGCCACAGCCGCAGCAGACGGTCAGGAGCAAGTTGGCAAGGGAGTATATGGAGCAGCTTAAGTGAGTTGTGGGTGCTGAGTTCTGAGTATCGAGTTAGGGAACGATTAACCCACCCCTGGCCCCTCCCGAGAGGGGAATTTCAGAAAACGATTATCCAGCCACCCCTGCCCCTCCTTGGCTAAGGAGGGGAGTTCGATTCAAGCTCCGTTAGCAGTGGCTATCGAGAACTGATCCCAGTCTTCACGTTGAGCGCCTTGTAGATTTCCGGTTTCGCTTTAGCGAAATTGCGACGTCAGGAGCAAAGGAAATGTACACAGCGCGATGCGGGAAGACGAGCCCTCGCGGGCTAGAGCGCACCAAGGGTAGAAATGAAACGATAGGCAAGTAAGACTGCGGATCAACAGAAGCTGGGGAGGATTGCTTGTGTCAAGCTACAGAAAGCAGCGGCTAAGTATATACACCCTGTTCAATGCCAGAAAATGATTAACAGAACCAACAAATGATCCAGTTTAAAACCCACATCGGCCTGCTACAGCATTTGCCCGGTATGCACTACCTGGAAGTGCCGCAGGAAGTGGTACAGCAACTCGGCACCTTAAACATACGCCTGCACTGCAACGTCAACCAAAAACTCACCTTTCAGTGTGGGTTGATGGCACTCGGCGAAGGCAAAGCCTACATTAACATCAGCAAAAAACGCATGCAGGAGCTCGGGGTAAAGCTGCACGACACGGTAACTATTACGCTGGAAAAGGATGATAGCCCATATGGTACCGAAATACCAGAAGAAATAGAGGAACTGCTGCGGCAGGATGAGGAAGGGAACAGGCGTTTCCTGCTGCTCAAACCGGGTATGCAGCGCTACATGCTCAACCATGTGTCGGCTGTGAAGAGTCCGCAGTTGCGCGTAAACAGGGCCATTACCCTTATTGAGAATTTGAAGAAACTACCGGAGGGCAAGGAGAACTTCCGGGCCATGCTGGGGCTGCCCCCGCGCTAATTTGAAAAAAGTATGATGCAACCTTACTGGCTTCTGGCTATACCTATTGTGCTGCTACTGCTGTGGCTGGCCTGGCGTCGGCCTAACCGGCAGCGGCTGGCGTGGCGGCTGCTGGCCAGTGTCGTGGCGGGCGTGAGCCTGGTGCTGCTGGTTTTCCCGCCTGTTACGCAGCAGGCCATTAGCCC
The DNA here is from genome assembly GCF_026241195.1 of Pontibacter anaerobius. GTDB lineage: Bacteria > Bacteroidota > Bacteroidia > Cytophagales > Hymenobacteraceae > Pontibacter > Pontibacter anaerobius. The sequence goes on from NZ_JAPFQO010000007.1 coordinate 328,290, forward strand.
CGGCACCGCCATACTTTTAACCGAGGGATTCGAGGCAGATTCGCTGGAAGCCGTGCTGCAAAAGCTGGAGGCGGAGCCGCAGGTGTATGCGTATCAAACTGCATCGGAGGCAAAGGCAATAAGCTCAATGGCAGAGCTGCGGCAGTTGCAGCCAGGCCTGGAAACAGTGCACGTGCTAGGCTATGGGTTGCAGCACGAGGAACTGGAGCAGCTAAAGCAACTTCAGCTAAAGCCTCACCTCACTCCCGCCCAGGCCGGTGTACGGTCGGTAAGCTGGCCCCAAAGTATAAAGCTGGGCGAAGCCGTGGAGGTGGCCGGAAAGTATACCTCAGAAAAGGAAAGTATAAAGCTATACCTGCATGTCGCCGGCAAGGCCCGGGATTCTGTAGAACTGGCAGCAGACAGCACCCATACCTTTCGGCTTCGCTACACACCCAACGTGCAGGGCCGCCATACTTATACTTTACTGGCCGGGAACGATACGCTGGGCCAGGTGCCGGTGCAGGTAACGCCGCACCAACAACTGGGCATACTGCTGCTTTCCTCCGCACCGTCTTTCGAGTTTAAGTTCCTGAAAAACCATCTGGCCGGGCAACAGCACCGGGTCGCTTTCCGGGCCAGCGTGAGCAAGGATATCAGCCAGAGCGAGTGGCTCAACATGCCCAAAACCGACCTTAGCCGCATCACCCCTAAACTATTACAGCAGTTTGATGTGGTGATAACCGAGCCACAAGCGCTGCAAAGCATGAGTGCGGGGCAACGAGCAGCCCTGCAGCGCGCCGTGACGGAAGATGGCCTGGGGGTGCTCACCATCGCCACCGAGCCAGCCAATAGCCGCAGCGCCAGCTTTTTTACGGACTTCCAGGGCAAGCGCCTCTCGCAGCAGGATACGCGCAGCACCCGCGCCGAGTGGCCTGGCCGCGAGGCAAACACCGCCTCGGCAGCGCCTTACACGTTAGCCAACACTACCGCCGTTACGGGCCTAATCGCAGAGCAGGGCAACAGCCTGCTGGCTGGCGCTAAAAAAGCCGGCTGGGGAAAAGTGGCCCTAAGTTACCTGCCGCAAACCTTCCCGTGGGTATTGGAGGGCAAAGACAAAGTATACGCCAGCTATTGGGCTGCCCTTTTATCAGCCATCGCTAAAGAGCAGGTAAAAGAGAAGTTCTGGCAACTGGAAAAACCGCAGGCACCGCACCCTAACCAGCCGGCTGTTCTTTCCTTCACAGATTATACTTTAGCCACCGCCCCAACCGCCACCGTTACCAACCTGGCGGACTCTACAAGTATAAACCTGCCGCTTGCCCAGCAGGTGTATCAGCCTGAAAAGTATAGCGCCACTTTCTGGCCGCGCAGCAGCGGCTGGCATAAAGTAGAAACCGCTAATGCCGCGCCATACTTTTTCTATGTGCAGGATACCTCTGATTGGGAGTTTGAAAGTGTAGCCACCCGACGGGCCGCCACGCAGGCTTTTGCCACACACCAAAGTATAAATCCTGCCGGGGCCGCTGTAGCTTTTAAAACGGAGCCGCTGCCGTTGATCTGGTTCTTCGTGTTGTTTGCCCTGAGTAGTGCGTTTCTGTGGCTCGAAGAGAAATTTTAGAAATCCCGGAGAGGTAAAAAGCCACAGCTCTGGCAGATGATGACTTATGATATCCGCAGAACGAACAGCGAATAATCAACAACCATCAATGCATCAGGGCAGACTTTACCATAATAAACTCGTTGATGTTATCGGTGTTGATAACTCCGGCCAGGCGGCCGTTTTCAAGTACAGGGTACAGCGGAACGCGGGTTTTCTGCAGCTCGGTATAGGCCTCGGAGAGTTTATCCTGCACATTAAAGGTCTTCACCTCCGCCGACATGACCTTGGCCACATGAGTTTCCATCTGCTCTTCTTTTACCGCCTGTATCAGCTGTGAGCGGGTAAGGGTGCCCACCACCACACCTTCATCCTCCACAATAAACTCATGCTCCGAGCCGGTGAGCAGCTTGTTAAGGGCATCGCGCACGGTGTTGGTTGGGGTAAGTGTCACGAAGTTGGTCATCATGCCCTCGCGCACGCTGTGGCCGCGCAAAAAGTCGAGGTGCTGCACCACCATGTTCTCAGAATAAGCCCCGAAAAAGACAAAAGCCCCTATCAGAATAAGGAAGGGATTATAGAAAAAGCCTATGAACACGAAGAAAATGGCCAGCAACTGCCCCAGGTTGGCCGCAATCTGGGTAGCCCGCACGCGGCCCAGCTTAAAGGCCAGCAGCGCCCGCAGCACACGCCCACCATCCATCGGGAAGGCAGGGATGGCATTAAACAGCACCAGCACCACATTCACAAAAAGCAGCAGATAAAGGAAATTGGCAGGCGTGATGCGCATAAAAAACTCCTCTGCTGGCACACCCTGCAGCGAGGGGAGCACCATCCAAAGTATAAATGCAATCACGACGTTAACGGCAGGGCCGGCTAAGGCTACCAGCAGCTCCTGCTTGGGCTTTTCGGGCATCTTCTCCAGGCTGGCTACACCGCCGATAGGCAGTAAGGTGATTACTTTGGTGTTGATGCCGTAGTGTTTCGCCGTGAGGGCGTGACCTAGCTCGTGCAGCACCACGCATAAGAAAACAGCCAGTATAAACCCGATGGCCAGCAGTATAGTTGCTGCATCGCTGCCGCGCTGCGCCTCGGTAAAAGCCACCCATCCCAGCAAGAGCACAAATGTCCAGTGTACCAGTATTTTTATACCTGCCACCCTGCCTAAGTTCAGCGACCATTTCATCGGCTTTATGCGTTAGTGTACAGTAAATTAACGCATAGCACAAGGCTAATGTTCACGGTGTTCTAAAACGAGCGGGGCCGGCTACTTTTACAGTAACCGGCCCCGGCAGATATGAGGTATTTCCTGCTTAATTGAGCTTTGCCACAAAAGCCTTCACATGCTTCCGGAACTGCTCCGGCTGCTCCTGGTAAGGGCAGTGGCCGGTTTCCATCACACGGTAGCTGGCTTTGGGAAATTTAAATGTTTTATAATGCTCCGGCCCAATGGAGTAATCATACTTGCCCGAAAACACCAGCACCGGCAGCTTTATACTTGCGGTTTTGGCAGTGAAGTCCTGGCCATACTCCTCGTAGCCCCACACCTTGGAGCCGAATTGCCAGTTCAGGGTAGTGTCCATCACGGCGTTCATGGCATCGAACATGGCTTTGTCGCGGTACATCATTTTGTACATCAACCCCTGCTCGTTCAGTTTCTGCACCACGCCGCCCAGCGCCTGCCCCACCGGTTCGCCCGGCTTCCGTAGCTCTGACACCGGCACCTGCAGGAAGCGCGCGCCTTCGTTCACGTAGCTCTCCAAAGAGTTGTTGATGTTGAGGGTGCTGTTTACATAGATGAGCCCCTGCACCTGCTGCGGGTGCTGGTAGGCGTATTCGGTTGCCATGGTGCCCCCGAAAGAGTGCGGCATCAGCAGCCACTTGTCATAACCCAGGTACTGGCGCAGCTCCTCAAAATCCTGCACCATGCGGGCCAGGGAGTAGTCGTTTCTATCAGAACCACCAGAACGGCCGCAGCCGCGCTGGTCCACGTAGACCATCTGCAGGTCCTGCTCCACCACATCGCCGCCAAGGGCATAGAAATATTTGGGCCAGGAGCCGGGGCCACCGTGAATGAACAGACAGGGCTTGCCTTCGCCGGCTATGCGCACATACAGCTGCACGCTGTCGGAGGTGGTAAAGAAGAACTGTTTTTGCTGCGCCTGGCTTAGGGCTGGAAGCAGGCTGCCAAGTATAAACAGCGCCGCGAGAAATGTTTTTTTCATAATTTTTAGAGTAGTTAAAGTAGCTTTAGCCGCTGTCGCTCGTAAACGCCGCACAGGGCTGGTATCACAGGTGTAAAATTACATTATTAAGAGGATATTTTTTACTAACAGAGGATGAATAATTTAGAGGGCAGAGGGTTTGAGCGGGAGCTGCAGTTTCAGGCATCGCGGAGCGGCGGCGCCGGCGGACAAAACGTGAACAAGGTAAACACCAAGGTGGAGCTGCGGTTTCAGGTGGAGAGCTCGGAGCTGCTCTCAGAGGAGGAGAAGGCGCTGGTGCAGGAGAAACTGGGCAACCGCATTAACAGCGAGGGATACCTGCAGGTGGTGTGCCAGACCGAGCGCAGCCAGCTGCAGAACAAGGAGCTGTGCGTGCAGCGGTTCTACGAACTGCTGCGGCAGGCGCTAACCCGCCAGAAGAAGCGCAAGGCCACCAAACCTACCCGCTCCAGCGTTCGGCGTAGGCTGGAAAGCAAGAAGAAGCAGTCTGAGAAAAAGGCCAGCCGGGGCTTACGCGGCAACCATTAGCAACTAGCAAAAGTATGGGCAGGCGGCAAGGGTGCCGCCTGCCCTGTTTTATACTTACTCAGTGCCTGCGCCGGAAGAGGCATTTGTATCCTTGCCTTTCAGGTGCGTGTCCAGGAACGTGAGGATGGCGCTGTAGCCCTCTATCTGGTTCTCCTTCTTCACAAAGCCGTGGCCTTCGTCGTCGAACACCACATACTCCACCGGCACGTTGTTCTTCTTTACGGCCTCCACAATCTCATCCGACTCTACCTTTAGCACACGCGGGTCGTTGGCTCCCTGCAGCACCATCAGCGGCTTCTTGATCTGATCGGCAAAGAACAGCGGCGATTTGTTGTACAGGGCGGCGGAATCCGTTTCGGGGTTGCCCATCTCCTTGTACAGTGCCTCCCTGAATGATTCCCAGTATGGCGGTATGCTTTGCAGCGTGCGCAGCCAGTTGGCCACCCCAAACAGGTTCACGCCCACGGCAAACTCATCCGGCGTAAAGGCAAGCCCCGCCAGCACCATATAGCCGCCGTAGCTGCCACCCATAATGCCAATCTTGTCTTCCTGCACATAACCTGTTTCGGTCAGGTATTTCTTGGCTTCTATCACGTCCTTCAGATCCACGTCGCCGTGCTTCTGGTCATCGGCCGCGAAAAAGGTTTTGCCGTAGCCGGAGCTGCCCCGGTTGTTCACCGCCAGCACCGCGTAGCCGTGGTTTACGAGGTACTGCATCAGCGGGCTGTAGTTCAGGCGTGTCTGTCCGCCCGGGCCGCCGTGTATCCAAAGTACGGCAGGCACTTTGTTGTCTGCGCTGGCATTCTTGGGCTTCATCAGCAGGGCCGGTATCTTCAGGCCGTCGTAAGACTCGTAGCGGATCACCTCGGTTTTCACCAGGTCTTCGGGGTTGATTTCCGGGTTCATGGTGTCCGTTAGCTGTGTGGTCTTGTTATTCCGGAAGTCGTGCACGTAGAGGTTGCTGGAGGAGGTGGGGCTGTTCACGTAAAAAGCCATCAGGTTCTCATCGTCCGAGAAGTTCACCCCGGTTATATCGCCGGCAGGCACATTGGGTAGCTGCACCTGCTTGCCTGTTGCCGTGTCGTATACTTTCACCTCGGTGCGGGCATCGTTGTTGATGGCGGTCACCCTATACTTGCCGTCGCGGGAGAAATAAGTGTACTGGATATCCCAGTCGGCCTTCTCCACATCCGCGGTTTTGCCTGTGGCGATGTCATAGCTCTTCAGCTCCATAAACTCGCCGCCCTCATCGGTCAGGAAGTATAGCTGCTTGCCGTCCGGGGTAAATGCCTCGGGCGCATACTTGATGTCTTCCTTATGGTCGGTCAGTTTCTTCAGTTGCTTTGTGGCAGTGTTGTACAGGTACATGTCGCTACTGTTGGTGTTTATACTTTTCACCAGCCCGATGTACTTCTTATCGCGGGAGATGGCTGCCACATCGAGGCCCTGCTCGTTCTGCATCACCAGCTTGGGCGAAAGCGTTTGCAGGTCCATTTCATACAGGTCGAAATACCGTGGGTCGCGCTTGTTAGACAGGAAGAAGAAACTGTTCTGGTCGTGGCTCCATCCTGCAAAGCTTGCCTTGGCCTTTGGCTCCGGCGTCAGGTCTTTGGTGGTGCCATCGGTGTTGCGCACGTACAGGTGCGTAATCTCATCGCCGCCCTTGTCGCTGGAGTATAAAATGCGCTCATCTTTCGGGAAGTAAGATATCACAAACACCGAGTTGTCCGTTGAGTTGGTAAGCTGGCGCGGCTCCCCTCCCGTTACCGGCACCTCAAAGGCATTGTACACCCCGGTTTGGTTGCTGGAGTACAGGATCTTGGAGTTGTCGGGCGAGAAATCGCTTCCCGTAATGGAGGTGGTGTTCATAAACTGCTCAATGGTGTAGGTCTGCACCACCGGCTCGGTTGTCTGGTTCTCGACAGATGTAGTGTTCTGGCATCCGGCAAGCAGGGTTGCCACGGCAAAGGCAGCAGGTGCCCAGGCGAAGATTTTTTTCATGTTTTTATAGTTTTAAGGTGCGCTAAGAAGAAGTTAATCTACTGAAATCCAGTTGAAAAACAAACAGCCGCTGCCGCTGAGGAAGTAAAATAGCATGGCGGGCTTCTCCTGTTTATACTTTATCTTTAGGCCCCTGCCGCGTTAGGTAAGGTATTTGCAGCAACAGCACCAGAAATTTCACCGTTGTTTATGATAAAGAGATTACTCTTGTTGATGGTATTGCTTGGCGGGCTAAGTATGGCCGCCGAGGCGCAGAAGTATAGAACAGCAGCCGGCGTGCGCCTGGAGAGCGACCGCTTTGGCGTGAGCGTGCAGCAGAAGCTGCACGAGAAGGGCACCCTGGAGGGCATCGTGCAGGTAGGCTCACGCGAGTACAGCGGCACCGTGCTATACGAGTGGCACCGGCCCATACTTGGCAAGCGCTTTAACTATTACCTGGGCGCGGGCGGCCACATAGGCAACCTGAAAGACAGCGGCGTTTTTACCGGTGTGGACGGTATCCTGGGGGTCGAATACAAGGTGAACGGTTTACCCTTCCTGCTCGCCGCCGACGTAAAACCGGCCGTGCACATCAACCACGACGACTGGGTGCACCTTTCCTCCGGCGTGTCTATACGCTATGTTATCGTGAAGGAGAAAAAAGAGAAAAAGAAGATATGGCCGTTTGGCAGGCAGGGCGACGACGACGATGACAGGCGAAGGAAGAACCGCAAGCAGGAAGAGCAGAAGCCCCGCATACTTGATATCTTCAAGAATAAGAATAACCAGTAGCCTCAGCTATGCTTTTAACACAGAAGGCCACTATTCAAAAGAGGTATAACCAAGGCCTCAGCCTATGGTGTAAGTATAGGCTGAGGCTGGTGCAGGGGCAGTAGCAAGCAACTGCTGGCGCGCAGCCACTTGTGTGGGGCAATCAGTGGTAGGCATCACATCCCGAAGCAAATCTTTGCCGGCAAGGTATAAGCCTACAAGTACAGCGATGATCAGGAACAGGGTCTTCATAGTTCTATTTCTTTTGCTGATGCATCAAACCTTAGGCGCGGGTGGCGACAATCTCTACCACAGGCAACAGGTTAGGCTGCGATTTGTACTTGTTAAGCTCCAGGCGCTCACTGATTTTTTTTGTTTCGTTGGCTGAGTTTTTAATTGTGGCGCCAACGGCCAACAGGATTACGAAGATTAGGATTACGATTTTCATGGTTTTATTTGGTTTGGTGTTTTAGGGACTGATTTAGTTTTAGGAGGAGCGGTGCCTTACTTAATAGCCGGGGCAACGATCTCAACCTCTGGCAACAGGTTAGGGTAGCTTTTGTACTCGTTCAGCTCCAGGCGCTTTTTAACTTGCTCCATTTCTTTTGCTGATTGTTTGATAGAGGCTCCCATGCCAGTCATTAATGCGAGGATTACGATCACGATTTTCATAGTAGTAAGTATTAATTGGTTTTCGATTTCTTTTCAGTTTCTGTATTAATAGATAGCAACTTAAGTCATATGGTTGCTTGGGATGCTATAAATTTTTTTATTTCTGATTCAGCTAATACATGTTGTGTGCCAAACTAAATAAGTTATTGATTTACAGCTGATTATGTGGATTTGTGATGGGTGCAGCGCGATGAAAACTGTCCGGTGCCGTACACTTTGCTGTACGGCACCGGACAGTTTTTTTATCTCTCCTGCAGCAGCACAACCTGCTGAGTAGATAATAATTACGTTGCCGTTTCAGAAACCCTTTGCTTAAGTATAACAGCAGCTATCCGGAGACAGCATGGACCAGCCATTCGTGAAGAGGGTTTAAGATGGGGAGCGCCTCTGTTGCGGGTGCCACGTACAAGCACTAAAGCATGAGAGGTGGCGCCGGTTGTTTTTAGCTGCAAATCAGTGCTATAGCCAACGCATACTTTCCAGGTTGCCGGAACAAATCAACCAGATTCGGATTTCTGTAGTATAAGAAAGCAATTTAAGTGTAGATGCACCTATGGAATCAGTAAAAGGAACACTAATAGCTTTGGGCGGAGGAGACGACGAAGGGCTGCTCAAGCTTATCCACTCCGAAATCTGTGCTATTACCTCGCATATAGAAGTAATTGCCACGGCCACCAGAACACCCGAAGAGTCTGGCAAGGCTTACAAAGAGGCTTTTGAAGAAATGGGCTGCCATAATGTGCGCTTTATGCACATAGATGAGCGCAACCCGGCCGATAAGCCGGAGTACCTGGAGCGAATAGGAAAGGCTGATGTTGTGTTCTTTACCGGCGGCGACCAGGTGCGGCTGGCCGGCTTCCTGAACGATACGGAACTGCTACGCCTGATGCGCCACCGCTACCGCACCGAGAACATCATCATCTCTGGCACCAGCGCTGGCGCGGCCATCATGTCAGACAGCATGATCTACGACGGCTATGGCCATTACTCCCTTATAAAAGGCGAAATGAAAACCACCCGGGGCTGCTCCTTTATCAAAAATATTTACATAGATACCCACTTCGCGGAGCGGGGCCGTTTCGGCCGCCTGGCCCATGCCGTTGCCCACGACCCCGAGTATGTGGGTATAGGACTGAGCGAAGAGACGGGCATTATTATTAAACAGGGTGACCAGGTAGAGGTGTTCGGGCCGGGTGTGGTGACGATAATAGATGCCAGCGAGATACGATTCTCAAACACCCGAGAGGTAGACGAGAATGAACCGATAGCCGTTGAAAACCTGAAGATGCACCTACTGGTGCACGGCTACCGCTATTGCCTGCGCGAGCACTTGTTCCAGTCGGTGCCACAGGAGCCTGGCAAGGCAGTAGTGCCTGGTTAATTTATACTTGCTACGCGCTAAGCCCTCCCTAAAAGGAGCAAGGCTGCTGCGGAATGCTTGGCTGAAGCCAACCTTCCGAGCACATATGCAGCCCCGTTTTGGTATGACTCAAAGCCATTCTTCCCTAAATTTCCCGGTCAGCATTTCTGCAGTGCGCCGCCAACCTGCCTAACCCCTCGCTTGGCTTAGGCAGGAAATCAGGTGTTTTCGGGTTATACTTTATAGCTTTCCACCCTACTTCCTGTCCTCCTCTTGCAGCTCTATGTTGATGGCCACGCCGGCTTTGGCGCCTTCGGCCGCGGCAACTATCACCATCTGCATATCGCGGGCGGCATCGCCGGCAACAAAGAGGCCGGGTATGTTGGAGTGTTGCAGCCTTCTGGTCTTTATAACACCATCGCTCGTGAACTCACAGCCTAACTGCTGGCCCAGGTCAGACTGCTGGTCGGTGCCAAGCGAAAAAAACATGGCCTGTTGCGGGCGCTTCTCCCCATTGTATAACACAATATGCTGTAACATGCCGTCAGCTCCCTCCAGACGCACGATTTTCTCCCTTTCCACCTTTACCTCGTTTCGTTTCAGCAGTTCCAGATCCTCGTGGCGCAAGTCGTTGGTTCCGTCGGTGTAGAGGGTTACGTCGCCGCTCCAGTTCGTCATGGCGAGTGCCTGGCCTATGCCATGGCGCTCTGGGCCATACACGGCAATAGCCTTGTCGCGACTTTCCCAGCCGTCGCAGTAAGGGCAGTGGTGTATACTTTTACCGTACATCTCCTCCACCCCTTCCAACTCCGGAAGCGTATCTTTCAGGCCGGTAGCCAGCAGCAACTTGCGTGAGCGGTATACTTTGCCATTCTTGTCATCTACCACAAAATTACCTTTGGTATGGGTGGCGCTCACCACCTCCACGTTCACCAACTCCACGTTATACTTGGCGAGTTCCGCGCGCCCTTTCTTTATAAACTCTTTGGGGGCCATGCCGTCGCTGCTCAGGAAGCCGTTCATGTTTCTGGCCCAGCGGTTACGGGGCTTTCCGCTGTCCAGCAGAATCACTTTTCGGCGCGAGCGGCCTAGTATCATGGCAGCATTCAACCCGGCGGGGCCACCGCCTATTATTATCACATCGTACATGTTGTTCACTTTCAGTTCAGGAGTTTTTAAACGCAAGGCGTGCAAATAAGATAGGCCCTGCTGCAGGATAATATTATACTTTGCCGCTCCCGTATGGTTCGGGGGCAGGCCAGAGGCCATGTGCAGCGGCTTATACCTGACAGCCGGGGCAGGCTGCCAGACGCTGTTTAGGAGCTATGGCGGGAATAAAGAGAGGCGCTTTTTCTCGCTCTTAAAGCACAAGCCAGGAAGCCCTTGTATTGGTTTTCGACTCGTTTTGAAAAATATTTGAAAAAGTATTGTGAGCCGCTGGAATAAGCATATATTTGTTTAGAGCAATTATCTCCCTACAATAACTAATTAGACTTTATGAAAAGCAGAATTTTAGCCTTACTCGGTGGCACGCTCCTTTCGGCGTCGGCCATGGCCGGGGGCTACCAGGTAAACCTGGCCAGCCAGCGACAGATAGGTATGGGCCACACAGGCACCGGTCTGGTAACTGGTACATCCAGCATCTTCTTTAACCCGGGTGCCATGAGTCATGTGCGCGAAAACGGCGTTACGATCGGTGCAAGTGCACTTTTCTCTAAAATTGCTTATTCAGCTCCGGAGAGCAACGAGGTTACCGCCAGAACAGATAACCCTGTGGGAACGCCTTTCCAGGTTTACGCTGTGTATAAAATCAACGATAAATTGGCCGCCGGACTGGGGGTATATACGCCGTTTGGCAGCACTGCCAAGTGGGGCACTGAGTGGAGCGGCCGCTTTGGCCTGGAGGAGCTGTCTCTTTCTGCTATTTTCTTCCAGCCTACTTTGAGTTATGCTATTACAGACAAGATTGGCATTGGTGCAGGCCTTACTTATGTTAAAGGTAAGGTGAACCTGCAGCGCGGCATTCCGGTGCAGGACGAGGCTGGAAACTATGGACGTGCCGAGCTTGATGGCGACGGAACAAGCGTTGGCTACAATGTGGGTGTCTACTTTAAGCCATCAGAGAAACTATCTTTGGGTATTAACTACCGCTCGCAAGTAGACGTGGACGTGGAAGAAGGCAATGCTACCTTTACCGTGGCTCCGTCGCTTAAGTCTCGCTTCCCGGATACAAAATTTGCTGCTTCGCTGCCGCTGCCTGCCACCCTTTCGGTTGGTGTAGGCTTTATGCCGACAGAGGCCCTGACCATTGCCGTTGACGTGAACCGCGTGGAGTGGAGCGCTTACGAAAGCCTGCGCTTTGATTACCAGGATGCCGTGAACGGCAGCAACTTTACTGAAAATGCCCGTAACTACGAGGATGCCTACATCTACCGTATCGGTGCTGAGTATAAAGCCACAGACGCCCTGGCCCTGCGTGCCGGTGCATATTACGATAGCACGCCAGTAGCAGACGGCTACCTGACGCCGGAAACCCCAGACTCAGACTCACGCGGCTTGTCAGTAGGTTTGGGCTACAGCGTTTCCGAGAACATCAAACTGGACGCTTCTTTCCTTTATATCAACAAAAAAGAGCGTACCGATGCTTCTGACAAATCAGGAGGTATTGCCGGTACCTATAAGTCGGTGGCCTACATCCCTGGTCTTGCTTTAACTTATAATTTCTAATTCCAGACGAATATGAAAAACTTATTCTATAAAACCGGTGCGCTGGCCCTTTTTGCCGGTGTGCTACTTACCAGCTGCGACCCTGAGATAGATACGCCTTCATCAAGTGCGGGTACGGCTGACTTTAGCTCTTACATTGCTGTGGGTAACTCTCTGAGCGCAGGCTACGCCGATAACGGCTTAACCCGTCCTGGTCAGGAGGCATCTCTTCCGGCCATTCTGGCCCGGCAGTTCGAGAAAGCTGGTGGCGGTGCGTTTGAGCAGCCGCTTTTCCCTGAGGAGCAGGCAAACGGCTCCGGCTACTTAAGACTAGCTGGTTTTACGCCACAGGGCTTGCCAATTACACAGCCGGTTACAAGCAACCTGGCAGTGCGTGGGCAGAATGAGGATGGCGGTCCACTATACACTAAGTATACTGAGAACGTTAATAACCTGGCTGTCCCGGGCATCAAAACAGCTGATATCAAAACACAAGGTTATGGTAGCACGCTTGGGAACCCATACTTTGAGCGCCTGACCGATAACCCGATGCAAACGTACCTGCAGTATGTGCAGGAGCAGGCGCAGGCAGCCAACCATACTTTCTTTAGTGTGTGGATGGCCGAGAACGATGTGCTGGGCTATGCTACTTCCGGTGGTGCTTTCGAAAGCGATCCGAAATACAGAATCACGCCAGTTGCTGATTTCGATGCCAATTTCACTGAGTTGCTGGATGTATTAACAGCAGATGACCAGAAAGGCGTTTTGATGACTGTGCCAGATGTTACTTCTGTGCCTTTCTTTACAACGCTTGGCCCGTCTGTTAAACAGCTGTTGGGTGCAAACAACATCCCGGGCATGGTAGCGCTTACAGGATCAGGCAGAGACCGTATGCCATTTGCGGCGGCTCAGATTGGTGCTGCAGAAAACGGCATATACTTCCCGCTGACAGCCTCTTCTTATGCAACGCTTGTTGGCCAGCCAACAGGTAAGTACTGGAAAGACCTTGCAAAGCAGATGAGCAAAAGCAGTAATGAATTAGTGATAAATTTTACCTTAACGCAGCTTTTGGTAAACTATGCGATTGACACTACTGCGATGTTTGGCCTTTCAGCAGGCAATCCGCTGCCAAGCGCTTTGGTGCTGGACCCGGTAGAGCAGGCTAGGATCAAGGCTGCCACTGACGGTTATAACCAGATCATCAAGGAGCAGGCCACTGCCCGCGACCTGGCTATGTTCGATGCCAACGCATACTTTAAGTCTATTCAGGGAGGCTTTGCTGCCAACAACGTGGCCTACTCTCCGGCATTCATTTCCGGTAACCTGTTCTCTCTGGACGGTGTACACCCAACCCCGAGAGGTTATGCCGTGATAGCCAACGAGGTTATTGATGCTATTAATGCTAAGTATAACGCCAACGTGCCGAAAGCAGACATCACACAGTACAACGCCGTACTTTTCCCGGGCCGTCAGTAAGCTGCCTGAAAGTATAAAACAACAAAAAAGCACCTCCGCAAGAGGTGCTTTTTTTATTCGTCTGAAACAGGAATAACGGATGGCTATACTTTAATAAATCAGTATCTTCCTGAGATCTATACTTATAAAATCCTGCGCACCCTTAAATGCTGAGAAGCCTGATCCTTAATGCGCCTCCAGCCAGTTGTCGCCAACGCCCAGGCCAACTTCCATCGGTACGCTCAGCGGCAGGGCATTTGTCATCAGTTCCACGATCTTCGGCGTCACGATCTCTATCTCCTCCTTTGGGGCGTCGAACAGGAGTTCGTCGTGCACCTGTAGGATCATGCGGGTTTTTAGCTTTTCCTGGCGCAGGTAATCGTGTATGTTGATCATGGCGATCTTAATGATATCGGCAGCCGTGCCCTGCATAGGTGCGTTGATAGCATTGCGCTCGGCAAAAGCACGCACCGTTTGGTTGCGGGAGTTGATGTCGCGCAGGTAGCGGCGGCGGCCCAGCACAGTCTCGGCATACTCCAGCTCTCGTGCCTTCGCAATGGCGCTATCCATGTACTCCTTCACGGCCGGGAACTCCTGGAAGTATGCCTCAATAATGTCGGCAGCCTCGCGGCGTGGGATGCCCAGGCGCTCTGCCAGGCCAAAGGCAGATATGCCGTAGATGATACCGAAGTTCACCGTTTTGGCTTTGCGACGCATCTCGCTGTCCACCTGCTCCAGTGGCACGTGGAACACTTTGCTGGCGGTGGAAGCGTGAATGTCAAGCCCGTTCTTAAAGGCTTCTTTCATCGTAGGGTCGCCGCTAAAATCTGCCATAATGCGCAGTTCTATCTGCGAGTAGTCGGCAGAGATGATCTGGTGCTTGCTGTCGCGGGCCACAAAGGCTTTCCTGATCTCACGGCCACGCTCCGTCCGGATCGGGATATTCTGCAGGTTGGGGTTGGTGGAGCTGAGGCGGCCGGTGGCGGTTACAGCCTGGTTAAAGGAAGTATGCACACGCCCGTCTAGCTCGCACACCAGCTGCGGCAGCGCATCGATATAGGTGGACTTCAGCTTGCTGAGCTGGCGGTGGTCAAGTATAAGCCGGACAATTTCATGCTCCGGGGCCATCTTTATCAGGATCTCCTCGCCGGTGGCATACTGGCCCGTTTTGGTTTTCTTGATCTTGGACTTGCCGTGCAGCTCCAGCTTATCGAAAAGTATCTCGCCCAATTGCTTCGGGGAGCCAATGTTAAATTGCTCGCCGGCAATCTCAAAAATGCGTTTCTCTATCTGGATGATCTCGCTCTCAAGCTGTGTGGAGTAGTCGGCCAGCACCTCGGAGTCTATGGTTACGCCTTCGTTCTCCACGTCGGCCAGCACCTGCACCAGCGGGTTCTCCACGTCGCGGAAGAGCTTCATCAGCCCCTGCTCCTGCAGCAACGGCTCAAAGTATAACTTCAGTCGTAGTGTGATGTCTGCGTCCTCGCAGGCATAGTCCTTCACCTCCTCCGGCTCCAGGTCAGCCATGGTTTTCTGGTTCTTGCCCTTCGGGCCGATCAGGTCGGTGATGGGCACCGGGCTGTAGTTGAGGTAAGTCTCGGCCAGCACGTCCATGTTGTGGCGCATCTCTGGCTCCAGCAGGTAGTGCGCCAGCATGGTGTCAAAAAGCGGTCCCTGCACCTCCAGGTTATACTTCTTCAGTACCAGGATATCATACTTGATGTTCTGGCCTATCTTAGAGATGTTGGCGTTCTCCAATACCGGTCTGAACTCATCAACTATACTTTGTGCTTCCTTCAGGTTATCATGCGGAACAGGCACGTAATAGGCCTCGCCAGGGCGGTAGCAGAACGACATGCCCACCAGCCTGGCTGTAATCGCGTCTATACTTGTGGTCTCGGTATCCCAGGAAATTTCGTCTTGCTTTAAAAGATACTGGATCAGGCTCTGGCGCAGCTCCGGCGTGTTGATGAGGTGGTAATCCTGCAGCGTGGTTTTTATACTTTGCATGGCGGCAGGCAAAGCTTCCTCTGCTACCTCAGTCTCTTCTGCCACTGCAGGGGCACCAAATAAAGACGTTTGGTTTGAGTCCACGGCCTTGCCTCTCTTAGCGCCTTTTGCCAAAGGGGCGGTAGCAGCCTCTCCCAGGCTTTTGCCCAGCACGCGCTGCGTCAGTTGGCGGAACTCTAGCTCGGCAAACAGCTCTGTGATGCGCTCCTCATTCGGGCCATCGTAATGCAGGCCTTCCTCGCTGAACCCGATGGGAACATCGCAGTGGATGGTGGCAAGCTCTTTCGACATCATGCCTTGGTCGGCGAATTTCTCCACGTTCTCCTTCTGCTTGCCCTTAAGTTGGTCGGTGTTGGCCAGTAGGTTCTCCACAGAGCCGAAGCGCTGGATAAGGCTTTTAGCTGTTTTCTCGCCAATACCCGGGATGCCCGGGATGTTGTCCACGGCATCGCCCTGCAGGCCAAGTATGTCGATAACCTGCTCCACGCGCTCCACCTCCCATTTTTCCAACACTTTCTGCACATCCCATACTTCGATGGCGTTGCCCATGAAGGCCGGTTTGTAAAGAAAGATATGATCGGTAACAAGCTGGCAATAGTCCTTGTCCGGCGTCATCATGTATACATCGAAACCGGCTTT
This sequence comes from Pontibacter anaerobius, assembly GCF_026241195.1. Classification (GTDB taxonomy): domain Bacteria; phylum Bacteroidota; class Bacteroidia; order Cytophagales; family Hymenobacteraceae; genus Pontibacter; species Pontibacter anaerobius. The sequence goes on from NZ_JAPFQO010000007.1 coordinate 344,215, forward strand.
CTCGGCTTTCTGCGCCAGCGTGCCGATAATGTCGTCGGCCTCGTAGCCATCCATAATCAGGACAGGGATGTTAAAGGCCTCTACAATCTTCTTACAGTAAGGAATGGCGATGGAGATATCCTCCGGCTGGGCCTGCCGGTTGGCCTTATAATCGGCAAAATTATCGTGGCGGAAGGTTTTGGCGGCCGAGTCGAAGGCGACGCCGATATGGGTGGGCTGCTCTTTCTGCAATACCTCTACCAGCGTGTTGGTAAAGCCGAGGGCAGCGCCTGTGTTCATACCTTTGGAGTTGATGCGCGGGTTCTTGCTGAAGGCAAAGTGCGCGCGGTAGATCAATGCCAGGGCATCTAACAGAAACAGTTTCTTACGTGGTTCGCTCATGGGGCTAATTTAGTTAATTTCGGGCTAATCCGTGGCACAGCGGGCTCAACTGGCTGCCGATTTATACTTTAACCGCACAAGACAGGTTAGGTTGGCCAACTGCTGCCCCTGTTACGATACAGCTTGGAGGTGCAGCTCCCCACACTGTAGAAATTATCAGCAAAACAAAAAATACGCAGGCAAAATTTTAAACCTAGTTTTGTTGTTGATTTACAGGTGTTTATGGGTTTGTTTCGTTTTTGGCACAGTTATCTCATAAGGAAAGGGCAGAACAGAATAATTTTTATAACTGAACTAGACCATGAAAAAAGTAACTGTATTAGCGTTTGCCTTCGCGGCATTCGGATTCATATCAACAGAAGCAACAGCACAAACACAACCACAAAACAACCCTTCTACTCAGCAGCCGCAAACAGAGCAGGTGCAGGAGCAGCAGGACGCCAACAAGCAGCAAATCACGGAGGAGGAGTTGCCTGAAGGTGTAAAGCAAGCCCTGCAAAACGAAGCCCTGAAAGATTGGCAGGTTAGCGAAGTATATAAAGTAGCTCCAGATGCCGCGGCAGGTGCTGACGCCAAAGCAACTTACGAAGTATACTTCACTAACGCTGAGCAGAAGCAGGCTGTAGCCCGTTTCTATGAAACTGGTAAGCCGGTTGCCGCTGCACCAGCGGAAGCAGCAGGTGACGTGAAGTAATTATCCTAAAAGTATAACTCTGACGAACAAATAATATGAATAAGATAAGTGTATTAGCGGCGGCATTTGCGCTGGCTGGCTTTACAGCCCAGGCGCAGGAAGCGGCTACCCCAACAGCTGCCCAGCAGCCTGCACAGCAGGAGCAGGCGCAAGGAAAACAGAAAATAGGTCCTGAAGAGCTTCCGGATGCCGTGAAAGAGGCTATTGTTACCGGCGAAGAGTACCAGGGCTGGACAATGGGCGAGGCTTTTAAAGTACAGCCTGCCGAGGATGGAGCTCCTGCCACTTACGAAGTGCAGTTTATTAACGCTGACAAGCAGCCGGTAACGGTACGCTTCGACGAGACTGGCAAGAAAATAGAAAGCTAGTTCACGCCGCAAAGGCTTTATATATAATCTACAGCAGCGCCCCCGTTTCACAGCGGGGGCGCTGCTGTTTTATGGGCATTAAAAAAGGAGTTATATTGGCGGAAACGAAGCCAGATAGAACAATACGCTGGTAAAAATCGTTACTTAGTAGCTTCCTGCACTCACCCGGCGGGTAGTAACACGTAAAATCTATTATGCCAAAGATACTTCTGATTGATGACGATCCAGCTTTCTGCCTGATGCTGAGGGGCTTTTTGCAGCGCCAGCAGTATGAGGTGGAAACCGCATACACCGCAAACGACGGGCTGCGACTGCTCAAGGCCTCATCTTTTGACCTGATCCTGACAGATTTCCGGTTACCAGATAAAGACGGCCTGGAGTTGCTGACACAAATACGTGTTTTAACACAGGAAGTACCCGTTATCCTGATGACAACTTATGCCGATATTCGCACAGCGGTAAAGGCCATTAAAATGGGGGCCTTCGAGTACATCACCAAGCCCATCAACCCCGACGAAACACTGCTGGTTATCCAAAACGCGCTGAGCAAGAAAGCGGAGCCTAAGCGTGAGGCAACTGCTGCCTCCGGGGCTGGCAGCATACAATTTGTGCGGGGGCAGAGCCCACAGTCCGAGCAGATAGAGGAGTTTATCAGCTTGGTGGCCCCCACCAACCTATCCGTGATTATTGAAGGCGAAAGCGGCACGGGCAAGGAGTATGTGGCCCGCATGATACACCAGCAGAGCAAGCGCCATAACAAGCCCTTTATTGCCATAGACTGCGGCGCCCTATCCAAAGAACTGGCCGGCAGCGAGCTGTTTGGGTATGTGAAAGGAGCCTTTACGGGCGCCATGAAGGATAAAGAAGGGCAGTTTGAGGCGGCCGAGGGCGGTACGCTGTTCCTGGATGAGATCGGTAACCTGCCTTACGAGGTACAGGTAAAGCTGCTGCGTGCCCTGCAGGAGCGCAAGGTGCGGAAGCTCGGTAGCACCTCCGACCAGCATGTGGATGTGCGCGTGTTGGCCGCTACCAACGAGGACCTGGTGCAGGCTGTTTCTAACGGGCAGTTCCGTGAGGACCTCTACCACCGCCTCAACGAGTTTAAGATCAATATTCCGGCGTTGCGCGAACGCGATGGCGATGTACTTTTATTTGCAAACCATTTTCTGGAGCAGGCAAATCTGGAGCTGGAAAAGCAGGTAAAAGGCTTTGACGCAGCGGCAGAAGAGGCGCTACTCAAGTATACCTGGCCAGGCAACCTGCGCGAGCTTAAAAATGTGGTGAAGCGCGCGGTGCTGCTGGCAAAGTCGGAGCATGTAACGCTGCAGGAGCTACCCAATGAGATCGTGCATTACACGTCAGCTCCTGTGCAGCAGGCTGCTGTTTCTTACGCTGGTGCCAACCCAATGGACACCGACCTTAAAAGTATAAACGAGCGTACCGAGCGCGAGATGATCATGACGATGCTGGAGCGTGTAAAGTATAACAAGTCCAAAGCGGCCCGCCTGCTCAACATAGACCGAAAAACGCTTTACAACAAGCTAAAACTCTATAATATAGAGATCTAAACTGCCTCTTAGCTGGTGGCCTCTGCCATGGCATTCAGGTTTTGCATCTCCAGTTGCAACGCCCGTAAAACTTGCTGTACTTGTGGTTGCGCGGCTTGCACGGCTTGCTCCAGCACTGCCACCTCCTGCTGACCAGTATGTAATACCTGCTCCAGTTGCAGCAGGTGTGGCGTTACGGAGTGGGCTTTGAGGTGCTTAAAAGCGGTCAGCATTTTGTGTGCCATGTTGCCAGCGGCCTCCCAATTCTGTGCTGCCGCGGCTTGCTGCAGTTGTTCCAGGTTCTGCTCCTGGTCCTGTACCAGTACCTCAAGTATAGCGGCCAGCGCCTGGTGATCGTCTCCGGTAAAGAGGCGCATCTCGCTCAAATCGTATAAACCCCCTTCTTCGGATGCTTTTTCTTCAGCCTCTGCCACCCTTTTGGCAGGGGCTGCTATACTTTGCTGCTGTGGCACAGGCGTTGGCTCCGGGGCAATAGGTTCGGCAGGCAAGGCTTCTGCTAGTTTCTGGTGCAGCTCCTGCTCTGTAAACGGTTTCAGAATATGGCCCGTGATGGCGGAGTTTTTGAAGAAACCAGCCTCGTTGCTCAGGATATTAGCCGTAAGCGCGATAATAGGCACCTGCTTATCAAGTTTGCGGATGTTTCGGGCCACGGTTTTGCCGCTCATGCCCGGCAGCTGAATATCGGTGAGCACGATGTCGAAGGAGTGCTGCTGCACCAGCTCCAGCGCCTCCTGCCCGTCGTTGGCAAGGTGCACCTGCATGCCCCAGCGGCTCAGGATCAGGTTGCAGAGGGTACGGCTGTACGCATCATCATCCACCACCAGGGCTTTAAAGCCCCTGAAGGCAGCGGGCAGGGGAACAGCTTCGGCAGGTGGCGCCGGTGCCTCCTGCTGCGATACCTGCATCGGCAGCACAATGGTGAATGTAGTGCCCTGGCTATACTCACTTTTTACCATAAGGGTGCCGCCTTGCATATCCACCAGTTTCTTGCTGATGGGCAGACCCAGGCCGGTACCACCATACTTGCGGAGGATAGAATCGTCGGCTTGGTTGAACTCCCCGAACACATGCTGCAGGCGCTCCTGTGGTATGCCGATGCCCGTGTCAGACACAGCTATACTTAGGGCTACGCGGCTGCGGCGACGGCTGCGAAGCCTCACGTCAACCTTCACCTCCCCCTGGTGTGTAAACTTAATGGCGTTATCGACCAGGTTGAACAGCACCTGTTTCAGGCGCAGTGCGTCGGCGCAGAGGCTGTCAGGTATGGCAGAGTCGGTATGGAAGCTCAGAAGTATACTTTTGCTTGATGCCTTAAGGGCAAAGGCCTGCTCTACCTGCGTCAGGAGCTGGCGCAGGCTAAACGGCGTATGGTTTATCTGTAGCTTGCCCGCCTCCATTTTAGACAGGTCCAGCACATCGTTCACGATGTGGAGCAGGTGCTGGCCGGCGCCATCTATGGCCTGCAGGTGCTCTGCCTGCTGCGGTTGCAGCGGCGTGTGGCGCAGTTGTTGTGTAAAACCAAGCACAACATTAAGCGGAGTACGCATCTCGTGGCTCATGTTAGCTACAAAAGCCTCCTTGGCGCGTGCCAGTTGCACGGCCTCCTTCTGCGCCTGTATCAGCCTGGACTTGTAGTTGTTGCTGCGTGTCAGGTCGCGGAGGATGACGAGAATAAAGGCAATGCCGCTGACAAGGCCTAGCATACCTATGGCGAGCATAATGCCGGATGTCTCCTGGGCCACCTTGCGGGCTTCGTTAGATTTCAGGGCTGTCTGCTCCTGCTCGTGGCGCTCCAGCTCATGCATCATGGTACGCACCTGGTCCATAATCTGCTTATCCTGCTGCAGCAGGGCCAGTTCTTTGGCCTGCAGCTGCTGTGCCTGCTCGTCGGCCTCGCGCTGTACATTGTGCAGGATGCGGCGCACCTGGTTAAGGGGCGCAACAGGAATGGCCGCGGTGCTCGTGTCTACTTCTACCTCCTGCTTTACGTTAAGCTGCGGTACAATTACCTTGGGCGGTGGCGGCAGATTTTTAGGCTCCTTTTCTTTTTTAGAGAATATTTTTCCGAAAAACCCACGCTTATCTTCTTTCTCCTCTACCTGCTGGGGCACATCCAGCGACTCCCCTGCATTCGTGCCGTTCATGTCCAGCCGATCGGAGATGGTGGTAGTGGTGTGCTGGCGGATGGTGGTGGAAAGTGGCTTTTGCTTGGCTGTAGAGGCAATCTGGCGCATGGCTTTGCCAGAATAGTTGTTCTCTTTCTGCTGCTTTTTAAGGGCAACATACAGGTTCAGGCTTTTCTGTTTTTCGTGTAGCAGCGCGGATATGGAGTCTACCTGAGCCAGTTCTCTGGGGCTGTCCTGCATAAGGTGCTCAAGCGAGTCTATCCGGCTCTGAATGGTGTCGAGGTGGCTCAGGTATGCTCTAAAATGCTCCTCGTTGGTGGTGAGGGTATAGGCACGGATAGCGCTCTCGGCGGTAGAAATGGTAGAAAGCGTTTGCTGCAGCTCGACCAGTTTGGTGTTTGGCTGCGACAGCACCTCTACAGAATCGAGCAGTTTGGTAAAGCTGGTATAGGTAAGGTAGATGGCCGCCACCACGATACTCAGTGCCAACGTGAACCCGATCACTACCTTGGTTTTAATACTATCCCCAGATATCTTCATGTAACTAAAATACGGTTTTTTGCTTTGCCAGAGACTGGTTTAGGTTATATAACGCCATAACAACAGAAATGATTACAGAAGGGTGCCGCTTGGGGGGATTTTGGGAAACTTTCTGTTTTTCTGGAAGTATGGTTTAGCTGGAGTTCTTAGTGGTTTTGTACTGTTGCCTTATACTTGTCTTGGCTATACTTTCCCCTTCTGGCGCAAGTCTCCAGACTGGTGTCCTACAATGGTGTTGCGTTTGTAACTCGACTGTAGCCATACTTTATACTTTGGCTATCTTCTTACACCTGTCAATTTCGCTGTTCCTGACATCCCTGTCCGAAACTTCTCTGCCGCGGATTTCCTAGTTCGCGCAATCCGTACTTTATACTTCCATAGCCACTGCTTTCTGCCACTTGAAACAAGCTATCCTTACTAGCCGCCGTTCATCCTCAGTCTTACAAACCTACCGTTTCATCTCCAGCCTTGGCTCCCTCCAGCCCGGGAGGGCTCGTCTTCCCGCATCGCGCTGTGTTCCCTCCTGCGCCAGGGCGCTGCCACTCTCGCGGCACCGGATCTCACAAGGCGCTCAACGGAAAGACTGGGAACAGATTCGATAGCCGCTGCCTTTGCTATGGAACAAGTATGATTCCCCTCCTCGGAGGGACTAGGGGTGGGTTTACACCTGCAAAAGCTCCCTCCCCTGTTTTGGGGGTAGGGGCCCTCGAGAAAAGGAGAGGGTTGGGGTAGGGTGAAAATTCCCCGCCTTAAACAAGGAGGAGTTAGGAGTGATTGGACCCGACACGGCGCAAACTTCCTTTTTAGACAAAAAAGCTATGGAAAACTGTGTTCACATATTACTGCAGATACCAGTAATCCGAAAACCAAGATCAAAAACCGGGCAGTGGCAAGACTTATACTTTACCAGTGCCCGGTTTATACTTTAAAATTGATTTTATACTTTACCAGCTGCTGCTGGCGCCGCCTCCGCCAAAGGAGCCGCCGCCAAAGCCGCCGAATCCGCCGCCACCGCCTCCAAAGCCGCCACCGCCGCCGCCAAAAATGCCACCACCGGAACGGAACGTGCCGAAGCCGCCCGGCACAATAACCGGACCGCCAAAAGTGCGGGCATAGCGTCTGCCGCCACGGCCACCACCACCCCCTCCCCTTCTGGAAAGTATAAATACCACCAGCAACACAATTATGATGATGAAAAATAGCGATGGGCCTCCTTCACCGCCCTCTCCCGTTTGGGAAGGATCGGCCTGGTAGGCTCCACTGGCAAGGCTGATGATAAGGTTAGTGGCCTGGTCGAGCCCGGTATAGTACTCCCCCTGCCCGAAGGCGGGTTTCAGGGTGCGTTCTGTAATGCGCTTGGCCAGTGCATCCGGAATGTAGGCCTCCATGCCGTAGCCTGTTTGGATGGCCACTTTGCGCTCGTTCTTGGCAACAAGTATGATCAGGCCGTTGTCGTTCTCTTTGGAACCTACTCCCCAGCGCTCTCCCAGTTCCGCGGCATACTGGTTAGGGTCGTACCCGCCTATGGAGGTAAGGGTTACGATGGCTATCTGGGTAGAGGTCGTGTCGTTGTAGTTGACCAGCTTCTGCTCCAGGGCCTGCTCCTCATCGGGGCTCAACATATCGGCCATGTCGTTTACCAGGCGCGGGGGAGTTGGCCGGGGCGGAAAATCATCGTCCTGGCCAAAGCCTGCTATGCTCAGGAGGCAAAAGTAAAGTAAAAGGGATAGGTGCTTCATAAGTATACTTAGTCTCCGAACGAGATGTCGTCGCTCAGTTCGTTGGTATCGCCGTGGCGGTCGTAAGGGAAGTGGGCCTGCAACTGCTCGCCGGCCATGTGCACGCCGAGGGCAAGCCCCTCCGCATACTTTTTCTGCTTAAAGTGCTTGATGACCACTGCTGTAATGTCTTCCCAAAAATGGTCGGGCACAATAGCATTTATACCGGCATCACCTAGCACGGCAAACTGATGATCTTCCAGCGCCAGGTAAAACAGCACCCCGTTCCGCTGCTCTGTCTGGTGCATGTGGAGCTCGGCAAACACTTCGGTGGCGCGGTCCAGCACATCGCCTTTGCAGTTGCTCTCTACGTGTACGCGTATTTCGCCGGAGGTTTTCTGCTCAGCTTCCTGTATCGCTGCTACAATTTTCTGCTCATCGTCCGGAGTAATGATATCTCTAGGCATAAAGCTCAAGGGTTAAAATTGTTGGAGTGTTAAAGTATAAACCGTGGTATTGGTCACCAATTTAACACGAAAGCCATCAAACAACTGAAGACGTTAAAACTCTACCGTTGGCGCCTGCTGGGCACTGGCTTCTGCCTCGAAATAGCCTTTTTTCTCGAAATCGAACATGCCGGCTATGAGGTTGCGCGGGAAGGAGCGAATATAGGAGTTATAGTCCTGCACGGTTTCGTTAAACTTACGCCGCTCCACGGCAATGCGGTTTTCGGTGCCCTCCAGCTGCGCCTGCAGTTCCAGGAAGTTCTGGTTGGCCTTTAGTTCCGGATATCTTTCCACGGATACTAGCAGCCTGCTCAGGGCGCCGCTCAGTTCGCCTTGCGCTTGCTGGAAGCGCTGTATGTTCTCCGGGGTCAGGTTGTCGGGGCTGATGTTGACGCTGGTGGCTTTGGCGCGGGCCTCTATCACCTGGGTAAGTGTTTCCTGCTCAAAGTTAGCAGCGCCTTTCACTGTATTCACAAGGTTAGGGATCAGGTCGGCGCGGCGCTGGTAGGCATTCTGCACGTTGGCCCACTGCGATTCCACAGTTTCATCTTTCTCTACCATTGTGTTATAGCCGCACGACGACAGGGAACTGATCATTAAGAATCCAACGAGGTAAAAAAATAGTCTTTTCATGGTTTTAAGTATGTGATTAACTATACGCTTTTGTATGCCTGTAGGGCCATATCTGTACGAATTTAACAAATGCATGTTAGACCTTGCCCTTAAATATGTAAAAATTAATAGAAAGCTATGTTTTAAGCTTGTGCGTATGCGTATAGCAATGAGTGAATTTACCATAACGTAATGAGGTGTTAGCGTCTGAGCGCCTTTACTTTATAAAATTAAATCAATATATTGCAGGAAATGTATAGTGTATGAAAGCAGTTATACCTGTAGCAGGCGTTGGTTCAAAGCTTCGGCCGCACACGCACACGCAGCCTAAATCGCTGGTGCCTGTGGCTGATAATACTATACTGGGGCACATCATAGACAAGCTGCTGGAGGCTGGCGTCAGCGAATTCGTTTTTATTATCGGTTACCTGGGTGAGAAGGTGGAGCGCTACGTGCGGCAGAAGTATCCGGAGATCAGCGCCGAGTTTGTGGTGCAGGAGCCACGCGAGGGGCTGGGGCATGCGCTTTGGGTGGCCCGCCATACTTTTTCTGAGGATGACAGCGTCCTGATTATACTCGGCGATGCCATTGTGGATGTGGACCTGAAGGCGATCATTGAAGCGCCCTACTCGGTGCTGGGTGTAAAGAAGGTGGCCAAGCCCTCGCTGTTCGGGGTAACGGAGATGGGCCACGATGAGTTTGTGGTGAAGGTGGTGGAGAAACCCAAGATACCGAAATCCAACTTTGCGCTGGTGGGGCTATACAAGATCATGCACCCGCAGAAACTGATTGCCTCACTGCAGCACATTATAACAGAGGATATAAGAACACAGGGCGAATATCACCTGACAGATGCCCTGATGCACATGATCAAGAACGGGGAGAAGATGGTGCCCTGGAGCGTGGATCACTGGTTTGACTGTGGCCGGAAGGAAACCCTTTTGGAGGCCAACGCTACTTTGCTTGCCCGGCCTAAGTTCCGTGACCGCGACTACAGCAGGCTTTGCCCGGGCTGCATCATCATTCCGCCGGTAAGTATAGGCGAGGGCTGCATCGTTACTAATTCTATCATCGGGCCTAACGTAGCCATCGGCGATAACACAACTATTACCAACTGCGTACTCAGCAACTCCATCATCGGCTCCTACTCCGAGCTGCGTTTTGCCGTTATGCACGACTCCATCATCGGCAGCGACGCCTCCTTCAAAGGCTTCAGCCATAGCCTGAACATCGGGGATAGCACCGAAATCAACTTTGGGCAGTAGCAATTTAGGCCTGAAATGCTTATCGGTTTTCCGAATTAAGTGAGATACTTTTATAACGGACTTGGCCATAAGGTGGCGTAGCTGGCTTATGGGTGTGGTGTGCGCCCAGTATGGGCACCTGATACGAAAGGTATCATATTATTCCAGAGGGTGCAAGTCCCTTACAGGCGAGTTGGTGAAGCCTGTTAGCAAG
>NZ_JAPFQO010000008.1 GCF_026241195.1 Pontibacter anaerobius
TTCTTCGTGGCCATCGGCCATGAGCCAAACTCCGGTATCTTCAAGGAGTACCTGAACCTGGACGAGAACGGCTACATCCGCACCATCCCCGGCACGGCCAAGACCAACATCGACGGGGTTTTCGCCTGCGGCGACGTGCAGGACTTCACGTACCGCCAGGCCGTCACGGCGGCGGGCTCGGGCTGCATGGCCGCCCTCGACGCCGAGCGATACCTGGCTGCCAAGGAAATGCATACACAAGTTGAGCAGGTATAAAATGATCCAAAGTATAAAACGGCAGCTGTTAACAGGCTGGCACCTGGCCCGCTGGATCAGGTTGGTTCTGGGCATTGTGCTGGCGGTGCAAGCTATCGAGGCAGGCGAAATCTTCTATGGCGCCATTGCCGGCCTTTTCCTTTTTCAGGCTTTAACCAACAGCGGCTGCTGTGGTGCCAGTGGCTGTAGCATACCAGCCTCTAAAACCGATGCTGAAGAAAAGCAGAAAAAGCAAGTATAACGTATAACTTCCACTAATAAAAAAATCCCTTCAGCACTTTCTGAGGGGATTTTTTTATACCTGTCTTACAACAGTTCCAAAGCTTCCGCAGCCTGTGTGCACCGGTCAACGCGTTTCCGGTAAGGGTGCTGCTCAGGAAAACCCATACCTCCTTTCCAGCCAATCCTTCACCATTCAGGCGCAACGGTTGACCTCCCCCGAAAAAACAGACCGCTGATTCCATTTTTTATACTTATAAATCACAACTTAAATTCAAATAACTCCTTACTCCATATTCTGGAGCTTTTTCAGGTTACCACACCTAGCTGAAGGCAGCTTTCCGCATGGCACAAAAAGAAGATGCTTCAACATCAAATCCATCACAGGTATAAAAATCCAAAATAAAGTTATATTTAGTTGTATATATGCGATAAATAATCGTATAATGCTATATTTATAGAACATCCTCTTGTTAACCCATAACTAACTATAAATATGCATGTTACTTCAAAAAAATTAAGCATTCGAAATTACCGGCTACTGCCGCTGGTGATTGGGGTGGGTTTGGCACTGGCTTCCTGTAGCCAGAAAACAACTTCGCACACGGCTGATACCTCTGTAGCCACTGCAACAACAGAGACTGTAGAGGCTGACACTGCATCCGAATTTGAGGTGCCCGTGGAGTACTACACGCTGGATAATGGCTTGAAAGTAATCTTATCGCCCGACAAAACGGCTCCTATTGTTACGGTAGCCGCTTACTACAACATCGGGTTCAGGATCGAGCCGAAAGACCGCACCGGCTTTGCGCACTTGTTTGAGCACATGATGTTCCAGGGCTCTGATAACTTGGGCAAAATGGAGTTTATACAGCTGGTGCAGAAGAACGGCGGTGTGTTAAACGGCAGTACGCGGTTCGACTTTACAAATTATTTCGAGATTGTGCCGGCGCATAAGCTGGAGACAATGCTCTGGGCGGAGGCAGATCGGATGAAGGGCCTCAACATTACCCAGGAGAACCTGACGAACCAGCAGGGTGTGGTAAAGAACGAGGTGAAGGTAAACGTGCTGAACCAGCCCTACGGTGGTTTCCCGTGGCTGGACATGCCCCAGTACGCGAACAAGAACTGGTATAACGCGCACAATTTTTACGGCGACCTGGAAGACCTGGACGCTGCCAGCCTGGAAGACGTACAGTCTTTTTTCAAAACGTACTATGCTACCAACAATGCTGCTCTCGTAGTAGTGGGCGATTTTGACCCTGCCCAGGCCAAAGAGTGGGTGCAGCAGTATTTCGGAGATATTCCGTCTGCCCCACTTCCTGAAAAGGCAAACCTGACCGAGCCGCGCCAGGAGAAAGAGCAGCGCTTTACTAAAGACGATAAATTGGCTAACAAGCCTGCCATCGCCTTTGCCTACCACATGCCAGAGCGCAACACTCCGGAATATTATGCCATGGGTCTGCTCGACCAGATACTGCTGCAGGGCGATGACAGCCGCCTGCACCAGGCGCTGGTGCAGGACAAAGGCTACACCGGCTCTGTAAGCGGCGGCATTAATTACCTGGGCAACATGTTTAACTACAACGGGCCTATGCTCTGGATGGGCGACTTGGTACACGACAAAGAAGTGTCGGCAGACTCCATCATCAATGTGCTGGACCAGGAGATAGCAAAACTGCAGCAGAACGGAATAACGCAGGAGCAGCTTGATCTGGCGCTAGTAAAGATGCGCTCCTCCCTCTACGACCAGGTAAGCCAAATGTATGGATTTGGCAAGGCAGACCTGCTGGCCACATTTGCTTTGTTCGATGATAACCCTTCCCGCATCAACGAGCTGGAAGAAGAGTTTAAAAAAGTAACGCCGGAAGTGATGCAGCAAACCATTAAAGAGTACCTCCGGCCAACAAACCGCACCATTTTAGTAGTAAATCCACAGGCACAGATTTAAGGCAACGATATGAGAAATATACTTTCATTAACGATAAGCGTGCTTTTGGCAATGAACACAGGTCTTGCCCTGGCACAAAAGCAGACACCACCGGAAGGCGGAGAACCAAGAAACTTTAACTTGCCTCCGAAACAGGAATTTACCTTACCGAACGGCTTGGAGGCAACCATGGTGCCCTATGGAGAAGTACCAAAGGTAACGGTAAGTATAATCGTGCAGGCCGGTAACGTACATGAACAGCCGTCTGAGAACGGATTGGCCGATATTGCAGGCCACCTAATGCAGGAAGGCACCACCTCCCGATCTGCCACGCAGATTGCCGAAGAAGTGGCACGTATGGGCGGCTCGCTGAACATCAGTATCGGCCAGACTCAAACTTATATTAACGCCGATGCGCTGTCGGAGTATGGCCCGGAGCTGGTAAGGCTGATGGCGGAGGTACTGCAGGAGCCTGGTTTCCCGGAGTCGGAGCTGGAGCGGATAAAGAACGACTTTAAGCGCCGCATGAACCTGCAGCGGGCGCAGCCGGGCATGCAGGCCTATAATAAATTTAACAAAGCCCTTTACGGCGATCACCCTTATGGCAGGGGCATACCAACGGATAAAGAGATTGACGCCTATACTTTGGAGCAGGTAAAGGACTTTTACCAGAAGCAGTTTGGAGCCAAGCGCACGAATGTCTACGTGGCCGGCAAGTTTGATGAAGCTGCCATGAAAGAGGCTATTTCGTCTTCTCTGTCTGATTGGAGGGAAGGCCCGGCCCGTGAAATCCCGGTTGCCAAGCCAGTCACAAAGGGTGACATGATCGTAGTGGACAGACCCGGAGCGCCGCAGTCAACCCTACTGCTGGGCTTGCCTGTAGTTGATCCATCTCACCCTGACTACATGGCGCTGCGCGTAACGAACTCCTTGTTGGGCGGCTCATTCGGCTCCCGCATCACCCGCAACATCCGCGAAGACAAAGGCTATACTTACTCCCCTTCCAGCTCCGTGTCTGCCAAGTATAGAGTAGGCGACTGGTCGGAGCAGGCTGACGTAACCACCGAACACACCGGCAACTCGTTGAAAGAAATAGTATACGAGATTGACAGGCTTAGAAAGGAGCCGCCTACAGAAGAGGAACTCAAAGGCATACAAAACTATGAGGCTGGTCTTTTTGTGCTACGCAACTCTACGCCGGGAGGCATCATCAGCCAACTCAACTTCCTGGACCTGCACAACCTCCCCGACTCGTTCCTTACAAACCAGGTAGAGAATATACATGCCATTACACCGGCCGAGGTGCAGGAAACAACCAAGGAATACCTGCGCCCCAAAGATATGACACTGGTAGTGGTGGGAGATAAAAAAGTGATCGATAAGCAGCTGAAGAAGTTTCAGGAGGACCTGAAGAAAATGCCGGTTACCCAATAGTACTGGCTACACTTTATACATAACAGACAGGCCCCGGATGCTATTCCGGGGCCTGTCTGTTATGTGCTTGTTTATACTTTAGAAGTTCTCCCGCAAAACCTATTACCACCGCTTTCTGTAGGTGCGCACCGGGTAGAGGCGGAACTCCTCCATGTTGAGCACATATGGGCAGCCGTGCCAATGTATTACGGGCAGCATCTCGGCAGGGTGGTTGCTATCGTGGGTAGGCAGGTATACCATCGCGTTTCCGGCGTAGGTTATATCGTGCAGGCCCAGCCGCGACGAAATATAGTTCACAAAGGTCTCCTTCTCCTCCGGCGTGGCGGTGAAACCGATCTCATTGGTGGTCAACCCGTCAGACACATCCTCGCGCAGATACACGATTTTAGAGTAGGTGTTGATGGAGATCTCGGGCAAAGCAAGACGGGGAACGTCGGTATTGGCCTCCTGAATGTCCACAAAAACCCGCTGGCTGGTTTCGCGGTTCTGCATGCGCGCGGCCTTTACCTCTTTCCTGTCGCTCCGGAAGGGGCCGATCACCAACGTACGCCCCATTATATCCTGCTTCCTGACTGGCTGCGGCTTTTGTGGGGCCGGTATCTTTTCCTGTTCCAGTTGCTGCTGGTGTGCATGGAGGATAACGGTGAAGGTGTTCAGAAAATGATCCGTATGCTGCAGGTGAAAAACCTCCAGCTCTTGCCCACGGCTTCTGGCCACCAGGTAAGTATGGATGCGCTTCGTTTTCTCATAGGCTGCCTTCAGCTGCTGGGCGTAAGGAGTACTTTTATACCTGTTGTACAGCTCCTGCAGCGCCGCCAAGCGTTGGTTCGACTCTTCAATGTAGGGCACATCCTTCACGTCTATACTTTCAGGGCTGCCGACTACTTTCCTGTTGCCGGTTACCCCGCCCAGCCCGAAAAGGGTGCGCAAAAGCTTTATCATCTATGAAGTATCTTTTTTAAATGCTGCGTTTCTATCTCCACCTGCACTTTTTCCGAAGCTTTCATTTCCTCAAAAATAGTATCCAGTCTCTGAAGGTATAAGTCCAGCAGCGCCTCCTGCTCCTGCGTCAGGAAGTGGTTTCCGGTATTTTTCAGTTCTTTATCCGCAGCCATTACTCTGTCTCAATTTTCTTAGACTTGCCGAAGGTGCCAATGATCTTGTTGTTAAGCTCTTCCTGCACGCTGGCAAGCTCTTTCACGGCTTCAGCGCGCTTTTTACTGCCTTCCTCCGAAATCTTCACCACGGCATCCAGTGTCTCTACCATGTCGCGGTTTACCTTTTTCAGCGTCTCCACATCCACTATGCCACGCTCGTTCTCCTTGGCAGCGTTCACTACATTGGTTTTGAGCAGCTGCGAGTTCTTCAGGAGCATCTCATTGGTGGTGTCGGTTACTTTTTTCTGTATCTCCAGGGCCTTGCGCTGCTTCTCCAGCCCGAGGGCGATGGCCACCTGCTGGCGCCACACCGGGATAACCGTTACAATGGAGTTCTGTATTTTCTGGGCCAGCACATCGTTGGTGGTTTGAATCATGCGGATCTGCGGCATTGACTGCGTCGCGATAGTATGAGAGAGGGTGAGGTCGTGCACCTTTTTCTCCAGGCGGTCTTTAAAGGCGATCATGTCGCTGAGGCGCTGCACCACCAGCTCATCCTGGTTACTTGTCTCCACCTCTTCCTGCAGTTTCGGGATCAACTCATTCTCAATCTCCTCAATCTTCATCTTGCCGGCTGCAATCACGGCGCGCACCTCCTGTATATACTCCACAGCCTGCTTAAACATCACTTCCAGGCTGGTGGAGTCTTTCAGAACGCTCTGCCTTGTTTTTTCCAGCTTGATCACCACGTCATCCACGTTTTCCGAAATGGTGTTGTACTGAATGGCCAGCTTTTTAGAGCGGTCCTGCAGCTTCTTACCGAACGGGAGCCGGGACAGGAAACCCCGCTTCTCCTGCTCATCAATCTTGATCATGTTGATCTGGGCCAGCAGCTCGTTTATGGCGGTGCCGGCGTCTCCGGAGTCTTTTGCTTTTACCTTCGCCAGGAGCTCGTTGGAGTAGTGGCCAAGCTTGCGCTGCGTCTCTACGCCAAAGTTGGTCAGGGATTCGGGCTTTTCAGGGTCAATTGTTTTAGAAAAGTCCTGTGCTTTCTGCTGTAGCAGCTCCTTGTTTTCAGTAATCGCGATGTTGGTTTTTTCCATGGCCTTTAAGATCCGATATGTTGTTTTTGTAGCTTATCCAGTGTATCCAGGTGTTTAAGGGCCTGCTCGTGCCGCTCCGTATTTTCATACCATTCAACGTCGTTTAAGGGCAGGTAATCGCCCAGCAGCTCACGCACTTCGCGCATCAGGGCCTCCCCTTTCCTGGTCCGGAATTCCGGGTTTTTATAGTAGGCGCTGAGATACTCCACCTTCACCTGCCCGGCCCTGGTTACTGCCAGCTCCTTTACCTCCACTACTAGTTCAGATGTCTGGTTATGGTCTGTTACGATGGTGCGGTACACGCCCTGGTTTCCTTCCTCCAGCATGGACTGCCCTGCCAGGCGGGCCTGCTGAATAGCTTTGTGCAGTTTCCGGTTGGGTTTTACGTAATGCCCGAACACGTAGCCCAGCACTGCCCCTATAACGAAAATCCAAAAGAATAACATATATGATTGTACTATTTATCTGACAAGATGCATTTATACTTTTCTATACGTGGATTGGCGGTGGGTAGATGAAGCGCTATTAATTCCCCCTTGCCCTCTGCTTTTAGCGAGGGTTGCTAGCACCTAAAGAGGCGGAGGTACTGAAAGTATAACATACCATTAGCGTTATGGTTGCAGACAATATGGGATAAGTTTTATAGCTGCTGGTGTAGAGCGGCCAGCTCGCGATCTGTCTGTGCAAAAGTGTAAACCCACCCCTTGAGAGCTACGCTCGCCAGCTCAAAAATCACGTTTTGGTTAGTCTAGAGGAGGGGCAGGGGTGGTTACTGATGTTGAAGTGTAAGTTTCATCGTTGGGGATGGCTGTCATCAGCAAAAGTGTTAACCCACCCCTGGCCCCTCCCGAGAGGGGAATATTCAGCAGGCGATTTCATCCCCCTGCCCCCTTCTTTGTTTAGGGCCTCTACCCACAAGGAGGACTTAGTTCCTGTTTTCATCAGCAGGATCATCCAACCACCCCTAGCCCCTCCTTGTCCAAGGAGGGGAGTTCTGCTCAAGCTCCGTCAGCGGTGGCTATTGGAAAATGTTCCCAGTCTTTCCGTGGGGGTAGGGGCCCTCGACAAAGAGCGCCTTTGGAGTTTTTCCGGTGCCCGTGAGGGCATTGCGACGCAGGAGCAAAGGAAAAGGTCCCAGCGCGATGCGGGAATACGAGCCCTCCCGGGCTGGAGGGCGCCAAAGCCTGAAGTGAAACGATAGGTATGCAAGACTGAGGATGAGCGGTAGCTAGAAAAGATAGCTTGTATCAAACTACAAAAGCAGCGGCTATGGAAGTATAAAGTACGGATTGCGCGGACTAGGAAGTCCGCGGCAGAGAAGTCCCGGACAGGGATGTCCGGAACAGCGGGTAGCTTAGCTCAAGTTATAGGAAGCAGCAGCCACTAATGTATAAATCGACAAGTATGAAGTATAGCCAAAGTATAAAGTATGGCTCTCCGAGCCAGTTGAGTTACAAACTCAACACCATAAAAGGACTCAAGTATAAATACTTGAGCCATAATGAGCCATAATTGGCCATAATGGAGAAGCCACAATTGAAACACCTGCACCGGAAATACCAGCACAAAGCCAATGAAAGAGAGCATACAAAAATACCAGCCCTGCCCAAAAGGCAAGGCTGGCAGCTTCCATAGTTTATACTTTATACTTAGTTACCTGACGGGAAACGCAGGCCCAGCGTCAGCATAAACACGGAGTGGCGGGCGTTTGTCAAGTCGCCCTCAAAGTTCACATCCTCTTTCACGAAGTCGGAGAAAGCGCCGTTGTAGCGGATACCAAGGCTGATGCCGTTGCTGGCATTAAAACCAACACCTGCCGCGTAACCCATCTCAAACTCAGACAATCCATCCTTACTCTTAGCATCTTTCTCGCTGGAGATGCGGGTGCCGTCACCGTCGTAGATCTCGGTTTTGTTATTCACACTCAGCAGGTAGCCCAGTTGCGGTCCCATCTCGAAGTATACCGGTCCGGCATTGAAGTGGCCCAGAATAGGCAAGTCCAGGTAGTTGTAATCTACGCTGCCTTCGCGCCTTCTTTTCTGCAGCAGCAGGTTGGTATACTCCTCGCTGTTGTTCTTAAAGCCTTTTCTGGAGTAAAGCAGCTCCGGCTGAATAGAGAAGAAATCCTCTACCACCGGAAAGTTCAGGGTAACACCTCCATGGAAGGACACCTTGTTCTCAAACCTCTCCTCGTTCTGCAGATCGCCGGACAGGTTTGTCAGGTTTGCTCCTCCCCTTACGCCAAATGTTGCCTGCGCCTGCGCAGCTGTAAACGTGCCAAAGGCCAGGGCAACTGCAAAGAAAAACTTCTTCATCATAATCGGTATTTGTTTGTTTGGTAGTAAACGGGCAATATACGTGCCTTCTTATATAGCAGGTTTTCATACTCAATTCTTGTCAAAAACGGCACACGCTGCAAACCAAGTTATATATTACTGATAATCAGAGCTAAAAAACGTAACATTAAACCACATCTTACTAAAGTTCTATAAAAGTTCTTCTTAACAGCAAAAATTATCCTTTAAAAATGAAGTGCCATCTTTAGCTAATGGCGTTCCTGTTTCTCCGTTAGCACCGGTTTCAGCAGGACTTCCTGCCATAGTTGCCTGGCTATTCGGGGAGCGGGAAAAAAGAGGCAAACAGCCCCAGCCATGCAAATTAAGAAAACCCTACAAGTATAAATCTTTACCTTTGCCCCATGGATTTTATAGCCCTAGACTTCGAGACAGCCACACCGCAGCGAGACAGCCCTTGTGAGATTGGTATAACAGTGGTTCGGGACAAGCAAATCGTGGAAACCCGCTCCTGGCTGATAAAGCCGCTGTATTACCCGCACTTCAACTCGTTTAATGTGGCAGTGCATGACATACTGCCTTCTGACGTGAAAGACCAGCCGGATTTCCGGGAACTGTGGCCGGTGCTGCAACCCTACCTGGAGGGGGAGTTCCTGATCGCGCACAACGCCAGTTTTGATATGAGCGTGCTACGCAAAACGCTGGCTACCTATAACATCCCGCTGCCGGAGGCCCGCTATGCCTGCAGCCTCAAATTCTCGAAGAACATCTGGAAAGGCATGCACAAGTACGACCTGAAGACGCTCTGCAACATGCACCGCATCAATTTCCTGCACCACCGGGCCGCCTCCGATGCCGATGCCTGCGCCAGGTTGTCACTGAAGGCCATGGAGCTGACCGGCACCACCACAGAGGCAGACTTTGCCGACAGAATGGGAAGCAAGATCAGCCACATCTAACCTCCTCCCCTTACCAACTTCAGCAAGGATGGGCCAGAAGCAGGACAACCGCATACCTGTAAGTATAGCGGTTGTTCTGGTTTATGTATGATCGGGCTCCAGCTTTTCGTCAGGAGCTATGGGTAGGCTGTATCAATAAGTATAACTTTCGGTATAAGGCGGCAACTCCGGGTGGTTTTCTAACTGTACGGTGCGTTGCTTAGGCATTCCGGAAGCGTGGTAGGTATACGTATAAAGCTCCTTGTTTATTCCCGGATCCCTGAAGCCAGGATTGTTGTTAAACATCTTTACGCCAGGTAAGTAATAGAAAAATTCAGCGTGGGGCGAAGGGTTTGGCTTGTTGTCGTAGTTACCCCACTTCACAATGCTGGGGCCTCGCATCACATCCGGACTATCACTTAGCCACCAGAACACTACGCTCTCCGTCAGGTTACCATTTGCGTCATACTTAAAATCTGAGATGCTTGTCTTCTCCCATCCTGGTCCCAGCGTCATAACAAGTGTTTCCTTCACCAGTTTATCCCCACTATAGGCAAAGGTAAAGGCAAGCCTCTTTTGGTTGTTGGTGCTGTAAACAACAGCCTTATCTACTTTATCTCCTTTATAAGTATACAGCAGGTACTCGCCATTTTTAAAGTCGAGTCTTACCGGCCTATCCCCTTCATACACTACTTTGTACCCTATGTCTGCCTGGTTGGTATAGCTTAATTCCACCAGCCTGCTTTGTGTATCATAAGTATAAATCCTGGTATCAAACTGCTTTAGTAAGCTGTTATTCGTAACCGGCGGCGGGGTGTTGGTTGGAGGCGGCGTATTAGGTGTGGTTGGTTTGGCAGGAGGCGGAGTACCTGTAGCAGGCTTGGCAGGTATAACGTCCTCTCTGTCGCAGGAGGAGAAAGCTACAGCTGACAAACATAGTCCTGCCAGCAGCATGGATTGGAATGGTTTCATGGCAATGTTTTTCATAGGTTTATTTTGTCTTATGCACCTATATAGCCAATTTATATACCAACTTTACAAAACATCAAAAATCAGCAAATTTCAAACAAATCATCTTTTTTACACACCTGCACAATGTCCATTCCGGGACAATCCTGTTCACTTTTGGGCAGTTTTACAAGCTAGTCTTTTTCTGGTTGAGATGAAGCTTGATGGTAAGGGATGTAGTTCTCCCAGTACCAGGGTGTATACGTGTCTGCTATAGCCGTTTCGAGAAGCTCTTTAAAAATACCCTCGGCGTTGTCGCTGTTGCTGAGTATGATAATGCCTGTGCCAGCCTCGGGGAAGATGATGGAGTAATGCTGAAAGCCGTCGCCGTGGCCTTCCTTAAAAGCCCCTGTGCCGTACGGCGATTGCAGCAACCCCCAGCCAAGGCCGTAGCTCAGGGCGATGGCGTCGTTGGCGGTTGTGTCGCGCTGGCTCAGGGGACCGAACTGTTTTACGGAACGTATCCGGATCTGGGGAGAGAACATTTCTTTGGTGGTGGCTGGCTTGAGGAGCTGGTGCTGCAGCACTCCTTCTGTGAACAAAGTATAATCATCCAGGCTGGTTTCGAGGGTGCTGGCCGAGCGGGCTTCGTTGTCCTTATCCTTTTTATAGAGCTCCCCTGTTGCTTTATGCCCCAGCGCAAAATCCTTTTCAAAGCGCGGCTGCCAGGTATACGACGATTGCTTCATGCCCATCGGCTTAAATACCTTTACCTGCATCAGTTCCTCCAGCGGTTTTCCGGTCATTTTCTCCAGCACCACCTGCAGATACACCAGCCCCTCGCCGGAGTAGCTATACCTGGAGCCGGGCTCATACTTTACCCGCAGCTTCTTATCCTCTTCAAAAAACCGCCAGTTGGGGAATCCGGATGTATGCGCCAGCGCCATCCTGGCTGTTATCTTTTGGTAGAGGCTGTCTTCTTTGAGATCGCTGTAGTTATCGTGCCATTTGGCCTGGGGCTCATATGTATAAATGGGCTTGGGCAGATACCCCTGCAGCGGTTTGTCCAGGTCCAGCACGCCTTCTTCCACCAGTTTCATCACCAGCACTGCAAAAACCGCCTTGCTCAGGGAGGCGCCATACAGGTTGGTACTGGTTTTGAGAGGCTCCTTTGTTTTGTAGTTCTTGTAGCCAAACGCTTTTTTATAAACCGGCTGGTTGTGGTTAAAGACCGTAACGGCCAGGCCCTGTACCTGTGCATCCGCCATCAGCTGCTGTACCTTTTGGTCCAGGGCAGCAGCGGTAATCTTGCTTCCGTCGAGCCGGGTAATGGTTTGGGCGTGGGTGGTGAGGGGTAGCACAGCAAGAAGAAGGATGTACAGTTTTCTCATAGTTACAAAGGGTTAATCTACAGCAAACTTGAATATACGGCTTATACCCCTGCTATGCAATGATAAACAGGCTTTTACCAAGTCTAGTAGCGTGCGCAAAATCGGGGTGTGCCCGGAAAAGCAGCCTAAACCGTTTCCTGGGCCAGGTAGCACGGACAGGCCCTTGCCTGCCCATCCGTGACACTCCTTTATTTGTTTTCTGATTTGGGAGTCCGGACCTCGATCTGGCCATCTTTTACCCGTACTTCAAACCGGGGCTGCGGCTCTGTTGCCGGGCCATCTACCACGCTGCCATCTTCTAAAGAGAAAACTGAGCCGTGCCACGGACAGCGCACGCGGCCGCCGTCGAGCAGGTCACCTTCTGAGAGCGGGCCGCCCAGGTGCGAACAGGTATGGGCGAGGGCATAAACCTCCCCTTTCTCCCGGACCAGCAGCACCGGCACTTCGCCAGCTTTTACGCAGCGCATCTGGTTTTCCTTCAACTCACTTTCCGGCAGCACAGCCACGAAATCCTCCGGGTACACCGCCGAGGTAGCTGTGTGGTCTACGCCCACCTGCTTGCCAAACACCAGGTGGCCCCCCAGGTAGGCCCCTGCACTCGCTACGCCGTAGCCCAGCATCGAAAGGCCGATAGCCGCCCCGCGCGACTCCTTGCGCCCGCGCAGGAAAAGGGAAGCGGCATAAAGCGCCGTAGCCCCAACATTCAGCATGCCGTGCAACATCCCTATCTTGCGCCTTTCCTTGGTGGTGCCCGACCAGTCGGTGAGGCCGGTCACTGCCGCTCCCACCGCACCCACAAGCCCGACTGCCACAGCAGCATCCGCCCCGGGAGCGTATTTTTTCTCGCCGAACAGCTCCAGCCCGTCCAGCACGGTGGCGGTGGTCCAGGCCCCGATTGGCACATCCGTGATGGCAGGGTGCAGCGGGTGCCCGAGCCAGGTGCCGTGCAGCGCGTTCTTTATACTTTTACCGGCCTCCCCTCCTGCTTCAAAGGTCTTCTTGACAGCAGGCTGTAGTGTATCTCCAGCCTTATCCAGCCAATCCTGCTGTGAAATCGAGTAAAACAAATCTTTCTGATCCATTAGCTTTTTCTTTACTTAAATTGAATTATATAAGGCAACGTAAAAGAGGTAATGGGGTTTAGGGGGTGAGGGGTCAGGTTTACTGAGTGGGTACATTGTTGCCTGCACTTACAGGGGCTGAGAGCCGAAATATTCAAAATTTATATATTTTCAGCTTAACATTATACAATTTTCGGTAGTGGTCTAGAATGTATGATGGGGGAATAAATATGCAGTAAGGGTGTTTACAGGAAGTTATGTGCGAGATAACTATCCAGATAGATTGCCCCTACTGCCACAGTGTGAAAGTAGTGAAAAATGGCGTAAAGCGCACGGGCGAGCAGAACTTCCTGTGCCGAGCATGTGGGAAGCAGTTTCAGTATGCAAATGAAAAGGCCGGGTGCCGCTCCCGGGTAAAACAGCTGGTCTTGGGTATACTGGTGCGGAACTCCGGCATCCGCGACATCGAAGAGGTGACGGGCATGCACCGGCAGACCGTGCTGCGGTGGCTCAACCAATAGGCCGAATCCTGTCGTTTCAGGCGCCGCCAGCAAAGCTACACCTCGGTGCAGATAGACGAGGTATGGACGTTTGTGAGAGAGCGGAAAAGACGCAAAAGGTGGCTCTTCTACGCCTACGCACCGGAAACGGGCGAGGTGCTGGCCTGGAGCTGGGGCAACCGCAGCCGGCACACGGTCAGATGGCTCTACCGGCAGCTGGAGAAACTTGAAATAGACTGCTTCTGCACCGATGACTGGCCAGCTTTCACCAAGGTATTGCCCCGAGAAAAGCATGTTAGTGGCATAGCATTTACCAAACACATAGAAGGAATGAACCTGTGCCTGAGAACTAGAAACAGAAGAATTGTAAGATAGACAGTCTGCTTCTCTAAAAAAGATCAGAACCACTATAACGCCATGAAACTAATATTCTATTACAGAAACTATCATTCATTGTAGACCACAACCCTTTCGTTTATAGTAATGTGCATAAACAAGACTGATTCATATATTTTTTCATATATTAGACTAATAAAATATTTTAAAGCGTGCTAATGAAAACAAGTTTATTATGGAGCTCCCTGGTACTACTTCTAATTTTTACAATTTCAAGCTGCTCAACTGAAAGGCCAAAATCTCCTGAAGAAATTAGAGCTGCACTCAGGACGGAGGAACTACTAAATCCAACAGTATACCTTCAGGATTCCGCTGTAACAATGTCGCCTCAGAGAAAAAAGATTCGTGAAGCGAGTCTTTTCAGGTCTGCAAAATATGAAGATGATGGAGCTTTGCTCAAAGGCACGATCAAGAACGAGGCTGCTCTTGCTACTTACAAAGATGTAATTGTTAATGTCTACTATTATTCTAAAACAGAATCAGTAATAAAAGAGGAGCAGTATGTTTTATATGAATATATTAAGCCGTATTCTTCAAAATCGTTTTCATTGAAAGTTTACCCACCTGATATCTCTACAAGTTTTGGATTCGAAATAACAGGCGCAATGACTGAATTTAATTGAGCTTTTGTGGCTTATTTATAAAATACGAATGTCAAACCCCGACCTCCTCTCCCACTTCCAAAACATCAACACCTGGAAAAGCAAAGGCACCAGAGCACCGCACAAGCCGCTGCTCATGCTGCTGGCGTTGGGCGAGATCCAGAGAGGGAACACTGGTTTTATACCTTATACCAGTATAGAGCCGAGGCTAAAGGACCTGTTGCTTGACTTTGGGCCGCAACGGAAAACGCTTTACCCTAACTTCCCCTTCACTAAGCTGGCGAATGATAACCTGTGGCAGTTCAACAAGCCGGAGCTACTGGATACGAGGCAGGATTATACGTCGAAGTTTCTTCGCGACCACGACCTGCAAGGTAAGTTTCCGGATGCCGTAACGCAGCAGCTTAAGCAAAACCCGGAGCTTTTAAAAAGTGTGGCAGAAAGTATACTAGAGCAGAATTTCCCGGACACACTCCATCAGGATATCCTGGATGCTGTAGGATTGGATATTACTGCAGAACCTGCTGCTAAAACTAAACAGAGCCGGAAAAGAGACCCGCTCTTCCGGGAAAGTATACTGAAAGCCTATGAGTACAAATGCGCTGTCTGTGGCTTCGGTGTGCGGCTTAAACACAAAATCTTAGCCCTTGAAGCGGCGCACATCATGTGGCACCAGGCTGGTGGGCCTGATGTGGAAGTAAACGGCCTCGCCCTCTGCGCCACACACCATAAGCTGTTCGACCTGGGGGCATTTACCATCAATCATGATCTGAGAATGCTGGTTTCAGACGAAGTAAATGGCCTAGGCGCAAACGAATGGCTGCTGCAGCACCACGGCAAGTCCATACAGCCTCCTCAGAAGAAAGCTTTTTACCCCGATCCTGAGTTCACCATCTGGCATGTAAATGAAGTGTTTAAAGGCGGTTACAGAGATCTATAGTTTATACTTCTTGGGCGCATACAGGCAACCATTCAATCACGCATGGTTGTCATGAATCACATTGTTGCTCAGACAACTGCCTCCGGTTCCTGCATGCCCACCTCTACCGGCACCCCGTGCGTAACGATGTCGTATACCGGTGATTTTTTGGCAAAGGAGATAAGCTGCTCCTTCTGCTCGTCGGTTAGGTCGCCCTCAATTTTAAAGTCAATATGAATCTGTTTATAGCCGTTCCGCACGGTTGGGTCGAGCCCCAGGAAGCCCTGCGCGTCCCAGTCGCCTGTGAGTTTGGTCTCCACACTGTCGATCGGGATGCGGTGGGCGGCAGCGTGTAACACCATGGTGGTGGTCATGCATCCGGCCAGGCCATGAAGAATAAACTCCACTGGGTTTGGGCCTTCGTTGTTTCCCAACAGGATAGGTGGTTCGGCGTTGTCAACTATAAATGGCTTCTCGCGGGAGGTGTCTTCTTTGCCGCCGCCGTAAAAGCCCTGTATCGTGCTCCTGTTGTGCCCCCCGTTTATCCACTTGTTGTGCGCACGCCACTCAAAACTGGCAAGGGCGGGATTTTCTTTTAAGGCATTGATGGTTGCTGTGATGTCTTCGGGGTTGAAGCCATTCACGCGGTTGTTAGTTGTATCCATTGCACTACGTATAATTGGTAAAAAATCCACAACAGACATTACTACACACTAGTATATACGCACAAACAACTCATAATCAACCTACAAAACACATTCTCCTGTTTTTTTACAAATCTTGATACCTGGCTGCAGGCATTGCTAAAATAGACATTGGCAAGGAACCTGGAGCTCGCTGCACGTGTGGCGACAGTGCCATAAAACTATCCCGTGGCATACTAATTTTAAGGGGCGGCTGCAGAGATGTGAGATTTATACTTCTTAACTTGCAGCCTACTCTTACCTGTATACCCCATGACCGAGCAACCGCAATATATCCCCATAGCCAAAGCAGCCTTTAACCTTTACCTGGATGGCCAGATAGACCTGGACACCTTAATAGAACGGTTGCGTGAAATGGAGCTTCAGGTGCAGGCGGAAGAGGAGGAGGAAACTGGCAGGCAGGTATGGTTCCGCTTCTTCAGCGGCGACCCGCTGAAGACCACCATCAGCGATATAGAGAAAGAACTAAGCGACCCCACCCACCCGAACAGTCTCATTCTGAAGCGCGGGATAGCCCTGGGCCTGGAGGCCGATGAGTTGGAGGTGCACTACTCTAACCTGCGCTGGGAGTAGCCTAAAATTGCCCAGGCCGTACTTACTTTATCCTCTCCACGATCTGGTTACCGGATGTAATATCGTACTGCTCGCCGATCTCCAGCATATCGATCGCATTGATATCTTCTTCTTCGTACCCATTGCTTTTTGAAAAGAAACTCTCCGAAACTTCTTCTTCCCGGGGTTCATAGGAGCTGATGCCGTGGTCATCCCAATCTCCCCACTTGCATATAAATTTTTTCTTGTCCATAGCTTTAGCAATTGATTTTTTAAGGCAGTAACCCGAACGTTAATCCATTCACTTACAGACTAAAGAAGGTTAATTTATACTTACGTAGCGGGGAAGCTTTGGGGAAACAGTTTTTTAAAATCACGGGAAGCAGGCCACCCGGAAAATCTATGCTTCCCTGCGTAAAGGCTAAGTATAAACTCACCCTCTCCTGTGGTTTAACTCTACCCTTTGTGGTTCGGGGAGCTTTATACCTGGTGAGGATCTGAAAGTATAAAGTAGGCGTACAGGCACATAAGTATAAATCTAAAAAAATCGTATCTTTAGGTACACTTAAAACCTTAAACCTATGGCAAAGTCACAAGACGCTAAAAAGGACGTAAAGAAGAAGCCGGCTAAAACCAATAAGGAAAAGAAAGCCGCTAAGCTGGAAAAGAAAAAGAATAGCTACGATTAAGTAACAACAGGCAATCCGGCTTCTGCACTTTCGGCTTTAAACCCGGGAGAGCAGAAGCCGTTGTTGCTTTAAACAAAACGACTGAGCACATAAAAGAAAAATGGCATCTACCTCTTCATCCATTCTCGCTGCTATCCGGAACCATACTGCCCCGCTGGACTGGCGACAACTCCTTACAGATATCATCGCCGCTTTTGATTGCACTACCGGCACCATACACTTACTAGACCCTGACACGAACCTGCTAAAGCTGCAGGCGCAGCAGGGTATACCGCCCTTCTTACTTCCTAAAATGCAGGAGATTCCTATAGGAAAAGGGATGGCTGGCATAGCTGCCGAGCGCAGAAAGCCGGTTGAGATGTGTAACCTGCAGACAGATAATTCGGGGGTGGCACGCCCCGCAGCAAAGGAAACGAAAGTAGAAGGCTCCCTGGCTGCTCCGATGCTCCTGGATGGCGAACTCTATGGCACTCTGGGTATTGCCAAACCTGTTCCTTACGACTTTACGGAAGAGGAACAGAAAGCTTTAATGGAGATCGGGGAAGAACTAAGTCGCCGTGTTCGTGCACATGCGCCCACATCCGGCGGCAAACTTTAAAGTAAGATCAGCGATGCTGCTCATACTTGCTGGCCGGCAGCACCGCCTCTAGCGCCTGCACCTCCCCTGCTTTCAGTGGAGCGGCACTTGCTGCCACTGTTGCGTCTTCCAGCTGTTGAGCGGTGCGTATGCCTAGCACGGCAGAGGTGATGGCGGGGTGCTGCAACACATACCGCACGGCAATTGCGGCGGCATTTCCGTTTTGCCCCGCTGCTACAGCTTGTACCGCTTCGGCGGCTTTCTGCACTTCTTCTAAAGTATGAGTTAAGTATGGCTTTGCTGGCTTTCCGGCCAAAAGCCCCTGCGCCAGGCTGCCCCGCGCCAGTACGCCTATCCCCTGCTGCCGCAGTAGTTCCAGCACCTCCTCCTCCGGGCGGCGGTCCAGCAGGCTGTACTGCAGCATAACGCTGCTAAGGCTGGAGCGGCGCACATACTCCCGTATCACGTTGGGGCGGATGGAGGAGATGCCGTAATGCCGGATCTTGCCCTGTTGCCTGAGCAGTTCAAAGGCTTCGATGGTTTCGTCTATGGGGTCATCAATGGTGCCGCCGTGCAGCTGGTACAGGTCGATGTAGTCTGTTTGCAGGCGCTTCAGGCTGGCCTCTACCGCCAGCAGAATATAGGCTTTAGAAGGATTCCAGTCCCAGCCGCTGCCATCAGCCCGCCACTGGTTACCCACTTTCGTAGCCAGTATCACTTTGTCGCGCATCCCGCTGAAGGCCTTGCCCACCGTTTCCTCGTTCTGCCCCTGCTGGTACAGGTCAGCGGTGTCAAAGAAGTTTATGCCTTGGTCCAGCGCCTGGTGCAGCAGCTCTTTGTTGGCCGCATGGTCATCACCCAGCGACATGCAGCCAAAGCTTACTTCACTTATACTTAAGTCTGATTTTCCGAGGGATTTATACTTCATGGTGCTACATTGTTATGCTCTAATGTATACATAACTCCTGAAAGTATGGATGGTTGCCTAAAAGCATGGCCAGGCAAGGTTTTGTGCTTGCTATCACCGGAAAAGAAAATAGCTACCATGGCCTCTTTCAGACCTGTGAGCACCTGCGCCAGTTACTTCATCTCAAAAGTACACTCGTTAATGCCCAGCTTGTTTTTGGAGTGCAGCTCTACCGGGAAACCCCACAGGTACCGGATATGCTCCAGGGTATCTTTGGCACTACTGGCGTCCAGGCGGCGGTCTTTCTGGATGTAGTGCGTCAGGTATAGTTTGCTAGTTTTATGCAGATCTACTTTGGTTACCTGTATGTTGGGCACAAAGGAAGCACGGTCGTACTGCTGGCTGAGCTGCTCCCGCACTTTGCGGTAGCCGCGCTCGTTATGGATGGCCCCGATCTCATACTCCTCCTCCTGCTCGTCGTCCACGATGGTGAACAACTTCATGTCGCGGATAACTTTCGGGGAGAGGTACTGCAGTATAAAACTATCATCGCGGAAGTTCTCCATTACGTAATGCACCTGCTCCAGCCAGTTTTTGCCAATCAGGTCCGGAAACCAGGCCCTGTCTTCTGCGGTAGGCTCCTGGCAGATGCGCTTGATGTCCATGAAGATGTTAAAACCCAGGGTATAGGGGTTGAGGCCCGAGTAGAATTTGCTGTTGTACTCCGGCTGGTACAGCACGCCGCTGTGGCTTTTCAGGAACTCCAGCATAAAACCGTCGTTCACGTAGCCTTCCTCAAACATCTTGTTGATGATGTGGTAATGCGTAAAAGTGGCAAAGCCCTCGTTCATCACCTTGGTGGCACCCTGCGGGTAAAAGTACTGCGATACCTTCCGCACGATCCGGATGATCTCTCGCTTCCACTGCGGCAGCGCCGGCGCATACTTCTCTATAAAGTATAAAATGTTCTCCTCCGGCTCCTTCGGGAACCGATGCTCCTCCCCTGTATTTACCTCCGGCATATTGGGCGCAGTTGGCAGGGTTCGCCATAACTCGTTGTAGTTCTCCCTTTTAATGTGAGTCAGCTTTTTCAGCCTTTCGTTCTCTTCTTTTGCGGATACTTTGGACGGCTTTCTATACTTGTCTACCCCGTGGTGCATCAGGGCATGGGCGGCATCCAGCACCAACTCCACCTCCTCCTCTCCGTACTCCTCCTCACACTTCAGGATGTACTCACGGGCAAAGGCCATATAATCCACGATGGATTCCGCGGAGGTCCAGTCCAGGAACATATAGTTGTTGGCGAAAAAGGCGTTGTGGCCCTGGCAGGCATGGGCAATCACGAGCAGCATCATACAGGTGGAGTTGTTCTCCATGTTGTAGCTAATGCAGGGGTTGGAGTTGATCACCAACTCGTAAGAAAGCCCCATGCGCCCTTTGGTATAGTTGTTCTGGTTCAGCACGAAATCCTTGCCGAATTTCCAGTGCGGGTAAGACGTAGGCAGACCGGTCAGGGCATAGGCATCCAGCATCTGCTCCGAGGTCACGATCTCGATCTGGTTGGGGTAGGTTTTCAGCTTCAGGTACTCCTGCCCTATCCTGCTGATCACCTCATCTGCCGCCTCCAGCGTTTCATAATCCCAGTTGGGGTTACAAAACATCGCTCTGTATTTCTCTTTATCTGTCATTTCTAGGGTGTTTTTGCGTATCACTTAGCACGAGG
Organism: Pontibacter anaerobius; assembly: GCF_026241195.1. GTDB lineage: Bacteria > Bacteroidota > Bacteroidia > Cytophagales > Hymenobacteraceae > Pontibacter > Pontibacter anaerobius. Next base: position 20,240 of record NZ_JAPFQO010000008.1, read on the forward strand.
TCTGCAGCATTCCTCAACTGTTGATTCGGATCTGCAATCCGCTTGCCTGCCAATTGCCACTGCCTTTGCTAAGCGGATTAAAAATCCGCAGGTTATATACTTTCGGATTGCAAATCCGAAAGAGCACATTTCCCCTATTGCGCTGCCGCGAGCTTGCAGCTCGTGCTTCCAAGCGACTCAGGTGTTAAGCAGTACGAGCTACAAGCTCGCACTAGCGAGGGACAGTTTAAAATTACAGTAGTTTAGGCTGTTACCTCACTCCGCTTCCGGAACAAGCCCTGGAACACCGGCCAGATCTCGTAGGGTTCGTACACATGCCGGATGGAAAAATCCTCGTCATTGCTGATGCGGTTGTAGGCTTTCCAGAGGTCGCTTTCCCTGCTTTTATCGTTGATCTCGATATAGGCCATGTATTGTATGTTCGGAAGTATGGTTTCCAGCACCAGGTTCTTACACTCCAGCGCATCCTGCTTCGACCACACATCGCCATCTGAGGCCTGGCAGCAGTACACGTTCCAGCTCTCATCGTAGCGTTCGCGCATGATCTGGTCCATCAGCTTCAGCGATGGGGCTACCACCGTGCCCCCGCTCTCCCGGGAGTTAAAGAACTCCTCTTCGCTTACCTCCTTGGCCTCGGTGTGGTGGCGGATAAATACTAGCTCCACGTTCTTGTACTGCCTTGTCAGGAAGATGTAAAGCAGCGTGAAAAACCGCTTGGCGATGTCCTTTTCGTGCTGGCCCATAGAAGCCGACACGTCCATGATGCAGAACATGACAGCAGAAGTTACCGGCACCGGTACGCGCTCAAAGTTATTGTAGCGAAGGTCTATGTCCTCGAAAAAAGGGATGGTGCTGGCCTGCCGCCTTACTTTCTCCAGTTCCAGCGCCAGTGCCTCTTTGTCGGCTTTCTTGCGGGTTCCGGCCAATTGCTCCTCCAGCTTCTGCAGCTTTTTGTCAAACACGCCTTTCAGGGCCAGCTGCCGCCCCAGCGACTGCTGGAAACTGGTTTTGATATTGAGCCGGGAGGGTACACTGTCGCGGGTATAACCTGCCCGTTTCATCTTGAAGCTTTCGGTACTATCCATCAGCTTCTTCACCATATTAGGCAACTCCAGATCGTCAAAAAAATACTTCAGAAACTCCTCCCGCGACAGCACCACCGTAAACTCATCTTCTGTTACGGTAGGGTCATTTGAGCCTTTGCCCCTGCCGCTTCCTTCGCCACCTTTGGGTTTGGGCACGCGGTCACCCTCGCTGAAACGGTCGTTGCCGGGCTTCACGATCTGCTTTTTGCCTGTATTGGGGTCATGCCGGAAATGAGGCTCGTCCAGTCCGCGCACCGGCACCTTTACGCTGCCGCCGGATTTACTGTCCTTGATGCTCTCCTGGCTAATAATGTCCGGAATGGCCTTTTTGATCTGGTTTTCCACCCGCTTCAGGAACTTCTGCCGGTTGCCGGTAGATTTCCCCTTATCGTTCTTCCGTCTGTCAATAATATGGCTCATGATTATTCCTCGTATTAGGTATCACGTATCATGTATCACGATTTCCTTTCCATACCACTACCGTGCTACGTGTGTCGTGATACGTGATACAATCTACGCCATTGTTTTTCTTACCCGCATAAACCAGTCTACCAGGATGCGGATCTGCTTGTCGGTGTAGCCGCGCTCACGCATTCTCCTGGTAAAGTCCCGGTGCTTTTTCTCGTCCTCCTCGTTGCTCTTCACATTAAAGGAAACCACCGGCAGCAAGTCTTCGGTGTTGGTAAAGATCTTCTTCTCGATCACGTTCTTGATCTTCTCATACGAATCCCAGCGTGGGCTCTTACCGGCATGGTGGGCCTTGTAGCGCAGGAAGAAGTTGGTCACCTCGGCCCGGAAATCCTTCGGATTGGCAATGCCCGCCGGCTTTTCGATCTTCTCCAGCTCCTCGTTCAGTATACTTCTATCGAAGATCTCGCCTGAGTCCGGGTCGCGGTAATCGTTGTTCTGCATCCAGTGGTCGGCATAGATCACATACTTCTCGAAGATGTTCTGGCCGTAAGAGCTATAAGACTCAATGTAAGCTTTCTGGATCTCGTCGGAGATGAACTCGGCATACTTGCTGGCGAGCAACGACTTGATCAGGTGCAGGTACTTGGTCTCCGTTTCCGGCGGCAGCATCATCTTGATCACCTCCTGCTCCAGCACATAGAGCAAATGCACCGGGTTGGCCGCGATCTCCTCACTATCGAAGTTGAACACCTTAGACAGGATCTTGAAGGCGAAGCGGGTAGAAATGCCCTGCATACCTTCGTTTATACCGGCATCGTCGCGATACTCCTGGATAGATTTGGCATTAGGATCGGTTTCGCGCAGCGTTTCGCCATTATACACCCGCATTTTAGAGTAGATGCTGGAGTTCTCTGGCTCCTTCAGCCTGGACATTACAGAGAATTCCGCTAGCAGCTCAATGGTCTTTGGAGCGCAGGGAGCTTCTCTCAGGGAGCTTTCGCGGATCAGTTTCTCGTAGATCTTGATCTCCTCGCTCACGCGCAGGCAGTACGGCACCTGTACCTTGTAAATACGGTCCAGGAAGGCCTCGTTCTTCTTATCGTTCAGGAATTTCGCCCACTCGCTCTCGTTGGAGTGCGCCAGGATGATGCCATCGAAAGGGATGGCCCCGATTGGCTCGGTGCCTTTGTAGTTCTTCTCCTGGGTGGCGGTAAGCAGCGGGTTCAGCACCTTGATCGGTGCCTTAAACATCTCCACGAACTCCAACAGGCCCTGGTTGGCCAGGCAGAGGCCGCCGGTGTAGGAATAGGCATCGGGGTCGCTTTGCTGGTACTCGGCCAGTTTGCGGATGTCTACCTTACCCACCAGCGTGGAGATATCCTGGTTGTTCTCATCGCCTGGCTCAGTTTTGGAAATGGCGATCTGCTCCTGAATGGAAGGGAACAGCCGGATCACCTTGAAGCGGTTGATGTCGCCGTCGAACTCGCGCAGGCGCTTGGATGCCCAGGGGCTCATACAGCTCGGCACGTAGCGCGCCGGTATGCCATACTCCTCCTCCAGTTCATCGGTATAATCGGCAAACAAGCCCAGCGGGCTCTCGAACACGGGGCTTACCTCATCACCGGCCTTCAATACATAGATGGGGTTCTGCTGCATCAGGTGCTTCAGCTTTTCGGCCAGGGAGCTTTTGCCGCCTCCCACAGGGCCCATCAGGTACAGGATCTGCTTCTTCTCCTCCAGGCCCTGCGCCGAGTGTCGGAAGTACGAAACGATCTGCTCTATGGTACTTTCCATACCATAGAAGTCCTTAAAGGCAGGATATATCTTGATCTTCTTATTCGAGAAGATCCTGCTTAGCACCGGGTCCTGGCGCGTGTCCAGCACTTCAGGCTCCCCGATGGCATCCAGAATCCTTTCTGCAGGCTTGGCATATGCCTTCGGGTCCGTCTTACACTCCTCAAGATAGGCAGCTACTGTCATCTCGTTCATGGAGGCACTGTAATTGGTCTTGATCTTTTCTAAAATGTTCATATCGGGTGTTTGTTATAACATGTTCAGAATCATCTTTATAAAGAGCACCAAGCAGTATCTCGCTAAGTTTCCGGAGGCCGGGGTACTGCTAAGCTAACTTCTGATCATAGGGTATGAGTTTTTCTATGGTTTATGTTTTGCCTTACTAACAAGAGGCGGTTCCTTTACTGTGCTGTACTTGCTTCATGAGCTGGCAAGCGAACTGCCTGTTTATACTTTTATATTAATACAAGTGGAAAGACGCGCAGGAGTTTTGGCTAAGAGGTTGAAAGTATATGATGGCTTCCTGCAATTCTTTTCCCAGCTTAAAACTGGTGAACCTGGGTTGCGGGTAATTACTGGCAGCCACCTACACCCCATGTTACTGAATACGTAAATAAAAAATCTTTGCCACCTGATTTGAAAACTAATGTAGCCTGCCGCTACACGTGGGTGGTTACCAATGGAACATCTTTTTTATACTTAAGATTCAAAATTGCTTATACTTTATAACAACAAGTTCATATATCATCTCAAATTCATTATAGCGCAAAGCAAAACAGATAGTTTCCAGAGTTTGGCAAGTATAAACCCGGAAGGTGCGTGATCTTAAAAGAAAGGGCCTGCTACGGTAGGGAAAGCGGGATAAAAACGCAATTAAAAGCGGCTGCGCAGGTATATTAATTTAACTAAATATCGTAGTTTCGTATTTAACATCACCATAGCAACAGCCACCTAACCTAAACAACCTGACAATATGAGCCAGTTAGTGATTAACTCTCTTGAAGAACTGACAAAGTATGAAGGCACCGAAATGGGTGTATCCGATTTCCATACTATCACGCAGGAGCAGATAAACAAGTTTGCCGACGCCACCATGGACCACCAGTGGATTCACCTGGATGCGGAGCGCGCCAAAAACGAGACGCCGTTCGGGGCCACCATCGCGCACGGCTACCTCACGGTGTCGCTGCTGCCTTACCTCTGGTCGCAGATCACGGCTATCCACAACCTGAAAATGCAGGTGAACTATGAGATAGAGAGTCTGCGGTTTAATCAGGCCGTGACCGTAAACAGCCGCGTGCGTCTCAGAGCCAAACTACTCTCGGTGAAGAACCTGCGCGGCATTGCCAAGGCACGCCTGGAGGTTACCCTGGAGATAGAGGACAGCAAAAAGCCGGCTTACACGGGCATCATCACCTTCCTGTACCACTTTAACGACTAAACGCTTGGGCTTGTCGCCCTAGTCATCATCAGTATATTTTTTTCGTGGGGACCTATGCAAGAGTATAAAAACCTGCCTATTTACCGCAAGGGAGAGGAGATCTACCACCTCACCTCCCTTATTGTGGAGTTGGTGCCCGAGGAGGACGACCTGCTGCAGCACCTGCGGGAGATGATGCTACTGGATGCGGCCATGTTGACGGCAAAGGTGGCCGGCGCTTACAGTGGGGACCTCTATGACATACAGATGGAGAATGCCGTGCTCATACGCAAGGCGGCCCGCGACCTGCTCACCAACTGCACCGCCCTGGAGATGTACGGTTTTGAGGACACCACCTATCTCCCACTCTTGCGCCATGCCATAGAAGAGTACAGGCAGCATTTTGTGAAGTGGATCTCCGGCTTCGACCCCTGGAATTATGTGTGGGATGAGTGGGAGCTTTTTAACCCGCCCGGGGCCAGCAAGCAGGATGATGCGTTTTAAGGCTTGCCCGTCTCCTTTAAAGTACAACCAACGTATATACCCTGCCGTTGCCCGTACTTTGGCGGTATAAGCCCGAAACTCACCCTTTTGTTTCCAAACGCTAACCGATTAAAAGCCTTTCATACTTGCGTAAGTTTTAAAACTTCTGCTTCCATACTTTGTTGCTCCTGTCTTAGCCTACACCTTCGCAGGACCCGATTACCGCAGCAATGACGAAAACGAACACCAGGCCCGCAGCGCCTCAGCTTACCCGCTCCACCCTCTGGCTGATGACCATTGCCGCTGGCATGGTGGTAGCCAACAACTACTATAACCAGCCGCTTCTGGTAAAAATAGCGGATACGTTCCAGGTGCCCGAGGCGCAGGCAGGTATAGTGGCCATGCTGTCGCAGGTGGGGTATGCCATTGGCCTGCTGTTCATCATTCCGCTGGGCGATATGCTGCGGCGCAAGCGCCTGATCCTGATTGACTTTGTGCTGATCATACTTTCTCTGCTCCTGGCGGCTTATGCACCCAACATTTATACGTTGATGGCGGCCAGTCTGCTGATTGGGGCTACCTGCGTGGTGCCGCAGCTTTTCGTACCAATGGCTGCGCACCTGGCCAAACCCGAGGAGCGCGGCAAAGCCGTGGGCACGGTTATGAGCGGGCTGCTCGTAGGTATACTGTTCTCCCGCACGCTCAGCGGCTTTGTGGGCGAGCACCTGGGCTGGCGCGCCATGTTTTTAATAGCGGCCGGGTTGATGCTGGTGCTGTGGGTAGCGCTTTATTTCCTGTTGCCGGAGATACACCCGGAATTCAAGGGCAATTACAAAAGCCTCATGAAGTCGCTGCTGCACCTGTTCCGGACGGAGCCGGTGTTGCGCCTTGCCTCCGCCCGCGGGGCCCTGTCTTTTGCCTGCTTCGGCGGCTTCTGGACCACGCTGGTTTTTCTGCTGGAGGGGCCTCCGTTTTTCAAAGGCAGTGATGTGGCCGGCGCGTTCGGATTGGTGGGCGCCGGCGGAGCCATCATGGCCTCCGTTATGGGCAGGCTCAGCGACAGGTTTGACACGCGTTACATCCAGATGGCAACTTTGGTTATGATTATCCTGGCTTATGTGGTCTTCGGTTCCTTTAGCTACAGCATCCTGATGCTGGTGGTTGGCGTTATACTGCTGGACCTGGGCCTGCAGGGCTCGCATATCTCGAACCAAACGCTTATCTTCTCGCTGGACCCGGCAGCCCGCAACCGCCTGAACACGGTTTACATGTTTACGTATTTTATGGGAGGCGCAACCGGAACCATACTTGCCACCCAGGCCTGGCAGCTATGGCGCTGGAGCGGCGTGGTACTGGTAGGCCTATTTTTTTCATCGCTGGCGCTGGCCGTGCATTTGCTGTTTTCCGGCAAAGTGCGCAAGGCCTTATAACTTAGCACCTCAATCAGGGTATACTAAAAGGAGCTTATCACCTACATACTATGGAAAATCCGAATCTGGAGAACTGGGATGAAGCACGTTATAAGGAGCTGAACACCTACTTCCGTATCAAAATAGAGCAAATGCTGCAAACCAACCCGAACCTGCTGGCACAACAGCAGGAGAGCAGCACCTTACATTTGCAGCAGCTTGTGGCAGAGTTCGGTGAGGAGGACAAAGAGCGCTGGGAGGAGTTTATCCGGTTGGACAAGCTTAAAATGGAGGCTGCCATGTGGGACCACCTGCACGGCAGAGGCTCCCGCTACCGCCCCGGCATTGGTTTCACCAACCCCGATCAGGACACCTCCTGGTAACCTGTTTACCCCTCAAAGCTATACTTTGCCATGCTCCAAAACTCATCCAGGGCAATGATGCGGGGCTTCAGAAAGGAGATAAGAGCCGGCCAGTCATCCTTATTGAATACGTTTACCGACGCTATTTCCCTGTAGATCCGGCTAACTACCCGCCCCGACTCGTCGGAGGTATGCAGCAGCCACTCCCACTCCTCCCCCAGTGCCTCATGCAGCATGGTCTTATGCTCCATAAACTGATCAAAAACCAGCTCCTGTAATTCGGTATCGGGGTGCGAGAGTTCAATGGCGATATACCCGCGCTTGTTGTCGGCGTTCATCCGGAAATAAATATCCTTCACTCCGGTCTTATAGTTGAGCCAGTTAACCTTCCAGCCATCGGCGGAGAGCTGCGGAGAAAGGTACTGGCCGAAAACGGTCCAGAACTGCTGCCTGATCTGAGATGCCTGCTCACGGGTATACATGCTGCAAAATTAGCCACTTTACGGCTCTAATGCTACACCTTGCTGCCTTGCTATACTTTACCCGGTCGGTCTGCTACCGGGCTCCAGCGTGTTTTGGTATTCGTTTCCTGCAGGATCTATCATAAAACAAGTATACCTCCCCTTCCTAACTGCCAGAAGTATAACTAATCTGACAAATGATTTAAGAAAAATGAAACATTTTGGTGCGTTCTTACTTTAAGAGATGGGGTAATTTAAGGTAAGCCGGTCATACATTGTCAAATTAAGATATAATGCAAAGGCCGCGTTTCATTTTAGAACAATTTTACCTAATTTCGCTTCATTAAGAGACACAACTACGCAAACAAAAGCTAATACACATGTCAGAATTTGCTGAAATAATTTTAGAGGGTAAAACCTACCAAATGCCTGTTGTAGAGGGTACTGAGAATGAAAAAGCTATAGACATTTCTTCTCTTCGCGCTCAGTCAGGCTATATTACCCTGGACTCAGGCTATAAAAACACCGGTGCTACTACCAGCGCCATCACCTTTCTGGATGGTGAAAAAGGCATTCTGCACTACAGAGGCTACCCTATTGAGCAGCTGGCGGAGAAGTCTAACTTTATTGAGGTAGCGTACCTGCTGATTTACGGCGCACTGCCAACCGCAGATGAGCTGAGCGACTTCAGCAACAAGATCAGACTGCATACTTTGGTAAACGAGGATATGCGCAAAATCCTGGATGGCTTCCCTTCAGCAGCACACCCAATGGGTATCCTGTCTGCCCTGGTTAGCTCGCTTACGGCTTTCTATCCAGAGTCGCTTAACCCGAACCAGACAAAAGAGGAGCTGGACCTGTCTATCATCCGTTTGATGGCTAAGATCTCTACTATCGCTGCCTGGTCTTACAAAAACTCTATCGGCCACCCGGTAAACTATCCTAAGAACAAGCTGGACTACTGCTCCAACTTCCTTCACATGATGTTTGCCTACCCAACCGAGGATTACGAGATTAACCCGGTGGTAGTAGATGCGCTGAATAAGCTGCTGATCCTGCACGCAGATCACGAGCAGAACTGCTCTACCTCTACGGTACGTCTGGTGGGTTCTGCTAACGCCAGCCTGTACTCTTCTGTTTCTGCCGGTATCAGCGCCCTGTGGGGCCCGCTGCACGGTGGCGCCAACCAGGCTGTTATCGAGATGCTGGAGCAGATCAAAGCAGACGGCGGCGATTCTAAGAAATTTATTGAGAAAGCGAAGGACAAGGATGATCCTTTCCGCCTGATGGGCTTTGGCCACAGAGTGTACAAGAACTTCGACCCGCGTGCCAAAATCATCAAGAAGGCTGCCGACGAGGTTATGAGCGCCCTTGGTATCAACGACCCGATCCTGGACATTGCCAAAGAGCTGGAAGAGGCTGCCCTGAACGATCCGTATTTCGTGGAGCGCAAGCTGTACCCGAACGTGGACTTCTACTCAGGCATCATCTACCGCGCCATCGGCATCCCGACTGACATGTTCACTGTGATGTTCGCCCTTGGCCGTCTGCCAGGCTGGATCGCACAGTGGAAAGAGATGCGCGAGAACAAGGAGCCTATCGGCCGTCCGCGCCAGGTTTACACTGGTGCCACTGAGCGTGATTACGTTCCGGTTGAGAAGCGCTAATTCCGCTACTTGTGTAAGTATAAGAAAGGCTGGCCCAACGGGTCAGCCTTTTTATTTTGGCCCTGCACCACAATATGAACCGCTCCATTTTATGACTGCCAACAGGTAAGTTTATTGGACGTTACTGTCCGAATAACGAAAAGAAAATCTACAGCCAGGTAACCGTTACCAGCTATGAAGCCGTATGCCAAGACTAATTCTACAGGCAATCACCTACAGCAATCATAGCTTAGGACTACCTTATATGCGTATGGATATATATCATGTCAACAGCAAAAAAACTTAGCTTTTATTTATCATTAGTGGCAGGTACGCTGTTGATACTGATCACCCTACTGTCCCTGATTTACGATGTCCGGTTCTGGTTTCTGAAAGCGCTGGATTTCCCCAGGGTGCAGGTGCTGATCGGCCTGCTTCTCACCCTCATTCTGTTTACGGGGGCTAAAGACCAATGGAAGTTCCCGTCTTACTCCATTGTAGTTGGCATGATCTGCTCTATCGCGATACAAGCGCGTTTTGTGTTACCTTATACCATATTCGCCTCTGAAGCAGTAGAAACCTTGCCTCCTGCTTTAGCTGATGACAGCAGAACCTTTAGCCTGTTGGTGGCTAATGTCTGGATGAAAAATGAGCATGTGGATGACTTCCTGCAAATCGTTTATGACACAGATCCTGATATCGTGCTGGCCATGGAGACAAACAGCTGGTGGATAGAACAGCTCTCGCCTCTTCAGGAAGCTTTTCCGCACAAGGTTGTTTACCCCCTGGATAACACCTATGGTATGGCGCTGTACTCCAAACTGCCGCTGCAGAACATACAGATAAAATTCCTTAAAAAGGAAAAGGTGCCTTCCATACACACGGAGGTAAAATTATCAGGCAACGCGTATTTTGTGCTACATGCCATGCACCCCGTGCCACCCAAGCCCAGCAAGCACCCTGATAATGTAGGTGAGGAAGAAGAGGAGTTGCTTAAGGTAGGCAAAATGGTACAGCAAAGCCAGTTGCCGACGGTAGTAGCTGGCGATCTGAACGATGTCGCCTGGTCTAAAACATCCCGCTTGTTTGGCATCGAAAGCAAACTCGGGGACATACGCATCGGGCGCGGCCTGTACAGTACCTTCGATGCCACTTCTTTTATCATGAGGTGGCCCTTGGACCATATTTATGTATCCAATGCGTTCAAGGTGGTAAACCTGCAAAGGCTCCCAAAATTTGGCTCAGACCACTTCCCACTTTATGCTGAACTGGCGCTAACAGAATAGGCGTTCAGGTTTCGATATAACAGGTTTGCTGATGGGTAGTCTCTGTTCGGCTTAAGCTACCGTCCCTTCCCTCATAGTTAAAGTCAGGTATAATGCTTACTTTGTTACAGATATGGCTTTCATACCCACACCCTTATATGAAAAAACTTTTACCGCTTCTGACGCTGCTTTTGCTCTATATGGCCACGGCCACTGCACAACAGACACCCGATATCCTTCCGCTTCGTGACAGGGCCGTTTTGGAGGATGCCCTGCTACAGGAACGCCTGGAGAAACTGCTCCCCGACCTTATGCGGCGTAATGGAATTGCGATGTGGCTGATCGTTGCGAGGGAGTATAACGAGGACCCTGTGGCCAGCACCATGCTGCCCGCTACCTGGCTGGCGGCACGCCGCCGCACCATCCTGCTGTTTACGGATTTGGGCCAGGGGAAAGGCGTTGAAAAGCTGGCCGTGGCCCGCTACGATATCGGCAGCCTGCTGAAAGCGGCCTGGGAACCCGAGCAGGAGCCAAACCAATGGAAGCGTCTGGCGACCCTTATCGCAGATCGTAATCCCAAAAATATAGGTCTTAACTATTCCCCTACTTTCGCCCACGCCGACGGACTGACCAAGGCAGAGTATGACAGCCTGCTGCATTACCTGCCTGCCGCTCAAAAACAGAAGGTTGTGTCGGCAGAGCGCCTGGCCGTAGACTGGCTGCAGACCCGCACCCCACACGAGCTAGAGTTGTACGAACAGATCAGCCGCCTGGGCCATGACATTATTGCGGAGGGCTTCTCGGAAAAAGCCGTGGTGCCCGGCAAAACTACTACCGAAGATGTGGTGTGGTGGTTTCGGGAGCGCATCGCGGAACGCAAACTTACTGCCTGGTTTCACCCGACCGTGGATATACAGCGTGCTAACCCTGGCGCCGGGGATTCGCAACGCCCTTTCTCCGAACGCCCGGCCCAGGAAGTGATACAGCCCGGCGACCTGCTGCACGTGGACCTGGGCATTACCTACCTCGGCCTGAATACAGACGTACAGCAACTGGCCTATATGCTAAAGCCTGGAGAAACACAGGCACCACCCTACCTCAGAAAAGCGCTGGCCACTGGCAACAGGTTGCAGGATATCCTGACTTCCGCGTTCAGGGAGGGTAAAACCGGGAACCAGGTTCTGAAAGAGGCACTGGCAAAGGCAAAACAGGAAAACATTAACGCCACTATTTACTCCCACCCCATCGGCTACCACGGCCACGGCGCAGGGCCGGCCATTGGCATGTGGGACCAGCAACAGGATGTGCCAGGCACCGGCGATTACCCCCTACGCTACAACACCGCCTACGCCATAGAGCTAAACGCCAAGGTAACCCTGCCCGAATGGAACAACAAAGAAATCCGGGTGATGCTGGAAGAACAGGCAGTGTTCACACCCAAAGAGGTTTACTACATCGATGGCAAACAGCAAGAGCTGCTGCTGATACCGCGCGTAAACCAACAGTAAAAGCACAGTTATCTACACTCGCAAACATACGCTTGCTTTAATGGCATGCCAGTAGCAGAAGCAAAGCGCTTGTACCTGAACCTTAATTCCTAAACCCATACTTGCTCAAACAGGCCAGCCCCGCAAGCTGGACTGTTTGTTTGCCGCTGCCGCGCAATGACCTGCGTCATTTTATCCTTGCCACTACCGGCCTAACTTGCACGTATACTTTATATCCACCGGATTTATACTTTAATGACCAGGATCAGGCTTACGCGTTTATTTACTTTCGAAACCGCCCATGCACTTTTGAACTACGATGGCCCCTGCCGCCGCATACACGGGCACTCTTACAAGCTGGAAGTAACGGTTATGGGCACGCCTCTGGTGGAGGAGGAGCATCCTAAAAACGGCATGGTGATGGATTTCGGAGATCTGAAGCAGCTGGTGCAGGAGCACATCATCCGGCAGTTCGACCATGCGCTGGTGCTGTCCCAGGGCACGCCGGACGACTTGCTGGAGCCGTTGCGCAAGTATGAGCACAACCTGGTGCTCACCCCCTACCAACCCACCTGCGAAAACATGCTCATCGACTTCCAGCACCGCCTGCAACGCATCCTCCCCGACCACGTGCAGCTGCACCACCTCAAACTCTGGGAAACCCAAAATTCCTTTGCCGAGTGGTTTGCAGAGGATAACCATTAAAAAAAATCAGAATTTATACTTTGGCAGCGGGCTTTTTACTTGGGATACAAAAGTACAAAGCCCGCTGCTTTTGTGTGACATTCCATTTCCAGAGAGCCAGCCAACCCTCAAATAGAGAAAAATTTTGTGCAGGAGAAAACTGGTAAATGAATATATTTAGATGTAAATGTATACCTTTAGTCCCTGTTACTGAACAACCTATACTTAATAATCCAACGTCCAATTTTAGCCTATGAGAACAGCTTTACTTTTGATTGTTTCCTTATTTTTATCCTTTGATAACATTTATGCCCAAAGCCTTATACCTGGCTTTGTTTTAAATAACAGAGTTGGCATTCAGGTAAGCGAGCCAGAAGATGTGGCAGTAGATAGCCAAGGGAATATCTATTTCGTGGATGGAACAGTTAAGAAGTTTCGTTACCATGAGTTTTTAGGAACGGAAGACCTGACCTTCGCACCTGAAGGGCTTAACAGAGAAAACTACGGTACTTATGATATTGCCCTCGACCAATATGATAATCTTTTTGTAGTAAGTTATACTTATTCAAAAGTGGCAAAATTCAGCCCAGAAGGCAAGTTATTGCTTGTGTTTGGAGTAGAAGGTGATGCCCCCGGGCAGTTTAGGTTTCCTGAAGGAATAGCTGTCAATTCAAAAGATGAGATCTATGTGGCTGATAGTGGCAACGAGCGAATCCAGCGGTTTGATAAAACAGGAAGGTTATTGCAAATAATCCCGTTAGACCCAACCACGGGTAACTATTTCGAAGCTCCCTTGAGTATAGACTTTGACAATAGTGACAACCTTTATCTTTTACACAACCCTGAAAACAAAATAGTTAAGTATTCCCCAACGGGCCAAAAGCTTCTTGAGTTTGGAAATGAGCCATACGATTCAGTAAGACTTGACACTCCCTGGAAACTTGCAATCGATAAAGTCGAGGGTGAGATTTATGTTTCTGACGAAAATTTAAAATCTTTCAATGTTTACACTTTGAATGGAGGTGTGAGATACTCTCTGAAATGGGTATACAATTATCAACATTCAATAGGAAATAAAAACAGCATTGCCGTCACGCCCTATGGCGATATAATTTTAGCGGATAAAGGCCTTCTAAGTGGTGGACAGATATCATCCTATGATAAAGGGCATACGGGTAATTACACTTGGGGTAATCGGTGGCAAAATGTTGATCTAACTATTGATGAAGCCGGTACCGTGTACATGTTGGATGTATCTGGAACCATCACCAAGTTCAATTCTCATGGCGAATTTGTCATGACATACGGTGAGAAAGGCACATTTAGAGCTGGTTTACCAAACCTAGTCATCAAAGCTCCTAAGGCAATCACATCAGACCTATTTAACAACCTTTATGCCCTAAGTAACCCAGGATTAGCCAATGACACGACGGCCATTTATAAGCTCGATAAAGAAGGGAAGCTTTTATCCATATTTGCCGACCTTGGTCCTAATACAGAAACAAGTACATATACAGACCTGGCAGTAGATCCAGCTGGTAACATGTATGTGGCAGATTTAACTGGAGGCCTCATACACAAACTTAACTCAAGCGGTATACATTTAGGGACAATCGGTAGTCTTGGCTTTGGACCAGGAGAGCTTTGGATGCCTGTAGCCATCACAATCGATAAGGCTGGCATTATCCATGTACTAGACTATAACGGTGGCAGAATACAACAGTTTGACTCTAAAGGAAACTTCATCCGTCAATTTGGCAAATTTAGTAAAGATGAAGGTTCAATTGAATCGAACAGTGACATGGCCTTAGACAGCAAGGGGAATATTCACGTTGCTTCTAACCTGGGCCAAAGGCGCTACTTTATTTTTAGCTCAAAAGGTGATTTACTTTATGAAGCACTGGATAGCAAGGTAAATCACATTGCAATAGATCAGCTTGGCACCAACCTTGTGCTCGATGACGACCAAGCTGATGGCTACTCCCTTTACACCGCCAACGCATACGAAAACCCACAAAGTGTGATAAAAGGTATTGTGTACAATGACGCCAATAATGATTGTATTCTTAATGAAGGAGAAAGAACACTTTCAGGTATCGTGGTAATGACAAACCCAGGACCTTACTATGCCATAACCGATGTTAATGGAGGTTATACTTTAGCTGTAACTCCCGCCGAATACACATTGCATACCACAATTCCTTATCAAGAGGGCAGAACGATCACAGCAACATGCCCCACACAAGAGAAGGGGAATCTTGTTAAAATTACTGATCCAGGGCAGCTTATCCAGAACATTAATTTCGGCAATTTTGTCTATGCCCCTGCACACCTTATTGTCAGTGTAAATTCCACGCGCCGCCGCCGCTGCTTCGAGAGCACCACAACCGTACGATACGTAAACTCCGGCTTTGCCCCCGCATCGGATGCCAAGGTATATGTGAAGCTGCCGGCCGAGGTGGAATTGCTTTCTGCAGACAAGACCTATACTCGCCTACCCGACGGCACGTATGCGTTTGCCGTGGGCGACCTGTCAGCCGGGCAATCAGGCATCATCACTATACAGGACAAAGTTACCTGCGGAGACGAGAGTGTGCGCGGCCGCACCGTCTGCACCCGCGCCTGGATTACGCCTTCTAACAACGCACCCGCCCAGCCAGTGCCTACCATCTCCATCACGGGCCGCTGCAACTCCGAAACAGGTATGATCCGCTTTGTGATCCGGAATACTGGAACAGCTGACATGGAGCAGCACGAAATATTTCGCAAGTTCAGGGACGGCAGGCTGTCCTCTAAAGAGCAGTTCCAGCTGGCTGCCGGCGACAGCATGGTGCTGCTGGTACCTTCCATGGGCTATACCTGGCGACTGGAGGCGGACCAGCCGGAAGGCAACGGCGACAACAAACTGGCCAGCGTAACCATTGAGGCCTGTACCGACGCGAATTCAGGCATAACCGTGAGTTCTGGTCTTGTAAATCTCATGCCGACAGATGACGAGGAGGCCGAAAAGTCGGAAGAGTGTATGCCAATCACCGACTCCTACGACCCGAACGACAAGCTGGTGACGCCGTTGGGAAGAACCGACGAGCTTTACACTCCTACCAACACCGAGCTGAAGTATAAAATACGCTTCCAGAACACAGGTACCGACGTGGCCTATCGCGTGGTGGTGGTAGATACCCTCTCCGAGCACCTGGACCTGAGCACGCTGCAGGTGGGGTCCGCCTCGCATGCCCACCGCTTTGAGGTGAGCGGCAAGGGCCGCCCGGTGCTTACCTGGACCTTTGACAATATCATGCTGCCCGACAGCAACGCCAACGAACCGGGAAGCCACGGCTACATCCAGTTCAGCATCAAACCAAAGGCAGACCTGCCGGAGAAGACCGCCGTGGAGAATTTCGCAGACATTTTCTTCGACTACAACTCCCCTGTCCGCACCAACATCACCCTAAACCGCATCTTTAACATGCCGTCGGTGGTGGACGAGGAAGTACGGGTGGACCTGGAGGATATACTGGCCTCACCAGACATCGCTGCTTTTGCGCCTGCAGCAGGCAAGTTCGGGACAGAGATCACCATCACTGGCAAACGCTTTGCCACTGTTGCCACCGGAAACAAAGTATACCTGAACGGGAAAGCTGCCACGGTGGTCAGCGCCACAGCCTCCGAGCTGCGCGTGCTGGTGCCGGAAGGTGCTACAACAGGTGTCCTTAAAATCATAACCCCGGACGGTGGCGTGACGGCAACAGATAATTTTGAAGTATACCAACCACCTGTGCTCAACTCCTTTAGCCCGGCAGAGGGTCTGGTAGGCCAAACCGTAACCCTGAAGGGCCAGCACCTAAGTATAAACCAGTTACCCGAAGTTTACCTGGGCAAGCAGCAATGCGAAGTAAGTATGGCCGGTTCCGGTGAGCTTCAGGTGCTTGTTCCTGCCGGCGCTACAACTGGAGTTTTCAGGATCAGCACCGAGGGCGGAGAAGTGCAGAGCTCACAAACGTACAGGGTATGGCAGCAGCCAGGTATTACGGCCCTGAACAAACGCACAGACCGCGCAGGCAGCGAACTCAGGATAACCGGGGTAAACTTCGCGGAGCAGACAGCACGCAATAAAGTATACTTTGGCCAGGCTGAGGCTTCAGTGCTGCAAGCAACCGTAAGTTCCCTTTTGGTTGCAATTCCATTAACTGCTGGTACTGGTAAGGTAAAAGTTGTTACACCGGGCGGAGAGACCTTAAGCGATCAGACATTTGAACTCATTCCCGCCCCAGTCCTGGTGCAGATGCAGCCGGCGCAGGGCAGCATGGGCACAGTAGTGGAATTGCGCGGGCAACACTTCCTCACTTCCAATAAGCAGGACACCGTCAGCTTTAACGGGATAAAAGCCGTTGTACTAAATGCAAACCCTGATTTGTTAAAAGTACAGGTTCCGCGCGGCGTTAGTACCGGTAAGGTAGAGATTAAAGGGGTGGGCGGTGCAGCACTCAGTGCACAGGATTTTGTAGTGGAAGACCTGACACTGGCCGAATCTGTAATTATCTCCCCCAACCCAAGCGACGGCAGCTTTAAACTTGACCTGCACAGAGCCGACTTTGAGGCGCGACGGCTGCAGGTATACAGCAGCCTGGGGCAACTGGTGCTGGAGCAAAGTATAACAGCGCCTCGCCCGGATGCGCTGCAGGTGCAGCTGCCAAAACCTCAGAGTGGCATTTACTTGCTCCACCTGCACACCGACCGTGGACTGCTTACGTTTAAGCTCTATGTGCGCTAACAAGCAGCAAGTATAAAAGTGAGGGCCGGCAAAGTATGCCGGCCCTCACTTTTTAGGTTAAACTGTAGTACTTACTCCTGCAGCAGCCCCTGCTCCCGCCAACGCATACGGTAGGCATTCATCGCCGTTTCGCCGAGCTTTGTGATGAGGCGGTAATTTACCACCGCCCCGATAGGCGCACCGATCACCGGAATCATCTGGGCCATTTTGGCAAGGTCAATATAGTCGCGGTACTCCTGTTGCAGGCTGCGCCAGTCAAAGGCATTGATATCCTCCGGCAACAGCACCTGCTGCGCCTCCCAATCAGCGATGTGCCGATACACCTTACGCCGGTGCTCATGCGAGCTGAACGCCAGTTCAAAGATATGCAGCAGGTAAACACGCTCCCGGTAATCCTTCACATCATACCCATAAACAGCCGAAATATCATAGAGCAGCTTTAGTTTAAGGCCCAGTAACAGCGGAAAATCCACAAGCCCAAGCAGTATACCTCCTGCCCCCGTTACGCCTCCCTCGGCAGCCGCCGCCTGCTGGTAATACCTGACCCGCTCCCGTACCATGGTTTCGCGCATTTCCAGGGGCAAACCGTCAACGGGCTTCGCGGAAATGTACCCTGCCCCAAACAACACCCCCCTGATCATCTGCTTTATCGCCGTAGTGATGGCCTGGTGCACCCTTTCCGGGATATAACTATTGAGTTTTACCTGTGCCTTATGGGCCAGCGCATTGAACATACCCGGGTTACGCAGCATCTCATGCTGCCACCGCCGTAGCTCATACAGTGCCTGTGCTTCGTAAGGAGACATAAATTGTTAGCAAGTTGAAAAGTAGAGAATAGCTTATCCGCCCTGACTTAAAAGTATGAAAGCCAGCTATTGCCGGCTTTCTGTATTTATTGATTGTCCTCCTTAACAGGCTGCTGTTCCTGCTGCTGTTGTTCCTGTTGCTCCCGGGCCTCCTCGGCAGCCTTCTGCTCCTCTTTCTCCCTCTTCCTGAAGAATCCCCTGAACAGGATATTGCTCTGTAGCGCCTCCATGTTCTCATCAAACTTTTGGGAGCTTGTTTCAAGGTTCTGCATGGTGCGCTGCAGCTGGTTTGCAAACGTCTGATCGTTTAGCAACACGCCTACCGCATTGTTCTCGTTGTTAAACCGGCCGCTTGCCTGCTCCAGGTTCTGCGCCATCTTGGTGGCCGACTGTGTGGCCTCCTCTAGTTGCGCCATAGACTGCTCCAGTTTATTGAAAACAGTAGTATCAGTCAGCAACTCGTTTGCAAGGCTACCTTGGGTGCCCAATTTGCTCGTGAAGCGGCTTAAGTCACGGGAGGCGCGCACGGCATTTTGCGAAGTGCTCTCCAGGCTCGCCACCATACTTTTAAAATCCTTCGCCAAAGTAGAGTCGGTTAGCAGGGTGCCCACAGTGCCTTCGCCGCGTACCAGCCGGTTACTGATCTCGCTGAAGTTGCCCGTGATAGTCGCCAGGTTTTTGTTGTTCTCCTGCAGCGTTTTCATGATATCGTCGGTGTTCAGGTTAGCTTCCGATGCCAGCACGTCCCCATCCTCTACCGGCCCTGCGGCAGGAGTGCCCCCGAATATCTCGATGATTTTGTTGCCGATAAGGCTTTCGGAGCTGATGCGCGCCTTAGAGTTCTCGCGTATAAACTTCCGCGCCGATTCTTCAATGCTCATTACCACCTGCACCTGCGACTCCCCGTGCAGGCTAATTTGCTTCACCGTACCAATTTTCACGCCCGAGAACCATACGTTGTTGCCAACCTTCAGGCCTTCTACATCGCCAAATACAGTATTCACCGTAATGCTCTCGATAAACCGCTTCTGCTGGCCACCCAGCGTCAGGATACCGATCACAAAAATCACGATGGCGACCAGGACAAAAACCCCGACCATGATAGAACGCTTATTTTCTGCCGTATTCATACTTTAGTTTACAAAGTTGTAGTCATAAAACATCTTTACCCGCTCATCGTCGGTGTTAAACACCTCTTCAAATGAACCCTGCCGCTGAAACTGCCCGTCAAGCAGCATAACCATCCTGTCGCCCACGGAGCGGGCGCAGGTAAGGTCGTGCGTAATGATGATAGCGGATGTGTTAAAGCGCGCCTGCACATCATTGATCAGCGCGTTAATCTCTATACTTGTAATGGGGTCTAGGCCAGCGGTGGGCTCATCGTAGAGCATGATCTTGGGCTTCAGTATAAGTGTACGGGCAATGCCGATGCGCTTTCGCTGCCCCCCCGATAGTTCAGAGGGCATCTGGTTTATAGTCTGCAGCAGCCCAACAGCCTCCAGCACAAAATGTATCACCTTATCGCGCTCAGCACGGCCCATTTCCTTTGCATGGCGTATCAGCGGGAACTCCAGGTTCTCGTACACCGTCATGCTATCGTACAAGGCACTGTTCTGGAACGAAAACCCTACCTTCAGGCGCAGTAAATCCAACTCTTTAGGCTTTAACTTGTCCACCTCTTTCCCCAGCACCCTCACCATACCCTCATCCGGACTCAGAAGCCCGGATATAATCTTGATCAGCACGGATTTACCTGTGCCCGAGCGTCCCAGCACCACCAGGTTCTCTCCCTGGTAGAGGTCCAGGTCAACGCCCTTCAGCACCTCAAAATCATCAAAGGCTTTTCTGAGCCCCCTGATCTCAATTACCTTGTTTTCTCTGTTTATGTTTGGATTGATCTTCTTCATATAGTCTGTTTACATGGCCCGGAACAGGTTGATGACCTGCAACGCCAGCAGTTCCTCGATAAACACCAGAAACATGGCCGTTACCACCGAAGAGTTGGCTGCTTTGCCCACACCCTCTGTACCCTTAGATGAGTTGTACCCCTTATAGCTTCCCACCATGCCAATTGTAAAACCGAAAATAAAGGTCTTAATGATGGACGAGAAGATATCCAGGAAAGTAATAGCATCGAACACCTGCGTGATATAGGTGGTAAAGCTTGTCAACTCGTTTTGGCTCACGTTAAGATAAGCTCCCATCAGGGCCACAAAAATGGTGTACATGGCCAGCACCGGCACCATAAAAGTGGTAGCTAGTACCCGGGTTACCACCAGGAAGTTGAAGGGGTTGGTAGCAGAAACCTCCATAGCATCAATCTGTTCCGTTACCCGCATCGAGCCTAACTCAGCCCCAATGTTGGAGCCCACACGGCCTGCCGCGATAATGGCTGTTACCAGTGGAGCCAGCGCCCGGACAATGGCAATGGATACCAGCGAGGGAAGCCAGGAAGTAGCCCCGAACTCCGCCAGCGAGGGCCGCGACTGATTGGTAAACACGATGCCTATGATAAAACCGGTGAGCGAGATGAGCGGCAGCGACCGCACCCCCACCTCATAACATTGCCTTATGACTTCCTTAAACTCATAAGGTGGCACAAAAACCTCTTTAAAAAAGCGGACATGGAAAGCATAGACCTTGTACAGCTCCAGGAAGATCCGGTCTATCCTGCGAGAAACCAAGTACTTCCGTTTTCTTCCCGTGTCTGCCTTATTATCTTTTAATCCCATTCAGAGTCTTTCTTCAGATTTTCTGTGGTGAACCACTAGTAAGATACGAACAGCTAAATTAGTAATTAATATATAGGTTAAACCTAATAAAATTTCCTTTGTTCAGTTGCGGTTATACCTATACGCCTTTAGCATCAAACTGTGTTTAACTCAAGCTTGTTTAATATTTATACTATTATGTATAGGATACTCTTCGCAGCACCATATTTAAGTATTAGTACACCTAAGCCACTGGTGTTTGGCGGCAGCAATTGGCACAGCCTGATGGATGCAATGCCCGTACATGCATGGGTAAAGTATAAAACAGAACGTAAACAAAGATGATGAAAAAGTCCTTCTACAAAGCACTGGCCATGGGCGCTCTGGCAGGAATGAGAAGCATGTCGGCACCCGCACTGTTGAGCAGAGCCCTCCAGGAGCATAAAAACAAGGCCTTGTCCGGCACTCCTCTCAAATACCTGCAAAACAAGTATGTGGCCAATACCCTGACGGGGCTAGCAGCCACAGAGCTGCTGGGAGACAAATGGCCTGGCGTACCCGACCGGATTGAATTACCTTCGCTGCTTGTACGGGCTGCTTCCGGCGCGGCGGTAGGTGCTGCAATTTATGCGGGCAACCATAAAAGCCTTGCAAGCGGAGCAGCAGTTGGTGCAGTGGCGGCTGTTGCAGCCACATATGCCAGCTTCTTCCTACGCAAAACACTCAGCGATAAAACCACTATTGCAGACCCTGTGCTAGGGGTGCTGGAAGATGCCCTGGTGCTAGGCAGTGGCCTCAAAGCCGCACGTGTCTGACCTGTATTGCTACACTTTAGCAAAACAGGTACAGCTTCTGCAGACCAGGGCTAAAAGTATAAGGCTTTACCCAGTTACCGATATTTGCGTAAAAGTGCAGCAGCCGCCTTGACAAGCGGCTCATATTTAGCTATACTTAACAAGACATTTAAATAAAACTATGCCCAAAATTCTGATCATAGACGACGAAAGGGCCATCCGAAGCACCCTGAAGGAGATCCTGGAGTTTGAGAACTATACCGTAGACGAGGCCGAGGACGGGGAAAAAGGCCTGCAACTGCTTGGCAAATCCAAGTATGATGTAGTGCTCTGCGACATTAAGATGCCTGGCATGGACGGCATCGAGGTGCTGGAGAAAGCCATGGAGATCAGCCCTGATTCGCCGTTTATCATGATTTCGGCCCATGGCACCATTGATACCGCCGTGGAGGCCACCAAAAAAGGAGCCTACGATTTTCTGCAGAAGCCACCAGACCTTAACCGCCTGCTGGTAACCGTGCGTAATGCCCTCGACAAATCACACCTGGTAACGGAGACGAAGATTCTGAAGAAGAAGATCTCTAAGACCTATGAGATGGTCGGCTCCTCCCCTGCGCTGAGCCGTGTGAAGCAAGCCATTGAAAAAGTGGCCCCGACCGATGCGCGCGTCCTGGTCACCGGACCAAACGGCTCTGGTAAGGAGCTTGTGGCACGTGCCATACATGAGCACAGCAACCGCGCCACTGGTCCGCTGGTGGAGGTAAACTGCGCCGCCATACCAAGTGAGCTAATCGAGAGTGAGCTCTTCGGCCATGAAAAAGGCTCCTTTACATCAGCCGTAAAACAGCGCATCGGCAAGTTTGAGCAAGCCAACGGAGGCACTTTGTTTCTGGATGAGGTGGGCGACATGAGTCTATCAGCACAAGCTAAGGTACTGCGCGCGCTACAGGAGCATAAAATTACGCGCGTAGGTGGCGACAAGGACATACAAGTGGACGTACGCGTGGTGGCTGCCACGAATAAAAACCTGCTGGAGGAGATAGAGCACAAGAACTTCCGGGAGGACCTTTACCACCGTTTGGGAGTTATCCTGATACATGTGCCACCGCTAAACGACCGCCGCGAGGATATCCCAGACCTGGTGCAGAAGTTTCTGAACGATATTGCCAATGATTACGGCAACAAGCCAAAAACCATCACGCCAGATGCACTGGAATACCTGAAAGGTCTGGACTGGCGAGGTAATGTGCGGGAACTGCGAAACGTGGTGGAGCGCCTCGTGATTATGAGCGGACCGGAAATAACTGCCGAGGACGCCAAAGCTTTTGCCCGCCCGGTGGTAGCATAAGGTAAAAGTATAAAATGGGAGTCAGTACACCTGATGATGCCCGTTTATAAGTATAAAGGTGGATTGCCATCCTGAAAGGATCCTGTTATAAAAGTATGATTTATACTTGTGCAGGATCCTTTCAGGATGACTTTTTTATACCTGGTTATATTTTTGCCAGCTCTTTGCTTTTGCAAGTCATATCGTTGGTTTAGCCTTGCTTTCTTTTCAGTCGGCAGCAATGCTTATACTTCTTGCCACTTCCGCAGGGGCATAGCTCATTGCGGCCGATGCGCTTACCGTAAGGGTTTAGAAGCTCCTTAAAATTGATGCGGAAACGGCGTTTGGGGTTCTGGTCAAAAATTTGAGTGAGTAGTTCGTAGAGCTTCGGGTGTTTCTCGGCCAGTTGATCCGGTTTCTCAAAAAAGTACTCCGTTACAACGGCAAAAAATTCTGCCTCACTCGTGGCGCCGTAGTTATCAATGTCAGACTTGCCCTGCTCAATCTTCTTTATTTTACGGTACATCAGCTCCTGCCATGGCTGCACCAACTCCTCGGGCAAGTAGGCTGCGGGTGTTCCGTCTATCTCACCGTCCGCCTGGTCCAGCATGTGCGCAAACTCATGTATGCCCACGTTTTTGCGGTCGGCCATGTCGTTGAAGCCACGCTCAAGTGCAGGCTTGGAGAGCGTTACGTAGTGGTCGTTCTGAAACGGATTTACCCGACCCAGCACCTCGCTGACGGCCTCACTTTTCTCGTTTTTATACCTTTTTATACTTCCCGGGAAAACCAACACCTCACCCAAATTACGGTACTCCCATTCCCGGAAGCCGAAGATGGGGATAATGGCGCTGGAGGCCACCAATACCTTGGTCAGGTCATCGATCTCCACATCAACGCCGGTAATGCGCTTCTCCGAAAGGAAAAGCTGCAGCATTTTTTCGTAACGCCGCTTGTCTTCGTCTGTCTTTAAAGTATGGTAAAACCCCACCCTGTCCTGTAGGATCTTACGCCACTCTGCCGGGAACTCCGCTGCCAGCACCTGCCTGCGATGCCTCTTCTGCCTGGTGGCCCAACGGTAAAAAACGAAGCCAATAACAGCTACAAAAAGTATGAATGCGATGTATCCCATGGGCACCTTAAACGCAGTTGCAAAAAGAAAGATGCTAGCTTACCAGCAGGTTGCAGCCCCGAATATCAGAATTATCGAAGCGGCCCAGCACCTCAAAGCTTCCGTCTGGGTGCAGGCGGCCTATGTCTTTCGTCTCGATAAAAGCACAGGAGTCCACATTGGCCAGGTCGATAACGTTGATGCCACCGCTGCGCACCTGGCTGTTCATATCAAAAGGATCATTCAGGTCGCGCAGGAGAATGCGCATTGTATAGCCAGGCCAGAAAATGCCCTCTCCTTTGGAGTACCCCTGTGAGAGTAGCTCGGTCATGCCATACTCTGAATGGATGCTCTGAACGCCAAGCCTCTGCTTCAGCTGTGCATGCAACTCTTCCCGTATCATTTCTCGGCGGCGCCCCTTCATACCACCAGTCTCCATCACGGTTACACCTGTAAAATCCTCCTGCCCCCGAAGCTCGGCGGCCAGGTCCAGCAAAGCGTAGGATACGCCGATCAGCAACACTTTCTTACCCCTTTCCCTCGCCTGCCGCAGCCCCTGCAACAGTTGGCCATGGTCGTGCAGGTAAAAACCTTTTTCAGTTTGCCCGGTCTTCTTTATAAAATGGTCCACCATAGCTACCAGCGACGAACCGCCCTGCTCCAGGTAGGAAGGAAGCAGCGCAAGTATGACGTAATCCTGCAAAGCCCCGTAATATCTCTCGAAAATACGCTCCGACACCTGATGGTAAAGTTCCAGGTTGGATACAAAATGGCGGCTTCGAGCTTGCTGGGTAGTGCCGCTGCTGTAGAAAACGGCCTCCGCTTTAAACTCTCCGCTCATCACCTGCTGCTCTTTAAAGAACTCTATGGGCAAAAACGGAACCTGCTCCAGCGCCTGCACCTGCTCCGGGTTAATGCGCAGGTACTCCAGGTACTGCCGGTACACCGGATTGTGCTGGGCCTGGAAACGGAACAGTGCCAAAGCCGTAGAATTAAATTCAAAAGGCTCCTGCTGACACAGTATGCTGGCGTGGTGGGTTTTAAAATCCATTGAATACAACAATTGCTATATTTCCTGCGTTTGATTTAGTAAATTTAGCTTCATTTTCTGATACTCCACATGAAAAACATGCTAAAGTATAGCCCTCTGCTGCTGGTGCTGGCTTTTGCCTTTAACAGTTGCCGCGAAGAACCAAGCTACAGCGACGTACCTGCCATTACGTTTGACAGAGTGGAGCAGTATACCTTCACGAAGAACAATATTATTTCGGACTCCCTGGTCGTTGCCATCGATTTTCAGGATGGAGACGGAGACCTGGGCCTTGCCCGTTCCGCCCCGGATGGCACACAGACCGGGCCTGATTTTGAGCCACCCTTTAACCAAGGCTCGCAGTATTTCGACAACTTTGTGGCCAACTTGCAGATAAAGCGTGGGGACACCTATGAGGATACTCCCGTTAACTTTAACGGCCGTTTCCCGAGGCTCTCTTCCGGTGAAGACGCTGAGACGTTGGAGGGTGAGATACGTTATACCATCACTAACTTTTCAACAGATGCTTTCCCGCCCGGAGATACCATTCGTTTAGAAGTATATATTTATGACCGTGCCCTTAACAAGAGCAATGTGGTGTACACAGATGACATTGTGGTATACCAGGGACAAGGGCGCTAAACTGACCTGATAAGCTAAAAGAAAATCCCCGGTAGTTTCGGCTACCGGGGATTTTTTATGTAAGTATATTTTATACTTAATAAATTGTTGGATAAGCTTTCGGGTCCGCCTCGTGCATGATCTCGTAAACCGTATCGAACACATCCTCCGGGTTAGGTTTGGAGAAATAATCGCCATCCGAGCCATACGGAGGACGATGCGCCTGCGCCGACAGACACTGCGGCTTAGAATCCAACCATCTCCAGGCCCCCTGTTCGTCCACCACCTGCTGCATCATGTAAGCTGATGCTCCGCCCGGCACGTCCTCATCAGCAAACAACACACGGTTTGTTTTCCGGATGGAGTCCGTGATCATGTGGTCCACGTCGAATGGCAGCAGCGTTTGCACGTCTATTACCTCGGCAGAGATACCGAACTGCTCCAGTTGCTTTGCAGCTTCCAGCACGATACGGCACATAGATCCATATGTAACGATGGTAATGTCAGTACCTTCTTTCAGTATCTCTGGCTTGCCAAGCGGCACCGTAAACTCACCAATGTTGTTCGGGATACGCTCCTTCAGGCGATAACCGTTGAGGCACTCTATTATTAAAGCCGGCTCATCAGCTTTTAATAAGGTATTGTAGAAACCTGCCGCCTGTGTCATGTCACGTGGCACAAGCACATGCATACCGCGAATGCTGTGCAGGATCATGCCAATTGGCGAACCTGAGTGCCAGATACCCTCCAGGCGGTGGCCACGCGTACGCACAATCAATGGGGCTTTCTGGCCTCCTTTGGTGCGGTACTGCAGGCAAGCCACGTCATCCGACAAGATTTGGATGGCATAGAGCAGGTAGTCCAGGTACTGAATCTCGGTGATCGGGCGAAGGCCGCGCAATGCAGCACCAATCCCCTGCCCAACGATGGTACACTCACGAATACCGGTGTCGGTAACACGCAACTCACCGTGCTTCTCCTGCAGGCCGGCAAAAGCCTGATTTACGTCACCTATAAATCCTACGTCCTCGCCAATGGCAAACACACGCGGGTCGCGGGAAAGTATGGCATCGAAGCAGGCTTGAAGCACCTCACGGCCATCTACTACCGGGGAGTTCTCATCAAACTCAGGCTTTATTTCCTCTACCAGCAGCGCCGCTTCATCAGACTGGCTATATAAGTATGAATTGTAGCGGTCGGCGTTCTCACCTAAGGTCTGTTCCAGCCAACCTACCAGTTCACGCTTGGCCTGGTTGTTCTCGTCACGCACGTAGCGCAAGGCCTTTCGCACGGCTCTAACAGAGTCACTACGGATCGGGTTAAGCGTTTTGCGCAGTTCCTCGGCAATGGTGGCTACTTCCGTAATATGCTCGCTTGCTTTGGCAAGGCCATCCAGCAGGTTCAGCGCCTCCTCGTGGTCTGCTTTTATAGCTGTGGCAAAAGCAGACCAGGCATTGCCGCGGGCTGCTTTCACAGCATCTTTTGCCTCCGCCTCGATCTGATCCAGTTGCTCAACAGTTGTAATTTCATTGTCCAGTATCCACTCACGCATCTTCTTAAGGCAGTCATAGTCAGCCTCCCACTCCAGGCGCTCCTTAGATTTGTAGCGCTCGTGCGAACCCGAAGTGGAGTGCCCCTGTGGCTGCGTCAGTTCCTCTACGTGCACCAGTACCGGCACATGCTGCTCGCGGCATACACGGACGGCGGCCTCATATGTCTCGCAAAGGGCGGCATAATCCCAACCCTTTACTTTAAATACCTCATACCCTTGCTCCCCTTCGGCATTGCGTTGGAAACCGGCCAGAATCTCCGAGATACTGCCCTTGGTAGTCTGGTACTCGGCTGGCACTGAGATACCGTAGGCATCGTCCCAAACAGAAACCAGCATTGGTATTTGCAGTACGCCACCGGCATTGATGGCCTCGAAGAACATACCTTCTGAGGTGGAAGCATTTCCGATCGTGCCGAAAGCTACCTCGTTGCCGTTTACTGAGAAGTTCTTAAAGCTTTGAAGCGCAGGGTTCTGGCGGTACAACTTGGAGGCATAGGCCAGACCTACCAGGCGTGGCATCTGGGCAGCAGTAGGCGATATATCGGAACTGGAGTTCTTCTGCTCCATCAGGTTTTTCCAGTTTCCCTCATCATCCAGCGAGCGGGTACCGAAGTGCCCGTTCATGGCGCGGCCGGCGGTTGAAGGCTCAGCCTCTACATCGGTGTGGGCATATAACTGGGCAAAGTACTGCTGCAGCGTCAGCTCCCCGATGGCAAACATGAAGGTCTGGTCGCGGTAATAGCCGGAGCGGAAGTCGCCGTTCTGAAAGAACTTTGCCATGGCCAGCTGCGCCACTTCCTTGCCATCCCCGAAAATACCAAACTTGGCCTTTCCCATAAACACTTCCTTGCGTCCGGCAAGGCTGGCCTGGCGGCTTTCCCAGGCAATACGGTAGTCATTTAATATTTCTTCGGAGGTTAGTCTCTGAGTTATAGATGCTTCAGCGGTTTGCATGTTGTCTCGATTAAACCAAAAGTGATTTTTCCAATCAAAAGTACATAAGATTCCCCTAAATTCAAATTTGGCGGCCTTCTGCAGCAACAACTGAACAAGGGTAACTATATGTTTGAAAAAAGAAATTAGTATATTTGTTTTGCACAGAAATTAACCGAATTTGAGTGCAAATTTCTGTTTCCTTTATTTTATGAGAAGAAAGCTATTCCTATTAACATTGCTGTGTTTTATATTTGTGAGCTATACAGCTAAGGCACAAGGGAAACTGATATTTGAAAAGGAAACCCATGATTTTGGTACCATAGCAGAGGGCACACAGGCCACCTACGTTTTTAAGGTGAAAAACGAGGGAAACGAGCCGGTGGTTATACCAGGTGTACAGGCCTCCTGCGGCTGCACCACCCCTACCTGGACCAAGGAGCCGATAATGCCGGGTAAAACTGGCACGATTACAGCTATATACAATTCAACAGGCCGGCCGGGCCCGTTCCATAAAAGTATTACCGTTCTCTCGAACAATTCGGAGAAGCCGACGCATGTTTTATACATTAAAGGGGAGGTTGGCCCAAAAGATTTAATTTCCGGACTCACCCCGGAACAAAAAGCCTTGTCGCCGCGTTTGGCAGTCGGAAGTACAAGCCACGACTTCGGAAAACTTGAAAAAGGACAAAAAGCTGTGGCCAAGTTCCTGATTCGCAACACCGGCCGAAAGCCGCTGGTGATAAAGGGTGTGGACAGCGCGTGCAACTGCGTAATTTACCGCACCTCTAAAGCGGAAATAAAACCCGGCGAGGTAGCGACTTTGGAACTAAGGTATATTCCAGCGTTGTTAGGAGAGCAAAACGAAGTAGTAACCGTTTTATCGAATGATTTGATCATGCCAAACCTCAGACTTACGTTAAAGGCGAAAGTAACGGAGGCCAAAGCAACTAAAGATATGGTAAAGGAAGGCGCACAGCCGACACCTTTCAGATAGTTTTTTTCATAGTTTTATTTTGTACTAATGGCAGTGATTTTATCGCTGCCTTTTTTCATTTTATACCTTTCCGTTTTATGGTGACAACGGCGTCGGCTGTTGCATGGTTTCGTTACATTTACATCCTCTTACTCAAACCCTTACGCCACAGAAGCGCAGAAGTATTTTATTTCTGTAAACTAATGGTATCTTTGCGCAGCTAAACATAAAACTTGTTACTTTTTAAACTGATCGCGACATGATAATTGGTGTTCCGAAGGAGATCAAGAATAACGAAAACCGCGTGGGTGTAACGCCTGCCGGTGTGATTGAATTGGTGCGCAATGGCCACACCGTTTACGTACAGTCTACTGCCGGTGAGGGCAGCGGCTTTATGGATGATGATTATACGGGTGCCGGTGCTACAATCCTACCTAGCATTGAGGAGGTTTATGGCATCGCTGAGATGATCATCAAAGTTAAAGAGCCAATTGAGTCTGAGTATAGCCTGATCAAGGAAGACCAGTTGCTGTTCACATACTTCCACTTCGCCTCTTACGAGCCACTTACCCACGCTATGATCAAGCAGAAGGCTGTTTGCCTTGCTTATGAGACGGTGGAGAAAGCAGACAGAAGCCTGCCTTTGCTGGTGCCTATGTCTGAGGTGGCCGGCCGTATGTCGGTGCAGGAAGGTGCCAAGTACCTGGAGAAGCCCCTGAAAGGCCGTGGCATTCTGCTGGGCGGCGTACCGGGTGTGCGTCCTGCCAAGGTGATGATCCTGGGTGGCGGTGTGGTAGGTACCAACGCGGCCAAGATGGCTGCCGGCATGGGTGCCGACGTGACCATTCTGGACAACAACCTGCAGCGCCTGCGTTACCTGGATGATATCATGCCAGCCAACGTGAACACCTTCATGTCAAATGAGTACAACATCCGCGAGCTGCTATCAACGCATGACCTGATCATCGGTGCCGTGCTGATCCCGGGTGCCAAGGCGCCGCACCTGATCACCAGAGACATGCTGAAGGAAATGCGTCCGGGCACTGTGCTGGTTGACGTAGCCGTAGACCAGGGTGGCTGTATTGAAACCTGCAAGCCGACAACTCACCAGGACCCAACTTACATCATTGATGATGTGGTACATTACTGCGTGGCTAACATGCCGGGTGCCGTTCCTTATACTTCTACACTGGCGCTTACTAACGCTACGCTCCCTTACGCTATCCAGATCGCCAACAAAGGCTGGAAGAAAGCTTGTGCCGACAACGCCGAGCTGCTGAAAGGCCTGAACGTGGTGCAGGGCAAGGTAGTTTACCAGGGTGTGGCAGAGGCGTTTGGCCTGGAATTCGTGCCTGCTGAAAACGTGCTGTAACAGCCGCTATCATATAAATAAGGGCGCCTTTTTGACATTGTCAGAAAGGCGCCCTTATTTTTGCCCTGCAGTAAGCGACTAACACAGTATAGTCCGGAGCTGTTTTATACTTTTGCCTTAAGAAAAACAATAATGTTCGATACAACATTTAAGCTGATGCTGCGCCGGTTGGGCCTGTTGCTTGTGCTCTACACGCTGCTGCGTCTGTTGTTTCTTATATTTAATTACCCGGAGTTTGCCGAGGCTGGTGCAGGCCAGATGCTGTTCGCCTTTGCGCATGGCCTACGCTTCGACCTGGCGGCTATACTTGCCATAAACGGGCTCTTTATCCTGCTCTCGCTTCTTCCAGCCGGAAAAACACTGCACCCCGGCTACCAGCGCGTGCTGAAATGGGTATTTATACTTGGCAATGCCCCTTTTATAGCGCTGGCCATGGTGGACGTTGAGTTCTTTAAATTCATTGGCCGCCGCACCAGCAACGAGCTGCTTTCCATTACCGGCGACATTACCGATCAGTTGGTGCAGCTGCTGGGGTACTACTGGTACCTGGCACTCGGCTTCCTTTTACTTCTAGTTGGCCTGGCTAAGGCTTTCCCCAAGGCCCCTGCCTTACCCGCCCCCGCCGGTAAAGTGTGGGTACGCAGCTTACGCCTGCTGCTGGTGGCGGGTTTTGTGGTGCTGGGCATCCGTGGCGGACTGCAGCTAAAGCCGCTGCGGCCTAACCATGCCTTTATACTTGAGCCTGCCGCTTTGGGCCATCTCACTCTCAACAGCCCCTTCACTTTCATCAAAGGAATCGGCAAGACAGCGCTGGAAGAGAAACACTACTTCAATTCAGACAAAGAGTTACTGGCGGCGCTGCAGTTTAACCCGCAGAAGTATACCAAACCAAATGGATCACCGGTTAAAGAGAACGTGGTGATCATCATTCTGGAGAGTTTTGCCGCCGAATATGTGGGCGCACTGAATACCGGCCAGGGCTATACTCCTTTCCTGGACTCGCTGGCATCGGAAGGAATAATGTTCCGGCACGCCTTTGCCAACGGGCGAAAATCCATAGAGTCGTTGTCCTCCATACTTGCCGGGGTACCCTCGCTAATGCCTGAACCGTTCATCACATCTCCTTACCTTTCCAACAACCTGTATGGCTTAGGCACATTGCTGCAGCAAGCTGGCTACCAGACAGCCATGTTCCATGGGGCAGCTAACGGTTCGATGGGCTTTAACAACTTTGCCTCACGGGCAGGTGTGCAGGAATACTTTGGCCTGGATGAATACCCGGATGCGCTCCGCAAGCAGGACTTTGACGGACAGTGGGGTATTTTTGACGAGCCCTACCTGCAGTATGTTTCCAGGGAACTGACGGAGTTTCAACAGCCGTTTATGGCAACCCTGTTCACGCTGAGCTCGCACCAGCCTTATACCATACCGGCCAAGTATAAAGGCCGTTTCCAGAAAGGAGAGTTGGAGATACATGAGTCGATTGGCTATTCCGATCATGCGTTGCGGCAGTTCTTTAAATCAGCCTCGCAGCAACCGTGGTACGAGAACACGCTGTTTATACTTACCGCCGACCACACGCAGAAGAGTATAAACCCCGCCTACCAGAACGAGCTGGGGCATTTCCGGGTGCCGCTACTGCTTTTTCACCCAGGCAAGGACTTCCAGAGTATAAACGAATCAAAAGTAGCCCAGCATGCCGACATACCGGCCACCGTGGTGGATTACCTCAACCTAGCAACAGATAAACTGCTGCCTTTCGGCCACTCACTGCTGGACACCGCAAGTATGGGTAGGGCGGTGTTCTTTAACGGCAGCGCCTATGTGCTGGTTCAGCCGGAGGTGGTAACCGAGTTGAAGCAGGACGACCAGCTTTCCTTTTATACTTTCCCTGATCTTGCCCCGGCAGCCTCCCCTGCCCCACAGGCTGGCCAACTGCTAAAGGCGCAGGTGCAGTACTTCAGAAACGGCATGGTGGGCAACAGGCTATACTTTTGGAATGAGTAAACCTGATGATTTAAACTTTTCTACTCATTCACCGGTTCAATCATTCGTTTATTCAAAATTATACTTTGGCACCTCCGCCAGCGGCTCATACTTTCGGGTCTCGAAATCGACCTGCCAGCAGTAGTGCTGTAGTCCGTTGGATATCACCACATACTTTGCCTGAATCGTTTGGTTGTAAGTAGATACCTGTTTTACCACCTCCTGCGTTATGGGTACATGGGCGGCTTTACACTCCAGCAGCAGGTGCGGCTTTCCTTGGGAGTTATAAATGCACAAATCGGTACGTTTTTGGAGTTTGTTGTAGCTGGTGCCTCGCTCAATGCTGATCAGGCTTTTGGGGTAGCCTAGCGTTTGGATGAGGTAATGCACAAAATGCTGGCGCACCCACTCCTCCGGCGTCAGGACCACGTTTTTACGCCGAAGTATGTCGAAAATCAGATAATTAGCGTCAGATTTCGTAACTTTGTAATCAAAAGGTGGTAAGTTGAGTGCTTCCATGCTGCAATTTAGCCATTTTCCCACGCTTCCGCCCCAGTAGCCCCTGCTGCCAAGGCGGTTTTTTTATACCTTACTAATCAAAATAACCCATGAAAACGAAAGAAGAAATAGTAAACGACTGGTTGCCCCGTTACACCGGCGTGCCACTCGATGAATTTGGAGAATATATCCTGCTCACAAACTTTATCAACTATGTGCGCATGTTCGCCGACCGTTTCGGCGTGGAGATAAGAGGGATGGACAAGCCGATGCAGACAGCCACGGCCAACAACATCACTATCATCAACTTCGGAATGGGCAGCGCCATGGCAGCCACGGTAATGGACCTTTTATCAGCAACTAAGCCAAAGGCAGCCTTGTTCCTGGGCAAATGCGGAGGCCTGAAGCGCAAGACGCAGATCGGCGACCTGATCCTTCCGATCGCAGCCATTCGCGGCGAGGGTACCTCAGACGACTATTTGCCACCGGAAATCCCGGCCCTGCCATCCTTCCGCCTGCAGCGCGCCGTTTCCTCCATGATCAAGAAGCACGAGATGGATTACTGGACCGGCACGGTGTATACGACCAACCGCCGCGTGTGGGAGCACGACGAGGATTTTAAGGACTACCTGCGCCAGATCCGCGCCATGGGCATCGACATGGAAACGGCAACCATCTTTACCGTGGGCTTTATCAATGAAATTCCGCACGGCGCCCTGCTGCTGGTGTCGGATAACCCGATGATCCCGGAGGGTGTGAAGACTTCTGAAAGCGATAAACTGGTAACATCCAACTACGTGGAGAAGCACCTGAGCATTGGCATCGACTCGCTGCTGGAGCTGATTAACACGGGAGATTCTGTAAAACACATGCGCTTCGAATAAACCATACCATGACAACTAAACTCCGTACCCTTGCCGCCTCCCTGCTACTTGGCGGCGCGCTGCTCGGCAGCTGTACCGGCACCAAAACCAACTCCGATGCTGCCGACCTGATCGTGTATAACGGTAACGTGTACACGGTAAACGACAGCTTCGACAAAGCCGAGGCATTTGCCGTGAAAGATGGCAAAATTGAGGCTGTTGGCACCTCAGAAGAGATTCGGGGCAAGTATAAAGCTACTGAGGAACTCGATGCCGAGGGCAAGACTATTTACCCGGGTTTTATAGATGCCCACGCGCACTTCTACCGCTATGGCCTTTCGCTGGTTTCGGCTGACCTGGTAGACACCGAGTCGTTTAAAGAGGTGGTGCAAAAGGTAACGGAGCAGCGCGAGAAATACCCTGACACGGAGTGGATAACCGGCCGCGGCTGGGACCAGAACGACTGGGCGGTGAAGGAGTTCCCGACCAAGGATACGCTGGACCTCCTCTTCCCCGACACCCCGGTTATACTTACCCGTATCGACGGGCATGCGGCCCTGGCTAACCAGAAGGCGCTAGACTTAGCTGGCATAACCCCTCAGACCAAGATGGTGGGAGGCCTGGTAGAAGTGGAGAACGGCAAAATGACCGGTATACTTGTAGATAATGCCATCGATATGGTTTCCAGCAAGGTACCAGCCCCATCCGAAGCTGAAAGCCGTGAGGCTCTGAAAAACGCCGAGGCGAATACGTTTGCAGTGGGTTTAACTACTGTGGATGATGCCGGCCTGGATAAATCGACTGTGGATCTGATTGATAACATGCATCAGAAAGGCGAGTTGCAGATGCGCGTGTACGCCATGCTGAACCCTTCGCAGGAGAACCAGGACTACTACTTTAAGAACGGTCCCTACAAAACCGACAGGTTGAATGTACGCTCCTTTAAGATATATTCTGATGGTGCATTGGGATCAAGGGGAGCCAGTTTGCTGAAGCCTTATGCCGATAAGCATAATCATTACGGTTTTCTGCTGGCCTCAGAGCAGGAGTTCCGGGATATTGCTGCGAAGTTGAATGAGCACGGCTTTCAGATGAACACCCACGCCATCGGCGACTCAGCCAACCGCCTGCTCCTGGACATTTACGGCGAGGTATTGGGTGGAGAAAACGACAAGCGCTGGCGCATTGAACACTCCCAGATCATCAACCCGGCCGATATGAACAAGTTTGGCAAGTATAGCATCGTTCCTTCCGTTCAGCCAACGCATGCCACCTCGGATATGTATTGGGCAGGCGACAGACTGGGCAAGGAGCGCATCAGGCACGCCTACCCGTTTAAGGAGCTGCTGGAGCAGAACGGCTACATTCCATTAGGCACCGATTTTCCGGTAGAAAGTATAAATCCGTTCTATACCTTCCACTCGGCTGTAGCCAGACAAGATGCTAAGGACTGGCCTGAAGGAGGTTTCCAGATGGAAAACGCCCTGAGTCGCGAAGA
This sequence comes from Pontibacter anaerobius, assembly GCF_026241195.1. Lineage (GTDB taxonomy): Bacteria > Bacteroidota > Bacteroidia > Cytophagales > Hymenobacteraceae > Pontibacter > Pontibacter anaerobius. The sequence goes on from NZ_JAPFQO010000008.1 coordinate 55,596, forward strand.
AGCCCTGCGAGGCATGACGATTTGGGCTGCCAGGTCTAACTTTGAGGAGAGCGAGAAGGGAAGTATAGAGCCCGGTAAATTCGCCGATTTTATACTTGTAGACCGCGACCTGATGACGGTGGAGCCAACCCAGATGCGCGAAGCACAGGTGCTGCGCACCTACCTGAATGGAAAGCTGGTGTACAAGAAATAGCTTGTTAAGTTAAGAGTTTAGGAATGCTTTTACTTTAACAAGCAAAAAGTCCGCTGGAGTTTACACTTCAGCGGACTTTTTGCTTAACGGGCAAGTATAAGTATAAAATCTACTGATTGCCACTAAGGGCGTGTGTGCTTTCCGGCTGTGCCCTCAGAATCCTTTTGCCCCGCATCAGGAACAGGAAAAGCAGCCCCAGTAAAAAAAACGTAATCAGCGCCAGGATGCTGTTTCGCATTGAGCCCGTCAGCTGCGTAATCAGGCCATAAGCCAAGGTACCCAGCACTATGGAAACCTTTTCGGTAACATCATAAAAGCTGAAGTAGGATGCGTGGTCTAGCGTGCTTTCTGGAATCAGCTTCGAGTAAGTGGAGCGCGACAGTGACTGAATTCCCCCCATCACAGAGCCCACTACAGCCGCCAATGCATAGAACTGTAGCTCCCCGTGTGTAAAGTAGGCCCCCACACAGATTCCTATCCAGATCATAACAGCCAAAATCAGTGCCCGCACGTTGCCATACTTCTCCGACAGCTTTGCGAAGGCATAGGCACCTGCGATGGCTACGAGTTGTATGATCAGGATGGTAATGATCAGCACCTCGCTTGGCAGGCGCAGCTCCACCTCACCGAATATGGCCGCGAGGTACATCACCGTTTGCACGCCCATGTTATAGAAAAAGTAGGCCAGCAGGAAGCGCTTGAGCAAGGGCAGGCCCTTTACCTGATCCAGCACCTTTTTCAGCTCCTTAAAACCGTTCAGAATCCAACTGCCCTTAGGCTTACGCTGGTACACGTTGCCCGGCAGGTGGTAGAATGTATACTGTGCAAAACCAAGCCACCAGATGCCCGTGCTCAGGAAGGCTATGCGCGGCGGCAGCGACGTGTTATCAGCGGCAATACCAAACCACTCCGGCTTCATGATCATCATAAGATTAAAGACAAGCAGAATCACACTGCCAATGTACCCCATCGAGAAGCCTCGTGCACTCAAACGGTCGTATTGGTCCTCGGTAGCTATCTCCGGCAAGTATGCGTTATAGAACACAATACTTCCGCTAAAACCAATGGTAGCCAGCACAAAAAGTACAACAGACAATGAAAATGTTTCGGCTGTAAAGAAGTATAAACCCGCACAAGATAGTGAGCCCAGGTAGCAAAACAGCTGCAGGAACATCTTTTTGCGGCCGCTGTAATCGGCTATGGCCGTTAAAAAAGGGCTCAAAAATGCGATAATAAGGAAAGCGGCCGAGATGGCATAAGTGAACAAAACCGAACTATCCAAGGTCAAACTCAAGAAGTTTACCACCGAGGTCCCATCCGGCTTTCTGGCTACCGCGCTGAAGTATATCGGGAAGATAGTAGACGTGATAACCAGCGAATAAACGGAGTTGGCCCAATCATAAAAACACCAGGCCCGGGTAACGGTAGGGTTGTTCTTTTCCATCCCGTAAAGTACTAAAAATAACTATAGCCAACATAGCCCTCATTCCCGTCAAGCTACACTTCCTATACCTGCCGCCGCTCCAGCAATTGCAGCGCCAGCTCCCACAGGTGTTCATAGGGCACGATCTCCACCTCCGTGAAGGCGTCGCCGGGCAAGGGTGTTGCCTGCAGCTTTTCCAGCAGCTTCTGACCCTGTGCCCGTGCATCTGCGGCGTTTCGTTTCATCAAGGCCAGCAGCAGCAGGCGCAAAAACAGCCGCGGCCGCTCGGCCTTCTCCCCCTTCAGGTACTTCTGCGTGTACTTGCGCAACCGCTCGGCCTGCCCCTCCAACTCATCCGCTTCGCCCTCTGAGAGTTTCTCCAGCACGTCCAGCACCAGCAGCGCCAGGTTAAAGCCAGATTTGTCTTTGGGAAGGATGAGGAGTTCGGACGCGATTTCGGATGGTAAATTCTCTTGCCAACCGTTTGTACTATGACTTACTAGGAAAATAAAATACTTCCTGTACAGCTCCCACCGTTCGATACTATTGTATGCTAACTTCTTGATGTGTTCGTTTTCTGTAGCTTCATTTAGCAATACCCCTGCCACCTCAAATTGTCTGCTATGTATAGCCAACAGCACATAGTTCTCCATAAATGCAAACCAATTAGTAGAGTACTTCGCAAAAAGCTGAATATTCTCTCCAGCTATCTTTAACCCTTTATCATACTGTCGGCTTTGCAGTAGGGCGTAAACTTCTGTAAAACTATTGTATTTTTTATCGAACCAACTTTCTAACACATTTTTAGACAATACCATTTTTTCAGCATGAGCTATTGTATTAACTATGTCGAAATATCTACCAGACTGTTCTAAATAAGCTATATTTAAAATATGGCGATGATAAAAAATAAGCGAAGAATTAGACTTGTTAAATAATTCTTCGAGCTCATCAAGGACTGATGGCAAACTTTGCAGATATTTAGATTTCTGACTGATAGGACCCCGAAGAGTCATCATTGTATGATCGTAAAGAGACATCGCACTTCTCTCCATGACCTGTATTTCATAACAGTTCGCAAGGACTTTTACAATGGTAGAGAATTCCTTTTCTTTTGTTAAGTTTAGAAATATTTTCTTTGTACCTTCAAGTGCCTTAATTTTCATCTCATTAAGCCCATAAGCGTTGGCAATTTCCAACACTTGGTCAAAAACCTTAAGCGCAAGCTTTTGCTCAGAGTAAACTAAAAGAGTCTGAGCTTCTGTTAACAGAGATAAGCACACACAGTTTGCTTCATGCACATTTTTACTTCCGACTGGCCCCCAATTTAAAAAGTGTAAATGATTGTAAAGCTTTTTTCTAAAACGAGACTTAAGGGTTCTGTAACTTCCGGTTAAACTTTTGTCTCCGTACAACTCCTCCGCTACAGCTTCATCTGATTGTACTGAATCCTTGGTTAACAGGTAAAAAAGTTTCGTTTCAAGTTTAGAGTTATCTTGAAAGTTGATGAGAGGATTAGATTTATGACTAAACTTGTCAATAATCCTCACAAGTCTTTGTAATTCCTTCATTAATGAAGCAGCTCTATTGATACTTATTTTCTAGTGTCGAGAGAATATGCTCCCAAAGGTGCTCATAAGGCACTATCTCAATTTCAGCAAAAGCGTCCCCTGGTGTTGGCGTTTCTAATAGCTTTTGATACAACTTATGACCCTTTCTTCTACAGGCAGTTACATCATAGTCTTCTGTTACAATTAAAATTAACAGCTTCAAAAATATTTTACTACGCAGACTAAACGCATCCTTTAGATGAGTTAAAATATACTTTTTAAGACTTTCAATACGATATAACAGCGCCTCAGAATCTTGCTTTTGCAAATAATAGATAAACTGTAGTATAAGTATGGCCACGTTAAAGCCCTGTTTATCTTTACTATATTCTGGTAGTGAAAGTAAAAAAGGATTGATAGAGTTTGTAGTAACCTCATGATTAAGCATCACCTGATAGGCTTTATAAATTCTCCATCTCTCCTTTGCTGAAACAGAGATTTTTTCTATAAAACTATTATTAAATACTTGGTGTAGTAAGACTTCTGCTAAATCATAATTTTTACTATGCACTGCCAGTAAAAAGAAATTTTCCTGAAATGAAAACCAGTTTATGCTCTTCTCATCAAATAATTTGATATAGTCTTTAGCATACTCCAAGCCTGAGTTATACTTTTTAAGTCGAAGATGAGCATACACCAAGATAAACTTATTGTAAAGACTATCAAATCTATACTGATTTACTAAACCATCTTCAATAAGCTTTTCCGAGTCTATAGTTAGCTGTAAGGTTCTGTCAAAATCACCTACCAACTCATAGTAAAGCATCGACAACTTATAGAAAGAGTTAAATGCTTCATATGTTCCAGCGCGGTTCCACAGTTGCCTAACATCTTCAACCTTAGAATTTAGGCTAGCAACTATATGTTTTCTTTTTTTTACACTTTTGAAAATTGAAACCCTAACTGATTGATATATGTTTTGAGCTTCACGCTCTGCAAGTTTCCTCAGCAGCAGATCATTGTAAGACTTAAGGTGCGTTTCATAAGTATTTTGTTTACCAGTAAATGCCAAAGAAGCTAGGATTATTTCATAAGCTAATATCTTTTGATTAGTAAAAGAGTATTCATCTGATATTGTCAAAGCTTTATTTGCCAGCCCTGCTGCTAGTAAAAACTTATGATTACGAAACAAGACATTCGATTTCAATAAAATTTGCTGGCATTGTTGCTCTTTGATGTAAACTAAGTTTGTTTCATTATCTTCATATTCGTATAAAAGTAGAAGATCATATAACTTAGTCTTAACCCTATGTTTAAGCATTTTGTATCTGAAGTCACTTGCAGATGCAGAATATAATTGCTTTGCAGCCCATTCATCATTTATAGGTACACCACTATAAATCAATGATATAAGCTTATATTCTTTACTATCTTTACGTGCTTTTTTAATGATATTATCCTTAGTTTCACTTTTCCTAAGGACTTCAATCAACTGGACAAGCTCTTCCAAAGTTATATTATTTAGTCAAAATATAATAGTTACTTTATTGATCAATCTCTACTTCTCAAGTAAAGAAAACTTAACTATATTTCCTATACTATATAGTCATTGAGCAATAAGATAGTTACTTTCTAGTAATTTACGTTTACTAATAACATCTAATAAAAGCATGTACTTTTTAAGATTATGGCACAGAAGCCCATAAATGATAATATTTTACAATTGAATTATAGTTACTTTAAATAGCAAATATTCCTTTCAGGATATCTTTAATTGATGAACCTTTGCATATAATTAAAAACCAAAAATCATGATCGAGCTACTAATTACACTGCTTATTGCACTTACGAATCCTACTGTTCCAGCAAACACTGATTCAGTTGCTGATAAAGACAGCAAACAAACGTCTTCAACAGATGTTATCTCTACTTTTGGTGGCACTGGAACTTGGATAGATAAGTAACATACTCTTCCTTTTTTTCCTAACTTGCCCTTACAAGCTTTTAGCCAAAGGGTAAGTACATGAGGAAAATTAATACAGCATTAACCTGCTTCTTTTTACTGCTATTTACATTCTGTAGTCAGCCAGAACGTGCGCCTGAGGAGGTGCGGGTGCGGGTAGCTATTGATCCGGAAACGCTGAGCCCTGTAAGCTACAGCAATGCCGGAGCACTACAGATCATTAACCTGCTGTTTCAGAGCCTGCTTAGCACGGACCTGGGCACCAATGAGATTAAGCCTTTCTTGGCTGAGAGCATGCCTACGGTCGAGCGACAGGACTCCATCACGCTTTTTACCTATACTATAAGGAAGGAGGCGGAATGGACGAATGGAAGCCCTATAACAGCCGAAGATGTAGCTTTCACGCTGAAGGTGGCCAAAGCTCCGTTGTTAAACAACGAGAGCCTGAAATCGCAGTTGGAGTTCATCCAGGACATCAGGATGGCTGCCGATAACCCGCGTCGCTTCACGTTTGTGTGCAGCGGCTATGCGCCTGAGATGGAGTTGCTCACCGGCGACTTCTTCATACTGCCGGCTTATCTGTACGACCCTGAGAACCTGCTTCATCACATTGATGTAGCAGACCTGAGCGGAGATCTTTCCGAGCTGGAAAACGATGAGAAACTAAAAGCATTCGCAGCCAAGTATAACTCGCCAGATTTTGGGCGTGACCCGAAACTGTTGCAAGGCAGTGGCGGCTATACGTTGGAGAACTGGGAAAACGGACAATACCTGACGCTGACGCGCAAAAAAGACTGGTGGGGGAATAACACATCTAACACACAACATCTGACAGCCATTCCACAGCGCGTCAGCTTTCAGGTTATACCAGACATCACCACTGCCCTTCTGGCTCTAAAGAACCGGCAGTTGGATGTATTGGAAGGTATACCGGCAGCTGAGTTTGAACAACTGCAGCAACAGGAGTCGTTTCTAAATGATTATGCCTTGCACACACCCGATGCTTACGAATTTGTGTATGCAGGCATTAACACACGCAAACCTAAATTCTCAGACAAGCGCACCCGTCAGGCAATTGCGCACCTCTTAGATATTGAGAGCGTGATTAAGGTTTCGCAACAAAACTACGCCACACCTACTGTTGGCCCAATCCCTCCCTCTGTTTCGAGCTTCTATAACACAGGTCTCACCCCCTACAGTTTTAATGCTGAAAAAGCTGCCAGCCTCCTTAAAGCTTCCGGATGGGTTAAAGAGCAGGATGGATGGCACAAGACCATCAATGGTAAAAAAGAAAAATTAAGCATTAATGTTATGTATCGCGCTGGCAGCACATCTTATGAGAATGCGGCTATGATACTGCAGCAGAACGCGGGGAAAATAGGCATTCCTGTGCAGGTGCAGGGGGTTGAGAGTAGCCTGCTAGCCCAGAGGTCAAAACAGCATGAGTTTGATATGTTCTTCCGCTCGTTGGGTGGCAATCCTTTTGCCTTCAATTTTAAGCCGCTGCTACACACAGATTATGCCGAACAAGGTGGCCTGAACTATACGGGCTTCGGTACAGCGGAGAGCGACCAGATCCTGGACAGGATCAGTAATACCGTGAACTCTCGCCAAGAAATGGCAAAGCTATTGAAACGCCTTCAGGAAATCATGTACGAGGAAGCGGCTTTCATTTCGATGTACTACATTAAAGAACGCATCGCTATCCACCGCCGGTTTTCCAACACTAAGGTTTCCGGCCTTAAGCCTAATTACGACGTTAGTGCCTTTACCTTAAAAGAAGAAGAGTAAGCTTTATGCTTGTATACTTGCTCAGGAGAATTCTGCTGGCTTTACCTGCGCTTTGGTTGCTTGGCACACTGGTGTTTCTACTGAGCAGGATGATTCCGGGCTCTTTCGCTGAAGAACGTTTCCTGAACGCGGAGGCAAGCTTTTACAACAAGAACAGCCAGAGCAGCCGCGAGGAAGCATACCGGGAGTATCAGCAGCGAACAGGGCAGCATCTTCCTATCTTCTACTTCAGCGTCTCCTCTGCTGCTATACCGGAGACAGGGCCTGACCTACCTGAAGCAGTGCAAGAGCAACTACAACAGTCTTACTCATACCTCCTGCCCAAGTTCAGCTGGCACGGCACACACAATCAATATCACACGTGGCTAGCAGGCATACTTACCGGAGATTTCGGCACCTCTTACCGCACCGGCAGGCCAGCTCTGGAGATGCTGTGGGAAAATATTGGCAATACACTCTGGTTATTGTCAGCAAGTATGCTTATTACGCTTGCAGTAGCTTTAGAGCTAAGTATAAGTATGGCCAAAAAGCGAATGCAGTGGTTACGGCGCCTGGTACTGCCCGCGCTCTTTATTATCGACAGTATTCCTATGCTGGTACTCTCCCTTCTGCTTCTGGTGCTGTTGGCTAACCCTGATTTTCTGCAGGTGTTTCCGGTGTACGGAATGGGCTATTATGTTCCGGGGCACCTGAGTATCTGGCAAGAGTTGGGGCAGCGACTGCAGTACATGGCTTTGCCTGTGCTGGCGCTTGTACTTGTCAACCTACCTTACATTACCAACCAGGTCTACAATTCGCTGCTGGCATCGCTGCAATCCGATTACACACGCACCGCCAAGGCAAAGGGGTTACCAGAGCATCTTATCATCCGGAGGCATGCGCTACGAAACGCCCTGCTGCCAATAATTACCATTGTTTCAGATTTCCTCCCGGCTCTTGTCAGTGGTTCCATACTTATAGAAACGATTTACGCCATACCCGGCATAGGCCGGCTGCTGATAGACTCTGTTTTATCCAGGGATTACCCGGTACTGGTGACAATTATACTTGTGGTGCTGGTTGTCAGAATGGCTGCCTATGCGCTGGCTGACACAGCCTATGCATGGGCTGACCCGCGCATTAAACAGAAACTGGCATGAGGCATATCTGGCAAATTATAAAGAGCCTGTGGAGAAACAAATGGGGCTTCCGGATAGCTTCAACGTACCTGCTGCTTCTACTAGCGCTGGTACTGGCGCTGCCTTTGCTGCCATTGCCTTACGCCCCGAACTTCCTGGACCTGCAGCATCCCTTCCTTGCTCCTTTCACGGCAAAGGGTATGGCGGCAGGGCACCCCCTGGGCACCGACGGTTTGGGCCGCGATGTGATGGCGAACCTTCTTTTTGGCGCACGCACGGCTTTCCTGATCAGTTTGCCGGTCATGTTGTTGGCTACTTTTATCGGAGTAGCACTGGGCACCACTGCCGGGTATTTTGGTGACTACGCTTTCCGTAAGCCGCTGCACAATGTGTTACGTTGGGCCTTGGGGTTCCTGGCTTTTCTATACTATGGCTTATACCTGCCCTTAAAGCTTCACCAGTTAAATATGGGGATGAAGACACTAGTTATGCCTATCGGCCTGCTGCTATTTACCCTTCTGCTTTTGTGGCTTTTAACTAGCGTGCTGCTGAGGAGATTCTTACTGTGGCAGCGCTTGGTTGCCATACCTATAGATAAAGTGGTGATGCGGTTAATTGAGGCGCTGACCAGTATTCCTCGCTTTGTGCTGATACTGGTACTGGCATCCTTCATTCCACCCTCTCTGCCACTGCTCTCCCTGTTGCTTATCTTTACGCTGTGGCCTGCCGCTGCACGACTCTCACGGGCAGAAATGTTACGTATAAAGCAATTACCATACTTCGAAGTCGCACGAAGTATAGGCAACAGTCCACAACAACTTATCTGGAGACATGCGCTGCCGAATCTGGGCGGTCCGGTTTTGATAGCTTTTTCGTTTGGCCTGGGCGGCCTGCTGGCGCTGGAGTCTACGCTATCCTTCCTCAACATTGGCGTGCCGACAACACTTGTGAGCTGGGGCCGCACTATCTCGAGCATCAGAGGCAACACCTCGGCATGGTGGTTGGTTGCCTTCCCCGGAGGCTTTCTCAGCCTTACCGTACTGGCACTTTATACCTGCAGTCACTATTTCTCGCAGATATTTGGCTCCAGAAACGGCCAATAACATGTTACTTTTTCCTTTATTCCATCAACCCTACACACCTAACTTAGTATTACCGCTGCTTTAAAATAGTTTTATTGCAGAACTCCGAAAAGCCTTACAAACGACTGTATTACAAGTAAATAAATGGGTATATTAATTCACTAATGGTCTAAAAATTCCCTACTTAGAACAGCACAAAGGTATATCTACTCCTCTATACTACACGTTTACCCACCGAAATACCCATGTTACTTTTGCGAATTAATATTCCTGTTTCTACAGAGGTGGCATGCTTATACTTGTAGCGTGTTAGAACCCAAAACCCCATCGTCACATGAATTCGACATTAAACCCTTCACCCAAGAAATTGGCTGAACCCTGCCTGGTAAAGGCGGCGCTTCTGCCCTGTAGTACTACTACAAAGGCTTACCTGCAGACCGATGAACCAGTTGGCTATGCTACCATAGACGGCAATGTGGTTACCTACCACGCAGGTTCAAGCGCGGTAAGCAACGGAGCAGGTATCTTCATCGGAGACTACTTTGTTGGCCTTGCTGATAACTATGAATCTGTTAGTATAACCCCATTTATTCGTTACTAACAGCTTTAATTACCAGAACCCCTATTACCCTTTAATTTTAATAGATTTTGTTGGTTGTTTGTGTTTAGATTAGGCAAGCCCTGTAGTTCCCCCCTACAGGGCTTTTGCTCTTTTATTCAAACATGTTAAGATACGCCCTAGCGGCCAATACGCAAAATACTGGTACTTAATTATTTTAGCTAACCTTTAATTTCTCCTTGAAAACCTTGCGGAACTTATCCAGTTTAGGTCGGATGACAAAACTGCAGTAAGGCTCGTGGCCGTGTGTGCTGTAGTAATTCTGATGATAGTCTTCGGCGGGATAAAACTTCTCTAATGGTTCTATTGCCGTTACGATCGAATCGTTAAAAGCACCGGAAGCATCCAGTTCCTGCTTATACTTTTCTGCAAGCTGTTTTTGCTCCTCGTTGTGGTAGAAGATAATCGAGCGGTATTGCGGGCCGATGTCATTGCCCTGTCGGTTCAGGGTAGTAGGGTCGTGGGTACTCCAGAAAACTTCCAGAAGTTCCTGGTAACTGATTTGCTGCGGGTCATACGTCACCTGAAGCACCTCCGCGTGCCCTGTGGTGGCAGAGCAGACCTGCTTATAGGTAGGGTTCTCCACATGCCCGCCAGCGTAACCCGGCATAACCTTCTCAACTCCTTTTAACTCCTGAAAAACGGCTTCTGTGCACCAGAAGCAACCGTTGCCAAATGTTGCTGTTTCCATAGTTCAATCTTTTATACTTTGTCCTGAGGTACAACACCTATCCCCCATAAAACTGTTACCCTAACTAACCAAGAAAAGTCCGGAGGGTTATGCCTATTTTCCAGGAAGGCTAAGATGAAAGTATAATTTCCCCAACTTAAGCTTTAAAGTATAGCTTGAAGGTCGTGCCCTCGCCTTCCTCACTGTTTACCTGTATAAAGCCATTGGCATTCTCTACAAGTCGCTTTACAATGTATAAGCCCATGCCGGTGCCGTCTACATGAGAGTGGAAGCGCTTGAACAGGGTAAAAAGCTTGGCAATATTTTCCTCACTTATACCTAAGCCATTGTCTGTTACGGTTAAAAGCACATGGCCATCTACCCGCTCAGTCTTCAGAACTATTGTCGGAGTCCTGCCCTTTGCTTTATACTTGATAGCGTTGCTCACAAGGTTGTAAAGCACGCTATACAGGTTCTTTTTAGAAAAATTAATGCAGGGCGCATTCTCAAAGTTCACCTCAAACTGAGCATGTTCGGTTTCGATCAGCTCCTGCATGTTTACTTTCACCTCCTCAAAAACCTCCTGCACCTCCACCTGCTCTGGCTCCCCGTCCACGTCGCGCTGCACCTTTACAATATCGGTCAGGTCTTTGATCACGTTATTGAAGCGGCTGATCGCCCCTTTCATCATTTCAAAAACGGGCTGTATCGGCTCACCGGGTATAGGACCCGCCGAGGCAATCTGATCCTCCAGCAACAGCATCAGGCCTTCTATGTTGCCTATCGGTGCTTTCAAATCGTGGGAGGCCGTGTACACAAAGGTATCCAGATCCTCTATCACGCGAAGCAGGTGCTCATTTGTTTCCTGCAGTTTCTCCTGCGTCAGTTTCAGGTCAGTCAGGTCGATGAAGGAGCCCAGCACACGGTACGGCATCTGGTACTCGTTGTGCATGATGTGTGCCCGGTTAGAGACATAAGCGTACGTTCCATCCTTCTTCTTCAGCCTGTACTCCCCGGTCCACTGTTCCTTGCCTGCATTTATCGCCTGGTTAATACTCTTCTCTACCTCTTCCCTATCGCCTGGGTGCACCAGTTTAAACCAGGCATCCACGCCTTTGCCCATCTCTTCTGCATCGTAGCCAAGCATGTTTTGTAAGCTGTCGCTCCACCATACTTCATTATTCACTACGTCCCAGTCCCAGATAACGTCATTGGTTGCCATCGACACCATCCTAAAGCGCTCTTCGCTGGAAGAGAGCTCCCTTGTGCGCTCTATAACCCTCTTCTCCAGCTCATTATTCAGTTTGATAAGGTCTTCTTCAGCCAGCTTCAGCTCCTCGTAAGCCATCAGCACCCTATCTTCGCTGTTCTTCTTCTCGGTGATATCGGCCATGGTCACGGTTACACCGTCGCCCATTTTTACTGCTGCTATCTCGTACCAGGTTTTCTCTCCGTTTACATCCAGCTGCTGCTCAATATGTATAGCCTGTCCCGACTCAACCACCTGAACAAACTTCCGGAATAAGCCGCTTTTCCTCAGGAATGGCATACTAGAGAGCACGCTTGTTTGCAGCAGCCCCGCCTGCGAGTTCCCGATCAGCTCTTCAGTCTTTTTGTTGAGCAGCGTCCAGGCAAAATCAGTTATCTCTTCTTTCTCGTTTCTGACAGTCCGGAAAGCCATGATATTATTTAGGGAGCTGTTCAGCACCCCCTGCACCACATTGCTGAGTGTTTTCAGGGTAGTTACATCCACAAAGCTGATTACTACTCCATCCTTATTTCCGTCATGTTTGAGGTATGGGATGATGCGCATCAGGTAAAATTTGCCACCTGCTGCCTCTACCTCCTGCTCAATCTCTTCGGAAGTATTATTCACCTGTTGGATATCCTCAAGCAGGCGTGTGTATTTCAGGTTATGCGACAGGTGGTGGATCGGCCTGCCTATATCGCTATCGATAATGTTAATGAGTCCTTCAACGGAAGGCGTAAACTTCCTGATAACCAGGTGATGATCTACAAAAAGCTGCCCGATGTTGGAGCTGCGTATATAATTGTCCAGGTCTTCGTTCAGTTCCTGCAGCTCCTTTATCTTCAGCTGGTGTTCTGAGTTTACAGTATGCAGCTCCTCGTTCAGCGACTGCATCTCCTCGTTAGAGCTCTGCAGCTCCTCGTTAGAAGACATGAGTTCCTCGTTTGTGCTCTGCAGCTCCTCATTGGCTGTACTTAGATCCTGAACGGTAAGCTGCAGTCCCTCCCGCGCCTCCTTCAGCTCCATTTCCAGGGCTGTTAACTGCTGGTAGTAATCTGAGTCAGAGACAAAAGAAAGATCCGAAACCTTTGGCAGGGGCGTTACCTCCCCCATCTCCTGCAGCATAACCAGGATAACTTTAGACTGGCCCTTATCCAGGGTAAGAGGTCGGATGGAAACATGGACCATCTGCTCTTTTTTATCCAGCTTTACAGCCACCTGCCTCGCCACTACCTTCCGGTCCTGCTTCAGCGCCTTCCGGATGCCGACGCTCAAGGTCACGGCCAATTCCTCAGGCACCATCTTGATCAGGTTAAAGTGCAGGCGCTTGTCCGGGAATTTCAGAAAACGGTTAATGTCTCCGATGCCGTGCAGCAGTTGGTACTGTTCGTCCACATAAAGGGCGGTTACCTTAAAATCCTCGGAAACAGCATCCATGAAGGAGCCGTTGTACCGGCTTTCGGGAGTGTGGTTATACTTGGCGGTGGGGCCGGAGTAGTTATTATTATTGCTTGTATAGTCTGTGATACCGTAGCTTTGCCTTATGCCCCTGCCTTCTTTTATCTTCCGGAAGATCTTCCACTTGCGGTTCTCCTCCGAAAAGTATGGTTTCATTTCACCGATGTGCTCACTAGAGCCCAGGAACAGGTAGCCGCCCAGGTTCAGCGCATACGGAAACAGCGACATCACCTTGTTCTGCAGATCCTGGTTTAGGTAAATGAGCATGTTGCGGCACGACACTAGATCAATGCGGCTGTAAGGTGGGTCTTTCTGCAGGTCATGCTGGGCAAACACAACCATTTTCCGGATGTCTTCCTTCACCAGGTAGCGGTTGCCTTTCTGAAGGAAAAAACGCTCCAGGCGCTCAGCTGACACATGCTTGGCAATAGCTGCAGGGTAACTCCCCCTGGATGCCTGTGTGATGGCCTGCTGATCGATATCGGTAGCAAACAGTTTTACATTCGGCTCACGCCCCAGTTTATCGTAAGCCTCCTTAAAAAGTATAGCCAACGAGTATACTTCCTCGCCGGTGCTGCAGGCGGCCACCCATACTTTCACTGACCCGTTCTCGCCCTTTTCTTCAAGTATGTGTGGGATTACCTCCTGCTCCAGCACCTCAAAGGCTTCCGGGTCGCGAAAAAAGTTGGTGACGTTTATAAAGAACTCCTGGCAAAGTACTTTTATCTCGGCAGGGTTCTCGTGTAGGTAGTCAAGGTATGCCCCCATGTCCTTCAGCTTCAGGTGATCCATGCGTTTGCGCACCCTTCTGTTTATGGTTGGCTCTTTGTAATTCGAGAAATCAGTTTGGGTGTGCATGCATACCAGGTCCAGGATCTCTTTCAGCACAGCCTCATCCTTTTCCTGCTCATTTTGTTCAATAACGCTTCTCACTAGCGGAATTTTACGGGTATATTCTATGATCTCTTCGGGCATATGCTCCGGGGCCAGCACATAATCAACCGAACCGCTATCAATGGCGCTGCGGGGCATGCCGTCGAACTTCGCTGTCTCGGGTTTTTGCACTACCACCATGCCACCGGCTTTCTTTATGGCCTTCGCCCCTTTTGTACCATCGGTGCCGGTGCCTGACAGAACTACGCCAATGGCATACTTGCCCCGGTTCTTCGCCATGGATTCAAAGAAAAGGTCGATGGCGAAATTAGGCTCCCTGCTACGCATTTTATCTTCCAGGCGCAGGCGGCCATGCTCTATGGTTAGCTGCTTACCACTTGGCAGCACGTACACACAGTTTGGCCGGGTAAACATATTGTCCTCCGCTTCCCGTACCTGCATCTGGGTATGTTTAGACAGCAGCTCGGCCATCAGGCTCTTGTGGTCTGGCGAAAGGTGCTGTATAATGACAAAAGAAAAGGTTGAGTTATTCGGAAAATGGTCGAACAGCTTATGAATAGCCTCCAGGCCGCCTGCAGAGGCTCCTATGCCCACCAGGTAATGGTCTGTGGCGGGCTTTGCATTTTCCTTTTTAGGGGCTGATTTTGATGATATCATGTAAACTATTCGTATTCCTGTTGCCTTAACTCTTCCTGATAATCGATCTTATACTTCGTGTAAAAGTGTTAGTACCTTTCCTTGATTATCTTCTCAAGCACGGCGTTCCGGAGTGTTTCGGCAGCTCCCAGTTCTTCTTCATGCCACGGCAGTGATGTACTCTGAACCGTTTCCTGGTAGGTAGCGAAAGAATTGCGGGGGTGATACGCCTTTCCGTCCGGCTCCATTTGTATGGCATTATCCGGGTTTCCTCCCCAGTTTATGGTTTGCGTTACCTCAGGCCTGAAACCAAGTATAAACTCCCCCTGCTCCGCGTTGATGGGCATAGAGATTAAACCGCTGACAACGTTCTTGTATGCCTTACTGTGGGGGTAACTTTGCGGAAGGGTATCTGTAGCGTACAGTCCATTGTTTTGGTTTCGGCGTAACCAGGAAGCAAGCTCTTTTATCTCCTGCTTAGTTGGCGTATTGCCGCTTGTCCAGATGTTGCCTTCGTAAACAACCGCAGCACCTGTAAGCGATAGCAGATCCTGCACACTGGTGGGTCCATCTAAAAGTCCGTCCGCAAAATGCCCCGTGGCGTACAGCTGCTCCATTAGCTTAACGTGCATACTGCGCAGCTGCACTCTGAGCGCCATGCGCTCCTCGCGCTGCTTTGCCTCCAACTGTGCAGAAAGTATACCAGAGAGTAATTCCATTGCCGAGCGCATCTCGTAGCCAGGGTATCTTGCTGTTTTGTGATGGCAGGAAATCAGGCCCCATAGTTTATCCTCGATAATGATAGGAAGCGACATGGAAGCCGTAATGTTCATGTTACCCAGGTACTCTAAATGCACCTTGGCCACACTGCGCAAATTACTCTCCGATAGATCAGTGAAACGCTGTGTGAGCGGGTTAACCACCGGCACCAAACGAACAGGTGTGTAGTCGCGGGTAGGAATCAGGCGGTATGGGTTTTTGAAGTATAGGTCGCGGGCCTGTTTCGGCACGTCCGAAGCAGGAAAGCGAAGGCCCAGGTAATCGGTCATGTCCTCTTCCTTCGACTGCCCAATCACGATGCCGTTCCATTGCGGGTCAAACTGATACACCAGTACCCTGTCAAACCCACTGAACTGCTTTAGCTCTTCGGCGGTTCGCTGTGCAATCTCCTGGCAGGTACCGGCCTGTTTCAGAAGCGAAGTGATATACTTGATGTGCTGATACAGTTTTACAAAAGACTCCTCCGGCGTGGCTTTACTTTCTTCCAGCTCTACCAGCACATACTCCTGCTGCGGCAGGATGAGTGCGGAGAATGAAACTTCCTTTTCCTGTATCTTGAAATTGAGAGTAAAAGGGATTTTCTCCTGTGTGACCTGCGTGTTGATCTTGCCAATAATATCCTTGTACTGGCCTTCAGGCAAAAAACCTGCAAGTGACTTTTCCAGCAGGTAATCAGCTGTAACCGTTAAATAATCCTGTACATTCTCGCTTGCCTGGAGAATGCGCAGGTCTTTTTTATCCAGCACCAGCAGCACTCCGTGTGGCTGGATAAGATTAACCAAATGAAGCGGGATACTTCCGCAGAACTCTGAATCGTAATTTTTTTCAATAGTTACATTAACTGGTGCTGTCTGGTTTTCCATATACTAATTGTATAGTTTTACTCGGCAAGAGCATGTTCTAATATAAGCTTTCTACCTGGACCCCGTGTGTAGTTCATAACTGCACCACACATGTATCTCCCAAGATGCCACAGCTTTATAAAATGCCTCCCAAAGCTGTGGCCTGTTAGAAAACACGATCAAGTATAAAACCTGAGACTTTAACTAATGTTCTCTGCCGCTGAAAGCACCTGTAATACGTTATAAAGCTCTAATATACATGGATTTTTGGGCAAAATCTTACTCTAAAGCCATTCAAATCTATATTAAGTTATAATAATTATGTTTCAGTACAGGATTGCACTATTTTATACTTCTACCTTAAATTTTAAACCACCTGTCATACCCGGTTGTTTATAGCTTATTCCCGAAATTAGTATTAAATTAAACATTCAAGCAACGCTTACATCAAGCACAACCCGATGCGCTATACCAACACCACTACCAATCACAATGAGTATCTGAATGTTTTTCGTGGCGGCGGTGAAATGGGTGCCATGATGCGGGCCTACGACTGGGAGTCGCACCCATTGGGTAACCCGCAACACTGGCCGGAGAGCCTGAAAACCAACATCAGGCTTATGCTGAACTCCCGCTTCCCCATGTTCATCTGGTGGACGAAGGACCTGTACATGTTTCATAACGATGCTTACCTGCCGGCTTTAGGCAAGAAGCACCCAAAGGCCTTAGGCGCCTCGGCGAGAGAGATGTGGGTCGAGATTTGGGAGCAGATCGGGGATATTGCCGAGAACATACTGGCGCATGGCGATGACTTTTATGCCGAAAACCTGCTGATGTTCCTGGAGCGCAAGGGGTTTGCAGAAGAAACGTATTGGACCTTTTCGTACAGCCCGGCTTTTAACGATGCAGGAGAAGTGGAGGGCATATTTTGCGCCTGCAACGAAGAAACCAGCTTTGTAATGGGGCAGCGTAGGTTAAAGACTCTGAAAGATATTTCCGATGCGCTCTCACAGGTACAAACACTGGAAAAGTTAGGCACCATGGCATCTGCCATACTAAATGAAAACCAAAGTGATCTACCCTTCAGCCTGATCTACCTGTCAAACGGCATAGGTTCCGAAGCACGGTTAACAGGCAAGTCCGGAGCAATAGCAGGTGAGCTGGCGCCCGAACTGATCAACCTCAGGCTGCCGATGGCAGTCTGGCCTTTTGACCAGGTACAGCAGAAACGCCAAAGCATAGTGCTGGACCTGCATAAGTTGCAACCCGGCAACTACTCCACAGAAGCAGCTAACCTCGCCGTTATACTTCCTATCTTAAAGCCCGGGCAGGACCAGGTAATAGGATTCTTTGTATCCGGGATAAGCGCCAGACAAGAATATAACGAGGCATACCAGGGGTTCCATAGTTTGCTTACCAGCCAGCTGGCCACTTCTATCTCCAGTGTTCAGTCCAGGCAGGAAATTCTGAAGCGGCAAGAGTATCTGAACGATATCTTCCAGCAGGCACCCGTGGGCATTACCATGCTCAGGGGTTCACAGTACATTATAGATATTGCCAACCCGGGTGTTTGTGAAATATGGCGGGTGAAACCGGAAGAGGCGCTGGGAAAACCTATACTTGAGGTAATTCCGGAGGCAATAGAGCAGGGCTTTAAAGACTTACTAGACAGGGTGATGACCACCGGCGTACCGTTCGTGGCGTATGAATCGCCTTTGGTGCTGGAGCGGAACGGGAAGCAAGAAACGGTTTACCTTAATTTTGTGTACCACCCCCTTCGTGATGACCAGGGTTTCGTGACCGGCGTCATAGCCGTGGCGATCGACATAAGCGAACAGGTGAAAGCAAGGCAAAAAATCGAGTCCATAAACAAAGAGCTACTAGCTACCAACGCCGACCTCGATAATTTCGTTTACTCCGCCTCGCACGACCTGAAGGCGCCCATTTATAACATCGAAGGGCTGGTGAGTGCGCTGGTGGAGTACCTGCCGCAGGAGGGTTCTTCTTCGGTTGAGGTGCAGCAGTTGTCCAAGCACATCCACAGCTCCATCAATAGGTTTAAGAAGGTGGTAACAGACCTAACGCAGGTTGCCAAAGTACAGCGCGAGGCCGGCGAAGATGTGTCAACGATCAGATTAGACGATTTTGTAGCCGAAGTTCTGCTGGATTTTAAACCGACAATTGCCGCTTCAAGCGCTATCATAGAAACCCGTGTTTCGCCGGATGCTGTTATTCAATTCTCGGCAAAGAACCTGAGGAGCGTGGTGTACAACCTGATCAGTAACGCCATAAAGTATAGATCGCCTGACAGGAATCCCCACATAAGCATTTCTACAGAGACAACTCCGGAGCACCTTATACTTGTGGTGGCCGATAATGGCCTGGGCATAAACACAAATGAGGTGCAGAAGATGTTCTCCATGTTCAAGCGCCTACACGACCATGTGGAGGGGTCCGGCATTGGCCTGTACATTGTAAAAAAGATATTGGACAACGCCGGCGGCAGCGTAGAGGTGGAAAGCGAGGTAGGCAAAGGCACAACCTTCCGGGTATACTTAAAAAGGAAACTGTAGAACAGGCGTCGCTCAAAGTATAAACTTATCTTTTTAGCCTTGCCAAGGCTACTCGGCCGCCTGTGGAGAGGTAATGTACAGGCCATGAGGTTAACCTTATACTTAGCGGGAGCTTTTAGATATCTGCAGGCTAAGGGTACTGGCGCTGCGATACAGGGCCGTAGTTATGATGTATAAATTCATTGTAGGTCATCTGCCTGGGGTCCTTCTCCTCCTCCAGAGGGATAACACCAACGGAGCCGCTGCCATTTTTACCATAGGTATCGTTGCCCCGCATACAGCCGCTGTTCGCCACCGCATTATTATCTGCTTCGCCCGACTTTCTGCGCAAGTATAAGTTTGAGGTACTTACTTCGGTTTTGACTACGGTTATCTTTCTCGGATATCTTTTTGCTGACATAGCTCCATTAAAAATCAACTGTTCAAGGCCTCTACTCAGCGGAGCCTGTAAAAGAAAAAAGGAGGACCATCCTCAGCACCCAGAGTAGGTATGGTCACTCCCATTTCTGTGACATGCCAGGGGCGCACAAAGTTCAACGCCATTGCGGCGCACCCAAAGCAGTAAAAAGTATTACGGAACAAGGGGCAGGAAGGGCATCCAGAAGAAGCTATATACCACTTTGCCGGTCCAAATTACGGGATTTGCGCAAGCAGGTGCGTATTTAACGCAGCCTGGTAAAGTATAAAGGAAGAATAGCCACAACGGGCGTTACTACTTTGCCAGCAATCAGCAAGGCCGTTAAGAATCCAACTCTATCAGGTTGTGCTGTATGGCATATTTAATCAGGTTCGGTGTGTTCCTGGTCTGGGTTTTCTCCAGGATGTTCTGACGGTGCGTTTCGATGGTGCGCTTGCTGGTGAAAAGCTTTTCGGCGATCTCAGCATTCGTAAAGCCTTCCGAAATAAGCAAAAGCACTTCTAACTCCCGCTTCGACAGTATCTTGCTATCTGCAACGTCTGCCCCGTTTTGCTCTGGGAGGCGCATGGCTTTCTGCAACATTTTAATAGACATGCCAGAGCATATAAACGGAGTGCCTTTAGACGTTAGCTTAATGGCCGTGCAAAGCTCATCTCTGCCTGTATCTTTCAGAAGATAACCTGTAGCACCGCTTTTCATCAGCCGGTGCAGTGTGTCCGCATCTTCCAGCATGGTCAGCACAATTACCTTTATGTCAGGGTAGTTCGCTTTGATAGAGTTTATAGCCTCAAAGCCGTCCATTACAGGCATTTTCACATCCATCAGAACTACGTCAGCATCTGTGTACTCCAGTAGCTGCAGCAGTTCCTGACCGTTAGCGGCCTCCCCTACTACTTCAATTTGGTCGTCCTGCTCCAGCAAAGATCTAATTCCTTCCCGGACAATCTTGTGGTCGTCTGTTACAATCAACCTGATGGTGCTGTTTTCTGTCATTATACTTATAGAAGGTGCTGAATTCAGAACTAAATATACTAATAATTTTATGTAAACAGGCTATGACTAAAGCCTGCCTATACTTTGTAGCTCGTGTCACCACATCACATTATCATCACATACACAACACGTTACATATTACATTTAAGTAGTTGCCACACTATACATTCAGTACTTACCACCTAAAAAATCAGCTTTATTAAATGTACTTTTATGAGCTAACACTCTAAATTGAGTAGATGACCTGATGAGGCATGGGATTACAGTACAGCGGATGGGAGATGTTGCAGTGATAAGCCTGAATGGCGAGTGTAGCCACGTGGTAGTGCAGGAGCTCGGAAAAAGATGCCAGGAGGAAATCCAGCGCAAGGCCAGGCATATCCTCCTAGACTGCAAACACATCACAGTACTTAACTCCTCTCTTCTCAGCTGCCTGCTTAGCAGAACCTCTGAAGCCGAAAAGGCCGGCATAAACCTGGTGCTGTACCAGGTTAGTGCAGCACATGCCAACCAGATCAATGTGGCCGGGCTCAACTCCTTGCTCCACATTAAAAAGAACTTCCAGGACGCTTACTTACACTGTAAAAATATCAGCGCTTAAGCCTGCTAAGTATGACACAGGCTGTTGTTACACCTACACCCAAACCATCTGGCCGCCATCACCATTCTGTACTGAAAGTTCATAGCCATAAGCCATTCCTCCTGCCCCTCCATCTCAATTAATCCTGCCTGCACCAAGTTCTGCCCCATGGAATAAGCAGGTTGAAACAACTGTTAAGGAGAAAATAAGGTATGACAGAGAGGAGTACTTTTTGAACTTCATAAAACAAACTTAAGACTATGGCAATTTCACTTAAACCCCTCCGCGATCAGGTAATCGTGATTACCGGTGCCTCCAGCGGAATCGGCCTGGCAACAGCACGCGCTGCTGCCAGGAAAGGTGCCCGGCTGGTGCTGGCATCTCGTAACCAGGAGCGCCTGGCCATTATAGAGGAGCAGTTAATGTTAGAAGGCGCACAGGCGACTCATGTAGTAGCGGATGTGGGTAACCGAGAGGATGTGCAGCGTATAGCGGATGCGGCAATCGAGAAATTTGGCGGTTTCGATACCTGGATAAACAATGCAGGCGTGTCTATCTACGGAAAGCTGGCAGATGTCAGCGATGAAGACAGCCGCCGCTTATTCGACACCAACTTTTGGGGCGTGGTGTCTGGTTCGCTAATAGCAGCTAATTACCTGCGCAACCAGGGCGGCGCCATCATTAACCTGGGTAGCGAGCTCTCCGATGTGGCTATACCTTTGCAGGGGATGTACTCAGCCAGCAAGCATGCCGTTAAGGGTTTTACGGATGCCCTGCGCATGGAACTCGAGGAAGACGAGGCTCCAGTATCCGTTACCCTGATTAAGCCGGCCGGTATCAATACCCCTTACCCTGAACACGCCAGGAACTATACCGAATACGAGCTTACCCTGCCGCCGCCTGTGTATGAGCCAGAGGAAGTGGCCAATGCTATACTTTATGCGGCTGAACATCCTGAACGCGATATTTACATCGGCAGTGGCTCCAAAATGATGAGTAGCCTGAACAAGTATGCACCAAGCCTGGTAGATTGGGTAAACAAAAAGTTTATGACCAACCTGCAGGTAACCGATCAGCCGGCGCATCACAAAGAGGGATCCCTGCACCAGCCCGGAACCGATGGGAACGTACATGGCAACCATAAGGGCCACGTCATGAAAACGAGCCTTTACACCCGCGCCTCTTTGCACCCGGTAATTACGGGAGCCGTAGTGGCAGCCGCTGGCGCAGCAGCAGTAGCTCTTGCTGGAAGGAAGCGCAGCAACAGCCACAGAAAAGTCGGAAAAGATTAGAGTGGTTTGAACCTGCTATTTTAAGAAGAGGCCGCTCCGCCAGAAATTGAATTCTGGCGGAGCGGCCCTTTTTTGCTGCTATCCGATTACTGTAGTGGCCTCCGGAATAAAGTATACGTAGTTGTACCCTATCGCAAAGTATAAGATCAATAGCCCGGTTTGAACGGTTTTATACTTTCCAGTTCCTGCATATCCTCGTCAGAGAGCGAGATAGAGGCAGCTTTATAGTTCTCTTCCAGGTGCTTCACCTTGGAGGTTCCCGGAATGAGCAGAATGTTGGGAGCCCGGTGCAGCAGCCAGCTCAAGGCCACCTGGTGCGGTGTGGAATCATGCTTTCGGGCCATTTGCTCCAGCTTCGCCATCGACTCCTCGTTGTTGGCATTCATGGGGTTCCAGGGGATAAAGGCCATATCGTTTTGAAGGCAGTATTCCAGCTCCTCCTCCCACACGCGATAGTCTACGCTGTACTTGTTCTGCACCGATACCACCTTTACATACTCCTGGGCTTTCTTTATCTGCTCCACACTTACCTCAGATAAACCGATGTGCTTCACCAGTCCCTCCTCCTGCACCTTTTGCAGAAACTCGAGTGTTTCCTCGTAGGGCACATCCGGGTCCACGCGGTGCAACTGGTACAGGTCAATCCTGTCAAGTTTCAGGCGTTCCAAGCTTCCCTCCAGTGCCTCTCTGAGGTGGTCAGGGTGGGAGTTTACGTGCCACTCGCCGGGGCCGGTTCGGGTAAAGCCCCCCTTTGTCGCAATCACGAGGTCTTTCGGGTAAGGATAAAGGGCCTCAGCAATTAGCTCCTCCGACACATTGGGCCCATAGCTATCTGCCGTATCAATAAAGTTTATACCAAGTTCAACGGCTCGTTTGAGCACGGCAAGAGCTTCTGCCTTGTCTTTCGGCGGCCCCCAGACACCCTCCCCGGTAATCCGCATGGCCCCGTAGCCCATTCTGTTCACGGTCAGATCGCCTGCCAGTGTATATGTTTCTGGGTTTGGTTTTCTTCTCTCCATAAATATTAATCGTCATTTCGTCCTGATGATTTACTCTTGTACGGGAATGCCACCTGCCCGTTTGTGGCTAATAGTTGAGGCGGGTAAAAGATGAAACAAATATAACTGGCGTGAAGGGAACAATCATAAACCTCAAAAAGCACCGAAGTATAACCACCTGATTAAGTATGCGTTCCGTAGGTGTCGGCAATTTTTACAGCACCCCGGTCCATTTTTGACTTGCTAAACGCAACTTGATAGCAACTTTATACTTTCTTTGCAGCGTTATACTTTATACTTTAATCTCGAAATTATAAGTGTTCTTAAAACTTGGTTTTTTAAAGAAGCATAAACCGACACTACCTGTACCCTCAGGAGCAATGTGTGCACCGTCATTTATCTGTTACCATTTATGAGTTTATTTCAAGCGCAGGCCCAGCCAATAACCGAGGTAGTGCAGCAGGCCTATAACCAACACCCTAAGTATAAGGAGCCGTCCCTGCAAAAACGGCGTTTTAGGCATCAGGACATCGTTCCGCTGCTGGAGCAGCTACGCCACAACCCGCTGTTTGATGTGCAGGTGGCGGGTAAATCCGTGGAGCAGCGTGATATTTACCTGGTAAAAGCGGGCACCGGAAAAACCAGGGTGATGCTTTGGTCGCAGATGCATGGCGATGAGCCTACGGCCACGATGGCCTTGTTCGACCTGTTCAATTTTCTGCAGCTATCAGATGAGTTAGACCCGATTCGGAAGCAGATCCTGGAGCAGGTTACACTTTACTTCGTGCCAATGCTTAACCCAGATGGTGCGGAAAGGTACACCCGCCACAACGCCCTGGAGATAGACCTGAACCGCGATGCCCTGCGCCTGCAGAGCCCGGAGGCCCGCCTGCTTAAGAGCCTGCGCGACAGCCTGAACCCTGAGTTCGGCTTTAACCTACACGACCAGAGCCGTTACTACACCGTGGGCGCCACCCCAAAGCCAGCCACTATTTCTTTCCTCGCCCCGGCCTTCGATCACGGAAAAACGGTTAACCCTGTACGCGACCGCGCCATGCGCACCATCGTGGGCATGAACGAAGCACTGCAGCAACTGATTCCGGGCCATGTAGCCAAGTTCTCCGATGAATTTGAGCCAAGGGCTTTCGGTGATAACATACAAAAGTGGGGCACCAGCGTTATCCTGATCGAGTCTGGCGGGTACCACAACGACACGGAAAAGCAGTACATACGCCAGCTTAACTTCGCCTCTATAGTATCGGCCCTGCACCTGATCTCCGGGAACCACTACACCGCCTACGAGTTGGAGGACTACTACAAAATACCGGAAAACGAGCGCAACCTCTACGACCTGCTGCTGCGGAACGTGCGCTATAACAAGTATGGGCAGGATGTGCTGCTAGATGTGGGCATTTTCCGGGAAGAGGTGGATTCACCTGTAGGCAAAGGTTTTTACCACCGTAGCGTTGTGGACCAGATCGGGGACCTGAGCGTTTTCCACGGGTATGAGGAAGTGGATGGAGCCGGGCTTACCCTGGTGCCGGGCAAGGTATACGAAAAGCCGTTTAAAAGTATAAACGACCTGAATGCGCATAACTTTAAAAGTCTGCTGTCCAGCGGGTACACCACCGTACAGGTAGAGTCCCTCCCTGGTGAATCAGAAAGTATAAACCCGCAGCTGCTACCACTCAACATCATCACCACATCCGCTAAGGTAAACCATGAGCTAAGTATGGATACCAGTGCCAACTTCACGCTACAGGATGAAAACAGGAACGTGCGCTACGCTATCGTGAACGGGTTTGTATATGATTTGAGTGGTGATTTTCCTGAACTGTTTCATGGGCTGGTACTGTAGGCGAAACTTCTTTATTTGTCGGAAATCTTCTGAAAAAACAGTTGGCTCCGGGCAGGGGGCAATGGTTTTTCTTATTAGGGCTTTGTAACTTACAGGCTAATCTGAACCAATCCAACCTTTTAACCAATGGTTTTAAACTACCTGTGGGCAATCTTTTTCCTGGTTGCCTTTGCTATTGCTCTGTTCCAGCTTATCTTTTTCCAGGATACTGAAATATTCCAGAAACTTGTTGCCAGTACTTTTGATAATGCCAAACTTGGCTTCGAGATCTCGCTTGGCCTTACTGGCGTGATGACGCTCTGGCTGGGCCTGATGAAGGTGGGTGAAAAAGGCGGCGTGGTGGCTATACTTGCCCGCCTGGTTGGTCCGTTCTTTCATCGCCTATTCCCGGAGATTCCGAATAACCACCCGGTATTCGGTTCTATTCTGATGAACTTCTCTGCAAACATGCTGGGCCTGGACAATGCCGCCACCCCGCTCGGGCTCAAAGCCATGAAGGAGATGCAGGAGCTGAACCCGGACAAGGATACCGCCTCCAATGCCCAGATCATGTTCCTGGTGCTAAATACCTCCGGCCTCACCATCATCCCGATCAGCATTATGGTGTTCCGGGCGCAGCTGGGTGCCGCCGACCCCTCCGATATCTTCATCCCTATACTTCTGGCAACCTTCTTCGCCACAGTGGTGGGTTTAATTGCCGTGGCGCTTTACCAGCGCATCAATCTTTTCGATAAGGTGATCATGGCATACCTGGGTTCTTTACTCCTACTGATCGGCGGTTTGATCTACTATTTCTCCATCATACCGCAGGAGCAGGTAAGCGTTATCTCTACAGTGGCCAGTAACGTGATCCTTTTCTCCATTATCATCTCCTTTATCGGGTTGGCGCTGGCACGTAAAGTAAATGTGTATGAGGCGTTTATAGAAGGGGCTAAAGAAGGCTTTACAGTGGCCGTTACCATCATTCCATACTTAGTAGCCATACTGGTGGCCATTGGTGTGTTCAGAACCTCCGGCGCGCTGGATATGCTGGTGAGTGGTATTGCATACTTAATCGGGTTAGCAGGAGTGAACACTGATTTTGTGCCGGCCCTGCCTGTTGCCTTTATGAAACCTTTGAGCGGCAGTGGTGCCAGAGGATTGATGGTCGAGGCCATGACCAACTACGGGGCAGACTCCTTTGTAGGGCGTATGGCATCTGTTTTCCAGGGCTCCACAGAAACTACGTTTTACATACTGGCGGTATACTTTGGCTCTGTGGGCGTCCGAAAGTCCAGGTACGCCCTAACCTGTGGCCTGCTGGCAGATTTAGCAGGAGTAATAGCCGCTATCTTTATCGCTTACATGTTCTTCCATTAAACAGGTTTTCAAAATCAATTACACTAGGTAAAACCTCCAATCCGGATACCAAGTTTTAGGTTGCTTTTGGTATCCGGATTGGTATACCCGGGGATGAAGAAAAACTGCATGGTTTAGCGGGGGCAGAAACGAAAAACGCCCGTAAATCAAGATTTACGGGCGTTTTTTAAATTGCGATTACTATCAGCAGAGAGTGAGGGATTCGAACCCTCGATACCCTTTTGGGGTATACACACTTTCCAGGCGTGCTCCTTCGACCACTCGGACAACTCTCTAAATGGTGTTGCAAATATACGCCAACAGACAGCACATCTGCAAGTATAGTTTCTTTATACTTTTAAAGACTTATCTCACCGCGCAGGTTCTGCTGCACCAAAGCTACACGCTGTTGGTCGCTAAGTTGCTCTTGCGCCAGCACATACATCAATTTTGAGATTGCCGCCTCTGTCGTAATGTCGTCTCCCCCAACTACGCCCATATTCAGTAAATACTTGCTTGTCTCGTAGCGCCCCTGGTCCACGCGGCCCTCATCACACTGCGATACGTTAAGCACCAGTATGCCACGGTCCAGGGTGTCGTGGAGCAGTTCCAGGAACCAAGGCATGGTTGGCGCGTTGCCAGAGCCGAAGGTTTCCAGCACCACTCCCTGCAGCCCAGGCGCCTGCAGTATACTTTTCACTACCTGTGGCGTAATACCCGGAAACAGCTTCAGAATGGCCACGTTATCGTTTAAGGCATGGTGAACCTTAAATGGCTGCTGCGGGTGCGGCAGAATGTTGTCAAAGCTATACTCTATATCGATCCCGGTTTCGGCCAGCGGCGGATAGTTATCCGATTTAAAGGCATCGAAGTGGCTGCTCTCTACCTTCTTAGCACGGTTGCCGCGCAGCAGCAGGTTTCGGAAATAGATGCACACTTCCGGCACGATGCTCCTGCCCTCTTTTTTGGTGGCGGCAATCTGCAGGGCGGTGATCAGGTTTTCGCGGGCATCGGTGCGGATACGGCCGATCGGCACCTGCGCCCCGGTAAATATCACGGGCTTCTGCAGGTTCTCCAGCAAATAGCTTAAAGCCGAAGCAGAGTAAGCCATGGTATCGGTGCCATGCAGCACTACAAAGCCATCATACTTTTCGTAGTTCTCCTCAATCAGGCTTGCCAGCATCAGCCAGTCCTGCACCGACACGTTGGACGAATCGATGGCTGGTTCTATACTTAGCACCGTGAGCAGGTAGTTAAACTGGCGCAACTCAGGCACCTGGTCCACTATTTGGGAGAAGTTAAACGGCACCAGGTGCTGCTCCTTTTCGTCAAACACCATCCCTACTGTACCGCCGGTGTAAACAATAAGTATGGATGCCTCCGGGTGCAGCGGCGCAGCGGTGTCTATGTCTACTTTTACAACCTGCATACTAGAGTTTGAATAAATTAAGAGAATTGGCGGTTGTTTTCTCAGCCACCTCTTCCACAGGTTTTTGCAACAGTTCAGCTACGCGCTGTGCGATCAGGGGCAGGTAAACAGGCTCGTTGCGCTTGCCGCGGTGCGGGGTTGGGGCCAGGTACGGGCAATCGGTTTCCAGCACCAGGTCCTCGAGCTGCACGTGCGGCAGCACTTTGTCCAGTCCACCGTTCTTGAAGGTGGCCACACCTCCTATACCCATTATAAAGCCAAGCTCCTTCACTTTCTCAGCCTCCTCTAAAGTGCCACTAAAGCAATGGAAAATTCCTGTCAAAGTTCCGTCCTGTGCAGCGCTTATAATCTCGTAGGTCTCGTTAAAAGAGTCGCGGTTGTGCAGCACGATAGGCAGTTTATACTTTTTGGCCAGCTCCACCTGCACCTTCAGGGCCTCCTGCTGCTGCGGCAGAAAGGTCTTGTCCCAGTACAGGTCGATGCCGCACTCGCCCACCGCTGCAAAAGGGCGCTTGCTCAGCCACTCCTCCACCAGGTACAGCTCCCGCTCAAAATCCTTGTCCACCGAGGTCGGGTGCAGTCCCATCATCGGGATGCAGGCACCTTTATACTTCTCCTCCGCCTCCAGCATGGCGTCTATGGAAGTATGGTCGATGTTGGGCATGTAAATCTTGCTTACCCCCTCCTGCTGCGCCCGCTCCATGGCCTCAGCCCGATCGGCATCAAACTTCTCTGAATAAATATGTGCGTGCGAATCAACTAAATTCATCTTTCAATAATCAATTAACATTGATCAGCAATCAATGTAGGTGCTACTTCTGATTTATACCTGCAAGTTAGGGATTTTATAGTTGTTGGCAGGTTTAATGGTTAAATGGCTGCATTACTAAACTGTCACTAAACCCACCCCCTCAAGGAGGGGACTTGCTCTAGAGCTAACCATTTGACTCTCTAACTCCTAAAATTTCTAACTCCCCAACTTCTAATACTTCCTCCCCTTCCACCGAATCTTGAGCGGCAGAAAAAAGTACACGATGAGGATAATAGATGAAATCACTAAGTATAACTCGAAGAAAATGTACATGTGCCAGCGGGCGCTGCGGCCAAGCCGGCGTAGGCAGAGGTGCAGGTACAGGCTTTGCAGCAACAGTTTAAAGGTAAATATCGCTAACATCACGCCTACCGAAGTATAGGCGAAGAAGGGCAGCAGCACCGGGTAGTAGGTCGAGTGAAGTATAAAGATGATGGCCATGTAGAGCGGCAGGTGCATAGAGCCGCGCATCCAGCGGCGGCGCTGCTGCAGGTAGTCGTAAAAAGAGGGGGCCGGTGTGGAGAGCGCCAGCACGTGTGCGCTGTAGATATTCCGGAAACCCCAGCCACGCTTCAGCACCTCGTTAAAGATAGCGATGTCCTCCGTGATCGAGAAATCTATACTTTCAAAGCCTCCTACTTCCTCGTACGCCTGCCGCCGCAGCAGCATGTTGTTGCCCATGGTGGTTACCCGCAGCCCCAGGTCCGACACCACCTGCATCAGCCCCAGCGCATAGAGCCAATCCATGGCCTGCAGCCGGGCAAAAAAGCTGTTGCCTTCTATGGTAGTAATGCCGGTAACCACGCCTACATCTTCCTTCATCTCGGAGAGCATGGCCTGCACCCACGCTTTCGGCACCTCTATGTCAGCATCGGTGTAGAAAAAGAAATCGGATGTAGCAACCTTGGCAAGGTGGGCCAGCACATTGGCCTTGCCTTTGGCCTTGCCCAAAGTATGGGTGATGGAGATACAGGTATAGTGCGGCTTATCGTGAATAAACTTCTCAACAACGGCGCGGGTATTGTCCGTGGAGGCATCATCGCCTATGAGCACCTCAATTTTGTTTTTGGGGTAGTCCAGGGCCTCAATGGCGTGCAGGCAGCGCAGAATGTTGAATTCCTCGTTTCGGGCGGCGATTAGGATGCTGATGCGGGGCTGCTTCTGCAACTCTAAAGTGTTACGCTTGCGGTTGAACGCTAGCAGTGCCAGCAGCACCAGAAAAAGGGAGAAATAAAGTATAAAATAGGCTACCGATACGATCATAACGTTTCGAAAGTATAGCCGAGTTTTGTGAAATGCGCCAGGTAGCGTGGCAGGGCGTACATCATATTTCTTTGGGCCTTCAGGCTGTCGTGGAATACGATAATACTGCCGCTTTGGGTGCTTTTTATACTTTGCCGCAGGCACTCCTCTGGTGCAAGGCCCTGGTCATAGTCGTTGGTGAGCACGTCCCACATCACCAGTTCATACTTTCCGAGGAGCTTACGGGCCTGCTTTCCGGTGATGCGCCCATAAGGCGGACGGAAAAGTTTGACGGAGACGGGCTGCAGCCGCTCCAACTCCTGCTGGCATTCTTCGGTATTCTGTACATACTCCGGCAATGGTGTTTGCCAGCCTTTCAGGTGGTTATGGGTGTGGTTTGCCAGCCGGTGCCCCTCGGCCAGCACTTGCCGCGCCACCTCCGGGTGCTTTGCCACGTTCTCTCCCACACAGAAAAAGGTAGCCTTTGCCCCATACTTTGCCAGCTGCTCCAGTACCCAGGGCGTCACCTCCGGAATCGGACCGTCGTCAAAAGTCAGGTATAGCACCTTGCCCTGCACGTCGCGGTGCCAGGTATAGGCGGGCATCAGCTTTTTCAGCAACCAGGGCGTTTTGTAGAGGCGGAACAAGAGAGGGCTATATCTTATTTGCTGTTAATTCTTAGTCAGGATTAGCGTAAACCCTTAATCTTATACTCGTAAATCAACAACTCACACATTCAGATTCTACTTAAAACGGCACGAGAGCAGGGTGATGTCATCGTTAAAGTTGGCGTCTTCGTTGTAGAGGTTTATCTCGCTTAAGAGTTGCAGGTGCAGCATCTTGGAGCTCAGAAAGCGGTGCCCGATCAGGAAATCGATCGTGCCTTCCACGCCGAACTCTGCCTCCTCTTCATCAAAAACCTCGGTCAGGCCATCCGTGTAGGCCAGCACGATAGACTTCTCCGGCACGTGCACTTTACCCACGTTCATAAAAGGCAACACATCGAAAACACCCAGCATGGTGCAACCATCATTCAAGAGTGTATGCGTGTTGTCCTCGTACAGAAGTATAGGCGCGTTGTGGCCTGCGTTCACATAGCTTAGCTCACGGGTGCTGCGGTTGTAAATGGCCACAAAAGTGGTAATGAACTTCTCGGCGATCGCATTGCGGTAGATCAGGTGATTCAGCTCCGACACCACCTTGTTCAGGTCTGAGGTCTGGCGCAGAATGGTACGCAACCCTGCCTGGAAGTTAGACATCAGCAACGAAGCCGGCACACCTTTCCCGGATACATCGGCCACACAGAACAGGAACTGATCCGCATCAATTTCAATAAAGTCGTAGTAGTCGCCGCCAATGGAGGAGTGCGGAATGTAGCTGGCATGTATGGCTACGTCTTTGTCGTTGGGAAGGCTCTTCGGGAACAGCATCGACTGCACTTCCCGCGCAATCTCAATCTCACGTCGGATCGACTCCTGCGCCAGACGCTGGCGGGCCATGCGGTGATTTTCGATGGCTACCAGCATGATATTACTGATGGTCTGGATGAAGTTAAGGGCATCCAGGCTGCTGGAGTATTTCTCAATCTTGCCGATCATCACGAAGGCAAGCACCTTGCCATTGTGCAAAATCGGAATCAGGATATCAAAGCAGCGCCACTTCTTCTCCACCTGCAGTTTAGACATCTTGGTGATCTCCTTCACCTTCTGTATCTCCTCCGGCAGGGGCAGTTTGGTAAAGTCCTGCTCGGTGCCGGCGCAGATCTTACAACGCCATTGCTCGTCGTGCACAAACAGTGAGAGGCGGGCAATATTCAGCTGGGCCAGCAGGGTAAAACGGTATATCTTGTACAGCGCAGCCTCGGGCAGGTTAGCGTTAATCGACTGCGTGATTTCAAGCAGCGCCGATAACTCCAGCTTTTTCAGGTTAAGCTCCTGCTGTGGTTTCTGTACAGATGTATTGGACATTCGAAATCGGAATTTTAACTCGTAAGCATTCACCAAACTTTCATGCGTGGCGGACGCTTGTGCATGGTAAAAATATAAAAAAAAGCCCAGCTTTGGCAGCTACTCACTTAAAACCTCTGCCCTGTCTCTATAAAAAACCTTCCGAGTTACAACATCGCAAAGCTTGAAAAAAGTAATTGGCAAAATATACCGGGTACCCCGTGGGCATGTGGCAATAACGCAGCGCATGCCCCACGTGTTGGGGTGCAGTAGTCGAAAAAAAAGGTTAAGTATAACACCTCCAGCACCTAATTAGCCTCTGCTAAATTTTAATCTTCTGAAAGAGGAATTACCAGAATATGCCCCTGCTATGTAACTGCTTTTCACCCCCTGAAAGTATACCTCTCCAACCAAAATCACCAGAAACACAGCCTTAATATACTATTTATTAGATACTTTAGAGTCGATTAAAAAAAATTACTTAAACCTTAAAATTCCTTAAAGGCGGTGAGGCTTTTACCTAAAGCTGCTTTGCCATTATAGGCATGTAGACCCACAACATATTATGGCTTTGGATGTTTTGAGAATCAGATGGAGTTGTGCACCACAAGTCCGGCCTTGGTTGCCAGAAAAGAGTACTCATGGCAGTGCTTTCCAAAGGCTTTTTCGTCGTACTCATGCTCCGTATCCGGGTCAGGGTAGAAAATTTTCACATACCCTTGCCGTATAAGTGACTGTAAAGCAGCGCAAAGCTCCTGATCAGTTAAAGAAAGGGTGCTTTTAAGATTGGGGTACGAGGTAACAAAGTATAGCTCGTCCAGTATGTCAAACTCGTTGTTGCTCATAAGTTCTGATGGTTCGTCCTTTCCAGCTGTAGCGCCCTAAAAGGCCCAGAACAGCTGTAATCAGCACGTATGGGATGTAAACGAACTGCAGAGGCAGCATGTACCAAAGGTAGCTACGCACCTGCAGAAAACCCGTTATCAATCTTAAAAATAAGAAATCGACGGCAAATTTGGTAAGGTAGCCGGATAAAAAGACCCACCCGGCAAGCTTACCCCACAACACCAGCGGTATTGCCAGAAAAAGCAGCAGGTTTATCAGGAAAACGCTTAGCGCCACCAGCTGCACCTGCAGGTTCTGATAGGCTTTCCACTTGCTGGCCCACCTCACACGCTGTTGCATAAAAGAATTCAGTGTTTTACGTGCCGAAGTATAAACTATAGCTTCATGGTTTTTCAGGAATTTAACCCGTCCCGGAAAGGCTTTATCCACTTTGTGGAGCAGGAACTCATCGTCGCCACTGGCCACATTTTCGTTTCCGGCAAAGCCCCCCACTCTCTCGAAGATATATTTGCTGTAAGCCAGGTTAGCGCCGTTGCACATGTTCGGTTGGCCCATCCCGATGGAGGCTCCCCCAATCCCGATCAGGCTGGCAAACTCCACGAGTTGCATTCGCTCAAAATGAGAATGGGTATGGTGAAAACTCACCGGCCCGCTGATGAAGTATGGCTGCTCTGTTTCGTAAAGGTAGGCATAGCTGCGCAGCCACTCCGGCCCCACCCGGCAGTCACCATCAGTGAACACCAGCAGTTCTCCCTGCGCCTGCTCCACCCCCACCTGCACGGCTGCCTTTTTTCCTCCATACTTAACATAACTCTCTAACTGAAGACATTTAACCGGAAGGTCGGTTGCAAGTATAAACTTCTCCACCAGGGCGGGTGTCATATCCTCGGAATGGTCGTCCACCACCAGTACCTCCAGCAGCTCGAGGGGGTAGTTTTGTTGTGCTACATCCTGTAGCAGGTGCAGTATGTTTTCGGCCTCGTTGCGGGCGGGCACGATGACCG
Organism: Pontibacter anaerobius; assembly: GCF_026241195.1. Taxonomy (GTDB): domain Bacteria; phylum Bacteroidota; class Bacteroidia; order Cytophagales; family Hymenobacteraceae; genus Pontibacter; species Pontibacter anaerobius. Next base: position 89,192 of record NZ_JAPFQO010000008.1, read on the forward strand.
TGATGCGCGTAGCAGGATGAAAGGCGGCAGGCGCAGCAACTGCAGGCATGACTTTCCAGGCCCGCCACCTGCTCAGAATAATCCAACTATACCAAACCATCGACAGCAGGAGTAACCACATCATGCCGCCACCCCTTTCTTCTTCAACCGAAGGCGCAGCACAAAGGCCAGCCCTACCACGCTAGGCACCGCTATATTGAGCAGCCACAGGCTAAGGCTGGCACTGAGCACCTGCAGTCGCTCCTGCCCAAGCAGGCCAAACAGGTACATGGCCGACAACTCCCGCACGCCAAGGTCTGACAGAAGACTCACCGACGGCACCACTGATTTCAGGAAGAAAGCACCCGATACGCCGCTTAGGTACTGCAGCGGGCTCAGGCGCACCTCAAAAAGTATGAGCAGAAGTATAAACTGCCCGAGAAACACTGCATAGCGTCCCAGCGAAAGCCACAGTAGTCGCGTCATCTCCACAGAAGTATAGGCTCCCATACTAGACAGGTAAGGCACAAACGCACGTAGTGGTTTAATGGCAGCCACTACCGCCACCATCGCTTTTGCGTTATAGAGCAACAGGAGCATGGCAATACAGAGCGCCAGCAGCAGTATAAACACACTCAGCGAAACGCCCGGGTAAGCCTGCCACCCAAAGGCAAGTATAAAGTATAACAAGCCTACAGAGCCAGCCAGCACCGTAGCCACCAGTTGGCAGAACCGGCCAATAAAAATGGCTCCGATGGCCTCCAGGCGCTGCCGGCTTTTCAGTTCCAGCACACGGCCGGCATAGTCGCCGAGGCGGTTCGGGGTAATAAAGCCCAGCGTGAGCCCTACCATAACGGCACGGTATGCCCGCCAATACGAAATAGGCTCCAGCTTTTGACCCAGCAGCTGCCACTTGCGTGCCTCAAAGCCCCAGTTTACAGGTATAAGTACGGCTGTAAGTATAAACAGTGCTCTTAGCGGGCTCTGCAACGCTTTCCTCAGGATGTCGCCCCAGCTCAGAAAAGTATCCGGCGCCGTAAAGATGGCCTGGTAGAGCAGGAACAGTGTTAGCACCACCACCAGCGCCTTAACCAGCACCAAAAGGAATTTTTTATGAAGCTTGATGTTCAAGATAATGTCTTATTTTTGCACCCTATGGCTTACTCTACTGCACTACCACCCAATAAACTCATCCTTGGTATCGACCCCGGCACACAAGTTATGGGCTATGGCTTGATCGAAGTGACTGGTTCTAAGGTGCAGGTGCTGCAGTTCGGCGTTATCCACCTGAAAAGCTACAGTAACCACGCCATCAAGTTAAAGAAAATTTTTGACCGGATGATACAGCTCATCGACGAGTACCTGCCCGACGAGCTGGCCATTGAGTCTCCTTTTTACGGCACCAACGTGCAAAGTATGCTAAAGTTGGGCCGTGCGCAGGGTGTAGCCATCGCCGCTGCCCTCTCCCGCGACATACCTTACGTGGAGTATGCCCCCAAGAAGATAAAGCAGTCCATCACCGGCAATGGAAACGCCTCAAAAGAGCAGGTGGCCAGCATGCTGATGCAAATCCTGAAGATACAGGAGGTTCCGAAACTGCTTGACGCCACCGATGCACTCGGCGTGGCGCTCTGCCACCATTACCAGAAAGGCAATAATGCCAAGCAGGGCGGCAAGTCCTGGAAGAGTTTTCTCACGGATAATCCAGATAGACTGGCGAGTAAGTAATGGTTTATACTTTTATACTTGCCTTTCCCGCTCATTTCCCGTTATTCCGGACGTCTCGATCCCGAACTTAAAGAGGGGCATTTCCCCCACCTGGCACAGATTTCCTAATTCGCCAACTTATACTTGCCAGTTTATACTTACTCCTCCTGGCGCAAGTCTTCAGACTTGTGTCCTACAATGGTGTTGAGTTTGTAACTCAACTGGCTCGGAGAGCCATACCTTATACTTTACCTATACTTTTATACTTGCCTTTCCCGCTGTTCCGGATATCCTAGTCCGGAACCTTTCTCCCGCGGACTTCCTAGTCCGCATACTTATACTTCCATAGCCGCTGCTTCCTTTAGCTTGAAGCAAGCTATCCTTACTAGCTGCCGTTCATCCTCAGTCTTACGAACCTAAAGTTGCACCTCCTGCTTTGGCTCCCTCAGGCCCGGGAGGGCTCGTCTTCCCGCATCGAGCGGTGTTCCCTCCTGCGCCAGGGCGCTGCCGCTCTCGCGGCACCGGATCTCACAAGGCGCTCAACGGAAAGACTGGGATCAGTTTTCGATAGCCATCGCTATACCACTGGGACCGGACTCCCTTTTTTAGGAGAGGGCTGGGGTGAGGTAAATTCCCCTCTCGGGAGGGGCAGGGGTGGGTTTACACTTGTAGGGACAAGTCATGCCCTGTCCGTGCTATACCCGCAGCTATGAAATTTATACTTCAGCCAAAGCAGTTACAGGCTCCCCTCCTTAGTCAAGGAGGGGCAGGGGTGGTTGGATACTGCTGCAGACCCAACAGGAAACACACTCCCCTCCTTTTACTAAACTCAAATCCTTTTTTAGTAATGAACAAGGGCAATTGCACTTGTTCCTCACCTGCTGCAAAAACCAAAAGAGCCGGTACTTCTGCAGTACCGGCTCCCTGATATTTCTTTCTCCAGATGTTATTTACGAAGCGTTGTAGGCTTCTTTGATCTTAGCGGCAACCTCTTCGAACTCCTCTTTGCTGAACTGCTTTTTGTTGGCAAAGTTCATATCCTGCATGCTGTTGAGCGGAATGAGGTGCACGTGCGCGTGTGGCACCTCTATGCCCACCACTGCCACACCGATGCGCTTGCAGGGCACAGCTTTCTCTATGGCTGCAGCCACTTTTTTGGCGAAAGCCATCAGGCCCAGGTACAGCTCATCGTCCAGGTCGAAGAGGTAGTCTATCTGCTGCTTCGGTATTACTAAGGTGTGGCCTTTGGCAGTTGGGAACACATCCAGAAAGGCAAGGTAGCGGTCATCCTCTGCTATTTTGTAGGCAGGTATTTCTCCGTTTACAATCTTAGTGAAAATCGAAGCTTCCATAGTTTATCGGCTTATTTCCAGTATCTCGAACTCAATTTTACCGGCCGGTATGGTAATCTCGGCCACATCGCCCACCGACTTGCCCAGCAGGCCCTTTCCGATCGGCGACTTTACAGAGATTTTGCCGGAGGCCAGGTCTGCTTCCTCCTCGGCAACCAAAGTATAATCAACGACCATGTTGTTCTTCAGGTTTTTGAGCTTCACCTTCGATAAGATCAGCGCCTTGCTCGAATCCAGGTTCGACTCGTCGATCAGGCGGGCGTTGCCCATAACCTCTTCCATCTTGGCTATTTTCAGCTCCAGGTGCCCCTGTGCATCTTTGGCTGCATCATACTCAGCGTTCTCACTAAGGTCTCCTTTGTCGCGTGCCTCAGCCAGTTGGCGCGCCACTTCGGCACGGCCTTTCGTTTTGAGCTCTGCTAACTCGTCTTTCAGCTTTTGCAGCCCCTCAGCAGTGTAATAATTGATCTTGCTCATAATTAGGTTTTCACGTTTTAAACACAAAAACAAAAAGAACGGTTATGGCCTGCATAACCGTTCTTTTTGCCAAATATGTAAAATAATTTAATTCTTTTCCAGTGCGGAGGCAGGTAAAATAACAACTGCCGCCAAGTTTAGCATAAGCCTGACTTTTTGCATTTCTGATCGCCAGAGAGCTCCTCCCCCGCAGCGTATGTATAAAGCAAAGATAAAAATATTTATGATATCGCGCTTAAAATTTTTCCTTCCAAAAAACGACTCCGGCGCTAATCTCAGCAACGCAGGAAGTATAAAAAAGGATGCATTACCTTACCAGCAGCTGCTGAATTTTGCGCACCAGCACCTCATTTATCTTTACGTAAGACTCATGCGTCCAGCCGGCGATGTGGGGAGTTAAAATAACGTTTGGTGCTGAGGCTAGAAATTCGAAGTCCTGCTGCTGTTGCTCGGTCAGGGTATGTAGTTTCTCGTTCTCCAGCACATCCAGGGCGGCGCCTTTTATACTTCCTACCCTCAGGTGCCGCACCAGTGCCTGCTGATCCACCACATCGCCGCGCGAGGTGTTCAGGAACCAGAACGGCTTGCTAAAGCCGCTAAAGAAGGCATCATTGGCAAAGAACAGGTTCTCCTGTATAAAGGGTATGTGCAGGCTCACAATGTCTGCCTCGGCCTGAATCTGCTCCAACGGCACGCGGGCCACTGGCAAGTTGATTTTCTCAGGCGCGAATCGGTCGTAGGCCAGCATGCGGCAGCCAAAACCGGTGAGCAGGCGGGCAAAGCTCTGCCCCATATTGCCGAAGCCGATGATTCCTACCGTTTTGCCGCTGATCTCCTCTCCCCTGTTCTCCTCGCGCAGCCATACTTTTTGCTGCACCTGGCTGTGGCTGCGCGAAATGTTACGGAGCAGCGACAGCAGTACACCCACAGAAAACTCCCCAACCGCCTGACTGTTCCCCTCGTTGGCGGCCAACAGTTGTATACCTCGCTCCTGCAAGGCCTGTTGGTCTATATTATCCACGCCTGCGCCGGCACGGGCCACATACTTAAGGTTATCAGCCAGTTCCAGCGTTTCTGCCGTGATACGCATTTTGCTTCGTACCACCAGCCCCTCGTAGCTTTGCAGCGCCTCTTGTACATCTTCTGGCTTTATGTCAGGCCGGTAATCTGCCTCCACGCCTATACTTTTCAACATCGGGAAGATGCTTGGGTGAATTTCATCGATGATAAGAACTGTGGAGGTGTTTTTTTGTGTAGACACGGGTTGATGGTGGTTGAGGTAGTGTTGCGGTTCGGTTTTTCTGTTCATTTGTAGTGGCAGCAAGTATAAACCAGCCTTGGTGGGGCGGCAGGCAAAGGGAAAGTATAAGGTGAGGAAAAATTAAAAGTATAAACAACCGCTTAAAGGGATTTTATACTTTACAAAATTCTGCCGGGATATACTTTTGCCTTGGCAACCACTGCCCCGATGAGCCATTGCGGCCTTCGAAACCCTAAACTACGAAAAAACAGCTTTGCCAGGCAAGCTACCGCTACAGGTTATACAGCACATGCGCTATACCAAAGTAGATGGTCAGGCCCAACAGATCGTTAGCGGTGGTAATGAACGGGCCGGCAGCCACGGCAGGGTTAATGCCTACTTTATCAAGTATCATGGGGGTGATAGTGCCCATCAGCGAGGCCAGCATGACCACCGAGAACAGCGCCACCGATACTACCATGGCCAGCGTAAAGTCCTGCTTGAAAAGGTATGTAGCCGAGAAAACAAGTATGGAAATAATCAGCGCGTTAAGTAGCGCCACCAGTATCACCTTAATCAAACGCTGCGTAATATTATCAAACATCACCTCGTTGGAGGAAAGTGTTTGGATGATGATGGAAGAGGACTGTATGCCCACGTTACCGCCCGTTGCCGTGATCAGCGGTACGAAAAGCGCAATGGCCGGCAGCAGCGCAATGTCATCTTCGTAGAAGCCCATGAAGTGCGCCGCCAGCAATCCGCCCACCATACCAATGATGAGCCAGGGCAGTCGGGCGCGGGAGATGCGCAGCACGCTGTCGTCCTCTTCTACATTCTCGGAGATACCTGTCATGAGCTGGCGGCTGAGCTCGGCCTGCTCCTGCATCACGTCCACTACGTCGTCGATGGTGATACGCCCCAGCAGGCGGCCCTGAATATTCACCACGGGAATGGCCTCCAGGTCGTAACGCTGCATTACGCTCACTACCTCGCTCTCGTCTTTGTAAGACTCTATCGAGATCACGTCCTCGCTGTAGATATCCTTTACCTGGGTATCATCTTTAGAAAGCAGCAGGCGCTTTACACTGACGCGGCCCAGCAGCTTATCGCGGTCGTCTACCACATACACGGTGTAGATGCGGGCCACCCGCTCGGCCTGTCGCCGCACCTCTTCAATACACTGCCTTACACGCCAGTTCAGATTTACTTTTATGAGCTCCTTTGCCATCAGACCGCCGGCGCAATCCTCCTCGTAGTGCAGGAGGTCCAGAATGGCAGCAGCTTTCTCGTCATTATCTATATGTGCGATGACTTCCTCCCGCGTCTGCACCGACTGCTCGTTCAGGATATCCACGGCGTCGTCGGAGTGCATCAGGTTTACATAGCGGGCAATCTCCTCGCTTGTGAACTTGTCTAGAAACTCATTGCGGATGTCGTCGTCCAGGTCGCTCAGGATCTCGGCACCCACTTCCGGCGGCAATTGGTCCAGCACATAGCGCGACTCGTTCGGGTCGAGCTCATAGAGCACCGTGGTAATGTCGGCGGGGTGCATCTCGGCCATGGTACTCAGGAGAAAATCCCGGTCCTGGCGTTCAATGGCTTCCTCTACCTGCTCAATATACTCACGTGTGATCTCTACCTGCATACTATTCCTTTAAATTCTGCTCTACAAGTTGTGTCAGTTCTACGAAATCCTGCACCGAAAGCTGCTCGGCGCGCTTGTCGAAAACAGGCAATGCCTGCACTTCGGGTGGCAAGTTATAACTTCGGAGGGAGTTACGCAGCGTCTTGCGCCGGGTTCCGAAACTTAATTTCACCACTTTATGGAAAAGCTTCTCGTCGCAGTCCAGCTTCTCCACGTTGTTGCGCACCAAACTAATAACCGCCGACTTCACCTTGGGCGGCGGGTTGAACACATGCTCGCTCACCGTAAACTTGTAGTCTATAGTATAAAACGCCTGCAGCAGCACGCTCAGAATACCATACGCCTTGGATCCCGGAGGCGATGCCAGCCGCTCGGCCACCTCCTTCTGAATCATGCACACCACCTCCGGCACCACATCGCGGTGCTCCAGCACTTTAAAAAATATCTGGCTTGAGATGTTGTAAGGGAAGTTACCGATGATGGCGAACCTGCCCGGAAACAGCGTACTTAGGTCCGTTTTCAGGAAATCGGCGGAAATGATGCGTTCGCCGAGCTGCGGGAAGTGCTGCTGTAGGTAGGCAATAGACTCACGGTCTATGTCCACCACCGTGGTACGGTATTCTTTATGCTGCAACAGATACTGCGTGAGCACACCCATTCCGGGGCCAATCTCCAGCACGTCCTGAACGCCGCCGGGCAGCGTGAGTTGCTCCACTATCTTAATCGCAATGTTCTGGTCTACCAGGAAATGCTGGCCCAGGTGCTTCTTGGGTCTTACGTTGCTCACGTTGTGTTGCTTATGGTTTTGCAGGCGCAAAGTATACTTTTCCGCCCAAACCCGTTATACTTTAATTGTACGCGATTTCCAGCAAAAGCCGCGGCGGCGCCGGTTTTCACATTACGTATTATACTTACTATATTGCGCACTCAAAGATACGAACGACAGATGCCAACACAACTTAAATACGATACAAGCTTAACGAAAAATACCGATCTGGCCCTTATAGTAGCAGCCGATCAGGTGGCGCAGCTCTCCGAACTGCAGCCCGAGGAGCAACAGTATGTGCAGCGCCAGGTGGAGCAGGAGTCCAAACTCATCTCCCTGAACCGCTTTACGCACCGCGTATATGTGGTGGTAGCCCCGGACGCCAAAAACGAGAACGCCCGCAAAGAAGCCATCCGACAGGCCGGCCATACTTTGCTGAAGCAACTGAAGCCGGATAAGGTAGAGAACATCTCTATACTTGATAAAACAGGAACCGGAGCGGGTTTATACCTGGCCGAGGGCATTTACCTGAGCAACTATACGTATAGCAAGCACAAAACCAAGGACGCCAAACCCAGCCCGCTGCAAAGTATAACCCTGGCCGATGAGCAGGTGGCAGAGCAGCAGGTGCAGGAACTGGCTAACGTGCTGGAGGCTGTGCTAGAGACACGTGATTTGGTGAACGAGCCGCACAGCCACCAATCGGCCACGCAGTTTAGCATGCAACTGGAGGAACTGGGAGATAAAGCAGGCTTTAAAACCGAAGTGCTTGACGAGCTGCAGATACAGTCGCTGAAGATGGGCGGTCTGCTGGCCGTGAACCAGGGCAGTGAGGAACCGGCCACCTTTACCATTATGGAGTGGAAGCCGGAGAACGCCAAAAACAGCAAGCCATACGTGCTGGTAGGCAAAGGCGTGGTGTACGACACGGGCGGATTAAGCCTGAAGCCAACGCCGAACTCCATGGATTTCATGAAGTCTGACATGGCAGGTGCTGCGGCAGTGGCTGGTATACTTTATGCCGCTGCCAAAAACAAGCTGCCCCTGCACGTGATCGGCCTGATACCCGCCACCGACAACCGCCCTGGTGGACAGGCTGTAGCCCCCGGCGACGTGATCACGATGTTTAACGGCATGACCGTGGAGGTAATGAACACCGACGCAGAAGGCCGCCTTATACTTGCCGATGCGCTTAGCTTCGCTAAGAAGTATAACCCGGAGCTGGTGCTGGATTTCGCGACCCTGACCGGATCCGCCATGCGCGCCATCGGGAAAGAGGCCTCCGTGGCCATGGGCACGGCAGGCGACGAAATCATGGGTGACCTGAAAAAAGCTGGCGAAGAGGTGCACGAGCGCCTGGTGGAGTTTCCGCTTTGGGACGAGTATAAAAAGCAGATCGAATCGGACGTGGCGGACATTAAAAATTTAGGAGGAGCCGATGCCGGCGCCATCACGGCGGGCAAGTTCCTGGAGGTGTTCACCAGCTACCCGTGGGTGCATTTCGACATCGCCGGTACGGCTTACCTGCAGGGCGAGGACTCTTACCGCGGCAAAATGGGCACCGGCACCTGCGTGCGCCTTATTTACAACTACCTTAGCGCTTTGGCACGATAACCAGACATGGACAACAAGTATAAAATAAAACTAGGCATCAGCATAGGCGACACCAACGGCATTGGCCCGGAGGTGATCGTAAAAACGCTTTCTGATAACCGCATTCTCAACTACTGCACGCCGGTGATATACGGCTCGGCGGCCATTCTTAACAAGGTGCGCAAGGCGTTGCACTCGGAGCACTTTAACTACCAGCAGGCAGACTCTGCTCAGGCCCTGGCGCCACGCAAAGTAAACCTGATCACCTGCTGGGACAACGATCTGGAGATGAACCCAGGCACGCCAACCCCGGAATCTGGCAAAGCATCACTGGACTCGCTGCTGGCAGCCTCCAGAGACCTGAAAGCCGGTTTTTTGGATGGCCTGGTAACGGCCCCTATTAATAAGGATAACATACAGGCCGAGGAGTTTAAATTTCCCGGCCACACCGAGTTTCTAACCTCGTACTTTGATGCACCTGAGAGCCTGATGCTGCTCGTGAGCGGCGACCTGCGCGTGGCTACTGTAACCGGCCATTTGCCACTGAAAGATGTATCGGGTAAGATTACCGAGCAACTACTGATCCGCAAGCTGACCATACTTTTAAACTCGCTTCGCAACGACTTCGGGATACTGAAGCCGCGCGTGGCCGTGCTGGGCCTGAACCCACATGCCGGCGAGCAGGGACTGCTGGGCACCGAGGACGTGGAGATCATCCGCCCGACCATCATGCAGATGAAGGAGCGCGGGCATTTGGTATTTGGCCCCTACCCTGCCGATGGCTTTTTTGGCATGCAGCAGTACCGCCAGGTGGACGCCGTTCTGGCCATGTACCACGATCAAGGGCTGATTCCGTTTAAAACGCTGGCCTTCGAAAGTGGCGTGAACTACACGGCAGGGCTCCCAATCGTGCGTACCTCGCCCGACCACGGCACCGCCTATGATATTGCAGCAAAGCACATTGCCAATGAAACCTCTTTCCGCGAAGCACTGTTCCTTGCCTGCGACATCATCCGCAAACGCCAGCTGGAGGCAAATCCTGCAGTATAATTAGTGCAGAGTATTTTATTTATCAGAATTATATTCTAATTTTGCAACCTTGCAATAAAGAGTCGATTGGTGTGAAGAAGCTAAGAGATTACGAAATCGGCATTGCCAAGCTTAGTAACAGGAAACACAAGTATGAGTTTCTGCTGGACAACGACTTTTTTGAGGAGTTCGGGAAGGATATCATACTTGGCGGCAACCTGAAGGCCGATGTGGAACTGGATAAGACAGAGTCGCTGCTTACCTTCCACTTCGATATAAAGGGCCATGTGCGCCTTACCTGCGACAGAAGCCTGGAAGAGTTTGACTATCCGTTGGACATTCAGGCCGCGTTCCGCATCAAGTATGGTGACGAGAACTTGGAGCTGGACGACGACCTGTGGCAGATAACGCCGAACACGCAGTCGATCAACATTGCGCAGCACCTCTACGATTATATCGGGTTGGCGCTGCCGATGAAGAAACTGCACCCACGTTTTGTGGAGGAAGAAGAGGAGGATGAGGACGATCGGGATATCCTGATCTACAGTTCCCGCTCCGACGCTGACACAGACGAGGATGAGGACGACGAGGATGATACGGACCCGCGCTGGGACGCCCTCCGAAACCTGAACTAAAAGAATTTCAGAAGTATAAAGTATAAACGTAAGTAAATCATTAACTAAAAATGGCACATCCAAAACGTAAGATTTCGAAGACCAGAAGAGATAAGAGAAGAACACATCAGGGTCTCTCTGAAAAAGCCATTGCAATTTGCCCAACTACAGATACGCCACACCTGTTCCACCATGCTTACGTGGTTGACGGCGACCTGTACCACAAAGGCAAACTGGCTATCAAAAATTATACAACTAACGCCCAGTAAGCATTATAGCCTGCTCTAGTTTTAGTACTGTATAATTTTAACACCCCCTTTAAATGAGAATCGCTTTAGACGCCATGGGCGGTGATTTTGCACCCGAAGCAATTGTGAAGGGTGCTATTATGGCTGCTCAGGAGATAGACGAAGGCACATCCATAATGCTGATAGGCAAAGAGGATGTGGTTACAGGTCTGCTCAAGGAATATGGTTATACGGGTAACAACATAGCCGTTGTAAATGCCAGCCAGGTAATTGAAATGGGCGAACACCCTACCAAGGCCCTGACCCAGAAAACCGACTCCAGCATAGCTATAGGCTTCGGCTTACTTAAAATGCAGAAAGCGGATGCCTTCTGCAGCGCCGGCAATACCGGCGCTATGTTGGTGGGAGCCATGTTCAGCGTAAAAGCTATTGAGGGAATCCTGAGGCCATCCATCGCGAACTTTGTTCCTAAGCTGCGCGGCGGATACGGTGTAATACTGGACGTAGGCGCAAATGCCGAATGCAAGCCTGAAGTGCTGGAGCAGTTCGGCGAGCTTGGCTCCATTTACGCCAAATACGTGCTGGACATCCAGAAACCCAAGGTTGGTTTAATGAACCTGGGCGAGGAAGAAGGCAAGGGCACCGTGGTTGTTCAGGCTGCGCACCAGCGCCTGAAGGCCAACCCTAACATTAACTTTATCGGTAACATAGAAGGCCGCGACCTCTTCAACGATAAAGCCGATGTGATTGTGTGCGACGGTTATACCGGCAACATTATCCTGAAAATGGCAGAGTCTCTCTACGATGTTATGCATGAGAAAGGCATCAGCGACCCCTTCTTCGATAAGTTTAACTACGAGGCGGAAGGCGGAAGTCCTATCTTAGGCGTAAACGGCAACGTAGTGATCGGCCATGGTGTATCTAGCCCTACAGCCGTGAAGAACATGGTGCTGCAGGCCCAGAAAATGGTCTCTTCTAAAGTTTGGGAGCGCATTAAGAAGCACTACAGCGAATAGATAGCTGCGGGGCGCAAGCCTACAAACGCACTTTATACTTGGCATAGCCTGTTAAAAGATTCTTTTTAAAGAAACTGACAGGTTATGCCAAGTTTTTTTTATTAAATTGCCTCTCTTAATCTTTATCACCTTAACAGAATTAACAAATGAGTAAGATTACTGCCGCCATTACCGGTGTAAGTGGCTATGTACCAGAATACGTGCTCACCAACAAGGAGCTTGAGACGATGGTTGATACCAATGATGAGTGGATCACTTCACGAACGGGTATCAAAGAGAGGCGCATCCTGAAGGGTGAAAACAAAGGTACGTCGCACATTGCAGTGCCAGCGGTTAAGGATCTGCTCAAAAAAACGAATACAAAGCCAGAGGAAGTAGACCTGCTTATCTGCGCCACCACCACCCCGGATATGGTTTTCCCGGCCACGGCTAACCTGATTACGGCTGAGGTGGGTGCGGTAAATGCCTTTGGTTACGACCTGCAGGCAGCCTGCTCCGGCTTCCTTTTCGCGCTGGCAACTGCCTCTAAGTTTATAGAGTCTGGCCAGTACAAGAAAGTGATTGTGGTGGGTGCCGATAAAATGTCTTCCATTGTAGACTACACCGACCGGGCCACCTGCATTATCTTCGGTGACGGCGGCGGTGCCATTATGCTGGAGCCAAATACCGAGGGTCTGGGTATCCAGGATTCGATCCTGAAGTCGGATGGCACGGGTGCGCAATTCCTGTTCATGAAGGCCGGTGGCAGCCGCAGACCTGCTACCATCGAGACAGTGCAGAACCGGGAGCACTATGCCTTTCAGGAGGGGCAGCAGGTGTTTAAATTCGCTGTGAAAGGTATGGCAGACGTGTCTGCTGAGATCATGGAGCGTAACCACCTGACAGGTGATGACGTAGCCTGGCTGGTACCGCACCAGGCCAACAAGCGTATAATTGAGGCTACAGCCAACCGTATGGGCCTCAGCAACGACAAGGTGATGCTGAACATCCACAAGTATGGCAACACTACCAGCGGCACCATTCCGCTTTGCCTGTGGGAGTATGAGAAACAATTGAAGAAAGGTGATAACCTGATTCTAGCTGCCTTTGGAGGTGGCTTTACCTGGGGTGCCATCTACCTGAAGTGGGCTTACGATCCGAAGTAGATTTCCAAAGTATAAACAGCAAAGGCGGCCCTGGTAAAGAGCCGCCTTTGCTGTTTATACTTTATACGTAATCCGGCTCAGTACCCTCAAAGGTTCTTCTGGCTCAAGTCTTTTCAGACCTGTGTCCTTTAATGGTGTTGCGTTTGTAACGCAACTGTAGCCATACTTTATACTTGGGCTATACTTTCTTACTGTTGCTGTTCCGGACATCCCTGTCCGGAACCTTTCTGCCGCGGATTTCCAAATCCGCGCAATCCGTACTTTATTCTTCCATTGCCTCGGCTTCCCTCAGCCTGAACTAAGCTATCCTTACTAGCTACTGCTCATCCTCAGTCCTACACACCTACCGTTTCACCTCCAGCCTTGGCTCCCTCCAGCCCGGGAGGGCTCGTCTTCCCGTATCGCGCGGTGTTCCCTCCTGCGCCAGGGCGCTGCCGCTCTCGCGGCACCGGATCTCACAAGGCGTTCAACGGGAAGACTGGGATTGGTTCGATAGCCAAAGCTGACGGAGTTTGAGCAGAACTCCCCTCCTTGGATAAGGAGGGGCTAGGGGTGGTTGGATGATCCTGCTAATGCACTTATACCAAGTCCTCGTGGGTAGAGGCCCTCAACAAAAAAGGGGCAGGGGGATGTAATCGTTACCGAATTCCCCTCTCGGGAGGGGTTAGGGGTGGGTTAATCGCCAACTGAGAACTCCTCTCCTTAGACTACCAAGAACGCGAGTTAGAAAATAGCGAGCGAAGCTCTAAAGGGGTGGGTTACACCTGTAGAGACAGGCCGCGCAATACCGACAGCTATAAAACCTATACCCCGGAAGGCAAAAGCGAAAAGGCACTCAGCAAGGGAGATATTTCTGAATAGCTCAAACGCTTTAACTTCTGCCTCACTGGTACAGAACCCTACTGTAAAATGTGTTTATATGCTGCAATAGCTTAAGTGTAGCCCATCTAAAACAAAAAAAGGAAGCTGGCTTTAACCAACTCCCTTTCTTTGCTTCTGAAAATCTCTAGTTTATGGCATGTAAGACAATTCAACTCTGAAGCGTGGGTCCACGGCGCCAAGTTTTTGGTACGCTTTTTTAGACAGACGAACTACCACTCTATCGTTCTCGCCGGTTGCCGGCAGTTTACCGATTACGCGCACATATACCACCTGTCCGTTCATGGCGTTTTTAACCTGCATGATAGTACCCACAGGGGCCGTTTTGTGCAGTGCCAGGTATTTATTCGTATCATTCGTTTTCGGGTCGATCATTTCAGCCATCCCCGACTCGATCATTTTATTCACACCCGCAGTTGAAGCATCTGCCTCCGGCTCTTCTTCCTCTGCATGCGCTTTAGTGGCCACGGCAACTGGCGTGGGGGTAACAGGTGTAGGTGTGGCTGGCCCGGCAGAGGCTACAGCATTTGAGTCTGCCGCCTTTGTCATCTCATCATCCGGCTCTGGCATGTACACAGGCTTCTGGGTTGGTGTCGGCTCCCCTATTCCCACAATCAGTTCCTGGCCAATCTCGATGGTGTTGCCCGGTAGCCTGTTCCAGAACCTCAGGTTTTCTACAGACACGTTATACAGGCGGGACACGGAATAAAGCGTCTGCTTTGGCTCTACCGTATGCAGTTTATTACCGATGCTGTTTACCGTATAGGTGCGGTTACTGGCTGCTGGTGCAGTATTGCTCTTGGCAGGTGTAGCCGCCATCGATACAAAGCCGCGCGGAATCAGCACGATCTCGCCAATTTTTATAGTCGTTTGCACGCTTGGGTTGGCCTCCACGATCTGTGTGACCGGTACTCCATATTTCCGGGAGAGCGCATACAACGTCTCTTTAGGTTCTACTTTGTGCTGTACAAAGAGTTTACCACTCTTACGCTCCACCCCCACCGAATCACGGACAGCCGTGAGGTCCAGGGCATTAGCCGAAAAAGAAAGTACAGGTACTGCTACAAGGGAAAGTAATAAAGATCGTAACATAATTGGCTAGGCTAAAAGTCGAAAAACCTGTAGAATGTCTTTATTCAGGATGAAATATAAATTGTGCTTAAAGATAAAAAAAGTATCCGAACCAATACCACTTAAGTCGCCCCCAATTTTCACCTTTTGGTACAATTTTCCTTCCAGGTCAAAAACAGCCAGCTCATTCTGCAGTTTACCGGCCGTATCGGCCTGGTAGAAACTCACCACCAGGCAAGTTTCAGTTTCGGCATACTCCACTGCCTGCACAGCCTGTACCTCCAACTGCTCCCACAGAAAGGCTTGCACCTGCTCAAAGTATGGCTCTCCCTCCCGGTAAAGAGCCGGGTACAAGCAGTCCCGAAAGCGGGCCTGGTCGTAGCGTGCCACCTCTTCCGCAGCCTGTTGCTGGCTTAAAGTTACGCCCGAAGGCTGCCCGGTTTGCGGTGAGAGCACCTGTAGCGGTGCCTCTGGCTGCTGTGGATCATAGGCTACAACGCCTGCTTTAGCTATACCATAAAAGGCTAACTCCTTAACCTCCCACACGTTAGATCCGTTTGCCTCGCTGTAAGCCATAATCCCCTTGTGCTGCCCCAGTTGCCTGTTGCCGTAGCCGTGCAGGTAGAGCAGCCCATGCTCCGCCTCCTCCAACCCCTGCCACCACGCCTTTGCCTGCGGCATATCTAGCTGCTGTAATGTATGGCCGTCAGTATCCAACACATAAAACCGGGTGAGCAGCAGATCCGGGTCGCGTACCTCCAGGGCAAGGCAAGCAGTGCGGCTGTCGAGCCGGATGCGCCACACAGGAGCCTTAAAATCGTATGAATAGAGAAGAGGTATGATATGCGTAGGGATTTTAGTATATTATCTGCTGAATCCGATTCTTATTCTGGTACAAATTTATGGAAATATACCCAAAACTCCGGCATCTGCACCTACTCGTCCTGTTGCTTTGCCTGCTCCTGCCCTCTTTTGTAAAGGCACAGCAAGAAGACACTGCCCAACAAGGCAAGCCCAAGGTGCTGCTGATGGAGGTAAAGTCAGAGATAGACCCGCGCACCAACCGCTACATAGAGCTAGCGCTGGAGGAGGCCACCGCTGTAGAGGCAGACCATGTGCTGCTTGTGCTGGATACTTTTGGAGGTGCCCTGAACGATGCAGACGAGATCCGGACACGCCTGCTGGAGTACCCAAAGCCGGTGTATGTGTTCATCAACAAAAACGCCGCCTCGGCAGGTGCCCTTATCTCGCTGGCCTGCGACAGCATTTATATGGCCCCCGGTGCCAACATCGGGGCCGCTACCGTAGTGGGTGCCGACGGACAGGCAGCCCCAGGCAAATACCAGAGCTACATGCGCTCTATCATGCGCTCCACGGCCGAGGCCAACGGCAGGAATCCGCATCTTGCAGAGGCAATGGTAGAGGCTAGCGTAGACAGCACCCTCTCGGCCGGGCAAGTGCTTACGCTCACGACCTCGGAGGCTATAAAGTACGGCTTTTGCGAAGGCGTGGCCACCAATGTGGAGGGAGTGCTGGATGAACTGAACCTGCAGGATGCCGAGGTTATACGCTATGAGCTAAGCTCCACTAACCGCATCATCTCTTTCTTTCTTAACCCGTTTATCAGCGGTATACTTTTGCTTATAATAGTAGGCGGTTTATACTTTGAGTTACAGACGCCGGGCGTGGGATTTCCGCTGATGGCTGCTGTAGTGGCAGGTGTGCTGTACCTGGTGCCTTACTACCTCAACGGGTTGGCCGAGAACTGGGAGATACTGATGTTTGTGGCCGGTATTATACTTATACTGCTGGAGGTGTTTGTGATTCCGGGCTTTGGGATAGCGGGCATTAGCGGTATTGCGCTCACGGTGGTATCGCTGGTGCTGGTGATGGTGAACAACCAGATGTTCGACTTTACCTTTGTGCCTTCTGAGAACCTGATGAAAAGTATGATTTCGGTGGTGGCGGGAATGGTGGGTGCGGCAGTCGTCATTGCCCTCACCTGGAACCGCCTGCTCAATAGCCGCTCTATGCAGCATGTGGTACTGAACAGCACCTTCCACAGCAAGGAGGGTTACCGCTCGGCCAACACCGCCGAGCACCTGGTAGGTAAAACCGGCATTGCCCACACCCGCATGGCTCCCTCCGGCCGCGTGATGATCGACGACACCCTTTACGACGCCCAGGCCCGAGACGGATTTATAGAGAAAGGCGACACCGTGCAGGTAATAGACCAGAGCACCTTCGCCCTGCGGGTGAAGAAAGTCGAGCCAATAGTATGAAGCAGCTATACTTTGTACTCATAGCCGTAGCCATATTTGCCGGATGCCAGCCGCAGGAGGAGGTGATCAAAAGTCACGGCATCAGGTAGGTCCACCTGGTGCAGTTCAGATACTACTTTCCAGAGGATTCCATAGATGATTACAGCAACATAGAAAGCGACTTATTGGAGCCTAAGCCGAAAATGGTAGACTATACTGCCTTGGAGCCGAACAGCGGGCGAATGGAAGTATGGTACGGCTTCCATTATGATTCTATTTCCTTTCATCCGTATGGGGATGCTACCAAAACTGCTTTAGCTACAGCTTTACCTTTTCTTTCAGAGGTGGAGGCAGATCAGTTTTATTATCATGATTGGGAAAACTCAAACGAAATGGGCCCCTTATACTGTGGCCCCAGCCTGTTCTTCCAAATACTAAAGGAGAATGAGACCGAATATACAATTGGTTTCACACCTTCTAAGCTTCAAGAGGAACTTGAGGGTCTATACAGTTCTATGGATTATCGTTTGTGGGAATTGTCTGATGGCCAACCTGTAACTGATGCCTCAACAACTCAAGGGAAACACTTTCTAAAAATTATTCATGATAAGCTTTATCTCCCGGATAATATATCTCCCGCCCCCGGGCTTCCTCCTCCACCGCCACCAGTTAGGGCTACGGTTAGATATACACCACCGGTTGTTGAGGATTGAGCTTAGTGCTTCTCCCAAAGTTTCTTTACATATTATGTGCTCCTCTGCAACCCTAGCAACCAAATTTGACTCTTCCTATAAAAGAGACAACGTATGATACGCACACTCCTGCCCCTTTCCCTGCTGGCAAGTATGGTTATCCTCGGCTCATGCTGTAATCCGGATGAAGACACCAATACTTCTGTAGAAACCGTGGACGCCACCCTTGTCTGGACGGGAAGTTACGCAGTAGATGGCTGTGGATTTATGCTGCAGATCGGCGACACCTATCATAAGCCCACAAATGAAAATGATATCAGCAGCTCCTACAAAGAAAACTCTCCAACGGAGGTAGAGGCCAAGATCATCAACTACCACAAAACGCAGCGGTACTGCCAGGCCGACGTAGAGATCAATACCATTAAAATCGTGGAGTTGAGAGAACGGTAACGACATCAGCTTGTAACGCCAGGTAACATACTTATGAGAGCACTCCTAGTCCTACTGATTTTTGTCTTTGCCTCCTGCCAGAACTCCACCACGCCACAAGAAGAGGGGAACCAAACGACCACAGCCACCCTACACTGGACCGGCGAGATTGCCGCCGACGGCTGTGGCTTTGAAATAGAGATAGACGGGGAACGCTACCTGCCCGAGAACGAGGCTGCCATACCTGATAGGTATAAAGAGAGAGACAGCAGCCATGTACAACTAACCTATAAAGCGCTGCCCGAGCCGATAGACCGCCGCTGCGGCATGCTGCCACAGCCACGCATAATGCCAGCCATACAGGTGCTGCAGGTGGAGGCATTATAAATTTTAAAAGCCTTGCAACCATTTAAGGCACAACAGGATCTGTAAGGTATAGCCCTTACATCCAAACTATGAAAAAGTACTTCCACCTCAGCCTTTCCATACTTTCTAACCTTTTACTGATCACCTCACGCAACCAGCAAAAGGAATAATAGCTACCTTATTGCTCAAACTGCCAGGATGTGCTATCTTGAAAAGGAATCTAGATAACGTAAGCCCATGATACTGGCAGAAGTAATGCAGCAGCTGGAAGCCCTCGGAAACAGCACCACCAAAAATACGCTCCTGAAACACGGCGCCCGCGAGCCCTTCTTTGGGGTAAAGGTTGGCGACCTGAAGCCGCTGCAAAAGAAGATAAAGAAGAACTACGACCTCAGCAAAGCGCTCTACAGCACCGGTAACTCCGATGCCATGTACCTGGCCGGCCTCATCGCCGATGAGAAAGCCATCACCAAAGAAGACCTGCAGGAATGGGTGCAGCAGGCCTACTGGTACTACCTGAGCGAGTACACCGTGGCACAGGTGGCCGCAGAGTCGGCTTACGGATGGGAGCTGGCCCTGCAGTGGATCGAATCCCAGGAGGAACGTATAGCCAGTGCCGGATGGGCCACGATCATCCACTTGCTAAGTATAAAACCAGATGAGGAACTGGACATGCCCCACCTGCAGCTGCTATTAAGCCGCGTGGCTGACACATTGCAGCAGCAGCCTAACCGGGTGCGTTACACCATGAACGGTTTTGTGATCGCCTCTGCCACCTTTGTACCACAGTTGGCAGAGCAGGCAAAAGCCGTAGCCAGGCAAGTAGGGAAAGTGCAGGTGGATATGGGCGGAACAGCCTGCAAAGTACCTGAGGCACTCGCTTACATCGAGAAAGCGGCGCAACGGCCCCGGCGCAAAAAGAAAACAGCCCGCTGCTAAGCTTTTGCCGCTGGATTAGTGGCGGCTCTTGCGTACCTTTGAATCTCATCCCAATACTTTAAATTTATGGAAGTACTCGGCATTATCCCGGCACGATACGCCAGCACCCGTTTCCCCGGCAAACCCCTCACCGACATCAAAGGCAAAAGTATGATCCAGCGCGTGTACGAGCAGGCAAAGAAATCGAGCCTGGCGGAGGTAGTTGTGGCGACGGACGACCAGCGCATTCTCGAGCACGTGCAAGGCTTCGGAGGCAGGGCCGTGATGACGGGCAGCCAGCACCAGAGCGGCACCGACCGCTGCTTTGAGGCCTACAAGCTCAACAACCAGCCGTACGAGTATATCATCAACATACAGGGCGATGAACCTTTTATCCACCCGGAGCAGATAGACCTGGTCGCCCGTTGCTTTGACAGACCCCAAACGCAGCTGGCAACGCTCGTGAAAAAAGTGGAGACGGCGGAGGAGCTGTTCAATGTGAATTCTCCAAAGGTGGTGCTAAACCAGGCAAAGGAAGCTTTATACTTTAGCCGCCAACCCATACCCTACTGCCGCAACGTACCCAACGATATCTGGCACAAGCAGCATACGTATTACAAGCACATTGGCATCTACGGCTACCGTGCCGATATTCTGGAGCAGATCACGCAGCTGCCACCTTCTGCACTGGAACTAGCCGAGTCGCTGGAGCAGCTGCGCTGGCTGGAGAATGGCTTCCGCATCACTACTGCCCTCACCCACCACGAAACCATCGGCATCGACACACCGGAGGACCTGGAGCGAGCTATTCAGCACCTATAAGTATACTTTAAAATGCGGAATTATACGTTGATGCGTTTCGTAAGGCTGAATTCATACTTCTTCGCCATGTATAGCGTGCTAACGGCGATCTGGTATGGCCTGAGTGGGAAGTTTTCTGAGGGAGAAAGCATGATACTTATCCAGGAGATTGGCTTTAATGCGGCTGTGTTTTCGGTGCTTTTCATAATTACGATGCTGGTGCTGTACCGCCGAACCGAAGTGCGTGTACCTGTAAAGAAGTATAGCCCCAAGCAGCTGCAGCAGCGCCTGGAGGATGTTGGGTTTGTGAAAGCAGATAGCAAAAAGCAGCCGCGGCAAGTATACAAACCGACCCCTCCCAAAGCCTCCGCCCTTGCCGGCAACGTATTTGTGCAGCAAACCGCCAACTTCTGGCTCCTGGAGGGGCCGAAGAAGTTTATCGGGAAGTTAGAAGCTTAGAGAGCAGAATAAACGACTTACCGCCGCAAGTTTAGCGAAGCATAACTTGTGGCTACTCATCAGGCAAGTTTTCAACTTGCTTTCTGCGGAGCAGGAAAATGATGCATTGGTTGTTTTTGCAGGGATGTTCTGCAGTAGAGAGCTTGGCCTCTTCGAGCCCAGTTAAGTTCCAACTCATGCTGAGCCACGAGTTGAGAACTTGCGGCAGTAAAGGGTCCTCAAGGCTCACGAACTTCCCGACTTTCTATCTTTTAAATCAACCTCCCGCCTTCTTAGCTTTGTAGCCGGTAGCCTGCAGTACTTGCACTGCTTTATCGCGGAAGTCGCCCTGGATGAGGATCTCACCATCTTTAGCTGAGCCGCCCACGCCACACTTGCTCTTCAGCAGCTTGCCCAAATCCTTCAGGTCATCTTCAGTGCCAACAAAACCGGTAATCAGTGTTACCTGCTTGCCGCCACGTGCTTTTTTATCCAGCATCACCTTCAGGTTCTGCTGCTGCGGCGGAAGCGTCTCCTGCGCGTGCTCCTGCTCATACTCGTAATTAAAGTCCTGGTTGGTAGAGTAAACCACGCCTTGGCGGCCTTTTTTATTTTTATCGCTCATCGTTATTTTAATTAATGATCAGTAATGAACAATGGTTAATTGGATTTTATGCCGTTAAACAGCACATTCATAACTCATTACTAATTACTCTCTATTCATTCGTACTTATACTAAGGCACCAGCACCTTCAGCGACAGCGGCACCATCTTTACTTCAAACTCCCTTGCCTTGCCCAGGTATTCCCCGTCGGCATGATACATAATGTCCTCCTCCGTCTGCACCGTTACGCGCTCCGTTTTAAAATACTCGGCGCTGTCGGGGTTAGCCAGTTGCTTGGTTAACATGCAGTAGCTCAGGTTCAGGGCTTTCACCAAATCCAGCCTACGCACCAGGCACACATCCAGCAGGCCATCCTGAATATCGGCTGTGGGGGCTATGTAGGCGTTGTTGCCATACTGCGCGGCATTGGCAAAGGCCATCACGTAGCAATCGGTTTCCAAGCTTTTGCCATTTATACTTGCTTTTACGGGCAAATGCTTGTAGCTAAGCACCTCCTTCATCACAAGCTCCACATACGTCTGCAGGCCACGCTTTTTATTGCCGGCAAACACAGAACTGATGTAGGCATCAAAGCCAATGCCTGCTGTGGTAAAGAAAGGGTGCTGGTTTATCTCTCCGCTATCTATGGTGATAACGTTACGTTGGTTGATTACGCGCATGGCTCCCTCCAACGCCATCGGGATCTTCAGGTGACGCGCCAACCCATTGCCGGAGCCTTTCGGAAGTATAGCCAGTGCCGTTTCGGTCTTAAGCAACCCGCGGGCTACCTCGTTTACCGTGCCATCGCCCCCCACAGCCACCACCACTTCAATGCCCTCGTTGGCTGCTTGATGCGCCAGCTCAGGAGCGTGACCGGCATGTGTGGTATACATAATGTCATGCACATACTTACGTTCGTCAAGGTGCTCCCGAATACGGGCAGCCACATCTACACGACTGTTGGTGCCGGAGGTAGGGTTGATGATAAAGCGGATTCTGGTACGTTTGCTCATAGGTTAGGCGGTTACCGGAGAACAAAATTACCTTTTTCAGGTGGGATAAAAAAAGCCTGACGCTGGAGGGCATCAGGCTTCAGGTACATTTTTATACTTCTACTTCAGGTGAACGGTAAGAACCGGGATGCTGGTATGGTTTACCAGGTCTTCGGCTATACTTCCGCTGAGCAGATGCGCAAAACCGGTTCTGCCATGCGTGGCCATCATGATCATGTCAGCACGTATATCGTTGGCGAAGTGCAGGATGCCGTCCTCCTCCATCACATCGTTATACACATTTATAGTATAGTTCCGCAGACCATACTTTTCAGCGGTATACTGCAGCTTCTGCCGCACATTGTTGCTAGACTCGAATGCCCCCGGCGTGTTAATGTACACCAGGTGAATACGTGCCCCAAACAGCTGCTGAAACTCCTTGAAGCGATCCATGGCACCACGTATCTCTCGCTTAAAGTCAGATGCCAGCACAATCTCACGCACATCAAAGTCAGGGATACGGTGCTTAACTGTAAGCACGGGGCAATCGGCAGCGCGTACAACCTTCTCGGTGTTGGAGCCGATCAGGAACTCATCCAACCCGCTTGATCCCTTGGAGCCCATCACCACCAGGTCTACTTCATCCTCTTTTATCGTTCTTTTGATCTTGTTGATCGGCCGGTCCACATCCACCTCGTGCACTACTTCCACCCCCTCGTGCGGCACTGTCCGCAGCAGTTCGCTCATCTGCATTTTTGTGTTCTCGAGCAGGCGCAACATGTAGACCTGCTCCATGCCGTCAGAGCCAACCATTACATCGCCGGTGGCACTAAAGTTTGAGGTATAGTATGGTGTTTCGACCACGTGCAGCAGCTTTATGGCGGCACCCGTGCGGCGCGCGATGGAAATGGCTACCTCATAGGCGTTACGGGCCTCATCCGAAAAATCAGTGGGAACTAGAATCCTTCTCATGTTTTGTGCGGTTTAAGTGGAAGTTCTTATATACAACATTTAAACTATGCTTCTGTACTGTTGCATCAGCCCTAAAGAACTGAAGATAAGCGCAGAACCATACTTCAGGCATAAAAGTATAGCGTTTGGCTAATATAAACTATGATCTTCGTCATTTTATACTCTGTTGCCGTAAATGTTGTTCGGGAGGGGCAAAAAAGAAGGTCCACCCTGCTGTAGGGTGGACCTTCTTTTATACTTTAGATCGAACTGCTTGCTTAGCCGATGCGTGTGATCAGGTCGGCGGCGCGGTTAGAATAACCAGCCTCGTTGTCGTACCAGCCTACCACTTTCACTAACGTCTCGTTAGCAGAAGTCATCTCAGCGTCGAAGATGCAAGAGTGTGTGTTACCTACGATGTCGATAGAAACGATCGGATCTTCTGTGTACTCCAGAATACCTTTCAGCTCGTTCTCAGCAGCCTTCTTCATGGCAGCGTTGATCTCCTCCTTCGTAGCAGGCTTCTTCAGGATAACAGTTAAGTCAGTCAGAGAGCCATCCGGAATTGGAACGCGCATTGCTACACCATCCAGTTTGCCTTTCAGGTGAGGAAGTACCAGACCTACGGCCTTAGCGGCACCTGTAGAGGTAGGCACAATAGAGTAAGCAGCTGCACGGGCACGGCGCAAGTCTTTGTGCGGCGCATCCTGCAGGTTCTGGTCAGCAGTGTAAGCGTGTACCGTAGTGATATATCCTTTCTCAATACCGAAAGTATCGTCCAGAACTTTCGCCATTGGCGCGAGGCAGTTGGTAGTGCAAGAAGCGTTAGAAACGATCTTCTCCTCGCCTGTCAGTACTTCCTCGTTCACGCCAAGTACAACAGTTTTCACGTCGCCTTTGGCAGGAGCAGAGATAACTACCTTTCTGGCACCAGCCTCCAGGTGGCCACCAGCGCTTACGTCATCCACGAAGCGGCCAGTAGACTCCAGCACCACATCTACGCCCAGTTTGCCCCAAGGCAGGTTTTTCGGCTCACGCTCAGCCGTAATCTTAATTTCTTTGCCGTTCACGATTATTCCGCCTTCAGAGGCCTCAACCGTTCCGTTAAATCTGCCGTGTACAGAGTCATACTTCAGCAGGTGTGCCAGTGTTTTAGTATCTGTCAGGTCGTTGATGGCAACCACCTCCACATTCTCTTTCTGAAGCAGAGCCTTAAAAGTAAGTCTGCCGATTCGGCCGAAGCCGTTGATTGCAACTTTAATTTTAGACATGGTATCTAGTTATTGAGAGTTTGATAATGATGCGAAGTTACGACTTCGTATAGTGTAAAACCAATATTTTTTTCTCTACTGATCTCTAATGTTTTACGCATAAAGTTAAAAAATATTCTCCCTAAGTTTTTGCAAAATTTAAAACACCCGCTATATTTGCACCACAATTAGACAGAACGGCCCGTTCGTCTAGGGGTTAGGACGCCAGATTTTCATTCTGGTAACAGGGGTTCGATTCCCCTACGGGCTACTACATTAAAAAACCCGCTCCACATTACATGGAGCGGGTTTTTTTGTTCGATAAATTTCCTCTTTGGTTAGACTTATCGAACTTTCTTGTAAACCAGCCTTTGAGATGAACTGCAAAAGAGGACTACTTTTCAGCAATCCCCTTTTGCATGTACAATTGTTAGCTACAACTTCCTTGCATATCACAAGAATCACCTTTCAGAATCTCGATTGCCGGCCTTGTGTTTTCCTTACTCCACTCCTGCCATGCACGAACTATAATATCTAGAAAAGCCTGCGGGTCTTGCGCTCCAGCAACAGCCAGCTTGCCATTTATCAGGAAGAATGGAACGCCAGACACCCCTATTCTTTGAGCTTCAGCAATGTCATCCCTAACCTCAGTGGCAAACTGTTTACTGCTCAGGGCTTCATTCACTTCATCGCCATTCAGCCCTAACTCCTTGCCTAATTGAACAAGCACTTCTATGTCGCCTATGTTACGACCTTCTGTGAAATATGCGTAGAACAGCTTTTCTTCTGCCTCGTTTTGAAGCCCTTTGGTTTTGGCATAAAGAGAGAAACGGTGCGCATCAAATGTGTTGGGGAGTAGGATCTTTTCAAAGTTGTAATCTAATCCTACCTCTTCTGCATATTGCGCTATCTGGTTATGCATTTGCTCACTCCGTGTTCTGCTAATACCTTTCAGTCTGCCCACAGTCTCATAAAAATCAGCGCCTGTTTGCTGCTTATAATCCGGAAACATTTGATAGCTATGCCAAACAACCTCCACATCGTCTCTATAGCTGAATTGTTCCAATGCAGTCTCAAACTTACGCTTGCCGATGTAGCAGAATGGGCAAACTATGTCTGACCAAATCTCTATTTTCATTTTTGCTTGCATCTTTGCTCTTGTTTTATTCAGATACTGTGCCCCTATTCAGAACTTACCGTTGTTGTTCTTCCACTGGTCTTTTGAAGGTATCGTTTCCAGTGTATCCCAATGTTCTGCAATTTTGCCATTTTTCACTCTGAAGAGATCATAGAAAGCGGTATGCTGACCACCCAGCTGGCCTTCACTCACTACAAGGACGAAGTTGCCTTCCCCAAGCACCATATGTACTTTGTCATACTTCATCGTAATGCCTTGCTTTGCCCACTCCTCTAGCGCTTTTCCTAAATTAAACAGACCATCTCCTATGTATGGGTTATGCTGGACATAGTGATCACCTTCAAAGTAACCGGTGAGTTTCTCCATTCTGCCGTTCACCAGAATATCATCCACGAAGCTACTTACCAGCGCTTTATTCTCCTTTGTTTTATCAAGGTCTTTCACCTGGATCGGGCCGTCTATCATGGTATGGCCGCTTGGGTTGGAAGGCTGCGTTTCCTGCAGGTTGTCCCAGTGTTCCACAATTTTACCGTCCTCAAAGCGGAAAATGTCAAAGCCAATTTTAGGACCAAACACATTGTATTCACTGTGGGCAAAAACATAGTCCCCGTCCTGAAATACCCGCACAGTGTTTACCTTCGTCTCGCCTTCCGGAAGAATATCCGAAAAGGCGGCAAAGCCTTCTAGTCTATCCGCAACTTTCAGGTTGTGCTGGATATACTTGTCAGGGTTGATCACTTTAGCAGGCTCTGTTGCACCTGTTTCCAAAGCCTTCAATAAGGCCATTCCCTTTTGCTTGTTTGATGTTTCCATTTCTGTCTTGTCTTTACCTTTTGATGAATTTACTTCTGATGTGCTGCAGCCGGCTATGCCTATACCTGCCATCATCGCTAAACTTAATACTGTCTTTTTCATTTACTACTTTGTTAATTCATGATGCAAAGTTGCAATGAATCAGCGCGTTGCGAAAGGTAGTTTTGGTCCTTTGGATGATACTTTTGGGAAGAGGCCTTATGTAGTAAACTGCTCTCTGAACTCCACAGGTGTGCTCCTGTTGTGCTTGCGGAAAAACTTAATAAAGTTGGTCGGCTCCTGAAAGCCCAGTGAATAGCCAATCTCTTTTATACTGTCATTGGTATGTGCCAGCAGTCTTTTTGCCTCCAGCATTACCCTTTCATCGATGATACTTTTAGGGGATTTTCCGAGGATCTTTGATGTTGCCTGGTTTAGCCGTTTCTCGGTCACACTTAGCTTCGAGGCATATACATTAACTTGCTTCATCTGCCTGAAATCAGCTTCAACCAAATCCCTGAAAAGGATAGTATAGTCCAGGTCTGGCCCTTTCTTCAGCTCTGTGAAACCTTGCTTTCTACGCTCTCTTTCAGCTAGCAACAGAAAACTATGCAGCAGGCTCCTTAGCGTATCGGCGTAGTAAATTTCATGCTTGTTTGCCAGTTCTGCTTCCATTAAGCTGAAGAGGACTTTAAAATTGTCTGTAGAGCTATCAAGCTGCACTTGAGATACGCCCAGCAGGTCATTGAACAGAATGGAACTGCGGAGAAACTTCATGTCTGCCTCAGTCCTGAAAAAGAAGTTGTCGGTGAATAGAATAGCTTTGGCTTCAAAGCTCTCTTTAGGGTCAAAGAGTTGAACCGTATCTTTATTCAGAAAGAGCAGCGTCTGTGGTTTGATTTCGATTGGATTGAAATCTACCAAATGGGTTGGGGTACCCTTTTGAAACCAGAGAATATGATAGAAAGCCGTTCTATGGGGAGAAGTTAGTATTTCCTTGCTTTTCTTGTATAAGTCAGTGATGGATACAATTTCAAACTCTACATGCATTCCCTCCTTAAAGTCATAGTTTCTGATTTGCTCCGTCAATTTTAAAACCTGATAAAATTATTGCCAAAATAAATCAGGCAAAGAGTATCAGCTTTGCCTGATTTACAAGAACCAATCAACAGTTTAACTCATTTCATATCATATAATCAAATGTATTTCCGTTTGAAGCCTACATGGCTAATTCTGCCCATTGAAGGATTCATAAGTTGCTTCAGATTCAAAATATAATACTTCTCCATTTACAGAGCCTGGCTTGAGAGCAATACAAATGCTACCGTGAAATAAATCAGTTGTTTTTTCATTTCTAATCAGAAAATAAGTTGCTGAAATAGCACTACTGCCAAAAAAATGAAAGCAATGGCATATACAAACCTTTTCAGCCAAACCTGTCCTTTTTTAGGAGGCATTTCGTCGCCTGTTTTGCAGCAATCCTTCATGACATTATCATTTTATGCTTTTCTTGGGAATGAGACTGCAAGGCCCTTCATACCTGACAAAAATATTGATCCACAATACCCTGGAGATTCGGAAGATAACTGGAAGAAACCCAACAACCGTGATGGCCACTACTCCTATCATCATAGCCATCGTTACTTCTTCCACGAACTGGTGGAGTATAAAAAGGGATACCAGGAAGATGGACACATTAAAAGCGAAGCTAACATACATGGCTCCATAGTAATAGCCAGTCTCAGGCTCAAAAGCTTGACCGCAGCATGGGCAATACTTGTGCATGTCTGCAAATTTGGTGCTGTAAAAGGTGCCTTCTGGAAACATGTTTCCTTCACGACAGCGAGGGCACTTAATAGTAAGCGCACTATATAAAAATGAATTTTTCTGGCTCATAACTTTATTCCTTATTAACTCTACAAAGTTAAAGCCCTAACAGAGCTATGTATCTGCACAAAAGAGACGAATTACTGTACTTTTGTACTACATTTATACATAAAGGAAACGGGCTACACCTTAATAAACCATCCGTAACTTAAGCTGCGTAAAGAACTCTTATGCCGAAAGAACTTTTACCTATTTACCAGATACAGGATTTCAAGGCCCGGGAACAAAAAGCCCAATACTTCTACTTTAGTTCGTTCGCAGCACACCTGCAGGAACACCTTTTTATACGTGAGCCTCATAAGCACGATTTCTACATTGTACTTTTCATAAACCGGGGAACAGGAGTTCATACCATAGATTTCAAGGAGTATGACGTAAAGCCAGGTATGTTCTTTTTTATGACGCCTGGACAGGTGCACAGTTGGGAGTTGTCTGAGGATGCCGATGGCTATGTCATGTTTTTCACACAAGAGTATTATGCCAGGGAGTACCCAAGCAGAATGCTTCTTGATTACCCCTTCTTCAATGCCTTGCTCTACAACCCGGTTATGACTGTCACACAGGAAGATGAAAGTGTGCTCATCCCAATTTTCCATAAACTAGAGCACGAGCACAAGCAAGCAAAGCTGATGCGAGAAGTTATGCTCAGCAGGTACCTGGATGTACTTCTGATCGAGTTGACCCGTATCTTCCGGCCTAATGCAGGCAGAGCAGGCCATCAAGGGAAAGAACAAACCCTCCTGCAAAACCTGGAGCGACTCATTGACATGCATTACAAGGAGCACCAGCCTGTAGCCTATTATGCTGAGCGTTTGCATGTAACCAAAAAGCACTTAAATACCGTCTGCAGAAATTATTTGAGCAAGACACCAAAAGAACTGATGCAACAACGTACACTGCTGGAAGCACAAAGACTATTGGTTCATTCTGAGCTGACTAGCTCTCAGATCGCTGCAGAGCTCGGCTATTTTGATAGCGCTTATTTCTTCCGGTTTTTCAAAAAACATAGAGGTGTTACTCCCGAGCAGTTCAGAGTAACAAATAAGAAGTCATTACCTTAAAAGGATCTAGTATTAAAAGTCCAGACATTCTTCTAATATTGTCAGATCCATGTGGAAATGGTTCGATAATTCCATCCTTCGGTCTACCATAGTACAAAAGCCGCACCACGTCAAATGGAGCGGCTTTTTTGGTTCGATAAATTTCCCCTTCGGTTTAAATATTTCCGATATCAAACCTTGCGGCGAAACTGCTGGCTTAGCTTACTTTTTATACTGCTCGTCCGACACTTTCTCCATCCAATCCACGACCTTGCCGTTCAGGTTTTCATGTATGGCAATATGGGTCATGCCGTTTGTAGGCGTGGCACCGTGCCAATGTCTTTCGTTTGGCTCAAACCAAACAACGTCACCAGGGTGTACTTCTTCAATGGCACTCCCTTCTTTCTGCACGAGGCCGCAGCCGGCCGTAATGATCAAAGTTTGACCGAGCGGATGCGTGTGCCAAGCAGTTCTTGCCCCCGGCTCAAAGGTGACACTTGCAGCTGCACTGCGTCTTGCCTCGTTTGCTGCAAATAGTGGGTCTATACGCACGGCTCCGGTGAACCAATCTTCCAGCCTTTGCCGGAAGGCTGTGTGCCGATTCTTGTTATTTCCATAAATACTATTTTTATCCGCCCCGGCTAAGAGGCAGAATGAATGTTTATAAAATCAATGTTACTGAGGAAAGGCAACTCCTGTCAGTTTTTTGCAAACCTCCAGAAATTGCTCCTGTAACCCGACATTATCTGCATCAGGATGGTGGTGCCTTTCTTGCTGGTGAAAAAAGTAACGGCCACTTACTGTTGCCTTTTCATCGTCGTTGACAGCAAGCCATACCTGTGTCTCATACCCTTTTTGCAAGCTATCCGGCGCGCCACGTCCACCCATCTTGGTCGGAACCCAGCCCGGGTTAACGGCATTGGCATACACCTCCGCCCACTTCCGTGCTACGGCCATGCAAAGCGTCAGCACATGCAACTTAGAATCGGAGTAGGTTATGCGGCTACTATCGCTAGTCAAGCTCTCGGGCTGCAACTGCCCCTGCAGATGCATACCCGAGGTCAGGTAGATCAGTCGCTTTGGCTTTTGTATCAGGCAGGTAAGGATGTAGGGCGCTAAGGTATTAACCGCGAAGATTTGCTTTGCCGGGGCCTGGTAAACGCCAGCGTTATGAATCACGGCATCAAAGGCACCCAGCGCGTTCACATCGGAAGCCAGCTGTATTGTTTCTTCCCTATTTGACAGATCGCCTGTTACAACGGCTTCCGCTCCCGGGTTTTTGTCCATCGCATCGCGTGCACGTGCGGCATTGCGTGCATGCAACACCACCCTGTGTCCCTGCGCGATCAACGCTTTCGCGGCTAGCTGCCCTAAGCCTTCAGCCGACCCTGTAATAAATACCCTTGCCATATCACCTTATCCGCTTAGCGATTCCTCAACTAGCTTCCATCTCTTCTCTATCCGGCGTTTTCTTTTTTCAGCGATGCCATATCAATCACAAACCTGTACTTGACATCCCCTTTTAGCAAACGTTCATAGGCTTCATTGATCTGCTGCATGTCTATCATCTCGATATCCGAGACGATGTTATGTTTGCCACAGAAGTCCAACATCTCCTGTGTTTCGGCAATGCCCCCGATCATGGAGCCGGCAAAGCTTCTGCGGAACGGAATGAGGCTAAATGCTGCTGTCGGAAGTGGTTGCTCCGGAGCCCCCACTAATACCAGCGAACCGTCTACCCGCAGCAGGTTCAGGTAGGCATTGATGTCGTGCTGTGCCGAAACAGCATCCAACACAAAGTGGAGCTTGCCGGTATACTTTGCCATTTGCTCTGCGTCTTTCGACAGCACCACATCATCGGCTCCAAGGCGCTTGGCATCCTCCACCTTCGACAGGGAAGTAGTATACACGATTACCTCTGCCCCCATGGCCTTGGCCAGTTTCACTGCCATGTGCCCCAGGCCACCCAAGCCAACAATGCCTACTTTCTGGCCGGGCCCCACGTTCCACTTCTTTAGTGGCGAATACGTGGTGATGCCGGCGCATAGTAATGGCGCAGTAGCTGCCAGCTCCAGGTTGTCGGGCACCCGCAGCACATAACCTTCATTCACCACGATGCCCTCGGAATATCCGCCAAAGGTATGGGTGCCCAAGTGGGTATCGGGTGAGTTATAGGTTCCCGTATTGCCTTCCGAACAATACTGCTCCAGACCCTCGTTGCAATAGTCACATTCACGGCAGCTATCCACCATACAGCCCACCGCTGCCAGGTCGCCCTCTTTGAATTTAGTTACATGGCTGCCAACCCTCGTAACTTTGCCCACTATCTCGTGCCCGGGTACACAAGGATATACGGTGCTATGCCACTCATTCCGGGCTGTGTGGAGATCAGAATGGCAAACCCCGCAATACAAGATTTCGATCTCCACATCTTGTGGCGTGGGGTTCCTTCTCTGTATGTTCAATTGCTCCAAAGCCGCATCGGCTGCTTCAGTTCCAAATGCTTTCACTTCTTTCGTTTTAACAGGAACGGCTCCCTCTGCTGTTGCTTTTACTGTTTCCATAATGTATGCTGTCTTTCAATTAGGTAAAAAGTATACTTTCCTATTTTAAATTCTCTTTAAAGTACGATTCCAGTTTATCAAACGGAATAACTTCTGTTTGGTCGTACAAATTTGCATGCACTAGCCCCGGTGCAACCACCTTTTCTGTTGGCTCAGAAGCCCTATGCTACTCTCTTGGCACCAGTTTACTAGAGGCTATAGAGAAGGCTAGACATTGAATTACGGGTAAAGAGTTGTTGATATAAACTTTATCACCTGTGTTGATAACAGTGAACCTTAAGCCAGCTCCTCTCCTAGTCCAAAAATTCTTCTAAAGCAGCCAAATCCCTGTGGAAAAGGTTCGATAATTCCATCCCACGGTCTACCAGGAGGGAAAAGGGATTTTCAGAATCGCTTTTCCCTCTTTCTTTTTCCGTTGAAAGCTGCGCCAGCTCCCTGGAAACGACGAAAAACGAGTTCACCCGCGTGGTTCGGTAAGCCTCCTTTTCCCGGTCATACTGCACCCCATCGGGGAACACCGTCGCTTGCCCCCCCACCGGAATCCGTTTAATGCCCTGGGGCAGATCTTCTCCGGCCTAACTGACTGTATCTTTTCGAGCACAACAGCATTTTCAGACCTGGCAGAATAAATGCCTAATTGCCGAGACTTTGTTTAGGTAAGGTACTACCGAATAAATTCAGAGATTTCCAACTTCCAGTTAGGAATAGGAAAAAGGATTTAAACCTATTTTGAACTTATTATTGTTTCAAAACAAATATAAATTGTCTCTACACCTAAACTCCAACTATCCAAAAATTAAAATTTAAACTGTAACTTTGTGACTTGAAATAAAAACGAGCATGCTTCACTTCTTTTTTAATCAACCTGATACGGTTTACGCGCTGCAAACTGCGCGGGAACTAACCTCCACAGACATTCAAAAGCTTGAATGGTTATTCGGCAACGCCACTCTAAAACAGGAAACTGTGCTGAGTGGCTTTTTTGTTGGCCCTCGCGCTGCCATGATCACCCCATGGAGCACCAACGCCGTCGAAATTACCCAAAACATGGGCATTGAGGGAATCATCCGGATAGAGGAGTTTAAAATAGTAGCAGAAGATTTCACTGACTTTGACCCAATGCTTTCTCAAAAGTATAATGGTCTTGATCAGGATATCTATGATATCCATATTCAGCCGGAGCCTGTGCAGCCGGTTACGGATATTGCCGCTTACAACAAACAGGAAGGGCTTTCGCTTAGCGACGAAGAAGTTGAGTATTTAAACCAGCTTTCCGAAAGGCTGGGCAGACCACTTACCGACTCAGAAGTTTTCGGCTTTTCGCAGGTGAACTCGGAGCACTGCCGTCATAAGATCTTCAATGGCAAGTTTGTGATTGATGGCGAAGAGAAACCTGTTTCGCTGTTCAAGCTGATTCGCAAAACATCAGAAGCCAATCCGAACGATATTGTTTCGGCTTACAAAGATAACGTAGCCTTTGTAAAAGGGCCGGTGGTACAGCAGTTTGCGCCAAAACGCGCCGATGTACCTGACTTTTACAAAGTAAGCGACTTCGAATCCGTTATCTCTATCAAAGCAGAAACCCATAACTTCCCGACTACAGTAGAACCATTTAACGGTGCGGCAACCGGTTCCGGAGGTGAAATCAGAGACAGGTTGGCTGGTGGACAGGGAGCGCTTCCACTTGCCGGAACAGCAGTATATATGACGGCGTTGTCGCGCCTGGAAAAAGACCGCCCATGGGAAAAGGCGACGCAGGAAAGAAAGTGGCTGTACCAAACGCCAATGGACATACTGATCAAGGCCTCGAACGGAGCCAGCGACTTTGGAAATAAATTCGGACAGCCTTTGATCACAGGTTCTGTTTTGACATTCGAACACGACGAAAAGTCTGACGAAGTTGAGGCACCAAGAAAACTAGGTTACGACAAAGTGATCATGCTGGCTGGTGGCGTTGGCTACGGCAAAGCAAGCCAGGCGCAGAAGGGGCATCCGAAAACTGGTGATAAGATTGTTATACTTGGCGGTGAGAACTACCGCATTGGTATGGGCGGCGCCGCTGTATCTTCTGCCGATACAGGTGAGCATGGCACAGGCATCGAATTAAATGCCATCCAGCGCTCTAACCCGGAGATGCAGAAACGTGCCGCTAACGCTATCCGCGGCATGGTGGAAAGTGAGCACAACCCAATCGTTTCTATTCACGACCACGGTGCAGGTGGTCACTTAAACTGCCTTTCGGAGTTAGTTGAAGAAACCGGTGGTAAAATAGATTTGGATAAACTGCCCGTAGGCGACCCTACCCTATCTGCCAAAGAAATCATCGGTAACGAGTCGCAGGAGCGAATGGGACTGGTGATTGGCGAAAAGGATATTGATACCCTGCAAAAGATAGCAGAGCGTGAACGAGCACCTATGTATACTGTAGGTGACGTTACCGGCGACCACCGCTTTACTTTCGAATCCTGCACTACTGGCGAAAAACCGATGGACCTGGAGCTAAGCGACATGTTCGGAAGTTCGCCGAAAATGGTGATGGCTGACAAATCTGTTGAAAGAAACTACCAGCCTGTAAGCTACGACAAGAACCAACTTTATACTTACCTGGAGCAGGTGCTGCAGTTAGAAGCCGTAGCCTGTAAGGATTGGCTAACCAATAAAGTTGACCGTTGCGTTGGTGGCCGTGTGGCGAAACAACAGTGTGCCGGTCCATTGCAATTGCCGCTGAACAACTGTGGCGTGATGGCTTTAGACTTCCAGGGTAAAGAGGGTGTTGCTACTTCTGTGGGTCATGCTCCTGTTTCAGCCCTGATTAACCCGGCTGCAGGTAGCCGCAATGCTATCGGTGAGTCATTATCAAACATCGTTTGGGCTCCTTTAAAGGATGGTTTGAAAAGTGTTTCGCTTTCTGCCAACTGGATGTGGGCATCTAAAAACGAAGGCGAAGATGCTCGTTTATACAAAGCCGTAGAAGCCTGTTCTGATTTTGCCATCGCGTTGGGCATCAACATCCCGACAGGTAAAGACTCGCTTTCCATGAAGCAGAAGTATAAAGACGAGGAAGTTATCGCACCTGGTACAGTGATCATCTCAGCAGCGGGAAACTGCTGCAACGTACGCCAGGTTGTGGAGCCAGTTCTGCAACGAGATGGTGGTAATATTTACTACATCAACCTTTCAAACGATGCCTACAAGTTAGGCGGTTCTTCGTTTGCGCAGATCGTGAATAAAATCGGCAATGAAACACCGGATATCACTGATGCTTCGTTGTTTAAGAGTGCATTTAATACCCTGCAGGGATTAATTAAAGAAGGTAAGATTGAAGCAGGTCATGATATTGGCAGCGGTGGTTTGATCACGACCCTGCTTGAGATGTGCTTTGCAGATAATAACTTGGGTGCATCCATTGACCTGACATCTCTGGGTGAAGCGGACAGCATCAAAGTGCTTTTTGCTGAGAACATTGGCGTAGTATTCCAGGCATCAGCAGACGTGGAAGAGACCTTAAAAGCGAACAACGTGCCTTTCCACAAAATAGGTACAAGCACTTCTACTGCAACGTTAGAACTGAAAAACGGTGAAGACGCTTACAGCTTTGATGTTGCTCAGCTACGTGATACCTGGTTTAAAACTTCATACTTACTCGACATCAAGCAAAGTGGTCCGGTAAGTGCGAAAGAGCGTTTCGACAACTATAAAAAGCACGACCTGATCTACAAATTTCCGGAAGGATTTGACGGTAAGAAGCCGGTTATAGACAACTCTAAACCAAGAATAAAAGCTGCCATCATTCGTGAGAAAGGAAGTAACTCTGAGCGTGAAATGGCCAATGCCATGTACCTTGCGGGCTTCGACGTGAAGGACGTGCACATGACGGATCTGATCTCCGGTAGGGAAACCCTGGAGGATATCCGTTTCATCGGTGCCGTGGGTGGCTTCTCTAACTCAGATGTTCTTGGGTCGGCCAAAGGTTGGGCCGGAGCCTTTATGTACAACGAAAAAGCAAAGACAGCGCTGGAGAACTTCTTTAACCGCGAAGACACCCTATCAGTAGGCATTTGCAACGGCTGTCAGCTATTCGTGGAGTTAGGCCTCATTACCAAGGGCCATGAAGAGCCGGCGAAAATGCTGCATAACGTAAGCCATAAACACGAAAGCATCTTCACGTCTTTAACTATCCGGGAAAATAAATCGGTAATGCTTTCGAGCCTGGCCGGAAGTACGCTGGGAGTGTGGGTATCACACGGAGAAGGTCGTTTCTGCCTGCCACACTTAGAAGATAAATACCAGATCGTTGGCAAGTATGGCTATGAAACTTACCCAGCCTGCCCGAACGGTTCTGACTACAACACCGCCATGATCTGTGACGAAACGGGTCGCCACCTGGTGATGATGCCGCACATTGAGCGCTCGCTTCTGCAGTGGCAATGGGCACACTATCCGAAAGGCCGCCACGACGAAGTATCGCCATGGATGGAGGCTTTCGTGAATGCCAGAAAGTGGTTGGAGACTAACGGAAAATAGTGAATATAAAGCTATTTTGTCCCAGCATTTGAGATAATTTATAATAGCTAAACCCTCCTGTTTTAGAGATATAATTTCTAAAGCAGGAGGGTTTTCTGTATAGGTACTATTCTGATCTGCTAAACAGTAATAGCCGGAAATTAAGAATGATCTACCTGCGCGGCTAATTGCTACGCTTCTTATTCATGGTCATGATGACTTTCTTTGGCTTCAGCATATGTTTTATGAGTAATGCCTTTAGGATGCTCAGCTGGTGCATAGATAGTATAAAGTTTCAGGTCCGTTGTACCTGTGTTCTTGATGTGGTGATAGTATCCGGCAGGGATCAACACAGCCCAATCATCTGATATCGTTTTGTCGTAGGTTAGCTTACCTGATTCCTTGCCCATTCGTACACGAGCCTCCCCTTGTTCGATCCGGATAAACTGGTCTGTTTTGTTATGTACTTCCAGGTCTATTTCCTCGCCTGGTTTTAGAGACATCAGCACCATCTGCATGTGTGCACTAGTCCACTTTACTGCCCGATAATCAGGGTTGTTCACTGTGGCTTCCTCAATGTTCAGTGCCCATGGCTTCATGCCCATGTCTGCATCCTGCACATTACCTTCTACCTTCTCTGCCATTGCCCCTTCAGCATCTGTTACGCTAGTAGCCGTACTTTCTCCGCAGCCTGATAACAGGAATAGTGTACAGCTATATATTGCAGAATTGAGAAGCATATTATTCATTATAACTCTTGTTTTCATAGCTCTGATCTATTAATTAATATTTCTGTTTCACCTAACTACATCCAATGAACTCATACATAGGTACATCCTTCTTTTATTTAACGACTCTCACCGATTAATTAGTTGTACTTTAGACTTGTACTTGATTAAAGTTCAAAATTTGAGCATGCTTACTACAAGTGGTCTTTCCCGACTATAATTATAGATGGACAGAAGCATATAGTCTCTATGTTCGGGCTAGAACAAAACGCAGCAGCGAACTATTAAAGACTCTGGACTTTGGTATCGGGATTTTTTAAAGAGCAGTGATAAAGTATAACTGACAGAAGCAACTACGAACGCTGCAACTGCTTTGAGCCTTTCTCTTTCTTCATCATCTTCACCACATCATCCATTATCATATAAAGGCAAGGCACGATCACAAGTATAATGGCTGTAGCGAAAACAATCCCGAAGCCTAGCGAAATAGCCATGGGTATAAGTTGAAATGCTTGCCTGGACGTCTCAAGTATGATTGGCGTTAAGCCGCCGAAGGTGGTAAGCGTGGTAAGGATGATGGGCCTGAACCTGCGGATGCCGGCTTCATGTATGGCATCGTAGGCAGAGACATCTCCCTTTTGCCGGTTGGCATAGTCGATCATGATCAGCGAATCGTTCACTACTACACCTGATAGCGCGATAATACCCATCAGGCTCACCAACGACAGATCATAGCCTAGTAAGATGTGACCGATTACCGCTCCCACCACGCCGAAAGGTATAGCCAGCATCACAATAATAGGTTGAATGTAGCTGTTCAGCGCCACTGCTAATAATGAAAAGATCAACAGCATGGCAATGATAAAACCAGACCACAGGGCCTGCGTAGACTCCCGCATCTCAGCCTGACTCCCCTCAAAGGTCCAGGTGATGCCGGGGAAGTCAGCTTGCAGTTGTGGAAGTACCTCTTCGTTTAAAGATTTAAGCACACGCGTCTGGGCATTGGCCGGCTCCACATCCATACTTACATTTACTATCCTGCGTCCGTCGCGCCTGTTAATATTGGTAAAGGTTTCCCCGGATGTGACTTTTACCACGTTGAGCAAGGGAACTGCGGTACCGTCTGGTGTGCGAATGATAAACTCCTCCAGGTTATACATGTCCTTCCGCTCTTCCTCCGGTAGCTTTACACGGATCTCGGTTTCGTTGATGCCGCGTAGCTGGCGCATGGCCAGGGCTCCAAAGAATGCATCGCGTACCTGCTGCCCAACGGCGGAAGGTGTTAAACCAAGGCTTCTGCCTTCCGGCAACAGCTCAAAGCCCAGCTGTAGTTTGCCCATGTTGTAGTTATCGCTGATGTCGCGGGTTTCTTCAAAGGCTTCCACCCGCTCCACAAAGGCCTGACTGGCACGCTCCAACACTTTTATATCGGTGTGACTCAAATCTATACTTATATCCTGGCGCGCACCACCTGGACCACGCTCTGCCTCAAACGTGATCTGGTCTACGCCTTCAATGTCACCGATCTCTTCTCGCCACAATTCGATTACTTCCTTGGCGGTTATATCAATCTCATCGGGCGGTTTCATCACGATCTCCACATCGATAAAATCTTTGCCGCGCACGTTGGTTTTGATGCCTTCGGCTACCTCATACAGGTTGTGTTCCTCGAACATGCGCTGTGTAGACTCGGTGATCTGGATGGCTACTTTGGCAGCCTGATCGGTGGTAGTTCCAACGGGTAACCTTACCGCGCACTCAATCTCATCGGCAGCTTCCTCGGGCATCAGCACCATGCCCATATGGCCGCTGTAACCAAAGCCGCCAACAACCAGTAACAAAGCCACCGCAGAAGTAAGCGTAATATATCTGTTGCGCAGGCACAGGTTCAGGAAAGGTTGGTAGCGGCGATCTATAAACTTCCCGAAGGCCTCAGCGACGGAATTCTGCCAGCTCTCCAGCTTCTGTAGGGCTTTAGACTTGTTCTTCTTCGGCTTGTGCGCCACATGCGAAGGAAGTATAAAGAGCGCCTCGAAAAGTGACACCGCCAACACCGCGATTACTACCACCGGCAGCGGCCACCAGTATTTACCGGTTTCGCCGGGCATGAACAGGAGCGGCACAAAGGCGATGATGGTAGTAAGTATACTGAAGATGACGGGTTTGGAAACGTCTTTGGCACCAAGTATAGCAGCCTCCATGTACCCATAGCCTTTTTGCCTGTATGCATAGATGTTCTCCCCCACTACAATAGCATCATCCACCACAATCCCCATCACGATCAGGAAACCGAACATCGAGATCATGTTTATACTTATATCCATAACGGGCAAAAGCACCATCGCTCCAATAAAGGAAATGATCATGCCCATCATCACCCAGAACGCCAAACGGTACTCCAGGAACAGCCCCAAAATCACCATTACGATGACAATAGCCAACAGACCATTCTCAGTTAAAAGCGCCAGGCGCTCCCGAAAGTCTTCTGCCCGGTTACTGTCGATCCGGATGCTTACGCCGGGAGGTAAGGCCTTCTCAAAATCAGCCATTATCTGCTTCACCAGCTCCTCTATCTCCAGCGGCGACTGCTTACCTGTCCGGAAGATTTCCAAGTCTACGGTGTTCTGCTGGTTAAACTGTCCGTGAAAACCTGTTTCCTCAAACCCATCGGTAATTTTGGCAATATCGCCGAGTTTTACCGTGGCACCCGATTCAGAAGAAATCACGTCTATTTTGGAGAGTTCTTCGGCCCACAGTTTCCGCTCCTGCATCCGGAGCAGCACCTCTCCGGCCTGTGTTTCGATAGAGCCCGCCGGTACGTCTTCGCTGGAATTGCGGATGATACTGGCCACCTGCCCCAGCGTCATATTATACTCGCGCAAGGTATGCTCGGGTATCTCCACATGCGTCACAAAGTCGGGCACGTTGCC
Source organism: Pontibacter anaerobius (assembly GCF_026241195.1). Classification (GTDB taxonomy): domain Bacteria; phylum Bacteroidota; class Bacteroidia; order Cytophagales; family Hymenobacteraceae; genus Pontibacter; species Pontibacter anaerobius. The sequence goes on from NZ_JAPFQO010000008.1 coordinate 129,237, forward strand.
GATCTCTACCTGCGTGATCTCATCGTTTGCCAGCAGCCGGTTACGGAGCCGTTCGGCCAATATACGCAGCGTCCAGACATCCACATCCCCGTACAGGCCAATCTGCATCACGTCCCGCCGCTGGTCCAGCAGCCTTACCTGTGGTTGTTCAATATCATCCGGGAAAGTTTGGATGCGGCCCACGGCCTGGTCTATATCCTGAAAGGCCTTCATCCTGTCGGTGCCGGGCACCAGTTCCACCGTCACCCTTCCGGATCCCTCATAGGCCACAGAAGTGACTTCTTTTATACCTTGTACGCCCTTAATGGCTTCCTCCACGGGCAGCACAATTCCCTGCTCTGTCTCCGTTGGGGCTGCTCCCGGGTACACCACGCTTATCTCCACATAATCCAGCTGAAACTGCGGGTATACTTCTTTCTGCACGTTATACATCGTCCAGATGCCGCCACCGATCAGTATAAACATCAGCAGATTCGTGATCACGCGGTTGCGGGCCATAAAGGCAATAGGCCCCTTGTGTGTGTCTTCAGCCGGTTTATCTGGTTTAGTCATACTACTATTTCCCTTCTTTCCTTGCTGTATCTGGTCTGGCTTTGCTTCCTTCTGTACGTAGCTCAGAGCCTTCCACCACCGTTGACAGGTCTGTTGTTACGACCATTTCTCCGTCAGAAAGACCTTTGCTGATGTAAGCAAAATCAGGATCTTCGAACAACACCTCTACCTTCCGGATATTGAGCTTGCCGTCTTTCATTACCCACACCGTGTTGTCCTGCCTGAGGTAGTCGCGGCTAAGGCGGATAACATCTTTCAATTGTTTTGCCTGTATGTGCGCCTCCACGAACGTACCTATAAGCAGGGGTGGGATTGTATCCGCGTTCGTTCTCCGCGCCAGCGGGTCCGGCACAGAGATAAGTACCCTTGCCAGCCGTGTCTGCGTATCAAGTGCTCCTACCAGTTTATATAGATAGCCCTTTCTGTACTGCCCTTCCGGCCAGCTGTTGGCATCTATCACTTTTACGTCTGCCCCAGCCCCAGGGTCATTTTCAGCAAACGTAAGCCAGTTCACCTTCGAGACAGGCACATCCGCTGCCACCCAGTATTCTTCCATTCCTACCAACCTTCCGATGTCAGCTCCGGGAGCCAGTTGGGTGCCTGTGTTAGCGTTTCGGGTGATAATGTGTGCATCGAAGGGTGCCCGGATGGTGGTGCGCTGCAGGTTGAGCCGGGCCTGGTCTACTGCAGCCTGTGCTGCAGCCACATTCGCCTTTGCTGCATCCAACTGTGGTTTGCGCAGCACAAGGTCTTGGTTTTTCGTGGGCAGGTCTTCTCCAATCAGCTCATAATCTTTACGGGCCACTTCCTGCCTGCCCATCTCCACACTCAGGTCTGATTTGGCCAGCTCCAGATCGCTTCTTCTGAGCTGCAGCGTGTTCCGGTAATCAGCAGGATTTATCTGTAGCAGCACCTCTCCTTTTTTAACAAAAGAGCCTGGTGTGAAGTTATCGGAGATGCGGATCACCTCCCCGCCTACCTGCGTACTAAAGGTAATGTCTTTTGCCGCCTGCACGGTTCCGGTTGCCACTACGTTAGGAGTATAATTACCTCGTTCCACCTGCACCACATCTACCAGCATGGCAGTTTTTATACTTGCCCCTTCCCGCTGTGCTTCCGGCTCCGTCATAAACACAACAACGGTGACGATGATACTTGCCAGAAGTATAGCTGCACTAATTAAGAATGTCTTCTTTTTGGTCATCCTGATGCTATTTTGATGATAGCCTCTACGCTATAAACCCTCGATCTCTTCCTGTAAAAGCAATTCCCTTTCCGTTTCAAAACCTCCTGCCAGGGCACGGTAAAGGCCTACTCTTATTTCCAGCAGGTCAAGCCTTGCATTAACTAAATCAAGGCGGAGCTGTTGTAATTGGTTTAACGTAACCAGCACATCCAGGTAAGGTATAAAGCCATTCAGGTACTCTATTCTGAGTTGCCCAAAGGTTTTTTCAGCCAGCTCCACCTGCTTTGCTATTACTTCAATTTGCTGGACTTGCTTTGTTTCCTGTATCAGCGCGTTTTCTATTTCCTGGAAAGCCACGAGTACAGTTTGTCCATAATCATTTAGTTGTTGCTGCCGTATGGCCTCTGCCTGATCTACCTGCGCTTTTAACCTGCCTCCGTTAAAAATAGGTGCCAACAAGCTACTGCCCAACGAAATTGCCTGCGATTCGAATAACCCGATCAGATCATTTGACCTGAGTGCAGCATTGAGCGAGAATGTCAGTCGCGGATAACGGTTGCTGATAGCGGCAGCTACTTCTCTGTCTGATGCCTGAAGTATACTGAACGACCGCTGCACATCGGGCCTTCGGTTTACAAGTTGCAGCGGGATTCCTGTTTGAGGCAATGGCGGCAATTCTGGCATCTTAGCAGAAGCCTCTACAACTTCGCCAGGTGGTTGCCCAAGCAGTATCGATAGCTGATTCTCCAGCAGCTCTTTTTGCAGCTCAAGCGTTATCCGTTGCTGCTTTGTACTTTCGATGAGTTGCCGCTGCCGCAGAACATCAACGCCTCTTACCTGTCCGCTGGCAAAGCGGTTGCGGATAAGCGCCAGTACCTGCTCATTTGTCTCCAACTGATCGTCCACCAGCTGCAGTTGAATGTTGTTCGCTTTTAGCCTGAACCAGGCTAAGGCCACCTCAGCTGTTAGCGTGACGGCTGCCGTTTTGTAGTCGTAGTAGCTGGCCCTAAACCTATACTCTTCTGCAGCTATGCTATACCTGATGCGTCCCCAAAGGTCTGCTTCATAACTCGCCCCTAACCCAAGCTGCGTGTTTTCTCCCCCGGCAAAATCAGGTTCCGGACGACTTATACCACTCCTGAGTTGCAGAAATACATCTGGCACTCTGGCCGCTGAGGTTATGGTAAGTATGGCTTTCGACTCTTCGAACTGGTACCAAAAAACCTTCAACGGCAGGTTAGATTCTAAGGCGGAGTCAACAAGTATGTTTAACGTAGGGTCTTCAAAAGCTTGCCACCACCTGTCTGGGGCCACCTCTTCGCCGGGTAATGAGAAAGTTTGTGGGGATTCGTAGGGGAGCTGCACATCAGCCATTTTACGGTTGCAGCCCGAGAAGCAAAGTAGTATAAAGCAGCACAGCACGTACTGGCCAGGTGTAAAGTATGACCTGCCTTTAACAAATCCGCTAAGGAAACCGCCGCTTTTCAAATTGCTTATACTTTTGTATTCTTAGATTGGGCAGGTGGTACATCTTAGCCCAATTTATACTTGCATAAGTCATTTAACCAGAAGCGGCAGTTTAAGGTTATACCTGGCAGGGGCAGTTAAAGTATAAGAACAGGTTTTGAAGTATAAAATAAATCAGTTTTAGTGTTGCTGATGCGCAGTAGATTTCAGTACACTTATAATCCTGGGCAGATGTGTACGGGGCTTTGTAACACATTCTAAAAAGTAAGCGAGCAACATCTGCTATAGAAAAGCAAAATTTTAGGTGCAGCTTATACTATGCTGATCTTTTTAGTCAAGTAGCAAGAATGATTGCAAGCATACAGAATTTAGGGAAGGGATAAACAGAAATGTTATACGCTAAGGCAGCTTCAGATAAGGGAAAATTTTACATCAAAACTTCTATGATCAAGTAATTAGTTAAAGTAACCTTCTTTTCCGCTACTCAAAAAGAAAGTAAGTAAAGTATCTTTCTTCGTACTCGCTCCTAGCTAACAAGCCGTCTTTATTATGATCCCAACGATCAAAAATACCACCCACAAATTCGGATGAGTCAATGATAGAATCCTTATTCACATCCCAATCAGAGTAAAAGTTTAATTTAATTATCCCTTTGATGAATTCACTATCGGTCAATTTCCCATCACTGTCCCCATCCCATGTAGCCAAAGCCTGGTCTTTTAAATCGAAATCTGCAGCAAATTTCTTCCATTCTGCATCAGATATCTTAAAGTCATAGTCTTTATCAACCATGAGAAACAAGGCAAAACCGAATGATGCATCGGGTTCTTTAGGAACAGTATAAACCATCCAATCCATATACTCTCCCATTTTAAGTCTACTTCCGATTTCTACAAACTCCTCCTTGCTAAGGTCCGGTGCATGTAAGTTGAAATCAAATGAGTTTTGTGATACGTTTTTACTTTTGTCCTCTGCTTCAACTATCATCCTATACCTAGCAATGCCTGCACCCTGAGGCAATGGAATCTGTTTTCTGTATAAGTACATCATTACATCAAAGCTTTTATCGCTCTCACTGGCATAGTCAGCAGTTTTAAAACTTGCAATTAGCTCCTTATTACTGGTAGAATCCTCCAGGTATACGCGTACTTCCTCGAGTCCTCCATTGTCTACTACCTTCACTCTAATCATAACATTTTCAATTATGACAAAAGAAGTGTTAGCTGCCGGTTCAGTAAATTCAATTACAGGTTTGCTAGTGTCGGGTCCTGCAGGAGGGACTGGAGTAGTTGGATTAACAGGTAGAGGGTGTGCAGTAGGGCTCACTTCATCGTCGTCACATGCCACGGTGGCTAAGGCGACAAGAAAAACTAAAAGTAAATAACTCTTTTTCATAGCACAAGACTTAAAGCATCAGGAAAGATGTCTTTAAAAGATGCCTCTTGCTTTGGTTGCTGCTTTAGCACAGCTAAAAAGAAGGAGTTCTTAAATGAGACTCGCACCTGACGCATAGAACACTAGACGACTGTTGCAAATCAGGTATCCTGACGGATAAGAATTCTGAATAGTTCAAAATTGGTGAAGTGTATGTTCATATACGATGGCCATCAAAACACAATTAACTAACAATCATAACCTTACAGATAATTTTGTAAATGTATCCTTATAGGGGCTGATGCTAATTGAAACCTGAGTAAAAGAAATGGTTTAATATGATAATTATACTTAGCAGGAGTTACTTATCTACTTCTAGCCTGTTATTTTCTGTTCGTTAACGCTAGAGTAAGTCTTCAGCAAAGGCACCTAAACTTTTGGTATTAAAACAGGTTTCCTGCAGGTTTTTACAAAAGTTCACAAATAGCAAAAGCACCGGCTGTACCGGTGCTTTCTTTCCTCAAGTACAAGTAGCATGGAAGTATAACTGTTGGGAATTACCTACTCGCGATACAGGTAAGTATAGAACTTCTCCTGGTACTCTTGCCTGCTCAACATATCATCGTTATTAAGATCCCAACGAGAGAAAATTCCGTCTGCCATTTCATCAGGACTAAATATGCTATCCTGATCCTTATCCCAATCATCAAAAAAGTTAAGGCTGCTCAGTCCTTTTCGGAACTCTATATCATCCAGACTTGCATCACTGTTTTCATCCCACTTTGCCCAGGATTGGTTCTGCACATTGAAGTCTGCAATAAACCTGTTCCATTCAGCTTCAGAAATACTGAACTCTTCATCCGTGCTTACCATAAAATGCACAACTGTGCTAAGCCAAAGTTCATCGTACGAATACCCGTAATCCCATGGACTATAACCGAACTCATTAAGTCCTTCAGTGAACTTTGAATAAAACAACGCATTGTGGAAAGCATTAGCAAATGCTGCATTATTTATGTCCGATGCATGCAAGACAAAAGTGACTGATTCTTTTGTCACATTCAGTTCTTTGTCTTTTGCTTCAACTGTGAGTGTGTAATCGCCGGTAGCTGCGTTTTTGGGTATCTGATGCAGTTCAATTAGTTCGTACTGAAAACTAGTAACCGAAACGTCTGATAGCACCCGACTGGCACCACCTGGCTCAGTCAATACAACCCGCACATTATCAAGTCGCCAGTTGTCGGTTATTTCAGCAAATATTACAAGCATATCTATCACCACAACAGAATCATCGGCTGTCGGTTCATTCATGGTTACTTCTGGTGCAACAGTATCAAGTATAACGGGAGTAGGGTCATCATCATCACCATCACCGTCGCATGATACAAAGGTGACGGAGAGGAGAAAGAGGGAAGCCAAATAAATTATTTTCATAGTCATATAATAATAAAACCGAGGGAGCGCATAACGCTCAGACAGCCTTTGGCATGGGGTGGCGACAACGCCGAAAAGTGGTGGAAAGTATTCTGATGCGGGATGCAAAGCCTCGTAGTACAGATAGTTGAAGCCCTCAAATCAGGTATCCTGTACGGATAGGAATTCCGAGATGGTTTCGAAATTTAATAGAAGTATAGTTCCCGCTGATTCTGTGCCATCTATCAAGAAGAACAAAACCAAATCTAGACAGGAACAAATAGCACTTAGATTATAATAACTTATACGATAATTGCATTATCATAAAGTGCTATAGATCAACTTGTAACCAAAATATTTAGGAAAGCATCTGAACTACAGGGTATAGGCTTACTTATAATCAGGGTAAGTATGTTGTGCTAACCTATTATGGCGCAATTATCTGCTTGTGCTGTAAGCGTTACAAGTAAAATCCTATGCATCTATAAATCCCACAACCCTGATCCAAACGAATTATCCGGGAACGATTCGGGCTGGTTGTGGCTTATTTCCTCCCGATTGGTAAGTATAGTTTTAGACTTTATACTTATCTGATAAAAAAGAATCAGAGATTATACCTGAAAGAGTGTGCAGTAGACTCAAACGTATAAAATGATCATGCAGAGACTTAAGATGAATTTTAAAAGCTCTCAAAAGGTGATTCAGTCAAGCAGATATGTACCCACCGTGGATGCAGCGGCAACGGCACAGTAGAGTAACAGGAACAACCTGAAGAGCTTCTTTCTGCCAATTGCGTGCTTCAGCCATGGATAAAAGAGAAAGTACAGGAAACCCAGTACAATAAACACAATCACCAACGCCCTTAGCATGAACTTTTAACATTAAATATAGCAGCAGCGACAAGTCCCTTGAAAGTTACCTAAACTGCTTACATTCTCCTCCTGAATTGAATAGTGTTGGATGAACCTGGAAAGCGAAAAGCCTTCAACCAAGTTACCCGACATCCTGGCAAGTAAGTTATAGTATCCCTAAAATCCTAAGAGAAAGGCACACGGGTTGGAGAATCCTGTTTTAAGGATAACTTTGCATTCTTTTCAAGGTTACTGTAGCATGTTAGATATCCTTCTTCTTATAGCTGGTTTTGTTGCCCTCATTTTCGGTGCCGATAAGCTGGTGGACGGCGCCTCCAGCCTTGCCTCCAGGTTTGGTGTACCAAACATTGTTATCGGTCTTACTATCGTGGCTTTTGGCACATCGGCCCCGGAACTGGTAGTTAACCTGTTTGCCTCTCTTAGCGGCAGCACAGAAATGGTGCTGGGAAATGTACTGGGAAGCAATATCTTTAATGTACTCGGGATATTGGGCATATCGGCACTCATCTATCCGCTCTCCGTCAAGTCAAACACCACATGGCTTGAGATTCCCCTGAGCCTGCTGGCGGCCGTTGTTGTACTTGTTGTTGCCAATGATACATTCCTGGACAAGTCAGCCTTCAACATTATCTCCAGAACAGACGGCATAGTGTTGCTGCTCTTCTTTTCCATTTTCCTGGTTTATAACATTACATTGGCGGTTGGCGGCACAAGCGAAGAAGAGACACCCACCAATCAATACACCTTGCTAAAGGCAGGACTATACTTGTTCCTCGGCCTGGCAGGCCTGATCATTGGCGGAAGGCTCATCGTCACGAGCGCTGTGAATATTGCACAGCTTCTCGGTTTGTCGGAGCGCGTTATCGGGCTAACGGTGGTATCCATTGGCACCTCACTTCCAGAGCTTGCCACGTCAGTGGTGGCAGTCCGAAAACGGAACGTTGACATTGCTATTGGAAATGTGGTTGGGTCCAACCTCTTCAATATCTTCTTTATACTTGGTATCTCAACAGTAGCTAATCCCCTCACAGTTAACCCCGGTTCGCTTTTAGACATTTTGGTAAACATTATGGCTGGCCTTTTACTTTTCATCTTCATCTTCACAGGCAAAGGAAGACAACTGGCCCGGTGGGAAGGCGCTGTATTCCTGGGGTTGTACGTAGTTTATCTGGCTATACTTATAACACAGTAGTTGAGCAAATCGATAGCCATTAATCGGTTCTTTTAAAGAGTTACAATACAGTACCTGGAAGTTATCTCGCTCACATTAGTAAGACTCAATCCTGGTTACTAAAAGTTCGCGTGAAATAGTTTTCGTAAGTAACTTTCCTGTCCATGTATACCCAATTACAGTGCAGCAGTTTAACAGGATAATTTCGCTCTTCATGGCAAATGACTCAGGGAAGAAAAACAATTTCCCTGGATGAAGAAAATTGCACCCTTTTTAGCTGATTAAAGTATAAACCCTTATCACCGGAAGTACCTATGCCCAGTTAAAAGCGGCATACTAAGCCGTTTGTAAAGCTTACCCGTTTTATTCAGAATATCTTAGAAAGCCAGCTTTTCGGTACAACTTTCTGCCTGCTACTGCTCATAAAACTGTTGTAAATGGCATGTCGTGTTGTTACCGCTCCCGCTATAGCACAGGGGTTCCGGCCACCCTTTATACTTTAACGCATGAGCAACTTTAGAAATAAGACATACTATACGCCTGCGGAAACAGAATCAGTAGAAGACTTTCTTCTCAAGGCTATTTTTAACTCCCCGATAAAATAAGTGACACTGAATATCCTTGCATGGGTGCCAAAGCTGCCCTTAAACTCAAAGCAATTTCGGCGATAGTAAATTTTTTAAGACTAAGTTAATCTGATAATGGTGTTAGCCTGTTCAGTAGAGCAGGTTAACACCATTAGTTTTAAACCCATTCAGCATGAAATAACCCCGGCGGAGAGGTAGTATAGATAAAACAACATATACATTTGCAAAGGAGCAGGCAAAATCACGTTATTTACCAGACAATAAACTCCTGTTCCGTTTCAAAATGAATATCACCGGATCAGATTTATGTGCAGATCACTCAATTGTTACCTTTTAAAATGAAACATAACTAATGGCTACTGGACTTCTCGCTCTTCTGGATGATATTTCAGCGCTGGTGAAAGTGAGCGCTGCAAGCTTGGACGATGTGCCGACCCAAGTGGCGAAAACGACAAGTAAGGTATCCGGTATTGTAATTGATGATACCGCCGTTACGCCCAAGTATGTAGTGGGCCTGGATCCGTCCCGCGAACTTTCGATTATTTACCAGATCGCTAAAAAGTCATTAATAAACAAATTAATCCTGCTTAGCCCGGCAGCGCTGATCCTCGGATTCTTTGCGCCTTGGGCCATTCCCCCAATCCTGATGCTGGGTGGGGCATACCTTTGCTTTGAAGGTTATGAGAAGGTGCACTCCATGTTTAGCAAATCACATGCAGACGCCGGCGACGATTCAGGGGATAATCTGGAGGTAATCACACCCCAGGAACTGGAAAAGGAAAGAATAAAAGGGGCAATCCGCACCGACTTAATCCTTTCTGCCGAAATTGTGGCTATCACGTATGCCACTGTGGCCGAAAAGCCGCTACTAACCCAGATTGCCGTAATGCTGGCCGTGGCAGTTTTCATCACCATTGCCGTTTACGGTTTTGTTGGCTTAATCGTGAAGGCAGACGATATTGGGGTGCACATGGCAAAAGACGAGCATCACCCGCAGGTAAGGAAAATCGGACATGGTATTGTAAAGTTTATGCCGGTATTTCTAAAAATCCTGAGCTATGTCGGAACTGCGGCCATGCTTTGGGTGGGTGCAGAGATCATTGCGCATGGTATACCTTTCACGAGTCATGCTTTGGATAACCTGGAACATTCGCTGGCTGATGTGCCTGCCCTTGCCTGGCTTGCAAAGGTAGTCGTGAGCGCCATAGGAGGTTTGATCTTAGGTGCATTGATTGAAAAGATCGTGTTACTGTTTCGCAAGGTTTTTGCAAACAAAAAATAAAGAAGCGTTTAAAGTAAAAGGAGGTCAGGCTTCCCTACTTGGAAACTGAAAAGCCGCTGCAGCTAAACTGCAGCGGCTTTTTTATAAAGTCGATTACTCTCTCGAAACTGGAGCCCCCTACTGCCCAACTATCCTTGACGAGGACTTCTTTGTTGTCTTTCTAAGATTAGTTACTGAAGTTATACTTACACGAGATCCTACACAAAAGGCTGCAGCCATATTGGGTTACAAACGGGCATTTAAAGGTTTGCCTCCTTCACTTTTAGCTTCACTTGCCTGTAACGGGTACAGGAACTCCCTCAAATCCTTTAAATACCTAAGGCTACCGTTGGGCACATTACTTAACACAATAATGGCGCTGTGGTCTTTGGGGTTTCGGAGCAGGTAGGAAGTATAGCCGTGCCACAATCCGGCATGATACACTACGGTATCGCCGCTTGCAACTGGGCGGATGCGCCAGCCAAAACCATAGTCTTCTTCTATTCTCTTTTTCTGCCGCGAACCGGTAAACGCCTCCTCCAACGTTTCTCTTTTTACCAGTTTTTCGGTGTACAGGGCCTGGTCCCACTTATAAAGATCTTCCACGGTCGAATACATTCCTTTATCACCCAAAACTGTGTCCAGGTAATCAGGCGATCTTTTTCGTCTGCCACCGGTGTGGCCTGTGGCTATACTTCCTGTCTGCGTAATCACATCCTTACTAAACATAAAGGTGTGTTTCATCTCCAGCGGCTCAAAAATGTGCTTGTACATGAACAAGGCAAAGGGCATTCCGGAAGCTTTTTCAGCAATAGAAGCCAGTAACATGTAGCCCGTGTTGCTGTAGTCGAAGTGTGTGTCTGGTTGGTAGTAAACAGCAGGCCTATGCGCTGCCATCAGGTTCAGTACATCGTCGTTGGTGATGGGTTTGTTACGGTCCGACCAAAGCTCATCACTAAAATAAGTATAATTTGATAAACCTGACCGGTGTGTGAGTAACTGGCGAATCGTGATGCCCTCGTAAGGAAAATCCGGAATATACTGCTGCACGCTGTCTTCATAACGAAGCTTGCCCTGCTCTTTAAGCATCATAATCGCCATGGCCGTAAATTGTTTAGATACGGAGGCCAGTTGAAAAGCTGTTTCGGTGCTCAAGGTATCTTTGCTGCGAAAATCGGTATACCCAAAAGCACCTTTGTAGACTACCTGATCATACTTGGTAACCAACACAGTACCGTTAAATCCCTTTCGTTTATGTAAAAACGTGAAAATAGAGTCTAAGTGGCTCCCTAATTGTCGGGCACTGTCCGGGGTAAAGTATGGAGGTACAGACACCCGCTGCCGGCTGTCCTCTTTCTCAGGCAAAACTTTTTTAACTGGCTTATCTTGTTTTGTTTCCTGACAACTAAGCAGGGACAAACTTATTAAAGATGCAACGATGCAAGCAGACAATGGGAATTGTATTCTAGAAAAAGCCATACTACAAACTACCAACTCAAAAAACCAATTGCAAAATTACCTGATCATCCTTAGGATAAAAATGCGCATTATAAAAGACGCCGCTTCAGGTAAAACAGCACTTGCCACCCCTAAAATGTATAAAAGTGGCTGATGTGTCTCTTTAACGGTTATAGCGCACAGGTATTACATCCAGCAAAGTCAACTATCAAAAAGACTAAGACTTATACGTCTTTGCCTAAAACTTAAGAAGCTGAATGTCAATAACTTTAATAACAACGGGTTATTATCCAGCAAAGACATAACATAACGAATTAATAATCAATCTTATACATATCGCGTACAAATAAATATTAAATAGAATCTCAAACACTTAAACCATTAGCTATGAAAAACTTTATTTTACCCCTACTCTTTATTTTGTTGGTAGTTGCTTCAGGCTGCCAGCGCGAAGCAACCGTTCAGGAGGTGATGGATACAGAGGAGCAGCGCAAGGAAGTTTACGCCACAATAATGGATAACCCAGAAATGCGACAGGAAATGATGCAGACCATGCGCGAACATCCTGAGGGAGGCATGATGATGGGTGGTGGTATGATGCGTAGAGGCAACATGATGGGAGACACCACGATGATGATGAGCGACACCACCATGATGGGCGGTATGGGCCACATGAACCAGGCACAAATGCGTAATATGATGCAGCAGATGATGGACGCCTGCGCTCAGGACTCGGCCAATTGCGACATGATGTCGCAGATGATGATGGGCAACCGCCAGATGATGCAGCACATGATGCGGCAGATGCAGCAGCAAAACATGATGAACAAGGAGTGCTATCAGCAGATGATGCAGAACATGAGTAGCATGAAGAAGTAACTGAAAATCCTCGGAACCTGTAAACCTGTATATAGTTTGCAAGCACTTCACGCAGTTAATAGCCTTTTCTATCGGGGAAATGTCGCACCAGCTGAGATGCTTTTATGACATTTTTAAACCTTAACTGGAGCTACGGACTGAGGAATGGTGGGGGCCTGGTTCCTGAGCGATAACATCGTTACCAAAGCGGAATATTTACATCAGCAGCATGAAGGCGCAGGTTGGGCCGGAACAAAGTATGCCGGGGCCAAGTTTAAAGTTGTTGTATTGGAAGCCGCTATCAGCATCTGATATGATAAGCAAAAGCCAGGGGAACTGCAGTTCCCCTGGCTTTTGCTTATCACTCTCTGTATTTTACGTCGAACCTACTTAACCTGGACAGGTACTGTCACGCCCTTTTTCTCCCACGATATTTTGATGGCACCTTCATTGCCTGACTGTTCCATGACTTCATACTTTAGTCTTTCCTGGTGCTGCTGCAGTTCCTCTGGTTTAACCTGAACCCGCAACACATCCTCTTTCTCGTTATACTTATCGGCCAGGTGCTGCTCCCAGTTTTTGTTGATGATCACTGTCCACTCATTTTCTCCCGGAATTGTAAACAGGGCATACTTACCGGCAGGTACTTCTTTGCCACCAACAACCAGCGCTTTATCCGTTTCAAAAGAGGTGGCCATGTGCGCACCTGTAACCCACACCTGATTGTAAGGCACTAGCCCACCCCAGACAATTCGCCCTTTCACGCCTGGTGCATGGTACTTTATCTTTAGCTTGGCATCTCCTATACTTCCTGTCGCTTCGGAAGGTATGCTGCCTTTAATCGTGTCTTGCTGTGCAACTTCGACTTCAGGTGTTTCTTCCACTTCAGCAGCAACGGTTTCCTGCGGCTGCTCTTCCTGAGTTGTGCTGGTGCAGCTAGAAAAATATGCTAAACAGGCTGCCATACCAGCGCATAAGATAAATGATTTTTTCATCTTGTTTATGTAATGTTCTTTTGGTGAGTTGTGGGAATACTTAAGCTCTCTGCATTCGTTTTTTACCTTTCCTTACCGACGGTGACGACATATAGTAGAGAACGAAGCCGGAAAGTATGGTAAGCAAGCCAAAGATAGAGAATGCTTTAAGCAGCACATTACCAAAGTTATCTCTGCCGGCATAGTCCATGGTGTGTAGCATCCAAAGGAAATCGAATACGCGCCATTGGTCGTGGCGGATAGCCTGGAAGGTACCTAACTCTGCCGAAACGTACACAGTACATTTGTCCGGCTGGCTAAACGAAACAGCCCATGCCGGCAGCGGCTTTTCGCGGTACTCATGGTGCGAGCCTACTTCTGTCAGGTACTCCACCTTCTCTACTTTTACAGGGTCTGCCATTTGGCGTTTGGCAACCACTACCGCCTCATCCTCAGAAAGCGGTGAGACAAACTCGCCGGTGCCGGCATTTGCCAGTTGCACTTTTACGTTGGAAGTATGGCTTGGCATATGCCCTCCAGCTTCATGCTCAGAGTGGTCCATGGCACCAGAAAAATAGCGCACCTGGTAAGTAGGCTCGCCGGCAATTTCGATTAGCTGCACCGACAGCACAGAATCTACCGCGCTGTTAGCCTCTAACTTCTCCAGTACCACCTGCGGCGACACCATTTGCATAGTAGACGAAAAATATTGCTTTTCGCTTCTGAGATGGTCTCCGTGTACTTCGTCTATATCATTCCAACTAAAGTATAGTCCGCCAAGAGTCCAGAAAAGGAATTGTACGCCAAGTATAAGCCCCAGGTAACGGTGAGACTTACGGATATAATACTGATTACTTTTTAGCTTCATGTGGCTAATATAAGACTAAATCCACAATTGGCTCAAAAATATTAAGTGCTAATCCCCGAGCATTACTAACCTACTATCGCGCAGGGCAACATCAGAACCTCACCGTCAAACCTCCACCTGCCCCAAAGCGGTTGTCGTAGCTGCCCATCAACGAAAAGGTTTTGGACACCAGGTATTCCAGTCCCACGTTCCAAGTTGTCTCGCTTCTGTAGTTGTCAACTTTGCCCGTGCCTTCCTCCGGCTCAAAATCGTTTACCCAACCAAAGTCTGCCTGGTACTCATACTCGCCAAACAAAAAGGTGCGCGGGAAAATAAGCACTTCCCGCCCAAGGCTGATCTGAGGGCGCAACTTGTTATCCATGCGCAGGTCCAGGTTGAACATATAGGGCGTGAGGTATCTGATTCCAGCAATGGCAGTCGTTTCGATCTCATCCATACTGTCCTCTTCCTCATTCTCCACGTTCACCCCGACGAAAACATTCAGGTAGTCATACAGGAACCTGCCGTAGGTAAACTCTGCCTCTAGGTTCTTGTTCCAGCCATACTCTGCCGACAAGGTAAACTGGTTGCGCAGGTTCGACAGCAACATCCTCGTCTCACCCATATGCGAAGCGGCATCCGCGGCTCCCCAGAAGAAGAAATGGTTGCTTTTGTTTGTAAGGATCCGGAGCGGGTACATTTTCAAACGTGGGTCACGGGGCGTATCGTAACTGAAAACACGGGCCATACCGGCATCCAGGTGGTATAAAATGTGGCAATGGAAAAACCAGTCGCCGTACTCGTTGGCATCAAACTCGATCACCACTTTCTGCATCGGGGCCACATTTACCGTGTGCTTCAGCGGCGAGTATTCTCCGTGCTCGTTTATCACCCGGAAAAAGTGTCCGTGCAGGTGCATGGGGTGGTGCATCATGGTCAGGTTGTTGAGCGTAATTCGGGCCACCTCCCCTTGTCTGATCTTGATCTTATCTGCTTCTTTAAGCGGAACACCATTCATGCTCCAGATGTAGCGCACCATGTTCCCAGTAAGGTTCAGGAGAATTTCCTGAACAGGTTTATCTTCTGCAAAGTCAGTTGGCTCGGGGGCTTTCAGGTAGTCATAGTTATACTCTGCAAACATATCCATACCGGGCATTCCCTCATGCTGCATCCCAATCCCTTTTCTGGCCTCTTTCTGGTTCATCTGCGTTTTACCGTGCATGCTGTGTTCCATTTTAGCATGATCCATATCCATTGCAACGGTAGTGTCTTTTTGTGTTTTATGGTGCTCTGTTTTGGCGTGATCCATCTTAGAGTGGTCCATTTTAGAATGATCCATCATTTTAGCACCCGCCGTATCCTGCTTCATCTCCATCTCATGCTGATGCATTGGTTTCTGTGGCTCTTCAGGTTTGGGCTTTCTTTTCATACTATTTCCGTGGTCCATGTGCATGTCCTCTTCCATGTCCATTCCCCACTCCTTCATCATCTCATAAGGCTCTTCTTCGCTGGGGTTGAACTTGGTAGCCGGTGCACCCATCTTCATATCCATAGCGGCCATCTGCTGCATCATGGCGATCTTGTCAGGTCGGGGCACGTCGGGGGCAGGTATAACAGCTCCCTGGCCAAGCAAGGTAGAAGTATGGCCGGAGCCGTCCTGCACGGTGGCTTTCATCTCCAGCTTCCCGTTCTGCGGAATGGTCACTATAAAATCATACGTCTCGGCTACCGCGATAAAGGTTTTGCCTCGCTTTACAGGTACAACATCCGGACCATCGGCGGCTACCAGCAAGGGCGTGTCACCGCCAAAGGTTAGCCAGAACTGGCTGGAAGCCGCCGAGTTGATGACACGCAGCCTGACCTTTTGCCCCGGTTTATACTCCGGGTACTCCCGCACAGGCTGCCCATTACTCAGAAAAGCCGGGTAGTAAATATCGGCGATGTCGGCACCTTCCATGCGCTGCTTCCAGAAGTTGAGCTGTGCACTCAAGGCTCCCCTGGCTATCACCCTGTTCAGCGGTACAGAAGTACCCTTTTGGATGTCGTAAATCTCCAGCCCCCGTTTCAGGGTCTTCAGCACGTTTGTAGGTTTTTCGTAGGTCCAGTCAGACAGCACGACCACCAGGTCTGAGTCATAGTCGAGCTTCTGCTCCCGGTCCTCGATCACAATAGATCCGTACACCCCCATCTGCTCCTGCAAACCAGTGTGAGAGTGGTACCAGTAGGTGCCGGTGTGTTTTAGCTCAAACTCATACGTAAAGGTAGTACCCGGCTCCACGGGTGGCGTGGTCAGGTAAGGAACGCCGTCAAAAAAGTTAGGCAGCAAGATGCCGTGCCAATGAATAGAGGTCTCTTTATCCATTTTATTCGTCACATTGATCACCGCATAATCACCTAACTTAAACCGCAGGGTCGGACCCGGAATGGTACCGTTAATGGTCATGCCCATACTTTTCTTCCCGGCTATCTTCACCTGCTCCTTATCTATGGTCAGGTTGTAAACAACGGTATCGGGTTGTGCTGCAGCAACTTTGGGGGAGTATGAAAAAAGTGCGGAAAGAAATAGTATTAGTATGTAAGCGTATGGACTTTTCACAGTGTTTATCTCCTATGATGTAATTGTATCAATCTCTTATAATGTAAGCATTTAGGCAACCTCATGAAGCGGCAGGATCAGCTTGTACTGTTATACTTGTTACGTTAAGACCATGTTATAATTCAGGGCCGTTTCATTCCATGTTTTGTTGCTCTCGCTGGCGTGGGTTTGTAACCCGTGTCCTACTCATGGGGTCAGTTTGTAATCCTACTGGGCCAGAGGCCCACACCATAGTTAGTCACGAGCGAGGACGTTCGCACCTTTTGCTATAATGAAACGGCCCTATCCTTGAAGAGACTGCAGAGGTGTTAGACTTCAGAGTAAATAGTCATTGTTAATCAAGAAACTTGAGATTCGCACCAGAAGTTTTTGACGTCTGCAGCAAAGCACCCAGGTTGGTTCTCTCAACTCCTACACCCTTCCTCCCGTTTAGCTGACAGAAACAATGTTGAAATTATGAACTACCTATACTTAGTTTTGGGAATACTGCTTTTTGTACTGACGGTGATGGACCTGATCAAGACCACCTTCTCCTCCAACGGTGGCGGTAAAATAACCAATGCGGTCTCCAAGGGTGTCTGGAAGTTGTTCTTCGCTGCTTCAGGAAAGAACGGAAAGTCGGGACTGCTCAGTTATGCAGGGCCAGCCGTGTTGATTTCCGTACTTCTGGTCTGGATCATCGGGCTTTGGAGCGGCCTGTTTCTGATGTTGCTCTCTGATAAAAACTCCATTGTGAACAGCAGCACCCTTGCCGTTACCACTCCATTGGAGAAATTATACTACGCCGGCTTCACGCTCTCTACATTGGGCGTTGGGGATTACAAAGCCACTACCGATGCCTGGCGCATCATTACCAGTCTGGCGGCTTTTTCCGGGCTGGCCTTTATTACCGCGTCTATCACCTACTTTGTGCCTGTGCTCTCCGCGGTAGGCCTGCAAAGCAAGCTCAGCTTATACATCAGTGGCATGGGCAAAACACCACAGCAGCTATTGCTTAACAGCTGGAACGGGAAAGATTTTTCAAACTTTTTTGACAATGTTTCGGACCTGTGCCAGATGCTGATGCAACACACTATGAATCACCACTCCTACCCTGTTATTCACTACTTCCACAACAACCAGGTGAAGCTGGCCATTGCTCCTGCCATCGTGCTGCTCGACGAAGCGTACCACCTGCTTAAACATACTACTGCAAAGGATGAGCTGAAGATGGAAATGTTGCAGACTTCGCTGGATACCTACCTTGAAACAATGCAGGAGAGCTTTCTCAAAAACGCTACAGCCCATTCAAACGCCCCAACGCCAGACCTGGCGCAACTACAAAAGCAGGGGTTGCTCACAGAAAGTACGGAACAGGTAAAGCGGGTTTTTCAGCAGGAGCAGAAAGACCGTCGGCAACTTCTAACGGCACTGCTGGAGAAAGACGGATGGTCGTGGGAACAGGTGTATAGTTCTGGGGGTTAGGTTATACTTGGTAAGATTTTCTGTAGCTAATATCGTTGCTATTGCTTCATTTTGCTGATTCGGATTGCAAATCCGAATCAGCGGTGATGGCCAGCGGTAATTATACACTTCTGTGCTTAACCTGTCAATTTGCATCAAACAGTAATCTGGTTGACGCGGGTTTGCAATGCAGATGCCGCAAGTTTAGCGTCAGCGCAACTTGTGGCTTCACATAGCGCTAGATTTTAACTGGCTTTCGTCATACTTATATGATCGCCAGTTACAAACTGGCAATCATACCCAACCACAAGTTCCCGCTGCGCTTAAACTGGCGGTATTTACTTGAAAAAGTCATTAATTGTTCATTGGCTCAACTATTTCACCCACATCCTTGCTCTAAAACCGTAAAAACAACTATAAAACAATACAAATGAGTCATGTGGCACATGGATGGTGACTGGCATTATTGGGGAATGCATATGTTTTGGTGGATATTCTGGGTTATAGCCGCTTTGTTTTTTTTCGGTTATTTAATTAGCGTAGGCAAAAACCAAAGAACGTTTCAACAAGGAGGCAGGGAAACACCCCTTGACATACTTAAAAGAAGATATGCCTCCGGTGAAATAGACACAGCAGAGTATGAGCTAAGGAAAAGGGAACTGGAAAAAGGCAGTTAAGCCTGCGTGTGCGACTTTTCTTTATCACCGGACTGTATCTGCGCGTGGTTGATGGCTGCTACCAGTACCACACCGCCAAGTATATTCCCGATCAGGGCAGGTAAAGTATAATTTAGCAGCACGTTCCCCCATGTTGTTTCACCCATAGCAGCAATCGTAAAGGTTTCCATGGAGCCGGCGATGACGTGGCTGAAGTGCCCGATGGCTACCACGTAGGTAATAAGTATGATGATCCATACCCGAGCCGTACCGGCATAAGGCAACAGCCAGACCATCAGCGCAATAAGCCAGCCGGCAAACACGCCCCGCAGCAGCACCGTTCCGAAGTCTGGTTGCATCGCCTCATGGCCTAGCTTGGCAAAGGTTTCCAGTACATGCGGGTCAAAGGCCGACGTATGCGCTACAACTAAGGCGACAAATAAAGTACCCAACAGGTTGGCAAACAGCGCCACTCCCCAAAGGCGCATCACGTTCCGGAATTTCTCCAGCGTTTTATGGTGCAGGAGCGGTAAAATGGGTGTGAGTGTATTCTCCGTGAACAGTTGCTGCTTGCCAAGTATAACGATAACAAAGCCGATGGTATAACCAAAGCTCGACACTAACACCGTCCATTCCGCATCTGGCAGGTAAGCCCCCAGCACACCTTCTACGATCAGGGACAAACTCATAGATAAGCCAGCCGCCAAGCCAGACCAGAAAAGGTTTGACGAGGGACGTTCCAGTTCCGATTCCGCCTCTTTGTAGATGGCGTCGTGAATGGCCTTGGCAGAAGGAGAATTGCCGATCTCTTTTACCTGCTCATAGGCAGTATAGTCTTTTTCTTCCGCCATACTTACATGTCCCGGCTCTTGTGCTTCATCTTACCCATGCCTATCAGGGCGCCGATCAGCCCTCCTAATGCTATACCTGTAACGGCTCCCACAAAAAAACTCACGGCAGTACCCGAAGTAGCATACTGCCCCAGGTCGCGTATGGGCCAGGCACCGGAAGAAACCATGTAGCCCACATAGCCAAGTATAACTCCTAAAACGATAGCCCAAATGATGGCCATTTTCATGATGGCAGGATGGTACACCGCCTGCCCCTCCGGGTCATAGTTGGTGTAGCCTACAATTAAGTCTGCGTCTTTTTTATCGGTATGGTTGTTCATTTTTTCTGTAGTGTGTCTGCTTCTGAAAGCGGTTTAGCTGCCTTTGGATTCTTGAACGGCGACAACAGGAAATCCACTTCCCGCTGCGTAGCCTCTGATACGGTGCCTGTGTCGCCGATGATCCAGGCGTAGTTCAGAATGGTTTCCTGCGGCCCTGTCGGGAAAGGCTTCACCATGGTCAGGTATTTATTTACGGCCTGCGGCACGCTGTCCTGCGCCACCAGCAGTATAGGACCATGTTTGCCCATGTGCCCCAGCACAGCCGCCGGAATCATGCCCAGCATGTTATCGGCGTTGCCGATGATGAAGTTGTGGCCTGCCTGCGCAATGCCCCAGCCCAGGGCTCGCTGCTCCCAGTTCCACCACCAGCCATAGTTGCGGCCATAGTCTTTGTAGCCAGCATTCACGGTGTTCGAAGCGTACACGTTTTCGCCAAAGATTCTCCTTACCAAACCGTAGCGCCCCAGCTCCTTGGCAACCTTATTCGATATCACGTCCGGGCCGCCGGTCAGGTAAATGTAAGAACCGTGGTCGCCGGAGCGCCTTTCCAGTATGCGTTTGGTTGCCTCCGGTATAGAGTCTTTGTACACCCAGGCGAAGCCCTTGCCCATGTGCGCGTTCCAGCCCATGGCCCCGATGCCATGCTTCAGCCCATCCGGGTGGTCAAGTACGGAGATGATCACTTCATCGGGGTGGTCAGACTTCAGGGCAGCTTGCCAGCGGTCCAGTACCTCGGCTAACTGCACCGGGTTGTCGGCATAAAAAGACCTAACCTTGTAGCCCAGGATTTCCTTTACCTTGTTCACTTCTGCCTCCGGCACGTTCACGGCGTATACATCTATCCGTTTGTCGTTCAGCACACCGTCCGGTTTCAGTCGCTTCATCTCGCGCAAGGTGGCTTCGGATACATGGCCATCTTTGGTCAGGTACATCATGGGCGCGTTCACGGGCATGTGCGTAATGCGGTGCATAGCCGTAAAGGCAATGATCTCGTCCTGCGGAACAAGTATAATAGCCCCCACCGCGTTGTCTTCGCGGGTAGCCGGGTAAACTGTCTGGGTTAAAAGTATGGCCTGCTCTTCAGGCGATTTGCCAGGCAACCTTACCGTGTAGGCTGTAAAGCTGGCCTCGTTCTGCAAAGGCAGGCTACCGGCACCAGCCGGACCTTCGGTTTTGCCACATGAACTGAACACAGTAAGTATAGCAAGCGTGTATATATAGCGTAATCCAATCATACGTTTCCGGGTTTTAAGTGAGAACGGATCATGAGCCAGTTCAGCGGCCATGCCACCAGAAAACCGGCAAAAGAAGCCAGCCACATTACCCCGAACCAAAGTATGTCGTCTTCCTTCGGCATCATCGGGATGTGGTACATCATCGTCCACCAGGCGGTTGTCATCATGCCTAAACTCACGGCGGCCATACTTAATGCGGTAGTTTTCAAAGCCATCATTGCCAGCTTTTTCTTTGGCATGTCCATCATCATTTCTTTCATCGGGTACTGCACCATCGGCACTACGATCAGCACCGTCAGCACGTACATGGCAATCATCATGATCGGCATACCGGCCCCGAGCCAGAAGAAAGGCCCTTCAATCCACTCCGGGAAGAAGATCGGGAAACCGAACCATACGAACAGGAAGCCGACCGCGATCATGGTAGGCGCTCCGTAGCCAAAGCCCATGGCCGTAGCGGCGGCGCTTTGTATGTTCTGCGGACGAAGCCAATGCCACATGCCCTTTTCATCTTTGTAAGCCGGGCGGCGGTAAGCGTTCAGGTAAAGTATAGGACCAAGTACAGGAAGCACCAGCGAGGTCATGGACCAGGCAATTTTGATAGGCATGTGCACCATGTGCAAGGTATAGGTGCTGTGTATCATCACGAAAATAGCTGAAGCGATACCCAGCACAATGAGCATGATGGCCAAGGCCTCCATATAGCCCATCGCAACCGGACCCATACTTGCATACTCAGCTTTCTCAATGGAGAAATCCAGGCGGCTCTGGGCAGCATAACTCACATCATTGCTCACCAGCCAGAAATGTTTAAAAGGTCCTTCGGAAGGCGATACCATCCAGTCGGTGCGCTGGCTCCAGACGTAGCGGTCCAACGCAGCTGGCAATCCGCCTTCGTCTCCGGCATACAGCAGCGTGGCGTTGTTGCTCACGGCATACGGCAAAGCGGCCAGTCCTTCCAGAGTGTGTTTGGGTGTGGTAACTACATAATGAAAGTAACCGGTGCGGCGGTTACGTACGCGGCCCCAGCCAAACTCGTGCTCCTCATCGCGCAACTCTGCAATTTTTATGGCATGGTCCGTAAGATCTTTGCCCACTATCCGTTCGGCTCCCTCAAAATTATCTTCTATGTCAGAAGGTATAAACTCATCCGGGCCGATGATAAAAGCTTTCAGGTTACGGTACTGCGCTGCGTTCTGCCCGGTCAATTGTCCGTTCTCAGCAAACAGCACCGGGGAGCCATAGTAAAAGGCATAGTAGATAGCGGGCAGGGCCCATTGTAAGGCCTCTTTGCCACCGCCTGGCAGCACCAGCACGTGGCGCGGGTTATCGGCTACTTTTATACTTTGCGTTACAAACTCCTGCCAGTTCTTTTCGGATGGCGCCATGTCGGCCACTTTTGCCTCCTCGTAGGGGATGGCTGTTTTCAGGTATTCGTGCAGGTCAGTGGCATTCTGGGCCACTACACGGGTCACGTTTTTGGTGTGGGCGATCATGCGCCCTTCCATGGCCCCTTTCTCAGCCCAGGGAGCAACTTCCAGGTCCTCCTTCAGCACATTCAGAAGGCCAAACCCAAGTATGAGCACCACCAAAAAAGTCAGGACCGGATATGTCCACTTCATAGTTTATCTTTTTAGTTCAACACAAAAATGAGCAGCCAGATCAGGCCGCCCATACCTATTGCCTGGTACACAATGGCCAGCCACTTCTGCATATGCTGGTGCTTTTTCTTCTGCGAAAAGAGCATAAAACCAACCAGGGCAGCCACCGCAAAAATCACGATGGTGGCAATCTGCTTTTCAGGTTTATCGGTGATGATGGCAAACAGGATCAGGAGCAACAGCCCCAGAGCAAAGCTCCCGGCATGCAGCATCAGCAGCTTTTTCGGAGCCATCTTCCCCTGCAGCACATGCGACAACAGCAAGGCCCCCACCAGCATGGCAACAAAGAAGAATATTGTAGCGGCAACAGCCATAGTTTATAGGTTAGGTTTATACTTGTTTAATAATTTGTCAGTCTATCTACTGCTCTTCCGGACATCCTTGTCCGGAAGCTGTCTGAAGGGGACTTCCTTGTCCCCGTTTCATGCAAAGCTTAATCCGCAATGCTTGTCATCCCCCTTCCACCTTCAAAGGGGGACTTTTCTCTACTACCTAAGCTTTTAACTTTTATGCTTCGTCGGAGCATTGAGCTACAGGTATAAAGTTCAGTTGCTACAGGTATAAAGTTCAGTTCAAGAATACTCGTGCTGACTTTCCCCCTTTGAAGGGGGTAGGGGGATGATTTACAGCTACGAGCTATTACTTCCCCTTACTCACCTTCCAGAGCACACCAGTAAAAGGCATGGCGTTCATGCCTGTGTCATCAAACTCTACCACACCAAAATCAACAATGTATAATGAGCCATCTTTGCCCCACTCCATTTGCAGGGGGCGTTCCAGGCCGCCGGTGTTTTTTACTGAAGACGGAAGGCTGTTCTTGTTATAGATAAAATCTTTTGCCTCGCCGGTTTTCAGGTTTACCTGCTGCACCTTAAAGCCGGGCCAGTTATACTTTACGCCGGGTGGTGCGTTTTCTTCCTCAGGCATTCCTTTGGGTAGTTTCGGGTGATATTCTTTGCCTTTGAACTCCGGCACGATGGTACCGAACTCCGCCACCAGTATGTCCTGCTCCGGCACGCCGAAAGCGCTGTTACCGAACACCATGCCCTGGGCCGCGCTATGCACCGGCAGTAACGCGATGGGCTGGCGCGGTTTGTCTTTTCCCTTCAGCAGCTTGCGGTGCGTTTCCTCAGTCAGTACAAAATCCCATATCTTATCTTTGCCACTAAAGCGTTCGTCTGTAATAGGTATGCCGCTGAAGAAATCTGGCCAGCCGTACCATTCGCCCTGCACCACTTCATACACCGGCTCGTAGTCGAAGTATAAACCGCGCGGCGGCATGGGGTTGGCGCTGTTCATGGTAGTGATGAGTTTGCCATCCGGTGAAAAACGGTAGCCGAAGCTGGAGCGTAATCCCCAGGCAATGCGCTTGATATTTTTGCCATCCAGGTCGCAGCTGAAGAAGGCGCCGTTGCAGATCTCCTGCCCTTTTATCACCTGCCCTGCGGTTGTCTTTTCACCGAGCTTTACGTACACGCCCGTCTCCAAAGAGTCCGCGTCCACAATGGTCATTTTATCGGTGGGCACCCAGAAGTTCTTGCCTGTCAGGATAATGTCTTCCCCGGGAATTTCCTTAGCCTCAGGTTTATTAAAATCGTTGATCACCTCTACCCAATGTTTCTCCTGTACGCCTGTATTGCCTTGTGTGGACAGGAAGAAGTACATTTTGTTGTCTTTGAAAATCGGCTTGGCATTCAGGAATTCGCCCCAGGATGGCAGGCCGTTGATGATGGTCTCAAACTCCCCCGACTCGAGGTCGTAGGTGGAATAGCGGCTGCGGTGGGAGATGTACAGTTTACCGTTGTAGTAGGTTACGCCGGTCAGCGGCGGTATCAGGCCCTCTTCCATGTCTTCGGAAGAATCCTTGCTTTTGATGATGTTCATGGGCACTACCTTGTCGTAGAGCACTTTGGTAGTACCGTCGGGCAACAGCTGAAGTATACGTGCCTCCGGTGCCCGATCCGGTTTGGTACCGTACGTATGGCCGCCTGCCTCGGCTATGTATGTGTTGCCCTTGTCGTCGAAGGTTACGTCCACGGGGTAGCTCAGGCCTTCGGCAACGGCTTCTATCTTCATACCTGCCGGCAAGGCAATGGCCGACGGGTCTATTTTTCTCCGGCTTTCCTGGTGTACCTCCTGCACCGCCTCCGCTTCCTCATCACCGCGTGTCTCTTCTTTTCCCGAACAAGAGAACAGCAGCACAGCAGGCAGCGCCAAAACGTAAGTCAGATACTTTAAACCGGAAACCTCATTTTTTTTCATCTGATAAAATTTGTGTTTTCAACTCACCAATCACCTTTGCGCCTGGGTACATATATTTTTTGCACCATTATCACGATGTTCAAAGGTATACTTAGCACATATGGTTAATGTTACATATGTCTATATCATAGGTACACCCAACACCAGGCATGGTTACTCAATACGGTATACTTTACCCGTTTTTCCGGTTGGCCCTTCTTTCTCATTTCCAAGCAGATACACCTCTCCGCTATTGTCCTGACCGAAGCTTAACAGGTAGTGCCCGAAAGCATTATCTGGCCTGTTCCTGAAGTGCAGCTTGCGGTGCTGCCACGGCCCGTTTTCACCGGATACTTGTGCCGCGAAAATGGCACCGTCCGGTTTGCCATGGTGCTGTGTCCAGACGCCGAACAGGTAGTTTCCATCAAGCCCTTCATACTTCTGCCCCCTGTACACGTAACCGCCCACTCCCACGATGCCCAGGCCTTCCTGCGGGAAACTCATGCTGTTCTTAAACTCTATCACGGGGTCTGTGAACTTCGTGCCCAGACTATCCTCGTCAGGGCAGTCCGGTAAGGGGTTCTTGTTGTCGGCGGCGTTGAAGCAGCTGGTTCCTTCCTTTACATTCCAGCCATAGTTGGCGCCTTTCTTGATCACGTTCATCTCTTCATACAGTACCTGCCCCGCATCACCGGCTATGATCATTCCTGTTTCCTGATCAATGGAAAAACGGTATGGATTACGAAGGCCGTAAGCGTAAATTTCTTTCATGCCGTTGTTGCCATCGGCAAACGGATTATCGGAAGGAATGCCGTACGAAGCACCGCTGTTCACGTCGATGCGCAGGATACTGCCCAGCAGGTTCTGCTTCACGTCCTGCCCGTTGCCACCGTCGTTCTCCTTATACCAGTCACTCACATGGCCGGTGCCGATATCGTTTTTGTTGCCGCCGTCCCCCAGGCTGATGTACAGGTAACCATCAGGACCAAACATTAATGTACCAGCATTATGGTTATCCTGCGGCTGGTCCACGTACATGATCACCTTTTCGGAGTTCGGATCTGCCTTTTCGCGGTTGCTACCTGAAGCTGTATACTGGGCGATCACGCTGGTGTGGTTGAAGTCGTTAGGAGCTCCTTTTCGCAGCGGTGCGCTATAGTAGACAAAGAACCTGCCGTTGCTTTTAAACTCCGGGTGGAAAGCCAACCCCAGCAGTCCGCGCTCCTCATGTTCAGGCTTTAACTTTACGATCTTACTTTTCAGATCAAGAAAAGGCTCTGGCTGTAGTTTACCGTCCTTCACCACACGCACCTCCCCTACCTGGTCAAGTATAAACAGCCTGTCGTCATTGGACGGCTGGGTCAGGAAAACAGGTGAGACAAGGTCGGAGGCGATCAGTTGCAGCCCGACAGAATCCACAGAAGCCTGTTCAGTGGTAGCTGTTTCGGTTGTTTCTTCGGTGGTAGGCGTTGATGTGCAGGAATAGAAAAGCAGCACACCTGCCATGGCATAGAGTAAGTTCTTTTTCATAGTTTATACTTTATGTATTCGTGTTAACCCATCCCCTGAACCCAGTGCTCTCAACTTTAGCTAAAACTGTCATCTCGACGACAGGAGAGATCTTTCTAGAATACTTTCTGCATTAGTTCTGGATAGATTTCTCACTAGATGAGGGTCCCTACCCCCAGTTCGAAATGACACCACAGATAGTTTTTTAATTATGTCAACGGCATTGGTTCTCTACCTTTGCCTACTAAGGTATAAACCCACCCCTAACCCCTCCGAGGAGGGGAAATTGCCCTTTGCGAGACGGACTTTGCACCTTCTGAAGAGGGAATTTGCCTCTATTCCAGGATATTTAAGCAACGGCAACCTGAACTCTTTACTTTAAGCCCCAACCTAACAGCCGGCAGGGTGTAAAGACTGCAAATCCTGGTATTAACTTGCTTTCGGAATGCAAATTCGAAAGCAAGTTAATACTTCTCAAATTGCACTGATAGCTATACTTACAGCTATCAGTACGTTATAGTTACCATACCATGTTTTAAGTATAGCCTGAGGCAATAACATTCCTGGAGCCGGCGGTTTAAACTTGCTTAATCAAAATTGATAACCAGCGTAAATTTACTCTCAGGCTTTTCGGCTTCGAAACGAACGGCCAAATGGTCATAGAAGACAAAGCGTTTGTCAACCGTAATGGCTCCATCATCCTTCGCTTTCCCCTGCTTCATAACCTGGTTGTAAATGGGAATGTCCTTTTCGTCAAACACGGTTAATTTGATACCGCCACCTGAGGATGGCCATTCTTTGACCTCTACGTTTCTGATGTCCATACTTCTGGTGGCTTCGTCTCCTTCCAGGCGTAATGTGGCGTTTGCTTCGGTAAGTTGTATAGATTTCATACTTCTAATATTTAATCGGACATGGGGTGCTCTTTCGTTTCTTGCTTTAATGCTTCCTTTAGTTCGCGCTCTGTAATGCTGCCCCAGTACCTTCTGTACTCCACCTCGTCGGTTGTATGCTGAATAGGTTCTAGTTCAGGAGCCACCTCTAACAGGGCGGCTTCCAGCGCTTCGTAAGGTCTGTAGCCCACAATCAATACGCCCTTGCCTTCTCCTTCACGCTTCATCGTCAGGGCCGGGAACCTGCTTATGTTGTGCAGCCGCACCTGCAACAGGTCTTCCTCAAAAGCTTTGCGTGCTTCCTGGCTTCCCATGCCCTGTTGCAGCCTTTCAAAATCTAGTAGATCACTGTTTTCCTGGCTCAGCTCCTCTCCTATTTGCTGCAGCACCTCCCAGTCTGACACGTCTTTACCGTGCAGCATTACCGCCTCCCGCACCCTCCTTAGGTAAGCCTCTGCCGCCACTGGTGATTGCAGTGCTGCTGCCTTTACCGCAATACAGCCCGGGTAAGATGATTTTGGAGGATTTTCATACCACACCCTGTCTTGTATGGGCATGCCGGATTTATACTTTGCCTCCAACCACAAAGGCCCCATCTGCAGCGGGCGGCTTATACTATTGATCGGGTCCTGAAAGCTGTTCCAGTTAGGAATGAGGCCACCCATGCGGTAGCGCCATTTTATTTTGCCTCGGTACATAAAGCGCAGCTTGCGCCACTGCGGCTCCAGCGCCCAGCTCCAGCAACAAAGAGGGTCGGTATAGAACTCAATCTCTACCGACCCTGCTTCATTTTTCGTTTTTAGTTTGCTCTCTTTGTTAGTCATAAGCCTTTTTTACCCCCAGCTTACATGCTGTTCTGAGGATATTCGCACCATTGGTTTTCTCCACTTGGTACGGCAGCTTTTACTTTTTTGCTACGTTCCTGGCTTAATTCTTTGTCTTTTCGTGCCACACTTTCTTTTGTTCGGTCTGTGCCTCTAGAACCATGGTTTAGCATACCGTTGGTTTCCACCACATGTTCAAATGGCTCATGGATGTACTGCCAGGTTTCCCCAAGCCCTGGGCTCTTGCCTTCGTTCCAGGGGCCTTTGGCATCGGCACCGTTACTCATGTTAAAGTAACTGTTGCTGTAGCGCGGGTCGCTTTGCAGGATGCCTGGCGGGAAGTTTGGCTGTATGGTTTCCAGAGCCGCTTCAAACATCTGGAAGTGCGCCACCTCGCGCGTCATCAGGAAGTTCAGCGTCTCTTTTACATAAGGATCGTCAGTGAACTTCATCAGGTACTCGTACACGATCTTGGCCCTTGACTCCGCCGCAATGTTGGAGCGCAGGTCTACGGTTGGGTCTCCGTTGGCTGTAACGTACGAGCCTGACCACGGCACTCCCTGGCTGTTGGTAACAGTAGGGCCTCCGCCGCTTACTACCAGGAACTGCGGATTGAGCATGGCGTTATGGATGAAGTCTTCTTTCGTTGCCTTACCATCCAACAGCTGCATAATTTCGGCCTGATCGGCTGCGTTTTTCAGTTCTCCGTTTATGCCTCCGAGCAGCATCTGAATAGTAGCACCCACAATTTCCAGGTGGCTGAACTCCTCTGTGGCAATATCCATCAGCAAATCATACTTGTCGGGATGGGGCTGCCGCATGGCAAAGGCTTGTGTAAAGTACTGCATCGCTGCCTTAAGCTCCCCGTTTGGCCCACCAAACTGCTCCAGCAGCAGGCTGGCAAAAGCTGGGTCAGGTCCGGACACGCGTGCGTTGAACTGTAGCTCCTTTACGTGATAGAACATTTGTCCTCCTTTCTTTAGTTTAAACATTTATTCAAGAACTCTTTAAAACGGAGTGCCTAAATAGCAGTTTCCTATATAGGGCAAACAATGATAAAATCTGCGGCCAGGCCTTTTATTTGAAGTGCAACAAGCGCTGCCACTGTAGTATCCTATGCCTTAAGCATTTGGCTCCTTCGATGTGATGGACCTTGCCTCAATAAAAATGCGCTTCACCTCCGGGTGCTGCTCCAGTAATCTCTTTTCCAGGCGCACTATGGCGGCCTCAACCTCCCCAGAGGCAAGTTGGCTTTTAAACTTTATGTCCATAGCCAAGAGAATTTCGAATGGCCCCAAGTGCATGGTTAGCGGTGGTGCGATCCTTTCCACGGCTGGGTCTGCGTTGGCGATGTTACTTATACTTTCTACAGTCAGTTTATTTGCTCCTTCCCCTATTAAAAGACCTTTGCTTTCTACCACCAGGAACACAGCCACACTAGCCAGTATTAATCCGATCGCAATGGAAGCGATACCATCAAAATATGGGTTGTTGAACTGATGACTCAGAAACACACCAAGGAATGCGACGGCCAAACCCATGATGGCAGCTGAATCCTCGAACAACACGGTGAAAGTGGCGGGATCTTTACTGGCTCGTAAGGCACGAACGAAATTCTTATCTACCCTTGTTTTGGAGAAGCTTTTATAGGCTACGGCCCAGGCTATACCTTCAAAAACCATCGCCGCTCCAAGTATGATGTAACTCAGCGTCGGGTCCTGCAACGGGCTCGGGTGGTTTAAATGAGCGATGCCTTCGTAAATAGACATGCCCCCACCAACGGCAAAGATCAGGATAGCTACAATCAGTGACCAGAAGTATAACTCTTTGCCATGCCCGAAGGGATGCGAGGCATCGGCAGGTTTCTGACTTTTCTTTAACCCTAATAGTAGTAACAGTGCATTTCCGGTATCAACTAAAGAGTGGATTCCTTCGGAGAGCATTGCGGAGCTTCCGCTGAAGCCAGCTGCGATAAACTTCATGATGGCGATAGCCAGGTTGGCAGCCAGCGCACCATAAAGCGGAAGCTTTGACGGTTTAACATTCATATAGCTTTATACTTTTGATCAAACATAATTTCTCCCTAGCCTACGGTTATAAGGCAGGAAGATTTACAGCAGCTGCTCCTGCATGGCTAAAAATGAAAGATTATAGCACCCTGTTTAACGTTGCAAGGCGCTGTAAAGGACTACCTGCCATGCCCAATCAGGCTGTGGTATAGCTTACGTGGTTTGAGAACTTCTTACTTAAATACCTTGCTGGCCGGGCGGGTTTGCTTCTGCTATACTTCATACATCGCCCAACTAACAAAACGCTGCTTCCCTGACTCTTGGAGAAACACCCAGGCCGTACCCTCGGCTGTTATGGTCTTTTGCTGTAGTTCATATAATTTGTTTAGCTGTAAGTGCATAACAAAGGCTGAGTATTTATTTCAGACATTGATGCCCTACCTTGTTTTGCATAATTCGGGGCGGTAATCCTTATTTACCCAATTATCGTTTAGGGTTTTAGGATTAAGGAAGTTATAGAAACGGCAGTAACAGAAGGTATTTCTCTAAAACATGAAGGAACACGACCATAAGCATAATCTGCACCAGCAACATAGCCCCAAAGCAAATGCAGATGCAAAAATTGACCGCACGGAGGAAAAGTTGCAGGAAAAAACACTGCACGGCCACGAGCACGCCATGCACAAGGATACTACCTGGCACCCACCGCACGGAGAACACGGGCACGACCATCACCGCATGATGATCGAAGATTTTAAGAAGCGTTTTTGGGTGTCGCTGGTGCTGGCCGTGCCTGTGATCATACTTAGCCCGATGGTGCAGCATATCCTGGGCTTCTCGCTGGACATACCCTACAGCATGTATATTGCCTTTGCACTCTCCTCGATCATTTACTTTTATGGTGGCTGGCCTTTCTTAACGGGTTTGGCAGATGAGGTAAAGAAAGGGGCTCCCGGCATGATGACCCTGATCGGGGTGGCTATAACAGTGGCCTATGTTTACAGCACCGCAACCGTGTTTGGCCTGGAGGGCATGGATTTTTTCTGGGAACTGGCCACCCTGATCGTGATCATGCTGCTGGGCCATTGGATTGAAATGCGCTCGGTACTCGGTGCCTCAAAAGCTTTGGAGTTGCTGGTAAGTATGATGCCCGCAGAAGCCATGCTGATAAGGGATGGGGAAACAGTAAGAGTCCGCATTGAGGATCTTAAAAGAAACGACCTTATACTGGTGAAGCCAGGCGAGAAAGTACCCGCCGACGGAGTGGTTGAAGACGGAGAAAGTCACCTGAACGAAAGTATGCTAACCGGTGAGAGCAAGCCGGTAAAGAAAATGCAAGGCAACAATGTGATAGGCGGATCCATTAACGGTAACGGCTCGCTGCGGGTACGGGTAGAGCATACCGGAAAAGAGAGTTACCTAAACAAGGTGATTAATCTGGTGCAGGAGGCGCAGAAAACAAAGTCAGAGACACAGCGCCTGGCCGACCGTGCTGCCAAATGGCTTACCTACATTGCCCTTACTGCAGGCTTCGGAACGTTAACCGTATGGTTAATTTTAGGCCAGGAGTTCTCCTTTGCCCTGGAGCGCATGGTTACCGTGATGGTTATTTCCTGCCCCCACGCCTTAGGCTTGGCCGTGCCGCTGGTGGTGGCAATTTCAACGGCTGTCTCAGCAAACAACGGGTTGCTCATCCGTAACCGCACCGCCTTCGAGAACTCACGAAAAATCACCACCGTTATTTTCGATAAAACAGGCACGCTTACCCGCGGTTCCCACGAAATCGCGTCAGTTGAAACTTTTAATGGTGTTATGGAGAAACGGGAGATGTTGCGCCTGGCCTCCGGTATAGAGCAGAACTCTGAGCATTTTATCTCACAGGCGATACTTAGGAAAGCGAAAGAAGAAGGTGTAATCGTACCCCCTTCCCAAACCTTTAACTACCTGCCCGGGAAAGGACTGGAAGGTACGGTAGAAGGCAAAGACGTTAAGGTGGTGGGGCCAAACTACATCAAAGAATTTGAGATTGAGGTGCCGGCCAGTACTGCAGAGGAAGGCGTGGAAACTGTGGTTTATGTGCTTCTTAACAAAGAGCCTGTGGGCTACATCACCATGCGCGACCAGATACGGGAAGAATCTGCCGAAGCGATAAGGGTGCTGAAGGAGAACGGCATCAAAAACCTGCTGCTTACCGGCGATAATGAACGTGTTGCCAAAAGCGTGAGCGACAAGCTGGGGATGGACGGCTACCTGGCCAATGTGCTGCCGCACCAAAAGCAGGAGAAGGTAAAGGAACTCCAGGAGAAAGGGGAATTCATAGCCATGACCGGCGATGGTGTGAACGATGCCCCTGCCCTTGCACAGGCCGATGTAGGCATTGCCGTTGGTTCAGGCACAGACGTAGCCGCCGAGACAGCCGATATTATACTTGTGAATAGCAATCCGCAGGACATTGCATCGCTAATATTGTTTGGGAAAGCCACTTACCGAAAGATGATACAGAACCTGATCTGGGCCACAGGCTATAACGTGATCGCGTTGCCACTTGCCGCCGGTGTGCTCTATAGCCAAGGGATTATGGTTTCGCCAGCCGTGGGAGCCGCTTTGATGAGTTTAAGTACGGTGATCGTGGCCATAAACGCACAGCTGCTGCGGAAAGAAATTAAGTAGCGCACTGCAAGTATGCTCCTATCAGGAATCAGGCAAAATGTAATCTCCTTATTTTAACGTTTATATAACTGCGCACCATAAAGCGATAGCTTAGTTCTTTAAAGTATGAGTTCTTACACCGGGTATACGAAATTTGCCTGACAATTAAAGGCCACCGCTTTCGCTTAAAGGTGCAGTTGGTCGTAGGTAGGGATGGTGTACTTCTCGCCGCCTGAGAGCAGGTGCACGCGCAGGCCGCGCACAGAGAAAGGCTCACCAGTACCTATCTTGTATATATCTGTGCAGGTCATATCCATGCCATCCACTATGGTCATCAGTCCGCTGCCAACTACCTCTACTTCCTTTCCCTCGGTTATGTAAGCTGCCGTGTCTTCTTCCAAACCCATGCCGATGCAACCCGGGTTAGTTACGATGCATTGACTCATGCGCACAATGCGCCCCCGTTCTATAAAGTGGGTATCAACAGCCACATTTTTCAGAAACTCCAGACCCGTGGTAATGCGCACATCCCCTTTCAGAAAACCACCATGCGTCATCACTTCATAGATCATGGGCGTAGATAAAGCAGTGGCTCCGGCACTGGTACCGGCTATCAGGATATCGTCGTACGTGAAGCGTTCTTTCATCAGTTGCAGCAACGGGGTACCACCTAAAATGGATGTCAGTCGCAGTTGGTCGCCACCTGTAAAAAAGATCGCCGCAGCTCGCTTAATCACATCATAATGGCTGGGGTCATTGGCATCGTCGCGGGAGCGAATATCCAATACCTCCACACGTTTTATTCCCAGGTTTTTAAATACCTTTATATACTCCCTGCCCATTTCTTCAGGAATAGAAGAGGCAGTGGGGATAACAGCCACTAGCGGGTTATCGCCTTTTATCTCTGATATAAAAAACTTCAGGATTTCCTCACTCTCAAAGTCTATGTTCCGGGATTGCTCATCTTTTAGCGCTTCGCCATTCCCTTTGTTTTCGTGGCCGCCAATGGCTAGTAGGCGCCCCTTTGGCATTGGTGCCCCTTTGCGCTGTTTATACTTGCCCGATACTTTTTGTTTTGCCATTTCCAGCTTCTGATAATCACTTAAACATGTAAGTCAGGGTTTCTTATAACTCACTACCCTGGATACTATTGTATCTGCCTTGATGGGGTTATTTGTAAAGTTCACCCACCCTTCCCGCTTCGACTCCTGGGGAGCAAAAGGAATCTGCAACTGGGCTTTCTCCACTTCTTTCCCGCCCTGCACCAGCACCAACTCAATAGTTACTTCTTCAGCCGTTGCCCCACCTTTATTCTCCAGCAGGATATGATAACGGTTAGGCGCGTTGGCCGATGGATCAGACCAAACCTGTACATACAAATCAGGTGTTGATGCTTTATGCGTAAAAGCCTGATAAGCCAGGTAAACCAATATTCCAAGTACAAGCACAATGCTTAAAGCAAAAACAGACCACTCCAGCCAGTTCTTTTTCTCCTCATGCCGGTTTTCTACAGCCAGTTTCTGGTTATTTCCTGACTGTTCCTGCATTTCATTGTTCTTTTCCATTTCAAAGCATATTTACTTGATCAAGAGGCGGCCTGCAGAGGCACCGAGGGACGAAAGTACGCCCAGCACGATTACCTGCGAAAAAGCTACCCAGAAACTTACGCCATCAAAGCGCCCGAAAAACCACAGTACAAAAGCAGAAGCGCCTAGGGCCGTAAGATAGCTCATGCATGTATCGAAGGTAATATCGTAGAGAAGGTTATTGGAAGATGGCCCTGCGGTTCCCTTAAAATTACTGAAGAACACCACCACCACACTAAGTAAAAGCGAAAGTATAGCCATGGCTAATATATGGGATGGCTTAGCCTCCACAGCTATCAGGATAACCTCTTCGGTAGGCGCTACGTTGCCCCCGATGATGATGGCCCCGCAAAGGCCCAGCACGAAAAGGCCCAGCTTAGAGCCGCGCCCCCTGGATTCCCGCTCCTGTTTCTCTTTTTCCTCCTTTTCCTCCTGCTCCTCGGCCCCTAGCTGAGCTGTACCGATAGACACCCCGATAGAAACGGCCATAGCCTCAATAATAACTTTTCCCATCAGTTCATCGGTACTCATGCCGGTTAGCTGTATCCTATTCAGGGTCAGGAGCACGGCGAATGAGAGCAACAAGCCGATGCCCATCTCTTCCACAGAATCTATAAAAACACTTTCCCAGGAAGCGTCCGGGTGCATGCCGGCAAAACGGTTATAGCCAAGCAAGAGCAGGTAGGTAACGATTACCAGCACGATCAGGTCCACGGGTTTTGCAATAAAGCCGGCCCACCATACCTCCATGGTGTACAGCAGCGGAAAGCTGAACAGCAGCCCTCCTGCAATACCGCGGGCATACTCCTTCAGAGATTTCCGGACAGGCCTTTCGTTTTTATCCTGCTCACTATCAGTCACGTGTTGCTTTTTTAATTTTAATTAAGGATTCCTCCAGCCTTTTTGCTTTGTATCTGAGCTGTGCCTTTGAAGTTGCTACCGTCTACGCCAAAAAATAATTGATAGACTAATAATATTTGTAAGGTTCAGCGCTCTAAATACGAATTGAAAAAGGAAAGGCTACATGCTGGCTGTTTTTTAGGAGATAGGCAACACTTATAAGTATAAATCGCATACACTGATATTTTACACGTAAGAAGTTAGCTCCCCAGCGTGCCTGTTTTATACTTAGATGCAGTGGTGGCTTAGCAATAAAAGTGTAGGGGGAGAAGTATAAAACAACTCCGCAGTATTGAATCACTGGCTTTAGCACTTAAAGGGAAAGGGGCGTCTGGGCTAATGGTCTGGTTAAAGCCTGGCCTTGCTAACGCCCTTGATAAACCTACGAATGCCATCTCCCCGCATGCCTATCACGGCGAAGGTTATTGCTGCGGCTACAGTGAGGGATGTAATGTTTGCGCCGAATGTTACCAGGTGTTCCCATACTTTGTCAGAGGCAGCAAAACCAAATACGGCTTTCAGGCCGAACCAGACTGGGAAAATGGAAATGTGTGCGGTTGCTGCAAGCCCGATCAGCTCCCTTCGCCCTGCATCAACCATAGCACCTAAGGCCGCTGCCACCCCGATAACCATTGCAAGTATAAACCCGGAAAGCGGTGTGCCCAACTCCTGGAAACCGATAGGAGGTTCGGTGAAAAACGCCACACAGGCACCAGCTAGAAAAATCAGGAGCGTAGAAACACACAGCGCAAGTATGCCTTGCCTAAAAAAGCGCCACTCTTTAAGACAAGCGCCCAGCCCAACCGCCAGCATGTGATGATGATAGGGCAGAAACAACAAGCCGGCTATGATCAGGGGCAGCATGTTTTCCACCATGCCATACGCCAGCAATACAGAAGACAGGAAAACGCGGCCCGCCAGGCTGACCGTTACTTTCACAAACTGCCAAAGCTCTTCATACACATCGGTGCTGGGCCTTGCTATCGGATGTGTTTCTTTGCCGGGCGACTCAGACGCGAATTGAGATTCTGACTTTAGAATGGAGAAGGAAAATGTCTGAGGATCAAAGTAAGGCGCAGCCATCAGGTCTTCTATAAACTTTTTAGTTTTAGGCGTGGCTGCTTCAATCTCTACCACATCCAGCATCCTTGCAGCACGGTCAGGGCTTTGCTGCCTGGCCTGTTGAACGGACACCTGGCTTACACCCGAACGAAACGCAACCGCTGCAATATTCTCGCCTTGCCCTTCAGGGGCTTTTACAGTTATTACATGCATACAATCTGTTTTTCCAGGAGCCGCTGCAACTGCATACTTCCTCTAGCGGACCCCATACTTTTACAAATCATACACAAGCTTACTGTAAAATGTTTGCCCGGGGAGTTCGTGTTATACTTAAGCGTATTGCCTTGATTGATAGAGTACATGCCACGATGAGGTTGCTAAACCATCCTTCAGATTACTTAAAGAGCCTCATCGGGAGTACTGCTCAGCTTTGTTAGCTAAGCATTTTTATACTTGCCTGATTAAACACTGCTTTCGTTCTATCTTTCTCCGAACATTGGTTTGCGCTGCGTGTGCCATAGCACCTCATCCTGTAAAAGATGATTCCTGCTGATAAAAACGTAAGTGCAGCAATGAACAGAATAGAGGCATTTATACTTAGCAGGTCTGCGATGACGCCTGTCAGTATGGCCCCGATGGCATAGCCCAGGTCGCGCCACAGCCTGAAGATACCGATGCTTTGTGCCCTGTCCTGCGGGTTTGTGTTTTCTGCCACAGTAGCCAAAAAAGTAGGGTAAACCATGGCTGTGCCCCAGCCAAGTATAGTAGACAAAGCCACAAAGTGCAGCATAGAGCTTGCCCAGACAAGGGCGAGAAGTGCCACCGCCTGCAGCAGCATACCAATAAACAGCATGTTCTTCTTACAGAACGTGTCAGCCATTTTTCCGGTGAAAAGCTGCCCGATGCCCCAAACCGCAGGGTAAACAGCGGTTACGATGCCGATCTGCTCCAGCGTAAAGCCTTTGCCGGCCAGCATGATCGGGAAGATACCCCAGGCCATGCCGTCGTTCAGGTTGTTAATAAGGCCTGCCTGCGTAACGGAGCCCAGGTTGCGGTTTTTCCAGGTGGTGTCCCAGAAGACACTTTGCAGCCTTGGAATAATGCTTGAGGTCGTTTCTTTGGCAACATGGTGGCGTGTGTCCTTCACCCAGAACCAACTCCCGATCAGTCCGAAAAAGACCAGGCCGATACCCAGGTAAAAAGGATAAGGGCGGATGCCGTACTCCCCCGCAATCCAGCCTGTGAGGAAAGCGACGACGGCCACCGCCAGGTAGCCGGCAAACTCATTCAGGCCCATGGCAAAACCGCGCTGCTTCTCCCCCACCAGGTCAATCTTCATCACCACCGTACTCGACCACGTAAGGCCCTGGTTGATGCCGAGCAGCACATTTGCCGCAATAATCCAGCTCCAGTCGGGGGCAAACATCAGTATAAAGGGAATGGGAATACCAATCACCCAACCGGCCACCAGCAGGTTTTTCCGGCCGTAGCGGTTAGCCAGTGCACCCGCGTAGTAATTGGTAAGGGCCTTTACAATACCGAAAACAATGATGAAGGAAAGGATAGCCGTTTTGGCCGCGATGGCGAACTCCTGCTCCGCGATCTGCGGAAGTATGGACCGCTCCAGGCCTACCATGCCTCCCACAAAGCCGTTGATGAGAACCAGCAGCGCGAACTGCCGCCAGTTTTCCTTTAACCCAAGTTTAATGTGCTCCATATCGCTGCTATTTATACTCATAGCAAAGATAACCAGCACATTACCCGATTCTTTTTACATATGTTAAATAATCACCGCTTCGCCCTGATCCTGCTCAGGCTCACCTGTGTAATGCCCAAATAAGAGGCAATGTGCTTGAGGGGGACACGCTGTAGGATCTCGGGCGACTCCTTGATGAGGTCGTTGTAGCGCTCCTCGGCAGTATGGAACTGCAGGCTTTCCAGGCGGTTCACCAGGTTAACGTGTGCCGCCTCAAAGATCTTCCGGAACAGCCGCTCAATCTCCGGAAATGCATCGTAAAGTTTGAAAAGCTTGTTAGCGTCTATAGCGATCAGCTCGGCATCTTCTACAATCTGAATGCCTTTGCGAGAGGGCCTGCCGCTAAATAGGCTCTCCACCCGAGCTACAATGGAATGTTCAAACTCAAAGCTCTCCGTGACGTCAATGCCATCTTTGTAGTAGTAGATACGGGCGATGCCCTTTTTCAGGAAGTAGATTGTTTTGCAGGAGTGGCCGATCGGTTGGAGGTCCTTGTTGCGGGCCATGGAGATTTCGGTGGAAATGGCGGTAATGGCTTCCTGCGCCGCCGGAGAGATGGGGTAAAAGGCCTTGAAAAACTGAAATAACTCGTCCATACGTTGAGGGCAACGATGCCCCATGTTTTAATCTTTTTTGCTACGGAGGGCGCCGTACAGCACCGGGCTGAAAAAACTCAGGTTCTCCAGCACACAAACCATACTGTAAAACTTACCTGGGTCTATCTCCTGTTCCTCGGCCATAGCTGCGATCACGGCATCCAGCGCCTCCTTATACTTCGCCTTAAACTCCTCTTCCGTCATTTCCATACCTCTTTAAGTATAAACTCAGCCTGATAACCTTAGCAGTAGCTTTTTAATTTCATACCGGGTCAATGCGCTACCGGTAGGGCCGGTTGTACTTTGAAATATTTTTTCCGAGCTGCGTCTTTATGGCCCGCGCTCCGTCATCGGTTTGTAATCAAATTTAAGCAAACTAACCATGATGAAAAAATTACTTTTACTGCCCCTGCTGTTCGCCTGGATTGCCGTTGAGGCGCAACATAAACAAGAACCCGCAGCGGAACACTACAAAACCCTGCAAGCGCACAGCACAAGTATAAACCCGGCGCGGAGCTGGATGGATACGGTACAGTACCCGGGAGCGGATTACGGCAGCTCCATTACTTTTCTGCTGGCAAAGCCGCATTACCTTACCGATCAGCAGTTCCGGCAGATAAGCCAAAGCGTTAAGGCCCCGGCCAACAGCTCCGACCAGACACGTTCTGAACTGAATTACCTGCTGGAACTGCAACAGAGACGCACACCCGAACAGGAGAAGCGTGTTGCCATGCTGGGAGAAATCGGGTATTGGCCACAAGTTAACCTCCTGCCGAACCACCCTTTTTACCAGGAGAACCTGAAACACCTGTTCTTCGTGAGCCGGGAGGTGCATGGCGACGGGGTTACAGCGGCCAATTTCCCGGCCATCTCTAAATTACTGCAGGGTGCCATGCAGGACATGCGTCTGATGGAGTTTACCGTGAAGTACCAGCAGTTGCGCCCGCGCCCCTACCACCTGGAGCCACAGCTGAACGCGATGGCTAAGATGAGCTCACCGGCCTTTGCAAGCGGCCATACGCTGTGGGCTTACCTACAGGCGTACATCTGGAGCGAGATAAACCCTGAAAAGCGCGGGGCGTTCCTGGCAGTAGCTGACGAGATCCGCAAATCGCGCGAGATAATGGGCATACACTACCCAAGCGATAACGAGACTGCGCGCCTGCTGGCCCACCGCATGCTCATCGCCTACTTCAACAACAAACAGTTTAAGGCCGACCTGAAAGCTGCTGTTGCAGAATGGGAAGCCAACGCCACTGCACTTCGTACTTGTAAATATAATAGCAGCCGTTTTATACTTTACAAAACCCTACACTTGCAGTCTAATTTGACCTGCTGACCGCCTGCCTTAAAAGCTCTCCTGCAAAACAGGGGAGCTTTTTGACTTTATACTTCGCTTAAAGCCTTGACGCTACGTAGAAACGGCAACAGCAGCAACCTGCATGGAAATTGGGACATGAAAAAACCCGATTTTTAGCGTAATTTGCGAAGGGAAAAGGGCAACAGATACAAGCCCACAGCGGAACGCCCTTTCCTGAACCAAGTGTAAAATCAATGAACACTACGTATAACATGAACCTTAAACAAGCCACAACACGCGCAAGGCGGACACGCCACTCGGTGCGCAGGATGTTTTTAGTCCTATTTCTCTGTACTTTCACCGCGCTGGTACAGGCACAGGTTATCACCTCCCCCGACACAAACTTTACAATGAAGTTTGAGCTGACCAAAAACGGTGAGCCGACCTACCAACTGACTTACAAGAAGAAGCCGGTTATCAAGCAAAGTAAACTGGGCCTGGAGACACAGGACGTTTCTTCTTTTATGGAAGGTTTTACAGTGACAGACACAAAGCAGACCACTGTAAACAATACCTGGGAGCCAATTATGGGTGAGGAGAAAACCATCCGCAATCATTACAACGAACTGCTTGTTACCCTGGCCCAGAAAGACCAGAAAGGCCGCCACATCAACATCCGTTTCCGCCTGTTCAACGATGGCCTGGGCTTCCGTTACGAGTTCCCGGAGCAGCCGGAGCTGAGCTATTTCATCATAAAGGAGGAAAAAACGGAGTTTAATCTTGCCGGTGACCACAAGATCTTCTGGATCAGGGGCGACTACGACACAAACGAGTATGCCTATACTACTTCGAACATCTCTGAGATCCCGCAGTTGATCGAGAAAGCCACGCACGATGTGCACGCCCAGTACCCGATTGACACCCTGTCGGTACAGACACCGTCCATGATGAAAACGGCTGATGGCCTGTACATCAACATCCACGAAGCGGCGCTTGTAAATTACCCGGCCATGCACCTGAACGTGGACCCTAAGAACTATAAAATGAGTTCGCACCTGACACCTGACGCTGTGGGCAACAAAGGCTATGTGCAAACCGATGCCCACACGCCTTGGCGTACCATTGTGGTAAGCGACAAAGCCACTGACATCCTGGAGTCAAGGCTGATCCTGAACCTGAACGAGCCAACCAAATACGAGGACACCTCCTGGATCAGGCCTGTAAAGTATATCGGTGTATGGTGGGAGTACTTTGTGGCAGGCAAGAGCACCTGGGCTTACGGCACAGAGACGAACGTAAAACTGAGCGACGACTTTAACGAGCTGACGCCAAACAACCGCCACGGGGCTACTACCGAAAACGTGAAGAAGCACATCGACTTTGCCGCCAAGCACGGTTTTGACGCGGTGCTGGTAGAGGGCTGGAACATTGGCTGGGAAGACTGGTTCGGTAACTGGAAAGAGAACGTGTTCGATTTCAAAACGCCATACCCTGACTTTGATGTAAAGGAGCTGCAGCAATATGCCGCTGACAAAGGTGTGGAGATTATGATGCACCACGAGACATCGGGCTCTGCCACCAACTATGAGCGCCGCCTGAACGAGGCTTTCCAGTTTATGCAGGACCATGGCTACAGCGCCGTGAAGACGGGTTATGTGGGCAAGATCATTCCCCGCGGTGAGCACCACGACAGCCAATGGATGGTAAACCACTACATACACGTTGCTGAAACTGCCGCAAAGTATAAAATTATGATCAACAGCCATGAGGCTGTTCGCCCTACGGGTGTGCACCGCACCTATCCGAACTGGATCGCGCAGGAGTCGGCACGTGGCACTGAGTTTGAGTCTATGGGCGGCCTGGCC
Organism: Pontibacter anaerobius; assembly: GCF_026241195.1. GTDB lineage: Bacteria > Bacteroidota > Bacteroidia > Cytophagales > Hymenobacteraceae > Pontibacter > Pontibacter anaerobius. Next base: position 171,209 of record NZ_JAPFQO010000008.1, read on the forward strand.
CCGGACCATACCACCATTCTACCATTCACCCGCCTGATGGGTGGCCCAATGGACTATACTCCTGGTATTTTCCAGACAGACCTTTCTTTCTATGGCACCGGCAGCAACCAGCGTGTAAATACAACCCTTGTGAAGCAACTGGCTTATTACGTAACCATGTACAGCCCACTGCAAATGGCCGCCGACCTGCCAGAGAACTACGAGCGCTTCCCAGACGCGTTCCAGTTCATTAAGGATGTAGCCTTGGACTGGGACAACACCTGGGTGCAGGAAGCTGAGCCAGGCGATTATGTAACCATCGCCCGTAAGGCCAAAGGGAAAAACGAGTGGTATGTGGGTGGTGTTACCGATGAGAACGCCCGCACCGCCACCGTACGCTTCGACTTCCTGCCAAAAGGCAAAAATTACATCGCCACAATTTACGCCGATGCAAAGGATGCCAGCTGGAACAAGAACCCGCAGAAATACACCATCCGCAAGGTGCTCGTTAACTCGAAAAGTGTGCTGAAGCAGGCCATGGCGCCAGGAGGCGGTGTAGCCGTAAGCGTGCACGAAGGCAGCAAGCAGGACATGAAAGGCTTGAAAAAACTATAGCCTGGGATGATTCTGAAGTATAGAAAAGCGCGGTGCAGCAATGCATCGCGCTTTTTTGTTTGAGGTAGTTGCCACCACTTATACATTGCGTTGCCGTATCTACAGCTAAGAATGCCTCGCCTTAGTAATGCATAACACGGAGGCAACTACCAAAGCCTAAGCAGGCTTCCTCTCATACTTCAACCAATAAAAAAGGCCGGCTTCTCTGTTGTTCAGAGAAGCCGGCCTTTTTTATTTTATACTTTATACTTAGTCGCGGGGCGGGTTGATCATGATGTGGGCGCCGTGCGTACCGGGGTACATGATCCAGGGCATGGCCGGGCCGCTTGGTTTCAGGGGTAGCCCGGTGCTTTCGGAGGTAGCATATGGGATGTAAACCACATAGCGCAGGTAGCCATCCTTTACCTCGCCGGAGGCGGCATTAAAATTATTGGCATCGGCAGTATACACGAAAAGTGTGGTCGGCTGTTTCGGCATTTTCAGCTTCCCACTTTTAGCCTCCTGCTCTCTCATTTCAAAAATCTCCTTCGACTCTTTTCCGGCCTTTCTCAGTTCCCGCCCACGCGCCATAAACGGCTCCAGGTCTTTGTGGTAACAGGACACCGAAAGTCCCTCCTGGGCAGGGTCATCCGCCAGACAGATCATCTCATTCGTACCCTTCCGCAGCATAACAAACTTACCGTTGCGGTCATAGCCATACACGGCGGCACCGTCGCGCATATCAGTGGGTGCGGCCAGTACAGCGGCCTTTATCTGGGCATCGGCAGACGGAGCTGCCTGTGAGCTCGTCTGGGCCTGGGCGCTGAAACCAAATAGTGCAAGTAGTGCAATCGAGAGAGTTACATTCATATCAGTAAGTGGTTTAAGTGAAGATTAAACATGCGGCCTGCAGTAGGCTAACCCTACCAGGCCATACGTTACCTAACGTACTTCCTGATTTAAAGATAGTATTTTTGAAGTATAAATACCTGCAGTAGCTACTTGCGTTATTAAGCAACTATACGATAAACCTATCGGAAGAGGATTATTCAACGACAGCATCAAACAGGCTGATCTGCCGGCCTATACTTCTTTTTGGGGCAACTGGTAAATTACTGATAGTATAAACCGGTGTCTCCTCAAAGCGGGATGCCACCACTACCTCTGCTCCGTCTGCGTGCAGCCTGAAAAGCGCCTCGACCAGTTTCGGACAGTTATTGTCTTTAGACAGGTGGGATAACAGCACGTGGCTCATGAAGGGGGGCTTGTATGCCGTATACAGGCTCAGGGCCTGCCTGTTGGAAAGATGCCCATGACCGCCGCGAATGCGGTTCTTCAGATAGTATGGGTAACGGCCTTTCTCCAGCATCCCTTCGTCATAGTTGGCTTCCAGAAAAACAGCATGGCACAGCTGGAAATGCGCGATCACTTGATCGCAGGGAGCGCCGATGTCCGTAAAAACACCAATTCTCACCTCCTGGCAGGACACCACGAAACTATGCGGGTCACGGGCATCGTGCAGCTTCGGGAAGGCAAGCACGGAAATACGCCCTACCTGCACCGCCTCGTGTGCCTGGAAGTGCAGCACCTGCACGCCACTTAAATCCAGCCGCGAGTTGTGCAGCGTGCCCGGGGTTATGTATACCGGCAGGTTATACTTCCTGGCCAGCACCGGGAGGCCACGAATATGGTCAGCGTGCTCATGCGACACAAAAATAGCCTTGACTTTGCCCATGGAGAGCCCCAGGCGTTTCATACGCTTCTCTGTTTCGCGGCACGAAATGCCTGCATCCACCAGCACCGCCTCACGGTCGTTGCCGATGTAATAACAGTTGCCGTTGCTTCCCGAATTTAATGATGTGATGGACAATTGCATAGGGCTGCAAAGTAACCACAAATCAAGCAGTTATTCAACCTATGTTATCCAAATAGAATACAAAAACCTGCGGGCACTCCCCTGCTGCTGCGCTGTGTACTTTTATACTTTGTCGTGTGATAACGGGCCTTAACAAAGGCTGTTTTTGCGGAACTCGCCCTGGCTTGTGTATCTTTGTGCATCAGAACCGAAGAGCTTATGATTGACCTGACACTATATGACCCGTTCGAGAAGATGCAGTTTACTGACACTAACTGCTTCCTGTGCGGCACTATCATCACAAAAGAACACCGTGCACCTGTTTTTGGCGAATGGCTGCAACAAAAGTATAACCTGAAGCACAAGGAACTGCTGCTGCTCGACAAGAGCGTGACCACCTTCGGCCAGCTCAGCATTCCCTGCTGCGACCGCTGCCACACCCATTACCTGCTGCCCCTGGAGCACGAAGTAGAGCAGGCCGCCGCCAGCGGCAAAGCGGGACTACAGGCCCTGCCGCCCCAACGCCTTTTCCAGTGGATTGGCAAAATGTATTATGGCTCACTTGTTACTGAACTGATAAAGGAGACCAACCCGCTCGTGATGCCGGAGTATGCCGTGAGCGAGGACCCGAAAATGCTGGGTAAATTTCGCTCCTTTTTTCAGGTGCTGCAGTCGCTGCGGGTGCCGATGGTGTTTGATAACTTCCTGCCCTGCTCGCTTTTCCTGCTGGAGGTGAGCCCAACTGAGGATGAGCTTCCTTTCGAGTACCAGGATGAACTGACAACCATGGTGTTTAGTATAAAACTTGGATCCGTGGCTATTGTGTGCACCTTATTAGATAACGGCATCATTAAAAAAGCACTCGGCAGGTTAAGCCAGCTTACCGAGGGCAAGCAGTTACACCCTATGCAATTGGCCGAGTTTAAAGCACGTGTATTCTACGCCGCTTATATCTTCAATGTGGTTCCAGAGTACTTTATCCGCCCCGTAAAACCAGAGGACGACCACCTGGTGCTGGACACGCTGATTGATGATGTAACGAATGAGATATTTAACCCCTGGGAGATGCCGGCTTACGCCCACATGCTGGAGGAGATGCTGAAGCCATGGAGTATACGAGAGCAGCAAATACTTCAGAACCCGCAACAGCCTCTTAGTTTCTTACTGGATGAGCAGAACCAGTATAAACAGATGGATCGGTACGTGAAGCAAGTATAAAAACAGAGCAATGTATAAATAGACAGCGGCGGCACCCTACAAGTATGAGTGCCGCCGCTGTCGGTTTAGTTTATACTAGTAAGCTTATTCTATCACGAAGCTAACATCTACGTTTGAGGTAATCACCACTTCGCCGCCGGCGATTGTTGGCCCACCCGCACTGTCGTAACCTGCTGACTCCATTACCGCCATTTTATACATTGGCCGTGGCCCGCCGTTGCTTCCGCTCTCGCTGATAGCGTACACGCGGCCCAGCTTAGCGCCCAACTCCGATGTAAGCTGTGTTGCCTTTTCCTTGGCATTGGCCACCGCTTTCTTACGTGCCTCCGCTTTATACTTTTCAATTTCAGAGTTTGAAACCTGGAACTGCACACCGTCTACGTGGTTTGCCCCCACTTCATACAGTCCGGATAGCAGTTCATCAAACTTATTCAGTTTTTTAATAATCACCGTCATACTTTTCTGAGCCAGGTAAAAATCCGGTGAGGTACGACCATACTCGCCACTGCTGTAAACGGGTCGGAGGGTTACATAAGAAGTCTGAATATGCTTGGCATCCACACCCTGCTTTTTAAGGTAACTGATTATGGCCGCGGCCTTCTTATCGGTTTCTTTACGCGCCTCGTCCAGGGATTTGCCGCGTGTTTCAACTCCAAGGTTCACGACAACCTCATTAGGCTGCACCCGCACCTCGCCGGTCCCGTTTACGCTTACCAAAGGCGGTAGTACCTGCCCCTGCTGTGCCTGCACCGGTAGCGCGGCTACAAAGAACAGGCACAGAAGCAACATCAGACTCATCTTTTTCATAGTTGTTAAGTTTATGGTTTATACTTTTTGTTCTAATATAGCCATTAGCTATATAGCGCATCATATCAAACCCTATGCCACAAGTATAATAGGCAACAAAAAACCCTTAGCCATGAGACCAAGGGTTTCCCATATTTTTCAGATAAGCTTATTCCGCTTCATAGGCATACTCGTCACCACCGCTGTATCGTGAAACAAGTATAGCGCCAATGGTAAGGGCACCGGCAGCCACAATCAGCTGAGTGGTTGTAAAACGCTTCGTTGCCTTTACAATGATGTGGCCCAGGTCCTGCATCAGGTCAGGCAGCTTTTCATGGCGCCCCTGAAACACATGCATAGCTGACTCCACAGTTCTAGACATATCATGCGGCTGTAGTACCGACATTACAGTGTTGTCTTGCTTCTTCTGCCCGGTATTCTGTTGGTTACCGGAGTTTTTATTGTTGTTATCGTTATTACTAATGCCTTGGTTTTGAGATGTATTATTTTCCATAGTCTTTTAAGAGTTTTTGTAGTGATATAAAAGTATACGAGGCGCAGGCAAAAAGTATATTAATAGGTATTAATGCTGTGGCCTTCCGCCATGCTGTACCATCAGTTCATCCATGCGTGCCTGCAGCGAGTCCTCGTTTACCATCATACTTGCCGGAAAGCCCACCGTCAGTTCATCAAGTTTTAAGGTTTCTGCATCCGGGTTATAGTCATACCTTCCAGATACTCCTTTTTCGCTGAAGCTACCGTTGTTGGCTTCCAGCTTTATTCCATACGTTTGCAGCTTATTTTTAAGTTGGTCGAAAGCTTCTGGTTTAATGCCTTCGTAATACAGGTTTTTAGCCATTACTGATGCGGTTTGGGTTAAAATTACAGGTTTATACTAACGCAAGAAGGCACTATTGGTTAACATTTGCCAACACCGGCAGCATACTCAAATTTTTCGCATTGATAATCAACCACATCCTTTTTTCCAGCAAAAAAGATTCTGATGAGCTATTGCGGATAAAAAAACACCCGCTATATTTGCACCACAATCAGACAGAACGGCCCGTTCGTCTAGGGGTTAGGACGCCAGATTTTCATTCTGGTAACAGGGGTTCGATTCCCCTACGGGCTACTAAAAGCCGCTTCAGGTAAAACTGGAGCGGCTTTTTTTGCCTCTAAACCTATCGCTATATCCTGCGCCATTTCTATAAACGTCTCTGCTCCACATCAGAAGTATAAATTACTTGCCGGTGTAGTGCTTTACCAACACCATATAAACCAGTGTATCACCCTTTGGCACTGGCAGCTTCAAACAAAGTATAATCTTTTACAAGTCAACGAATTTAGAGACTATCCGCTGCACCAGCTTCGTCATAAGGCTGGAGGTTACACCGTCTAGCACGGACTGGCTCATATGGTAAGATACCGAGCGCTTCGGGTCCCGCTCCTCTTCCACTTCTCCTTCCCGGAATCTGCCCCAGGATGACGGGTTATTGGTTTTTATGATAAGCAAGTTCACCAGCCGTGAACCTGCCTTCAACAGAAAGCCGGGGTTTTCCAGATCCTTCTTGTTAAGGAGCTGCACCTTCAGGTTTTTGTAGGGAAAGTGCACCTGGCCATTGGCCTCTTCTCCGGTGGCCTCTACCGAGAACGAGGCATTATTTATCCAGCCGCTCTTTACCCGGATGAAGATCATATTCTCTAATAATGGGTTTAAAGCCGCAAAATCCATAGATTCCAGTGTACCTTCATAAGTATACCGGTCCTCCGGATGGTCCATCTCAAACAAGAAGTGGACCTGCAGCGTGCTGACGCCCATGAACAGAGCGGAAGCGTTTACAGTCATTACATTATTCAGGCGGATAAGGGCCGCGTCGTTTGTGACGTTATAGGCTTGCATCTGTATGCTGTCCAGCACAAACACGGCCGGCTTTATGCCGTTTTTGGCAATAACTGGGTGCAGGAAGTTGTTCTTTTCCACTAATATGGTGTCCAGCCTGACGTAAATCCCCGCCCCCCGCAGCGCACTTTGCAAGGTTGGAGGCCTCAGCTCCGGATCAAAGCCAAGCCTGTTATCACGGTAGATCTCTACAACCGGGTTCTCTATAATCATTTTATGAGCTATAATAGCCTGGTTGTTGAAAAGCGCCCGCAGGCTGATGCCCTGCATAGCAATTTTTGGCACTGTCATGTCTACACGGTCACGGGCATAGGTAAACAAGCTGCTATACGCTTCTTTGCTATATAGCGGCCTCAGGCGTAGGCTGTCTGCCGTGAGTGACCTATTCTGCATCGACGCCTTTATTTCCTTCACCTCCAGCGCATACAGGCTATCGCGCGTGAAGAAGGTGTAGCCCTTCACCCGTATGTCTATATCATCCACATCAAAAATATCAAGCGGATCAGTTTCCTCCAGCGATACCAGCCGGAGCTGATCGATCGCCAGCGTGACATGCTCCAGGGTCTGGCTTATGCGGATGGTATCCTCCAGTATGTGAAAATCAAAGGTCCCATCTATTACTTCCAGGCGTCCTACCCGCATCGTTGTAACCATATCGTTGAGCTGTTGCACCGCGCTGCCTGCTGCTGTCGTATCCTGGACGGCAGGTGTTTTGCCATTTGCCTGTAAAACATTTTGGTCCTGTAGTATAGTTACCTTGGGGCCTGCGAGCAGTAAGTGGCGCATTTCGTACTGCCCTGTTGCATAGGAATGGATCAGGTTAAACCCGCTAATAAAGGACCTTTCAGCTGCTATGTCGATCAAATTTCGGCTGGCGAGTTCCGGATGTACTACTTTCAGACGTTCATTCACCTTCCTGTTGGCTTTTACCGTGAAAGCATGGGCAACGACCTCCTGCGAGCTGCTGGAATAATGCACGCTGTCCAGCCGGATAGTGTAGAGACTATCTGTCGACTGGTAAGTATAATCTGCTGCCAGCAGGGTCATCTCCTGCATCGGGAGGGCATTGTCTAGGTTAGCAAAACTGGCAGGCGTCAGCTCGAAGGCTGATACCGTGGCCGTAGCATGCTCCAGGTAGTGCGTACGCATTACCGGTTCCAGTTTTTCGTAAAGCATAAAGGAGCCATCTTCCAGCCGGATGGTGTTTACAGAAATTTTATCCAGTAGCCCGAACAGCCCCCTCCCTGCTGTCTGATCCCCTTTTTCAGACGCTGCCACCGTACGGTCCAGCAGGATAGCCGCGTCCGGTTGCCGGAGCAGCAGAATGTCAGCCGACAAATGTCCCGTATTCAGAGCCCTGATCATATCCACCCCTGTTATCCTCAAAGTACCGGCAGAAAGATTATAGAGGTTGCGGCTGGCGTTGCCTAAGCTTTTCTGTCGTTTGTTGGCTTTCAGGCTGGAAATCACATCAACTGTGCTGGCTGAGAATTCCTGTTGGCGGGTGGAGTAACGCAGTCCTGCCAGGATAAAGACATAGGTATTGTCAGGCATCTGGTAGCGGTAATTCTGGGCTGTTACAACTGCATCCTGCAAAGGCAGCGTTACGTCCGGATTAAAAATAAAGGCAGAATCTACCAACAGGCCAGTGGCTGTCATGGAGGCGTGTTCCAGTTGCTGCAGCAGCTGAATATCCCGCGTATTGTTATGCTGTGTAATGGAGGCATCCGCTATACTTATTTCCCCTACTTCCAGGCTGGTAACCAAACCAGAAAGCTGCTGGTACAGCTCCCGTAAACCGGGCCCCTCCTCCGTCTTTGGCACTAGCAGGTCGGTACGCACATCTATCACAGGTTGGGCTGTACTTATACTTCCTATTGTCAGCCGTGATGTCCGCAGTACCTGGAGCAGGTCTAGACCTAGGAAGCTCAGATGCGGAAGTTTGATATCGTATAAGTTGCGCCTGGCTTTGCCACTGTTTTTCAGGTAATCGTTTTTGTCCCAGTCGCCGGTCAGGTGCAGTTCCTCTACCTGCATAGTTTTGGCTTGAGAAGAAAGGCTTATGCCACCTGCCTTCAGAGTATAGGGGCTGTTACGTGGGTTGTAAGTATAACTCCCAGTGGCCAGTTCTATTGCTTGGGCAAAGGCTTTGTCTTTCGGTGTAAAAAGAGTGGCTGAGTCGAGCCGCAAGGCCTGCAGGGTGATGTTCGCATTCTTCAGGCTGTGGGCATTGTGGATGGTGCCGTCTTTGTGGCGGTAGCTGAAGCTGCCGTCGGTCAGGCGCAGTTCCCTCACGTTGATCTCCCGCAGGTAAGGCGACAGGTCAGTGTAAATTTCAGAAAGCCCGGGCAAGGCGGCAGAATCGGGCAGGGTGAGGTCTTCCAGTATATGCAGGTCGCTGTGTTCCAGCATCAACCGGTCGAGCTGCAGTTGCTTTGTGCCGCAAGCCGCTGCCACATCCAGGCCCTGCAGGCTTAGCAGGGGCGTCCTGAAGTGGTATAGCATGCGGTGTCGCTGGCTTTTGGGGAGCTCCGTGTTTGCATGGAGATCAGGCTGCACGGCCACGTCCCTTACTTTCAACACCTGCTGCCCGGAGGAGTAGGAAAGCCGTCTGACCTGGACGGTATACACGCTATCAGAAGAATGATAGGTATAATCCTGAAGGCTCAGATCAAGCGCAGCAGCATGGAGCATTTTGGTGAGGCCCTCCTGCTCCTGTACCTCCAGCCGTAGGTCCTGCACCCGTAGCGAAAACTGGGGTACTTCATGACGAAGCCTGTTCTGCTGTCCCAGCACGAGGTACTGGTATTTTGCATTCTTTACAACGAGCTTTTGAATGTTTATGGCTTTCAGGTTACCGCTACCTTTACCGTTACGATTTCTTTTATTCTCTACCGATTCATCCAGCAGCTGCGTGATCACTGGGAGTTCAGCCACGACGGAATTCATACTTAAGCTGTTCCTAAAAAGCAGGTCTGCCAGGTTAATGTGAGAGATCTTTACTCGAGGGCTTTGTATATCGAGAAGAGTACGGCTAGCCTGCCCTTTCTCCTTTAGCCGGCGGTGGGCTGCGGTATCCGGGTAGAAGCGCAGCCCCTGCAACGTGATGCTACGAGTACGCAGGTGCATCTGTAAATCGTCAAAACTTATATGATAAAGCCCTTCCGTCTGCCTGACCACCTGTCTTTTAAGATAACGCTCCACCAATGGTTCTGCCAAGAAATACAGTGCCACTATCGGCACCAAAAACAAAGCAGCCATACTTGCAAGTACAATACCTGCCGTTCTCAAAGCTTTCCGACTTAAGCCGGATATTGCTGGCTCTGACATAGTACGCTAAATATCCAGGAAGGCAATTAGTAATGCCTTGTTGTGTTTTACGGGCTGTAGCAATTTGGGGTATTTTGCTATTGGGCTTCTATCGGCAGAAGCTTACAGCTTTATTACTGGAATATTAATGTGCAAAAGTACAGGTTTAAAACCCTACTCCTTTTTATACATCATGCTTAAGATGAGATAATTATTTCTAGGAATGTGTAATTGGTTATTGATAGCATCCGGGAAGGCAGCGTATACAATGCATGCAAAGAGCTGAAAGACATGGTAGAGGACAGACTAAATGAACTCGAGCGGAACGCATTGGCGGCCGCTCAGGAATATAGGAAAGAATATGTTTCCCAGAACAGAGCACAAGACAACATGCTTACCTGGCTCAGAAACGACGTCACCGGGGAAATGGTATGCCTGACTAAGGGAGGCTATTCCAAACAGCTTTCAAAATTCATCGCAAAACTCAACTAAGCCTAAAACATACTGCTTGCTCACATGAGCCTCTCCTTAAGCACATTTTTCGATATCTATATTCTTGGGCTCCACCACCACGTATAGAGGCGGTTTCCCTGGTTGAGAGGCCATTATCTTTGAGCCATAAAAAGAAACGGGTACAAAAACCCTGATCTTCGCCTCCTGCGCCGCCAGCTCTTTGATCAGAGCGTGGGCCTCCGCAGTATTCCGGTCAGCGTTCTCTTTGTTCTCGGCATAGCGCCTCAGCGAATCGAAGTCCACCTGCTGCCCTTCATACATAGTCGACTCTGTTACCTGAGCTCTTCTACGCACGTTGCATGTCTCATTGATCTTATCCCTAAGCTCCAGAATCCTGTTCAGGCAATAGTAAAACTGCTCCTGTGTCATTATTGATAGTTAAGTAAGGTTGTACATAACTGGGTTGTACTGCAGCACCAGGTCCTCGATGGTAATCAGTCGCACGCTCTGCACCAGCATAATTCTCACTGCGTTTACCACCACTGATTCTACGGTGGCGTCCAACATCAGGTAATGCTCCTCCACCGTTCCCTGCTCCTCAAACATGACCGAGTAGAAACGGTGCCCCGCTTCCTGGCTGTGCAGCTGTATGGCCCCGCCAAGGATGACCCCGTCAGCCACAAGCTGCACAGCCGTGCCGTTAGTGAAGTTGATGTGGTAGGCATTGTTCTTCGGAGATCGCCTGTTAATCAATATCAGATTCTGATTGCCCTCAAAGCAAGCTATTTCTGCCGGGCTGGGCTCCCTTCCAAATAAATGTGTAAGGTAGGCTGTATAGGTGCTGTAGTTAGTGTAGGTATTTTTCATGATTGACATGTTAACAGCAGGACGAATAAAAGCGGGGGCAGCCGATCGGCTGGTCGGTTTAGGCCATTGGGCCGAGTGGGTGTTACGCCTCTATAACAAGCGCCGGGTCAGTAATAGTTTAGAAATGAGTCGGTTTATTCCATTAGTAAGAGAGTGCTTTACTTTACCTGTTTCGAAAAAGCTAAATTCTTTGCTATAAAAGCACCCTGGTATGGTTTGGCAAGACTTACTTGAATATAAATCACTTATTATCAAGATTTTCCGGTTTACAAATTTAATTACTCGTATAACTAAGCAGGATAATAGAATAAACCTTTTCCTACCAATATGAAAAACAAGACCCTGTTACTTATGCTGTTCACCGGAATGCTGTCATTAGCCTCCACTTATACTTTTGCCCAGACTACGCAAGCCGGGCAAGAGAGTAAAACCGAACAGCAGGAAGCCAAAGCGAAAGCGGACAAGGAGCGCCTTGACGATGCCTCTGATCTAAGAAAAGACACAAAAGCTGACGCACGAGTAGCTAAGGCGAACGCAAAAGAAGCCAAGCGCATCGATAAGGAGGCTGCCTATGCAGCCAAGCATGCCAAACGCGCCGCCCGAATGGAGGCAAAGGCGCAGCGTAACCGTGCTGAGGCCGACAAGCAGGCTAAGAAAGCAGACAAAGCAGCAGAGAAGTCAGGTAATAACTAATTCACCTATTCAGCCATGGAAAACAAATATCCCGAGGGATCCATCGTGTATGCCAAAATTAACCCCAGCCTTAAGCTGGCGGTAAGGCGCTACATAAAACGCATCTACTACTGCACTAACCTGGAGCATCCACAAGAAAAAGAACTTGTATACTTTGAGCATGAACTTGTGTAAAATATAGCGCTGGTACAGCGTTAAGCCGTAACATAGCTGGATACATGTCATTCAAAGTGCCGGTAGCTGTCGCTCTACCATTACCTCTTCTTATGATATGCCAATTCGAAAATGGCCTGAGAGGTAGCAATGCCGCCCAACATCGGGTCTGGCCTCAAGCAAGCTTACTTTACAAACTAATCAACTGAAAATAACCCATTTACCATTTAAACACAACCACCATGGCTACACTAAACCGAGCCATCGTCTTGAACGCCTTAATCAAGCATGAGACACTCACCATTGACGATCTCGCCAAAGAGTATAACCTCGGCGCATCGCCAGGCGGCAACCACTTGTAGCTTTTGGTAGATGAACTGGTCCAAAGCGGTCACATTCAGATTCTGGATGGGGTCTCTCCCTGCACCTGTACAATCACAGATAAAGGCATACTAGAGGGAGCAAGGCAGGCACAAGAATAGTAAAAGATCCTGTTTACACCGATTTATCTGTCTGAAGAGCAATATTGCAACTATTTTGTTCAGCATTCTACAGTTTAAGCAGGAACCATATTCGCCTAATAAGAAGGTTACAGCCTATTTACCTATTCTTTGTAGCCACTCAACAACTAGACGAAAGTCCCTGTGGAAAAGGTTCGATAATTCCATCCTTCGGTCTACCACAGTAAAAAAGCCGCTCCACGTCAAATGGAGCGGCTTTTTTTGTTCGATAAATTTCCCCTTTAGTGGCATGGGCAGCTTCAGTAAATAAAGTTGACCACAGAATAAAGATTACAAAAGTAACTATTAGCCAGGCCTGACCACTAAGCGCCTTTGCAAGTCACCCTTTTCCTCCATAAGCATTAACAATAGGCGGCGCCAGCACTTCTTCATGCCAGCGCTACTTGGGTAGCCTACAACTTCACATCCTCCAAATTATCCTTTATCTCCCAATCGATGAGCAGGATGTTCGGATCAATGCCAGCTAGTGCAGGCTTGCCAGGAACTGTCACAGTTATCGTCTGCTTAGCGGAGTTTATTCGATGTTTCTGCCGGTAAAGCAACTTTCCTATCTCCTGTCCTTTTTCCGCAGGGGCGAATATCCCTATTTCCACCCAATCATTAACTGGTAATTTAGTCTCTACTCCTATACTGTCAACTACAAACTTCCTTGTCTGTATGTTAAGGGTCACCTGCCATTTACCGGGTTTCACCTGCTTGGCCGTGGCCTGCTCGGTACTAAGCTCCCAGAAGGTATTTTTCTCAAAGAGATCATGAAGCAGCGGTTGGAGCGAGTCAGGAGTGACTGCCTGCAGTTCGTGGTACAAATCAAGAGAAGTAGGTAGTGGAAAATTTCCAGAGCCATGCTTCTCCAGCAAATTCCGTAGCGCACTGTTTACCTTGTTTCTGCCGATATACTGACTCAGTGCATACAGCGCAAAAGGGCCTTTACGATAATTTTGGTACCAGTCATTAGCCTGCAGCAGCGGCACGGCAGCACGTGTTTTTGGGTTTTCATACTCTTCCCGCAAAAAGCCTAACAGTCGCTGAACGTTCTCAGGCCCATACTTATCCTCCAGCACACCCATAGCGGAATACCACGCCAGGCTTTCGGAAAGCAAACCTGCTCCTTCTGCATGGGCCGGGTCAACCTGGTTGCCCCACCACTGGTGCGCTACCTCGTGTGCCGCCACCGCCGTTATCAGGTCAAACTTTCGTTCGTCTTTGTCCGGGTTCATGAGAAAGAATCCTTCTCCGGCTGTGATGTTTATGGGGGCAGCATGGTTTCCAAACGCGTACCCCGGATAGGCTACAAACCGGATGGTACGGTGTGGGTATGCACCGAATTCTTTACTGTAGTGGTCTAAAGAAGCTTGCACACTCTTCACCATACGCTCCAGGTTAAGTGTTTGCCCCGGATCATAGTAGATTTGTATGCTGATCTCCTTTCCTGAACCTTCGGAAGGATTCTCCCATGTTCCTTCATGCACTGCATAGTTGGCTGAGAAGAAGTTATACTCATTCCGGATAGGAGCATCTGTGGCATAATGGAAATAGCGCCGGTTACCTTCCATCCAAGTCCGTTGCAGCACGCCGGGTGCCACAACTACTTGGTCCTTGTCTGTGCCCACTACTGCTTCAAATAAAATCCGCTCCGCAAAAGGTGATTCTAGCCGTGCCTTTTCATCGTAAAGTGAAGGAGTTGCGGGACGTGGAGCAAGCCCGTATTTTTTTCGGGAACCAGCATCATCCAACTCCCGATAGGACTGGTAGCCGATGGCAGGCAACCATTCATAGTTTCGGAAATTTGTACTGTTAGGTGTTACCGAGACATCAATCCCGTTGTTAGTGAAGCCACGTGTGCCCACAAGTACTTCAAAGCTGAGTTGTATGGAGTCTCTAGGCTGGAGTGGCTTTCGCAAAGTATAAATCTGGTAGCCCAGCTTTTTATCTTCAAGCACCTTGGCAGCAGGTTGGTTAAAAGTTATGGCCTTTGTTTCAACTCCCGGCACAGTGGCTACATGTACAGCATCTATCGGCACCTTATGCTGGTTCACGAGCAGGTAAGTACCTTTAACTGTTGCTTCCCGTTTTTCCGGGTAAATCTCTACCTGCAAGGTTGCATTTGTCTGCCGGGGCTGCGGAATACCGGAGTACTTTGCGTACAGCTTTTCGTACTGCGCTTGTTGCTCTGCAATCTCAGATGAAGACAGGTAATTGTTCAGGACATTTGTGTTGTAAAAAATATAACCACCAAATATCAAAATGCCCGTTACTCCTACTGAAGCAACAACCATCGTGGAATGGGTGATGCGATAGACAGCTAAGTTTAACCGTGACATAAGAGTTTCTTCCCTGCCCCGCACCCAGAATAATTTTGCTACTACAGCCAGCAATAGCGCCCACGATAACCAGTATAGTTTAAACCAAAGCCATGGTTCCAGTGATAAGTTAAAGCCGGCCATGTTAGTATATGACCAACCCGGGCTGGCACTATAGATGAGTAGTTTATGGCTGATGTCAAGATTAGGAGCAAACGAGATAAATCCATAAGCAAGCAGGGCAAAAAAGTGGCCCAGGTATTTTTGATTGACCAGCACATGAACCACAAGCGCGAGCAGGGCGAAGAGCAAACATTCGATTAGCTGAAGCCCAAAAAGCGCCTTTACGAACAGCCCGAATTCAACAGGAGCGCCGCCTATACTTACCTGAGCAACTATACCTGCTATCATCAGGAACGTTAACCAAACTATAAGCATAAAACTTAACGCCAGGAACCTGCTCAGGAACAGCACCCATTCCGGCACCGGGGCCGCGTTGGCGATCTCATTCATACCTGCTTCTCTTTCCTTCCAGACCAATTCCCCAGCATAAAAGACAGTAAGCAGGGTAATCAATATCCAAAAGGACTTAATTTCTACCAAAGGTGCCGTCAGAAAGTTTAGCATCTGATCCGCTCTGGGCAACAAAGGCACATCTTTGGCTTCCATATTCCCGGGTATGGCAAAACCTACAAGCAATGCAAGGGCAACTAGTAAAAGTAAACCGATACGGCCTTTAGCAAGCTGCAGAAACGTTCTCCATGTAATGACACGTAGCTGTAGTAAGTAAGTTCTAAAACCAAACATGCCGTTTATCTGCGTTAAAGTATTCTCTGGCCTCCATTTCAGCCACTCCTCTACTGGCAGGTTGGTTAAGGTTTGATTTAACTGCTTCTTCCCTACTCCTATTTCGGGCTGAACAAAACTGAAACGCCTGTGAGTGAAAGCCAGCAGGCCAACCGAGATACTAAGCCAAAGTATACGGTTCATGAGCAACGGCCCCTCCAACGTGAGCATGCGGGTATTCTTTTCCAGCGGACTCCATTCACCTGACAGTTGATTTAAAATGGAGCTGAAATGGATGGGGTCTATTAGTTTATTCCACTCTGCAGCGTCTTGTGTAACCAATTCCAAAACAAATGCAGCCACAAAAAGAAGCACCCCACCCAGGTAGCTTGCCATGGCCCGACGGGTAAGTGCCGCCAAGGAGAACTGGATAGCTGTAACTATGAAAATGTTTGGCAACAGAAGGTAGAAAAAGGTAGTCAGATAGGCTGCCGAACTGAACGGGCCAATAACTTCAGGCTCTACACCAGTATAATATAGGGAAAACAGTATACTCAGCGGAATGGAGAGCAGAACAATTAAATTAAGAAGACAAGCGGCAAGGAACCGCCCTCCCAGATAAGTGGCTTTGCTGGTTGGCGTGGTGTATGTGAGCGAATACATGCGTGTCTGTACGTCTCGGGCAGCGGCATCGCCAGCTACGGATCCGCCTAATGGAAGCCAGAACAAAATGCATAGAGCGGTGACAGCCGCTATCACAATAGGCGCATTCAATAAGAAATAGCCTTCCCGGGCATCACTTAGGTAATTGCCTATTACCCATAAAAAAGCAAGCACTGCCACTACCAAAAAGTAAAGCCAGGTAGCAGCGCTGCTTATCTGGTAGGCAAACTCCAGCTGAAAAGTCTTCCGGAACTTCATATGCTTACCTCCTCCACTTGCTGGCAGGACTTGTTAAAGCCTGCCATGGTGCTAAAGTATACATCTTCCAGGTCCGGCTCCACCAACTCAAAACCGTTTCCGGGATTCTCCTCACTATACACATGCACGATGGTGCGCCCGCTAAACAGTTTGGCAGAAATAACCTGCTGATCCTGTTCCAGCGTATTCTTGGGCATCAATTTGCGCCAGATACGGCCTTTCAGCGCGTCTACAGCCTGCATCGGCTCAGCCTCCAAAAGTATTTTTCCCTTATTGATGATTGCCATGTTGGTGCACAGTTCTGACACATCTTCGACAATGTGGGTGGAAAGTATAACCACGCTGTTCTCGCCCAACTCACTGAGCAGGTTCAGGAAACGCACGCGCTCGGCCGGGTCCAGTCCCGCCGTAGGTTCGTCAACTATAAGCAGTTTCGGATTGCCCAGCAGTGCCACTGCCACCCCGAAACGCTGCTTCATACCACCAGAGTACCCTCCCAGCTTCTGTCTGCGCTTGTCCCATAGGTTTGTCTGCTTAAGTAAACGCCCTACCACTTCTTTGCGGGCAGCACGATTCGTAATACCTTTAAGCACGGCGAAGTAATCCAGCAGGTCCTCTGCATTCACCTTTGGGTAAACACCAAACTCCTGTGGCAGGTAACCCAGCGTCTGGCGCACCTCCTCCTTCTGGCGTAGCACATCTATTTCGCCCAGACGTATACTTCCTTCATCCGGGTCTTGAAGCGTGGCTAGTGTGCGCATCAGTGTAGATTTGCCTGCCCCGTTAGGGCCCAAAAGTCCATACATGCCCGGCGGTATGTGCAGCGACACATTATCTAGTGCCTGTACTCCATTGCCATAAGTTTTAGAGACATTCCGGATGGACAGGTTGATCTGGTGATTTTCCATAGTTATTATGATTTTGTTTTATTAATCAGGAAGAAAGGAAAGCACCTTTATAGCGCTTTCCCGCTCATTTTCAGAATAAATGAAAAAGGACACCACAGAAAATCCAAAAGCAATATGCTACTACTGTAGTTTAATCTACCAACTGCTGGTTTGCTTCCGCCAATGCGCTTGCAGGCTCAAGAGGCGGTTTCGTAGATCGGTAGCAGGCTCCTGCAGAGTAACTAGCAAGAAAATGGCAGGAAAAAATATCTTTGCTTTATGGAAAGAGTTAAAAAGGTGTTTGTGTTGGTCCACCTCGTGTTGTGGACGCTGTTTAGCCTGCTGGTAGTTTTACAGCTAAGCGATGAAGGTGCCTGGCTGATCTTAACCTCCGGTTTTATACTTACATGTCTGCTTGTTTTTTACGGTCACTTCTATCTGCTCACCAGCTATTCGGGTAAAAAGAAGAAAAGAAGTTATTATCTCAGGCTGGCAGCTATCATGCTGATTGGCCCACTTCCCTTTGTGTTTTTACATCCTAAAGGATTGGCTACATGGGATAATTCCTCCGATTACTATATGATGACCTTAGTCACTATTGTGCCTCTGTTTACTCTTCTCGGATGGCTGGCAAGGGTTACAGAAAACCTGGTGCTTAATACCATCAAAAAAGAGCAACTGGAGAAGCAGGCCGTAGAGACTGAATTACATTACCTGAAGTCACAGATCAATCCGCATTTTCTGTTCAATACTCTCAATAACATCCATACGCTGGTATATAAGCAGGCCCCTACTGCACCAGAAGCTGTACTTGGCCTATCTTCCCTGATGCGCTACATGATCTATGAGTCGAATGCAGCCACGGTGCCGCTATCAAGAGAGATCAACTACCTGCAGGATTATATCAGTTTGCAGCAACTACGGTATAAAAAAGCTCCAGTGGTGGACCTGGAAATAAAAGGAGATACATCATCCTGCCATATTGCTCCACTGCTGTTCATACACCTAATGGAGAACGCCTACAAACACAGTCCTGCCAGACTGGAACCCGGTGATATTAAAGTCAAGGTGGAGGTAAAAGAGAATACCCTGAGCTTTAGTGTTCAGAACCCAATCAATAAAAACCCGGATAATTCCTTGGAAGAGCCCGGTGGCATTGGGTTGCCAAATGTCCGTAAAAGACTAGCTTTGCTTTATCCGGAACAGCATCACCTGGAGGTCAACAACACAGGCGATCTGTTCTCAGTTATTTTAACAGTTCACGGCCTTCAGTCACAGCCTCATGAAAGAGAAACTCAGTTGCTATATCATTGACGACGAGCACATGGCTCAGGAGATACTGGAAGAGTATGTAGCTAAAGTCCCGTTCCTGGAGCTGAAAGGCACTTTTGTGAGCCCTCTAGAAGCAGCCGCCCAAATGGATGAAGACAAGCCAGACTTGCTTTTCCTGGACATCAATATGCCAGACTTGAACGGGCTCAGCTTTATTCCGATGCTCAAGTCAAAGCCCATGATTATCCTCACCACAGCCTACGACCAGTATGCCCTAAAGGCGTTTGAACTTGAAGTAAAAGATTACCTGGTGAAGCCCTTCTCATTTGAACGTTTCTACAAAGGGGTACTACGCCTCTACCAGGAAAAGAGCAGCAAACAGCAGCCAGCTGCAAGTGAAGCTGAAAAAGAGGTTCTTACAGAGCAGGATTTTATTTTCCTGAAGGTGGGGCACCGTATCCAGAAAGTTGAAGTAAACAAAATCATTTTCATAGAGGGGATGAAGGATTACCTGCGCATTCATACTTCAAAAGAAAAGATCATGACCCTGATGAGCTTTGCAAAGTTGGAAGAACTACTCCCCACTTCTAAGTTTGCCCGCACTCATCGGTCTTATATGGTCGCCATTGAGAAAATTGATCATATCGAGAAAAACAGGATCTGGATCGGTGAAAATGTTATACCAATCAGTGAAACTTATTCAGATAGCTTCTATAAGAAACTAAGAGGATTGATTTAAAGGGTTTTAATATTTCCTCGAAAGGTAACATCGGATAAAGTAGGCCAGATCCATATGGAAATGGTTTGAAAATTCAATCCTTTGGTCTACTGAGTAAAAAGAGCCGCTTCGTATCCAATGGAACGGCTTTTTTTAAAGTATGACTCGCAGCACACAGAATGCACAAACTCAAAAGTATAACAGAGTTACTTATCTATTCTAAACATTTGCTAACTGAGTAATAAAAATGGCGCCCTGTTGGAGCGCCATTTTCACTATTCGCTTGGTTTTCAAGCTATACTTTAAAACTAAGCCAGCATTCTACTTTTACTTCAGGTCAAAGCGGTCGAGGTTCATCACCTTGGCCCAGGCTTTCACGAAGTCTTTTACAAAACGCTCTTTAGAATCTGAACTGGCGTAATGCTCTGAAACAGCACGAAGTTCAGAATTCGAACCGAAAATCAGGTCAACGCGGGTACCAATCCATTTCAGGTCACCGGTTTTACGGTCACGGCCCTCAAACTCTGTATCAGCCTCTGAAGTTGCCCGCCAGGTGGTTCTCATATCGAGCAGGTTTACAAAGAAATCGTTTGTGAGAGTCTCTGGGCGATCTGTAAACACGCCATGCTTAGAATGGTCGTAGTTGGTGTTTAGCACACGCATACCACCCATGAGGACAGTCAGCTCAGGCACTGTAAGCGTCATCAACTGGGCACGGTCAATCAGCATTTCTTCCTGGGAAGTGGCAATGTTGTCACGGCTCCTGTAGTAGTTGCGAAATCCATCGGCTATCGGCTCCAGAATAGAGAATGCCTCTACGTCGGTCTGCTCCTGAGAGGCATCTACACGACCAGGACTGAAAGGTACTTTTACGTCAACGCCCGCATCTCTTGCAGCCTTCTCAATGCCTGCGCATCCACCCAACACAATCAGGTCAGCCATAGACACCTGTTTACCGCCAGACTGTGCCTCATTGAATGTCTGCTGGATTTGCTCATAGGTGCTCAAAATCTTGGCCAGCTCTTCCGGGTTATTTACTTCCCAGTACCGCTGCGGGGCAAGGCGAATACGCGCTCCGTTTGCACCTCCCCTTTTATCGGATCCACGATACGTAGAAGCCGAGGCCCAGGCGGTACTTACCAACTGCGACACAGAAAGCCCAGAGTCCAGTATTCTGCTTTTCAGCTCACTCATATCGCTTTCATCAATCACAGCATGAGTAACTGGTGGAAGAGGGTCCTGCCAGAGCAACTCCTCTTCCGGAACTTCCGGGCCAAGGTAGCGCGAAAGCGGACCCATATCACGGTGCGTGAGCTTATACCATGCGCGGGCGAAGGCATCGGCAAACTCATCCGGATTTTCGAGGAAATGTCTGGAGATCTTCCCGTAAGCCGGGTCCTCGCGCAGGGCGATGTCGGTGGTCAGCATAAATGGCGCATGCTTTTTAGCAGGGTCGTGTGCATCCGGAATTAAACCTGCGCCGGCATCGCCCTTCGGCTTCCATTGGTGAGCACCAGCAGGGCTCTTGGTTAACTCCCATTCGTAGCCGAAAAGGTTCTCAAAGAAGTTATTACTCCACTGGGTGGGCGTTACAGTCCAGGCACCCTCCAAACCGCTGGTGATGGTATGCTCCGAGTGGCCTTTGCCCATCGTATTTTTCCAACCGAGGCCCATTTCCACGATGTCGGCGCCTGCAGGCTCCACACCTACAAATTCGCGCGGGTCTCCGGCTCCGTGCGTCTTGCCAAAAGTATGGCCACCTGCAATCAGAGCAACTGTTTCATAATCGTTCATCGCCATACGGCCAAAGGTTTCGCGTATGTCATGAGCAGCTTTTACCGGGTCAGGGTTGCCATTCGGGCCTTCCGGGTTCACGTAAATCAAGCCCATGTGCGATGCGGCTAGCGGACTCTCCAATACGCCGCCTGCATGACGTTCCTTGTTGCCCAGCCACTCTCCTTCCGAGCCCCAGTAAATATCCTCCTCCGGTTCCCATACATCCTCTCTTCCGCCACCAAAGCCAAAAGTTTTAAAACCCATAGACTCCAGGGCACAGTTACCAGCCAGAATCATCAGGTCGGCCCATGAAATCTTCCTGCCATACTTCTGTTTGATAGGCCAAAGCAGCAGGCGTGCCTTGTCAAGGTTTGCATTGTCGGGCCAGCTATTGAGCGGGGCAAAGCGCTGCGTACCTGAGCCGGCGCCACCCCGGCCGTCCATAATGCGGTAGGTACCCGCGCTATGCCACGCCATCCGGATAAAAAACGGCCCATAATGACCATAGTCAGCAGGCCACCAGTCCTGTGAGTCGGTCATCAGGTCGTAGAGATCCTGCTTTACCGCATTCAGATCAAGGCTCTTAAACTCTTCGGCATAGTTAAAATCCTTCTCCATCGGGTTCGACAAGGAGGAATGCTGGTGCAATATTCTAAGGTTCAGCATATTTGGCCACCAATCCCTGTTAGACCGTCCGCTACCAGCCGTAAAGTTTACAGCACCACCCAGAAATGGGCATCTTCTGGATTCATTGGTATCCCATACAGGGGTATTGGGGGCTACATGTCTGTCTTTTTTGTGTTCCATGGTTATGATTTAGTATGTTGGGTTTTAGATATGGATGTATAACATTAACAACATCTATTTGAAATAAATATACTTATTAATAGACCTGTATGCCAACTTTTCTTGATTCTAAATTCCTATCTTATCATAGACAAAACCTATAACCACATCAAATCAATATAGTCAACACAGCTATAGCCGTATTACAACCGAATACTTATCAGCGAATTAAGTTTTGAAGTTCATAGAAGAAAGGCCTATGATGTACTATCCCGGTACATCATAATTGATCAATTTACGGTATCCTGCTGCTAAGCCTAGGCTGTTGGTAAGGCTTACTTAAAATGTAAGTATTAAGTTTTCTCTATCTTTCCCCTCCAGTGCGTTCTCCCTTTAGGTGCTTTACCAGGCGTAAGATTTATACTTTGCGTTTATAGTTTTTCTTTTAGCTAACCGACTAGTTATTTTGTAAAAAGGCTTTCAGACTATAGTTGAAAGCCTTCTTCTGACATAGTATTATACTTAGTTATACTTAGTGGCTGATTCTGTTTTAACGGCTTAAGTAGGTAAAGAACCTTTCCAGGTACTCTTCCTTACTTAACAAGTTATCCTTGTTTGTATCCCAATGCCCAAAAATCCCATTCGCAAATTCATCTTTGTTTACCCAGCCATCTTTATCTAAATCCCAACCCTCAAAGGAGATTAGGTTCCTGAAGCCATCGCCAAACTCTACGGAGTCCAGGGTGCCGTTATTATCTTCATCCAGTGAAGCCCATGATTTGCTATCAAGATTAAAATCTGCGATAAACTTTTCCCACTCTGCTCCAGATATAGCACGATCGTAATCTATATCCACCATATCAAAGAAGCCGGATTCGAACCCATACTCTTCAAATACAATCCCATACTGGAGATCATATCCCATCCAATCCCAATACATTGCATCGAATGCAGTTAAGTTGGCTACATTATTGAAGGCCCTGGCAAACTCTGCGCTGCTGATGTCCGGTGCATGAATGGTAACAGCCAGAGAGTCTTTCGCTACATTCTGAGCACGATCTTCTGCCTCCACCACTAAGATGTACTCCCCCATAGTGGCGCCTTTGGGTAGCTTTATACTTATAGGGTAATCTCTGGATGTGATTTTAATGTAAAACTCATCATGCTCCTTAACGAGTTTGCTGCTGCCATCAGGGTACACCAGAAATACACGATACCCTTTAATTGCATTATTGTCCACAACTTTTACTTTTCCTTCGATCATCTCAATCACTAAAAATGTTGCGTTATCGGTAGAAGAAAGAATTTCTACTTCAGGACTCACCATGTCGGGCACAACATCGTCGTCTTCATCACATGCCACCAGGGATGCCGCAAGCAGCAGCAAGAGTACCAGTTTATTTTTTTTCATAGCTGCAGGTATTAAAAAATTATAAATCAAAACGCATACAACACAGTACAGCCTCTTACAAAGGCTGCTTCTCCGGTAAAATGGAAATGGAGGAGTTTTAAAAAGAGACTTAGTTCCCTTTTATTTTAAGTGATAGGTAGCGCTTTCAGAGCAGGTATCCGGAACGGATATGAATTTTGAAGAAGCTCAAAATTAATTCGAAGTTAGTTAACTCTGGCTTAAGTGTTGAACTTACAGGGGCATTTCAGTGCATGTATCATAACTGCATTAGGGATGGTTATGCAGCAAGTAAGGATTGGTGTACGTCTTAAAATTTCTGTGCTAAATAGAATGCACAGAAAAGGCCTATAAAAATTGTGACACCACACATAAATGCGCTAAGCAGAAACACATATAATCATATACGAAATTTATATTGTGCTGTTTTGCTAACTATATAACAGGCTGTTTTCAGTTGAACAACACCGTGTAAAGTATAGCATTAAAGTATGAACGCCCTTAGAAGCTGCCAGGTGTGCCGGCACCACACTTCCTACAAATAAGCTTAGGCTGAGTTTCGTTCTGCGTTGATGATGCCGAAAGAGCACCGTACCACCAGATTCTCGTATACTTTCTTTGCCTCCTGCTGCGGGTCCTGTTCTTCCAGACTTCTTATTTTGGCCAATGCGTGTTGCTGAATCGTGATCAGAGGCAACTCTATGCGCTGCCTCATCCGAATAGAAAGCTCATCCAGCGGCTTGTCTGCCATCAGAGAGTCCACACCAGCCAGCAGGAGCACATACTTTTTCGTGCGCTCATACTCCTCATAGATCTGCTTCCAGAGCAGGCCATACTTTGGGTGCTCGGTCAGGTAAGCGGTAACCGGGAAAAAGCACTTCTTCATAGCCATCTCACAGTTGTCGAGCAGGGTTTTAAAGTATAACGAGCTCTTGTAAAGCTGCTGCAGGCGTGCCCATTCTCCTTTCTGGTGCAGCTCCTCCAGGGCCTTGCCCACGCCATAGTACCCCGGCAGGTTCTGCTTCAGCTGGCTCCAGGCACCTACATAGGGCACGGCACGCAGGTCATCCAGGTTAAGTTTTCCGGCCTTTCGCTTGGAGGGCCTACTGCCAATATTGGCCTCGCCGTAGTAGCGCAACGGGCTTACAAAGTTCAGGTACTCCAGGAATTCGGGGTGGTTCTTCAGCTGGGAGTATGCCTCGTAACTCACCTCCGCCAGATGCTGTAGCAGTTGGTCTTCTTCCTTCGTTAAGGTTGATGCATTGCGGCTGAACAGCGTGTTGCTGATACCGGCGTGCATGAGTTGCTCCAGGTTAAACTGGGCGGCATCCACTGAGCCAAAGTTAGAGCTCACGGTTTGCCCCTGTATGGTGAGTTGTATCTCTTTATTGGCAATGTTGTTGCCCATAGACGCATAAAACTGCTGTGTCTTGCCCCCGCCCCGTGCCGGTGGCCCGCCTCTGCCATCAAAGAAGATCACCTCTACGCCATAGGCGCGGCTAACCTGCGTCAGCGCCTCTTTTGCCTTATAGATGCTCCAGTTCGCCATAAAATAGCCGCCGTCTTTGGTGCCGTCCGAAAAGCCCAGCATAATGGTCTGTGTATGGTTTCGTCGGGCCAGGTGGCTTCTGTAAACCCGATTTTCGTAAAGCTCCCGCATCACGCTCGCGGCCTGGCGCAGGTCTGTTATCGTCTCGAAGAGCGGTACAATGTCCACGCTGATTGCCTCGGGCTGCCAACCGCCCAGCCGGAACAAAGTATAAACCTCCAGCACATTCAAGGCGCTGGTGCAGTGGCTGATTATATAGCGGTGGCATCCCTCCTCCCCGTTGCGCTCCTGTATGGTCCGGATAGTAGCTACCGTCCGAACCGTGTCCTGCAGCAGCTCATCGTCGTTAAACACATCGGCCACATCTGTGTGTTCGCCTATACTTAGTAATGCGGTTATTTTCTCGTTTTCCGGCAACTCCGTATAGTCTTGGGGCAAGAGGTTGGTGCGCCCCGAAAGTTCTTCGTACAGTTGCGCGTGCACGGAAGAGTCCTGCCGGATATCGAGTGATGCGAAGAACAAGCCGAAGAGCTCTACTTTAGTTATCAGCGCTTCCACATGGTTTAAAAAAAGGCTGTTATGTTCCTCCAGCAGTAGCTTCCTTATCTCCTTCAAAGAATTCAGAATGGCTTCCTGTTTTATATCCAGCTTATAGTCCGGCACAAACAGGTTATTATACAGCCTGGCTTCCAGGTCCTTCACCATGTTCTCCACCCCTCTGAACGTTAAGCGCCGTCTGAGCCGTCGCACATCCGTATAGTACGCCCTGATGATGGCACCGCGCAGGGCATCCGCTACCTGCAGCGTCGTATCTACCTTCACAAAAGGGTTTCCATCCCGGTCTCCTCCTGGCCAGAAGCCCATCCGTATCATTTTAGAACCCGCGCGTACAGCCTCAGGAAACTGAGCGGTGAGGTAAGAGAGGATGTTACCGGCAGCACGGTAGAATACATTTTCCAGAAACCAGATCATGCTGACTGCCTCCTCGAAGGGGGTGGGTTTTTCTTTTTTGAAGAAGGGCGTCTTGCCTAGTTGCCTCAGGTATGAGTGCGCCAGCGAGGTGTTGTCTTCTGCCAGTGCCTGCGAAAGGTCGTTTATAATACCCAGCACACTGCTCGGGTAAAACTGGGTTGGGTGGGCTGTCAGTACCATCCGCACGGCAAAGTCCTGTAACTTATGCGCAAGTTGCTCCTGTGCCTTTTGCTGCTGCACCGTAGTGCTGAGCTGCTTTAAAGTACCCATGCCATGCATGTCGTGCGTATCCCGGAAAGCAGCCTCTTCCAGGGCATCAAATAATACCACCTGGCGCTCGGCATACTGCACAAACCGGAAGAGCAGGTCGTTCTGTTCCTGCTCGGTGCGGTAGTGGGTATACTGCTCAAAAAAACTCTGGATGATCTCCTGCGGACTGAGATGACGCTGATAGCCGTCTTCACAATGCAGTACAAGCAACGAGAGCAGAACACCTGTTTTCTCTACCCGATGAAAAGGCAGGGACGAGAACAGGCTGTTATACATTTCATAACGCGTACCAACCAGGTTGCTGAATGCCTCCGAGGTAGTATCCATACGCTTTTCAGGAATAGTCATACGCTTACAAGTTTTACTTAAGATAGCGATAAATGCAGCACTATTCCAACATTCTTTCGCTTTTCAGGCTCTGCTGACCGGCCTGATAAAGTATAACCGCCTCCAAAACGCTTACGAACACAAAGCCTTAAATGCTACGGTCTGTGCACTTCATGCTTCAATAAAAACCAACTTAAAAGAAAATGCAGGGATGTTCCAGCGATGCGCAGGGTAAGCGCAGGTCTAAAAGTATAAAGTGGGATGGCGCTGTTCAAGAGCTTATTTTATGTCCAGGTCAAAAGTATAAAACAGCTTTGCTCCTCAGGGTTACATTCCTGAAGCACTTATTAAGAGGGCTTGTAATCCGCCCTCTGGCAAATAGCTGCAGCTCAACATCTGGCAAAGTATAAAATCGGGTGGCAAATAAGTATGAGCCTGCGTCTTACCCGTATCCCTTGTATACATTAAACAACACTAAAAACGGGAAGGCAAGGCCATAAGCTGCCTCACCTTCCCGTTCAAGACTATTCTTTCAGAATGACTTATATAAGTATAAATTGGAGCGCTAGTTCCTAATTTGCTACGCTTCGCTCTATCTCCCGCAGGTTTTCCAGCTTTTTGTTGCGCAGGAAGCCGTTAATGTCTTCGAAGTGCTCACGGATGCGTTTATTGCCAAACTCAAACACTTTAGTGGCCAGCCCGTCCAGGAAGTCCCTGTCGTGGGACACAAGTATGATCGTACCGTCAAATGCTTTCAGGGCATCTTTCAGGATATCCTTTGTTTTGATGTCCAGGTGGTTGGTAGGTTCGTCCAGTATCAGGAGGTTAACCGGTTGCATAAGCAGCTTGATCATGGCCAGGCGCGTTTTCTCGCCACCCGACAGTACCTTTACCTTTTTCTCCACCGTTTCGCCGCTGAACATGAAGGCCCCGAGCAGGTCTTTCACCCTGGTTCTTACATCTCCGATGGCAATTTCATCAATGGTCTGGAACACAGTCAGGCTCTCATCCAGCAGCGAGGCCTGGTTCTGGGCAAAGTACCCGATCATGCTGTTATGCCCCAGTTGCAGTTTCCCCTCATAGTCTATCTCCCCCATTATGGCTTTGATCAGGCTCGATTTTCCTTCCCCGTTCTTCCCCACAAAGGCAACTTTCTCACCGCGGTTAATGGTAAGCGAGGCATCCTTGAAAACAGTATGGTCGCCATACTTCTTGGTAAGCTCCTCTACTATAACCGGGTAATTGCCCGAGCGCGGCGCCGGCGGGAATTTCAGGTTCAGCGCGGAGGTGTCCACCTCGTCCACCTCAATTATCTCCATTTTCTCCAGCATCTTCACCCGCGACTGCACCTGCAGCGTTTTGGAGTACGTGCCCTTGAAGCGATCTATAAACGCCTGAATTTCGGCTATTTCTTTTTGCTGGTCCTCAAACTGCTTCTGCTGCTGCTCGCGGCGCTCTTTCCGGAGCTGCAGGTATTGGCTGTAGTTCACCTTGTAGTCGTAGATGCGGCCCATGGTCACCTCGATGGTACGGTTGGTGATGTTGTCTACAAATGTCTTGTCGTGCGAGATGACGATGACGGCCTTGGCGTTGTTCACCAGGAAATCCTCCAGCCACTGAATGGACTCGATATCGAGGTGGTTCGTGGGCTCATCGAGCAGTATAAGGTCGGGTTGCTGCAGCAGTATCTTGGCCAGCTCGATGCGCATGCGCCAGCCACCGCTAAACTCTTTGGTAGGCCGCGTCAGGTCTGCGCGGGAAAAGCCCAGGCCTTTCAGCGTTTTCTCTACCTCCGCATCATAGTTAATTTCCTCTACCGAGTAGTATTTCTCGCTTAGCTCCGACACTTGCTCAATAATGGCATAGTACTCCTCCGA
Source organism: Pontibacter anaerobius (assembly GCF_026241195.1). GTDB lineage: Bacteria > Bacteroidota > Bacteroidia > Cytophagales > Hymenobacteraceae > Pontibacter > Pontibacter anaerobius. Next base: position 199,386 of record NZ_JAPFQO010000008.1, read on the forward strand.
CTCGTAATCGGTGCGGGTCTCCAGCTCTGAGTTCAGGTGCTCCATCTGCCTTTTCATCTCCAGAATCTTGGCGAAAGCTTTGGAGGCCTCCTCAAAAACGGTACAGTCGTCGTTGGTGAGCAGGTGCTGCGGCAGGTAAGCAATCACGGCCTCTTTGGGGGCCGACACTTTGCCACGGGTTGGCTTGTTTACGCCCGCAATTATCTTTAGTAAGGTAGATTTTCCTGCCCCATTTTTACCCATCAGGGCAATCCGGTCATTCTCGTTGATGTTAAAGGTAACATTGCTGAAAAGGGCCGCCCCGTTAAACTCAACTGCAACCGCGTCTACTGAAATCATAATCGTTTATTTTTAAGGCTGCAAAGATACTAGATATTTCTGCGTATGTATCAGAACTTTAAAACAAGAATAAAGTATGGCAGGCGCAAAGCCTCAGGCTCTATACTTACCTGATAAAGCGTTTGCGTATACTTTGCTCTAAACAGTACAGCCGGAAGGGTATAAAAAAACCAGACTGGATCTTCCGGTCTGGTTTTAAAGTATAAACTACTGAGTTGTTTCTAAAAGCGCTTGCCGAGGCCAATGCCGACAGAGAAGGTATCGTAGGCGTTTTTGCGGTTATCGTAGAAAACAGTGGGGGCAACATCCCAATGCCTTCCCAGCTCAATTTCATACTCCACGCCGCCGCGCACCACAAACAGGTTCTCCTCTTTCTCAAACTCTATGCCCGGACCTGCCAGCAGCACCAGCCCTTTCCAGGGTTTCCAAAGCGCATCTAGGGTTAGCAGCAGCGGTGTTTCTCTTTCCAGAATTCGGGAGTCTCCGCGCTCCACCTCAAAATTAATCAGTTCCAGGTCGTTATGCGAGCCTATCCCCCACTTATCGTTAAACCAGTACTCCACATCCAGCCCCAGGGAAGGGACGATCAGCGTTTCCTTGCCCTCAGAAGTATGGGTGGCGATGTAGGTATGGTACATGACCGCGCTTACCCTCCAGGGTTTAAAAGTATGAATTGGTTCAGCCGCGCTGCTTTCTGTGTGGTGCTGGGCTGGCGCAGTATAGGCGGAGAAGAAAAGAATGACGAACAAAACCCATACTTTAATCAGAGCAGGATAGGTGCCGCTATACTTTAAGGAAGTTATTTTCATCATATCGGTCTAGAGATGTAAATGCGTTATCCTACAAAAGTAACGCAGAAGCTCCTGCCGTTTTGTGACATTAGTTACAGAGCCAAAACTACCGCGCTATACCACTGTATATTTGCCTGACCGTCTCCTTTTATCTTTCTGCGTAAGTATAAAAGCTAAAATAGCTTTACCTTTACAGGCTGTTTCGGGCGCCTTCAGGCAAGTTGCGTTACGCAGGACGTTACAGGATGAAACATACTTATGGAGGCCCGTGTACTTTTTGCTATCTCTTACTATTTACCGTTAACCTCACATAGTTTAAAACCGCAGCTTCCCCTGCCAGGCAACCTGGTTAAACTATCAAGCCTTTCTTTAAAAGTATGACCTTTTTAAACGTATCCGGAATCCGTGTAGAGGAAGCGGGTAAAACAGTGCTGCAAGACATTAGCTTTACACAGCAGGAGTTTCAGAAAGTGGCCATCTCCGGCGAAACGGGTTCGGGCAAGAGTACTTTGCTCAAAACCATTGCCGGCCTGGTGCAGCCAACCGCCGGGCAGGTGCAGTTTGAAGGGGAAACCGTGATCGGCCCGGCCGACAAACTGGTGCCGGGGCACCCGGGCATCGCCTACCTCTCGCAGCACTTTGAGTTGCCCCACTCCCTGCGCGTGGAACAGGTGCTGCGCTATGCCAACACCCTAACCGATGAGGAAGCCGGATTTCTCTACGACATTTGCCGTGTGAGCCACCTGCTGCCGCGCAAAACAAACCAGCTGTCGGGCGGCGAGCGCCAACGCATCGCCATGGCGCGCCTGCTTAGCACTTCGCCCCAACTGCTCCTGCTGGACGAGCCCTTCTCCAACCTGGACACGGCACACAAGAACATCCTCAAAGCCGTTATCCGCGACATCAGCGAGGAACTGGCCATAACCTGCACCCTGATCTCCCACGACCCGCACGACACGCTTTCGTGGGCAGACGAGATCCTGGTGCTGCAGGAAGGCAAACTGATACAGCAAGGCACGCCGGAGCAGATTTACAAACAGCCGGTAAACGAGTATGCCGCCGCGCTTTTCGGGAGCTATAACCGCCTCAGCAAGGCAGGCACCGCCGCCTTTTCGCGCCTGCTCGGCATCAGCACCAACGGTAAAGACATGCTGGTGCGCCCTGAGAGCTTTAAGTTAAGCCCTGCAGGCAACAAGGCGCTTACCGGAGAAGTAAACAGCATAGGCTTCTTTGGCAGTTTTTATGAGCTGGAGGTGCAGCTTCCGGAGGGTGCGGTTTACGTAAGAACAACTGAGGGCCACTACTCGCCAGGCGACACCGTGCAGGTTAGCGTATCGCCGGAGGATGTATGGCATATTTAAGTATGAATAGTGATTGATGCAAACCAAGAATAAGGTGCCAATGGGCGAGCCGAAGCTACTGTTCGACTGCCTTAGCTACCAGTTGGAGCATTTCCCGCTGGAGGATATGTTTTGTTCCAAGGAAAGTGGCGCCTGGCGCAAGTATAGCACCCAGGAAGTACAGCAGAAGGTGAACCAGTTGAGCGCGGGCCTGCTCGCGCTGGGCATCTCCAGGGGCGACGGTACAACCGAAGGCAGAGACAAGGTTGCCATTATCAGCCAAAACTGCCCCGAGTGGATGCTCGCGGACATGGCCATTCAGCAGATAGGCGCTGTCTCGGTGCCCGTTTACCCGAACATCAACAACAACGAGCTACAGTTTATACTTCAGGACGCCGGCGTAAAAATGGTTTTCGTGGGCGATGAGGCCCTTTACCAGAAACTGGGCAGTATCCTGCACGCTTTGCCCGACCTGGAGGAAATCTATACTTTTGAACCTGTTCTGGACACGCACCTCTGGTCAGAATTGCTTCTGAACCCGACGCCTGCCGCTATGCAGCAGGTACAGCAGTGCCGCGGCCTGATTCGTGAGTCCGACCTGGCCACCATACTTTATACTTCCGGCACCACCGGAACCCCGAAGGGTGTCATGCTCTCGCACCACAATATCGTCAGCAATGTGTTCGCCAGCTCCAAGGTTATACAGGAAATCGGGGTCCGCGGGAAAAGGGCACTAAGCTTCCTGCCCCTTAACCACGCCTTCGAGCGCATGGCCACCTACTGTTATATCTACAGCGGCGTGTCGATCTACTATGCCGAGGCGGTTGAGCGGATCGGGAGCAACCTGAAGGAGGTAAAGCCGACGCTGTTCACCACAGTACCCCGCGTGCTGGAGAAAGTATACGAGAACATCGTGGCAAAAGGAAACGAGCTGACAGGCACGAAGAAGAAGCTCTTTTTCTGGGCGCTTAGACTGGCCGAGCAGTACGAAATAAACCAACCTCAGAGCGCAAGCTACAAACTACAACTGGCCCTGGCCGATAAACTCATCTTCAGGAAGTGGCGCGAAGCCCTTGGCGGTGAGGTCAAAGCTGTTATTACCGGGGCGGCAGCCTGCCAGTTGCGCCTGCTCAGAGTATTTACGGCAGCCGGTATCGTTATTCAGGAGGGGTACGGGCTAACCGAGGCATCCCCCATCATCAGTGGTAACCGTTACAGCGAGAAGAACAGGATGTTTGGCACGGTAGGCCCCTTGCTGGAGGGCGTGGAGGTGAAAATAGCAGAAGACGGAGAAATACTCTGCAAAGGCCCCAACGTGATGATGGGCTACTACAAACGCCCTGACCTGACCGCCGAGGTGATGGACGGGAAATGGCTGCGCACCGGCGACATCGGAACCATGGTGGACGGCAAGTTCCTGAAGATCACGGACCGGAAGAAAGAGCTTTTTAAGACCAGCGGCGGAAAGTATGTGGCCCCGCAGCCCATCGAGAACAAAATGGTGGAGAGCCATTGGATTGAGCAGATCATGGTGGTGGGTGAGATGCAGAAGTTTGTAGGGGCCCTGATCGTGCCGGCTTTTCATGCCCTGAAAGACTGGTATACCAAACAAGGCATGCCCTACCCCGGCGACCATGTGGTGGTGAAAGACCAGCAGGTACGCGCCCTGATCAATAAATCAGTGAAGGAGTATAACCAGGACTTTAACCCCGTGGAGCAGGTGAAGAAATTCGTGCTGATGCCGCACCAGTGGACGATTGGCGGAGGTGAGTTAACGCCCACCCTCAAAGTAAAGCGGAAAGTGATCATGGAGAAGTATGGCGACCTGATCAGATCCATGTATCCCCATTAATGTTTCCGGGCTAAGTATAACGCAGAGGGATAAAGTATGATTTGCTAGTTTATCCCTCTGCGTTATCTTTTTATACTTGCACCAGACCTGCCCATACTTTTAAGTTTCAACTCATACATTCTGCGCACTTCCTGCCCCGCCTATACTTTATCTGAAGTATGGCGCCGCCTCATCCCACTGCTTTTTCAAAAACAATCCCGAACTTTGGGATACGATGCCTATTACGACCTTACCTGATCTACCTGTAAAAGAAGTGCTCGCCCGCCTGCTGGAGGCGCTGGAAGCAAGCAACCGCGCCGTGCTGGAAGCACCTCCGGGCGCCGGCAAAACCACGTTGGTGCCCCTGGCCCTGCTGGAGGCTGGCTGGCGCAACGATGGTAAGATACTCGTGCTGGAGCCCCGCAGGCTGGCTACCCGGGCAGCGGCAGAGCGCATGGCCGACCTGGTGGGCGACCCCGTGGGCCAAACCATCGGCTATTGGGTACGCATGGACCATAAGGTATCTGCCAGAACAAAGGTAGAGGTGGTGACGGAAGGCATCCTGACGCGCATCATTCAGGATGACCCCGCGCTGGAGGGCATCGCCGCTATCATTTTTGACGAGTACCACGAGCGTAATCTTCAGGCCGATCTGGGGCTTGCGCTGGCCTTGGATGCACAGGCCGTATTGCGCCCCGACCTCCGCATACTGGTGATGAGTGCCACGCTGGATGCAGGTGCCATCGGCAACTGGCTGGATGCACCTGTTATAAGCAGCGAGGGCCGTATGTTCCCGGTACAAACGCATTACCTCTCGCCGGCTGATGTGGCTGCCGCCGGCAACTATCCCGCCCAGCGGCTGGTAAACCTCGTACCCAAGGCCATCCGGACGGCGCTGCAGCAGGAAGCAGAAGGCGATATCCTTACCTTTCTGCCGGGCATGGGTGAGATCCGGAAGGTGGCCCAGCAACTGGAGGGCAAACTCTCCCCGGATGTTGAGCTGCACCTGCTGCACGGCGACCTGCCGCTTTCCAAACAAGTAGCCGCCATTCAGCCATCTCCCCAGAAAAAACGCAAGGTAGTTTTAGCCACGAGTATAGCCGAAACCAGCTTAACCATTGAGGGAGTCCGGATTGTAATTGACGGGGGCTTTGCCCGCGTACCGAAGTTCGTGCCACGCACAGGCCTTACCACACTCGCCACGGTGCCGGTGTCGCAGGCCGGAGCCGACCAACGGCGTGGACGCGCAGGCAGGCTTGGACCGGGTGTTTGCTACCGCTTATGGTCTGCGGCAGACCAGCTGCAGCTGCCCGAGCGCCAGGACCCGGAGATATTTGATGCAGACCTATCGGGGCTGATGCTGGAGCTGGCACTTTGGGGGGTGCAAGATGCCGCTACCCTCAAATGGCTCGATACACCCCCTGCCGCCGCTTTGTCGCTGGCGAAAGACCTGCTCCTGCGCCTGCAGGCCATCAATTCTGCCGGTAAACCCACCACGCACGGCAAAGCACTCGCCTCTTTGGGAATGCACCCGCGCCTGGGCCACCTGGTTATGCGCGGACATGAGTTGGGGATAGGCGCCACAGCCTGTGCCCTGGCGGCCATACTTTCGGAGCGCGACATACTAAAATCCCAGCAATTATCCTGGGGAGAAGGGTTGCCTGACCTGCAGTTGCGCCTAGAACTGCTGGCCGGTAAGCGCCCCCCTACGCCAGGCTTTGTGCTGGATGAAAATGCGCTTCGGCGTGTGAAAGAACAGGCGCAGAACCTCCGCCAACGGCTCCGGGAAACGGATGCAAGTTTAAATCCAGAAATGGCAGGCTTACTCACCGCTTTGGCCTACCCAGACCGTATTGCGCAGCGCGAAACCTCGGGGCGTGTGCGACTGGTATCGGGGCAGCGGGCAATCCTGGCCACAGAGCTTTTCGGCGAAGCGGACTTTTACAGTATAGCGCACCTGGACCTGGGCAAGCAGCCCCGTATACTTCTGGCCGCCCCCCTGGCTAAGTCAGACTTGCTGAAGCATTTTCCGGAGCAAATAGAAGCCACACAGGAAGTACGTTTGAATGAGGCAACGGCACAGGTGGTGGCCAGAAAGATAACAAAGCTGGGAGCACTGGTTCTGGAAGAGTCCAACATCTCTAAACCGAACCCTGAGCAGGTAGCTGAGGCACTGTTGCAGGCGCTGCGCGGGAAAGGAGTAGAAAGATTGCCTTGGACTAAAGAGGCTTCCGCGATACGCCAGCGGCTTGCCTTCCTGCACGAGCTGGAGCCCCAGAACTGGCCCGACGTGTCGGATGTGGCTTTGGCAGAAAATATGGAAGTATGGCTCGCCCCGCACCTGTACGGACTTCGCTCTCTGGACCAGGTAGCGCGGCTAGACTTAGGTGAGATACTGCTCTCTGACCTTAATTGGGAGCAGCGCCAGGAAATGGACAGGCTGGCCCCCTCGCACCTGCAGGTACCCAGCGGCTCGCGCATAACCCTGGATTACTCCGATGTTGCCGCGCCTGTGCTGGCGGTGCGCCTGCAGGAGGTATTCGGGCTGCTGGATACACCCAGGATAGGCGGTGGCAAAGTGCCGCTGCTCCTGCACCTGCTCTCCCCTGCCTCACGCCCGGTACAGGTCACCCGCGACCTGCGCAGCTTCTGGAGCAACGGTTATTTTGAGGTGCGCAAAGACCTGCGCGGCCGCTATCCCAAACACCACTGGCCCGATGATCCCTTAGCAGCACCCCCAACCCGGGGAACGAAGAAAAGGCCGGGGTAAACAGTTGCTCGCTCAAACTCTGCCTGCCTTTTCGTATGTGGTTCTTGCTATGGCTTGCTGGATTACCTTTTTAATAACTTGTTTCCAACCTATGCTTGAAAATCTGCACAACTCCATTTTTGCTTAATAAGATGTTCAGTAGCAAAGGATCATGGAAACCCAAATGATGAAAGGTAAACGAGCAGAACCAGTTTTTAAACTGCTGCATACTTTATACTATACTTCCCCCTTCCTATATAGCCTCCTGAGAGACACACTCCTTTTCAAAGTAGCCTAACCTTTTTACCAAAGGTATTATCGTAGTTTTCGGGAAATTTCCTTTATTTTTAGGGACGGAATCAATTGTCCAAAGCAAAGTATAGTTAATTAAAGGAAAATTTCAGCTTTCTCTCCCTCATGGAAAACCTCATCTCTTCAATCAACGATATTGTCTGGAGCAATGCCCTCATTATACTTTGCCTCGGGGCAGGGATCTATTTTTCAGTCGTTACTAAGTTCCTACAGGTTCGCTACATTCGCGAAATGCTGCGCCTGCTCTTTAACGGCCAATCGTCTCAAAAAGGCATCAGCTCTTTTCAGGCTTTTACCGTTGCCATTGCCGGCCGTGTAGGCACGGGTAATATTGCAGGGGTGGCCACAGCCATTGCCATGGGCGGGCCGGGCGCCGTGTTCTGGATGTGGGTGATCGCCTTCCTGGGCAGTTCTTCTGCCTTTATAGAAGCTACCTTGGGCCAAATTTACAAGCAGGTGAAAGACGGGGAGTACAGAGGTGGTCCGGCGTACTATATCGAGAAAGGACTGGGCGTAAAGTGGTATGCCGTTGTTTTTGCGGTAGCTACCATTGTAAGTATGGCTCTATTCTTACCAGGCGTACAGAGCAATAGCATCGCTTCTAGTGTAAATACAGCTTTTGACATACCTGTGGCCGTTACAGGCGGCGCCGTAACAGCCGTTCTGGCCCTTATTATTATGGGAGGCGTTAAGCGGATCGGCAAGGTAGCGGAAGTGGCCGTTCCGTTTATGGCTGGTGCATATATCCTCATGACTGTCATCATCATCGCCATGAATATTTCGGAAGTGCCGGCCGTTATCAGCCTTATCTTCCGTTCCGCGTTTGATATCGAGCCTGCTTTTGCCGGCGTGTTCGGTATGGCTATCTCCTGGGGTGTGAAGCGTGGCATTTACTCCAACGAGGCCGGACAGGGTACTGCACCGCACGCTGCGGCGGCGGCAGAGGTAAGCCACCCGGCCAAGCAGGGACTGGTACAGGCGTTTTCAGTGTACGTAGACACCATGTTTGTTTGCACCGCAACCGCCTTTATGATCCTGTTTACCGGTCAGTATAACGTGGTGAACCCGGAGGGAGGCTTTATCGTGGAGAACCTGCCGGGCGTATCGTTTGGCCCGGAGTACACGCAGATGGCAGTAAATACCTATTTCCCTTCGCTGGGCAGCGGCTTTGTGGCCGTTTCGCTGTTGCTTTTCGCTTTCACCACCATCATGGCCTATTATTATATTGCGGAAACAAACCTCAGCTACCTGAACACCAAAGGCAACAAATGGATGATTTGGGTACTGCGGGCACTCATACTGGCGGCAACTTTCTACGGGTCCATCAAAACAGCAGAATCTGCCTGGATGCTGGGCGATATCGGTGTAGGCATCATGGCCTGGCTGAACGTGGTGGCCATCATACTTTTGCGCAAGCCAGCCCTTCGCGCCCTACGCGACTACCAGGCCCAGCGCGCAGCCGGCCTCGACCCTGTGTTTAACCCTTCTGCGATAGGAATTGAGAACGCAGAGGAATGGAACGAGGATGTGCAGGAGGACAAAGCCCTGCAGGCAGTATAACACGGCCTTGGGTAACACTTAACAATCGCTTACACAACCTGGCATAGAGGTGAGAAAGCTCACGCTTTGCCAGGTTTCTTTTTTCAAATCATCCCCTGCAGCAGCCTGGAGCCGTTTTTCACCAAAGTATAACTCGTCCCGGATAAAGTATGAATCTAAAGAATTAGTGGAATCTGGTGTATAACATATGAATTTTTATTGTTTCTGACCTGTTACAAAACCGAAGCACCACAGCACTTGTAACAACCTGAGGTGCAAGGCTTTTACTTTACACAAATTACCTAAAAAGCACGTTGCAGGTGCTTTTGCCATATAATTGAATATGCTGGAGACCTTAATCCATACTTTTTTACTCAGCCTTTCCCCTTTCGGTGAGGCGCGCGCCGGAATACCCTATGCCATACTTAACAATGTGCACCTGATCTGGGCCATCTTGATCGGTATAATTGGCAATACGCTGGTTTTCCCGCTTTTTATGTGGATGATCGATACGTTTAGCAAGAAGTTCTGGCCTTTTCGGGCTTATAAGAGAGGAGTAGTATACTTTTCTAAGAGAGCCAAAAAGATTGTTGGCGGCAATGTGCAGCGTTATGGTTTCTGGGGGCTTATGGTTTTTGTCATGATCCCGCTTCCGGGTACCGGTGCTTACATGGGCACGATTGCGGCCAACATATTTAAGATCGAACGCAAAAGAGCCTTTCTGGCAATTTCACTAGGGGTTCTTATCTCCTCGGTATTTGTTGGTGCCGGTTCTTACCTGGGTATGCTAGGCTGGGAAAAACTATAAGATAAAAACGGATACACAGGTTTCACAGGCTGGCTGTATCATACATCAAATCGGGGCGGTATGACCATGCAAGGTTCTGCCGCCCCGATTTTTTTGATTCCCTTCAAGCGGTTTATACTTGCAAGCAAAAGAGTGTGCAGGTGTAAGATGCAACAGGTAACCATTACTATAATACCCTAAAATACTGCATCTTTGCAGCTTTAACAGGCTATGGAAATCACAATGAACAAGCAGCGGCTTTCGCTGAGCGTATTCTTCTTTCTGGCGGGCTTCAACTTTGCCAGCTGGACCTCCCGAATCCCCACCATCGCGGGTGCCTTACACCTGAACGAAGCCGAACTGGGTTCCATACTTTTAACGATGCCGGTCAGCTCCCTCATCGGGCTTCCTTTGTCGGGTTGGCTGGTAACCAGGTATGACAGCAGGATTCCGCTGACGGCAGCTTTCCTGCTAAACGCGGTTTCACTTTCCTTGATTGGGCTGGCTGATACTTCCTTCTACCTGATCATTGCGCTGTTCCTGTTCGCCTTAAGTATGCGTATTTTTAACATTGCGGTAAACACGCAGGCCATAACCCTGCAGAAGCAGTTTGAACGAAAGATAAACGGTTCTTTTCACGGGCTCTGGAGCCTTGGCGGGATTGTGGGTGTGGGTGTGACCACCTTACTGGTGTCTCTGGAGGTTACTATCGTGCCGCATTTGTTGTCGGTATCCGTGTTTTCTGTCCTGGCTACCCTCATCACGACCCAATACCTGCTGCGCAACGACCGCTCCACCTCCGGCAATAAACTATCTCTTGGCAAACCAGACCCAGCCATTGTGTACTTAGGATTACTGGTATTTTTTGCTGCCGTTTGCGAGGGAGGTATGTTCGACTGGAGCGGCATTTACTTTCAGCAGGTAATTAAGGAAGAGGTGTTCACAGCCGGTTACCTGATCTTCATGTCTTTTATGGCGCTCTCGCGGTTTATCTCCGATCGCATCATCGACAGGATCGGTATGGCGCGGACATACGTGTTAAGTGCCTTGCTGATCTTCTCAGGCATTACCCTGGCTATACTTCTCCCTAGTTTCTGGCCTGCCATGGTCGGTTTCTCGCTGGTAGGCTTTGGCACTGCTTCGGTTATTCCTATGACTTATACCTTAGCGGGTACTTCTACCAAATACTCGCCCGGAGTTACGCTTTCTATTATCGTTACATATGGCATCATCGGCATGCTGATCGGTCCGCCCCTGATTGGCTACCTCGCCCACGCTTTCAACCTGAAAGTATCGTTTATACTTTTCGCCTTCGCCGGTATCATGCTGATACCTATTTCGCAACTGTTTTTCAGGTTGGAGAAGAAGGTGTAGCGTGCAGGGGTAGTTATAGCTGTACTTTGTAGCTGCTGTTTATACTTTGGCTATACGTTACACTTGCTCCACTTCTGGCGCAAGTCTTCAGACTTGTGTCCTACAATGATGTTGAGTTTGTAACTCAACTGTAGCCATACTTTATACTTAGCTATACTTTTATACCTGCCTTACCCGCTGTTCCGGACGTCCTTGTCCGGAACTTTCCTGCCGCGGATTTCCAAATCCGCGTACTTATACTTGCCTCGTCTAGCCGCTGCTTCCCTCAGCTTGAAACAAGCTATCCGCTCTAGTCACTGCTGATCCTCAGTCTTACAAACCTACAGTTGCATCACTGGCTTTGGCTCCCTCCAGCCCGGGAGGGCTCGTCTTCCCGCATCGCGCTGTGTTCCCTCCTGCCTCCGCTGCGCTGCGGCTGCCCTTGCCGGGCACCGGATCTCACAAGGCGCTCTTTATACGAGGGCCCCTCCCCCCACGGAAAGACTGGGATCAGTTCGATAGCCACTGTGCTCTACCATGGAACAAGTATAATTCCCCTCCTCGGAGGGGCAGGGGTGGGTTAATACTTTTGCTGATGACAGCCATCCCGAACGATGAAACTTACACCTCAACATCAGTAACTACAGGCTCCCCTCTTTAGCCTCTAAAGGGGGCCCCTGCACCCCCAGGAGGGGCAGGGGTGGTTGGATAATCAACTGCTGAATTCCCTCCTCTGGACAAACCAAAACGGGAGTTTTGAGCTAGCGAGCGTAGCTCTAGGGGTGGGTTCATCGTTCCCTAACTCTTAACTTCCAGTAAGAATAACAGTCGGCAACAGAAACCACGCTGAGGCCTCTGGCCTCAGGGAAGTCGGAGACTTCACATCATTTGTAGGACATGAGTCTGGAGACGCGCGCCAGAAAATAAACAGCGTGTATCACGAACAATCCTGTCCATCCCGGGGTAGGAGCCCTTAAAAATCCTGAAAATCCTGATTCAGACAAGCCAGACACTCGCGGGGCCTCCGGACACCGCGAGGTCTAAAAATCAACTTTCTAACCTCCCCTCTCCCAATCAACCTCCGGAAACACCACCTCCAGCTGCCGCTTAATCACCCTATAATTCCCCTTCCAGAAACTCGCCAGATCAGACACAGTAGTGATCGGCTTTAGCTCCGGCGAAAGCAAGGCCAGCTCCACGGTCATCTCACCCTCATCTACGGTCGGACTCTCCTCCCAGCCCAGCACATCCTGCAGGCGAATCTCCAGCTTGGGCTGCTCTCCGTTTGGTTTATACTCTAGTTCTATACTTGAGCCATCCGGCAGGTTTATACTTGCTGGGGCCAGCATCTCCAGCCTTGCACGCTGCTCCTCGTTCAGGTATTTGGCTTCCAGAATCGGCTGGAGGTCGAGCTTCATCAGGTCGTCGGGGTGCTCGATGTCGTATAAGTATGGCTTTAGCCAGTCCATGTTGGTCATGAGCAAAGTGCTGGTGCTTACGTCGGGCCAGAACTCGGAAGGGCGCCATTTACGCAGGCTCAGCACACGGTTCTGCCATTGCGTTAGCTCGTGGTTAAAGTCCAGCAGGTGATCGCCTTCTGCTTTTATGGCTGCGGAGATGGCCGGTACGCGGTGCTTCTCGTCGGGTGGTGGCAGCGGCTTGCTTTGCAGAACGATGCTTCCGATTCGCGTATCCATCGAGGCAGTCAGTTCGCCGTCGTTTACGTCCCAGTGGTATACTTCCTGCTGCTTTACGAGCGGAGCAAGGTCGCGGGGGTTAAGCGGTGATGCCAGGAAAATGCGGCCCGGGTTGTCGCCGGTACCGGCGTGCAGGTGCGCGATGGCTAGCCAGGGCTCGTGCGCCAGGTCGTCGCGGTGACCGGCAGACGCATACTGGCCGCTTGCCAGCTGGAACTGCGCGTTATTGCCGGGGCGAGCATAAGCGATGCGCTCCGGGTAGCAATGCGTCAGCAGCACACCCGTTTCATACTCGTCAAAAGTGCTGTTATCAGGGTGCAGATCTAACATGGAGCGGTACGAGCGGGCGATCTTCTCGATCTTGCCGAAACGCTTGCCCTGCCCCTGCTCTTTTCTATACCTTCTGAGGGCTTCAATTCTTAAGTTAATGTCGATGCCGGCGTTGCGGTCCAGCGGGTCGCGCTCTTCCAGGATGGCGGCAATATCGCTTGCCAGCGCCACCTGGTCCGTTTCCTCGGCCTTGAGCAGCATGTGCGCGATACGCGGGTGGCATGGCAGCGCGTGCATCTTTTTGCCGTGCTCGGTCATGCGGCCGTTCTCCAGCGCCTGCAGCTGGTGCAGCATGTCGGTGGCGTACTGCAGGGCGGCGCGCGGCGGCGGGTTCAGCCAGGTAAGGCCACGGATATCCATAATGCCCCATTGTGCCATGTCCAGCACCAGGTTGGATAGGTCGGCTTCCATGATCTCGGGGGTGCGGTGCGGGGCCATGCGCTCCTGCGTGGTCTTGCTCCACATGCGGTAAGCCGTGCCCGGACCCAAACGCCCTGCCCTGCCGGCTCGCTGGTCGGCGGCGTCTTTGGAGATGCGCACCGTTTCGAGACGCGACAAACCGGACTTCGGATCGAAGCGGGAGGTTTTGCCGAAGCCCGTATCCACCACCACCGAAATTCCTTCTATGGTTAAGCTGGTCTCGGCTATACTTGTCGCCAGCACTATTTTGCGTTTGCCCTGGCGGTCGGGCATGATGGCAGCGTACTGCTTACCGAAGGGCAGCATACCGAACAGCGGGTGTATCTTAAAATCGCGCAGTTGCCTGCGGAGTAGTTGCTCTACTTTCCGGATGTCGTTTTCGCCGGGCAGGAACACGAGGATATCCCCTTCCTGCTCTTTGGCGGCCTGCTGCACTACTTTGGCCGTCATTTCGGGCAGCATGCGGTCGTCGGCGTCGCCGGTGTAAAAGGTTTCGATGGGGTATTGCCGCCCCATACTTTGCGCTACCGGGGCCTGCAGCAGTTTGGTCAGCTGGGGCATATCCAGAGTGGCCGACATCACCATAATGCACAGGTCCGGGCGAAGCGTGTGCTGCGCCTCCCGGCTCAGGGCCATGGCCACGTCGGCGTGGATGCTGCGCTCATGAAACTCGTCGAAGATCACGATGCCGATGCCCGACAGGGCGCGGTCGCTGTGGATCATGCGGGTCAGGATGCCTTCGGTTACGACCTCGATGCGGGTTTGCTCGGAGATGCGCGTCTCGAAACGGATGCGGTAGCCGACGGTCTGGCCTACCTCCTCGCCCAGCAGCTGCGCCAAGCGCTCGGCAATGGTTTTGGCCGCCAGGCGCCGGGGCTCCAGCATAATGATCTTCTGATCTTTCAGCCAAGGCTCGCCGAGTATAGCCAGCGGCAGCAAAGTGCTTTTACCGGCTCCGGGAGGCGCGTTCACGATCAGAGTATTTTGCGCCGAAAGGTGCTCCCTAACGGCAGGTATAATTTCCCGAACGGGTAAGTCTATGGTAAATGGATTGAAGGGCAAGGGGGGTAAAAGTAAAAAATAGCCTTAAAACTAATTGATTAGTTCTAAGGCTATAAATTGTAAAACATTATGTGCGAGAATACTCAATTTGAATATTGGTAATATGGTCTATAACTTCAAAAAGCTCGATAAAATTTACAAAAACTTTTGGATCATGAATTTTTCTAATTTTAGAGGCAAAAGCGGTCTTACTACCTCCTATTTCATAAACACCATCTATTGAAGTTCTTTTTAATTTATTTTCCTGTTCCAATAACGCATCTGAAAAATAATGTTCTATTTCTAAAAAATTGAAGCTTTGTTTGTCTTGAATATAGTTCTGCCTCTCTGCAATTGCAGGTAAACAAACTGCATAAATCTCACTAGAACTATGTTTCTTTAATGTTTGATTCTTTAAAACATCAAAGTTTTTAAGGCCATTAAATTCCTGTATACCCTTAGCATCTCTATCGAAAACTCCAATTATCTTCTGACCTGGCCCAAGTATAGGAAAGGCCGACATAAGTGTTTTAGCTAATTCAGCAGCTCCTCCCGATGTTACTCCTGAAGGCCTGATTTCCCAATAAGGAACACTACCTCCTGTTAGAACCATAAAAGCATGTTCCAATATTTCAGCATCAGTTGTACCTTCTGTGACAAGTATAATTTTTCTATCTGCCCTAATATTGTCAAAATTTGAAAATCTGAGTTTACTTGCTGGAACAGCAGTAAGTTTTTTTAAAGGAGCATTTAGTTTGTGAAAACCTTTTTTTAGTTCTTTTTTAAGCTCTTTATAGTTTTCTCCTTTATTTATATCTAAAGACAAATCAGCTATAATGGCAAGACTAGGATCATTAGGAAGATCAGTTTGAAGAATCAAATCATTTATTGGCTCTTCTTCATTTATTCTTTTAGAATTCAATGTTAAAGCCAATTTTAAAGCTCTGTATCCCCAATTTGTTTCAAATTTCGAAGATTTATATTTAGTTAGAAAATCATTGAATGAGAGCTTTAATGGTTCCTTAAGAGTTACAGAGTTAAAGTTTTCATAGAAGTACATTAAGTTCATGAGTTGCAAAACAGGAATCTTGTAATTTTTAAAATGAAACTCATCATCTCCGCTTAACTTAAGTAATGTTTCATATGTCTGTATATTTGATTCTACAGCCACATCGACACCTTCTTTTCTAAGTTTGTTGTCTGTTTGATATAAGGCCTGCATTAAATAACCTAGGCCTATTACGCTCATAAAGTAATCATTTAACTTTACAGAAGTTTTAATTCTTTCGATTATCTGCTTAAGGAAATGCCCCATATCTTTCGACTTACCAGCATAGAAAATAGCAGTATTTTGCCAGTTTATATCGAGAAAGTTCTGAATTAGCAGTTGTTCTTTATCTCTTTGGTGCTTAAATATTTCTATTGCACCATAATATTCCATAAAGGAATCATGACTGAACTGAATGTACTTATTATCCTTCAACAGAAGTATACCGGTATTTTTGATTAGATAATCTAATACATCTTCTAAATTGCCTTTCCTTATAGGTATAGTTTTATCTCTGTAATAGGATAAGAAAAAGTTATAGAACTCATTTATATCCATTGGAGAATGTTCTTTTCTCTCCAATAACCCTAGAGCATATAGCGACAAAATCCTTTCCCTAAAAGAGACATCAATAAAATCTATTTTTGATGAAACTATAGCTTTACCTAGTAATAATGAGTTGAAGTTGTCATAAATATCAGTTATCGTTGCAGGAATCTCTAAATTGTTTTCTTCATACAGAATTGAAATTAAAGACAAAGTCAGCGGGGTAATTGGTAGCTTCTCTAGTATTCTGTTATCTCTTAAAGCATCAAGAAGATTCTCTGCTCGTGATTCCTCATTCTGAAAAAACGTGCTTATAAATCTTTTGATTTGGTCATTGTTAAACTTCTCGATAGAGAAGTTATCTATTTCTTTTAAAGAAACTTCTGAGTATAACTTCTCATAATTTCGAGTACCTATAAAGAAATTTATTTTTTTGTTCTTATAAAGTTTTACCAATTGTTCTAGAATAGCTTTTTGATTTGCATCCTCCAGTTCATCTATGCTATCAATTAGTATTACAATTTTATATTCTGTGAAAACAGTTTTTATGTCAAAATATGGTGCGAGTCTGTTCAGTAAGCATTTGTATATGTCATAGCCATTATCAAAAATCTCTGTTGTTGTAATGAATACTGGCAAATTTTTAATTCCAGATAGATCTTGGTTCTTCCCTATCAGAATTTCGCCTACCTTTTTTAAAGATGTAGTTTTTCCAGTTCCCGCATTTCCTGATAGGATAACTGGGTTTTTGTTTTCTGCAATGTTCTCTAAAGTTACCTTCTTTCTTATAGGAGTGTTAGTAGCCTTGTCTTCATAAAAATGAAAGTAATTAGGCTCTATAAAAATCTTTAAAAGCTTATCGTACTTTTCATTAAATATTTGTAGCTTTTTAAGCTCGTTGTCTCCATGTATCGAACCACAATAGTGCTTTTCATACTCGATTAATTTTACATCATCATGCTTCCAAAAATCTGGCAAATGAGTGTTTATAAGATTTATAATTGGATCACGATCTATGAACTCTAGAACTATATTTGTTAATTGTGAAGCAAGTGCATTTCTAAACCCCTTTGATATTACATTGTTAGAAAAAACAAAAAAAGAAGAGTATGATCTCTTTTTGGAATAATTAACTATATCTTCCTTATATGTAGCAACATTCTCTGAGGCAATTAGTTTTTCATCTAGATAAACAAAAGCATGATTATACTTCGATAATGGACCTACTAATTCTCCTACAATTAGATTTTCCTCTCTTTGTAAATTTGTATACCCAAGCTTAGATATTAAAGCTTGAATTAACTCAAAAAGTTTTTCTTTTTCTAAGTGCTTTATAGTATCTATCTTATATAATTCCATTTGTACTTTATTGGTTTTTATTGCAGAACTATCCCTATAAAGCTTGAAATTATAATTAATATTTAACATGTTCTATATTTAAAGATTTTATCTGTAGATGAACATCAAAAATAACCTGTCACAAAACTTATAACGCAGTACGTAGCTACTATCATCTAGTAGGTTTACTTTATAAACAAAATTCTCTTTAAGCTGGCGCGAGCTTGCAGCTCGTGCCTTTTCTTTTCCACGCAGCTATACCTTCAGCTAAAGTAACAGTACGAGCTACAAGCTCGCACTAGCGTTTCAATACTAGCGTACAAATACCTAGACCCGCAAACTGCTATTTAAAGTATAAGCCTTACATGAGCAGGAAGTATAAATTTCATAACAAGGAAGGGCTATACTTTGTGAGTTTTGCGGTGGTGTACTGGATAGACGTGTTTACGCGGGAGGAGTACTTTGCCATACTTACCGACAGCCTGGACTATTGCCGGAAGAACAAAGGCATGGAAATCTATGCCTGGTGCATCATGCCCAGCCACGCGCATCTTATCTTCCGTGCCAAAGACAATAACCCGAGCACGCTGCTGAAGGAGCTGAAAACTTATACTTCCAAGCAGCTACAAAAAGCCATTACCGAACACAACCAGGAAAGCCGGAAAGAATGGATGCTATGGCTGATGGAGCGAGCCGGCCTGAAGAACAGCAATGTGAAGCACCGGCAGTTCTGGCAGCAACACAACAAACCTATCGAGCTGTGGAGCGCTACGGTAATAGATCAGAAAATCGATTATATCCATAACAACCCAGTAGAAGCCGGCTTTGTGTCGGAGCCGGAGCATTGGAAGTATAGCAGCGCGGTAGACTATAGCGGCGGGAAGGGTTTGCTGGAAATTGATTTGGTTTGAAAAGTGGAGGTACGAGCTACAAGCTCGCACCAGCGAGGAGAGTGCAGCCGATCATTCTGAAAAAAAGCAGAAGCCACTTAATCCAAGCGTTTTTCTATCACAATGTCTGGCCTGTAGATACTTTCCTGAACCCGGATCAATTTACCTTTCTCAAAGAAAACATATAAATCCCTATCATCACTTTGAGGTAGTCGGTACACGGTATGTTCTGCCGTCTTTTCAGACAAATAGACACCGACGTTTTTCTTCTTAAACTCACTTTCGGTCATACCAATATCAACGGTATTACGGACAAGCGCGCAGGCTGTCATGAGAAAGGTCAAAAGAAGCGTAATAACTATTTTCATATGGCAAGTAATTTTAGATAATCCTGTTTCAAGAATAGTCTGAAAGCTAATTAACTTGCTCTCAAAGAACATGCCTCTTATCTAATATTCTATTCGCTTCTCCACAAAAACAAAAATTTCTCCGATGGCGCGCGCTTGCAGCTCGTGCCTTTTCTTTTCCACACCTTCAGTACGAGCTATAAGCTCGCACTAGCAATGTGATAAATGAGCACTATAAAGTATAAAAGCGGGGCTTTAAGGTTACGCAACAGCCCCGCTTTTATGTATGCTATTAAAAATGATCTCTTTTCTGCCCCTTACCGACCTTAAGCTTCCTGTTTCTGGGCAGCCAGTAATGCATCGAGGTTTTCCATGGCCATGGTCAGGCCTTCTTTAAAGCCCATCTCGATGGTGGTTTCGAGTTGTGCCAGGTCATCGAATGTGATCAGGTTCTCTACTAAAGTAACCTCCTCTCTGGGTGTAAAGCTTACCTCCCACTTCGATTGCGGCATTTCTGTGTTTACCACTCCTTCCGCATCTGCAAAGCCATCAAGGGCGGTAAAGCTCTTTTTAGGATCAATGGTCTTGTAGTTAGCCAATGCCCAATGCTCTTCCCCTTCGGGGCCAACCATAGCATAGTGCCAGTAGCCGCCTTCCCTGAAATCCATCGTTTTGGTGCGGGCTTTCCATGGCTTAGGCGCCCACCATTGGTCCAGTATCTCGCTTTTTGTGTAAGCATCCCACACAAGCGGGAGCTCTGCTGCAAACTCTCTTTTAACTGTTATCGTTTTGTTTTCCTCGTTCACGGAGAACTCAAATTCCAGGTCGTGTTTCATGGCTTATTTTGTTTTATGTTAGAAAATATAGTGTCAAGTTGGTTAAAGCGGTCTTCCCAGATCTTCCTGAACTGTTCCAACCATTTGTCTATCTCTTTCATTTTAGCAACTTCAAGCTGATAGTAAATTTCCCGCCCCTGCTGTTCCTGTTTCACAAGCTGGCACTCTACAAGTATCTGCAAGTGCTTAGAAACAGCTTGCCTGCTGGTGTCAAAATGTTCGGCTATCGCATTCGGAGTCATCGCCTGCAGGGCAATTAAACCAATTATGGCTCTTCGGGTAGGGTCTGCTATCGCCTGGAAAATGTCTCTCCTCATCTGTCAATCAAAATATGCAACCGTTTGTTTGCTAATATACGTGCAATTATTCGGTTGCGTATAATATTTTTGATTTATTTTTTTATCTAAATACCCGCTTGTGCGAGCTTGTAGCACGTGAATTTCCTTTCCAC
Source organism: Pontibacter anaerobius (assembly GCF_026241195.1). Classification (GTDB taxonomy): domain Bacteria; phylum Bacteroidota; class Bacteroidia; order Cytophagales; family Hymenobacteraceae; genus Pontibacter; species Pontibacter anaerobius. The sequence continues at coordinate 219,371 of NZ_JAPFQO010000008.1, forward strand.
GAGGCTACCATCCATAAAGGCTAATGTTGCTAAACCTGAACTTCAGGCAAAGGCGCTCGTACCTATATAATCCCTATTAAACTAAAAATAAGGCAAAATATATGGAAAAAGATAACTGTTTGACTGGCCCTGCTAAACCCCGTATCGCGGAAAGGCTGGCCGAAAAATTAAGCATGGCAGCTAATAGCGCTACTATTTATGGTGAGCCGGTAGAACGGGATGGTGTTACCGTCATTCCCGTTTCTAAGGCATCATATGGTTTTGGTGGTGGAGAAGGTGCAGGCACAGAAGGAAAAGGATCAGGATCTGGCGGTGGCGGTGGCATGGCACTTACTCCAATAGGTTATATTGAAATAAAGCAGGGAGCAACCCGTTTCCGCACCATCCGCGACCCGCAAACGGTAGTAAAAATAGTAGCTATCAGCAGCCTGGCTTTATTTCTGACTACTAAGACCATCGTAGAAATTTTCAAGAATAAGAGCATTGTAAAGCTATTGAAGAAGTAAGTTTACGGTGGCAGGCCAGATGAAAATACAGCCCCCGCTGGCGCGAGCTTGCAGCTCGTGCCTTAGCTCCCACCCAGCTGTACTATCAACACGCGAGCGGTTCAGGTTACTGCCTTTCCCTATCAGCCCAAATCCCCCGATCAGTATTATATACTTCTACCGCAACTGTGTCCCTGCCAGGATGTATACATACTATAAGCAGTTTGCTTCTCCCCTATGAGCAAAAAGATCCAGAAGCCGTCCAAGCCAGTAACTGGTTCTATGTTGAAAGCTCCGTTTCTGTGGATGGAGTGGGGAATGAACTGGCTCACTTACTGGATGAGCCACCTTGCTGTGTTTAAGCTTCTGAAGTATGTGGGCAAGCTGGCCATATTGGTCGCTATTATTGGCTGGTTTTGGGAGGCACCCACACGCCGGAATGCCTCCATTCGCGAGAATTGGGCTGTACTTTACGAGAAAGGGGGCGGCCGCATGGAGGCCTTGCTATTCCTCCGCCAGGAAGGCGTTGATCTCAGGGGCTTTAACGGGGAGTATGGCTTCTTTGAGGGTATTGACCTGCAAGGGGCTAACTTATACGGAGCCGACCTGTCTAATGCCAAGCTGGCAAAGGCAAACCTGAGCCACACCACCCTCACCAATTCCGAACTAAACAAAGCCGTGCTGGACAGCGCCAACCTAAAGGCCGCCATATTAGCCAACTCTGACCTGACGGGTGCCTGGCTTCGCTACGCCGTACTTGACAGGGCCAACCTCACCTTCACTAATTTCAGCCGTGCCTTTGTAAGCGGAGCCAGTCTGCGGTCTGCCAACTTTAATGAAGCCAGGCTAAGCCATGCATTTTTCCATGCTGCTGATCTGCGCGGTGCTACCTTTCAGTTTGCCAAGTTAGACAGTACTGATTTAAACAGGGCTAAGCTAAGTGATGCCGACCTGTCACTGGCCGACATGCGGGGTGTTAAGTTATTTAATGCCGATCTGACAAACGCAACGCTTACGTTCGCCATGTTGGTTAACGCAGACTTAAGCGGTGCTATGATGCGGGGGGCCGACCTGAATAATTCCATTTTAATAGATGCCAACTTAGAAAACGCTGTGTTGGATAATGCCAATCTAAGAGGTGCCAACCTGCGAGGCGTAAATCTTAAAAATGCCAGCCTGCGCGGTGCAGACCTGCGGAGCGTCCGCTTCCTGAGCGATTCCGCTTTACAACATGCCGATACCACTGGTGTACTGCTGCGGTAGTTGTGTTAGATTTTTACTTTGGAACGGGTTATTATTCCTCCTGGTTTTAGTGGGCTATGTGATTTTCGTGAATGATTTTCATAACCCTATCCCTTAAAGCAGGGCCGTTAAGTCCTATAAAAACTATCCCCTGGAGGGGATTATACAGGTGTAAAGCCAATAGCCCAAGCATTTAATCAAGCGTTACCACCCCCTGGCTCCCCTCAAGGGGATAGTTTAGATACCGCTACCTTTGAATGTAATATCTTAAAGTAAATGTGGGATATCCGACTCAACTGGCCGAGGGCTAGTAAAAAGTATGGCACAAGCGTGGACGCTTGCGCCATAACAACCAAATTTATCAGAATCAAAAGGCCCTACTTCGCAAGCGGCTCCGAAATGCTTCAGCGTAGGTGGGGCATTCCCTACTGAGACGTAATGCCTGTTAACGCATGCAGCTACTTACGCAGGTACTGATCCTCACCCTTGAGCCAGTCTTGACGCGCCGGAGCAAAAAAGACAAGAAACTCTGTATCCTCCAGCACCACGATAGAATGTGGCTTATCAGGCGGCAGCACCAGCACCTCGTTGGCACGTACCTCCACGTCATGGTCATCAACCTGGTACTGCATCGCCCCCCGTGTTACCAGCATATACTCCTCGTTGGGATGGGAATGGCGATGGATTTCGTAGCCCTTTTTAGCGGTGAAATGTGCTAACGTAGCTTTTTCCCCGTTGATCACTTGCCGGGATACTGAGTCGCTCATTTCCTCTTTCTCAACGGTATCCCACGAAAATTTACTAATGTCCTTGTTCATATCAGTTCCTTGTTTGTTTTCTATATAGATTCCTGAACCTACCACGTAGGCCTCCCCGTTGTGCTGCACCTTGCGCACAAAGGTTTTCTTCAGCGCAGGCGTGTTGTCCCCGGGCTTATACCAGTAGTGCTCCAACCAGGCGCTGCCCTGCTCCATAGCTGCGGCAATCTCTTCCTTTACCACTTCTTTTCCCTGCAGGTCCTTCAGATCAATCAGGTTCTTTCCCTCCAGGCTGGGCTGTGCCGGGTTCACCAGTTCGGTACCGTCAGGGGTCTGAACGAACACGTAGGTATCCATGAAATAGAAAGGTCCTTTTTTGTCGCGGAGCAGGTTAAAAGCATCTTTGCCCGTCTCTTTTATAAGGATTGCGGCCTGGTTCACCACATCTTCCAGGAGATGCTCGTCCAGCTGCATGTTGTAGAGGCCACTGCCCACCAGGTACTGCTTGCCCGACGGAAAGGTAACCCGCTTCACGTAGCAGGACTTCCAGGTAGGGAAAATCTCAAAGGGTTTCGGCCACATGGCATGCAACCAGCCTTGCCCCTCCGGAGCGGAAGCGATCTCCAGGAACATCCTGCCGATCGGCTTTCCAAGTGCATCCTTAAGCCCGCGTACATCCTTGCCCTCCCCTTCCGGAAGCTCGCCATGGAAAACCCTTACACCGTCCAGGGACCAGACGAAGAAGTAGATCTCATCGTGCAACCATTTGGAGCCTTGCTGCCGCATTTCCGGGAAAGCTCCTTCCCCTTTCTGCTCCAGTAAAACCGCCGCCTCGTTCACCAGTTTCACCAGTTCCTGCGCTGTCATACTTGTAGCGGGCTGCTTCTCTTTCGGCGCGTCCGCCAGGTACACACCGCAACCTACCATCACATCCTTGCCTTGCAGCTTTGCCTTGTGCACATAGGCTGACTTCTGCGTCGATACATTCTCGCCGGGCTTTGGCCACATATAATCCATCCAGCCTGCACCCTGCGCTTGTACCATCCGGATCATCTCCTGGTTCAGCAGCTTGCCCTGTGTATCCTTCATATCGAGCAGGTCGCGCCCCTCCAGGTTAGGAAAGGCCGGGTTGAGTATCTCAACGCCATCCATGCCGATGATGAAGATGTAAGCATCTTTTACCCTGAAAGGGCCTGCCGGGTCGCGCAGCAGGTTAAAGGCATCCTTTCCTTGCTGCTCTACTGCTGTAACAGCCCTGCTCACCATGTCTACCACATACTCACGCTCCATGCGGTCGTTGTACATGCCGCTGCCCACAATGTACTGCTTACCCGAAGGCGATGTCACCAGCTGCACGTAGCTGCTCTTCCAGCGGGGCAGCAGGCCACCCGGCACCGGCCACTCGTAGTGGTACCAGCCCTCGGGCTTGTTTGGGGTGGCGGTGGCCGCGGAAATAAGGCCGCGGATGATGGGCTTGCCGTTCATGTCCTTCAGCTCCAGCTGGTTTTTGCCTACCATGGAGGTGTCGGGGTGCACCAGCATGTTGCCCTCCGGATCGAGCACAAACACATAGCTCTCGCCCTTACGCCAGCGGCTACCGGCTTTACCGAAATCTTCGAAGGCCGCCTCTCCTTTTACATGGAGCAGGTCTGCCGCCTCCTGCACGAGTTGAACAAGCTCACGTGTCTCCCTGTACTCATGCCCGGCGGTTGCAGGTTGAGTATTTTCGGCGGAAACTCCCGCTGTGTCTGGTGCAGTCTGTCGCCCCACCGACGGATGATTGTTCTTCTTCATAGCTATACCTCTTATTGTTTGTCCTTCTGAGGGTGACGCAGGTGCTGGTCTTCTCCCATGAGCCATTCTTCCCGTACCTGTGTAAAGAAATCAACGAACCGGATATCCTGAAGCATGGCCACGGCGTGTGGAACGTTAGCAGGATTGACCAGCACCCCACCTGGTTTCAGGGCAGCCTCCCACTCATCAAAGACCACTCTGCCAGTTAATTTTCCAGGCTTCATTCCTTGTTAGTCCCTATTTCATTTGTGGTTCGTTTAGCTCCTTCAACTCCTTCCGCACCATCTTCCGGATAGAACCCGGACCCGACGATGTATACCTCATCGCCATGCTGCACTTTCTTCACGTAGGTGTGCTTTTGGGTAGGTATGTTTTCGCCTGGCCTGTACCAGTAGTAGTCTACCCAGGCGCTGCCGTTCTTCAGGGCGGCAGCTGTGTACTCCCGCACAAAGGGCTTGCCTTTCACATCTTTCTCGTTGATCAGGTTCTTGCCTTCCAGGCTTGGCTGGGCCGGGTTCACCAACTCCACACCGCTGCTGTCTTCGACAAACACATAAGTATCCAGGAAATAGAATGGCCCATGCTTGTCGCGGAGTTTGTCAAAAGCTTCCTTTCCCTGCTCCTGCACCAACGCTGCGGCACGGTTCACTTCATCCTCAATAAAGGCCTTGTCCATTTGCATGTTGTAGAGGCCGCTGCCCACCAGGTACTGTTTGCCCGAAGGGAAGGTAACCCGCTTCACGTAGCTGGACTTCCAGGTGGGGAAGATACTGCCCGGCTCCGGGTACATATAGTGCACCCATCCCTCCCCTTTCGGGCTTTTGACTGTCTCCAGGAACATCTTGCCATAGGGCCTGCCGAACGCATCTTTGGTACCATCCACTTTTTGACCTTCTATAGACGGGTTGGCAGCATGAAAAACCCTGTCGCCGTCCAGCGTCCAGACGAAGAGGTACTTATCATCCTGCAACCATTTGGCCCCTTTTTTCCGGAAGTCCGGGTATGCCTTTTCACCGCGCTTCTTAAGTTCAGCAGCCGCATCGTTTACAAAGCTCATCAGCTCCGAAGCGCTCATCTTTTTAGTTGTAGCGCTTGCCTTCGGCGCATCCGCCAGGTACACACCGGCCCCCACTACCACCTGCTTTCCATCCAGGTTGGCGGCTTTCACATAAGCTGATTTTTGGGTAGGGATGCTCTCTCCGGGCTTGGGCCACAAGTAATCCACCCAGCCGGCACCCTTGGTCTGCGCTGTTTTAAGTATCTCCCGCACGAAGTATTTGCCCTGGGTATCCTTCATGTCGTAGTTATTTTCACCTTCAATGCTCGGGAACATCGGGTTCACGATCTCAACGCCTTCCGGGGTAAAAACAAAGATGTAGGTGTCCTTGGCGAGGTAAGGGCCTGCCGGGTCGTGGAACAGCTTATAAGCAGCCTCTCCGCGCTGCTCCACCTCTGCTGCGGCCTTGTTCACCATGTCCTCCACGAATGCGCGCTCCATGCGGTCGTTGTACATGCCGCTGCCCACGATGTACTGCTTGCCCGAGGGGGTCTTCACCAGCTGCACGTAGCTGCTCTTCCAGCGGGGCAGCAGGCCGCCCGGCACCGGCCACTCGTAGTGGTACCAGCCCTCGGGCTTGTTTGGGGTGGCGGTGGCCGAAGAGATGAGGCCGCGGATGATGGGCTTGCCGTTCACGTCCTCTAGCTCCAGTTGGTTTTTGCCCACCATGGAGGTGTCGGGGTGCACCAGCATGTTGCCCTCCGGATCGAGCACGAACACATAGCTCTCGCCCTTACGCCAGCGGCTGCCTGGCTTGCGGAAATCATCGAAGGCCGCTTCGCCCTTGGTGCGAACCATCTCCGCAGCATCCTTTACCAGGGCTGTGAGTTGGCGGGTAGAATCCTGCACCGCGCTGCCTCTCACTTCCTCTGCCATAGCAACAGGCCATACAGGACTGTTGCTGCCCCAGCTTTGGGTGCTGTAAACTAGAAGTATGGCAAAGGGCAATAGTTTGAAGAAAGGAGTAATTTTCATGACCAAAAAGTATAATAGAAGATTGTAGACATGCCAAAGCGCCTGACCACCGGGCTTCGTGGCCAGCAAACCAAACAGATTGTTTTTAAATAATCCTAACTATCCTAAATATATTACGAATTCAACGGTGGCATGTATATTCCTACCGGGCCATTCCGGTTATGAGCCTGATATAATTTAGCTAACAGCTCCTGTGGGCTGGCAGGCGCTCCGTAATAAGCGTGGGATGCAGGATCAGGCTTCTCTTTGAAACAAAGTATGGTGCATGTCTGTGGGTGACAAAGTATTGCCGTAAAGTATTCCGGAGTAAAGACAATTATCCTGGCATGGCTGCCGGCAAGACAAAAACATCTATGCCTGGTGCATAATGTCCAGCCAAGTGAATCATCCCCCACCCTTAAATCATAAAAAATATATTTGTCAAGTTAGCTTGACATTAAGAAATGTAAAGCATACCTTTATGTAAATAAAACTTTACATTATAGCAAACGTTATTTACATATGAAAAATCAGAATTGGAACACTCAGAATCTGCATAACACCAGGCTATTGGCCATCTGGACATTTGCCTGGGTTGCCTCGATGGCCCTGGCAACTTTCGGCCCTACGTTTATCTGGCAAGAAAACATGCCCCTAACCTTACTTGCCATAGCGATAAATGCCGCTTTTGGCGTAGCTATGATCCTGGCAAACATCCGGCACATAAAAGGGCTGGACGAGATGCAGCGTAAGATTCAGCTGGAAGCCATGGGAATTGCTCTGGGCGTGGGCGTTGTAGGCGGGCTTAGCTATACCTTGCTTGACACAACCAATGTAATCTCGGGCGATGCTGAGATATCTTTCCTGGTTATCCTGATCGGCCTCACCTACCTGGGTGCTACTATTATCGGACAAATGCGCTACAGATGAAAAACCGACTGAAGGTACTCAGAGCCGAGCGCGACTTAACGCAGGCAGACCTTGCCGATGCGCTGGCGGTTTCCAGGCAAACGATTAATGCCATCGAGAAAGGCAAGTTTGACCCCAGTTTGCCACTGGCTTTCAAAATCTCCAGGCTATTTAACCTGCCGATAGAAGCCATTTTCCAGGACGATGATGCGGTGTAGGGTTGCAGTTTGTGAAGGATTAGTTTCTGGTTTTTCAGGTTTCTAGTTTGGATTCGCAGGTATGATTATTAAAAGTTTTAATCGTTCGCAGGTGTAACCATCTCCTTTAAAGCAGGGGCGTTAAACTCTATATTCATAAGGTGATGGGGGGAGCGCCCTCGCCTTATCATTTCCCATAACTATTTCATATTAAAAGTTTTAGATACACAGAACCAACAGTAGCAGGAAACTATCCCTTTGAGGTAATTTTTTAATTCAAGGCCTATTACAGTAAAGATATAGAACAAGATAAGGCGTCCTCGCTCGTGACCTATTATTTTCTGGCCTTCCGGGCCTTTGAGTCTAGAAGTAACGTTCAATTTAAGAAATGAATCTGGAGATTCGTGCCAGAAGTAGTTAGAACTTAAGGGGTTTACGCTTGGCAGGGGGACCATTTTTCTGTACGAACATTATAGAGTCCCGCTTGCGCCATGGATATCCGGATCAGGTAGTTTATTCCAGAAACATACGATATATCAACATAAGCACGCTTATGATCACGATGGTTGTATAGATCTGCTTGTTGTACCTGGCCAGCCAGTTGGGGAGGTAGATGTCGAAGTTGTCGCGGGTGGAACTGGAATAATTTCGGGCAACTACCGTAACCGGACACATGTTTTTAAAGACCAGCAGTACAAGCCCTTCCAAAAGTATAAGCCCCAGGCAAATCCAAACCCATTTGTCTATCCTGTTCACGAGCACCGCATAAAGCAGGTAAAAGATCACTACATTAAAGAACAGCCAGATCAATGTATGCAACACTTTTATCAGCACCAGCTTTTGCCCGTTGCTTAAAGACATGTTTTGCTGCTGTGTTTTGGGTTGCAGTTTCATAGCCTTGACTTTTACTTTTTTATACTTTAAAATTGAGTCTTAGTTAAAAAAGCTGGGCTATTGCATGCTACTAATTTGAAGTTAAAACCTTTGTCATTCTGTTAAGAAACCTGGTAGAGGCGATGTTAAGCTTTCGCTACACACCCACAAGGTCCTTTCAGGATGACAAAAAGAGGAAAGTGAAACGACACTGAGTTAAAGGGGGGAATTAAGGCGATGAAGGCTCATTTCTCTTTATAGCTTAAATTTACATGTCCCGGGTTGGGGCCGTACCTGTTTGCACTTCACAGCTTAGTGCTCATTTTACCTTATTGATTCACAGCCACTTTTATACTTTTTGCACTTTCTTAAACTGCAAAGTATAAACCCTGTGGGTAGTTGCACGTACTAAGGGTTCAAAACTGTTAAAACACAACATATTCCCTATAGACACACCTCTCCTCCATTTTCCTTATTTCACCCAATTTGTATTATTTTATGAAAAAGCTATTATTCATACCTTTATGCTTTTCCCTCTTCTTCACCTCCTGCAACGACGATGACACAGAAGCTGTCATTCCGGTGGTTTCGGAGATAGATGCTGACATGAGAGGCGACTGGACCAATACCTCCATCAAAAGAGTTTATTACTCAGATACCGATACCGTGATGTATGCCGACTCGGTGGCACGCCAGGCCTATTTTCATTTCGACGGACAGAAGATGACCGTTACGTTGCCGGGCAGCTCGGAAGAAGATGTATGGACTTACAGCTTCCCGGACCAAAACGACTCTACCCACATACAGCTGCACCAGGACACGGTGACAACCAACTACCAGGTAACATCTTTGTCGGATACAGACATGGTTTGGGTTGAGGAAAGAGCCTGGGCCGGTTACCCCGAAGAAGTGCCGGACAATGAAAAGACAACATCCAAGCGCGGCGTTTATACCTGGAAGTTTGTACGCGGGAAGTAACCTTTGCACATTTTGAGACACTCCAAAAGCACGAGCATGTATAAAGCTCGTGCTTTTTTTAGTTTCGGTGGATTTATACTTTTTAGTTCGTGGAGGGCATGGTACCTGTAGAGCGATAAGGCGATGCCATCTTCGCTAGTGTTTAAACATCTGTGGTTCCCACAGGGGCGGGGCCATTATATATCATTTTTTGTCATCCTGAGAGTGGCAAACTCCGGACTTGTTACGGGCGATTTGTTGGCTGGTGGCAATGGCTTAACCTCCACAGGATCGTTTCAATCTCCCTTTTTTGTCATCCTGAAAGGATCTTGTAAGCGAGTAGCGAAAGCTTAACATCGCCTTTACCAGGTTTCTTAACAGAATGACATAGGCTTTAACTTCAAATTAGTAGCATGCAATTACCCTGATTCCGAGAGGAAAAATACCTCCCAACATAGCTTCAAGTAGATGAGGCCTGTAGCTCTCTACGCCCCGTTTACTTTACCTCCTGCCTACGCAACCTGCCTGTGCTACCGCCATACTACGGCTTGGCAAGTATATCCCGCATTAGCACAGCTCCGTTACAATAAGTATAAACGCTAAGCAAATGGATAGGAAACCAATACATAAAGGGCTGCTGGGCTTGCTTTTGCTTTCCGCCCTATGGCTTGCCGGTTGCCAGACAGGCACTGCACCTGCAGGCACCCCGGTAAACAGAAACCAGGCGCCCCAGCGCGTGGACATTAGGGGAAGCATTATCACGACCCGCTATAACGAGGGGCAGGTAATGCTGGAGGTAGAAGCCTTTGCTCCTTCGCCAGACTCCCGCTACGACCGGGCCTACGTGCTTGTGCTGCCCACTTCTCAGATGCTTGGACCTGACGGCCAGTCGATCAGCCTGAGTGAGTTACGCATGGGGCAAAACGTGGCCATCTTACTGCGGGGAGGTGGCAAGGGCAATTTTGTGGGCCTGGGCGTGGCCCGGAAGCTGTGGGTAGAAGATAACTTTTAATCGCGGAGCTGTTGCTGCCCTCGCTGCCACAGGTTCATGTAGCCTTGCAGATGATCAATTTTCCGCTACTTAGTCTTTTGTTGCCATGGCTTTTTCTGCCTCATAGTACCCTGAGCCTACTATATACGTCTCTCCGCCGTGCTGCACTTTCCGGACGTACGTGTGCTTTTGGGTGGGCTTGTTCTCACCGGGTTTATACCAGTAGTAATCTACCCAGGCGCTGCCCTTGCTCATGGCAGCGTTTATATACTCCCGCACAAAAGCTATGCCTTTCACATCTTTTTCTTCCAGGAGGTTTTTGCCTTCCAGGCTGGGCTGTGCCGGGTTCACCAGTTCCGTCCCGTCCGGACTCTCCACAAACACATAAGTATCCATAAAATAGAACGGGCCATTTTTGTCGCGCAGCTGGCCGAAGGCTTCCTTGCCTTGCGCCTGCACCAGACTGGCGGCACGGTTTACTACATCCTCTATAAAGGCCTTGCCCATTTGCATGTTGTAGATGCCGCTGCTCACCAGGTACTGTTTACCCGAAGGAAAGGTAACCCGCTTCACATAACTGGACTTCCAGGCAGGGAAGATATCGCCAGGCTCCGGGAACATGTAATGCACCCACCCCTCCCCTTGCTGGCTTTTTACTGTCTCCAGGAACATCTTACCGTAAGGCCTGCCGATGGCATCTTTGGTGCCGTTTACCTGCTTGCCCTCCATAGTCGGGTCTGCCGCATGAAACACCCTTTTCCCGTCCAGCGTCCAGACGAAGAGGTAGGTATCGCCCTGGAACCATTTAGACCCTTTCTTCCTGAAATCAGGGAAGGCTTTATCGCCGCGCTTCTGTAGCTCTGCCGCCGCGTTGTTCACAAACGACTTCAGTTCCGTGGCGGTCACCGTTTTAGTGGCGGTGGTATCTTTCGGCGCATCGGCCAGGTATACCCCGGAGCCAACCAACACCCAGCTGTCTCCCAGTTTAGCCTTGTGCACATACGTTGTTTTTTGGGTGGAGACACTCTCGCCCGGTTTTGGCCACATGTACTCCACCCAAGCAGTGTCACTGGCCGCTACCGCGTTAAACATCTCTTTTACCAGCGGCTTTCCCTTTGTATCCTTCAGGTCCATCAGGTTGCGGCTCTCCAGGTTTCGGAAAGCGGGGTTCACCAGCTCCACCCCTGCCGAATCGAGCACAAATACATAGGCATCCTTTACTTTATACGGACCGGTGGGGTCATAAAACCGCTCAAAAGCCGCCTTTCCCCGCTGCTCAATCTCCTGCACGGCACTCTTCACCATATCCGCCACAAACGCCCGCTCCATGTGGTCGTTGTACATGCCGCTGCCTACGACGTAGCTTTTGCCTGATGGAGCCTTTACCAGTTGCACATAGCTACTTTTCCAGCGAGGGAGCAGGCCACCCGGTACCGGCCACTCGTAATGGAACCAGCCCTGAGGCTTGTCCGGGTTAGAGGTTGCCGCTGCCATTAGGCCACGTAAGATGGGTTTTCCGTTGACGTCCGTTAGCTCCAGCTGGTTTTTGCCAACCATTGCCGTATCGGCGTGCACCAGCATAGTACCTTCTGGGTCCAGCACAAAAACATACTTCTCCCCCTCCCGCCAGTGGCTGCCAGGTTTTCTAAAATCATCGAACGCTGCTTCGCCCATGTTCCGGATCATTTCGGCAGCATCTTTTACCAACGAAATGAGTTGCCGGGCAGAGTCCTGCTGGTAATCCTGCAGAGCAACAGCGGGGTTTCCCTGCGGCGCATTTGATCGGTTGACTTTAAAAGCTTGGTAATCGCCGTCCATACTTCGGAACTGTGCCTGGCATACAGGAGCAAGTACGCAGGCTAGAACAATTAAAAGAGATGCTATTTTCATGGTCGAAAAGTTTAAGAAGGAATGAAAACTGCCAGCCTCCAGGCATAAAACCGGGGCATCTTCAAATTTCATAAATCAAGTGGGGTGAATCCGGATGCTGCCTACCTCTGGTCCGGTTGGCAACAGCATCCCATACAGGTTGCGGCATACCTTATGGGTAGCCAGAAAGGCACCGGGCGATGCTCCGGCAAGAGACCATCCGGCGCTGATTAATTTATACTATACTTATAAATTTTAACGCTATTTATACCTGGCAGGTTGATTCCAGGGATGTGTGTTGCCTTCAGGTTCCCTCGCAAATGGCAAATTGCAGCCTGTGAGTGGCGGAGGACGCCTGAACAGCGGCGGAGAGGCAGGAAAAGTAAGTAAACGACTTAAAAACATAGAGCCCCGCTGCATTCACAGGCGGGGCTCTTTTTACGTTGAGGTATGATGTTATACGTTTCTGCTCTTTGTGCACTGGCTACTCCACGCTCAGGCGCTGCAGAATGGCTTTGCAAGGTGTGGCAGAGGTAACCGTTAACTGGTGCGGGGCATGCAGCGGCACAGCAAAATAATCGCCGGCTTTCAGCGTGTGGGTTTCCTCTCCTGCTCTCATCTGACAGGCACCTTCCACTATCAGGAAACGCTCGTACTCATCATGATGCACCTCACTTTCGGTGGCATCCTTTACCCACACGATGGCTGTTGTTGCGGTAGGCGTGTACCCGATAATACGGGCATGTATCCCTTCGGCATCCTCAGGAAGTATGGCTTTTTCGTTTTGCAGCCATTTCCCGTAGTCGCTGGTCCTGGACTCTGGGGTCAAAACCGGGGGCGATTCGGGGAGTTCTCCCTCCTTCATGCGCTCCAGGTAATCGATGGTTGCCATTAGCAGCGTTTTAACAGTGGCACGCGGCTTTAGGGCATGTGCTTGCGCATAATGCTCTATCGACAGCCTGATTTGCTCTACTTCCTGTTTCACTTCCGGATGGGCAGCAGCCATCTGCTCTACGGCAAGCACTTCCTCAGGACTGGCAGCACCCATCACATACAGCTCCAAAACCCCGGATTCTATAAATTCTGTAATAGGGCTCATACTGATTTCTCCGCCTTTAAATGGACAAATGCCTTTTTTAAAATTTCTCTAACTTCCTCCACGCTCATGTTCAGCTCTCCTGCGGTTTCTGCACAAGTGCGGCCTTTCAGGTAGAGCGACTCCAGTATTGTTTTCTCTAACGGAGCAAGGGTGCAAAGATCCTGCTTTTTAATTTCTGTGTCCGGTAAAGTGGCAGGTTTATTTTTTGGATACCCGTTTTTAACGCCCTCCGTGTGGGCCTCAACAATGGCTTTGTACTTGTCTGTCTTGATGGCTTGCAGGGCTATTCCGCGGGCAATGGCCAACCCCCAGGTTAGCAGCCGCTCCTTCGAGGAGTCATACATCCCGATGCGGGTCCAGATAGCGACAAAGGTTTCCTTCAACGCCTCCTCCGCTACCTCCGGGTCCCGCACAATCCTGGATATGACTCCCATCATGACCGGGGCGTACGCGTCATAAAGTTTACCTAGCATTTCCTGTCTGCCCTGCCGGAGGGCAGTGACCAGGCTTTTTTCCGTTTCTCCCTGAAGATCGATTCCTGACATATTGGTTTAAAACCCCGGTGTCATACTTTCTCGCGAAAGTGGCCAGGATTCATTTTTAAAAGACAAAATAGCGTAAAGCACTATTTCCAGGCTGCTGCTGGAAATCAGAAAACACTCTTTACGTAATATTACAAAATACCACCTGAATTTCAGGATTTTTTACAGCCAATGTTAGCTCAGCAGCACAATAATATTGTACCGGCAGCCTGCCGAAACACAAGCAGTATCGTTTCAGTCGGGCTGGTGGTGCCGAAGAAGCGGGTGGGTTTCCAAACAAAACAGCCGCTGCGTAGAGGCAGCGGCTGTTCCAGGTATATCAGCAACTATTAATAGTACCTGTTCAGCTCATCCCTTCTGTGGCCTGAGCTGTACCAATTGTCTTCTGTTCTGATGCCGCGGCCGCTGCCATAGTTTCTTTCAGGGTAGCGGGAGCTTCTGTAGTAGCTTCCTGAGCGAGAGTCGAAATCCAATTCATATCCCGCCCCTCTGTTTTCATTTCTGTTATAAGCGCCGGACCGATCAGAGGTATTGTAGCCCTGCCTCCTATTGCCATAGTCGCGGTCTCTTCCGAAGTCTTCCTGGTAATCGCGGTCACGGCTGAAACTACCGCCATAGCCTCTGTTGCGGTCCCAGTCGTTTTGCTGGCTACCCGCATATCCGCTGTAGTCGCGGTCTTCTCTTCTCAGGCGCTCGTAAGCGTCTCCCATGTCGCCCTCGTGGTAAGTATGCTCCGCTCGGTACCGGCCGCGGTCATCTTCCCAATGGCCTCTGTGGCGCTGGTAGTCGCGCTCAAACTCGTTGGTTAAATTCCTGGCAGCGTGGTAATGCTCATCCGACCTGTTGTAGCCTTCGTAAGGGCCATAGTAATCACGATCTCTATCTCGTCTGTCCATAGTCAATTTATAGGTTTAGTTACAAATGCTTTTCCCTAATAAACGGCTATGAGGTTACGTGGTTTAGTTTGTGCCGCCCCTGCCTCCGGATTGAAACATATTCCGGCTCCGGACGATTTCTAAATTCTTGCCTGGTAAGTATAAAGTTGGTAGTATCTCCCCTGCTTTGCCAGCAGTTCTTCGTGACGGCCTTGCTCGGCTATGTGGCCCTGCTCTATCACCAGGATCTGGTCGGCTTGGCGGATGGTGCTCAGGCGATGGGCTATTACGAAAGTAGTGCGGCCCTGCATCAGATTTTTGAGGCTGGCCTGTATCAGGCTCTCGCTCTCGGTATCCAGGTTGGAGGTGGCTTCGTCAAGTATAAGTATACGCGGGTCGGCAAGTATGGCCCGGGCAATGGCGATACGCTGCCGCTGCCCCCCTGATAGCTTCACGCCCCTCTCCCCGATCAGTGTGTCCAGGCCGTCCGGGAAACGGTCTGTAAACTCCTGCACGTGGGCTGCCTGCACGGCCTGCATCAATTTGGCTTCAGTGGCATTGGGGCGCGGGAAAAGAATGTTCTGCCTTATCGTGCCCTCAAACAGGAAATCGTCCTGCAGCACCACGCCCAGCTGGCTGCGGTAGCTCTGCAGGCTTATACTTTGCAGGTCGTGGCTGTCTACGGTAATGGTGCCGCTTTCAGGGTTCAGGAAAGATGCGGCCAGCCCGGCGATGGTGGTTTTACCGGAACCGGAGGTGCCTACCAGCGCTGTAACAGAACCGGCTGGAGCTTTAAAGCTGATTTCTTTCACCACTTCCTTCCCGGGTTCATAGGCAAAAGACACGCGGTCAAACACAATATCCCCGTGAATGGCATCGAGCTGCCGTGTCCTGTGCCCGCCCTCACTTTCCAGTGGCGTATTCAGTATTTCCTCGGTGCGGTCGAGGCCCGCAAAGGCTTCGGTAAACTGGCTCCCGATGTTGCTCATCTGAAGTATAGGCGCGATCATAAAACCCAGGTATAGCGTAAAGGCCAGGAAATCGCCGAAGGTCAGCTTCCCGTTCATGATCAGGTAGCCGCCAATGCCCATAATGCCCGCCGAGGCCAAGCCCAGCAAAAGAGTGGCCGAAGATGTAACCAGGCTGGTGGTGATCAGGCTTTTCTTCACGTTCAGGAAAAGTCGGGTTACGCCGTCTTCAAATGTTTTGATCTCCTGCTCCTCGGCATTAAAGCCCTTTATCACACGCACCCCGCCCAGAGTTTCGGTAAGCCGGCCTGTCACCTCTGCATTAATCACGCCGCGCTCTCTGAAAATGGGCCTTATCTTGCCAAACGCCTTTGTAGAAATAACCCCAAATATCGCCACCGGAATCAAGGCGAAACCTGTCATGAGCGGGCTGATGTAAATGAGCAGCACGAGGCAAATGAGCGAGGTCAGCACCCCGCCCACCATCTGGGCAAAACCGGTGCCCACCAGGTTCCGCACCCCTTCCACGTCCGTCATGATGCGCGACACCAGTTCGCCGGTTTTGGTATTGTCGAAAAAGCGGATGGGCAGCTGCATGATGTGCCGCTGCACCTTCGCACGGAGCTGAGAGATGAGGTGCTGCGCCTCCACGCTCAGTATCTGCGTGAGGGCAAAAGAGGTGACGGACTGAATAACTATAGCAACCACCACAGCCAGAATCAACCATTTCAGCATGGTAAAATCGCTTTTGGGGATTACATCGTCTATCAGGAACTTACTTGCTCCCGGCAGCACCAGGCCTGCCAGGCGACTGATAATGATCAGGACCAGCCCGCTGCCAAGATACTTCCTCCGGGGCCAGATGATCGTTTTAAAAACCTGACCTACCGATACGTTTTTAAGCTTTTTTGATTTAGACATAGTTTGACATTTGCCTTCCTGTTGAAGGTATCGAATTAATAGGATCAAGCATTTCAGAAATCACGCGCCTACCTGACCCTGCACGGTATTTATACTTACCTGTGAATCTGCTATTTACACAAACTCCTTATTTTACAAGCCGTACACAATTTAATATCATAATAATTAAACTTTAAAGTATAAAACTATGGCAATTGTAAAAGTAATTGAAGTAATCGCAGGGTCGGAAAAAAGTTTTGACGATGCTACAGAGATCGCACTGGCGGAGGCTGCAAAGTCTGTACAAAATATCAAATCTATCTATATTCAGGAGATGAAAGCTAGAGTGGAGAATAATAAGATTGTCTCCTACGGGGTTAATGCCAAAATATCCTTTGAAGTAGACACCCTTAAAAAATAACCTGTCCGATAAAAAGGGAGGGAGCTATACTTGTAAGCTCCTTCCCTTTTTTATACTTTATACTTCGGCGTACCCAACGCTTTTCCTTTCATATATCTACCCGTACCGGCATCCGCACTTTCTCTCTCCGGGTAAGTTTTAAGTTTAGCTCAAAGTATAACACTATCCTTCCGCTTGCAGTAAAAGGCGGTTAATCGTTGCTGCCTGGCTGCACCCGTTCCGGCCGGCAATATTAATCTGCTTATATTAGCACATGGCAAAAGACCCTTATCAGAATAAAAACAGTGGCTTTACCGGTTTTGTAACCGTGCGCGGTGCGCGGGAACACAACCTGAAAAATATAGACCTGACCATTCCCCGTGACGCCCTGGTGGTGTTTACCGGCGTGTCGGGTTCCGGCAAATCATCGCTGGCTTTTGGTACGCTTTACGCTGAAGCCCAGCGACGTTACCTGGAGTCCGTCTCGCCGTATGCCAGGCGCTTGTTTCACCAGATGGCGGTGCCGGAGGTAGATGCGATTGAGGGATTACCGCCTGCCGTGGCGCTGCAGCAGCAACGTGGCACCCCCACCACACGCTCCTCAGTAGGTAGCGTCACCACGCTCTCCAACCTGCTGCGGATGCTGTACTCCCGCGCCGGCGATTACCCTCCAGGGCAATCCATCATCTATGCGGAAGCCTTTTCTCCGAACACCGCCGAAGGCGCCTGCCCTGTGTGCCACGGCCTGGGCCGAATTTATGAGGTAACGGAAAAGTCGATGGTGCCCGATGACTCCCTGACGATACGGGAGCGGGCCATAGCAGCGTGGCCAACGGCCTGGGGCGGGCAAAACCAGCGCGACATACTTGTAACGCTTGGCTACGACGTAGACCGGCCCTGGCGCGAGCTGCCGCAGAAGGACCGCGACTGGATCCTGTTCACTGAAGAGCAGCCAGTGGTACCCGTTTACCCGGGCTATACGCCGGAGCAAACGCAGCGCGCGCTCAAACGCAAGGAGGAACCGAACTACATGGGCACCTTCAGCAGCGCCAGGCGCCATGTATTCCATACTTTTGCCAACACGAACAGTCCACTGATGAAGAAGCGGGTGATGCAATACATGCTGAGCACCGACTGCCCGAACTGCCAGGGCAAGCGCCTGCGCCCGGAGTCGCTGTCAGTTAAATTTGCCGGGTATGATATCACCCAACTCTCCCGTTTGCCACTGAAGCGGGTGGCAAGTATACTGAAGCCATTTGCAGAAGGCACCGCCAAAGGGCACGAAAAACAGGAGGCTGAGCATCCGGAGCAGACCATTGTGGCGCAGCGCATTGCCGAAGACCTGGTGGCACGCATAAAAGTGCTCCTGGACCTTGGCCTGGGCTACCTGTCGCTGGAGCGCAGCACCCCCACCTTGTCGCCCGGTGAACTGCAGCGCCTGCGTCTTGCCACGCAACTGTACTCCCACCTTTTCGGGGTTGTGTACGTGCTGGACGAACCATCTGCCGGCCTTCACCCTTCCGATACTCTTGCCCTGCTGCAGGCGCTGGAAGGTCTGAAAAAGGCAGGGAACTCACTCTTCATTGTAGAGCATAACCTGGACGTGATCCGACATGCGGACTGGCTGGTGGATGTAGGTCCAGATGCCGGTGAGAAAGGGGGCAAAATACTGTACAGCGGCGCACCGGAAGGGCTGCAGCAGGTGGCAAGCTCTAAAACGGCAAAGTATCTTTTTAACCAGGAAGCCTCACCCAAGCGTGTGGCACGCACCCCCGCCGGCTGGCTGCACTTAAGTGGCGTTACCCGTAACAACCTTCATCAGCTTGATGTGGCGTTTCCGCTGGGCATCTTTACAACTGTTACCGGCGTTTCTGGTTCAGGCAAATCCAGCCTGGTGAGCCAGGTGCTGGTAGAACTGGTGGCCGAACATCTGGGGCATGCCATACCTGCAGAGGAGGAAGAAGGCGAGGAACTGGAGCGTGCAGCACCTATTCAGACCGATGGGCAGATAACGGAGGGAATGGAAAGTATAAAACGGCTGGTCCGGGTAGATCAGAAGCCCATAGGCCGAACCCCACGCTCAAATATGGCCACTTATACCGGCCTTTTTGACCATGTGCGCAAGCTTTTTGCCGCTACCCCTATGGCGCGCTCCAGAAGGTACGATGCCGGGCGCTTTTCTTTCAATGTTGCCAAGGGCCGCTGTGAAAATTGCCAGGGAGAGGGATTTGTAATGGTCGAGCTGCTTTTCCTGCCAAGTGTGTACGCCCCCTGCCCTGTCTGCCACGGCGCCCGCTACAATACTAAAACTCTGGAGGTAACCTACCGCGACAAGAACATAGCCGATGTGCTGGCGATGACGGTGGATGCCGCCTGGGAGTTTTTTGAGGAGGAGCCACCCGTGCACCGCGCGCTTACCGTGCTGCGTGAAGTTGGCCTGGGATACCTGCGTCTTGGTCAGCCTGCCACGGAGCTTTCCGGTGGTGAGGCTCAGCGCATTAAACTTGCCACCGAACTGCAACGGGCACAGCGCGGCAACTCCTTATACATACTGGATGAGCCTACCACAGGCCTTCACCCCGCCGACGTAGAAAAGCTGTTGGTGCAACTGGATAACCTGGTGGAAGCAGGCAACACGGTTATCGTTGTGGAGCATACCATGCGCGTAGTAGTCCACAGCGACTGGGTAATTGATATAGGACCGGGCGCCGGCGAAGAAGGCGGCACAATTGTAGCAGCCGGAACACCTGCCGAAGTAGCGAAGAACAAGCAAAGCAAGACGGCTCCTTTTCTGAAAAAGAGGCTGGAAGTATAGGGATATATTGCCACAGTTCTGCTGCAGCTGCTACACCATAGCCTTTGCTTGTATGGAGAAAAGGCTCTTAATTGGGTGTAGTAAAATAAGTATGGCGCACATGTTCACGCCATATTTGAAAGATCAGTACCTTGTAGATTCTACTCAACACGTTAGGCCAGTACCAAACCATGCGCTACTTTTTCCATATCGGTTACAACGGGGGCAACTACAGAGGCTGGCAGCGCCACCCGTATAGCCTTGGTGTGCAGGAGGTGTTGGAGGATGCTTTGCGAAAAATCCTGAAGGCGCCGGTGGCTATTACAGGTTGCGGACGAACGGATGCAGGGGTGCATGCCAGCCAGTTCTTTTTCCACCTGGACGTGGCCCAGCCGTGGGAGTTTGACATGCTTTTCAGGTTAAATAAAGTCTTGCCGCCGGATATAGCTGTGTTTGATATAATTCCGATGGAAGGCTTGCCGCATGCCCGGTTCGATGCCATCCAGAGAAGCTATGACTATTTTATCCATACCTACAAGAACCCCTTTCTAAGCAACGTCAGCTCTTTATACTTGGTTAAAAACCTGAACCTGGATGCCATGAAAGCGGCTACAGCCCTGCTCCCGCTTTACACCGATTACAAGAACCTTTGCCTCACTCCGGCCGAGCAGGACAGCACCATCTGTTACATTTCTTCCGCCCATTGGCTTGGCGATAAAACCGGCGACAGGCTGCGTTTCCAGATCTCGGCGAACAGGTACCTGAGCCGGATGATCCGAATCATAGTTGGCCAATTGTTAAAGGTAGGAATGGGCACGCTAAGTATACATGAGTTCGAAAGCTACCTCACGACAGAAAAGGGGCCTAAACACCTGACACCGGCTCACCCACAGGGGCTTTATCTGTCTAAAGTCACGTACCCATACCTCAACCTTGCTCCCCGTTTTACCAGTTCAGCCATACTTCAGAACCAGGAGGAGCGTGGCTGGCACTTACTGTAAGAAGTCCATACTTCTTGCGGTGGCTCAGGTAGTTCGTACCCGTGCCGCCAGTACCTTAAAAAGGATGTACAACACAGCGAAAACAGCCATGGCGATAAGAGCCCATCTTTTTTTTCGGTTCATCTCCTGCCAGTAATCCCGGTCGGCTTCGGTTTCTTTTAACTTCTGCCGGATGGCTGTGTTCGCCATACGTTCTATCTTCAGCTCCCGGTGCAGGGAGTCCAACTGAACCGTATCGGGTAGGTAAACGGTTTTGGTGACAGAGGTGCTGTTGCATTCCGGGCATCTTCGGTAACGAGTAGCAACATCCGCCTTTGGCACCATCATCGGGGTGGGGAGCAGCCTGCCGGGGCTAAGTACAGGCTTTGGCTCTATGGCAGGCGGGTAAAGCCTGGGAGGGAAATGCCTGGTCGCGTAAGCCTCTCCGTAGGTGTTGGTGTACGCCTCGTTCTTATCTACATACGCTGCCAGCTTATCAGTATTCTCATCGAAATACTTTTCCGCCTGGCGTTGTGTGGCGCAGGAGCACAGCAGCAGCAGTAGTAGTAAAGTCCATCTCATGTTTGCTTCGCGGTTTAATTGCCCCAACCGCCCAGGCTTTTAAAAATCGTTCGCTTGCTGAGTACATACGGAAACAATGGCAGACATGCAGCATCAATCTTAAAATATATAGCATTGCGGGTATAAAGTATGGGGCACTTAATTGCACAATCTTACGTGCTGCATCAATGGTAGTATAGTAGGATGTTTTTACACTTTACCTGCAAGAATTATACTTTAGCCCTGTTCACCGTATACTACACTTAAAAAATACCTGAGCCAATGTAAAAACGCATACTTTTGTAGTTATTTTTATTTACTGTTTTACCTGATGGAGTACAGGCAAATTCATTATTGGCAGTATGTGCCGGGGTTAGAGGAGGAGAATGTTCTGGAAGCTGCCTTAGACCTCTCTCAAAAAGGAAGACACGATGCTTACCTTGCTGAAATCGCATCGTTTATTTCTGAAAACACAGGGGCAAAGTATGTCATAATCGGGCAATTATCCGAGGATAAAAAACATATTCACACCCTGGTTTTTATGAAGGACAAGACAGTGCTGGATAACTATACTTATCCTTTAAAAGGCACCCCGTGTGAAGTGGCTGTTGCGCAGCGCTTCTGCTACCACCCTTTTGACGTGGCCCCCGCCTTTCCGGACGATCTTGAGCTGCAGGAGTTACAGATAGAGAGTTACCTTGGCAGTATACTTTTGTCGGACGATAACGAGCCGGTTGGCTTAACGGTACTGATGGATGTGAAGCAGATCGAGAATGCTGCCTTTGCCGAGCACCTGATCATGGTGCTGAGCCCAGCCATAGAAGAAGAGATCAAAATGCTACGTTAATTCCTGTTGCCCAGCCCCGGTTAAGCTACAGTTATCTCTGTTTTACACCGTTTAACAAGTCGGCGGGTATAGGCATAATGTATACTCACCCACACTTCCGGTTGCAGATCTCTTTTAAAAGGCCTATCTTGAAAATTACAAGAGGTAAAGCTCAAACACTTCTCTTTGAGAGCGTGCGTTTTAAGAGCTCCCATCCGCCCGATAGCCTATAGTATGGCTTTGCCGGGCATTTGAACTGTGATAGGAAATGGCCTCTGCCCGAACGAAATGAATCTATGACAAAACCTGTTTCCCTATCACCAGAGGTACTACGTGCTTTTGAAACCTTGCCCGATCCATACCTGATCCTTTCACCTGAATTCACCATACTTACTGCCAGTAAGGCATACTTAGAACTCTCGTTACGGAACCTTGCCGACATACAGGGCAAGTATGTACTCGACGTTTTCCCAGATAACCCCTCGGTAACAGACTGTAAAGCTACTGCCATGTTAAAAAGCTCCCTGCAGTGGGCAGTGGAACACAAGCAGGTGCATACCATGCCGTGTCAGCGTTACGATTTGAGCCCACCTAATAGCCCGGAGGTATTTACGGAGAAATACTGGCAGGCCGTCAACACCCCGGTAGCAGACACAGAGGGAAACATTCAGTACATCATCCACAAAGTGGAGGACATTACGGCACAGGAATTAGCCAAAAAAAATGAGGTTAACACAAAAATACAGCTTGAGAAACTGTATGGCGAACAGGCTCAGACCCAGGTTCAACTGATTGCGGCCCGAGCCGATGCCGAGCTGGAGCGCATGAAGCTTTACAACCTGCTGATGCAAACGCCTGCCATGTTCTGCATTTTTGAAGGTCCGCAGCATGTATTCAAATTTGTAAACCCGCCCTATCAGGGGCTGGTCGGCGACCGCCCTTTACTGGGGAGGCCCATTGCCGAAGCCATGCCTGAACTTGAAGGTCAGTCTGTTTTACACTTGCTGGACCAGGTATACAGCACCGGCGAAAGCGTTTACGCCTTTGAAACCAAAGTGCAGCTGGACCATGATAATGATGGCAACTTAGGAAATAACTACTATAACTTTACGTACCAGGCTGTCCGCAACCTGGATGGTGATATCGATGGCATTATGGTGTTTGCCTACGAGGTAACGGTACAGGTAAATGCCCGCCGCGAAGTGGAGCAACGCGAGCAAACCCTAAAAACCCTTAACGAGCAGCTAGAGGCGGCTAACAGAGAAATAGAGGCGGCATACGCCGAGCTATCCCAAACGCAGCAAGCGCTCCAACAGCTGAACAAGGAACTGGAAGAGCGGATTGCAACCAGAACCCGGGAGTTGGAGCGCTCCAAAGCTACCACAGAGTTACAGCGTAACCGCCTGCATATGTTGTTTATGGATGCTCCCATTCCCTTTCTAATCCTGGACGGGCCTGAGCATGTGTTCCAGCTCGTAAACCCTTCTTTTCAGAAAATTTTCCCTGGTCGGGACTTGGTGGGCAAGACGTTGCTGGAGGCATTGCCGGAGTTGGAAGGCACCCCCATCCCAAACATCCTCCATAATGTATACACCAAGGGAGAGACGTATGAGGGCAATGAATTTCCGCTTATGCTGGCACGCCATGAGGGAGCCGAACCCGAAGAGATCATCTTTACCTTTACCTATCAGCCACGTATCGACGAAGAAGGCAAAGTGGACGGAGTGCTGGTGTATGTCCAGGATGTAACCGAACAGGTAAAAGCCCGCCAGGTAGTAGAGCAAAGTGCGCAACAACTGCAGCTTATTACGGACTCGTTGCCCGTGCTCATAGGTTACCTCGATAAAGACGAGAAATACCGGTTTGCCAACAAGGCCTATGAAGCCTGGTTCCCCATGAAGTCAGAAGACCTGATTGGAAGGCCGGTACGCGAGATAGTTGGGGAAAAGGCATACCAGGGCGTAAAACAATATATTGACCGGGCCCTGGCCGGAGAGCGCCTGGACTTTAAGAGTAAAATGCCTTACCGGGAAAACTTCATAAAGTACATCAACACCAGCTATGTTCCTGATATAAGAGAAGGGAAAGTAGCAGGTTTTTATACTTTAGTGAACGATATTACCGAGCAGGTGCAGAACCTGTTGCAGATAGAGGAGCGTGAGAAAGAAGCACAGGCCCTCACTAAGAAATTAGCCGCAACAAACGAAGAACTCATCGCAGCGAATGAACAGTTGCTACGAACGAACCTGGATCTGGACAACTTTATTTATACGGCATCCCACGACCTGAAAGCACCTATCTATAACATTGAGGGGCTGGTGCAGGTACTGCTGGAATCCGTTACCACCAATGCTCTTCCGGTTGAGGAAACAGAGCGGGTTAGAACAATGATCGAGGGTTCTATCAGCCGCTTCAAAAACACCATAGAACATCTTACCGAGATTGTAAAGCTACAAAAGGAAAACAGCCAGGAAGCGGTTGAGATCGACCTGGCGGAGGTCATACACGATGTAGTACTAGACCTTAACCCACAACTGGAAGCAGCCAACGCCAGCCTGACGCTGGATGTGCACAGTCCCCCCCCTATCCGTTTCTCGCACAAGAACCTTCGCTCCATAGTATATAACCTGTTGTCTAACGCCATAAAGTATAGCTCTCCGGAACGAACGCCCGAAATAGCGCTTACCTGCTACCCAGATGGAGAATTTAATGTTATTACCGTGAGCGACAACGGTCTGGGCTTTAACAAGGCTGGCAGCCAAAAGCTTTTCTCAATGTTCGGGCGCCTGCACGACCACGTGGAAGGTTCCGGCATTGGCCTGTATATGGTCAAGAAGATCATAGAGAACGCCGCCGGGCGCATAGAAGTGGAGAGCGAGCCAGGTGTAGGGTCAACCTTTAAAGTGTACCTGAAGAACTAGGAGAAACATACTTCCGGCGCTGCCTCCGGGGCAAAACGCCCCCCTTTGTTACCGAGGTAAAGTGCCTGTTTATACTTGTGGGCACCGTAGGCGCAGGTGCTATGGTGCGTGCCATACTGTTCCCCTGCCATACATGATTGCCGTGGTTGCGTATACACCTTAAGCGCAGCCACTACAGCTGAGGCTTCCGATATTATCAGTCCTGATTTAGAATGGATACCTCAAATGAAATCATGTATAACCAGAACAGTATTCTGATAGTAGCGATCTTATTTTTTCTTATTCTGCTGGCACATGAGGCGGGATACAGGCTCGGGCAGCACTATCTTAACAAAACTAACACTGACGTAAAAACGCAGACCAACACCATACAGGCCGGCACGCTTGGTTTGCTGGCGCTTATTCTTGGTTTTACCTTTAATATGGCCCTGCAGCGGTTTAACAACCGAAGCCAGGCTGTTATTCATGAAGCAAACTCCATTAGTACGGCCCTGCTTAGAACGGAACTGCTCCCGGCTCCGTATGACTCGCTCTCGCACAAACTTCTGAAGGACTACATCAGCCTGCGCCTGGCGGTGAGCAACACCGATTTTGCCATGGTTACGGAGCAGAAACACCTTGACGAAGAGACAAAAAAACTACATCAGGAGATATGGCTACAAGCTGTAAAGGCAGCACGCATCGACCCCAGGCCGGTTACAACGGGCTACTACATCAGTTCGCTCAACAGTATGATAGATGCGCACGGAGAACGGAACGCGTTACTGCAGCTGCATGTGCCGGAGGTGATTCTTTTCCTGCTCTTTATCGTGTTCATCACGTCGGGCGCACTGATGGGATACTCTAGCGGCCTAGGCAATAAAAGAACCACGATCCCGGCCATGATGATGACTTTCCTGATCTCGCTGGTAGTGTTTATTATAATAGACCTCGACAGGCCCAAAAGAGGTATCATTAAAATAAACCAGGCCAGTATGGAACATCTGATGAGTGAGTAAACCAACCGTCCCCGCCTCTGTTCGCTGTGGCTTCCGCTTTCAAGCCGTACATTTTATACTTCAATACCCCTCTCTCCTTTCCTGAGAAACTTAAAATGAAACTACCCTTTCCTTTACACGGCGTTTAAACACGCTATACTTTTTACGCACCCGTTCCCTGAGCTCACGTTAATTTATACTTATACTTAAGCAGGTGCCCTACTTGCTCGAAGCCTGTTCTGCAAATCATTTCTAAAATTTGGAGTCGCCTGCAATCCAGCTGTGCTACCTGCCACGTAGGTCTTGCTCCACTGTAGCTTACCGAGTGAGTGATCTACAGGATTAGAATCTCATTTAACTTTTTAAATTATGGAAAAACCTACACAAAAGCAGGGGCAGCAGGACAAAGCAGGAACCGGTATAGTTGTGCCGCAGAGACGCATGTTCTTACGCTATGCCGGCGCCACTGCATTAGCCACCACGCTACTTCTCACCACATCCTGCGACGATGACGACGATGAAACCATGCCGACCGACCCCGAGACAGTTGATCTTGGATCAGGAGACACTGGCATTTTGAATTATGCTTATGCATTGGAACAGCTGGAGGCAGCCTTCTACGCAGAGGTGGTGGCAAAATCGTTGGGCATGTTTAGCCAAACAGAACAGCAGATAATGCAGGACCTCAAGGGCCATGAAGGTATTCACCGGGACTTTTTGAAGGCAGCCCTCGGAAACGCTGCCATACCTGACCTGGAAGTGGACTTCTCCACCATTAACTTCAACGACAAGAACAACATACTTGCGACTGCCCGTACATTCGAGGACCTGGGTGTTGCGGCCTATAACGGTGCCGGCCAGTACCTTGAAAACGCCGGTTTCCTGACGCTAGCAGGTAAAATCGTTTCGGTGGAGGCAAGGCATGCCGCCGTCATCCGCGACCTGATCTCAAACGGCACTTTCTCTGACACAGCAGACAATATGGGCCTTGACCCAGCCATGATGCCAGCAGATGTACTTCAGGCGGCAGCCCCCTTTATCAAAAATAAAATATCTGCTAACAATTTACCTAAATAAGGAGACCCACGTCATGAACATATTCAAAATAATAGAGGAGATAGAGAAGTTCGACCCGGAAGTATACGGTCGTCTTGACTCAAGAAGAAGCGCTTTTAAAAACCTGGGCAGTTTAGGTAAGAAAACCGCTCTTGCCGCTATGCCACTGGCTTTAGGCTCGGTATTTCAGAAAGCATACGGGCAGGGCAACAGCATGGTGCTCGAAATACTAAACTTCGCCCTGAAGCTGGAGTACCTGGAGCGCAATTTTTATACCCAGGGCTTGGCTGCATCGGGCCTGATTACGGATAGCGCCGCGAGGGGGGCTTTTGAAAAGATACAGATGCACGAAGCCGCTCACGTAGACCTGCTCATCACCACCATCCAAAGCTTGAACGGTACACCCATCAGTGAACCGACTTTCAACTTTGGCAAGAACTTCGCGGACTGGAACACGAACTACCAGACTTTCCTGACGCTGGCGCAAGCCTTTGAAGACACAGGCGTGAGAGCCTACAAGGGGCAGGCCGCAAACCTGATAAACAACGACACGGTGCTGACGGTTGCCTTGCAGATACACTCGGTGGAGGCGCGCCATGCCGCACACGTAAGGCGCATGCGCAGCAACAAAGGCTGGATTGAAGGAGCCGGCGATAACAGCGATGTTCCGGCCGGTGCCCAGCCCGTTTATGCCGGAGAAAATAACGTGATGCAGGGAAGTATAAACGATGTAAAAACGGTAGGCGAAGGTTACTCCGCAGCCATTGCAACAGGCGCCTTTGATGAGCCGCTGACCAAAGAACAGGTGGCCCAGATTGTGTCGCTGTTTGAATAATTGATATCACTGAATTATAGTATGACTGCAGCCTGGTAGTCGAGAGAAGAGCTGCAATGCAGCTCTTCTCTAATTCTGATAAAGCCGCTAAACCTGGCCAAGCTGACGTAAGGCGTGTCCAAAGTATAAACACGCTACACCACCCTTAAACTTTTAAGTATGAAAATAAAGCCACACAAGGGGTGCTCCTTTTATAAATCTCATTCTTTATAAAAACCTTTTCCTGTAACTGAAGTTAGTGAGTATGATTCCGAAATATTCTTAATTTTGATAAACTCTTACCCAGGGTTATTCCTTAAACGGTTGCACCTCCTTGCCTGACAATACGATACAAAAGATAAACGAAGAAGCCCTGGTGGCCCGTTTACGTGCCAGCGACAACTCGGCAGTGTCTCTGCTATACGATATGTATAGCGCAACGCTGTACGGTGTGATCCTGCAGATTGTGAAGACAGAAGAGGTGGCGGAGGACGTATTGCAGGAGGCTTTCATTAAAATATGGAAGTCTTTTGATAAGTATGATGAGACAAAAGGCAGGCTGTTTACCTGGATGATAAACATCTGCCGAAACCTGGCCATCGATAAGATCCGCTCCAGAGAACACCGCATGAAGGTTTCATCCGACACAATTCCGGAAAAACATCGCCCGGAGTTTACACGCAGTGCTTTTAACCCGGATCATATTGGCGTTCGGGATGTTGTGGAGCAGCTGAGCCCGGATCAGAAAAAGATCATAGACTTGATGTATTTTGAAGGACTGACGCAGAGCGAGATTGCAAAAGAATATAACATTCCATTGGGTACAGTAAAAACCAGGGCGCGAAGTGCTGTTAAGCTTTTATCAAAATTATTTAAGGGAAGTGTCTAACGAAGAATACATGGCATCCGGCATCCTGGAGCTTTATGCCGCAGGTGGCCTCTCTCAGGCAGAGCGTGAGGAGGTGGAGCTGCGTGCTGCAAGCTCCCCTGAGATCCGCGCCGCACTGGATGAAGCCTGCGCGGCCATGGAGGCCTATGCCCACCTGCATGCAGTGTCTCCAAGACCTGAACTAAAGCAAAGGATACTGGCACAGGTACAGGATGAGGCAAAAACTGATGCTGCCGATGCACCCGGGAATGATACGGCTGTTCCGTTTCCTTTACCTGATCAAGAAGCGGAAAGCTCCCCATACAAATGGATGTTTGCGGCCAGCATCGTGCTGTTCCTGATTTCGGGCATGCTAAGCTATCATTTCTACACCAAGTGGCAGCAGGCAGAACAAAGGCTGGCCACAGCCATGGCCTCGGAGCAACTTCTGGCGCAGGATATGCAGCAAACCTCACTTAGAACGCAACGGCTAGAAGAGACACTAGCCATACTTCGTGACCCAAGCTACCAGCCTGTAAGACTGCAGGGCGTAGAGGCGCACCCAGACGCGAACATGATTGTGTACTGGAACGCACAGAAACAGGAAGTATACATAGACGAGCTTAAACTACCGGCTCCACCAGCAGGCAAGCAATACCAACTTTGGGCCTTGGACAACGGCAACCCGATTGATGCTGGTATGATTCCGCTAGCTGGTGCGGGTGCCGAACTACTCAGGATGAAACCAATTAAGGCTGCACAGGCTTTTGCTGTAACCATGGAACCCGTGGGGGGCAGTGTGAACCCGACGCTGGAGCAACTTATGGTGATGGGCAAAGTAAAATCCTAGAAACTACGGCCGGTCTCAAAAATGTTCCTGCCACACTTGTGCGTTAATAACCAAACACGCCTTTACCACTCCCCTGCTACTGATGAACAAATTCTTATCCAAAGAGCAAGCATCCATATTGCTTCGTGCCATCGAGGCGGAGAAAATTGCAGCTGTATATGAGCAGGAGAAACACCGGATTGCCTTGCCAGTCGAAAGCGGGAATGAGCAAGTATACTTTAGGCTGCCGTTAGTGATTCCTGCCCCCGGCACCAGCCAGCCTGACAAAAAAGAGCAGGTAAACTATGTGATCCTGCTGATTCAGTCGGGGAACTGCGCGATGGGATACTTTGAAAACGGCGTGAACCTGGACCACAAAGTTTTCCGCTCCTACATGGTCCGGAAGAAGCAGGGGAAAAGCCAGCTCAAGTACCTCAAGACCAAGGGCAAATCCAGGGCTGGCTCGCGCGTGCGATTGGGTGAAACAGTAGAGTTTTTTGAGAACATTAATGAGCGGCTGCAATCATACTTTGAGGATTACAGGGTAGACCGCATTGCCATCAGCTGCTCTAAAACCCTTATCCCCTACCTCTACAACTCCAAAACTGCCACGCCCTTCGATAAGCACGATCCGCGCCTGTATAAAATACCCAAGCACATCCACACGCCAATTTACGAGGTAATGCTGGACGCCAACCGCTTCCTGCTGCGGGGCGAGTTGATTTATGAGGAGGCACAGCAGGCTAAGGTAAACGAACTGCTGGCGCTGGCAGGGATTACAGATGTTGACGATGCACCCGAGGCGTATGATGGCGACACGGAGGAGGAAGGCTTTGATTTGTGGGATTGAAACCCACTCAAACCGCAGCGGTAGCAACAAACTAAATGGCCCCCTCCACCACTGTTTTATACTTATACACGCAATAGTTTTAACAAATTTCCCTGTTTTCAACCCGGAATAGTATACCTTATTATACCGGATTCGTGAAATTAGAGGAGTTACGACTATGAAAAAGCATTCTATTTATTCCTGCTTCCTTCTTTCAACCGTTTGGGTCTTTTCGCAGTGCTCTGAGGCAAGTACAGAAAACGACATGCAGAAAGCCGGCTTTGATTCAGCAGGTCAGCAAGGACCCGAGCAGTTAAAGAACGGAGGATACGCCAGCCAGATCGAGTTTGGGGAGCACCTGGTTTTAAGTATAGGTTGCCACGATTGCCACACACCTAAGATGGTGACCGAGAAGGGACTGGAGCCTGACTTCTCACGGGCGCTCTCGGGCCACCCCTCAAAAATGCCCCCACCAGACGTAGACCGTGCTGAACTCGAAAAGAAAGGATTGACGGCAAGCGATCATTTTACGGCATGGGTAGGCCCCTGGGGAATTTCTTATGCCGCTAACTTAACCTCCGATAAGACCGGCATCGGCACCTGGCAGGAGCAGAACTTCATCACCTCCATCCGGGAAGGAAAACACAAAGGAATTGCCACCGGACGCGATGTGCTGCCTCCAATGCCTTGGCCCATGTACAGAAACTTGACGGACGAAGAACTAAAGGCAATATTTGCCTACCTGAAATCTACAAAACCCATACAGAATACCGTTCCACCTCCTGAGCCACCCGTTTCAGCAGGCGTTCAGAAGTAGCGTTTATACTTCATATTAAACAATTGACTAGGCGCCAACAGTTACACGGCAGAGGCTTTTGTGTGCCGTTAACTGAACAATTGTCTTCTATTTCAGTATCTATAGCTGAACCAATACTTTAAATATGGATGCTCCTGAAGAGGTTCTTGATGAATCCGGAACTGTGCTGCCCAACCCGAAAGCACTTGTGCCCAAGGCACTGCAGGAAGTAAACGTGCTCTTTATAGGGCCTGTGGAAGATGGTTATTTCCAGCCTGTGCAGGACATGCTGCACACGCCGCCCCGCTGGGAAAAGGGAAACTACAGCATCACGGCGGGCAAATGGCCTGCTCCCGGCTCCACCGCAAACCTCATGGACCTCTCGCAGTATAACGGGTATGCCATCATGGTGATGGCTTCAGCCTGGGACAAGGAAGTGATCAGCCAGGCCAGGATATTCGGGGTACTGAACACCATGGCGAGCGATGTGATAGCTAAATTCGCATACGAGCACCAGCAGGGCAAAGAAGATGAAATTGCAGCTTACATCTCCGGTATCAGCAATTAGTATCCTTCTAAAGTATAAAATCAGTCTTTCTGTAGCTTAGGGCAGGCGCAAACCACCTCTCACTTCTCTCCCTGTATACTTTACCGCTTCTCTTTGCTGCCGCAATTGTTTATATTTACTAGCTATACCTGTATCTACCTCACCTTAAACAACAGAGAAGTATGAAACTACTGTTACCTGCTATACTTGTGGGTTCGCTCCTGCTCCAGAGTTGCTCCACCTCTACTGATTCCGCCGTCTTGGAGAGCAACACCCCTGCCCTGTCAGAATACTTTGATAGCTCCGGCAAAGATGATCAGCTGAGTGGTGGAGTTAAGATGGTAAAGATCAACACCCCTTCCGGAGAATTCGATGTCTGGACGAAGCGCGTGGGTTATAACCCCTCCATGAAGGTGCTGCTGCTGCACGGTGGCCCAGGCGGCACCCACGAAGGCTTTGAGTGCTTTGACAGTTACCTGCCTAAAGAGGGTATAGAGTATTATTATTATGACCAGTTAGGTTCTCATTACAGCGCCCAACCCAACGACACCAGCCTCTGGAACATACCCCGCTTTGTAGAAGAGGTCGAACAAGTGCGTAAAGCGCTGAACCTGGACAAAGACAATTTTTACCTGCTCGGCCATTCGTGGGGAGGCATACTGGCTATGGAGTACGCGCTTAAGCACCAGGATAAGCTTAAGGGCCTGATTATATCCAACATGATGTCGAGTATACCTGCTTACAACAAGTACCCTGATGAGGTGCTCGGCCCCCAGATGGACCCCAAGGTGCTGGCGGAGCTGAAGCAGATCGAGTCCGCAAACGACTTCTCCAACCCAAGGTATATGGAGTTGCTGATGCCGAATTTCTATACCAAGCACGCCTTGCGCATGCCGCTGGAGCAATGGCCTAACCCCGTTAACAGGATGTTCAGCCACATGAACCAGACGGTGTATGTACAGATGCAGGGGCCAAGTGAGTTCGGCATAAGAGGAAACGCCTCGCTGAAAAACTGGGACCGCTCCGGCGACCTGGATCTGATAAAAGTGCCGACCCTGACAATTGGCGGAGAGCACGACACCACGGATCCGGAACACATGAAATGGATGGCAGAACAACTACCGAACGGCAGCTATCTTTATTGCCCGGAGGGAAGCCACATGGCCATGTATGACGACCAGAAAACATACTTTGCGGGCTTTACCACGTTCATAAAAAAGGTAGATGCCGAAAGAACTGCAACAGGCAACCAGCAAGTACATGATTTGTAACTAACTCCAGCCCTAACCTCTCTAAAGAGGGACGGGAAAGGAATAAGCAGCACAGCCCGGGCAGAAAGAGTACTTATCCGGGCTGTGCTGCATCGGTTTACTGGTGATGCCTGCTGTTGTTTTTGGGGCAGGTGTCTATTCCTATCAAAGTATACAACGGGCAGAACCCTACCAGGCTGGTAAGCACAAACACACCAGCAAATACGAGCAGCAAAATGCCTACCGTGCCTGTTAAGGTGCCGGTAAAGTATAAAACTGCTATCAGCACCGCAATTATCAGCCTGATAACCCGGTCTGTACTTCCCATGTTCTTTTTCATGATCACTCAGATTATATCTTATTTTAAGATATTGTCGCAGGCTTTGGCATATTAAGTATACTTCTGCCTTTCTCTGATATAATTAAGCTCCTACAGGCTACAGAAAAGCTGTGACATTCATCATGCTTGCTGGTGTTAGAAGACTTTTAATTGCTCCCCAATACAAAAAATCCCTGGCCAGCAGAACTAGCCAGGGATTCTCATTTATCAATCAGCTTAACCTTATACTTTAGCTTGAGGTAGTCTCCTGCAATACCGCTACAGCTGGTCTCTTTCTAGCCTGGCTTGTCTTCGCAGGTCGAGCAGGTTGCCGTTTTCTGGCAGTGCCAGCATCGGGATCTTCAGTGTCTTGAGCAACTGGGATGTAACACTGCTATGAAATATTTTCTCCCAGAACATCCTGTTAAGTATGGTAAAGGCCAGCAGGCTGGTGTCGTTTGCCTGCACGTACTTGGTAATGCCCTCGGCCACATCTTTATTGGCTATCTCCATAAAATTCAGCTCAGCCTCCGGAAACTGCTTCACCAGGCTATCTTTAATGTACTCATCATCTATGTAGTCTGGCTGGCTCTCGCTCTTGATGTGCAGAAAGGTTATGGTAGCATTCAGCAGTTCTTTCAGGTTTAGCAGCTGCATGGTTGTTACCTGGTCGCCATTCTCAAAATCGGCAGCGTACACGATATGCTCTATCGGCCTAATGGCGGCACCCTCAGGTATAGCCAGCACCGGGCACAGGCCTTCTTTCGCAACGGACTCTGTGGTAGTGCCGAAAACCTTTTTCGTAAAGTTCTTTGCGCCACCGGTTCCCATTACCACCAGGGTAACCCCGAACTCTTCAACCGCCTTTACTATCTCGCCAACTGCTCCTCCTTCTCTCACAATATACCTGACCGGCACATCACTTCTGTTAATATTTGCCAGTATACCGTCTAACTTCTGTTGTGCCGTCCTTTTGTCTTCCTCCACCTTGCCACTGCCCAATCCAGGCAATATTGCTCCCTTTTCAGCGCTATGCATTACTACAATCTCTACCTGAGATCTGGACGCCAGGTCTAAGGCATACTCAAGAGCACGGAAAGAACTTTCAGAGAAATCAACTGGAACAAGTAAAGTCTTCATGGTTTTAAAGTTTAGTGTGGAAACAATGGGTAAACATTACTTACCGCTTCATTACGTAAACAAAACTACCTGATTAACAGCCTGATGCCAATAATGTTTATCATCTTAAAAATTGATCTTCGTCATCATTCGGCTGTAGCGAATGTATGAACTTTGTGTATGGCCTTTATTTCACCTTGGCCAATGCTTCAAATGATTATCAGACGATTGTAATGCTGTTTTTATACCTTCCTGAAGCAAACTAAAACAGGCTCAGGCTACATTTGGCGCTGTACAGTACAGGAAGGAAGACACGGCTATAATACCTGGTGACCAGGATGTGATAGGACCGATTTGTTTCATCAGGATTGTGCTCCTGCATGAAAATGCGCGTGAGTTCCACTCCAGTAACATAGTATAAATAAACAGTTTAATGCAAATTGAATTATAGCTTGATAAGCAAGCAACCCGTAATAGTATAAGGCTTTATTATCACAGGATATCTACCACGACCATGCGTGTTACCCAAGAAAAACCACTTAACAAAAGACCTCTGACGCTAGAAAAACAGTATCCATGGCATAGCCTGAAGGCTATAGAGGCACTGAACCTGTTGCAGGTTTCTGCAGACGAAGGCCTGAGCGATGAGGAAGTGGAGCTGCGAAGAGAGCAGTTTGGCCGTAACGTAATGACTCCCAAGAAACAGCAGAGCGCCTTTGTGCGGTTCCTGCTACAGTTTCACCAGCCACTGATCTACATTTTACTTGCAGCAACCTTAGTTACTATTCTGCTGGAAGAGTATGTAGATGCCATTGTAATCTTTGCGGTGGTGTTCATCAACGCCATTATTGGCTATGTGCAGGAGTCTAAGGCGCTGGAGGCGATAGATGCACTGGCCAATAGCATGACCGCTAGGGCCCAGGTGATCCGCAACGGCACAAAACAGAACATCGATGCGCAGGAGCTTGTGCCAGGCGATATCGTGTTGGTACAGTCCGGAGATAAGTTTCCGGCGGATGTGCGACTCGTGCGGACCCGTGATCTGAAAGTAGACGAATCCGCGCTGACGGGGGAGTCTGTAGCAGTGGAGAAAGAAGATACACCCGTAGCAGCAGATGACGTACTTGGCGACCGGCTTGGCATGGGCTTCTCGTCCACTGTGGTGACCTACGGGCAGGGCAAAGGAATTGTTACCGCCATCGGCGACCAGACAGAGGTTGGTAAGATACAGAAGTCTATTGCCGGTGCCCAGGACTTGGAAACACCGCTTACCATAAAAATAAAGGAGTTCAGCCGACTTTTGCTTTGGGTAATCCTAGGTCTTTCGGCAACAGTGTTTGTAGTAGAGTATATCCGCGGAGCAGGCCTCGGCGAGACCTTTATGGTAGCCGTGGCGCTCGCTGTAGGCGCCATTCCGGAGGGTTTGCCGGTGGCTGTTACCATCATGCTGGCACTGGGCGTGTCCAAAATGGCCAGGCGCAGGGCCATTATACGCAAACTGGTGGCCGTTGAGACCCTTGGCAGCACCAATATCATCTGCTCCGATAAGACCGGCACGCTCACCGAAAACCAGATGACGGTACAGCAGATAGTGGCAGGTGGTAAAACCTACACTGTTTCCGGACTCGGTTACCGCCCGGAAGGAGATATCCTAGCCGGGGAGCAAACAGTCAACCTATCTACCAATGCCGCGCTGGAGCAGTGCCTGAAGGCGGGTTTGCTTTGCAACGACAGTAGTGTAAAGGAGAAAGACGGGCAATGGCACATTGAGGGAGACCCTACGGAGGGAGCCCTGGTCGTGTCCGCTCAAAAAGCCCAACTGGAGGCCTGGAAGCTGGAGCAGGACCTGCCCCGCAAAGATAGCATTCCATTTGAATCTGAATACCAGTACATGGCCACGCTACACGGCGGCAACAGCCCGGTAATTTATATGAAAGGCTCTGTAGAGGCCATTCTGGAGCGTAGCGAGCAGGCGATGCTGCCAAACGGTGAAATGACCGGCTTGGATAAAGAAGCCATACATAAACATGTAGAACAAATGGCCAGCGAGGGTTTGCGTGTGCTGGCTTTTGCCATGGCCAGTGTACCGGCGGATATGGATGGCATCGATCATGTGAACACAAAGGCTGGTATGGTGTTTTTAGGTGTGCAGGGCATGATAGACCCACCGCGCAAGGAGGCAGTTGAAGCCGTGAAGCTATGCCAGCAAGCGGGTATAGGTGTAAAAATGATTACCGGCGACCACGCCGTTACCGCGGCGGCCATTGCCAGCCAGATCGGCCTGAAAGGGCGCCGGGAGAACGG
Organism: Pontibacter anaerobius; assembly: GCF_026241195.1. Taxonomy (GTDB): domain Bacteria; phylum Bacteroidota; class Bacteroidia; order Cytophagales; family Hymenobacteraceae; genus Pontibacter; species Pontibacter anaerobius. Next base: position 256,031 of record NZ_JAPFQO010000008.1, read on the forward strand.
GAAACTGGTTGCCATAACCGGCAAAGAGCTGCAGCAGATACAGGACAGAGATCTGGAGGATACGGCCGAGGAAGTGTCTGTTTTCGCGCGCGTGGCCCCCGACCAGAAACTGCGCCTGGTGAAAGCCCTGCAGGCCCGCGGGCATGTGGTGGCCATGACCGGCGACGGCGTGAACGACGGCCCGGCCCTGAAGCAGGCCAACATAGGCATAGCCATGGGCATTACCGGCACCGACGTAGCCAAAGACGCCTCTGATATGGTGCTGACCGACGACAACTTTTCCTCTATTGAAGGAGCTGTGGAGGAAGGCAGAGGGGTGTTCGACAACCTGACCAAGTTCATCGTCTGGACACTGCCCACCAACTTGGGAGAGGGGCTAGTTATACTTGCCGCGGTTATAGTTGGCTCTCAGCTGCCCGTGCTGCCTGTGCAGCTACTATGGATAAACATGACCACAGCCGTGCTGCTTGGCCTTACTTTGGCTTTCGAGCCTAAAGAACCTGGAATCATGGACCGCCCGCCACGCCCTTCAGATGAACCTATACTTACCTATGACCTTATTATGCGTACCTTACTGGTGGGCACCATTCTGCTGATCACATCATTCGGTTTATACTTGTATGAGGTGGAGCAGGGTGCTACAACAGCTGAGGCACAGACGGTAGCTACTACCGTTTTCGTGGTTCTGGAGGCGTTCTACCTATTAAGCTGTCGCTCACTTGTACGGCCTATGCAGGAGATCGGTTTCTTCACGAACTTGTGGGTCTATTATGGTATTGCCGCTATGTTTTTCTTCCAGGCATTGTTCGTCTACACCCCATTCATGAATACCCTCTTTAGTTCAAGCCCGCTGGATGCCATGCAGGTGCTGCGCATTTTTGGAGCTGGTGTGCTGCTGCTTATTATTGTATCCATAGAGAAGTATATCCGGTTTAAGGTTGACCGCCGGAAAAAGGCAATTGCAAGGGAGATGCCTAATCTTTCCTGATTTTAACGTATAAAAAAGGCCATCAGATGCTGTAATGCGTCTGATGGCCTTTTTTAGCCGCCTGCCAAAGTCAGTCCCCGGCAGCACATCCAAAGCAAAAGAAGCCTTAGCGTTTCAAATGCACCCGATCGGCAGGCTCGGTGCGCCGGGGGAGGTGGCAGAGCTATTAGCATGGCTCAGTTCTGAGAAAGCCTCTTTTGTTACTGGTGCCTACTATGCCGTAGATGGTGCCTATCTGGCGCAGTAAAGTAGGACTAGGTACTACCTCTAAGGCAGCTTGGGCAAGGAATGGTGGCTTGTCTAGGCAGTTTTATACTTGTCTATTGGTGATGCCTGCTGCTGGTTTTAGGGCAGGTGTCTATTCCTATCAAAGTATACAACGGGCAAAAGCCTACCAGGCTGGTAAGTACAAACACACCAGCAAATACGAGCAGCAAAATGCCTACCGTGCCTGTTAAGGTGCCGGTAAAGTATAAAACAGCCACCAGTACCGCTAGTATCAGCCTGATAATGCGGTCTGTATTTCCCATGTTCTTTTTCATGATCACTCAGATTAAATTGTTTTTATTCTCTGTTTCAGGCTACTGCCGCCGCCATAGCGGCCGGTTCTGTACGTGCCCCTTCAGAATATAAATGTACGTGTTTCGGCCCTTCAAAAGCAGTGACCTTCATCACCTTTCTGAATGATGCTGGGTGATATATGTCTTCATTGGTGATAGTATAGGCCTCGGAGCCTTTAATGCCGGATGATGCGGCCGTCCTCCATCTCAATAATGCGGCCGCTACGCTCGGCAAAGCTTTGGTCGTGGGTAACGATGAGCAGGGTATGGTTATGCACATCTGTAAGCTCTTTGAAGATCTCGAACACCAGCTCTGAGTTGTGCGAGTCCAGGTTACCGGTGGGTTCATCGCCCATCAGGATAAGCGGATCGTTGATAAGGGCACGGGCAATAGCCACGCGCTGTTTCTCCCCTCCTGATATCCTGTAAGCCATTTTGTCGGCCAGATGGCCGATGCCAAGCATTTTCAGGCGCTCCATGGCGCGGTGCTCCACCTCTTGCTCGCTATACTTTCCCAGCTTCATTCCGGGCAACATTACGTTGCGCAGTACGGTAAACTCGTTGAGCAGGTAGTGGAACTGAAACACAAAGCCGATCTTCTCATTGCGGATGCGCGCCAGTTCCAGGTCTGTCCTTCCCGTCATGCGCTCATTGTCTATCAGCAGTTCGCCGTCATAATCGGTATCCATAGTAGACAGGATGTAGAGCAGGGTAGACTTCCCGCAGCCCGACTTCCCGATCACAGACACGAATTCACCGCCCCTCACTGAAAAGGTTATATCGCTGAGCACCTGCACCGTTACAGGGTCGTGAAACTCTTTGTTAATGTGCCTTGCCTCAAGTACAACGTTATGCATGAGCTGCCTCTATTAAGTGTTGCAAAGTATAAATCCCCCCGGCTTCCTTTATTTTCCTCTGATGATCTCCACCGGATCAACCTTGCTGGCTTTTCGGGCCGGGAAAAAACCGGCAAAGTAGGTAGTGATCAGGGAAAAGGAGCTGCCTATGAAGTAAAAGAAGGGATCATAGTTTACCGGGTAAGTTTCGATGGTCGGAAGCGCAGCGGTTTTGAACGGGATGTTATCGATGACAACAGAGAAGACAAATCCGAAAATAAGCCCCACGGAGCCCCCGAAAAAGCCAATGCTTAGGGCGATCAGCAGGAAGATGAGGTTTACGTCTCTGCCCGAAAAGCCGGTGGCTTTTAATATGGCAATGGAATCCATCTTCTCATAGATCATCATGTTCAGGATATTGAAAATGCCAAAACCGGATACAATGAGCAGCACAATGCCTACGGAGAATGAAATGAGCGAGCGCACGGTGGAGCCCGTCTCAAACTGAGCGTTTGCGGTCTGAATGTCTTCGGCATCTACCTCAAACTTCTCCCTGTACTCTGCTGCCACGGCTGGGGCTATGTCCAGGTCATGCAGCTTTACCTGGATATCAGTGATGTAGTTGGCCGGCTTGCCCAATAGCTTTTGCGTGGTGTTGATGGAGGCATAGCTTTGCACCTTATCTATATCCTGTATCCCAGACTGAAAATAGCCTACCACCTTTAGTGAAAAACGCTCGCCCTCCGGAGTGGTTACCTGCACCACATCGCCAATGTCGGCCACCAGGATGTCGGCCAGCCCCTTGCCAAGTATAATGCTGTTGGCCACATGCTTCACATCGATGGCTGTTCCGGCCGTAACGTAGTCCTGAAAGTTAAAAAGCCGCATCTCCTCCTCCACATCTATACCGCTGATGGTGCCGGATATATCGATGGTACCCTCGTTGAAGAAAACCTGCGTGTTCAGCTTGGGGGCCACCCCCAGCACACGCTCGTCGTTCCTGACCGCCTGTATGATGGGTTCGCTGTTGTATACCTCCTGCCGCGAAATGCCAGACTTTACGGAGCTGATGAAATTATAGGAGTCCTTGAACTCAGAGGCGACATTTACAGGCTGGTTCTCACTGGGCTTTATCTCGTTGTAGAGGCGCACATGCGGGGTGCGGTTAAGTATAAGCCCATCCAGCATGTCGTTCAGGCCGTTCATAAAGCCTAACAAGGTAATGAACATGGCAATGCTGAACGTAACGCCCACCGCAGCCACCAGTGTTTGGCGCCAGCGGGCCAGCAGCAGCGACTTCGCTATCCCGAATGTGAGTCTCGTGTTCATCGGTCCGGTTTCAGCAGCACATCCTCCTTCGTAACCCCCTTCAAAATCTCCACCTTCTGATAATCCATCAGACCGGTTTTAACTGGCACCTCCTCTTTCTCCTCCGTCATCACATAAGCGCCGTCTATCAGGTACTCGCGCGGAATGGTAAGGGCATCTTTTTTAGTTTGTATGATGATATTGGCCTCGGTGGTGAGGTTGGGGTACAGCGCAGGCGGAGCGGTTACGAAGCTGGCCTCTACGGTAAAGGATCGGGTGCGCTCGTTCATGGCCGGGTTCACTTTGTATACCTTGCCCTCGAACACCTGACCTTTGTAACTGTCGAGGTTCAGCAGCACCCTCTGGCCCGGCTTTACGCGTGCAATGTCGTACTCATCCACCTGCAGCTCCAATATAAACTCATCCGCATCGCCAATTACGGCCACCGGCGTCTGGGGACTCACCAGCTCACCCTGCTCCCGCAGCACATCGTATACTTTGCCGCTGGTCTCGCTTTTCACGGTATAGTCCCCCGACATGGTTTCGCTGATCTGGAGGTTCTTCTGTGATTGCCGCGCAGCAAAGTCGAGTTGTTTTTTGAGGTCGTTGTAGCGAAGTACAGCCGATTTGTAAGCTGTGACGGAGTTTTTATAGTTCAGCTCCCGCTGCTCCAGCTCTACACGGGTACCTATTTTGTTTGCCCACAGGTTGCGCTGCCGCTCCAGCAAAAGCGAGTCATTCTGCTTTTTGCTACGGGCCAGGTCTATGGTTTCCTGCAGTTCGTTCAGCTTCTCGGTATTGGCACTTACACGGTTATACTCAGCAGCAATCCGTGCATTCTCGGTGCTCAGGCGGGCTGCCTCATTATCCAGTTTCATAAGCGGCTCCCCCTTCTTCACCACATCGCCTTCGGTAACCATAATCTGCTCGATAACCCCGCTCACCGTCGGGAAAACCTGGTACTGGTTACGGCTCTTCACCACCCCCGAAGCATAAACAGCCTCCGTGATATCCTCTACTGCTGGCTGTATCTTTTCTTGCTTACCGGAGCAGGAGGCAAGTACAAGCAGGATCAGGGCGATGAGAAAGTATGGCTTCATGTGGTTCATAGTTTTTCTGGAGCGGCTGTCTGGCTCAGGACATGTATCGACTTTCAAATGTAGCAGATTAGGAATACGATTTCATAAAACTCTATGATTTTTAAAGTATAAACTCATGGCACTAGCATAACAGCCCGCCGGGTTTGCCCGTTCCTAGAACCCGGCTGCGGCATCATCGCCACGCGGGTCTGCACCGCCTTCCAGCCTGCCATCCGGCAGCACCAGAATGCCTGCCGCACGGCCTATCCCACCTGGTTTAGGTGCTAGCCTGTGGCCTTTCCACCACAGCCCCAACCCGTCTAACGCCCCCAAAGCGCCCCATTCCGACAGTATCCAATCCGGCTTCCACTGATGATGAAAACGACCCGCGTTTATGGCCGCCTGCATTGGAAAGCCATGCACCGTAACGTTCAGGATGATCTGGTAAACCGTTGTGATGATGGTGGAGCCGCCCATACTTCCGACCACCATGAACAGCTCGCCGTTTTTCTCCAGGATGGTGGGCGTCATGGAGCTGAGCATGCGTTTTCCGGGGGCAATGGCATTGGCCTCGCCGCCTACCAGGCCATAGCTGTTCGGGAAGCCCGCCTTCACGCTAAAATCATCCATTTCATTGTTCAGCAGAAACCCTGCGCCCGCCACAAACACCTTAGACCCGAAGCTGCTGTTAAGGGTGGTGGTAACAGAAACCGCGTTCCCTTGTGCATCTACTATAGAATAGTGCGTGGTATTGGGGCTTTCAGGTGGGGCGGGCGCACCTGCGGCCACCAAATCGCTGTCAGTTGCTTTGCCTGGATCAAACCCCTTCATCCTCCTTTGTATGTACGCAGGCGCTAACAGCCCCTCTACCGGAACCCGGTAAAAATCGGGGTCACCGAGATGCTTTGCACGGTCAGCATACACCCTTCGCTCCGCCTCTACCATCAGGTGCGCCGACTTAACTGAGTTCCAGCCCCAGTCCTGCAGCGGATAAGCCTCTGAAATAGTAAGCAGCTGTATAAGCGCGATGCCCCCGCTGGATGGAGGTGGCATGGAGATGATGCGGTAGCCGTTGGCCTGCCCTGTGAGCGGTTTGCGCCATACCGAAGTATAATCGGCAAGGTCCTCCTTGGTTATAATCCCCCCGCCCCGCTTCATTTCGGCCACCAGCAAATCTGCTGTTCTTCCTTCGTAAAACCCGGCCCTGCCCTTATCCCGGATCAGTTCTAAGGTACGGGCCAGGTCCTGCAGCTGCACGGTATCGCCTTCGCTCCAGTGCGGCTTAAGGATAAATTCGGGCCTCCTGGTGCTGTACCTGATAAACTCCAGGCGCTGTTCGTTTAGCTTTTCCGCCTCTTTGCTGGTGAGCGTAAACCCGTTAGCAGCCAGCGCAACGGCTGGTTGCACCAGTTCCTGCCAAGGCATGCTGCCATATTTTTCGTGCAGCTGCACCATGCCATCTATGGTGCCCGGCACACCTGCTGCCAGATGCCCTTTCAGGCTCAGGTCCTCTACCACTTCTTTCTGCTCGTTCAGGAACATATCCGGGTGTGCCGCGGCAGGTGCTTTCTCGCGATAATCCAAGGCATCCAGCATGCCATCGTGCTGCCGCAGCACCAGGAAGCCCCCACCGCCAACGTTACCTGCATCAGGGTATACCACGGCAAGGGCAAACTGCACTGCTATGGCTGCATCCATGGCATTGCCGCCCTGCCGGAGTATTTCTGCCCCAACTGCGGAGGCAAGCGGATGTGCCGACACAACCATGGCCTGTTCCGTTACAAGCCCCCGCTCCTGCAAGTCCCTGTCTGCACAGCCGGCCGCCGTAACTAGAAGTATAAAAATAAAAGAGAGTCTTCTAATAAGCACAAGTATAAATTTCTATGTATAGGTTCTGATGTAGTCTTTACCCTTCAGCGGCGCTCCGGGTTTAAGATGAGGTATGGTAATGCGGTGCAGGCAGGTATAACCGGCAGCGACTCATTTACCGGCTATCATAACTGATTCCGCTGATTGACGTTTTTATCTTAACATCATTTTATGCGCATTATGCCGTTTAAACATCCGCCGAAACTATATAACACCCACGGAGAGATACGCAAAGTGGGTTATGAGCTGGAGTATGCCAAGGTACGCATTGAGGAAGCTGTACAACTAATACAGGAGCTTTTCGGGGGCAGGGTACAACAGGAGAGCCGATTTAAGCGCACCGTACAGGATACGGAACTGGGTGACTTTACAGTGGAGTTTGACCTGACGCTGCTATCCGAGAAGCGCTATAAAAAAGCTTTTGAGGCACTAAACATACACCTGGAGGATGTGCACCTTGGAAACGGCACCCTGGAGACGGAGGTAGAAACGGCGCTGGAAAGTGTCGTGTCGAAGGTGTTTCCCTACGAGATTGCCTGTCCGCCCATACCTTGCACACAGTTGGCCCCGCTCGAAAAGCTGCGGGAGGCGCTTTACCGGAATAACGCCGAAGGCACAAACTCTTTCCCTACAAACGCCTTTGGCACGCACATAAACGTAAAGGTTCCGGATACTTCTACCACCACGCTTCTGGCCTACCTCAGGTCTTTCCTGTTGCTGTACCCCTGGCTGCTGGAGGCAGGCAAAACAGACCTGGCCCGTAAAATTAGCCCGTTTATAGACCCCTACCCCGCTGCCTACGCCGAGTTGGTCCTGGCCCCGGCGTATAAGCCTGCACTGGAACAATTTATACTTGATTACCATACCCACAACCCTGACCGCAACCGGCCGCTGGACCTTTTCCCACTGTTTGCCTATCTGAGAAAAGACCTGCCGGCTCAGTTCACCGGGCTGGGCAAGGTAAAGGCCAGGGATGCGTTTCATTACAGGTTGCCAAACAGCTCCATCGCGCAACCAGACTGGACGCTGGCACAGGAATGGAATAACTGGGTAAGGGTGGAGGAACTGGCAAACGACCCTGCTAAGATCACTGATCTGAGTCTGGAGTATCTGTCCCTGAAAAAGAATACCTTCATCGGGTTTGAAACCAGGTGGGTGAAAAGAACGCTAGCGTGGCTAACCTGAAAAGACAAAATAAGATAAACCGCGACAGGCCCACCATCGGTGTTACCGGGCCTGATAAAGGAGGCGAGGCTGCCTGGCTCTTCACCGCCCTTTCTGTCTGGCTGGCCGGTGGCAAACCCGTGCGCATCACCCCCTCCTGGCCCCGCACCGCCGACGGACTACAGGGGCTGATTATCGGGGGAGGCGCGGATGTGGACCCCAGCACCTATGAGCAGGAGCACGTTTTGGATGACTACCTGCAGCGCACCCTGAAGCAACCTGACAAAAACATTTTCCAACGATTAGGACGTTTTGCCCGCTGGCTATACTTTCCGGCCCTGTTCTTTGTCCGGAAGCTCCTGAGCCGAAAACTAACCTTTGGCCTCGACCCCGCCCGTGACCATCTGGAGCTGCAGCTGCTGGACCAGGCAGCCAGAAAAGACCTTCCTGTGGTGGGCATTTGCCGCGGCGCACAACTGATGAACGTATACTTCAGGGGCACGCTCTACCAAAGCATCCACTCGTTTTACACCGAAGCGCCCAACCCAGCCAGCGTCTTTCCGGTGAAGGCTGTACGTATTAAACCGGGCAGCAAACTGGCGCAGGTGCTGGGCACACAGCAACTACAGGTAAACGCGCTCCACAAGCAGGCTGTAAAAACCCCGGGAGATGCCATCGCTATCGTGGCCCGGGAGCCTAACCTGGTGGTGCAGGCCATCGAGCACACCGGGCAGCGGTTTATGCTGGGGGTGCAGTGGCACCCGGAGTACCTGCCGCAGTACAAAACCCACCGCCGCTTATTTAAGGCCCTTGTGCAGCAGGCAAGGGAGGTGCAGCAGCAGATTGAGGAAAACGATATGCAGCAGGCTTTAGCCCGACCAGAAGCAGATGTACAGAAAATGATAGAAGAACGGACGGAAAGCGAATAGGCTACAAACCGCTTCGCGCTGGCAGTTATACTTCCCGAACCTTATCCAGAGCCAAAGCATTGCGTACCATCATCAGAACTACGGCTATACTTCTAACGCTATACCTGCTACTCATGAGCCTTGGATTCTTTCAACAGGAAAGCCTGATTTTCTTCCCGGATAAACTGCCGCAGGACCACCGGTTTGCTTTTGACCAGGAATTTGAGGAAGTGTTTATACCTGCCGGCGACGGCGCTACGCTGCATGGGCTCCTGTTTAAGGCTGCAAACCCAAAAGGGCTGGTGTTTTACCTCCATGGCAATGCCGGCTCTGTAGACTCTTGGGGGGGTATAGCGGAAACCTACACCAGCCTGAACTACAGCATTTTTATACTTGACTACCGGGGCTTTGGCAAGAGCGAGGGCAAGATCAGCAGCGAAGCGCAGTTTTATGCGGATGCACAGACTGCCTACACCCACCTGAGAACAAAGTATGAGGAAAGCCAGCTGATAGTTGCGGGCTACTCAATTGGAACAGCAGCTGCGGCCAAATTAGCCGCTGACAACACCCCACTACTGCTGATTTTGCAGGCCCCATACTATAGCCTCGGCGATTTGATGCAGAGCCTCTACCCTTTAGTGCCCACTTTTCTGCTCAAGTATAAATTCGAGACATTCCGATTTGTGGAGCAGGTGAAGGCACCCGTTATACTTTTTCACGGCGATCAGGATGAAATCATTTATCCCGGCTCTTCCCAAAAACTGCAGCCCCACCTCAAGCCAACGGATAAGGCAATCTTCTTGAAAGGGATAGGCCATAACGGCATGAACGAGAACAGGGAGTACCAACGGGAGTTGGCAAAGGTGCTGGCGAGCATAGGGAAATGACCTGTCGGCTACCTTAAAGTATACGTCAGGTTAAAACGATACCTTACCTGCGATACGTTTCTGCTTCGGTAACTGGTTTTCTGTGCCTGGCAGCGTCTACACTCCAGATGCCGGAGCCGCGGGCAGCCATGTACAGGAACAGGAAACAGTAAAGCACAGCTAGTTCCCCTTTGTTGAGGATGGGCCACAGGGCCTGCGAGGCATGGGCCACAAAGTATGCCACCGCCATCTCGCCGCTGGCTATAAAAGCGGCCCAACTGGCCAGAAAGCCAAAGGCTATCATAAGGCCACCCACAAACTCGATGATGCCAGCCAAGCCCATCAGCGAAGCCAGTTCTACGGTATCGCCCGCTCCGGGCCAGCCAAACAGCTTTTGGGTGCCATGCATGGCAAACATCAAACCTGCCACCACGCGCAGAATGGCATATAGCTGCGAACTGTACGAACCCAAAAATCTTTCCATAGTCTTAAAGTAGGTTTAACAAGAAGTTTACACTTTACCAACAAACTGTTTAACAACAACTTACACCATTAACGCACCCTCCCACTTTAAAGTTAAGCAGGGCTATATTTTTAAACTTGGAGTTTTTTTAAGGATCGCAAGGCTATACCCCAAGTATGGCCTGGGCAAAAGCTGAATCCGTAAACACATGTAAACACAAGCCCCAGCTCTGGCAGAGCCATTTCATGCCAGTAATCTGACCGCAATACCTTTATCAGCCTGTTAAGAACCTCGGTTAAAGGGAATTCAAGCCCCAAAATAAGGGGCCAAGATCCTTTCGGGGTGACTATGACATGAGCGCTGAGGGCATCAATTAGCTTATTTCTTCTACTTCAGTTCATCCAGCACAGTATACATTTTTTTGACAAGCGCGGAAGCGGAGCCATTGTAGTTATTCACCAGAAATGAGAAAATATAGGTTTTGCCGTCTTTGCCTTTGTGGTAGCCGCAGTAGCCTTTCACGCCACGGATGGTGCCGCTCTTCATCTTCATGCCGTTGTAAACCGGCAGCGACGTATAGAACCCATCAAACCAAGCCTGTGTGCTGGCGTGCTCCAGCAATTGCACCTGAGCATGCGTCGTTACGCGGTTGAGCGGCGATAACCCAGAGCCATCTACCATACTTAACTCAGTTTCAGGAATGCCCTGCTGCTGCCAAAACTCCCTGATTTTCTCGAGCCCCTTCCCTGTGTCGCTGCTATGCGTTTTTTGGTAGGCAATTGTTTTCACGAGCGCCTCTCCATAGAGGTTAATACTTTTGCGGTTAAACCAGTAGATGATGCTGTCCAGTGCAGGGGAAGTGACGGTATGGAAAACGTTGTAGCCCTCTTTGGGAAGCGCAGCGTTATGCGCTTCCGGCAACTTCGGGATCTTAATACCAGCCGTTTCAAGTGTGTCGGATAAGGTGCTTACAAACTGGCGTGCCGCTGAAGGCATGGCGCCTGAGATCTTAAAACTGCTTTCGTTAACCGGGATGGTGCCCCGTATTGTGGCAGAAGGAGCGCTCAGCGGAAAATAGATGTAGGCATTGTCGCCGGTGCCGGCAGCGGCAGACGTAAGCTCTGATTTTAGTCCATAACCATCTAAGGCCGGCACTGTTTTCACGATGGCAACCGGATCGCCTACACTTTTTCCCGACCTCAGGATAACGTCATACTGGTTCTCGCGCCAATTCAGCTTTGCAGGACCCGCACCATAGTAATTGGCAATATCTTGCCACATCCATCCATCCGGCACGGTCTCATCGTTCCAGCCTTCGTTCGCGATGATTACTTTGTTATAAGATTTAACCCCGGTGCGCTGCAATGCCTGCGTCAGCCGCTTTAACACGATTCCCTCCCGGGTGTCAGACCATCGCCAGCTTCCAAAGGTAGGGTCGCCACTGGGTACGATGACCAGTTCTGCTCCTTTCGGGCCTTTATGGTAAGCAAACTTGGTCTTGTACACAAAGTCTTTCCCTAAAAGCTCGTAGGCGCTGAGACTCGTGATGACTTTCATGGTGGAGGCGGGCGCAAGGCCAATTCTGCTGTTCCTATCAAAGACAACTTTACCTGTTTCGGCATCTGTTATATAGAGCGAGCTAATTGCGTTCTGAAGCTGCGGGTCCTGCTCAAACTTGCGGAAGGCGGCGGCCAGCTTTTCATCCACGGCCTGCGACCAGGCAGAAGTATGGACCAGTGCGAATGCCAGAAGTAGGGCGGCTTTGGTAGTGAAGAGTTTCATAGCCAAAATTTAAGCATTTTAAATCGTTTATACTTTATTCCGAGGTTACTGAATTCAGGAAGTAACTCGTTTGCAGTTCATCTAAAGGAGGGGATTCTACTGCTATAAAAAGGCAGCAGCCGCCTGTTCTGTAAACAGGCGGCTGCTGCCAAAGTATAACGTATGACTTACCAGTTCTGGTGCGTGTTATAGTAGTTACGTTCGTCGGTCCAACGGTCTCTGTCCTGTCGGCTGCCATAGGCACTTCTTTCGCGGTCTACGTCGCGGTTGTTGTAGCTGGTTGCACCGTAGCCTGTACGGCCAAAGTCATCGTAGCCTCGGTTGTAGCCGGTATTTTCACGGCCTGCGCCTCCATAGCGTGCGCCTTGCCGGCTATCCTCGTAACGGTCGGTGTAACCACGTTCCTCCCGGTTTCTTCCCTCATTTACATAGCCTCCATCACGGCTTCGCCCGAAGCTATCGCTGAAGCGTTGGTCGCGGTCGCGGTTATGCGCACGATCACCGTAAGCATCATACCTTCTGCTTTCATCCCAGTGCAACTCGTGCTGCGTCATGCGCGGCCCTTCGTTGCCGGATAAGCCATAGTATGAATGCCCGTAGGAGGAGCCTCCGCCTTTGTTGCTGCCGCCCTCGCCGTAGCGCGTGCCACTGCCGTAATCGCCGTAGGCATGAGCTGCATTGGTATCCCGATGGTGGCCTTCGTGCCCATACCTGTCGCCGTAGTCACCATAAGCACCTCTTGGGTTATAATGGGATAGGCTATGGGTATTGCCTGTGAGCGGGTTGCCGTGCCGGTCAAAATCGGCGTAATGGTTTTTATTCCGGAAGTCGTTATTCTCGTTTCTGTTCATAGCTTCGTGTTTTAGGGTTTTATACTTCCCTTACTAACGAAGCCAATTGCCGCATGTTTTTAGATTTTCACCAGCAACGCCTGTTTGCTCACTCCGCGTCTTCCAAGGCAGCCAAGCCAGGGGCTTCGGTAAGGTGTTAAAGCTTGTGCAGCTGAAAGTACCCCAGTTGCATTTCGTCTTCCGCCGTGCTGTTGTTTGGGGTTACCTGCAGGCTATACTTCTGCTTGATCGCCTCCGGCAGAATATCCTGCACCTGGTAGAGTTCATCCACATCCACCCCAAACTTATCATCCACATGCGATGCGGCACCTTTGAAGCCCGTATTCTTGTAGAAAGCAGTTTGCTTGGCCTGCTTTATAGCCCCCGCTGTATCCGGTGCCACGGCCAGCATTTTGTAGTGAAACTCATCGAACTCACCAGGCTTGTACCCGCCCAGGTTCAGGAAAAACAGCTTATCTGTGCTTGCGCCTGCCTCTGCTTTTGGCACCACGGTTATACTATGGCCGTTCACCTGCGTTACCTCCCGCCAGGCATCCACGTGTATATTTCCTTTCGCCTCAGGCCAAAAAGCCTGTATCTCCGGCACCAGATCTTTTAGAGTTGCTGCCACGCTAAAGAAGATATCGTGCTGCTCTGTGTTTCTGCCGGCTGGCCTGCAGCCAAGCATCAGCATAAAAAGTTTAGGTGTTTGCATGCTGTAAAAGTACAGACTTAACCGGGCTTTTGGCAAAGTATTTCAGGCTCAATCAAACCTGAGATTGGCGACCGGATTGGCGGAAGCCGCTTTAAGCGCCTGGTAACTGACGGTTGCAAAGGCTACAATACCCGCCACTATACCTGCCGCTAAGAACACCCACAACGGAATCTCTATGCGATAGGCGAAGTTCTGCAGCCAACTGTGCATGGCGTACCACGCCAGCGGAAAAGAAAGAAGTGTGGCAGCCACTATCAGCATCAGAAACTCTTTAAAGAGCAGCACGACAATGGAGGTGTTTTCTGCTCCCATCACCTTGCGTATACCTATCTCCTTTTTCCTGCGCTCTGCGGCATAGGCAGCTAAGCCATACAAGCCGAGGCAGGCGATAAAGATGGCTATACCTGTAAATATCCAGAGCAGGGTCCTTAGCTTGTCTTCGGCCTTATACATCTTGTCAAAGTTCTCATCTATAAAGGTGTATTCAATCGGGTAATCGGGCGAGAACTTGTCCCACACCCGCTTCACATGGCCGACAGAGCCAGCCACATCCGCGGCGTCTATTTTCACGGCCACTTTCCAGTAGGCACCCGGGAAGATCTGGAGCACCGTTGGCTCTACTTTATCATACAGACTCTTGAAGTGAAAATCCTTTACAACACCTATGATTTTGCCTTCCTTCAGGGTATCAGGATTTGTATCACTCCACACTTGCCACCGCAAGGGCTTCCCGAGTGCTTTCTCCGGTGTGCCGTAGCCGAGTTCCCTTACGGCAGTCTCGTTTATCATAAAAGCATGGTCGGCGTCTGTTCCATACTTTTTTGAGAAAGGCCTTCCGGCCAGCAGCTTTACATTCAATGTATTGAGGTAATCGTAATCCACCATCAGTTGTGTAACGCTGTGATGTACCTGCTCCCCGTTTTTAGGCACTATGATCCCGTCACCAGCAGTCGCGTCGCCCGGAAAACCGTAGCCGATAGACACATCCTTTATACCGGGTGCTTTACGTAATTCGTTTTTAAGGGTCTCATAGTTCTCAAACATGCTATCCCCTCTCATCTGGAAAAACATGATCTGCTCCTTATCAAAGCCAAGGTCTTTGTTATGGAGATAGGATACTTGCCTGAAAACGATGAAAGCACATATGATCAGAAAGATCGACAAGGTAAACTGCACCACAATCAGCCCATGCCGCAACCACTGTATCCGTCCTACCCTGCTATCGACAACAACAGCGCTCTTCAGTACTTTTACAGGCTTGAAGCCGGACAGGACCAGCGCCGGGTAAAACCCCGCCAGTATGCCCACTACCAGTGTTAAGAGGAACAGCAGTAAAAGAAGAGAGGGATCCGTGAAAATGTTAAAGCTCATTTCCTTACCTGTAAATGCGTTCAGAGAGGGTAAAAGCAGTGACGTGAGCGCAGCCGAGAAGATGATGCTGATGAATGTAAGAAACACGGTTTCTGCCAGGAACTGTACCACTAACTGGCCCCGGCTGGCTCCAACGGCCTTCCTCACCCCAACCTCCCTGGCGCGCTGCATAGACTTTGCCGTAGCTAGGTTCACGAAGTTGAAACAGGCAATCAGGAGGATAAAGGCCGCAATGACACTCAGCGCCTTCACATACGTGATGTTGCCTTTAATGGCCTGATCATATTTGAAACCAGCTGAGTACAGGTATACTTCGTTCAGTGGCTGGAAGACCGGGAGGTAGCCGAATGGCTGGTTTCTTTCCGGGTCGATCTGCTTCGCCACGATAGCCCGGAATTTATCCTGGACAAACTGCGGGTCAGCGCCTTCCTGCAGCTTTACATAAGTATAAAACTGCTGCCAGCTCCACCGCTTCATGCGCTCGGCAGGCAATTCCGCGGCTGCCATGGGAAGTATAAAGTTTACCGGAAGATGGAATTTATCGTTGCTTGCAAACACGCCATTTACAAGGTAAGGAAGCTTATTAACTAAAACCTGCTTGCCAACAGGGTTTGTGTCTCCGAACACACGCTCAGCAAACGTATCCGATATAACGATGGAGGACGGATCTTCCAGCGCTTTTTCGGGCGAGCCGTACTTGAAAGGGAGTTGGAACAGCTCAAAGAACCCTGGATCAGTATAGGTGCGGCCTTTTTCGTACAGGCTCTTGTCCCCAACCTCCACCAGGTTGTTCGCATCAAACTGCAGCATCAAAATACGCACAACAGTCTCCACCTCCGGAAAGCTCTGCTCCAACGTGGTTCCGTACTTGGGCGGAACCGGCGCAACCATCGCCCCGTCCTCTCTGGCTGACATGTCATTGTAGAGCCGGTATACACGGTCCCCTTCAGGCAGGAACTTATCATACTGCAGCTCGTCGTATACAAACAATCCGATGAGCAGGCAGGCGGTAATCCCCAGGGTTAAGCCGGCAATGTTAATGAAGGTGAAACCTTTGTGCCGGAACAGGTTCCGATAAGCCGTTTTAAGGTAGGTTCTGAACATAGTTTTATTTAGTAATAAGCCTGATATACCAGAAGTACGGGTGGCAACACCTCAGCCTTAACCGGCCATTATCCCGCGCTTTGTCGGAACCGGCAAAATCCGTTAGCTCCTGGCATACCTCCTGCCATTCAGAACATATGCCACAAAAGCATATCATTGTTTATCAGCAACTTATGCAATAACAAGAAATTTAGAACGTGCAGAATCGTGCAACAGGTGTGCGAATTCGCACGCCCTCTCCAGCTACAACATACGCTACTACTTCGTTATCAGCATGTTGGATAAATGGCACAATTGTAGTTTCTTTATGTACTATAAATTTATGCGTATGCAGTTAAAAAAGGCTTCCGTTCTGGTAGTGGATGATGATGCAGATGTGTTGACAGCTGTCCGTTTACTGTTGCGGCCGCATGTAAAGGAAGTTGTTACAGAGAAGAACCCCGACAACCTCCCTGCCCTGCTCAGGCAACAGGCATATGACCTGATCCTGCTGGACATGAACTTTAAAAGCGCCCTGAACACCGGTAACGAAGGCCTTTACTGGCTCAGGAAGGTAAAAGAGCTGAAGTCGGACGCCGCTGTTATCATGATCACCGCCTACGGAGACATAGACCTGGCCATACGCTCGTTGAAAGAAGGGGCTTTTGATTTCGTGGTGAAACCCTGGCACAATGATAAACTGCTGGCTATCCTAGCAGATGCAGTCAGTAAAAAGGGAAAAGGCATGGCAGCCGAAGCAACAGAAAGCCTATCGGACCTACCTTATTCTGAACTACTGGGAACATCTGAAGCTATGAAGGATATCTTCCTGAAGATCAGGAAAGTTGCCCCAACAGATGCCAACGTTCTGATTTTAGGGGAGAACGGCACGGGAAAGGAACTGGTGGCCAAGGCTATCCATTCCTACTCGCTGCGGGCCGGTAAACCCTTTATAAAAGTGGATGTGGGTGCCCTTACCGAGTCACTTTTCGAGAGTGAGCTGTTCGGGCATAAGAAGGGTGCCTTTACGGATGCCCGAGAGGACCGTGCCGGCAGATTCGAAGCTGCCAGCGGAGGAACCATCTTCCTGGATGAAATCGGCAATATCTCGCTGCACCAGCAGGCCAAGCTCCTCAGCGTGCTGCAAAACTGGCAGGTGATCCGTGTGGGAGCTAACGAACCGGTGAACATAGATGTACGCCTGCTTTGCGCCACCAACGTACCGCTGGCAGAACTGGCAAATGAATTCCGCTTCCGGAAAGACCTTGTTTACCGGATCAACACGGTAGAAATCATGATACCGCCCTTACGCCAAAGGGGCTCCGACATTTTGCTGCTTGCCAAGCATTTTACAACTGTGTATGCAGACAAGTATATGAAGCCTGCCCCCGAATTAAGCAAGGCCGCAACCGATAAACTGATGCAGTACCATTACCCAGGCAATGTGCGGGAACTGCAGTATGCCATTGAGCGCGCAGTTATCATGGCCGACGGACAGGTGCTGGCCGCCGACGATATTATCTTCTCTCCTATTGAGGCTGTACCAGCAGATCAGCCGCTCGCCCAGGAGAGCAACCTGGAGGAACTGGAGAAAACAACTATCAACCGTGTGCTGCAGAAGCACGGCGGCAACCTTACAAGAGCATCAAAAGAGCTGGGGATCACCCGGACAGCCTTGTACAGACGATTAGGCAAGTATGGGCTCTAAAAGCTTTGAGTGGCATGTGGCACTGAGGGTAGTGCTTCTTCTGATCACCCTGAGTACACCAGCGGTGGCCATTGTGCAGGGATGGTCCGAAACACTTGTTTTTATACTTCCTGTCATCGTTTTTCAGGTAGTCGAACTGATCAGGTTTCTCAGAAAGGCACAGGATGAACTCAACCAGTTTATCGAGTCGGTGCATTACCGCGACTTCTCCAGGTACTACAGCGAATCGTACCAGGGCACTAGGCTACAGCTGCTACACAAGGGGTTTAATGAGATCAACACGACACTTAAAAGTATAAGCAAAGAGCGTGAAAGCCAACACCTGCATCTGCAGAAGATCATGGAGTTGGTGGACACGGGCATCCTTTCTTATGACACGGAGAGTGGAGAGGTAGTGCTGATGAATGAGTCTCTGAAAAAGCTCCTGCACCTGCCCTACATGAAGAGCATACATCACCTCGACAAAAGGGATCATGCCTTGTACCTGGCCGTGCGTGAATTACAGGCCGGGCGCACAAAAATTGCGACGGCTTATAGTGCGCACTTTGTAAAGAGCCCCTTCAAAGTGCTTTTGTCTGCCACATCTTTTCGGAGTGATGGCCATACATATAAACTGGTGGCATTCCAGAACGTGAATGAGGCACTGGACGAAACGGAATCCAGGGCATGGCAAAAACTGCTGAACGTAATGACGCACGAAATCATGAACTCTGTGGCGCCCATTGCCTCACTGGCTGATACCCTGAAGAACCGCCTCCACAAAACAGCTGTAAACGGCCCATCGGTACACGACTTGGAAGACTTTGAGGTGAGCGTAAGCACGATTAAAAGCAGAAGCCTTGGCCTGCTGCGCTTTGCCGAAGTATACCGAAACCTGAACAGGATCACGAAGCTTAACCTGGCTGATGTAGCGGTAAAAGATGTTTTTGCCAACCTGAAACACTTGATGCAGCCCACCCTGGCACAGAAAAACATAGCGCTGGAGATTCTACTGGAAGACCCCGCCATCCGATTACTGGCAGACAGGAACCTCCTCGACCAGGTATTGATTAACCTGCTGGTGAATGCCATTGAGGCCGTTAAAGACCAGCCAAGCCCCTCTATTACCTTATCCGCCTATACTTCGGAAGGGAACACCTTAATCAGAATCATGGACAACGGCATAGGTATGTCGCGGGAGGTGCAGGAGAAGATTTTTATACCCTTCTTCAGTACCCGTAAGAACGGCAGTGGCATTGGCCTGAGCCTTTGTAAGCAGATTATCATGCTGCACCAGGGCACTATTCAGGTGCAGTCGGCTGAGGGCGAGGGCACAGCCTTTATTCTGCGGTTCAGCAAGCCGCATGAGCTAGAGAATTGAGCAGGTTACGTTTTACCGGCCACCCTGGATGCCCGAAAGTAGAAGTTTATTGCGTATCTTAGTACCTAAATATTGAGAGAACATGATCAAGGGTTTATTCATCGCTTTTATACTTACCACCGGTTTATCCTCTTTGGTATCGCCAACGGAGCCTGCAGCTGCTATACAGGCTGATACCTTGAAGGAAAGTCTAAAAAGAGGAGAGAAAGTATACATGGCCAACTGCCAGAGTTGCCACATGCCCGAAGGTGAGGGCATTCCAGCCACTTTTCCACCACTTGCCAAATCGGATTACCTGATGAAAGATCAGAAAAGAGCCATCGGCACTGTGCTTCATGGGTTAAGCGGTGAGATCACCGTAAACGGTGAAAAGTATAGTATGGATATGCCGGCAATGAGTTACCTGTCGGACGAGGAAGTAGCCGATGTGCTGAATTACATCCAGAATAACTGGGGCAATAAAGCCAAGGCTGTTACGCCTGCTCAGGTAAAGGCGGAAAGAAAGAAATAGCATTACTTTACAGGACAACTTAAAACACCTGTATTTTCACACCAGCCACCGCCACCCTTAAGCATGCAGCACTGGGAGTTACTGTTTTTCTTTTTTGTCATTGCCTTTGTGTATGCATCCGTAGGCTTCGGCGGCGGCTCCAGCTACCTGGCTGTCCTGGCACTTTACCCGCTAGCTTTTCAGGAAGTACGTTTGATTGCCCTGTTGTGCAACGTGGTTGTGGTTACAAGTGGCACGATCCTGTTCATCCGGCACAGGCAGGTTAACTGGCAGAAAATCATTCCGCTCGTTTTACTCAGTGTGCCAATGGCATTTCTGGGAGCGAGCCTGCGACTGGAGCAGGATACATTCTTTGTGCTGCTTGGCTGCAGCCTGCTGGCAGCCGCTTTTTTGCTGTGGACACAAAAACTGTCTGCCAATGTAGCGCTGGAAGAGGTCTCTGGCAAAAACAACTATACCCGCGACGGGTTTTTAGGCGGTAGCCTTGGTTTACTGTCCGGTATGGTGGGTATCGGTGGCGGCATTTTTCTGTCTCCCCTGTTAAACCTGATCAGGTGGGACACATCGAAGCGGATTGCAGCCACGGCGAGTTTTTTTATCTTAGTGAACTCTGTGGCAGGTATAGCAGGGCAACTGACACATCTACCAGCCTCAGTAGATTTTACACGTATACTTCTGCTGGGCATAGCCGTACTGGCTGGCGGGCAGATTGGCTCCCGCATCGCAATTGCCCGGTTTAACCCTCGGGTCATCCGGCGCACGACGGCAGTCCTTATTTTTATGGCAGGGTTGGAAGTGTTGTACAAACACCTGCCCTGGATAAATTAGAAAAGCTTATGAAAGTAAATGTCCTGGCATTCGGCATCGCGAAAGATATTTTCGGAAGCTCTTGCATTGAGGTAGAGCTAAGCAGCGCGGCGACAGTAGAATCCCTCCGCGCAGTGCTGGAGGAGCAGCATCCCCGTTTAAAGCAATTGACTTCTTACATGGTAGCCGTAAACGACGAGTACGCAGAGGCCGGTGAGACGATAGAGCAGCGAGATGAAGTCGCAATTATTCCACCGGTAAGTGGCGGTTAAGAATGGTGCACATGATAGACATACACATATCCGAAGACTCCTTAAGCATTCCAGCCTGCATCGATTGGGTGATGTCGCCGCAATGCGGAGGCATTGATGTGTTTATTGGCACGGTGCGCAATGCAACAAAAGGGAGGCAGGTGTTACGTTTAGAATTTGAAGCCTACCAGAAAATGGCCCTGAAGGAGATGCGGAAAATTGCGGAACAGGCACTGGAAAAATGGCCAGTGGAGAAAGTACTCATACACCATCGCACTGGCGTATTGCAGGTAGGCGAAGTGCCTGTTGTGATTGCCGTGGCCGCTGCCCACCGTGCCGCTGCTTTCGAAGCCTGCCGCTACATCATCGATACCCTAAAGCAAACAGTGCCCATCTGGAAAAAGGAGTTTTTTGAGGATGGGGAAGTATGGGTGGCAGCGCATCCTTAATTTCTACTGCTGTTCCAGCCACGCTTTCATTCCCCCTTCCAGGGAGTAGATGGTTAGCTCCGGAAAGTGTTTTCTTATGCGCTTTACAGCCTCCCCGCTTCGTTTACCGGAGGCACAGTACACCACAAGTTTTTTGGCTGTCTGCAGCTGTGGCAACTTCTGCCCAAGCTGGTCAAGCGGCACGTGCGCTCCGCCAATATGGAACACATCCCGCTCCTCCGCCCTCCTTACATCCAGTAGCTCAAAATGTCCATGGGCCATACTTTGTTTCAGCTCTGCGACGGATATGGTTGGCACCTCCTCCGTTTCAGGTAGTTTTTCTATCGTTACTTTAGATACTTTTCCAACCTTGATGATTCGGCTTTGCAGCGTCTGCGCATCCAGCAGCAACAGCTTACCCGCCAGCGCTTCCCCTGTATTTGTAATGATTTTAATGACCTCATTGGCCTGCATACAGCCAACCATACCTGCCAGAGTAGGAATAACGCCTCCTTCGGCACAGTTTGGCACCTGCGAGGCATCCACCTCCACAAAAACATCCCGGTAGTTAGGGCTCCGGCTTCCGTTCCCGTTCAGTAAATTCCAGACCGCTACCTGCCCTTCATACTGATAGATGGCACCGTACACCAGCGGCTTTCCTGCCAGCACACAGGCATCGTTGAGCAGGTATTTCGTATCAAAGTTATCAGTGCCATCCAGCACCATATCATAATGCTGCAGCAGGTCCATCACGTTCAGAGCGGTTACCTTCACCTCATGCGGCACCAGTTTTATACCTGGGTTCTGTTTCTGCAGCTTTTCGCAGGCTACCTTGACTTTTTTTTGCCCCACTTCCTCCGGGGTGAATAAAACCTGCCGGTGCAGGTTGCCGATGGACACCGTGTCGAAGTCTGCTATGCCTAACGTACCCACACCTGCCGCCGCCAGATACTGGGCAGCAGGGCAACCTAAGCCGCCGGCCCCCACCACCAGCACGCGTGCGTTTTGGAGAAGCTGCTGCCCTGCTTCGCCAAAACCCGGAAGCGACACCTGGCAACTGTAGCGCAAAAGTTCAGGTTGTGCCATTAGCTGGTAGTTTTCTGCTGTAGAATCTCTTTCACTTTCTCAGAGTCTTCCGGTGTGTTCGCGTTAAGCAGTGCTTCGGCCTGTAAGGGCTCTAATAAGCTGATAACACTGTTCCGCAATACCTTGCGTGGGCAAGTATAACCCTGCGCCAGAAAGGCAAGCAACACAGGGTAGCTTTTGGGCTCCCATATCGTGATCAGCGGTTCCGGGAAGCCATCGTGCGGGCTTACATACGTAGTGGCGACAGAAGAGGAATTCCTGTTTTTTACCAGGTGCTGCAGTGTGGCGCTGTCGAGCAGCGGCATGTCGCAGGCCACTACCAGCCACGCCGCATCAGGCTGCTCCCTGAAAGCGGAAAGTATGGCACCGTAAGGGCCTAGGCCGGTAAAGGTATCGGGAAGTGCAGTATAGGTGCTGTCGATCTCTGCCTGCTGCTCTGGGCGGCAGGAAATGAACACCTCCTCGCATACTTCCTTAAGCAGGTCAGCAGCATAATACCGTTGTTCTTTACCGTGCCAGTTCATGGCTCCTTTGTCCTGGCCCATGCGTATACTTTGCCCGCCGGCCAGCACAAGTCCGTTGAGTTTAGGCTTTGCCCGCTGCATCTGCTCCCTGAAAAAAGTAATGATCTTGTCCGTGTCGCTAAGCCGGCACGTAGGTATAGCCTGCCAGGCAGGGATTGCCTTCTGCACAAAATCAAACACTTCCTCAGCATCATCGGCAAGTATAAAAAGGGCCACGTTATCCAGCTGCGACAGCCTTTTCTGCAACGATGCTTTTTTGGCGTTATCGATTACCACCACCTGCGCCCTGGCCTGCTGGTGGTTACCGTTTACCAGCACCACATCCGCCTCCTGGAACAGCTGCCGGAACTGGAACTGGTTCAGCTCCCGGTTCAAATCAAACTGGTGGTAGTGGATCTGATCCGTATACTCCATTTCAGCCCCTGAAGCCAATCGTCCTGGTAGCGTAGTCTCTCCATCAGCATGTGCATGGCTGGCATCCACATAAGCACATTTATACTTTGGTGCTAAAGCCTGAATGACAGTATCTGCCAACGCTTTGATCGTGCCACAAGGTGTACCAAGTATAGCCCACTCGTTGCGCCCAAAGTTGCCAAAGGATGGCCTGGTGATCAGGCTATGCTTTTTATGATCTTTTAAAGTCATGCTTCCCTCCTGTCTTTTCTATCAGCTTTGTTTCCCGGATCACGATGTCATGGCTCATTGCCTTGCACATATCATACACCGTTAGCGCAGCAACGGTGGCACCCACCAAAGCCTCCATCTCGATTCCTGTCTTGGCTGTAATACTGGCCGTGCAGTCTATCACCACCTCCTGTTGCTCATTCAGCTGTATGGCAACGTGGCAGTTATCCATCCCAATCGGGTGACAAAGCGGTATCAGTTCCCCGGTTTTTTTGGCCGCCATGATGCCTGCTATTATCGCTGTCTGAAACACCGACCCTTTTTTGGTCTGTATATCATCGGCTGCGAACTTCTCCAGTACCTCCGGCGGCAACGACACAATGCTTCTGGCTGTGGCGGTACGGTGCGTTGGCTGTTTTCCGCCTACATCCACCATCGTGGGCTGCCCTTTATCATTCAGGTGTGAAAAATCACTCATGGTTATTAGTACTTGCTTTGTCTTATATCAAAAATACGCCTTAAAAAGCGCAACTCAAATTTCTTTGCACTGCTCCGGTATCCGTATCCCGATGTTTCAGGAGATAATTATGCGGTTTTACCATGCTAGCCAGCATTTGCTTATATTTCAGCTATTGTACGGTTAAGGCCAACTGTATACTTTGTACTAGGGTATAACTCTTACGCTGTAACATGAAAAGCATTGCAATTATAGGCTCAGGAATTTGCGGTTTATCTACTGCTTATACTTTGGTAGAGAAAGGATACCCAGTCACGATATACGCTAAAGACTTCCCGCCCGAAACAACTTCTAACAGAGCGGCTGCTTTCTGGTTCCCATACCATATCGAAAACGACTTAAGATGCATCCGCTGGAGCCAGGCAAGCTACCATAAATACCTTTCGTTGCTGGATAACCCTGCCACGGGTGTAAGTATGAGGGAGCTGCAAAAAGTAACCAAAAGCAGTGATGCGCCTGCCACCTACTGGAAAGATTTCATACCTGCAGGCAGTTGCAGGCTCATGGATAAAACGGAATTCCCAGGGGAGTTTCAGGAAGGCTATACTATACAGGTACCCTTGATGGAGACTCAGATTTTCCTCTTCTGGCTCATGGATTTCCTAAGCCAAAAAGGCGTAAAATTTGTAAAGGATGAAATAAAGGAGTTTAGCGAATTAATAGCTAAATATAGCTGGGTGATTAACTGCACCGGCCTTGGCTCCCGGGAGTTGTGCCACGACCAGAGCATTTATCCCATCAGGGGACAGGTAGCTCTCATGGCACCTCAAAAACACATGCCGATATTTTTATACGAAGAGCAGCCATTCTACATTGTCCCCAGAAAAGACGCCACGATAATTGGTGGAACCTTTGAAGAAAATGTATGGGACACCACTCCCGAAACTGCAACTGTTCAACGGCTGTACCAGCAGGCAACCGACCTGTTCCCACAACTAGCTGATTGCCCTGTAACAGGAAGCTGGGCTGGCTTGAGGCCTTACAGAAAAGTAATCCGGGTAGAGCAGGAAGCGGGGCAAAATATCATCCACAACTATGGGCATGGCGGTAGCGGGTTTACCTTGGCATGGGGTTGTGCAGAAGATATCGCCTTTATGATCAGCAACTGATCGAACCGCCTATTTGAACGGCCATACTTTGTATACTTCTCCTGCCTTGAAGTCACTTTTATCTGATGGAAGCTCCAGGAATGCATCTGCCTCTACCAGATTGGCAAAGTCGCCGGAGCCATTGCCTTGCAGGGGTATTGCGGATAACTGCCCGTTTTTGCTTATATCGAGTTTTACCTGCAGAAAGTACTGTAGCGCCGGCTGAAAGCTAAGGTCTGTACTTAGCGTGGCGAAAAGGCCAGGGCCATACTTTATACATAAGCTGCTTTCGAGCCAGGATATAAAATAGCGGTGCAGGCACATAAAGGTAGAGGCCGGATTTCCCGGTAAGGCAAAGACTACAACTCCATTAGGATGGGCTCCAAACCAGAACGGCTTTCCCGGGCGCTGCTGTACTTTATGAAAAAGCTTCTCTACGGCCAATTCCTCCAGCACCTGCGGCACATAGTCAAACTTGCCCATCGAGATGCCCCCGCTAAGTATGATTACATCATAAGCCTGCAGGCAATTTCTTAAATGTTCCTTCGTCTGATCCAGGTCATCCGGTATGTGCAACAGGTCGGGCTGCAGGCCATACTTCTGCAAGGCAGCTTTTACCATGTAGCTGTTTGAGCGCCTGATCTGGTAAGGCAGCGGTGTCTCCTCCACAGCAACCAGCTCGTTACCAGTTGATATCACGACAGTACGCGGCAGCTTTTTCACTTCCAGTTCGGTAGCTCCTACTGCCGCCGCCATACCTACCAAAGCCGCTGTAACCACCTGGTCAGCCGAGGCTACCACGTCTCCCTTTTTCCTATCCTTGCCCTGTGGGTGAATGTTTTGACCTTGCTGAACGGTATCGATCATAATGGTAGCCTGCCCCTCCTGCAGCTCCAGGTCCTCATAGCGGATTACGGTGTCGGTGGTGGCTGGCAAGGCCGCACCCGTCATGATCTCCACACACGCTGCTGCTGAGGTGATCTCGATCGGGGTCTCTCCTGCCGCCTGTGTTCCCTCTACCTGAAACGTGCGTGTCCCCCCGGCATAAGTGTTATAGCTAATGGCAATCCCATCCATGGCTACCCGGTTAAAAGGCGGCAAGTCCCTGTCCGTGCACAGGTCTCTAGCCAGTACCCTTCCCAGCGCCTGCTCAAAAGGTAAGCGTTCGGTGCCAAAGTCTCTTACCTGTGCCTGTATAATGGCTTCAGCTTCCTCAACCCGGATCATGTATGAATATTTATGTGTTAGCCCCCAATCGTAGCCATGGAGGCGTGGAGAGTATGCAAATTGCTGTTCTTTTCGGCTGCCCAGCCGTCTTCCTCTTTCTGGCTGATGGCCCCTGCAAGTGCCTCTTGCAGCTGCTGCTCCGGCAAACCGCTGCGCATCAGGTCCTTCACGTTCAGGATGCTGCTCCCATAGAGGCAGGTCCTAAGCTCGCCCTGCGGCGTTAGCCTGATGCGGTTACAGGTGCCGCAGAAAGAACGGGTGTAGGCCGCTATAATACCCACACTGCCCTTATGCCCCGGAATCTGGTAATTGTAGGATGTAGAATGTGGCGGGTCGGCCACCTTCCGGATGTTGGGGTATTTGCCTTTGATGACCTCCAATATGCGCCAGTGGTCCCAGCTAAGGTTAGCAGCATGACCAGCTCCCCCGTTAAAGGGCATTTCTTCGATAAACCGTACACTGACTGATGCATCCTTGGTGAGCGCCACCAATGGCAGAATATCTTCCGTGTTCTTTCCCTCCATCACCACCGCATTAATCTTGACCTCCAGGCCATGTTGCAGCACAGCTTCCAGTGTATTCAGCACGTTTGGTAATTCATCGCGCCTTGTAATGGCAAAGAAACGATTCTGGTCAAGGGTATCGAGACTGAGGTTGACGGAGTGTAAGCCAATTTTTTTCAGCTCAGGTACAAAGGGGGCAGTGAGCACGCCATTGGTGGTAAGAGCCAGTTGCTGCAGCCCCTGCAGTTTAGAGAGCCGGGCCAGGAACGACATGAAATCTTTGCGCACAAACGGTTCGCCTCCGGTGATCCGAATCTTATCTATCCCCATTTTGAGCAATACCGAACTGATGTGCAGCATTTCCTCATAGGTCATTAACTCGCTTCTGGAAAGCCAATCGAGCCCCTCTTCGGGCATGCAGTAAAAGCAACGCAAATTGCACCTGTCGGTCACCGCCAGCCTCAAATAGTTTATTTTTCTTCCGTGTCTGTCTACCAGCATATTCCCTCATTTCATATTACAGGCACCAAAGTTGCACCTACGCTTTTGTGTAAGCTGTGCGGCGTAAGTAAGGAGGCTCACGCCACACAGCTTAACCTATTACGTTCTTCAGCTCCGGCTGTTCTACAAACGGCTGGTTGCGTAGGCGCTTCCCGGTGGCCTTGAAAATGGCATTTGCCACGGCTCCGCCAGTAGGTGGCAAAGCCGGTTCGCCAAGTCCTGTTGGGTCGATACCGTTGTTAACGAAGTGTACGTCTATCTCCGGCACTTCCTTCAGGCGAATCAGCCGGTAGTTGTTAAAGTTTTGTTGCTCCGGCGCCCCGCCTTTGAAAGATAGCTTGCTGTACATCGCATGTCCCAGGCCATCTACTATACCGCCGCGCACCTGTTGGTAAGCGCCACTCAGGTTCACCACAATACCACAATCAGCAGCCGCGTAGATTTTATCTATTACCGGCACAGCGTTCTTCAGCTTCACTTCTGCCACCTGCGCTACATAAGAGCGGTGCGAGAAGTATACGCTGAAGCCTTGTGCCACGCCTTTCTTCTTTCCCCAACCCGATTTCTCAGCCGCCAGCTCGATCACACCACGCATACGGTCAATATCATACTTGATCTCTCCAACAGGAGATTTCTTGGCTCTTTCCAGCAGTTCTAGGCGGAACTGTACCGGATCTTTCTTGGCAGCGTGTGCTATCTCGTCCAGAAAAGCCTGTTCGGCATAGGCCAGGAAGTTGGTAATCGGTGCGCGCCATGGCCCGGTGGTGATGGGAGACTGGTGCTCAACCGACTCGATCAGGAGGTTCTCTACTGCGCCAGACGGAAAATTGTCTTCTCTTGTAGGGTTGCCGGAGTTAATACCCACGCCACGTAACTTGTAGCCGATCATGTTTCCCTTCGCATCCAGGGCGGCCTCAAAACGATAGCGCACAGCCGGACGGTAAATACCTCCGGTCATATCATCCTCACGGCTCCAGATTACTTTTACAGGCGCTTTGACAAGGCTCGACAGTTCCGCTGCTTCCAATACATAGTCTGCACTAAGGCGGCGACCGAAGCCTCCTCCAAGTCGTGTCAGCTCAAGGGTTATACTTTCGGGTGCTATACCTAAGAGCTTTGCCACCTGGTCGCGGGCCCTTTCCGGGGTTTGAGTCGGACCTGCCAGTTCTACGCCATCCGGGCGCACATGCGCGAAGAAATTCATCGGCTCCATCGGGCTGTGCGAAAGGAACGGACACTGGTACTCGCTCTCTATTATTTTAGCAGCCTTTTTAAAAGCAGCATCCACATCACCGTCTTTACGGCGAACGGTAGCTTCCGGGCTTTTCAGCAGCTCTTTGAACAGGCGGTCATGGTCGGCGGAACTCTCCAGTGCCCCCTCCTGCTCATAGCTTATCTTCAGCGCCTTGCGGGCCTTCATCACCTGCCAGGTAGATTTACCCACTACAGCTACGTTGTTCTTGAAAGTCACCACATCCACAATGCCCGGCATGGCCTTGGCAGCAGCGGCGTCCACCGACTTCAGCTTCAATCCGAAAGCCTCCGGGCGCTGGATCATGGCGTACAGCATGCCTTCTTTGTAGATGTCAAGGCCATACAGCGGCTGGCCTGTTATCATCTCATGGTTATCTACGTTCCGAACGGCTGTGCCAATGAGTTTGAAATCCTTGTTGTCCTTGAGCTTCACATCAGCCGGAACCGGGACTTTAGAAGCTTCCGTAGCCAGTTCGCCATAGGTAAGCTTTCGTCCGCTGGCGGCGTGCACCACCGTTCCGTTTTCGGTGGTGAGGGAGTTGGCGGGCACCTTCCAGCGCTTGGCGGCTGCCTCAACGAGCATGTGACGGGCTGTAGCCCCCGCCTTCCGGAGGCGCTCCCAAGAGTGCGGTACAGCACCGCTGCCACCTGTCACCTGGCGCTCAAACTTGTTTGTATCTAAGGGTGCCTGCACCACTTTTACTTTCGTCCAGTCTGCATCCAGCTCCTCCGCTACAATCATCGGGAAAGAGGTTTTGATGTTCTGCCCCAGTTCCGGGTTAGGAGAAAGTATGGTAATGATATTTTCCGGGGAGATGGAAAGGTAGCTGTTAAAATCGATGGCAGCTGCCGGGAGCTTAGCCTCATCGATCAGCCCCAGTGCCGATGCCACCGAACTGGTTGTGTTAAAGCCTAAAACCAGTCCGCCGCCCGCTGCTGCGAACAGCTTCATGAAATTACGTCTGCTATCTTGGGTTACGTTCGGCATGGCTTATTTTTGTTTAGTGGCGGCTAATGCTACAGCTTCACGGATACGATGGTAGGTTCCGCAACGGCAGATGTTACCATTCATGGCATTGTCAATCTCTTCTGCCGAAGGTTTTGGGTTCTTGTTCAGCAGGGCAGTGGCCGTCATGATCTGGCCGGCCTGGCAGTAGCCGCATTGCGCCACATCTACCTCATCCCAGGCCAGCTGTACCGGATGGCTGCCATCTTCAGACAAGCCCTCAATAGTGGTTATTTTGGCATTACTGGCGGCCGAAACCGGGTATACACAGGAGCGCATCGCATTGCCATTTACATGCACGGTGCACGCACCACACTGCGCAATGCCGCAGCCATACTTGGCGCCTACCAGACCCAGGTTGTCGCGCAGCACCCACAGCAGCGGGGTGTCCGGCTCTACATCGACCTCATAGCTTCGGCCGTTGATTTGCAGCTTATAAATTGCCATCTCTCTCCTTGTTAAGTTTAAACTCTAAGTTAAGAAAATATATTAATCGGGGAACATGAAAATTCCTGAAAACTCTTATTCATCATTGGGGGTGTTGTCAGTCTGCAGTAGCGCTGCATAATCTTCCGCTGTGTCAATGTCGGTGGCGCCTGCCGGAAAAGAGATGGACGTTACCGCCGACTTATGTTTCATAATGATCTTTTTGGCGCCCTCCTGCCCCTG
Organism: Pontibacter anaerobius; assembly: GCF_026241195.1. Lineage (GTDB taxonomy): Bacteria > Bacteroidota > Bacteroidia > Cytophagales > Hymenobacteraceae > Pontibacter > Pontibacter anaerobius. Next base: position 285,917 of record NZ_JAPFQO010000008.1, read on the forward strand.
CAGCGCCAGCAACTCCGGGAAGTATACTTTATCGAACAACACTGGCGTTCCCCATGTACCTTGGTAGGCACTGGCAACGATACCACTTCTTCCATCCTGCTTAGCCTGCACCAGCTGTTTCAATACGGCCGCATCCACATAGGGCTGATCGCAGACCATAAACGTAACATCATCCAACTCTGGCTTCAGCCGTAAAAGTTCACTCAGCCCTGCCCGGATCGAGGATGCCATGCCCTCCTGCCACTCGGGGTTCCGGACGATAGTGACAGCACTGTTGGAAACCTCTGGCAAAAGTATAGCTGCGTTGGCACCCAACACGACCACGACAGGCGAAAAGCCAGTTTCCAGGGCCACTTGGGTGGCACGCTGTAACAGACTTTTCCCCTGGTAGCGAAGTAACTGCTTTGGCTCGCCCAAGCGTGTGGAAGCACCTGCCGCCAATATGACCAACCCGCTTACAGAGAACATCCCAGAAATTTTGCCTGTCTGCCCAGCTCTGGGCTTTCTTTGCCGCGCTCGTGTATAGCACCCTGCTTTTCGCGCAGTGGTGTACCTGGTTTACCTGCCAGCACTGCCTTCATCTCCGCCAAAATGGAAAGTGCGATTTCTTCGGATGTCTCTGCACCCATGTCCAGGCCGGTAGGCCCGTACACCCGCTGCAGCATCTCCTCACTTAAGCGCATGCCCTCGTCCTGCAGCTTCTCCAGCATGCGCTCCAGCTTCTTTTTAGGCCCCAGCGAGCCAATATAAGGAACCTGCAACGGCAACAGCTGTCGCAGCATGGCCATATCATAGTTATAGTTGTGCGTCATCAGCACAAACACCGTTTGTGAGTCGATTGTCAGCTGTGACAGTACTCCTTCCGGCTTTGCCACGATCACCCGCTCAGCCTTCGGGAAACGGGTGCCCGTAGCGTAGTTGGCGCGGCCATCCACTACCGTCACCTGCCAGCCCAGCAAGTTTGCCATGTGCATCAGCGGCACAGCATCGTTACCCGCGCCTACAATGACCAGAGACACGGCCGGCTGCAGCAACTCCACAAAGCCCGTCAACTCGCCGGCAGCAGAAGTATAGGAGTTGGTGAGGGAGACACCGGAATGGAGTACCTGCTGCGCATCAGCCAAGAGATTTTCCTGCAAGTCGGCATCCGGACACACACCAGCCATGTCTCCTTTCTCCGCTATGAAAAGGCAGGTACCTGGTTGTTGGGATTTTGTTTTTTGGAGTGAAAACAGCGTAACGACCACAGCCGATTGCCGGCTGCTCAGAAAGGACTGGAAAAAAGAAATCGGGTTCGCCGGGTCTTTGGGATCGATGGGTTCGATCAGGATCTGAATAATACCGTTGCAGCCCAGGCCTACGCCAAGTGTAGCATCGTCCTCATCGGTGGTATCATAAGTCACAAGCATAGACTTTTGCTGCAGCATTGCAAGCCGGGCTTTGCGTAAAGCATCGCCTTCCAGGCAGCCTCCGCTGATGGCACCGGTCAGCTGCCCGTCGTCACGCACCAGCATACGCGCACCCGGCCTTCTGTAAGAAGAGCCCTGCACCTGCACCACTGTTGCCAGGGCCGTCTGCCGCCCCTCCTGCTGCGCTTCCTCGTATGCCTTGACTATATCCTGTATTTCCTTCATGTATTAGTAATGACAAAGCTGCTAACACCAGTTACCCTTTTCGCTAACAAGATACAAAATTTAAGATGTTAAAGCAGCTTATCCAACGTAACAGGCAGCTCTCGTACCCTCTTGCCGGTGGCATGGAAAATGGCGTTCACAATGGCCGGGGCTACGCTGACGATACCGATCTCTCCGAGGCCTTTCGCCCCCAGTGGGTTCACGATATCATCTTTTTCCTCCACAAAAATCACTTCCATGTCGTGCACGTCGGCATTTACCGGCACATGATACTTGTCCAGGTCATGGTTCATGAAACGGCCCAGGTTGTTGTCCATTACCGCTTCTTCTTCCAGGGCCACACCAATACCCCATACCATACCGCCCAGGATTTGACTTCGGGCTGTTTTCGGGTTGATGACACGCCCCCCGGCAATGGCACTCACTATGCGCGTTACCTTCACTGTACCCAAGTCCTCATCCACCTTCACTTCCACAAAAGTGGCCGCATGTGTGTAGGGGGCATAGTTATCCTGCTTATCGGCAGGTTTACTATCCACTTGCTCCTCAATACTTTCTCCTCCGTTCTGCTTTAGCGCAGCAGTTATAGTCACGGCTTTCGAAGCATCCTGTTGTAAACTGATCTTTCCATCGGTAAAACGTACCTCTTCAAACTTAGCGTCTTTTAAAGGGGAGTTCTCCACCTGCTGTGCCAGCTTAAAAAGCTTTTCACGCACCTTATCACAGGCCGCTTTAACAGCAGATCCAACAGAGGACACCGTCCAGGAGCCGCCCTCCAATGGAGACTTCGGCAGTGATGTGTCGCCAAGCAAAAAAGTAACATCCTGAAGCGGAAGGCCAAGGGTATCGGCAGCGATCTGCGTCATCACAGTATAGGTTCCGGTACCGATATCAGCGGTAGCGGAACTTACCGTCAGTTTTCCGTCCGGACTCAGAACCGCTTTCGCGGAAGCCTCTTTCTGTGTTGCCTCCCAGGCACCATGGGCCATGCCCCAGCCAATCAGGTTGTGCCCTTCCTTCATGGAGCGTGGCTCCGGATTGCGCTTGCTCCAGCCAAACTTCTCAGCTCCCTGCCGGTAACACTCCTTCAGTTCTTTGCTGGAAAAAGGCTTGTCCTGGTTCTGGTCCTTCTCGGAGTAATTCTTCAGCCTGAACTCCACAGGGTCTACACCCGCCTTGTAGGCCAGCTCATCCATGGTGCACTCTAAGGCAAAGATGCCGGTGGTACCGCCGGGGGCACGCATGTCCAGCGGCGTGTATACATCCAGCCCCACCAGTTTGTGGCTAAGCTTCATGTTATCGCACTTATACAGCACGCCGGGCCAGGTAATTACATTTTCGCTGTAGTCCTCAAACTTAGATGTCTCTGCAAAAGCATCGTGTTGTATCGCCTCCAGCTTGCCGTCTTCGGCGGCACCCACTGCCAGGCGCTGCGTGGTTTTTGGCCTGTGGCCAAAGGAGAACATTTGTTGCCGCGTCAGCATCACTTTTACCGATCGTTTCAGCTCACGGGCAGCCAATACAGCCAGGAACAGCTGATACTGCGGACGCAGGCCGGAGCCAAAAGCACCTCCCACGAACGGAGAAATCACGCGTACTTCCTCTTTGTCCATACCGAAGGCATTGGCAATGTACTGCTGGCTGTTATCTACCCCCTGAATCTTGTCATACACGGTTAACTTCCCATCCTTTTCCCATACTGCCACTGATGCATGCATCTCCATCGGGTTGTGGTGTTCGCTGGGGTGGGTATACTCTGTCTCTATCTGAAGAGCTGCGTCAGCAAAGGCTTTCTCAGGCTTACCGCGCGGGTCCGGGGGCGGGGTAGATTTATACTTCTCCGGCACATAAGCCTTCTCGATGTTCGCTTCAAAGTTTGTATCAAATGCATCCTGCTTATACGCTACCTCTACCAGCGAAGCCCCGTAGCGCGCCAGTTCAAACGTCTCTGCCACCACTAAGGCAATCGGCTGCATACTGAACTGTATCTCGGATTGGTACAGCGGGCGGAACGGTGAGCCCGGGGGCGAGTCCTTGTCCTGGTACTTTTCATCGCCCCATACATAGCCGGGCCTGTTCTCGTGGGTGAACACCTGCAACACCCCGTTTACAGCCAGTGCCTTGCTGGTGTCTATGCTTTTTATTTTTCCGCGGGCGATGGCGCTGCTCACCACAAAGCCATAGGTTAGGTCAGGCACGTTAAACTCTGCCGCATACTTTGCCTCACCTGTTACCTTGGCGCGCCCGTCCACGCGGCTGGTGGCTTTGCCTATCTGTTCGTTTTTCATGATGATGCCTCCATTTTGAATGCCTGCTCCAGCGAACGCACAATGGCGCGCTTTGCCAGTTCTATTTTAAAGTCATTGTATCCGTAGCCCCTGGCACCCTCCAAGTATGCCTCTGCCACCTTCTGGAATTGCCCCCGTGTTGCCGGTTTTCCCTGCAGCATGGCCTCCGCCTCCGGTTTGCGCCAGGGCTTGTGTGCCACCCCACCTAAGGCAAGGCGGGCTTCTTTTACTGTATCACCATCCATCTCCAAAGCTGCAGCCACTGATACCAGGGCGAAGGCGTAGGAAGCACGGTCACGAAGCTTCATGTAAGTATAATGTTCCGCAAAACCCTTGGCAGGCAGGTCTATGGACGTGATGATCTCGTCTTCCTTCAGGTTCGTGTCGATGTGCGGGGTATCGCCGGGCAAGCGGTGGAACTTAGCGAATGGGATCACCCGGTCACCGTCCTTGCCGGTCACGTTCACCTTTGCCTCCAGCGCCGCCAGCGCCACGCACATATCGGAAGGGTGAGTGGCGATGCAGTACTCACTGGTGCCTAGTATGGCCAGATCGCGGTTATACCCTTTGATGGCAGAGCAGCCGGAGCCGGGCTCGCGCTTGTTACAGGGGGTGTCGGTGTCGTAGAAGTAGTAGCAGCGGGTGCGCTGCAAGAGGTTTCCGCCATCGGTGGCCATGTTGCGCAGCTGCCCTGTGGCCCCCGCTAAAATAGCATGCGACAGCAGCGGATAGCGTTTCTCTACCTGCTCGTGGTAGGCTGTGTCAGCATTCGAGACCAGTGCCCCCAGCCGCAGGCCTCCTTCCTCGTTCTCCTCTATGGTTTTGAGGGCGATGTTGGTGATGTCCACCAGGTGCCTTGGGGTCATCACGTCTATTTTCATCAGGTCGAGCAGGTTGGTGCCGCCGGCAATAAACTTTGCTTTTTCATGAGAGGTGACGTCGCTAATTGCGCTAGATACATCTCTTGCTTTGGAAAAGGTAAATGGTCTCATCGGGTCTCGCTCCTTTCCAGTGCTTCCTGCACCACTTTTACAATGTTCACGTAAGCTCCGCAGCGACAAATGTTCCCGCTCATCAGGTCGCGGATATCGTCCAGGGTTTTAGCCTTCCCTTCGTTCACCAGGCCGATCACCGAGCAGATCTGCCCCGGCGTGCAGTAGCCGCACTGAAAGGCATCATGGTTGATGAAGGCCTGCTGCACCGGGTGGAGCTCCCCATCTTTTGCCAGACCTTCCACAGTGGTGATTTCCTTGTCTTCCTGCATCATGGCCAGCGTCAGGCAGGAGTTGATGCGTCTGCCATCAACCAGCACCGTGCAGGCACCGCACTGGCCGTGGTCGCAGCCTTTCTTGGTGCCGGTCAGGTTCAGGTGCTCGCGCAGGGCATCAAGCAGCGAGGTCCAGGGAGCTAGCTCCAGCTGCTTTTCAGCCCCGTTGATTCGAAGCTTTACCGTCTGTTTAGGGGGTAAGGCGGGGGAGTTGTTTTCCATAGTAGTTAAGCGTTTAAAGGTAAAAGCGCCTGTCCGTCCCGGGCCAAGCAGGTGGTAAAGAGAGAGTAATTATATAGAAATAGTCTTACGCTCCTGCTTTTGTTATTGTTGGCAAAAGCGCTGCCATGGGCCGCATCAATTAAGTAAATAGGAAGTATAAGGAAGAGTAAGCCCGCTGCCGGAGTTTGTCACGTATACTTCCCCGGACATTGCAGTAGCTATTGCTTACCTTTGTACCCGACAAGTATAAAATTACATGAAACTGATCGGAAACATACAGGACATCAAGTATAACCGCGAGAACCGCAACGCAGGAGTTGAGCTGCACATCAGCAAGGTAGAGTACATCACACACAAAAAGGACGGCCGCTTTTTCCAGCCTTTTGACCTGGAGGTTGAGCTGGAGGAGCCGATCGTGATTACCGGTGATCGTCTGTCCCGCATCCAGAACAAGCAACTGGAGGAGGGAGAGTATGAGTTTGAGGTGTACGACCTGGAGGACGACGAGTATGTGCTAAACCCCGACAAGGAGCTGTCGCTTACCATCACCTATGACTTCGACACCGATATCACCATTTTGTCTGAGCTGTATTATACAGAGACTGTTTCGAATGAGGAGTTTAAGGAGCTGAAGGCCCAGCACATCAAGCAGAAGAAACAGCAGCAGAAAGGCCGCGGCAAAAAAGGCCGCTAAAGAGCCGATTTATACTTGGCGGGATAAAGAAAGGGCAGCTTAAACGTATAAAGCTGCCCTTTCCTATTTAGCCTGATGTTTAGCCTTAACGCCTGTCACTCAATAACACTCTTGAGTTGACGAGCCTGATGAACTCTGCCCGATAGCCTTCCGCATCCTTGCCGAGGGCGCCCTGCACCAGTTCCAGCACCTGGGCGTAGGTGGCGTTACCCTTAAACTCAGAATCGCGGAGCAGCATGCCAAAAGAGGCGACCGCCGCCGCAAACCGGAAGTTATCGGAGGTATTGCCCGCATCCAGGGCCTTGTCGGAAACCGTGGTGGAGATGAGCTTGCTCTTGCTGCCCTCCGGCTCCTTATACCGCAGTTTCAGCGTCAGGATCTCATCGGTGGTGCTGGGCTGTTTGTTCAGCTGCGTTTGCTGGTACTTCAGCTTGTCCACTGCTCCCGTAGCTGTTCCCTTTGCACCTACTGGCACGATCTCGTAAAGGGCGGTTACGGTATGGCCGGCACCGAGCTCGCCCGCGTCTTTCTTGTCGTCGTTAAAATCCTCGCTCTGCAGGGTGCGGTTCTCGTAGCCGATCAGGCGGTAAGCCTTTACCTTGGCCGGGTTAAACTCCAGCTGCAACTTCACGTCCTTGGCGATGGTAAAGAGCGTGCCGCCGAACTCGTTGATGAACACTTTCTTCGCCTCCAGGATGTTGTCTACATAGGCATAGTTGCCGTTGCCTTTGTCAGCCAGCTGCTCCATGCGGGAGTCTTTCAGGTTGCCGGTTCCGAAACCCAGCACCGTCAGGAAAATACCTGTCTCGCGCTTCTGCTCGATCAGCCGGTTCAGCTCCCCGTCGCTGCTCACGCCCACGTTAAAGTCGCCGTCTGTGGCAAGTATGATCCGGTTGTTGCCGCCCTTCCTAAAATTCTCCTGCGCCACCTGGTAGGCCAGGTTTATGCCTGCGCCGCCCGCCGTGGAGCCGCCGGCCTCCAGTTGGTCCAGCGCCTGCAGTATCTTGTCTTTATGGTTACCGGGCGTGGAGGGCAGCACCAGCCCCGCCGCGCCGGCATACACCACAATGGCTACCCTGTCCTGCGGGCGCAGCTGGTCTACCAACAGGTTAAGACCGGATTTTAGCAGCGGCAGTTTATCCGGGCTGGCCATGGAACCAGACACATCCAGCAGGAACACCAGATTAGAAGGCGGGAGGTTATCCGTGGGGATCTCCTTGCCTTGCAGGCCGATGTGCAGCAGCTGATTCTCCTGGTTCCAGGGGCAGGCGGAAAGCTCGGTAGTCACAGAAAAAGGGTCTTCCCCGGTCGGCTGCGGGTAATCATAGGTGAAGTAGTTCACCATCTCCTCGATGCGCACAGCATCAACCGGCGGTTTCTGTCCATTGTTCAGGAAGCGGCGCACATTGCTATAGGAGGCCCTGTCTACGTCAATAGAGAAGGTGGAGAGCGGCGACTTTTTCGCATCCTGGAAGGTACTCTCCTTCAGGTGGGCATAGTTCTCGGTGTTGTGCAGTACCTCCTGGTCGTAGGCAATATAACTGGTAGTATGCTTCTGCACGGCTATACCGGACGCAATACCTCTTATTTTTATTCTTTCCTTCACAACAACTTCGTCGCCCGTCACCACAACTTCCTGCAAGGCTGTGTTATCCACCTGAAGCTGCACATCTACTACACGCTTGCTCCCCACCTTCACCTCTTTGTCCTGATAGCCGATAAACCTGAAAACAAGTATGGCTTTCTCGCTGGATACCTGCAGGCTATACTTGCCATGCTGATCGGTGGAGGTTCCGGTTCTCGTTCCTTTCTCCAGAACGGTAACACCCGGCAGCGGCGTACCGCTATCGGCGTCAGTTACGGTGCCAGTAATACTTATCGACTGGGCTTTTGCCTGCAGCCCCAGCATCAGCAGGGCCAGCAGCAATGTGTAAAGATGGTTTTTCATGGCTTTATGCGTTTGTTTCCTATAGGATGCGGCCCTCCCGGAAATTCCATAAGCCCTTCTGAAAAAAAATTCCTTTCTTTAGGAAAAGATACTCCAGATGCTGCCCTTTTTCCTCAAGCTGTTCACAAACGCCAAGCCGCCTCCTCCGGATGCGGAACTGCTGCGCCTGTACCGGCAGAGCGGGGAACTGGAGCACCTGGGCGAGCTTTTTCAGCGGCACTCGGAAATGGTATACCTGGTCTGCCTGAAGTACCTGAAGGATGAGGAGGAAAGCAAAGACGCCACCATGCAGCTTTTCGAGCACCTGACGACGGCGTTACTAAAGCACGAGGTGGATAATTTTAAAAGCTGGCTCTACGCCACGGCCAAGAACCACTGCCTCATGAAACTGCGACCGCAAAAGGGGGCGACAGGGGTTTTCAAAGAAGAATCGCCACCTGCGCTTATGGAAAACCATGAGCCGCTGCATCTTACAGAGGCAGAGCAGGCCGAGGAAACGGAACAGCTTTTGCAGCAGGCCCTGCAGCAACTGCCGACAGAACAGTATACTTGCGTAGAGCTGTTTTACCTGCAGCAGAAAAGCTACGCTGAGATTGTTACCCTGACGGGTTATGAACTGAACAAAGTAAAAAGCTATATCCAGAACGGGAAGCGGAACCTTAAAATTTACATGGAGAAACACCATGCCACACGATAAGCACCACATACTTTGGCCAGACGGCGACCACCCTTCGCTGGAGCTGCTGCGGCAGTACCAGCAAGGCGATCTGCCCGCTGCCCTGCACCACCAGCTGGAGCGGCACCTGCTGGGCTGTGCCCTGTGTGCAGACGTGCTGGAAGGTATGGAGGTGTCCGATGCCGGGCAAACCAAAGCCGCTGTAACCGACATTAACCAACGCATACAGGCGCAGGCGCAGCAACGCAAGGAGAAAGCTGCCCCGGTGTACTGGCAGAGTGCTGCGGCCATACTTATATTGGTGGCCTCGGCAATGCTGGTGCTGTACTATAATTACCAAAAGCAGCAGCCGGCGCAGGAGCTGGCAAAAACAGAGATACTAGCTGACGAAGAATTGCCCAATGTGGCTGCCAATGAGCCGGTAGCACCTGCAGCGGCGGATACCCAAAGCACTGAAATCTCGGAGAAAAGTATAGCCGCCGTTACGCCTGCCAGAAAGTATACTTCCCCGTTGGTGAGGGCGGATGCCGAGGAGGTATCGGACCTTGAGTTTGACTTAGACGATGCCGTAGTTGAGGAGGAGGTTCCAGATAATGAAGCCTTGGATACTGTATACCTGGCAGATAAAGGCGAAGCAACCACTAAAAAGTCATCTAGTCAGGATTACGCCACCATAACCGAAAGCAAGCCCCTTGCCTCACCTAGCATGGCAGTGGCTCCTGAATCGCTGGATGTTTCCAAAGCGCTGTCTGGAAAAGTGGCAGGAGTTTCCATCAGGGGAGTAAGTACTGTCAGACCCAGAAACAACTCTGCGGCTAATCAGAAGCAGATTACAGGGCGGGTACTGTCGGAGGAGGGGGAGCCGCTATCGGGGGTGGCAGTTCTGCTAAAGGGCAAGGCCATTGGCACGGTGACCGATGCCGAGGGGAATTACAGTTTGGCGCTGCCGGAGGGGGAGCAAACGCTGCGCTTCAGCTTCATTGGCTTCGAAACCGCGGAAAAGACACTGGCCCAAAACGATACCTCTGCCGATATCACTATGGCCCAAGACCAGAGGTCGCTGAGCGAAGTAGTGGTGACCGGCTACGGCGTGCAGCGGGAAGTGCCGGAGAAAGTATCCCCGATGCCTGTCCCAAGGATGCGTCAGTATAAAAAATACCTGCAGGAAAACAGCAGAACAGTTCCGGTATCAGGAAAGGTAAAAGTGGCCTTTACCGTGGGCACGAACGGAAAGCCGCAGCAGATCAGGGTGGTGAAGAGCCTGTGCCCTGCGTGTGATGCCGAGGCCATCCGGCTGGTGCAGGAAGGCCCGCGCTGGAAACCTGGCCAGGAGAACGGCCAGCCTGTGGAGCGGGAGGTGCGGCTAAGTATAAAGTTCAAGGATTAAGGCGTACACCCTTGCAGGTATACGCCCTAATCTTTCTTTATCTCAGTTTGATTCTGATAATTTTTAATACTTATTGCGCGAGCGTCCACGCTCGTGACTGGCTATTTTTGGGCCTCTGGCCCAGTTGAGTTGCAAACTCAACACCATTGTAGGCCACAAGTTGAAAACTTGCGGCAGAACGGGTCTTCAGCCTTACTTCCTTACCCCATAACATCTCTGGAATGGATCTGAAGATGAAGAATTGTCCCCTTAAGGGGACCACAGGGGTGTTAATTTGCCCTGTGATCCCCTCAAGGGGGTAGTTGGAAAAGCACGGGTTACAAACCCGCGCCAGCATCTCGTATAAATTTCAAATAACCGGGCACACCAAGTAGGTACATACCCTTCTTTCTCCTTACTATCCGCTTACGAGGCAAACACCTCGTCCGGGTCCTTGAAAGCCTTGAACTCCAGCGGATTGCTGCTCAGATCAAGTACGAACATGGTGCGCTGCTCCCCCACTTGCCCTTCGTAGCGCGTGTGCGCCTTCACCACAAACTTTATGTCGTGCTGCTGCAGTTTCTGCTGTACCTCCTCAAACTGCTCATAGCTCAGTATACAGCCAAAGTGCGGCACCGGCACACTCACGCCATCCACCTTGCCGCAGTAATCCAGTTCCGGGATGTTGGCGCTCACGTGGCCCGACAGCTGATGCCCGAAAAAGTCGAAATCGATCCAATGCTCAGTGCTCCGCCCCTCTTTGCAGCCCAGGATATCCACGTAAAACCGTCGCGTGGAGGCGATGTCTTTTATCTTGAAAGCGTAATGAAATGGGTTCATGTTAATAACCTTTGGTTCTAGAAACAAGATTGAGCAGGGGCTCTCCGCTTTGGGCCCTATCGTAATTTTCCAACAGCTGCACCACCGCCGACTCTGGATCGGTGACACTGGCAATGTGCGGTGTTACACTTATTTTAGGGTGCGTCCAGAATGGATGCCCCTCCGGTAGCGGCTCCTCCCGCAACACATCCAGGCTTGCCCCTGCCAGATGCCCCGCATCAATCACCTGGATCAGGTCTTCCTCTACCAGGTGCTCGCCGCGCGCTACGTTAATTACATAGGCCTGCTTGGGCAGCTTAAGTAAATTATCCTTGTTGAGGATGTTGGCCGTTTCGGGAGTAAGTGGAAGCAGGCAGATGAGAATATCCGCTGTGCCTAGAAAGGCATCAAGCTCCTCAGGGCCGGCGTATACTTTTATACTTTCCAGCCTCTTTGCGGAGCTTGCCCAGCCCGTTACCTTAAATCCAATGCTGCTGAGGCGGTGGGCAACTTCAGTGCCCAAGGTACCTATGCCCATCACGCCGACAGTTACATCTTCGTTTCTTTTATACTTGTGGGGTTTCCAGGTTTGCGTTTTTTCTGCAGCCTTGTAGGCATGAAGCCCACGCATATGGTTCAGCACCAGGGCCATGGTAAAATCAGCCATGTCGTTGGTCAGGTTCTCGTCCTTTATTCTGGTAATCTGTACCTGCTCCGGAATATCCGGATCTTTCAGGATGTGGTCCACGCCTGCACCAAGCGAAGAAATACTTTTCAGGTTCGGGAATTCTTTAAACACGCCCAGCGGATGGTTCCAGGCCAAGGCGAAGGTAACCTCCTCGCGCGGCAGGTCATGGGGGTATATCCGGACATCCAGTTCTGGCCTTTTCTCTTTAAGTGCTTTCACCCAGGGGCTCACATTTCTGCCCTGGCTAACTATCGTAATTGGCATAGTAAATTCGGGGTATCAGCAGCTGATTCTCTTTTAAAAGGGCAAGCCTTTACAGCTACAGCCACTAAGTTACGACCTATACTACAAAAGAACGGTATCAGCAGCTTAAAAATCAGGACGTGCCTTCAGTAAAGTACTCTGGATACCATACTCAACGCCCTTAAACTTTGGGAAGGACATAAAAACAGAGCCTGCCTTAAGTTTTGCTTAAGGCAGGCCTTACATTTTTGAATTTCGAGCAAACATCAAGTTAGGTCGAAAAGCTTCTACAAGCTTAATTCAGGCTATCACCTGTCTGGTCGAAAACACAGAATGTATGTTAGTATATACGTTGGTTTTCCGGTGGTGTTAAGCTGTCATATCCTGTTTTTCACTTCTACCCAGATAAATCCCGTAGGCAATAAGACCGAAGGCGGCGGCAAAAAGGATATACTGCTGCTCCTTTACCGATAGCCCTTTGTAAAAGTCGATGCCCCTCGTCGGGTCTTTGATAATATCGGCCAGTTGGGAAGGGTTGCTAACAAGGCTGCGCAGTGAGGTGTTTTCCAATGTATTTTCCATAGTTTAGTAGCTGTTTTAGTAATTTCCTAGTAGATACGTCACTACGAGCGCATTAGATATACTTAATCGATATATGCTGTTTCGCCGGCTACAAAGTATAAATCCGATCGCTGATCAACCTCCACTCTGATGCAAAATCAGAAGGTAGAGGCTAACTAATTGTGCTTTATCTTTGTTACCTACAGAAGCCTTGAAACTATACTTTAATAAGTAGCTTTGAGGATAAGTATAAATCAATAAGCCTGTACCTATGGAGAGCCTGCGCTCAAAGAAGTATAAAAAAGAATTTGTAGATACGTTTCCGGGCGACGAAACCGGTGACCTGACGCCACGCCAGACTCCCGGCATGCTGTACAGCAAAGCCCTGCCCACCCCCGTCGGGAGAGTTACCCTGCTGGCCTGGTCAGACGACCTGGCGGCAAAGCTTGGAATTCAGAAACCTGCTGATCAAAAGGAGCTGGACATACTCGGTGGAAACCATGTAACCGACACCATGTACCCCTACGCCGCCTGCTATGCCGGCCATCAATTCGGCGGCTGGGCCGGCCAGCTGGGCGATGGCCGCGCCATTACGCTAGGCGAGTGGGAAACCCCTGACGACACATCATGGGAGTTGCAGCTGAAAGGAGCTGGCCCAACCCCTTACTCCCGCCGCGCCGACGGTCGCGCGGTACTGCGCTCTTCGGTGCGTGAATACCTCATGAGCGAAGCCATGCACTACCTTGGGGTGCCTACCACACGTGCCCTCAGCCTGGTGGCCACCGGCGATCCGGTGCTGCGCGACATGTTTTACAACGGCAACGCAGCTTTTGAGGCAGGCGCCATTGTGATGCGCGCTGCTCCGAGTTTCCTGCGCTTCGGCAACTTTGAGATCCTGAATGCCCGAAAGGAAACTGACAACCTGCGCCAGCTCGTGGACTGGACCATAAGCCGCTATTACCCACACATTAAGGGTGAGGATAAGATAGTTACCTTCTTTAAGGAAGTGGTAGAACGCACCGCGAGTCTGGTGGTGGAGTGGCAGCGGGTGGGCTTTGTGCACGGCGTGATGAACACCGACAACATGTCTATACTTGGCCTCACGATAGATTATGGCCCTTATTCCTTTCTGGATGACTATGATCCCGATTTTACGCCCAACACCACAGATTTGCCTGGCAGGCGCTACGCCTTCGGTAAACAGCCCAGCATCGCCTACTGGAACCTTGGTTGCCTGGCCGCGGCGCTGCTGCCTTTAGTAGAAAAGGATCAGCTGCTGCCTGCCCTGGAAACTTATAAGGAGGTGTATTGGCAGAAATACTACGCCATGATGGGCAACAAACTAGGACTAGACCGGGTTAGCCGCCTCGACACAGACCTGATCACACAGTTCGAAAAAACACTTTCCTCGGTAAAGCCCGACATGGCGATCTTCTTCCAACTGCTGATAGACCTGCCGCTGTACATGGGCAGTGCACAGGAAGTGGCGGAGCATTTTAAGGAAAGCTTTTATGATGAACTGAGCCAGGAGCAACACCAGCAGCTTTATACTTTGATTGAGAGCTACCTGGATCGGCTCAACAAAAACACCATTACCCGCAAAGTCTCGCAGGAGCTGATGCGCAAAACCAACCCGCGCTTCATACTTCGGAACTACCTGCTGCACCAGGCCATTGAGGAACTGGAAAAAGGCGAGACTGCTCTTTTCGAGAAACTCCAGAAAGCCATTAGAGAGCCATATTCTGATAAGTATGATGAGTTCTTTGCTAAGCGCCCGGAATGGGCTACGCAGAAGGCCGGGTGCTCCATGCTGTCTTGCAGCTCTTGATATTGTTGCTACAAAGTATAAAAGCCTCCCCGGAAGTAGTTTCGGGGAGGCTTTTATACTTTGTAGCCAATCTCATGCTATACTTTTATCCTCGGCACTGACTCCTCCTCCAGCCTCACCAGATCCTCTAATAAAGAAAGTGTGATATCACCTGGCTTGCCGGTTCCAATCACCTGCTCATCCACCTGCACGATGGGCAGGATACGCTTGGTAGTGCTGGTCAGGAACACCTCCTTTGCCTGGTAAACATTTTCTAATGTTACAGTGCCTTCCACAGCTTTATACTTTTTGCCGGCCAGCGCCAGCACGTTCTTTCGGGTTACGCCCAGCAGCACGTTTTCCGCAGGCGTTACCAACGCATCATCCTCCCTCACAATAAACAGGTTACACCTCGGGAACTCCGACACCACGCCCTGCTGCTGGTACAGCACATCGCTGGCGCCACGGTTCTTTATCTCCTCTATCAGCCGGATGCCCATGGTGTAGTTGATGGTCTTGGCCCGGGGCACCTCCCGCACATATTCGTGTGTGATGATCTTGATGCCTTTCGCCAGCATTTCAGGGCCGGGTAGCATAAGCGGCTGCTGCAGTATAACCAGGCTCGGCTCGGCCGGGTCGTAGCCGTTTTCGGAGTACCCTCCCGTCAGGATCATTTTCATGCCTGCCATGGGTATGCCGTTTTTGCTGATCAACTCCCGGATAACTGACCGGAGTTCTTCATCAGGTATGGGTACCTGCATTCGCATCGCCTGGGCTGAGGCGTGGAAACGCTCGAGGTAATCGTCCAAGAAAACCGGCCTTCCGTTGGATATTCTGAAGTAGTCGAAAACTCCATAACCGCGTTGTATAGAAAGGTCGCTGATGTGCAGTGTGGCCTGCTCCAGTGGCAGCACTTGCCCGCGCACATAGGCATAGTTAACGTTTGATTGCATTATGTTTCTTTAACAGCTTAAGCACCTTATCAATCGGCAGCGCCTCCACCGTTCTGCCGTCTTTGCCCGTCATAGTTTCTGCCATAAAAAGCGAGTTGATGATAGCCTCTTCCGTAGCCTCGATCACCGCCATGAACATCGGCGACATTTCATCGTTCCGAAGTGTGGATGCCGCATGTGTTTTAGCATCTGAGGTGTAGGGTATACGCAACTCCGGATTCGTGGAAAAGGCAATTACGTAATCGCCGCTCCCGTTTGAGGCAATGCCACCCGTTTTGGCAAGGCCCATCATGGCACGCTTGGCCATGCGCTCCAGGTTGCGGGCATCCACGGGCGCATCGGTTGCCACTACGATCATACAGGAACCATCTGCGCTGTCCTTGATCTGCTGGTGCATGTAATACTGCCCCAACTCCTTCCCCACCGGCACACCGTTTACCTGCAGCACGCCGCCGAAGTTTGTCTGTACCAGCACTCCCACCGTGTAGCCTCCTGCCTTCTCCGGCAGCTTTCTGGAGGAGGAACCGATGCCACCCTTCCACCCGAAACACACGGTTCCGGTGCCAGCCCCCACGTTACCCTCCTGCACAGCACCGGACTTTGCCTCTTGTACAGCCTGCAGCACATGCTCCTCCGATACATGCCTGCCCCGAATATCGTTCAGGTAACCGTCGTTCGTCTCTCCCACTACCGCATTCACCGACTGCACCTGCTCGTTGCCAGGTTGCTGCAAAGTATACCCTACCACCGCATTCATAGCCGTGCCAACGCTCAGGGTATTTGTAAGTATGATAGAAGTCTCAAGGTTGCCCAGCTCCTGCACCTGCGTGCTGCCGGTCAGTTTCCCAAAGCCGTTGCCCACGTACACGGCGGTGGGAACCTTTTGCTGAAACACATTGCCATTATGCGGAAGTATAGCTGTTACGCCGGTGCGGATGGCATCAGCTTGTATTAAGGTAGTATGGCCAACTCGAACACCATCCACATCGGTAATGGCATTATACTTTCCTGTTGGGAGTACGCCAATTTTAATGCCTTGTTCCCTGGCGCGTTTGTGCGCCTGGGCTTCAACATCTATGCTCATACTCAAAATTAGTAACAGGAGGAATAGAATTCTCATCGCAAGCTGTTTATGCTTGAAGTAAATATAGGAAAAAGGAAGAGTAGTATGTAAAATTTATGCTTAAACCAGCTGAACATAAAAAAATCTATACAACATGATGCTGCACCGCTTTCCTATATAGAAGATCTATATTTCAAGACTACTTTTTAAGCAGCATTTTAACGTTCTCAGTTACATCTCCACTCTCTAATCTCAACATATACATCCCTGTAGTAAGTTTAGCTCCATGTACCTCTACAGTTTGAGTTGCTCCGGCATTTGTCCTTCCCTGTTTCAAGATCTCCACCAATGCTCCCTTAGAGTCAAATAAACTTACCTTATACTCTCCATCTACCGGAAGCACAAATTGAACAGTAGCTTTGCCCGAAAACGGATTAGGATAAACACTTAGCATTCTCTCCCCTCCCGCTGCATCCACTGCCAATAGTTTGGAAGACGTGCTTACATAGCCTGGAGTAACAGTAAACTTTTCTTTTACCGTTATAGAGCCAGCAGTGGTATTAACAGAAACATTTACTCCTTTAGGTAGCTTACCCTTTATCTGTGGCACAACAGCTCTAATTTCTGTATCAGTGTTTGACCTAATTTCGGCCGCAGACGGACCGAACGTCACTTTAGTAGCACCGCTAAGCCCCCAGCCACTAATTATTACCACCGTTCCCTCTGGACCAGATTTTGGATTAAAAGCGCTGATAATTGGTGCCGTAGGGTTAGAGTCGCTAACTGTGACGTTCACCAACGCAGAGTTTGTGAAGGCACCAGAGTTGTCTGTGGCCCGAGCCGTTAAGCTGTAGTTTCCGGCTGTTACGTTGCTCCAAGCATAGCTCCACCCATCGGTACCGTCCGTATCCAAGCCCAACCTATTAGAGTCTTGAAAGAACTCTACCATACTCACTGTGCCGTCAGGGTCAGAAGCTGAAACTACAATATTTATGTTTGCTGGTGACGTGAGAGTAGTGTTGTTGGAAGGCGAAGTGATAGTCACAGAAGGCGCTTGGTTTGATGGCGATGCGACTGTAAAGTTAATTATATCTGAATTTGTAAAGGCGCCTTTATCATCAGTTGCCCTTGCCATCAAAGAGTATACGCCTACCGCCACGTTGTTCCATGTAAAACTGTAAGGGCTGGTTAAGTCTTCACCTAACTTAGTGGAACCATGAAAGAATTCTACTTTTGCAACGTTGCCATCTATGTCAGAGGCAGAGGCTAGAACGGTTATGTTGGCAGGTCCCATAAAAGTGGCATTATACTCCGGAGAGGTAATTGACACTGATGGAGCTTGATTGGCAGGATTAGTTGAAGTATAGGGAGTAAGGCGAATACCGGGGATTGGGCGCTCCTGCCCTCCGTCTGGTAAAGTCCAACCAACAGCTAAATGATCAGTATAATTTTCCTCTTTGTGAAGCGATTCAATATAATACTTTTGCCCAGCCTGAAGCGGAATAGCTATTGATTTTTGTGTAGTATACTTTTCCCACTCTCTGCTGTTGGTGACTCCGTTCACATAAGCTATTCGTTTGCGGTTCACTGGGTTTTCATCCGAACTTAGCCACAACTCACTATTGTCATCACTCGCTATCCAAAAAATATAGTTACCACTGACCGGAGGATGGATAAAAGCCCTTATCCTTGTGCCATAGTTATCAGCTACATTTGTAGGTTCCTCAAAAGAAGTGAGCTCAGATGTCATACTAGGTGGGGTATTTACAGGTATAGACTCTACGGTAGCGCCACTTATATTGCCCCAGTACTCTCTTACTATCGGCATAGCAGAAACACCACAATCAGGATTCAAGATAACTTCTTTTGCTGTGGCTGCCCCACTATCATCAGTTACTGTTAATTTAATAGTATAATAGTACGGCTCAGCTCCACATCCTAAAGGTGAGATTGTTGTTGTTGTTTGAGGGGCAGTATCAATAGGCTCAGGATGTTCATGGTCATTATGATGAAGGATGGTCTGCCACTGGTAAGATAACTGGTCGCTTGTATGCTCTTGATCTAATACCGTTGCCATTAATTCATATGTAACTTTGCCACTGTTAATAGGATAAAGTGTGTTTTTAGCAGGGCTAGTTATCTCTACTTGTGGTGGAGTATTATTTACAAAAACCTTTAGAGTAGTTTGCCCTGTACTTCCGGGAGGGTCTTTTACTGTAAGAGTAACAGTATAGGTAACAGGATCAGTCGTGCTCGTCGTAAAAGTATGTTCCGGGTTTACCTGTGTACTTGTGTTGCCATCCCCAAAGTCCCACAGGTAAGATAAGCTTTGCCCATCTGGATCGTAAGAGTCATTCCCGCTGAACTGTACTGTCAAGGGGCTTGAGCCAAATAATTTATCAGATTTGGCTACGGCTACAGGAGTTCTGTTTCTGTACGTTACTCTCCTGATCTCAGAGGGATAGCTAACATAGTATATACCACCTTCAACAGGGTGAGTTGCCATGCCTACTACTACTGCACCACTATTGATAAAATTACTAACTGATACAGGTTTATCGTTTGAGTCGGTTTTAATGCTTCTAATCCAGCCTCCTGCATAATCTCCAAAAAAGAATGTATTCCTAAACTCTGGAGGAAAATCGTTTCTTGTGTAGAACACACCAGCGACAGAAGCGTTTCCTCCGAATTGAGGACCTGAAACAGGTGAACCTGCCGCTCCTATATTAGTTTCTGTAGCTAAATCTCCTTCAAATGTAGCTGCTCTTGATGGACCTATGGTGTTGAATACCCAGTCGTGCATCCAATCTATAACAGGCCGACTGTGTAGAAAAGTTTTTACAGACGATGGTATAGCCTGTCCTGTGTTGCAAGGGTTACTGAATGTTGCTGTGCCACTGGCTGTTTCTTGTTTGATTAAATCTTGAAAGTAAAAATATTGTTGAGTACAACCATTTGTACCAAACATAGGATTTGGAGCGTGATAGTTAAATGTTTTTAAGTTAGCATAGCCTATTAAATTTCCATTGCGATCGTACTGCGAAAGACCCTCGAAAATTGGCCACCCAAAATTCATACCTGGTTTGGTAACGATATTTAGGTCCTCCCAAGAATAGAACCCTACATCTCCTACATAGAGGACTCCAGGTCTTCCGTCTGATGGATTAACACTACCTGATCCTGGTTTAATTGACATACGAAAAGGATTACGTAATCCTAAAGCCCAGACTTTAGAACGAACTGATCCTGGATTAGAAGACTCATAATAAGGATTACTAGGGATACCTTCTCCTGTCTCTGGGTTGATACGTAATATTTTTCCGTTGTAGCTTTCAAGTAATTGCGAACGAAAAGCTCCAACGTTCTCTTCGCTGGTTATTATACCATCTAGCAGTGCTTGGGCATAGTAGGTATCGCTTGAGCTGCCTGCATCATGTCCGTCATAGCTAGCACCGTCTCCTGTTGAGACAAGTAGAGTACCATCAATACCAAACACCAAAGAGCCCACGCCATGGCTTTCATGCAAAGATGGGATTCCTGAACTTTTAGTAGCACCTAAGAGCACTTTTCGGCTATTAGGATCTACATTGTAACCATTGGTAGCGCTTGTAGCGGTGTAACGGGTGACTCTGCCTATTGTAGCACTAAAGTATTCATTTTTTGACGAACTATACTCACTGCTACCATAGTACATCAAATGATGGCGATCTACTGTATATAGCAGATAGAAGTAACCATTAACATCGAATTGTGGGTGCAGGACAAAACCAAGCAAGCCAAAGTCCCGCCATGCGCCTACTTCTTCACTTATATCTATTAATATTTGCTTCTGGTTATTTTTTACTACCCACACTTTACCCCCTTTTTCCCAAACAAACATTTGCGTACCATCTTTATTAAAGGCTAACCCCACTGCATCTTGCCATTGTGAAGATACCAGTTCGTTTGAAAAGCCAGAGGGCGGGGTTTGTGCTAACAGAAGCTGCCAAGAGTTAGCACCTACTCCGATTAGCAAGACTAAAGATGCCTTAATAAATAATCTACTTATTAAAGACCACAATGTATTAACTGGAGTAATTGCGAACTGTACTTTTGCAACTTTAGGAAATGAACTTCGGACTAATTGTCCCTGCTTTTTTTTAAGCCAGTATCTCTTTCTCATAGCTAGATTAATAAAAGGTTAGAAAACAGTTTGAAAGGGCAAACCTGCTTAACAGGCAACAGAGGGATATATGCTAACAAGGAAGTGAGTTTCGGAGACTAATTTTTATCGCAGCATAAAACTTTTAGATAGATTTAACAATGATGTATTATACTTATATAACAAAAAATAGTATGCATAATACTAAATTAAATAAGTGAGCGTTAAAAATAAATTATTAAATGTTGTATAGCAGCCTCTTTAACATTCTAGAATAACACTATAAATAAACTTATAATTTATATCATGTTTAGATTAAAAAGATACTTGTTATTTGTTATTCTTCAGCTTCAGTAAACAACAAAATCCCTACGATTGCATAACACAAGATACATTTGGCAGATTATAACTATATATACTTATAGTATTTTTATTTTAGCGCAACAATTTATCATCTTTCTAAAATAAATTTGTAGCTTATTATCTAACCTCGAATTATAGGTTAAAATTGATAAGTAATTAGTCTCTCTGCGTAAAACACCTTCACTCAAGGTCTGCTTCATGTAATTAGATTTTCCATCGCTTGAAAACCAAGCTCAAACAGTAATATTTTTATAAAATATTACAATCTTAGTTTACAACTTTAAACATCTACTGTGGCTGGCACTAAGTTCACTGTTTTATTCACACCATTTGCAATTTTTAAATAGAACTTATATAACTCTACTAGAAAGAGCTCGTATTAGATTTTAACAATTTAATAGAAAATTAATATAAATTACAAAGCAATCAATTAGATATATGATAACTCACATAAACTTATTACAATAAAACTTTATATATTCACTATGATTTCTACACCCTTGAGAAAGCATATAATGTACATTCTTATAACTTTATGTATATTAACCTTTACATCCTGTACAAATACTAAGGATGCAATTTATTTCAGTCAAATAGGAAACGTAGAATATTCAGAATTTCAAGCAGAAGACTTAGAACCTGTAATACAAAAAAATGACCTTCTAAGTATTAGTGTTAGCAGCATTAATCCAGAAGCTACTAAGATTTTTAACATCCACAATTTAGCTTTGAATAACTCCTACAGTACCGCAAATTCTACAGGTACAGCTGCGGGTTATTTGGTAGATCAGGAGGGCTTTATACTGTTTCCCTATTTAGGCAAATTCAAAGCAGCCGGTCTAACAAAGAAGTCCCTAAGAGAGGCAATCACTAGTGAATTGGTTGACAGACGCCTCTTAATAGAGCCAATAGTTGATGTAAGATACATCAACTACAAAGTATCTATTCTAGGGGAAGTGGCAAAACCTTCTGTAATCACTGTGCCTAATGAAAAAATAACCCTACTGGAAGCTTTAGGCTTAGCAGGAGATCTTACGATTTATGCTAATCGTAGCAACATACTACTTATAAGAGAAGAAGAGGGGAAAAAGAAGCTTACTCGGATTGATTTAACAACAGATGAACTATTTGCGTCCCCTTACTACTACTTAAAGTCTAATGACATTATTTATGTCGAACCGAATAAAGCCAAAATCCAGAGCACTAACTCAACAAGACAATGGTTGCCAGTGATTCTAAGTGGTTTATCGGTAGCAGTTATAGCCGTTGACCGTTTTATAAGATAGCTTATTAGCAGTTTTTTTGTGAATAGTATGTCAAGATCAGAAGAAAATTTATTCACTTCATTAGTATTCAAATACTTGCCTTATTGGCCTCTATTTGTTGTATTGATTGTATTGTCAATGACTGGTGTTTGGGCCTACCTTAAGTTTTTTGCTACACCCACATTTGAAGCTTCAGCTACAATAATAATTAAAGATGAGGAAAAAGGTGTAAACGAGTCAAGAATGACAGAGTCCATCGACGCATTTATATCCAATAATATTGTCGAAAACGAAATCAAGATTATTCATTCTCGTGCATTAATGAGAGAAGTGGTAAATACAATGAAGCTTTATGCCCAAGTGTATGAAGAAGGAAGATTTAAGCCAACTCTAGCTTACAATTCATCACCAATAATTATCTCTATTGATTCACCATCAAAACTAGTGGAGTATGAGAAGGTTTACTTCACGTATGACGAATCAAGCAATGAAGTTACGATAAGAGACAGGAGGTACCCAATCAATAAATGGGTAGATACTCCTTTTGGCAACTTAAAATTTAAAATAAACGATAAAAAGAACCGTCTTGCTAAGCACCCACTGTTTTTCTCCTTAATAGAAACAAAAAAAGTAACTGATGCACTACTAGCTTCGCTGTCAATAGAAGCAGAAAGCAAAGTATCTACAGTTGTTAACCTAAAGCTTTTAGACCCAGTGCCTGAAAGAGGTGAGGATATTTTAAACACGTTGATTCAAACATATAACCAGCTTGCTGTTACAGAAAGAAATAAGTTAGCTGCTAACACGCTTGAATTTGTAGAAAATCGAATTAAGCTTGTTGAGAAAGAACTAGAGAATTTAGAGACTAAAGTTGTACAATTTAAATCTGTAAAAGGGGCTATCGATTTAAGCGAACAGGGAAAGCTCTTCTTGAAGAACGTTGGAGAAAATGATCGAAAGATAGCCGAGGTTAATACTCAATTAGCAATCCTAGATAAGGTAGAGAAGTATGTTATTGCCAAAGATAATACTTCAGGCATTGTTCCATCAACTTTAGGTATAAGTGATCCCGTTTTGTCGCAGCTGTTGCAGAAACTATATGATTCAGAAATTGAATATCAAAAACTGAGAAGAACAACTGCAGAAAACAACCCTATTCTTCTGTCTTTAACGGAAGAAATAGAAAAAGTACGACCTAGTATTTTAGAGAATATAAGAAATCAGAGGGCAAATTTACAAGCGAGTCGTACAAATCTAGCTGCAACTAACAGCCAATATAACACAGCTCTACAGGCTATACCGCAAAAGGAGAGAGAGCTATTGGAAATAAGTCGCCAACAGGCGATAAAGAACAATGCCTATAGTTTTCTTTTACAGAAAAGGGAAGAAACAGTTCTCTCTTACGCACCAACTGCAGGTGATAGTAGAATAATAGATGCAGCCGAAGCTTCTTTATGGCCTGTAAGTCCTAAGCCTCTGTATTTCTACATTGCCGGTGCGTTTTTAGCATGTGGTTTAGGGTTAGCCTTCATTACCTTCAAAGAAATATTTAGTGGTAAACTATTATTTAGATCCCAGATAGAAGTCTATACCAACGCACCTATAGTGGCAGAACTGGCAATTGCGAAGCAAACAGCAAGAGATAAATTTGAGGAGCCTACAGAGGCTTCGGTTGTGGAGCAGTTCCGACAATTGAGAGTCACAATGGGTCTATATGGTCGCTCATTTATAAAGAAAAAAATAGTAATTACGTCCAGTATTCCAGGTGAGGGTAAAAGTTTTATTAGTTCAAATTTGGCGTACAGTTTAGCCTCATCAGGGAAAGAAGTAGTACTACTTGATTTTGATATGAGAAACCCTAAGTCAACTCAGCTTTTTAGCCTTCATGTTGAGAAGGGTTTAATTGAATACATGAAGGGTGAGGCAGAGCCGCGAGACATAGTCAAGATAACTAAATTGAAGAACCTATCCATCATTCCAGCAGGCATAGATATTGGGGATCATACGGAACTGCTTCTGAACGGAAAGTTAGAGCCATTATTTTCTTATCTAGATAAAGTTTATGATTATATCATTATAGACACTCCACCAGTTGATTTAGTTTCTGACGCTTATTTGCTCTCAGACTACTGTGATATAACATTACTTGTAATGAGACATGCGCACACGCCAAAAACAATAATCCAGAGACTAGCCCAGTCTGAAAAAATAAAAACACTTAATAATGTTGCTATTGTATTCAATGGGGTCAAACCAAGAGGCTTCATAAAGGGCCAGTACGGCTACGGTTACGGGTATGGTTTTGAAAGTAAGTACAGTAACAAGTATTACAGAAGCAAGGCTGTTACGAAATATTAGTCTTCGAATAAGTAAGATATAAGCAAATATTTAGTAGCTATTACACATAGGTACTACAAGTTCGCACCTGTTTGAAGTATAAATCAGCATTGATAAGGTTGTATAAATACACCTTTGCAGTCATATAAATCATCTAAATAAAAGCTATTACCCAGGTTATTAAGCATGACTGAGAATGGCGAAGCCTTATAAGAGGCATGGTCCTAGTTACACAACTGTGACTGAGAGTGGCGAAGCCATGCTATAACCCTATAAATTTTAACAATGGAGAAGAAGTGGTATGCTGTTTATACAAAACCTCGATGGGAAAAGAGAGTAGCTTCTCTACTGGTAGTTAAGGAGGTAGAGCACTATTGCCCTCTTAATTCTGTAGTAAAGCAATGGTCTGATAGGAGAAAAAAAGTATATGAACCACTTATACCATCTTATGTTTTTGTTCATGTATCTAGTGCAGAGATGGTTAAGGTGCAAAAAACCGACGGTATCATAAATTTTGTTCATTTATCAGGTAAACCCGCTGTTATTCGGCAACAAGAGATAGATGTTATTAAGGATTTTTTAAACAAGCACAGAAATGTTAAGGTCGCCAAAATTGATGTTAATGTAAATGATACCGTACGCATTACTTGTGGTCCCTTGATGAACCAGGAAGGAAATGTGATCGAGGTCAGTTCAAATAAGGTTAAAGTAGTGCTCCCATCATTAGGCTTTCTTCTGGTTGCAGAAGTTGAAAAAGCTAATATAACAACCTCTAGCAGTCATTGACTAAAACGCATTCAGTGCTTTTTCAAATGTTTAACAGGAATGTACATCTTACATGAATATCACTTTAAGAAATGTTGGAGCTTTTGTAATGGCTAGAGTCCTAATATTACTAGGTATTGTAAAAAGGGCTCAAAGAAAGGCGCTACATAGCCATTGTATTCTTGCAGTATACTTTCACGCTCCCAGCAGAGAATTATTTGAGTCCAGCATAAAGTGGTTTACTGATTCAAATTTCAAGTTTATATCTGTATCAGATTTAGAGAAAATATATAAAAGGGAAAGTCCTTTTCCCAAGGGCGCTGTACTACTCACGGTGGATGACGGATGGCTAACCAACAGGACAAACGTAGTTGCCACCGCCGAACGGTACAATGTACCTGTTGCCATTTTTGTATCAACAGAACCAATTGAAACAGGTGCTTACTGGTGGTCATATGCAGATTTAGCAGAAAGAAAAAAGTTAATTCCCTACAACAAGGAATATCTCAAAACCATACCCAATATGATAAGAAACAAGGTAATTGAAGAACTTAAGGAGCAGATCAAAGTTGATAGGCAGGCGATGACAGTTGAGCAAATTAAGAAAATTGCCAAGTCCAAGAACATCATAATTGGCGGACACACAGTCACTCACCCTATCCTTACAAATTGCGATGACACCGAAGCTTTCGAAGAAATAAAGCACTCAAAAATGCATCTTGAAGAATGGGTTGACTATGAAGTAAACTTCTTTTCTTTTCCTAACGGAAGCTACTCCGCAAGAGAAATCAAGTGCCTAAAGGAGCTAAACTTTAGTTTAGCTTTTACCACAGAAGAAACTTATATAACTCCAGATAAGCTTCAAGAACGATTCACTCTGCCTCGGTTCTATGTAAAAGAAGGGGCATCGTTTTCAGAAAATGTGTGCAGAATGTTAGGCGTATGGCCGAGCAAGGGTTAACCATTTTTGTTTAAAGGTATGGGGGGACTGTCACTATTTCATCTTATAACTCTTACTGTATTTGGCGCTTTTGTTACTCTTATGCTTTTTACTACTGAGGATAAGAACAGATTGTACATCAAGTTCATTCTCCTGTCTTATCCATTCCTACAGTTGTATTTAATTCCTGGAAGGTTTGGACTCTATAATTTTGATCTCCTAACTTATCTGTATTTTATAGGACTGTACAGAAGCAAAGACACCTCCCTTTCAAGTGGAAATGTACTTCGTTTGTTATTTTTCTTACTCTTTACTGCTGCCACAGTTGGATGTTTAACAGCAGAAAGCTTGGACTGGTGGACTCTACCTGCATTTATTCAACTCTTCTCAATTTTTATATTTTCAAAAATACTAATTGAAGAATGCTTAGCAGATCCCACTTATTTCTATAAAGTAATTAAGTACTTGAAGGTAACGCTGATTGTGTCTTTTGTTTTCTTGCTTTGCCAGTTTATTTTTGGAGTTCAGTTCTCACTCGCCTTGGTCGTTAATCCGAATGTTTTAGGTGAAGGAATTACCAGGTATCCTAGCTTTTTTCAGGACCCACAAAGGTATGCGCAGTTTATAGCTGCAGTAAGCTTTGTATTGCTGATTAAAAATGCAAAAGAACCTAAGCTCCCACCGATAAATTTTGTCTTGTTTGGTATTTCAATTGTTGCCTTGCTCCTGACTGGAGGGCGTGCCGCATTAGGTGGGTGGATACTTGGCTTGCTGTTAGTAATAGCATTCAGTAATTCTACATACCGTATAAGTGCGTTCACAATAGCAACTGTGTTTGCTTTTATTGGATACTCTTTTAAAGAGAGTTTACCGATATTCAAACGAACTTCCTTAACTGATTCCTATGAATTCAGATACAATGTTTGGCAGCAGGCATATGAGATATTTATCAATCATCCTATTTTTGGAATTGGCTTAGGAAATTACCGGAACTATATATCAGTTTATTATCCTGAACAAGTGTGGCTAGTAGAGGGAGAACTTGTTTATTATGATCATCCAGAAAGTGGGTATCTGAAAATATTAACGGAAGTAGGTTTGTTGGGCTTTTCATCTGTTGCCCTTATTATTATAATTTCGATTTCCAGGGCATTCAGGGTTTACCTAAGCACTAAACACACTTCTACATTATTTCTTGTTGCTTCTATCGTGACGTGGTTAGTAGGATTCTACACTGTCTATTCGCTAGGAGATATTCGGATTCAAGTACTTATCGCAACTATAATTTGCCTGATGTTAACTAGCTATAAGACCCAACAGCCTACTAATGCTAAAGCAACTACATAATACTTTTTTCACCAAATTAAGGACTCCGTTTCTCAAGAACAGCTTTTGGGGTGTTCTCTCAAACGTATTACAGAACCTCTTATTTAGTGCTGTATTTGTAATTATAACAAGAAAATTCTCGACCACAGATTTTGCTAGTTATATACTAGCAAATACTCTGTACGCTTTTGTAGTAGCTTTTTCATCTTTAGGTCTGGGGCAATGGTTCATACGGGAGTTACTGAGTACTGAAGATAAGAAGCTTCTCATCAACAAGTTCTTCAAAATTCAGATTATAGTAGGTGTTTTTTTCTTCGGGATTAACATTTTAATAGCCCAACTTTTATATGAAGATCAGTTAATTAAAACTTTATCATTGATAATTGGCATTAATATCATCTTTGACAATATAATATTTGTTATCAAACATATAAACATTGCTCATCTAGAGCAGATTAAGACCTTCAAGATTATTACAATCGAAGCGTTCTTGAAACTTATTGTTGCATGCTCTCTTTTTATTTACGCAACACCTATTGTGTATATTTCTATATTATTTGTCCTTCTAAGGTTGATTACTCTTAACCTCTTTGTTCGGATAGGTAGTTCTAAACAAATTAACTTGCAGGACATTGTTCAGGCTAAAGTCTCAAAAGAAGAGTTAAAACAGCTTATTTACTCCAACTGGCCGTTTGTTGTGATTGGTAGTATATCCGTGATATACTGGGGAATAGGCAAGATAATAATATCAAAGATGTTGCCTTTAGAGGCAGTAGCACATTATGATATATCTCTAAAGCTCTGGTCAATTGTAGTTATTGTACCTGTTATACTTACTACAACTCTTTTCCCTTTATTAATAAAATCTATCAACTCTAGTGCTAAGGAGTTCCAAAGCCTTTACAGGAGAACTTTTCTTATATATACAGTCTTTGGCATCTTCATGTATACAATTATACAAGCCTTTTCCGATTTTATAATACCATATCTATTTGGAGAAAGGTATTTTGAAACCCCACAGTACTGCAAAGAAATGTTTTTAACTATTCTGTTATTTCCTACTGCTTTACTCCAGGCAAATGTCCTTATAGCAATGAAACTGGAAAAACTGGACATGTGGTTTAACACCATAAGTTTAGTGGCTGTCTGTGTAGGATGTTTTGTTGGCTTATACTTTTTAGAATCTCTAAGTGCTGTAAACTATTCAATATTCTTTTCATTTCTTATTTTTCATATTTTACAGGATATAGTGTTAGTAAAAAACAAAATAACAACGTTAGCACATACATTATCTTTCTATGCTGCTTCTACAGCATTTCTAGTGAGCTATTACATGTTATCAAGTATTTTCGATACTTATTATTTGCTGATGACTTATTGGATCATCCTATTTGCTGTATTAGTTATAAAAAATGCAGATATGTTAAAAATAAAAATAAGACTATCATTTAAGAACATGCTTTAAATTCACTCCAATGAAATAGCTTCTATTAGCATTAGCCCAAACTGCTGTATTTCTGGCTTTACAGAAAGTAAGCGTGCAACTTATGTCTAAATATTGAGATTCACCCTCTACACAGAATAAACTCTTCTTTATGGTAGTCCTATATTATACCTCCACACATTTTATTGATTCAGTGTTAGAAACAATTAAATGTATAAAAGATACCATAGAGCTGCATGTAATAATTGAAATAGCGCCAGAATCCAAAACGAGTACTATTATAAAAGTAAATGATTTAAGTAGTTACTCTATACTCGAGGACTGTGAGGTAATACTAGGCGAGCACCAGTGGTTGCTCATTAAAAAATACTTTCACGGAGTTGCCAGCGTGAAATTCATAGTACACAAAGACAAGAGAAGCCTGTCTATTAGCAGCTTAAGAGTAGCCTCAGTATTAGGAAAATACATCAAGAATATAAAAGCAGAAGTTATACATTTTGATACAGTGTCTGTACGGTCTATTGGTTTATACCCTTACATATTTGACCTGAAAGTATTCATAACTGTACACGATCCTATCCCCCATTCAGGTGAAGCTTCATGGAAGAACAAACTGCCAAAATTCGTATACTATCATTTAGCAAGTGGATACTTCTTCTACTCCTCCTTTGCACAAAAGCAATTTCAGAAAAGGTTTAAGGCTATAGGAGCTCCCAAAGTATCGCTCAAACTTCAGCCATATACCTATGTATCCCAGTTTATAACTGAAGAAGAATACAAAAATACAACAGTTTTATTTTATGGCAGAATTTCACTTTACAAGGGGATTGACATACTTATTGAAGCAATTCCTACAATACTAAAGTGGAACCCAAATGTGAACTTTGTAATAGCTGGGAAAATCAGTGCCGGCTATAGTTTAGATAATACCGCCATAAAGCAGTTTGATAAAAACGTTGAACTAATGACACAATATCTAAGCACTGAAGATTTAGTTAAAATTATAAGGAAAGCAAACATAGTTGTCTGCCCTTATAGAGATGCCACACAGAGCGGAGTTTTAATGACCACTATGGCTGTAGGCAAGCCTGTGATAGCTACTAATGTAGGTGCTTTTCCTGAATATATTAGTGACAACATAAATGGTTTCTTGGCAGAGCCCACACCAGAGGCAATTGCAGCCAAAGTTATTGAGGCATTAACAAATCAGAGGTACAAAAATATAGAGAGGAATATTTGTAGTTCTTATTCTGAAGAGATAGGCAGTATCAACCGGGACAACATTCTTCGATGTTACCTGTGAGCCTAATAAAAGTTCTTAAATAATTATAAGGCCTTAACATGAGAATAGCTTTCGTTATTGACGGCTTACAAGTAGGTGGAGCAGAAAAGTTTATGATCAGTGTTGTTAACATGCTTATATCAAAAGGTTGTGACCCAGTCATTATCCTACTGAGTGATAGAAAAGCACTGATAGGTGAACTAGATGAAAGAATACCCGTTTATACCGTCCTAAGAACTTCAAAGTATAACTTGTCAGTTAGTAAAAGGATTAAAGACATAATAAAAGAGAAGGAAATAAGAAAAGTATTCTGTATTAATACTTACGCATTCTTTCTTACTAAACTGTCTTTCCTCTTTGACAGAGAAACAAAATTTTATCTGTCTCTACACTCCACAATCCCGGATTCTTTTAAAGTTTATATACAAAATATAATATACTTCAGATTAATATCTCGTAATGACCATATTATTTTTATTTGTAATAATCAGATGAAATATCTACAAAAAAAGTATTATCTATCATCTGCATACAAAGTTGTTATATATAATGGAATTGATACAGCTCACTACAAGCCAAATTCATCTCTACCAAAAGAGCTATCAATCCTAGACGAGAATTATAGACTGTATCCCGATGACAAGGTTATCTTGAATGTAGCACGGCTATACCCGGAGAAAGGACACTTAGAAGCTATTAAGGCTTTGGCAATTCTACACAAAGATTATAACTACAAGGCGCACCTGCTATTTGTAGGAGGAGGTGATCCTGATTATGCACATCATCTTAAAGAGCAAGTAGCAGCATTATCACTGGAATCATATGTTTATTTTGCGGGTAACCAGACCGATGTTCGTAAGTTCTATTGTGCATCAGACATATTCACTTTAACATCCTATAGTATTGAAACCTTTTCACTTGCAGCACTGGAAGCTATGTCCTATGGTCTACCCTGCTCCTTAACAGAAATAGGAGGGGCAAATGAAATGGTTGTAGAGGGGCTGACAGGGGCACTAAGTAAAGCCAAGGATCCATACTCTATAGCAGCTAGTTGGCATAAACTTCTCACAAGTGTTTTAAATAAAAAAAAGATTCGCAACTATGTTGTAAATAAGTTCTCATCCCAAAGAATGCTTAAAGAGTATTACCAGCTAATTTGCTCATCGTAGTCTCTAACCATTCTACCATTTATTAAACTCAAAATAGTAGTCTGCTTAGCTGCTTACTTTTCCTGAATTCACTTATGCATAAAGAAGAAAACATATTTAATTATGTATTATACGTAGGACCCGAAAACGATCATGGAGGAATTGGAGCTGTTCTTACAATTTACAAGAAAAAGATTCATCGCTTCAACTTCATCCCTACCTACCCTTCAAATCCAACGAGCGTACAGACTTTTAAATTTAAGGCTTTAGTGCTCATATTCTTTTGCCGCCGCCTATTAGGCATAACTCAGGTTTTAGCATTAGATAAAAACATTAAAATTGTCCATATACACAGTGCCTCTAAAGGCAGCTTCATACGAAAAGCACTCATTTGTTTTGTTGCGAAAGCATTCAGAAAAAAGGTTATACTCCACATGCATGGAGGAGGATTTATCCTCTTCTATGAAAATTATCAGGCTCTCAGGCCTCTCATTAAAGCCGCTTTAAAATTAAGTGATAGGGTCGTTTGTCTTACTGAGCAATGGAAACAGTATTATAAGGAGGAGTTGAAATTAAACAATACTGTTGTTATTCCTAACCCGATTGAATGTGATGACATAAGTAATGTCAGCGATGCTACAAGTAAAAGTCAAAAAAAAGACACTGCTCAGGGCATCAAGCTTCTGTTTTTAGGTAAAATTTGTGATGAAAAGGGAATCTTTAAGTTAATCGAATTTCTAAAAGAGAACCCATATTTTTCAAATAATCAGATAAAATTAACCATTGCTGGTAATGGCGAAGTAGATAGGCTAAAAAAGGTTTTAGCTGATGCAAAGATCAACAACAATATACGATTTATAGGGTGGGTTACTGACAAAACTAAACATATGGAAATCTGTAATTGCGATCTTTACATTTTACCATCACTCTTCGAGGGATTGCCAATTTCTATATTGGAAGCAATGGCCTGTGGTAAACCTGTCATTGCTACAAATGTTGGTGGCATACCTTCAGTTGTACAGAACAAATATAATGGTTGGCTTTTTGACCCAAAGTGTTTCTCAGGTCTAGACACTGTATTTAAAGAAATATTTGACGACACATCTATCCTTGAGCTTTATGGCGCTAACTCTCGCCTTGAGGCTTTGCGATTCAGTCCAGACATAGTTGTCAACCAGTTGTCTCTTATGTATAGAACTCTACTGGACAAGTAGCACAGCACTTTGCAATAAAGCAACAGCCATATTTTAAAGAACTTTTAGGCTTATGGATATATTTATAACTTTTGATTATGAACTCTTCTTTGGAGAGAATATAGGAACAGCTGAGAGGTGTGTTATCTTACCAACCAAAAGACTAATAGAACTATCAAAGGAGTTAAAAGCTAAATTCACATTTTTTGTAGATGTTCTGTACTTAATAAAGCTTGAAGAGTATTCACATGTAAAGCAACTTGACACTGAACTACAAGAGATAAAGCGTCAACTACAACAGCTGGTTATGCATGGTCATGACTTACAATTGCATTTACACACTCACTGGATAAATGCCACATATAATGGGGTTTGGAGTTTAGATTATGAAAACTATCGCATTCAAAACTTTTCTACAGAGGCAGTAGAACGTATCGTTCACAAATCAGTAAGCTACCTACAAACGTTAACACAACGAAGGGTCTTCGCCTTTAGAGCTGGAGGCTGGTGCTTACAGCCCTTTGATAAGTTGTACTCAGCATTTTTGAAAAATGGAATTAGCTTGGATTCATCAGTTTATCATAAAGGATTCAACCAAACCCCAACTAACCTTTATGACTTCAGACATTCACCTAATCTTGACATGTGGCGTTTTAATAATAATCCATTAAAGGTTGAACCACAAGGTGATCTTATTGAATTACCAATAGCCTCATATGTATTATCACCCTTATTCTATTGGAAAAAACTTCTACTAAGTAAGTTGCTATTTGGAAAAGAGCATGTTGCAGGAGATGGTAAAGGCATACCTCATAACAAGATCCAAATAATAAGGTTCTTAACAACTTCGACTAGTACAGCCGTTTCCTGTGATGGGTTGAAATCCTTCTTCCTTGAGAAGGCATTTAACCAGTATAAATTAGGCGGAAGAACTAATTTTGTCGTGATAGGTCATCCAAAGCTTTTGAGTTCATATGCTTTCACAAACTTAAAAAGCTTCATTAGCAAAGCTACAGGCGATGGCCATCGTTTTACAAGCATAACTGAGGCCTTTGGCCCCCACATAAATGACTCTGTTATATCTTCAAGTTATAGACAGTAGCAAAAGCCAAGTTCCTCACATGTAGTTATTTCTTACCAGTTACTGTCTTAACATTTCCGAAGTGTTAACAGCCACTAAAACTTTACATTATGAAGATATGGTTTGACATTTCAAACTCGCCTCATATTAATATGTTCTATGAGTTGATACAGGAATTAGAAGAAAATGGTCACACCATAATCATTACTTCTCGTCCTCTAGCTAATACTGTGGAACTTCTAGATCAAAGAGGCATGACACACACTGTAGTAGGTGAACATTACGGAAAAAGCCTTTTAAAGAAGATATTCGGTTACCCTATTAGAGTCGTTCAACTAAGGAAATTCCTTAACAACCACAAACCTGACTTGGCTGTTTCTCAAAGTTCATTTCATTCCCCCGTTGTCGCACGGCTTTTAAAGGTTCCATCTATTTACACCAATGACAATGAACATGCATTAGGGAATCTTATCAGTTTCTTATGTGCAACACGTGTACTTATTCCTGAAAGTTTGCCTATAAGAAGTGTTGCTAAGCTTGGCATATCCTCTAAAAAGATAAAACAGTACCCAGGTGTAAAAGAAGGTATTTACCTCTGGAGCAAAGGAAGACATATCCATGAGGCACGTACTAGTATAACATCAAATGTACCCGAAATCTATGTTAGACCTGAACCACAAACGGCCCAGTACTACAAAGGCAAAGAGAACTTCTTAGACGAGGTAATACTAGAGCTTCAAAGCAAATACAAGATTTTTGTATTACCAAGAGACACAAAACAGGCAAAGCATTATAAGCAGAGCAAGTTCCATTCAACTATTGTACCTGACAGACCTCTAAGCTTCGACCATATCGCATCTAACTGTACCGTCTTCATAGGAGCTGGGGGATCTATGACAAGAGAAATGGCAATTTTAGGCATCCCAA
Organism: Pontibacter anaerobius; assembly: GCF_026241195.1. Classification (GTDB taxonomy): domain Bacteria; phylum Bacteroidota; class Bacteroidia; order Cytophagales; family Hymenobacteraceae; genus Pontibacter; species Pontibacter anaerobius. The sequence goes on from NZ_JAPFQO010000008.1 coordinate 320,358, forward strand.
CTATTTCTGTGTACCAAGACGATTTACTCGAAGTGGACCAGTTGCTAATTAAGAAGAAGCTTATGCTTCACAGTCCTTGCTTAACAGCTCCTGAGTTAGACAATTATATTAAACATTCGATAAACACATCTCCTGCTCTTGAGCTCATGCAGAAAGGGAAACTGGCCTATAATTTACTAAAACGTGAAATACTAAAGTTTGAAAAACATGATTAAATGCGCGTTGATAGGAGCCGGAAAGATGGGAATTTCTCATCTGTCAATACTTGGAGCACATCCCGATGCTAAAGTTGTAGGTGTAGCTGACAATACTAGAGTTGTTACAGATGTACTACAGAAGTACACCACATTCCCCTGCTACACTGACTATAGAAAGATGCTCGAAGTTGCTAAACCTGATGCTGTATTCGTAGCTGCTCCTACAAAATACCACAGCCAATTTGTCAATGAGCTAGTAAGCAGAGGAATACATGTATTTGTAGAGAAGCCCTTCTGTCTTAATCTACAGGAAGGCAAAGAACTAGTAAAACTAGTAAAACACAAAGGTTTAATAAACCAGGTTGGCTACCATAATAAGTTTATTGGAACATTCAGGGAAGCAAAAAGTATCATAAAAAGCAAATACCTTGGTACCCTTCAGCATTTTGTAGGAGAGTCTTATGGACCTGTTGTAATAAGAAAAAAACAAAACAATTGGCGCTCAAGTCCTGAGGAAGGTGGTGGCTGCCTATTGGATTATGCGTCTCATGTGATTGATCTTATTAATGATGTCATATCACCTATAACTCGCATCAATGGATGTATAATGAAATCTCTATATTCTACTTCAGTAGAGGATTCAGTTTACTCTCTTTTAGAGGCTGAAGGTCCAGTCTCAGGTGTATTATCAGTTAACTGGAGTGACGAAACTTTTAGAAAGATGTCCACATCTATTACCATTATTGGTTCTAATGGTAAAATCATCTCAGATGCAAGTGAACTTAAGGTGTATTTCAAAAGTGATAACTGCCCGCCTGGTTACAGTAAGGGTTGGAATATACGTTATGTGACAGATCTAACAGAGGCTGTCGATTTCTATTTAAGAGGAGAAGAATATTCTGCTCAGGTAGATTACTTCATAAGAGCAGTCAAGGGTGAAGTACCTAATATTATAAATACTTTTGAAAGCGCTCTGCTTACGGATAGTATAGTTGGCCAAATCAAACGATATAGCAACCAATATCATGGATAGAATACTTTTTGGAGATAATCAGTTTTTCTCAGTTAATCACATCTCAGATGAGAAATCACGCGCGCAGTCAATAAAGTTTAAGGATGACAGGGCCATTCTTAATACTATTGACATTGCCATCAATGAGGGCCTTGGAACATTTATGTGTACTACTCATGATAGAATAGCTAGAATCTGTGATCTAATCAGACAAAAGCCCTCAGCGTACCAAGACTTCAGAATATACCCTTGCATGCCCTATGCACATAAATATGCCAATTCTGTAACAGAGCTTGGTGTCATAGGCACAATTCAACAATATATTCCAGGAGGATTTTTCAGTTCTCTATTCAAAGGTGGCACAGCAATTCTTTCAAAAGACTACACCTCTATTATGGAATTAATGATTGATGCAGAGATGAAAATGTTCAAGGGTATAGATACGCCAGTGATTTTTCTACAAAACGTTGTTACAGATCTATTATTAGGCCTCAACATGAAGGAAGTCTTTTTGGCCTACTATGACTACATTATCAGAAAGTATAACGCAGAACCAGGCTTTATTACTATGAATCTACCTAAACTTTTAGATACTCTCGAAAGTGTAGGAATTAAGAATCCTATTATATGCTCATCTATAAATAAAATAGGATTCAGAATGTCTGGCGGGCAAGAACTGTATGAGCACACGCTTAAGACTAGAAAATTGAGAGCTATAGCTATGCAGGTGTTAGCAGGTGGCGCAATTCCAGCTAAGGAAGCTGTTGAGTATGTATGTATGCTACCAAATGTTGAGTCAATACTGTTTGGAGCCTCTTCAAAACAAAATATCTCGGAAACAAGCGCTTTCATAAGAGAAGCTGATAAACTTTATTCACAGAAAGAGACTCTACTCACCTCATGAGTTATAAAATTAACGTTCAAAATATGTACAATAGCTACTAGTATAAGCTTAGCTGTACTTCGATACTAGCAGCATCAATATAAGACTCCATTTATAAGACGGGCGTCTAATATGCTCTAAAACTAAAAATAAACCATATACTACGCCTACCATTCTAGGTAACCCGCAACGCATTACAAGCAGTAGCTTAATCAAGCACTGCAATGATTTAGTAGAAATGTATACCTCCAAAAACTTTATTCTCGCTCCATTGACACCTACTCTCTTGTATCTGTTCAGCATTTATTACCTTTTATCTAATTGCGATGAAACATTTACAGTATTTTATTTTACTTATTATACTTGAAGTCCATCTAGTAGGCTGCCAAGACACCTCTTTAGAGGATTTACCCTCATCCAAATACACAGCTAATTCAAAAGAGGCTGCTAGTGCTTTGCCTGTTGAGGCGCTACTACTTGTTGATGAAAGTTTTGAGGAAGATACTTCTGAGGGAGATAACATTGAGGGGGATACTACTTTTCTTAACCTTTACACGGAGACGGCTGGTAGCCATTCGCTGCAGTACGTGAGCACGCATTCCTTCGGGGGCTCGCGCTCGGCCCGCTTCGAGCTGCGCGACACCGACCCGATGGTCAACGCCGGCACG
>NZ_JAPFQO010000009.1 GCF_026241195.1 Pontibacter anaerobius
TCCCTTGTTTTTACAACGCAGTGCCGGGGGGAAAAAGGGAAAAACAACCCCGCCCAACACACCCTAGCAGACACCCTCGCAAGCCTGACAAGCCAAAGCGTCTGCTAGACCATTTCGTTATCGGGTGTTTAATCTTTAGCCAATAACCAACAACTAGCAACCTATAACTACACATACTGCTGTATTACCTGCGTAAGCTGCTGCGCCGGCATGGCCCCTGACTGCCGCCATACTTGCTGGCCTTTATGGAAAAGTATAAACGTAGGCACTCCCTGCACCCTGAACTGCGAGGCGGCAGCCTGGTTGCTGTCGATGTTCACTTTTACCACCTTTAGTTTGCCGTTAAACTGGCTGGCAACCTGCTGTACCACCGGGCTCATGGCTTTGCAGGGGCCACACCAATCGGCGTAAAAGTCCACGAGTACCGGCATGCCCGGGCTATTGATCAATTCCTGAAAAGATTTCTTTGCCATTGCTGTATTCAAAAAAAAATGAAAGATAATTTACTACACCTACGTGGTAGTGCAATTTACGGCTAAGTATACACATTGTCACGAAGTATGGTTTTCCGAAGGTAAATATGATGGAGTGGGGTATAGTCTGAAACTTTAACTTTAAATAACTTCTCAATTTAAATTAGGAAATGCATATATTTAGTCTTTCAACTATAAGCCAATATTTTATGCCAAAATTCGACGGATCAGAAGGCGTAGTTATAGAGCTAGCCACAGCCTCACAATGGACGAAAAATTACCGTGAACACGCCAAACCTGACCCTGCGAGGGGAATGGTGGTAAAAGGCCACTTCTTCGGCCGCCAGGTGCTGGAGCAGATCCTGAGCCAGGAAGGCTGTATGGGCATCCGGATGTACCACGCCGTTGATGAGAGAGGGCAGCGCCAGATGGTACTGGTAGGCGCCAACGCAGATGGGGAGGACATGGTAGAGGGAACAGTGGTAGATGGAGCCAAAGTTTGCCCTCCTGACTGCGTGCAGAGTGCGTTAAATGGCTAATGGAATTTTACATCAAGCACATTTACCCCTGGTTAATTAACCTGTCTTCCTTCAGCTTTAGTATACCGCTCCTGGTTGGAATTCTTCTGATTAACAAGCGGAGTAGTTTGATTTTCAGTTTGCTGTTGCTCTACACAAGCTTTATTGGCCTGATAGAGATTACGGGGCAGCTAACGGTGTACCTAGGCACCGGGAATAACCATTGGATTCAGCATTTATATACTCCTATTGAGTATGTGCTGCTATCTATGGTTTATTATTACAGCTTTAGAAGTAGGCCCATTAGGTTTGCGATCCTGCTAGGCATCGCTGGCATCAGTGTGTTTAGTGTTTCAAGTGTGGTGTGGGGGCAAGACATCACACAAATGAACTCCATGCCACGCATGGTGGCCGGGGCACTGCTCATTGCCTTGGCTGTGCTGTACTTTTACCGGACCGCCAATAAGCCCCGTTTCACTTACCTGGACCGCGACCCGATGTTTATACTAAGCAGCGGCATTATTTTTTACCAGGCTGGTACAGCCATGGCATTCAGTATGTTTAACGCAGCGCTGGCAGAGTCTTACGATGCAGCCAGAATCTGTCTGTCCATTATCGTGGTGCTTAATATTTTGTTTAGGATTATCCTGATGCTAGCCCTTAAACGGGCTCCGTAACATGAAAACGCTTGACCCGCTTATACTGATTACACCCGTTATGCTGATGCTGGCGGTAGGCATTATCGTGTTCGTGGTGCTCTACCAGCGGCGCATGTTGCAGCACCAGGAACAGCTTCGGCAACTGCAGTCGGTAAAGCAACAGCAACTGCTGGAGGCCACCCTGCACGCGCAGGAGGAGGAGCGCCGCCGCGTAGCCCGCGATCTGCACGACGAGGTGGGCGCCATGCTGGCCCTGATCCGCCTGAACCTGCACCAAATGGTGAGTAATACTGAGGTGAAGGATGAACAGCTGTTGGCCAACGCGCAAAATATGAAGCAGCAGCTAGACGAGGTGCTGAACAGCGTGCGCCGCATCTCCCATGACCTGATGCCGGTGATACTGGAGAAGCTGGGCCTGGCGCAGGCCCTGGATGCGCTACGGCGGACCTTCGCTACAACCGGACATATAGAGTTGATAATCAGTTATAACGATAAAAGTATACGCCTGAAACCGCAACACGAATTGTTGCTGTATCGTATGGTGCAGGAGTTGCTTAACAATACCATTAAGCACGCAAATGCTACGCAAATAAGTATAGATCTGCAGTTTACGCCAGCCGAAACCAAACTGACGTATAAGGATAACGGCGTGGGCTTTGATATGGTAACTGTGCAGCAGGAGCAGGCACTGAGCGGGGGGCTTGGTATCATGAGTCTGCAGAGCCGCGCGGCACTCCTGAACGGAAGCATTGCCATCACTTCTAGACCTGGGAGCGGTACAACCGCCATTATTACAATACCGGCAACATCACCCGAGCTTACACAACCAACCAATAATCTTTAAATCTGTTACTGCCTATGGAGTACCAGCCGCTTACTTTGGCAATCGCCGATGATCATAACCTGTTCCGGAAGGGGGTTCTGGAACTGTTAAAAGCCTTCGACGAAATCACATTAGTAGCAGACGCCAGCAATGGCGCCGAGCTACTCGAGAAAATTGAATCTAACCTACCCGATGTGGTGATGTTGGACCTGGAAATGCCCGAAATGGACGGCGTGGCCACATCCCGCTACCTGCTGTCCAAGTATCCGGATGTGCGCATCCTGGTAATGTCTACCTATGGCGACGAGGCGCTGGTAGAGAGTCTTCTGGAGGAAGGCGTAAAAGGGTATCTGCTTAAAAATTCAGAACCCGATGAGTTGCGGCAGGCGCTGCAGGCCTTGCGTGCCGGCAAAGGGTATTTCTCATCCGGCATCAAGATAGATTCTTTCTGAAAGGAGCCCTGTTCCCATACTTATGAAATGAAAGCCCGGTTCTGAAAGAGCCGGGTGTTTTTTTGCTGTTGTTCTGCTATACTTTGTGCATTTAGATGTTATAAACCATCTTAGTCAGGATGCTGTTTATAAACAAAGTATAACCCAGATGGCCAAGAAACAGACAGATCAGGTGTGTGAGCTTTGTGGCAGGGAGGTACTGAACCTGTCGCGGCACCACCTGGTGCCCCGCGAGGAAGGAGGCCGTTACGGGGCCACTGCTGAGTTGTGCCAGCCCTGCCACAGCACATTGCATCTCACCTTCAACAACCGCGAGCTGGCGCAGGTTTACAATACCATACCCGCCCTGCAGCAGGCGGAGCCGCTGCAGAAATACCTAAAGTGGGTACGCAGCAAGCGAATCGAGAAAATATCAAACAGGCGCGGTAAACGCAGATAAAGTATAAATCGCCCATCAATAATACCTTTTCTGCTGGCTGATTTCCTGTTTATTCCATCTCCCTCAATTTCAGGATCAGGTCGGTTTTGTACTGGTGCAAACCACTCTCAAGGCCTGCCGGGTAGCTGTGCGGGTTTAGGTAGCGGCGTATACTTTCGTGCAGTTGGCCAACCTCTTCCAAGGTATAGGCTTTTATACTTGGTAGGTCAGGCAAAGTATAAACAAGCTTACCTTGCTCAAAAATTGGCACCAGCAGGTCTTTGTACTGCGTGTTTTCTTCCACATTTTTGCGGCGGGTTGGGTCAAGCGGGTCCACGATCTGCGGATACTTTGGCAGCGGCTCCTGCACATTATAGATCATGTCGGCAAGGTAGCGCTCCTGGTTGTAGAATCGCCGCACCTGCAAGATGCCCGGATTCGAGGTTTTTGCCAGTTGCTCCGACAGTTTGATCTTATATTCCCATTCTCCATTCCTGATGGCGGCCAGTTTGTACACGCCACCCAGTGCAGGCTGGTCGTAAGCTGTTACCATTTTGGTGCCCACACCCCATACGTTTATCTTGGCGCCTTCCTGCTTTAAGTGTGTAATCAGGCGCTCATCCAAATCGTTGCTGGCCACAATGCTGGCATCCTGAAAACCAGCTTCGTCCAGCAGCTTGCGTGCTTCCTTGCTCAGGTAAGTCAGGTCACCGGAGTCGAGGCGGATGCCACCGAAAATGAAGCCTTTTGGTTGTAGCTTCTTCGTCACGGCGATGGCTTTCTGCACTCCTTCCAAGGTATCGTAAGTATCTACCAGGAAAACAGAGTCCTTCGGGAAGGCATCACCATAAGCCTCAAAAGCCTCCTCTTCGGTATCAAAGGCCTGTACCCAGCTGTGGGCGTGTGTGCCCTTCACCGGAATATTGTACAGCTGCCCCGCCAGTAGGTTAGAGGTGGCATCGGCCCCGCCAATATAGGCTGCCCGGGCCGCCGAAAGGGAACCATCTATGCCTTGTGCCCTACGCATACCAAACTCGATCACGGTATCACCTTTGGCAGCCTCTTTAATTCGGGCGGCTTTGGTGGCAATAAGTGTCTGGAAGTTGATGATGGTGAGCAATGGCGTTTCGATAAGCTGCGCTTGCAGCAAAGGTCCTTTTATGCGCACCATTGGCTCGCTCGGGAACACTACAGTGCCTTCGGGCACAGCATCCACATCGCAGGTAAACTCCATCTGGCCTAGGTATTCTATGAATTCCTGCTCAAAAAGCGGCTGTCCCTGGCTGCCCTTCAGGCTGCTGAGGTAGGTCAGGTCATCTTCCGTGAACTTCAGCGCCTGCAGGTACTCCACCACATGCTCCAAACCAGCCGCAACAGTATAGCCGCCGCCAAACGGGTGCTTTCTAAAGTATAAATGGAACACCGCCTCGCGCTCGGCCATGCCTTTTTTCCAGTAGCCGTAGGCCATAGTCAGTTGGTAGAGGTCGGTGAGGAGGGTGAGGGAGGTGCGGTAGGTTTTCTGAAGTGCCATGGGCGTATGCTTGTTGTTTCTGCCGGTAAGTTAGCAAGTATAGCTTAAAAGTGTTGTATGATTTGTGTTGATGATGGTAGTATGATTACACTCAGATTAGTATAAAAAAACTTGCAGGTTGGCCTGTGTATCTGCAATTTTAGGCCATGCAGAAACGACAGTTTATACCTTTCTCGGAGGTTAAGGATAAAAAAGCCATTGTGGTGGACAGCACCCACTCCAATGGCTTTATGCTCTCGCACTGGAAGGGTGCGCCTACACCTGAATCAGTGAAAGACGATTCCAGCGCCGCTATTGTGCTGAACGCCATGCGCCAGAACCTGCCCGAACTGGACCTGCCTTACGTAACCGCCAACCATTTTGACATTGATGGGTTTGTGGGCGTATGGGCTTTGCTGAACCCGGAAATGGCCCTGGAGCACGAGGAGCTGCTGCGGCAGATGGCCCTGATTGGAGATTTCCGGGAGCTGGACCTGAACCACCCGCTTGCCGGGGAGGCGCTGAAGCTGGTCTGCTGGCTGAATGCCAAGGAGCGGGAGCTGTTCTACAAACCTTTTGAGGCAGATGAGATGAAGGAGAAGGAAGCGGCGCAGTGTGTGCAGAAGTTTCGATATTTTCTGCGTGAGTTCGGTCGTGTGCTGCAGGACCCTGACTGGGAACGAGGAGCTTGGGAGGACGAGGTGGCTAGTGTGTTGCTCGGCTACCGCGACATGTATAAGCCCGAAACGAAAATCACGCGCCATCCCGAGATCGGACTGATCATTATCGAAACGCCGCACCCGCTGCACTATTACGCGCTTTTCAGCCGCACGCAGGGCTTTGATATGGTGCTGGCCTGCTACCAGGGCAACAAGTATGAGTTGGAGTATAAGTATACTACCTGGGTCGATATCGCCTCCCGGCCAACCCTGCCGCGCCTGAGTATGGCGCCGCTCGCCGCACGCCTGAACGAACTGGAATCCTCCGGGCGTCGCTGGACCTACGAGGCCATCACGGAAACTGGCCCGCTGCTCCGCCTGGACGGCGATAAACTTACCCGCTCCGAAACCTATGCCAACCCCACCGAGCGCGAGATTTACACTTCGTCCCTATCTGTAGAGCAGCTGAAAGAGGAGGTGGTCGCTTATTACCGACAGGCTTACCAAAACATCCAGCCAAAGTATAACTGGACGTGGAAAGAGGTGAAGGAACTTCACCGGTGATGTGTGTAACTTAAGCTTGATTTGAGTGATTTTACCTGATGTAGAGTCGCAATACCTTGTGGCTTTCTACTTTTAAAAAGGTACTTTGATCAACAGGTTTATCCCTCTGGCGCAAGTCTTCAGACGTGTGTCCTTTTATGGTTGTGAGTTTGTAACGCAACTTCAACCATACCTTACACTTTGGCTATACTTTTATACTTGCCTTTCCCGCTGTTCCGGACATCCTTGTCCGGAACCTTCCTGCCGCGGATTTCCTAATCCGCGTGAGCCATACTTTATACCTTTACCTTAATAACTGCTTCTTTCTGTAGCTTGAAACAAGCTATCCTTACTAGCCGCCGTTCATCCTCAGTCTTACATACCTACAGTTGCATCTCTGGCTTTGGCTCCCTCCAGCCCGGGAGGGCTCGTCTTCCCGCATCGCGCTGGGAGCTTTTCCTTTGCTCCTGCGTCGCAATGCCTCGCTGCCGCTCGTCACCGGAAAAACTCCAAAGGCGCTCAACGGAAAGACTGAGATCTGTTCGATAGCCTCCGCTATACTACTTGAACCGGACTCCCTCTCCTGTTTTGGGGGTAGGGGCCCTCGAGAAAAGGAGAGGGCTGGGGAGAGGTATAATTCCCCTCTCGGGAGGGGTTAGGGGTGGGTATACACTTCTGCTGATAAGAACAGCAAGTATAAAAGTAGGTTCCCTGCCGCAAGATTACATTTTGTGGCGTTTATGGGCAAGCTTTCAGCTGTCGTAAGCGGGTTTTATACTTGCTTAGAGCCGTATCAGTTGAAAACTGTGCAATAAAAAGCCACGAGCTGAAAGCTCGCGGCTTTTTACTGCACATAGCTACAGGCTGGGTGATGCTAAAACAAACTCCCCGCACTACCTTCCTGCGGCTTGGCAGGGGCTGGCGTGTCGCAGTTTTCCTCGTTAAACACTTGGTCGATGGCTTTTTCGGCTTTGCGGAGCTTCTCTTTGCACAGCTTTATCAGCTGCGAGGAGCGTTGTACTTTCTGGGTCAGCTCATCCACATCCACAGCGTCATTTTCGATGGCGCGTAAAATCTCCTCCAGCTCCTGCGTTGCCTCGCGGTACGTCATATCCTTTAAATCTTTATTCATCTGTATCAATATTTACGACCATGCTGTGGAGGGTGCCGTCCTGCATCCTGGTTTCCACCACATCGTCGGTTTTTACTTCTTTTATACTTTTAATGATCTTGCCGTTAACGAGCGTAAGCGTGTAGCCGCGTAGCAATAGCTTCTCGGGGTTGTTTGCTTCAATGCTCATCTCCAGCAGTTTCAGGCGGTGATTTTCGCCCTGCAGTTTGCCCTTAGACCTGTATTCCAGCCTGTCCCTATACTTTGCAAAGGTCAGTTGCTCGTTTTTTAGCTTGTCTTTTGCCTCGGTTTCCACGCAGTGTACCAAGTGGTTAAGCTCATGTTCCTTCATGTGCAGGTAGCGCTGGCTCCGTCCCTCCACGCATACCGACAGCTCCTGCAGGTATCGCTGCCGTTCGTGCAGCAGGTCCTTAGTACCGGAGTTGATGTCCTTATCCAGATCACTTATCCAATGCCGCTGGGTTTCCAGGTATGCCTTGGGTTTTAGTAGAAGTCCCCGCGACAGGCTTTCCAGTTTGTCTTTATTGCCCTGCAGCAGTTGGCGAGTAATGTTTTGAAAGCGCAGGCTGATGCGCTCCAGTTTATCATCGGTCAGCTTCAGCTGCTGCGCTGCGAACATCCGGATGCTGTCGAACAGATTCTCTGCTTGCTCCTCCGCCTCCCGGAACCTATCGATTAGGAAACCGGCAACCGCCGTGGGCGTCTTCAGGCGTGTGTGCGCCACCAGATCGGCTATACTTTCGTCGCGCTCGTGGCCGATGCCCGTGAGTACCGGCAGCGGGGAATTCCCGATGGCCGCAGCTATTTTATAGTCGTCGAAGCAGCTCAAATCCGTTTGGGAGCCACCGCCTCTAATCAGCACAATGGCGTCAAACTCCTCGCTGTTCCGTGCAACCTGTGCAAAAGCCTGCGCCACGGAAGCAGGGGCATCATTGCCCTGCACCGTTGCCGGGAAGAGGGTGGTCTGGAAAGTATAACCGTAGCTATTGCTTTCCAGCTGATGTATAAAGTCCTGGAAACCGGCAGCCGTTGCCGAAGAGATGACCGCCAGGCGTTGCGGTACCAATGGCAGCTCCAGTTCCTTGTTCGCCTCCAGCAGGCCTTCGGCTTCCAGCCGCTTCAGTGTTTCGAGGCGTTGGCGGGCCAGGTCGCCGATGGTATAATTTGGGTCAATGTTGGTGATGTCAAGGCTAAGGCCGTAGAGTTCATGAAAGCGAACCGTAGCCTGCAGCAGCACTTTTAAGCCGGCTTTCAGGGGCTGCCCGGTTTTCTCCTCAAAGTAGCGCCCCAGCATCTGGTAACGCGAACCCCAGATCGTGGCCCGGGCCTGCGCCAGCATCTGCCGTGCGTCGTCGCCTTTGTCCACCAAGGTAAGGTAGCAATGGCCTTTCCGGCGATCCACGTTTACCTGTGCCACCTCCGCCACCACCCAATAGCTGTCCGGAAACGCCACCTCCAGCTCCTCACGTATCTGCTGGTGCAGCTCATACAGCGAGAGCGGGGTCTGTTCCTCGTACACTACCGTCTGGCGAAAAAACATCTGGGACATGGGTTCAACTACGTTAATTCTCTCCTGCACTACCGGCAGAGCGCCGGTTCCTATGCTTCGAAGATAGGATTTTTTTGGCTAAGATAATTAGTAAGGATAGGTAGAAAATATTTTTTGCCTGAATCAGGATTTACAAGATTATGGAATAAACAGGATTTTCTGCAGCACCGGGTCCAACCGCCCTGCCCCCTTACTGGAAGTTAAAAGTTTAGAGCTAGGGAATGATGAACCCAGCCCTTGAGCTACGCTCGCTAGCTCAAAACTCTCGTTTTGGCTAGTCTAGAGGAGGGGAATTTTCTATAACCGATTATCATTCCCCAGCCCCCACCCGAATCAAGTCCGGGATCTGCGACTTCGAAGGGGTTTTTACCCACCTCGGCCCTCCCCTAAAAACAGGAGAGGGAGTTTTTGGCAGACGATTGTCATCCCCCAACCCCCTTCAAAGGGGGACCTGGTTCAAGCTCCGTGAGCAGTGGCTATCGAACTTATCCCAGTCTTTGGGTTGAGTGCCTTGTGAGATCCGGTGCCCGTGAGGGCATTGCGACGCAGGAGCAAAGGAAAAGGTCCCAGCGCGATGCCCAAAGACGAGCCCTCCCGGGCTGGAGGGAGCCAAAGCCAGAGGTGCAACGATAGCTATGTAAGACTAAGGATGAACGGCGGCTAGAAAGGATAGCTTGTGTCAAGCTGCGGGAAGCAGCGGCTATGGAAGTATAAAGTATGGCTACAGTTGCGTTACAAACTCAACACCATAAAAAGACATAAGTCTAAAGCCTTGCGCCAGAAAAGGGGGACAAAAGCCACAGTCACGCCATCTGACTAAACAAAATTTAGAATGGTAAAATACGCGGGATGCATGTATGGTTAAGACTGTCGGGTATTTAAGAAATTGAAAACACTCTTTGAAAACTCCCTATCAGGACAACTATTTCCAAAAAAATCGAAAAAACATTTGGCTTTTTTAAAAAACGCCCCGTATACTTGCAACATCAAGTCAATACGCCCTTAGCGCATTGATTTATAAAGAAGCGTGGAGAGACAGGCTCTGTGAAGCGCTAGCAACCTAACCAACGGAGTTAAGGTGCTAATTCCTGAGTTCGGCAGGGTGCCGGACGAATATAAATTGATACGGCCATGAACAAGGGAATCAACTCAACACAGCACGTAGTATCAGTACCATCGACAGCAGATCTGCCGTCGAATAACTTCTATTTAGCTCCTGCTAAAACTTTAGTCATGCGCACGACCATGTGCGTCATGCGTGGCTGTTGTTGCTAATCAAGGTATAAAATTCCTGTTTTCATATTTGGCTTAGTGGCAGATCCTGCATCTGCTGCTATGGCCAATGTATACCTGAGCAGCCTTTCCTTTCTGTAAAATATCATATTTAACTTCCTTTAATCATCATTATACCAGTATAACCATGTCTAAATCATTGCACTTCGATACACTTCAGCTGCACGCCGGCCAGGAAATAGATCCAACCACACAATCGCGTGCCGTACCTATCTACCAAACCACTTCCTACGCCTTCAAGAACGCTGAGCACGGAGCCAACCTGTTTGCACTGAAGGAGTTCGGGAACATCTATACCCGTATCATGAACCCGACAACCGATGTGTTTGAGAAGCGCATTGCCGCGTTGGAGGGAGGAGCTGCGGCTGTGGCCGTCGCATCGGGACAGGCAGCCCAGTTCATAACCCTCAACAATATTTTGGAGGCAGGGGATAATTTCGTGACAACCAGCTATTTGTATGGCGGCACTTACAATCAGTTTAAGGTATCGTTCAAGCGCCTGGGCATTGAGGCACGTTTTGCGGAGAATGACGAGGTAACGAGCTACGAAAAGCTGATCGATGAGAAGACCAAGGCTATTTACGTGGAGACAATCGGTAACCCGCGCTTTAACATTCCTGATTTTGAGGCTATTGCCGCGGTTGCCCGCAAGTATGATATTCCCCTGGTGGTGGATAATACCTTTGGCGCCGGCGGCTACCTGTTCCGCCCGCTGGAGCATGGAGCGAACGTGGTGGTGGAATCTGCCACGAAGTGGATTGGCGGCCATGGCACAAGTATAGGCGGTGTAATTGTGGATGGCGGCAACTTTAACTGGGGCAACGGCAAATTCCCGCAGTTCTCGGAGCCATCCGAAGGCTACCACGGCCTTAACTTCTGGGAGGTTTTCGGGGAGAACGGACCTTTCGGTAACATTGCCTTCGCCATTCGTGCCCGTGTGGAAGGTCTACGGGATTTTGGTCCGGCGCTGAGTCCGTTTAACTCGTTCCTGCTGCTGCAGGGCCTGGAGACGCTCTCGCTGCGTGTGGACAGGACGGTGCAAAATGCCCTGGCGCTGGCCAAGTGGCTGGAGCAGCACGAGCTGGTGGAAAGCGTGAATTACCCTGGCCTGGAGAGCAGTCCTTATCATACTTTGGCTAAAAAATACCTGAATCGAGGCTTTGGCGGGGTGCTGTCCTTTAAGCTGAAAGGCGACAAGCAGCAGGCGGAGAAGTTTGTGAATAGCCTTCAACTGGTGAGTCACCTGGCCAATGTGGGCGACGCTAAAACGCTGATCATCCACCCCGCTTCCACCACGCACCAACAGTTAAGCGACGCTGAGCAGCTAAGTGCCGGCGTAGACCCAACCTTGCTGCGCGTATCCGCGGGTATCGAGCATATAGAAGACATAAAAGCAGATTTTGAGCAGGCCTTTGCCAAAGTATTGGAGGCGGAGCCGGCTATAGCCTAAGTATAAAATGCCAGAACATCACGTTTTCCATTATCAGCAAGAGTTTCAACTGGAGTCCGGGGCAGTGCTGCCGGGCTTCCAACTGACTTATACTACCTACGGTACCTTAAACCAGCAGCGCAGCAATGTGGTGTGGGTGTGCCATGCCCTCACCGGCAGCTCCGACTTTACCGACTGGTGGTGCGACCTGTTTGGGGAGGGCAAACTTTACGATCCGCGCGAGTGGTTTGTAGTATCTGCCAACACCTTGGGCGGGTGCTACGGATCCACAGGGCCGCTTTCGGTGAATCCCAGAACGCTGCAGCCATACTTCCATACTTTCCCGCAGCTCACCAACCACGACATCGTAAGGGCCTTTGACCTGTTGCGCGAGGAACTGGGGCTGAAGCAGGTGCACACGCTGCTGGGTGGCTCTTTGGGTGGGCAGCAGGCGCTGGAGTGGGTGCTGCAGAAACCCGCGGTATTTGAGCGGCTGGTGCACGTGGCCAGCAACGCGCGCCACTCTCCGTGGGGCATCGCCTTTAACGAGAGCCAGCGCATGGCCATCCGGCAGGACCCGACCTGGGCCAGCAGCACCCCCGAGGCAGGCAGGGAGGGGCTGAAGACGGCGCGCTCCATCGCCATGCTGTCTTACCGCCACTACAATACCTACAACGAGGCGCAGCAGGAGCCGGGGCACAGCATCACCGACAACTTCCGGGCCTCCAGCTACCAGGTATACCAGGGCGAGAAGCTGGCGCAGCGATTCAATGCCTATACGTACTGGCTACTCTCCAAAGCCATGGACTCGCATAACGTGGGGCGTGGAAGGGGAGGCCTGGAGCGGGCGCTGGCGCACGTGAAAGCCCGTTGCCTGTTTGTGGGCGTAGATACCGATCTGCTTTTTCCGGTGGAGGAGCAGTATTTCCTGCACGCCCAGGTGTCGGGTTCAGCCTTTCACCTTATTCGCTCTAACTACGGGCACGATGGCTTTTTGGTGGAGGTGGACCAACTGGAGAACGCCATTCAGCAATTTTATAAAAGTGAAATACTAACTGAAGAAGAACTTAACTATGAAAAGCAAGAGCGGTAAACGAATCGGGATCTTTGGCTTCGGCTGCGTGGGCCAGGGGCTGCACGATGTACTGCAGGACAACCCGCACCTGGAGGTGGCCCGTATCTGCGTGCGCGACAGGGAAAAACTGCGCACGCTCCCCAGCCACAGCTTTACTTATAACCCGCAGGAGCTGTTGCAGGATGAAAGTATAGATTTGTTCGCCGAGCTGATCAGCGACCCGAAAGAGGCGCTGCAGATTGTGCGGCAGGCGCTGGAGGCAGGCAAAACCATCATATCAGCTAACAAGAAGATGATCTCAGAAAACCTGACGGAGCTGGTGGCGTTGCAGCAGGAGTTTGGCGGCACCCTGCTGTACGAGGCGGCCGTCTGCGGCAGCATCCCGATTCTGCGCACGCTGGAGGCATACTATGGGAATGAGCCCCTGCAGGAGGTAAGCGGTATTTTGAACGGTTCTTCTAATTACATCCTCACTAAGCTGGATGCAGAGGGGCTGTCCTATAACGAGGCGCTGGCACAGGCGCAGGCGCTTGGGTTTGCCGAGGCCGACCCGACGCTGGATGTGGGGGGCTACGATGCCCTGCACAAGATCAGCCTGATTGCGGCGCACGCTTTTGGGGCCGTTATAAAGCCGGAACAAGTGCTGCGGGCCGGCATTCAGCACATAGCAAGTCGCGATGTGACACTGGCACAGGCGCTGGGCGCGCGCATCCGTTTGGTGGCTTCGGCCAGGCTCAATAAAAGCAATAAACTGCAGCTGCAGGTACTGCCCACACTGGTCTTTCCAAGTTCGGAGCTTTACTATGTGGAGGCGGAGTTCAACGGGGTGCAGCTGCAGGCCCGCTACGCCGGCGACCAGTTTCTGAAGGGCCGTGGCGCTGGAAGCCACCCAACCGGATCTGCTGTGTGGGCCGATGTGTCGGCGGCGCTGGCCGGCTACAAGTATAACTATCCTAAATTCAAGTATAATGATGAGGAACAACTAAAGCCGGTGGTACTGGAGGAGGACGATGAGCTGAAAATTTACCTGCGCACCACCATGCCAGAGCTGTTGCCGGAGCTGCCCTGGCTTGAGCTAACCTCGTTTGGTGTGGATGCCAGAGCTGGGCAGCTGGTGGGCACCATCCGCCGGAAAGACCTGCTGTTGCACCTGCCAGCCCTAAAACAAACCATCGCATTTATAGCACAACTTCCGGTCCATGTTACCGCTGAGCAAGTGATAAATGCCTCTGGACTGGTGCTGGAAGAAGCCGCCTGATTTGAGGCTTGTTTTGTACTTTATTTTATGCTGGTGTCTGCAATAAGCAATTAAACAATAAATAGGTATATATAAATTATACTATGCTTATTTTTAATTTACTGAAAATGTAGCTATTGTCAAAGTCTCTTCGTACAAATAATCAATCTGTTATCGATTAAAATTTGTACCAAGATGAGGAAAATTTCTATACATTTATTCACCTTCCTGATGGTAGTGCTTGTACTGTCATCTTGTAGGCATGATGGGGCTACTCCCATCCGAAACATAAAGGCCGGCCCAACCTTACTAAGGGCACAGGCTGGCAACGGCTCCTGTGAGAATTATACTTATTTCTATAACAACGAGCAGAAAAACCTGGGCAACGTGTTCACAAAACAGGTACTGGTGGCTTTTGCGAGTGGCCTGAGTGCTGAGGAAGAGGAAGCAGCAGTGACCGCCTATGGATTTGTACAGGGCAAAAACGGCCAGATCAGCTCTAACTCGGCCTTGCTGCACAACATTGAACTGGTTGATGGACTGAACTGCAAGCAGGTAGAAAAGGCGATGGAGTTACTGGCTGAAGATCCTGCTATCACCTATGTGGCGCCCTACTTTATGAACGGCGATGGCCTGCTGGGGATTAGCAACGAAGCCATTGTGACGGTGCAGGAGGGGAGCCAGGAAGCACTGGCCGCCTACGCCGCAGAGTATAACGCAGAGGTGCTGATGCCGCTAAGCGGACAAACATACCTTGTGCAGGTTGATAAAAACTCATCCGGAAACGCCCTGGAGCTGGCAAACTACCTGAAGGGTAAGGAAGGAATTGCACATGCCGAACCGGATTTCATCGTATCAACGGAAGTGCCGGTGGCTAGTAGTAAGAAAGGCTCCGGCAATAACGCCCGCTAAACCGCATCGTATAAAAAAAGCCGCCCTTGCACTGCAAGGGCGGCTTTTTTTATACTTAAAGATTTTATTTTCTACACGTAAACGGCCTTTGCCCTATCGCGCAGGTTATAGGCGGAGGCCATTACCTCGCCGTAGGCACCGGCTGTACGAATGGCGATCAAATCGCCGCGGTTAGTCTCAGGCAGCATCACGGCCTTGCCAAAGCAATCGCTCGACTCACAGATCGGGCCTACTACATCGTAACGCACCTCCGGTTTCTGGCTCGTCAGGTTTTCGATCTTGTGGTACGACTGGTAAAGCGCCGGACGGATCAGTTCCGTCATGCCTGCATCTAGTATGGCGAAGTTAGTGGATATCCCGTTTTTGATGTAAAGCACTTTAGAGACAAGGGTGCCGCACTGCGCTACCAACGAGCGGCCCAATTCAAAGTGCACCTGCTGCCCGGGCCTCAACTCCAGAAATTGGTTAAACAGCCCGAAGTAGGCGGCAAAATCAGGAATCAGGTTTTCGTCAGGGTGGTAATAGTCCACACCCAGTCCACCGCCCACGTTCACGTGCTCCAGCTGAATGTTATGCGCCAGGAACCACTCCTGGAACTCATTCACGCGGGTGCAAAGGTTTTTGAACACCGTCAGGTCCGTTATCTGGGAGCCGATGTGGAAGTGGATGCCGATCAGCTGCACATGCTTCAGTTGCTGCAGCAGCTCAAGCACGCTTTCCAGTTCCCAGGCGTTAATCCCGAACTTGTTCTCCTCCAGGCCGGTAGTAATATACTTGTGCGTGTTGGCATTCACGTTCGGGTTGATGCGCAGCGCCACGCGGGCCGTCGTGTCTTTCTTCTCGGCCAGTTCGTTCAGCACCTCCAGCTCATGCTTCGACTCGCAGTTAAAGCAGAATATCTCCTGGTCCAGCGCAAAATTTATCTCGTCATCAGATTTGCCCACACCGGCAAAAACCACCTCCTTTGGCGAGAAGCCGTTCTCTATGGCAGCCTTCACCTCGTTGCCGCTTACGCAGTCGGCCCCGAAGCCATGCTTCCGCATCTCATCCAGCACAGGGGTGTTGGCATTGGCCTTCAGGGCGTAATGCACATGGAAGTTATACTTCTCGGCTTCCTGCTGCGCGCTTTGCAGCGTTTGGCGCAGCAGGTTCAGGTCGTATGCATAAAACGGAGTAGCGTGTTGCTGCAGCTGCTCCGGGTTCAGGTTAAGCATGGGCGCCGTTTCTATTAAAGATGCCATCGTTCAGTTTTGTTAAAGCCTCTACTTTATCAGCTTCATTAATCAGGAGGCTGATGTTGTTCTTGCTTCCGCCATAGGAGATCATGCGCAGCGGGATGTGCTGCAGCGACTCAAATATGGCCAGCCCGGAGCCGCTCCGCTCCGCTATAAAATCACCCACTACGCAAATGATCGTCTGATCTCTGTCTACCTCCACCTGGCCAAACTCCTTCAGCTCTGCCAGTATCTCGTTTATATGCTTGTCGTTATCGATCGTGAGCGACACGGCCACCTCGGATGTGGTTACCATGTCGATCGGTGTTTTATACCTTTCGAATACCTCAAACACGCTGCGCAGGAAACCGTAGGCCAAAAGCATTCGCCCGGACTTTATTTTAATCGCCGTGATACCATCTTTGGCTGCCACCGCTTTAATCTTGCCACCTTCTGTGTTGGTACTAATGGTGGTGCCTTTTGCCTCCGGCTCCATGGTGTTCAGCAGCTTTACCGGGATGTTCTTCTGCTTGGCCGGCTGCACGCTGCTCGGGTGCAGGATTTTGGCACCAAAGTATGCCAGCTCCGCCGCCTCATCAAACGACAGCTCCGCAATCGGGTAGGTGTTCTTCACGATGCGCGGGTCATTGTTGTGCATGCCGTCTATGTCGGTCCATATCTGGATTTCCTCTGCGTCTGCGGCAGCGCCTATCAGGGAGGCAGAATAGTCAGAGCCACCGCGCTTCAGGTTATCTATCTCCCCGAAAGCGTTGCGGCAAATATAACCCTGCGTGATGAACAGCTCAACGTTCGGGTGTTTCTCCAGCTCTTTTTTCAGTTGCGTGGCGATGTACTCGTTGTCCGGCTCCTCGTTCTCATCGATCTTCATGAAGTTAAGGGCTTGCAGCAACACAGCGTTCACACCTTGCTCCTCCAGGTAAAACTGGAAAAGTGCCGTGCTCAATAACTCGCCCTGCGCCAGTACAGCGCGCTCCTCGTGTATGGTAAAGAGGTCGAGTGTAAACGCAGTGAGGTAGTCGAAGTGCTGGTTCAGCAGCTCGTTTGCCTGTTTCTTTTTATCTTCGGAGGTGTAGAGTTCCTCTACCACCTGTTTATACTTATCGTGTAAGGCCTTTATCAGCGCCTTTGCTTCGTGGTTTTTATTCTGGTACAGGTTTTCTCCTATCTGCACCAATGCATTGGTAGTGCCTGACATTGCCGAAAGCACCACAATTTTAGGCTCACCATTCCGGATGAGCGAGGCTACCGCCTTCATTCTCTCAGCTGACCCCACCGAGGTACCGCCGAACTTGAGTATTTTCATTCAGATGAAAAAAATGAGTGATGTTATACCACAAAAGTAGCAAAAAATCAGCGGAATAAGTTCGAATAACTTGCCAAGGCTTACTTTTCAGGGTAAAAAAAGAACGGCCGGATAGTTCATCCGGCCGTTCCTGTATATCTTATACTTACAAGCTGTTTAGTGCTTTATCACTTTTGCTTTTCCTGTTATGTCTGTTCCCTGAAGATGCAATAAGTACACGCCGGTTGAAAGCTCCTGAAGGGATAGGTTAAGTTTGTTCGTCCCCATTTTCAGCTGGACGGATCTTTGATATATGATGCGCCCTTTCAGGTCGGAAACAACTAAACTCACCTCATTGGCAACCGGCGCATACACCTCCACATGGAGTTCTTCCTCAAACGGGTTCGGCCATACGTTAAGCTGCTTGCCTTGTGCGATGGTTTCCTTGAGCCTGATAGAAACTACTTTGCTGTAGTTGAATTGCCCGTCATAATCAATTTGTTTCAGGCGGTAATAAACTATTCCGGCAGGCACCTCACTATCGGTGAAAGTGTAAAGTTGCGACAGCGTGGTTGACCCGGCACCTGTCACAGTGCCGATAGGAATATAGTTTTTTCCGTCAACGCTACGCTCAATTACAAATTCCTGGTTGTTCTCTTCAGAGGCCGTAAGCCATTTTAACTCCACCGAGTACTGTTGTGCTGTTGCCCTGAAGTAGACCAACTCTACTGGTAATGGCACAATGGAAGGGGAGTTTCCATAAATGCGGAGCACGATGTCCGTAACTGTTGTTCCCCCGGCGGCATCTACGAGTCTGATCGTCAATGGATAAATTCCTTCGATCAACCCACCAGGGTTTGCAACGCTTAGGTTGCCGTTTGCAGCGTTAAAGAAGATGCCCGCAGGAAGCGCGCCTTGTGTGATTGACGCTGTGGTTATAGGGCCATCCGGGTCTGTTGCCCGCGCGAGAATCTCACCTCCGGCATACTCATCCTTATACTTAGGAATTGCCAACGTATAGCTGGCATCACAGTTGATGGTTATTTTTACGTCATCGGCACTTTGGCTGTATGAACCGCCGCAGGTTGTCTGCACCGTCCAGCGGAACACATAGGCGCCCGATACTAAGCCGCCAACCGTAGCATCCGTGTCAGAAGCTGAGCTGAAGGTAGCAACGGATGGGCCGCTGATCTGTGTCCACATGCCCGTGCTGGCGGCGATGCTGTTGCCATTCAGTACTGTTGAGCTGCCGCAAAAAGTCTTGTCAGCTCCGGCGTCGGCCAGCTCCGGCGTGCTCGATACCTGCACCTGCGCTGTCATTGTCAGGGTTACGGTGCCGCAACTGGCAGAGGTCACCGTAACATAGAACTCCTCCGTGCCTGCTGTTGCCAGGCTGCCGCTGGAAACGGATTGGGTGGCACCGTTTCCGGTCAGGGTGCCTAACAGGGCATCAGCTCCCAAACCATTGGCTGCTGTTTTTTTGCGGTATACTTTATACTGGTAACCAGCATTGTTTAATGTAGCCACATAGATAGGGGTCGAGCCATTGGCACATACCTGGTCATAGGCCGCATATACGGCCGTGTTGGTTGGTGCACCCGTTACCGTAACAGAAACCTGGTTAGCCAGGGTAGTGGAGCAAGGGGTTGTACCGGATGCAAACGTGATGGCCAGCCCATAAGTGGTGTTAGCCGTAACGATACCCGTGCTCAATGTTATAGAGCCAGAAGCTACCCCTGTCACCGGAGATCCTACCAGGGTATTGGTGGTTTGATTCATCAGTTGGTACGTATAGGTTGTGCTGGTTCCGTTTAGCAGGATACTGGCACTAGAGTTGGCACATGTGCTGCCTGTGGTGCTCGTAAAGGCTAAGCCAGAGGTTATCGGTTGCGGACGCACTGTTATGGCTACGGTACCAGTAGAAGTGGCATCGCAGGCAGAACCTCCAACCTTTCGCGCGCGGTATGTGAAGGTAACGGTTTGGTTTGAGGCCGTGAGGTTAGTGAGTACAGCCGAGGTAAGGGTAATCGGTCCGCCTGTTCCTATCACAGAGGCCCCTGATTCTACTCCATTTGCCAGCAACCTGTACGAGATGCCATAGGTGGAGCCTGACAGTGTGAAGTTTACAGTATTGCCGCCGCAGGTCTGCGTTTCAGAAGGCGTCATGGTATAGGTTACAGCCGGTGCGCTGCACGAAACAGTTACGATGGCCGATTTCATACTTTCGCACTGGCTGGTTGGTGTGTAGGTAGCAGAGACATTAGCGCCAGCGAAAAGCTCCTGGGCTGAAATGCCCTCAACTTTCCAGGTGCCATCACTTGCTACCAATACTGTTGTCGTGAAAGGGGTGCCTTCTAAATACAAGGTTACTTTGGCGCCGATCGAACTCGCCGGACCTGTACCGGAAATGCTGGTCGATCCCTCGATAATAGGCCTGTTGATAGTCAGCACTCCTGTTGGGCCGGCAACAGCTGAAACCACGTTCGAATTTACGCTTCGCACTTTCCCGGATGCTTTTGCCCTGGCTGTAATGGCTGTCCCGGCTGGGATTCCGCCACCACTGGCAGTGGTGAAGTATGCCTCCCAGGTGCCGTTGCTGTTAACAGAGGCCGTGATCGGGGTAGTGGTGCCGTTCTGAACCACCAGGGTGCCCGAGCGGTCGCCTGCCACGCCACCTGTATAAAACTGGATCACGGTGCCTACCGCCTCTGATGACGTGCCTGACAGTGTAGTGACCAGGCCACAGTTTGGAGTGTTGATTACAGGGGCCGCAGAAGTAGGCAGTACCGTCAAGAAATTGGAAGGTGTTGATTGACCGGCGCACCCCGCTGTCTGAATAGTTCTGACACTCAGGACATCCCCAACAGTCAGGGCAGGAGAAAGCCCGGCCAGGCTGAGTGTTTGTGTGGTAGTACCAATCGTATAAGGCGCAGAGATGTTGGTTTGCACGCCATTCCTGAACAGAACAAGGTTACCTGCATCTAAACTCCCGTTAAAGTTTATCGAAACAGTTACCGCGCTAAGGTTGGTAGGCACCTCTGTATTGTTTGGTGCGCTAGTCGTGTTGCTGACACTGTTATAGGTGACGCCAGTAATCGTGACAGTATGGGGGTTGGACGAGAAGTTACCTCCTGTAGTATAACACAACTGATTTGACCGCAACGACGTGCACCCAATTGGATTGCCGGCAGCGTCTGTTGGGGTAGCTGTAACGACATAGTTGTTATTCTGCGCAACCACAAATGAAGCAGGAGCAGTGGTGGATGATGAAGGGTAAGGGGTGCCAGCAGTAAGGTTCAGAACAACTGATGCCTGTGAAGTGCCTGATGTTAAGTTATAGACTGTGATAACCTGGTTTCCGCTGAAGCTAGGGGTTAAAACCAACGCTCTGTTACCAGTGGTGCCTGTGATACCCGTAAGTTTTGGGGCAGGTGTAGCAGTACAGATACCTGCAGATACAGTAACCGCATTCGAGGAGGCTGATAAACTCTTGCCGCTCACTGTTACTGTGGCGGTTATCACATTGCCTGCAGCCAATAGTGAGCTGGAAAGGCCGGAAAGCGTCCAGCTGCCATTCGAGCTGACCGTAGTAGTGCCTATGGCTACCGGGGATCCCGTTCCCACCGTCCTATACACCGTAATGGTAGAACCCGCGGCCTCTACTGAAGATCCTGATATAGAAGTGCTGTTAGCCTGAATTGGGCTGTTTACAACCGGTGCCGTGGCGGCTACCTTTGGAAAAGCGGAAGTTTGCAACGTGGTGAGGCTGGTTGCCGGGAAAACACCGATCAGCGCACGCCAGGCAGCTGGCGCGTCATAGTTATAGGACAGGAAGTTAACGCCCCCTACATCTGATACCGTGCCGGTAAGGCCGCTTTGCGCACTTGTAACAGTTATACCGCTCATGCGCAACGGGGTGCTAGCTGTAATGCCGCCATTGAATGCTGAAAGTGGCACATAGAAATCGTAGAAGTAGTCCGCGTTACTACCACTTGTGGAGGCCGCTACCGCACGTTGGGAATACTGGTCTACAGAGCCTGTGAAAATAGCAGTACTGCCTGTGGGAGTGTGCTTGATAACCTGCACAGCAAAGTTAGAGGCAAGGAGAACCTCGTATTCAAAGCCTGGGTTGTTGCCGGGGCTGTCAAACTTGCCATCACTGTCGATCAGCACGCTATATCCCTTTGAGGCAGTAGAAGAACTTCCCAGCCTGAGTCGGAACATCAGATTGGCGCCATCAAAATAAGCCGCTACCGGTGAACCCGTAAACGCATCTCCCTCAGTAGGAGTGGCTAAATCTGTGTGGCCACCGCTGGACCCTGTGTTAAGGTCTGAGATAGGCTCCGTGGTGAGGGCCGGAAAAGGACGGTAAGGGATCTCGCTGATGCCCACACCCTCATCGCTTGTGCCGCTAAAGCCCGACCTGGTCATGGACAAGTAGCCGTCGCTGTTAGGGTCCATCACTTTGGCACCGGTGCCAGTTGCTGGTTTGTAGATCAATCCTGGTGTTTGTGCAACAACTGGCAGTGAGCTGAGAAGGCAAAACACAAGAAGTAAGACTATTCTGTGGTAGAATATTTTTTTCATTGGGTTTGTTAAGTATGCTTGCAATATGTAGTGACAGAACTGAATAATTGCACTAGATAACCCTGTATTTTTAGTTTGTTTTTTATAAATATTTTACTTGGGGTGTGTCTGGATGAAATTTTTTATTGCCGAAAAGTTTATCTCAGAACAATAAGAAGAATAATTATGCGATCTATTATTTTCATTATACTCTGTTTGAGTCCAGTGGAAATCATGAAAAATTGCACTTATTTTTGCGTGAAACAATCCTTGACTTGAATGGGCCATAATTCAATCAAAATTGAAACTAGAAAGTGAATGAGTGGGATGTTACGCAGACAGTCTTGCAGAAAGGTTTTCCCGGGAGCAGGGTTTAGGATATTGGATTTGGGTTAAAATCAAAGCATACTGGCACAGGCCAGAATGAGAAAGCTGGAAGTAAACTAGCCGATAACGTGAAGGATAACACTGGCCGCATTGCCGCCAAAGCCGGCAGCGTTTACCATAACCCGTTTTATACTTTGCGGTTTGCTTTGGTCAAGCAGATTTGGGTAAGGTATAAAAGTATACTGCTGGTGCTGCAGGATGTGCAGGGCATATTGTAAGCTGAGTGCCCCGGAGGCTCCCAACGTATGGCCAATAAGCCACTTATTGGTGGTGATGGCGGGTGCTTTTTCACCAAAAACAGCCTGTATGGCGGCCAACTCCGCTTTGTCGCCGGCGCGGGTGCCGGGCGTGTGCGTGATGATGAGATCCACTTCGCGGTCTTTCTCCGGCAGCTGCTCCAGTGCCTGCCGCATAGACTTCTGGAAATTTATACCCTCTGCCGTGATGCCCGTCTTACTTACCAGCTTTTCAAAGCCCAGTCCGACAGCTTCTATAATGGGAGTGCCTTTTTCAGGGTTTTGCACCTGCTCCAGGGCAAAAACAGCTGCTCCCTCGCCTAAGGTAAAGGTATTTTGTTTTTCCTGAGCGTAAGGCTGGCAAGGGTATGGGTGATCACAAAACTTAGAGTAAATACCCACCGCCTTCATCTGAGCAATGGTAAAATCGGTAAGCGGCGCCTCGGTGCCTCCGGCCAGAAAGCGTTTGGCCATCCCTGCCTTCAGCCAGGCCACGCCATTGGCAATTGCCATCAGGGCGGTACTGCAGGTAATGGAGTGACTGATCTGCCCGCCCCCGGCATTCACTGCATGGGCTACCCAGCTGGAGAGGTTGCCTAAGGTGGTGGTAGGGGAGGCGGCGGAGGACAAATTCTCCTGCTGGAAGGCCTCAAAGTGTTGCTCAAACAGGCCGGTGGCTCCGCGCGAGGAGCCCATGTTCACAGCCAGGTCATCATCGGTGGCAGTGATAGGGTGTAACCAGCCAGCTTGCTGCGCAGCCTGCCTGGCGGCAAACACCGCCATCATTACAGAACGGTCAAGCTGCTTATAGACCGGATTGGATAAGAGAAGCTGCTGCAGTTGTTCTTCCGCCATTGCTGGCAGGGCTGCCACAGGTGTCTGCTGGCCCTGATGAAGTATGGAAGTGAAAGCTGGCTTGCCTGCAAAGTATGCCCCGGCCATACTTTCTGCATCAAAGCCCAAAGGCGAAATAGCTCCGCAGCCACGGATAACGATATGTTTCTTCTCCTCGCTCAAACCGGCTGCAAAGGTAAGGAGGAATATGGGAATTTAGTGGTGTAAAGAGGGATTTTGTGTTTTGGGAGTATTTTAGATGGGGTAATAGTTGGTATTATATTTCAATAGCTTGGGTTCAGTTCCGCTGTTCCGGCTATACTTGTACGAGCGTTTATTCGCTCCTTTCTGGCACCCCGAAGGCTGTCGGGTGTTCTGAAATGATGTCTCCTATTGCTGGCCTACTGCTGGCGCGAGTTTGTAACCCGTGTCCTTTTATAGTATCGGGTTTGTAACTCGACTGTAGCCATACTTTATACTTTGGCTATACTTTCTTGTTGTTGCTGTTCCGGACATCCTTGTCCGGAACCTCTCTGCCGCGGATTTTCCAATCCGCATACTTATCCATAGCCGCTGCTTCCCTGTCACTTCGAACTCCGCGAGAAATCTGGAGCTGTACGACGGTGAAAAATCCTGCGCATCCACTAATCCTGTAAATCCTGATTCAGATCTCTCCCTGAAGGTCGAGATGACAGCGATATTATAAAGAGGTGAAAGTCCCCCTTGGAAGGGGGTAGGGGGATGATAAACGTTTACAGAACCCAACCTGATGCCTGAGGCCTCAGTGAAGTCGGAGACTTCACATCATTTGTAGGACACGAGTCTGGAGACTCGCGCCAGAAATAAACTGCGTGTTGTACGAACAATCCAGTCCATCCCGGGGGTGGGAACCCTCTTGAAAATCCTGTAAATCCCGATTCAAAAGCCCTCCCCAAAACTGGGGAGGGCTTGAAACGAGGTTTTCATCTAATCATGCAGCATGTCCCGGTCCGGACGGGGGTGGTGGCGCTTGCCAGCCACGATTTCCTGCATCCCTCTAATGGTTTTGTAGATTTGCTCCAGTTGCTGGTCGGTGATGCAGTAGGGCGGAATCACATAGATGATATTACCCAGCGGACGAAGTATAACACCGTTGTCTATACCAAAACTATAAAGTGTATCGCGGAGGTTGCTGAAGTAGGAGGTGCCTCCGTCCTCAAACTCTACGGCAAGGATGGTGCCCCGCTGACGCACCTGCAGTACCTGTGGCAGCTCTTTTATACTTTCGGCAAAGGCCGCGTGGCGCTGGGCGATGCGGTTTATACTTTCCTGTGTCTCCGGCTGCAGCAACAAATCCATACTTGCGAGGCCGGCGGCGCAGGCAACAGGGTTAGCCGTATAGCTGTGGCCGTGAAAAAGTGTTTTGCTCTTGTCGTCGTGCAGGAAAGCCTCATAGATCTTTTCGTTACAGGAGGTGGCACCCAAAGCCATCGTGCCGCCAGTCAGTCCTTTGGAGAGGCACACCATGTCGGGTTTCTGCTTGAGGTAATCTGTGGCGAAGTGGCGGCCGGTGCGGCCGAAGCCGGTCATCACCTCATCGGCGATGGTCAGGATCTCATACTTTTGGCAAATTTCCAGCAGCCTGTCCAGCACCTCCGGGGTATACATCACCATACCTGCTGTGCCCAATACCAGCGGCTCGAAAATGAAAGCTGCTACATCCCCACGCAAGGCAAAGGCCTCCAGCTGTTTTATACTTTCCTCCTCGTTGCCGGCAGTAGGTACATCTACAAAATCCACCTCGAATAAGTAGGGCCAGAACGGAGCGGTAAAGGCACTGCGGGCGCTCACTGCCATGGCCCCGAAGGTATCGCCGTGATAGCTGTCGCGAAAGGCGATGATCTTCTTTTTGGGTGTACCGAGGTTGTTCCAGTATTGGATAGCCATTTTCATGGCCACCTCTACAGCTGTTGAGCCGTTGTCGGAGTAAAAAATGCGGCTCTGGCCCTGCGGCAAGATCTGCAACAGCCGCTCGGCAAAGGTAACGGCGGCAGGGTGCGTGAAGCCTGCGAAGATCACATGCTCCAGCGTCTGCAGCTGCTCGGCTACTTTTTGGGCAATGTAGGGATGTGCGTGCCCGTGCAGGTTCACCCACCACGAAGCCACGGCATCAATGTACGTCTGGCCATCCTCCGAAAACAAAAGCGCCCCCTCGCCCCGAACAATCGGGATAGGAAGCGCTGCCGTTTTCATTTGGGTATAAGGATGCCAGATTACGTTATGGTCACGTTCGGCTAAATTCATACTTAAAGGTGTGCGGTAAAGCACGTTTAGTTTAGTAGAGTTTCTGCTATAGGCGACAATTATAAATATCCTTCAAATGTTTTCGCGTACTCGGCCACGGTGTCTTTGCAGAAGTCGGCTTCCTGGCGGATGGACGGAAGGCGGCGCAGCCCTGTGTATTTCACGATGAAATCCTCAGAAGTTGCGTTTTCCTCACCGTTAAAAATGATGCCGGCCACCGGAATCTTGCGGTAACGCAGCACCTCGGCGGTGAGAAGGGTATGGTTTATACTTCCGAGGTAGTTTCTGGAGACAAGTATAACCTCCAGGCCCAACTGCTGCACCAGGTCCAGCACGAGGTAGCGCTTGTTCAGGGGCACCATCAGGCCGCCGGCTCCCTCCACAATTAGGTTGTTTTGGGTGTCGGGCAGTTTCATGCCTTTCACGTCGATCTCCACGCCCTCTGCCGCGGCAGCCTTATGCGGCGACGCGGCCATCTTAAGGCTGTAGGCTTCCGGGTGAAAAACAGATAGCTCATTAGAAACCAGGCTTTTTACAGTGTCTGTATCGGTGAAGTCCAGGCCGCCTGCTTGCACAGGTTTCCAGTAGTCGGCCTGCAGGGCTTCGGTAAGTATGGCAGCGGCAACTGTTTTGCCTACGTCCGTTCCGATTCCTGTTACAAAATATCTTTTCATGTACCTTTGGCTATGGCCTGCGCGAGGCCCTCAATTTCTTCTTCTGTATTAAAAGCATGCACGATCACGCGGAGCCGTTCGGTACCTTGGGGCACGGTAGGCGGCAGCACGGGGCGCACGTCAAAACCATCTTGTTGCAGCGCAGCCGCCAGCACCTTTAGTTGCTGCGGCTGTTGCAGGAAAACAGAAAGTATAACACTGCCTTCCGGGGTGCAGCTGATGCCGCTTATGTTGTTCAGTTTCCGGTACAATAGCTGCGCCAGTCGCTTTACCTTTTCCCGCTCCTGATTCATCTCGGTCAGTAAAGTATAGGTGCATTTCAGGGACACCAGCGCGTGCGTCGGCAGCCCGGTGGTATAAATAAAGGCGCGGCTGTAGTTGATGAGGAAATCGCGGAGCACCTGCGGGCCTACCACGGCGGCCCCGTGCAAGCCCATGGCCTTGCCGTAGGTTAGTACCCGGGCAAACACCTCCTGCTCCAGCCCCAGGGCCGAAACAAGTCCTTCTCCTTTCTCACCATAAAGGCCCACGGCATGTGCCTCATCCACAATAAGTGCTGCATCATGTGCGTTACATAGTTGTGCCAGTTCCCTCAAGGGGGCCTGGTCTCCATCCATCGAGTATACCGACTCGACCAGCACATATACCTGGCCGGTCGTTCGCTCCAGCTTTTGCTTCAGGTCCTCCACATTGTTATGGCGGAAGGCATAGGTTTTGGCAAAGCTCAGGCGCAGGCCGTCTTTCATAGAGGCATGACTGGCCTCATCGTACAAAACAGTATCTCCGCGCTGGGGCAGTGCCGACAGTAAACCCACGTTAGCCGTGTAGCCGGAGTTGAACAGTAAGGCCGCCTCCGCGTGGTGGAAGCGCGCAATGATCCCCTCCAACTCCTCAAACAGCGGGTGGTTTCCTGATAGCAGTCGGGAGCCGGTTGCGCCCAGTGGTAGCTGTTTATACTTTTCCTCCTCCTTGTGGATAAGTGCCCGCAGTTTTTCTGAGCGAGCAAGGCCGAGGTAGTCGTTAGAGCAAAAGTCTGTCAAGCCGCTGGTCGTTTTGAGCACGCGCAGGTTGCCCTGTGCCGCACGCTCTGCCAGCTTCTGCTGCAGTTTATGTATTAATTGGCTATTTGACAAAGGAGCTGGATTTAAAATCTCAATGTAGTTTGTCATCCCCTTGCCCCCATCAGAGGGGGACACACAAAGGTGTAAAATACTGTAATTATTACACTAATTGAAAAGTCCCCCTTTGAAGGGGGTAGGGTGATGATATTCTAGTAGATAATAAATCAGGTTTCTCTTATCAACCAGCTTTTTATACTATGAGCAAACGTGTTGCTTCTCTTCTTTGAATGATTTTCTTGGTGTCAGGCCCAGCAGGTTGAACATAGCCTTGTCCGCATCAAAGTCCGGGTTTGGCGTAGTTAAAAGCTTTTCTCCGGTAAAGATGGAGTTGGCTCCGGCCAGGAAGCAAAGTGCCTGGTCCGTCACGCTCATGCGCTCGCGGCCAGCCGACAATCGCACCATCGATTTTGGCATCAGGATACGGGCCGTGGCGATCATGCGCACCATCTCCCAAACCGAAACCAGCGGCTGGTGCTCCAGCGGCGTACCTTTAACTGGTACCAGCGCGTTTACCGGCACTGATTCCGGGTGCTCCGCCATGGTAGACAACGTATAAAGCATCTTAATGCGGTCTTCGTCCGTCTCGCCGAGCCCGATGATGCCACCCGAGCAAACCGAGATACCGGCCTTACGCACGTTGTCGATCGTGTTCAGGCGGTCGTCATACGTACGGGTGGTGATGATGCTGGCGTAATTATCTTCAGAAGTATCCAGGTTGTGGTTGTAGGCATACAGGCCGGCTTCTTTCAGCTTCTCGGCCTGGTACTCGTTTACCATACCCAGGGTACAGCATACTTCCAGGCCCATCTCATTCACGCCTTTCACCATGTCCAGCACCTTGTCGAAGTCGCGGTTATCGCGCACCTCGCGCCAGGCTGCGCCCATGCAAAAGCGGGTAGAGCCGCCATCCTTTGCGCGCTGCGCTGCCGTCAGCACCTGCTCCTGGCTCATCAGCTTGTGCACATCCACATCGGTGTGGTAGCGCGCCGCCTGTGGGCAGTAAGAGCAATCCTCCGGGCATCCGCCAGTCTTCACGGATAACAAAGTACATACCTGCACCTCGCCGGTGGCCTGGTACTGCTTGTGCACATTGGCTGCCTCTACGATCAGTTCCAGTACTGGCTTGTTATAAATCGCCTCTATCTCTTCCAGACTCCAGTCGTTGCGGAGAGCTGTGTTTTGTCCGTTCTGCGTCATGGTACTCGTGTTTAGGGTTACGAAGGTAATTTGAAGATTTAGGAATTAAAAATCAAAAGTATGGGCAGTTTTGGTGGATAAATAGTTAAGTTATTCAGCTTGTGTAGGTTTGCTGTGGATAAATTACTTTGTTGATTTGTTGAGAAAAAATGTCTACTGATCAGAATGTGGAAAACAAAAAGCCCCTGCTGGTGGGCAGGGGCGGGGGCACATTAAGGGTTGTGAAAGACTGAAGCCTTAACTTTTCAGCCTTTTTCTCCTATAAACTCTAAGTGCAACAAGTAGTGCAACTCCAATAAGTATAAACGGCCAGACGTTGATAAGGGCAACAAAGAACCAAATCAGGTTATTCCAGCCGTTTCTAAAACCATTCTTGTAATTGTGGTTAAATTCAGTCTGATAAGGTATGCTCTTGTAAAAAGTTATGGTTAATGTAGAGTATGAAACCTGGTTCTGAAGGTACTTTAAGCGACCTTCCATAGATTCAATATCTGAACGTAACTCTCCAAGCTGCTTTTCAATTTCAAGCATCTCTGTCACACTTTTAGCCTGTTTCAGTAAGTCCAAGAATCTGTTTTCAAGTTCTTTTTTAGTTTTAAGCCTCGCCTGAACGTCAAGGAACTCAGTCGTGACGTCAATAACTTTGATTTCTTTGCTATTGAACCTCTCTACTCCTTTGGTCGCGTCTTTCAGGAAACTGTCAAAGCTATCTGCCGGCACCCGGGCGATAATTGTATTACTCTCCCGCTCCGGAGAGTTAAACTCCTGGTCTGAGGAAATATAGCCTTTATACTTTTCGACAGCCTTTATTATAGTTTGTCGGGTAGAGTTCAGGTCATCTGTTTCGAACTCTATAGTGCCCTCTTTGATTAGCTTTCTTTCAGTTGTTTCAACGCTTCTTTCGGGTGGCGGAGGAGGAAGAACCATTTCATACCTTTCTACTCCTGCATGCTCCACTTGGTCGCTGCAGCCGCACACTGCAAACAGGAGTAATAACAATGCATACTTTAACAAATGTCTCATTTGTGTATAGGTTAAGGCAACAGGGCTTAAACCAGGTGCTAATTTAAGTTTCAGCCTGCTTCATGATACAGACAGCAATATACTATCCTCTAAATATAGTAAAACCCTCAAAACAAAAAGAGCACCCGCCAACAGGTGCTCCCCAAATAAGATATTTATACTTTATGCTATTCCTCCTCCTTCGCCTCCTCCAGGTGCACCAGGTAGCGGGTTAGCTTGTTCCACTGCATCTCCTGGAAAATGGCCCAGCCGCCTTCTGCCACAAAAGTGTTCAGCACGGCCCGGTCGCCGGCCTCTTCGCCCTGGTTGTTAATGCCCTCGTTGCGGCCAATCTCATACCCGTGGATAGTGTTGCCCTCACGCGTAACGCGGAACGTACTGCTGGCTTCCTTTGTAAAGAAGTGCTCCACTTCGGCCTCACCCTCACCTAACTCCTGTGGTTGCTCACTGGGGTGCACCACAAACTCGGCTAGGTTCTCCTCTTCCCGCACTTCAGTTATCCTCACCCAGTTATCCATCGTGGAGGCTGGCAGCACGATCTTGAGGTAGTAGCCAACCTCGGGTTTCAGCGCGGTGGTGCGACGGCCACGGTTGTCGTACAGTTCAAAGGTGGAGCTAACGCCGGTGAGCTTGGTCCAGTTGTTTACGTTAAACAGCTTCTGCTTCGAGAGTTCAAAGGCCGCAATCGCCTCCTGCTCGGTAGGGTAGGTGTTCTCGTTCTGGAAGAGCTTGTCCTTGGTTTCCTCGCCCTGCAGCACCTTCGCCTCTTTCTTTATCTTATTGAATATATCTTTTATCGACATAGCTTTATCATTTTATAGTGCGGAAATAAGTTTCCTCAGAGAAAGTACGCGCCGCGCGGCCGGATGTTGGAAAACCAAATCGCACTTTGTGGCATAAGAGCTGAGAATACTGCATCCGGTTTTTGAAGTATAACTTAACACTAGATGCATGTCTGTAAATCTTTATACTGCTATTTAATTCTTATCTTAGCACACCAAAGCAAATAATCATACAGAAGCTACATGTTACCTTTTATTAAGAGAGAAGTAGAGAGGGTGATTAAAAGAGGAGCAAGAGTGTGGCTGATCCCTGCGCTGTTGATGTTGTTTCTGGCTGTTGAGGCGCAGGCTGGGGCAGCCGACAAGCTGGGTTATCCTTATATCCAGAACTACACGAAACAGCAGTACAGAGCGGGCAACCAGAACTGGTCGGTTGCCCGCGGACCGGATGGGGTGATGTACTATGGCAACTCCAGTGGGTTGCTGGCTTTTGATGGAAACAACTGGCAATTGTACCAAATGCCTAACAAGCTGATTGTGCGTGCCGTGGCTGCAGATGAAAAGGGCCGTGTTTATGCCGGAGGCTTTGGCGAAATAGGTTACTGGAGCCACGACAAACATGGCCGCTTCCGCTATACTTCTTTAGTGGACCTGGTGCCACATCAGCACCAACTCAACGACGAAGTATGGAAAATCTATGTGGATGGTGACAAAGTATACTTTCAGTCGTTTGCGAGTATCTTTAAATACCAGGATGGGAAAATAACGGTCGTAAAGGCGCGGCACCCCTTCCTGTTCCTGCACCAAGCCGGCGGGCGCTATTTTGCGGAGGTTATTTCGAAGGGGCTTTATGAGCTGAAAGACGACAGCCTGCACTTTATACCTAACAGCCGTAAACTGGGCAATTCAGGGGTGCTGAGCGTGCTGCCGTTCTCGGGAAACCGGTTTGTAATAGGTACCGCTAAAGACGGGCTTTTTATATATGACGGCCAGGACTTTTCACCCTGGCAGAACGAGGCGAATGAGTACCTCAAAACCTACCAACTGAATAACGGCACCCGGATTAATGGCAGCTACTACGCCTTCGGCACTATCCTGAATGGGGTAGTGGTGCTAAATGAGCAGGGAAAGCTGGTGCACCGCCTCAACAAAAGCAACGGCCTCCAAAACAATACCGTGCTGAACCTCTTCGCCGACCGAAATCAGAACCTGTGGGCAGGGCTTGATAATGGCATAGATCGGGTGGAGGTGAACTCCCCGCTATACTTTTACTTCGATAAGGTTGGCAATTTCGGCACCGTGTACAGCAGCATCATCCATGGTGATAAAATATACCTGGGCACCAACCAGGGGTTATACTACAGCCATTGGCGACCAGGAAACCCTAACGCTGCACAAAACTTGGATTTCCGGATGATCGAGAACTCGCAGGGGCAGGTGTGGGAACTGGCCGTGGTAGACGGTGAGCTTCTGTGCGGCCACAACGAGGGCACATTTAGAGTAGAGGGAAGTGGGCTGGTAAAGATCTCGGATGTAAAAGGCGGCTGGACCATCAAAAAACTACAGTCCGACCCGGCTGTACTGATACAAGGTACTTATACAGGCCTGGCTGTATACCGGAAAAAAGACGGCCATTGGGCTTTTTCGCATCGGGTAGAAGGATTTGGGGAGCCGGCCAGGAATGTGGAACAGAACCAAACCGGCCACATCTGGGTAGGCCACGCTTACAAAGGACTCTATAGACTAAAGCTTAGCCCCGACCTGCGCCAGGTTACCGAAACCAGAAGCTTCGACGAAAGGCAAGGCTTGCCAGGGGCTTATAAAGTTACCATCTCGCGTCTCTTTAGCCGTCTGCTGTTCTCTACCGGCAAAGGGTTCTACCATTACAATGAGATAAGCAACAAGTTTACACCGTATCAGGAGCTCAACAGCAAAATCGGTTCTCTGGCTACATCAAAGCGCATACTTCCTGCCACAGGCAAAAAGTACTGGTTTATAAACCACGGCAAAGTGGCTTTGGTGGATATGGCTAACCCGCAGCAGCCGCGCATCAACACCAACCAGTTTAACATTCTGGACGGCCGCATGGTACAGGAGTATGAGAGCATCAGCAAGATAAGCGACTTTATTTACCTGATAAGTATAGACGACGGTTTCGTCATTTATAACACTGACACCATGCCGTCGCAAAGTATAGCACTGCCCCATGTGCTCATCCGTAAGGTGGAGAACACCACGGATAAACTTCAACTGCTAACCGAAACCGGAGAGCGTGCCGACATGCTGCAGCTGCCTTACAGCCAGAACAACCTGCGCCTGTCTTTTGCCTTACCATACTTTAAGCAGTCGGAGGTAGAGTTTCAGTACTTGCTGGAGGGTTACTCCGGCAAATGGTCGCCGTGGAGCAGTGCTACCCAAAAGGAGTTTACGAACCTGGGGCAGGGAGAGTATAGCTTTAAGGTGCGCGCACGCGTAAGCGGGGAGGTTATAACAACAGCCACAGAATACCGCTTTGTGGTGCTGCCGCCATGGTATGCCACCTGGTGGGCTTATACGTTGTATGCCGTGGTGGCGGTACTTATACTTTGGGTAGGCCGCAGGCTATACTTTAAAAAGCTGCAGCGGGACCAGCAACGCATACAGCAGCAGCTGGAGCAGGAAAAGCAGGAGCAGTTGCGGCAGGAGGCTATCCTACACGAGCAGAAATTGGTGAAGATACGTAACGAGCAGCTGAAATCAGAGCTATCTAACAAGAGCCGCGAACTGGCCAGCACTGCCCTGAACATCGTGAATAAGAACGAGCTGTTGCAGAACATCAGCCATGAGGTGAACAAGCTGCAGGATGCAGAGGGCAACAGGCTGCCGGAGCGGCAGCTAAAGAAAATACAAAAAATTATACTGGAGGGTATGAGTTCTCAAAATGATTGGGAGCTGTTTGAGAAGAGCTTTAACGAGACCAACGCCAACTACTTTAAAAAGCTGAAGGAGGGCTATCCGGAGCTTACACCCAATGATATGAAGCTGTGTGCCTACCTGCGGATGAATATGTCAAGCAAGGAGATCGCCGCACTGCTCAATATCACCGTTCGCGGAGTAGAACTGCGCCGCTACCGCCTCCGCAAAAAGCTGAACATGGACCCCGAAAAGAACCTGGTGGAGTTCGTGATGGAGATCTGACACCACATTATTACCACATCATTACCTCTCATGCCCCCTGAAAAATCGCTCAGGGGGCATTTTTTTATGTGTATCATCTATCCATAACATCTGCTCAACGTATACAAAAGTATGTACTCACCGGAACTGGACCTTGTGCAAGCCCCTTAAGGTAAGCACTCACTATTTTGCACTGTGATGTGGTATTGTAGTGGTGGAATTTTTGGGTGCCGAAATGATAACCCAGACATTTATAGCATCAACCTAATCTAAAATCAATCTTTGAGTAAAACGTATGAAGAGAAAAATTTTACTACTCGTCATGTGCCTGCTGACGGTTCACCTCTCATTTGCGCAGAATACAATTTCGGTGCAGGGTAAGGTGACCGATGCCTCTACCGGACAACCGCTTATTGGAGCGGGTGTGGCGGTACAGGGAACCAGCACCGGCACCCAAACCGATGCCGAAGGTAACTATACCATCAATGCCCCGGCAAACGGTACGCTTACATTCAGTTACCTGGGCTACCAGAATGCGCAGGTGCCTGTTAACAACCAGAACACCATTAACGCACAGTTGCAGACAGACACCGAAACACTGCAGGAGGTAGTGGTAACAGGCTATGGTGTGCAGGAGAAGCGCGATGTAACTGGTTCGATTGCCTCGGTTAAAAGTGAGGAACTTGTTAGACAGGCTTCACAGAACCCGGTGAGTTCGCTGCAAGGTAAAGTGGCCGGCGTTACCATCACAAACTCCGGCGCACCTGGTGCGTCACCACAGATCAGGATTCGTGGTGCGGGCTCTGCTTTGGGTAGTACAGATCCGCTTTATGTAGTGGATGGTACTTTTGTAGATGACCTTAGCTTCCTGAACCCGGCTGATATTGAGTCGATGGAAATTTTGAAAGATGCCTCCAGTGCTGCGATTTACGGTGTTCGTGCTGCAAACGGTGTAGTACTTGTTACAACCAAGCGCGGTAAGGCAGGAGAGGCCACTGTTAACTATAACGGTTTTGTAGGAGTGCAGCGGGTTACGAATCAACTCGAAATGACCAATGCGCAGGAATACACAACTTTAGTGAACGAGAAACTCCGCATTGAAAACCCGGATGCCAGCCTTCTGCCAACCGGCCTGCCAAGTACTGACTGGTATGACCAGATTCTGCGTACTGCCATGATTCATAACCACCAGGTATCTGCCTCTGGTGGATCTGAGAAGGTGACTTACATGGCCAGCGCTGGTTACCTGAACCAGGAAGGTATCGTAGAGGGGGACGAATACCGTCGCCTTACAGCCCGATTACAAACCGACTTCCAGATCAGCGAAAATATCAAAGTAGGCTACAATGGTATTTTCTATGATTATCAGTCAGAAAACATACCAGGCGATATTTTCTACCAAGCCTTTGTGGCGCCGCCTATCATACCTGTATTTGAGCCAAATGGCCGGTACGGTGACCCGGCAAATTATCCCGTAGGTAACTTTGCTAACCCACAGGCCTCTCTGGATTGGTTCAACCAAGAGTCGAATGGCCAGCGCTTAACAGGTAATGCCTTCGGTGAAGTAACATTTCTGGATGGGTTCACCTTCCGCACAAGTCTTGGCCTGAACTATGGTATAGACGAATTCTGGAACTATAGATCACAAGACTCGCTTACCAGCGTGCAGTTCGCCTCCAGAAGTCTTTTAACCCAGCACAGAAGTAAAACAAACATGTGGCTCTGGGAAAATACCCTGACTTATGACAAGTCTTTCGGAGACCATGAGATTACGGCTCTGTTGGGTACTTCAGCTCAGGAGGATCAGTCTGAGTTCTTTACAGGATCCGTAAACGATGTCGAATTCAATACAGAAGCAAACCTTTACCTGGACTTAGGTGACCCAGAGACATTTAACATTAATGCTGGAGGTGAAAGAGGTACCTTCGTTTCTTATTTTGGCAGGGTGAATTATTCTTTCCTGGATCGTTACCTGCTTACCGCCACTTTACGCTATGATGCTTCTTCTAACTATCCGCGAGATGATAGATGGGAATACTTTCCTTCTATCGGCTTAGGCTGGCGTGTAACTGAGGAAGGTTTTATGCAAAGCCAAAACATTTTTGATAACCTGAAGCTAAGAGCAAGCTGGGGAAGGCTAGGTAATAACAACATCCCGGCTAATATATTCAGACTGCCGGTAAACAGAGCCGCACGATATGGCTCAATATATAATGGAGTACTTTTACCCGGAGCGAACATAACAGACGTTGTACCTTCTACACTTTTCTGGGAGATAGTAGAAGAAGTTGACTTAGGTGTTGAGATGGGCTTCCTGAACAACAGGCTGACGGTAGAAGCCGACTGGTACAATAAGCAAACTAAGGATGCCATCTTTGGTCTTACCCCACTTGGGTTTTTGGGTTTGGGAGGCCAGATCAGAGGTAACTTTGCTGATTTCCGCAACCGTGGTATAGAGTTTATAGCCAACTGGAGCGATGATATATCAAGTGATATCAGCTACAACGTTGGTGTGAATTTCTCTCGCAACCAAAACGAGGTAACCAACATTGCTACGGAGAATGCGGCCCTTTTCAATGGTAACCTGCCTGTAGGCGGCTATCAGGTAAGCATAACCCGTGTAGGCGACCCAATCGGTTCTTTCTTTGGCTATGAAGTAGCAGGTATCTTCCAAAATGAACAGGAGATTGAAGGCTCCGCTCAGCCTAGCGCCGTTCCAGGCGACTTCAGATACAGAGACCTTGATGGAAATAATGTGATAGACCAAAGAGATAAAACTATCATCGGTAATCCAAACCCAGGCCTGATCTATGGCATCAACACAGGCTTCCGCTATAAAAGCTTCGATTTGCAGCTGGATATACAAGGTGTGGCTGATGTAGACATTTACAACGGTAACCGTAACGTGCGCTTCGGCAATGAAAACTACGATAAGGATTTCTATGATAACCGCTGGAGTGGTCCGGGTACATCAAACTCATACCCTTCTGCTAAGTTGACTGGTAAAAACCTTGATCCAAGCGATTACTATGTAGAAAGCGGTAGTTACATCAGAATCCGAAACCTGCAGTTAGGTTATAACCTGCCAGAAGGTGTGGTGAATACCCTAAAGATGCGCAACCTTCGCGTGTATGTAAATGCGCAGAACCCGGTAACCTGGTTCGACTACAATGGCTTCTCTCCGGAGGTAGGCGGTGCCCCGATAAGCCAGGGCATAGACCGAAATGTGTATCCACTTTCTGCTACCTACAACTTTGGTGTTAATGCTACATTCTAAAACAGGAACAACTCATGAAAAATATACTTTACAGCGTTAAGCGCAACTCGTTTATACTTATCAGCGCCCTGGCCATCGGAGGTTTGGCATCCTGTTCAGAAGATTTCCTGGATGTGGAACCTGAAGGAGTAGGCGTAGGGGAGGACTTCTTTACAACTGCAGAGCATGCCAGGCTTGCTATCAACTCCGTGTACGGCAACTTGAGGGAGTGGAACAACATTGCCTTCGCCCATCTGGCCATCACCACCATCACCTCTGATAATGCTGCCAAAGGCAGCGTGCCAGGTGACGCTGGTTTTCTGGATGACTTCGATAACTTTACTCTTACAGCTACAGAGGGGCAGTTGAACGGATACTGGAACGGCCAGTATCAGGCTATAAACCTGACAAACCAGGTGCTTACCAATGTGCCTCAAATAACAATGGACGCGACTGAAAAGGAGCGTATTCTGGCAGAAGCGAAATTCTTCCGTGCCTATCATTACTTTAATCTGGTAAGAGCCTTCGGAGGCGTGCCTCTTCGCTTATCTGTACCAGTGCCTGGTGAGCAGGAGGATCCTGCTACCCTAAACATTCCACGATCAAGTGCAGAGGAAGTATACACGCAAATCATACAGGACCTGACAGAAGCTGCAGCGGATTTACCAAACAGAGGAGCTGCCGAAAGAGGTCGTGCCACCCAGGGAGCTGCCTTAGGCATGCTGGCCAAAGTGCAGCTCTATCAACGCAATTGGCAGGAGGTAATTAATCTGGCTAATCAGATTGAAGGCTTAGGCTATGGCTTGGTGGAGGATTATTACAGCATTTTCCGGATCGCCGGGGAGCACAACAACGAATCTCTCTTTGAGATAGAAGCGCAAACTATACCCGGTAACTGCGGCGCTTCCAACAGCCAGTGGGCAGAGGTCCAGGGTGTAAGAGCTCAGTTTGGTTGGGGCTTTGTAGAGCCTACCGAGGATCTGGTAAATGCCTATGAGGAAGGTGATGAGCGCCTGGAGGCAACTATCCTGTTCAGAGGCGAGACAACTCCGGAAGGTGATGTGATTAACCCAAATGCGCCGAACCCGAGGTATAACCAAAAGGCATATGTGCCAAGCTTCATTACAAATGAATGTGGGTATGCCAAAGATCAGAACGTCCGTATTTTACGCTTTGCAGAGGTACTATTAATGCGTGCTGAGGCTGCCAATGAGTTGGGCGATACTCAGCAAGCCTTAGCAGACCTGAACCGCGTCCGAGTAAGAGCCGGGTTGGATCCTATTGAGTCAGCCTCACAGGAGGAGCTTCGCCAGATTATATGGCACGAGCGCCGTGTAGAACTGGCCCTGGAGAATGGTGACCGCTTCTTTGACCTGGTGCGCCAGGGCAGGGCTGCCGAGGTACTGCAGGCGCAGGGTAAGCAGTTCACAGAAGGTGTGAATGAGGCAATGCCAATCCCGCAACAGCAGATCATTCTCAGTGGCGGTACTCTAACCCAGAACCCGGGATATTAATCTTTAAACATTAAAGTATGGAGCCGCTGCAAAGTATGGCTCCATACTTTCTTTTCTATCAAACTAACCCCACCCTTACCACAAAGGATGATCAAAAAACAGCTTTGGTACTGTTGCCTGCTACTGCTATGTATGCTGCTGTCTTGCAAAGGCGAGACGGAAGAAGCACAGCCTGCACCAGAACCGACTGATCCTATTACACCTCCTGCAGTTACCGCTGCCGAAGACAGAGCCCTACTGGACAAAGTGCAGGAGAACACCTTCCGCTACTTCTGGGATTTTGCCCACCCTGCCAGCGGCATGGCCCGCGAGCGCAGCAGTTCCGGCGATGTGGTAACCACAGGCGGTACAGGCTTTGGTGTGCAGGCTATACTTGTAGGCGTGCACCGCGGCTGGATTACCCGCGACCAGGCTGTAGAACGACTAAACAAACTTACCGATTTTCTGGCCAGTGCCAACCGCTATCACGGCGTATGGCCGCACTGGCTGAACGGCAACTCCGGGGCTACCATCCCTTTCAGCCCGAAAGACAACGGCGGCGACTTGGTAGAAACTTCCTTTCTGATGAATGGCCTGCTGACGGCACGGGCATACTTTAATGGTGCCGGGGCTGAGGCAGAACTCAGGCAAAAGATTACCCTACTCTGGGAAACCGTGGAGTGGGACTGGTACGCCTCGCGCGGCGACGGCAAACTCTATTGGCATTGGAGCCCCAACTATGGCTGGGAGATGAACATGCCGATCCGTGGCTGGAACGAAGCCCTGATCACCTATGTGCTGGCAGCCTCTTCGCCTACACACCCAATCGCACCGGATGTATACCAGAACTCCTGGGTGAGCGCCAACTTTGGAGCAGCGCAAAACTACGCCGGTTATACATTGAAGATGGGACCAGGCTACGGCGGTCCGCTGTTCTTTGCCCATTATTCCTTCCTTAGCCTCGACCCGAAACAACTGGAAGACAGCTATACCAATTACTGGCAGCAGAACCTCAACCACACAATGGCGAACCGCTCGTACAGCCTAAACATGGCACCCAAAAACTATGGCTACACCGAGAGCTTCTGGGGCCTCACCGCTTCGGATGATCCGGATGGTTACGCTGCCCACGCACCCACCAACGATAACGGAACCGTGGCTCCTACGGCGGCACTTGGCTCTTTTCCCTACACGCCTTACTACAGCATGCAGGTACTCCGGAACATGTATAAAGGGCTAAGCAGCAGAATGGTGGGAGAGTATGGCCTGAATGATGCCCACAACAAAGCCCGCAACTGGACCGCTTCCGACCATCTGGCTATTGACCAGGGACCGATTGTGGCGATGATCGAAAACTATCGCAGCGGTTTGCTCTGGAGCTTGTTCACTGATCTACCGGAGGTGCAGGCGGGGCTGGCGAAACTGGGCTTCCGGGAGCCGGTTTACGAAACAGGCTTTCCGCTGGTAACACCCGATGTAATGACCGGTCAGGTAGACCTGCTGCGCCACCCCGACCACGACAACTATTTGATAGATGTGGCTACCAAAGAGGCCGATACTTATACTTTAAAGTTACTGAAAGAAGACGGTACAGAGGTAAAAACCATCTGGAGCAACGAGAGTAAAGCGACTGGTCTGGAGCAGGTGGCGCTGGGGCAGGAACTGGAACCTGGCAAGTATAAACTGGCGCTTAGTGCAGCTGCCGGAGGCTGGGGCGCAGCATACGAAATCATACTTTACCTGCATTAGCCACAAGTATAAAACAGCATCAGAAAAAGAAATCATAATACAAACGAGCATAAAGATGAAAAGAACCTTACTAGCCATACCGCTGTTGGCCGCCCAACTGTTCTACGGGTGCCAGACAAGCTCCGAAACTTCCACGTCTACCACGGATGCTTCAGATTCTCAGGCTGATACGACGGCCAGCGCCGACCAAATACTTTCAGATGACGAACTGCTGACGCTGGTGCAGAAGCAGACCTTCCAGTATTTCTGGGATGGCGCCGAGCCTAACTCCGGACTTGCCCCCGAGCGCATCCACATGGATGGCGTTTACCCGCAGAACGACCAGACCGTGGTAACCACCGGGGCCACAGGCTTTGGATTGATGGCCATTGTGGTGGGCATGGAACGCGGTTTTATTACCCGCGAAGAAGGGGTGAAGCACCTGCAGAAGATGATGAATTTCCTGGAGAAGGCTGACCGCTTTCACGGTGCCTGGAGCCATTGGATTCAGGGTGAGACCGGTAAAGTAAAGCCTTTTGGTAAGAAAGATAACGGCGGAGACCTGGTAGAGACGGCCTTTCTGGTGCAGGGTATGCTTACGGTGCGCGAGTATCTGAAAGATGGCAACGAGCAGGAGAAAGCGCTGGTTGCACAGATAGACAAGCTCTGGAAAGAAGTGGACTGGAACTGGTACCGCAACGGCAAAAACGTACTGTACTGGCACTGGAGCCCGGAGTATAACTGGGAGATGAACTTCCCGGTAACAGGCTACAACGAATGCCTGATCATGTACGTGCTGGCGGCCTCTTCTCCTACGCACGGTGTGCCGGCCGAAGTATACCACGAAGGATGGGCAAAGAACGGGGCTATTAAATCCGATGCAAAGGCCTACGGACGTGATGTGGTGTTGGGCCACAATGGGCACGAAGGTACGGTAGGACCGATGTTCTGGGCGCACTACTCCTACTTAGGCTTAGACCCGCGCGGACTGAAGGACAAGTA
Organism: Pontibacter anaerobius; assembly: GCF_026241195.1. Taxonomy (GTDB): domain Bacteria; phylum Bacteroidota; class Bacteroidia; order Cytophagales; family Hymenobacteraceae; genus Pontibacter; species Pontibacter anaerobius. Next base: position 40,938 of record NZ_JAPFQO010000009.1, read on the forward strand.
TGCCGACTACTGGAAACTGAACCAGAACCACACCATGATACAGTACGACTACTGCATGGACAACCCGAAAGACTACGAGGGCTACGGCAAGGATATGTGGGGACTCACCTCGAGCTACTCGCCAAACGGCTACGCCGGACATAGCCCTAAAAACGACTTGGGAGTGATCGCTCCGACGGCAGCACTGTCATCCTATCCCTATGCCAAAGAAGAATCGCTGCGCATGATGCGGCATATGTACGAGGACATGAGGGACAAAGTATGGGGTGAGTATGGCTTCTACGATGCCTTCTCTGAGGAAAAAAACTGGTATACGCAGCGCTACCTGGGCATTGACCAGGGACCTATCCCGGTGATGATCGAAAACGGCCGCACCGGTTTGCTGTGGGACCTGTTCATGAGCGCACCTGAAGTACAGGCTGGCCTGAAAAAGCTTGGCTTTGAGAGTCCTCAGTTGAAGAAGTAAAGTATAGCACCAGCTAATCAATCATACTAATTAAAGAATGTTCTCTTTTAAAGTAGGGGCGTTTCATTCTGATAAATGAGTATGAAAACTGCTGTCATTCTGTTAAGAAACTTGGTTGATGGGAGGTTAAGCCTCAGCTATTAGCTACCAAGACCCTTCCAGGATGACAAGAAAAAAAGAAAATGAAACGACCCTGCCTTGAAGGGGGCAGGAGGATGATAATCACTCTGCAGAAATCAATATAGCCGTAAACTATACAGCAATGAAAAAATCCATACAGGCCATACTTGCGCTGCTTATACTTGGCAGTTTAAACACAACTCTGGCGCAGCGCAACCAAGCGAACACCTACTGCAACCCGGTCAATATCGACTATACGTATGCGGTGTATGATGCCTATAAGGATATCTCGTACCGCTCCGGTGCCGATCCGGCCGTGGTGGAGTTTCGGGATGAGTACTACATGTTCGTGACCCGCTCCATGGGTTACTGGCACTCCAAAGACCTGAATAACTGGGAGTTTATTTATCCCGATAAATGGTATTTCCAGGGCTCCAATGCACCGGCGGCCTTCAACTACAAAGACTCGGTGCTGTACGTGGCCGGTGATCCGTCGGGCTCCATGAGTATACTTTACACTGATAATCCCAAAAAAGGCGATTGGAAAGCAACGCCCGGCATATTGAATAACCTGCAGGACCCCGCTCTGTTCATCGATGATGATGGTCAGGCCTATATGTATTGGGGTTCCTCCAATAAATTCCCGGTCCGGGTGAAGAAGCTTGATATGAAAGATCGCTTTAAACCGTCTGAAGAAACTGTAGAGCTATTTACCCTGCACGGCGATGAGCACGGGTGGGAGCGCTTCGGCGAGAACCATGCCGATACGGTACTGGCCGGCTATATGGAGGGCGCTTGGATGACGAAGCACAATGGCAAGTACTACCTGCAATATGCCGCTCCGGGCACTGAATTTAACGTGTATGGCGATGGCGTATACATCGGGGATAGTCCGCTGGGGCCATTTACTTATGCGCCAAACAACCCAGTTTCTTACAAACCGGGGGGCTTTATGAACGGGGCGGGCCACGGCAGCACGGTTGTAGGGCCGAACGGAAAATATTGGCATTTTGGCTCTGCCACGGTGTCGGTAAACATGAACTGGGAGCGCCGCATCAGCATGTTCCTAGCGGGTTTTGATAAAGAAGGCCTGATGTACGTGAACGCATACTTCGGAGACTACCCGCACTTTGCACCCACCATCAAGGGCAAGGAGGGCGAGTTTACCGGCTGGATGCTGCTCTCTTACAACAAACCTGTAAAAGCCTCCTCATCGCTACAAGACTTTAAACCGGAAAGCATCACAGACGAAAACGTGAAAAGCTTCTGGGTGGCCGAGCAGAACAACGACCAGCAATGGCTTGAAATCGATTTGCAGAAGCCGGGCGAAGTATACGCCATCCAGGTGAACTACCACGATTATAAATCTAACCTTTACAGTAAGGAGCCGGGCCTATACCATCAGTATGTAGTGGAGGGCTCCACAGACGGTAAAAACTGGCAGATGCTGGTGGATAAGAAGAACAATAAGGAAGACGTGCCGAACGATTACGTGGAGCTGACCAAGCCGCAAACGGTGCGCTACATCCGCTTTAAAAACATCCATGCACCAACTACTAACCTGGCCATTTCGGGGCTGCGCGTGTTTGGTAAAGGACAGGGCAAGGCACCTACCCGTGTGAAAGACTTCAAAGTTGTTCGCCAGAAAGACCGCCGCGATGCCATGATTACCTGGGAAAAGCAGGCGAATGCACAGGGCTATAATGTACTATGGGGAATTGCCCCGGATAAACTCTACAGCTCCTGGATGGTGTACGGTGATAACAAACTAGACCTGAAAAGCCTTGGCGTGGACCAGGAGTATTACTTCGCGGTGGAGGCCTTTAATGAGAACGGCGTTTCCAGTAGGACGAAGGTGGTGAAAGTGAAATAAGAACCAGGCCAAAAGTCCTCCTTCAAAGGGGGATACAACAGTAACAGGCAAACTATGAAGTATAATTTTCTTTTTTTCATACTCTTGTTGAGCGCTACAAACCTAATGGCGCAGGAAACTCCGTACACGCGGGTTTTCTTCGACAACAGTCTAATGGAGAAAAGCCATTTCTATACTTCGGCCAGTTATACTTCGCCGAGCTGGGTAAAGAACAGTACTGGCAAGTTGCCGGTAAGCGAAGAAGTATACTTTACGCCCGGCAACGCGCTAGAACTGAAGTATAAATCCGGGAAGGGAGGCCAATGGCAGGCGCAGGTGCTGTATCATCCCATCCGGGGCATGGATTTTTTCAGGCCGCAGGAAAAGCTGGTGTTCAGGCTTTATGCAAAATCCAACTCGGCTGCTGCAGAGCTTCCGGCTATAGCCATTGGCAAACGTGAGGCAAAGGAGCTTTCAGCTTTCCTGCCAATGCAGGACTACATCAAAACATATAAAACAGGGGAGTGGCTGACGGTGGAAGTGCCGCTGAAAAATTTCAATAACCTCAGTTACAAAGATCCGAAGGAGGTGGACGTGGTGGCTTTCCAGCAGCAGGCAGAGGACGGGAAATGGCACGAATTATACTTGGATCAGGTGGAATTTATGCCCTCTCAACCAGCAGCAAGTATAAAATCAGGCCCCAAGTTGCTCAGCGCCAAAGGTTACGAAAAGCACATCGACCTCACCTGGGAAAAGCTCACAGACCCGGCTGTGCGGTACGTGCAGATACACCGCTCCACCGATAACAAAAGCTTTAAGCCGGTTGCCATACAGTTGCCTTCCATCAGTCGCTATGCCGATTACGTGGATACCGTTGGACAGACCTTTTATTATAAGATCAGCCTGCTGGGAGATGATTACAAAGCAACTGCAACTTCAGCAAGTATAAGCGCTGCCACCAAAGCCATGACGGACAAAGAGCTACTGGACATGGTGCAGGAAGCGAATTTCCGCTACTACTGGGAGGGAGCGGAGCCTAACAGCGGCTTGGCTCTGGAGAACATTCCGGGGCGTAGAACGATGGTAGCTTCGGGTGCTTCGGGGTTTGGTGTGATGGCTTTGCTGGTAGGTATGGAGCGCGGCTGGATAACGAGGCAGCAAGGAGTAGAGAGGTTTGTGCAGATCGTACGTTTTCTCGATAAAACCGAGAAATTCCACGGAGCCTTCTCCCATTTCATCAGCGGCGAAACCGGCAAAGTGGAGCCTTTCTTCGGGCAGCGCGACAACGGCGGCGATTTAGTGGAGACAGCTTTTCTGGTGCAGGGGCTGCTGGCGGCACGGGAGTATTTTACGGGCAACAGCGCACTGGAGAAAGAGATACGCGACACCATCACCAAACTTTGGCGCGGTGTGGAGTGGGACTGGTACCGCAAAAAGCCAGAATCGGATTTCCTAACCTGGCATTGGTCGCCGGACAAAGAATGGGTGCTGAACCACCAGCTCATCGGCTGGAACGAAACCATGATCGTGTACCTGCTCGGAATCGCATCGCCTACACATAGTATACCGGCCAGCATGTACTACAGCGGCTGGGCCAGCCAGAGCGAGAGGGCGCAAAAGTATAGATCGGACTGGGGACAGACCAGGGATGGCGCCATGTACAGCAACGGCAAATCATACTTTGGGGTGGAGCTGCCGGTGGGCGTTTCAAATGGCGGGCCCTTGTTCTTTGTGCATTACTCCTTCCTGGGGCCCGACCCGCATAAGATCACCGATAAGTATACCACCTACTTCGAAAACAACCGTAGCATCGCGCTCATCAACTATCGCTACTGCGTGGAGAACCCGGAGAACCACCAGGGCTATGGCGAAAGCAGCTGGGGTCTTACCGCCTCCGACGGCCTTTGGGGCTACTCGGCCAACGAGCCTGTGCCGCACGCCGACAACGGTAAAATGACTCCAACAGGTGCCCTGGCTTCATTCCCGTATACCCCCGAAGAGTCCATGCAGGCGCTGAAGCATTATTACCGCGATTACGGGCATTTTTTGTGGGGCAGCTATGGCTTCCGGGATGCCTTTAACCTGGACGAGAACTGGGTGTCGCCGCTTTATATGGGCCTGAACCAGGCACCCATCACCGTGATGATCGAAAACTATCGCAGCGGCCTGATCTGGAACCTGTTCATGAAGAACAAAGAGATACAAGAAGCCCTTAAGAAAATAGAGAAAGCAAAATGAGAAAACTGAGTTTACACCTGGCCATACTTATAGCAGCATTTCTGGCTATGCCATCCATGGCGCAGTCGCAGCAGGCCGCACCGCCTTTCTGGAACGAGATTGAGGCATTTAAGCAGCAGGACAGCGTGCAGATGCCTCCTGAAAATGCAATCCTGTTTGTAGGCAGCTCCTCTATCCGGATGTGGAAAAATCTGCAGGAGATGTTTCCGAAGCACACGTTGATTAACCGTGGCTTTGGCGGCTCCAATCTGCTGGACCTAGAGCGCTACCTGAATGACATTGTGTTCCCGTACCAGCCAAAGCAGATCGTGATCTACTCCGGCGAAAACGACATCGCCTCCGACACGGTGCAGGCGCAGGAGGTGCTGGAACGCTTCCAAAGTGTGTTCCAGCAGATCCGTGGAAAGATGCCACAGGTGCCGGTAGTGTTTGTGTCCATCAAGCCAAGTCCATCGCGCATAAAGTATAATCCAATTATCGTAGAGGCCAACGAACTGATAAAACAGTATCTGAAAACGCAGCCCAAAACAAAGTATGCGGATGTGTATACGCCCATGCTCCGCGCGAATGGCAAGCCCAAACCCGAGATTTTTATTCAGGATAGCCTGCACATGAACCAGCAGGGTTATCAGATATGGCAAAAAAAGATTACTCCTTACTTAATAAAATAACCTAAACAAAGTATTCATGAAACGAATCATACGCACAGCACTGGTCATGTCGATAGGCCTGGCAAGCACGCAATGCAGCACCTCACAAACAGGATCCACAGCACAGGAAACGCAAACAGTGGCGAGCACTACAGCCCCTGCCTCTGCTGCTGTGGCAGACCCGGAGATGAAGAAGTTTGTGGATGACCTGCTCAGCAAAATGACGCTGGACGAGAAGATCGGTCAGCTAAATCTGGTGTCGGTAGGTTTTGACGTGACGGGCCCAGTGGTGAGCAAAAACGTGGACGAGAATATCCGCAAGGGCAACGTGGGGGGCGTGTTTAACACCTATACGCCGATTGCCGCCAAAAAACTGCAGGAGTTCGCCGTAAACAACACACGCCTTAAAATTCCGCTCCTGTTCGGCTACGATGTAATTCACGGGCACCGCACCATTTTCCCGATTCCGCTCGGTCTTTCGGCCAGTTGGGATATGGAGACCGTAGAGCGCAGCGCCCGCATCGCCGCCGATGAGGCCTCTGCCGACGGCCTGAACTGGGTTTACTCGCCGATGGTGGATATTGCCCGCGATGCCCGCTGGGGCCGCATAGCAGAAGGTGCAGGCGAGGACCCATACCTGGGTTCTGAGATTGCTAGGGCCATGGTGCGTGGCTATCAGGGCGATGACCTGACAAAAGAAAACACGGTGATGGCCACCGTAAAGCACTTCGCGCTGTATGGTGCCTCCGAGGCCGGCCGCGACTACAACACCGTGGATATGAGCATGAACCGCATGTTTAATGAATACCTGCCGCCTTACAAAGCGGCCATCGAAGCTGGGGCGGGTAGTGTGATGACCTCCTTTAATGAGATAAACGGCGTACCGGCCACTGGCAATCGCTGGCTGATGACGGAGCTGCTGCGCGACCAGTGGGGCTTCGACGGTTTTGTGGTGACGGATTATACCGCCATCAACGAGATGATTGCGCACGGTGTGGGCGATGAGGCCAAGGTGGGCGAACTGGCCCTGAAAGCCGGCTCTGACATGGACATGGTAGGAGAGGTTTACCTCAATAACCTGAGACAATCTGTAGAAAAGGGCAATCTGACGGAGGAGGACATCAACACAGCGGTGCGCCGCATCCTGGAGGCAAAGTATAAACTAGGCCTGTTCGAGGACCCGTACCGCTACGCAGACGAAGCGCGGGCAAAAAATACCATCATGAAGCCGGAGTACAGAGAGGCTGCCCGCGATATTGCCCGCAAAAGTATGGTACTCCTGAAAAACGAAAAGCAGGTGCTGCCCCTGAAGAAAACCGGCTCCATCGCCCTGATAGGTCCACTGGCCAACAACCAGCGCGACCTGATCGGTAACTGGAGCGGCGCCGGCGACTGGAAGCAGGCGGTGTCGGTAGAGCAGGGTATAAAGAACGTGGCGGGCAATAGCGTGAAGATCAACTATGCCAAAGGCGCTAACATTACCGACGACGAGCAGATGATCAAACGCCTGAACGCCCACGGCGGCGAGCTGCAGCTCGACAAGCGTAACGCTGAGCAAATGATTGCCGAGGCCGTGAAGGTGGCGCAGAAATCAGACGTAATTGTGGCCGTGGTAGGCGAGTCGCAGGGCATGAGCGGGGAAGCCGCCAGCCGTGCCGACATAACTTTGCCGGGCCAGCAGCGCGAATTGCTGAAGGCACTGAAGAAAACAGGGAAGCCGATGGTGGTGGTGCTGATGAACGGCCGCCCGCTGGCCCTCAAATGGGAGGATGAGAACGCCGATGCCATCCTGGAGACCTGGTTTGCAGGCACCGAGGCGGGCAACGCGATTGCTGATGTGCTCTTCGGTAGCTATAACCCGTCCGGTAAGCTTACGGCTACCTTCCCGCAGGTGGTTGGCCAGATTCCGTTGTACTATAACCACAAAAACACCGGCCGGCCATTTAACGGCGAACTGCTGAACAAGTACACTACCCGCTACATGGACGTGACCAATGAGCCGTTGTACCCGTTTGGGTATGGCCTGAGCTATACTACTTTTAAGTACTCGCCGCCACAACTGAGCAAAAACAGCATCAGCCCGAATGAAAACGTGGAGGTAACGGTGCAGGTGCAGAACACTGGTAACTACGATGGCGAGGAAGTGGTGCAGCTGTATGTGCAGGATGTGGTAGGAAGCATAACGCGCCCGGTAAAGGAGCTGAAAGGATTCCAGAAGATTAACCTGAAAAAAGGCGAGAGCAAAACGGTGACATTCACTATCGAACCTGAAGACCTGAAGTTCTACAACAACGACCTGGAGCATGTGCTGGAGCCGGGTGAGTTTAAAGTGTATGTGGGCACCAACTCCCGCGATGTGCAGGAGGCTGGTTTTACCGTAACTCAATAATTGATAGGGGAGCTGGTACTGCCGGACCTGAAAAGCTGGCGGTGCCACTTCCATATAATTTCAAATATTTTTAAGATCCGCTATGGAAAAGCTCTATAACCTTAAAAAATGGTTCATTTGCCTGGGGGCCTTGTTGGTGTGGCTACCGCAGGCACAGGCCCAGAAAAAGAGTCAGGCTAAGCCCATGAACGTAATTTTTATACTTAGTGATGACCACAGGTATGATTTTATGGGCTTTATGAACAAAGTGCCCGGGCTGGAAACCCCTAATATGGACCGTATGGCCAAAGAAGGCGCGCACCTGCAGAATGCCTTTGTTACCACATCGCTTTGCTCACCCAGCCGGGCCTCTATACTTACCGGGCAGTATGCCCACACCCACGAGATAGTGGATAACAGCGCGCCGCTGCCAGAGGGGCTCACCTTCTTTCCGCAGTATTTGCAGGAGAAAGGCTACCAGACCGGCTTTTTCGGCAAATGGCACATGGGCAACACCGACGATAAGCCGCAGCCAGGGTTTAATAAATGGGTAAGCTTTAAAGGGCAGGGCGTGTACTACAATCCTACCTTTAACATCGACGGGAAAGAGGTGAAACAGCCGGAGGGCAGCTACACGACTGACCTGCTGACGGATTATACGTTGGAGTGGCTGAAGAAACGCGATAAGAACAAGCCATTCTTTGCGTACCTCTCACACAAGGGTGTGCACTCGGAGTTTATGCCGGCCAAGCGCCACGAAGGCAAGTACAAAGACATTCAGGTGGTGAGTCCGCCATCGATGTACCTTACCGCCACGGACTCCAGTAAACGCTGGGGAAAGATACAGGAGCCGAAAGGCCCGGTAAACGTGCGTGATATACCTAACTGGGTAAAGGCGCAGCGTAACAGCTGGCACGGCGTGGACGGCATGTATGACGGCGACATTGAGTTCGACGACTTTTACCGGCAGTACCTCGAAACGCTGCTGAGCGTGGACGAAAGCATAGGCCGCGTGCTGGATTGGCTCAAAAAAGAGGGGCTTGACAAGAATACCCTCGTGATATACATGGGCGACAATGGTTTTCAGTTCGGCGAGCTGGGCCTGATCGATAAACGGGACATGTATGAAGCCTCCATTCGGGTGCCGCTGCTGGCCCGCGCACCAGGCCTGATCAAACCGGGTACCAAAGTAGAGCAGATGGTGATGAACGTGGACATTGCCCCAACCATCATGGAACTGGCAAGTATGGAGAAGCCGGCACATATGCAGGGCAACTCGTTCCTGCCGCTGCTGAAAGGGGAGAAGATCCCGTGGCGCAACAAGATGTACTACGAGTATTACTGGGAGTGGGCCTTCCCGCAGACGCCGACCATTTTCGGGGTGCGCACCGACAAGTATAAGTATATTTACAACCACGGCGTTTGGGACATCAACGAGCTTTACGATATCCAGAAAGATCCTCAGGAGATGAATAACCTGATCCGAAACCCTGAATATGAAAAGATTGCGGGAGAGTTGAAGGCAGACATGTGGAACTGGCTGGAGTCTACAAATGGCTTGCAGATACCACTCAAGAATGTGCCTTACAAACGCATAGACCTTCCGTATAAGAGTACCTATTAAACATAAAAAAGTAACTATTTATACTTTGCGATATACCGGACCATACGCTGTATTGGCAGCCATACTTGCCTTGTCAGCCTGCAACACGGGTACACCAGATACAGTGGCTATAGAGCAGGCCGCCACTGACACAGCCACTGTAGCCACATGCAGCGATGGTTTGCCGGCACGCTTTACCAGCACATCTTCCGATGTTACATACGAGAGCAGGAAGGTATCGCATGAGGGCATGGTATGGATCGGAGGCGGCACCTTTGCCATGGGTGCTGAAGACAAGGAGGGAAGACCGGACGAATATCCGCAGCACCGGGTAAAAGTGGATGGTTTCTGGATGGATGCCACTGAAGTGACGAACGACCAGTTTGCCGAATTTGTAGAAGCTACCGGCTACGTTACTACCGCCGAGCGTGCCCCTGATTGGGAAGAACTAAAAAAGCAGTTGCCATCTGGCACCCCAAAGCCACACGACAGCTTGTTGGTAGCAGCCTCACTGGTATTTACGCCCCCGGTTCAGCAAATCTCCCTGCACAATCCGGGGCAATGGTGGAGCTGGAAAAAAGGAGCCAACTGGCGACAACCGCAGGGGCCGGGCAGCAGCATCAAAGGCAAAGGGAATTACCCAGTGGTGCAGGTATCGTGGGATGACGCAGCCGCCTATGCAAAGTGGGTAGGCAAGCGCCTGCCAACCGAAGCAGAGTGGGAATATGCTGCGCGCGGGGGAGCAGATAACCAGCTATACCCCTGGGGCAACGAGGATGTGGAGGCAGGCAAGCCAAAAGCGAATACCTGGCAGGGAACCTTCCCTAACAAGAATACCGGTTGGGATAAGTATAGCGGGCTGGCACCTGTTAAACGGTTTGCCCCAAACAAGTATGGCCTCTACGATATGGCCGGCAATGTATGGGAGTGGTGCTCCGACTGGTATGCCGCTGACTATTACAGCACTGTAGGCGGACGCGTTTCTGATAACCCTGCCGGGCCATCCAGAAGTATAGATCCGCAGGAGCCATCGGTACCCAAACGCGTGGTTCGTGGTGGTTCGTTCATGTGCCATAGCAGCTACTGCAAAGGCTACCGCGTCACTTCGCGCATGAAGGCGTCGGCAGACACAGGGCTGGAGAACACAGGATTCAGGTGTGTGTCATCAAAATAAATGTATGAAGTATAGCCCTAACAGCATCAGAAGTATAAAAATTAAAGTATGGATGCATACTATACTTGCCTGCCTTATACTTTGGTCAAATCCTTTACACTGCAATGCGCAGCAGCAGACTTATTGCAACCCGATCAACATAGATTATACCTACAGTGTGGTGCACGCCAGCCGTGGCTGGTCATTCCGTTCCGGTGCCGATCCTGCTGTGGTACCTTTCCGGGGCGAGTATTACATGTTCGTGACACGCTCGCAGGGCTACTGGCATTCCAAAGACATGCGCAAATGGCAGTTTATCAGGCCGCAAAGCTGGTATTTCGAGTCCTCCAACGCGCCAGGGGCCTGGCCCATGAAAGATTCTGTTCTGATCGCTCTGGGAAATCCGGCTGCCGCACAATCCGTTATTTACACTGATAACCCGAAACTTGGCAGCTGGCGGGGCGCTCCTTCAGTTCTGCCGATCACGCTGCACGACCCGGCCCTTTTTGTGGATGACAATGGCAAAGTATATCTGTACCATGAGTCGTCAAATGTACACCCGCTACAGGGGATACAACTCAACCCGAAGCATTACTTTTTGCCTGTCGGCGAGAATAAAAAGCTCATTACGCTGCACCCGGAGAAGCATGGCTGGGAACGGTTCGGGGAAAACCACACGGACACAGCTGCCGGTTACCTGGAAGGAGCCTGGATGACGAAGCACAATGGCAAATACTACCTGCAGTATGCCGCACCTGGCACGCAGTGGAATGTATACGCCGACGGAGTTTATACTTCTGATTCGCCGCTTGGGCCGTTCACTTATGCCGAATACAGCCCCTTTTCTTACAAGCCCGGTGGCTTTATAAGAGGAGCAGGACATGGCAGCACCGTACAGGACCCCTGGCAGAACTGGTGGCATTTCGGGACGATGGTGATAGGTATAAACTTTAACTTTGAGCGGCGCCTCGGGCAGTTTCCAGCCGGCTTTGATAAGGACGGGCAACTCTACACCAATACTGCTTACGGCGACTACCCGCACTATTTACCATCACCGGAAAATAAAAACCGCAAAAGTTTATTCACCGGCTGGATGCTCTTATCTTATAACAAACCCGTGAAAGCCTCCTCGGCACAAGAGGAGTTCAAGCCCGAAAACGTGGTGGATGAAAGTATAAAATCTTTCTGGGTGGCTAAAACAAACGGACCCAAAGAGTGGTTGCAGGTTGATCTGGAGCAGGTAAGCGAAGTAAGAGCCGTACAACTGAACTATCACGACCATAAGTCCAACATCTTCGGAAAACCGGACACGCTTTATCACCAGTATTTGCTGGAGCATTCCCTGGACGGGCAAAAGTGGGAGGTTCTGGTGGATAAACGACAAAATAAGGATGATGTGCCACACGATTACGTAGAGCTTCCTCAACCGCAGAAAGCCCGCTATATCCGCTTTACCAATAAGTATGTTCCTACGCCTAACCTGGCGATTTCAGGACTGCGGGTATTTGGCAATGGCCCTGGTAAAAAGCCCGCAACTCCGGCTAAGTTTAAGGCCGAGAGAGCTACCGACAGACGACAGGCAAAGCTGGAGTGGCAGCCTGTAAAGGGAGCGCAGGGTTATATGCTATACTTTGGCATTGCGCCGGATAAGCTTTACAATTCGGTGATGCTCTACAAAGACAATAGCTATCAGTTAAATGCGCTCAATGTTGATCCTGCTTACTATTTTCAGGTAGAGGCTTTTAACGAGAACGGCATCAGCAAAAGATCAAAAGTGTTAAAAGCTGAGTAAACACCGCATACTAAGTATAAAGTATAACATCACCCACATGAGAAAGTATAAACACCCTTTACTAGCGCTGCTGCTGCTGTTGCTGCTGGCAAGTATAACCGCGCAGGCACAAGGCGAACTAGACGCTTACGAGCGCAAAATGTACGTGCAGGGTAACGATACGCTGCCCTACCGCATACTTTACCCCAGAAATTTTAACCCGGACGAAAAATACCCGCTGGTGCTGGTGCTGCACGGCGCCGGCGAGCGCGGCGATAACAACGAGGCGCAGTTGGTGTATGGGGCCAAACGCTTTCTGGATGAGCAGGAGCAGTACCCGGCCATTGTAGTGTTTCCGCAGTGCCCCCAGGACAGTTATTGGTCTAACGTGAATATTGAGAAAGATGAAAACGGCAAGCGCACCTTTAACTTTCGGGAGAATGGGGAGCCGACAGCAGCCATGGCCTCACTGATGGGCCTGCTGAAGCAGCTGCGCAAAAGCGGCAACGTAGACAAAGACCGGGTATACCTGGGCGGCCTTTCGATGGGAGGGATGGGCACCTTTGAACTGCTGCGCCGCAAGCCCAGGGTGTTTGCCGCAGCTTTTCCGATCTGTGGTGGCGGGGCACCCGAGACAGCCCGTAAGTATGCCAGAAAGGTAGAGAGCATCTGGGTTTTCCATGGGGAGGAAGATAGTGTAGTGCCGGTAGAGCATTCCAGGATAATGGCCGGCGCGATAGAGAAGGCCGGAGGCAACGTGAAGCTGACGGTGTACCCGGGCGTGAACCACAACAGCTGGGACTATGCCTTTAAAGAGCCGGAGCTGCTGCAGTGGCTGTTCTCACACGAGAAATAAGAAATCATTTTAGCGTGCTCCCAGTGAGCATAGGATTTATCTCCGGAAAAGAGGTGGAAGTTTCTTCCGCCTTTTTTTATACCCTTAGCTACAACAGCAGCTGCAGCAGCCACGTTTTATACATAGGTTTTTAGTGCAAGAGGTGATGCTGCATTTGTGCGGTTAAAACCATGATTTGTGCTGTTTAAAACCTTGACGTTAAGCTATATTTACCTTCTTTGGTGAAACTTATTGGCACTATATTTTCTTTTAAGAGATATAGCTGCAGCTGCAGAAGAACCTTACAAATTTGAACCTATGATGAAGCGAATCCTTTTTTCCTTAGTTTTTGGAATGGCCCTGAGCCTGAATGCCGCCTTCGCCCAAAGTACTGCCAGCGAAGAATGGAAAGTGAAGTATGAGGCTGCCGTTGCGGAAGCAAAGGCAGAACATAAACCGATCCTGATGGTGTTTGCCGGGTCTGACTGGTGCAAACCGTGTATCATGCTGAGCAAGGAAGTATGGGAGTCAGAGGAGTTTAAGCAGTATGCCAAAGACAACCTGGTGCTGCTGGAACTGGATTTCCCGAGAATGAAAAAGAACCAGCTCCCCGCAGACCAGACAAAGCAAAACGAGGAACTGGCGGCCAAGTATAACAAAGACGGCATGTTCCCGCTGGTGGTGTTAACCGATGAAGAAGGTAACGTAATCGCCAAGACAGGCTACAAAGCCGGAGGCCCTGCCAAATACATCGAGCACCTGAAAGAACTTCAGAAGAATTAAGAACCACGCCCACTCTGCCCAGGAGTGGGTTTTTCTTTATCCAAACAAATTTAAAACGATGCTGCAACGCCTATTTATTCTCTTGCTCTTGTGCTGTACGGCCCTGGTGCAGGCGCAGGCACAACGCTTGCCAACCAAGGAGCCTCAAACCCATAAAAAAGTACAGTTGCTGATGGGGACGCGGTTTGAGTTGGCAGCCGTTACGCGGGACGAGCAGAAAGCATGGGAAGCCATCGATGCCGGCATCAAAGAGATTCAGCGCATCGAGGCCCTGATCTCGGAATGGCAGCCAACCTCCCAGACCAGCGAGATAAACCGCAACGCCGGCATCAAACCGGTAGTGGTAAACCAGGAACTCTACGACCTCATCAGCCGCAGCAACCGCATCTCCAGCATGACAGGCGGCGCATTTGATATCTCTTTCGCCTCCATAGACAAAGTATGGAAGTATGACGGTAGCATGAAAGCGCTCCCGACACCAGATCAGATCAAGGCATCCGTTTCCAAAATCAACTATAAGAACATCATTCTGAACCCCGAAAACCACAGCGTCTTTCTGAAAGAACCTGGGATGAAGATCGGCTTTGGGGCCATAGGTAAAGGCTATGCCGCCAACCGCGCCCGCGACGTGATGCGCGAAATGGGTATTGAGGGTGGCGTAGTGAACGCTGCCGGCGACCTGGTAACCTGGGGCAAACAGCCTGATGGGCAGCCATGGTACGTAGGCATTGCCGACCCGGAGGAGAAGGACAAGGTTTTCTCGTGGCTTACGGCTGATAACACGGCCGTGGTGACTTCGGGCAATTACGAGAAATTTGCGGAGGTGGGTGGCCAACGCTACTCGCACATCATCGACCCGCGCACCGGTTACCCTGCCAAAGGACTGAAAAGCGTGACGATCGTTTGCCCGAACGGTGAGCTGGCCGATGCCCTGGCAACAACCGTGTCGGTGCTGGGCAAAGAGGAGGGGCTGTACCTGGTGAACCAGCTAAAAGGGGTAGAGTGCCTGCTGATAACCGACGAGGATGAGATCGTGACGTCAGAAAGCCTGAGCCTTCATTATTACCAGAACAAGAAAAAAACTGCAGCTGCCCAGACAGCTACAAATAAATAAATCAGACTATGAAGAAGTATAGAATCTTACTGGCCGGCTGCTGTCTCATGGCATTTATGAGCAGCTGTGAGGTGGTAAAGCCCTATCAGAAAACCTACCTGAATGAAGAGGAAATGAAGCTGAGTGCCCGTAAACTGGAGAGCTTTGAGGTTAATTTTGAGTCGTACCGCGAGGGTGCCTCCGGGGCCAACGGAGGAAAAGTGGGAGGAGGTTGCGGATGCAATTAGGGTATAAATTCTTAGGATTTATGGCAGCCTTCGCCATGGCCTCCGTAAGCGGTTTCGCACAGAATGCCGCCCCACGATCCGGAAGACGCGTGCAGGAACTTCCCCCAGCCGATGTGAATATCCTGGCCAGCTACTACAGCCAGACAGGCGACCACTCCCCGGTAACAGGCGGAGTCGGCACGGAGGAACTGACAGATGTAACCCCAACCGTTATCGTGAACGTGCCCCTGGATACGGTTACCAACCTGCTGGTGAATTTCGGCATGGATTTTTACTCCTCAGCTTCAACCGATAAGATAGACTTTAACGTATCGTCGGCCTCCAGCTCAGATATGCGCGCGCACATAAACGTGGGCCTGAGCCGCCGCAATAGCCTGAGCCGTGTTACCAAAAGCATTACCATCGGGGGTTCCACTGAGTATGATTACCAGTCGGTTTCCCTGGCGGGTAGCTGGGCGAAGGAGTCGCGGGACGGCAACCGGGAAGTGAGCTTTGCGGGGCAGGTTTTCTATGATACCTGGACGCTGATTTACCCGCAGGAACTACGGGGCAATGGCCCTTGGGTAGATACAAACAAACGCCAGTCCTTTAACCTGTCAGCCACCGTTTCGCAGGTGATCAACAAACGGTTACAGGTATCGCTTACGGCAGATGCGGTGTACCAGACGGGACTGCTCTCCACGCCGTTCCACCGGGTGTATGTGCAGGAGCAAGAAGAGGCGCTGGTGGAGCAGTTGCCCGACAGCCGCCTTAAGTTCCCGGTCGGCCTGCGCGCCAATTACTACCTCAGCGACCTGCTGACGGCGCGTATGTTTTACAGGTTTTATGTGGATGACTGGGGCATGGTAGGCAACACCCTAGAGGTGGAGACGCCGTTTAAGATGGGACCGTTTTTCTCCATCTACCCGTTCTACCGCTTCCATACCCAAACGGCAGCAGACTACTTCGCTCCATATAAAGAACACGCGCTTAGCCAGGAGTTTTATACGTCAGACTACGACCTGTCTGACCTGAGTAGCCATAAAGTTGGCATCGGGGTGCGCTACTCGCCTTTGTTTGGCGTCGCTAAGTTCGGCTTGCCCTTCACCCGCAACGACACGAAACTGAAAAGTATCGAACTGCGTGCCTCCCAATACTGGCGCAGCGATGGCCTGAAGGCGTTCCTGATCAGCACGGACCTTGGCTTTACCATCCCTTCGGAATAAAAGCATAACATATAAAAAGAGCGAGTCCACTGTTTTGCAGTGGACTCGCTCTTTTTATACTTTCATTTGCGTTACGTCTATGCAATAAACACCGGCTCGGGCTTTGGCACCTGCAGGTGGTCAAGTATCAAGTCGAACACATCCACGGCCTGTACTTCCTGTGGCATATCCTTTTTATACTTTGTGAGCAGCAGTGGCCACTCATTCTTATCTTCCGGAATGCGGCCATGCGAGCCTTTCACCAGTGTGGCATCCAGCGGAATAATATCGAGCACGGTACGGAAGCCCAGCTTTTTACGAAGCAGCTTACCGGCCACCAGCGGCAGTGGGAATTTAATTTTAGGGTCGATGAACAGCTCCACGGGGTCGTAGCCAGGCTTTTTGTGGATGTCTACCATGCGGGCGTAGTCTGGTGCCTTTTTATCGTCGAGCCAGAAGTAATACGTGAACCAGGCATTGGCTTTGGCCACCACTACCAGCTCGCCGCAGCGCTCGTGCGCCAGTCTGTATTTGTAGCGTTCTTTACCCTCGAGTACTTCTTCCACCCCATCAACCTGTTGCAGCATTTGTTTTACCTCCGATACTTTAGCAGCGTCTTTTACATATACATGCGCCACCTGGTGGTCGGCTACAGCAAAAGCTTTACTCATGGCCATGTCCAGCAGTTCCGTTCCGCGTTCCACACGCACGTGCAGGTAGCCCTTTTCGCGCAACACCCGGTTTAGGTGCACCGGCTGGTTTACGTCCGAGATGCCGTACTCCGACAGCACCATTACCTGCGCACCTTTGGCCTCATAGAAGGCAATCAGGTCGCCGGCTACCGCATCTATCTCCTGCAGGTCTTTGGCAATGCGCGGGTCCGACGGGCCGATGCGTTGCAGGTTGTAGTCGAGGTGGGGGAGGTAGATGAGCGTGAGCGTGGGGTTGTACAGGTTATCGGTTATCTTACTTGCATCGGCTATCCACTTACTGGATTTAATAGATGTTTTTGGGCCCCAGTAGCTGAACAGCGGAAAAGTGCCCAGCTCTGCCTGCAGCTTGTCGCGCAGGTCGGCGGGTTGGGTATAGCAGTCGGGCAGTTTACGGCCGTCGGCCAGGTATTGCGGGCGCGGGGTTAAAGTATAATCGGCAGTGGTGTTCATGTTGTACCACCAGCCCATGTTGGCCACGGTAAAGTTTGGGTCGGCCGCTTTCGCTATTTCCCATACTTTGGGTGCCTGCACCAGCTTATTCGATTGCCGCCACAGCTTCACCTCATCCTCATCCCTAAAGTACCAGCCGTTGCCTACTATGCCGTGTTCCTCGGGCCACTTGCCGGTGAGGTAAGAAGACTGCGCCGTACAGGTTACCGCCGGAAGCACCGGTTTTATACTTGTCTGCTGTGCCGCAGCGGCCCATTTTGCCAGAAAAGGCGTGTTTTTACCGATCAGCGATTTCGTCAGCCCGACGATGTTCAGGACTACCGTTTTCTGCATTGTTGGAGTTGTTAATGTTTTGTAGAACCCACTCCAGCTCCCGCTGGATGGATGTTGACAAATCTTTCTTGATTTCTTTAGGGAGTACCTCCCAGGTATAGGTTTCGACCTCCAGGTGCTGGGTTACCGGGTCCTGCTGCAGCAAAAGCAACACTTTTGCCACATCCTCCTGGGTAGACTGCAAACCGTTGTACTGTTCGGTAAAGAGCGGCACATGGAAGTGCGTACGCCACTCTTCGGCACCGGGCTTGCGGATGTGCTGCAGCGCAAAGGTCAGGTCGGGGTACTGCGTCAGCTTGCCGTCTTTGTCTTTCTCCACCACCTGGTGCAGGTAAGTATCCTCGGCTAAAGTAGCCATGGTCTCAGCTATCTCACTGCGTGTCTCCACGTCCTCGGGAAGTGTGCTTTTAAGTGCGGCGCTGAGCTGAATCTTGCCAATTTTAATGCCAGCATGTTTCAACTTGGCAAATGCTTCGGCAGGCTTCTCGTAAGCCAGCGCGAAGTGGCAGACATCGTAGCACAGCTGCAGGTGCCTGTATATGGCTTCAGTCGCCTCCTCCTTTGGCAGGCTCAGCTCCTCCTGCAGGTGCTGCATGCCCTTCGGCAGCAGCCACTCCTGGTAATAGTTGATCACCTCCCTCGAGTTTTCCAGCAGCCCGTCTGGCTCCGGCTCTATGTCGATGTGGATGATCTTACCGGTTTCCTCTTTCAGCTTGACGAGCTCCGCCACCAGTTTCACCAGGTTTTGGGTTGCTTGTGTATACGTAGCTTTTACTTTCTGCTCATCCTCCTCCAGCAGCCAGGGTTTATAAGAGAGAGGGGAGGTGGAAATGCCGCCTTCCATGCCCTCGGGCAGCAGCTCAGCCAGGATGCGGGCCAGCCGCAAAGTATAATCCAGCCGGTCCTGGGTCGTCCAATCGGGTTTGTGCACGTGGTCCTTCACTGCCTGGTGGTGAAAGCCTCCGTACGGGAAGCCGTTCATGGTAAACACATAGAGCCCTTGATCCTGCAGCCAACGCTTAAACTCCTGCAGCCGGCTTGTATCCTCCTGTAGTTCCTCGCTCGCCTTATTTGAAAGGCGCAGACCTATTCCAAGTGGTTTATCCGGTGAGATTTCCTTTTTTAGCGGCGGGAAGTATGTTTTCAGGTTCTGAAAAACCTCATTCCAGCTTTCGCCGGGATGGATGTTGGTGCAGTAAGTAAGATGATACCCTTTGTCCAGAAACATGTTCAGGTGTATTAGGTGAGACATCGGCAGCCCACAAGCGAGCTGCCATCTCTATGTTTATACTTGTGAGAGCGGTTGTGGTTGGTGTTTTTTCTGCAGATAGCTCACCGCCTGCCGCACCAGTTCCTCGTCCATCTCGTGCACCTCCTGGCCTACGCCTAGTTTGCTCAGCAGCATGATGGTGAGTTGCCCGCCCAGGTGCTCCCGGAACTCCCGCAGGCCCTGCACTACCGATAGTTGCCCATCAGCCTCCTGCTGTGCCAGCTCCGGCACAAACAGGCGGAAGCCCAGTTCCTGCAGCAGGGAGAGCACATCATCGCGCTCCGTGGCAGGGATCATTCCTTTCAGGTGCGAGTAAATCACATCCAAGGCAATGCCGATGGCTACCGCCTCTCCGTGGCGCAGGCTATACTTGGTTAGTTGCTCCAGCTTGTGTGCGGCCCAATGCCCGAAGTCCAAAGGCCGGGAAGAGCCCATCTCAAACGGGTCGAGGCCGCCGATGTGCTCCACGTGCAGCTCGGCGCAGCGGTGGATAAGTTTTTGCATGGCAGCCATGTCGCGGCTAACCAGCTTTCGGGCATCGTGTTTTATACTTTGGTAAAAATGGATGTCTTTGATGAGGGCCACTTTTATAGCCTCCGAGATGCCGGAGCGCCAGTCGCGGTCTTCCAGGGAGAGCAGAAAATCGCTGTCGTTTAGCACGGCAAACGGCGGGGCAAACGTGCCCAAAAAGTTCTTTTTGCCAAACGCATTCACGCTGTTCTTCACACCCACTCCCGAATCGTTCTGGGAAAGTACGGTAGTGGGGATGCGGATATGGCGGATCCCCCGATGGGCAACGGCAGCGGCAAAACCGGCCAGGTCAAGTATGGCACCGCCCCCAATGGCTATCAGGTAGGAGTGGCGGCAAACACCAAACGCATTGACAGCGGAAAGTATGGTTTGCAGGTGCTCCGGGTTATTTTTGGATTCCTCGCCTCCGGGCAGTATGAGCGGTTCCTCTGCCAGTTGGAGGGTATCGGCATGGGCTGCGGCAAAAGTATGGATCTGCTCCAGCAACTGCGGGTGAGCCTTGGCCACGCCACTGTCTATCACAAACAGGGCCTTGCGTGGCGAAGTGGCCTTATCCTGGGCCAGCACCTCCGGTAGCAGGTTGTTCTCCGGGCTAAAAAGCCCTTCTGTAAAGTATACCCCATACCTGAACGGTACTGCAAAATTCTGTTCTATCGTCTTCATAACCGGGGGCAAATATTATTCAATAAGTGTAAGTGTTATGCCGTATTTCTATATACGCATCAGGTAACCGCAAAGCTTTTAGCAATGTAGATGGAAACCGGCAACAGCAGCAGTACAACCAGGCCGTACTGCCAACCGGCAAAGCCAGCGGCTATACTTGCGTTCATCACGATCAGGGCCAGGATGCCGGCCTTCACAGCTTTGATAATAAGCCTGGGCTCTTTGGCCGGCATGGCTTTAATGAGCGGCGGAAAGATAAGGAAAGCAAACAGCACCAGGAACGGCAGGCTGTACAGCAGGTTAAACTGCGGCAGCAGCGCCAGGCTCATGATGCCGGCAAACACCAGCACATACATCAGCACGGCGCCTTTTAAAGCGGCGGTGTTTCCCCCGTGCACTTCCCCACGGCTTACCATGGTAATGGCAGAGATGTACACGATAGGTATAAGGGCGATAAACCAGAGTTCCTCCACAGCGGCGGGTATGGCGCTAACGCCCAGCAGCAGGTTGCCGCCACGGCAGGCCCCCATGTTTACCGGCCCC
Organism: Pontibacter anaerobius; assembly: GCF_026241195.1. GTDB lineage: Bacteria > Bacteroidota > Bacteroidia > Cytophagales > Hymenobacteraceae > Pontibacter > Pontibacter anaerobius. The sequence goes on from NZ_JAPFQO010000009.1 coordinate 61,805, forward strand.
AGTAAAGTATGGTGCTTGCCTTTCCAGTCGTAAAGAAGGGCGAGCAGGGCCACAGCCAGCGCAATAACGGCGCTGACAACCGAAACCTGCCAGGCCGCTAAAATACCCCCCAGCAGCAGTACAGCGCCAAGTATGGCAGCGCCGGTTATACTTGCCTTTCCGCTCGGGATGGGCCGCTCCGGGCGCTCTACGCGGTCCAGGTCGGCATCGAACACATCGTTGAAAACCACGCCGCCCCCGTAAAGGCCGATAGTAGCCAGTACGAGCCAGCCCAGCAAGTATAAATTGCCAGACTCAAACCCATTCTCCCAGAGTTGCAGCGACAGCAGAGCGCCTGAGGCAGCGTAACCCAGCATGATATCGGCCACAGCGGTCACGATATTGGCCGGGCGCATCAGGCGCAGGTAAGCTTTAAGTGTACTCATGCCTTAGCGAACAATATTAGACTCCAGGTCGCCGGAGGCTGCCACATCGCCAACCACTGGTGTCTGGCCGCCTCTAAGCACAGAGTTATCTGAAAATTTCTCGCGTTGATCTACGGTAGTTCCCTGCAGCCAGTCCGACTCATGCATCTGGCCGCTTTTGCCGAAGGAGTCAAGAGCGTTCTGGTAGCAGGTTTTGCGCACATTCTCAAGGCTGATGCCGCGCTCCAGCATCAGGGAAGCGGTTTTAGGAACCGACAGCGGATCACTTACGCCCCAATCGGCAGAGCTGTTCACGATGATGCGCTCTGAGCCATATTGTTTCACGATCTCCACCATGCGCTCGTTGCCCATTTTGGAGTTCGGGTAGATGGTGAAGGCGGCCCAGAAGCCTCTGTCCAGCACATCTTTCACGGTTTCCTCGTTGTTATGGTCAATCACCACCATATCCGGGGCAATTCCGTGCTCCAGGCACACTTCCATACTTTTGATCGTGCCGGCTTTCTTATCGCGGTGCGGGGTGTGTACCTGCACCGGCATGTTCACCTCCTTGGCCAATTCCAGTTGAGCCCTGAAGTACTTGTCCTCAATTGGCGTCTGGTCGTCGTAGCCGATCTCACCAACGCCTACCACACCCTCTTTGCACACAAACAGCGGCAGCAGCTCCATCACCTGCTCCGCCAGCGGCTCGTTGTTGGCCTCTTTAGAGTTCAGGCCGATGGTGCAGTAGTGCTTAATGCCGAACTGGCTTGCCCGGAAGCGCTCCCAACCTACCAGGCTGCTGAAGTAATCTTTAAAAGACCCGGCCTCGGTGCGTGGCTGGCCCAGCCAGAAAGCGGGTTCGATTATGGCCACAATGCCTGCCTGGCGCATACGCTCATAATCGTCGGTGGTGCGGGAGGTCATGTGGATATGCGGATCTATGAGCATCAGGTTATGCGTGTTCATATAGTAATGGGTTTGGGTTGGAATGTGATTTATACTATGCGTGGAGTTAACCATGCACCTATAACGAGCTACAAGTAAAGTTAGCGCGAAAAAGTATGGCTTCTAAGCCAGTTGCAGGTTTTTTTCGCCGATGTGGTTCCAGGTTATCTCCCCGTTCTCTACCCGTGCCTTCAGCTGCGGGTGCGCATTAAGTAGTTCTTTGGCTGTGGAGCTGTTGCTTTGGGCACAGGCCAGAGCGGCTGCTTCCTGCTCCAACTCATTAGGCTGCGAGAAAAGTTTCTGAATATCGGCAAGCAGCACCTCATCTATAAAAGGCCCGACAGGGCGCCAAAGTTCCGGTGACACGGGCCGACCGGCCGCCCAGCGCTCGTGGGCATAGTCAGAAAGTATGCGTGCCAGCTTGGCGTTGCTGCGTTTCTCTATGCCATAGATGCGGAAGATGGGCTTGCCCACAAACAGCGTTTTAAGAACCATGTTGTTCCAGGCATCCTCTTCCATGTAATCGGCAGGGTAGGGGTTGTTGAGCGCTACGGCCTCAAACACATCGCCCATGTTGGTGCGGAACCCCTCGGCGGCGCGCATCCTGAAAAGTTCAGGGTGCGGCAGCAGTGGCAGGGCCGCATACAGTGCCACCTGTTCCCCCATATCGGCGGTGTTAAACAGCGTTTCTATCTGTTTCTGGAAAGCCTGGGCATCCTGGTGGGGCAGCGAAAGTAGAAGCAGGGTACGTGCGGCCTGGGCGGCGCTCCAATGGCCCGGGTTAAAGCCCGGCCTTATGGTATCAGCCTTTTCCTGCTCCTGCTGCGATAGCTGCAGCTGCTCTTTGCCGATAAAGCGCGGTGCGGCACTAAAGGCAAGGTATAAATCTTTGGGTTGTGCTTTCTCAGAGCCTATCAGCTCCATTTTCTGCGTGAGCCACTCCAGACCCTGTTTGGTGGTGCTGCGCTCCAGCAGTTCTTTCAGGAAGGTGGTTGTTGCGTGGATGTCTGCCTGGTACACGTGTGTATAAGGGTTAAGGTAGTAAGACAATCCGGCCTTCTGCTTTGGTATAATAGCTAAAAGCGGCGCCTTCCCCGGAAAACCGAAAAAATAGTTGCCAGCCTGAAACAAATTAATGCAGAAACCGCTATATAGTTTTGTTCTACTGCTACCTGAACTTTTACGAGCCTACAAGAAGAATGTTCATGCCTCTGCGGCTCTTACAGCAAAAGTTACAGCAGTACATACTGCAATATATATTATTATTTCTGAAAGGCTGTATGTTATACCTTCGATCTGGTATAAACACGCCGAAAATTTCTTCTAAAGTTGCCAATAGCTGTATGACTGCCCAGTACGTAGCCTGAACCGGTGCAATTCTGCGTTGGTCTGCTGCTGCCGTTGTAACAAAGCTGCTGCTCCAGAACAAGATCAGAAAATGGGTTCTTCCGGAGCCACCAGGTATAGCAGAAAATTAATTGCATCTATCTAGGCTGCATTCACATTATTTTTAGAGTCATTTACCCTTTTCAGGTAAATTATTGTGATATTCTTTTCTATACTTGAACTATAATCACTGCCGGGATGTATATCCTGTAGAAGCTTAATACTATGAAAGAATTAGAAAGAATCGAGAAAGGATTAAAGAAAAGCAACACATTGCTGTACAAAACTGATGACAAAGGCTTAGCATGCTCTTTTGTGAACGGGGGCTTGGTAGTAGATTCTTTTGTGATCGAAGACCATGTGATTGCCGATGCGCTTACCAAAAAGGGCATGAATGGTGTGGTGGAGGGAAGTAATTTCAATATGCTCCGCAATAACTATGACTGGTTTTCGCTGCACGTGAAAACGAAAAAGCTTTACGAAACCCTCAAGTAACAAAAAAGCAGCCCACCGGCTGCTTTTTCGCTTTTATAGCGGTTTATACGTTCACCTTCTCCGGCTTCTCCTCGCTCAGCGCCTCCCGCAGTTTCACAAATACATTAAGCGACACCTGGAAAACAGGGCTCAGGATAAACGTGTACAGAAACGTTACCACATGTACCGGCCCACCCAGCAGGAATCCGATCACCAAAACCATACTTTCCACGGCAATCCGGGCTTTGCTTACCGATAGTTTTGTGCGGTCGGAGATAGTCAGCATAAAGCCGTCGCGCGGGCCGGCGCCAATGCCACCCGCCACATAGAGGCCGCCTGCCATGCCGATGATCAGGATCGCTAACAATAGCCACACGTAATCGAACCAGGTATGGCTGGCCTCTGGAAGTATATCCAGCCACAGGAAGAAGTCCATGAAGGGGCCGATGAGCAGGGCGTTGAGGAAGGTGCCGATGTTGATGTACTTCCTGCTGATGAAGAGCGAGATAAGTATGAGCACCATACCCACGATAACGCTCCAGGTGCCGATGCTGAGCCCAAACTTATCCGAGAAGGCCACGTTCAGGACGTCCCAGGGGTGCAGGCCCAGGTGGCGTACCTTTACCGAAATCGCGATGCCGAGGCCAAACAGTATCAAGCCCAGGAAAAAGAAAGTATAGCGAATCACCCAGTTGCGCAGGGTATCAGAATTAGTAGACAAAGCCATACTGCAAGCTTAAGCAAATCTGCCCATTCGGCCATTGCCTTTTGCTAAAAAACACGTGTTGCCGCTAAAAAGAAATCCCCGCCAAGCTGGTAGGGATTTCCGGTAGATAGAGTAGTAGGTAGTAGTGTATACTTTTGAGACTTACATGCCGCCGGCACCGCCGTTGCTGTCGCCTTGCTTGGTATCGTCGTTGCGGATGCTGCGCTTGCGGCGAGGCTTCTGCTTCTCCATTTTACCGAAGCGGTAATCGAAGGTAACACGGGCGCCGCGGTTGTAGTTGTTGATACGGATGTTCTGCTGATACTCCAGGTCGCCCTCCTTGTTGTAAACCGCCACATCGTTCTTCATTTTCATGCTCTTACGGAACGGGTTGTCCAAGCCGACGCTCAGGCCGCCCTTGCCACCGAACAGCTCTTTCTTAAATGCCAGGTTGTGGTAAGAGAAAGAGGCGAAGGAGCCCAGTAGGTTAATGCGTTGCGAGTTAAAGCCGCCGTTAAACTGCGCACTGAAACCTTTCCCAAAGTCGTAAGATGAGTTAAGGTTGATGTTGTACATCCAGCCGCTGTTGGAAACGGTGTCGCTTTTCAGGTCTACGAAGTATACATTGGTTGAGCCGCCCACTGTCCATTTGTTCACGGGCTTCACCGAACCGTAAAGACTCATGCCGTAGGTTTTATTTTTGGCCACGTTGTCGAAGGTCAGAATGGTAACGCCCTCGCTGATCTGGCTGTTGTCGGTAACCGTTTCAATGGCATTGTCAGTCTGGCGCATGTACAGGTTGGCGCTGATGGACGAGGTTTTGAAGTACGTGCTATAGCCCAGCTCCAGCAGGTTGGTAAGCTCCGCGTCGATCTTAGGGTTGCCGCGTACCACCGTGCCTGGCGCCTGCTCCTGGTCAAAAGGGTTCAGGTAAAAAAGCGACGGCCGCTGGATGCGCTGCGTGAAGTTAGCCTTCAGGGTATGCTTCTCCTTCAGGGTATAAGAGAAAGCCACGCTCGGAATCAGGTTGTTGTAGCTGTCTGAGAAGGAGGTGCGCGAAGGAGTTCCTTCCACATCTTCCTTGTAATAGGTAGCGTCGATCTCCGTCTGCTCGAAGCGCGCGCCCAGTTTCACGTTCACTTTCTTCAGGGCGAAGCCGTAGGTGGCATAAGAAGCGTACACATCCTGGCCATAGTCAAAGTTGAGTACCTCCTCCTCCTGAAAGTCCTCGAAAATATCACGTGATAAACCGTCGCTTTTCACATCGCGCAGGATCGATTTGGCACCGAGTTCCAGGTTTGTCTTATTTTCAAACGGATGCACATAGTCTACCTGCACGGTAAACTCGTTGTTTACGCCATCGTTGTTGTTTCGCTGTAACTGGAAAGGGGCCTCGCCCAGGGTATAGCGGTCCTGGTTATTGCGGGTGTCGGCGTCCGTCATGGTGTACTGCGAGAGGATGGCCAGCTCCTGCCCGGGCTTCTCGAAAGTATGCACGAAGTCCAGGTTCAGGTCAGTGCCAACGCGCTGGTTACGGTTCTCGATGTCGGTGTTAAAGCTGCCCTGCGGATCCTCGGTACCATTTACAAGGTAAAGCTGACGCTGGTTATTCTCCATACGAAACTCACCTCCGTTGCGTCGTACGCTGCCTGAGATGCTGTTCTTCGGTGAAAGTTCGTAGTCGAAGCCCAATAGCCCGTTATAGAACCCGCCTCTGATCTCGGTGTTGCCGCTTTGGTCGCGCACAGCCTGGTTTGGCTGATAGAACCGGGTGATGTTAGACATGTCGCCGTGGTTGTAGAACTGGAAGGTGCTGGCACTGGCATTGATGCCCAATTTGCCCCTGCGCACGTTCAGGCTGCCATTGCCATTACTGGCGCGTGTACCGCCGGTAAGTGCCACAGAGCCGCTCACGCCCTCCAGACCACTGTCTTTTTTGGTAATGATGTTGATGATGCCGGCCGTTCCCTCAGCGTCATACTTGGCAGAAGGGCTCGTGATCACCTCCACAGACTTGATCATGTCTGCAGGGATCTGCTTCAGGGCATCCGACACGCTGCCCGCCATGATAGAGGAGGGCTTGTTGTTGATTAGCACGCGCACGTTACTGCTGCCGCGCAGTTGTACGTTTCCGTCCGTATCTACACTAAGTGAGGGCACTTTCTGCAGCACGTCGGCCGCGTTTCCGCCTGCATTGGTAATGTCTTTCTCGGCGTTGTATACCGTGCGGTCTATCTTCTCCTCCACCAGCGGCTTCTCGCCTGTAATCACAACCTCGCTGAGCTTTTTGGCATCTGTGGCCAGGGAAATTGTACCCACATTCACCTCAGCATTGTCGGAGGCAACGGTTACATTCTCCACCGCCTGCTGCACGTATCCCAGAAAAGAAATGTTGAGTTTATACTTGCCAGCCGCCACTTTTTGGATGGTAAAGCGGCCTTTGTCATCGGCCATAGACCCATCGATTGGTTTGCCGGTGTTCAGGTTAATAAGCGCCACTGTCGCAAACTCAATAGGCTGTTTCGTTTCAGAGTCCACTACCACGCCACTGATCTTAGCGTTCCCCCTCGGAGCCGGCATGCTTGCCTGCTGCTGTTGCGGACTTGCCTGCTGTGGCGCCTGCGCCAGTACTGCCTGGGTGCTCAGACCCAGTAGAATCAATAGTAAATGCTTCTTCATAGTTTATGCGATATGGTAGACGGTAATTTTTATACTAGGTGAATCCTTCATAAGTGCTTTAGCGAGTTCTTTACACTACAAAGTAATACTGAAGTTTTGTACTGCTAAAACAGAATATACCAATGCACCCCATTTCTATATGAATAGGCAATGCTGGACGATTAGCCGTTGGTAGGTGTATTCCGGGGCTTGGTCGGGAACAGCGTACAACATGGGGGAAGCAGTGCAAGAAAAAAGAAGCTAAAAGCCATTTTAAAGCAGATAACAGTAGAAAATTTTAGAAGAAGGGGATGGAAAAGTATAATCTGTAGGCGGGTCCATACTTCGTTTCAGGCTTCAGAATTAAGCTGGTTTTCAGGTATGTGTATACCGTAGCGCCAGAACAGGTTTTAGGGGCGGATCAAAAAAATAAAGGAAGGTTAGTATCTTTTCTCCTGTTCTTTAGTAAGTTTGCAGCGAATAGTATTGCCACGCGCAAGAAGTTTATAGACGAAGAGGCGAGAGAACAGGCTCCCTGACCCTCTGGCAACCATCCTCATGGAAAGGTGCCACATCCTGCCCAACGAAGGGAAAATATAAATTACAAAACCATGAACACAACAAATCTCATCCCAGCATCTGCAAACGCTAACGTAAGCTTTGCCCCACACAGTGCCGCCACTACTGCTGTGATGTGTTGTTGTTGCTGTTGTTCCTGCTAAGGGAGCCCCCCATCCCGTTTCTGGCCTAAACTAATGTCGCTGCTCCCGGAGTAGCCCATCCGGCCGTTTTATCCCGGTTTCAATTCTTGCGTTCGAGGCATCAGTAAGGTAAAGTATACCTGTGCTGGTGGCAGAGCGCTTAGCAACAACAGTATGCGTACAGCAGCAAAATCTCCTTCTTTATACTTCTCCGGTAACCTGGCTACAACAACTGCCAATGCCTATACTTCTTTTATGCCGATAGGTGCCTGCTGTTGCTGTTTGCACCAGTTCACGGGCATGCGCGCCTGTTAGGTTTAGCCTATACTTTGAGCCTTTCCTCAGCGCTGCCGCTTTTGGCCGTGCCGGGCGCCCTTATACTTTATTTTACCCGAAGCCGCTTCTTGCCGGCTACTCATACTTCAAACAACATGCAAAGCTTCAGAACAGAAATAGAAAACCCCATAGTAGAAAAAGATATCATTGAACTGGAGCGGAAGATCCGGGAATACCGCGAAGGAAAGCTCCAGGAGGATAAGTTCAAGAGCTTGCGCCTGGCCCGCGGCGTGTACGGGCAGCGCCAGCAGGGAGTGCAGATGGTGCGCATCAAGCTTCCGTTCGGTAAACTGACCACGCAACAACTGCTGCGCATCGCCGCCATCTCCGACGAGTACTCCACCGGCAACCTGCACCTGACCACGCGCCAGGACATCCAGGTCCATTATGTGAGACTGGACAGAACCCCGGAGCTTTGGGCCAAGCTGGAGCAAGACGACATTACCCTGCGCGAGGCCTGCGGAAACACGGTGCGTAACGTTACGGCATCGCCGGAGGCAGGCATCAACCCGAATGAACCCTTCGACGTGTCGCCCTATGCAGATGCGGTGTTTAGATACTTTCTCCGCAACCCGATCTGCCAGGAAATGGGGCGCAAGTTTAAGATGTCCTTCTCCTCCAGCGATGCGGATACGGCCCTGTCGTACATGCACGACCTGGGCTTTATCCCGAAGTTACAAGACGGTAAGCGTGGCTTTAAAGTGATGATCGGTGGAGGGCTGGGCGCACAGCCTGCCCTGGCGCACACGGCTTTCGAGTTTCTGGAAGAGGACAAAGTAATCCCCTTCATCGAGGGCGTGCTTCGGATTTTTGACCGCCACGGCGAGCGCAACAACCGCAACAAAGCCCGGTTCAAATACCTCATCGCCAAACTGGGCCTGGAGAAGGTTCTGAGCTTGGTGAACGAGGAGTACAAGGCGCTTAAATCACAGGCTTTCGGGATAGACAAAAGTATAAACTTTGATCCTGCCGCGCCTGCGCCGGGGGAGATTCCGGATTACGTGATAGAGGATACGGATAAGTATGATAAATGGCTCCGGACGAATGTATTCAGGCAGAAGCAGGAAGGATTTTACGGAATCTACTTGAAAGTGCAGCTTGGCGACATCAGCAGCGACACCGCCCGGGAACTGGTGCCGCTGGTGCAGGGGTTTGCCGCCAACGATATACGTGTGACGCAGGGGCAGAACCTGCTGCTGAAGTACGTGCGCCAGGAGGCACTCCCATACTTGTTTTCTCAACTGGATGCGATTGGCCTTGCCGAGCCGGGCTTTAATAGCCTGGCCGACATCACTGCCTGTCCCGGCACCGACACCTGTAACCTGGGCATCTCCAACAGCACCAACATTACCAAAGTGCTGGAGCAGGTGATCGTGGAGGAGTACCCGGAAATGCTGTTCAACACCGATTTTAAGATCAAGATCAGCGGCTGTATGAACTCCTGCGGGCAGCATGGCATGGCGAGCCTGGGCTTTCATGGGTCCTCTCTGAAAAGCGGCAAGAACGTGCTTCCGGCCCTGCAGGTGCTTTTAGGAGGCGGCACGGTAAGCAACGGGCAGGGGCGCATCGCGCAGAAACTTCTGAAGGTGCCGAGCAAGCGCGGGCCGGAGGTGCTGCGCTTTGTGCTGAACGATTACCTGGCGAACAGGCAGGAAAACGAGCACTTCAATGCCTACTACGACCGCAACGGCAAGGACTATTTCTACCAGCTGCTGAAGCCGCTCACTGACCTGACCACCCTGACACCGGATGACTTCATTGACTGGGGCCATCAAGATGGCTTCCAACCGGAAATCGGGGTGGGCGAGTGTGCCGGCGTGATGATAGACCTGGTGGCCACCCTGCTCTACGAGGCCGACGAGAAGCTGGAGTGGGCCGGCGAAGCACTGGAGGAGCAACGCTACGCGGACTCTGCCTACTACAGCTATGCCGCCTTCGTGAGCACGGCCAAAGCCCTGCTGCTCGATAAAAACGTGAGCACCAACACGCAGCACAACATCCTGCAGGAGTTCGATGCGCACTTCGTGGCACCGGGCATCTTCAGGTTTGAGCCTGACTTTACGAGCAGGGTGCTGCAAATAAACCAGAACGAGCCAAGCCAGACTTTTGCTACTGACTACCTGAGCCAGGCGCTGGTGTTCCTACAGGAGGCAAACCGCTACAGGAAAGAGAAAGTCGTGAATGCGTGATGGAGTGAATGAGTGAATTTTCAGGAAATAACTACAGCCAGAATATTCACCATACACGCGCACTCATTCAGTCATTCACTCATTCAAAATTTTGCAAAAATGGCATCAAGAAGAAAAGAAATACGAACAACCGCTGCAGCACAGCAGCCATCTATAACAAAGTATAAACTGCCAAAACTGACGCTTGTGGGCGCCGGCCCCGGCGATGAGGACCTGATCAGCCTGAAAGGGGTGAAGGCACTGCAGCAGGCCGACGTGGTGCTGTATGACGCGCTGGTAAACTCGGAGCTGCTGAAGTATGCGCCGGCCGGTGTGCCGAAGATCTATGTAGGCAAACGCGCCGGGGCGCATTCCCTGAAGCAGGGCGAGATTAACAACCTGATCGTGGATTTTGCCTTCTCGCACGGGCACGTGGTGCGCCTCAAAGGCGGCGACTCCTTTGTGTTTGGCCGGGGCTACGAGGAGCTGGAGCATGCCGACAAGTTCAACATCGAGACGGCGGTGGTGCCAGGCATCTCCAGTTCCATTGCGGTGCCCGAGCTGCAGCAGATTCCGCTTACCATCCGGGGCGTGAACGAGAGTTTCTGGGTGATTACGGGTACCACCAGCTCCGGGGAGATTTCCTCTGACGTGGTGCTGGGCGCGCAATCCAATGCCACCGTGATCATTTTAATGGGGGTGAGCAAACTGGCCCAGATAGCAGCCATCTTCAGCGCCGCAGGCAAGGCCGACACACCCGTAGCGGTGATCCAGAACGGCTCGCTGCCCGACGAGCGGATTGCCTTGGGCAATGTGCACAACATCGTGGAGCGCGTGGAGGCGCAGCAAGTTGGTGCCCCGGCCATCATCGTGATAGGAGAGGTGGTGAATTTTCATCCGGCTTTGCGCTACACGCTTGGTCTGCAGAAGCAGCAGGAGCTGGTGGCACTGAGCGCATAATTAAGTATTAGCCACATGGATAACATTCGGGAAGAGTATACTTCGGAGGCCATCCCTCAGGGCCGCTCCGCCTCAGCTAACCCGCTATTCCCGGTTTTTCTGAAACTGGAGCAACTGCGGACGCTGGTGGTGGGTGGCGGCTTTGTAGGGCTGGAAAAGCTATCGGCCATACTTGCCAACAGCCCCAGGGCAAAGGTTAGGCTGGTTGCCCCGCAGATAGAAACGGAGATCTGGGCTTTGGTAGCAAACTACCCGCACGTAGAGCTGGTGGTGCGCGAGTTTCAGGAGGAGGATCTGGCGGATAGGGATTTGGTGCTGGTCGCCACAGACGATAAGGTGCTGAACAAGGCTATCCGAGATCTGGCAAAATCCAGGAAGATCCTTGCCAACGTGGCCGATACGCCCGAGCAGTGTGATTTTTACCTGGGATCGGTGGTGCAGAAAGGCAGCCTGAAAATGGGTATCTCCACCAACGGGCAGTCGCCTACGGTGGCCAAGCGCGTGAAGGAGGTGCTGAACGAAGCATTCCCGGAAGAGATAGACCAGGTGCTGGGCAAAATGGGCAGGATAAGGGCGCAGCTCAACGGCGACTTTGCCGAAAAGGTAAAGCGGCTGAATGAACTGACGGAAGGCTTGGTGGCACCCGTACAGCAGAAGAAACCAAAGTATAAAATGACGTCGGTGTTGGTGATGGTGTTTGCCGCCATCGCGCTAATGGTAACCGGCCATCTGCTGTTCACCTACATCCCGTTCCGGACCATTGGTAACACCGCCCTGAACCTTGCTGGGCAGGTAGACTCCGATATCCTGATTTTTATACTTGCCGGTTTTGTGGCGCAGCTGATTGACGGTGCCCTGGGGATGGCCTACGGGGTGAGCGCGACCACTTTCCTGCTGAGTTTTGGCGTTAGCCCTGTGGCGGCCAGCGCCAGCGTGCACGCTTCGGAGATCTTTACCTCTGGCGTGTCGGGTTGGATGCACCTGAAGTTCGGTAACGTGAACAGCAAGCTGTTTAAGAACATTGTGCTGCCCGGCGTTCTGGGGGCCATACTTGGGGCCTACCTGCTGTTCAGTTTTGAGGAGTATCTGTACATCATCAAGCCTATTGTAGCGGCTTATACGTTGGTGCTGGGTATACTTATTTTGCGGAAAGTGCTGCGCAAGAAAGTAAAGAAAAAACCGGTGAAGCGGCTGGGCTTTCTGGCTACGGCAGGCGGTTTCCTGGATGCCATTGGCGGCGGGGGCTGGGGCCCGATCGTGTCATCCACGCTGATTGCCAAAGGCCGTAATCCGATGTATACCATTGGCTCGGTGAACCTGGCAGAGTTTTTTGTGTCGATTGCCAGTTCATCCACTTTTGTTGCTTTTGCAGGTATCTCGCACTGGCAGATTATAGTAGGACTCATACTTGGCGGCTCTATCTCAGCCCCCATCGGGGCCATAATGGCGCGTCGCTTGCCGGTTAAAACCATGATGATCATTGTGGGCATCGTGGTGATCATCGTGAGCCTTAGGCTGATCGTGATGACACTGCCTTTTTAATGATGAATGAAGAATTAGGAATTATAAATATGAAATAGCGCTCGCTCGGACAGGTCGCGACCTGTCCGAGCGAACAGCCAAAAAGTATCAGAATACCGGCTAAGTAATGCTAGCTTGCTCTTTATAAATCTTGTCCATCATTAAATCCTGTAAATCCTGATTCAGACAATACATTATCTAACCTAACTAGAAAACCAATAATTCATGAGTGACAACACCACCGGGGCTATACGCCTCCAGACGCCACGATCACACTACCGGGAGCACTCGGTGCCTTTATACTTAACCTCCAGCTTTGTTTTTGAGGATGCCGAGCAGGCGCGCGCCGTGTTTGCCGAGGAGGAGCAGGGCCAGGTATACTCCCGCTATGCCAACCCGAACGTAGACGAGTTGCTGGAAAAGATGTGCCACCTCGAGAAGGCTGAGGATGGCTTTGCCTTCGCCTCCGGGATGGGCGCTATTTTCGGCAGCCTGGGGGCGCTGCTGCAGTCCGGCGACCATGTGCTGGCCTGCCGTTCGCTGTTCGGCTCCACCCATCAGTTGCTCACCAATATTTTCCCGAAATGGGGGGTAACCTATACTTACGCCGATGCTAGCAAGCCGGAGGAATGGGAGAGCCTGATCAAGCCGGAGACCAAACTTATACTTATCGAAACGCCCTCTAACCCGGGCCTGGAGCTGATCGACCTGGCCTGGCTGGGTGAGCTGAAACGTAAACATAATTTACTGTTACTGGTGGATAACTGCTTTGCCACGCCTGTACTGCAGAACCCAACCGATTTCGGCGCTGAACTGGTGCTGCACTCCGCCACGAAGTTTATCGATGGGCAGGGGCGCGTGCTGGGAGGAATTGCCGTGGGCAGCAAGGAGCTGATCGCGCAGGTACGGTACTTTGCGCGTCATACCGGCCCGGCCATGTCGCCGTTTAATGCCTGGGTGCTGTCAAAGAGCCTCGAGACGCTGAGCCTGCGGGTGGAGAAGCACTGTGAAAATGCCCTGAAGCTGGCGGAGGCACTGGAAGGAAACCCGGCGCTGGAGAAGGTGAATTACCCGTTCCTGCCGTCGTTCCCGCAATATGAGCTGGCTAAAAAGCAGATGCGTCAGGGCGGTGGCATCGTGACGCTGGAGGTGAAGGGCGGCTATGACGCAGCCAAGCGTTTCATCGATAACCTGCAGATGGCCAGCATCAGCGCCAACCTCGGCGATACCCGCACCATCGTCACGCACCCGGCCTCTACCACGCACTCCAAATTGACGGAGGAAGAGCGTGCCGCCACGGGCATCACGCCGGGGCTGGTACGGGTTTCGGTGGGCCTGGAAAGTATAAACGACATCATCGAAGACATAAAACAGGCGCTGGAGCGAGTGTAGGTATTCGGTTCTGCAGGTGTAAGCCTGCATTAGGGCCGAATATTTTGATCTGTTCAAGTCACCTTTTTCGGGGCATGCCCACTTTCATTTTGTCATTCTGAAAGGATCTTGTTGGCTGGTAGTATAAGCTTAACCTCCCTTCGACCAAGGTTCCTCACAGAATGACAGAGGTTATTTAAAGTTTTTAACAGGAACTTAACAGCCCTGCCCGAACCGTAGGCCTTGGAAGGGGGGATGACGTGTTCTGAACAATTAGCCTCGGCTGTCGCTTTAACATAAACAGTAAGTATAAACTTGCTTCGCACCGCCTTCAGGTGTAGTTTGCAAGTATAAGATAATGATTCATGGAAGTTAACCTTATACGCGTAGACCAGGACTACCACTTTGTGGCGGCAGGAGCCTCAGGCGTAGAAATTAATATTGACGGTTCACCAGCCATAGGAGGCCATAACGCCGGGGCGCGCCCTATGGAGTTGTTGCTGATGGGCCTGGGCGGCTGCAGCGCCATTGATGTGATTCAGATTCTGAAAAAGAAACGGCAGCAGATCGACTCCTTCAACATCAATATCAAAGCAGAGCGGGTAGAGGGGGAGATTCCTTCCTTATTTAAGCAGATACACGTGCACTTTATACTTGGCGGACCGCTGGAGGAGCTAAAGGTGCAGCAGGCCATCAAGTTATCGATGGATAAGTACTGCTCGGTGGCAGCTATACTTTATAAAACGGCCAGCATTTCCTACAGCTACGAAGTGGTGCTGATGTAGTTGGTGCCTGCCGCAAGCTTTCAGCTTGTGGCGCTGCATGGGGCAAGCTTGCAGCTTGCGTTAGAGGGCAACATAAAAAGTCATACTTGTGCTAGCTGAAAGCTTGCCGTATCTGTGCTCCATGTTGAAAGCCTGAAGCAGGTGTGAAATAGCAAAGGCCGCTGCAGTTTATACTTGCAGCGGCCTTTGCTATAATGACCTCACAGTGTCTTCCAGGCCTGTGAGCGTCTGGGTTCTAGTACTCGATTTCGGCTACCATGCCCGCGCCTACCGTGGCGAACGAGGTTTCATCCACAAGTATAAAGCCGCCGTTGGAACGGTTGTCGGCATACTTGTCCAGCAGCAATGGGGAGGCCGTTTTGATCTGCACGCGGCAGATGTCGTTCAGCTGTACCTGGTCCACATCCTCCAGGTGGTCGAGGGTGTTGATGTCGATCTTATACTCGATGTGGCGCACCACGCAGCGGGTCTCGGTAGAGTTGTGTCGAAGCAGCAGCTTGGCTCCCGGCTTCAGGGCCTTGTTGTGCATCCAGCATATCTCGGCCTCAAACTCCTGCGCTGCCTCCAGCCCGTCAGCAGCCTTCACAATCACGTCGCCTCTGCTAATGTCCACTTCATCTTCCAACTGCAGCACCACCGACATCGGCGCAAACGCCTCCTCCAGCTCCTTGCCGCCTAACTCCACGAATTTCACCGTAGTCATCTGCCCGGATGGCTGTACGGTTACTTTATCGCCTGCTTTGTAGGTGCCGCTGATCACTTTGCCGGCATAGCCACGGTAATCCTGGTGCTCTGCTGTGAGCGGGCGAATTACGTACTGCACCGGAAAACGGGAATCGTCCAGGTTAAAGTCCTGCGAAACCGGCACCTGCTCAAGGTGCTCCAGCAGGCTAGGCCCCTGGTACCACGGCATCGTCAGCTCAGAGCCCTCCACAATGTTGTCGCCTTTCAGCGCACTGACAGGGATGAAGGTCACGTCTTTGGCCTGCAGCTTTCTGGCGAACTGCTTGTAGTCCTCCACAATCTGGTTGTACACCTGCTCATCGTAGCCCACCAGGTCCATTTTGTTGATACAGATAACCAGGTGCGGGATGCCCAGCAGCGAGGAGATGATGGAGTGTCGGCGCGTCTGCTCCTGCACACCTTTGCGGGCATCCACCAGTATGATGGACAGGTTGGAGTTGGACGCACCCGTTACCATGTTGCGCGTGTACTGGATGTGGCCCGGCGCATCGGCGATGATGAACTTGCGCTTCTCAGTAGAGAAGTACTTGTAGGCCACATCGATGGTGATGCCCTGCTCGCGCTCCGCCTTTAGACCGTCCGTTAGCAGCGACAGGTCTACCTGGCCGTCCTCGTTCACGCGGCCGGAGCTCTCGATGGCTTCCAGCTGGTCTGCAAAGATCTGCTTGGTGTCGTAGAGCAGCCTGCCGATGAGGGTGCTCTTGCCGTCGTCGACGTTGCCGGCGGTGATAAATCGTAGTATGTCCATTAAAAATATCCTCCTTTCTTGCGGTCTTCCATCGCCGTTTCCGACAGTTTATCATCGATGCGGGTGGCGCCACGTTCACTTATTTTAGACTCCAGAATCTCGGCGATTACACCGTCAATGTCATGGGCTATACTTTCCACGGCAGCCGTACAGGTCATGTCGCCCACGGTGCGGAAGCGTACCTGCCTGGTCACTACCTCATCGTCTGGCTCCTGGTAGATAAAGTCCGACCAGGCCATCAGTTTGCCGTCGCGCACCAGGCATTCGCGTTCGTGGGTGTAGTAGATGTTGGGTAAGGCGATTTCCTCACGCTTGATGTAGTTCCACACATCCAGCTCTGTCCAGTTGGAGATCGGGAACACACGCACGTTCTCGCCTTTGCTGATGCGGCCGTTAAAGGTGTTCCAGAGCTCCGGGCGCTGGCGTTTCGGGTCCCACTGGCCAAACTCATCGCGCACCGAGAAAATGCGCTCCTTGGCACGCGCCTTTTCCTCGTCGCGGCGGGCCCCGCCGATGCAGGCGTCAAAGCCAAACTCCTCGATCGTTTCGAGCAGGGTATGGGTTTGTAGCGCGTTGCGGCTGGCGTAGCGGCCCTTCGGCTCCGACAGGTTTTTGCGCAGGATGGTGTCCTCCACGTGGCGCACGATCAGCTTCTCGCCCAAGCGCTCAGCCAGCTCATCGCGGTAGCGGATGGCCTCCGGAAAGTTGTGGCCCGTGTCTATGTGCACGAGCGGAAACGGGAACTTGCCCGGACGAAAGGCTTTCTCTGCCAGCCGCACCAGCGTGATTGAGTCCTTGCCTCCTGAAAAAAGCAGGGCCGGCTTCTCGAACTGCCCCGCCACCTCGCGCATGATGTGGATGGCTTCCGCCTCCAGTTGGTCAAGGTAATCCAGATATCTCTTTGTCATATAATTTTGAATGAGTGGATGAGTGATTGTGCGAATGAGGGAACCACTTTGTAACTCTCTAAATTTTAACTTTCTAACTTATCTTGCGTGTAGCCCACACTCTTTCTTGGAGTTATCCTCCCACCACCAACGCCCGGCGCGGAAGTCCTCACCCTCGGCTATGGCCCGGGTACAAGGGGCGCATCCTATACTTACGAATCCTTTGTCGTGCAGTGGGTTGTAGGGGATGTGCAGCGCTTTTACATCGGCTCTTACCTGTTCCAAAGTATAGTCCAGCAGCGGGTTATACTTGATGAGCTGGTGCGCCTCGTCCCACTCCAGCAGCTGCAGGTCCTGGCGCGCCCCCGATTGGTCGGCGCGGATACCGGTCACCCAGATCTGCACACCGTGCAGGGCGCGGTTCAGGGGCTCCACCTTGCGGATGAAGCAGCAAGCTTTGCGGTCGTCGATGGAGTTGTAAAAGCTCATTGGGCCCTTCTCGTTCATCAGCTGCTCCACGGCCTCGTGCCTCGGGAAGTATACCTCTATCTTCCTGCCGTAGTGGTTGTTGGTCTTGTGCAGCAACGTATAGCTCTCGTTAAATAGGCGGCCGGTGTCCAGCGTGAACACGCGGATGGGCAGGTCCTGCTCAAAGATGTGGTGCGTGATGAGCTGGTCTTCCACACCTAGGCTAGAGGAGAAAGCAATGTTTCCCTCAAATTCCTGAGTCAGGCGGCGAAGCCCCGCTGCAGCCGGTAAACTAGCCAGAGAGGCACGCAAGGAGTCCAACCTGGTTAGTAATTCCTGTGATAAATCCATATAACTAAAAATAGTGATGCAAGGTAAAGCCAGCGTACCATAAGCGGATTCTGGCAAAATAGAACCGTTGCTCCACCTTTTGCAGGTAGAGCGGTAAAGAAAGCCCTTTTAATGCTGCTGACCGGCAGCAATGCCTGAGTTAAAGTTCAGGACAGTGCAAAATGTAGAAGTGCTGGATTAGCACATACAACAGCAGCAACAACAGTACCCGTGTGTGGTGTGGGCGCTGTCGAGAATAAGGGTAGCCTGAGCAGTGGCGAATCCACGGCCGGCTATACTTGGTGCTGGTATGTGTTGGTAGGTTTGCATGTTGTTGTCTATTTATATCTCCCGAACTAACCGGGCTAGGATGTGGCACCTTTCTAAACCAGATGGTTGCCAGAGGGTCAGGGAGCCTATTCTCTCGCCTCTTCTCTATAAATTTTTACGGACGTTTCCGTCTTTTACTATCGGTGCAAAATTACAGCTTTTTCTGAGTTGTGTAAATTTTGAGTAAAATTTATTCTTAAGGAGGGCGTTTCAGGCAGCCAGCCGGGTGACATACTTTACCAGCGAGCGCTTGGCAATGGGCAGCAGCGACTGCTCCAGCGGCACCGGGTAGCTGGACACGGCGGCAAAAGTGGCAGGGTTTGGCAACTCCTTCCGTTCCTTTATCAGCTGTGCCTTCAGGTGCTCATGCGTAAGGGTAAGGCCGCGGCGTACCGTCTGCAGGTGTTGGGTGCTGATTCCCCGGTACTTCTCGTAGGTATTCTCAAAAACGGTGATGTGGTAAACGTACACGCGCGTCTCCTTGCCCGGGTAGCTCTCCAGAAACAGGTAGCCCTCGTTATGGTAAATCGGCGTGATGCCCACCGGGCTGATCTCGAGGTGGCGCTCCACAAAGTCATACAGTTCCTTACCCTCCTCCAGCGCCTGGCTGAAGAGTGGCGTGGCATACTGTATAATCTCTTCGATCTGCTCCATTGTTTCATCGTCCTGCACGATTTTCTTATACACCAGTTCCAGTTTCTCAAAGTCGGCCCGGCTGATGCGCTGCGGAAAAGACTCGTACACCAGTTGCTTGTGCTCTTTCACCTGCATCAAGTTACGGTAGTGCATGATCAAATCAGAGAAGATAGGGTAAAGGCGCTGCTTCCCAAACTCAGTTTTGGCAGCTTGCAGGTACGCCAGCAGGAGGTATTTTTTATACTCAAAATCCAGAAGCCCCTCGGTAAGCCAGTTGACGGGTAGGGTGTTCATAAGCCTTCAACGCTAATGATTTATACTTTTGGTATTAAACGAAACAGGGGAAGGGGAGGGTTGGAGAAGAAAGTATGAAATTAGCCTTAAACCGGGCTTGGGGCTGTTCTGCTCCTCTGGCCTTGCAACTCTTTCAGCATAAGCTATACAAGAAAGCCGGGCATAGAAACCAGTTGCTACTTGTGCTGTAACTTGCTCAACTGTTGATTAGATATAAAATCTTGTATATAAGTGTCTAAATAAAATGTAGTTTAAGTATTTTATTTTATATTAGTGATTGCTGTTGGCACATTAGACAGAGAATAAGCACCGCTATCCCCCTGTTTTTTCACTGCCTTACAACACAGCATTAAGGTACAGTTTCACCATGATGGATACACTAACAATCACCTTTACTAAGACTAAATGACATCGAAAGCTCCCTTCAAAAAGGCCTTTTTCCTGTTAACAGCGGGCCTTTTTACGTTCTTTTCCTGTAGCGACAAACGCTCCGGCGACCCGAAAGTACTCGTGTTCAGCAAGACCAGCGGCTTTCACCACAATTCTATCGAAGCCGGTAACGCTGCCCTCCAAAAGCTTGGGCAGGAGAATGGCTTTGAGGTGGATACCACGACCAATGCCGGCATGTTTCACGAGGATTCTCTGAAGCAGTACTCGGCCGTAATTTTCCTGAACACTACCGGCGATGTGCTCAACAACTATCAGGAAGCCGATTTTGAGCGTTACATACAGGCCGGTGGTGGCTATGTAGGCATACACGCTGCCTCAGATACAGAGTATGACTGGGGTTGGTATGGCAGGCTGGTTGGCGGTTACTTTGAAAGTCATCCGGAGCCGCAGGAGGCTACCTTAAACGTGGTAGATAAAACGCATGGTGCTACAGAGCACCTGCCGGATGAGTGGAAGAGGAAGGACGAGTGGTATAACTTTAAAAACCTGAACAAGGATAACAAAGTGCTGCTCACTATTGATGAGAAAAGCTACAAGGGCGGCACCAATGGTGCGTCTCACCCGATGTCGTGGTACAAGGAGTATGATGGTGGCCGTGCTTTTTACACCGCTTTGGGGCATACCGACGAGTCTTACCAGGACCCGCAGTACCTGAAGCATGTGCTGGGTGGTATAAAATATGCGATAGGAGAGAACAAGGAACTGGATTACGAGAAAGCAACAGTTCAGCGTGTGCCGGAAGCCGACCGTTTTGTAAAAGTACAACTGAACAGCGGAGCCTTCTTTGAACCGACAGAAATGGCCATTCTCCCGAACCTGGACATCCTGGTAGCCCAGCGAAGGGGCGAACTGATGCTGTATAACCACGAAACTGGCGATGTGAAGGAGGTAGGCGCCCTGGATGTGTACCATAAAACAACAGTGCCCGATGTAAACGCAGAGGAAGGCCTGATGGGCCTGGCTACTGATCCGGACTTTAGCAAGAACAACTTTATTTACTTGTTCTACAGCCCGGCAGATACCTCTGTAAACCGCCTCTCAAGGTTTGTGTTCAGGAACGGCAAACTGGATAAAGCTTCCGAGAAAATTGTGCTGCAGTTTTACTCCCAGCGTAATATCTGCTGCCACACCGGCGGCTCCATTGCCTTTGGCCCTGATAACATTTTATACCTATCCACCGGTGATAACTCCACACCGTTCAACGAGAAAGGGCAGCCTTATGTAAACAACGGTTATGCACCACTCGATGATCGCCCGGGGCATGAGCAGTATGACGCCCGCAGAACTTCTGCTAACACAAACGACCTGAGAGGTAAAATCCTCCGCATCAAAATAAAAGAAAACGGTACCTACGAGATACCGGAGGGGAACCTATTCCCTGGCGAGAACTCAAAGGCACGTCCTGAAATTTACACGATGGGCCACCGTAACCCTTATCGCATCTCCGTAGATCAGAAAAAGGGAGTCCTGTACTGGGGTGAGGTAGGACCGGATGCTGCAGGCGATAGCCTTGAGGTGCGTGGCCCCAGAGGGTATGACGAGGTGAACCAGGCGCGTAAAGCAGGTAACTATGGCTGGCCGATGTTTATTGGTAAAAACTACGCCTATAACCGTTACGACTACGGAAAAGGCTTCACCGGCCCTGCTTTTGACCCGAAAAAGCCTGTAAACGACTCGCGCAACAACACAGGCTTGCAGGAGCTGCCGCCGGTGCAGCAGGCCCTGATCTGGTATCCTTACGCCGAGTCGCCAGATTTTCCGCAGGTAGGCACTGGGGGGCGTAATGCTATGGCTGGCCCAGTCTATTATTCTGAGATGTTCCCGGAGGAAACCCGCTACGCCTCTTACTACGATGGCAAACTCTTTATCTATGACTGGATGCGTAATTGGATAAAGGTTGTAACGATGACGGAGGATGGCAGTTTTGATAAGATGGAGCCTTTTATGCCTGACATCAAGCTGACAGGAGCCATCGATATGGAAGTGGGGCCTGATGGCAGGCTGTATGTACTGGAGTATGGCTCCGGCTGGTTTGCCAAAAACGATGACTCGGGCTTGGCCCGGATCGATTACCTGGCAGGCAACCGTCCGCCAAAGGTTACAGACCTAACCGTAGACAAAATGAGCGGTAAAACACCACTTACGGTTACGGCCACAGTAGAGGCGAAAGACCCCGAAAACGATAAAATGCGCTATGTATGGAATGTGGGCGGCAAAACAAAGGAGACCACGGAACCTACTCTGCAGCATACATTCACCAGCACAGGCGATCAGAATATCAGTGTTACTGTGTATGATGATAAAGATGCCTCAACCAAGAGCAAGGTGCTAACACTGTATGCAGGCAATGAGCAGCCGCAGGTAAATATAGCATTGCAAGGCAACCGCAGCTTCTACTTTGAGGGGCAACCCGTAAAGTATAACGTGAAGGTAACCGACCAGGATGGTACGGTGGATATGGCCAACCTCTTTGTTTCTGCGGATTATGTGGAAGGCACAGACCTGGCAGGCGCTTCCAGAGGCCACCAGATTGTGTCGGAGGTGATGCTGGGCAAAAACCTGATGCTGAGCTCCGACTGTAAGGCCTGCCACGCGATCAACGAGAAATCGATCGGGCCAACGTATATGCAAGTGGCAGAGCGTTACCAGAAAGACCGTGAAGCGACGAGCCACCTAACCAACAAGATAATTAAAGGTGGTAGCGGCGTATGGGGTGCCGCCTCTATGCCTGCACACCCGAATATGCCGGAGTCTGATGCCAGGCAGATTGTAAAATGGATCCTGTCTTTGGGCAACAGCGCGAACACCAGGAAGTCTTTGCCTGCCAGTGGGGAGGTTATGCCAAAGCTGGATGAAAAGCAGAAAGACAACACTGTTTTGAAACTTACTGCCACATACACCGACCAGGGCGCCACAGGTATAAAACCGCTTGCCGGCACCGGGGTTGCTTACCTCCGAAACAATGCGATGGATGCGGCCGATTTTACTTCGCTGAAGGGCTTTAACAGTGTTGAGTTCGGCGGTGCTACTTACCTGATCTTCCCTGGCACCAGTGGTTGGGTGAAAGCTGAGCAGTTGGACTTGGCTAACCTTGGTAGCCTGGAACTGATGGGCATCGGAAACGGTGAGGCCGCCGATTATCAGGTAGAGGTGCGGCTTGATGCGCCAGATGGCACTAAGGTTGGAGAGGGAAAACTGACCCTTAGTGGCGAAAGAAAACCGGGCACCGGCACTGTCACCCTCCAGAAGCTGCCGGACAGCAAACTGCACGACGTGTACCTCGTGTTTCAAAAAACCAGCAGCACAACCGGTCAAAACCACGTCCTGAAAACGGTGCGGTTTATACCTGCAGTTGGTAAATCGTTAAGCAGGCAATAGTATACTTTATTTTCCCATAAACCAGAAGAGGCTTTTCGTGAGAGAAGCCTCTTCTGGTTTAAACGCGTAATGTGGACTGACGGAAAGTGTAGGTTTGCGTCTCTGTAGAATGAACGCTTTACTAAATATAAATACAGACTTTGCCCTATGACATAAAGTTATTACAACTAAGTAGAGCCACTACTGGATAGTGATTTGATCTAAGAGGTTTAAAGTTATTTGGGCCAGTTTCTGGGCATTTTCGCCTTCTGTGCCTGAACGATGGCTACCTTCCCGTGAAGTTGCTGCAGCACATAATTCACATCCTCCTCATACTCCACATAGAGGTCTTCGTGTAGTTTATCCAGCTTTTGCAGCACAAACAGCATCCTTTTTACCAGATAGTCCTGCAGCGTGTCGGCTCGGAAGAGGTGTGCCACTATAAATACCAAGTGCTCCTCCAGGAAGCGGCGCAGCAACAGCAGTGTGAGCTGCACTTCGCCTTCTTTATCTTTGGTGTACTTCACGTGGCGCGTAATCATGCCATTAACAGCGCGCATGTCCATCATAAGGTAGCCCGGGGAGTATGGCTCAAACTGCACCTGCCGCTCAATGGCCTCTGCCACCTGCTCGCGCCGCTGCTGCAGCGTATCGCCCTGCTCCACCAGCTCAAATTGCAGCCGCTCGCACAGGTCTGGGTCTTTACGCAGCAGCCGGAAAAGCAGCTTGTCCTTTTCCTTGTGTGACAGGCTGCCAATGGCTTTCTTGAGATCGTCAGAGAGGGGCATGTAGTGGTTCGTTTGGCATTTAAATTTATTACTTAGAAGATAATTTAAAGTTTAGTATATTGTATCTGCTCTTCTGTTCTTTGACCTGTTGTTGTGATTTGATTTCAGAGATTTAAAGTATAAAATCCTCTTCTGAATTCTCTGCCTTTGTCTGGGGCTAATAATGGGAGAAGCTCATTTTTTTTTTAAATTTGCATACATTGCTCTCTAGTCCTGTAAGATAGGCAACTGTTGCACAAACGTATTTGACTGAATTTCTTCTACATCCGCTGCTGGCACACCTTTGCCTTCCGTTTTAACTTTCGACAAAATGGACTCCAGCACAGGAAGCATACTATTCAAACTGTTCGTCTTAATCAGGAAGTTCCAAACCGGCTCAAACTTCTTCCAGCCTCCAGTATAGAAGAAGTGCTTTAGCTTATGTTTGTGAGATTGATGGTTGAGACTAGACTTAAAGATATTGGACCAACTGTAAAACTCTTTGTAGGCCCAGTCATATCCATTCTTTAGCTCTTCGGCAGTCAGGTTAGTAGTTTGGTAAACTACGTTTCTGGTGTCGTACAGGTCCCAGTTCCTTGTCAGGATGCGCCCCTGTTGCTCCATGTCTTTGAAAAGCTGCGTGCCTGGATAAGGAGTCAAAACATGATAGGTAGAAGTGGTGAGGGCGTTCTGCACTCCCCAGTCAACGGTTCTTTTAAAAACATCTTTATCGTCTTCATCAAGTCCGAAAACAAAACTGCCGTTGATCATGATGCCTAACGAATGGAGCCTGTTAACAGCTTTTACGTAGTCTTTTTGCAGGTTTTGCTTTTTGTTGCTTTGTTTCAGGTTAGCCGGCGAGAAGGTCTCGAAGCCAACAAACAGGCTTCTTAGTCCTGCCTCTGCCGCTTTTTCGATCAGGTTCCCCCTCAGCACAGAGTCTACGGTGGCCGCAGCCTGAAATACCCTGTTCATCCCTTTCATCCCTCCAAAAAGCTCAGAAGCAAACTTTGCGTTGCCTAGCAGGTGGTCATCAAGGAAGTAGAGGTGTCGGCCTGGCAGTCTGTCAATTTCGGCTAAGGCATCATCCACAATTTGGGTGTAGAAGCCCCTTCCACCTTCAAAAAATGCATCTTTATAACAGAAGTTACAATGGTGAGGGCAACCCCTTGTAACAACTATGGAGTTTGGCACCAAATATTTACTTCTTTTGATGAGGTCCCTTCTGATTGGCGGGATCTTGTCAAGTGTTCTGATGCTGGAGCTGTATACTTTCTTCGGTGTTTTGTTCTTAAAGTCCTTCAGGAACTGCTGAAAAGTTTCTTCGCCGGGACCAAGAAAAATGGTATCTGCGTGTGGGGCAGCCTCATGCGGAAGAGACGTAACATGCAGGCCGCCCAACAGAACGTAAGCACCTCGCTTTCTGTAATGATCAGCAATCGCATAGGACCTGTACGCATTTGTGATGTATACCTGAATAACCACCAGATCGGGATGGTCATTCAGGTTTAATTCTTCTACGTGCTGGTCCTGTAAATCAATCTCATCATCAGGCGATAAGTAAGCGGCTAAAGTAGCCAGCCCAAGAGGAGGGAATAAGGAATATTTGATCGGCCTCCAAAATGGGCTCTCAGCTTCTGCGAGTGCGGGTAAAATGAGCTTTACTTTCATCTGTTACTCGAGTTCGGTTTAGGAAAAACTGAAGGTATTAAGCGGTAGGTTTCCCGGCAGCTTTGTTAAGCTGTATTAAGTTTTAGCTCAACTTCTAGGTAGCGGTTCGGCTAATCAATCATATCTCCAAGATCGCTTACACCTAAGGTGAACCAAATTACAGCAATGCCCAGCATAACCTTTGCTACTGGCGGGACGGTAAACCCGAACCTGTTCAGGAGAAATACATTTGTCTGCGGAGCATAGAGCAGAGAGAGCATTAGAAAAACCGTACCCGGAACTGCATGCACCAAAAACAGATTCAGTATCCCTATTGCAAAAACAGCAGTACCAAATATCCAGCTGACTATTTGCGATGGTAAGAACTGGCTTTTCATGGTTATGCCTCCTTAGCTTCCGGCGAAAGGGGTTCCGAAAATGCCAACTGCAAGCTCAGCCCAAATAAGGAAGAATGCCAGCAGAATACCTGCGATGATCAGCAAGCGGTAATCCTTATTCTTTACTCTTCTCATCACGAACTCAGCTGTGAGACCAGTGCCTAGCAGAAGGATCCCCATCACTATAAAGTCGAACAGACTCCAGTCTACTTGGTTAGTTAACAGCATACCCATTAGAGGTATAAGCAAAAGAAACGCTACTGTGAGCAAAATGCCGATAAGTCTTTTGTTTTGCGTAATCATAGGTTTTGTGTTTTGGTTATGAATGATTTATTATAGTAGTCGAAAAATTAAAAGCTATTCACCATCAGGTCTATCTTATCAAATAATTCACCCACACCTAATGCAGTCCAAAGTATAAATAGGCCCAACAGGATTTTTACTAGCAGGGGAATGGATCTGCCAGTTACTTTTTTGAATAAGCTTGCTGCCTGGGGAAAGTATACCAGCGAAAGTAAAAAGATGAAGATTCCGTAACCCGGGTCATTCACCCAGAATGTGTTTATGATGCCTATCGCCATAGCAATTAAGCCAACTAGTGAACCGATGATACTTCCGATGTTGAGTGTTCTTTCCATGATCTTATTCTTGTAAACTTAAAATTTGTGAATACCCATAGAGTGAATTATCTAAAGCCGAACAGCAGGGGAAAGAGGAAAACCACCACGATTGTCCAGATAAAGTAAACAGGTATGTAGAGTACAATGGACCTGCCGACTTCACCTAAGGCTGCTTTCTTCGTGGCTGCTTTAAACAGCATCACTGTCACGAGTAGCAGGTGAATCAGGATCAAAACATTGGCGCCGAGCACAGCCACGCGGTTAGGCGTGATTCCCCACTCTGATATCCGGAAAGAAATAGCAGAGAGTGCAATGCCATTTACCACAATGGTAACCACAGATAACAGCAGCAGCACCCACACACTAGAAGCAGCGGTTGACTTGGCAGAGCTTTCGGCAACGGAGAAGAAAATCAGGGCCATTACCCCGATCAGGAGCACGTTAAAAAGCAGCAGGAACTCTCTGTCGTTGTAGGGGTCTTTGCCCGAAAAAAGGATGGCGCCCAGGTAAATAACCAGCATAACCAGAACCAGCGGACTGAAGAGTTTAGCAATAACCGGCGATACTTTGTTAACCAGTTGCGGGTTGGTTTGGGTAAGGGAAGTAGCCACCAGGGGTACTGCGGGTAAACCGAAAGCCACTATATACTCGAAGTAAAACTGCTCGATCTGGAAACCGATCAGCTCAAACAACCCGATTGTTATGCCTGTCATCAGTATTCCAGCTAAGACCAACATGGCAGACATCACGGCCAGGTCACCGTTAAAGCGAAGGAAGTCAAGGCGCTTTGTGTAGTTGCCGAGTTCATCGCCCGCAAACGAAACTCCAAGTATAACCCACAGCAGCAAAGGCAAATGGATACAGGCTAACAGCAGGGTATCGCTGCTAGTGTCGTTTGGCAGGATGTTGATGTACACTAGGCAAACGGCTATAATCCCACCGATAAAGGCTAGTATGGTAACCGGTAATTTGTTTTTCCAGGCGAAGTATGCTGTTAAAAACGGGAACACCAGAAAGCTGATGTTTCGCGGGTAAAAGAACTCCTCGCTGATATGGAAGAAGGCTGGCAGTTTGGCAAGTATGCCGGCAAGTATAGCTGCCAACGCTACAAACAGCAACTCGCTTCTGGAGCCCCATGAAATAGCATCGGATTCGTAGTTCAGGCGCTCGTTCCAGAACTCAGCCAGTACATTACCGCTAAGTTGTGGGTAGATGCCACTGAATTCCTGTTTAAAGAGTGCCTTGTTCGCCCTGTACAGTTTTTCGAGTTGGCCGGGGTTGTTTAGCTGGGAAAGTATTTGCTCTCGCATGGTTTTATACTTTAAAGTGTCGTGGTAAATACATTAAAAACCGATGCCGTTTAATTCCACAGCGTGCCGTCTAAACCCAAAACAAATCCAAGCCATAAACCAAGGATAAATACAACTACGCTTAAAATCACAGCAACAGCCTTGCTCACACCTGCCTTGTGGTGAAAACGAACAAAGAAGTAATTACACAAGCCCCCGATTGCTCCGGCAAAGGGAACGATGACCAACGGCCTTATCGTCCATAACTTTTCCCAACCTGGGTCTGGTGCTCCAACGCCGACCAGAAAAAGTGAGATCAGGACTACCCCTATCACTGCGCCCGCTAACATGCGTTTCCCGGATGCAGCCATGTTCACTGGCTGGTTTTGTATTTCGTTTTGCTGTACCATCATCATTTTTTTAGGTTAATAGCTTTTGGTTTTTTTTAAAGTACTTTGAAGTTCAAAGTGTATGTATAAAAAAATTAGTCGTTTGGCCGATTGTTCAAAATTAGCTGCTCCAGGGCATCTAAATGGCTTTTAAATGCCTCGCGGCCAGCATCAGTTGCATGGTACGTAGTGTTTGGTTTTCGGCCAACAAACTGCTTTTCTACGCGCAGGTATTCTGCTTCTTCCAGTGCCCGCAGGTGGCTGGCCAGGTTACCGTCCGTCAGTTGCAGGGTTTCTTTCAGGGTGTTAAAGTCTACCTTGTCTTCCACCATCAGTACCGACATAATGCCAAGCCGCGCCCTGCTCTCGAAGGCTTTGTTTATATTTTCAAGATACTCTTTCACAGGTCTGCTAGCGTTCGTATTTAAAGTACACCAACGCGCCATACACGATGTGCAGCACTCCAAAGCCTAGTGTCCAGGCCAGCAAACCATAGCCAACAAATATGCTTGCCAGCAAACCAAGTATAATCTCAAAAATACCCAGGTAGCGAATATCGCCCAAGGTATACTTGCTGCCGTTTAGCAGCGCCAGACCGTAAAAAAGGAGCATGGCAGGGGCCACCAGGTATAAAAGGTTATGGTAAATAAGTATCGCGCAAAAAACACCTCCGGCGGCTAAAGGTATAGCCAGGTTCACAAGCAGGCGTTTCGACTGGTTGTCCCAGGTGCGGTGGTTCTTTTTGCGGGTGTTGCGAACAGTAAAGTACGTAGCCGTGCAAAAGGCAAGTATAAGAACAGCCGCCGCAACCGCTACCATAAAAAGTACATTATCGCGGGTTAGTTGGCTACCCAGGTTATTATAATAGTTGATGTTGTGTTGTGTAAAGTACCACTTCACCACAGCTGCGCCAGCAAGCGCCGAGAGGCCTGCAAAAACTCCGGACAATCCGCTCAGGGAGATAAAGCGGGAAGAGCGATCCATGATGTTTCGGATCTCGCGTAGGTCGGCTAACTGTTCGTGCTGCTGATTCATTTATAAAGTACTTTGAGTTTCAAAGTTAATATTGCTTTACGGAAAGTCAAGTGTTTTGATTAAAATTATGGAGACAATTTTTGAGCAAGCATTTCAGAGTTTAGACATGGGAATGACGTTGAAGCCGCGCGCTTTCATAAAACGGGAGCCTAACCAAAGCCCCCGCCTTACGTTTAAATGCCAGTACCTGAAACGGGAAGTACAAAGTATAGCTTCCCTTTCATCTTAATCAGAAACAAACAGACTATGAACTACACAGAGCATTACGAAGGCATTAAATTAGACGTACAGGCCGTTGATATAGAGATTTCAGACGCCATCCAGCAAAGCGTGCGCGACACGATCAACAAGATCAAACGCCACATCAAAAAGATAGACTCCGTGGATGTATACTTTAAGGAGGAGGCCAGCCACGCCACAAAATCTAAGAGCGTGCACATGCGCGTGGGTATACCCGGTAACGATGTGTTTGCACAGGACGAAGGCGACAACTGGTACGAACTGCTGAAAAACGTGGAGGAAAAACTGAAGCGCCAGCTCGAGAAACGATAAACTCCGGGCGGAAACGCAGGGCAAACCCACAGCACTTTCAGGGGAAATCCTGCTAAGGCTGTGGGTTTTCTCTTTTATACCGAGTACTTTTCCGACAGCACAAATTTATACTTCCGCTGATCTGAGTCTAAGAATCCAAACACGCAGTTTAGTACCTGCAGTACATTTACTAAAGTATAAACCATGGATAACTTCTATTACCATAATAAAACTGTTTTGATCACTGGCGGGGCACAGGGCATTGGCCTGGGTATGGCGCTGGCTTTTGCACAGGCAGGGGCCAACGTTGTGCTAACCGATAAAGACAAAGAAGCAGGGCAGCAGGCGGAGCAGTGGCTGCAGGGGCAGAGCCTGAAAGTAGCATTTATACCTTGCGATGTAAGCCAGGAAACCGAGGTGCAGGCGCTGATGCAGCAGGTGGGGGAGAAGTATAAATGTATAGACGCACTCATCAACAACGCCGGAATCGCTGACCCGTTTCAGGGGCCGCTGCAGGAGCTGGATGTGGCTGCTTTTGATAAGGTGCTGGCCGTGAACCTGCGCGGGCCCTTGCTTTGTGCCAAGTATGCCCTTCCGCTTTTGCAGGAGGCGGAGCACCCTGCAATTCTGAATATCTCCAGCACCCGCGCCTTTATGTCGGAGCCTGAAACATTTGCTTACTCTGCCTCCAAAGGCGGACTTGAGGCGCTTACACACTCCCTTGCTGTTAGTCTTTCCAGGGAGCGGGTGCGGGTTAATGCCATTGCCCCCGGCTGGATCGAGACAGGCAACTGGAAGAGGGCAAGCGAAAAGTATACCCCACAGCACACGCAGGAAGACAAGGAGCAGCATCCCGTAGGCCGGGTGGGAGAACCTCAGGATATAGCCGAAGCCGCTTTGTTCCTCTGCTCCGATAAGGCTGGTTTTATTACGGGCCAGAGCCTGACCATAGACGGGGGCATGACCGTAAAGATGATCTATGCATAGCGCTGGAACGCTTAAAAGTTAATCCTATCCGAAAGCTAACAACCAATGCCCCGCCGCTCGTAGAAGTATAGGAATAGCGTTGAACCAAGATGAGAGACCTGCAAAATAACCTTTCGCTGCTTTATGTAACTAACCCCATGTGTGCCTGGTGCTATGGTTTTACGCCAGTGGTGCGTCGTTTGCGGGCTTTGTGGCAGGGGCAGGTACAGGTGCAGGTGCTATTCGGCGATCTGCAGGCGCACGAAACACAGCCACTGGAGCACGGCCAGAAAGAGCAGCTTGCCCTGAGCTGGCATCGGGTGCAGGAGCGGACTTACCTGCCTTTTGAGTACCGTTTTTTCATTCAGCGGAGCTTTGTGTACAACACAGAACCTGCCTGCCGTGCCATGCTCTGTGTGCGGCTACTGCGGCCCGTGCTTACCCTGGAGGTGCTGCGGGCCATGCACTCCGCCTTTTTCGTAGATAACATTGACCTGAAGGACACCCGCGAACTGGTACGGCTTGTGGGGCTTTTTGGTATTCCGGAGAATCTTTTCCTCACCTTGTTTGAGTCTGAGGAGATTATGCAGCAGCTCGAGGATGAGTTTGCATTCGTAGACAGTATCGGAGCCACCACCTTCCCCAGCATTTTCCTGAACACCGAGGATGGTCCGCAGCGCCTTACGGCCGGCTACGTAGACCTCGAAGAGCTAGAGCAGCGCATGCTGCAGCTTCTGTAGGCACTTTGCCGAAGTTTTATACTTTATCAATATATATTACTCAATATATAGGCCTTTTTAAGCATCTATAACAACCCGTTTGCTTAATTTGACGTATATTAAAACTTCAGTATATTTAAGTGTTCTTGAGTTTAATCAAGTTAGAGAACCAGACCCCTATGAGAAGCAAAACAACCACAAACCAAGTTGATGAGTATGTAGACAAGCTGTCCCCGGAGAAGCAGCTACTGGCTCAGGAAGTTCGCCGCATCATTAATGCCTCCGTAGCCCACCTGGAGGAGTGCGTGCGCTGGGACTGCGCCTGTTACTTCTTCTACGGCCCGGTATGCTACTTTGCCTCCTCGCGCAGCGGTATTCATTTGGGTTTTTTCCGGGGTAAGGAGCTGGCAGATCCGCACCGCCGTTTGGTAAGCCGCAACGGGCAGTATCCGCACGTTAAGATCCGTACCATCGCTGATATTGACGAGACGTACTTTGCTGATCTGGTACGCGAGGCAGTGCTTCTGAACCAGAACTAAGGCTTACAGGCTACCCTCGTGGGTACATTCCTCGCCCGGGCTTTCCAACTCCATGGTAACATGCTGTATGTCCATGTCTGCCATGGCACTGCGCACTCTTTTCTTCAGTTCCGCCGCCTGGTTTACGGGCAACGCAGTGTCAACAACCGCATGCATGGTCAGTACATTATAAGTGCCATCCAATGTCCAGATATGCAGGTCGTGCACCGATGCGATGTCCGGTATCTGCTGTAGCTTTGCCTCAACCTCTTCGGGCTTAATGTGGGTGGGAGAGGCCTGTAGCAGGATGTTCATGGTTTCGCGCAGGTTACGTACCACGTTGTAGAGCACGTAAAGGGTAATCACCACCGACAGCAGCGGGTCAATCCATGGCAGGTCGAAGAAGTAAAGTATGATACCGCCTATCAGCACGGCTACCCAACCCAACACATCCTCCATCAGGTGCAGGCGCACGACACGCTCGTTCAGCGATTCGCCTTTTTTGAGGCGAAGCACAGCGGCCCCATTAACCAGTATGCCTAACACGGCAAAGCCTATCATGCCCGGAGCGTGTACTTCCTGCGGGTCCCAGATGCGGGGTACCGCCTCCGATAGTATAATAAAGGAACCTACCAGCAGCACCACCGAGTTGATGACAGCTCCAAGCAGTGAGAAGCGCTTGTAACCAAACGTGTACTTCTGGTCGCGGCCACGTTTTGCCACATGCTCAAAGTACCAGGCCAGACCCAGTGAGAGGGAGTCGCCGAGGTCGTGCAGCGCATCCGAAAGTATGGCAACGCTGTTAATCCAGATGCCACCCGCTATCTCCAGCAGGGTAAACCCCAGGTTCAGAAAAAATGCGACCTTTATATTGCTGCCGGCCCCGTGGTGATGGTGGCCATGTCCGCCGTGGTGGTTATGATCGTGTGCCATAGTATAAATCTAGAACGGTAAACAGGTTATAAGGATACCAGCCTGAGGTGCAGTTGCTGTTTAGCGTATAGGTTGTACATTTGTAAGTCGTGCTCACGTACTACTACCTTAGAGCGATTACGCAAACACAATCACCCATGAAGATACTGCTTATTGAGGACGAACCCAAGGTTGCCTCTTTTATAAAGAAAGGGCTGGAGGAGCAGAGCTATGAAGTGGATCAGGCCTATGATGGCACCCTTGGCATCAGGCTGGCGCTTCAGAAGGAGTATGACCTGATCATCCTCGACATCATCCTGCCAAACATGAACGGATTGGATGTTTGCCGCGAGATACGGCGACACAACACCACCGTGTCCATACTTATGCTTACGGCGCTGGGCACCACCGATGACAAGATCATAGGCCTGGACGCCGGGGCCGATGATTACCTGACCAAACCCTTTGAGTTTAAGGAGTTACTGGCCCGCATCCGCGCCATATCCAGGAGGAGCAGTGAGAGCAGTGTAGGAGAGAAACTAAGTATAGCCGACCTGGAGATGGATGTGGTGGCGAAGACCGTGACGCGCGGCGGCAAGCCCCTTAACCTGACTGCGCGGGAGTTTGCCCTGCTGCATTACCTGCTGCGTAACAAGGGCCGGGTTTTGTCCAGGGTTGATATAACAGAGCAGGTGTGGGAGACCTCTTTTGACACCGGCAGCAACGTGATTGACGTCTACATCAACTTTCTCCGCAAAAAAGTGGACAAAGGCTATGCTGCTAAGCTGATCCATACGCTAGTGGGCATGGGCTATGTACTGAAAGAACAAAAAGAAGTATGAAAATACGCTCTAAGCTGATGCTACAGTTTGCCAGCATCTTTGCCCTATTGCTGGTGCTGTTCTCGCTCGTGGTCTACTACTTTACCTCCCTTTACCGGCAGGACGACTTTTACAAGCGCATTCTGCGGAGAGCGGAGGTGGCTGCCCGGCATGTGCTGGAGGCTGATGAAGTAGGAGAGGCGAACCGGCGGCAGAACCTGATAGAGTTTTATCATGAGTTACCTTACGAGGCCGTGCGGATCTACAACAGCGGCGGCGACCTTGTATTCGCGCATGGGGAGGGAGACCTGGGGGTATCCCCTGCCACCCTGGAGCGCATACGCCGGCAAGGCTCCATGGAGTATGACAACGACGTGCGGCAGGTGGTGGGAATGCGTTACCTGGATGACGGGCATGAATTTGTGGTGCTTGCCTCCAGTATAGATGCCTACAGCCTGCGCAAGCTCCAAAACCTGAAAATCATACTTATAGTGGGCTTCCTGGGCTCTATGGTAGTGGTGGTGCTGGCTGGTTGGGTGTTTGCCAAGCAGGCGCTGCGGCCTATTACCAAGGTGGTGAGCGAGGTAGAGAAGATAAGCGCCAGCGACCTGCACCTGCGCCTAAGCAATGCTGATGGCAAAGACGAGCTATCACACCTGGCCCAAATATTTAACAAGATGCTGGACCGGCTGGAGCAGTCTTTTGAGATGCAGAGCACCTTTGTTTCCAATGCCTCGCATGAGCTCCGTACACCCCTCACCACCATGATAGGGGAACTGGAAGTGGCTCTGATGAAACCGCGCGAACCGGAAGAGTACCAGCGGGTGCTGCAAAGCACCTTGGAGGATGCTCGCTTGCTTACCGAACTCTCCAATGGCCTGCTGCAAATTGCCCAGGCAAGTATAGATCCTTCTAAAGTCAAGCTGTCGCTGCTGCGTTTTGATGAACTGGTGTGGATGGCCCGCGACCAAGCCCTGAAGCGCCAGCCGAAAGCCCGGATCGATATAGACTTTGCCAGCTTTCCGGATGATGAGAACCGCCTGATGGTACGCGGCAACGAAGCCCTGCTGCTGATAGCGGTGGTAAACGTGCTGGAGAATGCCCTTAAGTTCTCCCCGAACGGGCAAGTGGCCATGGGGCAGATAGAAGTGCAAAAGTATGATGTGGTGCTACGCGTGCAGGACCGCGGCCTGGGTATTGCCCCGGAAGACCTGAAGCATGTTTTCGTACCTTTCTTCAGGGCAGAGAACGTACGCAACATTACCGGCCATGGCATAGGCTTGCCGCTTACAGAGCGTATACTTAAGTTGCACAAAGGTAGCATTGCGGTACACTCCCAGATCAACAAAGGCACCGAGGTTACTATTTCGCTGCCGCAGGCTTACCTCACAGTGCCTGCTTAACTATAATTTTAATCTCTTTTTAATGTCGTTTTAATTCCACCTTAATCTTGCCATTGTAGGTTTGCAGAAGTTAGGTGAGACAGGTTTAGCTACGCCTGCATTTTAGCTGAGGCGGATGCAGGCGTAATAGCTTGAGAACAGAGATTAAGATTAAATCGACATATGACAGGAGTAAAACCAAATTATTTAGCCAACCTTAAGAAAGATATCCCTTCAGGTTTGGTCGTGTTCTTCGTGGCTCTGCCACTTTGTTTGGGTATTTCCCTCGCATCGGGAGCCCCGCTTTTATCCGGGCTTGTAACAGGTATAGTAGCCGGTGTGCTTGTATCGTGGCTTAGCGGTTCTGAACTGGCGGTAAGCGGGCCCGCAGCCGGCCTTACCGTTATCGTGCTCAACGGCATCGAGACATTGGGTACTTTTGAGGCGTTCCTGCTGGCTGTGGTCATCGCAGGTTTTATACAACTGGTGCTGGGCTTTCTGAAGGCAGGCGTTATCGGCCTTTATTTCCCATCTTCTGTTATTAAAGGTATGCTTGCCGCTATCGGCCTTATACTTATTCTCAAGCAGATACCCCACTTCCTGGGCGCCGATGAGGATTTTTTTGGGGAGATGGAGTTTTTCCAGGCAAACGGGCGCAACACGTTCTCGGAGATCGGCCATGCCTTTTCAAGTATAGAAGTGGGCGCGCTGCTGATAGGCATTATCTCGCTGGCCATACTGCTGTTGTGGGATAACCCTAAAATCAAGAACAATAAAATACTTAGCCTTGTACCTGGTGCGCTGGTTGCCGTGGTGCTTTCCATCGCGATAAATGCATTTTTTGCCAGTTTTATGCCTGAGCTTGCCGTGGCGTCCAGCCATCTGGTAAGCATTCCGATCATAAATGGCTTCAGCGATTTAAGCACCGAGCTTCAGTTCCTGGACCTGGAGGCTATCACGAACCCGTCTGTTTATATTGTTGCCTTTACCATCGCCATTGTGGCCAGCCTGGAAACGCTGCTAAGTATAGAGGCGATAGACAAGCTTGACCCTCATAAGCGACGCAGCAACACCAACCGTGAGTTAAAGGCGCAGGGCGTGGGAAATATGGTGGCCGGCCTGGTTGGCGGCCTGCCCATGACTGCCGTAATCGTGCGTGGCTCTACAAACGTAGCCGCTGGCGCACAGACCAGGGTGTCAAGTTTTGTGCACGGCTCGTTCCTGGCGCTTTCTGTCTTCCTGTTGGCATCCCTGATGAACCAAATCCCGTTATCGGCCCTGGCAGCCGTGCTGCTGGTGGTGGGTTTCAAACTTACCAAACCATCTCTCTACAGGTCGCAGTTAAAACTTGGCTCCGAGCAGTTTATACCTTTCATTGTAACAGTAGTGGCTATCATGTTCACGGACCTGCTGATCGGTATCTGCGTGGGCCTTGCGGTAGGTGTATTCTACATCCTGAAGGCTAACTACAAATCGCCATACTTCTTCCACAAGGAGGAGCACCGCGAGCGGGAGATTATCCGCATCAGGCTAAGCGAGCACGTTTCGTTCCTGAACAAGGCGAGCATCGTGCTTACGCTGGACCATATGCCGGAGAATAGCCACGTCATAATAGATGGGGAGAACTCAGCCTTTATAGACTACGATGTGCTGGAGGCGATACAGGAGTTTAAGAAAACTGCCCACGAGCGCAATATTCAGGTAGAGCTGGTTAATATTAAGGATGTAGAGGTGATGGACCTGCACTAAGCGAGGCCTTGTCAGAAGTACAGACTAAGAAGTGTAATTGTATAAAAGTACATGGAAAAGATATTTGAGAACAATAAGAAGTGGGTGTCAGATAAACTGGCCGAAGACAGCGACTTCTTCCTGAAACTGGCCAACGGGCAAAAGCCACGTTACCTCTACATTGGCTGCTCCGATAGCCGTGTGCCGGTAAATGAGATTACAGGCACAGGCCCGGGCGAGATTTTCGTGCACCGCAACATCGCCAACATGGTGGTGCATACGGATATAAACATGCTGTCGGTGCTGCAGTATGCCGTGGAGGTGCTTAAAGTGAAAGATATTATTGTGTGCGGCCACTACGGTTGCGGCGGTGTGGCTGCGGCAGCTAGTAACGACCAGTTCGGTCTGCTTGACAACTGGCTCCGCAACATTAAAGATGTGATCCGCCTGCACGAGCGGGAGTTTACAAGTATAGATAACGAAGAGGCGCGTCTGCGCCGCCTGGTGGAGCTGAACATAATTGAGCAGGTGCATAACCTGTCCAAGACCTCTATTATCCAGAATGCCATGCTTACCGATACGCCACCGAGGCTTTGGGGATTGGTGTATGATATTAAAGAGGGACTGCTACGCGACCTGAAAGTGGATGTGAACAGCTTTAAACAGTTCGACCACATCTACAGCGTAACCGGCGAAGCAACGACTACTGCTTAAGTACTGCTTATATGCTTTTAACTAAAAAGTGCCTCCTGCAACACAGGAGGCACTTTTTAGTTACTGGTACCTTAGAAGTTCGGCACATAGCTTAGGGTAAGCTGGAAAGAGGTGTTTCGGCGCTCTCTCCCTTCAAACCCGCCTTCATCATCGATATTCTTTAGGCCGCCGTTGTAGCGCAGACCCAAGCCGATGCCACTTGGTGCACGGTAACCCAGGCCCGCAGCGTAACCAAAGTCGATAGGGTAGGGATTGTCCGTAATATCGCGCTCGGTAGTAGTGGTGGTGTTAGCCCGGCTTACCTCTACAATTTGATTTCCCTTCAGCAGGAAAGATACCTGTGGGCCAGCTTCAAAGAACAAGCCGCTTACCTGTAGGTGCAGCAGTACGGGAATATCAAGGTAGTTCAGGCGCAGGCGCTCTTCTGTTTCAATGTCGCTGGTGTGGTACGTGCGCTTCGATCCTTTAGAAGTATAAAGCGCTTCCGTTTGTATGCCGATCATGTCGTTAAAGCCATAGCGGGCGGTTATGCCTGCTGTATAGCCGGGGCGGTAATCGTAATTGTCAGCATCGGCACCTCTGAGGGTGGTGTAGTTAAGTCCGGCTTTTATGCCCATCGTTTGGGCGCTGGCGGTGCCGGCCAATAAGGCAAGGCCTACGCCTAGTATCAATTTCTTCATGGTAAAGTATAAATTTAAAGCTTTAAATAAGAGGCTAGGGGTAAGGATAACAGCCTGCCTACCCGCAAAAGTATAAAAAGCTTTGAATATAGCCAGCGTAAATATAAAAAGCCCTGCTACTTAGGTAGCAGGGCTTTTGTGTGGAGTTACATCCACTATCCTTAGGTAGGTTTACCGATAGTAGCCGCTTGAAAACGGTTGCCTATAGGTGTTTCTACCACTCATAGTCTCTTCTCGAAGATGATCCGTAAGAGTAGGGAGGTCCGCTATAGGTGTTTCCGTAGCTAGAGCTGCTCCCATACCGGTTGCGCGATCCATAGTTGTGCTCACGGTCTCTGTCGCGGTCACGCATCTCGTCCATTCTTCTGCGGCGCTCTGCCTCTTCGTCACCGAACCAGGATTTTACTTCGTCTCCTGCGCGGTCAAAGAAGCCTCTTTCGTGATCACGGTCTCTGTCTCTGTCGTAGTTCGAAGAGTAACGGTCTCTGTCGTAGCTGCTGTTGCCGTAACCTGATGATCTGTAAGCAGAAGAGTCTCTGTCAGATGTGCCACCATAGCCGCTGGTAGTATAACCAGTGCCGTAGGTGCCCATGCCGTAGCTACTGCCGCTTCCGCCGCTTCCATAGCTTCCGCTATAGTTGGAGCCGCTGCTATATGATGAGCTTGGGTTATAAGAAGACCCGCTGCTGTAAGACGAGCCTGGGCTGTAAGACGAGCCGGAGCCATAAGAAGATCCTGACTTATAGCCTGAAGAGCCGTAGCCGCTGCTACCCCAACGGTCGCTGTCGCGGTCGCGCATCTCATCTCTTCTTCTGCGGCGCTCTGCGTCGTCATCGCCAAACCAAGATTTTACCTCATCTTTTGAGCGGTCCCATGCATCACGGTCGCCACGGCGGCTTCTGTCATAGTCTGAACTGTAGCCATAGTTAGAGCCGGCAGAACGGCCATAGGAAGAAGTATTGCCATAGCCTGAACTGGAATAGGCATCGGTGCCGGTGCCTAAGCTTGAGTTACGGCTGCCGTAGCCACTCGAAGTGTTGTCGTAACCTGTGCGGCGGTTTCTGTTAGTTATATCGTAATCACCTGAATAGTAATTCCTGGCAGATCCTCTTGTCTGGGACCTGTCATTTTCATTGTACGGGTTATAACCCGAGTTCTCATAGCTTCTCATAGGTTCTATTTGTTTTTAATTTAAAGATGTTTACAGTATTTAAGAACGTTTGTTAAAAGGGTTCTTTAATATCCTTTCGACGTGTTTTTTTACGGTAGTAAGACTGATATGTTATATATCGGCAGGTTTTCGTGGTTTCCTGCGCTATTCACCTAGCTTCTGGATTACACACTACATCATACTATATTACTGTATACAGCGCGTTTAGAGGCAGTACAATTTATACTTCTGCCAGGTTGAAGCTGATGCTTCAGTAGTTTTATTTATTAAATTGTATTTTGTTTATACGTGTTGTGATTAAGGCCTTGGGTTTATTTATATATTATATTTTAAATATTTCGCAATTGCTTGATATTGTGCTGAGTGAAAAGATGGATGTTTGTCCATCTTTTATTGCTGGATTATGATTTTTTATAGAGAGGTGCTTGGTTAATTGTTTTGCGTTTTATAATTTTGAGGCTGTTGATTATGTGTGGCTGCGGTAATTGCTTGCTTAAAAGTACAATTCTTATTGCGTGCCACTGGATAACTGCAATAAACTTTTAGCTAAATTACCTATGAAACTTAGAACAATGCTGGCCTCTTTGGTTGCTGTAGTAATGTTTACAGCCTGTGAGGATATCTTTGAAGGTGGAGACCTGCAGCCCGATGGTTCTAACCCTAGTCTAACCATCAACAACCCAAGTAAAAATCAGTCTGTTACTGCTACCAGCGGACTGCGCGTGAATATTACGGCTGTTGACAAAGACAACGTAGAGCGACTTAACGTAGCCTTGCAAGGAGAGGAGGCTGAAAAAGCTGTAATCAACTTCAGCACAGAGCCCGGCAGAAAAGTTGTAGAGTACGATACGACTCTTAGTGTAGCCGGTATAGCACCCGGAGTGTACAAACTGCTGATCTCTGCTACTGATAAGCGCGCTAACCTGAGCACTCAGGAGGTGACGGTGAACGTAAAGTAAGCTTTAATAAGACATACTTACCTGTCTGGGCGGCTATGAGGAATCATAGCCGCCTTTTTTGGGCCTGGTAGTTTAGGTTAGAATTGGTATACCACCTGCCACTGCTCGTTTAATGAGAGGGCAGCGTCAAAAGGCTCCCCTGTTTTCTGGGAAATAAAACCTTTGATCTTCGGAGTTTTACCCTTTAGCAGCAGCGAGGCTAGCTGCTTGTCTGTTAGCTGCTTGCCGCCCATCTCGAACGGCACCACAAACTGGCAGCCTTCTCTAAACCTGCTACAGCCGTAAGCAGCCTTGCCCTTTAGGAGTTTACCTTGCTTGCAGCGCGGGCATTGGGCAAACGGGTCTTTGGCAACGACTTTCTCCACCTGCTCTACTACCAGTTGGTTGTTGCTGTCGAGTTTAAGTATGCCATCTAAACTTTCGCCCTGCTCGTTTTTAAAACCTTTGATAATAGGCGTCTTGCCTTTGCTTAGCAGCGCCTGCACCTGCTTTTCAGTCAGTTCCTTCCCATGCTGCTCTATCGGGATCAGGAAGCGGCACCCCTCTTTGTAGCGGATGCAGCCATAGGCTTTAGAGCCTTTCAGGATGTGGCCCTCTTTGCAGGCAGGGCAGGGGCCAAGGCCTTTTGTTGGGGCAGCCACTACTTTTTCAGTTGGTTTTATACTTGCAGGCTTCTTCTTGCCCTTTGCGGCTGGCTTCTCCTCCTGCTGCGGCTCCAGCGTTACGGTGGCGCGGTCATACTTCACCTCCTGCACCAGGCTCATCACAAACTCCTGCAGCTCCTGCAGAAATGCGGACGCCTTGAACTCACCTCCCTCTATCTGACGCAGCTTGCGCTCCCACTGGCCCGTCATCTCCGCCGATTTCAGGGTTTCGTTCTTGATCACGCCGATTAAGTCTATGCCCATTTGCGTCGGCACGATCTTCTTTTTCTCCTTGCGGATATACTGGCGCTTGAACAGCGTCTCGATGATGGCGGCACGGGTGGAGGGGCGGCCAATGCCGTTTTCTTTCAGCGCTTCTTTCAGTTCCTCATCGTCCACCTGCTTGCCGGCAGTTTCCATGGCGCGCAGCAGCGTGGCCTCGGTGTACTCCTTGGGCG
This sequence comes from Pontibacter anaerobius, assembly GCF_026241195.1. Classification (GTDB taxonomy): domain Bacteria; phylum Bacteroidota; class Bacteroidia; order Cytophagales; family Hymenobacteraceae; genus Pontibacter; species Pontibacter anaerobius. Next base: position 102,815 of record NZ_JAPFQO010000009.1, read on the forward strand.
GGTTGGTCATTTTCTTCTCCAGCAGCGGCTCGTGCGGACCATGCTCTCCTTTCTCAAAGTGCGGTAATACACCGGCGGCTTCTTCCTCTTCCTTACCATCCTTGCCAGTTGGCGCATCTGACGATTTTATATCCTCAGCCCCGTACAGTACACGCCAGCCCGGCTCCAGGATCTGCTTGCCCCGAACCCGGAAAGTATAGCCTGCCGACTCCGCCATTACGGTGGTGTTGCTCACGATACAGTCCGGGTAAAAGGTGGCGATGAAACGGCGCGTGATGATGTCGTATACATCTGCCTCACGGCCATATAAATTACCAGCCGAAGCGCCAGTCGGGATGATGGCGTGGTGATCGGTTACTTTGTTGTTGTTAAAGACCTTTTTCGTTTTGCGGATTTTGCTTTGCAGCAGCGGCTCTACTTCTTGCCTATAGTTGCTCAGGCCCTGCAGAATGCCAGGTATCTTGGGGTAGATGTCATCCGGTAGGAAGGTAGTGTCTACGCGCGGGTAGGAGACCACCTTTTTTTCGTACAGGCTCTGCACCGTCTTCAGCGTTTCGTCGGCAGAGAGGCTAAGCTTGTTGTTGCACTCGATCTGCAGCGAGGTCAGGTCGAAAAGCTTGGGCGGCGACTCGGTGCCTTTCTTCGTCTCCACGTCCGTAATGGTCAGCTCATCCTGCTTGATGGCCTCCATGATCTTCTGCGCCTCCTCTTCTTTCTGGAAGCGGCCGTTGGTGCTGGAGAAGGTGGTGTCGCGGTAAACCGTTTTAAGCTCCCAGAAAGGCTGCGGCACAAAGTTGGCAATCTCGTGGTGGCGGTTCACCAGCATGGCCAGCGTAGGCGTTTGCACCCGGCCGATGGAGAGCGTCTGGCGGCTGCCATTGGCATACTTCAGCGTGAACAGGCGCGTGGCGTTCAGGCCCAGTAGCCAGTCGCCGATGGCGCGGCTCTTGCCCGCCTGGTACAGCGAGTCGAACTCTGAGCCCTCCTTTAACTTGGCAAAGCCCTGGCGGATAGCGTCTTCAGTTAGCGAGGAGATCCAGAGGCGCTTAAAGGGTTTTCTATACTTGGCCTCCGTGAGTACCCAGCGCTGTATCACTTCCCCTTCCTGGCCGGCGTCACCACAGTTTATCACCTCCTCGGCATTATCCAGCAACTTTTTAATGATGCCGAACTGCTTCTGCACGCCACTGTCCTTCATCAGCTTGATGCCGTACTTCTCGGGCAGCATGGGCAGGTCGTAGAGGCTCCAGCGCTTCCACTCGGGGCGGTAATCATCGGGCTCACGCAGGGTGCAGAAGTGGCCGAAGGTCCAGGTTACCTGGTAGCCATTGCCCTCAAAATAGCCGTCTTTCTTGGTTTTGGCACCAAGCACCATGGCTATCTCGCGGGCTACGCTCGGTTTCTCAGCAATGCAGACTTTCAAGCTCTTAAGGATTTAAATGGGTGTGATACAGAATTCAAATTTAACGTTTTTGCGCCTCATCTGCGAATAAAATCTATACTTATACTTGCCGCTTCACCTCAGCGAAGCAGAAACATTTATAAGAGTCTCCTGTTAGATTATCACAATCTTATAATAAGTATAGCGGCTAACACTATACAAGTATGGCATTAATATTATATTCTGATATTTAGGGTATAAGCTAAAATATTAAGGATTAAGTGCTAAACATAAAGCAGGTTGATGCTGTAAAAAACACTAAAGAAAGACGACTACTATAAAACATGCTGCCTATAAAAAAATGGTATAGCCGGGCCTTGTTGGCTGCGGGTATATGCTCGCTGGCATTGCTAAGCCAGGCTTGCGAGGAGTTCGAGTACAGCCCTTACGAGATCAGGCTGAGCGAGGACGAAAAGAACATCAACAGCCGCAACATCGAAAAGATAAAGGCCCTCAATATCTCACCCACAGACACCCTCCGTTTTATACTTACCGCCGACACCCAGGGCTTTTATGAGGAGAACGAGCAGGTGGTGGCGCACATCAACCAGCGCAACGACATTGCCTTTGTTTTGATTGGGGGCGACCTGACAGATTTTGGCCTGGCCAAGGAGTTTAAGCTGGTGCACGAGGATTTTAAGACGCTTAAAGTGCCGTATGTGGCGGTGGTGGGCAACCACGACGCCATCAACAACGGCAAGCAGGTGTTCACGGCCATGTACGGCGACTACGACGTGAGCTTTTCTGTGGGCAATTCCCGGTTTATACTTCTGAACACCAACTACCTGGAGTTTGACGAGCAGGTGCCCGACCTGGGCTGGTTGGAGGCGGAGCTGCAGGCTTCTGAAGGCTATGAAAACATTTTTGTGATCTCGCATATCCCGCCCACCAACACCGAGTTCGGGGAGGAGAACGCGGTGCGCTATGGGCAGTTGATGAACCAATATAACGTTACTTACTCGCTGCACGGCCACAACCACAACCATAAATTCCACTTTCCTTTCGGGGAGGGGGTGCCGGTGCTGGAGACAGCCGCCACCGAAAAGCTGGAGTACATCGTGTTTACGGTGGTGAGGGATGAGGTGAATTTTGAGCGTGTAAAAATCCAGCCATGAAGCTAAAACTACTGATACCCATATTTTGCCTCCTCAGCCTGCCATTTTATACTTTTGCGCAGGATGCCGATGACCGCAAATGGTATGCCCCTGATGGGCTAACGCTGCAGTTTGCCGGCAACGTGGGCATGTTTGCATTTGGCCCCAACTACAGCTTTGCCCGCGACAAGGTAAACGCGGAGCTTCTCTATGGTTTCGTGCCTAAGTTTGATGCCGAGGAGGTGCTGCACGTGCTCACTATCCGAGGTATCTACAAGCCAGTTAAGAAACTTGAACTGAGCGAGAAGTATAAACTCACGCCCCTGCGCATGAACCTGGGCCTAAGCTATTATTTCCGTGACCAGTTCTCCACCTCCTGGGACAGCTCTTACCCCAAAAACTACTACTGGTGGACCAGCAGCCTGCGCGTAACAGGAGGGCTGGGGGCAGAGCTGCACCGCCCCATTTCCAACAGCCGAAGTATAAAGCAGCTGACGCTATATGGCGAAGTGGGTACCTATGACCTGATCGTGACCTCCGCCGTAAAAGACCCAACCCTTACTGCCTGGGATATCATGAGTTTTGCCGTAGGCGTGCGGGCAGGTTTTTAGGAATATCGTAAAGTATAAGCAACACACAGAACAGATGCAACCGATCGGGAAAACGATTGTTATACTTGGGGTTATACTTGTCGTGATTGGGCTGGTGGTGTGGATGGCAGGCGATAAGTTCAACTGGTTTGGCCACCTGCCCGGCGATATACGTGTGGAGAAGAAGAACATGCGCTTCTACGCACCCATCACCAGCATGATCCTGCTCAGTATCCTGCTCTCGCTGGTGCTGTGGCTGCTGCGGAAGTTCTTTTAGGCCGCTTTTATACTTTGGCCATACTTTCCTAACTTGCCGCCGCCAAAGTCTAAACCCCTGATGAAAGTTAAAATCCACAAAGACCTGTATGCTTTGCTGGCAATGGTGCTGGTGTTCCTGATGCTTTGGCTTTTGTTCTGAGCCATGTTCTTTATACTTTCCAAAACCCTCGATTTCCTGCTGATGCCCCTGGTGTGGGTGCTGCTGCTGCTGTTTCTGGCAGTTTTTCTGAAGTCAGCCAAGTGGCGGCGCATCAGCCTGATCAGTGCGCTGGCAATGCTGCTGTTCTTTACCAATCCGTTCATCAGCAACCTGGCCTGGCGTGCCTGGGAGGCAAAACCGGTGCCCGTGAGTGAGGTAGGCAACTATGACGTGGCCGTGGTGCTTACTGGGGTCACATCCTTTAAGCCTGATATTAAAGATCGTGTGCACACCAACAAAGGCGCAGACCGTTTTCTGCACACGCTGCAACTCTACCGGATGGGGAAGGTGGAAAAGATCCTGATAACCGGAGGCAAAGGTTTTCTGCTGGACGAAATGCCACCGGAGGCGGAGCAGCTGAAGCGTATCATGCTCATGGCCGGGGTGCCCGAGGAGGATTTGGTCATCGAGACCGGTGCTGTAAACACCCGTGAGAATGCCCTGTACGCAGCCGAAGTGCTGCGCCAGCACCCAAGCTGGAAAAAGGTGCTCCTAGTTACCTCGGCCTTCCACATGCGCCGCTCCGAAGGCTGCTTCCGGAAAGTAGGAGTCACTTTCGATAGTTATCCTACTGATTTCTACTCCTCCGAGCCTGTTTTAACCCCTGATTATACTTTCATGCCTACACCTGTCGCTTTCGAGGCCTGGCACCACCTGATACATGAGGTAGCGGGGTATGTGGTGTATAAGGTGTTAGGGTATTGTTAAATGGCTGCATTGTTAAATTGTTGGGATGAAGACTTAAAGTATGACATTGAGGTATAATTTTCTCTAGCCCTCTTCCTTTTCTGGCGCAAGTCTTCAGACTTGTGTCTTTTTATGGTGTTGAGTTTGTAAATCAACTGTAGCCATACTTTATACTTGGGCTGCACTTTGCACCTGTCAATTTCGCTGTTCCGGACATCCCTGTCCGGAACCTGTCTGCCGCGGATTTCCAAAACCGCATACTTATCCATAGCCGCTGCTTCCCGCAACTTGACACATGCTATCCTTTCTAGCCTCTGCTTATCCTCAGTCTTACGAGCTCAAAGTTTCACCTCTGGCTTTGGCTCCCTCCAGCCCGGGAGGGCTCGTCTTCCCGCATCGCGCTGTGTTCCCTCCTGCGCCAGGGCGCTGCCGCATGCGCGGCACCGGATCTCACAAGGCGCTCAACGGAAAGACTGGGATCAGTTTCAATAGCTGCTGCCTTTGCTATGGAACAAGTATGATTCCCCTCCTCGGAGGGGTTAGGGGTGGGTTTACAACTGCAGAAGCTCCCCTCCTCTGGACTAGCCAAAACGAGAGTTTTGAGCTAGCGAGCGTAGCTCTTGGGGTGGGTTTAGATCTGCAAAACTCCCTTTCTTGGACAAGAAGGGGCAGGGGTGATTGGATACGATATTGCTGAAATCCCGCCCTATTAAGAGGTTAAAAATTTACGCCTACCATAATCTACTCCACCCAGATACTCTTCTGGTTTACAAACTCACGAATGCCCAGGTAAGATAGCTCACGGCCGTAGCCGGATTTCTTGATGCCGCCGAAAGGCATCTCTGGTGAGGAGGCTACCAAAGCGTTCACGAACATGGCGCCTGTTTCTACTTTGCGGGCCACACGCAGGCCACGCTTCCTGTCCTGCGTCCAGACGGCGCCACCGAGGCCGAAGCGTGAGTCATTGGCTACCTTTATGGCCTCTTCCTCGTCCTTTACCACCATCACGGCTGCTACCGGGCCAAACATCTCTTCTTCGTAGGCTGGCATGCCGGGCTTCACGTTTTTGAGGATCATCGGCTTAAAGTAGGCGCTGTTTTTATCCTCGCGGCCACCTTCCAGCACCACCTCAGCCCCTTGTTTTATAGACTCCTGTACCTGCTTCTCCAGGTCCTCGGCCAGGTCAACGCGTGCCAGGGGGCCGTAGTCGATCTTGTCCTTTAGCGGGTCGCCTGTCTTTAGGTTCTGCATTTTCGCCTTAAATTTCTGTAGAAAGGCATCGGCTATACTTTCTTCTACTATAAAGCGCTTGGCGGCAATGCAGCTCTGGCCCACATTCACCATCCTCGATTTTGCCGCAGTCTCGGCGGCTTTCTCCAGGTCGGCATCGTTCAGCACAATAAAGGCGTCGCTGCCGCCAAGCTCCAGCACCGTTTTCTTTATCTCCTGCCCGGCCTTTTCAGCTACCTTAGAGCCTGCGCCCTCACTTCCTGTTAAAGTAACGGCCTTCACATGCGGGTGCTCTATTACGGCATTTACCGCACCGGAGCCAATCAGCAAAGTCTGGAACACATTGTCAGGGAAGCCGGCCTTGCGCACGATCTCTTCAATAGCCAGGGCGCACTGCGGCACGTTAGAGGCATGCTTGAGCAGACCAACGTTGCCAGCCATCAGGGCAGGGGCCAGGAAACGGTAGGCCTGCCAGAACGGGAAGTTCCAAGGCATAATGGCCAGCACCACACCCAGTGGCTCAAAAGCGATCAGGCTGCGCTCAGCCTTGGTCTCTACCTCTTCGTCGGCCAGAAAATCTTCCGCGTTCTCGGCATAGTAGCGGCAGGCAAGGGCGCACTTCTTTACCTCGGCTATGGCATCTTTCAGCGGTTTTCCCATCTCCAGTGAAATAATGCGGCCATATTTCTCAGCCTCATTTTCCAGAATCTCAGCCTGCCTGTTCATGTACCTGGTACGCTCTTCAAAGCTAGTGTCGCGCCAACTCTGGAAGGCTTGCTCGGCAGCCTCGATTTTCTGTTTTACTTCTTTAGGGGTATGCGGGGTAAAGGTTTTTAGCACCTCTCCGGTGGCTGGGTTCACTGTTTCTATGGCCATAGTTTTATGATTTCAGGTTGCGTTGTAAATATACGGAACAAGCCGCACGTGGGCTATGCATGGAGGTTTTGCTTTCTCCTGCCCCAAAGGAAACAATCTAAACTAAGGCTTGGTTTTTGAATGGGTTCTCTATAATATTTTTTAATTTGGTGGTGTGTGTTTGAACCTGCTGCGCTCCAGGCAGTAAGTTAAGAGACGACACGCCAGAACCAAGTATACTTTTATACACGATCACATTGAAAAAACTACTGCTTTTAAGCGCCTTCTGCTGGCTCATACTGCTACAGGCCTGTGGCCAAACCACAGACAAAGCTTATGCGCTGATGCTGAAGGGGCTATACAAAAACACCGTGCCTACAATAAAGCCCGCGCAACTGAAAGCCATACTTACTGCTGATACGGTGCAGCCATTGCTGCTCGATACGCGCCAACCGGAGGAGTACAACATCAGCCACCTGAGCGGTGCAAAGCTCGTCGAGTATGAAGCTTTTAAAGTTGAGCAGCTGCGCGAGATACCCAAAGATACCCCGATCATACTTTACTGCTCGGTGGGCTACCGCAGTGAGCGGGTGGGGGAGCAACTGCGGGAGGCCGGCTACACGAACGTACGGAACCTGTACGGGGGCATTTTTGAGTGGGTAAACCAGGGACAACCTGTTTACGATAGCAACGGAAAAACGAACAAGGTGCACGCTTACTCCAAATCATGGGGAGTGTGGTTACAGAAAGGAGATAAAGTATATGGCAAAGAATAAACTACTGCTGCTTTTTGTGCGCAACCCGGAGTTGGGTAAGGTAAAAACCCGGCTGGCCGCCACAGTAGGCCCAGAGGTGGCCCTGGAAGTATACCTTCACCTGCTGCGGCACACCAGGCAGGTAACAGAGGGGCTGCCTGTAGATAAGCTGGTGTACTATGTGGGCGGCGTGAACAAGGATGACATCTGGCCCAACGATATTTATGAGAAGCGCGAGCAGATAAGCGGCGACCTCGGCCAACGCATGCAGGCTGCTTTCGCCGCCGCATTTCTGGAAGGTTATACTTCGGTAGTGATCATCGGGAGCGACTGCCTGCAGCTCACTCCTGAAATCATTAGGAGGGCTTACCAGGAACTGGAGACGCATGACGTGGTAATTGGTCCGGCACTGGACGGGGGCTATTACCTGATCGGGATGAACTGCCTGTACCCCCAACTCTTCCAGGACAAACGCTGGAGCACCGAGCATGTCTTTCCGGACACGCTGGAGGATGTAAAGCGCATGCGCCTATCGTATGCCCTGCTGCCCAGCCTCTCAGACGTAGACCACGCCGAGGACCTAGACGAAGAAATGCTGGGCAATTTGGGTTTATAGTCGATTCATACTTGCGCCAGGGGTTTAATCAAGCTTGTAACTCCTGGCACTTATCACCTTAAGGCCAACCCCCTCTTCCTGTCCTCCTGAAAGATGTTTGCGATAAGTAAGGGATAGCAGGAGCCGCAAAGTATAAACTTCGTTAAGTCATCATTGCTTCTCCTCTTTGTTTAGAGAGGGTAGGCAAGTGGTCTCCGCTATTGCTGCAGCGTCATGTCCAACAAGGCGTCGTATCCATACACATCATCCCGGAAATGAACCTCCATCTGCTCGGTAACCCAAGAGGTAAAGTATACTATGTGCAGGGGTACGGGCTTTTTTACCCGAATGTAATGATTGGGCTTGCCCGCTTGCCAAAGTTCATCCACCCGTTGTGTAGTATAGCCAGAGCCTCTTTTCAGGAGGTAGTATGCCAGTTCTACAGGTTTCTCCAGCCGGATGCAGCCGTGGCTGAAGGCACGGTTCGCGTGGTTAAACAATGATTTAGAGGGCGTGTCGTGGAGGTACTGCGGCAAGTGGTTTGGAAAAGGAAACTTCACTTGTCCCAGCTCATTTTCCGGACCGCTGAGCTGCACAATGCGGTAGTTAAAATTAGATCTGTTTATACTTTGCCAGTCCACGCTCCACGGGTTGACGCGCACCCATCCCTGCTCCGTAAACGTCTCCATCACCATGTTCTTTTTGGAAAGGTAACCCGGGTTACGGCGCAGAATAGGCACAATCTCGTTTACGGCAATGGAGGTGGGTACGTACCAGTACGGGTTCAGCACCACCATATCGAGCCGTGAGCGAATGGGGTAGGTCTTAAGGCCGGGCTTGCCCACGATCACGCGCATACGCAGGTACGTTTTGCCGCTATCCACCACCTGCAACAAAAACTCCGGAAGGTTGATGATGGCGTAAGGCTCCTGCTTCTCCGTAAAAACAGAGTCGAAGCGGGTGAGGTTGATGCGTAACTGCTCCAAACGCCTGTCCGGCGACACGTTAAGGGCAGAGACCGTATTAGGGCCAACCACGCCATCGGCGGATAATCCGTGACGCGCCTGGAACCGCTGTACAGCCGTAGTTATTTTTAAAGTATAATCGGTGGCGTTGGTGGCGGCGTCTACCGAAAGGTCGCCGGTGAGAAGCAGGTTTTCCTCCAGTTGCGGCACAAACTGACTGCTGTCGCCGGGGCGGAGCAGGAGCGTGGCGGGGAAAGTATGCCAGTGGTTGGAGTGGGCAATAGCCTCATACTGAAGTACGGCCTGCTCCAGGCGCTCCTTGCTGTAGGGTTGGTAAGTTGGCTGCTCCTGCGCATACACCCCCATCGCCCAGAAACAAAGGAGTACTAGTATGTGTACAAAGCGGTGCATGGAGAACTGTAAAGTATATATACTAGTATACGAAGCAAAACTGCTGCTAGCCGTAGGCTGTTTATTTTTCATCACCGGCTAAGGTAGTAGCTTTGTTCACTCTAAAAAATGACATTTATCGCTGTAGATAAATCACACAAGTATGCCATCCACTATTGATAAGAATACCCTGAGTTTCCTGGCTGATCTGGCCCAAAACAATACCCGCGAGTGGTTCGCTGATAACAAGCCCCGCTACGAGAAAGCACGTAAAAACTACATCAGTTTCCTGGATGAGCTGCTACAGGAGATGCAGCACTTTGAGCCTGCCGCACGAGGCCAGCATGGTAAGGAAACGGTGTTCCGCATTTACCGCGATGTGCGCTTCTCCAGCGACAAGCGGCCCTACAAAGACCATTTCGGGGCGTATGTGGCCGAGGGGGGTAGAAAATCCATACTTCCGGGCTACTACCTGCACCTGGCCGGTAACAATAAGTCTTTCCTGGCTGGGGGATTGTGGTACCCGCCAGCTCCGGAGCTGAAGGCCGTGCGGCAGGAGATCGACTATAATCTGGATGCGTTTAAGGCGCTGGTGGAGTCGGAGGAGTTCCGGAAGAAGTTCGGGGGCATAGAGGGGGAGCAGCTGAAAACCACGCCCAAAGGCTACGACAGGGACAACCCGGCCATCTATTACCTGCGCTTCAAGAGTTGGAACGCCGTAATGCCCCTCCCGGATGAGACCGTGCTTCGCCCGGACTTCCTACAGGTAGTGCTGGATGGTTTTCAGGCACTGAAACCGTTGAATGATTTTCTGACGCAGCCGATCAGGGATATCGGGGGAGAGGAAGGATAAAGTATAGCTGCCTGGGTTTATTCGTCAGGGTGCCGTTTGCAGCAGGTACAAAGTATAAGTCCGGGTGTTTTTTAGAAGACTACTGCTGCCGTTTATACTTTATTTCGGACAGGGGCAAACCCTTATGCCTGCCAAACAGCAAATGCTTGGGGCTGCCCACAATCTGGGACGAATATATGCCTGTGTGCCCGGAGAAAAGGTAAGCCGTAACACAGGCGATGGCGATGAAAACGCCGCCCTCTATCCCGAAAAGCTCAATGCCCATGACTGTGCAGGCGATAGGGGTGTTGGTAGCTCCCGAGAACACCGCCACAAAGCCCATGCCCGCCAGTAGCGCCACCGGCAGCGGCATAAACCAGGCCAGCGCGTTGCCCAGGGTGGCCCCCACAAAGAAGAGCGGTGTTACCTCGCCTCCCTTAAAGCCAGCGCCCAGGGTAAACGTGGTGAAAAGGATTTTCAGCAAGAAATCATAGCTGGGCAGATCCTGGCTGAAGGCGGCCACGATGGTAGGCACGCCTAGGCCGATATACTTGGTAGTGCCCATGGCAAACACCAGCGCCGCCAGCACCACGCCGCCCACCACAGGGCGCAGCGGCGGGTAGCCGATCCTAGCCTTAAACAGGTCGGTCCAGAAGTGGGCGAGCTTGGAGAAGGTAAGTGCCGCCAGCCCGAAAAGTATACCTGCCATCAGGGCCCATAGCAGGTTTACCGGCGTTAGCTCAGGCACCAGGTCAATGCCATAAGCTGTGTGCGGCACATGCCAGAGGTGGCTGACGTAATTGGCAAGTATGGCCGCCAGGAAACTTGGGATAACGGCATCAAGCAGGATGCGGCCCAGCACCAACACCTCCAGCGCAAAGATGGCCCCGGCCAGCGGCGTGCCGAACACAGAGGCGAAGCCGGCGCTGATACCTGCTATCAGCAGCACCTTGCGATCGCGGGGTTTCAGGCGTAGCAGTTTGGTGAGCCTGTCGGCTATGGCGCCGCCTACCTGTACGGCAGTGCCCTCACGACCGGCCGAGCCTCCGAACAAATGGGTAAGTATGGTGCCGAACAGCACCAGTGGGGCCATCCGGAATGGGATAATGTCTTTGGGTTGGTGCAGTTCCTCCAGCAGCAGGTTATTGCCTTTTATAACGCTGCTGCCCCACAGATGGTAGCTCAGGCCGATGATAAATCCACCGAGCGGCAACAGGGCAATAATCCAGATATGGCTTTCGCGCCAGTCGGTGGCCCACTGCAATGAGAACAGGAAAAAGGCCGAGGCCGTGCCAACGAATAACCCCAGGCCGGCGCATATCAGCAGCCACTTCAGCAGGTAAACTAATGCAGGAATTTGTTCGATGGAGGCAAGATGTCTTTTTATTTCCCTGAGGTTCATATTAGCAAGTATAAAACGATTCTACTTCAGCCTCTTTTGGAAGCCAGTTAAGTAGACGTCATCAGCTCTGTGGCAGAGCGGTTCCAGGCAGACATCATTGCCGGTTGTGGTTGCGAATTTAGGATATTTTTCTGAAAGGTGAGGGCGGTTTTTGGGGATAGTTTTCGTTTGGAAAAGGCCATACTTCTGTTTGAAGCACTTTATCATCAGCCGTAGGCCTCCCGCCCTGCTTATGCAAAGTAAACTTCTTACTGGACCACTTTACCTCCAGAGGCTATATCTCCTTGACAGTTGCGTTTCCTTTAATTCGCCATTATCTAATCGTACCAAATACTTTACAATAAGAAGTACGGTTATCGGTACGCCCCATAAACTGATCAAAGAAAACCAATCGCTTATCATGTTTCCACCACTTGAGACTAACAATCCGTCACCCAATGGCCCTTTGGAAAAAATGGTGTTGAATGTAAAGTTCCAGCCAAGATGGAGACCTATGGGCATGAAAATGGAGTGAGTTTTTGAGAACGCTAAAGCCCATGCATACCCCATCAACCCTGTACCGATAAACACAAACAGCATGGGTATAATATTCCCGAAAATACCGAACGAAAACCAATGGTAAATACCAAATGCAACTGCAGAAACCACAATGCCTTTCTCGGAACCGAATCTTCTTAACAAAATATACAGCAGGGCTCCTCTAAAAATCAGTTCTTCAGTAAGTACTGATTTAAAATCCCACCAGAACATACTTAACAGCAAACTGGCATTCAGTTTCTTATTCAGAAACAAGTGCGAAGATGTCAGCAAGGCCTCTAAAGACTGTACTCCGATACAAAGTACAGCTGTAATCAGGAATCCGATCACAAACTGTTTTAAACGTTTGATGAGTGGTAAAAACCCTAATGACAGTATACTTCTCTTCTCAATCAGATAAAGCAATATCCAGGAGATAGTCAGGGTCACTAAGATGCCAATCATTGTTGTCCCGTTTTTTCAGAATTTCCTTTTACAAAACCACACTCAGCAGGAGCACCATCCCGAAGCCGGTGAGGGCGATCAGGGTGGTCATGACGGTCCAGGAGCGGAGGGTCTGGCGCTCGGTGAGGCCGAAGTACTTGCTCACCAGCCAGAAGCCGCTGTCGTTTACGTGCGAAAGTATACTTGCCCCGGACGCGATGGCGATCACTACCAGGGCGCGGTGCATGTCGGTAAAGGCAGATCCTTCCAGGAAAGCGGCCGTCATGCCGGCGGCCGTGATCATGGCCACCGTGGAGGAGCCCTGCATGATGCGGATAGCGGCTGCCGTGAGAAAGGCGAAGAAGAAGGCGGAGAGGCCGTAACCCGTCATCACCTCGGCCAGCATCTGGCCCGCCCCGGTTTCGGTGAGTATCTGCTTAAACACCCCGCCCGCACCGGTTATAAGTATGATCAGGCCAGCCGGACCCAACGAACTGGAGGTGATGGAAAGCAGCTCTTGTCGGCTGAAGCCTCTCCTCACGCCCAGCAGGTACCAGGCCAGCAGGTTCGCCAGAATCAGCGCCACAAACGGGTGCCCCAGCATCTTGATCCAGCTTATTGCTCTTTCAGAAAGGGGAATGCCGGCTCCCAACGGACTATCGAGATACGTGTTCATCAGGATGAGCAGCAGCGGGAGCCCCACCAGGCCCAGGATCATACTTGAGGATGGAAGTTTCTGCGCCGTGGCCTCTGCCTCCATAAAAGAAGCAGGCGTCTCGACATGGATTCTTTTGGAGATGAAGCTGGCAAACAGCGGCCCGCCCACGATGGTAGCGGGTATACCGGCCATAAAGCCCGCCGCAATCACCATGCCCAGGTCTGCACCGAGTATATCAGCTACGGCCACAGGGCCCGGCGTGGGCGGGATGAATGCATGCGTGACGGCCAAACCGGTAAGCAGCGGTATACCGTAAAACAGCAGAGAGCGACCAGTTTTCTTCTGCAGGGCATACACCACCGGCACCAGAATCACGAAGGCCACATCAAAGAAAACCGGTATGCTGACCAGAAAGCCCGTAGCCGCCAGCGCCCACGAAGCACGCTTCTCGCCGGTCCTACGAAGTATAAAAGCCGCCAGAGACTGCACTCCTCCTGAAGTCTCCAAAATAGCGCCGAACATGGCTCCCAAACCCACCACCACAGCTATAAACCCAAGCGTGCTCCCCATGCCTTTCTGGATGTTCAGGATGATATCCATGGCAGGCATACCCGCCAGCAAACCCACCGCAATACTGGCTATGAGCAGCGACAGAAAAGCCTGCAGTTTAAAGTATAAAATCAGGAAGAGCAGCAGGGCAATACCAGCAATAACGGCAAGCAGCAGGGTGTAGTCGATCATTTTATTCTTTGTTTTCGGGGTGAGAAAGTATGGGTACTAGAAGTTAGTTTTAAATCTGGTCTTCTTTGGAAGTGGTTTTCAGGTTCAGGAAGTTACTTGCATGTTAACAAAGTAAGTTGCCAGGAAAATAAAGCTTAAGTATGACCACATGAAAGCGAAAAGCACATGCACAGCCGTTTCAAATATCTTGCCTTTCCAGAGGTCCGAAGAGTAACCAAAAAACTGAAAATAAAGCCGGATTGCCCAGAATACTCCAAGCCCCAGGGACACCTTTTTACCAAGGTCTGATGTAACCAGCTCATAGGAGGAAGTCAGGCAGAGTACGCCCATCAGGAAAACCACTAGGGCAATAAAGAAAGTATGCACGGTCATCATTTGTCTGTTTACCAGGCTCAAACGCTTCAGCTCTTCACCCCAATTGAAATACCTGGGGAATATAGCGTGAGCCAGTGCCAACAGAATCAGCAGTACACCGATTATCTTAAAGTGTATTTCCATTTTTGTCAAGTATAAAGGTTGATACAAAGGGCGTGAGTTTTATTTCTTGCCTGATGTTAAGGTTTGCGTTACGGAACACTTTAAGCCAGGAGCCCCTGCTATAGAAGTGACAGAAGCCAATGTTGTAGGCAACGAAATTAGGCAAATCTCTCAGGTGTTCGGTAATATAGATCTGCCCTTGCGGCTTTAGAACTCTGGCCAATTCTTGGAAGAACAGGGCCCGCTCCTTTATATTCCTTATCTCATGGGCCGAAAAAATTACGAATATCTTGTCAGCCGAACAGGTTTGCAGCTGCAAATCACTGGTTTCTACCTGTTTTGTTTTTGAGAAAGGGGGATAGGCCTTCCTTGCCCGTTTTATAGAAACCTCCGTGTGCTTTTGTGGATCGTAAAAATCAAGCACTTCTAGTGCGCTGTTCCTGAACTTGTCTTTCAGCAGGGCGCTGGTCTCGTCAAACCCGGCATGGATGTTTAGTATCTGGCTTTCTGTGTTTTGTGGGGTTATCCAATTCAGCCTGTACAGTCCCGAAAGGTCATAAACATAGAGCGATGCCAGCAGGGAAAGTACTATTGAGCCTGAAACCAGCCCGCAAAAAGTATAAATGATTGGCTGTAGAGAGCTATCGAGGTAAGTGGCCGTGAGCATTAAAAGTATAACCATCATTAGGGCGATGGCATAAAAATGCCAGTTGAACCTGATGATGTTGGTTACTCCCTGAAAAGGCTTTCTCATCGCTCCCATTTCTCAATTTTGCCCTTTTTCCAGTAATATGGGATGTTTTCTAGTATAAAAGCATTCGCCAGAACAGGGTTGCTGAGATCTAGTGAATGCAGGTATGGGAAACTGTGGGCTACCACCCTTACCGGTTTTGGAGTCCAGTTTTGTCTTACACCCTCAATGATCAGTACTTCTTTTGTGTCAGGACTATAGGTAAAGGTGTAAGGCAGGGGGCCGGCAAAACGTCTTGCTTCTTTCCAGTCAGCAAACGGTGATTGCTTGGGAAGGAGAGCGGCTTCTTCAGAGTTGTCAATTGTAACTTTAAACCCGGAATGGTTTGAGCGTATTTCTGTTGAATGTCCCTGGTCTGATTGCTCTATGTCTGTTGTAGTGTAGTTGTAGTGGGTGAAAACATTGCCCATGATCTCCATTCTCTTCTGATCTGTTTCAGATTTCAGAATATATAAACCGCGCAGTCTTTTTCCAGCCTTGTTGGTGTATTTTACAAACACTCTATAGCCGATCAGGAAAAAATCGTTGCCCATAAATTTCGGCAGCCCCTTCGGCCTAAGACCATTTGTCCTGACCATCGCAACGGCCACAAACGCCCACGTATCGTTAAATGTGTCTAATTGCAGGCACTCCGGGATAAGACTCTGAAGCTGATTTTTGGGAACAGCGTACGTTAAGACAAGCGACCTTTCAAAAAAGGCTTCCACGGCAAATGGGTGATTTTTAAGTGAGGCAAGCATACTACACTTCCTGAGGTAATTCTTTGTTCAGCCCAAACTCGTTGTAGTATACAATAAGTATAAACAAAACCGCAAAAAGTAAGTTAAGCTTGCCCCACAGCAACAGATCAGGCACAAGTATGAACTCAAGGATGTTCATAGTGGCTACTATAAAGATTTGGGTTATAGCATTCAGGCGTGACTTAAAACCGATTAAAATCCATAGAGCCATACCGATTTCTGAAAGACCGATCAATAAGGTTAGCTGCCGCGAATAACCGCTCCCGAGAATCCCGGATACTATTTGCTCGTGTCGGGTAACCAGGTTAAGAACCTTACAAAATAATCCGTTTACTAACCAAACGGCTGCGATGCAGTAGGTCAGGGCTATATGCAAGTTTCTCATTTTCTTTCGAATTCTGGAAAACACTGAGGGCCAATCGCACCACCACCGTATTCTAAAACAACATTGTCCTTATAAAAAATGTACATGCATCCACCATTATACTCTGCTATTAAACTGTCATTTAAGTTTTGGGTAAAAATGTTATAAAAGAACTTGCCCATTCCACTTCGCTGCCAACCAATCCTGACAGGGTTTCCACTTGCTACTGAAATGCAGTTTGCGTTGTCCAACTTATCTTCCAGAAGTTTTAAGTCCTGTTTGTTCCAGCCAATGATGTTTAGAAGGGAATCGGCTTTTTGTGAATCGATATCCAAGTTCCAGTTGCTATCATGCTTTCCGCCCTTTTCAACGTGAAATATACCAAGCTCTCCGTTCTCGAATTCAATATCCACGTAAGTATCAGCCGGCACCTTTGAATTGATATAGTTACTAAGTTCAATTATTTCACTTTTCTTGCTTTGGAAATTCTCAATCAGATCCTGCTTGTCATAAAAAGGGCCGGTGAAGATTCCGTTAAATGCAATGTGAATAAAAAGAAAAAGTCCGCCAATTACTGTTATAAAGACTCCAAGGATTATCAACAGAATTTTTAGTAGTCGATTCATTTGTTTAAAGACTGCAGCTAACGAGGCTACAAGAAGAACACTACTCCCTCTACCACCCCTATTCTGTAGCTACCCGAAATAGCTTTCTCTAAATATAGTAAATTCTAATTATACTTTACTCATTCAAGTTGGCATGATGGCGGCGCTGGCGGTAGAGGTACAGCTCAACCATCAGCCAGAGCAGTACCATGGTATACTCCAGCGTAACTAGCAGCAGGTCTTCGTGGTAGGTGGGGGTGCGGTAGGCGGCATACGAAAGCATGGCCAGTCCGGACCAGGTGATGGCGAAGCGGAAGTGGCTCATCACGGTTAGGGCCAGCAGCGTGGACAGGTACCAGGGATGCACGGTGGTGGAGAGCAGCAGGTATACCGTGAGGGCGGCCGCCATGTAGCCAGCCAGCCTTCTTACGGAGCCAAGCTTTTTTACTGAGGCCATACTTAAGATAGTGACCAGTGTAACGAGCGAGAGCAACGGGCCAAGTATGGAAATGAGGTTATAGCCCGCCAACCGGAAACCCAGCCAGCGCAGCAGGTAATAAACGCTGGCGTTAAACTCAAAACGCTGAAAGTATAGATCCAGGCTCTGGAAAATGTGCTGCAGCACATCCTGGTTTATAAGCGGCGCAAACTGGGCCACTACTGTAATCAAGACCACCGTGCCGTAAAGTATAAACTGGCGCCAACCCAGCCTCCGGAGCACGAAGGGCAGGAACATGAGCGGCAGCAGCTTGGTGCCTATGGCCAGCCCGAACGCAAACCCCGACCACACCAGCCGGTGGTAAAACAGCTGGTACAGCGCCAGCAGCAGGAAAAAGATCATCAGGGCCTCAAAGTGCAGGTTCCCCACCAGTTCCAGGATCACCAGCGGGTTTAGGGCATAGAGCAGCACGTGCTTTTCGGGGAGGGCCATTTTGCGGAGGAGGCGCCAGAGCAGCAGTACACTTCCTGCCTCGGCCAGCAAAAGTATAAGCCGCATCACCACCACACTGCCTGTTACACTTTGCGGCGAGGGCAGTGCCGCCAGCCAGAACACCGCCTGCGACACCGGCGGATACACGCTGTAGTAGCCCTGCGAGTTCAGCTGCGCAAACAGCTCCTGTGTAAGGCCTG
This sequence comes from Pontibacter anaerobius, assembly GCF_026241195.1. Classification (GTDB taxonomy): domain Bacteria; phylum Bacteroidota; class Bacteroidia; order Cytophagales; family Hymenobacteraceae; genus Pontibacter; species Pontibacter anaerobius. The sequence goes on from NZ_JAPFQO010000009.1 coordinate 120,556, forward strand.
GCACCAGCGGCGCTTCCGGCTGCATAAAATACTGCGGCAAGTATAAGTAGGGATTCTGCCCCGCCGCCAGCAACCGTCCATCCCACACAAATCGGAAATAATCATCGGATAGGGCAGGGGTGGCAAAAAGGAAAATGAGCCGGAAAAATATGGCTGCCACTATGCCGTGCCACAGGTTAAAGCGCTGGTTAGTTACGTAAAGGTAAGCCACAAACACCACCGCGTAGAGTAGGAGCAGCTGCGTAAAGTTGGAACGGGGCGTGGCATAAGCCAAGGCTGCATAAGCCGCTGCCGAAACAGCCAGCGCTGCGTAGCTGAGTATGTTATGCTTTGAGGGTGCCATACCTAGGGTGGTGCTTATGCTGCTTTCATCTGGTTTTACCCGATACGAAAACTTTGCCTACAGGTATTTAAATACAGTCAGGATGATCTTATAACCCGCCATCACGGTGCCTTTTAACGTGCCAGATACTTTGGAAACGCCGATGCGCCTGCGGTAAGAAACGGGCAGTTCGGTATACTTTACTTTCTGCTTTGCCGCCTTTGCCTGCATCTCCACCGTCCAGCCATAGTTGCGGTCGCGCATGCCCAGGGCCAGCAGCGTGTCCAGCTTTATGGCCCGGAACGGCCCAAGGTCGGTAAAACGGGCGCCATAAAGTATGCGGATCAAGGTGGTGGCCAGCCAGTTGCCGAAAATCTGCTGCGGCATCATGGAGCCGCTCTCCCGTTTCCCCAGCGCTCTGGAGCCGATCACCATATCAGCCTGGCCCTGTACAATGGGCTGCACCAGCTGCACCATCTCCTGAGGGTAGTCGGAGTAGTCGCCATCGAGGAACACGATGATGTCGGGGCGAGACGAGGCGGGCTTGGCGGCGGCGTAGGCGATACCTTTCAGGCAAGCGTTGCCGTAGCCGGGATTTGGCTCGTGCAGCACGGTAGCACCAGCATCTGCGGCAACATGCGGGGTGAGGTCTGTGGAGTTATTGTTCACCACAATCACCTCGGCTACCATATCTTTTGGGATGTCCTGCACCACGTGGGCAATGGATTGTTCTTCGTTGTAGGCAGGAATAATGACGTTAATTCGGGGCATAGGTAACATACGGGGACAAAGATGCCCAAAATCCGTCACACCTACGTAATATTGGTTTTTTTCTTTGAAATTCTGGCATGTGCGGCACTACCTTTGCGGTAAACTTTATGCCTGTGAGCAGGTTAGTTATTTTAAAACAACACAACAAGTATGAAAGAGGAAGCCATAAAGGTAGGAGATAAAGCACCTGATTTTGAGCTGGAGCGCCAGGATGGTGGTTTTTTTCGCCTGTATGATCTGTTAGGGGAGAAAAACGTTGTGCTATACTTTTACCCGAAAGACAGCACTCCGGGCTGCACCAAGCAAGCCTGCGAGTTCCGCGACCAATACGAGGTTTTTAAAGAGCATGGGGCTGAGGTAGTAGGCATCAGTTCTGATAGCGTGGAGTCGCATCAGAAGTTTGAGAAGAGCTATAAACTGCCTTTCAAGCTGTTAAGCGACAAAGGCGGACGCGTCAGAAAGCTTTTCGGGGTGCCTAAAAAATTAGGGTTGCTGCCAGGCCGTGTTACCTATATTATTGATCATGAGGGAGTGGTGCGCTACGTTTTCAACTCCATGACTAAGCCGCTGGAGCACGTTAGCACGGCACTGGAAGTGCTGCAAGAGATCAACAGCGAAGAGACGCATTTTAAGAAAGCATAGTTAGTTTAAACAGAAGCAAAAAAGGGGCAGCCGTTATACTTACGGCTGCCCCTTTTTTGCTTTGTGGCTGTTGCTATACTCCATTACTTGCTTTTCAGTTCTACCAGCTCAAGCTTTTTGCCATTGTACAGTTCTACCTTCAAAAAGCCCTTGTCTTTGCTAAAGTATACTTCTTTCGGGCTGTCGGCGGCGGTGCTGTCGGCCTCGAATACATAGGCGTTGTTGTACGTGATCTGGCTTTCTCCCTCGCCCACGGTTACGGTCTGTGTCTGATCGGTGTCTTTAATATCCCAGGCGTTTTTATTGCCCACCCCGATTTTCACAATCAGTGAGTCTGGCTTTTTCAGGATGTAGGTGCCTAGGTACGGCATTTTTCTTTCCTTGTCTTCAATGATGTTGGTTACCTGCGTGTTGCGTTTGTCGATACAGTCGTCGGAGATAGAGTAGCCATCGCCGGGCACGTTCTGGGCGTAGATGCCGGTGCGCAGATAGGTAATAGTGGCGCCAGCCTCGTTACGGAACAGAGCAGTATCACCGGTGCCGTATACCAGCCACTGGCTGTCTTCGGTGCTAGGCTCAGTAATGCTTATGTCTCCGCAGTTGTCGCAGGCTGCCAGAGTGGCGGAGGCAAACATCAGTAAAAAGAAAGATTTAACGGTAGTCTTCATTGTGGTCGGAAAATGGGTTTAGTGTTCGTAAGTTATCAAATATATAATTGATATGTATCAGACAGACCCCTATTGGGTAGGAGAGGGTTGCATGGCTGCCGCATTTTTTAACCACGCCACCACCTCCGGGAAGTGATCCTGCTCAGCGTCGGGGTGGGTAAGTATGTTGATGTGGCCATAGTTGTGGCGGTAGCCGTTGTCTGTGCTAAGTAATCGAAACTCGCTGCGGCTGCAGCCCGTTTCCTGCATCAGTTGCTTCACATCCACAGGGTGGCCCAGCACATCGTCGTTGGCGCCAGTTAAGTATAAAGTGGGCGGCAGCTGCATTTTTTGCAGGGTTTTGGCATAATCATACTTATCGTGCCAGTCTAGCCAGCGGCGCTGCACCACCCACTGGTGTGTCTGCCGGTGTGTGTGCTTTGTCTCGCTATCGGAGCCCATTTTCAGCTGCCTGGCATATAAAGCGCCCGATACAGCCACCGTGGCTTTGGCAAACCAGTTCCACATCACATCCACCATAATAAACTTCTTCAGGCTGCGGATGCTGATGCGGCGCTTGCTCCCGAAAAAGGCCATCGCCTGCACCTGCACCGGCAGCACAGGGCGTGCTAGGTAAGCCAGCATCAGCACACCGCCCCAGGAGTGAGCTATCCAGTACTGCGGCACATCGCCCTTCAGCTCCTTTATTTTGCGGATGAAAGCGGGGAAATCCTCCTGCAAGGTATGGCTCAGCCCGAATTTGGATTTGGCTGATATGGCCGGTCTGCTCTGTCCACGGCCTCTCAGGTCGGCCACAAAAACATCGTAACCCTGCCGTGCCAGCCAAGGCGCAAAGCCTTTACCGGAGTTGGAGTAGAAGATGCGGCCATTTTCGATGGAGCCGTGCACCAGGAAAACCGGCGGCCCATGCCGATCTTGGCTAAACCGCTTGAGATGGAGGGTATCGGTGGGGGTAACAGGTATAAATATAGACTCCTGTTGGATGTCCTGGTGTTTAGTCATGCTTGATGGGTTGGATTCTGCTCATAAACGCCTGCACGCCTTTGCGGCCGCTCGCCAGCAAAGTGCCTTTTTCCGCTTCGCTTAGTTTACGTACGCGCGGGCTGAAGCCGGCCGTGCTGATCGAGATGGTTCGGTCCCAGTCCTGTGGTTGCAGGTGCTGCCGGTTCAGGCTTTCCTTTACAATCGTATAAAACGCGCCCATGTAATCGCTGAACCCGTTGATGCTGTAAGGGGCGAGCCCTGCCTGCTGCTCATCAAACGTAATCTGCTCATCGCGGTCTAGCCGGAGCCCAAGCGTCTGGTGGTTGTAATAGGATTCCGCTGTATCCTTACACAGGGCAGTGGAGTCCAGGTATTTAGGATCATCAAACAGCGTGATAGGGAAATTTGCCAGTACACCACCATCAACCAGCACATCCACCTGCTGCCCCTTTTGCGGGTTGGTCACTACGTTCCCTTCCTGGTCCAGGAGTACGGCGCGGTAGTATAATGGAATGGACATGGAGATGCGCACCGCATGCTTTAGCTGCATGTTCGGGAAAGTTTCGTGGGAGAACACCATCACGCACTGGTCTGTCAGGTTGGTGCCGGTCACGTACAGGTCTTTGGCTTTGTTTTGCAGGGTAAGCTTGTGCAGCTCAGCGAAGGTGAGGTCGGCATTTCCTGTTTTGGCCTTTATCTGCTGGCCAAGCCAGTCTGTGAATTTATCTCCCCGGTACCAGCCATACTGCTTAAAAAGCCGGCTGGTGCCGCCAAAAAAGATAAAGCGCCCGTCGTTAAACTTCTGCACCGGGGTAGAAAAGGTAATTTCTGTTATTTCCTGTGGAGTATAGCCCACGGCCAGAAACGCCGCCTGTATGGCTCCGGCCGAAGTGCCGGCCACACGCTCAATCTGTGGTAGTATACCCAGCGAGTCCAGCTCGTTTAAGGCTCCACCGTAGGCAATGCCCCTGATCCCGCCGCCCTCCAGCACCAGGTTACGATACGCTTGCTGCTGCGCCACAACAGTTAAACTAAGAAGAAGGCAAAGGCCAAAGAGCAAAGGTTTCATACACGGGTAGATTTATACACCTCAAATATAAGCACTTTGCCCTACTTGCCATAGGCTGCTCAACTTCTCCCGGTTGCTTAAGTAGGTGCAAAACAAAACAGCTAACAACACCGAATGCCGTTAGCTGTATTTCTTACATCGTCTGAGGTTTATAGCTAATTCCTGACCGGTATAGGCTGGGGCTTCAGCTTTGGTCTGAGAAGCAGCCATGCAAGGGCACCGGCGATAGTACCCGAAAAGAAGGTCATCCCGGCGATTACCCAGCCGTTCAGGCCGCGCTGCTCGGCATCAAAGTATACATATGCTAAAATCATCCCCAGCAGCACCAGGTAAAGCCCGATCAACATCAGGAAAAGCACATTGGTTAAATCTATTATCATCAGTTCCATAACTCCATATCTAAATTGCACTTGCTCAGAGGTATACCTGCCCCTGTTATACTTTATTAAACCGATTTCAGGAATTATAGTTTATCACTTTAAGAAGAATACTATAGGATTGTAAGGTAATTTAGAGGAGATTATTGTATTGTGGAATATTGAGAGAGTAAGGACTATTCTTAAGAGGTTGTATCGCTTAAACAAAAGTTGATTTCCAGGTTTTGGGTAAAGCAGTTGGGTGGTATGATTTTTTATCTATACTTAATAGGATAGGCTGTGGAATCACAGTTTGTACTTTGGCTGTGTTTGTTAGCTGGAGTTGGATCTCTATTTATACTTTGGGCACGGTTTCCTGCCCCTTCTGGCGCATGTGTAAATGCTTGGCTATACTTTATACTTGTCGATTTATACTTCCCTAGCCGCTGCTTCCTGCAACTGGAAACAAGCTATCCTTACTAGCCGCCGTTCATCCTCAGTCTTACAAAGGCTACCGTTGCATCTCCGCCTTGGCTCCCTCCAGCCCGGGAGGGCTCGTCTTCCCGCATCGCGCTGGGACCTTTTCCTTTGCTCCTACGTCGCAATGCCTCGCTGCCGCTCGTCACCGGAAAAACTCCAAAGGCGCTCAACGGAAAGACTGGGATCGGTTTCGATAGCTGCTGCCTTTGCTATGAAAGGAGGTCTAAGTCCCCCTTCGAAGGGGGCAGGGGGATGTAATCGCCTGCTGAAAATTCCCCTCCTCTGGACTAGCCAAAACGAGAGTTTTGAGCTAGCGAGCGTAGCTCTAGGGGTGGGTTAACACTTTTGCTGATGACAGCCATCCCCAACGATGAAACTTACACTTCAACATCAGTAATTACAAACTCCCCTCCTTAGTCAAGGAGAGGCAGGGGTGGTTGGAGCCGGTGTAGCAACTTCCTCCCAAAAACAAAAAAGCCACCCATTACAGGTGGCTTTTCCTTATTAAATTAATGGTTTTTACTTTTCAATCAGCAGTTTGTGGGTTTCGGTTTTGCCGCCGGCAGTTACCGTGACGTAATAAATACCGTTTGGCAGCTTACCTACAGGTATGGCTAAGCCAGCTTGTGCCTCGCTTGCCTCCAACTGCATGTTCAGCACCTGCTGCCCCAGCATGTTTACGGCGCTTACCGCTACTACCCCAGTAGCCTGGTGCGCCAGACGGAGGTTTACCGTGTGCTGTGCCGGGTTCGGGTAAAGTATGGATTGGCTTGCCGGCGCAATGGCAGCCGAGGTGGCGGTTGCCGATAGCGCCTCGGCTTTCAGTACCATCGTTTCGGCAGTAGCCGTGGTGTCACCGCCCCACTTAGAGGTTACCGTAGCCGTATTTACGACCGTAGTCGGGTTCGAGACAATATCCACGTTATCTACATACCAGCCTGTGGCGCCGGTCAGCACATCAGAGCCCATGCGGAAACGGATGAGCACTTTTTTATCCTTGTAGCTGCTCAGGTCCACCACCGTCTGAATGTAGCCGTTGCTGTTGCCGGTAAAGGCAGGCCCATTGATAGTGGAGGCATTTTCCAGCGGAATGGTGCTATTGTAGCCGTTCTGGATCATCTTATCACCCAGGTTTGCCCAGGTTAGGCCGCTGTTGGTGCTTATCTCTACCACACCGCCATCAAAGCCGGCCTCTGTGGCGAAACTATGCCAGAAGCGGAGCAGGGCGTTTTCTCTAACTGTAATCGGCGAGGCTGTCATCAGGTATTGGTCGCTGAAGGCATCCGGGTCTGCGGCAAACCAGGAGGTGGTGCCGCTGTAAGGGTTCTTCGTGCTGAGTTTCCAGTCACTGAGGCCTAGCCCGTGTGAGGTTTTCCATTTGCTGCCGCCGCTTTCCATATCGTCCTGGAAGTATACGGTGGTGCCGGTGCCCTTCTGCACGTTCACTTTAAAGGAACGGGAGATGGTTTCGCCCTCTGCCATTTTCACAGGCTTATAGGTTAGCACGCCGCCTGCTACCTTAGGTGCATCTTTGCCTGATTCAGCTATATAAGCCGTGTTTTCAGGAATCTGGCTACTGATGGTAACACCACTCATGCTGCTGCCCGTGTTGTTGGTCACCGTAATGTTGTAGGTCAACTGGCCGCCGTCTACCACCGGCGATGGGTTGGCACCTAATGAAATGGCGAATTGCGGTGTGCAGGATGGCGGCATGTCGAAGGCTTCTACCCCGTCTGTCAGGTCGTTGTTGCTGCCCTGCGTGGCGCTGTAACCCAGGCCGCGCTTGGCAAAGGCTCTCCAGATATAGCACTGGTTTGCGCCTCCGTTGTTGATTCTGTCGGCGGCAAGTATGGCATCGCGGGCATCTATAAAGCCAGGGCTGCAAGGCTGCAGTTTAAGGCCATCCATCACCAGTTGCAGGGCAATGTTATTGCCGCCTTTGCCATTGTAGATATCAGGGTCGTAGCCATACTCATCAATCAGGCTCCAGGTCATTTCCCAAAGCATGGTTGCCCATACAAAACCAACCCCGTGTGGAACAGATATCTCAGGGTTTGAAATCATACTATAGGTATAGGGGTTCACGCCCATGTCGGTGCTGTAGGGAGCGGGGCGTATGCCGTCGCCGTCGGTGCCCTGCGACTGTACGTAAGTACCAATGCCACGGCGTTGCGGGCCTGTATCGCCTGGGCGCATGGTCATGAACAGGGCAAAGAAATCGCTCCAGCCTTCGCCACCCTGCTCGGCTCCAGACAGGCACTGTGTGCTGGGGCCACCGGTCAGGCGGGTAGAAATGCCGTGGCCGTACTCGTGGGCAATGATGCCGTTATCCAGATCGCCGTCGCGCAACGGTGGTACGCCGCCTTCTCTTCGCAGGGTGCCTGCCAAATCCTGGCCAAGCGCCGACTTCAATTTCTCACCATCGGCCTTGCTGATCATGATCGCCGGAATCAGTACAGCCGTTCCTGTTTCATCGCCGCCCATCGCCATGGCAGGACCATCCACGTTGTTTACCACGATAACTGCCGTAGCACCGGAGGCCTGTGCATTCAGGGCTTTCTCTATAAAACTGCACTCGCCGCGGTCTACCAGGGCAATGTTGCCTGTGATCTCTGCCTGGTTAGCAAACGGAACCGGAACAGATCCAGCTGGCAGGGCAGGAGTGCCGCTGCAGCCGTTGGCTGGGTCTGCCAGCACAATGCTGCCAGCTACGCCCGTCTCATTGACCTCAGGTCCGAAAGCCGCCTGCACGCCGATGTAGGAACCGGCAACAGCAGCAGGTACCGTAATGTGCAGCAGTTCGGCAGGCACGGAGGAGGTCCAGAGGTACATCTGCATGCGGCCCGGTACGCCGTCCTGTAGCGTTAGGAAATTGGCATTGTTGGTTCCGCCGCCGTCCTGCGCCTCGGCCATCACACCATCCAGTCCCACGCCGGCTCCTGTAAAATTGGTCTGCTGGAAATTTCCGCTCACCTCATCAAAGCCATACTTGTAGAACACATCGTGCATCAGGTTGTTCCAATAAAACAGGTTAGTAGTGGCGGCCTGCACGTACGTGGTTGGTTCCTTGGTCAGGTCCAGCTCAAAATCGAAATTAAGGCCCAGGCCACCATCCGGGCTGATGCCTGCGTTGGCTCCTAGACGGTCTTCGTAGGCATGCACGTTATTGCCTTTTGTGATGGTGAAGGTGGCTACACCGTCGTTGTGCCAGCCCATCGGCGAGGCTGTCAGGTCCTCCTTGCCCGTAACAATGGTTCTTTCGCCGTGGCTTGGCGTTTCAAAAGGCACATCGTATACATTATAAGTGCCACTGGAGGCGATGCTGGTGGCGGCTGCCGCCGACAGGCTACCCGGCGCAATGGACTTGGCTAACTGCTCCTGCTGTAGTTGCTTTGCCTCAGCGATGGCAGCAGCATCGGCATTAGGAGCAACAGCTGCCTTTCGGGTAAAGCGCATGGTTTCGCCGGGGGCGTCGGTTACGGTTGGCAGGCCCCAGTTGTCATGAATCACCAGGTCTTCTTTCTTCAGCACCTTGCCATCGGCTGCATCTACATACACATTCCAGTAGTTTTGTGCGTCCTTCTGGTAAATAGATACCTCCCAGGCGAGGCGAACGGAGCCGTCGGGCATGGGCTGGAACACCAGTTTGGCCGGGATAGGAGAGAGGGAGATGCCGCCGTCGCTCAGCACTACTGCCTTTGCCGCTGCTGGTAGCCTGTCTGTGGGCTTCTTGCGCTCCTTTACCTCCAGCGGTTTGTTTGGTTGCAGTTTCAGGTGGCTTGCGGCGGCCCGTACGGCCTGTTCCGGTGCCATTCCTGCTGCACTGCCTTTAATAGCTGCCCGCAGGTTAGGTATAAACCGGTTGCCCATGTTTATCACATTGCCATCCTTATCAATGTTTATGTTGATGTTGGCATCCACCACCTCTATGCCATTGTGACGCTGGCGGAGGTAAATATGCGTGATGCCGTTGTTGGTGCTGGTATACTTGTCGGTTACCACATAATCTGAGATATCAGCAGGGGTCAGGTTATACTCGGCTTTGGTCTGGTCTATGTGCTGCAGGGCTACGTCTAAAGCCGATTGCGCACGACTGTAACCGGGGGACAGGAAGAGCAGAAAGCTCAGGAGGTAAAGCAACTGGTAAGGTGAGATGTGTTTCATAAATGGTGTTTTAATTAGAAGTGTTACATATAATATTTCTGTTTTGGGTTGTAACTGTGGGTGTCTGGCGCAAATGGTAGTTTAGTGGTATGGTGATTGGTTGTGTCAGCCTTTGAGTGGGATGGATTGTCATATAAGTATACAAGTTTCGGTTCCCGATTCTGCTGTTAAAAGTATAATTACGGGGTGTGGTGAAATTTGGATTTATACTTGCAGTTCGGCAAAAGTGATAGGTAGAACTTTTTGGAGAGGTTGTAAAACTGCTTTATAAGTCTTTAATGGCAGGTGTAAATGATTGTCTCTTACAGAAATATAGTGTTTAAACTTTAGTGTGATTTGTGGCTCAGCTGTTTAAAATCATAATTTATACTTTGTGCTAAGAAGAGGGGTAATGCTTTTTATCAAATAAAAAGTATAAATATAGCAAGCTGTTGTAATTGTGTTTTTCCTGTAGAATGCGGATGGGGTAGGCTAGGTGAGGTGGTATTTGGATGTGTGTTTTATAGGATAAAACCGTTGTGAAAAAATTTGCCCGTTGTTACGGAATAGAAGTAAAGGCAACAACCGCAGGCTATAATTACTTGCTCAGATGCTGTTGCAGCTGGCGTAGCATGATCTCGGTGAGGTAGCTGCCGCTGTAGGGGCCGAAGAAGTTCATGCTGCGGGTTTCATACTCCTGCAGGTTGTAATACTTATCCGGGGTAATGTAGCCGATGTAGCCGCCGTTAAAGCTCGTAACGATGGCCTGCTGCCCCTGTGCCAGCGCCTGCTGCCGTATCTGCGCCACAAACTCCCCGGAATAATCAGCCGGGGCTCCCAGGAAAACCACATCGCCCAGTTGCAGGCTGGTGATGTGGGCCGGGTGCTCCCCGAAAATGCTATTGAAGAGGAAGGGGGCCAAACGCAGGCCCTTGCTGATGCGCCAGCTTGGCTCCGGCAGCTCCAGCGGCACACGGCCGTATCCCAAAGTATACATGTAGTCGGTTTTTACCTGCCGCAGCTCCTCGCGCAGCAGTTTGGCCAGCCGGTCGCCCACGTTTTCGGTGCTCTCGTAAGTGTCTCCTTTAAAGTATACCGCGCTGTGGCTGCCCACCGCACCCGCCGAGAAGGCCGCAAAACCCACGCGCTCCTCCAGCTCATCCACCAGCACACCCGGGTAATCGCGGGAGAGCGTGGGGGCGTTGGAGGGAAGTATGGTGGGGTGTGCCGAGAAAACGGAAAGTATGGCTGTGGTACCATCCTTGCGCTCAAACTTGAGGAAGCGCAACTCCGTATCCCGGTTCTGCTGACGGTCTTTGTAGTAAGGGTTGTCAGGGTCTTTGAGCAGGCGGTTTTTTACCAGGCTGGCGGCGCTGGTGCTGCCAAAGCCGATTTTGGTAGGCTGCAGGTTCTGGCGGGCCAGTTTTATACTTTGCACGATCTGCTGTGCCAGCTGCTCCACCAGTTCCGGATCATACTTGCCCGACATAAACCTTACACCCAGCTTTTTGCCCCAGCCCCCGAAGCTGGTGTGGCTGTGAGTGGCGGTGAGGTATACCTGCTCCGGCTTCAGGCCCAGCTCCGGGTATACTTTCTCCAGCTCCTGCAGCACCTGCATCGGCACAATAAGCAAGTCCAGTGCCACATAGTATGCCTCCGTTTGGCCATTGCTAAAGGCAAAGGTGCGTGCCCAGGCCGAGTCGTGCACTTCCTCATACTCCATACCCATGCGCTTACCGTAGCCTGCCAGCGGCGTGCCCACGGGTGGTGTTATGTTAATGCTGGCCCAACCCACCTGCACGGTATCGCCGTGGCTGATGATGGCCGGGCTCTCGTTCAGGTCGCTGATGGTTTCCTGGTAATAATCAGTTTGCTGGTACGGCGTGTGGTCGAGGGGGCGCACCACACAGGCCGTGAGCAGCAGCAGGAAGAGCAGCACATACAGGTAGGTATAGCGACGGGTGCGTTTCGGACTTTTCGTGTTCATTCGGTTCGGTAGCAAAAGCTGCGGCTGCATTAGCAAATTCCCTGCCTTAGTTTTTCATGGCCTCCATGGCTGAGTACAGGCTGCTTCTGTCAGTATCGGGCTTTGGTAAAATATGGCGCATGTCATCTGCCGCAGGGTACTCAAACACCTCCAGGTCAAAGTACTTCACGGCGGCTAGCAGGTGGTCAAATATGTCGGCCATAATCTGCTCGTAGCGCTCCCAGCGCACATCGTTGGTAAACACGTAAAGCTCAATCGGCATGCCGGTAGTGGTCGGTTCCAGCTGGCGCACCATCATGGTCATGTGTTTATGGGTAAACTCGTGCTGTGCGATGTAGGCATCAATGTACCTTCTGAAAACGCCCACGTTGGTCATGCTGCGCCCGTTGATCAGCAGGCTTTTGTCAACCTGCTTGGCCTGATTGTACTTGTCTATCTCAGCTTTCCGCTCCTGCAGGTAATCGCTTATGAGCTGGATCTTACTGAAGCGCTCTATTTCCTCCTCCGAAAGGTATTTTATACTTGATATTTTAATGAGGATGGAGCGTTTGATGCGCCGCCCGCCGGCAGTCTGCATGCCGCGCCAGTTCTTGAACGAGTCTGAGATAAGGTAATAGGTTGGGATGGTGGTGATGGTCTTATCGAAGTTCTGCACCTTTACCGTTGTCAGGTTTATCTCTACCACGTCGCCGTCTGCGCCATACTTCTCCATCGTAATCCAGTCGCCGATGCGTACCATGTCGTTCGTAGAAACCTGTATGCTGGCCACAAAGCCAAGTATGGTATCCTTGAAAACCAGCAGCAGTATGGCCGAAGCCGCACCCATGGCCGTGATGAATGCCCATACCTCTTTGCCGGTAAGCAGTGAGAAGATCAGCAGGCCGCCCACAAAGTATAAAAAGATAGAGATTACCTGCAGGAAGCTGTCCACGGGCTTATCCCGGAAGAGGGCAGTGGTCTTCATAAAGTCGCGCAGGGCACGCAGAAAGGAGCGGGTAACCCAGATGGAAAGTAGCACGGTGTATACATCCGTTAAAGTGCGGAGCGGCTTAACCCAGGCCGGGAAGTCTGAGAAAACCACCGGCAGAGCCTGTACTACAATTGTGAGCGGTACAACCTTGGCCAGGTAATGAAACACCTTGTTATGGATGAGCAGGTCATCGAGCTGGGTAGATGTTTTTGTGGAGAATTTCTGCGCCGCACCCACCAAAAGGCGCTTTGCGAGGGCATCGGCAGCATAAATAAGCACCAGCACAATAGACAGTAAGAGCAGCATGTTCAGGTACACAGCCGTGCCCTCCGATACGCCCCAGCTTATAAGGTGATTGTATGTCCAGTGGTTGATAGAGGAAAAGTGGTTGGCAGTTTCCATGGTACAAGATTAGAGTAGTTTGATGGATCGCGGTGCAAATGTAAGAAAATAAAAGGGTAGGAGAGGGGGTGTCCGTCATTGCCTCGCGCTGTTCGGCTCCTGCGCGAGGCTAGAGACCAGTATATATGCGCCTCAAATTTATACTTTACTATCCGGCCATTTCAGCAGATAAAGTTTTCAGGTTAGGCAATAAGGGTTAAATTTGGCGTTTCTAAAGTCCCGGATTATACTTTAGGGTAAGCGCACCGGCAATGTTGGCAGGAGGGGGAAGGAGCAGGCGCCTTTTCACGTTCAGTTTATACTTACTTGCCACCTTTTGCCCGGGCGCAAAACCAGAAATTGGATTAAAGCATTATATGGAACCTAATTTAGACCATCTTTTAAAGATAGCCTCGGAGCTGTCTATCACCATTAAGCAGGTAGAGGCCACCGCCCGCTTGCTAGACGAGGGCGCTACTGTGCCGTTTATATCCCGCTACCGAAAAGAAGTTACGGGCTCGCTTGACGAAGTGCAGATTGCCGGCATCCGAGACAGGATGGAGCAGCTGCGTGAGCTGGAAAAGCGCCGCGAAAGTATACTCAAGTCTATCCGCGACCAGGAGAAGCTGACGCCGGAGCTGGAGGCGCAGATCATGGCTGCCGAAACCATGGCCGTGCTGGAAGATATCTACCTGCCATACAAACCAAAGCGCAGAACAAAGGCCACCATCGCCCGCGAAAAAGGGCTGGAGCCGCTGGCAGAGCGCATTTTTGCCCAGGAGAACATCGATGTGGAGGCAGAGGCCGCCAACTTTATCTCGGAAGAGAAAGAGGTGAAGGACGTGAACGAGGCTCTTGCCGGTGCCCGCGACATTATGGCCGAGTGGATGAATGAGAACGCGGAGGCACGCGCCACCATGCGCCAGATATTTGAGAAGCAGGGCGTGTTCAAGAGCCGCGTGATGATGGGCAAGGAAGAGGAAGGCCAGAAATTTAAGGATTACTTTGAGTGGGAGGAGCCGATCGAGAAAGCCCCTTCACACCGAATCCTGGCTATGCGCCGCGGCGAAACCGAGATGGTGCTGATGCTGACGGCCCAGCCGGACGAGGAGGCCGCGCTGGCAAAGCTGGAGAATATGTTTGTGCAGGGCAATAACGCAGCCTCAGAGCAAGTGAAATTGGCTGCCAAGGACTGCTACAAGCGCCTGCTCAAGCTAAGCATGGAAACAGAAGTTCGCCTGAGCTCTAAGAAGCGTGCCGACGAGGAAGCCATCCGTGTGTTTGCCGATAACCTGCGCCAGCTGCTGTTGTCGTCGCCACTAGGGCAGAAAACGGTATTGGCCCTGGATCCTGGCTTCAGAACCGGTGTGAAATCGGTGGTGCTGGACAAGCAAGGTAAGCTGCTGCACAACGAAACGATTTACCCACACACCGGACAGCATAAAGAGCAGGAGGCGGCACAAGCGGTGCGCTATATGGTAACCCGCTTCGAGGTAGAGGCCATCGCCATTGGAAACGGTACGGCTAGCCGCGAAACAGAAGCTTTTGTGAAGAGTCTGAAACTACCATCTTCCGTGATGGTGGTGATGGTAAACGAAAGCGGTGCTTCTATTTATTCTGCCTCAGAGGTTGCCCGCGAGGAGTTTCCGGACCAGGATGTGACGGTGCGTGGCGCTGTTTCCATCGGCCGCCGCCTGATGGACCCGCTGGCTGAGCTCGTGAAGATAGACCCGAAAAGTATAGGCGTTGGCCAGTACCAGCACGACGTGGACCAATCTGCCCTGAAGCACTCTTTGGATGACGTGGTGATGAGCTGCGTGAACGCCGTGGGCGTGGAAGTGAACACAGCCAGCAAGCAGTTGCTAACGTACGTTTCCGGTCTTGGTCCTGCTTTGGCTCAGAACATTGTAGAGTATAGAAACCAAAACGGACCGTTCAGAACCCGCACCGAGCTGAAGAAAGTAGCCCGTTTAGGTGATAAGGCCTTTGAGCAGGCGGCAGGTTTCTTGAGAATCCGGGATGCGAAAAACCCGCTGGATGCCTCTGCCGTGCACCCGGAAAGCTATCCGATCGTAGAGCAGATGGCTAAAGACCTGGGCGTAACCGTGCAGGACCTGATGCAGAAGGAAGAACTGCGCAAAAAGATCAACCTGAAAAACTATGTGACCGATACCGTTGGTCTGCCGACCTTGCAGGACATTATAAGCGAATTGGCCAAGCCAGGCCGCGACCCGCGCGAAACCTTTGAGGCATTCAGCTTTACAGAAGGCGTAAACGAGATCAAGGACCTGCGTGCCGGCATGAAGCTTCCGGGTATCGTAACCAACATCACTGCCTTCGGTGCTTTCGTGGATATTGGGGTGCACCAGGATGGCCTTGTGCATGTAAGCCACCTTTCTGACCGCTTTGTAAGCAACCCGCACGATGTGGTGAAAGTAGGGCAGAAGGTAGAGGTAACCGTGCTGGAGGTGGATGAGGCCCGCAAGCGCATCTCTTTAAGTATGAAAGGCGACCCAGCGGCAGCCAAGCCAGCAGGCGGCGGCAACCGTGGCAAAGGCGGCAACAAACGCGATGAAGAGCCAATGGATGATTTCCAGGCAAAGCTGGCCAAACTGAAAGGCATGTTTAAGTAGCCTGAAGTATAAATAAACAAGTATAAATAAAACAGAAAGCCCCTGCTTGAGTATAGCGGGGGCTTTCTGCATTATGGAGAAAATGAAAATATTTATATATAAATAGTGGTATACTGAGAATCTTATTGCTGATATTTACCGCATCCAATTATCCACTAAAACCCTTTTTATGAAAAACAAATTTTTGCTCACTCTGCTGTTTGTGGTTGCTCTAGGCTTTACTTCAGTAGCACAATCCATTTCTATCGGTCCTCGAGTAGGGGCTACCTTCGCAAAGGTAGCTTTGTCTGAGGAGGAAGATGGCATATCAAACGATGATATTAAATCGAACCCCGGCATGCAGTTTGGCGCTGTGGCAAATTTCATGATCAATGATATGTTCTCTGTCCAGCCTGAGTTGCTTTACGTTCAGAAGGGCTTCAAAATCGGCGACGATGATATGCATATAAAAGGCCGCCCGAATTACCTTGAGGTGCCTGTTTTGGCTAAGGTATCCTTCGGAACTGAGCAACTGCATGGTTTTGCGACAGGCGGCCCAAGTATAGGTTACTGGGCAAGCGGCGAAAACTCCATGAAAATGGGAGACTCTGAAGCAAGCGAAAGTTACGAATTTGATGACACAGATAATCGTTTAGAACTAGGTGCAAGCTTTGGC
Organism: Pontibacter anaerobius; assembly: GCF_026241195.1. Lineage (GTDB taxonomy): Bacteria > Bacteroidota > Bacteroidia > Cytophagales > Hymenobacteraceae > Pontibacter > Pontibacter anaerobius. Next base: position 136,617 of record NZ_JAPFQO010000009.1, read on the forward strand.
ATTGGCGCGGCCTATAAAATGGGCCAGGGAGAGCTTAACTTAGATGTGCGCTATGGCCTTGGCTTCACAAGTCTTTATGAAGCTGAAGATGGTGAGGCTAAAACAAGAAACCGTGTGTTTGGCGTTTCCCTGGCATACTTGTTCAGTCTGTAAAAGTAAATGACTTTATACTTAGAAGGCGGCTCCTGCACCAGCGGGAGTCGCCTTTTTTATTGCACAGTAAATCCTGTGTAGTTAGCCAATAAATCAAATAGTTAAAGTATGTATGATTGTACTTTATACTTGTGATGATGAGCTAGCATGAGTTAAATAGTTGATTTTATGTGGTTAAGGATACGTTAGATCGGTTTCTTAATATTGTAATACTATTATATTTTGATAATTATATATATGTGTTAGTTTTGCACCATAAATGTTTAACTAACTTAAAATTCATTCTATGAAAACACTCTTACTCTCTTTGTCTTTTGCATGTATGGCTGCAGGTGCAGCTTTGGCCCAGGAGCAGGCTACAGAAACAACTGCTGCCTCACAAAGTGAAACTACTTTAGAACAAGGTGATTCTGCCACAGGCCTTGAGAAAGGTACTATAAGGGTTGGAGCCGGTTTGGCTTTTGGATCAAAGTCTGGTATTTCTGATGATGGTGAAAGCGGCGGAGTTGGTCTGAATTTCGGTGGTGAGTACTTTCTTATGGACAATATCAGCGTAGCCCCAAGCTATACCCACTTCTTTAAATCTGAGATTGAGTTTTCGTCTGGTTACAACAACGATACTTATGTAAGCAGTGTGAAAAACTCAGAGCTTAATGTTGATGGCAGGTATTATTTTGGCGAAGGAAACATTTCTTTCTACGGTTTACTGGGGCTTTCCCTTGCTTCAGGAACAGCTAAAGTAACCAATAAGGAAACCAACAGAACCCTGGCGGATGCATCCGCCAGCGAGTTCGGGTTAAATCTGGGAGCTGGCTTGATGTATCCTTTAAATGAGAAGCTGAACTTAAACGGCCAGTTGAAATACAACACACCGATGAAGCAAATTGTGCTGCAGGCTGGCGTTACAATTCCGGTGAATATATCCTTCTAGATTCATTAATTAGGAAGTGTTTAGCAAAGGTTGAAGTAAGCAACCTGCTATTATAAAAGCCCCCATAGTGTTTGCTTTGGGGGCTTTCTATTTTCTGTATAGTAAGATTAATACAGTACAGTTCGTGCTGCTTCATGGTTTATACTTCCGAGTCCCTAAACCACTCATAGGCATCCTCTACTTTCCCGAAGAACTGCATCTCGAACGGGAAAATGGATCTGGCACTGTCCATCATGCTTTCCAATATCAGGTGGCTTACTACGTCTTCGGGCTCTATTAAAGCCATTTTCCTGATCCTGGATTTATGAGCCAGTAAGGGTGCTATCACTTCATTGGCCCAATTCTGATCGGCTGGGGTAATAATACCTCCTGCTTTATTGTTTACCAGCCAGTACTGCAGCCCCTTTTCAATGGCCTCATCCGTAGCTAGCTGTAAGCCCGACCGGTACGTGGCGGATGGCACTTCCCCGTTTGCCTGTACCACCATCAGCTGATGCTCCGGTTCGGTATAGATCATCAACTTGGGTTCGCTCAGAAGTATAACTTTAGACGCAGGCATGGCAACCATTTGTGTAGACAGTTTCCTTAAATTACGATTTTAGCTGTAGCTACACAAAATATTTTAGTGAACGGATGATTTTAATATATTACTCTCTGGTGTTGCCTTAACTCCTGCGGTTTCTGTAGCCTTGCCCAACAGCTGCCCCACAAAAAAACCGGCTATACTTCCGGCCAGGCCATAGAGCATAGGGTTTACGGCTGTGCCCAGGTTAAGCGCCAGCAACCACACACCCATACCTGCCAGCATAGAGGAAATAGCGGCAGCAGAAGTTGTTTTGCGCCAGAACATGCCCGCCACCAGCGGCACAAACAGGCTGACCAGGCTCAGCGCCGACGACTCGCTTACCAACTCATAAATGTTGCTGCGCATCAGGGCCATACCCAAAGAGACTGCCGCCACCAGCAGCACACTAACCCTGGAGAGTAGGAGAAGCTTTTTATCAGAGATATTCCTGATAAAGGGCTTTAGCATGTTCTCGCTAAGTATGGCGGCTGGCGCAAGTATACCGCCGCTGGCTGTGCTGATAATGGCAGATACCAGCGCACCGAAAAACAACACCTGCACCAGTAGCGAAGAAGAGCGAAGAATAAGGCCCGGCACCAGCAACTGCGCATCTTCCTGCATGAGGTGGGGGTGCAGGAGTTTGGCATACAGGGCCAGCACCAGCGGCATAAAGGCCACCGTCAGGTACAAAAAGCCGGCCGCCACCGAGGAGGCTACCGCCACCCGCTCCGAGCGTGCCGACATCACCCGCTGAAAAACGTCCTGCTGCGGAATGGAGCCAAGCCCGATCGTGATCCAGAGGCCGAAGTAGTTGAGCCAGCTCACGCTGTCCCGCTCCTGTGGCACAAACCGGAAAAAACCATCTGGCAAAGTAGCCGTTACCTGCTGCAGCGGCACCTGGTGCAGCAGCTCCCAGGTGATGTAGAAAAGACCGCCGATTATCATCAGGGTCTGCACAAAATCCGTGATAGAGACAGACCACAAGCCGCCCATAAAAGTATAGGCCACCACAATCATGCTCCCTACTACTATCCCAGCAACTGTGGAAATGCCGAATACCTGGTTCATCACAATGCCCAGTGCCACCATCTGCGCCGCAATCCACCCGAAGTAGGAGATGATCATAAAGAAGCCGGCAATCTGTTCTGTTACGCGGTTGTAGCGCAAACGGTAATAATCGCCCAGGGTTAGCAGGTTCATGCGGTAGAGGCGCTTGGCAAAAAACAGGCCCACCAGTACCAGGCACAGCGCAGCGCCAAAAGGGTCCTCTATCACTCCCAGCAGCCCATGCGAGGCGAACTCAGAAGAGGCACCCAGCAATGTTTCGGAGCCGAACCAGGTGGCGAACACTACTGTGGTAGAAATGTAAAATGGCAGCTGACGGCCCGCCAGCAGAAAATCTGTGGTGTTTTTGACGCGCCTGGAGGCCCAGAACCCCACCCCAATATTGAAGAGGAGGTAAAGCAGCACAAAAAGTATAAGCATGGCAAACGGTTTTAACAGCTAAAATAAGGCTTTGCGTTGTACTGATGAAAGTATGGGAGCCGCATAATTTTCAAATACAAGGGTTTGCCAGGCTCATGAGTATAAATTGCATTTTTGGCAAAGTACTTGCTATTATACTACCCGCCGCTGCACCTGCGTTTTATAAGGTATAGCCGGATCACCCTCAAGAATTTATACGATGCCATACTTCAGAAAACTTACTGTTGCGCTGGGGCTTATACTTGCCCCGGTGCTGGGGCAGGTGGCCAGGGCAGCTACTGCGGTTGCGCCTCCCGCCACTGTTACAGCCTCTTCCGATACCCGCGACATTGTGCAGGAGATTATTAACGTGGTGGGCCTGAAACCTCGCTTCGAGCTTCGCGCCGCCGATATCGATAATGCTGCAGCTGTAGTCTATAACGGAAAACGCTACATCCTGTACAGTGAGCGTTTCCTGGCCGCCATCAATAATGCCGTGCATACCGACTGGGCCGGTGTAAGTATACTTGCCCATGAAATTGGACATCACCTGAATGGCCATACCCTGAGCCGCAGCGGCAGCAACCCGGCTGATGAACTGGAGGCCGATGAGTTCTCCGGCTTTGTGCTGCGTAAGATGGGGGCAAGTATGGCCGAGGCCCAGGCTGCCATAAACCTACTGTCGGAGGAGGAAACTTCCCGCTCACACCCTGGCCGCAGCTACCGTTTGGCCGCCATTAGTAAGGGCTGGCGCAGCGCAAATGATCAGTTGCTAGCTAGTGCCAACGGGCCTCAGCCTGACCAGCGCTCAATAGAACCTGTACGCCGGCAACCGCGCATCGTGCAGCAGCAGCAACAGGAACAGCAGTCGCGTGCCGCAGTTGCCCCAACTGGCTCCCTCAACAGCCGCATGGTGCTTTCCAAGGTTGTTTTCAGCCAGGCACCGCGCGAGCAATTTTACCTGACATCGCGCCTGCACCTGGTGCACCTCACCAAAGATGGTCCGAAGGTAATTGGCAAGCTGGCAAAAACCGGCAACCCGGACTATCCTTACTACTTCGAGAGCGAGTACCTGAAAACGGTGTTCATCACGGACAGGGGCATACTTGTAAACCGGGAGGGGCAGCAGGTAGGGCACCTGTCATAAGTTAAGCAGCGGGCAGAGCAAAGGCCACATCGCAACAGGCGGTGTGGCCTTTGTTTATGAATTTAATATATTGCAGAAGTATACTTCCTAAACCCGTAAAACTATGAAAGTACAGAAACTGGCCACGCTGCTGGCATCGGTGGCTCTTTTAACTACATTTTCGTCCTGCGACGAAGGCGGCTACTGCCTGGAGGGCGAGGGCGAAGTAGAAAGCCGTACACTGGAGCTCTCCAAGTTGAGGGGTGTTGATGTAAGCGGCGATACCAAAGTGTACATAAAACGCGGCGATGAGCAGCACGTGGAGGTGCGCGGACAGGCAAATATTCTGGACGAGCTGGAGACGGAGATGGAGAACGGGGTCTGGAGCGTTGGGTTTGACCGTTGCCTGCGTAACCATGAACCCGTGGAAGTATACATTACGGTGCCACAACTGGAACAAGCCAGTGTAGGGGGCTCCGGGTTGATAGAGCTGGAGGATGTTTTTAAAGGCCGTTCGTTTGAAACCAGCGTGTCCGGCTCCGGTGATGTGCTGCTGCGGCTGGCCACGCGCGAGTTAAACGCTCGAATCAGCGGCTCTGGCACAATTCGTGCAGCTGGTGTGGCCGACGTGCAGGATGTCTCCATCTCGGGTTCCGGTAAGTACTTGGGTTACGACCTGAATAGCCGTGAAGCTGAGATCAGCATCTCCGGTTCCGGCAAATCGGAGGTAGAGGTGTCTGATAGGCTGGATGTGGAGATAAGCGGAAGCGGGAGGGTGCACTACAGCGGTGATCCAAGCGTTAACTCCAATGTCTCCGGGTCCGGAAAAGTAGTTAAGAAATAAAATATGCCAATGACAAGGAAAATAGGGAACTACACACTGCTGCTGATGCTGCTGGTATTCAATTTTGCGTGTAAAACCAAGAATGATGTGGAGGCCTTTAAGGAGGCCGAGTATAGCCTGGAAAGTATAAACCAGATGGAGCTGAACGGGATTGATCTGCTGAAGAAGAAACGTCCACAAGACTTTTCTTTCAACGATGCGGCCACGCTGTACAGTGCTTTTTCTGATAATGCTTTAAGTGCTGTATCAACCATTGGCCTGAAGGTGGAGCTGCCGGAAGGAAGCCAGGACCGCACCATGACCGTAACACAGCTGAAATGGCAACTGTTAGTGGACGACCAGCATACCTTAAATGGTCTGGTGAGCGAGCCCGTGGAGCTGAAGAACGGACTGAACACGATCACCATTGCTTCGCCACTTACCTTCGCCAGCGAAAATGGCAGCCAGCCTGACCTGCAAAAACTGCTGCGGCTGGCTACACTCCTGAACAAGGACAGCGCCAACCGGCCAAAAGTAACGCTACAGATAAAACCGACTATACAAACATCGGTAGGGCCTTTTGAGCTGCCCTCCTTTATTAAAATCAAAGGATAACAAAACAAGCCAGGTACACCACCTGGCTTGTTTTGCTTTAGGACTTTAAAGTTTTCTGAAAATATCCAGATGCGTTTGTAACTTTTAAGGGAATGCTGCCGTAGTGGCACGTTCCTTGTACTTCTTCTGTTAGATTTTTTTAGCCAAAGTATTATTGACGAAGAAGATGAACTACAACGATTTAAAAGACCAGGAACTGTTTGTAGAGGCAAGCGCCATCAGATTTTATATGCGCCAGGAAGGCTGGGTAAACCGTGGAGAAGTAGTAAGCTACCGCGATACCTATGTACAGGACCGAGACCAGGCCCCGGCAACACAAGAGCAAAACGTGCAGTACGCATCCAGGCAGCGCAGCTGGATTGAGTGGCCTAAGTTTGCGTAAAGTAAAATTTTAATATAGGATCAGCTCTTGTTGTGCCGGCTTTTGCTAGTATAACAGGAGCTGATTTGTTTTATACTTTTCAGATTAAATTTGATGGTTGCTGCTGCGTGGTATATACTTTCCTCGTTTATACTTTAGCCGCTGCTGATCCACTTTTTATCCTTCCTGGCGCAAGTCTTCAGACTTGTGTCCAACAATAGTGTCGAGTCTATGACTCGACTGGCTTGAAAAGCCATATCTGATACTTTGGCTATACTTTAGTGGCTGCTGCTTCTCGCAACTTGAAACAAGCTATCCTTTCTAGCTACTGCTGATCCTCAGTCCTACAAACCTAGGGTTGCACCTCCGGCCTTGGCGCCCTCCAGCCCGGGAGGGCTCGTCTTCCCGCATCGCGCTGTGTTCCCTCCTGCCTCCGCTGCGCTGCGGCTGCCCTTGCCGGGCACCGGATCTCACAAGGCGCTCTTTGCCGAGGGCCCCTACCCCCACGGAAAGACTGGGATCAGATTCGATAGCCATCGCTATACCACTTGAACCGGACTCCCTCTCCTGTTTTAGAGGTAGGGGCTCTCGAGAAAAGGAATGGGCTAGGGAGAGGTAAAAAGGCTAAAACTGTTGGATGTGTCGCTGACGCAAAAAAACGCCTGTGTCGCAAAGGGTTATGCTCCCTTCCCAAAACTTGCTAAAAACACCTGTATCTACTACATTACGCTTTTCTTGCTCTATGAAAAAGTCACTCGTCCTTGCCTTTATACTTGCCACACCTTTACTCGGGCTGGCACAAAGAAGTAAGCCTGATGCAGCCTTGCTGTTGCGGGATGTAAAGGTGCTGTCAGCCGACTCGATGCAGGGCCGTAGAAGCGGTTCTGAGGGTAACCTGATGGCGCAGGAGTATATCCTGAAACGTTTCCGGGAGATTGGACTGAAGCCGTTTAACAACAGCTACAAGCAGCACTTTGAGATAGACACAAAGCGGGCGAAGGTGCCGGAGGCGACGAACCTTATAGGTTACATTCCCGGAAAATCGGATAAGGCCATTATTGTAACGGCCCACTACGACCATATAGGTCAGCGGGATGGCGAAGTATATAACGGTGCCGACGACAATGCATCCGGTGTAGGGGCACTGCTGGCGGCGGCGGCCTATTTTGCAAAACACCCCCCAAAGCATACTATCATCTTTGCCGCACTGGATGGCGAAGAACTGGGGCTACAGGGGGCAAAAGCTTTTCTGGATAACCCACCGGTGCCACTGCACAAAATTCTCCTGAACGTGAACATGGATATGCTGGGTATCAATGGCAAAGGAGAACTTTACGCCAGCGGCACGTTTCATAACCCCGAACTGAAGCCGTACCTGCTGAAAGTGAAGCCGCGGGAAAAAGCCCGTTTAGTGCTGGGCCACGACCAGCCAGACCAGGGCCACGACGACTGGACAAACCAATCAGACCATTTCAGGTTTCATGAGCGTGGCATTCCCTATGTGTATTTTGGCGTGGAAGACCACCCGCACTACCACAAACCTTCAGATGACTTCGAGAACATCAACCATACTTTTTACCCTGACGCGGCCGCTTTAGTGATTGATTTCCTGGAGTTGATAGACACTGACTTACAGCGCCTGCCCTTAAAGAATCAGGCAGCCAAACCTGAGTAAATTGAGTCTGGTTGTTTCTTTTTCTTGAGCCAAAATACAAACCATCTAGGCTCAAGGTATATTTTATACTTTGACTATTCTGATATTCCAATATATTTATCGGTAAACCATCATCTTTCTTACAGATAAACCGTAGAGAAGAAGAAGTTTAGAGCAGCTTGAAATGCTTGGCGGCAGAAACAGTTTTCAAACTCACCTGCCATTAAATGATGTTAAACCTGTCTGAGGATATGAACAGGAAACCATACTATTTATTAATACTTTTTTCTCTTCTCTTACTTTACCCCTGGGATACACTGGCGCAACAGCAGCAGTACCGTTTTAAGCGAAACAGCAAGAGCAGTAATGTGCTGGAGCGGGGCTGGGTGATTTTGCTTGGTGGTGGTGTAACCGCTGTGCGAAGCGATATTTGCGGTAGCTGGGGCTGTAACGACTTTGGCCCGAATGTGAGTGTGGGCGGACTTTACAAGTTCTCGCCCTACTTAGGTGTGAGCGGCACGATTGACTATGTGAAATTGGGTGCGAGTGACAAAGATCGTCGTTCTCAGTTGAACTTGGCTTTTGAGTCGCAGGTAATTGAGGTGACTGGTTCGGTTTTATTAAATTTGCTTGACAGTTATGCCGGGTCAGGTAACTACCGTTCTAAGCGGAAGAGGTTTGTAGTGCCTTACGTAAGGTTAGGGGCTGGATTTGTTTACTATAACCCGGTTTCATTTCCACGTGATCGTAGTTTAGATGAATCTCAGGTTACTTATGATCCTGAGCGAAAGTATCCTGCCATTGCTCCTGTTGTTCCGCTTGGCGGGGGACTTCGGTTCTATATAAATGATGAGATTAGCATTGCATCTGAAATTGTTTATAGAGTAACTAATACAGATTATTTAGATAATGTTGGGCCTAGGCAAGGCAACCCCACAACAAAAGACCAGTATGGCGTAGTGGCTATCAAACTACAGTATACACCAGTGCTCAAAAACAAGATATTCTCCAAAAAGCCTTAAGCAAAATCTCATACTTAACCCCTTAATTTCTACAGCCGTAGAGGTAAAGGCAGGTGCATTAATGTACCTGCCTTTACTTTTATACTTCTACCTATGAAAACAAAAGATAAAAATACCCTCATGTGGTTAGCTGCAGGCGTTGGTGCTCTGGCAGCGGTTCGGGCGGTAAGCCGAAAGCTGAATGCCTACGACTTTAATGGGAAGACCATTTTGATAACGGGAGGAAGCCGCGGCCTGGGGCTGGTGCTGGCGCGACAGCTGGCAAAGGAGGGAGCCAGGCTGGTGCTGTGCGCCCGCGATGAAACCGAACTGGAGAATGCCCGCATGGAACTGGCAGGCAAGGGCGCCGAGGTGCTGGTGCAGAAATGCGATGTAACAGACCGGCAGCAGGTAGAGGACATGATCACGAATGTGCAGAATGAGTTTAACCCAATTGATGTACTCATTAACAATGCCGGAGTTATACATGCCGGGCCAGTGGCGGAGATGACGGTAAAGGAGTTTGACGAAGCGATCAAAACACATTTCTGGGGGCCGGTTTATACTACGCTGGCCGTATTGCCAGCCATGAAAGCCCGTGGTGGTGGCCGCATCCTGAATATTGCCTCCATAGGTGGGGTAGTGAGCGTGCCGCACCTGGTGCCTTATAGCGCGAGTAAATTTGCACTGGTGGGGCTGTCGGAAGGGTTACGGGCGGAGCTGAAGAAGTATAACATCCTGGTAACCACTGCTACCCCCGGCCTGATGCAGACAGGTAGCCCACGCCATGCCATTATAAAAGGCCAAAATAAAAAGGAGTACACGCTATTCAAGCTTATGGACTCCAGTTCGTTAACTTCTATTTCTGCAGAGGATTCTGCTAAACAGATGCTGGATGCCTTGCGCCATGGCGATGCAGCGGTAACCACCACACTTTTTGCCACGGTGGGGGAGCTGCTCCACCGGGTTTCGCCTGGCCTTACCACCGATATACTGGCGCTGGTAAACGCCCTGCTGCCTGGCGAAGGCGGAATTGGTAAAAATAGGGCCACGGGCCATGAAAGCGAAACGCCACTTTCGCAGTCAACGTGGACGGAGAAAACCCAGAAAGCCGCCATGCGCAACAATGAGTAGCAAAGTATAATTTTATACTTGGTCCTGTTATGGCTGCAGCTATATATCCAGAATCACTATCTTTATACTTACCAACAAAGACACCACCCTTATGAAAATAAAAAACAGAGAGAAGGCCTACAACGGTTATTTCAAGATCTATAAACTAACCGTAGAGCAGGAGGGCCATACCTTTACCCGAGAGCAGTTTGACCGCGGCGATGCCGTTGCGGCGCTCGTATTTGACACCGAAAAGCAGCAGTACATCCTTACCAAGCAGTTTCGGGTGGGTTCGGAGTCGGAGCTGGTAGAGGTGGTGGCCGGCATGGTAGACCAGGGCGAACAGCCCGAGGAAAGTATAAAACGCGAGATCGAGGAAGAAACCGGCTACCACGTGGACAAGCTGGAGCATTTGCACACGTTTTACTCCTCGCCGGGCGGCACCACAGAGCGGGTGATGCTATACTATGCCGAGGTAACGCGGCAGAATAGTGAAGGCGGCGGCAACGCACACGAGCACGAGTTCATCGAGATTCTGCATCTAACCTCTGAAGAACTGGATGCCCTCGAAACCCCTGATGCCAAAACCATCATTGCACAGCAGTGGGCAAAGCTGAAAAGGAGATAGCCCGGCATAACGTGATTCAAAAATTTGTACCAGCCATGCCTAAAGTATGGCTGGTATTTTTTTAGTAAGGCTACTATATAGTATATTCGTTAGGCTGGTTCTGTTTAGCTGTCTACTGTTGGTTGGCTAAACGTCATAGTGACATATATTCAGAAGTTGGGTAGTATCAAAAAAAATAATCCTTTGTGATAAAAAATCATCTCAGGCTACTAATACTTTAAGAAGACTATGCAGAAATGAATCCGATTTCAAAGAAGGAGTTTGTTAAACTAATCCAGCAAAATCAAGGGCTGATAAACGGCCTTTGCAATATTTATTATCATTCCGAAGAAGACAGAAAAGACTGCCGACAAGATATTATACTGCAGCTCTGGAGGGCTTACCCGAGCTTTAGAAACGAATCCAAGATAAGCACCTGGATGTATAAAGTTGCCCTAAACACCATCCTTTCAAAAAGCAAACAGGAAAAAAGGCGCGTACCCACAGCCCCTTTCTCTTGTACAGATTTTAACACTCCTGCAGCACCAGCTTTTGCAGATGATGAAGTACAGCAACTGCAACAGGCTATTAACTTACTTCAGGATGTTGACAAAGCAATCGTGATCCTTTACTTGGAAGGCTACAGCCACAGGGAAATTGCAGCCACTTTGTTTTTAACAGAAACGAACATCAGTACTCGCTTCAGTAGGATAAAACTCCAACTCCAAAGAGTGTTTAAGACAAAACAATATGAATCTAGATAATCTAAAATCTGGCTGGCAGAAGCAAAAGGTCCTGCATGGCCTCCATAACATTGAAGAAGCAGAAATTCTCTCAATTATTGAGCCTGAGCATATCAGTAAGCCTTTCTGGTCCCTGTCAAAAAGGGCAGCCCAAAATAGCCTGATCTTCACTTTTTTGCTTCTGTGCCTTGATGGCGGCTGTGCGGTTTAATAGATTGGTTTGTTACATACCCTTTGACATCACCTATCCCAAAAAAATATGACCTATATCCATTGGAACCCTAGTCCTGTAATCGTAGACTTAGGATTCTACGAACTTAGATGGTATTCCTTTCTCTTTGCCTTAGGTTTTGTACTGAGCTATACTGTTCTAAATGTGCAGTTTAAAGAGACAGGGTTTGGTGTGAGATTACTTGATAAACTAACAGGCTATATCGCCGCCGCCACAGTGATTGGTGCAAGACTAGGGCATTGTCTTTTTTACGATTGGGACTATTATTCAAGTCATATTTTAGAAATTTTCCTTCCCTTTCGTTTTTATCCAGAATTTGAATTCACAGGTTTCCAAGGGCTTGCAAGTCATGGAGGAATTTTTGCTATTGTGGTTGCTGTAATCCTCTTTTCCAAAAAATATGATATAAAGGCTTTGTGGATTTTTGACAAGCTTTCTGTCGTAGGCGCACTAGCAGGCGCTTGCATCCGCCTTGGAAATCTTATGAATTCTGAGATCGTCGGAAAGCCAGCTGATGTTCCATGGGCATTTACTTTTGTGAGGGTTGATTCAATTCCCCGCCATCCTGGCCAACTTTACGAAGTCCTTACTTATCTTGCTATTTTTGCTGTGCTATTTACCTTAGATAGAAAGGCCAAAAGAGAGCCTGGATTTATTTTTGGGCTTTTCTTCGTACTATTATTTTCAACAAGATTTATTATAGAATTCTTTAAGGCCAACCAATCTGATTTTGAATCGGGCATGCTTCTGAACATGGGCCAGTTACTTAGCATCCCTTTTATTATTTTAGGGATAGTGTTGCTGCTTACAAGAAGAAAGAGACAACTTTATGCTGCCGATTTAGAGCAAACCAACATGGTGCATAACTAAGGCTTCGGGTACCCCTCACCCACATTATGCACGAGTACCGTTACAGTAAGCTTAAAAGAGCACTAAACCAGACGTGGCACAAAACTTATCTCAAGACACCGAAAACTAGCCAAAAGATCACTCTATGACTATGGTATATACAAAGGAACTGTCGGCAGCACAACGTGGAGAACTACTTAGCGCATTAAAAGCCCGTTTCGAGAAAAACATGCGCCGCCACAAAGACCTTGCATGGGCAGAGGTGCAGGCAAAGCTGGAAGCCAACACTGAAAAACTGTGGTCGCTCAACGAAATGGAAAGAACCGGAGGTGAGCCGGATGTTGTTGGCCACGATGAAAAGACAGGCGAGTATACTTTTTATGATTGCTCAGCGGAAAGCCCCAAAGGCCGCAGAAGTGTTTGTTACGACCGTGAAGCGCAGGAGTCGAGGAAAGAACACAAACCACAGAATAACGCTATGGACATGGCTGCTGCCATGGGCATTGAGCTTTTAACAGAAGAACAATACCGGAATTTGCAGCAACTAGGTGATTTTGACACAAAAACATCGAGCTGGGTGAAAACTCCCTCTGACATAAGAAAACTCGGTGGCGCTCTTTTTGCTGATTTCCGCTACGGCCATGTATTTATATACCACAACGGTGCCCAATCTTACTATAGTGCCAGGGCGTTCCGCGGCGCGCTAAGGGTGTAAACAGAGCAATCTAAAAATGCTGAAGGTAAGAAATGGATTACCAGGGTACAGCGGCCGTTGGTAGGCTCGTAAACCCTTTACCTCTCTATTCCTCCACCTCCCGGAACATATCTTGTGTATCGGCGGCGCCTTCTAGCGTCAGGTATTCGGCCTGTAGGGTGCGGATCTTAAGTTTATCGGAAGTACTGATCTGGCTCTCCAGCTGGCGGCGGCGCTGGTTAAGCTGGCTGTATACGTGGTCCACATAATCCCAGTCGTTCTGTGTCCAGTTACTGCGTTTGGTGCGCACAGTGCCCATAAAAGTCAGGTATGCCTCGCGCATTTGCGAAGCTTGCAACTTGCTCAGGTCATCGTACTCGCGAAGTAGCTGTTCCTGCCATTGCGCAACCTGTTTAGCATCGAGGGGTTGCTGCATGCGTTGCTTCTGGCGCTCCTCCCATTGTTCGTAGCGGTTCTGCAACTCCCTGTACTCCGCCTTAGATTCCTCGGAGAGGCTGTCGAACTTGCTCTCCAGTCGGGCATTGCGGCGGCGCAGTTCCTCCTTTACGCCCGGCCACTCACGCCGGATGGCCGTGTCGCCTTTTGCCGCCTGTTTGTTGAGCCAGCCTCTGAATTCCTCCAACTCCTCCTCAGCCGACTCTCCGGAACGCACCACCGTAGCAGTGTCTTCCTCTACAGTGGTTACTGCAACCTCGTCTTCGCCCTCCACCTCACGGCGGCCATCGCAGCTCCACAGTAAGGTTACAAAGCAAACTACAAAGGATATTCTCAGGGTATATGGGGCCTTTTTCATCAGCATTTTTCTTATAGCTTTATGTTTGATGCTATAGTACGAAACTTGCCGCTACAGGATTTACTAAGGCCCTGCAATGAATGGCTGATTCAGGTAAATGCCATCCCCGAAGGCGTAGTGCTTGTTTACGGTTACAGCCAGCTTACCCCGGGCAGGCACTTTGCCGAAGATAACAGCCGCCGCTGCTGCCTGCGCATGGAAGTATGCCTGGTACCCCACCAGCAGTGCCCGGCTATCTTCTATATCAGGAAACTGGTTTAAAGTATAGGCATTGTTGAAGAGTGTGATCACGGCCTTGTTGGATTTTGACAGCTGGTGTACCAGTTTAGTGGCGCCCTCAGAATAACCCAGATCATTGCTCGGGCGGTTGTAAGGGCCGTAAAGAGCCACCAGTACCACATCATACTTCTTCAGTTTCTTCCAGAGCTTCTTGGTCTCCTTGCCATCGGCCTTACGGGAGATATAAAAATCATCGGTTTTTTCCGTCAGCTGGCCAACCTGCCGCTGAAAGGCTGTCACACGGCTGGCCCCAATAGAAACCGTGGCAATGGACATACGGCTGCTTGGGCGGATCGGGAGCATTTTCTTCCTGTTGTTGAGCAGTGTGATGGCATGCTCCGCAATATTTTTGTTGATGAGGTCTGCGATAGGCGGATTCAGGTCCTCATACAGGTTCTCCAACGGAACAGGTTTATACTTGTCCAGCCCCAGCCATTGTTTGGCCGCCAGTATGCGTTTGCATCGCCTGTCTATCTCCTCCTGCGTCAGGTCTCCGCTCTCGATAGCGGCCTTTACAGCCCTGATGGCTTTGGGTACGCTATTCAGGCGCTCCAGCACATCGTTGCCAGCCATCAGGGCACGTGCCTCGGCCTCGCCTGGCTCAAAGTATTTCGTTACCCCTTTCATCACCATGGCATCCGTAAAAATAAGGCCCTTATAGTTGAGCTGCTGCTTTAGCAGGCCTGTAACAATTGGCTCTGAGAGGGTAGAGGGTACATTTTTGGTAGGGTCGAGTTTAGGGATGTTCATGTGCGCCACCATCATGCCGCCCAAACCATGCCTGATCATCTCCCGGAAAGGGTAAAGCTCCAGCGAGTCCAGTCGGTCGCGGCCAAAAGGTATAACGGGCAGGTCGTAGTGCGAGTCCACATCCGTATCACCGTGGCCGGGGAAGTGCTTCGCCACCGCCATAATACCGCCATCCTGCATGCCCTGCATGTAGGCAATACTTTTGGCGGCCACGTCATACTTATCCTCGCCAAAGGAGCGGTAACTAATGATCGGGTTTTTAGGGTTGTTGTTCACGTCGGCCACGGGTGCAAAGTTGATGTGCATGCCCAGGCGCTTGAACTCCTGCGCCACTTCTTCGCCCATGCGGTAAATCAGTTCGTTGTCTGTGAGGGCTCCCAGCATTTGCTGAGAGGGGTATTCCACTGCGGAGTCCAGGCGCATGCCTACACCGGTCTCGGCATCCATCGATATCCATAAAGGAACCTTAGAGGCTGCCTGGTATTGGTTTGTGAGCTTTGCCTGGCGCACCGGTCCTCCCTGAAAGAAGATGATGCCGCCCACTTTATACTCTTTTATCAGGCGCATGACATCGGCCTCATACTTTGGGCCTTTGTTAGAGAAGGCCTCAATAATGATCAGCTGCGCGATGCGCTCGTCCGGGGTGAGGGTGTTAAACACGGAATCAACCCAATAGGAAGAGCTGTCTTCGAGGGCGGCAATGAGCGAGGAAGGACGGTCATACTCCGAGGTGCGCTCTACCGGGAAAAACTGCCGCTGCTGCTCCGAGTAACTTTGCCGCTGGGCATCGGAGCCCTCGCAGGAGTACAGCGCTACAGCCAGGAGTGGCAGCAACCATAACCGGTATACTTTGAGGTATTTCGCTTTATATAAAGTCCGTAGCATGATAAACTATTAACGCACCTATTTGTACTTTCTTGCCTATGGCAGGTGCCTCCATAGCTGCAGTCGGAGCTAGCATTATACTTTCACCGGCCCCGTCAGCGATTCTTTACGTTAAAAAGTGCTGATTAGATAAAGGGTTCTGAGGCGGTTTTTGTTCATTTTGCCTTATCTTTAAAGAAACGCACCTTTGTTTATGTCCTTTTTCACCTCCAGAGATAACGCCTATACCTTAGCCGAGGAAGGTCCCCATTTTGGCTACAGCTTCCTGCCCGGGCTGCTATTCGTGGCGCTGATCTGGCTGATCAGCCTGCTGAGCTACCTGACGGGGGCCAACCTGGCTTTCCTGGGGATTATGCCGCGCAGTTTCCTGGGGCTGATCGGTGTTTTTTTCGGTCCCCTGATCCACGGTGACCTGCTGCACCTCCTTTCAAACACGTTTCCGCTGGTGCTGCTTTCGGGTTTTATACTTTACATTCACCGCAAGGTGGCGCTGCGCGTAACGGTGCTGGTATACTTGTTGAGCGGCCTGCTTACCTGGCTTATCGGTCGGCAGTCTTACCACATTGGGGCTAGCGGCGTGGTCTACGGCCTGGCAGGCTTCCTGCTGTTTAACGGCTTCCTGCGGCAGAACCGCGGGGCTATGGCTGTGTCGCTGGCGGTGCTGTTTCTGTACAGCGGGCTTTTTTACGGCCTGTTTCCGGGAGAGGAGCGGGTGTCGTGGGAGGGGCATGTGGCCGGCCTGTTAAGCGGGCTGGTGGCAGCCATCGTTTACGGCGACGGCAATCCGCAGCAATCCACCACCAAACCTCTGGAGCCGGATGTGGTGCAGCGGCACATGAGCACCACTGCTGGGCCGCACTACCGGCATATGCACATCAGCTATACTGTTACACCGCACCAGCCCCATAACAGCTATACTTATACTTTTGATGCCGGTAATATATCCCCTAAAATATTAACCAAGACTACTGCTACCTCGTCTAAAGAAAAGACTAAGCCTGACGTATGAGCGAGAAGCAGAAAGATATAAAGCAACACCACAGCCGGGTGAAGGAAGGGCAGAAGCATCTGGACCCTAAACTGTTAAACCCAGACCGACATAAGGAAAGTCCGCAACAGGAAGAAGTGCAGCAAAGCAAATGGCCGCTCATCATTACAGCCATACTTATCGCAGCCTTGGTGGGGGCATACTTTGTGTTTCCGGGTTTTCAGCAGGAGATGGATAAAAGCTGGGAAGTGCTTACGAGCGGTGACCAACAACGCATTTCGGACTGGGTAAGCCAGTTTGGCTTCTGGGGGCCATTCTTTATAGTGGCAGCCATGGTCGCCCAAATGTTTTTGCTGGTGATAAACGTGGTGGCGCTGATGCTGGTGGCTATCTTGGCATACGGGTCTTTCTGGGGGGCAATCATAGCTATTTGCGCAGTGGTGGTGGCTTCTACTATTGGCTACTGGATTGGCCGCGGCTTAGGTGAGGCGGGAGTGAGCAAACTGATTGGCCAGAAATCGCAGCAGAAGGTGGCAGGCTTTATGGACCAGTATGGCGTGTGGGCCATCATTATAGCACGTATTTCACCGTTTCTCTCCAACGATGCCGTGAGCCTGGTGGCGGGCCTGGCCAGGATGGGATACTTTAAGTTTATGGGCGCCACACTGGCGGGCATAGTGCCGCTCACGGTGCTGCTTGCCTGGCTTGGTGAGAACAACGAGCGCCTCAAGTCCGGGCTTATCTGGGTCTCTGCCGTCAGTTTGGCGGTATTCATAGGCTACGTTATCTACCAAAAGTATCTCCGGAAAAAATAATTACCTCTTGTTGGAGGGTTCTTGCGGCCTCTCCAAGGTATAGCGCTTGCTTTCCTTATTTTATACTTCTACTTCCTGGTATTCAGTCGCTTTTACTACCAATGTGCTAAAATAATGGGAAGAAAATATTTTGATTATATTTTAGTTTTAATTGTAAAATTTTAATGACATGAAATTAGCCGTAAAACAGCCTTACTTTACTTTTCATGCAACATTGTAAAACCCTTCCAAAAATCTGCCGTTTAAGCGGGTTATTGTTTAGAAAATCGATGTTTCACGAAAAGGACTGCTCATGTTTAGGGTTAAAGTACTCGCAGCCGTGTTCTATGTTGTTATAGCGCTGGCTGAAGAATTATCCTTCTTTAAGGCTGACTCCCCCGCTACGAAAGTCGAAAACCAGCTTCAGCAACCGCCACTTGAGTGGCCCCCACTGGAAACAGAGGAACTTGCCGCCGAAGCTACCTCAACTCCCGAACCGCCCACAACGCTTACTGTTACCGCTTCAATTTACCATCCCGAGCCAGGCCAAACCGACGCCTCCCCATACATCACCGCCGATGGCTCCCGCATCAACAAAAAAGACCCCAAAAAACACCGTTGGATTGCCGTATCGCGCGACCTGCACAGCAGGTGGGGCGGACAGATGGAGTTTGGTGACTCGCTCTGGGTAACAGGCATTTCAGAGGAGTTGGACGGCCTTTACATTGTGCGCGACATCATGAACCGCCGTATGCGTAAGAAAATTGATATTCTGGTAGGCCGGCAGGACCCGATTATGGGCCGTTGGGATAATGTACAGATTGCCAGGCTGGATTAGTTTAAATAAGAAAGTATGGTTTTCCTATCGGCTATAGAGCAGTGGCTTTTGTGTCATGCGGGATTATCGTTATTTTAGATCTTCAGATAACAAGAAGTAAAAGACGATGCTAACACACAAGGAAGCCAGAGCCATACTGGAAAACATGACTAAAAGCGACAGCCTGTTGCGCCACGCCCGCACCGTAGAACTGGTAATGCGCGCTTATGCCGCAAAGCTAGGGGAGAACGAAGAGTATTGGGGCATTACGGGCCTGCTGCACGATGCTGACTACGAGGCATACCCCGACCAACACCCGAACGTTATTGTAAGCCAATTGCGTGAACGTGGGGAGGAGGAAATTGCCCATGCCATTTCAGCACATTACACGAAATGGGGTGTGCCTTATAATACGCTGCTGGACAAGGCGCTGCTGGCCTGCGATGAGATAACAGGTTTTGTAGTAGCCTGTGCCCAGCTGCAGCCTATAGAGGCACAGGCATAACAAAAGTATAAAAAGAAGAGCGGCAGCTGCTGGTATAGTAGCTGCCGCTCTTCTTTTGCAGACGGCTCCAATGCCCCCTGGTCTCTCTTTGTGGAAGGAGGGGAGTTTTTATCAGGCGATTACATCCCCCTGCCCCCTTCGAAGGGGGACTTGGTTCACTCTCTTTTTTTGTCATCCTGAAAGGATCTTGGTAGCAGATAGCATAGGCTTAACCTCCCATCAACCAAGTTTCTTTACAGAATGACAGTAAATTTTTAGCACGTTTTCTTAGAATTTAACGGCCTTACCTTAGAAGAGGGACTTGGTTCTACCTCCGTCAGCGGTGGCTATCGAAAACTGATCCCAGTCTTTCCGTGGGGGTAGGGGCCCTCGACAAAGAGTGCCTTTAGAGTTTTTCCGGTGACGAGCGGCAGCGAGGCATTGCGACGCAGGAGCAAAGGAAAAGGTCCCAGCGCGATGTGGGAAGACGAGCCCTCCCGGGCTTGAGGGAGCCAAGGCGGGAGGTGCAACGGTAGGTGTGTAAGACTGAGGATCAGCAGCAGCTAGTAAGGATAGCTTACATCCAGTTGCAGGAAGCAGTGGCTATGGAAGTATAAAGTATGCGGATTGGGAAATCCGCGGCAGAAAGGTTCCGGACAGGGATGTCCGGAACAGCGAAATTGACAGGTATAAGAGGATAGCCCAAGTACAAAATATGGCTACAGTTGCGTTACAAACTCAACCCATTATAGGACACAAGTCTGAAGACTTGCGCCAGAGGGGACTTGCGTCAGAAAAAGGGGAATATGAAGTAGAAGCTTACAAGTATAAACAAGCGGATTAGGAAATCGGCGGCTAATGGGGAGAGGGACCCTCTTTATAATTCCAGACAAGGATAACCGAAACAACCGGAAGTGTAGCCGGAAAACTATCAGCAGCAGCTACAAAGTATAATCCTGCAGTATCTCAAACCCTTCTTTATCATCTCGGGCCTCTACCACCTCATTAATTACAAACTGAATTTCCTGCTCTGTCCAGTTTTCTTTTTCGGCGGCTTTTACAAAAATATCGAGGGCTGCAAAGCGGGAGCCTTGCTCAGGTATGCTAGCTTTAACTTTCTTCCGAATTCTCATGGTTTAGTAATTTTTCCAAATTTACGAAGACTGCTGTAAATCATACCTGAGTTTATACTTCTTCTGCCCTCTGGTTGATTTTTCTGGCCACTTGCAAGCCAACTTTATACTTGCCAGCACCTGTTGCGGCTTAACCCTTTAAAGCTTTGGACGTTCTTATAGGCTACAAACTTTACTGTATGGAGAAAGAGTTATACTCATTTGAGGAGCTTCAGAGGCTGGATGACCTGACTATTATGCACTATGCCATTCCGGTGATTGTGCTGTCTGTGGTGGGGGAGTGGCTGTATGGTGTCTATAAAAATCGGAATACATACCACAAAACTGAGTTTCTGTCGGCGCTGGCTATTGGGGCTGTAAACACGGTGCTGGGGGCATTACTGAAAGTATGGTTGTTTGGCGTTGCCCTGGTGGTCTACAACGCAGTGCCATGGGCTATTCCAAGAGGGTGGTGGGCTTTTGTGATCTGCTTTGTGGCCATTGATTTCTGCCGCTACTGGGCGCACCGGGTGGCGCACGAGCAGCGGTTTTGGTGGGCAACCCACGTCACGCACCACTCCTCGGAGCGCATGAATTTCTCGGTGTCGTTTCGCACCGGCTGGACACAGCACATCAAGTTTATCTTTTTTATACCGGTGCCATTTCTGGGGATCGACCCGTTCACGTTCTTTATCTGCCACCAGGTGGCGGTGCTTTACCAGTTTTTTGTGCACACAGAGTTGGTGCGCAAGCTACCCAGGCCGATAGAGTATATTTTTGTTACCCCATCGCACCACCGGGTGCACCATGGCTCCAACCCGGGCTACATTGATAAAAACTACGGATCCACCTTTATCATCTGGGACAGGATGTTTGGAACCTTTGAGCCGGAGCGGGAGCAGGTAAAGTATGGCCTAACGAAACCAGTTACCTCATTTAATCCGATCTATCTGGTATTTCATGAATGGATGGACATTTGGGAGGACATGAAGCATGCGAAAACATGGAAGGAGAAGTTTCTTATTCTTTACAAACCACCGGGAACAGTGGTAACAGAGCACCAGTGGAAGAACGGGGAGCATAAACAGGTTGAGCAGAAGGCAGAAAGGGAGCCTGAGGTAAGCCTATCATCAGATGCGGCTGGCTTGTTATAAACAAATTGTGTATCCTTACCTAATCTGCGGAAAGCAGCCAGTGCAGTGCGCTTTCCTCTTCTAAAAAAGATTCGAACTGAAAGTCATTCCCGCACTCCTTCTTTAGCTGTATAGAGTTAAGCTCCATCATGGAGCTTGGTTGCTCTATGCGAGCCCATTTTAAGAGCGGAGAGGACTTTATACAAGGAATAATGGTTCCACTAAGCCAGTTGGTAACCTCCACTTTCATGTAGTGCATGGCACGCACATTCGACAACAGGTACTTTACCTGGTAAGTATCCACAATGACCAGCATTTCCAAAAATCTCTCGCGTAGATCCTGTTGCTCCATATGTTGCTTGCAGTTTACAAACAGCACTGAAATCGATAGGTCTACCTTTATCGTGCAAAGCTCATCCTCTCTCAAAACAAGTATCTTCTCCTCCGCTGCCTCCATAGTACTCAAAGCCTTTACTCTAAAAATTGTACAACCATGCTTTAGGGTGTAAGTGTTTGGTTGTTAGGTTCTTGTTTTTCGTGTTGGCGCCTTGATTTGTTACCTAAAGTGTGGATTGGATTTTAAAAGTGCAAGATTGAGTGTCGAACGGACATTTTTACCGGGTAAAGGGTATTTGGGGGGAGGGCGGAAAGTGATGTAGAAGGGCCCAAACAAAAAAGCATGGCTCATAGGCCATGCTTTTTTCTTAGTAACTGTCTTGGTAGGCTGCGTTTTGCTGCCTTGCCGCCGGGTTGCTTTGCATCTGGCTCGGCACTCCCATTTTCTCTTCGCGGCGCTGCTGGTACTGCTGGAACTGATGCGGTGTCAGCACATCCTTCAACTGCGAGAGGCGCGTCTGGCTGATCATATCCATCTGGTTTACCAGCTTCTTGGGGTTGTTTTTATACTTTAGCTTGGCCTCCTCTGCGTTTTTAAGGCTGGTGAGGTTAATGGTATATACTTTCTGGGTCTGCTGCGGCGAAAGGCGCAGGTTTTTGGTAAAGCCTGCGGTAATGGCCTCGGCGCGCTGCTCCAGGCTTGGTTGGGCCTGCGCTGCTTTGGCTTGTGGCTGTTGGACTTGCGCAAAAGCAGCCGGGGCGGCAAATGCAAAAGCTATGGCAAATACGATCTTCTTCATGTGGTCGTGTCGTTATTTTTTTCTCCTGTAGTGCAGGCAATTATCGTTCCGGTTCAGACAGGATTTAATTAAACAGCCATCCGGCGGCTATAGTTTCGGTTAGCTCTCGTTATAAAAATATACTTTGTAGAAGTGCATACCGCGCTCCTGGTCAAAGCCCCGCTCCACGTACTGCTCGCTCTGCTCCGGGTTGTAGCCGCTGAACTTGATCTCTATCTGCGTATCCAGCTTTATAAAGTTACGGAACTTGCGCTTCATGTTGCGCACCGTGTTCTTGTTGATGGCAAAATCATTGAAGCCCTCAATGTCGCGCTCCTCGGCAAAGGTCTGGCTATAGTGCATAAAGCGCTCCTTTGTCTCCGGCTCGTCAATTACGCTGCTGGTAAACTCCTCCAGGTCAAAGGTCTCGCTCTTCGAGAAGTAATCCACGGAGCGGCTGATAAAATCCACCTGCGCCTTCTTGCTCTCGGTGCGGGCGTATACTTCCTCCGAGAAATCCTTACACAGGTTCAGAACGGTTTTGGTGTTATAGTTAGTGTCCTGCAGCTCCGTCACGTTCAGGAAATCCTCTTTCCAGAACACCGCATCGTTACCGTTTACATCCACCAGCTTTACCCGGAAGCCATCCTCAGCCTGTGTGTTAAAGATCATACAGCCCTTGTCCACGCCCTTTAGGTTCACGCCGAAGTGGTAGTTCACGTTCAAATCATCTTCCTCATCCTGGAAAGTCAGGAACGTATCCTTGTTCTCGGACTTGAAGATGCCGATGGCCTCCACCACCTCATCCTCCATCACGCAGCCCTCAAAATGCACCACGTACAGCTCGCCGCTCTTCACCTTCGGGTGGTCCGACTGCTCGTAAAGGTGGTTGAGGATGTGCACCGAGTACTGCTGGAAATTATGCGGCTCGGCAAATATCAGCGCCGAGTAGGCAAACATCTCGTTCAGGGCCACATCCGAAGTATGGGTAAAGCGAAAAAACTCCTCCTGCTTAAACGGCGACAGAAAATAGTTCACCAGCAGGTCGTACAGCTGCTCATCGCGCAGGTCCACCAGTTCCTTGCTGGCAACCACCCCCTCGTCCTTCGATTTGTTTCCTACCCTGTGCACGGCCAGTCTTTTCAGGCGCACCTGCGTTCTGTCTTTCATCTCTGCTTTTGGCTTCTGGTTGAGCAGGCAAAGCTACGCAATTACCTGCTTTTTGCCGCTTCAAAATCTGCTTTTACCAGCCCGGGCTTTTCCGTTTTTATACTTGTTAAAGTATGAAGTATAAAAATATTAAAATTTTATTTTATTGACTGTTAATGTGTTGTGTGTTTTGTGGTGCAGCATGTGCTAAAAAAGTTCCCTTTCTGGCACGGTTCTTTCATTCAACCGGATTGAGCAGGCCAGCTTAACGGAAAAGAATGAGAAAACTTAATTACTACTACCATGAAAAGGATTTTTCTACTTATAGCTGTAGCTATAGGCCTGGCCGCCGCGAGCGCTGAGGCCCAGCAGCAGCCTGTTCGATACAACAAACAATCTACTTATAAAAACAGCAACCCGAGCCAGTTGCGCTTTGGCATTAAAGCGGGCGTAAACCTGGCCGATTGGGAAGGCGAGACCATGCAGAGTGTGCAGGATCTGGTGGAAATGTCGGGGGGATACGCCAGCCGCGAAATGCGCACCGGTTTTCATGTGGGCACGTACCTGAGCATACCGGTGGCGCCGGGCTTTGAGATAGAGCCTGGGCTGCAGTACTCCCAGAAAGGTATGGTGCTGCGGGGCAAGATCCCGATTGAAGAGGTTGATTTCCTGAATGCCAACGTGACGCTCACCAACAAGGCTGAGTACCTGGACCTGCCGGTGCTGGCCAAAGTATACGTAGGCGAGGGCTTCCATATTTTTGCTGGTCCGCAGGTATCGTACCTGCTCTCCAATAAAGTATCTGCTGAGGCGGGCGCCCTGGGCTACAAGGCCCTGAATCAGGAATGGGACATGAAAAACGGTTTTAGAGAAGTGGATGTGGCCGTGACAGGCGGTTTAGGGTATAAGTTCGCCAGCGGTTTTAACATCAGTGCCGGCTACGACTACGGCCTTAACTCCATCGACAGCAATAACAACTTCGATACCTTTAACCGCGTGATAAAGGCATCCGTTGGATTTACTTTTTAATGATAAAGATTAAAGTTTAGTGTTTGGTAATTTACTCAAGGCCCACCGCAGCTGCGGTGGGTTTTTTTATAGTTTAAGGTAAGCCAAATAACAGCATCAGGTATAAACCACAGGTATAACAGCATCCAAGCATATAAAAAGAGCCCGTCGCTATACTTCGCAACGGGCTCTTTTTGAGTGATTGATCTAAATCTATACTTACGATTTCTTGTAAGGGAATTTCTTAGAAGAGTTTTTCATCAAGGCATTTGAAAGCGACTGGCGGCTGCTGAAAACGCTGCCGGAGGCCTCGTAATCATACTTCCACATCAGGTCACCTGCCTGTGCTTCGTGCACCGTAATGGAAGTATTCACAGAATTGGTGGGGCCCCAGGCGCCTACCAGCAGGCCAACAGCCACCGCAGCTCCGTCAGACATCGGCTTGGACATAACGGCATTGCCGGAAACAATAGCATCCACACCCAGTATCTGACAGATCTTCTCCTTAGATGTTGTGCGGAGGTCCTCATACGTCAGGCCGGCCTCGTTCAGCAGCGCATTGGTCTTATTCACATCCTGAAAGTTAACCGTATACTTGTCTTTGCTCATCTGGCGCAGGAAGTATCCGTATACGTCACCCTGCATGCCGTAACCGTAGTCGCGTTGCTGGTCGAGCATCATCTCAGCCGTAACACCCTTCGGCAGTCTTCTGGACTCGATGGTCACATCAAACGGGAGGATGGCCAGTACTTTGTGGTTTTGCTTTACCTCGTTAAAAGAGGCAGCCTGGTAAATCTGTGGTCCGCAACCCTGGAAGGCAAGGCTAAGGCAAAGGAACGCTAAGAGGTAAAGTTTTCTCATGGCTAGAAGTTTGTTTAATAATAAAATTATAAGTTGAAGTATAATATTGAGCTTTAAATATAGATAAATAAACATATTGATAAGTAACACAAGGCAATAATAATTTAGTTATACCCAAGGTAACGGTAGGTACAGAAGAGCAACTCCGGAACAATTAGCCGCTGAAGCAGTTAAGTATAGCTGTACCAAACACTTTCGTTATGAAAAAACCAAACCTGCTGCTATGGATCATGCTGGCCTTCAGTTGGGCCGTACAGGCGCAAGAAGTACCCAACAGGCTAAATGCAACGCTGGATGACTATAAATATCCCTATGAAGTGAAATATGTGGAGGCGGAGGTAGAAGGACAGAAGTATAAAATGGCCTACATGGACGTGGCGCCGGCAAAGCAGGTGCAGAGCCCGCAGGCGGTGCTGCTATTGCACGGCAAAAACTTTATGGGGGCTTACTGGCGGCAAACCATCAGGTTCCTGTCAGAGAACGGCTTTCGGGTAATTGTGCCGGATCAGATAGGATTTGGCAAATCAGAAAAGCCGGAGATAAACTACACTTTCCATCAGCTGGCCCAGAACACGCAACGGCTTTTGCAGCAGCTTGGCGTAAAGCAGGTGGCGGTGGTGGGGCACTCTATGGGTGGGATGCTGGCCACACGGTTCGCGCTGATGTACCCTGACATGACTACGAAGCTAGTGCTTGAGAATCCGATCGGGCTGGAGGATTACCGGCTGTTTGTGCCCTACAAGAACCTGCAGGAGCTGTACCAGTCGGAGCTTAAGCAAACGGCCGAGGGCATCCGAAATTATCACCAGACCTACTACACCTCCTGGAAACCCGCCTACGATGAGTGGGTGCAAGTGCCGGCCGCCCAGGTCAACCACCCCGATTTTCCGAAAGTGGCCAAGATATCGGCCTTAACCTATAGTATGATTTACCAACAACCGGTAGTGTATGAGTTCGGTGCGCTAAAAGTGCCTATGCTGGTTGTGATAGGGCAGGAGGACCGCACCATTGTGGGCAAGGGCTTTATAGATGACAAGCAAAAACTGGAGGAGCACGGGCAGTATCCGCAGTTAGGAAAACAAACAGCCAAAGCCATACCCGATGCTAAACTAGTTGAGCTGGAAAAAGTAGGCCACATACCGCACCTGGAGGCTACGCAGCGGTTCCATGTTGCACTGCTGCAATTTTTGAAGCAGTAAGCCTGTTAATGATGGTGGTGGTGGTCGTGGTCATCCGGTTTGCTGTTGTAGTTGGCAATGGTGCCGAGGGTAAAGAACACGAGCCAGCAGATGTACAGCGCGTTAAAATTCTCCACGGTTTTCCCCAGTAGCAGCAGAATCAGGTTGGCTACAATGGTCATTACCAGCCCGGTAGTGGCCACAAACTGGTAGGAGTTCATCTCCCGTGGGTCATATATTTTAGATAGCTTCATGCGCTGCATACTTTGGTTTCTTTCTTGCTAACGCTTTAGAAGCAAGAGAGGTGCCATGTAGATTATTTTTGGCAAAGATAAGAGAACAAGGCTATACTTGCCGCAGTTTAAACCCGACAATCGCGCAACATGAAAAAGCTTGGTTTATACTTTGGGATGCTGATGTTGCTGATTTGCAGTTATACTTCCGCTTCAGCCCAGAATCCTGGTTTTTATACTTCGGTAACGCAGCTGCTGCAGCACCATGTGCAACAGGGGCTGGTAAACTATAAAAGTCTCCGGCAGGAGCAGGCTGAGCTAGAGGAACTGGTGAGGCAGGTGGCGGCTTATGATGTAAGCACGGCCTCTGTTGCCGAGAAAAAGGCCTTTTACCTGAACGCTTATAACCTGCTGGTACTGCACCAGGTGCTGGCTAATTACCCGCTACACTCTGTAACGGAGGTAGAGGGCTTTTTTGACCGGCAGAAGTATAAAGTGGCGGGACAAAGTATAACACTTAACCAACTGGAGAAGCAGAAGCTGCTGGCACCTTATCAGGATGCCCGAATCCATTTTGCCCTGGTCTGTGCGGCTAAATCCTGCCCGCCGCTGCTCAACGAGGCCTATACCCCGGAGCGGGTGGAGCAGCAGTTGGAGGAGCAGGCAAAGCGCACACTGCAAAGCCAAGCCTTCATCCGGGTACAGCCAAAAAATAAACGCGTACTGGTGTCGGAGATATTTAAATGGTATAAGGATGATTTCCTGAAAGCGGCCCCTTCCATACGTGCCTACATAAACCGGTATCGCAACCTGCCTTTACCTGCTTCTTATAAATTAGGCTACTATACTTATGACTGGCGGCTAAACCAGCTGCAGGAGTAAGCATGGCTTCAGTTGGTAAATTATGTTAAGTATAAGAAGGGCGGATCAAACAAGAGTACTTGCGGAGCGTATACCCTGGTATAACTAACAAACTGAAACCATGAGCAAAGAAGAAGATAAAAAGAAAGCTCCATCAGAGGAGAATAATTTAAATAACGAATACAACAAGCGTATGACGATGGGGAACAAACCAGACCCATCGGCCAAGCGAAACATTGGCCCTGAAGGCTATACCGAACGTGCAGGCCAGAAAGACAAGTTGAAAAACCTGCACATCGAGGGAAACGAATCAACCGGCTATGGCGCCAATGACCCCACCAACATGGAGTCGTTCGCTCCGGGCCCCGGGTTTGCATCGGAAGGCAGCGATACCGGTATGGATGATGATGTGGCCGGGATCAGAAGAGGGGACCAGCCCTTGGGTAAAGATGAAAAGAGACCGGACGACGCGGACTATAGCCGCAGGTAAACAAAGTATAAATACATAAAACAGAAGAGGGAGCCAAAGCTGGCTCCCTCTTCTGTTTTATGACTGTTCCGTTCGAAGAAGGCCGGCAGGTGTGACGGCCTTCTTCATCTTGGGTGTCCGGGGTTATTCTTCGCTGCCAACGGCTACGAAACGAACCTTAGGCGTTGGCTGGCTCTTAAAGTTGGCATAGGCCTGCAACTGGTTTGGGTTCAGGAAAGCGGTAACCTGTTGGTCATACGCCTGTGCTGCTTCTTCCAGTTTCTGTTCCAGAAGGTGTGCATCGTTGCTGTAGTTGCTCAGTATGTTCTGTGTGGTAAGCATGCGTTCGCGGTTCAGCTCTTTCAGCTTTATATAACCAAGCTCGTTCAGGCGAAGCTCCTGGGCCATTTCGCGGGTAATCTGGGTGCAGCGCTCCTCTGCCTCGCGGCTAAGCTTAAATGGAGACTGTGCAAAGGATGCTGTACTTATTAGGAAAGCGGCAATAACTAGTAAAACGTTTTTCATAGGGTTTGTAAGCTAAATTATAAGTTAAATGGTTAGCCTCCTGTGTTATACTATATAGCTATATAGCTCCCAAGGAAGATATTTAACTTTACGCGCCCTATAAAGGATATGTTATGTATTATTTATTTTAAATATAAAATATATTCAGGAAAAGTAAATTTATTATTTTAATATTTATATTTTAATATATAGAGATTTTTCTCTTTCCTTAATACGGAGGTAAGGCATTTTAGGTGAGGGTGAGAATTAAAAAAGCCACTGTTTTGCAGTGGCTAAGTATAAAGTTATGAGCAGCGGGAAGGCTAGGAGACAATATAGTCTTCCCGGATCAGGTTCAGAATCTCGGGGGATAGCGGCTTTGAGAAGAAGTCGCGTACTTCAGCGTGTGTTTTGGCGCAGATAATATCCTCCCTGTCCACGGCCGAAGACAGCATAAACAGGCAGCACTTTCGGGTGGCAGCCTCGGGCAGCTTTCTGTATTCCTCCAGAAACCTCCAGCCATCCATGCCGGGCATGTTAATATCCAGGAATATAAGATCTGGAAAGTCCTCAGGACTCTCCTCTGCCACCTGCTTCAGGTTGTTTAGCGCGTCCTCAGCCCACTCAAAGCTTATTACCCGTTCCGCGAAGTTTTCACTTTTGATGATCGTCTCACACACAAAGTTATTGATCTGATCATCATCAATAAGAACTACCTTTTTTAACACATCCATTGACTAAGTCTGTTATATGTACACTTTAAATGTAGTGCCTTCTCCAACCTGGCTATCTACCTCAATTTTCCCTTCCAGAAGATCCACCTGAGTCTTTACCAGATGCAAACCTAAGCCTCTGCCCTCTACATGGTGATGGAAGCGTTTGTAGAGACCAAACAGGTTGCCTTTTTCTTTGGAAAGGTCTATGCCAAGGCCATTATCGGAAATTTTGATACAAATATAATCCTTTTGTTTATAACTCCTTATACTAATGTGCGGCTTCCTTTCAGGGGACCTGTACTTTAATGCATTTGTAACCAGATTTTGCAGGATACTGTGCACATAACTCCGAAGAGAAACGGTAGAAGGAACTTCGCTAAAGTCCCAATCAATGGTAGCCTTGGCGTTTTCTACTTCCATGGATATACTTTTGAGGATGTCCTTCAGCAGGTCCTGAAAAAAAATCTCCTCTGAAATATTCAGTATCTGCCCGCGCACCGTCAGGATATCGTTCAAGTCACGGATCGTGTTATCCAGGTGCTGTGCCGATCTGGCCAGGTTCTCGATAACATGCTTGTTCAGCGCCGCCTGCGGACGGTCACGGTCATAGATGGAGGTAAGACCCAGTATGTTGGCAATAGGGGCACGCAGGTTATGCGACACGATGTAGGCAAATTGCTGCAGGTTTTGGTTCTGAACCTGTAGTTGCTCGGTTAACACTGTACGCTTTGCTTCCACCATTTTGCGCTCGGTAATGTCCGCCACCGATCCGTCCACCCTGATCACGTCGCCATTCGCATTCAGCATAGGCGACAGGCGCAGCAGTACCCACTTAACTTTGCCGTCTCGGGCTAGAATGCGTGTTTCGTGCAGCACTTTTTGCCCCGTGAGCACTTGCTGCTTCAGCTTCTCCTGTAGCAGCGGCAGGTCATCCGGGTAGATGATGGCAGGCCACAGGTGGTCCTGCATAAACTCTTGCTCGGTGTACCCCGTGATTTCCCTGCATTGCGGGCTGATATAGAAGATCCGGAGCTGCGTGTCTGCTGAAAGTATGATTTCCGGTATGTTCTCGATAGTAGAAAGAAAACGGTCCTTTGTTTCACTAATCTCCTGCTCCTTCTCCTTCTGCTGTGTTATGTCTTGTGTTGTACCTATTATTCTCAGCACCTGGCCTTCATAGTTTACCACCGGCTCCATGATCTGGTGCAGGTACTTTTGCTTTCCGCTCTCCAATACCACACGATGCTCTGTCACGACCTTCCGCTTTGTCTCCACCACTTTTTTGTAATCCTCAAGCACCCGTTCCTTGTCGTCTGGGTGGAAGAAGGCTGACAGGTTGTTGAAGGTGGCCGTGAACGTTGCCGGGGAGAGCCCATAGATGGTATAAATATACTCTGAGAGAGTCAAGGTGTCCTTCTGCAGGTCGTACTCCCAGTTACCGATCTTAGCCAGGTTCTGTGCCCTGGTCAGTTTCATTTGGCTGTCTTTTATGGCTACCACCGTATTGCGCTGCTCCGAGATATCATGTATACTCAGGGCAACGGCAATTATTTCCTTTTCGTAGGTGAACACAGGCCTGAATGCTACCTCAAACCAAAGTCCGCTGTTGCCGGTTTCGTAGACAGTTGGCTTACCCTGCAGTGCACGCGCATGGCTTTCCCTTAAAATAACCTTCTGGTCCTCAGCTGTGTAGTGCAATATGCTTTGCCCTGCCTGCAGCTCGTTTAGTGCCAGTTCTCTTACCTCGGAGGCGGCTACTGCGTTGAATAGCAGGATGTTCATCTCTTTGTCGAGCAAGTAGATAGACTGGGATGAGCTGTCGAGGAGGGCGCGCAGGTTAGCTTCGCTTGTCACAAGCTTTGCCTGTGCTTCTTTCTGGTCTGTGATATCGATAAAAGTACCATTGTAGAGCAGGGTGCCGTCTTTTTGTAATGAAGGAAGGCCATGACCGCGTACCCAGGTCCATTTTCGCTGTTTCTTATTCCAGATCCTCAGGTCCTGCACCCAGGGCAGGATATTGCGGGTCGACTCCTCAATGCTTTTGCCTGCATCACCTATATCGTGAGGGTGTACCGCTTCAAAAAGTACGTTCGGGTTGTTATACACATCCTCCGGCGTTACCCCGAAAAGGCTATTTATACCATCGCTCAGGAAAGGGAATGCCATGTTTTTGCGGCTATCTACCTGAAACTGGTAAACGGCACCGGGTATGCTGGAGCTTATCTCGCGCAGTTGCTTCTCGCGCTTTGCCAACTGCTCTATAAATTCCTCCCGCTCCTGTATGTTCTCAGAAGTCACCAACCTTGGGTAAACACCATCTTTCTCCTGTATGGCATGCGAGCGGAGCTTCACCCGGAACACAGTGCCGTCTTTACGCTGGTGTAAAGCCCCATCGGTGGTTGCATCAGAGGCTTTATTCAGCTGCCTGAGGTGTTCTTTGGTCTTTTTCATCTCAGGTTGAGGCCTGATGTCCAGTACGGTCATCAGCAGAAACTCCTCGCGCGAGAAGCCATACTCTTGTATGGCAGCCTCATTTATTTCCAAAAACTTGAGGGAATGCTGGTCATACACCCACATTGGGATGGGGTTTCCGTCAAATAGCCGCTTAAAGTGCAGCTGGGCCTCCTCCAAGGTCGCCTGCAGCTGCTCCCGCTCTCTTACCTCCTTATTTAACCTCTGATTCTCGCGCTGCAGACGCTTTGTTATTCTGTTAAATGCAAATGCAGCCCATAGAATGAACGGGACAACCAGCAGGAGAAGGAAAAGGTATTCATCCACCAGGTTTGTGAAAGCCGGGAAGATACCGTTGGTATTCCTGCGGGCGGAGTTGGTCAGTTCGTTGTTGAGGCTGATAAGATTGGCCTGGTGCCGCAAGTAAAAGGGGGCTAGGTAAGCCGTAGTATAAGCCATTGCCGCCTCCTGCTGCTGCCCATAAGACAGCTGGAGCACACTATCTATATGGGTGTGGTAAGTTTTCAGGTCATCGCTCAGGCTATGGAGTCTATGAAGTTGTTCCGGTCGCCTCAGAAGCTGGTGCAGCTCACCAATAATGACCTCATTCGCTTTGAAGGCCCTTGCAAGCTCCTTTCTTACACTATCCTGGGCGGCGGTGGTGCTGGCCAGCACATGCGCCCTTAGCAGGTTACGGGAGAGCTCCTTGTTCTCGAAAAGTTGGTTTACCAGTTCCAGCTGCTTAAAATTACGCTGTACGCTTGTGTTGTACTTGTCCTGTACCTCCCTGGCCTGTACATAAAAAAATACACAAACCAGCAGTATGGCTGCCAGCATACTTAAGAAGGAGATTCCAATGTACCGTATGATGCGCTCATACCCCTGATTTATCTTCTTCTCTGTCATAGGTGGGCTTCCTGGTCTGGCAAGGTGTATACGGCTGGCTTAACCGGGGTAAAAAACGTCTCTTATAGATTTATTTTAACTGGATATTGAATTCTTAATCCTCTAAAAATAAAGACTGACAGATAAATAACAATATTAGTTCTGAGAAACCCTTATTATTTAATGTTTTTCCCCTTGAAGTATAATTGAACTATCCGCAAGGAAGGACACCTGTAAGGACGCTGCAAAATTCACCTTAACTGCACCTGTGGCACTCGGGAAGCAGGCCGCGTGAACCAAGGTTGTCTGTAAAACATATAACCCTTATCCGAAATTGTGTAAGACATAAGGGGCAAAGGCACCGTATCTTTGTATCAGATAAAACAATGAAAAAGATGGCAACCGTACAAAATAGAAAACTTACCAAAGCCTCCTTCCCGGTGGAGGGTATGACCTGCGCCTCCTGTGCCAACAGCATACAGAGCATGCTGATGGCGCGTGAGGGAGTAGCGGAGGCCAACGTGAACTTTGCCGGCAAAACCCTGCAGGTGGCCTACGATGAGAACGAGGTAACACCAGTTCAGCTGCGCGAAACAGTGCAGGAGATTGGCTTTGACATACTTGTTGAGCAAACAACACAGGAGGAACTGGAAGAGCGGCAGGCAAAAGCCCTGGCTAACCTGAAACGCAGAACCATTATTGCGGGTGTGCTGGCACTGCCGGTGTTTATACTTGGCATGTTCTTCCACGATACATTTATCTGGGGCAATTGGGCGATGCTTATACTTACTGCGCCGGTGCTGCTTTGGGCAGGGCAGCGATTTTTTGTGGGAGCCTGGGCACAGGCCAAGCATGGGCGCGCCAATATGGATACGCTGGTGGCGCTCAGCACGGGCATCGCCTTTGTATTCAGCGTCTTTAATACCGTGTACCCGGAGTTCTTCCTGAACCGTGGCCTGATGCCGCATGTGTACTATGAGGCTGTGGCCGTGATCATCGCGTTTATACTTCTGGGCAAGTACCTGGAGGAGGGCGCCAAAGACCGCAGCTCGTCGGCTATTAAAAAGCTGATGGGCCTGCAGCCGAAAACAGTGCGTGTGCTGCGCGATGGTACCGAGCTTCAAATCAAGATCGAGGAAGTACAGATAGGCGATAGGGTTGTGCTGCTGCCTGGTGAGCGCGTACCGGTGGACGGGGAAGTGGCCGCAGGCACTACTTACGTAGACGAAAGTATGCTGAGTGGCGAGCCGCTGCCAGTGCAGAAAAGACCGGGCGACGCCCTGTATGCCGGTACTATTAACCAGAAGGGCAGCGTGCAGGTAATTGCCCAGAAAACCGGTGGCGAGACCATGCTGGCGCACATTATTAAGCTGGTGCAGGAGGCGCAGGGCAGCAAGGCCCCGGTACAGAAGCTGGTGGATAAGATAGCGGGGATTTTTGTGCCGGTGGTGCTGGTGATTGCTGTACTTACCTTCGCTGCCTGGTTCGTCTTCGGCGGGCAGGCTTACCTGACGGAGGCGCTGCTGTCTACTATCTCGGTGCTGGTTATCGCCTGCCCTTGTGCGCTTGGTCTGGCCACGCCAACCGCCATTATGGTGGGTGTGGGCCGGGGCGCGGAAAACGGAATCCTAATAAAAGATGCCGAAAGCCTGGAGCACGCACATAAGGTAAACGCCGTTATACTGGATAAGACTGGAACCATCACGCTGGGTAAGCCCTCTGTAACGGATGTAGTGTGGGCGCTGGATACCACTGAGCAGGAGCAGCTCGAAACCTTGTTCTTCTCCATGGAGGCTCAGTCGGAGCACCCGATCGCGCAGGCCATCTACACCTTTTACAAAGAGAAAGGGCAAAGGGCCTTACAGCCAGACACGTTTAACAGCCTTACCGGGCTGGGTATTGAGGCAACATATCATAACACCCGCTACCTGGCCGGTAACGAGAAACTGCTACGCCAGCAAGGCGTAGAACTGCCGGAGCATTTGTTGCAGGCCGCAAGGCAGCTGCAGGAAGACGCTAAAACCGTTATCTTCTTTGCTAATGCCACCCAGGCACTGGCTGTGTTCGCTGTGAGCGATCCGATAAAGCCCGCTGCTGCCGAAGGTATAAAAGCCTTGCACGAGGCTGGGTTAGAAGTATACATGCTCACCGGTGATAACAGCCAGACTGCATCAGCCGTGGCGCGCCAGGTTGGGGTAGAGCATTACCAGGCAGAGTTGCTGCCTACTGATAAAGCGGACTTTGTGAAGAAGCTACAGGCGGAAGGCAAAGTAGTGGCCATGGTAGGCGATGGTATAAACGATGCACAGGCGCTTGCCACTGCCGATGTAAGTATAGCCATGGGCCAGGGCACTGATGTGGCCATGGAGGTGGCTGGCATCACGCTGATGCGCTCTGACCTCACACAGGTTGCCAGGGCCGTAAAACTGTCGCGGGCCACTGTGCAGACGATACACCAGAACCTGTTCTGGGCTTTTTTCTACAACGTGATCTGTATTCCGATAGCAGCTGGCGTCCTGTTCCCGTTCACGGGCTTCCTGCTGAACCCTATGATAGCGGGCGCTGCCATGGCCCTAAGCTCAGTATCGGTTGTGACCAACAGCCTGCGTTTAAGGTCTAAGAAGTTAAAAGTTTAATTAATATGTTAAATAAATAAATCGAGAATAGTATGGAAACCTATAAGTTTAAAACCAACATTAACTGCGGAAACTGTGTACGTGCCGTAACCCCTCACCTTAACAAACTGGAGGGTGTACAGGAGTGGAAAGTGGATACCGATAACCCGGACAAAGTGCTGGAGGTAAAAGCTGACTCCGCTGATGCTGCGACAATCAAAAGCACTGTGGAAAGAGCAGGCTTTGAGGCCGTGCAACTGTAGAGAAGTATAAAGTATAAGCAGGTGGGCTAGCGGATCTCAGATCGGTTAGCTCATTTTGTTTTCTGGTGTTGTGTCTGGGTGGAGGTGCGGCGAGACTTGTAATTGCCAGACAGGGCTAAACCAGCAAAAATGAGTGTAGCCAGGAACAAGCCAAGCGATTCCCGCGCCTCTTCAATGTTCTTGATATCGCCGCCGCCGATACTAACGCCTTCGAACCGTTCGGGCCACATGTAGATGCCGCCAACAGCAAAAAGCACAGCCGCTACCCAAAGCAACGGGGCAGGAGCTTTACCTGCCGCCGAAAGGAAACATAGCAGGGCTGCAGCGCCATAAATGATCATCCAAATCACAGGGTCAGGGTCATTGTACTGCACCACTACAAACGACAGAAACATCAGGCCAAAAAGAATGGCGGCAATTTTCTTTAACAGCATAGCAAAGTGATTTATGTATAGCCTTACTGCTGGAAAGATAGTAAAGTTTCGATTCTGTATCCACTGAAAAAGAAAAGGACAGCTAAGGTAGCTGCCCCATTTCTGTACTCTCAAACTAAACCATTATTTCATATTACCACGCCCATTCCGGGCAAATTATCTTGCGTGTATTGCGCAGCTTAAACCCGAGCACTACCTCATGGCTGCCTGCATTTGTGTGCCCCAGCGGCGAGGTGCCGGCGTCGTAGGAGTAAGCCAGGTCCAGCAGGGGGCTGATGTTGATGCCCGCCATGGCTGCCACAGATTCTTTGTGCCTGTAGGTGACACCGCCCCAGAGCCTGTCGCCGTACACCACTTTCATGGTAGCATCTACCGAGAGCGGGCTAGGCTGCGCCACCTTTACCATAACCGAGGGGATAAGTGAGATGTACGGCGCTACGTCAAGGCGGTAGCCGCCGGTAACATAGTAGTGCTGCTGCAGTGAGCCATCGTTGTCGGATGGCGTGTTATCCGCTAGGTACTGCCGCTTGCTCGGCACCAGCTGGGCACCCGCCACCCCGGCGTAGAAGTTGCGGGAGTACAGCCAGAGCCCCATGCCCAGGTCAAATTTCACCTCGTTCACGCGCCCGTCGTAGATGGCGGGGTCATGCAGGCTGTTGTTAGCTAGCTTTACGCGGGCTGGATCCAGGCTGTACTGGATAATACCGGGCTGCACGCCAGCCGAAACTTTTATCGTACGCGTGATAGGCTGGTGATAAGCATAGCTGGCCGAGACACTACCTCGCTTCAGCGGTCCCGTCTCTGTAGACATGGCCATCAGGCCAAACCCATGATGCGGACGGGAACGCCTGTAAATATTGGAAGGCTTCATACTTGACTCCTTGGCCATGCTGCGCCTGCTGCCGTAAGAGGGACTTGCCCCCGGCTTATTAATAGGCATGTGCAGTGTGGCATAGTAGGATTGGGGGGCTCCCTCCAGCCCCGACCATTGCTGGCGCGTTCCCAGTTTCAGGTCAGCATAATCCTCTATTCCCGTTATGGCGGGGTTGGCGAGGTAGTTATTCAGGGTATACTGCGTGTACTGCGGCCGCTGCTGGGCAAAAGCACTGCCAGCCGCCACCAGTAGCATCACTCCCAGGGCTAAAAGTTTGTTCATAGATTGGCTTATTTAACGATGGTTACACTGCCTGTCAGCGGCTTTTCATTCCGGTCTAACTTTATAATATAATAGTAAGTAGCCATTGGTAACGGATTGCCGTTCTGGCGCCCGTCCCAAGGTTGCTTGTATCCTTCTGAGCTGAATACCTGGTTGCCCCACTGGTTAAATATCTGCACCTTACAGTTGCTGTACTTGTCGATGTTCTCGATTTCCCAGGTATCGTTAATGCCATCCTGGTTAGGCGTAAAGGTATTCGGGATGTCAATGAACGGCAGCACCACCACCACCACCTCGTCAGAGAAAGTACAGCCGCCCTCGGTGGTAGCCGTAACTGTGTACACGGTGGTTTTCTCCGGTGTCAGCGTTGGGTTGGCTATACTCGGATTGTCCATTCCTACAGCAGGTGCCCAGCTGTAGGTCAGGCCACCGCTTGCCTGCAGTTGTACACCTCTTCCTTTCACCACCGTTACATCAGGGCCAGCGCTTAGTTCAGGCTCTGTTACGGTCACCGTTACCGGCAAGCGTTTGCTGGCGCAGCTCTGCACCTCCTGCACATAGAAGGTTGTGGTGTGGAGCAGTGCCTGCGTTTTAAAAGTGCTTCCGGTGCCAAGCGGTGATCCGCCTGCTGCACTGGCATACCACTCCAGCCTGCCGCCTTTGCCGGTGGCCGTAAGCGTAGTGCTGAGGCCAGCGCAGATGCTGGCTCCCTGTGCCGTTGGCATGTCAGGCAGCGGCGTTACTTTCACCTCCACAGCATTGCTTGTCAGGGAGCCGCAGGAGGCGGAGGTGACCACACGGCGGAACCAGGTATTCTCCTTAAGTGGGTATGGGGTATAGTCTTTTCTATCGTTCTGGCCCGGGGCTGGTGTGAAAATGCCGTTGCGGCTGTTGCTTTGCTCCCACAGGTAAGCCGGGTTGCCGCTACCGCCAGCTGGCTCAGAGCCAACTAAAGTAGCCGGGGCCTCACCGTAGCAAACCGTTTGCGTGCCCGATAGCACCACGTTGTTGCTCAACTCAGGTTTTACTGTGATAAGTATAGCATTACTGATGTCGGTATAAGCGCCGGAGGTAGCGATGCGGCGGAACCAGGTGTCCTGGCTTAACGGACCAGGCTGAAAGCTTTGGCCATCGTTTGGTGAGCCGTTGTAACCCTGCGCCGTCACAAAGCCGGATTTATCGCCTTTCACACTGCTTTCCCAGCGGTAGTTGAAGTTGCCTTCGCCGCCTTTGGGTAGCTCGCCCTCCAGCCGCTCCGGCACATTGCCGATACAGATGGTCTGGTCCGATTTGATGATGTTGTTGGCGATCTCCGCAATCACCGTGATCTGCACCTCATTCGACACCACCTCGCATCCACCGGATAGTACCACACGGCGGTACCAGGTGTCTTTATACAGGCCTCTCGGGAAAGTATAATCCGGGTTCTGGTTGTTGCCTTCGGCAGGATCGAAGTTTACCCCATCCGTGCTGAACTCCCAGCGATAGCTATACTTGCCGTTACCTCCTTTTAAAGGAGCCGTGTTCAGGCCTGTTAGCGGAGCGGGTTTGGTGCCTGCGTAGACGCTCTGTGATGCCTTGATGTTATAGTTCTCGATGATTGGGTTTACCGTAACCTTTACGGGCTCGGAGTAGCTGGTGCAGCCGCCTGACGTTACCTTGCGGCGGAACAGCGAGGTTTTGCTCAGGCTGCCTGGCTGGTAGCTGCCGTCGGCGCGGGTGTTGTTGCCCGGTGCCGGCATAAAGTTGGCATCGCCTTCAGATCTGTACTCCCAGGTATAGTTATACTTGCCTGCTTCGCCGCCCGTGGTAAGGGTGAGGCTGGTAAGTAGGGTAGGGGTGCCGCCCTGGCATACTTCCTGGTCGCCGGCGATCAGGTTCAGGAGCTTAGGGTTTACCGTTACCGTAATAGGGTCGCTGGTGCTCACGGCGCAGGAGCCTGAGATTACCACTCTTCTGAAGGTTGTTGTCTCTGTCAGGTTCTGGGCTGTCCAGTCTTGGGTGCTGTTACCGCGGCTGTTCGGTATCTCGCGGTACTCGCCGCCCGTTTTTTTAAACTCCCAGTAGAAAGTATAGCTTCCCGGTCCGAAACCGCCTTCCGGCGCCTGACCGATAAGTATGGCCGCGTCGCTTTCACAAACAGTTTGCGTGCCAGTGATAAGGTTTTTGCTGATCGGGGGCATCACCCTTACCATAACCGTGTTGCTGGTGCTGGCATTGCATGAGCCGGACTGCACCACGCGCTTGTACCAGGTGTTGGCGGTAAGCGGTGTCGTTGGCTTGTAGTTAGCCGAGTTGCTGTTCTCTATTTTCGTAAAGTTGGTGTTGTCGGAGCTCACATACCAGGTGTAAGTATAAGGCTCAGCGCCTCCTGCCAGTACGCCTTGTATCTCCTCGGGTGCCTGGCCAGAGCAGATGGCAGGTACCTCGCGCAGCTCATTCTTGGTGATAGCCGGAATCACATCCACCTTCACTGCCTCCGATGCCAGCATACAGCCATCTGAGTACACTATACGCTTAAACCAGGTCGGCAGGGCCAGCCCTTCCTGCGATTGGTATACTTTGCCCGTGGCTCCCTGGATGTTCGTGAAGGTGCTGCCATTGAGGCTACTCATCCATTGGTATGTATAAGTGCCTGCTCCGCTGCCGCCCACAGGCTCAGTGCCTGTAATGCTCAGTGGCGCGTTGGCGCATACTATTTCGGGGGCCGTAATGGTGTTATTATCAAGTTTAGGGTTAACCGTAACCAGCACCTGCGTGCGCGGGCCGGCACAGGTGCCGATCACGGCCTCCACATAGAAAGCAGAAGTTTGCTCCACGGTTGGCTCGTATACTTTATTGCCCTGGTTTACCAGCAGGTTTCCGCTTGCATCGTACCAGTTATACTTGCTGGCCGAGCCTTGTGCTACCAGTGTGGCTTTGCCTGCTCCACAGATATTGACTGGAGCCACTACAGGGGCAGCGATCTCCGGACGAACGATTACGGTAACGCGGGTGCGTGGACTGGCGCATTGGTTCTCGCCGATATACTCCGCAAAGAAATCTGTTGTCTTGGTTAGTTGCCCGGTTTCAAAGGCTGTTCCGGCTGGAGTGGTTCCCAGCAGCTTACCGCCTTTCAGTTGGTCGTACCAGTTGATGGAGCCAGTTTGTACTTCTGCCTGGAGTGTGGTGGCGGTGTTGAAGCAGATATCCTTTACTCCCGTAATAACAGGCGCATCAGGCAGCGGCTTAACCGTTACCTGCATCTGGTCTGTGGTGAAGCAGGTGCCGGTGTACACAGTATAAGTTAAAGTATAAGTACCCACTTCTGAGGGCGTGAACGTGCCATCCTCTGAAGCATACTTTGAACCGCTCCACTTGCCGCCTGCCGGGCTGGCACCAAGTATAAACTTGCCTGTATTCAGGCAGACCTCTACTTCCTTCTGCTCCACTGCGGCCTGCGCCACATCGGTCACGTTAACCGTCATCTGGTCAGAGTTGCTACAGCCTTTGGCATTGGTGTAAGTATAAATCAGCACAAAAGAACCTTTACCGTTTGGAATGAATTCTCCTTCAGTACTCACATGCGCACCGCTCCACACACCTCCCGCTGGACCTACCTGCAGCTGCAGTGGGGTAGGGTCGTCGCAGACGGTAAGGTCGGGTCCGGCGTTTACCTCCGGCAGTGGGTTAACGGTAACAGTTACGGTAGCAGTGCTGCTGCAGCCGGTGGCGCTGTTGTAGCCTGTCACCGTGTAAGTAGTGGTTTCGGCAGGGGAGGCGGTAATTTCTGCTCCCGAAGTCGAACTCAAGCCTATGGCCGGAGCCCAGGTGTAGGTATCGGCGCCGCTGGCAGAAAGTATAGCTGTGCCCTGGCTCTGGCATATTTCCTGTGCGTTAGCTGTCACCTGTACCTCCGGCAGCGGGTTCACCTCCAAAGTAAAGGTAGTGGTGCTGGTACAGCCTGTCTCCATGTTGGTGCCGGTGATGGTATAGGTCGTGGTCTCGGTTGGATTTGCGGTAACGGTGTTGCCGGTAGTGGCGCTCAGCCCGGTAGCCGGTGCCCAGGTATAGGTGTCCGCACCTTCCACACTGAGCGTGGTGCCGCCGCCGATACAGATGGCCGGTTCAGAGGATGTTACCTTTAGCTCTGGCAGCGGATTTATAACAATCTGCTGCGTTGCCGCCTCAGAAACTCCGCACTCATTTGTTGCAACCAAACTGACGGTGTACGTGCCCGCCTCGCTAAAATTTATACTTGGGTAAGCCGAACTGGCATCAGTTCCATCTGCAAATGTTACTGCACCCGGACCTGTAACAGACCAGTTATACTTACTAATGGTGCCTTGCTGTGCGTCATAAGCAGGTGCGTGGGCATTGTTTTTCGTTGTAAAGGAAATCGTCTGAGGGCCGCAGTATACTTGCAGGGGTGGCAGCTGCACCAGCGGTTTATCTTTTATGGTGATGGTTGTCTCCTTGAGCGATGTCTGGCAGCTGTTGCTGGCCGTCAGGCCGATGGTATAAGTGCCGGCTTTGTTAAACTGGAAAACCGCGTTTTTTGAGTTTGCGTCTGTGTCCTGCGTAAACACCCATCCCTCTGCCGGGCTAACCCGCCAGGTATAGGTAGCCTCAGCGCCTCTAGAAGTATTGGTTGCTTCAAAAATAGCCGGCACACATGTATTATCCCCGCTCAAACTGAAGTCGGCCACAGGGGCTTCTTCTATGGTAATGGTTTTCTCGATGCTGCTGGAGGTACACTTGGTATTGATGCCTGTCGGGGTGGCCGTGAGACGGATGGTATAGGTGCCGGGCTCGGTAAACTTCACCCAGGGGTTGTTCGTCTTGAAGTTGCCGGAGGTATACTCCCATCCCTGCGCCGGGGAAATCTCCCACTCCACCACATAGCTGGTAGGGCTTCCGCTGGTGGCATTGGCGTTAAAGCCCTCTATGGTTTTATCTGTCAGTTTTATAGCTGTGTTCAGGCAGGCTTTTCCAATTCCAAAATCCGCAATCGGGCCTTTAGATATTTTAATGCCGCCTACCGTGGCCGGAGTAGTGCCGCAGGGGTTAGTGGCCGTGGCGCTCAGAGTAAAGGCACGTCCCGGCATCTTCATGGACGACTCCGTGAACGTATGCTCAATAGTCTTCGGCAGGTTGGCGTGCGTAAACGTCATTGGAGCCGAGCCGTCATCAAACTGGAAAGTATAAACGGTCTGAGCTGAGTTGCCCTCTGTGTTCAGGATGTCGAAAGTGAAGGTGGCGGGGGCGCAATCGTTGGTGTTGCCGCGGCTGGCGAGGCCAAGGCTGGGGTTACTGCCAATAAACACGCGCTCCTCGTGCGTGTTGCTGCAGCCGTGAGCATCATAAGCGGTTACTGTCAGCTTAAAGCTGCCGCCTGACCTGTACGTATGGGAAGCGGTCTCAAACACTTTTCCGAAACTATCGCTAGTTCCGTCACCCCAGTTTACCTCATAGCGGGTGTTTGTGGCTTTGGTGATCGAGGCGTTTTCAATGGTCAGTTCAAATGTGGAGACATTGCCGGCATAGCTACAGGAGGTGAAGAACGTGATCGGGTCTGCTACCGTGGCGTCCGGACCATTAGTTACCGACATCTCCTCTGAGGTGGCCTCGCAACCATCGGCCTGTACGGTTTTTACGGTGTAGGTTCCGCTTTCCGTAACGGTTATACTTGGAGTAGTGGCTCCGTTAGACCAAAGGTAACTCTCAGCCTCGCTGGCCGAAAGTATAACCTGGCCTGAGGTACAAAGATTACCAGAGCTTGAAATAGATGGAGTACAAGTTTGGGCGTAGGTGTAGGTGGTAAAGGCACTCCAAAGCTGCAACAGTAGCAGGCATAAAATGCCTTGGGCAGGTAAACGCATATACTTTAGCTGTAGATATTCTTTATATAGTTCCTCTTTTGGTTTAACATCTGGTTGTAAACTCAGCCAGTAGCCATGCCCATTTATGCTATGTCTTAGTAACACAGTCTCAGAGCTTTAAAAAACATTAAATTACTGCTGTTGCACTGTCAGTAGCCTATCAAGTATAAGTCCAATAGATGACT
Source organism: Pontibacter anaerobius (assembly GCF_026241195.1). Classification (GTDB taxonomy): domain Bacteria; phylum Bacteroidota; class Bacteroidia; order Cytophagales; family Hymenobacteraceae; genus Pontibacter; species Pontibacter anaerobius. Next base: position 179,548 of record NZ_JAPFQO010000009.1, read on the forward strand.
GATGCTGACACACCAAGATTAAGTGTATTTGTGGGGGCTAAAGTTCAATAACTGGCAAAATTTTTAATTTTTTTTACATCTGTCTGAAACTTTAATTTTTTGGACTTCGTATATAGCTGATTTTTTGTGATTTACTGCTCTTTTCTTCTTGCCTGAAAAGAAGGTTAGTTAATACACCGTGTAGAGGCAATAGGATAGTGTTTGCTTTTACTCCCCAAACGACTGTTCTGTTAACGTAGATTGTACTATTCTATTCTTATTGTGCTGGCTTCATGCTGCGATCCTATAGTAATGTTTTAAATTCAGCATATATATTTATTATAAATTTTATTTATATAATCATTGAAATAGTTATAAAAAATAGATTTACATACTTTTCCCTGCCTATCCTAGAGCTTCTGTGAGCTACATGGTGACAGTATCTATCCTTTATATTGATAATGTCATATATTGGTTTGTATGCGGTTTTCAGATATGCCAATGGCTATTAAACTAAAGTATAGGTAAATGAGCTTAAAGAGTGAATTTTGAATATATGGATATGTGAATTTTGGTATATTAAGTAATTGTTCTTTTTTAATAGAACTTAATAAAATTATAAACCTTCGTGTGGAGAAGGCCGTATTTCAGACAAACACACAAGACCTAATGCTGATGCTTTGATGCTACGGTTTATAAGACAAAAAAGCGACGCTTCTGCTGGAAGCGCCTGAGGAGGCAACAAGAGCCCGGCTTTTCTTAACAACTGGTGTAAGTATTAAAGCGCTATGGTTTGGCCTTAGAGGGCAGTTTGTGAAGTTGATTAGAATGAGGCAGTGCAGAATACCAACGTTTACTTATGACCCAAAAAAGTACTCAACCACATGAATAAATATAAACACTACTACAGTTTTAACAGAGTCCTTCTGTTATTTCTTGACGTTACGCTTATCGCTTTTGCTTTTAAGATCTCAAACCTGATCCGTTACGGTAGCCTGGATCTTGATCACCAGTATAACATCTTTTTTGTGCTATTTGCTCTGGTGTGGTGGATCGTTTCCGGCTTCTCTAACTTCGTGGTTAGGGTGGATAGCTTCCTTCCGATAGACAAGCGCCTGGGCAACCTGATCAACGTGTTTGTGATGCACGCGCTTATTCTGGCTAGCTGTATCGTTGTGTTTAACCTGGAGGAGCTTTCCCGACTGTTGCTGCTGTATACTTACTTATCTACAGCCTTACTGATCGGTGTGAGTCGCCTGATCATGTTCCAGATGAACCGCTATTTCACTAACTCGGACATGGCGCACACCCGCTACGTTATAGTTGGTACAGGCCCGGCCGCAGCCTCGCTACATCATACGTTGAGCAACAACGACGAGATAGGCACAAAATTCATGGGCTTCTTTGATGATGCAGCCGACATGAGCAGCGCCTTCAGCAGCCAGGTGCAGGGTAACATAGAAGACCTGAAGGATTACTGCCTGCAGCACAGCATCGATGAGATTTACTATACCAAGCCACTTACCGATGAGGCCCAGATAGACGAACTGACTGAGTTTGCCAACGATAACTTTATTTACCTGCGCCTTGTACCGGACTTCAGCGCGATAGTTAAGAAGGATGTGAGCGTATACTTTTACCATAACATCCCGATGCTGAGTATGCGTAACGAGCCGCTGGAACTTGCTTCTAACCGTGTTGTAAAGCGTATTTTCGACATCGTGTTCTCCCTGAGTGTGATTCTGCTGATCTTCCCGATCTTGTTCCCGATCATAGCCCTGCTTATAAAGCTGGAATCGAAAGGTCCGATTTTCTTTAAGCAGTTGCGCCCTGGTAAGAAAAACAGGCTGTTTGTGTGCTACAAATTCAGAACGATGCGCGTGAACAATAATACTGAGCTTCAGGCAACTAAGAACGACCCACGCATTACCCGCTTCGGTGCCTTTATGCGCAAGACAAGTTTAGACGAACTGCCGCAGTTTTTCAACGTACTGCTAGGAGACATGTCGGTTGTAGGACCACGCCCGAACCTGGTGTCGCAGCTAGACCAGTACTCCAAGGTTATCTCAAAGTATAAAATGCGCCACTTCGTTACTCCGGGTATTACAGGTTATGCACAGGTAAGCGGTTACCGCGGCGAGACCAAGGAAGTACACCTGATGGAGAAGCGCGTAGAGTACGACGTGATGTACATGGCCAAGTGGAGTTTTATGATGGACATGAAAATTATCTTCCTTACTGTTTGGAACATGATAAAAGGCGAAAAAAATGCTTACTGATACGATACAAGAACAACCTGTAACTGCCGAGCCACCTATAAAAGAGAAGCGCCAGCTTCTCGGCTCCCTTATCTCGGCAGGCTCTTTTAATGACTTTGTGAACCACGTTTTCTGGCTCACCGACCATAAGGAATCCTCTTATGTATGCTTTGCCAATGTGCACATGCTGATGGAGGCACAGCAGGATAAGGATTTCCAGAACCTGCTCAACAACGCAGACATCGCCTCGCCGGACGGGGGACCGCTGTCTAAACTAATGAAGCTGCTTTACGGACAGCACCAGGATCGCGTGCCAGGTATGGACCTGATGCCGCGCTTACTGCAGGAAGCTGCCAAGAGGGGAAAGTCCGTTTTCTTCTACGGCTCCACAGACCAGGTGCTGGAGGCGGTGGTAGCGCGTACCAAGACCGATCTGCCGCACCTGCGCGTGGCCGGCTCTTACTCCCCGCCTTTCCGGAAATTAACGCATATAGAAGATACCGCCATCACGAACATGATCAATGACTCCGGGGCTGACCTGGTGTTCGTGGCGCTGGGCTGCCCTAAGCAGGAGCGCTGGATGGCCGACCACAAAGGGCAGGTGAAAGCCTGTATGCTGGGTGTAGGGCAGGCCTACATGACCTATGCCGGGCTGGAGAAGCGCCTTCCGAAGTGGGCACGTGACCTGAGCCTGGAGTGGACCTACCGTTTATGGCAGGAACCGGGCCGCCTCTGGAAACGCTACCTGGTTACAAACACAAAGTTTTTGTACGAGGTGGTTAAAATGATGCTGCTGAAGCGGCCGCGCCGAATGCAGCTCAGCAGATAACCCAAGTGAAAAATCAAGTGCTTAGGATGATATGGAGGAGAATGATAGAGCACCATTACCGGCAAAAGCAAACATACGGATGTTACCGCCGGGCAGTAGTACAATTTTACAAAAAGGTGAAGTGCGCCAGAAAGTTATCGCTTCAGCTGCACTCCATAGCCTCACAGGGTATTTTTACCCCTTATGCCGGTATTAAAACGGCCCACGCAGGCAGCCATATCCTCGTTAGGCGAAATGCTGAAGTATAATGTCTCTCAGAAAAAAATCATTCCTGTTAAATCAAAATATATAAATCTCCGTATTTACTACAGAAGTGGCCGCAGAAGTAGTACAATATTGCGGATGCAGCCTTTATATGACGTTTAACCCTTAACCCTTTACAAAATATAGATGAAAGCAGTTATACTTGCCGGTGGCTACGGTACAAGAATTAGCGAAGAAAGTGGTGTGCGCCCAAAACCGATGGTGGAAATTGGCGGAAAGCCGATCCTCTGGCACATCATGAAGATCTACTCACATTATAACATCAATGAATTTATAATATGCTGCGGCTATAAAGGCCACATCATTAAAGAATACTTTGCCAACTATTTCCTTTACAACTCTGATGTTACCTTCGATATGCGCAGTAACGGCATGGAGGTACATAAGAATAATACCGAATCGTGGAAAGTGACGCTGGTGGATACCGGTGAGGGAACCATGACAGGTGGCCGCCTGAAGCGTGTAAAAGACTATGTGGGCGATGAGACCTTCTGCCTGACTTACGGCGACGGTGTGAGTGATGTGAACATAGCGGAGGCGGTGGAGTACCATAAGTCGCAGGGCACTAAAGCCACACTGACGGCAGTGCAGCAGCCGGGCCGTTTCGGAGCGTTCACGCTTTCATCTGAGGCTACCTTGGTGCCGCAGTTTAAAGAAAAGCCGACCGGCGGCGACATGCCCTGGATCAATGGTGGCTTCTTTGTGCTGGAACCGAGCGTTTTCGATTATATAGAGGATGACAGCACCATTTGGGAGCGTGGCCCATTGGAGTCGCTGGCCGAAGAGGGTGATCTTTCTGCTTACCGTCACCGCGGTTTCTGGCAGCCAATGGATACCCTACGCGACAAGCACGTGCTGGAAGACCTGTGGCAGAGCGGCAAAGCCCCTTGGAACGTGTGGCATAAAATGCTGTCGGGCGCAGTGAACTAAGCGCGCATACATTCTCATCAACAAGAACCCAACCCCTTTTCTTACTATATACATTTCATCCAAATGAAAATACTGATAACCGGAAACATGGGCTATGTTGGCCCTGGCGTGGTAGAGCGCCTGCGTGCCGCATACCCAGAGGCAACCTTAGTAGGCTACGACATGGCATACTTTGCCTCCTGCCTCACCAACGCTCCTATACTTCCTGAGAGCCGCCTGGACATGCAACTGTACGGTGATGTGCGTACCATGCCAGCCGAAGTGCTGAACGGTGTGGATGCCGTGGTGCACCTGGCCGCCATCTCCAACGACCCGATGGGCAAGAAGTATGAGGACATCACCATGGATGTTAACTACAAGTCGAGCGTGCGCATTGCCGAGATGGCCAAGGCTGCCGGCGTAAAGAACTACGTTTTCGCCTCCAGCTGCAGCATGTATGGCGCAGCCTCCGAGCAAGCAAAAACGGAAGATTCTGAGCTTAACCCGCTTACAGCCTATGCCCGCTCTAAAGTAGCTACCGAGAAAGACCTGAAGCCCCTTGCCGGTGATGGCTTTACTGTAACCTGCCTCCGCTTTGCCACTGCCTGCGGCATGAGCGACCGCCTGCGCCTGGACCTGGTGCTGAACGACTTTGTGGCAGGAGCTGTGGCAACTGGTAAGATCAACATCCTGAGCGACGGCACCCCTTGGCGGCCGCTGATACACGTGCATGACATGGCGCGTGCCATTGAGTGGGCTGTAACTCGACAGCCATCAAACGGTGGAGAGTATCTGGCCGTGAACACAGGCTCTAACGAGTGGAACTACCAGGTATACGAACTGGCAAATGCTGTAGCGGAACTGATTCCGGGAGTGGATGTGTCGGTTAACAAGGATGCCGCCCCGGATAAGCGCTCGTATCGCGTAAACTTCGATCTGTTTAAGCAGCTGGCCCCTAATCACCTACCACAGTATACCCTGCGCCAGGCCATTGAGGAACTGCACGAGGGATTGAAGGCGATGGAGTTCAAAGACGGTGACTTCCGTAACTCCCTGCTGATGCGCCTGATGGTGCTGAACAGCCTGCAGGAAACGCAAAAGATAAACGAGCAACTGCAGTGGCAGCGAAACAGCTCCAAAGTATCAGAAGCCGAATTAGAAACAGCCTAAGCTATACTATGATTTTCACTGAAACGAAGCTCAAAGGAGCTTATATAATTGATGTAAAGCGCATCGAGGATGAGCGCGGATTCTTTGGCCGTTCCTTCTGCCAGAAAGAATTTGAAGAGTATGGCCTGACCAACGACATCCGTCAGACCAATGTGTCTTATAACAAGAAGAAGGGCACCCTGCGTGGTATGCACATGCAACTGGCCCCGAATGAGGAAACCAAGCTGGTTCGCTGTACCCGTGGCGCCATCTACGATGTGATCATCGATATGCGCCCGGATTCAGAGACGTATAAGCAGTGGATTGGCGTGGAGCTGACAGCCGATAACTACCGTATGCTATTCGTGCCGGAAGGATTTGCCCATGGCTTCATCACGCTGGAAGACAACACTGACGTGACATACCAGGTAACGGAGTTTTACACTCCAGGGGCAGAGCAGGGCATACGCTGGAACGACCCTGCCTTTAACATCGAGTGGCCGATAGAGCCGGTGGTGATCTCCGAAAAAGACCAGGCACATCCGGATTTTACGGATAAACAGGAAACTTCTAAAGGCAAGCTGCTGGTGTAATACCGGCAGCTTTTGCTTCTTCAAAACCAAAATTTATACTTCAAGATGATAATAGTAGATACAGCCCTGGCCAAACGTCACGCCGAAGGTAACCCGGTACGCGTTGCCATGGTAGGAGCCGGATTTATGGGCCGCGGCATCGCACTGCAAATCTGTAAATATACCCAGGGGATGGAGCTGGTAGCCATCTCAAACCGCACCCTTGACAAAGCCAGGCAAGCCTACAACCAGGCAGAGATAGAAGACGTGCAGGAGGTAACTTCTGTAAGTGAGTTAGAAGAAAATATCCGCCAGGGCAAGTATAGCGTTACCGAGGATGCTATGCTGCTGTGCCAGGCCGAGGGCATTGACGCCGTGATCGAGGTAACGGGTGCCGTGGAGTTCGGTACCAACGTAGCCATCACCGCCATCAACAACGGCAAGCACATCATTATGATGAATGCCGAGGTAGACGGAACAGTTGGCCCGATCCTGAAAATATACGCTGATAAGGCAGGGGTGGTGTTCACGAATGCCGACGGCGACCAGCCCGGCGTTACCATGAACCTGTTCCGCTTCGTGAAAGGACTCGGCGTAAAGCCGGTGCTTTGCGGCAACATCAAAGGCCTGCACGACCCGTACCGCAACCCAACTACGCAAGAAGGGTTTGCGAAGAAGTGGGGCCAGCAGCCGTCTATGGTAACCTCTTTTGCCGATGGCAGCAAGATCTCTTTCGAGCAGGCCATTATTGCCAACGGAACCGGTATGCGTGTGGCTAAGCGTGGCATGCACGGGCCAACCGTGGCGAGCGGCACCTCGCTGAAAGACTGCGTACACAACCTGTACCCGCTGGAGGACCTGACCGATGGTCCGGGTATCGTGGATTACGTGGTAGGTGCTGAGCCAGGCCCTGGCGTATTTGTGTTGGGTACGCATGATAACCCAATTCAGCAGCATTACCTGAACCTCTACAAACTGGGCGAGGGGCCATTATACCTTTTCTATACGCCGTACCACCTGTGCCACTTTGAGGTGCCTAACACCGTGGCGCGTGCCGTGCTGTTCAATGATGCTGCCCTCACGCCGATGGGCGCACCGCAGGTAGAGGTAGTGGCAGCCGCTAAGATAGATCTGAAGGCAGGGGAAGTGATAGATGGCATCGGACACTACATGACTTATGGCCTTTGCGAGAACGCTGACACCACCGCCGCAGAAAGACTATTGCCGATAGGTGTGGCAGAAGGCTGCGTGCTGAAGCGCGACATCCCGAAAGACCAGGTGATCACGTATGATGATGTGGTGATGCCGGAAGGCAGGCTGGTAGATCAACTGCGCCAGGAGCAGGCCGCATACTTCGCAGCGAACGACGAAGTAGGCCGGAATAATGCCCTGAAGCACTTGAACAGAGCCGAGGCTTCTGTGTAACAATATAATACTCAAACTAAACTAATTGCCGCGCATCGCATACCCTCGGGAGCGTTGCGCGGCTTTTTCTTGATGATGGCAACTAATGTAGTGGGACTTATACCTGCGGCTGGGCTTGGCTCTAGGCTATCGCCTATACCGTGCAGCAAAGAGCTGTTCCCGGTGGGGTTTGAGCCGCATCCGGAGCACGGGGAGCCGCACCCTAAGGTGGTGTCGCAGTACCTGCTGGAGCACATGCAGCGTGCCGGTGCCAGGCAAGTATACGTTATACTTCGCAAGGGCAAGTGGGACATCCCCGACTACTACGGTGATGGCAGCCAATTAGGCCTGCAACTGGCTTACCTCATCATGCAGCGGCCTTACGGCAGTCCGTATACCTTAGACCAGGCCTATACTTTTGTGCGGCAGCAGCGGGTTGTTTTCGGCTTCCCGGACATTCTTTTTGAGCCACAAAATGCGTTTGAGCAACTGCTGCAAAAGCAAGAGAAAACACAGGCCGATGTAGTGCTGGGCTGTTTTAAAGTGCCAAATCCCCAAAAGTGGGACATGGTTGAGCTGGAGGAAAACGGCGAGGTAAAAACCATATTTCCGAAACCAGCTACCTCTAATTTAGCTTACGGATGGGCCATTGCCTGCTGGGGGCCGCGTTTCACCGAGTTTATGCATAGCTTTTTAAAAGGGGAGGAAGCCCGGCTTCATACTTCTGGCAAAGAGTTCAGCGTGGGGGAGGTGGTACAGGCTGCCATTCACCATGGCCTGTTGGTGCTAAGCGTGTCCTTTGATGAGGGCTCCTGCCTGGATGTGGGCACACCGGAAGACCTGCAAAAGGCTATCCGTACTTTATCCTGATTATCCCTTTTATACTTTATGCGAATTCTGCAGATCCATAACTACTACAAACAAGCCGGCGGCGAAGACACTGTATTTGAGCAGGAGGCGCAACTATTGCGTGCGCATGGGCATATTGTAGAGCAGCTCACCTTTTCCAACAACAACATTACAAGTATAAAAGACAAGCTGCAGGCGGCGCTGGGGGTGGTGTATAACCCGAAGAGTGCAAGCACCATCAGCAGAAAAATAAGCGCCTTTAGGCCGGATGTGGTGCACGTGCACAATTTCTTCCCGCTGGTATCGCCAGGGGTGTTTTGGGTGTGCCACAAGTATAAAATACCCATGGTGATGACGCTGCACAACTACCGCCTCATTTGCCCCAGCGCTGTGTTATACTATAACGGCAAGGTGCAGTTGGGGAACATACAGCAGAAATTTCCCTTAAATGCGATTTTAAAAGGCATTTACCGTGACTCAAAAATTGAAACAGCATCGGTCGTGCTGGCAACCGGAGTACACAAACTACTTGATACCTGGCGCAATAAAGTAGATAAGTTTATCGCCCTCACGCCGGGAGCTGCCGAACTTTTCCTGCATTCCTCGCTTCACCTGAGGCCGGAGCAACTTACCGTAAAGCCAAACTTTACCGCTGACCCAGGTTTGGGCGCTGCAACACGGGAGGATTACTTTTTATACTTAGGCAGGCTGACGGAGGAAAAAGGCATCGATACCTTGCTGAAGTCGCACTCCATTCGGCCATTCCCGCTAAAGATTATTGGTACAGGGCCGCTACAGCAGCGTGTAGAAGAGTATGCCGCTCAGAACCCGTCGGTAAAATACCTGGGCTACCGCCAACGGGAAGAAGCCATGGAGCAGCTTAAAAAGGCACGCGCCCTGATCTTTCCATCGGAGTGGCTGGAGACGTTCGGAATGACGGCAGTGGAGGCGTTTGCCACGGCAACCCCGGTGATTGCCGCTAAGATTGGCGGGGCAGCACACATTGTGCAGCACCAGCAAAACGGCTTGCACTACACCCCGGGGCAGCCTCAGGAGTTGGCAAGGCAGGTAGAACTCTTGCAGCAACTTCCCGATCTGGCGCACACACTGGGGCAGCATGCCCGCAGGAGTTATGAAGAATACTATACCCCGGAGGCAAACTATACTTTGCTGGTGCAGATCTACGAGCAGGCAATGGCGTCAAAACAAAAGCCAGCCTCTGAGACAGTAACTGCAGAGGCTGGCTTTTAAAGTATAATTAGCGCTTTGCCTTTCAGGCAACTTCCACTTTCTTAATCTTGTCCGTTTTCATTCGGTCCAGGATCTCTACTATCTTATCTGTCTCTACCACCAGGTGCTCCCGTTGTCCCTGGTCGGCGTTGCGTACGTGTTTGTTGCCTTTACAGATGATGTAGTCATAGTCCAGGTCAATTTTGGTCGCGATATCGTAGAACGGCTCTATTACAAAGCCCTCATTAAAGATTTCGATCATCTTCGTGCCCGGCTTGCAGAAGAACATGCTGATCAGGCCAGCGCCGGTAGCACCAACCACCACTTTTGCTTTCGAGAACAGCTTGATCTTCTCTTTTATACTTAGTTTGCTCGATACGACACTTGTGAAACCATAAGGCTTCAACGCATCCAGCAGCTCATTTTCGTTCAGTACGTTGCGAATGCTGGAATCGGAGCGGCTGATGTACAGGTAAGGCGTTTCGGGAGTTATAATGTCTGTAGTTTCCTCCGCAAATGGCATAAAGGACTCCTGTACAAAGTTGCACAGCCATTTTGGAACCAGCGTGTGGTTACCGCGAGGTGCAGTAGAGGCTATGATGCAGTCGGCGGCAATGTGCGTGTGTTTATCACCCTCAATAATTTTATCCTTGGGAATACCCAATAGTTCCAGTGTCTCTGTCTGGTAATCGTAGCGAATACTTGGCACATAGAACCAGTCTACCTTATCATACAGGCCGCTTTCGCGTAGCAGGTGCAGGCGAGGCAGCACATCCAGAAACCAGTGGCCAATGTTGTTTAAGCCAGCGCCCCCTGAAAGCAGCGAGAATACAGTGCCCTTAAACCTGGAAGGAGTGGTAAAGAAGCGCTGCTCAAAGATATTGTTCAGGTTTGGCTCCGATACCTTTCCGCCTGTCAGGCTCAGCGACACGTTCTCCACCAAGCGGTTGTACTGCGATACCACAGCCACACTGCTTTCATTATCGGTATAGATGCGGCCGTTCGGCACCTCTACCACCATATAGTCTGTCTGCACCTTCTTCTTTGGTTTCCAGTATTCGGAGCAGGCCTCGTATAGGGCATCAGAGATATTAAGTTTGGTGGTAAGGGCAGGGTAGATAGGATGTACCCGGATTTCGCGCGCGTTATTCGCCGATAGCTGTTCCAGGTTGATACGGCAGACATCTCCCGGCCTATATTGCGAGTTATGCGGAACATATCTTCCTAAGATCTTCATTAACCTTTTAGTCCCCTTCGTATAGTAAGCTTTAAGTTTCATGGGTGTATGATAGGTTTGTTCTTGTAAGGTTTAAGGTGGCTATTCTTCTTTAAAGTTAACCAGCAGTCTTTCGTCTTCATCTGACGGTGTTGTCTGCAATTGTGCTACGGTAGCGTGCCTGGTTAATAGTTGGGCAGCTACTTGTACGGCTATTTCGTTCCAATGGGCATCATCCACCGGGTATAACTGCACTTGCTGCTGCTGGTACAGCTCTCTGAAAGTTGGTTGCAGGTCCACATACTCTATGCCACGCTCATCCAGGCGGCTTAGCAGGAGCGGCAGAAACGTGGCTTCCTTCTGTGTGGGCAGCAGTTGGTAATAAATATTTTCTTTGTTGGGAATGGGCAGGAACACAAAGTGTATGCCGCGCTCCTGTAGCGCATCGCGATAGCCTTCCAGCACATCGGCGATATGGTCCAGCTCTTCTTCCGAGAACTCGCGGTTGGCATACTCACCCTCCATAAAAAACTCATTTTTATAGCTGATGTACTCTTTGCGGCCCACAGCGCGGTCAATCTCTGCAAGGGTGCGGCGGTACAGCGCCAGTTTGGAGATACGGTCGGCAGTTACGGCCAGGGAGGTGAGGAAGCCGGATGAACTGATGAGGTTACCGGTAAAGTTTCTGATCTTAGAGTTCAGCCCATTTTCCCCGATTGCGGGAAGCTCAGGCACGCGGCGCTCAATGCTGGACACGATCACCAGCTTTGGCGGGTTCTCATGGAAGCGGTCGGTGGCCAGAAAACGGTTCATGGTGGCTGGCGCAAAAGAATAAACATCGCGGCCTAGCTGCCGCTCCAGCACCTCGGCCAGTGTTTCGTCCTGAGACAGCTTGGCCCCGGTAATGTTAGAGTCACCGATCAGTAGCACATCGTTTTTGGTGTCGCGGTTGCGGTAGCCGTAGGCATCGGTATACCACTCCACTTTTCGTTTTGTAGCATAAGGCGTGCGTGGGGCCAGTTCGCCTTCCTCCACCATCTGCATGTGCACATTCGGGTAAAAAGGCCCCGACATCACACGCATGGAGTTAACAGAGATGGTTTCCCAAATTCTGAAGGTGAAGAAGTTCATAGGCAGTATAAACACCTCTATCAACGGCCAAAGTATAAACGGCAGCGCCAACAGGGCTAATTTGCTCAACAGCCTTTTTGCTCCTTTATCTTGCATCTTGTTTGCCATACTTTCTTAAAACTGAAAATATATAAACTCCTGGTGCCCGAACTGGCCGAACAGTAGCACGGCTACAATGGCAGCGTAGTAAATGCCCCAGCGTACCCAGGCCGGCCGTTGCATAATCAGCTGCGACACGCTGCCGTTGCGCTGTATCAGATGTACGGTTTCCATGATGGCGATGGCTACAACTGAAACTGCAAAGACCTTGAATCCCTGCTCCATAAAAATATCGTGGCTCCAGTCAAGGCCAAAAACCTGTGCCGGGTTGGTAACCACAGAAGCACTCTGCCCCACTATGTAAAAGGCATCGTTTATACTATTGGCCCGGAAGAATATCCAGGAGAAGCAAACCAGGAAGAATACCGTGAGCACCTGCACCCACTTATATACTTGGGGGTTACTGTTTAGGCCCAGTCGCTGTACCAGCGCATTTCTTTTTTCTTTTGTCAGGATGCCGAACACCTGGTAGATGCCGTGGAGCGCACCCCATACTACAAACGTCCAGCTGGCGCCGTGCCACAGTCCGCTCACCAGGAACACGACAAACAGGTTATAGTACCAGCGCCATTTAACTACTCTGTTCCCCCCTAAAGGAATGTAGAGGTAATCACGGAACCAGGTGGAGAGCGAGATATGCCAGCGGCTCCAGAACTCCGGAATCGATTTGGCGAAGTATGGGCTGCGGAAGTTCTCCATCAGCCTGAAGCCCATAACCTGGGCCGCACCGATGGCAATATCGGAGTAACCGGAGAAGTCGCAGTAGATCTGAAATGCAAAGAAAACCGTGGCGATGATGTGCGAGATGCCATCATACTCCGTCGGGTTATTGTATACCTGGTTCACCATCAGCGCTAGGTTATCGGCAATCACGATCTTTTTAAAGAAGCCCCAGGCCATGCGGCGGAGGCCAGCCACCACCCGGTTGTAGCTGAACTCATGGCCCACGTGCAGTTGCCCCAGCAGGTTGCCGGCCCGCTCGATAGGCCCTGCCACCAACTGCGGGAAAAAGGACACAAACAGGGCGAACACGCCCAGGTGCCGCTCCGGTTTGATGCGCCCGTTGTACACATCTATACTATAGCTCATCGTCTGGAAAGTATAGAAGGAGATACCCATGGGCAGTAGCAGTTCAAAGGCAGGCATCGCGTAAGGAACGTCTAAACTCAGGGCAAGCTCACGGGCACTGTCGTTAAAGAAATTGTAGTATTTAAATAGTAGTAGGATGCCCAGGTTAGACAGAAGGCTGGTATAAAGCCAGGGGCGACGCTTGTCTTTATCCTCATCGGTATAGCGGCCCATCATGCGGCCGCAGGTATAGTCAACTACAGTGGAGGCTATCAGTATCAGGGTATAGGCTGGCTTCCAGGACATGTAGAAGTAGTAGCTAGCCAGCAGCAGAATGATCCAACGGCGGTTGAATGGCGTCAGAAAGTATAAGGTAACTACTACCGGAAAGAATATGAAGAATTCAGTAGAGTTAAAAAGCATACGTTCTTCAGTTAATAAGGGTGTTAGGTTCGGGTAGCGTCAAGTGTATTTTATACTTCATGTACTAGTATAAGGGGGCGTTTTAAGGTAAGGATAATAAATTCCCTTTTTTAGATATTATATAGAATTTGCACTAAAAGGTTGTGCGTTTCTGCATATATTTTTTTTAATACTTAGATATCTACATGTTGAATTGCAATGGGAGACAGTGTAGGCACCTTTTACGGTGTTCTCACACTGATGTTTAAGTAAAGGGCAAATAAAAAATGTACTTTAATCAAGGTGCAGATTTTTAAAGGCGGGCAACCAAGGTATAGGATTGACGTTATATAGGGAGTTATTCAAAGAGCCTTAACTCATACTTACTATATGCCCTTATACGTTTACACGAGGCAGTTACTCCTTCTGGTGCTTCCACTTGTCTGTATATCAGCAATATATCAAAATTCCTTTGCGGCTCCTACTCCGGCAGTAGCTCCTGCTGCTAGCATTGTACTCACCGCCCCACAACTTCAGGCCAGGCCTTCGCTGGTTGGGGCCATCACCTTAAATTGGACCGCTGTCGATAACGCATCCGGTTATGTGCTGGAAAAATCTAACACAGGCGGGGAGGGGACTTTTACAATACTGAAGACCTTTGGTGCCGGTGTAACCTCTTTCCGGCAAACTGATTTATACTATAGCCAGAAAGTATACTATAGGATAAAAGCTACTGGCAATACCGGCGACTCGCCGTACAGCAGTGTGGCCAGCGCCACCACGTACCCGAAAGACTACAAGTATAAGATAATGCCGCTCGGCGACTCTAATACCGAGGGGGGAAGCAGCAGCATTCCGGCAGAGCAAAAAGCGTCTTACAGAGACAGGCTGGAACAGCTCCTGAATAGCTCTGCCTCAAAAGGGAAGTATGATTTTGTAGGCAGTGAGAAATCAGGAAGCGCCCTGATGACCGACACGGACCACGCTGGTTTAGGGGGTGCACGCAACGAGGACCTGGTACAGTTGATACAGCAAGGCTATTATATGCGTTGGTATGATAACGTGCGGATGGGACTTAGTAGCGAGCGAAATTACCTAGAGGCTTTCTCGCCGGATATCATCCTGTTGCACACAGGCACCAACGACATCAGCAACGAAGGTGTGGACAATTCGCAGCAAACCGTGGATGAGTTGGAGAAGATCCTGAACGAAGTAGACAAGTATGAGCAGAAGTCTGGAAGGGAGGTAACGGTTATTCTGGCCAAAATCATAAAGACTGTCTGCAAAGGTGATGATTGTTATAAAGGGGCGACCGCCTCTAAGAACGATATAATTGACCGGTACAATGCCAAAATGGAGGCTATGGCTAACCAGCGCATTAAAGCCGGCGACAGGCTGGAACTTGTGGATATGGCAGATGCCAAACTAGTGTATGACTACGTGAATTTTGGAGGAGACATGGCAGACCGTTTCCACCCCGCTCCCAAAGGTTTCGATAAAATGGCGCCTGTGTGGTACAAGGTCCTGAATAACCTCCTGAACAGAGAACTGACCCCATCCGATACAGAGGCACCTGAAACCACCATCGCTTCTAAACCCAAGGCCCTTTCTAACAGCAACTCAGCCAGCTTCAGCTTTAGCAGCAACGAGAGCGGCGTAACTTACCAGGTAAGTATAGATGGTGGTGCATTTGCCAATGCTGGAAACCCTTATACCGTAAATGGCCTGGCCG
This sequence comes from Pontibacter anaerobius, assembly GCF_026241195.1. GTDB lineage: Bacteria > Bacteroidota > Bacteroidia > Cytophagales > Hymenobacteraceae > Pontibacter > Pontibacter anaerobius. The sequence continues at coordinate 194,639 of NZ_JAPFQO010000009.1, forward strand.
ATGGTGAGCACACCCTGCGGGTAAGGGCCATCGATGCTGCCGGTAACACAGATGCCACCCCTGCCAGCTATACCTGGGTTATTGATACTAAAGCGCCTAGTACGCCAGTGGTAACAACTCCGGCTGAAGGAGCTGTGCTAAACACCACCAAACCAACAATAAGCGGTACGGCAGATGCCGGAAGCACGGTGCAGGTATACATCGGCACAAAAAGTATTGGTACGGCTACGGCAACGAATGGCGGAAAATGGAACCTGGCGCCCGCCACAGCGCTGGCAGAAGGGCAGCACGAGCTTACGGCCAAAGCCTCAGATGAAGCCGGCAATACAAGTAAGTCGAGCAACACCAGAACCTTTACAGTGGATACCAAAGCCCCGGAGACTATGATCGCCTCAGGTCCGGGAGCAGCCACCAACAGCAGCGAAGCCAGCTTTAGCTTTAGCAGCAACGAGAAAAACGTGACCTATGAGGTGAGCCTGGATGGGGGTGCCTATTCTGCCGCAGAAAGCAGCTACACAGCTAAAGGGCTTGCAGAAGGAAAACATACGTTGGCCGTTCGTGCTACAGACGCTGCCGGCAACACAGACCCGACTCCGGCCACGCATACCTGGGAGATAGATTCCAAAGCACCGGAAGCGCCATCCATCGCTGGCGTGTCAGAAGATCGTGGACCTTTAGATGATGACCATGTTACCGCCGATAATACCGTTATACTTTATGGACGGGCAGAGGCCGGAGCCGAAGTAGCTGTGCTGGAGCAGGGCCGGGTGATTGGTAAAACAACGGCAAAAAATGACGGTAGCTGGGAGTATAGCCATGAAGGAACTGCATTGAAACAGGGTGCTTATACTTTTACCGCCACCGCTACTGATGTCGCCGGCAACACGAGCGAAGCAAGCGCAGATTTTGGCGTTACCATAGAGCTAACATCACCGGAAGTAACCCTCTCTACAGCCAGCACCTCGCCGGTTAAAGAAACCTTTAGCATAAGTATAACTTTTACAGAGGAGGTGTACGATTTAACTGTTGCAGACTTTGAGGTATTAAACGCGAAGCTGGAGGACTTTAAATCGACTGATAAAGTAAGCTACACTGCCACAGTAGTGCCTGTGGCCAACGGACAGGTGCGCATCAAACTGCCTGCAGGCAAAGTAACGGACCTGGCAGGTAACTCAAACAAAGCTTCGAACCTACTGGAGATTACGTACGACGCCTCTGCACCGCAGGGCTATGCCGTAGCGTTCGGGACTGACAAAGTAGATGTGAACAACCAGACGAATATAAGCCTGCAGATAAGCGGGGCGGAGAAAGGCGCAACCTATTTCTATAATGTAAGCAGTAACAATGGGGGAGAGCCCGTAACAGGTTCAGCCACCGTGGCAGCCAATGACTTTAGCATACCTGATCTTGACCTGTCCGGACTTTCTGATGGCCTGCTCACCGCTACTTTATACTTGGTAGATGAAGCGGGCAACCAGGGGCAGGAGGTAACCTCACAGGTCGAAAAGCTTACCAAAGACATTACAGTCGTACAGTCCCTGACCGATATCACCGTACTTTTCAAAACGGAGTTTGCAGCTATTGGCCTGCCCGAAGAGGTGGAGGTAAGCTATACAGATGGCGATAAGGAGCCTCTAAAAGTAACCTGGAACCAGGGCGATTATAACGGTGAGATTCCGGGCAGCTATGTAGTTATGGGGCAGTTGGAGCTGAAGGAGAACACCAGCAACAGCAAGAACATGATGGCTAGCGTAACCGTGGTGGTGGAGCCAAACCAACCACCTACAGAGCTGAGCCTCAGCGATGATACGTTTCAGCCAGATGCTCAGCCGGATGAGGTAATCGGTACCTTCTCCACTACCGACCCGGACGACAGTGAATTTACCTATACCTTAGTGAACGGGCAAGGAGCTAATGACAATGACCTGTTTGAGCTCCTAAACAACAACGAGCTACACCTGAGGTCTAACCAGGGGCTTTCCGGCAAGTCGATCTTCAGCATCCGCGTGCGCAGCACCGACCCGTATGATAACGTGATCGAGAAAACATTTACCCTTACCAAATCACTCTATGAGCCAGAGGGCGGCATTGAGCTGGTAAATGCATTCTCGCCTGACGGAGATAACATTAATGATACGTGGCTGGTACCAGAACTGCGCTACTACAACAGCATTGAAGTACAGATTTTTGATCGCGCTGGCGTACTTCTGTTCAAAACCAGCGACCCTGAAAAAGGCTGGGACGGCAGAGGCAGGGACGGCCGGATCATAGCGGGCTCATACTTCTACATCATTCAGATCAGGGACATAGATTTGGTGCAGAAGGGGGTTTTAACAGTTCTTAAATAGCAGCAAATGAGGAGATATATACTTTGGGGTTGCCTGTTGTTGCTTATGGGCGGGGCGCAGGCCCAAAACAGAAAGCAGCTGGCTAACTTTACGCAATACAAACATTACTTCAACCCCTCTCTCACAGGGCATGAGGGTTCGGTGCTCAGGAGCATTTACCGTAACCAATGGACAGGATTTGAGGATGCGCCAAAAACAATCATGGCCTCTGCGGAGCTGGACCTGCTCCGGTTAGGAGATAGTAATAAACCTTTTTCCAATAACCAGGGAGGCCGTGAGGCAGCAGATGACATCAACGCCAAGCATGGCCTTGGCCTCACGCTTTTCCATGACCAGTTTGGTCCGGCAAAAGAGACGCAGGCATTGGTTAGCTACGGAGCCGGGGTAAGGTTGTCGGAGAGTTTGAGCCTGCGCTGGGGCGCGGGTGTACACTATACCTTTCACCGCCTGGATGGCAACAGCCTCACAATAGACCAAAAAAATGATCCGAGGTTCAGCAACATGCTGGGCGACAACAACCGTAGCGGCAGGGCAGACATTGACCTGGGCCTCTCGCTTACGACAGCTAACTTTTACCTGGGGTACTCCCTCATGGATGCAACGGAAGGGAAGCTAGCCTCAACCGGAAGCGACTACTTGGACGATACTTATGCACGCAGGCATGTAGTACAGGCTGGCTATCGCGCAAGTATAACGGAGTTACTTAGCTTCACGCTCAATGGCATTTATCAGGATGATGCCAACTATAACTCTACACTGGAAGGGCAGGTAAAGGCCGTGTATGACAACAAGTTTTGGGTTGGCGGCGGCTATCGTAACGACTTGGCTTATAGCTTAGCAGCAGGCCTTCGCTTAAATCAGTTGGCCATCGGTTATGCCTATGAAACCCCAATCCAGGATGCCAAAGCCATCAACAAATCCACGAACGAGGTTACCCTTGGCTACTATCTTACCCCCTACAAAACCAACGGTAGAAAAAGCAGGCGCCTGTTGATCTGGTAGGTTCAGAAACAGATGATATTGTACTATTATTTATATATAGTATAAATATAACTATTGCTGTAGAAGCGGATAACATAGCAGATGTTTTATGGAATGTTACGAATATGTGAGGTTTTTTGACACAGGTAAAATGCTGTTTGCTAGATAACTACAATGGTAAAGTGTCGTTATAAAGGGCTCCAAAAAATGACCTGATAAACGAGCTTGCTTTATGTTCTTTCTTTTACCTCTACGCCTTAAGTCCTTCTGCATTTTGCTGGTTTTATTGAGCTTCTCTGAAGCGGCAATGGCCAAATTCTCAGTGTTTTCGCATCTTCCTGCTCCTGAAAAATATGTTGACGCACCAGCATCTGCCATACAGGAAGGCGTAACTGCATCACCCTTAGCTGCACCACAAGGGGTTAGAGCAAGAGCCTCACTTGTTAAAGCCATAGGCATAAGTTGGCAACCTGTGGATGGTGCCCAAAACTATATTATCGAGAAATCTGAAAGCGGTGTGGAAGGGAGCTTCTCAACCTTAGTAACGGTGACTGGTGAAGTTCATTATTACAGGGAAAAGGACTTAAAGCTTAGCGAAACGTTCTACTACAGAATAAAAGCCACTGCAAACGGAGCCGAATCAACTTATAGTGCCGTCGTAAGCGGCACAACGAACCCTGATGAAATAGTCCGGATCATGCCTTTAGGAGATTCCAACACAGATGGTGGCTCAGGTTCCGGAGTGGTTCCTGAGGAACGGATCGGCTACAGGAAAGAGCTGTATCGGCAGCTGGTTCTTGATGGGCGGGTAGAGGGCTACAAAATCGACTTTGTGGGCAGTGAGCAGACAGGGCAGGCGCACCAAACCAAGTTTCTAACAGAAAATGGATTTGAGTTAGATATTGATCATGCAGGGTTCGGAGGGGCAAGGGATGAGGATATTGCTGACCTTTTACAGTACGGTGAGTTTAGCTTTTATGGTAGTGAAACTGATTACCGTGGGCCTGGCGGTGGACCTTACCTGGATCAGTTCATGCCTGACATTATTCTGCTGCACATAGGTACCAACTACATAGATCCAAACCCAGGTGCAGTACAGGATGTAAAGGACATACTTAATTTGATAGACGAACATGAAGCCAGGTATGGCAAGGAGGTTACCGTGGTGCTGGCAAGTATAATCCTAACAGCTGGGGACGATCCCAAGCTAGATGACTTTTCAAAATCTTATAATGCCAATGTTAGGGCAATGGTAGAAGAAAGGATAGCGCTAACTGGAGACAGAATCGTTATGACGGACATGGCAGATGCTGAACTTAACTACAAAAAAGACTGGACAGAACCAGTAGGGGTAGGCGATATGGCTGATAACCTTCACCCCAACCAAGCAGGCTATGATAAGATGGCCCAGGTATGGTTTAACGCCTTGAGTTCCCCTGCTGTACCTCTCCCGGTTGAGCTGATGAGTTTTGAAGCGGCTGTTTCAGATAGAAATGTTCTTTTAGAGTGGGTTACAGCATCAGAAAGAGGCAACAGCCGCTTTGAAGTACAACGAATGGAGGAAGGAGGCTCCTTTACCATGATCGGTACAGTAGATGGGGCAGGAGACAGTAACACGCGTATCGTTTATACTTTCCAGGACCATGATTTACCCTCTGGAATTCTATACTATCGCCTGAAACAAGTAGACCATGATGGCGCCTATTCTTACTCTAAAGTAGTAGCTGTGCTTTACAGAAAAAGCCTGATCTCTCCCGTGGCGAGCCTTTACCCCAATCTAACCAATGGCTCGGAAACTGTAAACCTTTCTGCCTCCGGTTTTGGCCAGGCAGCCCCCGTAGTTGTCTCCTTGCTAAACCCTGGTGGTGAAGAGTTGTTTCATCAAACCTTACTTGCCGGAAAAAATGGAGGTCTAAATACTAGAATTCATTTACCAGCTAAGTTAGCCCAAGGGCTCTATGTAGTACAGGTATCATCAGCTAGTCACACCCAAAAACTGAAGCTTATAGTAAGGTAAAGCAGAAGAAAGGTTTTACAGGGAATAATACAAAACTATGATATATTATTGGCGTACTATACTTAGGAGATAAGGTGTATACTTACATATCTGCGATACAACAGCTTAGCTCTTAATTGATTAGAGATTCACCCTCTGGGATAAATTTGCACAGGTCTGCTGCATTTTTCTATAGCGGGCGCTAGATAAGTACAAGCTTCATGATATATTATATACCAACATATATAAGCCGCTCCCTGGGCAGGGCGCAGGTTATACTTTGGCTTTGTCTGGCCCTGTTGTTACAGGTAGCCACTGCGTTACCGGCTGCTGCACAGACCAACTGCCCCGATGGGCTGGTACACTACCTGGGCTTCGATGAAACCGCATCCGGTACTTACGAAGACTATGCCTCGGATGCTACAGCCACTTGTTCTACCTGTCCTTCGCCAGAGGCTGGCCTGTTTAGCGGAGCACAGGCGTTTAAAGGCCGCAGTCCCGGAGTAACCATAAGCGCGCTGGAGCAGTTCGAATGGGGCCCCAACAGCAGCTTTACCATAGAGCTCTGGATGAAATCTTCAGGCAGCTCCTCAGATAACCAGGTCTTTATCGGCCGCGACGCCAAAGACTCCAACATGATGTGGTGGCTGGGCATGAACACAGACGGGTTTGCCCAATTCGATCTCTACGACAGGAGCCGCACCGGTTTCAGTACTGTGGGCGAAGGCGTTAAAATCAACGATAATAAATGGCACCACATTGTAGTAGTACGCGACGGGCGCCTGCGCCTGAACAAACTGTATGTGGATGGCTATAAGGTGGCTGGCTTCCAGTATGACTATCCCGATAACTTCGAAAGCGGCTCACCGGTCAACATCGGTTTCCTGGACCTCAACAACGGCTATGGGTACAACGGCTTACTAGATGAGTTGATGGTGTATAACCGGGACCTGACAGAGACAGAGGTAAGGGCACGTTACAACAATGGGTCCGGCAGTTACTGTGGCCCGCAGGCGGTAAAGCCTGTTATCATGTCGGAGGCAGTAACTTACGGCGTGGTTAATCAGAAGTATACCTATGATGTACAGGCAGTCGGCAACCCCGCTCCTGTCTATGCCCTGGAAGCGGCACCGGCAGGCATGACTATAAATGCATCCACGGGTGAGATTAGCTGGATACCTTCTGCCGCCGGTAGCTTTCCGGTACGTGTTACCGCTTCCAATAACGCTGGCGCTGACCAACAGGAGTTTACCATAAGTGTAAAGCAGGGAGTAGGGGAGAAAACCGGTATGCTGCACCATTGGATGCTGCATGAGCTGAGAGGACCCGTTTATAAAGATTACTACACCCCAAGCCATGCCTCGGGAACTGATAGCAGCCTTCCAAAGGCAGTAAAAGGCGTTGTATCGGGTGGGCAGGAGTTTGATGGCCAGGACGATGGCCTGGATGTAGAGGAAAGCCAGAACTTTAACTGGGCCGCAGACGAAAACTTCAGTATAGAGCTCTGGATGCGAAGTACAGGTAGCACCTCCGGTAACAGGGTGTTGATCGGGCGTGATGCCAAGGACTCGGAAGCGCATTGGTGGCTGGGGCTGGATAGCGAAGGACGTGCCATATTCACTTTGCTGGACCTCGAGTGGACTGGTCCGCGACCGGAGAGCGGCAGCGGACCCAAGCTAAACGATGGTAAGTGGCACCAGATGGTGGCAGTACGCAACGGCGGCTCAGGCCTTACAGAAGTATACGTGGATGGCGAAAGGGTGGGAAGCAACTCTTTCAGGTATCCATATGGGTTTTCCAGCAGTTCACCTGTTAACATCGGCTACCTGAACGATGGCAACGGGTACCACTACGGAGGTATACTGGATGAGGTAAAACTATTCGGGCGTGTGCTTTCTGCCGAAGAAGTCAAGCAAAGGTACGAAGAAGTGTATGATGCCTTAACAGAATTGGTACGCTTTGAGGGGGAGTATATGAACGGTGCCGTGCAACTCTCCTGGGAAACTTTGGTCGAAGCCGGGCTGTCTCACTTTGAAGTGGAGCGCGCCCCGGACATGGAGACCTTTGAGAAGCTGGGTGATGTGGCTGCTGCCGGAAACAGCAACACGCAACTCGCTTATACTTTTGCAGATGTAGCGCCTCTTCCGGAGATAGGGTATTACAGGCTAAAAATTGTAAATGAAGATGGAAAGTACACTTACTCCAACATTGTAGCGGTGGAGAACAAAGGGCTTAAAACTACTTACTTCAAAGTATACCCTAATCCCATCAATGTTGGTGAAGTAACAGCTTCGCTGCATGGTTTACCAGCTGGCGAAGAAGTGCAATTTACTGTGGCTGATTTGCGGGGGCGCATACTTTTGCAGCAACAGTTGCAGGTTGATGACCTGGGGCAAACACAGGTAAAGGTGCCTGTTACAACTGATTACAGAGCTGGTCTGTACATGCTCACCGTAATCTCCAGCAAACGTGTGGTAAGCCGTAAGCTGGTAGTGAAACGCTAGTTCTGAGATGTTTTCCGGAGACTCCTTTATTGGATTATTTTTTAGTGCAAAATATAGAACTATAGCACTATTGCCGCGTATCTATACAAACCAACTATAGCCCTGCTTTAAAGCGGGCGCATTCTTTTTCTATGTGGTTGGCTGACCTGCTCTGGTAGCAGGCTCTTTCAATCTGTTCAAATCATGTTGTTAAATTTCGTTTCTTATGAATCAACTTTACGAAGCGTGGAGTAGTAAGTCTCCGCTCTTAAAGTGCTGGCATGGCCTTATACTTTCATGCCGCTATTCTTTGTCTCTTGCTTTCTTGTTCATACTTTTTCTGGGTCCACAACCGGTTTTTGCGCAGCCTGATGGCTTTGTGGAAGAGCAGGTGGGAGGCGAGTGGGATGCAGCCGTAGGTCTCACTTTCTCTGACGATGGCCAGCGCGCCTACGTGTGGGAAAAAGCCGGCAAAGTATGGATTTTGGAGGATGGAGAACGGCTGCCTGAGCCGCTCATCGACATCAGTGAAGAAGTAGGCAACTGGGGCGACCACGGGTTGCTGGGCTTTGCCCTTGACCCTAACTTTGAGAGTAACAGGTACATTTACCTGTTGTACGTAGTGGACCGCCACCACCTTCTGAACTTTGGAACAGGCAGCTACAGCCCAAGCGCTAACGAGTATAACAATGCCACTATTGGCCGTGTTACCCGCTACAAGGTCAGTGGTGACAAGCTAACCACTGACATGGCGAGCCGTAAAGTATTGCTAGGCGAGAGCATATCTACAGGTATCCCGATTCTGTACGTGTCGCACGGGGTGGGCTCACTGGTGTTTGGTGAAGACGGCTCTTTGCTGGTTTCTGCCGGCGACGGTGCAACCGCTAATGGCAAAGACACCGGCTGGAAACCAGGTGATATAACCGATAATTATGTGGAGCAAGGCCTGCAGGATGGAATTTTAGCCGATGTAAACAATGTAGGTGCGTTGCGCGCCCAGCAGGTACATTCGCTCAATGGTAAGATTTTGCGCATTGATCCGGCTACAGGCAATGGCCTGCCATCAAACCCCTTCTACAACAGCGCAAATCCACGTGCCGCCGAGTCTAAAGTATGGGCATTGGGTTTACGTAACCCATTCCGTTTTACCATCCGACCGGGTACTGGAAGTGCCACAAGTCCGGGAGCATTGTACATCGGCGATGTAGGCTGGCAAGACTGGGAAGAGATAAATGTGGCCACTGAAGGAGGGTTGAACTATGGTTGGCCACTATATGAAGGGCTGGAGGCACAGCAATATTATTACAACACGGGCTTGCCTACACCAGACCTAAAAAACCCGCTGTACGGAACAGGAAACTGTGACAGGGAAACATTCTACTTTAATGAACTGATCCTGCAGCCTAAAGCCACTGAGGAGCCATACTTTGGTAACTACTGTGATTGGAACACACCGATCCCGGACAACGTGCATACTTTTGTGCATACAAGACCGGCTATAGACTGGGCAAACGCCGCTGTATCAGACGATACCGCACCAGTAGCCGTTACCCGGTCAGGTACTTTCAATGGAGAGGATGCTGCGGTGGTAAATGTAGGGGTCCCAGGCTCTCCTGTGTCCGGAGAACCGTTTTATGGGAGCTCTTCCACAGGAGGCATCTGGTACACAGGTGAAAACATGCCAACCGAATACCGCAATACCTACTTCTTTGGCGACTACGGTGCCGGTTGGATCAAAGTGCTGGAGTTTGACAGTAATAACAAACCAACAGCCATTAAAAACTTTATAGATGAAGGCGCTACTGTTACGGCGTTTGCCCAAAACCCTGCTACAGGAGAGTTATACTACATTAACTATGGCGCACAGATAAAGAAAATTACTTTCTATAATGGCAATATGCCTCCAAAGGCTGTGGCCGAGGCTGATAAACTTTATGGGCAGAGCCCGTTAACAGTCAACTTCAAAGGAAGCGAATCATCTGATCCGGATGGTGGGGCGTTGAGCTACTCCTGGGATTTCGGCGATGGCTCTGCCAAAGTAACGGAGGCAAACCCGAGCCATACTTTCACAGCAACGGGAGTTGAGACTTTTGAGGTTGTACTAACCGTCACAGATGCTGGTGGTCTTACCTCAACTGCAAAGTTGGAGATAAACGTAAACAATACGCCACCTGTAGTTAATATTGTAAGCCCTGCGGAAGGTACCCAGTACCCGATGAACCAGCAGAGCACGTATGAACTTCGGGCGGATGTAGCCGACGAGGAAGACACGGATGCGGATTTGACCTATGAGTGGGTTGTTGCCCTGCATCATAATACTCACTCACACCCGGAGCCAACAATCAACGAGCATGTAAGCTCTGCCACAATCGCCGCTGTTGGTTGCGACGGGGATACTTATTTCTATAGGTTTAGCCTGAAAGTGACGGACTCCGGCGGCTTGTCTACCTCAGATTATGTGGATATCTACCCGGATTGTAGCGATGGGGTAGTGGGTGCTGTATCCCTTGCCTCTCCCACTAATAACTCAACTTTTGAGGAAGGTGCGCCAATAGAACTCGCCGTAAATTTTGCAGATGAAAACCGCACATGGGCAAAGGTTGAGTACTTTAACGGCTCCACTTTAATTGCCTCAGTAGATGAAAGCCCTTACAGCTATACCTGGGAAGGAGTGGCAGCAGGCACTTATAGTATAAAAGCGAAGGCTACAGATAGCGATGGGCATAGTACAGACTCAGAGCCTGCCAATGTGGTAGTTGGAGATGGAGGTAAATCAAACACGGATCTCTCTGACTGCTTGCCTGGACTCATGCATTACTATGAGTTCGATGAGACTGAAGGCAGCAGCTTCGCAGATGTAGGATCATCTGCCAACGCAAGTTGTCAGAATTGTCCGGAGCCAGTGGCTGAAGGACTGTTTGAAGGGGCGCAACGATTTAACGGTACAGATGATGCGTTAGACATCAGCAACATTTCTAACTTTAACTGGGATGGCAGCAGTAGCTTTAGTATTGGCCTCTGGATACGAACAGAAACTGATGCTTCCGGAAATATGGTGATAGTGGGCCGTGATGCTGCAGCAACAGATGCAGGTGTGCACTGGTGGATCGGGTTAAATGAGCAGCGCCAGGCGGTGTTCTCTCTTAAAGACGCCAACCATGCAGGTATAGAAATAGGCGGTTCGGGTCCGGCACTAAATGATGGGGAGTGGCATAACATTGTGGTAGTACGTGATGAGGCCAGTAACATGAACAGGCTATACGTAGATGGTGAGCTGCTACAAGAAGCACAGGTGCAGTACACCGCAGATTTTGTGGACAATGCTACTGTCAACATCGGTTACCTAAACCGTTCAGGCGGTTTCCACTATGCTGGCGATCTCGATGAACTGAAAGTGTACAGCCAAGCTATCTCAGCAGAAGAAATAAAAGAGCGGTTTAATGGGGGAAGTGGTACTTATTGTGGCCAGTCGCCGCTAGGTATCACGGATAATGAGACATTTGCTGGCAAATTTAATGTGTTTCCTAACCCAAACTCGGGGCAGCAGGTGAACATAGCCGTTTCCGGGCTTGTACCAGGTGAAGTGGCTAAGCTGATGCTGGTAGATATTACAGGTAAAACTGTAGTGGAACACACTGCAACGGCAGGCCCGAACGGAGCTATTCAGACAAGTATCACACTAAACGGTAAATTATCCACAGGTCTCTATAACTTGTTACTGTATTCTGCTGAAAGAAAGCTAAGCAGGAAGTTAATGATTGCTCATTAGTGGTGCTAATACCAAATGATAATAGAAAAGGGCCTGCAATTTTGCAGGCCCTTTTCTGTTATTGGCTAATAGTTGTGTTTTTTTACTCTTTCACAATTTTGATGCTGTCGCTCTTACCGGCTTTGTCTGTATACTTTAAGATATACATGCCAGTCTTCAGGTTTGCCAGGTTGATAGACAGCTCGTTGTTTACCAACTCCAGCTTAGACTCCTTGTAAACTACGCGGCCAGTCTGGTCCAGAACAGTTACCTCTGCTAGTTCTACCTGCTTGTCACCGAATGTCAGGGTCACTACATCGCGGAATGGGTTAGGGTAAGCAGTAGTTTGCGCGAAGAACGGGTCAGAGTCGGCTGTTTCAGAAACCTTCATCGCAGAGATACTTTCAAAAGATTCCCCGAGTGGTGCCAGTCTTTTACCAGCTATCGGCATTTCCTTAGCGCCGCTTGGCAATTCCCAACCAACGGCCAGGTTATCACCACCTGCTCCTTCAACATGTAATGCTTCAATATAGTATGCCTTACCAGCCTCCAGGGTTACCTTTACCGACTGCTGCGAAGGGTACTTCGTCCACTCACGCGGGTTAGTCCAGCCGTTCACGTAGGCCAGCTTCTTCTTGCCGGCAGGGTCTTCTGAGTTGCTCAGGTATAACTCAGCATGGTTGTCGCCAGAAATCCAGAAGGTATACTGGCCGCTTTCTGGGGCAACTACATAACCTCTTATGCGCTGGCCGTAGTTATCGCCTACGTTAGACGGGGCCTCGAACAGGGTCAATTCCTTTGTGCTGCTTGGAGTTGTTGATAAAGGTAGATCACTGATTGACTCACTGTTTACGCCTTTCCAGTGCTCCAGGATAATTTTGCCTGTTGCAATTAGAGGAGTAGAAGAAACAACTGAGCTTCCTAACAGTGAAAGCCTGCTACCAGCTATCGGCATTTCCTTAGCGCCGCTTGGCATTTGCCATGCTACAGCCAGGTTATCGCCTCCTGCTTCTTCTTTGCTAAGAGCTTCCACGTAATATCTTTTACCAGCCTCCAGGGTTACCTTTACCGACTGCTGCGAAGGGTACTTCGTCCACTCACGCGGGTTAGTCCAGCCGTTCACGTAGGCCAGCTTCTTCTTGCCGGCAGGGTCCTCTGAGTTGCTCAGGTATAACTCAGCGTTGTTGTCACCAGAAATCCAGAAAGTATATTGGCCATTCTCGGGTGCTGTAATGTATCCGCGGATGCGCTGGCCGTAGTTATCGCCTACGTTAGACGGGGCCTCGAACAGGGTCAGTTCTTTTGTGCTAGTTGGTTTCTGTGATACTGGAATATCGCTGACATTGTGTCCGCCTACGTTTGCCCACACTTCAAGTGCGATAGCGCCTGCACCATTGTTTGTAACCGGGGTAGTGGTCTCTGTTAAGCTAGGAGTAGAGGCCACATTGGTTACCACAATTCCTACCGCAGAAGATGTCTTAGTAGCGCCTGCATTGTCAAAAGCCTTGGCAGTAAGTGAGTAAGTGCCTGTAGGCGCATTGTTCCAGGTGTAGCTGAAAGGTGCGCTGGTGTCTTCGCCCAGTTTCACAGATCCTTGGTAGAACTCTACTTTGGAAACTGATCCGTCGGCGTCAGTTGCGTTAGCGTCGATAACGATAGAAGCGCCCTGTGCGATGGATACATTGGCAATTGGAGACGTGATGGCTACAGATGGCGCCTGGTTTGCAGGAGTAGAGCTAGCTGAGCCGTTAGGGCCAAGCACAATGCCGTTCTTGCTTAACTTGCTCTGCCACATGCTGAACTCGTCTTTTTCAGTTTGCTTGGTAATAGCGACTGAAAGGGGCATGAAAGTGTTGTTCGTGAAATCAGCGTTCTCAGCTACAGATATATCGTTACGGTTATTGTTATAACCCCAGGCCGTGATACCTACCACGTTGTTATCTACAGAGTTAGAGAAGGTTGTGTTCTTGTTGTAATAGTCTTTGCTCCACAAGCCGGAGGTATACATACTGTACTTTGTTCCGTTTTCAAATGTAGCAGCGTTTACAGCTCTGTTGTGGTGGTAACGGATGTTGTTGCCACCTGCTATACCCATAGAGTAGTTTCCAAGGCCAATTAGCTGGTTGTCGTGCGCCTCAATGTAAGCCGGGCAGGTGTTGATGTCTCCATCTCCATCGGTAATAATACCACCACCAGAGTAGGACTTACCTTCTGCTGGTATAGCGAAAGCCCCCTCTATGTAGTTGTTGTGGATGCGGATCGGGGATGACTGAGTTCCTCTTGAGTTGTGAATGTTGATGTTATCTTCAACCGCAGAGTTGTTTGGCGTATTTATAACCTGGTTCCAGGCTACCTCAGCATGGCTGATGTTTTTTCTGAAGTTAAACTGTACGAACTGTGCGAACGTTGTTCCTCCATACACACGGCCATCAATGTTCTTAGCGATATTGTAGCGAATCTTAATTGTTTCGGAAGAAGTGCCATTGCCTTCATAGCTTTGGCCGATGTAGATACCCGCTGTGTTCTCCATATAGCAGTTCTCTACAACTACATTTTTGAAAACATCGATTCCTAAAAAGCGGCGAGCCTTTTTATAATCCTTGTAAGGCGTGGGAGTGATACCGTAGCCATTGGTGTGACGAACAGTAAGATTAATCTTGTTACCTAAACTCCTGATGAGCGGTCCTGCACCACGGATATTCGAGTTCTCAATAATTACAGGTTCACTGGTTTTGATCTCTACTGCGGCAACCTCAGAGTCTTTAGACTCCCAGTTACCTTTGTAAGTTCCCCCTTTCGTGATCACTAAAGGACCACTGTAGGTTTGTGCTGATACTGTTGAAGGAAGAAGCACGAACAAAATGTAGGCGAAGAGTTGAGCTACTACTGCCCGACCTGCCCTCTTGCTCAGGTTAGAGATTTTTGTGTTCATTTCCTTTGGCTAAAAGTTGAAAATTAGATTTTTTAATGTTTTGTCTTCTTTAAAAATCTTACAGTGTCCTTTGGCTAATGCACTGTTAATAAGATTTTTTAGTTTTTTTAGAGTTTCCTCTTAGGTTTAATGGGTGGCTAAAATCTTAATATATAATCTGTTGCAAATATAGATAAGAAATTATTTTATTTCATACTATTCGTTTAAAAAAACTATAAAAATTTATATGTCACTTTGAATAGTTATATGTAATAGTGCTTTGTTTTGACTGATAAAGCCTTTTATGGGCTTGCTGGTGCACATTAAATAAGGTTACGTGTTTTGCTATTTTCTTGGTATTGTGCTATGTATTTTTTTGGCGCTAATGCAGCTATATAGTGCAAAAACAATGTTTTTGCAGCTTTGAGGTGGCGGGGTTGTTAGTTAGTTGTTAAGGAATAGTTATATAAATATGCAAAGTTACTTATATTGTAATATTTTAATGCTTTCGAAAGTTTTTGATTGTACTTTTTAGGTGTGGAAATTTTCTACACTTTTAACTTAAGCAATACATAAAGTGAGTTTGAGGGAAGTATAGGCAGGTGCGGATTCCACAAAGTGTGGATTTGCCTTGTGTTATAAGCCTGAGCTAGGGCCCAGGTGGAGGTTGTTACGTTCTAGCTTTTTTGTCCAGAGTGCATGCTCAGCTTCCTCCAGTTCTTTTGTGATACTATCTGAAAGGATGTGGTTGGCGTATTCATCGGCCGCAGCAAAGGTGCTATCGAAAATTTCGTTACGCCAGGTGTGGTTTTTGCCCCTTACAGCAAGGGTGTTGTGATGCATGCTGTTGTTAAAGGTGTTGCCCATTTTATAGTAATCCTTCGCCCAGATGCCACTGGTCCAGAAATGGTAGGCTCTACCGTTGTTGAATTCTGCTGCAACAATGGCCCTGTTGTGATGCATCTCAATGTTGTTCCCGCCGGCTATACCCAGGCAGTAATTACCCAAGCCCACCAATTGGTTTTCGTAAACCTCTACATAGGCTGTGGCTGAAGAGGAATCGGTGCCAGGGGAGTCCGCGATAATGCCACCACCAGAGTATTCCGGTAGGTGCAATGGATAAGGAAAGGCCCCCTGAATGTAGTTGTTGTGGATTCGGATAGGAGAGGCTGGGGTGCCTCTGGAATTGTAGATGTTAATGTTATCCTCCACGGCAGATGCTTCAGGTCTGTTTATCACCTCATTCCAGGCAATCTCTGCATTGGGTACCTCGCCGCGGTAATTAAACTGCACGAACTGCACTAGTTCCTTGCCTTCGTATACTTGCCCGTTTATGTTACGGGCTTTGTTGAAGCGGGTCTTTATACTTTGGTTAGGGCTGCCGTGGCCAGTGTATTTGCCTCCAATGTAGATGCCGGCAGTGCTTTCCAGGTAGCAATTCTCTACCACTATATTCCGGAACTCATCTACTGCCAGAAACCGGCGCGGCTTCTTGTAGCCGGTGTAGGAGGTGGGCGGTAAGCCGTAGCCCTCGGTGTTTCGTACAGTTATGTCTACGTTGTAGCCCTGGCTGTGTATGAGGAAACCGGCACCGCTAATATGAGAATCTTCTATCACCACCGGCTCTTCAGTGCGAATTTCTACGGCGGCCACGTCCGAGTTACGGGACTCCCAGTTGCCACTGTAGGTGCCACCCTTAGTAATAACTATGGACCCCTTGTGATTTGAAGAGGCAACTCTCGGTGAAAAGCCCTGCTTACGCATCAGGATGGTTGCAGCGACTGCCGCCGCCAGTGCCGCTAAAAGTATAAAAAGCCACCTTCTGCTCATCCACAGCGTGTGGCTGCGGTGCCGGAAGGTGGCTTTTATACTTACGCTGTGCTGCATTTACTTCAGCATGTATCCAAAGATGCGGCGGGCATACCCATTTGCCAGGTAATATGGAATATAGGGTGGTGGGCAGTTTTTAAAGGTAAAGCGGGTGAAATCGCGCAGGTTACCGCCGCCTTTTATATCAAACAGGTGCTTATAGAAGTTGTTAAGCGACTTGCTCTGGCGGTTTTTACGTTCTCCGCTTTCCTCCGGGTAAGTATAAAGTTTAGCATCGTAATTTACGTAGAGCTCAAAACCGTTGCGCAAGGCGGTGTGTGTAAAGTCATAGTCTGCTACGTAGTGAGGGAACCTGTCCTGGTCCAGCAAGCCTATTTTCTCAAATACAGCGCGAGGAATGAGTAAGCCACGACCGGGGAGCTGTGATACTTTATGCAGGCCAACCTGCTGCTCTTTAGGTAGTTCCTGCAGCAGGTGACGTACCTTGTTAAGCTTAAAATCTACGATTTCGCCACCAAAGGCAGGCTCGCGGGTGCCAGCGTCCATCTCCAGCGCACCAATAATAGCGTTTGGCTTCTCAGCCATACGTTTATAGGTGTTCTCGATATAATCTTCGGCTACCTCCAGGTCGTTGTTCAACGTCATCACGTATTCGGCGCCTAGCTGCAGGGCATGCTTGATGCCCATGTTCACGCTGGCTGTCCAGAAGAGGTTACCGTCTCCGAAAAGCACTTCTACCTCCGGAAATTCCTCTCGCAGCATATCAGCGGTACCGTCGGTGGAGCCATCGTCCACTACAATTATTTTATAGTTCTGGTTAGTGCCGCGCTTCAGGGAGAGCAGGCACTCTTTGGTGAAATTCTTTCTGTTAAAAACAGGTATAACGATGTATAACATAGGTGTTAAGGGCTGATTCTAATGTTGAACGGTTAGTTCGGCAGGCTGAGCCTGGGTATACTTACTATAAAACTCGTTAATGTGTTGTGTCTTGATTGTCCAGGTTTGAGACTTGGCAAACTTATAACCTGAAACTCCCATTTTGCGGCGTAGCAGCGGCTGGTCGTAAAGCGTTTCCGCGGCAGCGGCAATAGCTTTTACGGTCTGGTCTACAGTGCTCACAGGTACTTTTATACCGGCATCATCAGGTATAAGGTTTTTGCCACCGTGCAGATCCAGGGTGATGATCGGCAAACCGTAAGCCATGGCCTCCAGGAACTGGGCGGCGCTGGAGTCGCGGAGACTGCAGAAGAGAAAAAGGTCGTTGTGGGTATAGGCGCGTTTTACCTCTTCCCATGGCACCTGCCCTTTCCAGTTTACTTTGCCTTGTAGTTTATACTCCTCAATCCAGCGTGGTACATAATCGTGCATCGGGCCATCCCCAAGTATTGTCAGCTCATACTTTACATCCGGGCGAACCTTACTCAGTGCCTCCATGACGAGTGGGAGGCCTTTTCGGGCAAAGAGGCGCCCAACCCATAGTATTTTCAGCGTTTCATCAGGAATGCGCTCCGGGTAAGCCTCCGGGTAGAAGTCCTCAGGAAGGCTGGTGTCCAGGAACATTTTAGGGTTGAGGGCTCCAATGCGCTGGGCCATGTCGTAGGTATCCTGGTTTGTGGTAAGCACCAGCGAGGCGTGTTGCATGGCTTTGCGTGCGTTGGGGTTCAGGGCCAGCAGTAGTTCGCTTATAGCTTTGCGCATGAGCTCCATTTTCCACCCTCCGAAAAAGTATTTCTTTAGTGCCCTCGGAGCCTCCTGCCCTCCGCCGGTTGGGCCAAAAATGAGTGGCTTATTCAGCCGCCATAGAGCAGTACCCATCTGCAGGCTCCCGATAGTGACGTGGTGTACCAGGTCGAAGTTAATTTCCTTGTCCAACTTCTTTGCCTGCTGGTACGCCTTATGCTGCCAATACATGTAGTGCGGGTAAAACCCCAGGTGGTATTCAAACAGCTTGTCTACCATGGCAGGAAGTTCTACAAAAACCATGTGCAGGTTGGGCAAGGCTAATTTTTCAACTTCCTTTTCAATGCTTTCCCTGCCTTCTACCGTGGTCAGGCACCATACTTCATGCCCTAGCCTGGCCGTGTTTAAAGCCCAGTTCCAGCCGTTACCCAGCTCGGTGCCACGGTTCGGTTCGCAGGCATATGCAGATAAAAGTAATTTCATAAGCTAATTAAAGACTAAAGCTGAACAACGCTTTCAATTTGGCGCTGGCTTTATCACGCATCATTTTGTTAAAGTTGCGGCGGTCCGACTCCACATCCCGGATCACGAACTTAGGGTGGCGTAGCGGGAACTCGATCTCCTCCTCGTGCACCTGCGCCTTTTTATCGTGAAGGTTAAAGGTGTGAGTGGCATCCTCGCCAAACCCAATGTTTCGTACCAGGTTTACTTCCGGCACAATGCATAGCCCGGAATTGCTGTATACGGTGAACTCCCACTGGTAATCCCATACATCGCCTTTCTGTATATTCTCAAAGGTTTCCTCCAGCTTACTCAGTCTATACTTCTCCTCCAGCTTGTTCAGGAAGATGCCATTGAGGTAGCCTTTTTTCTTCAGCTCCTGGTAGTTGCCCAGGTTAAAGTCATATAGTTGCCAGGCGCGGCGCCAGGTGGCCCAGCCCCAGCTGTTCACCTTGTCGGAGAAGTAGTAGGAGTAATCTGAATCCCGGCGCCAGCCATCGAGGTAGTTGTTGCCGCTGATGTGCATCACGCGGGTATCGTTTTTATACTTCTCCAGCAACTCCTGGCAAAACCAGAAAAAGCTTTTCGACGGGATGCAGTCATCCTCAAGTATAATTCCATACTCTTCCTGCTCAAAAAGCCAGGAGATGGAGCGGGAGGGAGCCACGCCGCAGCCCAAATTATGCTCCTGAAACAGCGTCTTTACTTCGCAGTCCCAGTCCACCTGCTCTACAATACGTCGTGTTTCTGCGCAGCGCTCGGCATCGGAGGCTACATGTGGGCGTGGACCATCGGCGGCTACATAGAGCTTTTTAGGCTTTACCTGCCGGATACGGTCAAATACTTTCTGGGTGGTGTGGGCGCGGTTAAATATGATCAGCAACACCGGAGTGTGCAGTTGTTCTTGCGGTATAGCGGTACTCATACAAGTGATAAGGGTTTTGGTATATACTTGTACTCCTATTCTTAGTAGGAGGTTGCTGCCTGTTTGATACTAATTCTCTCAAGCCGAAGTTTTCGTATTCTTTCTTTTCTGCGTCTGCCAAAATCAGGCAGAAAGCTATACTGGCTCATATCTTGTTCAAGGTAAGCGATGGCCAAGCCCAAAAATGCATAGAAGAAGTATGGCAGGATATAAGAAATGCCGTAGACCAGGCCGCTGGTGATAAAGGCCAGAAGCACAATCTGCTTTTCATTTAAGAGTCTTCTGGTGAAGCCTTTCACGATGGAATAAAAATACATCATCATGAACATCAGCATCCCCACAAAGCCTACGTAAAAAAGTACATCCACATAAAAACTGTGGAAATGGTGGCCGTTTCCATCTTCAAATACAGGTGCGTCAAGGTCATCGCGGTAGAATTGTATCGGCAGTTCGAAGCCTTCGAAACGCATCCCCATAATAAAGTTTTCTTTTATGAATGGGAGGTACGATAAAAACTGGTTGTACCTCCAACCGCCTGTTCCCTGCTCACTGGCATTTTCTATATCAGAGAAATTCTCCTGCAATTTGGTGATGATCTCGGGGTGGATTGAAAACAAGAAGGCGCTGCTTACGATGCCCAGTATTGCTACTACCATTGCGATCGGTAGCAGCTTTCCAAAATTCACTGGCTTATCGGCCTTAAACTTTACCAGGTATACATACACTACCAGAATGCCAACCATACAAACCCATACTGTCCTGTGCTGGAAGAAGATAATTGCCAGTACTACCACAAAGCTCATGATCATGTTGTACAATCCACCTACAAACAGGTATTGGCTGGCGAAGTACAAAAACGGAATTACCAGCATGTACATGGTGGTAGCGTTCACACCCCTTTCATGGTTGGTGAAAGAGGAGAGGCTCAGCGCATCTGGGTGTATCAGCACGACATTGAGCACAAATCCTATCAGGATAAAATTTATAATGTGGCTTAGTCTGAGGTAATCATTGTTCTTATAGAAGGTATAGGTAAAGAAGACGAAGTAAAACAACAAAAGCCGCAGAAAAACATGCGGGTATATAAAGAAACTGCTATACTTATAGTAAGACTCAAATACCATCCCGAACACATAGAGTGTAACCAGCACGAACACGAAACGCATGAACGAGGACATACTCTGGAAGCGGTACAGACTGTATAAAAAGGCTATACCCGCATTGAGCTTTACTAATACACTCAGCATAGAGCCCAGTCTGGCCTCATCGTTCCCCGACAGCAGTTCCAGGAACATGGGGTCGAGCAACATGATCATCATGAGCGGGAATGCAAAAATGAAACTGTAATTTAACTTCATAAGGTTGAAGATGCTAAAGCTGGTTGTTAAGCAGCGGGCTATTTTCCTTTTGAGTTACTGCAATTGGGCTGTAAGAGTTTCCTGTGTTAAGAATCTCGCTGTATAGCTGCAGGTGCTGTGCTACCACAACATCTTCAGAAAAATTTGCCCTGGCAAATGCATAGGCGTTAGAAGCTACCTGCCCGGCAAACAAGGTGTCTGATAGCAGTCTTGCTACCCCTGCAGACATTTCTTCATCAGAGTTTATGTCGCAAAGAACACCAGCCCCTCCGTGGTTTAAGAGGTGTGGTATAAACCCACTCTTTCTGCCTCCAACTACCGGCGTGCCAACAATCATAGACTCCAGCACTGCCATACCAAACGACTCCTCGACTGATGGGTGCAACAGAGCTTTTGCGCCAGCTACATGCTGCATGAGTTCAGGGTGGGAGAGTGGTCCGAGGAAACGGACTCCTTCTTCAATATTATGCTGCTGTGCATACTTTTGTGCGTCTCCGCCTGGCTCCATGTCTGCTCCGATAAGCTTATATTCTAGTGTCGGGAATTTTTTCCTAAGCCTGGCAAAAGCATGTAGAGCCTTTGGTACACCCTTGCGCTTTGTGAACCCCATCACCACGGAAACGATGTAGTTTTCCTTGGCAGTGCCTACCGGGAGGTCATCCAAGTGTGGCGTGTAAAAATTGTTGATTACAGTTGCCTTTTTCTTGTTTCGCGCAGATAACTGGGCATAAGTATAGCTAGAATTGGCCACAAGCCATTTTGACTTCCACATAACAATCGCATTCATGAAAAAGCGCACCAACCTGAACATGTCCGGTTGGTTAACCAGAATCTTACGGGCAATGTCGTGTACGCTTACTACCGTGGGAATACCGCTGTCCAGCGCAGCCCAGGCGTACTCATAAGTCCAGAAGGCGTAGATAATATCGGCAGGATACTCCTGCATAAGCGACTGTAGCTGGTCTCTCTCATACTTGAAGATCCTTCTGCCAGGCTGTGGTTTTGTACAGCCAATACATACGGTAACCTGGTCGCTATGTAACACAGTGGGTGTAGAAATCTCACCTGAGTTTGTGTAGACTATAACACGGTACCCGCGTTTGGTAAGTGCGTTAACAAAGTGAGATGTAAGCGGAAACGTGTTGGTTTTGGGTATGGGTGTATTTCCAAAATCACTTTCCAACAGCTCTATATCAACAGGTCCGGATACGCCTATTACCATAATTTCTTAATTTAAATCTTAAGTGCTTTTGATTACGTCCTTTCTATACTTGGAGATGATTTTGCCATAATAACTTGTGGGGTTATCATCGAGTCCAAACTTTGAAAGAAGCTTTCCAATTTGAGCTTTAAGGGTTTTATGGGGAAAAAAGAGCGTGAGTATGAGGAATAAAACGGCCCCTGTAATTAGCTGAATAGCCAGCGTTACCACATGTGGAAGCTCTATACCTCTGAGTACGCTGCTCAGGCCATAAATAACAGCCGCGATAATTACACCATTAACCAAGCCTGGTACATATACCTGCAACTGCTCCAGGTAAGGTAGCTTTAGAATACGGTTCATCACGGTCTGGTAGAAAGCTATACGTACGAGCTCCCCGGCAAGTACTGCAAAGGCAAAGCCAATCAGGCCATATTGCCTGAACATAAAGAAGAACCCGGCAATTACAGCAATAAAAACTACCGTCAGCACTATTTTGATGTTCAATACAGCTTTGGCATCGCAGACGATGCCTGCAAACATGGTGATGAAGCTTAACGGTATGGCCAGGCAAAGTACCTGCAGAACAGGAATGGACTCACCCCATTGATCACCGAGCAGGATGTACACTACTTCGGGAGCCGCCACTAACAAACCCAGGCAGGTAGGAATAATAATGGCCGCCAAAAGTGTTGTGCTGGAGATATAGACACTCGCCAGCTTTTTAGTCTCTGACTGTAATTTGCTGAAAGATGGGAAGATAACTCGGCTGATAGTACGCGTAAGCATATACATAGGCAGATTTACCAACCGGTGTGCTCTGTCATAAATACCCAGTTTGTACGGTCCCAATGTTTTGCCTATTAAAATGGTAGCCATATCCTGACTAATGAATTCGAGAAAGCTGATTACTGACATTTTGCTGCCGTAGTTGAACAGGGGCTTGTACGACTCCCACTTGAAGTGGGGGAGTATGCTGTGTCTTGTAATTGCGTATGCCCCTAGTGCAACAAGTGCTGCCTGTGTAAGAGTGGCGAACACAAGACTCCATACTCCATAGCCTAAGTACGCCAACAGCACACCTACACATAAATATGATATGACATAAGAGAGTGTCTCTACGATACTCAACTCTTTAAACCGCATGTTTCGCTCTGACAAGCTAAACGCTGTAGACGATAATCCTCCAATAAGAAGAGAAAAAGCCATTACTCGTACGATGGGTGTTACCTCCTCGCTCTCAAAAGAGCCGTTTTCAAAAAACATGGTGGCAAATGGTGCTAAGGCCCATATCAGCAACATAAAGCTTAACCCAAGCAGAGCTGATGATGTGAATGCAGCTCTAATATTATCCTGTGTAAGATCCTCTTTCTGTATAATAGCCTGCGAAAGGCCAAGGTGTGCGAAATAACTCCCGAACCGTAGTATAACGCTGGCAATAGCCACCAGGCCAAAGGCCTCTGGGGCAAGCAGGCGGGCCATGGCTGAAGTATAGCCTATCTGCATTACTGCGTTGGCTATGGTTGAGGCAGATCCCCACTTCAGGCCGCTGACAGCTTTGGAGGCTAAGTTTTTACTCATTTTTGAAACGGCAATATAGTAGCAGGTAGGGTGCAGCTAAAGTATAGTAGCTGCACCCGCTGTTGTGTGTTGAATGTTAGGCGTAATAGTACTTGGCGTTTTTCTTATACCCGTACTCGTAGGTCTTGTTATAGTTCAGGTCATTGATGACCATGTAGATATCCTTGACCTTTTTGGTGTCATACAGCTCGTTGATCTGCGACAGCATCTCTTTGTTGGTATACTTGTGCTTCACCACGTATAGGTTTACGTCCATGTGGCGCATCAGCACAAAGTATTCAGACACGTACCCGATTGGAGGGGTGTCGATCACAATGTAGTCGTACTGCTCCTTCAGCAGGCTGAGCAGCTCCTGCATCTTCGGCATCTCCAGCAGGTGCAGCGCATTTTCCGGAATCGGCCCGCACGGAATAATGTCCAGGTTCTCCATGTAGGTTTTCTGCACGACCTCCTCCAGCTGTAAACCTTGTGTCAGGAAGGACGACAGGCCAATAGACTCAGCCACCGGGAAGTATTTGCTGAATGTAGGCTTGCGCATATCCGATTCTATCAGTACCACGCGCTTCCCGGACATCGCCAATTCAGAGCTGAGGTTAACTGAACAGAATGTCTTTCCTTCGCCTGAGATGGAGGAAGTTACCCCGATCACCTTGAAGTTTGAGTCTGCCATCAGGTACTGCAGGTTAATCCGAATGGACCTGAACGATTCGGCAATGGCGGAGCGCTGGTTGTTCATCACAGCCAGTTTATCTGACTTAGAGCCATGCGCCACCACACCCAGAAACGGTATGTTCGTTATTTTGGCCAGATCATTTTTCCCCTGTATGGTATTATCCACATTATCCACCAGCACTATGAAACCGGCAGGTATGGCCAGGCCAATCAGCAGGGCCAGCAGGTAGATCATCTTCGGCTTCACGTTTACCGGTGTGCTACCTACCATCGAGGCCTTGTCTATTATCTTTTTGTCGGTTGCGTTGGTAGCCAGGGTGATAGCAGCCTCTGCACGCTTCTCCAGCAGGAAATCATACTTCTTGTCGATAAACTCAGACTGCCCCTGCAGGTCCATCAGCTTACGCTCGTTTTCCGGCAATGCGGCAAGTGTGGACTCTATCTTGCTGATGCGGTCATTCACATTGCCTATGGAGATGTTCGCTGACTCTACCAGGTTCTGCAGGTTGGCCTCAATGGCGCTTCGTGTACTGGCAATCTCGCCTTCAATTTTGCGCAGCATGGGGTTGTCTTCCGTAGCGGTCGTACGGTAGCCGGCTTTTTTCTGGTTCAGCTCGGCCAACTGCACAAACAGGTTATTGAGAAGCGGGCTTTGGATACCCCCCACTGTAGGCGACACCGACTGCGCAATACCATTGCCATTCCTTATCTGGTCCAGGATATTCTCATAGTATGTTTTGTCCGTGTTCAGTCGGGCACGCTCCGCCTCCAGTTGCGACAGCTTTTCATAGTTGATGTTAGACTGCACATTGATGTTGGCGATCCTGTTGTTAGAGCGGAAAGAAGACAACGCCTGCTTGCTTTGGCGCAGCGAGTCGGAGAGCGTGGCCAATTGGCTATCGATAAACTCAAGCGTCTTCAGGCCGTTCTGGTTTTTCTCTTTCAGGTCGTTGGCCACATACTCTGCCATCAGGGTGTTCAGGAAAGCCACCTGCTTATCAGGGATGCTGCCTTTGCTGCCTAGTACAAGTACACGGGCTTCACGGTCTATTGGCGCAATGCCAAGCGAGGCCTGCTGCTGCTTTACCAGGCTTTCGAGGCTGTTGATGACGAAATAGTATTCTTTGCCTGTTGGGTCCTCTACATCGGTGCGCTGCAGCGTCAGGCTTAGGTTATCGTCCTGGTAGTGCTCTCCAAACTTAAGCGTTTTCTTAAAGTTAACTATAGGCAAGGAGCCTACCACTGAGTTGGAGCGAAAATCGTAGCGTGGCACGTTCTCGGCCTCAATTACAAGCTCGTAGGTGTTTTTGTCCAGCAGGCGCACCTTAATGGGGATGTCTACCAACTGCAGTGCAGTTGTATCCAGTTCCACTTCATAAGGCGCGGTTTTGTACTGTTCTTCCACCACCAGGTTGGTTATCTCATTAAGCCAATGGTCGGTTACCTTATAGTACGCTACCGTAAAGTTGAGTTTCTGCAGCGTCTGCTTTATCATTTCGGCAGAGCTTAGCAAGCCAATCTCGTCCTCCACTTTTATACCTTTGCTCTGCACATCCAGCACCTCCAGCAGTTCCTGTGCCCTTTTGGAGCCGGTCTGCTGGTCGCCGAGCAGTAACGTGGACTTAAACTCGAAAATGCGCGGAGAGCTTTTTACATACACATAGCCCGCAGCGAGAGCGATTAAGGCACTCAAGGCAAACCAATACCACTTAGACCTGAACTTGAATAACCAACTCTTTAAGTCTATTTCGTGCTCCTGTTTATTTCTCTTCATCGTTACTTAAACAAATTGTACAATAATGCCCCTGTAGAGATAACCCCCAGCACAGCGTTCCAAACCACCAGGTTGTCTCGCTTTAATTGTGTCTTGAGAGGTTCGGCGTAGATCACGTCGTTGGGCATTAGGTAATAGTATTGAGATTGTACGAGGTTCGGGTCTTTGAGGTCTAACAAGACAATTTCAGATTTGCCATCGGGCTTCTGTCGTATTAATTTAACGTTTTCACGATCAGCGCCTTGTGTAAGGTCTCCGGCCATGCTTAATGCCTCCAGCAGGTTTGCACGCTCGTTGTAAATGTAGAAATAGCCAGGGTTGCGCACCTCGCCTAAAACGCTCACTTTAAAGCTTATAAGCTTCACAACAACCGTAGCATCGGTAATATAGCGGTCCAGGTTCTTCTGTATCAGCTCCTGTGTCTGGGAGGTGGTAAGGCCCTCTACCTTTAGCTTGCCTACTGTTGGAAGATTTATAAATCCTTCATTATCAATGGCGTAACCACTCAGGTAAAGGCTGGCCGGCTCTGATACACCAAAGGCGTTAGCAGGGTTCGTGATGTTGAACAAATTGGACATGTCCGGGTCCACACTCAGTACTTTTATAGAAAGTACGTCATTAGACTGTAGGTTATAGGCAGAATACCTTGTCTGGAAATCTGTCGGGACGTTTTCTTTAAGATTGGGGTTTTGAATGTATACGAGTTCTTTTTTCGCCATGCAGGAGCTTACACATAGCAATAGCAGGAGAAAGTAGACTAAATTTCTCATATAAAAGGGTTAAGGGTGAACTTACAGTGCTGTAGTTTGATGTTGGCTCTGTAAGCGGTTCAAAATTGTGTTTTTAAGTATAAGCGTAAGCGAACCTGATTTTCGGTTCAAGGCATATATACTTCTGCTCTGATAAAAGGATACTGAAAAGGCCTAAAATTTTGGATATTTGTCAGAAAGCTTGCTTTAAGTGCAGCTGAGGGTTGGCATAGTGCAAGTAACGGGCGGGCGCTAAAGGTGTGCGGGAGGCATAGGGGGGCAAAAAGAAAATCCATTTCCGGAGCTGCCTTGGCAAGGCCCCGGAAATGGATTTTAACAAAAGGATGAAGTATAAATTACTAGCTGCTACTCAATCCACTTGGTGCGGCGTTGCTTGGCAGGCTGCCTTTGCTGGTGCTGCTGTTGCTGCACTCTGAGCTTATCTTTGGTGTGGCGTACCAGTTGCTGGGCAAATCCCTCCCCGTGCTCCAAAATGCTGCCTTTCAATCTCCAACCCTGTGGCAGGAAACCCGCCACTTCCGATGCCAACCCCTCCAGGTCTGGCGCAATAATAATGTTGTACTCCATTTGTTTAATTTGGCTAAAAGTCTAAAACCAATTTAGGGAAAATAAACATAGGTTGTACGGCGGCGCTACGAAAATATGCCCAAAAAAGTTATATTCTTTTGAAAATAAAGAAGTGGCTTAGAATTGTATAGTTTTATGCCATGTATAGCGCTTGATTTGCTATAATAATCCTATTTATTAATTAAGATTATCGGCAGCTGAAGTAGCACAGCCAACATGAAGGCGATGCCCTTAAACATTACTACAACGTGTAAACCGGGTTAAAACTTGATCTGGAAAGTAGTGTGGTGGCTGTTGTCAGAACTAAGCGAAAAACCAAAACCGTGGTTCACCAGTATGTCGCGCACCATGGTTAACCCAATGCCCTGTCCGTTGGCCTTGGTGGTATAGAAAGGCGTAAACAGGTGGGCCTGAACCTGTTCCGGAATGCCGCCGCCGGAGTCTGTTATGCATAGCTGCTTTGGTGAAGCGTTGGTTTGCACGGTAATCTCTCCGTCGGTGCCTATGGCCTCCATGGCATTCTTAAGGATGTTGAGGAGCACTTGCTCCAGTTGCTGTGCATCCAGGGGCACTTCCAGCGGTTCGGGCGCCAGTTGCCACTGCAGGTTTATCTGACGCCGCTGCAGCTCGGGTTGCAACAGGCGGTGCAGGTTCTGGAGCAGTACATGCACATCGGTTGGCACTTTTTTAGGCTGTGGCAGGCGCACTACCTCTGCAAAATTAGCCATGAAGCGGCTCAGGTTGGTGTTGCGCTCGGTGGCTACCTGCAGCACATGCGCAAAGTCCTCCTGATCTTCCGGCTGCAACTGCGAAGTATAAAACCCCAGCGACCCAAGTATGGAGTTGATGGCCCCCGTGGTATTGTTCACCTCATGCGACATCACCCGAATCACTTTTTCATAGGCCTGCCTCTCGTTCTGAAGTATGGCCTCGGTCAGCTCCTCTATAAGTATAAAATAATGCTGAAAACCTCGGTCCAGGAAGTGGGCACGATGGCAGCGGTAGGTCCAGATTCCGTTGATACGAAAGGTGGTGGACTGGCCGGTTGGCAGGTCCTTTAGCTGTCTTGCCCACGCGTCAGGCAGCTGGCTGATGTGTTTACCTCTTAGCTCTTCTGCTTTCTGCCCCAGGTAACGCTGTGCTGCCGGGTTTATACTTTCCACCTGGTTATCAAAACCAAGTAGGATAATGCCGGCAGGGGAGGCCTGGATGAGCTTGTCCAGCAGGAAGTGCTTCTCGGCTTGCGCCACCCGTTCCTGCCGCAGCTGGTCTATCATGCGGTTATACACCTTCACCAATTCATCTAGGTCTTGCTGCCCCACGGCCATAAACTTGGTCGAGAAGTCTTTGTCTTTAATGGACTCTATGCCTGCCCTGATAAGCATCAGCGGTTTAAAGAAGGACCGGTAGAGTTGAAATGTAATATAGATAGAGCCCAGAATGAGCAATTCTATACCTAGAAACAGGTATTTGTTCTGCTGCAGCAGGAACCAGGCCAGCGCCAGCAACAGGCCATGTATAAACACGGCGAAAAGTATAAACTTAGTCCGCAGCGTCATACGGGATATTGAATTTGTCGAGGCGGCGGTACAGGGCGGCACGGCTCAGGCCCAGCGCCCGGGCTACCTTGCTGATGTTGTTGTGGTAAAAGTCCATGGATTTTTTAATCATGGAGGCTTCCATTTCCTCCAGAGTCATGGTGCCCACGGCGGGCAGGGTTTTGTCGCCGGGTTTGGCGGGGCTTTGCTGGGCCTGGGCCTGGAAATCCTCTGCCTGCAATATGTCCCGCTCTGCCACCAGCACCGTGCGTTCCACCAGGTTCTTCAGCTCCCGGATATTGCCCGGCAAAGGCAACTCTTTTAGCCACTGCAGGGCCCGCGGACTCACTTCCAGCTCCGGATGGTTATAGGTTTTCTTGAGGTTGCTTACAAAGTACTGCACCAACAGCGGCACATCCTCCTGTCGCTCGCGCAGGGCGGGCAGTTTCACTTTTATCAGGTTAATCCGATAATATAGGTCCTCCCGGAACTTACCCTCTTCCACCAGCATTGCCAAGTCTTTGTTCGTGGCGCATACTACTCGGATGTCGAGTTTACGGGAGCGGCTGTCGCCGAGTACCTCGTAGGTGCGGTCCTGCAGCACGCGCAGCAGCTTTACCTGGCTGTTCATGTCCAGTTCGCCGATCTCGTCCAGGAAAATGGTGCCCTTGTTGGCCAACTCGAAACGGCCTACGCGGTCTGCCTTGGCGTCGGTAAAGGCGCCGCGCCTGTGCCCGAACATCTCGCTCTCGAAAAGGGTGGAGGAGATGCCGCCCAGGTTTACTTTTACAAAAGGCTGGCTTTTGCGCTGGCTGTTACGGTGCACTGCCTCCGCGATAAGTTCTTTGCCGGTGCCGCTCTCGCCTTCTATCAACACAGAGGCATCGGTGGGTGCAATCTGCCCAATCTTTTTCAGTATCTGCAGCAGCTGCGGGTCCTGGCCGACGATGTTGCCGAAGTCATACTGTTTATCCAGCTTTTTGCGGGTAAGCCCCTCGGTTGCCTCTTCCTGCGGCTCCTGCGACAGGCTCAGGGCCGTGCGAGCGGCCTGCAGCAGGTAATCGTTGCTCCAGGGCTTGGTGATAAAATCAGCAGCACCTAACCGCATGCCTTCCACGGCCAGGCTAATCGAGCCCCAGCCTGTAATGAGTATAACCGGCAGCTTGGGGTACAGGCTTTTAAATCTGCTGAGAAGGTCAAGCCCGTCGTGGCCGGTGGTATCGATGGAGAAGTTCATGTCCATGATCACGAGCTCAAGCGGATGTTGCCCCGCCAGTTGCAGCGCTTCCTCCGGGTTGGCTGCCTCTTTGGTTTTGTACCCGTTCTGTTTGAGCAGCAGCCCAAGTGAGGCGCGTACGGCTATGTCGTCGTCAATTATAAGGACCATGGTGCGTTTGCAATTGCTGCTTTATAATGTATAAAGATAAGGGTTTAAAGTATAAATTGGTAGAGGGATGAGGTTTGTGTCTGCTATACTTTCATAGTTAATTTTGAACTTTGGCTTAATCCTTCCTGCTGGGGATATCCTTGTTCCCTATCGCTGGCGCGAGTTTGCGTGCCTTTTATGTTGAGTTTGTAATTGACTGTGGCCATACTTAGGCTTTGGCTGTCCTTCTATACTTCCATAGCCCCTGCTTTTCCTAACTTGAACCAAGCTGTACTTTCTAGCTGCCGTTCATCCCCAGCCTTACTTGCCTATCGTTTCATCTCTGGCTGTGGTGCCCTCAAGGCCGGGAGGCCTCGTCCTGCGGGTAGGGGCCCTCGATAAGGGCATCGCGCGGTGTTCCCTCCTGCGCCAGGGCGCTGCCGCTCGCGCGGCACCGGATCTCACAAGGCGCTCAACCCAAAGACTGGGAACAGATTCGATAGCCATTGCTATATCACTGGGACCGGACTCCCTCTCCTGTTTTGGGGGTAGGGGCCCTCGAGAAAAGGAGAGGGTCGGGGAGAGGTATAATTCCCCTCCTCGGAGGGGCAGGGGTGGGTTAATCGCCCCTAACTTTTAACTTTGAACTTTGAACTCATAACTCTTAACTCTTAACTCCCCAAAGATGATTGGACCCGGAAAAGCAGCCCGCCTTGGCAGGAAAACAGTTCCTGCCAAGGCGGGACAAGGCTACTCCTCATGCAGTGCCATCGCCGGATGGATGCCGGCTGCCTGCCGACTCGGGTAAAACGCGCAGACAGCAGTGAGTAGGTAGATGATGCCTATAGAACTCAGGAGCGCTATAAAGTATACTTCTGACTCAACCTGGAAGACCTGCAGCAGTGGGAACTGCACGGCAAAGAACGCGCCCAGCAGGAGCCCGAACGTAGCCAGCACCAGCACCTCACCGATAAACTGCCAGTAAATTTGCTTCGAGGCTGCCCCCAGTGCCCTGCGTAGCCCAATCTCCCCGTTGCGGCGGCTGATGTTGTGCCACAGCACCCCGAAAAGCCCCAGCGCCACGTTCAGGATCAGGAAACCACATACCAGGCCGAGGGCAATCATTGGGGCGAGCGTCAGTTTTGCCTTGTTCTGGCGCATCTTTTCCAACGTAGATACCTCTATCGTCCAGTCTTTACCGATGCTGGCGAGCTGCTTTACCATTCTCTCCTCAAACGCTACCCCGGTGCCCGGCTTTACCCTAACCAACAACTCATTCCAGAAATAATCAGGGCTCTTATCCATGTTGATACGGTTGAATAAAGCCGGGTCTTCGGCGGCAAACTCGCTGGAAGCCCTGAAGTAATCCGTTACACCAACCACCACATAATTAGTGGTGTCGTTCTTGGGGATGAGTTTGCCTACAGCCTCTTCCTGCCCGAAAAGTTTCTCTTTCAGCATTTTGTTGATCACGATGGGGCTGTGGTGCGAGGCGTTGTCTTGTGGGTTAAACCAGCGGCCTTCAGTGATATTGAGACGCATCACCTTGTCATAGGCGTCCTGCACATCGTAGTTATCCGTCATTACATCTTTGACTTCACCATACGATAAGCTGTTATTCATTTGGCTGAAAGAAAAAGGAGCATTGGAACTGGTTAATGCAGCATGCCCCACTTCCGGGAAAGCGCGCACCCGGCTTAACACCTGCTCCAACTGCTGCCTGTTCTGGGCGGTGGAGTCGGAGTTGGGGCGCATGGTTACCAACCATACATCTTCATGCTCAAAACCAAGCGGCTTGGTGTAGTTGCGCACGTTATAGGTTACCAGGCTCAGCACCCCGAACAGCACCAGGAAGCAGAAGAAAATCTCAGCGATCAGGAGGAAGTTGCTTTTTTTCCTGTTCCAGATCAGTTTAAACAGATGGCGTATCATTTTGTACCTCCTTTCAGCGCCTCTACGGCATGTAAACGTGACATTTTATAGGCCGGGTAAACTCCGGAAACCAAACCAAACACAAGGCAAAGCAGCAGGCCCATCCCGAACACGCGCAGGTTCAGCCCCAGGTCGGAGTAGACGAGCAGGTTGCTATCGTTGATAAGGTGCAGCACCAGGGCAGAAAGGCCAAAGCCCAGCAAGCCGCCCAGTAGCGTCAGGAAGATGTTCTCCACCAGAAACTGCCCGATGATGGTGGAGGAGGAGGCCCCAAAGGCCTTGCGCACCCCAATCTCGGAGGAGCGCTCCATGATGCGGCTGATGTTGATGTTGACCAGGTTAACGGCAGGCAGCAGCATGAACAGCAGTGCCACAACCGCAAGTATAACGTAGAGTTTTGTCAGGCCAGGCTCTTTTCCCTTTCCAAGGAAAGTGCGGGCAAACGCCTCAATAACGGTGTCGGGGAAAGAGGAAAGCTTTGTGTCTTTATCAGGCTGCTGTTTCTCCACCACCTGCATTACCTGTGCATACTCCTCCTTGATGGCGGGGATATCCGTGGCTTGGCGCGCTTTAATGGTGGCAAAATAGGTTCCTCGCAGGCCTGGTTTGTTAAGGTCCTGGCTGCGCAGCGTAATCGGCACCCACAC
The DNA here is from genome assembly GCF_026241195.1 of Pontibacter anaerobius. Taxonomy (GTDB): domain Bacteria; phylum Bacteroidota; class Bacteroidia; order Cytophagales; family Hymenobacteraceae; genus Pontibacter; species Pontibacter anaerobius. Next base: position 227,448 of record NZ_JAPFQO010000009.1, read on the forward strand.
ATCGGCGTAAGAGTGCAGCCGCAGCACGGGTACATCTTCTACCACACCCACCACTTTATACTTTACCTGGTCCACTTCAATGTAGTTCCCAATGGCCTCGGTGTCTCCGAAGTACTGGTTGCGGGTATGCTCGTTGATAACTGCCACGCGGTTGGCACTTTTTACATCATGCTGCCCAAAGGAACTGCCCTCTACGAAGTTAAAGTCCAGGATATCCCAGAACTGCTGGTCGGTATACTTTATGTCCAATGCCAGCTTTCGGTTATTGATATAACTGTTTACTTGGAAGGGCATAGAGTTTATAGAAACCATCTCCGGCGTTTGTAAGGTGCGCACGTGGCGGTCAAGGAAGTAATAACTCGGTGGGCCGCTGCTCATATAGCCACCTTCGGCGCTTTCGCGCATCATATTCACAAACAGCAGCTCATCCATTTTACGCTCCGGCATCTGCGGTCCGAAAGTATGGTCGTAGAGGGAGGTGGCCACCATCAGCACCATGAGCGTAAAGCTGATGCCGAAGAGGCTGATAAAGGTGAAGAACTTGCGCCGCAAGAGCACCTTCCAGGCGATTTTCAGGTAATTCTTCAGCATGGCTATACTTGTTGCAGGTTGTTGGCGAATACTTTGGCGTCAGATACTTGTTGCCCGTCGAAGAAGCGTACCAGGCGCTCGGTTTTCTGGGCCATGTTCTCGTCGTGCGTTACCATCACGATGGTGGTGCCGTCCAGTCGGTTCAGGTCCAGGAGAATGTTCATGATTTCCTCGCCCATCACAGAGTCCAGGTTACCGGTTGGTTCGTCGGCAAGTATGATCTGCGGTTGCCCGATCAAGGCGCGGGCAATGGCCACCCGCTGGCGCTGGCCACCGGAGAGCTGACCTGGGAAGTGTTTGGTGCGGGCGCTAAGGCCTACCTTCTCCAAGGCTGCTTTGGCCAGTTTGGTGCGCTCCGAAGCGGAAACGCCGCTGCGGTAGAGCAGGGGAAGCTCCACGTTATCCAGCACACTCAGGTCGTGTACCAGGTGGTAGCTCTGGAAAACAAAACCGATTTTCTCGTTGCGGATATGCGCAAGTTCCTTGTCTTTGTAAGTGGTGATGGGCTGCCCGTCGATTTCCACCATGCCCTGGCTGGGCACGTCCAGCAGGCCCATGATGTTGAGTAGCGTGGATTTGCCGCAGCCCGATGGCCCCATGATGGAAAGAAACTCGCCCTTCGGAACAGACAGGTTCACGTGCTGCAGGGCCACCGTCTCGATGGACTTGGTTTGGTAAACCTTTTCGATGTTGGATAATGTGATCATAGTTTTAAATATAAGTCTTTTAGAGTTGATTCTTTTTTGATGTTGTTATTCGCTTTTTTTATTTTTTACTGCCTTTTTTTGGCTCCCTTCTTACTGCTGGCTACTGCTGGCGCGAGTTTGTAACTCGTGCCTTTTTATAGTGTCGAGTTTGTAACTCGACTGTAGCCATACTTGCTGCTTCCTTCAATTCGACGCTAACTATACTATTCTGCTACTTTTCATCCTCAGTCTTACAAGCCTATCGTTGCATCTCTGGCTGTGGCTCCCTCCAGCCCGGGAGGGCTCGTCCTCGGGCATCGCGCTGGGAGCTTTTCCTGCCGGGGGTAGGGGCCCTCTTTTCGTGCCTCGGGCTGCCTCGCTGCCGCTCGTCACCGGAAAAACTCGCATAGGCGCTCAACCCAAGGACTGGGATCAGGTTCGATAGCTGCTGCCTTTGCTATGGAACAAGTATAATTCCCCACCTCGGAGGGGTTAGGGGTGGGTTCAAACTTTTGCTGATGACATCCATCCCCAACTATGAAACTTACACTTCAACATTAGTAATTACAGGCTCCCCTCCTTAGACAAGGAGGGGTAGGGGTGGTTGGACCCGGTGCTTCCTCATCCCATTTCATACTTGTTCTCATATCCTTTCCTGTGTCTCCGCCACAATCGGCTCCTGTCTTTCAAAATCGTAAAGCGTTAGCTGTCTTAAAGTATAGTGTGCCTCCCAGAACTCACTGAGTGCGGTGATGTAAGCCCGGCGGGCCTGGTCTTTCTCGGCAAGGGCGATGTTCAGGTCGGTGATGCTGATGCGCCCGATGAGAAAGGTGTTTTTAGTGATCTCGTAGCGTTCAGCGGCAATGGCGTCGGCTTCGGCAGTGGTTCGGATGCGGGCTTTCAGGGTGTTGTACTGGTTTACCTGCGTTATTACCTCCTGCTCAAAACCGGTTTCCTCCTGGCCGATGGTGTACTCCACTAACTGCTGGTTTAGCTGGGCCACTTTGATGGAGGAGCGCTGCCGGCCCCAGTCCATGATGGGCATATTAAAACCAATGCGTGCGCGCTGCTGGTTGTCCGGGTTGCTGTAGATGTCGGTAAAGGTGCCAGCACGGTTGGTGAGGCCAAAAGTAGCAAACAGGTTGGCATTGAACCCGTTATCGCCTCGGGCTTTGGCCACCAGACTCTCGGCCTCCAGCGTCCTGCGCCTGAAGTTTATACTTTCCTTGCGGTTCTTTTTGGCTTCCGCCAGGGCAAGTCCTGGTGCTACGGCCTCATCCGGAATGTTTTCAGGCACGTGCAGGCTAAAGTGGCTACTGTCTTTCAGGCCGATGTAGTTCCGAAGGGCCAGTGCGGCGGTCTGCTCATCCAGGTTGGCCTGCGCCAGGGCCAGGTCAGCGTTAAGGACGGCCAGGCGCAACTGCAGCAGATCATTTTTGGAAATCCGGCCAAGTTTATACTTTTCCAGCGCCACTTGGTAGAGCGTGTCGTTGTTGGCCAGGTTCTTGGCGGCTATACTTTGGTTTACCTGCGCCAGCAGCAACTCAAAGTACAAACCGGTAGCTTTTACGGCAATCTCCTCTCGGTCCTCCACGTACTGCTTCTGCATCTCCTCGTAGCGCAGCGGCTCTATTTTCTTATTCCATTTCAGGGCATTGTAGGCGAACAGCGGCTGCTCCACGCCGATAATAGCCGGGTTGCCGTTGTAGCGGGTCTGGTCGCGGTCAAAGTCATCGAAGCGCTGCATAAGCGAGGTGATGAACACCTTTCCGCCGGTTGGGCTGATAACCTGGCTCAATGTAAGGCCAAGGTCAGTGTTGTTGATGGATACCGGTTTAAAATCGATGGTGCCGTCGGGCTGTGTGACCGGCGTAATGGTGCGGCTGAAATCCGGCAGCGTGCCCTCCAGCGTCAACTGCGGCCTGTAGTCCGATCTGAAGCTGCGCCATTTCCAGTAGCTGTTCTCGCGGCTTGTCTCCACCTTCAGCGCCTCCGCCGATTGCTCCTGCGCCAAAGCGATCACCTCCTGCAGGCTAATTTGCCGTGGTCCAGGCTGTGCTATACTTTGGCCGCAGTGCAGGGTCAGGAGTACAAACAGCAAACAATATAAGTAGTAGTTTTTCATAGTTTTAACTTTAGCGTATCACGATGTTCGTATCAAGTATCACGATCATTTTGAGGTATAGAATCTGAGCATCTTATGGTGCTTTTGCCGTTCCAGATTATAAATCAGAAATAGCGGACATCATGTATCTATGCAAAGTAGAAGAAGGTCGAGCTACGTGTGTTGTGATACTTGATTCGCCCATCACTTCAGCCGCACCTCCTGCACGTGCTCGTAGTCTTTCATGTCCGATATCACCAACACATCGCCGGGCTGCACGCCGCTTTCCAGCTCCACAAAATCAGTATTGCTTACTCCGGTTCGGGCCGATACCTGCACCAACTCGTCATCGCGGAGCACAAATACCTTATCCAGAGAACCGCTGTTAAAGTAAGGGCCGTTTTTCACGCGAAGGGCATCGCTTTTAGTAGCCGTGGTCACGAAGAGGTCCACGCGGAGGCTGGGGCGCAGCAGCTGGTGGCTGCTTTCATCCAGGGCCACATAAAATGTAACCGTGCCGTTTTTCACAGCAGGCTCTATGGCTACAATCTGGCCTTTCAGGTCGGTGGAGTTGTTGATGCGGGCGATAGCTTCTCCGCCAACGTGCAGCTGGTCAGCAAAGGCATCCGAGATGCTGGCCTGCACCCGGAAGCTGCTCAGGTCGGCAAGTCGGGCAATTACCTCGCCGGCATTCACGCTGCTGCCGATCTCATCTTTCAGCCAGGTTACCACGCCGGGGCGTGTGGCGCGCACTTCGGCTTGTTTCATTTTGCGCTCCAGTTCCTCGAGCGAGCGGCCGTTCATGGCCAAAGTATAGCTCAGTTCCTGTTCATCTGCTTTCAGTAGTTTGCGCTCGCTGGCAATGTCGAGCTCCAGTTGTGCCAGCTCCTGCTGGGCTATCTTTAGTTTTAGTTCGGCCTGCTTTACCTGTTCCTGGGTGCCGCCGCCTATCTTCAGCAGGTATTGTTCATCTTCCAGTTGGGCCTGCAGGCTTTTCACGTTCATGCGCTTTATGGCCAGCTGCGACTCCAGACTGTTCAGTTTTTTATCCAACTGCAGGCGCATCTGCACGCTTTTGTGCTGGTTCAGCTGCTGCTCGTCTTTCAGTTTGTCATAGGCAAGTTGGGTAAAGGAGCGATCTAGCAGCAGCACCTGGTCGCCGGGCTGCACCTGCTGGCCCACACTGCGCACCACCTGCTCTATGCGCGCCTGGATGGGGCTTGTGATGGCCTGCTCATGTTCCGGCACCACCACACCCGAGGCGGTAAGGGTGGCTATCACCGGCCCACGTTCCACCACGGCGGTGCGAAGCTCACTGCGGCTGATGCCCGGCGCAAGCAGGCTCCTGAACCCGAATATGGCCGCCAGCAAAATGCCGGCGGCTATACTTAATTGCCAGATGCGCTTGTGGCGGTTGGCTTGTTTGGTTGAGGCTGATAATTCACGATCCATAGTTTTATTTTATACTTGCTCGTGAGGGTATAGCCAATTTAGATGCCAGTTATGTAAGTAGTTGATATATTGGTATTTAAGATTTAAAATACTGGTTTTTAGGCTTTTGTAGGTGTTCAATATTGAACAGTTTGTGCGATTTTGGAAGGGGGGAGAAAAATGATAATAACCAGTAGGGTTCTAACTATTGTAATATATTATTAAATTTATTTTCAATATTCAGGATGATGGTATATCATGCTTCTATAGACAATAAGTTATAGAAGGATGCAAATTATTGGAGAAACACCAGAGCACTTTAGAAATGACAGTAAAGGAAGCAATCTTAAAAAGCTTAGATGAGATAAATGCACTTACAAACTATATGGAGGTTTGTAATCACATTATAGCAAACAAGTACTACGATTTTAAAGACGCTAAAACGCCTCAAGCAACCGTTTCAGCGTTGCTTGGTGATTTTATCCGAAAAGGAGATACAAGGGTAAAAAGAATTAAGATTTCAGATGGGTCATATTCTTATTATTTGACAAAAAATGAGAATAACATTGGTCTTGATACTCTTACCCAAGCAACAGAGCTGGTTTCACCCAAAAAGAATGGGAAGATCAAATCATACGATGAAAGGGATTTGCATAGACTTCTGAGCAGTTACCTCAAAAACTCAGGAATCTACTCAAAAACTATTTTTCATGAGCAATCAACTTTTGGAAAGGATAGCAACCAAATTTGGACACACCCAGACATGATCGGTATTAGCTTCATGAATCTTCAGTCAAAGGCAAGTCAAAATTTTCTAAAGGCTATAAATCGAGTTGATACTTTTAAGCTAAGCTCTTACGAAATCAAGAAAGAAATAAATAGTGACTCAGAGCTTAAGAAAGCTTTCTTTCAAGCCGTTTCGAACTCAAGTTGGGCTAATTATGGATATTTGGTTGCATTCGAAATTAATGACAATCTTACTGAAGAAATGGAAAGATTAAATCAATCCTTTGGGATTGGAATCATAGAACTGAATGCAAATCCGTTTGAAAGTAAGATCCTGTTTACACCAACCTATAGAGACTTAGATTTTAAAACTATTGATAAGCTTTGCAAGATCAATAAGGATTTTGAGAAATTTATTGAGCAAACAGAAAAGCTAATGACTGCTCAGGAGCGCTACTTTAAAGCCACAGAAAAAGAGCTTGATGAATTCTGTGATCAATATTTAGTTACTGACACAGAAATTGAACAATACTGTTTGGATAAAAACATACCATTAGAAGCAGAGAAGGAGCCTTCGTCTTCAACTGCTAATCAATGATTTAATAATATTCTATGAAGTTATAAGGCAAGCTGACTTATACCTATCCCATGAACCTCCCGGAGCACTACGACACCCTCTACCGCACCTCCATAGAGAAAATCCGCTCCGGCCAATACCAACTCGACCCCTTGATCGACTCGGCTGAGGATGACAGGATGGGACTAACACTGCTGCTTCGTCCGGACAAGCAAACCAAACAGCAAATACAGGCTTTCCTCAGCGAATTGAGAGCTATCGACCCGGCACAGTACTACTACCCGGATTCCGATATTCACGTCACCGTGATGTCCATTATCCCCTGCTACAGCGGCTTTGAGCTGGGGCAGATTTCGGTGCCGGATTATGTGGAACTCATCCGGAAAAGTATACCTGCTCACAGCCGCATAGAGATCAGCTTTAAAGGCATTACGGCCTCGCCGTCTTGTGTGATGGTGCAGGGCTTTTTATCCGATAACACCCTCAACCATCTCCGCGATAACCTGCGCGCCAATTTCAGGGACTCAGACCTGGAGCAAAGTATAGACAAGCGCTACGCCATCCAAACGGCCCATGCCACGGTGGCACGCTTCCGGGCACCCCTCCGCGATACTGAGGCCTACCTGCGGGTGCTGGAAAAGTATAGAAACCACGATTTCAGCACTTTTACAGTGGATACCCTGGAACTGGTGCACAACGACTGGTACCAGCGCGAGCAGTTCGTGCAAAGGCTGCACCGGTTCAACCTCGGCTAAGGCCGTATTCAGGTGGATGGCGCGATCTTTCAGTTGTGTTTTCTCCCTAACCCACCACTTTTTCGTAAGCTACCATACTTATGAAAAACGCTGCCTTCGGATACTTTTTAGCGCGCCTACCCATCGGCATGAGCATGTTGGGCCACGGCCTGGTACGTCTGCCCAAGTTGCGGGATTTTAGCGAGGGCATGGCCCAAAACTTTAAGGATACCTGGTTACCGCCGGAGTTGGTACAGGGTTTTGGCTATTACCTGCCGTACCTGGAGCTGAACATTGGGGCGCTGATGCTGGTCGGGCTTTTTACGCGGGTGGTGTCGGCAGTGGGAGTGCTGCTGATGGTGGCGCTTATCTTCGGCTCCAGCCTGCTCGAGAACTGGAACAGCATCTTCAGCCAGATGTTTTACGGGCTATACTTTTGCCTGCTGTTCGTTTTTGAACATAAGTATAACCGCTTCTCACTGGATACCGCCATGCGTGTGCGCCGAAGTCGGAAAAGACGTGCCACCGCCGTGCAGTAGTAAGGTTTAGCGGCTTCTGCCAAGCATTTCTCCCTATCTTTCCTTAATTTGCCTCAAACCGAAAATTACATTCTACATGACCTACCAAGAAAGATTAGCAGCCATCCGAAGCCAGATGAAAGGCGAGGGCGTGAGCGCCTACATCATTCCATCGGCTGATCCGCATATAAGTGAGTATGTGCCAGACAGGTATAAGTGCATTGAGTTTGCCTCCGGCTTCACCGGCTCGGCGGGCACACTGGTAATTACCGAAGACACAGCCCACCTCTGGACGGATGCGCGCTACTTTGTGCAGGCCAATGAGCAGCTGGAGGGTACCGGTTTTGAGTTGGCGAAACTACGCGTGCAGAACGCACCGGAATATATCGACTGGCTAGGCGAGCGGTTGCCGGAGGGCGCCACCGTGGCTTTCGACGGAAAACTGATCTCCGTGGCTCTGGCCCAATTGCTGGAGTCGCAGCTTACGCCGATTGGATTGAAGATCAACAGCGACCGCGATTACCTGCAGCCGATCTGGCAGGACAGGCCGGACCTGCCATCTGCACCTGCCTTTTTACTAGGTGAGGAGGTAGTGGGAGAGCGGCTGGAAAGCAAGCTGGAGCGCCTGCGCGCGGCCCTGAAAAAGCATCGAGCCGAGTACCACCTGATCTCCTCGCTTGATGACATGGCCTGGCTCTTTAACATGCGCGGCTCCGACGTGAAGTGTAACCCTGTGGTGCTGAGTTTCGCGCTCATTAGCCAAAACAAGGCTATGCTCTTTATGGATGCCACCAAACTCAGCGAAGAAGATCAGGCCAGATTAAAAAAAGCCGGCGTGGAGCTGGAGACCTACGACATGATCGAAAGAGCTGTGTCGGCCATACCGGGCAACAGCATTCTGGTCGACCCGCGCCGCAACTGCTATGCGCTTTACAAGGAGCTGCCAAAGGAGGTGCGCGTGATCCAGGACACCAACCCGACCACTTTCTTTAAGGCCATGAAGAACGAAGTGGAGATGGAGCATACCCGCCAGACAATGATCAAAGACGGCGTGGCGTTGACCCGCTTCTTTAAGTGGCTGGAGGAAAACATTGGCAAAACCAAAATAACAGAGCTGACGGTGGTGGAGAAGGTGCGCGAGTTCCGTGCCCAGCAGGAGGGTTTTGTGGGCGAGAGCTTCGATACCATCTCCGGTTACAGAGCGCACGGTGCCCTGCCACACTACCGCGTTACCCCTGAAAGCGATATCGAACTGCAGCCAGAGGGCCTTTTCCTGGTTGACTCCGGTGGGCAGTACACTTCCGGCACTACCGATATTACGCGAGTGGTGTCCTTAGGAAAACTAACCGAGGAGGAAAGTATAGATTATACGTTGGTGCTGAAAGGGATGATTGACGGCTCCACGGCCCGTTACCCGAAAGGCACGAAAGGCTACCAGATCGATGCCATCACCCGCAAGCCGCTCTGGGACCATGCCCGAAACTACGGTCACGGCACCGGCCACGGCGTCGGCTTTTTCCTGAACGTGCATGAGGGCCCGCATGTGCTCAACCCCACGCCAACGGCAGTGGATCTAGAGTTAGGGATGATCTCCTCGGTGGAGCCAGGCATTTACCGCACCGGAAAGCACGGCATCCGCATCGAGAACCTGGTGCTTACCGTGCAGGACGAAACCAACGACTTTGGCGAGTTTTATACTTTCGAGCACCTAACGATGGCCCTGATCGACACCACTCCGGTGAAGAAAGAGCTGCTGGAGGCCCACCAGATCAAGTGGCTGAACGAGTACCACGCACAGGTAGTAGAAAAACTCGGCCCACACCTGACAGAGGACGAACTGGCCTGGCTGAAAGAGAAAGCGAAGGCGATATAGGTGTTACCCTCACCCCGTCTCTCCCCTAAAACAGGGGAGGGATGGCGGTGCCGGGGCCAACCACCCCTGCCCCTCCTTGTCTAAGGAGGGGAGTTTTACTTACTGTCTGAATCAGGATTTACAGGATTTTGGGATGTACAGGATTGCTCGCGAACGATTGTCATCCCCCTCCCCCCCTTCGAAGGGGGACTTTGGACAGAGCAGCGGCTATCGAGAAATGATCCCAGTCTTTGGGGTGAGCGCCTATGCGAGGTTTTCTGGTGCCGAGCCGGAGGCGAGGCAGCCCGAGGTACGAAAAGAGGGCCCCTACCCCCGGCAGGAAAAGCTCCCAGCGCGATGCCCAAAGATGAGCCCTCCCGGGCTTGAGGGCACCAAAGCTAGAGCTGAAACTTTAGGTTTGTAGGACTGAGGATGAACAGCATCTAAAAAGGATAGCCTAGTTCGAATGGAAGGAAGCGGCTACGAAAGATGGCTTTTCAAACCAGTTGAGTTACAAACTCAACATCATAAATGGACACGAGTTACAAACTCGCGCCAGCAGAAAGGGGGGGCGGACAGAGATATCCGGAACAGCAGCTGTAGTTAGCTTGCTTCGAATTGAAGAAAGCTGGGGCTAAAGTATAGCCAAAGTATAAAACCTAAGATAATCACCAGTAAGCAAGTATAAATCACACTGCAGCAGGCTGCAAAAAATACGTACTAATGAAGGGAAAAACAGGAATACCTGAAGCGGCCGCGAACTAAGCCATGCGCGATTTTATACTTTTCATCGACACCGAAACCACCGGCAAACCGCTTGACTGGGATGCGCCTTATTCTGACGACAATAGTTGGCCATATTCCATTCAGATCGCCTGGGAAGTGTATAACAAAGAAGGGCTGCAACTGAAGTCGGAGAACCATTACATTTACGAGCCGGAGCTGCAGATATCGGAAACCTCAGGAAAGATACACGGGATTACACCCGAGTTTCTGCAGGCTCACGGCAAAGAGCGAAAGCAGGTACTATCGCTGTTGGCGCAGGACCTGGAACAGTACCAACCACTGGTGGTGGGGCATTTTATGCAGCTCGATTACCACATGCTGGGAGTAGGTTTCCATAGGGCAAAACTCTCTAACCCGCTGCTGCAACTCCCTACCTTTTGTACCATGAACGCCTCTGCCAAATTTCTGCTGGATCCGCGGCAGCATTTTCTGAGGCTTGGGGAGCTGTATGAGCGCCTGTTTCAGGAGCCGCTGCTTCAGCAACACGATGCAGCCGTGGACGTAAAGGCAACCGCAGCCTGCTTTTTTAGGCTGGCCGAGCAGGGAGATATCACGCCGGATACCATTTTGATGCAACAAGAGGAGAGTAAGGCACTGGAGCGCAAATCCTCCTCCAGAACCAAGATCATCCTGTTCGTTATACTTGCGATTATTATACTTGCTGTTTTAGGCATCATACTTTATGAGGGATAAATTAGATTTTCTGAAAACGGTGAAGCCCTTTAACCTGCTGCCGGAAGAGGTGCTGCTAGGAGTGGCCGACCTGTTGCAGGAGGTGCGCTACACCAAGGACACGGCCATCTTCCACCAGGAGGTTACCAAAATGAAAGGCGTGGACCTGATTGTGGAGGGGGAGTATGAGAGCTTTTTCTATGACAGCGAGCAGAACAGGCGCGTAATAGAGCATCACCACAGCGGCTACTGCTATGGTGGGATTTCGGTTTTGCTGAACCGCAAAAGGTCGCTGCGCTCTGTGATCGCTAAAAAAGGCACCGTGGTATACTTTCTGCCGCGCCGCGATTTCAGGCAGCTCTGCCAGGCCTACGAGGATTTCTTCCATTATTTTACCGTGGAGTTTGGCCGCCGCATGCTCAACGACGAGTTCGCCCACTTTGTGAAGAAACCGACTGCCTTCGAGGATAACTTTATCGCTTCCGACCAGCTGTACTCCCGCAAGATAGAGACATTGGTGTACCGCGAGCTGGTTACCTGCCACGGCGACACCCCGATATATGAGGTGGCCCGCCTGATGGCCGAGAAGAAGGTGAGTTGCCTGTTTGTGCAGAATACCCAGGGGCAGGTCATCGGCTACCTCACCGACATCAGCATCCGCGACAATGTGGTGGCCAGGCAGGTAAGCGTGCAGGAGCCGGTGCGGCAGGTGATGGATAACCCGATCGTCAGCATCAACACGCAGGCCTTTGTGTATGAGGCTATACTTCTGATGTTCCGGACCAAAACCCGCTACTTGCTGGTGGAGGAAAACGGGCAGTACTTGGGTTTCTTGAGTCGTAACAAGCTACTGAGCGACCAGGCGCAGTCACCGTTTATGTTTATACAGTCAGTAAAGCTGGCGCAATCGGTAGAGGAGCTGAAGCGCAAATGGGAGAAGGTGCCCGAAATTGTATACCAGCTCCTGGACCGCGGCGTTAAGCCCGGGATCGTGAACCAGGTAATCACCACCGTGTCGGATACCATCGCCACCAAGGTGATAGAGGGCGTGATTGAGGAGATGGGCGCACCTCCTGCTAAATTCGTTTTCATGGTGCTGGGCAGCGAGGGGCGCAAGGAGCAAACCCTGAACACCGACCAGGACAACGCCATCATTTACGAAGACAAGGCCAACGAGCAGCGCGAGCTGGTGCGGGAGTATTTCCTGCGGTTTGCCGATCAGGTATCGGAACGGCTGGATACCATTGGTTTTAGTTACTGCAAAGGCGGCTTTATGGCCAAAAACCCTAAATGGACGCACTCTCTCTCGCACTGGAAGCGCAACTACAGCAGCTGGATGCAGGAGCCGGACCAGGAAAAGGTGATGAAATTCTCCACCTTCTTCGATTGCCGCTACATCTACGGGGAGGCCTCTATCATGGAGGAGCTGCGCGCGTTTCTGGATGAGGAGCTGCAGAAGCCCTTGGGCAGGTTCCTGTACCACATGGCCCAGAATGCCCTGCAGTACGAGCCCCCGCTTACGTTCTTCAAAAACATCAAAACGTTTAACAAGGGAGGGCATGAGGTGTTCGACATTAAGAAAACCATGACCCCGATCGTGGACCTGGTGCGGGTGCATGCCCTCAAGAGCAGGGTGTTTAAGACCAATACCGGTGAGCGGCTGGAGGCATTAAAAGTTTTAGGAGAGTTCGCCGAGAACGACCTGCACGAGCTGATGCATGCCTACTATTACCTGATGAGCCTGCGCCTGAAGAAGCAGGCCGTGCAAATGATCCAGGACAAAGCCGCTCCCGACAACTTCATCGATATCCGCAGCCTCACCAAAATTGAGCAGGCTACGCTAAAGGAGATCTTCAAGACCATCGGTAACTTCCAGGCAAGTATAAAGCTGAAGTTCACCAACTCGCTGCTGGGGTAACAAAAGCCGGCAGTACTTTGTGGTACAGCCAGTTTTTGTATTGAATTATCGTCCTTTACTTATTGATCAAAAGCCTAAAAGTCTGCACCTCGCTGGAGGTGGTGAGGCGGAGGTAGTACACGCCCTTGCGCAGCTTCTCTGCCCTCAGCTCCAGCTGCAACAACTCGCCACCTTGTCCCTCGGCTACTACGCCTAGATTTTTGCCACCTGCATTGTAGAGCTCCAGCAGGTATGGTTCATCCTCCGGCAGGGTAAGCTCCACTTTGGCCCAGTCGCTGAGTGGGTTAGGGTAAATGCGCAGCGATACCGCCTGCGTCTTAAGTATACCTACGCCGCAAGTGCCCAGCCGGTCCTCGTGGTGGTTGCGCAGGTGTGCGGCCACGGCCGAAGGAGAGATACAGAGCGCTTTACCTTTATGGCATACCTGTACTTTCCTGTTGCCGCAGCGCACATCCACTACCGTGATGGTGACCGAGGCTGTGGCCGAGCAGGCGCCGTTGTAGGCCGTGATGGTAAAGGAGTAGCTGCCGGCAGCCGTAGGCGTAAACACAGGGTTGGCAACTGACGCGTTACTCAGGCCATCAGCAGGGCGCCAGGTATAGCTTTCGCCGCCAGAGGCCACTAACTGCACGCTTTGCGGGCCGTAACCCAGGTAAATGGTGCTGGCGTTGCCTCCAGTGTAGATATCAGAGGTAGGGGCAAGGGTGATGGACGGGGTGGGAGGTGTGCATAAGGTTTCTACGCTTAGCTTCACAATCCAAATATCTGTGCTGCTTTCTGGGTCTTCGGTTTTGTCTCCGCTTATACCTGAGCGAGACAGACCGGCAAGTAGGTATCCGCCGTCTTTGGTTTGCTTAACATCTTGTAACTCCTCGTGCTCGTCGCCACCAAGGGTTTTGTCCCACTTCTTGTCTCCGCTAGGGTCTAGCTTGATAACCCAATAGTCAGAGGGGCAAATAAAATCCTCTGTAGTGGCATCCGTATAGCAGATGCTGCGGTTCTCTTCTGTCTTGTCACCGCTGCTAGCTGAGTTGGAGTAGCCTCCCAATATGTATCCCCCGTCTTCCGTTTGCTGTAGCGAGGTCAGCCTGTCGTCTCTGTTGCCACCATAGGCCTTATCCCATTCCTGGTCGCCTGCTGCATCTAGTTTTACCACCCAATAGTCAGTCGTGCAGACGAGGTCGTTCAAAAGAAGGTCAATGTAACAAGGGCCATTGTTTGCCACTGTCTTGTCTCCACTGCTACCTGAACCAGAATAGCCCCCGAGAAGATAACCGCCGTCTGTGGTCTGTACCAAGGAAGTGAGGCGGTCGTCGTCATTTCCTCCAATTGTCTTTTCCCACTCCATTGCACCGGCCGCGTTCACCTTTATCACCCAATAGTCTCCTGTACAGTTGTCAGCATCACATCTCCCTTTGTTGTCCACGCTCTTATCACCACCTGCGTCTGACCATGAATAGCCCCCCAGAATGTAACCGCCATCTTTGGTTTGCTGCAGTGCCGTGAGCAGGTCAAGGTCCTCATCGCCATACTCTTCGCTTCTGGCACCACCGAAGGTTTTGTCCCATTCTTTCACACCTTGCCTATCGGTTTTTACAATCCAGTAATCGTACCCTCCCCTGGAGGCTTCTGTCTTGTCACCGCTGCTACCTGAGCTAGTATATCCTCCCAATATATAGCCGCCGTCGGTGGTCTGCTGCAGTGAGGTGAGAAAATCATAGCCTTTTCCGCCAAAGGTCTTGTCCCACTCTTTCTCTCCGGCAGCATTCAGCTTAACTATCCAAAAATCAAGTGAAAAGCATTGGGTGACGCAGCCGCTTCTGTTAGCTTCGGATTTGTCTCCACTGACTCCTGATCTAGAGTTTCCTGCTAGTATAAAACCGCCGTCTTTGGTTTGCCGGACTAGCATAAGTTCGTCATTCTCACTACCGCCAAAGGTCTTTTCCCATACTTTCTGGCCATTCGCATCTACCTTCACTATATAATAGTCAGTACCTCCTCTTGCCCCTTCAGCCTCGCCTCCGTTGTAATAAGGACCAGAAGTACCTCCTAAAATGTAGCCACCGTCGGTTGTTTGCTGAGAGATATAGAGCCTTTTTGAGATTTCTACGCCAAAAGATTTGTCCCACTCAATTTCCTGGGCATAAGAAGCGGAAGAGAGAGAAATAAAAAGGCTGATCAAAATATACCTGAAGAAGTCGTGGCGACTTAATGCAGTCCTTATATAATTTGTTTTCATAGTGTGTTTGGTTATGGTTAGTACATCTGATCTGAAGAGTGGATTTAGATTATTGCTGTAGTCTCAGGAGCAGTAGAGCCAGATGAAGTACTGCAAGGTTTTAGAGTAAGTACTTCCGGGGCCTTGCAAGTAATGGGAAGAGGTGATGATGTTTATCTTTATTTTATACTTATCTATTATAAAATTAGATTTTTATAGTAGTAAACGGCGCATTTCTTAGAGTGAATCCAATAGCCGCAGCAGTAGAGTAGTCAGGGAATTATGGGAAGAGGCAAAAAGCTGTCTGCTGCAATGCTGCAAATTATACAGAATGGAGGTTGTAAGCTGTAACTTTTCCCAAAGAAGTCACTAAAAGCAGATAATGCTTTACCACGTCACTAACCTTTACTTCGTATGCCATTCAAGCTTTTACTCAAATCATACTTGCTAACCTTTGCACTGGCAGTGCCGGTTTTCACCTTTGCGCAAACACCCCCTGCAGCCACCGAAACGGTAAAAATAGAAGTGCCGGAAAGCATGCGGAAGGCGCCGTTTAATGTGGATCGTTTTGCCAGTGTGCCCCCTAACTTTAAGCTGGAAGTGTACGCCCGCCTCAGCGGTGCCCGGTTTATGGCGGTGGCACCCAACGGCGACCTGTTCGTTTCCAAACCAGACAACGGCTTTGTCAAAATCTTCCGCCCGGATCCAAACGGCGGCACGCCACAGGAATTTGATTTCGCCTCTGGACTGCAGAAGCCGCACGATATCGTTTTCCATAAAATAGGAGAGCAGCAGTATGTGTACATTGCCGAAAAGAATAGGATCATCCGCCATCAATATACCGATGGCGATACGCAGGGCCAGAACATGGAGGTAGTGGTAGATAACCTACCTGATGAAAGTCTGGCGGAACTGAAGGGCAGCTACGGCCACGTACTCAAAAACATCGCCATCGACAGCAATGATAAGCTATACGTATCCATCGCCTCTACCTGCAACGCCTGTATAGAAGATACCCAAAGTGACCCCAAACGTGGCGCAATTTACGTGTATAACGCCGATGGCTCAGGAGGCAGATTGTTTGCCGAGGGCCTACGCAACGCAGAAGGTCTGGACTTTGTGCCGGGCACCAACAACCTATGGGTAACGGTTAATAACCGCGATAACGTAGCTTATCCTTATGAAGATGGAACCGGCAATTATGGCAAGGTGGTGCAGAGCTACGTTGACAATAACCCACCGGAGGAGTTTACGCTGGTGCGCGATGGCGGCAACTACGGCTGGCCTTTCTGCAACCCCGACCCGCGCGAGGGGATGGATAACATGCCTTTTGTCAAGGATGTGCAGCTGAACGCCGATGGAGCCGTGGATTGCACCGCCATGGACCGCATCAGCAAAGGCATACAAGCGCACTCGGCACCGCTGGGGTTGCTCTTTACCCAGGACACTAAACTGCCCCAGCCTTACCGCAACGGCGCCCTGATCGCCTTGCACGGCTCCTGGAACCGCTCCAAAGCCACTGGCTACAAAATCATCTACTTCACTTGGCAGGGCGATAAGCCGGGCGATCAGCTAGACCTGGTGGGCGGCTTCCTCAACAGCGACTCTACCGAAGCTTACGCCCGGCCCGTAGACATTGCAGTAGACCCTGACGGAAATCTTTTTATCTCTGATGATAAGGCCCATGCCATTTATAAGCTCTCTTATACCGGCCCTCTGGCCTCCGCTGAAGCAGAAGCCTTGGAGCGGGCCGTGCAGGTATACCCGGTACCATCGGCAGGCAACCTCAACCTGAAAGTGAACGGGCTGAAGCGCCCGGAAGTGCGGTTTGTACTTACCAATGCCCAATCGGCAAATGTGCTGGATGTAACCAAACGGCTGCACAGCGGTGAGCATAACCTGCAACTGGAAACGCAGCATTTAGCGGCCGGGGTATACTTTCTGAGCATTATTTCCGGTGATACCCGGGTAGTGCAGCGGGTGGTGCTGCAGTAACGAGCATGATTTAATTGTTTAGAGGCAGGAGCATGGCAATGTGTTGCTGCCTTTTTTATGACAGGTGGCCCTGTTAATTAAAACCTGCTGCCTTACCTTTGCCCGTCGCGGCTAAACTGCGACATATTTTCTTTTTAAAAAACCTAGATGAGCAGTTTTATACTTTTATTTGGGTGCCTGGGCCTTGGCCTGCTGCTGCAGCGGGTAAAGGATTTTCCGAAGAACACGCCACAGGTGCTCAACCAGTTTATCATTTACATTTCGCTACCGGCACTGGCGCTATACTTTATACCTGAAGTAAAACTGGATAGCACGGTGCTGCTGCCGGTCGGGCTTGCCTGGATTTGTTTTGGTGCGGCGGCCTTA
Organism: Pontibacter anaerobius; assembly: GCF_026241195.1. Classification (GTDB taxonomy): domain Bacteria; phylum Bacteroidota; class Bacteroidia; order Cytophagales; family Hymenobacteraceae; genus Pontibacter; species Pontibacter anaerobius. The sequence goes on from NZ_JAPFQO010000009.1 coordinate 244,622, forward strand.
TTCTTCTGGGGGCTGGGCAAAGCCTTTGGGTGGTCGCGCAAGCTGGTTGGTTGCCTCATACTTACAGGTGGACTTGGAAACACGTCCTTTATCGGGCTGCCGGTTATTGAGGCGCTTTACGGTGCCGATAGCCTGGAAACGGTTATACTTATAGACCAGCCCGGCACCTTTGTGGTGCTCTCAACAGTTGGCATTGCGCTGGCTGCGAGCTTTTCAAGGGGGGCAGCCAGTATCGGGACTATAGCACGCAAGATCTTCCTGTTCCCGCCATTTATTGCATTTATGCTGGCCCTGATCCTCAACCTGGTTGGTTTTAGCTTTTCGGCAGATATGAAAGATGTTTTCCAGCGCCTGGGCAGTACCGTGTCGCCGTTGGCGCTGGTGTCGGTGGGCCTGCAGCTAAAGCCGGAGTGGCGCAGCAAACACTGGGGCTTTCTGGCGCTCGGACTTACTTTTCAGCTGATGCTGGCCCCGCTGCTCATACTTGGTTTATACTTTGGGGTGCTTGGTGTGCGGGGAGAATTGCTGGAGATAAGCGTGATGGAGGCCGCTATGGCCCCCATGATCACCGGGAGTATCGTGGCGGCATCCTACGGGTTGAAACCACGTTTGGCCAATATGATGGTGGGTTTCGGAATCCCCATTTCTTTCCTTACCCTTGCCTTCTGGTACTGGATTTTAAATTTTGTTATTGGTTGATGGTTGTTCGTTATTGGTTGGAAATCAAAAAAAATAATCAGTAACTTTTAACCAACAACTAATAACCAATACCTACTCCTGGTAGGTATCCAGTTTGATTTTCTCAATGAGGAGGTAATTTTTAAACTGGTGGATGAGCTTGTCCATTTCTCGCTCTTTCTCGGTGAGTGCCTGCACCTCTTCATCGGAATCCTGTAGCACGGGGCGCAGACGGTAAAGGCTATCCTGTAGTTGCGGAATGGCGGCCTCGGTTTGCTGGCGTATGGACGGTTCCAAACCTGCCTCCAGCGACTCCTCCAGCTCTTTAATGTAGAGCTCCATGAACTCCATCATGTGCCAGGGGTTATTAGGGCGGTTCCAGGTAAAAGAGGTATTACAGCGGCGGCAGCGGTAGGTATTCAGCTTCCAGCCATGCTCGTTGGTGGTAACGGCCTGCTGCTTCAGCATTTCGGCTTTGTGGCACTTGGGGCATTGGGCATTATCCTCGATCAGTTTTTCCAGGCGGGCACGCTTATCCATGATAGCCACGCGGTTTTCGGCGTGCTGCAGCAGTTGCTTCTCCAGGTTTTGGCAAGCCTGTGTCAGCTGTCTCTGGTCCTCGCTTAGTTCCTCACTTGCTGTTAGTTGCTCGGCGCGCTTGCTGAAAAAGCGGATCAGTTTAATCAGTTCTCTCTCGTTAGCCTTCAGTGCTTTGTTCATACTTACAAAGGTAAGGCTTATAAATTAGAAAGTTAAAAAGTTAGAAGGTTAGATAGGGTTGGGAGGTTGTTAATCTGCCGCAAGTTTAGCGGTAGCGTAACTTGTGGCTAGCTTTGATGCCAGTTTGCAACTGGCTTTTTGTGTGAGTAGAAAAGTGAAGATTAGCAGAAGGTTAATGCTTCCTTAACTATAGACAAAGTATAAAGTGTGGCTTCAGACATTGTGGTCTTGCTCCTCCGGAGCAAAGCAGTTACAAACTGCTACCATACTTAGCCACAAGTTACGCTACCGCTAAACTTGCGGCATGAACTGTATATTTTAACCTCCTAAACTCCCCAACTCTTTAACTCTCAAACTCTCCCTATCTTTCCTCCCTCACGCGTTTGTAAATTCGGATGGCCAGCATGAGCATGGCGGAGAAAAGGATGAGCCCAATAATGCCCCAGAGCATGCTGAGCGTGCTTTTAAGCACCACTAGAAACACAATGCTGATGAGGAAAAGCGTGGCCACCTCGTTCCAGATGCGGAGTTGGGTGGAGTTATACTTGATGATGCCCTGCTGCTGCTGTTTAAAGATGGCGTGGCAAAGGAAATGATACACGTAAAGCCCCACTACAAAGCTCAGTTTCCAGACGAGCCAGCCGGGAATGGAGCCGTACAGGTACAGCATGGTAAGCCCGAATATGAGCGTCAGGACGGCGGAGGGCCAGGTGATGCCGTACCACAACCGTTTCTGCATAATACCGAGCTGCTTCTGAAGTATGGATTTTTCAGGCTCTGGTTTCTCGGCCGCTTCAGCGTAGTAGATAAACAGGCGCACAATGTAGAACAGTCCGGCAAACCAGGTTACTACAAAGATGATGTGCAGCGCCTTTACGTAGAAATAGCTCATAGCAGCGGGTCGTGTTTCTGCAAAGGTAAGGCGAAATGTTTAATTGCGGGAGGTAAAGTATGGGTCCTATTCTCAGATGGGCGTGTCTATGCCTTGTAGGGATAGGTCGCGACCTGTACGCGCGATGCCAGCAGCTATGAAACTCTTACTTAAAATAAAGTAACAAAAGCCTCCCCCTCCTTTGGCAAGGAGGGGGAGGGGTGGTTAGATCACTTAGAACAGGATATGCTTTCATATATGAATGCGATGCTGAAGACTCGCTGCACATTTACTGGCACCGGTTAGATACCGGCGCCAGTAAAGAAAAAGAGACGCATTATGTTACTGCGTCTCTTCATCCCCAAAATCAAATTAATCATGAAAAGCCTTCGTTATACCGATTTGCTGAACACAGGCTCTGTTGGTTTGGCCTTGCAAAGCTTGGCATCGAAGCACATGGCGATGTTGCGCAGGAAGGGACGGCCAGCCTCCAGCACCTGAATATCATGGTTGCTATAGTCTACTAAACCGTCTGCCTCCAGCGGCTGCAGCCTGATGAGCGCATCCACTATGTAGGGCAGCTCATCTTCGGCCCAGGAAGTATAAAGACGGCACATCAGGTTCAGGATATGCTTGCGGATGATCATGTCTTCCTCTGTCAGTTCATGGCCTTTCAGCAGAGGAAGCACACCGGCCTCTATCGCCTCCTCATAAGCTTCCACTTCTTTAATATTCTGCATAAAAGCCGTGCCGGTGTCGGAGATGCTGGAAGCACCGAGGCCGATCAGCAGCTCGGTATGACGGGGCGTGTAGCCCATAAAGTTGCGGTGCAGCGTGCCATTCAGGGCGGCAAGGCATAACTCATCCTCCGGCAGTGCAAAGTGGTCCAGGCCAATTTCTATGTAGCCCGCCTCCTCCAGCATATTTCGCCCGAGTTCATACAAGGCGCGTTTCTCGGCCGGCTCCGGCAGGTCCGCCTCACAGTAGCGGCGCTGTGATTTGCTCTTCCAGGGCACGTGGGCATAGCTGTAGAAGGCAATTCGCTCCGGGCGCAGCTCTTTTACACGTTCAATGGTATGGCGTATGCAGTCCGCATTCTGGAACGGCAGTCCGTATATAATATCCGCGTTGATGGAAGTATAGCCAATGGCACGGGCCGCATCAAAAGTCTCCTTAGTCTGTTCAAAAGTCTGCATGCGGTTTATCACGAACTGCACACGCGGATCAAAATCCTGAATGCCCACGCTCAGCCTCCGGAAGCCCAGGTCGTAAAGTACCTGCAGCTGCTCGGCGTTGGTGGCGTTCGGATGCACCTCAATGCTAAAGGCCGCATCAGGTGTTACCTCCACTTTCTCAAGTATGGCCTCCAGCATCTTTTTCAGGTTCTGGGCACTGAAGAAGGTTGGCGTGCCACCCCCCAGGTGCAGCTCGGTGAGGCGGGGCTGCTCCTCAAACTCGACCTGGTACCTTTCCCACTCCTGCAGAATGGCGTACAAGTATGGCTCCTCCACCGCGTGGTTCTTGGTGATGCGCTTGTTGCAGCCGCAATAGGTGCACAGGTTCTCGCAGAAGGGCAGGTGCAAGTATAAACTGATACCCTCCGAGCTGTTCGTTTTCCGGAAAGCCTGCTTTACGTGCTGCATCCACTGTGCCTGCGTCAGCGGTTTAGCGTCCCAGTACGGCACGGTAGGGTAGCTGGTATAGCGTGGCGATGGCACATCATACTTGGCCAGCAGTTCGGCGGGGGTGGACTTCAGTGCGTCTTGCATTCTTGGTTTTCCTCTTTTCAACTTTGTTCTATGCAAATGTCAGGAGTATAGAAGGACCAGGAAATGATATTTATCACCTTAAAGTATAAGAGGCTGTTTTTCTTTCAGAAAAGTGCTTAAATTCACAGGATTTGCTACTTTTTGCACCTTATTGTACTTATGAAAATAACAACACCCACGCTACTTTTAGATAAGCAGAAAGCATTGCGTAACATTAGCCGCATGGTGGATAAAGCCCGGCGAAACAAGGTACGACTGCGCCCGCACTTCAAAACGCATCAGTCGGTGCAGGTGGGGGAGTGGTTCCGGGAGGCCGGGGTGGAGGCCATCACGGTTTCTTCGGTGCGCATGGCCCGCTACTTTGCCAACCACGGCTGGAACGATATCATGGTCGCCTTCCCGGCCAATGTGCTGGAGATGGAAAGTATAAATGAGCTCGCCTCGCGCATAAAACTGCACCTGATCGCCGTGAATCAGGAAACGGTTACGGCGCTGGCCCAGGGCCTGCAGCACCCGGTGCAGCTCTCCCTCAAGATCGATACCGGCTACCGCCGCACCGGCATACTTGCCACGAACTATGCGGAGGTGGATGCCATTGTAAAACTGATCCGGGAGCAGGAGAAGCTGCAGTTTGCCGGCTTTGTGGTGCACGACGGCCATACTTACAAACAAACCGACGCAGACGCCATCCAGACCATCTTCAACACATCGGTATACCAGCTGCATTTGCTGCGTGAGCGCTACAAGGCCAAATTCCCGAACCTGCAGCTCTCCATCGGCGATACGCCTTCCTGCAGCATCGTCGAGAACATACAGGGTGTGGACGAGATACGCCCGGGCAACTTTGTGTTCTATGATCTCACGCAGCAGCGCATCGGCTCCTGCGCCTTCGAGGACATTGCCGTGTGTATGGCCTGCCCTGTTGTGGCCAAACACCCCGACCGCGGCGAGATCATACTTTACGGCGGTAGTGTGCATTTCTCAAAAGATGTTATACTTCAGGAGGATGGCTCGTCTATCTACGGACGGGTGGTGGAGCTGACGGAGAACGGCTGGACGGAGTCGCTGGAGGGAATCGAGGTGGTGTCGCTGTCGCAGGAGCACGGCGTGGTGAAGGCATCGCCGGAGCTGTTCAGGAAGTATAACATCGGCGATCTGATGTACGTGCTGCCGGTACATTCGTGCCTCACTGCTGACCTGATGCAGGGCTACCTGACCACAGAGGGCGAGCCAATAGAGCACCTGACGGGCCTGCCGCACAGGGAGCTGAATTCTTAAAGTATAAAGTATAGCAAATTGCCTCCGGGTTTATACTTTTGTAGGCGAGAGATATGGCCACAACCACTAAGCTACCGGTAAAAAAAGCACCTGCCGTAAAGGCTCCTGCCAAGCGTGTTGCCAAGCCCAGGCAGCCACGCAAGAAGCAGCGGTCTGGCGGTGTGCCCAAGCGTTTCTGGATAGGTGTGGCTATGCTGCTGGGCATTGCGCTGCTGGTGTTTTATGTGGAGTATTTCGTGGTGAAGCCAAAGCCGGTCTGGCCCATTGGGCATAGCATTTACGGGGTGGATGTGAGCCACTACCAAAAGGATATCGAGTGGAGTAAAGTGCGTGAGGGCGAGATAACGTTTGCCTTTGTAAAAGCCACGGAAGGTATTTCCTTGAGGGATAAGAAGTTTGAGCAGAACTGGGCCGGAGCGGGAGAGGTAGGGATTATTCGTGGAGCATACCATTTTTACCTGCCGTACCTGGACCCGGAGAAGCAGGCCCGCCATTTCACCAAAACCGTGCAGCTGCAAAGTGGAGACCTGCCGCCCGTGCTGGATGTGGAGGTGCGCGGCCGAAAGCCTGTGGCACAGCTGCGGAAAGACCTCAAAGTATGGCTGGATTATGTGGAGAATGCCTACGGCACCAAGCCGATCATCTATACAGGGTATCACTTCTACAAAGATTACCTTGCCGGCCACTTCGACAGTTATCCACTCTGGATTGCGCACTACGAAGTGCCCAGGCTGCACATAGAAAAGACCAACACCAGCAAGCTCACCTTCTGGCAACATACAGATAACGGCTCCATAGAAGGCATAGATGCCTCTGTAGACTGCAACGTGTTTTACGGCAGTATGCGTGATCTGAAGAGTGTCTGTATTCCTTAAGCGGATCTTGATTATTTCTGACGCAAAGCTCTGCTTGTGCTTTTAAGTTATCCAGTAACTCAGTGCTACGCTTGCTAGTTTCGAACGTGCGTTCTCGGTAGGCTAAGGAACGGAACCTGTAATTGCTTTGGCTGAAGTATAAATTTCATGGCTGTTGGTATTATCAGCAGAAGTACAAACCCACCCCTGCCCCTCCCGAGAGGGGAATTTTCAGCAGACGATTGTCATCCCCCTACCCCCTTCAAAGGGAGACTTGGTTCAAGCTTCGTGAGCAGTGGCTATCGAACTGATCCCAGTCTTTGGGTTGAGCGCCTTTGGAGTTTTTCCGGTGACGAGCGCGAGCGAAGGCAGCCCGAGGCACGAGGGCAGGAAAAGGTCCCAGCGCGATGCGGGAAGACGAGCCCTCCCGGGCTGGAGGGAGCCAAGGCCGGAGGTGCCTGTAGGTTTGTAGGACTGAGGATCAGCAGTAGCTAGGAAGGATAGCTTGTTTCAAGTGGCAGAAGGCAGCGGCTATGCAAGTATAAGTATGCGGACTTAGAAGTCCGCGGCAGAAAGGTTCCGGACAGGGATGTCCGGAACAGCAAAATTGACAGGTACAAGAAGATAGCCCAAGTATAAAGTATAGCTACAGCTGAGTTTCAAACTCAACACCATAAAAGGACACAAGTCTGAAGACTTGCGCCAGAAGGGATGTGCAGAGCTGAAATCAGCGTCAGCCAGAAAGTAAAAATCAAGAATCAGCAGCCAGAAAGTATAGTGCAACAAGTATAAATTGAGAATATCAACCACTACGCTAGCCAACAAAATCTCATAAAAAAAGCACAACCAAACGGCTGCGCTTTCCCTATATCATACTTCTGATCCAATCTAAAACCTGTCCATGTTTCTTTCACGGTTATGCTCCTGGTCCCAGGTGCGGCTGCGGTTGTGGCTGGCGATGTAGTACGGGTCCTTGCGCACATTAAAGCTGTGGTTCGGGTCGTAATCATAATCGCTGTCGCGGTGCTGGATGCGTGTGTTTTCTGCGTCGCGGGCGTAGGTGTCGTTTGGATACTCCGTGTGGCGGCTGCTGTAGTCGCGTGCTCCATAAGGTTCGCCGTAGTTGGTGCTGGAACTGCCGCGGTCATAGCTGCCCATAGAGCCATAGTTGCCGGTGTCGTAGTCTTGGTTTGAGGTGCGGTTGTAGCCACTGCCCATGTAGCTTCCTTCGGAGCCGCCGTAGCTAGACGACGAAGAACTGCCGTAGCCTCTGTTTCTATCCCTGTCGGAGCTTCGGAGGCTGCCACTGCCCTGGTTGTAGTTGTCACGGTCGAAGTCGTAGCGGCCTTGGACGGAGCCCTGGAACCTGCGCGAGGTGTCGGGACCATACAGGTCGGGGTGCGTGTCGTGGCTGTAGCCGGTGCCATGGCTGTCGTAGTCGCTTTGGTAGCCATAGCTACGGCGGCGCTCCGGACCATAACTGCCCCTGCCGCTGTAGTAGTTATAGTCGCTTCCCTGCCGATGCTGGCCGCCTCTGTAATCGCCATAGCCCTGAGCCCCGCCGTAACTGCCCATGTTGCCAAAGTTTCGGGAGGTGCTGTAGGTGCCGTACAGGTCGCGGTCAAGGTCATTGCCGCGCGAGCCGCCCATCTCGTTCCCTTGGTTGCCCCAGGTGCCGCTGTGGCTCTCGTTGCCATAGCCGCCGCGGGCCGATGAACCATAGTCATCAAAGCGGTAGCTGCTGTCTCTTTCAGGATGCCTGTAGCGCTCGGAGCGGTGCGTCTGGAAACTGCGGTTCTCGTCTCTGTCTGAGCGGTTAGAATAATTCGAATAATCTGAGTTCATAGTTCTATGGATTTGGTTTAAAAAGCGATTTTATTCTATACTCTAAACGGATAGAGACTAAAGGGGTTGAGCCAAATTACTTTCCATGTTTAACCGGCAGTATGTGGGGGAAAGCAGTTGTCTGTGCCGAAAGCTCGGAAGCAGGAGTGGTCTGAGCCTTTGTTTGGGGCCAGTAATGCATGACTTCATCCCTGGCAAAAATAAAGGTAACAGAGATAACCGTTGCCAGCAGTACCATCGCGACGGCCACATGCCGGATACCGTCGTAAAAGCCATGGCGGGTGCGCCAGACAGCGTAGCGCAAAGGCATGATCAGGGGTTGCAGCAGCGACGCGTGCAGCAGGTAACGGCGCACCCACTCCATAAACTGCTCCTGGCCAATCACCACGATGCTGCCAAGTATGGCCACATTAGTGAGCGTAAACAGCGCCATCATCTGCACATAGGGGTTGTCATACAGGTGCCCGTACTCATGCTGGCTATACCAGATGGCCCCGATGCTTAAAAGTATAACCAGCACGTTAGGCAGGCTCAGCAGGAAGTTGTTCTTGGGTTTATCGTCCTTGGGCGTTGGGATGTAGGGTACTTTAATGCGCAGTATGGAGTAGATGAACCCAAGCAGGAAAATCCACCAGGTGCCTGTGCGCAGGATACCCCCAAACATGTGAAAGCCCTTTTCATTTTTCTCGTGGTACCACCGCTGCGCAAACTGCCGTATGCAGATGGAGATACACAAGAAGGGCAGGAACATCACCACAAACTCACCCAGCGACACATACCACGGAAACTCCACCAGCACCAGCGCCAGCACCGGAATCAAAAAGTCGATGAGGTTAAAGACCCCGAACAGGTAGTATAGCGGCAGTGTGAAGTAATGGATTTTCTGGCGCAGCGTGAAGTGGCGGAAGAGCCTGGGGTACACCATAAAAAGCAGCTCAAAGGTGCCACGCGCCCACTTTATCTGCTGTTTATAGTAGGCAGCCAACGTGCCCGGTACAAGTCCGCGCGTCAGCATTTTAGGAACGTATTTTGATTTCCAGCCTTTGGCGTGCAGCTGCATGGCCGTGTGCATGTCCTCTGCCAGGCCTGCCGCGTGACCGCCTATACTATCCAGCGCCTCGCGGCGGAAGGTACAGTTGGCCCCGATTGCCTGCACCGTGCCGTAGCTGTTCATGCCCATCATCATGGGGCCATAAAAACTGTAGGTTTGCTCCGCTGCCCCGTAGGCCACCAGGCTCTCCTTTTGGTTGCTGTAGCCCTGCACCACCTGCACAAAACCCACTTCCGGATCCTCAAAGTAGGGCAGTACCTCATCCAGGATCTCCGGAGCAGGAACATGGTCGGGGTCCAGTACCAGGCAGATATCGCCGGTGGCCTGTTTCAGGGCGTTGTTGATGTTGCCCGCCTTGGCGTTAATCTTCTCTTCACGGGTAACGTGTACCACCCCCAAACGCTCGCACTCAGCCTTCAGATAAGGATCGTCGCCTTCGTCGCAGAGGTAGGTGGTGTGTGGGTAACGGATAGTCTGTATCGCCTCCAGCGTGTTGATGATCATGCTGTGCGGTTCGCCGGGGCAGTAGGTGGTTAGCACATCCACCGTATAAGCTGTTCGCAGTGCAGGCTTCACGGGCACACTTACCGAGTAGTAGTGGTACCATTCGTGCAGGGTGCGCAGTAATTTAAAGCCTAGTGCCGTTGTGAGTAACCAGTACAGCGGCTCGTACCCGATATGGTCTTCATCTAGAAACCAATAGAGGAAAAGCGCCATGGTGAGAAGGCCCATCCAGATCATGAAGCGGATCGTGCGCACATCACGCCGAAGCGGTGCCTGGTCTTGTGATGGAGTTGATGTATGGAGCGAGGATAAAAAGTGTCGCATGTAAAAACACGGCTTAAGGGTGTAAATGTGTGGTGTTTTAGCTTCTTAGTGCGGTATATTGCTATTTTAGCTTCCGTTCGATACGTGTGAACATCGCTTACAACACGTCTTTATACTTGAAACAAGCAGAAATGTTCTGCGTACACCACCTAATCCGTTCAATAAAATTTACCATCCTGCTTATTCCTATGCTTCACCCTTTGCCACAGAAGCTCCTGCCAAAATTTATCGTGTACATGGTGTTATGCCAACTTCTCTTTGCCTGCAGCTCCACGCCCGATGTCTCTGACAAGTATAAACCGCAGGGCCGTAAAGTGGAGGTAGTGAAGAAAGGGGAGACGTTTACGCTGATGCGGAACGGGAAGCCATACTTTATAAAAGGTGCCGCCGGCTATGACTTTTACGGCCGCCTGAGCAAGTATGGCGGCAACTCCGTGCGGGTGTGGCACACCGATAATGCGCAGCAGATACTGGACTCTGCCCACGCACATGGGCTAACCGTTACGCTTGGCCTGTGGCTGGCCCGTGAGCGCGAAGGGTTTAACTACTATGATAAAGAGCTGGTGGAGCAGCAGCGGGAGGAGCTACGCGAGGTAGTGCTGAAGTATAAAGACCACCCTGCCTTGCTGATGTGGGGAATTGGCAACGAGCTCTACGCCGAAGGATCAAACGTGAAAGTATGGGACGCCGTGAACGGTATTGCAGAGATGATACATGAAGTAGACCCGGACCACCCGACAACCACCACCGTGATGAACGTGCCCCACAAAGTAGTGAACCTGATCGTGAAACGTGCCCCGGCCCTGGATATACTTTCTATCAACGCTTTCGGGGCTATGCACGACCTGCCGCAGGAGCTTGCCAGAACCGACTGGGAGGGACCATACCTGGTCTCCGAGTTTGGGGCGCGTGGTTACTGGGAATCATACTTTACCTGGTGGATGGCACCGATTGAGCAGACCAGTTCTGAGAAAGCCGAGTTTGCCCGACAGCGTTACGAGCAGGCTGTGTTGGCCGATACCAGCCGCTGCCTCGGCTCCTACGTGTTTTTGTGGGGCAATAAGCAGGAAACCACGCCTACCTGGTTCAGCCTGATTAATGCGCAGGGCGAGGAGACGGCACTGGTGCACGAGATGCGCCAACTCTGGGGCGATTCAACATCCAACCTGAACATGCCTCCCTACATTGCTTACCTGAAACTGAACGGTAAATTCGCCTTTGACCAGATCTACCTGAAGCCGGGGCAGACCTTCGAGGGCGCTGCCTATACCTTCGATCCGGAGCAGGATTCTGTAAAGGTGCAGTGGGAGGTGCTGCCTGAGGCAGAGCAGCAGGACGGCAACGCCGATAAGCAGGAAACTCCCAGGCCTCTGGCTAATGCGCTGGTAAAGCAGGAGGGCACCAAAGTATGGCTGCAAACTCCGCGAAAAGAAGGTGCTTACCGGCTATATTTATACTTGCGCGATGGGCAAAACAACCTGTCCACGGCGAATATCCCCTTCTACGTTACCAACAAGCCTTTGAAATAACCCTGCTTAAAATAGTGCAATCTATCGTTTGGTAGTTATACTTTTAATGCTGTTAAGAGCTGCTTATGGCGTAATTTGTTCAAAAGCAGGCAACCTGCAGGGGGCTAAGGTAGTACAACAATTTTACGCTGCTTTGGTGAAATCACCTGTGATGGCTGCTCCCAAAGCAGTGCCCACCTCAGCCAGCCGCAGCCTGCTTTGGCGGCTGCTTAAACCTAATTCTGAAATCAAAACATGATGGCTAAAGTAATAGAGTTACAGGAAGGAATCCACCGCCAGGCTGCGCACGACTTTTACCGTGAGGCCCTGGGCATAATGGCGGATAGCAATATTGATTTTATGGTGGGAGGGGGCTTTGCCCTGCGCCTCTACACAGACATTATGCGCGACACGAAAGACCTCGATGTGTTTTGCAAGGCAAGCGATACTCCCGCTATTCTTAAGGCCTTTAAAGAGAATGGCTTCGACACCGAATTAACTGATGTACGCTGGCTGGCCAAGGCCATTAAGGGCGAGCATTTCATGGATATTATCTTTAACAACCCCGGTAATCACTGCGCCGTGGACGATAGCTGGTTTGAGCGATCAACGCTGAGCGAATTGCTGGGCATAAAAGTGAGGGTGATACCTGCGGAAACCTTGATCTGGTCTAAGCTGTATGTGCAGAACAGGGAGCGCTACGACGGGGCCGATATAAACCACATTATTTTGCGCTATGGCGATAAGTTGGATTGGAAGTGGCTTTGGCAGCACATGGAAACCCATTGGCAGCTGTTGCTGGCCCAGTTCCTTTCTTTCCAGTTCGTGTACCCTTCGGAGCGCGATATTATACCGGTGTGGCTCGTGGATGAGCTGTTTAAAAGAGCAAAAAACGAGTTGGAGATGCCGGCGCCGAAAGAGAAAATTTGCAGGGGCCCCCTCATTGACCAGACCCAGTACAAGATAGACATCACCGACTGGGACTTTAAGGTTGTAACCATCAGATCAGTATAAACAATGGCTACTAATAAAAAAGAGAAAAAAACCAGGATTGCGGCAGTAGGGGATATACATGTGCGGGAGACAGACCGTGGGAAATGGGAAGCGTATTTTGAGAAAGTGTCAGAGGAGGCGGATGTGCTGCTGCTGTGCGGCGACCTGACCGACACGGGCCGCACAGCTGAGGCAGAGGTGCTGGCAGAGGAGCTGAAGTCCTGCACCATACCTGTAGTGGCTGTGCTGGGCAACCACGATTATGAGCGAGACCATCAGAAAGGAATCCGTAAGGTATTGTTAAAGCAGCACGTGCACCTGCTGGATGGCGATAGCATTGTGATCGGAAACGTTGGGTTTGCCGGCGTAAAAGGTTTTGGTGGAGGCTTTGATAATAGTATGCTGGGGATGTTCGGGGAGCCGATGATCAAGCAGTTCGTGCAAGAGGCCGTGGACGAGTCGTTGAAGCTGGATGGTGCCCTGGCCCGCATTGACAGTGAGCATGTGGAAGTGAAGAAGATAGCCGTGCTGCACTACTCTCCCATCAAAGCGACTGTGGTGGGGGAGCCGGAGCAGATTTTCCCGTTTCTGGGTTCATCAAGACTGGCGGAACCCATTAACCGGCGAGAGGTGGTGGCCGCCTTTCACGGGCATGCGCACATCGGTACGCTGGAGGGCGAAACTTCCAAAGGCGTGAAAGTATACAATGTGTCTAAACCCATACTTCAGAAAGAAGGCTTCGACCCGCCTTTCTTTATTTTTGAAGTATAACTGAGCCTGTAAGAAAGTATGACCAGGGTTTATACTTTACACAAAGTATAAGACTGCTTCATGAAGGACCATAAAAAAAGGAGCCGCACGTATACTTGTGGCTCCTTTTTTCTGCTTACACTCCCAGCTATGTTAGCTTGCCTGCATGGCGCGGTGGGTACAAACGTAGTTCACAAAATCATCTACTGTGTAAACCGGCACCTCATCCGGAATGGTAAGCTGGTAGGTTTTTTCCACCTTCAGGATGATATCCACCACATCAATGATGTCGAGGCCCAGCCGGGTCAGGTCGCGTACCTTTAGCAGGCGGTTGGGGTTAATGTTAGTAATGGAGGTGATGATGTGCACCACTTCATTTTGGATTGCCTGTGTATTTAGAGTTACATTTTTCATGGCATGTAAGGGTAAATCAGGTAAAATATAGCTGCTTTTGGCTCTGTTAATGTACCGTGAGCCGGGGGTATGGTTTAAAAGATTGCGAAGGCCAGTAGCCCCCGCAATCTCACCACAAAACAGTTGTTTAGGTATAAAAACAGGTTTTTCTTAGTGCGCAAACTCGTGCGCCATCTTCTTCTCTTCCAGTTCCTTAGTTTCGAGCTCCAATTCTTCCATGCTCTTGTCTTCCAGCTCGATCACTTTTTTCTTGTCCCATCCGAACTTGGCAAGTATACGGTCGAAGCCGTAGTAGATAATCGGCACCACGATCAGCGTCAGGAACATCGACGAGCTCAGACCACCGATCAAAGCCCATGCCAGACCGTTTTTGGTTGCAGCCACCGAACCACCTGCCAGTGCGATCGGCAACATACCAATCACCATCGCCAGCGTTGTCATCAGGATAGGGCGGAAACGGATACGAACCGCTTCTACCAAGGCGTCTTTCACAAACACGCCTTCATCTTTCAGCTTGTTCGTAAAGTCCACCACCATAATCGCGTTCTTCGCCACCAGACCGATCATCATAATAATACCAAGTATAGAGAAGATGCTCAGCGACTGGGCTGCAAGCGCCAGTGCAAGCAAGGCACCAATGATCGCCAACGGTATAGAGAACAGTACAACCAGCGGATACACGTAAGAGTCGTAAAGCGCCACCATGATCAGGTACACGAAGATGATGGAAGCAAGCAAGGCAATACCCAATGTACCGAAACCTTCGCTCTGGTTTTTCAGGTTACCGCCAAACTCGATGCTTACACCGTCAGGCATTTTTACTTCAGCGATCTTCGCCTGTATGTCGGCACCTACCGAACCAGACGGACGGCCGATTACCTGCGAGTTCACGTTAACCGAAGTAACACGGTTGTAGCGCTCCAACTGCGACGGGCCGGTAGACTGTTTGATATCAGCGAACTGCGCCAGGCGTACGATCTGCCCTTTGTTGTTCACGAAAGACAGGTTGCCAATGTCGGTAACGCTACGGCGGTCAAACTCATCCAGACGGATGTTGATGTCGTAGTCTTCGGTGCCGGAACGGAAGGTAACATCAGAGTTACCGCTGAAGGCCAGCTGCATACTTGCACCCACATTCTCCAGCGACAGGCCAACGTTTGCCATCTTATCACGGTCCACCACTACTTCAATCTCAGGGTTACCGCCCTCCACCGACATGTCCACGTCGGCAGTACCTTGCACGCTCTCCGTGATGGCCATCACTTGCTGCGCGAAAGTCATAACAGAATCCAGGTTAGAACCCGAGATAATGAGCTGGATCGGCGCCTGCGCAGTACCTACCAGCCCCACCGGAACCGGCGTTACTTCCACGTTCGGCAGTTTGCTTTCGATATCTGCCTTGGCCTGGCGGCTGAACTGCTCTGTGCTGAAATCGCGCTCCTTCACATCTACCAGCGTTACCGATATGTCTGCTTTATAAGCGGTATTCTGCCCGGCTTGTGCCGACGAAGTGGTACCTACGGTGGTGAACACTTTCTCTACTTCTGGGATGGCCTGCAGGTATTGCTCCACTTGCTTGGTGGCAAAGTTTGTCTGCTCTACCGTCGCGTTCTTAGGCAGCTCCAGCTGTAAACTTACTTCACCACGGTCGCCGGCAGGTATAAATTCTGATCCGATAAAGCCAAAAGGAACTAGTGCAAACGAAGCAAACAGCATCAGTATAGTTACAGCTAGTGTAATAAACTTATGGTTAAAAGCCCACTTCAGCGCAGCTGTAAAGCCATCAATAATCCTGTCCAGCAGGCGCTCGAAGGCAAGTATAAATCGTCCGAAGATGTTCTTATCCGAGATATGCTCCAGGCGTGAGAAACGGCTGGCCAGCAGCGGGATCAGGGTAAAGGCCACGAACAAAGAGATCATCGTTGCCACGGCTACCACCACCGCAAACTGGCGCAGGATGTCTGACACCAGACCCTGAGAAAGCGCAATCGGGATAAATACGACTACGATTACCAATGTAATGGAGGTAACTGTCGCCATAATCTCACGGATACCATCGTAGGCAGCCTGTGCCGGCTTTTTGCCCATCTCCATGTGGCGGTGAATGTTCTCAATCACCACAATGGCGTCGTCCACCAATATACCCACCACCAGCGACAGCGCCAGCAGCGACATTAAGTTAAGCGAGTAACCCAGCAGGTACATGGCGATGAAGGTGGCTACCAACGAAGCTGGGATGGAGATCATCACGATAACCGCGTTACGCAGCGAGTGAAGGAAAAGCAACATCACTACCGCTACAAGTATAACCGCAATCATTAAGTCGTGCATTACCGAGTCGGCAGCCTCCAGGGTAAAGTCGGAAGAGTCGCTGGCAACGTTAAATTTCAAGCCCTGCTCTGCATAAGTTTGCTCCAACTTGGCAAGTGCTTCTTTTGTAAGTCGGCTTACCTCCACGGCGTTGGCATCAGACTGCTTCTGGATGGTAATACCTACCGAAGCATTTTGGTTAACTCGTGTCAGTACTTCGGTGTCTTTCTGGGTGTCCTGTACTTCGGCCACATCAGCCAGCCGAACTATACCTTTATCATCTTCACGTATGATCAGGTTGCGCAACTGCTCCAGCGACTGGAACTTACCAGCCAAACGGATCTGCGTCTGCCCGCTTTCCTGCTTTATCTTACCCGTAGGGAAGTCCAGGTTAGAGTTGCGGATCTTCTGCTGCACCTGTAGGATAGACAGGTTGTAAGCTTCCAGTTTGTCAGCATCGATGTTCACCTTGATCTCACGTTCCTGACCACCCAAAATCTTGATGGCAGCCATACCTGGTACACGCGACAGCTCCGGCTTGATCTTCTTATCAATCAGATCATAGAACTCAGTTGCCGACATGTTGGCCGTAGCGCCCATCTTTATAATTGGAAGGTCGTCGAAGTCGAACTTGTTCAGGGTTGGTGCATCAGCATCCTCCGGCAGTTTAGCCAGAATCGTGTTGATCTTACGCTGCGCGTCCTGCAAACTCAGGTCCACATCGGTGCCCTGGTTCAGCTGAATGGTGATGATGGAAAAGCTCTCCAGGGAGGTACTTTTCATCTCCTTCACGTTCTCCAGCGAAGAAAGCGCGTCTTCAATCTCCTTTGTTACTGAGTTCTCCACCTCGTTTGGCGAAGCACCCGGGTAAATAGTACTAATGGTAAGTACCGGCGGGCTGAACTTCGGTAGAAGCTCATAGTTAAGCGATTGATAGCTGACAATCCCGAGCAGTGAAAGGACGGTAAAAACCACCACTACCAGGGTTGATCGCTGTATCGATAATTTGGTTATGTTCATTTCTAGATTCTCTTAAGAAAGAAGTTTTATACTTTGGAGCTTTATCTCCTGATGTTTTTCATCCCCCTACCCCCTTCAAAGGGGGACTTTTCCGCTTTACTTTTCCACTTTGTCATCCTGATGGGATCTTGAGTGAAGAGAGGTAAGCTTTAGATATTAACCCACCCCTAGCCCCTCCAAGGAGGGGAATTTTACCTTGCGGTTAGTCCCGCTTGGAAGGGGGTAGGGGGATGACAATCGAAACCCGGATATTACTTCAGGACCGACACCTTAATGCCTTCGCGCAGGTTGATCTGGCCGCTCTGGACCACTTTTTCGCCTGGCTTCACACCTTCCAGTATCTCTACTTTGTCTTGTGAAACAACACCAACCTTTACTTTGCGGGTATAGGCTTTTCCGTCGTTAACCACGTAAACACTCGGGTTCTGAATGCTGCCAACTATAGTTTCACGAGGTAAGAGGGTGGCGTCGCGCTGGTCAGCTACATCGAAGAAGGCAGTGCCATACATGCCGGCTCTCAGGTTATTGTTAGCGGCATTTTTTACCTCCACTTCCACATCGAACTTCAATGTTGGGTCGGCTTGCGCACCAATGGCGGTAACCACGCCTTCATATTCCTGGCCGGAGCCTGCATCGGCTTTCACGGTTACCTTGTCTCCTTTGTTGATCAGCAGAACTTCGCTTTCGTTTACTTTAACCTGCAGCTTCAGCTTATCCACGTTCACGATGTCGTATAGTTTGGAGCCCAAGTTTAAGTAAGAGCCAACTTCTACATAGATCTCGTTTATCTCGCCGCTGATAGGGGCAGTAATACGGGTCTTGTTCAAGCGCTGGCGTGCAGCAACCAGTTGTGCTTGTGTAGACTTAGCAGCTAAGCGGGCTTCCTCCAGTTGGCGCTGGGTAATGGCTTCGCCGGCAGCCAGGTTTTCAAAACGCTCCAGGTCTCTTTTGGCTTTCTCGGCGTTTGTTTGCGCTGTAGCCAGGTCAGCAGCCATGGTGTTGCTCTCAACCTGCAGCAGTAGCTCTCCTGCCTTCACTTTATCGCCCTTGCGCTTCAGCACGCGCTGTATCTGTCCCTGCGTTTCCGAAAGAAGCGTTAGGCTCTGGATAGGGGCGAAGTTACCCTGTGCGGTAAAAGACTTGTCCAGCTTTGCCGTTTCAACCTCAGCCAGGGTTACCGGAATGGCGTCGCTTTTAATCTCTGCTACTGCGGCATTGGCGGCCATCTGCTCTTTGTTGCTCATCAGCTTGTAGCCAACAGCAGCCAAAATAACCAGTACAACTACGATATAAATTACCTTCTTCATGTGTCTTTATGGTGTTATATTTCTTGTCTTAATTAGTTAGTTTCTCAAGCTCGCCTCTGGCTTTCAGATAAGTTAGTTGGGCTACTTTATACTTTAAGTTTTCATTGTTCAGGTTGGTGTTAGCCTCCCGCAAGCTTACCTCAGCCTCCAGCAGGTCGGTGAGCGGAGAGATCCCTTCCTTATAGCGATCGTTGGTAATATCGTACACTTCCTGCGCCAGGTCCACGTTCTGCTGCTGCACCTCAATAGAGCGCTGGCTGTTCTGGAGCTGGGCAAGGGCATTGGTCAGTTCAACGGCTGTATTATTCTCCAGCTTAGACATGTCCTGCTCAATCTTTTTCATCTCCAGCTGCCCCTGCTTTACCTGGGCGTCTTTTCTGAAGCCGTCGAAGATGGGGATGTTTAGCTGCAGGCCTACAACGGATGTCTTGAACCAAGGCACTTCCGAACCAAAAAGCTCATCGCGCTGCGTATTGTAGCCATACTGGCCGTAGGCAGACAAAGTAGGGTAGTAGCCCGCCTGGGTATTCTTGATGCTGTAATCCTGCAGCTGCTTCTGCGTTTGCAGGAGCTTGAACTGCGTTTTCTGGGCGGTTGCCTGCTCTGCAGTTATCGCCTCCGTTACCACGTTATCAACCCCGCCTTCAGCATTGGTAAGCGTTATATCTTGCTCCAACGGCATGTTCATGAAGAACTTCAGAATATTCTTCTGTTGCTCATAAGCTGTAGTAAGCGACTGCAACTGGTTCTCCAGGTTGGTCTTATTCACTCTGATGCGGTTCACATCCACCTTGGCCACCAGGTCATTCTTATACTGCAGCTCCATAATGCGCTCCAGTTCTGTTAGGCGCTTCAGGTTGGCATCTATGGTTTCAAACTGCTCCTTTGTCTGAAGCGTCTGGTAATAGGCGGTGCCGATGTTATAGATCAGGTCCTCCTTTGCCATTTCCTTTCGCAGTCGGTAGAGGTCCTGCGTGGTTTTGGCTGCTTTCAGGCCAACAAAGTATGACTGGTTGTAGAGCAGCTGCGTCAGGCGCACGTTGGCGTTGGCATTATAGTCCTTACCAAACTTTACTGGTATATCCTCCCCAGGTCTTCCTGCCAGGGCACCCGGTAGAATCTGGGTCGGCAGGGCCGGGTAGTAATCAACTCCGCCGGATGCATTTAACTGTGGCAGTCCCTGGCTACGGGCCTGGCGTATCTGCTGTGTACCTATTTCCTCGTCGTAGGTCGCCTTCTTCACATCCTGGTTATTATTCAGGGCATAGTCTATGGCTTCCTGCAGCGTCAGCTCCTGCGCCTGTCCGCCAGAGACTGGCTCCTGGGCAAAGGCTGGCTTCAGGAAAACCGCCATCAGGCCAATTAAAAAATACTTCTTTATCACGGTTGTGTGGTTATGTATTATTTAGTAAGTTCTGTTTAGTTATGGTTAGTTCTGGAAAATGAGAACTTTGTAAACAAAAAAATTATTTTCGCTGCTCCTCCCACTGCTGAAGCAGCATTGGTAGCTCTTTGTGCAGGTACTTCAGGAAATCAGCCACATCCAGTATGTTGCGGTTGTACTCCGGTGTGCTCTTCGTGCGCTCGGCCACTACCTCCTGCAGCGTATCTGAGAAATTCGTGATGGAGTCGATCTCCTGCAGCACCAACTCCCGCCACCTGTCCAGCTTCAGCCGGAAATAGCGTTTGCGGTCGCCGCTGAAGGTGATGTAATCCAGCCTGTTGAGGTGCTGCAGCAGGTTAAGCGCATTGCTTGTAGCGCTTTTGCTGATGCCCAGCACCTCCCGGATCTCGTCAAAAGTGAGCTCCGGCTTATCGGAAACGTAGAGCAAACCTATGATGCGGCCAGCCACGGGTTGCATACCGGTCTTCTCCTGGAAAACTCCTATGCGCTCTATCAGTGCCTGTTGCTTTTCGGTTAACTTCATATTAATTTCTCTTTTTGTGAGAACAGAACAAAGGTATGGATAAGTTCTGTTAGTTCCTAATTTTGAGAACTAAATAGATGACTGCAAATTAATGCCTGCAAAAGTATAAAATCATCCTGTAAAACGAGCATCCCGGGTGGTTTAAAACGGTATCTATCTTTAAAACTGAAACTTGCGTAGGAGGTTAGGGTATACCATTTATTCCGGCTTGTGTTTAACAGGCAGTGTGTTAGCACCGGAAATGAATTTACAATCTAAAAGAATAGCTCATTATGGCTTCACAATATAACAGGTGGTTTCACCCATACGAAATAAATGACCAATACAAGAAACGCGTGGCTTACTTCTGCATGGAGTATGGCATAGACCAGGCACTAAAAGTGTACTCCGGTGGCCTTGGCTTCCTGGCTGGCTCGCACATGCGCAGCGCCTACGAGCTGCGGCAGAACATGATCGGCATTGGCATGCTGTGGAAATTCGGCTATTACGACCAGGAGCGCAACGAGGACCAAACGATGCGGCCGCACTTTCAGCAGAAGATGTATTCTTTTCTAGAAGACCCGGGGATTACCGTGCGGGTGGTGGTAAACGAGCACCCTGTGCTGGTAAAGGCCTTGGTGCTGCGGCCCGAGGTGTTCGGCACCGTGCCTATGTACTTCCTCACCACCGATATCCCGGATAACGACCACCTGGCCCGCACCATTACGCACCGCCTCTACGACCCGGAGGAGCAAACGCGCATTGCGCAGAGCATTGTGCTGGGTGTAGGGGGCGCCAAAGTGGTGGAGGCGCTCGGAGGTGCCGAGATTTACCACATGAACGAGGGACACGCCCTGCCGCTGGCCTTCAGGTTGTTCGAGGAGTATGGCAAGCTGGACGAGGTGCGCAAGCGCCTGGTGTTTACCACCCATACCCCGGAGAAGGCGGGCAATGAGGAGCATGATATTTACCTGCTGAACAGGATGAGCTTCTTCAATGGCATCTCGCTGGACGAGGTACGGGAACTGACGGCTATGCACGGGCAGATGTTTGACCATACACTGGCTGCGCTGCGCCTGGCCAAAATTGCCAATGGCGTGTCGCAGTTGCACGGTGAGGTGGCCCGCGACATGTGGTACGACAATGAGGGCGTTTGCGAGATTAAATCGATCACAAATGCGCAGAACTTTAATTTCTGGGCCGATATGGAGCTCTGGGCCGCGCAGGAGCGGGACGATGACATGGCCATGAGCAAAAGGAAAGAGGAGCTGAAACGGCAGTTGTTTAAGGAGGTGGCAAACCAGGCAGGCAAGCTTTTCAGGCCTGATGTACTTACCATCGTGTGGGCCCGCCGCTTTGCCGCTTACAAGCGCGCTGACCTGATAACCCGCGACATCCAGCGTTTTGTGGACCTGGTAACCAACCAGGAAATGCCGGTGCAGGTGATCTGGGCGGGCAAGCCATACCCGTTTGACTATGGAGCGATCAATGTATTCAACAAGCTTGTCAAGATTTCGCAGCAACTGGATAACGTAGCCGTACTGACCGGGTATGAAATTGAGCTGTCGCGGAAGCTGAAGCAGGGATGTGATATTTGGCTCAACACCCCGAGACGCCCGAGGGAGGCATCCGGCACCAGCGGTATGACAGCGGCCATGAATGGCGGTGTAAACGTATCGGTGCAGGATGGCTGGCTGCCAGAGTACGCCCGCAACGGCGAAAACAGCTTTGTGTTGCCGGTTGCAGATACCACTAAAACCAACGAGGCGCAGGACGATGAAGACTACAGTAATCTGATGCGGTTACTAGAGAAGGAAATCGTGCCAATCTACTATCACAACCAGGACCGCTGGCGCCATATCATGAAGCAAAGTATGCGCAACGTGGTGCCGCATTTCGAATCGAACCGGATGGCGCATCAGTATTATGAGCAGCTGTTTAATAGTTAATTGTTGCAGTTGGCCAAGTACAAAAGCAAGAAGCCGCTCAATGTAAGAGCGGCTTCTTGCTTTAGGTTGATTCTTTTTTAGTTGTTGGGATACCCGTTTATCCGCTACTTTAGCTGCGACATTTTTTAAAGCTACCCGTTTTGGCGCAAGTTTTCAGACTTGTGTCTATAAATGATGTTGAGTCTCTGCCTCAACTGTAGCCATACTTTATACTTTGGCCATACATTTATACTTGTCGCTCCCGCTGTTCCGGACATCCTTGTCCGGAACTTTCCTGCCGCGGGTTTCCTAATCCGCATACTTATACTTTCATCGCCCCGGCTTCCATCAACTGGACAAAAGCTATCCTATTCTGCTACTGTTCATCCTCAGTCTTACGAACCTACCGTTTCATTTCCGGCTTTGGTTCCCTCCAGCCCGGGAGGGCTCGTCTTCCCGCATCGCGCTGGGAGCTTTTCCTTTGCTCCTGCGTCGCAATGCCTCGCTGCCGCTCGTCACCGGAAAAACTCCAAAGGCGCTCAACGGAAAGACTGGGATCATTTTCCAATACCCACCGCTGACGGAGCTTGAGCTGGGCTCCCTCTCCTGTTCTTAGGAGAGGGTTGGGGAGAGGTGAAATTCCCCTCATTAGCCGCTGCACTCGCCACTGTCCCCTTGAGGGTCTATAGGAGTGGTTGGATAATCGTCTGCTGAATTCCCCTCCTCGGAGGGGCAGGGGTGGGTTAATCGTTCTATGGAAAGTTCCCCTTGGAAGGGGGCAGGGGGATGATAATTGTTTACAGAACTCAACCTGACACCTCCGGCCTCAGTGAAGCCGGAGACTTCACATCATTTGCAGGACACGAGTCTGGAGACGCGCGCCAGAAAAAGTTTATAGCAGTAGGGGCAGGTAGCGAGCATCGCACTGAGGGTTGAAGCTCGCGTGCTTCAGTAAAATCTAAAAACAAAGAAGCCGCCCAGTATATGGGCGGCTTCTTTACATCAGTTTTATCTATCTACGCCTTCTCCGGAATACGCTGCAGCGTGTCCAGCAGGTAATCCCAGTACTTCTGCACGGAGCTGATCTGTACTTTTTCATCCGGGGAGTGGGCGCCACGGATGTTTGGGCCGAAAGAGATCATCTCCATGCCCGGGTAGTTGGAGCCAAGTATACCGCACTCCAGGCCGGCGTGGCAGGCATTCACGTCGGGCTCACTGTTGAACTTGCTGCGGTACAGGTCGCTCATCAGCTTGATGATAGAGGCATCCCGGTTAGGAGCCCAGCCTGGGTAAGAGCCGCTCAGGGTAACCTCGGCACCTGCCAGTTCCAGCGCAGATTGTATGGCAGTGGCCAGGTCGTCTTTCTCAGAATCCACGGAGCTGCGCGTGAGGCAGAGGATTTTATACTTGCCGTCTTTCAGCTCCACGCGCGCCACGTTGTTGGATGTCTGCACCAGCCCCTCGATCTCAGGGCTCATGCGGTAGATGCCGTTTGGAGTGGCGTACAGTGCACGCAGCAGTGTTGCTGCAAAATCTTTGGAAGCTACCTGTGTCGGGGCTTCTATTGTCTCCAGCTGCACTTGCAGGTTCGGGTCGGTGGTTTTATACTCCTGCACCACTATGGCGCGCTGCTCCTCCACATATTTTTCAAAAGCAGCCTTATCACCTTCTGCCACCGCAATTAATGAAGAAGACTCACGTGGAATTGCGTTGCGCAGGCCGCCGCCGTCTATACTTCCGATGCGCAGGTCGAACAACTTACTTGCGTGGTGCAACAGGCGGTTCATCAGTTTGTTGGCGTTGCCGCGGCCAAGTATAATGTCCATGCCGGAGTGGCCGCCGGTGAGGCCTTTCACCGTGAGTTTGTAGCCGGCCATACCTGCCGGGGTGGCTTCCTGCTCATACTTTCCGGTTGCCGTAATATCCACGCCGCCGGCGCAGCCGATGGTCAGTTCACGATCGTCTTCGGTATCGAGGTTCAAAAGTATACTTGCGTCCAGCAGTCCGCCTTTCAGGCCCAGCGCGCCGGTCATGCCGGTTTCCTCATCAATCGTAAAAAGCGCCTCGATGGCCGGATGGGAGATATCCTTTGAGGCAAGCAGGGCCATGATGGTCGCCACGCCGATACCGTTGTCAGCGCCCAGGGTGGTGCCGCGGGCCTTTACCCAATCTCCATCAACAAACATGTCGATGCCCTGTGAGTCGAAGTCGAAGTCTGTATCGTTGTTCTTCTGGTGCACCATGTCCAGGTGGCTTTGCATGGCCACAGTCTGGCGGTTCTCCATGCCCGGGGTGGCCGGCTTTTTAATGATGACGTTACCCACCTCATCCTTAAAGGTCTCCAGCCCGAGTTTCTGGCCAAAGTCAAGTATAAACTGTATCACGCGCTCCTCTTTTTTAGACGGGCGTGGCACAGCGTTTAAGTCAGTAAAGTTTTCCCAAAGCGCCTTCGGTTCCAGGCTGCGTACTTCAGTGCTCATAGTTTATATAGTTTTAATTTCCGATTTTGATACAGCTGTTGCTGCTGGCTTAAAGTTACGGGTTTCAGCTGTAAAAACAGGGGGAGAAGTACAGAAAGCCTTTCGACGAGCTACAGTTCCAACACTGCCGGTCCTCCCACGGGGTAGCCCACGCAGGTAAGTGTAAGCCCCTGCTGCAGGTCGCGCTCCGTCAGCACCTCGTTATACGACATCCATACCTTACCTTTGGTGCAGCGGGCGGTGCAGTTGCCACATTTACCTGCCTCGCAGCTGTAGGGCAGGTTTAAACCCGCTTTCCGCGCCGCCCGAAGTATAGTGTCCGGGTACTCCATCGTTAGTTTATACTCCCGGTCTTTGTAGCGAAGTATAACTTCGTGCGGTTCGGTGTCCGGGGGCATCTGCTTCACGGAGACTTTAGTGGTGTTAAAGTTCTCCCTTCGGATGTTTTCGTTAGGTGCATCGATTTGCCGGAGCGCCCAGTAGCACATGCGCATATAGCTGTGTGGCCCGCAGATGTAGAACAGCACCTGTTGCAGCGGCGCCTCGGCAAACTGCCTGACAAACTGCTGCAGCAGGTCTTTGTAAAGCCGCGCCTGCGCCAGGTTTGGAGAGTTGCTGAACAGGAACTGCAAGCGGAAACGCTTCGGGAAAGTATGAGCCAGCTGCTCCAGCTCCTTTTTATAGATCGCCTTTGCAGGCTTGCTGTTACTGTAGATGAGCATAACGGCCACATCAGGGTAAGTATAAAGTATGGTTTTGAGCAACGACAGTTCCGGCGTAATGCCGCTGCCGGCAGCCAGCAGAAACACCTGGCGGTAGTCGTGCATGTTCTCCGGAAGTATAAAAAGCCCGGCGGCACCGGCGGCGTATACTTTGTCGCCCACCTGCACGTCATCTACCAGCCTTCGGGAGAAAAAACCGTTTTCGATGCGTTTCACGCCGATGCTCAGCGGCTCCTGCAGGGCAGGCGAGGAGGTGATGGAGTAGGAGCGGCGGATGTCCTGGTTTTTTTCAGTATGCACGAGCGTGAGGTACTGGCCTGCTTTGTAGTCGATCGGTTTGTCCGGTTTAAGTATAAAGGTCTTGAAATCCGGGCGTTCCTCATGGATTGCTGTAACGGTAAGGGTATAGTGGTCTGATGCGGTTGATTGGTTTGCCATAGTGTGATTGCATACGCAAAGGTTTGCATGATCGGTACGAGTGCCCTTTTTGAAAATATAACAGCTTTCTGGCCTGTCAGGTAATTTTTACTAATTTTAATATCGCGCTTTGCTATTATTACACTTGCTATACTTTCACCTTAACCTTATCCCCGCATGCTTCATCAAAAACCTTTAAAGTCGTTTCTGCACCATGCCCTTGCGCTTTCGCTGATGGTTACCTGCCTCTCCTCCTGCAAAAAGGAAAGCACCAGCCAAACTGAAAGCAAGGGCCCTGAGGTGGCGCTTTGGCTAACGACCCCGAACCAGTCGGCCCTGTTTGCGCGCCAGGACTCCAGTATAACTTTTGGGAATGAAGCAAACCAGTACCCAACCATCTCCGTGGATGACTCTGAAGCGTACCAACGTATGGATGGCTTCGGCTTCTCGCTGACCGGTGGCAGCGCCCTGCTCCTACACCAGATGGAACCGCAGAAACGGGCAGCTTTGCTGGAGGAACTCTTCGGCACCGAGGGGAAAAATATTGGCATCAGCTACCTGCGTGTAAGCATCGGGGCATCTGACCTGGACCCGGAGGTGTTTTCTTACAACGACCTTCCAGCCGGCGAGACGGATGTGAACATGGAAAAATTCGACCTTTCGCCCGACAAAAAATACCTGATTCCGGTGCTGAAGGAGATACTGGCCATCAACCCCAACATCAAGATCATGGCCTCGCCGTGGTCGCCGCCCACCTGGATGAAGACGAACAACAACTCGAAAGGCGGGAGCCTGAAGCCGGAGTACTTTGATGCGTACGCGGCGTACTTTGTGAAGTATATTCAGGGCATGGCCGCAGAAGGTATCACCATTGACGCTATCACCATTCAGAACGAGCCGCTGCACCCGGGCAACAACCCAAGCCTGCTGATGCTGCCCCAGGATCAGGCCGCCTTCATCAAACAAAGTTTAGGCCCTGCCTTCAAGGCTAATGACTTAGATACCAAGATCGTGATCTACGACCACAACGCCGACCGCCCGGACTACCCGATCTCCATACTCGACGACCCAGAGGCGAAGCAGTACATTGATGGGGCGGCCTTCCACCTGTACGGGGGCACGATAGATGCGCTCACGAAAGTGCACGAGGCGCACCCAGATAAGAATTTATACTTTACCGAACAGTGGATCGGGGCCCCGGGTAATTTTTCGGGGGACCTGCGCTGGCATACCAAGAACCTGATCATAGGGGCACCGCGTAATTGGGCCAAAACCGTGCTGGAGTGGAACCTTGCCGCCGACCCGGAGCAGAACCCGCATACGCCCGGAGGTTGTACCGAGTGCCTTGGCGCTGTCACTATTGATGGCAACACCGTAAACCGCAACCCTGCCTACTACATCGTGGCCCACGCTTCCAGGTTTGCCCGCCCTGGCTCGGTTCGCGTTAAAAGCAATGTGCCGGATGCACTGCCAAACGTGGCCTACAAAACACCTGAGGGACAAACAGTGCTGATCGTGCTGAACGACAGCGAGTACCGGCAGCGCTTTAACATCAGCCACGAAGGAAAACTGGTAGCCACCATGCTGGATGCGGGCGCTGTGGGAACATATGTTTGGTAGATGGCGGCAATTAAAATTCTGACCAACTCCGTTCTCCTAACACTTTTGGCACTTCTTTCATCTTGTGGAGGTCAGGATAAAAGTAAACAGGTAGCTGTTGTATCTCCTGAAGAAGCTCCTGCAGAGCAGGAGAACATTAGCTTTGAAAGAATTACTTTTTCAGTTCGGCCAGGGTGGAGCAGCGAGAAGTACGCAAAGGATGTTGAAATTACCCCAGACAGTATACTTTACTATCGCTTAAGGGAAAGGCACAGCGGAACTATTGTCGTAAATTATAAAGCTAAGCTTGATTCGGTTGGTATGGAGAACGTCTACGGTTTTCTTGACTCTACAGATTTTAACAGCTTGAAGGACTACTATTACAATCAAGAGGACGCAAGTTGGTTCTCTTTGCAATTTATCTTCCACAATGGAGAAGTCAAGATGCAAGGTACTTTGCCAGACGGCTATTGGAAAAAAGTATACAAGCTCCTTATGATAATTGATAAACAAAATCTAACTAAGAGCAAGAATAGGAAATTTAGTACTACTGAAGACGTACTGCTTCCACCTCCTCCTGCTCCGGTTAATATTAAGTTGCCAAATGACAGTTTGTAAAAAAAATACACTTCCTATATAGTATAGGACCTTTCAATAGGGGAAAAGTATAAAGCTCCATTCGGCGTTATTGCCCGCTTCTACCTTAGGACTGGCCAAACAAAGTACAAAATGCAAAAAGTCCTGCAGCAAACGCTGCAGGACTTTTTCGCTTTACACAAAATAGGTGTTAGTTACCACCGGTGCGGTTTAGCTCATCCAGGTTCACGTTGCGTTTCTTCGACTCGAACTTAGAGCCTTTGCTGAAACGGTAGCGTAAGTTAAGGCGTACGCTGCGGGCACCGTGGTATTGCTCAATGGCGTTCACGTTGCCGTTTAGCTCAGTGTCTACTTTCAGTACGCGGCTCTTGAAAATGTCTGTCACGTTCATGCTCAGGGTCAGCTTGTCGTCCAGGAAACTGCGCTTCAGGCCGGCATCCACCCACCACTGTTCGCCTACTCTGTAAAGGCCGTACACGGCCGGGCTCTGGTAGCTGCCACCTAGTTCCAGGCGGATGTCGTGTGGCAGTAGAATGTTGTTCGTGGTCTGCGCAATGGCTGTAACCTGATCGTTTATCACCAACTCGCCATTAACGGCATTGGTAAACTCTTGGTACATTACCACCACGTTATTGCTGATGTCCCAGCTATTTGAGATCTTGATCGGGGCCACCAACGTCGCTCTGGCGTTCTTCATGTCGCGCACGTTCTGCTGCTGGAAAACCGTGGTGTTATCCTCCGGGTTCTGAAAAGGTACCTCCGCTATAAAATCGTGGGTAAGGGAGTAGCCCAGGATCAGGTTGTAGGTTTGCTTTAGCGTGTGTGTCATCTCAAAGGAGTTCGTGTACTGCGGCTTCAGCTGCGGGTTGCCCTGCGCCCAGGTATAAGGGTCCAGGTAGAAGATGAACGGGTTAAGCGCCTGGTAGTTTGGCCGGTTGATGCGGCGGCTATACTTGTACCCGATCTGGTAGTTGTCGCTTACTTTCTGCTGCAGGAACACGCTTGGGAACAGGTCCAGGTAATTACGGTCTGTCTTCTCGTTCTTAGTCAGGGAGTTGCCTCTGGAGTCGGTCTGCTCTGCGCGCAAGCCTGCCTGCAGCGTCCATTTCTCGCCCAGGTTGGTGTTCAGGTTGGCGTAAGCGGCATAAATGTTCTCTTTGTAGATGAAGTGGTTGGTGCGCTTAGGATCCAGTGTTTTTCTGCTGTCGGCTTCTTCGTAGAAACGCAGCTCGTTATCGGATACCACATGGCTGGCCTTGGCACCCAATTCCAGTTTAGTTTTTTTAGTGATTGGCTTTGTAAAATCTACCTTGGCCGAGTAGATGTCGTAGCTGGTGGGGTTATTGTTGCTGAGCATCTCTACGGAGTCCGGTGTGGTGGCAGGCAGCGTGAAGTATAAGTTGTCGAAAGAGGCATTATCCCGGCTGTTGATATGTACATAGTCCAGGTCGGCGGAGAGGGTGGTGCCGACTGTGTCGAGTTTACCCAGGTAATGCATGTTAAACGTGCCGTTGGTATACTTGCCCTCGCCTTTGTTCATGGCATCGATAAACAGATCGTTGCTCTCATTAGGGAAGCGCAGGTACGACTCTGTGTGGAAGAAGAAATCGCTGCTGCTGGTAATGACGTTGGCCATGGCCCCTACGCTGTGCTTCTCGTTAAAGTCGTAATTAGTGCCGATGCGCAGCGAAGGCTCATAACGCTCGTTCTCCTCACGGCCTACCTGGTCAAAGTTGCTTATGCTGCCATCCGGGTTCAGGAAGATGCGCTCCATATCCATGTTGCGGTAGCGGGTGCGGCGGGCGAGGTCCAGGCTACCGAAGGAGTTCCATTTGCCGCTCTTGTAGCTCACCTCCGCGCCGGAAGTATAGGTGCTCAGGTTGTTGTACTGGTAGCCGGCGTACATGCTGCCGTTCATGCCGGTATCCACGTTCTTTTTCAGGTTGATGTTGATCACACCGCTGGCACCCTCCGCGTCATACTTGGCAGAGGGGTTAGAGATCAGCTCCAGGTCTTTGATGTTCTCGGCAGACATGCCCTGCAGCAGCGTCTGCAGCTCTTTTCCGGAGAGGTAGCTGCGCTTGCCGTTGATCATGACCTGCACACCCGCCTTGCCGTTCAGCTGGATGTTGCCGTCCTGGTCCACCCAAACGCCCGGCGATTTGGTGAGCACCTCGTAGGCCGTAGCACCGCTGGCCAGGGCAGTGCCCTCCACGCTAACCACCATCTTATCCGCTTCGTTGATCACCGTGGGGCGCATAGCCTGCACCTGCACCTCTGCCAGCACCTTGGTGTCGGACTTAACCTGCAGCTTGCCGAAGTCTTTCGAGAAGCTGGCGCCCGTTACTTCGAAGGCTGGCGTCTGTAGCTCCGCATAGCCCAGCGCGGTCAGTTTTAGCAGGTAGTTGCCTTTAGGCGGCGTCATGATCTGGAAGTTTCCGTCCATGTTGGCAATAGCGCCGGTTACCACTTTGGCGGTACCTGCTTCCAGCACGGCTACATTTATAAAGCCTACGGGCAGTTCTTTGTCGTCAATAACGGTGCCTGTCAGCATACCGGCAGACTGCGCGAAAGTATGACTGCTACAGAGGAAGAGAAGAAGTGTGAGGTAAACGTAAATTCTTTTCATGGTTTTATTTTGTGTAGTGATGTAAATGGATCGATGATGCAAAGTTATGTTATAGTACTTTGTATAGCAAGGTACTGTTTTGTTTGTAAAGAGACTTTTAGACGAACCGGGATTTTTTATCTTCTAACACCAGCCGAACCTGGGCAAGGGGGCTTCTTTATGTGTTAGTGTTTCCTGGCGAAGGAATTTGTTAGAAAGATGCAGGAAAGGGAAGGAGAGTTGCCTGTGGGCGGTAAATTTTTAATAGAAGTATGGAGGTAGCATAAACATGATAGAGTGGGTGCAGATGCCTGGACTTTAACTTGAGAAGATGAGACCTGGCAGGAAGAAAAAGTATGGGGCAAGTATAAATTGCTTCCGAGACTTACCAATAAAAAAGGCAGAGCACCCATTTGGGGCTCTGCCTTTTTTATTCAGTTTATACTTTATACTTAGTTCAGCACTTCCTCGGTGCTGCCGCACTTCATCATTTTATCGCCAAAGTAAGGGTTGCGGATCTCCTCGTTAGAGCTTAGCCAATAACCGCCTTTATCGTTCATGGCCATTGGGCAGTGCTGGTAGTATAGTTTCTCGTCGGTGGCACCGTAGGCCTTTGCCATAGCGTACACAGACTCAGACAGCTGCTCCAGGTTCTCGCGATGGGCGGCCAGGTCGGCTGCGCCGGCTATATTTGTGGCGCTGCTGATAACTTTTTCTGTTTTTTCCTCTGCGTAGCTTTTTTGCTCCGCATCCGAAATGGTAGCTACAGGCATGGCCTTGGCTACCGTCAATACCTGGTTAGCGGCCGTTTTGGCAGCTTCGGCATCAGAGGAAACGAGCGCGTCTTTCAGCTTCATGTACTCACTTACCAACTCGTTTACCTGCGTCTTGAATGGCTCAGCCACGGTGGTGTAATCCGGCGTTTCCACTACCACACCGGCAGGTGCTTCAGACTGGTTCATGTCGCCGTGCGCCATGCCTTCATGGTTTTCAGTGGTTGTTTCTGCGTTTTCCGTGTTGCTCTCTGAGCACGATGTAAACGTGAAAGCGGCTAGTACAGCGGCTGCGAAAAGTGTCTTTTTCATGTTGATGCAATAAGTTTTATAAGTGTAAAATTAATGATTTACTTGTTGAAGCGCCACAAACGCCAGTGCAAGTACAACAGCGGCATAGATCAGCCACTTCAGCCAGTTCTTATTCGGCTGGCGCGGCTCCGTACCTTCCGTTCTGCAACAGTCTTTCATGGGCTAATAGTTTAATGTGCGTGAGGCTGCACTGGTTCTGGCTTCGCTTCAGAAGCTGTTCCTTGCCTGTACGTTTGCGTCGTTTCACCGCAGGCCATCATGGCCTCTCCAAAGTATGGATTGCGGATCTCCTTCTGCTCACTCAGCCAGAACGCTCCCTGGTCGTCGAAGGCCATCGGGCACTTTTGCTTGTATACGATTTGCTTATTCGTGCCAAAGGTTTCCACTACCTCTATCAAATGGTTCGACAGGGTTGAGAACGCTTCACGCTGTTTTTCAATAGAGGTGCTTTTCTGCAGCAACGCACCGTTTGACTGTAGGGCGGGCAAGAGCTGCATCCACTTGGCGTGCGTGCTGCCATCCAGCATGCTCATATCCATTTGGCTCAGGGCCTGGTTAAACTTACCGGCCGCCTGACGTGCTGCGTCCGCGTTTGAGGCTACCAAGGCATTTTTCAACGTATAATAGTTGTCTACCAGCCCCGTAACCTGCTTTTGAAATGCTTCCGGTACTTCCATCAATTTATTGGCCGGTGCGGTCATCATACTATAGTTTCCGCTTAGTTGCGCTGCGCCATCTACGGCAAAAACACCATTGGAAACTACCCGCTCACCCTCGCTCAAACCAGACTCCACCAGATACATGTCTCCTAAACGAGGCCCTAAAGTAACCTCGCGCATCTCAAAGGCGGGTGCCTCGCGCTCATCCACCTTCACGTATACTACAGAACGCTTGCCTGTCCAGAGTACGGCGGTGCGCTGTACCGCCAGGGCTCTTTCCTGTGTGGCAGACTTTGTAGATGTTTTGATGCGGGCGTTGGCAAACATGCCTGGTTTTAGTTGGTTGCCAGGGTTTTGTACCTCTGCGCGCACCTGCACAGCGCGGGTGCTGGCATCCAGTACCGGCGTCACGAACTGTACCTTGGCCTTGAACTCTTCGCCAGGTATGCCCGGCACGGTAAAGTTTACAGTAGCCCCTTCTTTTACCCACGACAGGTCTGATTCATAAGCATCAAGCACCACCCAAACCGATGATAAATTGGCCACCTCAAACAGTACGGAGCCGGTACTTACGTAATCCCCCACAGCTACCATGCGCTCGGTTACCACTCCCGACATATCGGAGTAAATGTCGAAGTTGGTGAGGGTTTCGTTGGCGTTCTCGATGCGCTGGATCTGTTTGTTGGACAGGTTCCATAACCTAAGTTTCGTTTTGGCCGCTTCATATAACTCCGGCATAATATCCTTTGATTTGGCCGCTTCCTGCAGTTCGCGCTGTGCCGTTATCAGCTCAGGAGAGTACACAGAGGCTAAGCGCTCGCCCTTACGCACTTCCTGACCAGTGAAGTTCACGTAGAGTCGCTCAATTCGGCCCGGAAATTTGGCTGTAATAGAAGAGACCTTTTGCTCATTTAAAGACACGGTACCGGTTAGCAACAGCTCATTTTCAGGGTCTACCATCTGTACCGGCGATGTCTGGATGTTGGAGAGCGCGATGGCCTCCGGAGTCATCTCCAGCACATAAGGGCTTGCCTCGCCAGCGCCACCGGCAGAAGAAACAGGTATCAAATCCATACCGCAGATAGGGCATTTGCCTGGTTCGTTCTGGCGGATCTGTGGGTGCATGGAGCAGGTATACTCTACCACACCGGCTGTTTCGCCCTCATAGTCGTGCGCCTCTTCGGCGGATCTGCCCCCGAAGATCAGCCAGCCCAGGAACAGGCCTGCCAATGCTACAAGGATGTATGTTGCGTATTTTTTATTTCTTGGGTTCATCTGTTTATCTCTCTTATAGATAAGTGACTTTAAAATCCTCCCCTTAAGGGCAGGGGGTGCTTCATTTTATCTTTTTTGTCATCCTGAAAGGATCTTGGTGACTGGGAGGACAAGCTTAACCTCACGGGGGTAGGAGCCCTCTTTCTCCCACAAGTTTCTTAACAGAATGACAGGGGTTTTCACTTTTTTATTCGAATGAAATGGCCCTACCCTCAAAGGGACATTTCTTAACTATCGCTGTTCATCATTCGGTTGATAGCCGACACGGCAATGTGCTGGTTCGTGACGGCCTGCAGTTGCTGTTGCCTGTAACCAAGTATGGCCTGGCGCTGGCGAAGTATCTCTTCAATGCCCGCACCCGCCACGCTGTAATTAGTGGTCAGCAAACGGATAGCTTGCTCGTTCAGCGTAATCTGGTCTTCCAGTAGCTTCAGGTTTCTGGTGGCCCGCTCATAGTCGTAGAGGAGGTTCTCTAGCTCTGTAAACAGCGCCTTCTCGGCCGCTTCCTTATTCAGCACCGCTGCCTCCTGCTCAAACCTGGCTTCCTTTTTAGCTGCGTTATATTTCTTACGGTAGATCGGAAGCGTCACACTTACCATCGGCATGACCATGTTTTTCCCGCCCATCTGCATCTGCGATGTTTCATCTGTTCTGGGTTTAAGAATCATATAATTCAGGCCCAGGCCAATCATCGGTCTGCCCATGAGCTGCGCCATACGGTACTGTGCCTCGCGGGCTTTTTCGTCCCACTCATACATTTGCAGCATGGGGTGGTTCTGGCGGATGGAGTCCTGGATCAGGGCCAGAGATGCTGGCAATTCGATTGGCTGTAGTGTATCTGTTAGCTGCACCGCCAGGTCAGGCTCACGGTTAAGCAGGTTGTTGAAAGCAACGATCAAAGGTTTTTTAGAATCGCGTAGCAAGGCCAGCCTGTTCTCCATGTCCTTTACCTGCACCCGTATGAGTATAACATCTACCATGCTGCTGCCAGATGAAGCCATACTACTGCCCATAGAGCCTCCTCCGCTGCTTTGCCTGCTTGGCGAAGAGCTGCCTGTTGAGCCGCCGCCCATACCTGCCATGCCGGAGGAAGAGGTGCCAGCTGAGCCATTGCCCATACTTGACGAGCTACCTGAACTACGCTGTGGTGTACTTGGCGCAGCACCTGCCGGGGCTGATTTATACTTGGCCAGTGCCACCCGCTCCAGCGCCTGTAGTATCTCCAGTTCGCGCTCCAGCAGTTGCACTTCTTCGTCAATCTGGTACAGGTTCAGCCAGGTAGTACGTACATCATGGTACAGGTTGATCTTGGCTTCCATGAAATTCGAAAACTTCATCTGCGCCATGTAATTGGCTTCGTTCTTGGCCGCGCCCAAGCTACCAAACCACGGAAACATCTGCATGACAGAAGCTTCACCTACCTGGTTGCCCATCAGCCTTTCCATTGGCTCTAGAAAGAAGCCGAAGTTAGCCTCCGGGTCGGGCAGGGCGCCGGCCTGGGGCACTTTCTGCAGCGCTGCCTGGTACTCGGCATAGCGGGCTTTCAGAAGCGGGTTGTTCTCGCCGGCAATTACCTGGTACTCCTGCAGGGTTTGTGCCTGCAGGGTAGGAGTAAGTATCAGGAGAAAAAGTATACTTGCTATTAACTGTTTCATTTTTATCTCACTTAATGCTTTTAGCCAGCTTTTCGCCTCGCCGGCTAGGCCATACTTTTCTCCTTGATGAGAAAAGTATGCAAAAGAATCAAGACGCTCCAAACTCGCTGAACGCTCGGACAGTGGAGCGTCATTTGGTGCACCTGGCCTAAGTTTCTGTTGCATAGTCTTCATTATGCTAACTCTTTAACTCGTTTGCTAACCTTAACCTCTTCGCGCCAGCTGTAAAGTACCGGCACAATAAACAGGGTGATCAGGGCTACTACCATCCCGCCAAACGTCGGGATAGCCATCGGAATCATAATGTCGGAGCCACGACCGGTGGAAGTCAGTACCGGCAGCAGGGCTAGCAGGGTAGTGGCTGTCGTCATCAAACATGGCCTTACACGACGCATACCTGCCTCTAGCACCGCTTTTCGTACCTGCTGCTTCGATTCCGGGTGGAACTTCTCAAAGCTTTGCATCAGGTATGTTCCCATCACAACACCGTCATCGGTGGCAATACCAAACAGGGCGATAAAGCCAACCCAGACGGCCACGCTCAGGTTGAAGGTGCGCATCTGGAAAAGGTCCCGCATGTTGGTGTCCAGGAACGAGAAGTTCATGAACCAGTCCTGCCCGTAGAGCCATAGCATCATAAAACCGCCGGCAAAGGCCATGGCAATAGACGTGAAGATGAACAGCGTAGTGGTAACGGACCTGAACTGGAAGTATAATATCAGGAAGATGATGAGTAAACTGAGCGGAATCACGATCGACAGTCGCTTCTCGGCACGCACCTGGTTTTCGTAGCTACCAGAAAACTTGTAGCTCACGCCGGCCGGTACTACCAACTCACCTGTTTCAATCTTCTGATTCAGGTAACGTTGCGCATCTTCCACCACGGGTACTTCTGCAAAGCCATCGCGCTTATCGAACAGCACATAGCCGGTCAGGAAGGAGTTCTCGCCACGGATCATCATCGGGCCCGGACGGTACTCCAACTCCGCTATCTCGCCCAGTGGTACCTGTGCACCATTGGCTGTTGTTATCAGGATCCGGTCTACAGCCTCCGGGCTATTACGGTACTCGCGGGCATAGCGTGCCCGGATGGAGTAACGTTCGCGACCTTCCACAGTGGTGGTCAGTCCCATGCCACCCATCGCTACCTCTATGTACTCCTGCACATCGGCTACGTTCAGGCCATAACGGGCCATGGCGCGGCGGTCCAGTTCAATCTCCATGTAAGGCTTGCCCAGTGAGCGATCGGCAAATACGGCCTCCTGCTTAACCGATGGCACCTCTTTCAGGTAACGCTCCAACTGCAGGCTGAAATCTTCTATCGTTTTCAGGTCCGGCCCATATACTTTGATACCCATTGGGGCACGCATACCTGTCTGTAGCATCACCAGTCGTGTTTCGATAGGCTGTAGCTTTGGAGCCGAAGTAACGCCCGGAATGTTGGCCACGCGCACAATTTCATCCCAGATATCATCCGGTGTTTTGATATGGTCACGCCACTGGCGGAAATATTCGCCGTCATCATCCGGTATCAATTCTCCATTCGCATCGCGCATAAACTCGCCTTCGTCGTTCACTGCAAAGCGAACTTTATACCCATGCTCATTGGTGATGTACTCAGACTTGTACTGGATGATGTTCTCATACATCGACATCGGGGCTGGGTCCAGGGCTGTTTCGGCGCGACCTGCTTTGCCCACTACCATCTCTACCTCAGGAATGGCCGTGATGAGCATATCCAGCTGCTGCACGATGCGTTTGTTAGCCTCCACGCCGGAATGCGGCATAGAAGTAGGCATGAGCAGGAAAGCACCTTCGTCCAGGGAAGGCATAAATTCTTCGCCCATGCCCGGGAAAGTATGAACTAGTCCGCTCCAAACCGAAGTAGTGCGGATGTTCGCCCCAACTTTATCGAACCCATTTGCTACCCAGCCGAACATCGAGCTAAAGCCAACCCAGCTCAGCAGGCCGATAACCATGATCACCGCAGGTATGGCCAGGAATTTCGCTTTGTTTGCCAAACACCAGTTCAGGATACGCGGATAAGCACCGATGAAAAGGGCAAATGCTCCAAGAACTACCCCAATGATGAGCAGGATGAACAGAAAGTTTATGATCAAACTCACAGAGGCACCCAACGGCATCCAGTTCTCAGCCAATAACCACGACACGGCCACTACGGCAATGCCAACCATTACCGGCGTATTATACTTTCCATAACGGCCCGGCTGGTAATAGTTCAGCAGGTTATTGGCTGCAATCAGCATTAGTGTGATACCTGCCAGCGGAAGTATAAATATTGCAATGGCACCAAGTCCTAACAGCACCCAGTTCAGAATTCTGGACCAGGCAATGTTCTTCGACTTCAGGCCAAGTATAGTATGAGCAAAGGCCGGCATGATCAGGATGGTAAACACCAGCGAAGCCACCAGCGCAAAAGTTTTGGTAAAGGCCAGTGGACCAAACAGTTTGCCTTCTGCAGCCTCCAGCGTAAACACCGGCAGAAAGCTGACAATGGTGGTTGAAACTGCCGTAATAATAGCCGTGGCTACCTCTGTGGTGCCTTCATAAACCGACTTCAGCAATGACTGCCCCGGCGGTGCCTCATCAATGTGCCGCAGCACGTTCTCGTTCAATATAATGCCCAAGTCCACCATGGTGCCAATGGCAATGGCTATACCTGACAGGGCCACGATGTTGGCATCCACGTTGAAGTACTTCATCATGATGAAGGTCATGAGCACAGCCAGCGGGAGCAGGGCAGAAATAAGCAGTGAAGCCCGCAGGTTATACACCATCACAATGATCACGATGATGGTGATAAGTATCTGAAGTATGATCGCCTCATTTAGCGTGCCCAGCGTTTCATTGATCAGCTGCGTACGGTCGTAAAAAGGCACCACAGTTACTTTGGAAACTCGTCCGTCGGCAAGGGTTTTGGTAGGCAGACCAGCAGCAATCTCGTCCAGTTTCTCCTTCACGTTATTAATCACGGCCAGTGGGTTATCGCCGTAGCGGGCAATTACCACACCACCCACAGCCTCGGCACCGCTTTTGTCAAGTATACCCAACATAGAGCGGTCGGCAGGGCCTATGTTCACGCGGGCAATGTCCTGAATGCGTATCGGAACGTTGTTGTTTACTTTTACCACCGCCTGCTCAATGTCCTCCAGGTCTTTTACATAGCCCAGGCCACGCACCAGGTACTCCACCTGGTTGATCTCCACGGTATTGGCACCCACATCCTGGTTGCTGTTTTTCAGGGTGTTCATCACCTCCATCATCGAGATGTTGTTTGCCTTCATGGCAACCGGGTCAAGGTCTACCTGGTACTCTT
Organism: Pontibacter anaerobius; assembly: GCF_026241195.1. Taxonomy (GTDB): domain Bacteria; phylum Bacteroidota; class Bacteroidia; order Cytophagales; family Hymenobacteraceae; genus Pontibacter; species Pontibacter anaerobius. The sequence goes on from NZ_JAPFQO010000009.1 coordinate 283,087, forward strand.
TTATATACCCACCCACAGAGGCCACTTCAGCTACGCCCTCGGCACCAGACAGGGCATAGCGCACATAAAAGTCCTGGATAGAGCGCAGTTCGTGCAGATCCCAGCCACCGGCAGGTTTGCCTTCAGCATCGCGGCCCTCCAACGTATACCAGTACACCTGGCCAAGTGCTGTCGCATCCGGACCAAGTTTTGGCGTTACCTCGTCTGGCAGCAGGTCGGCGGGCAGGGAGTTGAGTTTCTCCAGAATGCGGGAGCGGCTCCAGTAATATTCTGTGTCCTCATCAAAGATGACGTAGATGCTGGAAAAGCCGAACATGGAGGTAGAGCGAATGGTTTTCACACCCGGCATACCCAAAAGGGAAGTGGTAAGGGGATAAGTGATCTGGTCCTCCACGTCCTGTGGCGAACGGCCCATCCACTCAGTAAAGATAATTTGCTGGTTCTCGCCAATATCCGGAATAGCATCTACCGGAACCGGGTCACGGGGCAGGAAGTTAACGTTCCAGTTAAAAGGAGCGGTTACAATGCCCCACCCAACGATGAGCAGCAGGAGCAGGGTAGTTACTAGTTTCTGCTCCAGGAAAAATTTTATAATGCTGTTTAACATGCTTTATTCGATTGAATACATAGAAGTATGGCTACCGGAAAGGCAGCAACAAACTACACCAGCCTAAAGACGGGTGAAATCGAAAAAGCAGGGGTTATAGGAGGAAGGACTGCACAAGCACCGGAATATCGCGGGCCAGTGGGGGAGACTCGTAAAGGGCGTATGCAGGCTTAAGATCGGTTTCAGGGGCGTACCACTGAAGTATAACTGCTTTTACAACAGCTATGAATTTGATGTCCTGCAGCTTGTTTAAGGAAAAATCTTTGTGCTTGGCAGCGACGTCCAGCCGTTCCACGATCATCTGGTGATCTTCGCAGCAGTCTTCATCGCTGGCATCTTGCTGAGGCGCGTGGCAGGCAGGCACTTGCTCCTGCGGCTTTTCCATCGGGCACTCCGCCTCTGAACCAAAGAAGGTAATATCGCGTAACTCACCGCCACAAATATGCATACCCACAGCCATACCCGTCGAGGAGACGAGCACAAGCAGCATGAGGGTTAGCAGTATGATCCGGCGGAATAGGTTCATGTTTTTTATACTTGCTGCAAAGGTATAAGGTGTGTGGCAAGTATGCTTACATTATTAACAAAAAGTTTTACATTATTTCTCCCTGACACCGGAAATAGTTAATTAAACTCAGCGCAATTTGCGGAAGGAACATACACGCCACCAGCCTGCTGGTATACCACTTGTGCCCCAAGGTGACCTGCATAAATCAGGAAGCCGGTACCCGTTAGCATCATTAAAATTACCAGTACCTGCAGTAAACGCGGTTTATACTTTACCAAATTATTCCGTTGTGCCATATCGAGCAGGGCGGCAATCGTAAACGTATACGTTAGCAACTCAGCGAATATCTCATGGTCTTTGAGAACCGTAGGGTCGCAAAGTTTTCTGGAAACGATGCCCTCGGCCATGTCTCCGGTGAAAAAACTGAGCCAGGCGGCAAGGGTACCAACGTATAACAGGAAAGAGCCCGCCTTCTGCCAGAAATCGGCAGAAGCGGGCTTTAAAAAGATAGCAAACAGTTTCAGAAGGGTGGCAAAGGTCAGCAGCGCAATCGGGAAATGCACTGTGAGGGGGTGCCATACTTCTGTTCGCCAGAATGCGGGTTCGGTCATGCTATTCCAGTATTCTCACTGCTTTAGGGTCCAGGCGCTGGCCTGTTTTCTCTACTTCAACCTCTACACGCTGGCCTTCCTGCAGTTGGTCAAAAGCCACTGTCTCGCCATTTCTGGTCAGGGTGGTGCTTTCCGTAAAGTATAGTTCCAGGCGCTTGTTATCGTCGGTCTTCACGTAGATCTCGGTTTTCTCTGCCTCTACCTCATCCACAGTACCCTGGTAGGTGCCAGACTCTACTACATCGGTACCCTCCTGGCAAGAGAACAGGAATGGGACCATAAACAGGAAGGCGAATAAAATCGGTTTGATACGGTTCATAGTTTTTTTATATGGTTAAAGTTTAAATATAAACAAATTTCTATTTATCCCCTAGCGTCAGGAGAAGTTGTGCTGTTTCGCACCCCTTGGATACGGTAATCGGCTGAACAAGGTGTCCCGTCACCACTTATTTATACTTGCCTGCATGCGCTGCAGGAACAAGTGTATGTGGTATCCATCGGCCAGCGCGTGGTGTACCCGCATGCTTATCGGAAGTATAGTTTTGTCACCCTGCTTCTCAATTCTGCCAAAAGCCAGTTTCGGGATCGCGTCATCGGGGTTATCCATGTGGGCGTGCTCCATGCCGTTAAACTTAAACCAGGGCAGGGTAGTGGCGTGTACCAGGTCCGGGCCGTTGTAGCCGCAAAAAAGCTGATCGCCTTGCTTCACCTCTTCCACTATCCCTGAGGCTTCCTTGCAAAAAATATGGAGGTCGGGGTGGTGCGGCAGGTGCACGAAGGATACCGTATGGTTGTTTTTTAGGATGGTGGTGGAGATATCCACAGCCTCATACTTTACCACGGCATCCCCCTCCAGCCGCAACAGGAAGTTTTCCGTCTGCCGTATTGCCTCGGTGGCGGCGTGCAGGTATGCCAGAAAAACTGATAGCCCGTTCTGTTTGCAATACTGGTAAAGGCTGGTGAGATCAACTTCGGTGTGCACGTTGAAGAAAGGCTGGGTGAAGTTTCGGAAGAAATGGAAATGCTCCCGTCGCTCCCAGTTCTCGGTATCGAATGGCGTTTTCGCGTATCGTGTTTGCGTGGTCATGTAATCTTGAAATATGCCGCAAAGGTACGGCTTTGGGAAAAGGCCGAAAAGGAGTTTTGGGATTAGTTTTGGTAGGGGAGCTTGCTGATTTTGCTATCGATCTTCTGGTGTGTACTGTAGCTGGTTTTTTTAAGTTGAGGCAAACTATACTTTCATAGCCCCTGCTTCCTGCAACTTGAAACAAGCTATCCTTCCTAGCTGCCGTTCATCCTCAGTCTTATTTGCCTATCGTTGCATCCGTGGCTTTGGCTCCCTCGAGGCCGGGAGGCCTCGTCTTCGGGCATCGCGCTGGGAGCTTTTCCTGCCCTCGTGCCTCGGGCTGCCTCACTTTCGTTCGTCACCGGAAAAACTCGCATAGGCGCTCAACCCAAAGACTGGGATCAGTTTCGATAGTAGCCGCTAACGGAGCTTGAACCGAGTCCCACTTTGAAGTCGCAGATCCCGGACTTGATTCGGAAGTGGGAAGGGGGATGACAATCGTTCCCGATCAACTCCCCTCCTTGGAGGGGCCTGGGGTGGGTTCACCCTTCCCTAACTCTAAACAGGTCGAGAGCGTAGCGCTGAGGAGAGGTTGGACTGCACGCAACCAGTTACTTCACCTTGAACCCCAAGCCCAGCAGCCCGTGTACTGCCATTTGAGAGAGGCTCGCTTCGCCGTTGGCAACCGGCACTTCTACATAAGAGGCTGTAAAACGGCCTTCGGCAAGTATAAACCATCTTTTAGAGAAGTAGTAGCGTTTCGCCACAGCCACTTCTGCTAATGGCCCCGAGATGTAATAGCCCTTGTTAAAGATGCCTTTGTTCTCGGGGTATGCCTTGTGAAATATGGTGGATTCCGGATGCGTGATGACAAGTCCGGCCCCGGCGGAAAAGGTGAGGCCGTGCAGCTGCCAAAGGCGGTTTAAAGAGAGCAGGTTATAGCCGTTGGTGATGGAAAAGCGCTGCACCTGCGGGGGCAGGTTATCAAGTATAAGTTTGTGATGCGTGAACTTTAGCTCCCAGCCGCGTTCGTTTTGCCAGTTACTCACCCGCACATCATAATATACCGGCGGCTTAAATGGCTCTGTGCGGTACCTGGCGTCAACTTCGATATCCTCGGCGTTTCGCTGTTGTACATGCAGGGGCGTACGAAAATTATGGGCACCACCACCGGCCACCGCTACTTCCCAGGAACGATCCTGGCCATCAACAGCAAAAGGTAAAAGTATGGCTAACAGCCTTATAAGTGTCTTTATCATCCCCGCATCCTCCTACAGTAGTCATACTTGGTAAGGATGCCGGATGTTGTGCTTGAAAGAGTAAGTTTACCTGGCCACCATTTCCGGTGCCGTTGCAAATACATTCTGGATGATCTCAACCAGCGCAGCAGGGTACACGCCCACTATAAGCAGCAGCAGAGTAAGCACCACCAGCGTTCCCACACTAGCCAGGTAGATAGACGGCCGTAACCGCTTTTTGGGAGTCTCTGCTTCGGTTTCCGGTTGCTGGAACATCACGGCAATCACTTTGATGTAATAGTATAAACCGATGACGCTGTTAAGCACCAGCATAGCCACCAGCAGCCACAACTGTGTGCTTACCCCCGCCGCCAGAATGTAGAACTTGCCTACGAAGCCAGCCGTGAGCGGAATGCCGGCCAGGGAGAGCAGCATGGCGGTAAAGGCCGTGGCGGTCCATGGTCTGCGCCAGAGCAGGCCGCGGTAATCCTCCAGCAGTTCCGCATCACGCTCCTTATCGGAGAGCATGGCCACCACGCCAAAAGCGCCCACAGTGGTGATAAAATAAGCCACCAGGTAAAAAGTGATAGCCTCAACGCCCATTTGGTTGCCTGCCAAGAATGCCACCAGCAGGTAGCCCAGGTGCGAGATAGAGGAGTAGGCCAGAATGCGCTTCACGTTCTTCTGCATCAGCGCCAGCAGGTTACCGGCGATCATGGAAGAAATGGCAACGATGGTGAAAATGGTAATTAGGGTAGGGTACCGGAAGCCATCCACCTCTAAAAAAAAGCGAATCATGATGCCCAGCACGCCTGCCTTGGAAACGGTGGCAATAAAGGCCGTGACCGGGGCCGGGGCTCCTTCATACACATCAGGAGTCCACATATGGAAGGGTACCACACTCAGCTTAAACCCGATTCCGATGATCATCATGCCAAAACCGGTTAGCAGCAGCAATGGGAGTTCCTGTAGACCCGACATGGCCGTGGCGATGCCGGCAAAGGTCATGGTGCCCACGCTGAAGTATACCAGTGCCATGCCGAACAGCAGGAAGGCTGAAGAGAATGCGGCAAGTATCAGGTATTTAATGCCAGCCTCGTCGGAGCGCTCGCGGGTTCTTAAGTATGATATGAGAGAATACAAGGCCACGCTCAGCACCTCCAGACCCAGAAACAGCGAGGCAAAATGCGTACTGATGACCAGGGTGCAGGCCCCCAGGGTAGACAGGATCAAAAGAATATAGTATTCCTCCTTCTGCTCCTCGCGCTGTTCAAAATAAGCATACGAGAGCATGCTGATCAGCAGGGCCGTTGCCAGGATCAGGCCGATGTAAAAGACCCCGAACCCATCGATCACGAAAAGCGGATCAATGGCATAAGCCGTAATTCCCCGCAGCTCGAAAAGCGACAGGAACGCCGCTACAAACGACACCGCCGTGATGACATAGATGATCTTGTGGTTTCGCCAGGCCGCTATCACCAGCATGTTCACAAGGGCGGCCACGGTAAGTATAAGCAGCGGCATCAGGTGCAGGAAATCGGTTTGGCTCATGGCTTTATTAATTTGGTGATTTGAAGATTCGATAATTTGAAGATGTTCATGCCCTTACATTTTATGGCGCGAGCGCCCTCGCTCGTGTCGGATTATAGTTTGGGCCTCTGGTCCTTTCGGATTGCAAATCCGACTTTTTAGTTAGGCACGGGTTGCAAACCCGCGCCAGCAAAATTTATTTCTTCACTTCCTCAATCCTTAACTTTGCTTCTGGCACCTCCACCACTGCTACTTTCTCTTTCTCCACCTCCGGTTCCTGGTAGGCTTGCAGCTGCTGGTTTATACTTGGCTGCGCGGTGTCGAGAATAGGTTGTGGGTAAAGGCCCAGCCAAAGTATAACCACGACCATCGGCACGGCGATCAGCATTTCGCGGGCGTTGAGGTCAGGGAGCGGGTGATCGGAGGGGGCTGGTTCGTAAAACACTTTCCGCATGATGCGCAGCGAGTAGGCCGTAGCCAGCACCACGCCAATAGTGGCGAAAACCGTGAGCCAGTTGTTGGCTTGCCAGGATCCCACCAGCGTCAGGAATTCCGCGATGAAGTTACCCAGGCCCGGCAGGCCTAGCGAAGCCATCACAAAAACCATCGCTATCACACCCATTTTTGGGGCTTTGGACCAGAAACCACCCATCTGCCCGATGTCGCGGGTATGCAGGCGCTCGTAAAGAAAACCGGCGATGATGAACAGGGCCCCGGTGCTCAGGCCGTGCGCGATCATCTGCATCACCACGCCCTGCAGCGCCCACTGGTTAAAGGCAAACACACCCAGAATCACGAAGCCCATGTGGCTCACCGAAGTATAAGCTACCAGCCGTTTTAGGTCGGTTTGGGAGTAGGCCAGGATGGCACCGTAGATAATGCCCACCACACCCAACAGCATGGCCCAAGGGGCGAATTCAACGGTAGCCGTCGGGAAGAGCGGCAGCACGAAACGCAGCAGGCCATAGGCACCGGTTTTCAGCAGCAGTCCCGCAAGTATAACACTACCAGCCGTTGGCGCTTCGGAGTGTGCGTCGGGTAGCCAGGAGTGGAACGGCACCACGGGCAGCTTCACGAGGAAGGCGGCCAGGAAACCGAACATCAGGAAACGCGCTTCCTCCGGGGCCAGCTCGGTTCCGAGCAACTCAAAGTAATTAAAAGTATAGTTTCCGGTTTGGGAGCCGTGGATAAAGTATAAACCAAGTATGGCAAGCAGCATCAGCAGCCCTGAGGCCTGTGTGAAGATGAAGAATTTATAAGCTGCGTAGTTTCGGTTGGCATGACCCCAGACACCAATCAGGAAGTACATCGGAATCAGCATCACCTCCCAGAAAAAATAGAACAGGAACAGGTCCATGGTGAGGAAGACACCCGTGATACCGGCCAGCACCCACAGCAGGTTAAAGTGAAAGAAGCCGGTTTTCACCTTGATCTCCCGCCACGAAATGAGCACGGCCAGAATGCCAATGAAAAAGGTGAGCAGCAGCATGAGCAGACTCAGGCCATCGAGGGCAAGTATAAAGTTCACGCCCCACTGCGGCACCCAGGGTACTTCCATCTGCATGAGCCAGGGCGAAGCGCCTAAGGAAGCGGCGGGCGTGCCAAGCCACAAGTATAAGGCAATGGCAAAATCAGCCGACACAGCGAACAGCGCAATCCAGCGGGGCAACACGGGGTGCAACTTCTTGGAGAGCCAGGCCAGCAGTCCGCCGGCCATCAGTATCACGATCATCCAGAGCAGTATCATAGCAGTAGACTTATGGTTAGAATCATGATGGCGCCGACCACAATGCCGGCCACATAGTTGCGCAGCACGCCGCTTTGGGTCTGCGAGAACATCACATGGAAGCCCTCGGCCATGCGGGCCAGTCCGGTGTAAAAACTGTCGATAATGTCGCGTTTGTTGATGTTGGCCAGGAACACGTAAGGCCGCACAAGCAGGTTGTCGTACAAGGCATCGAAGCCCCAGCCGGAGAACCAGAAGCGGTGCAGTTTCATGGCCAAACTGGAGCGCTCCAGGCTGTGCAGCATCCCCGGACTCTTCTGGTAAAACAGGTACGCCACATACACGCCTCCCAACGATACCACCGCTGCCAGCACCTGGAACAGCCACTCGTTTGCCGCCAGCAGCTCGTTGGCCGTGATGCCCGGCAACACTGGCGCCATCAGGTCTGAGAACAGGGCCAAATGGGCGAAGTTGTGCGGCAGCTCTATAAATCCGCCTACCAAAGAAAGGATTGCAAGTATAACAAGCGGGATGGTGATGAGCTTACCCGGCGGGTGGTCCAGGTGCGTTTTGGGGGCACCGTAGAAGGTCATGAACACCATCCGGAAAGTATAAACCGAGGTGATGAAAGCGCCAAAAAGCCCTGCTAAGTACAGCCAGATGTTGCCGTTTGGACCTGCCAGCGTGTACCACAGAATCTGATCCTTGCTGTAGAAGCCCGAAGTGATGATGGGCAGCGCCGCCAGCGAGGCCGCCCCGATCAGGAAGGTCCAGAACACGACGGGCATGCTTTTGCGGAGGCCACCCATTTTGCGCATGTCCTGCTCGTGGTGCAAGGCAAGTATGATGGCCCCGGCACAGAGGAAAAGCAGCGCCTTGAAGAAGGCATGAATCATGAAATGGAAAATCCCCGCTGACCAGGCACCTACACCCAAAGCCAGGAACATGTAACCAATCTGGCTGATGGTGGAATAGGCCAGCACCCGCTTCAGGTCGTACTGCGTGAGGGCCGAGAAGCCAGCCAGCAGCAGCGTAACAGCGCCAATAACGGCTACCATCGTCTGCGCCAGTGGGGCCAGCTCAAAAATTACGTACATTCTGGCAATCAGGTAAACCCCCGCCGTTACCATGGTGGCCGCGTGTATCAAAGCCGAAACCGGCGTCGGGCCAGCCATCGCATCAGGCAGCCAGGTTTGCAAAGGCAACTGACCGGATTTTCCCACCGCGCCGCCCAGGAGCAGCAGCCCTACGAGCACCGCCATTTGAGCGCCCACACTCCATACTTCCGGGGCCTGGGTCAGGATGGCCTGAATGTTCAGCGTACCGAAGGTCTGGAAAAGTATGAATAGTCCGATGGCCATGGCTGTATCGCCCACGCGTGTGATGATGAAGGCCTTGCGGGCAGCATAGCCGTTGGCGGGCTCCTTGTACCAGAAACCGATCAACAGGTAGGAACAGAGGCCCACACCTTCCCAGCCTAAGTATAAAAGCAGCAGGTTATCGGCCATCACCAACATCAGCATAGAACCAACAAACAAATTCATGCAGGCAAAGAAGCGGGAGAAGTCCGCATCGTCGGCCATGTAGGCGGTGGAGTAAAGATGGATCAGGAATCCTACGAACGTGATGACGAAAATGAAGACAATGGAAAGCGCATCGAGGTGGAAGGCGATGGACGGGTTGAAGCCCGCCACGCTGAACCATTGCCATACTTCCTGCTGGTAAAAAGCCGGTTTCTCGGAGAGGAACTGCAGTCCTAAAAGTATGGTGATGAGCGCCGAGAAGCCCACGCTGCCCACGCCAAGTATAGCCACCAGCGCGCGCGACAAGCGGGTGCCGAAGAGGATGAGCAGGAGTGAACCCAGAAAGGGCAGGGCAGGTATGAGCCAGATGTAGTTTTCCATAGTCTTATCCTTTCATAAAGTTGGCAGCGTCGCTGTCGAGGGTTTTAAGTTGATGGTAAATCTGAAGTATGAGCGCCAGCCCCACGGACACTTCTGCGGCGGCCATGGTAAGTATAAAGATGAACATCACCTGCCCGTCAGGCTGCACCCACTTGGAGCCCGCCACGATAAAGGCCAGGCCGGCGGCGTTGAGCATGATCTCTACCGAGATCAGCATAAAAATGATGTTGCGGCGGATCAGCACGCTGATCAAACCGAGCATAAAAAGTACGCCTGCCAGCAGCAGGGCGGCTTCCATCGTAGACACACTCATGCGGCTGCGCTCCTTTCCTGTAAAAACCGGTGAATAACTTTTTTCTTCTGCCTGCCCAGGTGGTAGGCCCCCACGATACCCGCCGTCAGCAGGATGCCGCAAAGCTGCACGCCCAGGATGTAAGGCCCGAACAGCGACAGCCCAACCAGCCGGGCATCCACAGCCACCACGGCCTCGGTTTGCGGCGGCGTGCCAGCCGCCACTATGTAAACTAGCTCAGCCAGCAGCACCGCCGAAAGTATGGCCGGGCCAACCCAGACCGAGGGTTTCAACCACTCTTTCTCCCGCTGCACATCCTCCTGTGTCAGGTTCAGCATCATGATCACGAAGATGATGAGCACCACGATGGCCCCGGCGTAAATGATAATCTCCAGCGCCGCCATAAATGGGGCACCCAATGTGAAGAAAACCACGGCCACGGCCAGAAAGGATACCACCAGGTAGAGCAGGGCATGGATGATGTTGTAGCGCGTGATGACCATGATGGTGGAAAGTATGGCAACCGCTGCTGCGATATAAAATGTAAGTTCCATAGGCTTTAGGGTAGTAAGCTTTTAGTATCTACAGGAGGCATTTCGTTCTCGGCCTCGCCTTTGTCTTTCCCGCCGATGGCCATGCCCGCCACTTTATAATAGTTGTAGCCGTGGTACTTGCCCTGCCCGTCAATGAGCAGATCCTTTTTCTCGTACACCAGGTTCTGGCGGTTATACTCGCCCATCTCAAAGTCGGGGATGAGCTGGATGGCGTAGGTCGGGCAGGCGTCCTCGCAGTAGCCGCAGAAGATGCAGCGCGAGAAGTTGATCCGGAAGAACTCCGGGTAGCGTCGTCCGGTCGGGTCTTCGGTGGCCTGCAGCGAGATGCAATCCACAGGGCAGGCGGCGGCGCAGAGGTTACAGGCTACGCAGCGCTCACCCCCGTCCGGGTCGCGCGACAATACGATGCGCCCCCGCCACCGTGTCGGGAGAATGGGTTTCTGCTCCGGGTAAAGTATGGTTTCCCGCTTATGGAATGCGTGCAGAAACGTAAGCCACATACTGCGCAACAAACTAAACATAGCTGCTCCTTTCTTTTTATGGTTTGAAGACGCTCACTGGTCTGGAAGACGCTGTGAGGTCGGTTCTTATTTGCTGGTGCGAGCTTGTAGCTCGTATCTTTTTTGTTTAAGCTGCTTGCGGTACGAGCTACAAGCTCGCACCAGCGTTTTCTTACCTTTCGTTTTTCCGGATTTGCAAATCCGGAAAAACGATCATTTTATATTCACTCAATCACTCATTCAAAACTCATTCACTCACCCACAGCACCACCGCGGCTGTTACCATCAGGTTCAGCAGGGTGAGGGGCAGCAGCACCTTCCAGCCGTACTCCATCAGCTGGTCATACCTTGGACGGGGCATGGAGGCGCGGAGCAGGATAAAGATCATCAGGAAAAAGAGCGTTTTAAGTATAAACCACACGATGGGCGGCAGGAAGTCAGGGCCCAGCCAGCCACCGAAGTATAAAGTCACGATCATGCAGGAGATGAGCGTGATGCCCATGTACTCCCCGATGAAGAACATGCCGAACTTCATGCCCGAGTACTCCGAGTGGAAGCCCGCAATCAGTTCACTTTCCGCCTCCGGAATATCGAAGGGCAGGCGGTGCGTTTCGGCGATGCCCGCGATGAAGAAGATCACAAAACCCACGATCTGCGGGATGAAGAACCACAGGCCACGCTGCGCCTCCACAATTTCCACCAGGCTGAAAGAGCCGCTCAGCAACACCACGCCCATCAGCGAGAGCCCCATGAACACCTCGTAAGAGATCATCTGTGCAGCGCCGCGCATAGCACCCAGCAAGCTATACTTGTTGTTGGAGGCCCAGCCGCCCAGGATGATGCTATAAGCGCCCATCGACGACATGGCCAGGAAAAACAGCAAGCCAATGTTCAGGTCTGCCACAATAATGCCTGGCGCGAACGGTATCACCACGAAGCTCATCAGCACGGTTACCACCACAATAGCCGGGGCAAGCACAAAGACGGGCTTATCGGCAAAGGGCGGAATCCAGTCCTGCTTAAAAAACAGCTTGATGGAGTCGGCGGCCACGATGAGCAAGCCGAAGGGACCAGCTCGGTTCGGGCCATACCTGTCCTGGAACAGGGCCAGCAGGCGACGCTCCACCCAGATAAGGGCGGCCGCCACGTTCAGCATGACGAACAACACGCCGCCGATGATCAGAAAGTAGTTTGGGGTTGCTGTTTCCATTTGATGTCTCGGTTTAGGATGGCCCAAGCGGGTAATTCGGCAAAAGGTACTCCAGGTAAGCCATTAGGCATGCCGGCGGTGCCGCTCGGGATGGTCTGGCTCAGTTTCACTGGTAACTGATAGATCTGGCCTTCGATGGAGAAGCTCAGGTGCTGCCCCTCATCCAGTTTCATGCGGATGGCATCGGCGGCGTTAATTTTCACATAAGGCTCTGGAATCCGCTCCATAATGGAAGCCGACTGGTTGCTCAGCTCTTCCGACCCAAACGTATGGTGCAGCGGCAGCATGTAGAGGTGGCCCTCCAGCGGAATAAATTTCTGCGGAACGGCCTCGGAGAACGGCAAGGTGCCGTCTGGGGCGATGAGCCTTACGCCCGGGTCGCCGCCTTTCAGGTGCCCGCCGATTTCTTCCTGGTATTTGTTAGATGCCTGGTTCGAGTTCCATCCAGGCGACCAGAAGAATGGGATCACAGAGGATGGCGGCTGTCCACGGTAGCCCTCCATGGTGTAGGAGAGCGGCGAATCCGGGTCCTCGGCAGGTTTGGGCTCGCTCACGTTCAGACCCGCATTCATGGCGGTGCGCCCGCTGAAACGGTGCGGGGCACGGGCTATGCGCTGTCCGGCAATGCGGAAGTCGGATGGAGGCGCTGTTTTCCGGATACCCTCCAGTGCGGTGTACTCTTTGCTGATCGCCTTCACCACGTCATCATAGTCATGCCAGTCGCTGATCTCCTGGTCGGCCATAATGGTGCCCATCTCCGCCAGCCAGTGCCAGCTCTCCTGTATCTCCTGCTGCACCGGGTGCACCTGGAAGAAGCGCTGCGCCCGCCCTTCGTTGTTGATGAGCGTGCCATCGGCCTCGGAGAAAGGGGCGGCTGGCAAAAGTATACCCGCTTTCTCAGTGGTGGGGTTATGCAGACTGTCCAGCACGATAACCTGCTTGCAGCCCTCCAGAAACTGGTCTACGGTAGCGGCGGAAGCCCTGCGGTAAAGGTCGTTTTCCAGGATAATGACTGTATCGGCGTAACCGTTCAGCACCGCCTCAAAAGCTGATTCTAACTTATGGCCGCCCAACATGGCAAGGCCCAGGCTATTGCACTCGGGCACCACTAGGCTGATACCTGCCGCTTTTTCTTTGGCCACTAAGGCATGGGCGATGTTGGCGGCGGCTTTCAGTACCCGTTCGTTGCCGGAAGAGGTGCCAGAGATGATGAGTGGATTATTGGCCTTCATCAGGGCATCCGCTATCTGCTGCGCCAACGCCTGTTCCTCCTCGCTTATACCGCGTACTTCCGGCGATCCTGCATCAATTAAATTGGCCACGGCAAAACCCAGGCGGGCAATGGCATCCGGCGAGTCGAAGAAAGTATGGGTAGCCAGTTCGTCGAGATTGGTAGGGATGTAGTGCGCGATGAAAAGTGGTCCTTTGTCTGTTTGCACCAGCCCGCGCACGGCCGCGTCCTGCCACAGCGGAATATTTGCCTTAGAAACAGTCTCCAGCATGGGCTGCTGCCGCACCGACTGCCGCACGGCCAGCGCTAGCATCGGGGCGGTGTTGGTCAGGTCTTCGCCAAGTATAAACACGGCATCGGCTTTCTCCACTTCCTGTAAAGTAGGTGTTCTGGCTGATCCCTCCCGAAGTATGTGTAAGGCCATCTCCACCAGGTCGTGGTCCACATCGGATACGCCATGATGGAAGTTATCCTCACCCACCAGTTTCTTAAGTACAAAATTCGATTCCAGCGAAGCTCTTGGGGAGCCGATGCCAATGGTACGGCCAACTTTTATAACAGATGCTGCAGTTTTGAGAGCGGTATACTTATCGGTGGCCTCTGGCAACTGGCTGCGCACCAGTGGTTTCCGAACGCGACCTGCACTGTTCACAAACTCGTAGCCGAAGCGCCCGCGGTCGCAGAGGAAATAGCCGTTTACCTCGCCGTTATACCGGTTGGTGATGTTGCGCAAGGTGCCGTAGCGCTCCCCAGCGATGGTATTACAACCTAGGCTGCAGTGGTGACAAACGGAAGGAGCGGAGGTGAGGTCCCACTTGCGGGTATAGTGCTGTTTTAGCGTTTTATCGGTGAATACACCCGTCGGGCATACTTCCGCCAAGTTGCCGCTGAATTCGCTTTCCAGCACACCATCCTCGGCACGACCAAAGTATAAATGGTTGTGGGCGGCGAACACATCCAGGTCCTTGCCGCCGGCGTAGTCTTTATAGTAGCGCACACAGCGGTAGCACTGTATGCAGCGGTTCATTTCGTGGTTAAGGAAAGGACCGAGGTACTGATTGCGGTAAGTACGTTTCTGGAAGCTATACTGCCTGTAGTTATGACCTGTTATCACGGTCATGTCCTGCAGGTGGCAGGAGCCACCCTCGTCACACACGGCGCAGTCGTGGGGGTGGTTGGTCATGAGCCAGCCGATGATGTGCGCCCGGAACTCTTTGGCCTCCAGGTCCTCAATCGACACCCGCATGCCATCCCGAACTTGCTCCATGCACGACATGAAGAGCTTTCCTTTCGTGTCGTTCTCATCTTTGTATACTTTCACGGCGCACTGGCGGCACGCCCCAACAGAGCCCATTGCTGGGTGCCAGCAGAAGTAGGGCAGGTCCTTGCCAAGATTGAGGCAGGCTTCGAGCAGGTTCTTGCCTGCTTTTACTTCGTAGGGTTTGTTATCTATGTAGATGGTTGCCATGCTTTGCTTTTGCTCCAGGGACAGTGGTGTTCGTGAATATGCCGTTCAAAATCCTCTCTGAAGTATTTCAGAGCGCTCTGTAGGGGTTCCATGGCGCCGGGCGCGAGTGCGCAAAACGTATTGCCGGGGCCAAGGTATTTGGTATGGAAATCGAGGGTGAGCAGGTGTTCGGGCTTACCCTCGCCTTTGTCTATCGCCAGCAGTATCTTCTCCACCCAGGGCAGGCCTTCGCGGCAAGGCGTGCAGAAGCCGCACGACTCCTGCGCAAAGAAGTGCTGCAGGTTCAGGGTAAAGCCCACCGGGCAGGTCTGGTCATCAAGTATGATCATGGTACCGGTGCCCATCCTGCTGCCTGCCGCTTGTATCGAAGGATAATCCATGGGTAGATCCAGGTGCTCTTCCACCAGAAAATCTGTAGAAGCTCCGCCGGGCAATAAGCCACGGAACAGGTAGCCGTCCTGCATGCCGCCGGCGTGTTCCTCCAGAATCTCGCGGATGGTAGTGCCCATGGGCAGCTCCCAGCAGCCCGGGTTTTTCACGCGGCCGCTTACGCCGTAGAGTTTCGTGCCGGCATCCTCTGTTAAACCCAGTTTCTTAAACCAATCCGCGCCGTTGTTGATGATGTGGGGCAGGCAGCAGAGGGTCTCCACGTTGTTAACGATGGTGGGCTTGCCAAACAAACCGCTGACCTGCGGGAAGGGGGGCTTGGCCCGAGGATTTGCGCGCTTGCCTTCCAAGGCGTTGAGCAGGGCGGTTTCCTCGCCGCACATGTAGCGGCCTACGCCCGTGTGCAGGTGCATGTCTAGGTTAAAGCCGGAGCCAAGTATGTTTTTGCCGAGGTAACCGGCATCGTAAGCTTCCTGTATGGCATGGGATATTTCTCTTGCGGCTACCTTGTAGGCCCAACGCAGAAAGACGTAACTTATACTTGCCTGGATGGCATAGGAGGCCACGATCATACCTTCGATGAGCTGGTGCGGGTTGCCCTCCAGCAGCACGCGGTCCTTAAAAGTGCCGGGCTCCATCTCGTCGGCGTTGGCCACCAGGTACTTGGGCTGTGCGGCATCCGGACCCATGGGCACAAAGCTCCATTTCAGGCCCGTGCTGAAGCCCGCGCCGCCGCGGCCGCGCAGGTTAGAATCCTTCACCAGCGTCTGCACCTCCTCGGGTGTCATCTCTTTCAGGACTTTACGCACAGACTGGTAGCCACCCACTTTCTCATACTCTTTCAAGCTGAGGGGTTTGCGTCCGGGTACGATGTGTTGGGTAAGCGGCTTTTCCATAGGCCCGCTTTCGGTTTTTAGGTGTACTTGCTCAAAATGTCATCCAGTTGTTCCACCGTTAGGTTACGGTACAGGTCGTTGTCAATCATAAGGGCGGGGGCACAGTCGCAGGTGCCCAGGCAGCAGTTAGGAAGTATGGTAAAGCGGCCATCTGCTGTGGTCTGGCCATATTGTATGCTCAGTTTCTCGAATAGTTGGTTGCGGATGTCCTCATAACCCATCACGTAGCAGCTGATGCTGTCGCAGACAAGTATGACATGCCGCCCCACGGGCCTTCGGAAAATCAGGTTATAGAAAGTAGCCACGCTGTCCAGCTCCGCCGTGGACATGCCCACGTATTCGGCCACATCCTGCAGGCTCTCATCCGATACCCAGCCATGGCTTTGCTGCACAATCTTCAGGGCCTCGATGCAGGCGTTCTTCGGTGATGGCACCAGGCTTATCTCGTGGTCTATCTGATGTTTTTCCTCTGCAGTCAGCATGTTCTATAGTTTAGAGTTAAAAGTTTATAGTTTAGAGTTTTGATGAGTTACTTGTTGATTGTATAAGTGGCATTTTATAGTTTTCTTTTACATCAACTCATAACTTTTCACTCTAAACTCTTAACTGAAATCACCTGTCAATATCCGCCAGCACGTAGTCCATCGCGCCAAGTATGGAGAGCAGGTCTGCCACGGTATAGCCTTTGGTGATGTAAGGCAGCATCTGCATGTGCGGGAACGAGGGCGTGCGTATCCGCAACCTGTAGGGCGAGGTGTTTCCGTCGCTGGTGACGTAGTAGCCGTTGGCCCCTTTCGTTGCCTCAATGCAGCTCATGGCCTCGCCAACGGGCATCACCGGCCCCCAGGTCACGCCTAAAAAGTGCGTAATCAGGGTTTCTATATCGTGCATGGTATTCTTCTTGATTGGCGGCGTGGTGAGTGGGTGGTCAGATTTAAACGGTCCCTCTGGCATGTTTTTCAGGCATTGCTCGATGATTCGCAGGCTCTGGCGCATTTCCGCCACACGAACCACGGCCCGGTCGTAGCAGTCGCCGTTGGAGGCGGTGGGCACGTCGAAATCAAACATTTCGTAACCCGAGTAAGGCTGTTTCTTGCGGAAGTCCCAATCTGAACCGCAGGCACGCAGGTTCGGGCCGGTCACACCCCACTCTATCGCCTCATCCAGGGTAAAAATGCCGATGCCTTTGGTGCGCGCCTTGAACAGGCTGTTTTTCATCACCATGGCATCGTACTCTTTTAACCTTTTGGGGAAATAGTTTATGAAATTTTGCACCAGTGTTTCCCAACCCTTGGGCAGGTCCTGTGCCACACCGCCGATGCGGAACCAGTTAGGGTGCATGCGCCCGCCCGTAATTGCCTCCACAATGTCAAATATTTTCTCGCGGTCAGTGAACATGTAGAACACCGGCGAGAGTTGGCCTACGTCCTGGGCAAAGGTACCGTACCACACCAAATGGCTAGCGATTCGGAACAGTTCACACAGCATCACTCGGATCACCTTCACGCGGTCAGGTACCTGGATGCCCGCCAGTTTCTCCACGGCCATCAGGTAGGCCAGGTTATTCATCACGCCTCCCAGGTAGTCCACGCGGTCGGTGTAGGGGAGGTAGGTGTGCCACGACTGGCGCTCGGCCATTTTCTCCTGCCCCCGGTGGTGAAAACCGATATCAGGTATGGCATCCACGATGTCCTCGCCATCAAGCTGCAAAACGATACGCAATACGCCGTGCGTGCCCGGGTGCTGGGGGCCAATATTTAAAAACATGAAATCGCTGTCGTCGCTCTGGCGCTGCAGGCCCCATTCCTCGGGTTTAAACTGCAACGCTGCCTGCTCCAGGTCTACCTTTTCATCATACAAAGCGAAAGGGCCCATTTCGGTGGCGCGGGCCGGATGCTCTTTGCGGAGCGGGTGGCCTACCCAGGTGCGCGGCATCAGTATGCGGTAGAGGTGGGGATGCCCGGTAAAGCGGATACCGAACATATCGTATACTTCGCGCTCGTACCAGTTGGCGTTGGCCCAGAGGCTGCTTATACTTGGCACCGTCGGAAACTCGTCGCGGAAGCCTACTTTAAGACGGATAAAGCTATTTCGCTCGAAAGAGAGCAGGTGGTAAATGATGGTGAAGGCGTAAGGAATGTGGCCGTTGTTTGGCTTGCGCGTCCGCTCGTCAATGGCGGTGAGGTCATAAAGCAGGGGGTAGGGCTGCGGGATTTCCTTTTTCAGGAAGGTAAGCACCGCCACGATTTTATCGTGGGGCATCCAGAGGGTGAGTACATCATCCTTTGTTGATTGTGGGGTGAACGTATCCTCCCCGAACTGCGCCTGCAGCCGTGCTAATGTGCTGGTCCCGTTTTCCATGGGTGAAATCTGAAAAATGCCCTAAAATCTGCTACCTCATGCTTTGCCTTCTGTTTGTATTCTCTTCGTTTTTTGATTCTTTTAAATTTTATACTTTCTATTCGGCTGTTACTGGGTCGATGATGGTCTTTACCTCACTGATTGCGTTGGCAGGTATTCCCACCTGTTGCGCATGCTCCCGGATCATCTCTTCATTGGGT
This sequence comes from Pontibacter anaerobius, assembly GCF_026241195.1. Taxonomy (GTDB): domain Bacteria; phylum Bacteroidota; class Bacteroidia; order Cytophagales; family Hymenobacteraceae; genus Pontibacter; species Pontibacter anaerobius. The sequence continues at coordinate 301,376 of NZ_JAPFQO010000009.1, forward strand.
GCGTTATAGATGCAGTACACTTTGTTGTCGGTTACATAGCTGTGCACCCACTGGATTTTGGGGCCCAGTTTATTTAGTACCCCACAGGAGTTCTGCGAAACGCTTTTTAACTGTTCAGCAGTAAGATCGCCGGCTCCCGGAATCTCCCGCTCGATCACGTATTTTGGCATATATTTTTAAATTGAAAGGTTTATACTTTTCTGATACTCACAAATACATTTCAGACTCTCACAGGTCTTAAAGACGCTGTGAGGTCGTAGGACTCTCTACCTCTCAAACTCTTAAACTCTCTAACTCCCTACACTTCATCCGGGGAGCGGAACTCAGTCATTTTCGACCTGGCCTCCTGCCTTCTTTCCTTCACGTCTATCTTTTCGGGCCTTATAATACCTTGTTCGCCGATGGTCCAGCTCAGCGGTCTGCGCTCTTTACCGACAGACTCAGCCAACAACATCAGGCCCTCCATGAAAGCGTCAGGCCTTGGGGGACAACCGGGCACGTACACATCCACCGGCAGAAACTTATCCACCCCCTGCACTACGCTGTAGATATCGAACATGCCGCCGGAGTTGGCGCAGCTGCCCATCGAGATCACCCAGCGGGGCTCCATCATTTGCTCGTGCAGGCGCTTGATGATCGGTGCCATCTTGATGAAAACCGTGCCGGCAATGATCATCACGTCGGCCTCGCGCGGCGTGCCCCGGATAACCTCGGCGCCAAAGCGGGCCACGTCATACTTGGGCGTCATGCTGGTGGCCATCTCCACAAAGCAGCAGCTCAGGCCAAAGTGGAAAGGCCACATGGAGTTCTTCCGGCCCCAGGCAATCAGGTCCTGAAGCGTAGTGAGCATGATGCTTTGTTGCACCGTCTCCTCGTAAGAGCTTGTGCCGCTCATTGCCTTCGCTGGGTCATCGGGTTTGCTGAGCCACCATTTCATAGGCTGTTGGTTTTATAGTTTATCCGGCAGGTTTACCAATTGTGTTATACTTATCAGCGGCGATTGCGCTGGTCTTTTAATGTATATCCAAATGCTATTCCGGCCCACAAGATGCCTTGTGCTTTATTGTATTTGTATTGGCTGCCCTTTATCTGTAACATGGGTGTTAAACCTGTCTTGAAAAAGAAACCGCCTTCTCTTTTTTGGTACCTGTAGCCAACTCTTGCAGTTGGAAGACCCATTAGCTGAGTAATATCAGAGCCCTCAAAGTCCTGGTAGCGCTCATAAAGAGCAGTAACCCCTAGGCCAAGCTCCAGATGATGGTTTCCTGCCCCTCTCAGATAGGATAGCTCAACAGGTATGGTAAGCAAGTTCTGGTTACCGTCTTCCATGTAGCTGAGCGACTCTCTGTAATACATAGCACCCACCCTGGCCGACATTTTCCATTTTGGTTTAGCCAGCATGATCCTGTCATAGTTAAAGGAGTAATACCCCCCGTTCCCCCCGAACTCTACAAAAAGAGAATGCCTCCTAAGTGGCTCTGGGCTTTCCTGTGCGAGGACAGGACTCGCAGTGAATATACATAGCATTGCCAGCAGTTTTATGTGCTTCATATATTGGATGAAGTATGGCCAATTCATTTTATCCTCAGGCCGCAGGCTTCTGCGTCATGCGTTTGTAGGCGGCCAGGATCTTATTGCCGTCGGGTCCGAAGTCAAGGGCTCCGTTGCGCCACTCATACACCAGCACCACCACCAGCATCACGATGAACACGCCCACGCCTGCGTAGCCATACCAGCCCAACTCCCGGAAAGCGATAGCCCAGGAAAGTATGAACACCACCTCCACATCGAAGATCACGAACAGCATGGCCACCAGGTAAAACTGCGAGGAGAAACGCATGCGGGCACCTCCCGCGCTCACGATTCCGCCTTCGTACGGCTCGCCTGTGGCGCGCTCTTTATGGCGCTGCCCCAGCACATACGACAGGCCAAGTATAAGCCCGACCAAACTGAGCACGATGGCGCCATAGACCAGTAACGGCCACAAAACGGTTGTACTTTCACTTGAAGTATCCAAAGCAGTTTACCTCCTTGCGAATTAAAAGTATGACGTATGACAGCGTTCTCCGGGGCTATCCCTGCCGGTATTAATTAATGTCCTGTAATATAGTGCTCGAGGTTATCGATAATGAACTTCTGTTCCTCAATGATGTATTTCACAATATCCCCGATCGATACCAGCCCGACCAGTTTATCGCCTTCTAAAACAGGAAGGTGGCGGATATATTTATGAGTCATCAGCTGCATGCACTCCTCAACTGTGTTGTCTGGTGTTACAGTGGCGGGATGCTCACTCATGATCTCACTTACCAGGGTCTCTTTGGATGCTTTACCCTTCAGGATAACTTTTCGGGCATAGTCCCTCTCCGTGAAAATACCTGCGAAGCGCTCTTCATCCATTACCAGCAAGGCCCCCACATTTTTCTCGACCATGAATTCCAATGCGTAGTAGACAGTAGTATAGGGAGTTACAAAAAGAGCCTCGTGCCCTTTCTTTTGCAGAATGTGTCTAACAGTGCCCATAGTTACCTCCTTGTGGTTTTTGGGTATGAAAATTAAAAGATTACGTGTGTATACGAATGTTTAAAATTATTGGTGTAAAAATCATATATTTTTTAATAAAAATGCTTTCCAGCACTTTTTAATGCCATCTTTTAGGATGTTAACCCTCTTTTTTCTACTGATGACCATCATTTATCTTCTGTTTACACCACAACTTCTTATATTAATTACGTATATTGGTTATATGGAAACACTGATCATAGGTTTAGTTCTGGCTTTGTATGGAGTGGCTTACTTCATCTACTACTGCTACGGCAAAAAGCAGCAGCCCCCGCGCAAGCATTATGACCATTATTGGTAACGGCTGGAGGCATAGGTTGCCTTAGGTGTGTTACAACACTTCGCGTGGGGTGAAACTTTGGTTACTCTGAAGGTGAGCTGTTTCTCTGCAAGTGTTGGCCTGTGCTTGTTAATGCCTCGCTTTAATCTGATGCCGCCTATTACAACCATAGGCGGTTTTTGCTATATACTTTTTTGTTCAGCTATATTGCTGCCATTTTTGGTTTTCCTGCTGATTTATACTTTACGAAGTATAGCTTTTTTCCTGTGCCTTCTCTATTTTTATACAGCGTATGTTGCTGTACATCTCTCTATAACAGGTTAACATGAGAACTACCTTTATACTTATTAATTATACTTTTGATAATGATGAACATACAGGTATGGGCGCAGGAGTGGAAAAGAAAGGCATCATCAGTCAGATACGAAGAAGGATTAAATGAGTTAGAAATCGGCAAGGTTAGTAAACATTCTCATTTCTTTGAAATGACTGCCAAACAGTAAGAAAAACAATTTTCAAGTCCAGATATAATGTCCAATTTTCTAAATACCATAAGTCTGCCTGTACCCGGTTGAGCATAGCCATGGTTTCTTTCGTTTCACCTCTGAAGCCGTTAACCTGGGCCCAGCCTGTAATGCCTGGTGTCAGAAAGTGGCGAACCATATAATTATTGATCAGTTGAGAGTAGTCCTTAGTATGCTTCAGCATGTGTGGTCTTGGTCCAACTACTGACATGTTCCCAAAGAAGACGTTAATGAACTGAGGGAGTTCATCTATACTGGTTTTGCGCAAAATCCTGCCAATTCTGGTCACCCTGAAATCCCCCTTGCACGCTTGCAGTTTGTCGGCATTGTTATTTAGCGCCATGCTTCTGAATTTAAGGCATTGAAAAGATTTATTGTTCTTTCCAGAGCGCAGTTGCTTAAAAAATACAGGTCCTTTGGATTCAAGTTTAATTATGACTGCAAGTACTGGAGTGAGCCAGCTTAAGATAAACAGTAAAACTAAAGAAGAAAAAACAATATCAAAAGCTCTTTTTATTATCTCATTTGCCTTATTCTCTAAGGGCTCTTGCCGAGGTTTTAAGATGGTAACAGGTCCAACTAGTTCCACCATGAATCTTCCATTTAAAGCCCCCTTCACGTCTGGCACCAGTCTAAAGCGCACCATGTACTTGTCAGCCTCTAGTATCAGCTTTTCTATTACTTCAAAGGCTTGATTGGGTAAAGAGCAGTAGATCTCACTTATTTTATTCGTGGATGCATAAGACACGCTGTCTTTGGCATTTCCCAAATAATGTATGTGAGGCGGTACCTTGGTAGGGTCATCATCAAACATACCTGCTATTTGATAATCCAACTCAGAGTTGGCATTTATGTAATTATAGAGCTCTATGCCTGCAGGACTTGCGCCGACAATGGCTATACTACTAGAGGTTGCCCATTTATTTTTTTTGTATTTCCTATATAATAAAAAGGAGAGTCTCCAACCAATAATGAAAGCAGGAAAGAGAACAAAGTAGTAGATGAACGGAGTTGGTGGGATATAGAAGTGAGGTAGCAAAAGCTTTATAGCTGCAGAAAGAGAAATAAAAACGCATAAAGCTGCAACGTTTGCAGACATAACAGGTGCTGCATTACGCTTTAATATTTGGCTGTACACGTTACAAATATTTGAACTATAAAACCAGCTAAAGTTTAGTAAAACAATAGTCAGCCTGTAATCATACACTTCCGCCCAAATTAACTCGTTGTCTGCTAAAATGAAACAAAAATACAAGGTGCCGTTTAATAAAAAGTAATCGACGACAACGTTAATCCATTTAAAGAGGGTAGAGTATTTATGTGCCATAGTGAGCGGTATAAACTAATGCCATTTATTTACATTCTGGGCTTTAATAAAATAGCGACAGTCAAAAGAAACTTGATGAAAAATAATTTTTCTACTATAGAAAGCTCATACTATACCTTATAATACATCTATTTATTTTGTAGGATTTGAATATTTATTATTATTTAGCCAATGATTTAAATTTATGGGCGAATGGATATAGTTTAAATATTTATTATTTATGTTAAATATGATGTGGTTTTTTTGCTATGTTGTGACTGAAAAATGGATTTTGGTTAACTTTGTTGGAATTATGGTATTTGGAGGGAGGATAGTAGATGAGCCACGGCAGATACGAGCTAAGTCAGCGGCAGTGGGAGCTCATCAACGGTATCTTCTGAGTTTTTTGCTCTGGCAGCCCCTGGCGGGACTTGCCGGAGAAGTACGTGCCATTGCAGACAGTGTATGACAGGTTCAGGAAGTGGCGGCGGCAGTGCGTATTCGAGAAGGTGCTCCAAAAGTAAGGTTGCATCTGCAGCAGGACGGGTGCCTGGACTTGGTTACCTGGTTTGTGGATGTCACCGTTAACAAGATGCACAAATCCGCTGCGGCAGGGGCTACCCGCTTCAGGTGCGCCTGACCGGTGGGCAGGAAGGTGAGGTCCCGCAGTTTCTTAGGCTACTGGAGTTTTAAGAGAAAAGACCTAGGGTAGTGGTGGCTTACAAAGGGTATGACAGCCAGGCCGTCCGAAAGGCGCTGCGGGAGCAGTCTATAAAGGCGCATATACCTGAAAGAGTCCTAGTTGGGGGAAGCAGGTGCAGAAGAAAGGGAAGGCCACCTAAAGTGAGCAAAGAGGTGTACCGCCGGAGGAACATCATCGAAAGGCTCTTTGGCAGGATTAAGGAGACGATACGGTTTGCCTGCAGATTCGATAAACTTGCAGACAGCTATCTGGCTTTCGCTCAACTGGCCTTTATGGAAGTCTACCTAAAACCTTATTTTTCAGACACACCCTAGTAGTAGATTTTGTTCCTGATTTAACCTCCTGTAGCACTGTTAGCTAACCTAGAATGAGCAGGTATTTATGAAATTCTACAGTTGCGGAAAACCTTTTTGGCGCTTAAGAGGATGTCTAGCTTTTATTTTTCAGACTATTAGGTTCAATATCACTTGACAATTCTGCCATAAGATCCAGCTTTGGGCGCTTTCTGATTTTTTTTCGTGATCCTTGTCGATCCTACGGAAGAAGTTGAACATCCCGAAAGCCCGCTCGGTCACCCACTTAACTGGCACGAAGTCTTCTGTGCTCAGTGGTTTGAAGCGTATCTCCAGTTCCGCACTCTCAGGTCCTCCGTGCCCCATCCTATGAATGCCTTCTCATAGGGCCCGTCGGCCCTGTGCGCCGCATGCACCACCAGCCTTCAGAATAGGCCCAGCGTGTCGGTAATCACGTCTTCCTGCCGTTAACCTTCTTGTTGCCGCCCACTCCCTTCCGCTGGCTCACAAACGGGTCACCTTAACCCTTTGCGTGCCAACGCTCATCAGGCTGGGGGAGGCTACTTTGCCGTGTCGCTCCTGGATGTTGAGCCGGAAGTTAAGCCGCTTCAGCGTGTCTTCCTCATGCCACTTGCGGAAATAGTAATAGGCCAGCTGCCATTTGGGGAAGACCTTCCGGGCAGGTTCAGCCATTGGCAATCCACCTGCAACATGTAAAAAATAGCATACACTACAACTCGCAGCGAGTACTTGTGTTTTCTTGCTATAGGCAGCGATACTTTTACCTCTTTCATTGCGAGTAAGTTAGTCTCTGAATTTGAGATTCCTTAATAACGCTTTGGTCAATTTTAACTTATGGATTGAATCGCTCTTTTTTACCCATTCAGAATTTTAGATATGCTCTTAGCTTACAAAAAACTAAAACAGCTATTTGGTATAGCTATCTCTACTCTGCATAAATCTAATGGTGAGATAGTGAACATTACTTATTTAAGTATCAGACAACCTGTTTATTCCCTCGCTTTTCTTCCTCTAAATTTTCTTCTGCTTAAATTAGTTATAATTTTTACTTTATTAAATATTGATATACACATTCAACAGAATGTGGAAATTGTTTATTTTTCAATATTCCAAGTTAATATCATAAGTATTTAAATTAAAACTTGGTGAAATGTTTTCAATTTCGAAAATGGGTCGTTTATCTTTGTTTTAATGTTTATGCGGAATGTCCTAAAATGATAAGTCTGAATGAGATAATATTTAGTGATATATAAATTTGAATAATAATTAGTTAAGTTGTGTATGGGTATATTTTTAAGTTAGGTTGTAATTTTTTTATATATATAAATTAATATTAGTATAATTTTTGACCACAGTGGTCTAATTAATCATTCACCAATTTTTATTTAGCCAAAGAGAAATGAATTCAAAATTCAAGCCTATTCTTATGTCCTTGCTAGTAGGGGCAGTAGCTTTTTCATGCGAACAAAAGGAACAAGATGAGGTAGTGCCATCATCAGAACTAAATGCGGAAGCAACAAGTCTATTAACATCAGCAAACCTACTTTTTGAAGAGCTTTTCGAAGGTGGTTCCCCACTGTCTGGTATTTACACGGAGACGGCTGGTAGCCATTCGCTGCAGTACGTGAGCACGCATTCCTTCGGGGGCTCGCGCTCGGCCCGCTTCGAGCTGCGCGACACCGACCCGATGGTCAACGCCGGCACG
>NZ_JAPFQO010000010.1 GCF_026241195.1 Pontibacter anaerobius
TTCCTGCAAATCGCCTAATGATAAAGTAAGCGACTATTATACCTATGACAACTTGTAGGATGTTTATTATGAAATCCATCTGAGCTTCTAATTCATTGATTTTATTTGCCACCTAACGTCTCGTGTATACCTTGTGCGAGGCCATCAGCCGAAGCATAAGGTATAAACTTTGTTGTGCTTCGTTTTATTTAAATTCAATTCTTGAACAAATAAGGTGAAGTTTATCTGTGTCTTCTTTGTTAAGCCACCATGGATCAAACTGCCTTTTCTTACCGTTTTTTAATTTAAAGTATGTGTTAGTGAAGGGAGTGTAGTTTATCACAACATAATCAATGTCAGTTTGACTAAAGGTCCACTTGCGAAAGCCATCTTTAATGGTTACCTGCTCTCCATCAAATATGATATAGTCTCTTTTGATAAGGTTAGTAATTATTTGCACAAACCATATTATAGCTCCCAAGCCACCAATTGCTTGCAAGAAAGTATTAGGAGCATAACGCAATGGATAAATTATTCCAACAATTATGATAATGTATGTGAGACTATAACTAATCTTCTTTCTTAACACTATATCCATTTGAATTTAAGTCATTTTAATAATTAGAAATGCGGCACAACTACTGTGTAAACGTCACTATGACGTTTATCTGCCATATATGCGAAGGTGGTTACTCCCGCGGCTGGTTTATCGGGGCAGAGTATCCGCAAAACACAATATACTACAAACAAGAAAGTACTGCAATTAAATAATTTAGATTTATAGAATTTTCAGCTTATCAATTTGTTATGGCTGTTTTTCTGTCTTGTTCAGGCCGTTTTGTAGCCTATGGCAGAGAACTGACATGAGTGGGAGTGCAGTTTACATCCGTTTAAGCGTGTTTATACTCGTGTATACTCGAGTATACACGGATAATTCCGAATACAAAAAGCCCCTGCCAGAAGCTCTGGCAGGGGCTGTGGATAAAGGCTGTGTAAACCGATCAGGCCTATGCTTCCTTCCACTTAATGGTGCAGCCGATGGCTTTGGTGTTGGGCTGGCTTACCGGCTTGCCGGATACCAGCTCATTCAGTGCTTCTTCGGCATACTTCTTCTCTGCCTTAGCGGCGTCTTTGTAGTTGTCGTCCACGGTGCCGATGTAGGCCACTTTCAGGCTGCCGTCGGTTTGCTTCTGCACAATGTAAATATGAGGTGTGCGGGTGGCGCCGTAGGTTTTGGTGATTTCCTGCGTTCCGTCCAGCAGATAAGGGAAGGGAAAGTTCTTCTCCCGGGCGCGTACCTGCATGGCCTCATAAGAATCCCGTGGCGATACCTTGGCATCGTTTGGGTTAATGGCAATAAGCGGGTATCCTTTGGGCGCATACGTGTTGTGCAGCTCAATCAGGCGGTCTTCGTAGGCCACGGAGTAGGGGCAGGAGTTACAGGTGAAGGTCACGATGAAGCCTTTGGCATCCTTGAAGTCCGCCATCGACACCATCTTGCCGTCCACGTTCTTCAGCTTAAAGTCGCGGGCCTTATCGCCTACCTGGTATCCGTTTTCTGAGGCCGGAACAGCCGAAAGCAAAGCGCCTACCAACAGCAGGCACATAAAGTACACGAGAGGTAGCTTTTGTTTTTTCATAGGTATTGATTTAAAGTATGGAATCCTGATTTGATACGTTATTTATGCTTCTCGATCAGCGCCATGAGCTCTGCCTCTGTCATCTCGGCCTCCCGAAACTCGTAACGCCCGCGCTTGTTGTTAAACACCATGGTGGCGGGAATGGCACCAGACCATTTCGGCTCTAGCTTGTCGATCCACGAGTTACCGTCCACCTCATCCAGCAGCACCACCTCCGACTTTAGCCCACGCTTCTGCATAAAGGCTCTTACGCGCGTGTCTACATCCTCCACGGCATCCATACTTACCAGGATCACTTTAACCGGCTGGTTTTTATACTTCTGGTTAGCCGCCTCAAAGTATGGCAACTCCTTTATGCAGGGTTTGCACCAGGTAGCCCAGAAGTTTACCACATACAGCGTGTCGGCGGGGTTTTTGCGCAGCGCCTTCAGGTCTTCAAACTTTATAACCTTCACATCTTGCGCCGGGGCAGCGGTGGCGGTTAGCAGCAAAAGCAGCAGCGAGGCCAGTAGCAGGTTTAGTTTCTGTGTCATCTTACAGTAATTAACGCATACAGCAGCTTTATACGTGCGTCCGTGTCTAAAAATAACATTTACAGCTGATTATAAAAGCAACAGCCACGGCTTAAAGTATAAACCGTGGCTGTTGGAGGTGCTCTTGAATACTTAACTGGCTACCGTAGCGGCGCCCGTACGGATAACCCTGCCCGGTTTCTTCTTTTTGCGGAGCTTGTTTATCCAGATCAGCGTGCCGGTAACGGGCAAACTGGTGGCTATCAGGCAGGCGATAAAGTATAGAATCTTGGAGAAGGTGCCGTACACGTTGCCCAGGTGCAGCGGCTTTATCAGCGACACGACCTGCTCGTTCAGGGGCTTGTCGGAGAACTTCTCCACTTTTAGCGGTTCGGCGTTATGCTTGTTCAGTTGCACTTTGTCGGAGGCGGCCAGCGCAAAGAAACCCGCCTGGCTTTTCTGCACCACTACGGCGGTGGTATCATCGGCAGGCAGGGATAAGCGCAGGTCGCCGGCGTGAGGCAGCAGCAGGTTAGCCTGCTGTATGTAGTCTTGCGGGGTAGCGGTGGTTGGTGCGGGGGCAATGGTGGCGGGCTTTTCTTTGCGGCCCTTAAACACCTCGGCACCCATTACGCTGCTCAGTCCATCGCGGTACCACTCAAACGACCAGCAGAGGCCGGTAAGCGCCATGATCAGCAGCAGGATAGAGGAGTAGAAGCCCAGCGTGTTGTGCAGGTCGTGGTTTACGCGCTTCCATTTGGCGTTGGTCTTTATCTTGAGGCCCTGCTTCCAGTTCTTACGCTTCACGGGGAACCACAGCACCAGGCCCGTCAGCACCAGGAATGTGAAAATAATAGTAGACACGCCCACTATGATCTTACCCACATCGCCCTCTATCAGCAGCCAGCGGTGCAGGCGCATAACGGTGCCAAAAAACTCGGAGGTGGCGCTCTCCGGGGTGCCCACCACCTGGCCGGTGTAGGGGTTTACAAAGTAGGTGGCTGGCCTGCCGCCCTCGGCCTTCTTACCCCCCTCTTTAGCTGCCGGCGCCACGCCTACGCTGTAGGTGCTGCTCTTGTCCTCGAGGATGCTTATACTTACCACCTTGCCCTGCAGCTCCTGCTCCAGCTGCGCAATAAGTGCGTTTGTGGCAACAGGCTGCGCGTTGGCCGGTACCTCCACTGTATACTTCTCCGGGGACATCAACTCTTCTACCTCCTCCCGGAAAGTATAAATTGTGCCTGTGAGGCAAACTACAAACAGCACCAACCCGCTGACAATGCCCAGCCACAGGTGCACATCGTTAAAGAGTTTTCGCAAAGTATACTTTTTCATGGTGTGGTATTTATGGTATAAGCCAGATTGCCGGCGGTAAATGTCGGCAGTTTTTGTTAAGGATTAGAATTTATAAGTAACTACGCCAGAGAAGTTTCTCGGCTGAATACGATCAATGAAGTTAGAGCGGTAGGCATCGTAGCCCACTTCGTTGAACAGGTTGTTGAACAGCGCCCGCACGCCCCAGTGCTTCTCAAACTCGTAGCCTAGCTGCGCATTCACGATAGTATAAGCCTTGTTGTGCCAGGGGGCAGTGTTTGGCTCAATGTTGTGATACTGCACGCCCTCGATGGTCCAGTCGTTGTAGGGGCGCTTGCCCAGGTAGTAGGCTCCCGCTCCCAGGTTCAGGTCCTGCAGCAGCCCGGTGCTAATAGTGTAGTTGGCGTAGGCGTTAAAAGTATGCTTGGGCGTGTTGTTCGGCGCTGAGCCCGGCACAAAGGTCGTGTGGTCTTTGTACTGCGCATCGATGTAGGCGTAGCCGGTCACGATCTCCAGGTTCTCCAGCACGCGGCCCGTCAGTTCCACCTCTACGCCTTTGCGCTCGTCGTTGCCGCCTTTAATGTAGTAGCCGGTTTCCAGCACGGTGCCGTTCTCATCCACGGTATAGGCCTTCAGGTTCATGTCTTTGTTGTTGATCTTGTAGAAGGTCAAGTTGAAGCGCAGGCGGTCGTTCAGCCACTCAGATTTTATGCCTGCCTCCAACTGATCGATGCGCTCGGCACCAAGCGGATCGCCGTTTACGTCTACCACAGCGGCAGAGCGCGGGTTGGTGCTATTGGTGTAGGAGCCGAAAATGTTCAGGCCATCCTTCACGGTAAACATCACCCCGGCCAGCGGATTCCAGAACTCGGTGGTGGCGCTGGTTTCGTCTTCGCTTCTGGTCTTGTTGGTGCTGTAGCGCACACCGCCGTACAACCTTGCCCACTTTGTTAGCTGCACCACATCCTGAAACGTAGCCCCGAAGCGATAATCGTATGACTGCGTGCCGCCCGTGCGCTCGAAGGCTGGCAGGTTCTCCGGCAACGTATGGGTGATGGTGGCCGGGTCGAACACATTGATCTCGTCTACGGCAATGGAGTTATAAGTTGGCTGAAACAGGTCGATGTAGCGGTAGTCCACGCCCACCTGAAACGTGTGGTTAATCTTGCCGGTCTCTATTTTGCGGCCCACCAGGTCCAGCTGCAGCACGGTGCTGTTATCCTCACGGGTAGAGTTATGGGCAATGGAGCGGCGGTACCAGTTTACCTGCTCTGTATTGATGCCTTTTTCTGCATCCGCCCTCAGCGTCGAGAGGTTTGTTTTGATAGCGTCGGAGTTGTAGTTGGAGTTAAAGAGCGCCCCGCGCAAGTATAAGTTGCTGGTCAGGTTGTAGTTGTAGCGGGCGGTGTAGGTGCTGTGCTTCAGGTCTGTCTTGTCAGACTCAAAGCCCAGGTAGCGGTCGGACGGCAGGTCGTAGATCTGGTTTTCCTTGTTGCCGACGGATAAGTTCACAGTGCCCGGATCAATGTTCTGCGCCTCGTTGAAGTAGTCCATCTCCAGCGTTAGGGTGCTGCGGTTGTTTGGCCGCCACTCCACGCTTGGGTTAAAGTAGAACGACTCGTTGCTCATGTGGTCCCGGAATTTGCCGCCGTTTTCGTAAGCACCGTTCAGGCGCACGGCCACTTTGTTGTTTTTATCCAGCACGCGCTGCACATCAAAGGTAGGCCTGATCAGACCCCAGCTGCCCGCCCTAAACGACACGCTGCCCGAGTTCTTGAACTTTGGCGTTTTGGTTACGATGTTCACGATGCCGCCCGGGCCGCCCAGGTCGGTGGAAGCTCCCATGGTAACGGAGCTCGCGCCCTTTAACACCTGAACGCTCTCTACGCCCTGCATGTCCGTAGAGAAGCCCTGGCCACGGAAGTCGGTCATGACGCGCACGCCGTTCTTTAGGGTTGGAATGCCACGGAAACCGCGCGAGGAAATGCTTTCCCGCACGCCGCCGTAGGTGGCGTAAGTATAAACGCCCGGCACGTTGCGCACACCCTCCACCACGGTCAGCGCGCCCTGCTGCTCTATCAGTTTCTCCGAGATTACCGAGATGCTCTGGATCTGCTCGCTAGGCTTCAGCGGGAGGCGGGTGATGGCATCGAGCTTCTCCGGCTGCTTGTTCCTTTCCCCGAAAACCTCTACCTCCGATATCTGGCTGGCCTTGGGCTTCAGCGAAAGCATAACCTCCTGCGTGTTGCATTGCCTAAGTGTTACCTGCTGTGGCTCGCAGGTGAAGCCCAGAAGTATGGCCCGTACCTGGTAGGTGCCGTCGGCCACGCGGGTTATCTCGAAGTTCCCCTGCTCGTCGGTTATGGTGCCGTAGCGGGTGTTCTCCAGTACCACGCTGGCTGCGGATACGGGTTGGCCATTGTCGCCAATTACCCTGCCTGTTACAGAGTTCATGCGTTGCGCCCAGGCCACCTGGCAGAGCAGGAGCAGCAGCGCTATTAAAGTATACTTTCCAAACATATAGCGGTTGATTTTAGGATGGCTTTTGTAGAGCATCCTTCTGCCCTGAAAAGCCTTTTTTTATTTAGACTAAATTTAAATAACAGCACAAACATAGCTTTGCCGCTTCAGAACAGCAAATAAAATCCGCAGAATATTAGCAAAGCTGAAGATAGCAGGGTGAAGGTGCAGCAGGAAAGCGTTAACAAAACACAGCCCAAGCCGTTATCTACATGAGACAATGTTGAACCATAAAAACAAACTTAACAATGGCTAATAAACTAGAAGGAAAGAAGATTGCGATACTGGTAGAAGAAGGGTTTGAGCAGGTGGAGCTGACCAAGCCGCTGCAGGCCCTGAAGGACGAGGGAGCCGAGGCCCACATCATCTCCCCGAATAAAAACAACGAGATCAAAGCCTGGAACCACACCGACTGGGGCGACAAGTTTAAGGTAGACAAGAAGCTGAGCGAGGTAAACGCCGATAACTATGACGGGCTGGTGCTGCCTGGCGGCGTGATGAACCCCGATAAGCTCCGCGCAAACAAGGAAGCTGTAGCTTTTACGAATAAGTTTATGGAGAGCGGCAAGCCTGTGGCCGCCATTTGCCACGGCCCCTGGACGCTGATTGAGACCGGCAAGGTAAAAGGCAAGAAAATGACCAGCTACCATACTTTACAGACTGACCTGAAGAACGCCGGCGCCGAGTGGGTAGACCAGGAAGTGGTGGTGGACCAGGGACTTGTAACCAGCCGCAACCCGGATGATATCCCGGCTTTTAACAGGAAAATGGTAGAAGAATTTGCCGAAGGGAAGCACAACCGCTAGGTCGGTTTATACTTTATACTTTGCGAGCCGCACCTTACAGGTTAAGGTGCGGCTCGCTTTTATCTATAGGGTATGAGCCATTCCTGTTCCCTTCTTTGCCGAGGGCCCCTGCCCTTAGGGGAATTATCCACCACCCATGCCCTCAGAGCTGCGCTCGCTACCTTCGAACTCGCGTTTCTCGGTAGTCTAAGGAGGGGAGCTTTTCAGCAGATGTAAACCCACCCCTGCCCCTCCTTGTCTAAGGAGAGGGAGTCCGGTTCCAGTTGCATCAGCGGGGGCTATCGAATCTGTTCCCAGTCTTTCCGTTGAGCGCCTTTGGAGTTTTTCGGTCCCGCGAGAGCGGGATTGCAAAGCGCCAGCGAGCAAAGAAAAGGTCCCAGCGCGATGCGGTTATCGAGGGCCCCTACCCCCAAGACGAGCCCTCCCGGGCTGGAGGGAGCCAAAGCCAGAGGTGAAATTTTAGGTTCGTAAGACTGAGGATGAACTGCTGAAAGAAAGGATAGCTTGTGTCAAGTGGCAGAAAGCAGCGGCTATGGAAGTATAAAGTATAATCTCAAAGTATAAGTATGGCTTTTCAAGCCAGTTGAGTTACAAACTCAACTCCATAAAAGGACACAAGTCTGGAGACTTGCGCCAGAAGTGGAGCAAGTATAACGTATAGTCAAAGTATAAACGTATTTGAACGGCGGCAGGCACATCAGCCTGTTATACTTTGCCTCCTACTGCACCATCCTGAAAAGCGGATCAGCGTAGTTCTCCAGCAGCACAACCAGCACCACATCCAGCAGCAATAGAAAAACAGCCTGCAGCATAACCGACTGGCCCCAGCCCTGTAGCTTCTCTGCGTTCATGGCTACCCCTGAACGCTCCTTCAGGTAGGCGCCCAGAAGTATAAAACCGGTGTCCAGGCCAATGCTCAGGTAAAGCAGCTTTTTAAACGAGTCGTGCAGTTGCAGGCTGGTGGCCAGGCTCAGTGTGGCGTTATCTTTAGAAAGTATAACATACAGGGCATAGCTGGCAATCAGCAGGTTCACGATGTTCCAATACACATTCATCTGGTAAAAATACTTGCGGCTGCGCGTGGCCTTCGTTAGCTTAAAGCTGCTGAAAAGTATGTTCAGGATGGCCCAGCCGCCAAGCACAAGCATACCCGTCTCCAGCATATCTGCCTGCCCCTGGTTAAGCCGGCTCAGGCTTTGGTCCTGGGCGCTGGCGGAAAGGCTAAGTAGTAACATGGAAAGCAGGTAAAGGTATTTTCTCATTTGTACACGATGGTTTTATGAGTAGGAACGCACAAAAAACAGGTTTAGCATACAGCCCCTGTTCTTTGTGCCGGCAATGCCTGGCTGCTTTGGGTTAACTGGCTGCACGTTAGGGTTTTTGAGAGATGGCTACTATATCAAGGCCAATGTTTACCTCGGCCCGGATGGTTTTATCGCCCAGGGAGTTGTCGGAGCGGTACACAAGGCCCCACTTGGTGCGGTCTATGTTGAAGTTGGCTTTGGCGCGCAGCAGCGTGTCTGCCAACGTTACCCGGGCCGGAAACGATACGCTTTTGGTCTGGCTCCGGATGGTGAGGTTGCCGGTGATGCGGTGCGAAGGGTTTTTTACGCGCAGCTCGCTATCCTTTGGTGTAATGTTGCTGCTTTGCCCGGTTGTGCTGTCGTAAGGGGCGATGCCGGTGAGCTCGAACGAGGCGCCAGGGTAGCGCTCCGAGTCAAAAAAATCGGGTGAGCGCAGGTGCGTGGTGAGCTTCTGGTTGCTCTTCTCATCTATGGTCTTGTCAGCCGACCGAATAGTGGCCATGTTCATCTCTATGTTGCCGCCGGTTACCAGGCCGTTGGTCATATAAAACTCGCCCTGCTGTATGTCTATTACACCATTGTGGCGGCCGGTCATCTTCGCCCCGATCCAGGTTATCTCGCTACGGGCTGTGTCCACGGCAAAGGTATCGGTTGGTGCCGCGCGCTCTTCCTTCACCACGGCATCACCTATCGCCGCTTTGTCAGTTTTAACGGTGGTGTCGCAGGCGCTGGCTACAAAAAGCAGTAGGCCCAGCTGCAGTAGCAGGTGTCGGGTTTTCTTGCCCATATAGTTCGTTTGGGTTGATAAAGTACAGCCAAAGGGCCGCAGTTTCACCTAATGGTACGCTTTAAGGCTCTAAAACGATATAATTTATACTTCCGGCAGGCTTCTAAAGTATAAAGAGCCCGCATGGCTACCGGCTCTTTATACTTATACTTTAACACAAGGGAAATGACGTTAGAAAGCAATGCCCAGGTATACCTGTATCACGCCGTTCTTGATGTCCTCGTTAATGTTGCTGCCGTCGCTGTCCTGCTTGCGCAGGTCCCCGAAGCCGTGCACGTAGCGCGTGCCCAGCCTAAAGCGTCCGAGCTTACCCTCCAGTCCCGCCGAAAGGCCATAGTCAAACGTGTTGTAGGGCTCCATGTCAATCTCTTCGTCCTCTACCTTGGCCGACACCATTACACCTACCTGCGGCCCCAAGTGTACGCTCAGGTTATCAGAGATGTTGAACACCGCCAGCACAGGCACCTCCAGGTAATCCATCCTGAAAACGGAATCCTGGCGCTCGTAGCCTTTGCGCGAGTACAGCAGCTCCGGCTGCAGCGAGAAGAAGTTGCCTAAGCCGAACTGGGCGAAAACGCCGGCATGGAAGGAGGTGTGGCTGTTCACGTCGCCAAACTTGTCTTTTTCGCTGCCATGCACGCTGGCAAAGTTTACGCCGCCCTTAATGCCAATGCCGGAGTTAGGAGACCGGCTCAATAAGTTGTGGTTCTGCATCACTCTGCTTGGCACGTCGGCATCCTGTGCATACACGCTTGCCGACCAAAGCAACAGCGCCGCGAATAGTATCTTTTTCATGTTTTTCAGTTTATAGTCTATGCTCTTATTCATTGTTGGAAGAGCTCTATATAGGGTTTATACTTTATTTTACGATTGAGGTTATACCGTGGCGGCAGATAGTATGAAAGAGAAGCAGTAGTGCTGCTAATCAGGCAGTTTGCTATTTTCTTTAATTGTGATTTTCAATGAATAGGAAAAGTTATATTAAGCTATATATCAGGTGTGGCAACATTTATCAGGGGTGTGGATAATTTCCCCACTTATTCGGATTTTCACTAAAATATCAGAAAATGAAGTGGTTTTTTTAACGAATCAACAGCTAATAGTGGATAAGCGTGTGTAATTAACATAGTTATCCACATTTTATCTATCCAAAAGGCCTAAATGTGGATTACCTGGCAACAACCTGAATTGGTTTCATGAATTATCCACGATATGCTAAGAGGTGTTTAAAAATTGCATTAAACTGCTTTAGGTTTTGCATTAGACTTTATTTCTTTTCTGCTGGTTCTGGTAAACATGAAGCGGCTTATTATTGTTAGTTTTGTGCTATGCTGAAGATTGCCTGGTCCGAGATTTTTGCCCACAGCCTGCCCGAAGGCCACCGCTTCCCGATGGCGAAGTATGACCTGCTGCCCGAGCAACTGCTGTACGAAGGCACCATTACGGATGAAAATCTATTTGCGCCCGAGCCACTTGCCGAACGGTTTATACTTGACACCCACGACGCCAGTTACTGGCACCGCCTGCACAACCTGCAGCTAACCCCGTCTGAGATTCGGAAGACCGGCTTCCCGCTCTCGGAGCAGTTGGTGCAGCGCGAGGTGGTGATCATGAACGGCACGGTGCAGGCCAGTTTGTTTGCGCTGGAGTTTGGCATCGGGATGAACATTGCCGGGGGCACCCACCACGCCTTTACCGACCGTGGCGAGGGGTTCTGCCTGCTCAACGACATCGCCATTGCGGCTAACCACCTCCTCAAGTATAAAAACATACATAAAGTGCTGGTGGTGGACCTGGACGTGCACCAGGGCAACGGCACGGCGCAAATCTTTGAGCACGAGCCACGCGTGTTCACCTTTAGCATGCACTGCGGCCACAATTATCCTTTTCATAAAGAGCAGTCGGACCTGGACGTGCCCTTACAAGAAGGCACTGATGACAAAGCTTACCTGAAGCTGCTCAACCAGCACCTGCCGCGCCTGCTCGATGAGGTGCAGCCGGAGTTCGTGTTCTTTCAGTCGGGGGTGGATGTGCTGGCCACAGATAAGCTGGGCAAGTTGGGCATGAGTATAGAGGGCTGCAAAGAGCGCGACCGCACGGTGCTGGAGCTGTGCCGGAAAAACAACCTGCCAGTAACGGTAAGTATGGGCGGCGGCTACTCCGAGAAGATCGCACACATTGTGGAGGCGCATGCCAATACCTTCCGGCTGGCGCAGCAGCTGTGGTTTTAATGAGGGAGTTCTGAATGAGTGAATTTTAATCCTGCACACCCTCTAATCCTGAAGATCCTGATTAATCCCGCTTTCGCAGCTTGTCATCATCGTCTTTTAGTTGGGAAGATGAGGCGAAGTATGAGATAGATAATGGGGCTCAGTGCCAGGGTGAGCACGATCATCAGAATCACCTTCAGCGCTTTTACGAACACAGAGATGATAATAGCCGAGAGGATGATGGAAACGGAAAAAAGTATCCAGAAGTTAACGGTTTGTTTGCTCATATAGGTTTATCTGTTTAGTGGCCGGAGCCATACTTATACTCTGTGCAGTAACAGTTGCCACCGGAAAGCCCACATCCAGCGCAATTCATACCTCTGCACGCCCGCCTGCTGCGCTAACTCCTCCAACTCCTGTCTCCTGAAAGCTCGCCACACCGACAGCGGCGCATCGTTTTTTACGAGGTGTGATCTGGAAAAAGCCGCCGTGATATACTTGATGGAGTAGTAGGCCAGCCAGTGGCGGTGCAGGTCGTTGATGA
Source organism: Pontibacter anaerobius (assembly GCF_026241195.1). Lineage (GTDB taxonomy): Bacteria > Bacteroidota > Bacteroidia > Cytophagales > Hymenobacteraceae > Pontibacter > Pontibacter anaerobius. The sequence continues at coordinate 11,617 of NZ_JAPFQO010000010.1, forward strand.
TGACGGCCAGATGCGCCTGCCGGTGCAACTGCCGGAACATTTGCACCAGCTGCGCATCGGTGAAGTGGTGGCAAAACAGGCTGCAGACCACTACATCATACTTCTGCTGGGCAAAAGCTTCCGAGAAAACATCGTGCTGCTCTACCTCCACCTCGGGGTAGTTGAGGCATTGGCGGTGGGCGTACTGCACCATAAAATCGTTGGCATCCACGCCCACCAGCTCTACTTTTATACTTTTACCACGCGCCCAGCGGGCTATACTTTTCAGGGTATCGCCGCCGCCGCAGCCAATGTCGGCAATGCGCAGGCGTTGCGGTTTATACTTTGCAGCCAGCTTGTCCAACGCATCCAGCACCACCTTGTGCCCGCCCAGCCAGCTGTTGATCACCTCCAGCTCCGCCAGGTTCTGCCGCAGCTCCTCGCCACTCAGCGTCAGGTCGTCCATCAGCTCCGGCTCGTTAGACCGCTGCCTCAGCATGTGCATAGTGTACTTTTAGTAACATGGATTCGAGGGTAAGGCCGGGGCCGAAGGCGAAGCTCAGTACCGGCTCGTTCTGCTCCTGCGGGGTCAGGGTCTGCATCAGCTCCTTCAGCACAAACAGCACCGTGGCCGACGACATGTTTCCGAAATCGCGGAGCACCTGGTAGGCAAATCGGTTGTCGTGGCGGCTCATGCCCAGTTCCTGCTCTATCACCTCCAGAATGCGCCGCCCACCGGGATGTATGGCAAAGAGCTTTATTTCTGATGCGGTCGTTTTTAACCCCTGCAGCAGCCGCTCCGTCAGTTGCTTTATACCTTTCTTGATGAGGTCGGGCACGTAGGAGGAGAGGGTCATCTCGAAACCTGTGTCGCCGATGTGCCAGGCCATGTCGCGCTTGCCAGCCGGGGCCAGGTCGCAGTGAAACGACTGCAGCTCCAGGCTCACCTCGTGACAGGGCTGCCCCTGCATCAGCACCGCCGCAGCACCATCCCCGAACAAGGCATTCGATACCAGGTGGTCCTGCTCCGGGTTTTTCTGGAAATGGATAGTGCAGATCTCGGTGCACACCAGCATTACTTTAGACTCAGGGTTAGCCCTGCAGATAGCGTCGGCCAGCTTGATGGCGTTAAAGGCGGCATAGCAGCCCATAAAGTTCACGGCCGTACGCTGCACGCACGGCGACAAATCCAGTCGCTCTACCAACTCAATATCCAGGCCCGGGGCATACATGCCGGTGCAGCTCACGGTAATCAGGTGCGTGAGGTCGCTTAGCTGCGTAGGGGCCGCCTGCTCCAGGCAGTTTCTAATGGCCCGCTCGGATAAGTCTACAGCGTGCTTGCGGTACACGTCCATGCGCTGCTGCACCGTGGGGAAGGGCTCCAGGGTTGGGGTATTCGGGAAAAAAGAGAAATCGCCGTTCTGGCGGGTGTAGTCTTCCAAAACACTGTAGCGTTGCCCAATGCCTGAAATGCGGTACAGGGCCTTCAGTTTACGGGTATCCTGCTCGCCAAACTGCAGGGCGGCGGCCATAAAGTCTGCCACCTGCATCTGCGGTATTAGGTGCGGAGGGTTTGCCGTGCCGATGGCGCAAATGTAGCTTTTCATGTGGTACGTGTTCGGGGTATGAGCTTTGTGTAATGTGTTTCAGGAGAAAGTATGCCGATGATGAATTGCACACGGAAAACGAAACATGCACTTAAGTACGGAAGCGGCTGGCTATAAGATGTGGGCAGCCGCAGGTATAGCCTCAGAAAGGCCTGCCGTGTGTCTGCCGCATAATGAGCTGCACCGCAGGAGGCGCCAGTTTCAGCAGCCCCACCGCCGCCTCCGACAGCAGCGGGCCACCGAAAAGTTGCTGCACGGTGCGGCCCAGGCGCAGGCGCCCGGCAAACTGCTTTTTCCAGGCCAAAGTATAGTGCTGCTCCAGCTCCTGCCTGCTGCGGTCTCCAGCAAAGTATAGCAGCACCTGGTCGGTTACTATTTTGGCTCCATGTATCGCCATGGCCATGCCGTTTCCGCAGAGTGGCGTTATCATGCCGGCCGCATCGCCGCACATCAGCATGTGGTTCTCCACGCAGGTTTTAGTGGCAAAGGATATCTCATTAATGACCTCGGGCTGCGGGTACAGGAACTCGGCCTCCTCGAAAATCTGGCGAAGGTGCGGGTTACGGTAAAGTATGGCCTGCTCCATGGCAGGTATGGAGCCGTGCTTTTTCAGGTTGTCGCGGGTGGTGAGGTAGCAGAAACAGTACTTGCCGTCCTCGATGGCCGAGGTGCCGGCATAGCCATCGGCAAAGTTGTGCAGGGCGATCAGGTCGCGCGGGAAATTATACTTTACATGGTATTTTGCGCCCAGGTAAGGCGAGCGTGCCCGGAAGAAGCTGCGCTGCAGTTGGCGGTCGAGGTTGGAGCGCTTACCGAAGGCGCCGATGGCCACACGTGCTTTTATACTTTTCCCATTAGCCAGTTGTGCTGTAAATTCATCGTCTGCAAAGCTGACCTCCTGCACCGCCTGCTGCTGCATAACGCTTACGCCCTGCTGCTGCGCCAGCTCATAAAGGTAGTTATCGAGGGTAAAACGGCTCAGGCCAAAGCCGCCTAAATCCAATTTGGCTTGTAAGGTCTTTCCGGTGGGGGAGGTAAGCATAAAGCGGCTGATCCGGGCAGGGCTGAGGGTGCTTATTTGCACCCCAAGCCGGCGCAGGTAAGGCAGTGCTTCATTGGAAATATACTCCCCGCACACCCTGTGGAAGGGGTACGCCTTCTTTTCGACGAGCGCTACCTCTAGCCCCGCCCTTGCCAGCCCCAGGGCGCTTACCAAGCCGGCCAATCCGCCGCCTATTACCACAACATCTTTTTTTATCAAGCCTACTTTTCTTTATAAAATAAAATTTGTACAAATTTGCAACGGTAAATTTGGTGAACAACCCCTTTTTAAGGTGTATATTGCACGAACAAAAATACGGGCCAAGCGTTTTAATAAATGGAACGACTTTTGTCTAGTACATTATAGAAGAATCTCGACCAACGAATTATATGAAGAAAATTATACTTTCCCTATTTACATGTTTCACTGTGCTGTTTGTGCAGGCGCAGGCCAAACCACCTGTGCAGGTGCAGGCCACGCAGCAGCAAACAGATAAAAACCCACTTGGCCTCGTGCAGGATGAGGATGTGGCCATTTACCCTAACCCGAGCAACGGCGTGTTCACTATTTCTGTCTCAAACCTTGATGCACAGCAGGTGGAACTTACTATCCTGAATGTTATCGGTAACGAGATATACCGCGAAACGTTGAAGCGCGATGATGCTAAGCTGAGCAAAACCATTAACCTGGACCGGCATGCGAAGGGTTTATACTATGTGAAACTGGAGGCGGATAACTACAGTGCCGTGCGGCGCGTGGTGATAAAGTAAGGCAGCGTTAACGAAGCTATAGAAGCGGCGGCTCTTGTAAAGGGGCTGCCGCTCTTCTTTTGCCCTTGGGTATGGTTACTCCCGATCCGGAAGTATGGTTTTAGGCACGAAGCCGGTGTGTTGCGAAGTATCCTGGCGAATGCGGGCTTTCACAAACATGGCATTGGATGTGTCGAGTACAAATATGCGCTGTGTTGTGTCGAAATAGGCGATGGCACCGGCTTCAAAGTCTGGCTGGCTGTAGAGTTTGCCGCTGATAAGGGGTCTGGCAACATAAATAACATCGGCGGGCAAGGGCGCTGGCTGCCCCGTTTCGCTGGCTACTGTAGCCTCCTCCTCATGGGCATAGTCGCCGCTGCCGGAGCAGGCGCTCAGGCAAAAAACGGCAAGGGTGATGAGGTAAAGGTTTTTCATGAGATCAGGATGCGCAAGTTGCCTGTATATATGTAATTTCGGTTATATTGTTACAAAAGCAGGATAAAAGTATGAAAAAGTGGGCAATAGAGTAAGCAGTTTCTTATGTTACCAGATGCTCTTAATCGTTCAATTGTAATTTCATCATGATGTCTGTCTGTTCGTCATTACCTAATTTGAAAATGTGCTTGTCAAACTGAACAAACCCGTTCTTCTTATAGAAATTTATTGCTCTTGGATTTTCTTCCCAAACACCTAACCAGACATAGTCTATGCTTCTCTGCCTTGCACACTGCATTGCCTTTTCATAAAGTACCTGCCCTACACCTTTTCCATGAAATTCTTTTAAAACATAAATCCGTTCTATTTCAAGGGCTTTGTCGTCTTTTAACTCTGTCTGCGATTGCCCAAAATTGATTTTTAAATATCCGATTACATTATCGTTAAGTGTTGCAAAATAGAACTCTGAGTTTGAGTTATTGAGCTCAGCAGTCAATTTCTCTATAGAGAAACCTTCCTCCAAGTATCTCTCCATATTTTCCTCAGTGTTTCCAGCTGAGAATGTCTCTAAAAATGTCTGTCTGCCAATTTTTTGCAGTTGTTCAATATCCTTTTGCGTAACTCGTTTGATGTCAATATTTGCCATTCTTATTAGAGTGTTTGGTTTTATAAGCTTTCCGCTAACACAAACATAAAAGTAGTTGCCTTAAGGGTTGACACTCTTTGTATGTCGGTTTAGAGTAAATGTAGGTGTATAGCTAATAACGAACAGGCTTTGAGTAGATTTCACACTTTTGTGTGCCACGTTGGATTTGGAGCTAACCGAAGGAGAAATAAAAAAGCCACTCTTCTTGCTTGAAAGTGGCTTTTATGGTGGCCCTGCCAGGAATCGAACCTGGATCTAGAGTTTAGGAAACTCCTATTCTATCCATTGAACTACAGGGCCAGTGGTTTATACTTTGGCAAGGCGAATTTACAGCATTATCCACCATAAAAACAAACAGGCCCCATCAGGAGGTGGCTACCGCAAACACAAAGCCCATGACAGTAAGCACCAGGCCCACCATAAAGATAGTGTATGAGATGCGCAGGATCTTATACTTGCGGCTCAAAACCTCCCCCAGGTAATAAATATCGGTGATCATGTTGTTGTACAGCGACTTCTTATCGCGCATGATGTCGTGCATGCCACTCTGGAAATCCTCGAGGGGCAGGTTCGTGAAATTGCCAAAAAACAGGAGGTTAACCTTGCGGGTGTCCAGGCGCTGGTCTTTCTTTTTCTTGAACGTGAAACTGGTTACCTCGGGCTGCGCCGATATAATGGCAAAAACCACCGAGCCGAGCGTAGTGAGCAGCAGAATGCCGATCGGGATAAGGAACGTGCGGTGCGTGGCATAGTCGGTGCCGATGGTGGAGGTTTTGGCGCTCAGGTAAGTGATGATCACGGAGATGATGATGGCGTTGAGGCTGATCATCATGTTGGCCTTGTTGTCTGCGATGGCGCTCAGGTTCAGGTGCGTCCGGTAGGTATTTCGAAACATGGTTTCGATACCTCGCTTGGGCTGGGCCAGTGTTTTCTTGCTCTTTTTCTCCTCTTTTTTCTTCTTCTCGATCTCCTTGCTCAGGCGGCTGCGCTGCTCCTGTATGTTCAGGCCCAACTGGGCGGCAAACTTACGCTGCGCCTGGTTGGTATGGAAGGTAGTTGAAAGCAGGAAATCCATCTGAAACTGCTCCCACTCGCCGTCAGTAAAAAAACGGTCCCGGAAAATCTCCCACTCCACGCGCAGCAGCTCGGCCGTGGCAAAAAATGTTTCCTTGCCAATGTTAGACATGTCGGCATCCACCAACAGCTCCTGCAGCAGCGTTTCAGGCTCTTTGTTGTGCCGGGTAGCCATAATCATATCAGCAATCAGCTCGATGCGCTCCTGGGGGTATTGGTTTTCCTGCAGCCACTCGGTGGCAATGCGCACGCTCTCCTCCTCGTGCCCATCGTAGGTGCTCACGTAGCCGGTGTCATGGAACCAGGCTGCCAGTGCCAGGTCCTGCAGTTGGTCTTGGGTAAGTTTGCTGCGCTGGCCAAGGTCCTGGGCTTCAGCCACCGTTTCGAAGGTATGTTTGTAATTGTGGTAAACGAGCTTTTTAGAAAGCCTATCCTTAAAAAGTCTGAAGACGTACTCGCCGGCTTGTTTGATAAATGTCTGATCTTCCATAATTGGTTTCGTGGCAGCGCCGGGTGCGCAAATTGCGGTAAAGTATGGCCCGGCGGCTGAGTGCAAGCTGTGTGGCACTCCGTAATCTGCGGTTACGGTAAAAAGGCGTTTTTTGTTAGTGAAACAGGGTAACTGCGGGGGTATCAGTCAGTATACAGTAAGGTAACAACTAAAAGCGGGGCGGTCTCGTTTATGAATTCCAATTCTGCCGCTCCTGTGGCAACCACTGCGCAAGTGTGAGGCTGTGGGTGAATAAGTATAAACGGAAACCGCAGTGCCGTACCGGCCTCACCTTTGGCAACACCCGCGTATACAGTTATACTTTGCGGGCTGCCGGCAAACCGGCATGTTCGGCAGTGTGCGCCTTACTGGCAGGTATATTAAGCTAACGATACTATGATCAAGTCATTACAGCAAACACATCAACTGCTGGTGCGCTACGGCTGGTGTGTGCTGCTGAGCCTTCTTCTCTCAGCCTGTATCTCTACTGAGCCGCACTACAGCGGCGAGGCCCTTACCTGGGAGCAGGACCAGCCTGCCCCCGGCAACGATGTGCTCTATACCGTGTTCCTGATCGGGGATGTGGGGGCGCCTAACCTGAACGGCGAACCCTCGCTGCAGCTCATGCGCAAGATGATGATGGAGACCGGCGAGAACAGCACCACCATCTTCCTGGGAGACAACGTGTACATGAACGGCCTTCCGCCAGAGAACAAGTATGACCGTGAGGTGTCGGAGAACCGGTTAAAGGCTCAACTGGATATCCTGAAGGGCTACCCGGGCGAGAAGTATATGATACCCGGCAACCATGACTGGAACCACAGTGGCCGTGGCGGCCTGCAATACGTGATGCGGGAACAGCGCTATGTAAACGAGTACCTGACAGACGAGAACATCGTGGTGGGCGGTGACTTTTACGTGCCCGGCAATGGCTGCCCCGGCCCCTACGAGGTAAGGCTAAGCGATGACCTGGTGATGATCGCGCTGGACTCGGAGTGGTGGCTGCACCCCTTCGACAGGCCTTACGGCGATAACAGCAACTGCGGCTCCGCCACCGAGGGCGAAATGCTGGTAAAGTTGGAGGATATCATTGAGAAGAACAGCGGCAGCGATATTCTGGTAGTGGGCCACCACCCGCTGATGACACGCGGGGAGCACGGCGGCTTCTTCACCCTCCGGGACCACCTCTTTCCGCTCACCATGCTCCGCAAGTGGATGTACCTGCCCCTGCCCGTTATCGGTTCCATTTACCCTTTTGCCCGCAAGTATGGCGGCATTCTGCAAGACATTCCGCACCCACGCTACCAGGCATACATACAGGGCCTGCTCGATATCTTTAACAAGTATGACAACATCGTATACGCGGCGGGCCACGAGCATGCGCTGCAGTACTTTAAGTATAACAACCTGGCGCACATTGTAAGCGGCTCCGGCTGCAAAACCGACTTCGTGAAACCTGGCGGGGCAGACTATGCGCAAAAGATAAAAGGCTTTGTGAAAACCACCTACCACGAGAACGGCGAAGTATGGGCGGAGTTCTGGGCCCCGGAAGGAGAGGGCGAGACCGGCAAGATCACATACCGTACCCTGCTCTACTCCAAGAAGCCCCGCAAAGAGCGGCAGCGGCCGCAGGACGACACCAATTACGCTGACAGCACCATCACGCTGGCGGCTAACCCGAACTACAGAAACGGCGGCCTGCGCAGAACCCTGCTGGGCAAACACTACCGCCAGGAGTGGGCAACACCTATAGAGGTGCCGCTGCTGGACATGAAGACCGAACAGGGAGGGCTAACCCCTTACCAGAAGGGCGGCGGCAAGCAGACAGCGGCACTAAAAGTACGCACCCCGGAGGCCACTGAGTACAGCCTGCGCACCGTAGATAAAGACCCTACCATGTCGTTGCCTCCATACTTGCGCGAGACTGCTGCCCGTACCCTGTTGCAGGACCAGATCTCAGCGCAGCACCCTTATGGGGCACTTATAATACCACCCCTGTCCGACGCTGCCGGGGTGTACCACACAAACCCCCGGCTCATCTACATCCCTAACACACCTTACCTGCGCCAGTACCAGGATGAGTTTAGCAACACACTGGCTTACCTGGAGGAGGATGCCGACGAAAACCACGAGGAAACCGCCAGCCTGGGGTACGCCAAAAACTTGGTAGGTACCGATAAGGTGCTGGAGGAACTGGAGCAGGACAACGACAACGAGGTAGACCAGCGGGAGTATGTGCGGGCGCGGCTTTTTGATATGCTCATCGGCGACTGGGACCGCCATGAGGGGCAGTGGCGCTGGGTGGAGGAGGATAAGCCCGGCAAAGGCAAACTGTACACGCCTGTGCCCGAAGACCGTGACCAGGCCTTTTTTAAGGCTGATGGTGTGCTGCCATGGCTGGTAACGCGCAAGTGGGGCATCCGCAACATCCAGAACTTCGGCTATGATTTCCCGGATGTGGTGGGCCTGAACCTCAGCGGCATCACCCTGGACCGCACCTTTACCTCCAAAGTAACGCGGCAGGAGTGGCTGCAAATAGCCGAGGACATCCGGCAAAGTATGACAGACGAGGTAATAGCGCGTGCGGTGCAGGAGTGGCCGGAGCCTATCCAGGCGATCTCTGCGGATGAGATTACGGCCAAGCTGCGGGCAAGGCGCGAGAAGCTGCCGCAGGCCGCCGCCCGGTACTATGACTTCCTGGCGCAGTACGTGGACATTACCGGCAGCGATAAGCATGAGCAGTTTCTCATCAACCGCCTCAACAACCAGGAAATGCAGGTGGTAGGGTATAAAACCTCGAAAGAAGGCGAGGTGCGGGAGGAGATCTTCAACCGCACTTTCTATACAAGCGAGTCAAAGGAAGTGCGCATTTACGGCATGGATGGCAAGGACGAGTTTCTGGTGACTGGCAATGTGGATGAGAGCATCATCGTCCGGATTATAGGTGGTAACGACGAGGACATCATCACCGACTCCTCGCATGTGGGTGGCCTGAAGAAGCACACTGTGGTATACGACACGGAGGAAGGAAACCAGTTCAACTTCGGCAGTGAGACCAAGGATAAGACTGAGCCGGACGAGGAAATCAACCTCTATGACCGCGGCAACTACAAGCTGCCTTACATCGGGCCGCGCCTCTCGGTGGCTTACAATGTGGAGGATGGCGTGTTTCTGGGGGCCGGGGTGCTCTGGCGTACCCAGAAGTTTCGCAAGGATCCCTATGCCTCGGAGCACCTGCTGGAGGCCAACTACGCCTTCCGCACCAACTCCTACAATGTAAAGTATACCGGTGATGTACGAAACGTGTTAGGATACTGGAACCTGGGCCTGAACGCCCACCTGCAGGGACCGCAGTTTCAGCGAAACTTTTACGGACTGGGCAACGAAACCGAGCAGGCACCGGGCACCAGCGACAGCTACTATCGCGTACGCTACGAACGCCTTTCACTGGGCGCCTCCCTGTTCCGGGAGCCTTTCGCCTTCGTGAAGATCGGTATCGGGCCGACTTACGATAAGTTTAAGATCGAAACACCAGGTGGAGAGAACTTCCTGCTGGACCAGGCCCGGGCCGGGCTGCTGGAGGAGGGTACCTATGATGCCGAAGCGGGCAAGTTTGAGGTGCAGCACTACGTAGGTGCCAAAGCATTTTTTAACCTGGAGGTGCTCGGCGGCGGCAGTACCGATGCTAACCCGCGCATAGGCATGCGCTGGTATAACTCCCTTAGCTATAACCACCAGGTAGGTGGCGAGAAGCTGCATTATACCAACCTCAGCTCAGAATTCCGCTTTTACATCACACCTAATTTCCCGTTCAAGCTTACCTGGGCCGGCCGGTTCGGGGCGGCGCACAACTTTGGCGATTATCGCTTTTACCAGGCCAACACCTTGGGGGGCACTGAGAACCTGCGTGGTTACCGCCGTACACGCTTTGCCGGCCGCAGTAGCGTGTTTGCCAACGGCGAGGCACGCCTGCACCTGCTCGACTACAACTTATACTTAACGCCCGGCAAGTTCGGGTTGCTGGGGCTGCTGGATGCCGGCCGGGTATACTATGACGGTGAGCCGGATGGGTCTTTCTTCGGGGGGCTGCACATGGGCTATGGCGGCGGGGTTTGGCTGGATCTGCTGAACCGCACCGTGCTGTCGCTGAGCTACTCTGTAGGGGATGATGAAAAACTGTGGATGTTAAATTACGGGTTCTTTTTCTAACACAAACCCGAATTAAAAGTATAAACCTGATAAGGGAAGGGTACCCGTTTAAAATAGCCCCTACGTAAACTATAAAACTATGAAATTCGGAAATTTACTCACCATACTACTAAGTATGGCACTCTTTGTTGCGCCCTGGCAGGTGCAGGCACAGGTGCCGGAAACAGAATTACTGGAGGAACTGGATGAATACGCCTCGCCGGGCGTGCGTGGCATGGGCAAGCCCCGGGGCGTGGTGATCAGCTATGAGCGCCTCCCCGGTTTCGACATAGAGTCGGAGTCGGATGATCCAAGGCTTGGCAACGGAGAGGGGCACATCAAGCGCCACAACAAGTTCTCGGTTCGCGCCCTGGCCCCTGTCTTAAACAAACCACAGACAAAGATTATTGTGGGTGTTAACTATGAACTGGAAGAGTTTAACTTCGAGAACCTGACCCCAGCCTCCTATGACCTCTACCGCTACCTGGAGGATAAAAACCTGAAAAGCATAGGCCTGCAGGCGGCTTACCTGCACTCGCTAAACCAGCGCAACTTCTACCTGATCCGCATCAAAGGCGAGCTTAACGGAGATTACACACGTGACGACATCAACATATCAGACTATTTTAAGGCAACTGTAGACGTGGCTTACGGATGGAAGAAAACGCCTGATTACGCCATTGGTGTTGGCTTTCAGTGGGGCTATACTTTTGGGCGGCAAAGGGTTTACCCGGGTATCCTGTACAACCGCACCTTTAACCCGCAATGGGGGGTAGAGTCCATCTTTCCGGCTAATGCCAGGCTACGCTACAACCTGAATGAAAAGACACTGTTTTACGCCGGCTACCGCCTGGAGGGAGCCAGCTACGACATATTTGCTGACCAGACGTCGCTTTCTCAGTTTAATGAGATAGAGTTGCGCCGCACTGATATAAAAGGTCTGCTGCGTGTGGAGCGTGAGATATACGATTTTCTGTGGTTTGCCGTAGAGGGAGGCTTCCGGCAGTACTACAGGCACCGTATTTACGATGAAGTGGGGTCTGCGGACGAGTTGATCACCAATGACCTGGCCGGGGCCGGTTATGTGGGGGTGGAGCTATACCTGGTGCCGCCCAGAAAGTTCCTGGAGAAAGACTGATAACCAATTACAAGTATAAAAAAGGCCGCCCCTACTATACTTGCTGTAGCAGGGGCGGCCTTTTTCTGTTGTTATAAAGTATAAATGTGGCGGCGGTTATCTATTTGCTCTCCTCCGGCTCACAGGCTTCCGGCATGTCTGTTGATGCCAGTTCGCGCAGGTAAGTATAGGTGGCGTACTGGGAACGTACATTAGTCGGTGCGTCGGGCTTTAGGTAGCTGTTGTCAATGGAGCGGGTCTTGGTATCGTCCTGCAGTTGCAGGTCTATGATGTGGCGCACCTGCTCCACCAGGTCCTGCTGGTAAAGCGGAAAAGCAACCTCCACACGGCGGTTCAGGTTTCGGGTCATCCAGTCGGCGGAGGCAACGTACAGTTTCTCGTCGCCGTTGTTGTGGAAGATGTAGACCCGCGCGTGCTCCAGGTAGCGATCCACGATGCTGCGCACCACAATATTCTCGCTAAGCCCTTTCTGGCCCGGTACCAGGCAGCAAATGCCGCGTACCAGCAGCTGTATCTTCACACCGGCCTGGCTGGCCTCGTAAAGCTTATTGATCATGCGGGAGTCTTGCAGCGCATTCATCTTCAGAATCATACTTGCGGGCAGGCCTTTCTTCGCATTTTTTATTTCCCTTTCTATCATTTTTACAAAGCCCTGGCGCATGTTAATGGGAGCCATCAGCAGGTGCGTAAACTTCTTATCGGTCTGGTGGTCGATAAAGAAATTAAAGACCTGCTCCACATCTTTCGTCAAGCGTTTATCGGAGGTAAAGAGGGCGTGATCAGCGTATATTGCAGAGGTGGTTTCGTTGTAGTTTCCTGTGCTCAGGTAGGCATAGTTTACCAGCTTGCCCTGCTCGTTGCGGGTAATCAACCCTAGTTTGGAATGCACTTTTAAGTCGGGTATGCCAAAAATTACATTGGCGCCGGCCTTCTGCAGTTTGCCAGCCCAGTAGATGTTCGATTCCTCGTCGAAGCGCGCTTTCAGCTCAACCACTACCGTTACCAGCTTGCCGTTTTTAGCGGCCTTCACCAGCGCCTTGGCTATTTTGGATTTGTCGGCCACACGGTAGAGCGTGGCGCTCATGGCGGTTACCTTCGGGTCGCTGGCGGCCTCGTCGAACAGGCGCAGCACGTACTCAAACGACTGGTAGGGGTAATGCACCAGGTAATCCTGCTTCTTCATGGCGGCCAGTATGCTTGGCTCCTTCTCTAGCTGCGGATGTACGAGCGTTGGCTGTGGGTTATACTTGAGTTCGGGCAGGTTAAAATCCGGGAAACCGAAAAAGTCGCGGAAGTTGTGGTACTTGCTTCCTACCACCAGCTCCTCTTCGGTTATGCCCGTGTGCGCCATCATCATGTCCAGCAGGTCCTGCGGTGACTCAGGGTCGTAGAGCAGGCGGGCCGGGTAGCCGGTTTCACGTTTTTTCAGGCTCTTCTGGATCTTAGCCATCAAACTGCCCGACACTTCCTCCTCAATGTCCAGCTCAGCATCCCGGGATACTTTTACCGCATGAGTGGCAAAGGACTTATACTGTGGGAACAGCTTTGGCAGGCAGAAGCGTATCACATCATCTATAAACATCACATAGCGATGCTCGTTTACCGTAGGTAGCTTTACGAAACGGCTACCGTGCTTTTTGGTTGGGATTTCCATCATGGCGAAGCGCTCTGGCTTGCAGTCTTCCGCTATCGGGTCCCACATTTTTATACCCAGGTACACTGTCTGGTCACGCAGGAAGAGGTGGGTTTCGGTCTCGTCCAGGATGATGGGTAGCAGCAGCGGCTCCAGTGTTTCCTCGAAGTAGTCGTGCACCCAGGTTTCCTGCTCTGCATTCAGGTCATGCTCTGTTAGCATATGGATGTCGTGCGTGCGCAGGTCGGCCAGTATGCCATCGCGGAACACCTGCCCGAACTCCTCCTGTTGCCGGTGCACCTCCTTCAGTACCTGTTCCAGGGTTTCCTGCGGTTCCTCGTCCAGCTTGCTGCGTGTCTTGGGCTTTAGTTTTATCAGGCGTTTAAGCGTGGCTACGCGCACTTTGAAGTACTCATCCAGGTTAGACGAGAAAATGGCCATGAACTTGATGCGCTCCAGGAGGGGCACGCTTCTGTCTTTGGCCTCCTGCAGTACTCTATAATTAAAAGCCAGCCAGCTCAGTTCCCGGTTAATGTAGGGCGGTTCTAACTTCGCTTTCGGCTTCTTGTCTTTTTCTTTTTCCATCAATGTACTAGTATGTTTTTGCCCCGGGCAGAGGCTAAGGGTGGTTTATTTGTGGTTCTTTGGGAAGTCCTTGAACAGCAGGGTAGCGTTATCTTTTGAGATGTCGAACCAGCTCTCGCAGCCGAACTGCAGGGCCACCACACCTGCGGTAGGAAGGCTTCCAATCGGCTCCTGCGACAGCATGTTGGCAAACTCGGAGATGGCTTCGTTGTGGCCTACCAGCAGCAGGCTATCTACCTCGGCGGGGGCGTGTTGCACCACCTGCAGCAGGTCTTCTTTACCTGCTCCATACACATTGGTGTCTACTACAATGTCGTCAGGGTCATAATCCAGCTCCCTGCTTACTAGGGTGGCTGTGCTAATGGCACGTACGGCCGGGCTGGAGATAACGAGCTGCACTGCCACGCCACGCGCTGCCAGTTCCTGGCCCATCAGCGGGGCATCGTGGCGCCCGCGCTTGTTCAGGGGGCGGTCGTGGTCGCTTAGTCCGTCAAATTTCCAGCTCGACTTGGCGTGCCTAAGAATATATAGCGTTTTCATATAGTTTCTGTTTCTCAGGGCCTGCTATGGCCATTTGAACGGCCACAAAGGTGGCATTGCTACTTACTGTAAGTATGGGTAAATGGTTGTGCCGGGGTGGTTAAGTGTGGCACAGGCAAAGGCAGAGCACTAAAGCAAAACGCCCGCCGCCTGCCAAAGCAGAGGGAGGGCGTTTGTAAAAGTATAGCGAAGTATGAATCTACACGTTGTTCGGGTAGCGCTGATAGTGGATCTCGGCCACGCGGCGCTGCAGTTCCTCGCGCAGGGCATCAATGTTTAGCCTGTCGGTGGCGGAGATAAACATGGCCGGGGCGTGCTCCTTGGCCATGTACGTCGCTTTCAGGTCTTCGATAGATGGGCGCACATGATGTTCGCTTTCCTCGTTCATGCCCTGGTTCTCCTCCTGCAGTTCCAGTTCGCGCTGTTTCAGGTACTCATCAATCTTGTTGAAAACCAGCAACACGGGTTTGTCGGCGGAGTTAATGTCTTTCAGCGTTTCGTTTACTACGGCGATATGGTCCTCAAACGAGGGGTGCGACACATCCACCACGTGCACCAGCAGGTCTGCCTCACGAATCTCATCCAAAGTAGATTTAAACGACTCGATAAGCTTGGTAGGCAGCTTTCGGATAAACCCTACCGTGTCGGAAAGCAGGAACGGCACATTGTCGAGCACTACTTTGCGCACGGTGGCATCCACGGTGGCAAATAGTTTGTTTTCGGCAAACACCTCCGACTTAGACAGCAGGTTCATCAGCGTGGATTTGCCCACGTTAGTATACCCTACCAGTGCCACGCGCACAATGCCGGCGCGGGCCTTGCGCTGCTCAAAGTTCTGCTTCTCAAACTTCTTCAGGCGTTCGCGCAGCAACGATATCTTGTCGCGCACAATACGGCGGTCTGTCTCAATTTCCGTTTCACCCGGTCCCTTCATACCGATACCTCCTTTTTGCTTGGATAAGTGGGTCCAGAGGTTGGTGAGGCGCGGCAGCAGGTACTGGTACTGGGCCATTTCTACCTGGGCGTGTGCCTGGGCCGTTTTGGCGCGCAGGGCAAAGATATCAAGTATAAGCAGGCTTCGGTCCACGATCTTCACCTGCATTTCGCGCTCAATGTTGCGTACCTGCGAGGGGCTCAGGTCATCGTCGAATATCACCATATCCACCCCGTGTTCCTTTACAAAAGCCTGTATCTCGTCCAGCTTGCCGCTGCCCACGAAAGTGCGTACATCGGGCTTATCCAGTTTCTGTACAAATCGCTTCAGCGTTTGGGCGCCAGCGGTTTCAGCCAGGAAGGCAAGCTCATCAAGGTATTCCTCTGTCTGCTCGTCGGTTTGGCGGTAGCCTGGCACAGCTACCAGCACTGCCGTCTCCTGCGGTTTAGAGGTTTCGAAGAATTTCTGTTTAGCCATTCATTATTTTTTAAGCGTCATGGTATAGGCGGCCAGCGCCTGAACTTCTTCATCAGATAGCTGACTGCCGAAAGCTGGCATCAGGCCACGGCCATTCTCGATTACGTTTACACGATTGTTCTGGCTGAGGTTGCTTACCGTGAGGTTAGCGGCACCACCCAGACCCTTGGCACCGTCGGGGCCGTGGCAGATCTCGCATAGCTGGGTATAAATGGCTTTTGAATTGGCAAGTTGCGCCTCAGTCATGGCTGCCACAATCTCCTCATGCGCCACCGGCGACTCACTCAGGCCAGCATCGCCTACCTCTGCTGCATCGGTTTCAGGAGTTGCATTCACAGTGATGGTAGCGTTCTGGATAGGCCCTGGGTTCTTCATCGTCAGGCTTTTAGTTTCGGCCACACCGTATATGTACAGGAAAATCAGCAGAGACAGGGTAGCCAATACCTTACTCTCGCGCTTGATGCCCACAATACCCAGCGGTATAGCCAGGAGTACTAATAACACTTTAACAATGAGCCAGCCCGGCACACCCCGGTAACTGAAGAGCAGGTAACCGCCCGTTATCAGGATCAGGGTACCGAAGATGATATCCAGTATTCTGGTTTGCTTGCGTGCTTTTTCCAGTGCCGTGCGCTTGTTTAGCAGCAGCAACACCGTTTTGTAGGCAAACAGGAGCAGGAACAATACCACCACCAGCACGTGCGTGTGCAGAAACACAACAGTTGCTTGCATGTTTTATACTTTGGTTGGAAGAATAGCTGCAAATTACATTAAAATTTCTGATGGTGCGGTCAAAATAGCTAACTTGCGGCTGTTTAAACCAGAGAGCCGTAAGGTAATAGAAGCAGCTGTTTCGCACCGCACTGAGTAGCAATGGATCACAGACTTTTCCATATTGATGGCCTGATAGAGTTTCAACCACGCGTCTTCCGCGATGACCGTGGCTATTTTATGGAAACCTTTAGCCAGAAGTGGTTTGAGCCGCTTGGCCTTAAGCCCGTTTTTGTGCAGGATAACCAATCTGTGTCTGCAAAAGGCGTGCTGCGCGGGCTGCACTTCCAGAGGCCGCCACATGCACAGGCAAAACTGGTAAGGGTATCCACAGGTAAGGCGTTGGATGTGGCCGTGGACCTGCGCAAAAACTCGCCTACTTACGGACAGTACAAGGCCTGCATACTTGATGCTGAAAAGCACAACCTATTCTACATCCCGGAGGGCTTTGCCCACGGTTTCGTGGCCCTGGAGGATAACACCACTTTCCTCTACAAGTGCACCGATTTTTACGCGCCGGAAACGGAGGGCGGCATACTTTGGAATGACCCAGCCCTAGGCATCGACTGGGGATTGGCCGAGCCGCTTGTCTCGCCGAAGGATGAGGTGCTGCCGCTGCTGGACGGTTTCAGTTCACCGTTTTAAGGGAGATTCAGACGTTAGATTCTAGACACTAGACGCACAATTTAAAAAGGCGCTGCTGCAGACTTTACCTGCAGCAGCGCCTTTTTAAATTTCAGTGATCCGAAGATCGCAAAGGGTTGGAAGGATCTACTTATCCAATACCTCTAACTCCTCCACCAGCGTCTCCAGCCCCATGCCCCGGGATCCCTTGATCAGCACATAGCTTTCCGCAATTGGGTTCTTGCGCAGCCACGTCTGCAGCTCCGGCTTTGTCTCGAAGTATAAAAAGCTGTCGTTTATTCCGGCGGCATACTGCATGTCCTTGCCGCAAAGTATAACGGTGTTAAAAGGCTGCTGGGCTACTACCTCACCCAAAGCGCGGTGCTCGGCCTCGCTCTCCGTCCCCATCTCAAACATATCGCCAAGTATAACCACCTTCTTAGGCGCATGCATACTGCCGAAGTTGCGCACGGCGGCGGCCATGGAGGTAGGGTTGGCGTTGTAGGCGTCCAGGATGATGGTGTTGCTGCCCTTTTGCAGCACCTGCGAGCGGTTGTTTACCGGGCTGTAGGCGGCAATGGCCTCGTTGGCTTGCTGCAGCGGCACACCGAAGTACTTGCCAATGCAGGCGGCGGCGGCCATGTTCTCGTAGTTGTAGCTGCCCACCAGCTGGGTGTGCACCACGTTGCCTTCCTCATCTTTGTACACCACGTAAGGCGAGGCCTCCAGCAGCTCGCTGTGGTAATAGTCTTCTGTGCCTGGGTAGGTCACTTTATCCTCAATGCGGCGACTCATGCGCATCAGGTGCTCGTTGCCGGTGTTGATGAACACGGTGCCGCCATGCTCCAGCAGGTGCACGTACAGCTCGCTCTTGCCACGGGCCACGCCTTCCAGGCTGCCGAATCCTTCTAAATGCGCCTTACCGATATTCGTGATCATGCCGTGCGTGGGCTGGGCGATACTGGAGAGCAGCGCAATCTCGCCGATGTGGTTGGCGCCCATCTCAATGATAGCCATTTCGTGCTCCGGCGTAATGCGCAGCAGCGTGAGCGGCACCCCGATGTGGTTGTTCAGGTTGCCCTGCGTGTAGAGCGTGTTAAACTTCCGGCTCAGCACGGCGTGAATTAACTCCTTGGAGGTGGTCTTGCCGTTGGAGCCCGTGATGCCGATAACCGGTATACTTAGCTGGCGGCGGTGGTGGCGTGCCAGGTTCTGCAGGGTCTGCAGTGTATCCTCTACCACAAACACGTTGTCCGCAGCCATATTGGGGTCATCCACCACGGCATACCTGGCGCCTTTTTCCAAGGCCATCTGGGCAAACTTTGCACCCTTGAAATTAGGCCCGTTCAGGGCAAAAAACATACTTTGGTCCTGCGTGGCGCGGGAGTCGGTGCTGACGTGCCGGCACTCCAGGTATTTTTGGTATAAAAACTCGATGGTGTTCTGCATGAAATGCGTTATTTTAGCTTAATTCTGATGCTTGCCATCAGGGAAAAAACAGGTTGTGGGTATAACGGCCACACATGGCGGCAATATACATCCAATTACACAAAAACGACAGTTAGCCGATGCACGTTCATCAAAATAGCCTGTAGCCACGCCAAACCCTTTACACGCATGAAAACGCTCATTCCGCTGTTGCTTATACTTCTGGCCTGGCAGGGCGCCCTGGCGCAGCAACCCGAGCCGCTTCGGTTTAGGATGACGCAGGAGATCCCCGTGGTCGTACCCGGCGGACAACTGGCAAGCCCCTGGAGCGGAGGCCTCAACACTCCCCAGTTCTCCACCATAGACCTTAACCGGGATGGACAGCCTGACTTGTTTGCCTACGACAGGCAGGTGCACAAAGTATACACCTGGCTGGCGGTGCAGGAGGCCGGGCAGTGGCAGTACAGGTACGCGCCGGAGTACGAAAGCCTTTTCCCGCAAGACCTCACTAACTGGGTGCTCCTCCGCGATTTTAACTGCGATGGACTGAAGGATATCTTCACAAGTTCGCCGCTGGGCATCCGGGTGTTTAAGCAGGAAGCGGGCCAACTCTCCTTTACATTAACTACGGATGCCCTCCGGTATAAAAACGAAAGGGTAAACATGCAGATGAGTGGCAGCGATGTGCCTGCCATTACAGATATTGACGGCGATGGCGACCTGGACATACTGCTGACGGAATTTGCGCAGGGGTATAACCTGGAGCTGTACCGCAACATGCAGGCAGAGCAGGGTCAGCCCTGTGGTGCGCTTGCATTTGAAATGCAGACAAGCTGGTGGGGCGGCATTACCGAGTGCAGCGGTTGCAACAACTTCGCGTTTGGCGAGACGTGCAGCGTGAAGGAGGGCGAAAGTATAGCGGTGCCGATGCACTCTGGGCACGAGGGCTCCTCGCTGCTGCTGCTCGATACGGATGCCGACGGCGATAAAGATCTGCTAATAGGGGCTGTAACCTGTGAGAACCTGGTGATGATGGAAAACAAGGGAAGCCGAAGTGAGGCCGTGATGAACAGCTTGTCGCCGCTTTTCCCGGCTGCAAAGCCCGCCGGTTTTAACCGTTTCCCGGCTTCTTTTTATGAGGATGTGACTTTCGATGGCGTGCCAGATCTGCTGGTGACTTCCCAGGTAACGGATGAGATCTGGGACATGGATTTTCAGCAGTCTACCTGGCTTTACCGCAACACTGGTGCCGCCGACAGGCCGGAATTTGATTACGTGCAGGGTAACTTTTTGCAGGGCCAGATGCTAGACTTGAGCGAGGGCGCCTACCCTGCCTTCGCCGACCTGGATGCCGACAGCGACCTGGACTTGCTGGTAGGCAACGATGCCAGCCTCCGCAACGGGGTTTACAGCGGATCTCTTAGCTTTTACCGTAATACCGGCACTGCCTCCAAGCCCACCTTCGAGCTGGTGACAGATAATTTTCTACAGTTGCACAGCCAGCAGTTGTACCATATAAAACCTGCTTTTGCCGACATAAACGGCGATGGGAAGCTTGATCTAATGCTGACCTCCAAAGGTGTAAATGCCGGTTCCGCACGCATTGTCTGGCTGCGCAACCTTGCCGCCACAGGCCAGCCGGCAGCCTTCGACTTTTCCCAAAGGCAGGAGCTGCTGAAGATCACGGACGGGGATACCCCAGCCTTTGCCGACCTGGATAATGACGGTGACCTGGATTTGCTTCTGGGTAAGGCCGCCAGCAACCTGGAGTTTTACCGCAACACCGGAACATCCGCAGCGCCCGTCTATACGTTGGAAAGCAGTAGTTTTGGCGGCATCAACTATAACTTCGACAGGCGCTTCCTGCATCCTTTTGTGCATGATATAGACGGCGACAACATACCCGATTTGCTGACGGTGGATGAAAGCGGCGAGCTGCGCATCTACCGCAACATCACCCAAAACCTGAGCGCCACTTTTACCGCCGAAACCGAGGTGCTGGAGAACGAGCTGAAGCAGCAGGCGCAGGCCACCAAGCTGGGCCATGGGCTAAGTATAACAGCAGCGCCTTTGGGCGGAGACAAGCAGCTGTACCTGGCGATGGGCTCCAAAGGCGGCGGTTTATACTTGCTGCAGCAAACGGCAGGAAACGAATCATTTCCGGTTGGCGACAACCTCACTCTTAAAGTATACCCTAACCCCCACGACAATAACCTGCCGGAGCCGGTAACAGTGCAAGCCTCAGAGCGTGTGCAACTGGACGTTTACGATATGGTGGGTAAGCACGTGTACCGCAGCCAGCGCGGCAAGTATAGCCGCAGCCATACTTTGCCAGTGCAGGGTTTGCAGGCGGGCATGTATGTTGTAAGGGCCACTACAGAGTCCGGTAGCCAAGCTGCTGTAAAACTGATGGTGCGCTAATGCAGGCATTTCTATACTTTAACCTAACGCCGGCAGGCATGGTTTTTCGAGAGCCGTTGGTGGAGCAGGTGCGCCAAAGCATGCCGGCTGTTTCCGTGCTCGATCTGGATGCAAAATCTGATGAACTGCTGCAGCACTATGCGCTGCGCCTGCTCCGGGAGGCGGAACAGGCGGTGGTAAGTATAAAATCTGAGGACGGCACGGCCGATCTGGGAAGTATAATGCCGCTGCTGGAAGAGCTGTTTGAGGAAGGAAAACTACGGCGGGTGCTGCTGTTGGGGACCCATCCGCGCCTGGAGCGCATTTTCGCTGCTCGCCCTCATGTGAGGCTCAAGGTAGTGCAGGAGGGGGATGTGCTGGAGGAGGTTAAGCAGTTTTTGGGAGTGTGATCTTGCGTTGTACTTCAGCGCTCTGTAGATGCGATTTTATACTTCCTATCCTGGTGCCTTGAAAGCTTTTGGGTTATCTAGAATGATGTCTCCTATTGCTGGCGCGAGTTTGCAACTCGTGCCTTTTAATGATGTTGAGTTTGTAGCTCGACTGGCTTAGAAAGCCATACTTTATACTGTGGCTATACTTTATACTTGTCGCTCCCGCAGTTCCGGACATCCTTGTCCGGAACCTTCCTGCCGCGGATTTCCTAATCCTCGCAATCCGTACTTTATATTCCATAGCCGTGCTTCCTGTAGCTTGAACCAAGCTAACCTTATTAGCTACTACTGATCCTCAGTCTTACGAACCTACAGTTGTATCTCTGGCTTTGGCTCCCTCCAGCCCGGGAGGGCTCGTCTTCCCGCATCGCGCTGTGTATTGAAGCTGCCATCGCTGCGCTGCAGGCTGCCCTCCGGGCACCGCATCAATACAAGGCGCTCAACGGAAAGACTGGGATCAGTTTCAATAGCTGCTGCCTTTGCTATGAAAAGAGGTCTAAGTCCCCCTTCGAAGGGGCAGGGGGATGTAATCATCGGCTGAAAACTCCCCTCCTCGGAAGGGCAGGGGTGGGTTCATTGTTCCCTGTTACAAAACTTTTAACTTCGATCAAGCGGGATAACAGCCGTTTACAGAACTTAACCTGATGCCTCCGGCCTCAGTGAAGTCTCAGACTTCGCACCATTTGTAGGACACGCGTCTGCAGACGCGCGCCAGATATGAAAAGCGTGCCAAAAGAAAATCCTCCCAGCCAATAACTATTAATCATTCACCATAACCATTAACAAACAACCAATCCTCACCCCTCCAAACTAAACCTGTCGGCATCCAGGTGCGCCGGAAAAGTCTCCCGGAAATCTTCCAGCTCCTTTTTGCTCAATGTTAAAGTATGGATGCCTTCGGCCTCAGCAGTTTCCAGGAGGTGATAGCCCTTGGGGTGGATGATGGCGGAGTCACCGGAATAGGGGTGAGCGTTGCCGTCGGTGCCTACACGGTTCACACCGACCACATAGGCCAGGTTTTCGATGGCGCGGGCCTGCAGCAGTGTGCGCCAGGGTTGGCGGCGCACTTTGGGCCAGTTAGCTACGTACAGCAGCAGGTCGTAGGCATTGTTGCTGTTGCGGCTCCACACCGGGAAGCGCAGGTCGTAGCATACCAGCGGACACACCTTCCAGCCGTTTAACTCCACCACCAGCCGCTCTTTGCCTGCGGTATAGGTATGGTGCTCCTTTGCCATCCGGAACAAGTGCTTTTTGTCGTAGCTGGCGTGGCTGCCATCGGGGCGCACCCAGTAGAGGCGGTTGAAATAATTATCTCCTTCGCGCACCATCACGCTGCCTGTTACTACCGCCTGGTGTTGCTGCGCTTCGTTGCGCATCCACTCCAGCGTAACAGTATCAGCCTCTTCAGCTACATCGGTAGCATTCATGCTAAAGCCGGTGGTAAACATCTCGGGCAGCACAACGAGGTCTGTTTGCGGGGCGGCGGCGGCCAGTTTCTCACGGAACATCCGGCGGTTCGCCTCCGCATCCTGCCAGTGCAGGTCTGTCTGTATAATAGTGACGCGTAGGTTCATTTAGTACTTTATGTATGTGGAATCAGGCACGGGATATCCTTTGGCCTTTGCCTATCATCCTTCGTCTTAAAACTATACTTTGGCCAGCTTTTCGCCAGCAGCTCTCAAAGTATCCTCACTCTTGGCGAAACAGAAGCGCAAATACTTATTATCGGTTTTGTCATGATAAAAAGCAGAGACGGGTATGGCGGCCACGCCTGTTTCGGTGGTTAAGCGCCTGGCAAAATCCAGGTCATAATCATTGCTGATGCCGCTATACTTCGCCAGCTGAAAGTATGTGCCCGCCGATGGTATCACCTCAAAGCGCGTCTCCTGCAGTTGCTTTACAAAGAAATCGCGCTTGGCCTGGTAAAAGCCCGGCAGCTCCAGGTAGTGCGACTCCTGCTCCATAAAATCAGCGATGGCCAGCTGAAAAGGCGTTGCCGTGCAGAAGGTGATGAACTGGTGCATCTTGCGCAGTTCGGTGGTTAGCTGGGGCGGCGCGATGGTATAGCCCACCTTCCAGCCGGTGGTGTGGTAGGTCTTGCCGAAGGAGGAGACGACAAAGCTGCGCTGCCGTAGCTGCGGGTGCTGCAGGGCGCTGTAGTGCTGCTGCCCGTCAAATACCATGTGCTCATACACCTCGTCGCTCAGCACCAGAATATCGCTTCCATCCAGCAGGTTTGCCAGGGTGTTCATGTCTTGTTTGCTCATTACGGCACCAGTAGGGTTGTGCGGCGTGTTAATGATGATCATGCGGGTGCGGGGGGAGAGGCGTCTTTTCACCTGGTCCCAGTCTACGGAGAAATCCGGTAGGGCCAGCGGTACATAGATGGGCGAGCCGCCGCATAGCCGGATAGCCGGCGCGTAACTGTCGTAGCAGGGCTCCAGCACCACCACCTCATCGCCGGGCTTCACCACCGCCGTGATGGCTGCATTCAGCGCCTCGGTGGCCCCGGAAGTAACGGTTATTTCTGTGTCCTGGTCAGGGCGGTAGCCATACATTTTCTCCGTCTTCAGGCTGATCTTGTGGCGCAGCTGCGGCATGCCAGCCATGGGCGCATACTGGTTAAAGCCTTCCTGCATATACTTGGTCACCAGGTGCATCAGCGGCTCCGGGCAGTTAAAGTCCGGGAACCCCTGCGACAGGTTAATGGCATTATGCTCGTTAGCCAATGCCGACATTACAGTGAAAATGCTGGTGCCTACATCAGGTAGTTTGCTTGTGGGGTAGTTCATCATAATGCATTAGGGCTTAGGGCGCGAAACTTTACTATAGAAACTGAATATACGGATATTTCTAGACAATGGCTTGCACCAGTTGCTGGACATACGGCACAGCATCAGCCTCGAACCACGGGTTGCGGCGCAGCCAGAACTGGTTACGCGGCGAAGGATGCGGCATGGGCATATACTGCGGGAGGTACTCGTGCCAGTTGGCTACTGTTTCGGTTAAAGTCGGCTTGGCCTGCGGGCCCAGAAAATACGCCTGTGCATACTTGCCAATCAGCAGTGTGAGCTCTACGTTGGGCAGTTGAGCCAGCAGTAGTTGGTGCCAGTGCTGGGTGCACTCAGCGCGGGGTGGCAAATCGCCGGACTTGCCTTTACCAGGGTAGCAGAAGCCCATGGGTATAATGGCTACCTTGCTGGCGTCGTAAAAAACTTCTGGTTCCAAGCCCAGCCACTGCCGCAGGCGCTTGCCGCTCTGGTCATCCCAGGGGATGCCGCTGGCGTGTACCTTGGTGCCCGGTGCCTGCCCTACAATCAGTAGCCTGGCTGTGTTGCTAGCCGCCAGCACAGGCCTCGGCCCCAGGGGCAAGTGTTCCTCACAGATACGGCAGGCGCGTATCTGCTCCAGTAGTCTCTCCAGTTCCTCCATCGCTGCAAAAATACTAACTATAAAGCGAAGTATAAGAAAGTGAGGGATTAGCTTGGCGTGGGTTGTTTTGTTTTTGCTGCAAGGTAGTTTCATCCTCAGTTTATACTTTGGCTATCCTTCCATAGCCGTGCTTCCTTCAGTTTGACACAGGCTATACTTGCTGGCTGCTGCTTATCCTCAGTCTTACGAACCTACTGTTTCACCTCCAGCCTTGGCTCCCTCCAGCCCGGGAGGGGTCGTCTTCCCGCATCGCGCTGGGAGCTTTTCTTTGCTCGCTGTCCCTTTGCAATCCCTTCGGGACCGAAAAACTCCGAAGGCGCTCTTTACAGGAGGCCCCTACCCCCACGGAAAGACTGGGAATCATTGCGATAGCCACCGCTGACGGAGCTTCAGCCAAGTCCCCCTTCGAAGGGGGTAGGGGGATGATAATCGCGTGCTGAAAATTCCCCTCTCGGGAGGGGCAGGTTTACACTTTCCCAGGGACAAGTCGCGACCTGTCGCGCGATACCTGTTGCAATGCAATTTATACTTTAGCCGTAGTAAATGCAGAAATTCCCCGCCTTGGTCAAAGAGGGATGGCAATCTGCTGCACGAGGGGATGATGGGGATAATACAGGTTCCCCTCCTCGGGAGGGTCAGGTTTATACTTCAGCTGAACTTAACCAGCATAAGCGGACATTTACGCAAAAGGAGGGAGGTTTAGCCTCCGGGGCAGGGCCTTTGCGCAACCCGGAAAAAACGAAAGCCGGCTATACCGGCTTTTATCATTTCATACTTTGGGCGCACTGCCTGGGTTAATCTTCATAATCCTGCCAGAAGCCATCGTAATGGCGTGGGGCGCGGCGTCGGGGGTGTGGCATTAGCGGGTCTTCGAACCAACGGTCTTCCACGCGCTGGTTGCTTGGGTCGAAGTGCACGTCGCGCTGGCGCCAGAGGGGTTCTTGCGGTGGGTGCTGCTCCTCCATGCGGTGGTGGTGCTGGTCTATACGGCGTGGCTGGTAACGTTGCTGCTCTGGCAGCCACTCCTCACGGTTATACCTGGCCTCGCGCGCGAAGCGGTCTGTTTCTTCCGGGTGCCAACGTTGCTGTTGAGTAGCAGGCATGGGTTCACCCCAACGGCTTCTGAAGTCGTGGAAGTGCTCCCGGTGGTGCGGGTGGCGGTGCTGACGCTGGTGTTCCCAGTGGTTCGGGTGTCTTGGGTCTTGCTCTTCGTGTTGCATGCTGTGTCTCTTAAATGATCAAAAAAATCCCTGAAAGGCCCAGGCACTCTAAGTGTACGGTTTGATAATCAGGATGTTCCTTTTTAAGATAAGCAAAAAAGGCTAAAATAGCAAAGCCAGCTGGTTGGCTGGCTTTGCTATTTCACTAACTAAAACTAATCTACTACCAAATCTACCTAATCTATTTGGTCTATACGTTTTAGCGGCGATAGCGTTGGTTTCTATCGGTGTCGTTGTAGTAATTGTCTCTGCCTGAGTCTGACTCATCGGCCCAGCGTGGACCACCTTCGTAGCCTCTGTCGAAGCTGCGGTCACGGTAAGGTTCGGAGCCATAACGTTTGTGCGAGTCTACACGGTCTGCCCCACTTTGGTGGTGGTGTCGCTGGTAGCCAGGCTCATCCGAGTGCCAGATATCGTTCCAGGTGTCTTTTACACGGGTCATAAAGCCGCGGTGATCGCGTGGGTAAGGAGCAGTTTCGTCGCTGTCTGGTGTATAGCGTCCTTCACGGTACCAGTTATGCGAGCCACTGCCGTAGCGGTAGTCGTCATCTTTGTAGCGGCTGCGGCTGCCGGGCGCTTCGCGCCACGGCTCATTCCGGTAGTCGTTCGTGTCGCCGTAGTTGCGCTGTAAAGAACCTCCCGGCGTTTGCGGACGGCGCATTTCATGCTGCTCACCACGGCGGTTACCATGGTTCAGGTAGTGGCTCTCTTCGCGATAGGCGCTACCGGGCTTGCTGCCATAATGCTCGCCCAGGTGGGCGTTGCGCTCCTGGGCGTAGGTTGAGCGACGGTCGTGGTGGTAGCTTTCGCCATACTTGCGCTCGTTGGAATCCTGCGCTCCGCGTGGGTTAGGGCCGGTATGGAAATAATTTCCCTCTCCCCATTGGCGGGTATCCTGGCCACGGTACCCGTAGCGTTGTCCGTGCTGGCCCCATTGCCCCTCGTCTTTTTTATAAAGGTCTTTTCCTATTTGCTGGTTATTGCGGTTGCTTTGTTCATCTGCCATAGCTTTATCTGTATTTATTATGTTTCTAGATATGTTGGCCACAAAAGTGTGGGTTTATATTTACGGCAATGCAGGGGCTATAGTTAACGGGCGCTGGTTTGTAAAAAAAACAGCGGCCCCCTTACCAGTAAGGGGGCCGCTGCCATATTGGGTACATAGTGAGTTGCTAAAAATACTCCTGCATGATCTCGCGCACATCGGCTTCGGCCAAGGGTTTGGAGTAGTGCTTGCGCACATCCGGAAAAGCCTTCAGTTTCTCAAGATCGTAGAAGCTGGCAGAGGAGGTTAACATCAGCATAACGGTGTTGCCTTTCTGCTCCGGCGTAAATTTCTCATACTCTTCCAGAAACTCAAACCCATCCATCACCGACATTTTGATATCCACAAAAATAAGGTCCGGGCGCGGATAACCTTCAACGTTGGCAAAGGCATGTTCCAGGTAGTCAAGGGCTTCTTCCCCGTTCATCACTACGCGTATATCAGAGGCTGCCTCCAGGCGCGCCAGCAGGCGGTGGTTCAGGTAATTGGTAGTTTCGTCGTCGTCTATTAAAAGTATGGTCTTCAGCTCTCTCATAATGGCTACCTCAAGTAGAAATCTTTGGGTTGTGTGGTCTGTAAAACTATAAAGCGCACTATGTTTAGGGTGCTGCCGGTAGTGCTGTGGCCTTTAAAATAACCCATAGCCAACGCCCCGGTGGCGCGTCTGATCTTATAACGCTTGTTCAGGCAGTTTATTTAAACCCGTGCATTTCAGGGCGCACACGGAGTAGGTTTCTTGTAAAATGTTCAAGATAGTTTTTATTCCTGCAAAGGCAAAGTATAAATCCTCCCAAAAACTATACGTGCCGCAATGGCCATGGGATGGCTATACGTTTAAACTTTATTCTGACAGCGGAATTCTTTCCTAAACTGATGTTACTGCCGCAACGCCCAGCCCTTCGAACACTTCTTTCGCATCGGCTATACTTTGGATATCCTCCACGATCACAATCAGTTTATCCTTGGCTTCTTTTAGTCTAGATCGGCGGGGGTGGTGTTGCACATACTTCAATATGTTGCCAAACGTGTCGGACTGGAAGTACTTGTCATTGTTCTCACTTGGCAGGTAGCCTTTCATGGTTTCCTTTTTGATGGTGAGCTTCTCAAAGCCCAGCTGCTGTGCCTGCCAACGTAGCTTCACGATCTCCACCAGTTGCTTTACCTGCTCCGGCATCGGCCCGAAACGGTCAACTATACTTGCCGTAAGCTTCTCCAACTCCTCCATACTTTTCACGCTGTCGAGTTTGCTGTACAGGTTCAGGCGTTCCGAAATGTTGCTCACGTAGCTCTCCGGAATCAGCACCTCCATGTCGGTTTCGATGTTACACTCGCGCACCGGCTCTATAAACTGCTCCAGGTTATCAGCCATGAACAGCTCCCGGAACTCTGTTTCCTTGAGTTCCTTGATGGCATCGTCGAGCACCTGGTGGTACATCTCAAAGCCAAGGTCGGTGATGAAGCCGCTTTGCTCGCCGCCCAGCAGGTTACCCGCCCCGCGAATGTCCAGGTCGCGCATGGCAATTTTAAAGCCCTCACCCAAATCGGAGAATTCTTCAAGGGTACTCAGGCGTTTTCGGGCATCGCTTGGCAAGCCGGCTACAGGTGGTGTTAAAAGATAACAATAAGCTTTTTTGTTTGACCGGCCCACGCGCCCCCGCATCTGGTGCAGGTCCGATAACCCAAACATGTGGGCTCGGTTGATGATGATGGTATTGGCATTCTCGATGTCCAGACCCGACTCAATGATGTTGGTGGATACCAGCACATCATACTCGCCGTTCACGAATTTCATCATGCGCTTCTCCAGCTTCTCCGGCTCCATTTGGCCATGAGCATAGGTTACCTTGGCATCGGGCACCTGGCGCAGTATCATATCGGCTATCTCTTCGATATCCTTAATGCGGTTGTGCACAAAGAACACCTGCCCGCCACGCTTCATCTCGTTCACTACGGCATCACGAATCAGCACCTCATCGAACACGTGCAACTCGGTTTTTACCGGTTGGCGGTTTGGCGGTGGTGTGGCGATAACGGAAAGGTCCCGGGCACCCATTAGCGAGAAATGCAGCGTGCGTGGGATTGGCGTGGCTGTCAGTGTCAGGGTATCCACGTTCACGCGCATCTCTTTGAGTTTGTCCTTCGTCTTCACACCAAACTTCTGTTCCTCGTCAATAATCAGCAGGCCCAAGTCTTTGAACTTTACATCCTTGCTCACGATGCGGTGCGTGCCGATCAAAATATCCACTTTGCCCTCAGCCACGCGTTTTAGGGTTTCCTTTGTATCCCTGGCCGTTTTAAAGCGGTTCACATAATCCACGGTTATCGGAAACTGTTCCAGCCTGTCGCGGAACGTACGGAAATGCTGCATGGCAAGTATAGTGGTAGGAACCAGTACGGCTACCTGTTTTCCATCGCAGGCGGCTTTGAAAGCGGCGCGGATGGCAATCTCCGTTTTACCAAAACCTACGTCGCCACATACCAGCCTATCCATCGGGTGCGGTTGCTCCATATCGGCTTTTACATCCTCAGTGGACTTCGCCTGGTCCGGGGTATCCTCGTAAATAAACGACGACTCCAGCTCGGCCTGCAGAAAGCCATCCTTGGTAAAGGCATAGCCTGGTGCTGCCTTGCGCTTGGCGTACAAGCTAATCAGCTCGTGAGCAATATCTTTTACTTTGCTCTTGACCTTCTTCTTCTTGTTTTCCCACTCCGGCGAGCCCAGCTTGCTCATACTTGGCGGGCCGCCCTCTTTGCCGCTATACTTGCTTATTTTGTGCAGAGAGTGAATGCTGACGTAAAGCAGATCGTCGTCGCGGTATACCAGCCGGATTGCCTCCTGCAAGCGGCCACCCACTTCTACTTTCTCCAGCCCGGCGAAGCGTCCGATGCCGTAGTCTACGTGCGTAATGTAGTCGCCGGGCTGCAGCGAGCGCAGCTCTTTCAGCGTCATGGCCTTGGTTTTGGAATGCCCTTCCTTGGCCTTGTGCTGGTAGAACCTGTCGAACAGTTGGTGATCGGTGTAGCAGGTAATTTTTAAAGTATGATCGATGAAGCCTTCGCTCAAAGAAATGGGCAGGTGCTGGAAACGCACATCGTGGTCCAGCTCATCAAAGATCATGGTCAGGCGGTTGATCTGGCGCGGCGAATCGGTGGCGATGACGTTCACAAAACCATCGCCCTGCTGCTCGTGCAGGTTCTTTACCAGGCGGTTAAAATCCTTGTTAAAAGATGGCTGCGGCTTAGCCTGCAACTGCAGCACTTCCGCGTTTTTGAAGTGGAAGCGCTTGCCCATCTCCACCACGTTAAAGTTATCAAGCAGCTTCTTGAACTGCTTCTGCGTCTGGAACAGCTGCTCGGGGTCCGACACGATCTGGGTGCCGCCGCTGCCGGCCATCATCTTCTCGAAGTTGTGCGAAGCTTTATCAAAATACTCCTCTATCACGTCCAGCGTCAGGCGCACATCCTTAAACCAGATGCTGGTGTTCTTCGGCAGAAAATC
The DNA here is from genome assembly GCF_026241195.1 of Pontibacter anaerobius. GTDB lineage: Bacteria > Bacteroidota > Bacteroidia > Cytophagales > Hymenobacteraceae > Pontibacter > Pontibacter anaerobius. Next base: position 42,005 of record NZ_JAPFQO010000010.1, read on the forward strand.
CAGGAAAGCCTCCCGGGTTTCCTGCAGCAGTTTTGTCTGCACATTGGGTATAATTGAGATCGCTTTTTTCGTCTCTACACTCAGCTGCGTGTCCGGGTCGAAGGTTCGTATACTTTCGATCTCGTCGCCGAACAGCTCGATGCGGTAAGGCAGGTCGTTGGCGTAGGAGAACACGTCCACGATGCCGCCGCGCACGGCGTACTGGCCTGCCTCGTACACGAACTCGGTGCGCTCAAAGCCATACTCGGCCAGCATCTCGCTCAGGAAATTCACGTCCAGCTTGGCACCTACCTTAGCACCCAGTGTGTTCTCTACCAGCGATTTCTTGTTGATCACCTTCTCGGTTAGCGCCTCCGGATACGTTACGATCAGCTCGCCTTTTTCGGCTTTGCTGTTGAGGCGGTTCAGCACCTCAGCCCGCATAAGAATATTCGCGTTCTCAGTATCGTCGAAACTGTAAGGGCGCTTATAAGAAGTCGGGAAAAGCAGAATTTCCTTCTGATCGCCCAGCAGGTTTTTGAGGTCGGTATAGAAATAAGCAGCCTCCTCTTTGTCGTGCATCACGAAGAGTTGGTGCTGCGGATTTAAAGTATAAACCGCCGAAGCCATCACGGCATCGAGGCTGCCGGCCATACCTTTTAGTTGCAGGCGGTGAGGTTCTTTGGCTTTTAAACGCTCGGCAATGGTTTGCACCATGCCATCGAGGCGGTACAGTTCTAAAAAATCAGTTACTTTCATTCAGCTCTATCACAAAACAGAAAAGGCAGAACACAGGACTTTTACCAAGTCGTGTTCTGCTGAGTCTTCCTTACAAAGATACTACAAGTTAATATCTTATCAGAACAATGAGGAGGAGCAGAAGGTTGCGGTAAACGAATATATACGCAAGCATTTTATTGTATAGGATTTGAGTTATATTTATTAAATTCAATCGTTTGTTTCTTGTTCTACTTACTTGTGCTATTCCTTTATAGGGCTTATCATTCGGTTAATGTCTGTTTTTTCTAAAATTTCTATTACCATCGTTGTCATGATGGCCGCTCTGTCTTCCGTGTTGGCTCCCAGCATTTTTGCACAGAATTTTGAATGGGTGAAATCTGCGGGCGGCACCAAAGAGACGGCTACATTTCCCGGGAAAATATACATTGATAAAAATGGGAATACCTATGTAACAGGTACGTTTCACAGAAAAATCACTTTTGATAAAGTAGATCTGGTTACCTCAACTGTCACTTCTTATGGTGACATATTTATAGTGAAATATGCACCGGACGGCAAGATGCTGTGGGTGATGCAAGACGGAGGTACGGGTACTGAGTATGCCCAGAACATAGTTGTGGATGCCAATGGTGACGTCTACATCAGTGGCTTTTTTAGTAAATTATTCCCAAGCTATTCCTGTGAAATCGGGGGAGTGACCCTAGAGGTTGAAAATAACGCGCATGAATACTTTGTGGCAAAGTATGATGCTAATGGAAAATTTAAATGGGTGAGGCAGACTCATAATAGCGGGCACACCATTAACCCGGCAAGCCAGATGGTGCTTGATCATCAGGGCAATATCATCATTCAAGGTACTTTTAAGGGAGAAATAAGCATTGGAGGCAAGTCATTGAAAAATGACGGGAAGGCTTTCAGTTTGTTCACCGCAAAAATTGATGCTGACGGCAATGCGCTGTGGGCTACCTCACAATTGAGTCACATCGACTATGTGCAGTCCTCAGATCAGATAATGGGAGATATGCTGATGGCAACAGGTTTAGCCGCGGATTCTGGTGGCAATATTTATTATACAGGCATATTTAAAGGTAAATTCGATTTTCCTGAAGGGCCAGTTAGGAGCCAGGATGGGGACATATTTTTTGTGAAACTGAATGAGAACGGTCAGATGATCTGGCGAAAGTTTTTTGGCAACGGGTTTAATAATTTTGTGTCTGACCTAGAACTTGACAGCAATGAGAACCCTTATCTTTTGCTTAATACCAGTCAACCTAAAATAGGGAATGTCTCAAATTCTAAGAGATGGGGGGCATTTGTCGCAAAGTTTGATCAGAATGGGAATGCTTATCAAATTAACTCTTTAATAGAGAATGCCCATTGTACCGCCATGGCTATAGACGGGGAAAACAAGGTTTACACAATAGGTCACTATAATCCCCAGGCCCGCATAGATTGCTTCTTGTTGAATAGTACAAGTAGTAATAATGATGCCTTTCTTTTAAGTCAGGATGCTAGCGGCAGTCTGCAATGGGTAAAGGAAATTAAAGGTATGTTTGGAATCATGACCTTGGATATTCAGTTGGATGCGGCAGCTGAAAATGCGTACGGCCTTGGTTATTTTAGAGGAGACATATCGTTTGAAAATACAAAAGTCCTTAACATTGGTGGGGCTAATGCTGGAGAGTCCGGCTTGTTTACCGATGATATGTTCATAGCAAAAGTTAACAACATTGGTGTGTATGCGCCGCCCCCGTCCATGAGTTTATCCTGTGAAATACCACAGGAGGCAGAGGTAGGAAGCAACATCACGCTAAAGGCAAATGTCGGGAGATCTGCTACTTCTGTAACGTATAGATGGGATTTGGGGAATGGGGAAGTAAAGACAACCACCGCCCCGGCTTTATATTATGCTTATTCCACTCCGGGTACTTATCCAATAATCGTAAGTGCAACAGATGAATTGGGGTGTACCTTGACTTGTAGTACTACATTGATTGTGTCAGCGCCTAGCCCTGAGCCTGTTATCCCGGATGAAGTTTTTGTGCCGGAAGGAATTATTATCCCGAACATATTTACGCCAAATGGGGATGGTAAGAATGACGTCTTTGTAGTTAAAAACTACCTTGAGGATAAACCTTTTCAGTTACAGATCTATAACCGTTGGGGTAAACAAGTAGCCTTTATACCTGATGGGAGAAGCGGCTGGGATGGGTCAGGCTGTTCCGAAGGACTGTATTTTTACTCCATTAGTATATCTGGCCAGGAGAAAAAAGGATGGATAGAACTGGTGCGGTAAGGTATAAACCTATACCTGCAACAACACCTTCACCTGCACCGGATCCTGCAGCACCCATGGCGCAAGTTTAGCGCCAGCGCAACTTGCGGCTTTCTAGGAGGCCAGTTTGTAAAAGCAGTTATCAGAACTATACTTTCGGCAGTTGCAAACTGGCTATCATGCTCCACCACCAGTTACCGCTGCGCTCAAACTGGCGGTATGATGATACACTACCTCCCCAACCTATCATTATTCACCTCGATCCAGTGACCGTCCGGGTCCTGGAAGTAGATTTGCTTTACCCCGTCCACGCGCACGGTGGGGGTTTTGGCGGTGCCGGGCCAGTTAGTGTATTCTACCTGGTGCTTGTCGAGGTTGGCGATGAAGTCCTCTATGGACGCCACACTGAAGCAGAGGTGATCGTTCTTGTCGCGCGGGATGTTCTGGGATGCTCCCTGTATCAGGTGCAACTGACCGGCATCTCCCAGAGAGAACCAGGTGTGCCGGCCGTCCTTGAAAGGCTCCGGGATTTGCTTTAGCTGTAGTACATCCTCATAAAAGGCTGTGCTCTGCCCCAGGTCGTGCACATACACGGCAATGTGGTTGAGCCTAAGTGTGATGGGGTTGGTCTGCGCACTCCCGGAGAAAGTGGCAAAACTTAGCAGGCAACAGATACAAGCAGTAACAAGCTGTTTCATATAAGGAGAGGTAAGTTTATAAATCATTTAAGAGCGGCAAGCAAGCTCTGATATGGTATAAGCCTTTCCGCTTATTGAGCTTATACTTGCAATATCTTCTAAATTAAGGAAAAAACGATAGAGACGTTAGGGAACTAAATAAATTCCTGCATAGTATATCTGGAATTTTGCATATTTACCACACGAAATCCATACTTCTAAATCCACTACACAAAATGAAACTACTGAACGCTGTTAACTGCGCTATATTTGCTGCGGTGCTATTATTTACTGCTTGCAACACAGCTGAAACTACTATAGCAGAAGAGCCAAAGGCAGATTTCACACAGGTTATTCCGACACTTGAGGCTATTACAGCAGATTGGAATAAAGGCGACCTGGACAAATTTGTGACGGTGTATGACAGCGCGGCCACATTTATGCTGCCGAAGGGCCCGATTGGGGTGAGCGAGATGAAAGGGTATTACCAGGAGGCTTTTACCGAAACCGGCACACCAACCTCTACCCTAAGCTTCGACAGCCTGGAGATGCGCCCTTTAGGCAACAGCCATGCACTGGTAACCGGGCGATACATCCTCACAAACCAGGACTCGACAGCACAAAGCGGCCGTTATACGTTGGTGTTTGAACACTCTAACGAGGGCTGGAAGATACTGCACGACCACTCAAACTAGAAATAGAGGCAGCGGCCATTCCACCAGACACTCACAGGTTTTGTAAACACTATGAGGTCTTTTGAGACGACTCCTTTCTACTTCAAAAGCATCCGGATCATTTGCGGGTCATCCTGCAGGGTGCGGAGGTTTTGTTTGAGCTGCTCCAGTTCCCGATTCAGGTCCTCTTTGGCCGACTTAAATTTCTGATCCATTTGTTTGGGAGTGCCTCCAAAGCGAGTATAAAACCCTGCATTGGAGCCGGTTAATAAATCCTGAAGCTCTCCCTTTAGCTCCTCCACCTGGTCGGTCAGGATTTTGACATAGTACTGCAGTTGCTCCTCAGGCAGTTGGTCCAGTGCCTGGCCCTGCTCCTGCATAAACTCCAACTGCAGCCGCAGCAGCTCAAAGAAATCGTCGTGGTGGTAGGCCTGGGTTACGCGTTTCATGGCTTCCTCTTTCCAGGCGCGTTTTGTTTCGTCCAGTTCCCTGTCGGGGTGCAGCAGTTTGGCGAGCTCGGTGTACACGCGGCGGCTGGCCTTGCTGATGTTGCTGAGCTCGGCCTTTGCCTGGGCCTCTTTGGCTAACTGCGCTTTGGTTTTGCGGCTTTTCTGGCGGTTCTGCTTCTCCTGCTCCCGTTGCTCCATCTCCCGGTCCAGTTGTGCCTGTATGCGCTCAAAGTCATCCTGGTCATCAAAATCCTCTTCTATACCCGGTTCATCGTCTTTTATACTTTCATCTGGGGCCTGCGTGTCTTCCTGGGTATAGGCTGTTTTTTCGTTGTAGGTGAGCTCCGCATACCTGTCGTGCAGTTCTACCATGTCCTGGCGCTCATAGTTGGCTATCAGGTCAAAGGTGATGTTCTCTATCAGGGTAGCCAGCTTTTCCTTTTCCCGGTAACTGAACAGTGCCGATGCGTAGGCCTCGTCCAGCAGATTTGCCAGCTCTACGCGTTTTTCCAGCTGCTGCTCAATAATGGGGCGCAACTCCTTCTCGATTCGTTTCTGAGCCAGGTTTATACTTTCGTGCCTGGCCGCAAGCTCCTGTTTCAGTTGGTCTATCAGTGCCGTCTTTTGGTTAAACTCCTGCTGCAGCTTGCTCAGTTTATGCTTACCGGGGGAGGTGATTTGGGGCGTGAGTTGGCGGGCAGGTTTGTTGTTCTGGGGCATTAGGGAAAAGTATAAAGGCAGTCGCGGGTTTGGGTTAAGGGTACGAAAGTATACTTTTTTCGCCGTGCCTAAGGTATGTTCCTACTAAAAGGTATATTCGCCATACTTGATCTAAGCATAAACCAAGTATGGCAGTTAGTGCTTTTCCCATGTCGGCTACTCCATCTTCAGCAGTTGCTCCGCCAGCTCCAGCAGGGTCGGGGCGATAAGCTCCGGCTCCGGGGCCAGCGGGTACAGCACCTGGCCCGGACGCGAGATAAAGGCCGTGCGTGCCCCGGCACCCAGGGCACCGGCCATGTCCCAACCGTGGGCGGCTACCATCATTACATCCTCCGGCGCAACACCTAGCCGCTCGGCAGCAAACTGATAGGGGGCTCTGGCTGGCTTAAACTGTGCCACGCTATCCACACTAAAGGTCTCCTCAAAAAAGGCTTTCAGGCCTACCTCTTCCAGGTGCGGTATAGCTGACCTGGCGGGGGAGTTGGTGAGTGTGGCCATTCTGAAGCCTGCCTGCTGCAGCTTTTGCAAACCGGGGATGACATCGGGGTGCGGCTGGGTTTCCTTCACCATCGCCACCAGTTCCTTCTGCTTTTCCTCAGGCACCTCCTTGCCGGTTATGGCCACTGTCATGCGCATCACGGCCTGGCCCACCTCCCCGAAGTCGTGGTAGCGGCCTGTCGCGTTTTCCACGAGTGCGTACTCCAGGAGTTGTGCAAACCACAATTTAAACGCCAGCTCATTGCCGAAGGCCTGGTTCACGGCCTTTTGCATGTCGGACAAATCCAGCAGTGTCTCGTTCACATCGAACAGCAGAACTGCGGGTCTGTTTTTAGAGGAGATAGGCATGGTATGGAGCGTTTGGGTGGAGGAATAATTTAAATGCTTTACGGTGACGGGATTTTATACTTTGATGCTTTTTTAAAGCCCTACTTCTGCGCATCGAAAGGTATAAAGCGGCCGTTCTGCAGCACGTACAAAGTGGTGCGGCTCTCCTCTATCACCGATATGCCATCCGTTTTGAGGGTAGTTGTTTGCTGCTTACGCGGGTTGCGTACCAGGGAGTCCTGCGGGGCAAGTTTTAGCTGGTATGTGCTGTACCATTCCCCGTTCAGCTGCCGGGCCGGGTAGGTTGCCACTTTCACCTCCTTCGCCTTTTGGGGATAGTCCAGGAATGCCAGAATGTAGATAGAGTCGTTTTGCAGCACCTGCACGGCGTAATCCGGGGTGCTGTTGCCGTTCAGGTTGCCCCGCAGGTACAAGGGGTTCTCCACCTGGAGGCGCTTGGTTGCCATTACTTCGTCGGGGAGGGTGGCGACGCGGGCCCGCGGCTGCCTTTGCTCCAGCAGTTTTGTCAGCGTGTCAGGGAGCGGGTATAGGATGTTGCCTTCGTCGGTTGCCTGCGCTATGCTGTCAATGTTTGATTGGGTATCCGAGCCTACCTGCTCTTCTATCAGGTCTTCGTCGGCGGCACGGTTATAGTTGCCATCGGCGGAGTCGGAGCCGCAGGAGGCCAGGGCCAGCAAGGCGACAAACTGAAGTATGAGTCGTTTCATGTAAATCAGGTTCATAGCCATAGTTTTATTGGGAGGTATGGTTGCTTACCACCTCACCCTCCGGAAGGTTGCAACGAATAAAAGGCATGGCCTTTCAAGCCTGTGCGTATGCGTTTCCGGCAAGTATGGAAAGTTCTGCCTTTTATACTTCTCCATTGCCTCCCTTCATACATGCGGCCTCCACGGGCATGCCCATCTGGTTAATAAACTGCACCTGCTGGCGCGGGTACACCGGTATGATCTTATTGCGGTACTCGGGCTTGGCAGTCTCCTTGGTGAGGCGCATGGAGAGTTCGCTTTTCCATTTGCGGCGCTCGCGGGCACCCACCAGGTAGCGGATGATGATGTTGGTCCAGGACTCCTCCAGCGAGATAAATACCTGGGGCTTATCGGCGATGTTGTAATCCAGGCCGGCGCGTTTAAGGAGCGCGGCATAGTTGCGGGCGGGTGTTACCATGTAATTGCCCAGCAGTTGCTCGGCCACCTTCCCCAGCACCTCCGTTGCCAGCGATATATCTGACTCATTAGCCACGCCAAAGGCCAGTTCGTCCCACACATAAGGGAAATCGCGCGTCAGGTTGATGACAGTGCCGGTCAGGATCTCATTGTTGGGGAAAGTAACCAGGCGGCCTGTGGGCTGCTCGGCCAGCACAAAGCCGGGCTGGTAGGGTGCGCCTATCTCCCAGACGGTGGTGGTCAGGAAATCGATCCGGTAAACATCCCCGAACACATCGCCTACCCGCACCCGGTCGCCCACGCGGTAGTAACCCTGAAAGGAGTTGAGGAGCCAGCCTGTAAAGCTTTCAATCGGAGTCTGCAGCGACCACGACAGGGCCAGGCCGATGAGACCCAGAGAGCCCACCAAGGCGCGTATATCGCCGGCCACCACGCTGATGGCAATGCCAATGGCCAAAAGCCACACCGCAATTGAGAGGAGGGAGATGATGGCATTGGAGCGCTCCCAGCGGCCCAACACCTTCTGGAGCAGTAGCCTGAGCAGCCGCACCACACCCCAGGCTAGCAGGAGGGTGCCCAGGGCGATCAGCATTTTGGGCAGGTTGTAGAAAAAGCTATCCCAGAGGCCCTGCAGCGCCCCTATTGCCTCGCCTGCTGCCTCTTTGCCCGATAAAATTTGCGAGGTGGTGTCTTCTGCCGCAGTGTCCATGGCCGAGTCTGGCGCTACCAGATCCGCTACGGCCACCTCCTCCACAATAGCTACCGTGTCAACCGCTTCCTGTTCCCCGTCCTGCGCCAGCCCTGCCTCGCTGGGGGCAAAAAGCAGCATGATAAAGCCCGTAACAGCCACCGCCAGGATAGTGGCCTGCCTAAAATTCTTCAGCCTGTTTTTAGCGCCCTCTACAGTAGAGCCGCGTTTGACCCTCCTGGTCCTGGCTTTCCGAATGGCTTGTCGCCCGGCTGGTGTGACGCGGCCTGTGCCATAGCCTGCTTCAGCGCCCGCGTTGTAGCGGCTTCTGCCGTAGGTGGTTTTTAGGGTTTGTGTGCGGGAGGTTTTTTTGCTGTAGGATGATGGCATAGGCGTTTCTATTTCGGCTAACGGTGCTTCATTGTATACATCACTTCCCTATACGGAAGAAAGCGGCAGGAGACGTTTCTGCAGTGAAAGGAGCAGGATACCCTGTTGGGATATTGCCTGACGCAGTAGCTGTATTTACTGCTGATAATCAATAATATACTTATACCTGTGCCTGATTTTTACGTATGCTGTTTTTGAACTAAAGCTATAAATACTATGAACAAATCAAAATTAGTGAGTATGTGGCTGCTGCTGTTGGGCATGGTGTTGTCTTTCGGCGCTTCGGCACAGGGCGGCAAGGCAAGTCCGGCTGACAGTGTTTCCGGGCAAGCCGGGGATGCCACCATAACGGTTAATTATAGCAGCCCCTCAGTAAAAGGGCGCAACATCTGGGGCGGGCTAGTGCCTTACGGCCAGGTATGGCGCGCCGGGGCCAACGAGGCCACCACGGTAACAGTTGATAAAGACGTGCTGGTGGAGGGTGAGCGGCTACCGGCGGGAACCTACAGCTTTTATACGTTGCCCGGTGAGGATGAGTGGATCGTGATTTTCAACAAAACGGCGAAGCAATGGGGCACGCAGTATGACGAAAAGCAGGACGCGCTGCGGGTAAAGGTAACTCCGCGCAAGGCCCCCGCCATGAACGAGCGACTGAAGTATGACGTGACTGACGAAGGCTTGCTTCTGAGTTGGGAGAACCTGGAGGTACCGGTGAAGATTGAGGCGGTAGAGTAAGATTTAGTTAGCGTATTTGGGAGCGGCGGCGGCTGAAAAGTGGTTGCCGCTTTTTTTATGGCGTAACCTGGGGGAAGTCTTCTGATTATGGCGCAAGTCTCCAGACTTGTGTCCTTTTTATGATGTTGAGTTTGTAACTCAACTGGCTTGAAAAGCCATACTTTATACTTTAGCGGCAGCTTCCTGCAACTTAAAACAAGCTATCCTCTCTAGCCTCTGCTTATCCTCAGTCTTACAAACCTATTGTTTCACCTCTTACTTTGGCTCCCTCTAGCCCGGGAGGGCTCGTCTTCCCGCATCGCGCTGGGAGCTTTTCCTTTGCTCCTGCGTCGCAATGCCTCGCTACCGCTCGGCACCGGAAAAACTCCAAAGGCGCTCAACGGAAAAACTGGGATCAGATTCGATAGCCACCACTAACGGAGCTTCAGCAGAACTCCCCTCTCGGGAGGGGTTGGGGTGGGTTTACACTATTGCTGTTGACAGCCATCCCCAACGATGAAACTTACACTTCAACATCAGTAATTACAGGCTCCCCGCCTTAGTCAAGGAGGGGCAGGGGTGGTTGGAACCGGTACTGCGAAACTCCCTCTCCTGTTTTGGGGTAGGGGCCCTCGAGAAAAGGAGAGGGTTGGGGAGAGGTATAATCCCCATCTCGGGACTAGCCAAAACGTGAGTTTTGAGCTAGCGAGCGTAGTTCTCAAGGGCAGGTGTACACCTTCCCATCATCTTGGAAAACCTGATTCTGACAAATAGGTGTTCTCAAATTAAAGTACAACCTCCATATTGCATACCTGGTGCTGTTTCTGTACATTCCCTTTTGCAATCCACTTAACCTATGAAACAAAGCATTACCCGGGAACTGATCATCAGTATCGCCCGGCATAGCAACTGGCAAGCCTCCGGCATTGGAAACAGACTCCGTAGCGAAGGACTTTACGCCACGCCCCGCAACTGGGCCACCTTTATCCGGTTGTTCTTGCTGGGTACGGGCGCCAGTTTTACCCTAGCCGGTATCATCTTCTTTTTCGCCTACAATTGGGCCGACATGCACAAGTTCGTGAAGCTGGGCATACTCGAGTTCCTGCTGCTGGCCACTACCGTTGCCGCACTCATCACCAGACTCAATAAAACCATCCGGAACGTGCTCTTAACGGCCAGCGCTATGTTAGTGGGAGTGCTGTTTGCCGTGTACGGGCAGATCTACCAGACCGGTGCCAATGCCTTCGACTTCTTCTGGGGATGGACCTACTGCGTGGTGCTGTGGGTGCTGGTAGCTAACTTTCAGCCGCTGTGGTTTATCTTTCTGGCGCTGCTCAATACCACATTTATACTTTATACCCAGCAGGTAGCCACCCACTGGAGCTTTGCCGTTGTGCTGGACGTGCTGTTTATACTTAATGCCGCTGCTGTAATTGCCTGGGAGGTATTGGCGGCAAAAGGGCGGGTAAACGTGCAGCACCGGTGGTTCCCGAGAATTTTGGGCCTGGCTGCTATTTCCTTGGTTACGGTAAGTATGATTTCGCTGCTTTTCACTAACATCCGGGAGGATTACGGCCTGGCGTACCTGCTTGGCTTTAGCATGTATGGCGGCGCCATCTGGTACGGTCTACGGGTGCGCGAGCTTTTTTACCTCACGGCTGTACCCTTCAGCGCCATCGCCTTTTTTACCGCGCTTATCACCCGATTTATAGACAAGGCACCTGAACTGATCATGCTGCTGGCCTCCTTGTTTGTGGTAGGCAGCATCACGTTACTTATTCAATATTTAGGGAAAATAAACCGGCAGTGGCATGGCAAATACTGATACAACCCAACTGGACGCGCTGCTGCAGGAACTTGAGCAGGAGCAGCCCGACTTTTACTACGACCGGGACAGCATAGAGGCTGAAACCTCCCACACCGCCTCGCTCCTCAAGCGCGTACCCATCAAAGTGCTTACTATTCTGGGTGGCCTATTAGGCATGACTACCTTTATGGGCTTTCTGCTGATGGCCGGTTTGTACAATTCTGGTATCGGAATGCTGTTCTTCGGCATTTGCTTTTTGGTAGGGTCGGAGGCGCTGATCAGGCTAAAGAAAGACGCCACTGCTGACGCGATGGGCGTTTCGCTGAACATTATGGGTTATGCGCTGCTGACTATCGGCACAGGACAAATGACCGATGGCGATACCGCCGTAACGCTTGTTCTTGCCTGTGCTGCCTTGATGATCATCAGTCTGTCCGAAAGTGCTATTTGCGTATTCATCTCGGTGCTGGTGCTGAACGGGAGCCTGCTGAGCCTGATCTTTATCCATGAGGCCTTTTCGCTGTCGCACGGTTTGATCGCCATACTTGCGGCCATACTTACTTACATGAGCTTGTATGAGGCGAAGCTACTTGCTGGCTCCCCTCGGTTTGGGCTGGTGCTGGGGCCGGTAAGGATGGGGGTGATTGTGTCTCTGGTGATTGTGCTGGCGCTTTTCGTGCACCAGAAGTTCCTGTCTACCTCTATTGAGCATTTCTGGACTTCCAGCATCTTTCTGGCGGGTTGCCTGCTGCTGTTGGTGCACCACGTCCTAAGAGGGATGCCGATGGTAAGCAAGCAAGCGCATGGTGTTATTTATACTTGCTGTGTGCTGCTACTCGCGCCGTTTATACTTACGCCCTCGGTTCCGGGGGCGCTGCTTATACTTTTGGCCAGCTTTTACATCGGCCACAATCCGGGTTTCTGGGTGGGGCTGCTGGCGCTGGTGTACTTCGTGATCCTGTACTACTACGACCTGAACATGACGCTGCTGGCCAAATCTGGGGTGCTGATAGCAAGCGGCCTGCTGTTTCTGGGAGGGTTCGTGTTGCTCAACAATTATCTGAAAAGCTATGCTGACTAAAAGGACCATAATCATACTTGTGAACCTGGTGCTGGTACTGGTAATATTCAACCTGTCGGTGGTGGAGAAGGAGGAGGTGCTGGAGAAAGGCGAACTGGTGCTGCTGGAGCTGGCCCCCGTAGACCCGCGCTCCCTTATGCAGGGCGATTACATGCGCCTGAGCTACGCTATCAGCCAGGCAGCAGATCTTGAAAAGATACCCAACAGAGGTTACGCCGTGGTGAAGCTGGATGAGCAGCAGGTGGCGCAGCTAGTGCGCTACCAGAAAGAGAAATCGCCGCTGAACTCAGGAGAGTATTTGCTAAAGTATACCAAGGGCGAATGGAGCATAAACCTGGGGGCAGAATCATACTTTTTTGAGGAGGGGCAGGCTATAATTTTTGAGGAAGCAAAGTATGGCGGGCTCCGGGTAGATGAGCAAGGCAATAGCATCCTGGTGGGGCTGTACGACGAGCAGCGGCAGCTGATACAGCCGGTCGGAAAAAATAACTAAATATAGCTGCGTTTAGCGGCGAGGCTGCTGCACAAGGTAAAAGTATAAAACGTGCAATCTGCCACGGGTTTTCATCTCGTGGTTATCCAACTACCCCTGCTCCTAGTGCTATACTCACAAGCTATTAACTCGCTTTCTCTTTTATAAAGAGGAGTTATACTTGATAGCTGCTACTGATCCTTAGTCTTACTTACCTACCGTTTCATCTCTGGCTTTGGCTCCCTTCAGCCCGGGAGGGCTCGTCTTCCCGCATCGCGCTGGGAGCTTTTCCTTTGCTCCTGCGTCGCAATGCCTTGGGCACCGAAAAACTCCAAAGGCGCTCAACGGAATGATTGGGGACATTTCGATAGCCGCTGCCTTTGCTATGCAACTGGAACCAACTCCCCTTCGAAGGGGGCAGGGGGATGTAATTGTCTGCTGGAAAACTCCCCTCCTTAGATTACCGAGAACGGGAGTGCGAAACTAGCGAGCGTAGCTCTGAGGGGCTAGGGGTGGTAGGATAACTACGAGTTGAAAACTCGCGGCAGTAATACACTTTTAGCCTAACCTTAGCCTTTGTTGAGGCCCTATACCCTCAGCTCCTTCCCGCTAATCTTTTGCAAATCCTCCAACCTGAACCTGTCTAAAAAGCTTTTGGCATCTTCTATACCCGCCTCCTGCCAACCTAGTGTTCGCGCTATAGTTTGCCACAGGGCTTTGCTGCTGAGGCCACGCTTGCGCATCTCCGAAATAGAAAGGGAGTCGTGTGACTTGGAAAGCTTGCCACCATCCGGCTCCAGCACCAGTGGGTGATGCACGAAATCTATACTTGTAAACTGCTCCGCGCCGAGCAGCCGGGCCAGGTAAAGCTGCGCAGCCGTGGACGAAAGCAGGTCCTCGCCCCGCACAATGGTGTTAATGCCCATGTCCAGGTCATCAGCCAGCGAGGCAATCTGGTAGGCTGGTATACCTTCCTTGCGCCGCACCACAAAATCCGGCATCTCTTCCGATAAGGCAATAGTGCAGGTCTGCAGCAACAGGTCTTGAAATGTAACCTGAGTGTCCTCGGGTATACGAATGCGCCAGGCAATTCCCGGCTGCTGCAGGGGCTGTTGCTCGTGACGGCAGGTATGTAGGTCGCAGGCGCTGTTGTTGGGCAGAGCGGACAGCTGTTTACGGGAGCAGGGGCAGGCGTACACCACGCCTTTGTCCACGAGTTGCTGCAGCAGGGCGTGATAGCGCGGCAGGCGCAGGTGCTGTGAGTGGTTCTTCAGAAAGTCTTCTGCATCGGCAGGTCCTGCATCATAGTCCAGGCCTAAAAAGTGTAGCGTCTCGAAAATGTCCTGCAGGTACTCCTGCCGAAAGCGGGCATCGTCCAGGTCATCAATGCGAAGTATGATGTTGCCTTTCTGCTGCCGCGTCAGCGCCCAGGTAATGGCAAACGAGAGGGCATTGCCCAGGTGCAGATAGCCGCTGGGGGTGGGGGCGATGCGTGTCTTCAGCTGAAAGGGCTGCTTTGTGGGCATGGTGCTGCTGGTTGTGCGTAGTGGATAAATTTAGTAGAAATGCGCTATTATAGCCAATAAACAGCGAAAAGTATGATGTCTAGAGGCTGCCGCAGCAGCTGTAGAGGCAGAACTTTGGAATAATTTTACGTAAATTAGAGCATTCCTGAGGTATCTGGCACTTTGCCTGTACCCCGCTTCATACTTTTACTTTTTGCATACCTATGGAAATTCTGTTCGACCAGATGCCTAATCCCTTCACCTACTTTGTACCCCTCTTTGCGCTGCTGATAGCGGGCGAGGCGTACATCAGCTACCGCGAGGACAAAGAGCTGTACAGCCTGAAAGACTCTGTGGCCAGCACCATGGTTGGTTTAGGGGCCGCCGCACTCAACACCCTGACAAAAGCGTACCAGATCGGGTTGTTCTTCCTGTTCTACAAGCTTTTTGAACCGTTGCGCGTGGAGTTTCTGGGCTACGACAACCTGGGCTGGACCTGGTGGGTGTGGGTACTCTGCCTCATCGGCGATGATTTTAACTTTTATTGGCACCACCGCTTCTGCCACACCATCCGTATTTTCTGGGCGGCACATCTGGTGCATCACTCCTCTAATAAATTTAACCTGGGCACGGCCTTCCGCAACGGCTGGACCATCTTCCTCTATAAGCCGATTTACTGGCTATGGCTGCCTATACTTGGCTTTAACCCGGTCATGATTGCGCTGTGCATGTCGTTCAACTCTATCTACCAGTTTTTTCTGCACTCCACGCTGGTGCCTAAAATACCTGTGTTCGGGCAGGTGTTTAATACCCCCTGGGTACACCAGGTGCACCACGCCTGCAACATAGAGTACCTGGACCGCAACCACGGCGGCATCCTCATTATATGGGATAAGATGTTCGGTACCTACCTGGACAAAGACAAGCACCTCGAAACAAAGTTTGGTGTGCTGCACCCGCCTACCAAGCACGACCCTATCACGCTTAATTTTCATGAGTTTAACGATATCTGGAAGGATGTGCGCAACGTGAAATCGTGGAAGGCTAAGTTTATGTACGTGTTTGGCCCTCCGGGCTGGAGCCACGATGGCAGCCGCAAAACCTCCAAAATGCTGCAGCAGGAGTGGCAGCAACAGCAGCAGAAAGCTGCTGTTCAGGCAAGTCAGCCAGAATTGGTAACTTCTTAAAAAGAGCGTTAGAAACACAGGTCCGGCCCCAAAGTATGACTTTATACTTTGGGGCCGGACCTGTTTATACGTTGCGCATTATACTTTCCCGGCGGTACGTTCTTTCAGCGGCAGCCGCATCTGGTACAGGTCGAAGCCTGGGGCCCAGAAATCCTTTTCAACTTTCTCCAGCTCAAAGCCCATCTTCTCATAAAACTTGTACACCAACTGGGTTGTCCTCACAACGATCAGGTGTATACCGGGCTTGTTTTTGATGACCTTGAGCCTGTGCTGCATAAGTTGTGTGCCGATGCCTTTGCCTTGAAGGTCAGGGTGGATAACATCCCAGGAGATGCGGGCCTGGCCATCCTCAGGGAAATAGTTAATGCCGCCTGCGCCGATCAGTTTGCCTTCTTCTTCCGTTACAAAGTAGTCTTCAGTAAATGAGTCCAGGTAGGCAGCAAAGTCGCTTTCCTCGGCCTCCGCAAAGTAGGTGGGTGTGTTGAGGCGCAGCAAGGCGATGAGCTTTGGCTTATCAGCTGGGGTATAAGGGCGGATCATGTATGCCGGAAGTATGAGTTATTACTTGATTAGCTGCTCCCACTGGCTTTCCTGAGCCTGAGAAGTGTGGGATAGAAGAACAACGTGAGAGGGTGTGTTAGTGTTTGCGTATGGGGTAACTTTAGTGCAGCCGATGTCCGAGGAGTAGCTGAGCTTAAGGGCTGAACTTTGTGCTTGTTGCATTTTACTTCTTATTAAAATTTACTTTGTACTGTAAGCTCAATCTACCTATAAGGGAGTATAAGCGCATTTTTTCATCTGAATTGATAGAGGTTCTTATTTCGGTTGTCCCTTCATAGGTGGTATGAGTGTCTGTTCGCTCTACAAGCGGGGCAAGCAAAGGTATCGCCACTCCTACCTGTGCTTGTATGATTACCCCATACAGATTATAGCCCGCGCTTATTTCAGGGTCAGCAGTTAAGCCTCTTAAGCTTTTATAACTGCTTTTTGTAGAAGAGGAATAGGTGTCGTAAAAGCTGAAGTCTGTATACTGTGAATATGTAAACCTTAGCCCAAGCCCGTACTCACTTTCCGACACTCTTTTACCTGCATTAAATTGCCCGAACACGCTCCAGTACCGTGCCTGCGTAGCCTCTCCATCTGTATCGCCTTTAAAATGCCAATAATTATTAATCTTGGTTATACCAGTACCCACGTACGCCTCTATAATGGGAAACTCAGGATTGTCAGTTTTGGTAAAATAACCGAATCCGCCTTTTAGTGCATAATCGTCCCTGTCAACATCATACCTGTCACCAATAATGCTTAATCTTTTCTTTGTGTCATTGTCGAAGGTAGCAGCAGAGAACAATGCCAGCTTATCTGTAAAGGCATAAGATAGGTTAAAGTCATAACCACCACCTCTGCCAAAAGAAAAATGCAACTGGTTTTTTTGATCGTGAAGCGGGATTAAGAGTGACTTGGGAGTGTAGAACTCTTTTTGTGCAAGAAGTTTATTTGGAAGCAGTACAACACCCACAATAATGATAAGATATCGCAGCAGCTGTAATTGCATAACTCCTTTACACCTATTCATATATTTATGATTTAAGTTGCATACAACTAAGCTGCTAAACAAAAGCATACATTTATTGCACTATGTACGGAATTGCGTTTCTCATCAGGTAAAGCCTTGTCAGAATTTATTTAGCTGTAGCGCCTTTTTGAGGTAGCAACCTCTTTAGCAGGAAATAAACTGCCGCATATACTATACCCCATGAGGCAATATCAACTACAAAATTACTAGTGAGTAAACCTTAGCGGAACAAATCATACTCAAACCCGACCAGGTTGTGCACGAATTTTACAAGTAGGTGGATTATTGAAAGAGTGAGAAAAGCAGCTAGTTTGGTGCCTTTGCTCATGTGTCAGGCTATAAAAAACTTATAGAAGTAGGCACCCGCTATTATACCTAGTACCACGAGCAGGGCGATGTTGGCCATAAGCGGAACCTTTACATATTTCTTTTTCTCATAATTATATAGCGTATTTCCTAAGATAATACCCAACACTGTGGAGTTGATAATGGTTAGCGCTTTATTAATCGCCATCCAGATACTCCGGAACATTAGTGCCATAGGCTTTTCTCGGTTAAAGTTAAGTGGTATAGTAGTTTAGCAATATAAGGAATCTTCAACGATACTATAGTGCTGTTGTAGGATTTTATACTTATTTTATACTTTAAAGGTATTATCGCACAAAAAACAGCTGCCAAAGTATAAAAGCCCTGGCAGCTGCTGAAAGCATAAATCCTGAAGTATGATTACTCCTGCGTAAAGCAGCTCTGGTCGGTTAGCTGCAGCTTCTCAACCGGAAACCCTTTCTGGTCGGCCAGCTGCACCAGGTGCTCCAGCACATCCTGGTCCAGGGTAGGGGTGCGGGAGAGTACCCAGAGGCTTTCGCGGTCCGGGGAGCCCACCAGTACATAGTGATAGTCGGGGTCCAACTCCAGTATCCAGTAGTCGCCCCGGAAGGGCCAGAAGAACTGCACACGCAGCTTGCTATTGTTGCTGCCCCCTACCGGAAAGCCCTTGCCCTCGGCAGTACTTGTTTTGCCGTTAGGCCCACCCTTGTGGCAGGTGTTCTTTACCTCCACATAGCCTTCCGGGTTCAGGCTGTACTCGGCGTACACGCAGTGGCAACCTTTTTCGTAACGCTGCGGCAGGCGGGCTATCTCGTACCAGCGGCCCATGTAGCGGTGCAGGTCTACGTGGGGCACAGTTTTAAGCGGAGCGTGGCTACGGCTATAACTGCTTACAAGCGCCACGCCGGCCAGCACAGCGCCTGCCGTAAGGATGAGTTTGGTTTGTTGCTTCATAGTAGTGGTCTATAGCTGCTTGGCCATCAGGTAGTGCTGTATGGAGCCAAACAGCAGGTATGTTTTCTCTACTACTTCATACCCGTTACGGCGGTAAAAGTTCACGGCGTTTTCGCGGGCCTGCAGCGTCATGCGCTCGGCCCCCAGACTGCGGGCGCGCTCCTCCAGGTACTGCAGCAGTCGGTCGCCCAGCTGCTTGCCCTGCTGGTCGCCCCGGATGCCCATAAACCGCAGTTGCCCCTCCTGCGGCGTGTTCATATGCAGGCGGCACACGCCAATGGCCTCTCCGGCACCGTTCACGAGCATGGCATGTAGGGCCGTGGCATCGTCGTCTACACGTTCGCTGCCTTCGGGCTGGCCCCAAGGTTGGCGCAGCGTAAGGTAGCGCAGGCGGTAATACTGTTCAAACTGTTCTGGTGTGGCGGGCTCTATTATCTTCATTGTTGCTTGCTACGTTGTTTAACCGTTGGCTGTCTGAAGACTTCATCTGCAAACCAACTCATATATTAATCAGGAGTTGTGGCCTAAAAGCATTTTATAAACCATTTTTACAATCCTCCCATCAGCAATTTAGCAATTCAACAATTAAGCAAGGCAACAACACCGCAATCAGTAATCAACAATTAGCTATTAACTATACTTTATCTTCCCCTCAAAAGGATAACTTTGTCGGCTTAATTCAGGTAAATCAATCTTTAAAGTATAACTATAAAACTATGGCATCTTTCGACATTGTAAGTAAGGTAGACCCACAAACCATGGACAACGCCGTGAACGTTGCCCGCAAGGAGATCATGAACCGCTACGATTTTCGTGATACTAAGGGAAGCATCGAGTTCGATAAGAAAAACAACGAGGTGAACATCGCGATGGAAAACGATATGCGCGTGCAACACACCGAGGATGTGCTTATAGGTAAAATGGTGAAGCAGGGGCTGGATGCCACCGCCCTCGATTTCTCGAAGGAGGCCTACCAGTCAGGCGCCATGATGAAGAAAGACATCAAGGTAAAGGCCGGTATCGATAAGGAAACATCCAAGAAGATCATGAAGATCATCAAAGACAGCAAGCTGAAAGTATCGGCTGCGATAATGGACGAAACCATACGCGTTACCGCCAAGAAGATAGATGACCTGCAGGGGGTAATTGCCTTGCTGCGCACCAACACCGAGGAGATCGGCATGCCGCTGCAGTTCGTGAATATGAAAAGCTAAAGTTGCTGAGTGGCTAGACTGTGTAGCTGCTGCATTGTTCGGTTACAGAAAGGTGAAAAGCAGGAAGCCAAAATCTTTGTGCGTGTTTAGCTGTACCTGCTCATTCGCAATCCGTAAGCGCATAGCGCTAAACAACTGTGCTGGTAAGCCAAAAACACCAGTTTAACCATCAAACAATTTATCAACAAAGTATGGAAATTTTCGCCAACCCGGATACCTGGATAAGCCTGCTCACCCTGACCTTTATGGAGGTGGTGCTGGGTATAGATAACATCGTTTTTATCTCGATAGTGGTAGGCCGCCTGCCGCACGAGCAGCAAGCCAAAGGCCGTACCATAGGCCTGGCCCTGGCTTTGATCTTCCGTGTAATCCTGCTGCTCTTTATCTCCTGGATTGTAAGCGCAAGCGATCCGCTGTTCAGCATAGACCTGCCGTTTACGGAAGATGAGTTTGCCGTATCGTGGCGTGATATTATACTTTTTGCCGGCGGTTTGTTCCTGCTGGCTAAGTCTGTAACCGAGATACACAACAAGCTGGAAGGCGAGGAAGAAGAACATGGCACAACCAAGGTACATGCCACACTGGGCAAGATATTGGTACAGATCGTACTTATCGACATCGTGTTCTCCTTCGACTCTATCCTGACGGCTGTTGGCCTGGCGCAGGAAGTGATCGTGATGATCATTGCCGTTATCCTGGCCATGGGTATCATGCTGATATTCGCCAAATACGTGAGCGACTTCGTGAACAAGCACCCGACAGTGAAGATGCTGGCGCTGGCCTTCCTTATCCTGATCGGCTTTATGCTGGTAGTGGAGTCGCTGCACCAGCACATCCCGAAAGGTTATATTTACTTTGCTATGTTCTTCTCGCTGCTCGTAGAAATGCTGAACATGAAGCTGCGCAAGAAAACCATACCGGTGCACCTGCGCCAGAACGAAGTGTTGGAACCCGAGGAAGAAGAGGTGGTATAACGGTTTAGCCTCGTAAGTATAAAGTATAAAACAGCACCGGCACCCCTGCTACAGGCGGTGCCGGTGCTGTTTTATACTTTGTCTTTAGGCCTCCCGAGAGGGGGCAGTATCGGGGCCAACCACCCCTGCCCCTCCTTGTCTAAGGAGGGGAGCCTGTTACTGCCACTTTAGAAGTAAAAGCTTCGTGGCGAATGCTCGGACACCCGGACAGGTATAAGCCCACCCCTACCCCTCCCGAGAGGGGAATTCGGCTGAAGTTCCGTTAGCCACAGCTATCGAATATGTTTCCAGTCTTTCCGTTGAGCGCCTTTGGAGTTTTTCCGGTGACGAGCGGAGCGAGGCATTGCGACGCAGGAGCAAAGGAAAAGGTCCCAGCGCGATGCGGGAAGACGAGCCCTCCCGGGCTGGAGGGAGCCAAAGCCTGAAGTGAAACGATAGGTATGCAAGACTGAGGATGAGCGGTAGCTAGCAAGGATAGCTTGGTTCAAACTGGGGAAAACAGCGGCTACGAAAGTATAAACTGGCAAGTATAAATATGCGGATTAGGAAATCCGCGGCAGAGAGGTTCCGGACAAGGATGTCCGGAACAGTGGGAAAGGCAAGTATAAAGTACAACCAAAGTATAAAGTATGGCTCTCCAAGCCAATCGAGTTACAAACGCAACACCACAAAAGGACATAAGTCTGAAGACTTGCGCCAGAAGAGTATGGAGGCAAGGGTACTCAAATCCTAAAACCTTTGACCCCAAGCCGCTTATCTACAGATTTTCTATATATTAGCCGTACACTATGCCGATTCTGCCATGCGCCGCTCCCTTGTTGCCGTTCTGCTGCTTTTCACCCTGATAGGGCTGTCCCTGCTGAGCCTCTGGCTGCTGACACCGCCTGCGCCAGTGCCTGCCAGTGCCCCGGCCACAGCGTTTTCGGCGGAGCGGGCCATGCACCATGTGCGGCAGATAGCCCAGGAGCCGCATGCCATGGGAACAGCCGCACATGCGGAGGTGAGGAAATACCTGCTGCAGGAGATGGAGCAGCTGGGGCTGAGCCCGCAGGTGCAGGAGGCGACAGCGATGGAAAGTAAAAACGGGTCAGCCCACATAGGCTATGTGTATAACCTGATCGGGCGATTAAAGGGCGCAGGCGATATTGGCAAAGCGGTACTCTTAATGGCCCATTACGACTCTCAGCCTAACGCCCGAGGAGCCGGTGATGATGGCGCCGGGGTGGCTGCTATTCTGGAGACCATACGCGCCCTGCGGCAGGAAGCGCCGCTGCAGCATGACGTGATCGTGCTCCTGACCGATGGAGAAGAGTATGGCTTATACGGAGCCAGGGCATTCCAGAAGCACCCCTGGGCAAAGGATGTGGCGCTGGTGCTAAACCTGGAGGCGCGCGGCACTAGCGGCCCCAGCATGACCTTTGAGATGAGCCCCGAAAACGGGTGGATAGCGAAGCAGTATGCCCGCGTAGCGCCTTACCCATTCTTTAACTCGCTGGCCTACGAGATCTACAGCCGGATGCCCAACAACACTGATTTTACCGTGTTCAAAGACGAAGGTTACACCGGCCTTAACGCTGCTTTTATTGATGGCTTTGTACACTACCACAAAACCACTGACTCTCCTGAAAACCTGAGCTTAAGTACCCTGCAGCAGCATGGCAGCAACTTGCTGGCCCTTACCCGCCACTTCGGCCGTACTTCCTTAAACCAGACAAAGGCTCGCGACAGGGTATTTTTTAACGTGGCGGGGAGTTGGGTTATAAACTATGATGCCAGCTTAAACCTGCTTTGGGTGGCCCTTACAACGCTGCTGCTGTTCGTAACCGTTCGGGTAGCGCTGCGGCAGGAGGTGGTAAAACCGCGCGGCCTTTTAATGGGCTTTATGCTGTACCTGCTCTTGCTGATTGTTATCGCCATATTTTTTTACCCGCTAAACGAATGGGTATGGAGCCAGCTGCCGCTGTCGCACCGGCAAAATGGTGTGTACAGTGCCGATGGTTTCTTTGCTGCTTACCTGCTGCTGGCGCTGGGCTTTTTTCTGCTGCTGAGCCGGCTGGCGCTGCGTTGGCTGCGCCTTGTCTCGCTGCAGCTGGGTGTGTTTATACTTCAGTTTATGCTGATGCTGACCTTGTACCTGCTGATACCCAATGCGGCTTACCTGTTTCTGTTTCCGCTGCTGTTTAGCCTGAGTGGTACGCTTGCGCTGCTGCTGATGGGTTGGAAAGGCACCTCGGAGATGCTGCCAAAGTACACGCTGGTTTTGTTGCTGACCAATGTGCCGGCTGTTTTCCTGTTGCTGCCCATTGCGCAGGTGGTTTTTACGGCCTTCTCGCTGCAAATGCCTTATGGTATGGTGCTGCTGGCGCTGGTGCTGGCCGGGCTGCTACTGCCGCTGCTGGTGTTTGTGGCGCGCGGCCTTAGCTGGAAAAATATGCCCTTGCTGTCGCTGGTGCTGCTGCTGGTGGGTGGTGTGCTGCTGGCGCAAGCTATAACCGGAGAGAAGCCGTCTGCCGAGCGGCCACTGCACAGCCACGTGAGTTACTACCTCAACACTGATACCGGCAACGCGTGGTGGGCTAGCCGCTTTCCTAGTACCGACGACTGGAACAGGCAGTTTTTTACCTCAGCCACCCGGGAGCCGCTGAGAGAAATGTATCCGCACGCCTCTATACCATATCTTAAAAACGAGGCAGAGGCCCTGAGCCTGCCAGCCCCTGTAGCGGAAGTGCTGCAGGATGCTACGTCTGATAATATGCGCCTGCTCCGCCTGCGCCTTAGTTCGCCGCGCGGGGCTGCCCACCTGGAACTGGCGCTGCAAACAGCGTTGCCGGGCAAGGTGCAAGGTATAAAACTGGCTGGCCAGGTGCTGCCGTTAGATCCGCTTAAAACCGATAGTGGGGAAGTATACTTTACCCGCTTCCACGGCCTGCCCGAAAGCAAGGCAGTAGTGCTGGAAGTTCGCCTGGCCCCAGGTGCACCCCTCACGCTGCACCTCCTCGACCAAAGTATTGGCCTGCCGCAGGAGTTGGTGAAATCGCCCCGGCCACCCCACGTCATAGCAGAGCAGGGCCGCGACAGCAACCTGACAGTGGTGCGTAAAAGTTATACTTTCTAAGCTGGTTCTGCGGGATGATTCCTCACCCTGAATCTCAAAGAGTTTCTCGCCCATTTTAGTAAGGCATCCAGCCAAATTTATACTTTAAAAGGAATCTTGATTTGAGCCAAACCATAGAGCCGGCGTGCGCAGTATAGGGTATAACATTACCATACAAGCACCCGACTATATGTTCATAGATAAAGTAATCACCCTTGCCCTTGGTGCCATGTTTCTGCTGGCCCTGTCCTGTGAGGGGCCTACAGCAGAAGAAGCCACCACCAACAATGCCCCGCAAAAAAGAACACTGCAACAGGAGCCTACTTTTTGGGATTATGCCGCCAGCAGTAACATGCTGCAGGTAGCGATAGCTACAGTAGCCGCAGAGAAAGGAACTACAGAGCACATCAGAAATATAGCCTCAGAGGCAGTGGCGTTTCATGTAAAAGCATTGGAAGACCTGAAGGCGTTGGCGGAGCGGTACGACAATATTCAGTTGCCCGACAGTCTGGGCGCCGCCGATTTGGGCCTGGTGCTGGAGTTTAAGCTACTGGAGGGGGAAGAGTTGGATACGCACTTCCGGGAGTTTGTGCTGAGTACCCACAATGCCCAGCTGGATACTTATGAAGAGGCGTTCCTGAAGGCCGATGATACCCCCACCCGCGATTGGCTGATGGATATGCGGGCGCACCTGCGCCAGGAAATCACTGCGATTGCAGAAGCAGACTCAGTGGAGACTGCAGCAGAATAAACGATAAGTATAGAAGCGAGTTCTATTTCCAGAGGTCGGAGGCTTTGCGGGCCATCCGGAAGAAAAGCTCGCGCTCCAAGCCCGCTACCTGCCGCGCCTCGCAGTCTGAGTAACCGTTTTCCACCGCGTTAAGGTAGTCGTAGTATAACTGGGCCAACTCCAGCGAGTCATCCTCAAAACACTCGGTCAGGTCTTCGGAAACCTGTTTCTCCGGCTCAAATACTTTGGAAGGGTATAGCCTGTCGAGCTGGTAGATGAGGTATTTCTGGCGTGTCTTGTTGGGCTTTCCACCAAAAAGCTGCTCTAGCGGCAGCTCCTCGTCATTCTCATCAAAACCCTCTAAATCATCCTCCAGTGCCAGCGGCTCATATACGATAATGTCATGGCCGGTAAGCTCCAGGTACTCGTCAAATTTCTCTTTAACCGGAATAAGGGTGGGAGATTCGTAAGGCTTGTCCAGCACCTCGGCCATGTGCAGGGCAATGTCTTTGCCCTTTTCGCCGGCGGCAATCAGTATCTGGTTAAACTGGCAGAAGTCGCAGCCCAGGTACACGAACTTATACTCATCATCGAGCACCGTAAAACACCAGAGTGTAATAAACTCGGTTTCGTCTATCACCACCGTGTCGATGTATAGTTCGTTAATCTGAACATAGCGTGGCGAATATTCCTGAGAATCCATGGCGTTACGGCTTTAAGGTTCTGGTTGCGGCACAGTATAGGTACTATTAATGCGTATACGGAGTTTTTCGGCACATGGCAGTTAATCTATATACAAATTTTTGCCCCAGGTTAATCGTCGTGGCGGCGCAGGTAGTAGATTATGCCGCCCAGCAGTGTCACGCCGATGCGAATTACCCAGCTGCCTGTTTCTCCGAACTGGCTTAACCAGTTTAAAACCAATAAATTAGCTCCTGTAAACTCCACCACAAGCGAAACAAGGCCTGCCAGCAGCAGAAACAACCCGATAAATTTCATAAGTATAATTTTTTTTGTTGGTCAGGATCTATTCTGCCTGAAATTATACCTGTGGCCGGTATTTTTGGAGTATAGTCCACTTTAAATATAGGTAATTTAAAGTATAAAACCAGCGGTTTTAAATTTATACTTGAGAAGGGGCGGAGGACTACCTGAAACCGCTTTTTATGGAAACCCGGCCAAGGGCTAACCCCAGATTCGCTCTATAAAGCGCTGTGCATTGCCGTAGGCCAGCTTCTGCAACTGCTCCCCGGAAAACTGCTTCTGCAGGCGACCCAAAATATAGGTGTAGCTGCTGCTTGCCTGCTCATGCTCTTTGTAGTAAAATGGATATCGACTACGGTCCACCTCATCGGCAAAGTAAAAGTAATCCGCTCCAAAGCAGAGGGCGTCCTCAGCGCCGTGCCCGAAGCCATACTGTATGTGCTGCAGCAGAGCCTCCGGGTCCTCTGTGTTCAGGAACTTGCGCAGAAAGTTCATGCCTATCAGGCCCTTGCGGCGGATGATCTCCTGTGTTAGCTCATCGGGCAGGTTGCGCTCGTGCTGCCAAACCGGCCTGAAGTTAGAGTGGCTGGCAAGTATAGGGATGTCGAGCCTTTCAGTGTCGATGTGCGTCAGGATGTCGAAGGCCAGGGCGTCGCTGGTGTGCGAGAGGTCCACGGCGATGCGGCGGCCATGCAGGTAGTCGAGCAGCATGCGGCCATCGGTTGTAATGCCATGCGTGGGGGCAGAAGAGTTGCCGCCGCCAAAGCGGTTGGCAGTATGGTGGGTAAAGCTGATGTACAGGATCCGTCCGCATACTTCTATCATCTTCTCCAGGCGCTTAAAGCCTTCTTCCAGCGGCTCGCCCTCCTCGCAGAAACCGGCGGCGTTTTCGATGGCGGCTACCATGCCTGTGCCTCCCGGTCGTTGTATCGCCTCCTGCAGCAGCTGCACGTCGGTTACGGCGGTCAGGCAGTTGTCGGCATCGGCCAGTTGCCGGAACATGTCGCGCTGCAGTTCGGCGTAGCGGGTGCTACCCGGCCCGGTGGCGGAGTAAATGGCCATTACCTGCAGCTTCACGTTGCCTTCTACCAGCGAGGGTACCGCGCAGCCAATCTCCTCCACCTTGTTCATGTCGGAGTTGGGCACGTCGGTCAGGTATACCAGTAAATCGCAGTGCAGGTCGATAATGGGCAGGCGTGTGGCAGGCGTTGGATTCATGTGCAGCAGTATAGGTTTAGGAGCTTAAGTTAGAGCAAAAAATCATGGCAAAGTATAGGCAGTCCAGCTTAAAACTCATGAAGGCAAGTATAGCTTGTATTTGTGTTTGGCTTTTTGTTTGGGTGATGCGGCTGGCAAAGAACTACAGCTGGCTGGTAAGGCCTGTCTGCTCCATACGGGCAATTCCATCGGTCATCCAGCAACCCTTGTAAGTGCCCTTGCGCTGCTTGGTAAGTATAAACATATAAGCCTGCTGCTGCCCCTCAACCGACTCTAACACCACCAGTTGGTAGGCCTTTTTACCCGATATCACCAGTTGGCCTGTTTTGTAACTTTTAAAGCTTATAATTGGACGGTATTCAGGCTCTCGAACCATAAGCCGGAAGTGGTTGAGGGAGCCGAGATAGGCGCGGGTGGCTGGCGAAGAGAAGTTAAACATGGTAATCACGCCGCTGTCTGCCGGGTCGTTCTGCTGCAGGGCACGAAGCTGTATACTTATGACCTGGCGCGGCGAAAGTGCCTTGTCAGGCTTCAGGTATGTCCATTTTGAAGTATGGGCTATCTCAGGACTGGCAGAGGTATAGGTGGCGTAGTGGTGCTCTTCGGCGGTAGGCATCGTCGGGAACTGAAGCCAGAACATAACAAGCAACAACACCCCGATCGCTAGCATGATCTTGTCAAATATGTTGTCTTGCGCCTTCATGTAAATATGTACTTTATTTAGGCAGGTATTGTTGTGAAACAACCGGTTTTTGGGGTGGATGCATGTCTGTGCCCTGCCAATGCCTGAAAACAGAAAACAAAGCACAGGGTCTGCGTATATTGTCTCAGGCAACAGCACACCATGAAAAAAGATGTTCTGACAGATAAAGTGAGGGCCGCCACCGGCTGGGTGCTCCACCAGCCGGTGGTGGTGCGCCTGCGGCAGCGGTTCCCGCGGGTTACCTCCTTTGTGGCAGGGCGGTTCGATACGAGCTACTTTATTGGTTTGCCGCTGACACTGGTGGTGCTGGCCGGTGTGGTAAACATGATGCTGCTCTCTAACCTGACAGAGAGTGTGGTGGAGTCGGACTGGATCGTGACGGTGGACAAGCATTTTACCTCTATGCTGTTTAACATGCGCTCCGAGTGGCTGAGCCGCACGTTGTATGCCATTACCTGGTTCGGCGATCAGCAGGCAGTCTTTGTGGTAGGCGGGTTTGCTACGCTGGTGTTCCTGGTGCGCAGGCGCTGGCTTTCTTTGGTTGCGTTCTGGCTGGCCCTGGGCGGGGTGGGCCTCACAGTGCGTTTCGGTAAGAAGTTTATCAGCCGCGACAGGCCCTTGGGCGATGTGGCGTACTATGCCGTAGAGCATTTCTCCTTTCCGAGCGGGCACGCCACAACCTCTATGGTGCTTTTCGGCATGCTGGCCTATTTCCTGTACCGGCATCTGGATGTGCCGTGGCATCGGAAACTACTGGCGGCTATCGCCTTTATACTTATCGTGCTGGTCAGTTTCAGCCGTATTTACCTGGGGGTGCACTACCTGTCTGATGTGCTTGCCGGGCTGCTGCTGGGGCTCTTGTGGCTGTTGGTGGGCATAAGTATAGTAGAGGTGATGCTGTACCGCAAAAGGAGGTATAACAACCTGCATAACCGGTAAAGCGGTACTTTTTCCGGGCTAATGCGTATTAAGGCAAGTATGAAACTTAAACTACACACAGGCATTCTGTGCCTCATCTTGCTGGCTGCCACCCTGCTGCCGGCATTGCCCGCCCGGGCCTACAGCGTACTCACGCACCAGGCGGTGGTAGATGCCGTTTGGGACACCAGGCTAAAGCCCCTGCTGCTCCTGCGCTACCCCAACGCCAGCGAGGAGGAACTGAAGAATGCGCACGCACATGCCTACGGCGGCTCCATAGTGCAGGACATGGGTTACTATCCTTTCGGCAATACCTTTTTTACCGACCTTACCCATTACGTGCGCAGCGGCGACTTCGTGGAGAGCCTGGTGCGCCACGCCGACACCGTGGAAGAACTTGGCTTTGCCTTAGGTGCCATGGCGCATTTCAGCGCAGATATTTACGGCCACCCGATCGGTACGAACAAGGCAGTTCCACTTGTGTACCCCAAAGTGCAGCAGGAGCACGGCCACACTGTAACCTACGCCGAAGACGCCATCTCACATATAAAAACAGAGTTTGGGTTTGATGTGCTGCAGGTGGCGCGGGGCAATTACGCACCAGAGGCTTACAAAGATTTTATCGGGTTTGAGGTGGCGAAGGAGCTGCTGAAGGAGGCTTTCCTGGAAACGTATGGGCTGGAGTTGAACAATGTGTTCATGAGTTTGCCGGTGGCTATTGGCAGTTACCGCTATACCATCCGGGGCATTTTTCCGGACCTTACCAAGGCGGCCTGGCAGGCGAAGAAAGGAGAGATACAGGAGGCCAGCCCCGACATTACCAGGCGGCAGTTTATGTACCGCATGAGCAGGGCCAGTTTTCATGAACAGTTTGGCAGGGACTATGATCGGCCAAACTTTTTTGCCCGTGCAGTGGCCTGGGTTATAAAGGTGCTGCCCAAAGTAGGGCCGCTGCGCCCGCTGGCTTTCGTGCCGCCACCGCCCAAGGCCGAGGAGTTGTACATGGAAAGCTTTAACATGACGGTTGATAAATATGGAGCTATGCTGCAGCAGATGGGCAAGCACCACACCCCACGGCTACAGAACATGCAGCTCGACACCGGAGAACCTACCTACCCGGGCACTTATCCCCTCACCGACGAAACCTACGCCGAACTGCTGAAGAAGCTGGCCAAAGCCGAGTTTAAGCAGGCTGATAAAGCCCTGCAGCAAAACATACTGCTGTACTTTGAGCAGGCCAAAGCTCCGGACAGGAGCGATAAGGAGGCGCTAAAGGAGTGGGAGGAAACACAGGAATACCTGGTGCAGCTGCAACGGCTGCATGCAGGCCGCTAAGCCTGTAAATATTGTATATTTTTTGTGCCGGTGCAGACAGGCTACTGCGCATGGTATGCGTGGTTTATACTTTCTGTAGAAGAGGGTTTGTATTTAAAAATATAGGCCTAAACGCAACTAAGCTCTGCGTTTAACGATAAATATAGTTACGGGGCTTGGTTAAGCAGCAGCTTTAGCAGCTAAACCGACGCTCCCTGAAATTGTATCATTTAAATCAAGACTAAAATAAAAACAAATGGAAACGAACAAGAATAATAACACGACCACAAGTAGTACAGCCGCACAGACACAAGGACAGGCCAGAACAAATACAACCCCTTCCAGCGGTACCCAAAGCAGTACCAACCAAAGCAACACATCTAGCAGCAACAGCAGTAATAGTAGTCAGAACATGCAGGGCCGCAGCAGCCAGAAAGCTACCACAGGTAAGGGTGGCATGAAGGATATGCAGGATAAACTGACACAGTTTGGTAGCACCGCAGCTACTAAGTTCAGCAACATGACCACCAAGCAAAAGGCAATGGTGGGTGGTGCCGTACTTGCGCTGGGCGCTGGCTGGATGGCCATAAGCCAGAAGAATAAAAACAAGATCAAGAACCAGATCGGCTCAGCGGCTTCTACTGCCAAAGATGCCATGCACAATATCAACGCAAAGCAGCAGCAGAACAGACCGGATAGCAGTAGCTCCAGCTCATCCAGCACAAATGCGCGTGTAAAATAAGCTGGCATACATAACCACACAGCAAAGCCGAACCCGTATAGGTTCGGCTTTGCTGTTTTTACGGGTGTGGCTTAATCAGTTGGTGCGGCAGGTAGCCTCGCCACGCTTTATCAGGTACTGCTGGTGGTACTCCTCGGCACGGTAAAAGGTATCGGCCGGCACAATCTCCGTCACGATCTGGCGCCCGCTGAACTCCGGCGACTGCTGCCAGTTCTCTTTGGTGGTCTCGGCCATCAGGCGTTGCTCGTTGTTGTGGTAAAAAACCACCGAGCGGTACTGCGACCCAACATCAGGCCCCTGCCTGTGGAACTGCGTCGGGTCGTGCGCCTGCCAGAATACCTGCAGTAGCTGGTCATAGTTTACCTGCCCCGGATCATAGGTTACCTGCACTACTTCGGCATGGCCCGTGCGGTCAGAACAAACGTCCTGGTAGGTTGGATTGGGGGTGTGGCCACCCATGTAGCCGACCTCCGTATCTACCACGCCGGGCGTGTTTCTGAAGGCAACTTCAATACCCCAGAAGCAGCCTGCCCCAAACGTGGCTTTTTCCCGTTTTTTATTTTCTGTCGATTCCATAGTCTTAAAAATGATTTATCTGTCGAGGGCGCGTTACCAACAGGGTTGGCATTTCGTAAAATGTCCTTTCCATACTTTAAAACTGCAGAATGAAAAAGAAGGTTATACTTCATTTTGACTCCAAACGGAGCCGAAACCCAGAGGGGAAGCATGTGCGCGACGGGCTTTCTACCGTGCTGAGTACAGGTAACAACCTATGGCTCAGTTGCGATGAGCGCACCACGATTGAGCGTCTCACGCAGCAACCCGACGGCTCCTACGCGCAGCACCAGTCCTTTAACCTAGAGGATTTTCTGGATCTGCCTGCCAAAGGAGACAGTGAGATAGACATTGAAGGTATGGGGCTGGACAGCAACTACCTCTGGGTTATGGGTTCGCACAGCCTGAAAAGGAGCAAGCCCAAGCGCCACCAGTCCATCCGGAAACAGATGAAACGCCTGGCCAGAGTAAAGAACGACCCTAACCGCTACCTGCTGGCGCGCATTCCCATACTTCAGGATGCCAGCACAGGCGACTATATCCTGCACCGTGAGGTGGAGGACCCTGAGCGGCCGGGCCAACTGCTGCGGGCGGCGCAATTGCACGGCGACACCCACAGCAGCAGGCTCACGGAGGTGCTGGAGGAGGACGAGCACATTGCTCCCTTCATGAACATACCCGGTAAAGACAATGGCTTTGACGTGGAGGGGCTGGCGATTTACGGCCACCGGATTTTTATCGGGCTGCGGGGACCGGTGCTGCGCGGTTGGGCCATGGTGCTGGAGGTGGAGGCTGAGGAAGACAAAGAAGGCAAGCTGCACCTGAAGAAGCTGGAGAACGGCAAGCCCTACAAAAAGCATTTCCTGAACCTGCGCGGTAAGGGCATCCGGGAGTTGCGCTTCTTTGGCAAGGATTTATACTTGCTGGCCGGCCCTACCATGGATTTGGACGGCGTGATCGCGATCTACCGCTGGCCCAACGCCGTTGGCGAGGAGGAACAGGTGGTGCACAACAACGAGCTGGAGCGATTGCTGGAAGTACCCCACGGCACCGGTCAGAACACCGGAAAAGACAAAGCAGAAGGCCTTGCCGTTTTAGACGAGCACCATGTGCTGGTAGTGTTCGATAGCCCAACGGATGAGCGCAAGGAAGGCGAAGAAGCTGTGTGGGCCGATGTGCTGCGCCTGGTGGAGTAACTGTAACCTTCTGCTGGCAAAGTGCCTATACTTGTTAAACAGCCTGACGCTGAGAACCTATAACGAATAAGACTATGAACAATGCTATAAAAGCAATGGCGGGCGGCCTGGCCGGTGCCTGCGCGGTAACCCTGCTGCACGAAACTGTACGGCGCTTTGTGCCGAAGGCCCCACGTATGGATGTGCTGGGCATGCGTGCTCTTTCAAAACTGATGCGAATGGCTGACCAGGAGCCGCCGCAGGACCAGGAGGAACTTCATAACTGGACGCTGGCCGGCGATATAGTTTCGAACTCGCTATACTATAGCCTGGCAGGAACTGGCAAGAACGCCCTGTGGCGCGGTGCCATACTTGGTGCGGCGGCTGGTGCAGGCGCTGTACTGTTGCCGGGGCCGTTGGGGCTGGGCGAGGAGCCGAGTAACCGCACTCCCCAAACACAGGCAATGACCATTGGTTACTACCTGCTGGGCGGTATGGTGGCTGCTGCCGTTGGCTACGCCCTCAGCGGCGACGAGGAGGCGGAAGAAGTATGAATGCCGTCAGTTTAAAGCAGAAAAGGCAGGTACGCTACAGTACCTGCCTTTTCTATTTTAGAAGTATAGATAAATCTTAGTTGCCTGTGGTGCTCATGGTGTCTCCGGCTGTGCCTTCCATAGTTGTGTCTGATACGGATTCATCCATCATCGTGCCGTTGTTCATATCCTCATTTTCCATGCCGTCTACATCGGTCGTTTCTGTTTCGGTTTCTACGCCGGTGGTGTTCTCGGTGCCGCAACTTGTTAGCGATGTGGCAGCCAGCATAGAGCCGGCAAGTATAAATGCATATGTGCGTTTCATAGTTTTCAGTTTTTGTTTAACATGTATGTAAGGTACCTTTTACGCGAAATATCCGGAATTGATAAGATTTATACTTACTCCGGCTGGTTGGCGCAACTGCAGAGCACCTCGCGGGTAGGTGTGGCCAGTTGGTAGTCCGGCAGCGAAGGCTCCTTCATGTAGATAACTTCGAGTTGCCGGATGGGTTGCTGCGGGTGTGCCTCGTTCCAGCGGCGCATCAGGTAGTTGCAATAGTAGGGCCGCATGTACGCGTTGTGGATAAACAGGTAGTTCTCGGAGTACTTGCGCCAGCGGTCGTTCTTGAAGAGCGCCACCACCGAGGCTGGCTTGCTATAGGTAACCTCCTTGCCCTGCTGGTTCAGGTCTATGTTGGTTCCGTTTCGGGTGTAGCCTTCCAGTACGTACCATCCGTCATCTTTAAAAACTGTAGGCGAAAACATGCCCCAGTGTTGGTCCAGGCGCAGCAGGTAACCAAGCCAGCGGCTGCTGTCGGGTATCTTATAGATGGGCAGGTTGGTGCCGCTAAAGTTCCACCAGATGCAGTAGAACAGCGCCACAGCCACAAACCCGTTGCGCATCGGGGCCAGCAGGTGCTTCGGGAACAGTGGTTTGCGCCAGTTTATCTGCACGTTTATACTTACAGGGCTGCTAAGTTTGCCAAAGATATTCTTAAACTGCCCCAGCCGCGGCTTTCGAAAAGAGCCAAGCACGCGCCTGTCGAGCCAATCCATGGCGGGAGAGGGGAGGAGGCCAGCCACAGAGGCAATGTTTATGAGGTAGAAGAGCCCCACAAAAAGCGTCAGGCTGATACCGATATGAAAGCCCACCAATACCGTTACAACCACCATCCGGAAGAAGGTAGTGTAGAATGGGAGGAGTAGCAGGAAGGGAAGCAGCAGCTCTGTGTACCAGGCCGCAAGGGTGAGCACGCGCAGCAGTTCCGGGTAGGGGTAAATAAGGCGCCCCAATGGCATCAGAATCTGGTCGAGGCTGAGGGCATAGTATAAGGCCGTGCCTTCGGTTTGCCATTCAGGGGAGTTCTTGAGCAGCGCCGTGCAGAAGTATACCAACCCCACCTGCAGGATGTAGGCCATGGTGGCTGCGCTGAAGTAGTTGGTTTGATGCGGGGTAATGCCCTGTTGCCGGGCCTGCACGGCATCAGCAGAATAGACCTTGCCCCAAGGCAGAAATATACCCCAGAACAGCAGCATCCGGAGCAGATCGTCGCCGCCCTGCTCTATGAGCGGGTTTCGGTTCTGCAGCGAGAGCAGCAAAAGCCAGGTTATTATGGTGGCAAGGCGGGTTTTGTATCCCAGCAGCAGGCAAAAGGCAAAGGCTGCGGCAAGTATAAACAGCGCCAACTGGAACTGCCAGAGGCCGCTAAGTGCATGAAGTGAGAAAAACTGGGGCAGCCACAGGTGCTGGTGCAGCACATGCAGCGGCAGTACCCCCATGTTGGAGTAATGCGCCTCCATATCGGTGGCCCGGATGGCCAAATCAGTCAGCACGATACCTGCCAGCCAGATCCGCATCAGGGCCAGCGCCCGCAGGTCCACAGTGAAAACTTTTCTGAGGTATAGCTCCAGGTACTTCATGAGCGCAGGTTGTCTTAAAAACAGAAAGGCAAATACCGTGGGGTGTCTGCCTTTCTTCTTATCAGATTAAGCTATTTTATAGTTACATGGTTGTAGTGCCAGTGGTTGTTCCGGTAGTTGTACCTGTGGTAGTACCGGTAGTTGTGCCTGTGGTAGTACCTGTAGTTGTACCTGTAGTAGTGCCGGTCGTGGTTCCTGTAGTTGTGCCGGTGGTAGTTCCAGTGGTAGTGCCAGTGGTCATGCCGGTTGTTGTACCTGTGGTTGTGGTGCCGGTGGTTGTTCCGGTAGTGGTGCCATAGTCATCATCAGTGGTGTCCATGTCATCCATTTCCTCTGTTGTATCCATATCCTCACTATCAGTGGTGGTGTCGGAGGTGGTGCAACCAACAAAAGTGAAGGCGGCAACTGTAAAGGCCGTTGCACAGAAAGTGATTAAGTTCTTTTTCATAGTGTTCAGTGTTTGTTAAAATGAATTCCAAAATTCTAATCTACCTTCTACGAGGTATTTACAAAAAGGTATAAGTGCAGCAGGTAACTGCCGGTGCAAATGCAGCTTTACAATGTTTTTTGGCAACTGTCTGTCATTAAGTGTTTTAAAGAGAGTGGCGTTTGGGTGCTTTAGCGCGCTGTGCCTCCTGTGTGCCTATCCGGTGCAACTTTGGCTTAGGGAGGAGCTGGCAGGTATAACCGGTAGCCAGAGGCACTTTGCCAAACCTTTGCCCGGTTGTGCGGTTGAAAGGAAGTATAAAAAGCGAAGAGCAATGGAAAAGAGTACGCTATATTATGTGCAGGATGCCCTGTGTGGCTGGTGTTACGGTATGAGCCCGGTAATCAGGCGTTTGTTTGAGGAGCATGGGCAGGACTATACTTTCGAGGTGCTGAGCGGTGGCATGATACGCGGCAGCAACGTGCGGCCCATCAGTTGCATGGCCGACTACATTAAGCAAGTGGCGCCACGGCTGGAGGAAACGACAGGCATGAAACTGACCGACACGTA
This sequence comes from Pontibacter anaerobius, assembly GCF_026241195.1. Classification (GTDB taxonomy): domain Bacteria; phylum Bacteroidota; class Bacteroidia; order Cytophagales; family Hymenobacteraceae; genus Pontibacter; species Pontibacter anaerobius. Next base: position 77,301 of record NZ_JAPFQO010000010.1, read on the forward strand.
CCGCCGCGAGATTCTGGATAAGGGCACGTACATGAGCAACTCAGAGCCGCCGGCCGTAGCCATGGCCATACTTAAAGAACAGTTCCCGGGGCAGCAGGTGCCTTTGGCGGCAGCGATACAGGAGCAGCATTTTGTGGAGGGCAAAGACCTGAACGAAGTAGAAACTTACCTGCCGGTGGTGCACGCCTTCGGAGCCGACGAGGCGGATTTCAGAAAGAAGTTTGAGAGTAAAGAGTACCTGGAGAAGGCGCAGCAGGAGTTTGAGTTGGTGGAGAACTGGGGGATAAACGGGTTCCCGGCCATTATTTGCCAGGTTAAAGAAAAGCTTTACCTCGTGGCGCGTGGCTATCAGCCTTACGAGCAACTGACTGCCACCTTAGAGCGGGTACAGCAGGAGGCTTCGGCAACAGGGGAGTAATTACCTGGCTTCAGCAGCCATCAACCAGTCATAGGCAGATGTCAGGTCCTCGAAAACCGCTACCTCAAAAGGGAAGGCTATTACCTTGTCGTTGTTAACAAAGTGCTCCAGTTGCTTTTCGGCATGGGGGTCGAAGGAGTTGATGAAGGCGAAACGCTTAAGCGGGAGCCTACGGAACTTGTCCATAAACTCTCTCAGCGTCCAACGGGTGTCTTCTAAGGAAATGGGTGGCAGCAGGCGGCGGTCCGAAATGGCGTAAGGTATGCCCATAGACTCCACCAGGTGCAGGAAGTGATGCAATGTTTCGCGGTACTCCTCACTAGTGCACTGCCCATACCACTGGCTAACAATTACCTTATGGGCTGCATAGTATTCTAAATGATGATAGGGTGTAGAGGATAGAACCATAAGCCATCGTTTGGGGGTTCATTTATGTACTTTAATGTTAATTAATTAACTCCTAATATCAAAGGAAGTTCTGTTTTAAAATGTGAATTTTTGGAATATTTTTTTGCACCCGAAACACCTGTTGCAACTTTAAAGCCAAACGCCCCGGCGGCAGACATGAGCTGCCGCCGGGGCGTTTGGCTTTAAGGCATTGTTGCTTTATTTGGTGCGCAGGTTGTTGGCATTGCTGCCGTCCAGCTCACGGGTGTCTTCCTCGTTTTTAGCAGCAACGTTCCCGCCTTCTTCTTTTCCCTCCGGCTCATTGTCCAGAATTTCGCTCTCCTCTTTTTTGACTCCTTTCAGCGGCTCCGGGTTCTCATCGGGCAGGCGCTTACTTTCGTCTGCGTTGGTAATAATATCGTCTTCTTTCGGCGTTCCCATAGGTTTTAACGTTAAAGTTTATACTTGTACTTACTCCCAAAGTCGCTGCATTGTTTGCGCTTAAAAGGTGGCTGCGTGTTAAAAATAATCCGGCTCTCAGCGTTTTACTTTTGCGAGCCCCAATATTTTGCCTTAACTTTGGGCAATTTATACATACCAACCCAATGCCTAAAGACACCTCCATTAAATCCGTTCTCATCATAGGTTCTGGTCCAATCATCATCGGCCAGGCTTGTGAATTTGACTACTCTGGCTCCCAGGCCGCCCGCTCGTTAAGAGAAGAGGGTATAGAGGTAATACTCATCAACTCCAACCCGGCCACCATCATGACTGACCCCGTTACGGCAGATCATGTGTACCTGAAGCCGCTGGAGAAAAAGTATATAATTGAGATCTTAGAGAAGCATAAGATTGACGCCGTGCTGCCTACCATGGGCGGGCAAACAGCCCTGAACCTGGCTATCGACTGCGACAAAGCCGGTATTTGGCAAAAGTACGGCGTCAAAATCATCGGGGTGGACATCAAAGCCATCGAGACCACCGAGGACCGCGAGGAGTTCCGACTGAAAATGCTGGAGCTTGGCGTTAACGTCTGCAAAGGCGAAACGGCCACATCCTTCCTGGAGGGCAAGGAGATTGCCCAGGAAATCGGCTTCCCATTGGTAATTCGCCCTTCGTTTACACTGGGTGGCTACGGTGGCGGCTTCGTGAACACGCCTGAGGAGTTTGACTCCGCCCTTACCCGTGGCCTACACGCAAGCCCTGTACACGAGGTACTCATTGAGCAAAGTATACTTGGCTGGAAAGAGTACGAGCTGGAGTTGCTGCGCGACAACATCGGCAACGTGATCATCATCTGCTCCATCGAGAACTTTGACCCGATGGGCGTGCACACCGGCGACTCCATTACCGTGGCCCCTGCCATGACGCTGCCAGACACGGTGTACCAGCAGATGCGCGATCTGGCCATTAAGATGATGAACGGTATCGGGCAATTTGCTGGTGGCTGTAATGTGCAATTCTCTGTTAACCCTGACGATGATACCATCATCGCTATCGAGATTAACCCACGTGTATCTCGCTCTTCTGCACTTGCTTCTAAAGCTACTGGCTACCCAATCGCAAAGATTGCGGCCAAGCTAGCCATAGGTTATAACCTAGATGAGCTAAAGAACGCCATCACCAAAACCACCTCGGCATACTTTGAGCCGGCCCTGGACTATGTGATCGTGAAGATACCGCGCTGGAACTTCGATAAATTCCCGGGCGTTAACCGCACGCTGGGCCTGCAGATGAAGTCGGTGGGTGAGGTAATGGGTATTGGCCGCACCTTCCAGGAGGCGCTGCAGAAAGCCTGCCAAAGCTTAGAGATCAAGCGTAACGGCATCGGTGCCGACGGCAAGGAGATCACAGACTACGACAAGCTGATCCATGGCATGGCTAACCCAAGTTGGAACCGCCTTTTCAACATAAAAGATGCCATGCGCATCGGTATCCCAACCAGCACCATCCAGAAGCTGACCAAAATCGACCCATGGTTCCTGGCTCAGATTGAGGAGCTGGATATGCTGGAGAAGGAGATCGAGAAGTATAACCTGGCTACCATCCCAACAGAATTGCTGCGCGAGGCGAAGGAAAAAGGCTATGCAGACCGTCAGATTGCCCACCTGCTGCGCTGCCTCGAGAGTGAGGTGTTTAACGTGCGCCAGGAGCTGGGCATGAAGCGTGTGTACAAGATGGTGGATACCTGCGCCGCCGAGTTTGAAGCGAGAACGCCATACTACTATAGTACCTTTGAGGGCGAGAACGAAAGCGTAGCGTCTGATAAGAAAAAGGTGGTGGTGCTGGGCTCCGGCCCGAACCGCATCGGGCAGGGGATCGAGTTCGACTACAGCTGCGTGCACGGTGTGCTGGCGGCCAAAGAAAGCGGCTACGAAACCATCATGATCAACTGTAACCCGGAAACGGTAAGTACGGACTTCGATATTGCCGACAAGCTATACTTTGAGCCGGTGTTCTGGGAGCATATTTATGAGATCATCCTGCACGAGAAACCGGAAGGCGTGATCGTGCAGCTGGGCGGACAGACTGCCCTGAAGCTGGCCGAGAAACTGGATCGCTTCGGCGTGAAAGTGCTGGGCACCAGCTACCAGGCCCTGGATTTGGCCGAGGACCGTGGCTCGTTCTCGTCGCTGCTACGCGACCTGAGCATCCCATACCCGCCGTTTGCCGTGATCGAGACGGCTGAGGAGGCCCTGGAGCTGAGCAAGGAGCTTAAATTCCCGCTGCTGGTGCGTCCAAGCTACGTACTGGGTGGCCAGAACATGAAGATCGTGATCAACGAGAAGGAGCTGGAGGCCCACGTAATCGACCTGCTGAAAGACCACCCAGGCAACAAAGTATTGCTCGACCACTTCCTGGACAATGCCATTGAGGCAGAGGCCGACGCTATCTGTGATGGTGAGGATGTGTACATCTGCGGCATCATGGAGCACATAGAGCCGGCCGGCATCCACTCCGGTGACTCGTACGCCGTGTTACCTCCTTTTGACCTGAGCGAGAATGTAATCAAGCAGATTGAGGAGTACACGAAAAAAATCGCGGTGGCTTTGCAGACAGTAGGTGTGATCAACATCCAGTTTGCCATTAAGAACGAGATTGTTTACATCATTGAGGCCAACCCTCGTGCATCGCGTACCTTCCCGTTCATTGCCAAGGCGTACCGTGAGCCGTACATCAACTACGCTACCAAGATTATGCTGGGCAAGGCGAAGGTGAAGGACTTTAACTTTAAGCCACACAAGGAAGGCTATGCCATTAAGGTGCCGGTGTTCTCTTACAACAAGTTCCCGGAAGTGAACAAGGAGCTAGGCCCAGAGATGAAATCCACCGGTGAGGCCATCTACTTCATCGACGACCTGCACGACGATTACTTCACCAAAGTATACTCCGAGAGGAATCTGTACTTGAGTAAGTAAGAAGTATAAATCTATACTTAAGCCCTTTCCTGTTTTCAGGGAGGGGCTTTTTGTTTTTATAACCTGATTATTCTTGGCCTAACTATGGCTCTTATACGAATAACTCTCTGTGCAAAACAGTGGAAGGAGAGAGTACAGTGCCGGTTCCAACCACCCCTGCCCCTCAGAGCTACGCTCGCTACTTTCGAACTCGCGTTCTCACTAGTCTAAGGAGGGGATTTTTGCAGATGTAAACCCACCCCTAACCCCTCCGAGGAGGGGAATTTACCTCGCCCCAGCCCTCTCCTTTTCTCAAGGGCCCCTACCCCAAAACAGGAGAGGGAGTCCGGTTCATTTTGCATCAGCTTAGGCTATCGAACTGATCCCAGTCTTTCCGTGGGGTAGGGGCCCTCGTATAAAGAGCGCCTTGTGAGATCCGGTGCCCGGAGGGCAGCGCCCTGGCGCAGGAGGGAACACAGCGCGATGCGGGAAGACGAGCCCTCCCGGGCTGGAGGGAGCCAAAGCCAGAGGTGCAACGGTAAGGTTTGCAAGGCTGAGGATGAACAGTCGCTAGTAAGGATAGCTTGTTTCAAGCTACAGAAAGCAGCAGTTATTAAGGTAAAGGTATAAAGTATGGCTCACGCGGATTAGGAAATCCGCGGCAGAGAGGTTCCGGACAGGGATGTCCAGAACAGCGGGAGAGACAAGTATAAAAGTATGGCCAAAGTATAAAGTACGGCTTTCCAAGCCAGTCGAGTCGGAGACTCGACATCATTAAAAGACACGAGTTATAAACTCGCGCCAGCAGTAAGAGGGCCAGCAGGAAGGGATTACAAACTCAACATCATTTTTAGACACAAGTCAGGGGACTTGCGCCGGATGGGATAAACCAATCCAACCATTACCTCCCTTTGCCCGGAACTAACCACCGCAAACCTGCATTAAACAACTATACTCCTTATCTTTGCCGAACCCAGTCAAAACGTCAGGTAACAAAAAGCTGGCAAAAGAGTTGTAACATACCATCGGTACTGTTTTTGCAGTAGGCATGGCATACTTGTTTAAGAAGACTAAATCACGATGAAATTCATATTCACCACGCTGCTCATAATTTTCTTCATCCGTTTGGTGGCCCCCACGCTGTTCAGGTGGCTGCTGGGGATGTTTATCCGGAAGAAAATGCGCAACGGCTCTTTTTTCTACTCCAATATGCACCAGCAGCAGCGCCAGGCACAGCAGCAAAGCCATAGCGACAACGGGCGTGCAAAAGACGGAGTTAAGATCGATTATATACCCGAGCAGCCAAAGCGCAAGACTTTCAACGGCGGCGAGTACGTGGATTATGAAGAAGTAAAATAAAACTGCTATCTTTCAAGCTCTATTTCGGGTTTTTGAAAGATTATGACAACTTCCTTCAACTTTAAGCGCGATGTGCTGCCACATGCCATCGCCGTACTTATTTTCCTTATCCTGACGGCGGTATACTTCTCGCCGGTCCTTTTCCAGGACAAAGGCCTTGCCCAACACGACATTCTGCAGTTTAAGGGCGGGGCCAAAGAAATACAGGATTACCGCGAGCGCACCGGCGAAGAAGCCCTCTGGACCAACTCCATGTTCGGTGGCATGCCGGCTTACCTCATTCAAACCAAGTTTCCCGGCGACTGGTCGGGCTATATCCACAAAATACTGACATTCGACTTGCCGGCCCTGGCGGGTAATATTTTCATTACGCTGATTTGCGCCTACATCCTGTTGGTAGCCATGGGCATGAGCACCTGGCTGGCCATCATTGGAGCGGTGGCTTTCTCCTTCACGTCCTATAACCTCATCATCCTGGAGGCGGGGCATAACACCAAATCACTTACCATTGCCTACATCCCGATGGTACTGGCCGGCCTGATCTATGCGCTGCGCAAGAACCTCTGGGTGGGCGCGGCACTGTTTGCCGTGGGCCTTACCATGAACCTGCACTTCAACCACCTGCAAATGACCTACTACATGCTGCTGCTGGTGCTGGTTTTTGCCGTGGTAGAGATCATCTACGCTGTAAAGCATGGTACTATTGCAGAGCTGCTTAAGCGCGGCATGGTGCTGTTGGTGGCGGCCATACTTGCCGTGGGCGTGAACTTCGGCAGATTGTATACTACTGCGGAGTACAGCGAGTACAGCATCCGGGGTAAGTCTGAACTGACACAGCCAAACAACGGCGACAACGTGGGCAGCGGCCTGGACCGTGAGTATGCCTTTAACTGGAGCTACGGCGTGAGCGAAACCATGACCTTGCTGATACCGGACTTCTACGGAGGCAGCAGCAGTGCTCCGCTCGATACAGATTCTGAAACGTATGAGGCGTTTTTGAAAATGGGAGCTGCACCGGCGCAGGCAGAGCAGTTGGTAAAGCAGGGCCTACCGATGTACTGGGGTGCGCAGCCGATGACGAGCGGACCGGTTTACGTGGGCGCCATCGTGGTGTTCTTGTTTGTACTGGGCCTTTTTATCGTGGATCGCCGCTGGACGAGCTGGCTGGTGGCCGGAACCATACTTTCCATTCTGCTGGCTTGGGGCAAGAACTTTGAGGCATTCAACTACTTCATGTTCGACTATTTCCCGCTCTACAACAAGTTCAGGGCAGTTGCATCGGCTTTGGTTATCGCGCAAATCACGATTCCGTTCCTGGCCATACTTGCGCTGTGGAAACTGATAAACGAGCGTAGCCAGATCAAGGAGCTGGACAAGAAACTGCTCATTTCTGCGGGTATAACGGCGGGCATCAGTTTGCTGGTGTGGCTGTTTGCCGGTACCGCCAGCTTTGTGTCAGCCGCTGACCAGCAGCTGATTCAGGCGCAGTTCCCGATTGACGCTATCCGTGCCGACCGTGAGAGCATGATGCGCTCCGACGCTTTCCGCTCGCTGGTGTTTATACTTCTGGCGGCCGCTTTGCTATACTTCTACGTGAAAAACAAGCTGTCTGCTACGGTGGCCATGGCCGGTGTGGGTATACTTGTGCTTGTGGATTTGTGGTCGGTGGACCAGCGTTACCTGAACAACGGTGACTTTGAGCGCCGTGTGGAGGCCAATTTCTTCCAGCCAACCCCTGCCGACCAGATGATTCTGCAGGATACAGAAGACAAGTCAAGAGGCCTGAGCTACCGCGTGATCAACCTGCCGAATCCGTTTAACGATGCCCGTACGTCCTACTTTCATAAGTCGGTGGGCGGATACCATGGCGCCAAGATGCGCCGTTACCAGGACCTGATCGATCGTCACATCGCACAGAATAACCTGGAGGTGCTGCGCATGCTCAACACCCGCTACGCCATCACCGGAAATCCGAAGCAACCTGTGCAGCGAATTCCGGATGCCCTGGGCAATGCCTGGTTTATAGAGGAGGTGAAGCCGGTGCAATCGCCGGACGAGGAGCTGGAGGCACTGACCATGTTTGATGCCGGTGCTACCGCAGTGGTGGACGTAAACAAATTCCCGGTTGAAAGACGTTACTTCAGCGCAGATGACGCTAACATCAAACTAACAGAATACGAGCCAAACTACCTGAAGTATGAGTATGAGGCTGCCAAAGAAGGGCTGGTGGTGTTCTCGGAGATTTACTACCCGGAAGGATGGCAGGCCTACCTGGACGGTGAGCCAGTGGATCACTTCCGCGCCAACTATGTGCTGCGTGCCATGGAGGTGCCGGAAGGCAAGCACACCATCGAGTTTAAGTTTGCGCCGCAGTCATACTATACAGGCAATACGGTTTCATTGATTTCCTCTATCCTACTGGTGCTGGTAGTGGCCGGGGCCATCTTCTACGCCGTAAAGAAAGAGCCGGTAGAGGAGCCGATCGTGGAGAAAGTGTAATTGGAGTTAGAAGGTTAAAAAGTTAGAGAGTTTAGGAGAGAGTTAATCTTAATCCTGCACATCCTATAGTTCTGTAAATCCTGATTTAGACAATTTATAAAGTTTAGCCCTGGCTGTTGCTGGGGCTTCTTTTTTGGTAACCTTGTAAGTATGGAAGAGGCACCGTTACAGAAGCTGGAGGATAAACTGCTGCAGGAGCAGGGGGTGGAGCTGTGGGTGAAGCGGGAGGACCTGCTGCATCCGCACATCTCGGGCAATAAATGGCGCAAGCTAAAGTATAACCTGCAGGAGGCAAAGAGGCTAGGGCATTATACCTTGCTTACCTTCGGAGGGGCCTACTCCAACCACATCGCAGCCACAGCGGCGGCGGGCAAAGAGTACGGTTTCAAGACCATCGGCATCATCCGGGGCGAGGAGCACCTGCCGCTCAACCCGACGCTCAGCTTCGCCGCGTCCTGCGGCATGGAGCTGCATTACATCAGCCGTGAAAAGTACAGGCAAAAAAGCGAACCCGGCTTTCAGGAAGAGCTACTGCAGACTTTTGGTGAAGTATACCTGCTACCAGAGGGCGGCACCAACCTGCTGGCCGTAAAAGGCTGCGCAGAGATTGTGCAGGACATCGATATACAGTATGACTACATTTGCTGCGCCCTGGGCACTGGTGGCACGTTTGCTGGTATTGTGGCAGGGCTGGCAGGCGAGCACAATGCACTGGGCTTTCCGGCGCTAAAAGGCGGCGAGTTTTTGCAGCAGGAGGTTGAACAGCTGGTGCAGGCCTACAGCGGGCAGCATTACGGCAACTGGCAGCTCATCACCGATTACCATTTTGGGGGCTATGCCAAGGTAAAGCCGGAGCTGCTGGCTTTTATGGATACTTTCGAACAGCAGCACGGCATTCCGCTGGAGCCCATTTACACCGGCAAAATGATGTATGGCCTCTTTGATCTGATCCGGCAGGGTTACTTTGAGAGAGGCAGCCGCATTGTGGCGGTGCATACGGGAGGCCTGCAGGGTAACGCCGGTTTTAAGCAGCGGTTGGGCGTGCGGGGGTAAGTATAAATTGTAGCATAATGTTTGCAATTCCGTATCTGTACCTGAAATCATACTGGCACCGATGCTTTTACTCCGTTTTTTGATCAAGATCTTACCCTGGGTTATACTTATCTCGCTCGGCATTTTCCTGTGGCGCACCGTTGGCGATTACTTCAGCAAACCGGACGAGAGGAAAGAGCCGGAGGTGGTCGTGAACTTCAACACGGTGCTCACTTCTGTGGAAGACTTGGGCCGCATGGAACTGGTGCGTTATAATTTTAAGGATGTGGTAGAGTATGAGAAGAACGTGTCGCGGTGGGTGCCGAACTCGAAGGTGGTACTTATTGTGACTGGCGAGGCCGTGGGCTGCGTGGATTTTACTAAAATAACGCAGGCGGATATCCAATTCCAGGGCGACTCGGTGGTTCAGGTGGCGCTGCCGGAGCCGGAGATCTGCTACTATAAGATAGACCACAGCAAGACCAAAGTCTTCAGCAAAGAAAATACCTACTTTCAGGATGCCGACCTGGTGCAGGAAAGTTATAAGTATGCCGAGGCCAACGTAAAAAAGGCTGCCCTGAGCTCCGGTATACTAGACCAGACGAAGGTAAACGCTGAAAAGGTACTCAAGCCGATTTTAGAGGAAGTAACCGGCCGCCGCGTGGTGCTGGTGCCGCAGCGCAGAATCCAGAACCCGGAGATGGGGCCGAAGCGGTAGGGAATATTATCTAGCTAACGTAATGGGCTTTGCGGTGGCGTAGCTATCGTAAAGGTGTTGTTGGAAAAAGTTATTATTTTATAAAGCCATTCTTCTTACTGCCTGCTTTACTCTTAGACCTTTTGAAAGTATTCATAAGTCAGCTACAGCTTAAAAGTATAATCTTCTATAATAACGGGTTTCGCTAAATCATTTATCCCATACTGATAGGATTGAATACTGTAAATTAGCTTAATAGAATCTCCTTCCAAAGTATTGTCAAAGCTGCCAATAAAACCCTTGAGCAGCCTTGGATTATCCAACGCCACACTATCTAAAAGCTTCTTCTGCAACTGTAACTCTTCATTGTAAACCTGTACATCCATATTAGTGATAAGCAGTACTTTGTCTCTGTATTTCTTAACATGAAAAACTTTTCCTTTCAGTTTACCATGAGTATGTTCCCCATCGAAGTCAATTTGTTTTAAACTTGACCTGTGTAGCACTTGACCGTTGTCAATGGAAACAGCTAAAAGCTCTTTAGCATAGTTGTTGATGTACAAGATTCGATTTAGAGAGTCAATATCGTAGCTTACCATCGAGTTTAGCTCGAATTGCAGCTCTGGCGGAAACGTTATTTCATTGGTTATTTCCCTTATAACTTCGCCATCTTTTAAGATTTGTATCTCCTTCTTGTAATCTTCTATATCTACTTTAATAGCAGGAAACTCTTGCTTGCATCCGAAGAGAGTTAAGCAGAGAAGAATAAATAATCTAAAGGGTAAAAACTTCAACATGCTTTTAAATTTTCTCCAACTAAGGTATAAACGTAAACATACGTTTATCTGCACTATATCTGGAGTACCTGTTTAAACATAGAGCACAACGCTCAACCAATATACAGAACTTTACCTCTCCTCCAGCCCCTTCAGCGCATCCTGTATCAGGTCGTTCTCATAGCCCTTGCTCATGAGAAAGTAAGTTAGCTTTTGGCGGCGGGCGAAGGGGTTTTTCTCTTTCTCGGTGGCGTTTTTCTTCTCGAGTAGCTGCAGCAGGTGCTGTTCGTAGACTTCGGGATCAATCTCTTTCAGGCCTTGCTTGATGCAGTAGTCGGAGATGCCCTTGCTTTTGAGGCCCTGCATAATCTTGCGGCGGCCCCACTTCTTCAGGCCATACTTGCCGCGCACGTAGCTCTGGGCGTAGCGCTCCTCGTCAATCATTTTCTCCTGGCTCAGGCGCACGATCAGTTCCTCCACATCGTCGGGCTCCAGACCGTAGGAGTAGAGTTTGTCGCGCACCTCCTGCTGCGTGCGGTCCTGGTAGGCGCAGTAGGCGGCGGCTTTTATCAGCGCCTCCTTGGGGGTATAGGTCTTCTTTTTCTTGTCGCGTTCCAAAAGTATAAATCAGCTTTTACTAAGTATAAACAGAGATTAAAGTTAGAAAGTTAAAAAGTTAGAAGGTTAGAAAGTTGAGGACAATATTCGTAGGGCCAGGTCGCGACCTGGCCGAATCGTGTACCTTTTCAATTCTGTGCATCTTTATTGAATCCTGCAAATCCCGATTCAGACAAATTAGCAATCTCCAGCCAAAAGCTGGACCTTTGTAGTGAAAAACATTAAAGATGAAGCTATCAAAAGGAGTGGTATACATGCTGCTGTCGACGTTCTTTTTCGCGTTGATGCAGGTGTGCGTGAAGTGGGTGCCGCATATTCCGGCCGAGGAGATCATTGTGTTCCGGTCATTGGTGTCGCTGGCGATAAGCCTAGTGTTTCTGCGCCGGGCAAACGTGAGCGTGTGGGGCAACAACCGCAAGTGGCTGTTTGCGCGCGGGGCTTTCGGGGCGGTGGCTTTGATCCTGTTCTTCAACGTGCTGCAGAACATACCTTTGGCCACGGCGGCCACCTTGCAATACCTGTCGCCGATTTTCACGGCCATCATGGGCATCTTTATCGTGAAGGAGCGGGTGCGGCTGTGGCAGTGGTTCTTCTTCCTGGTGTCGTTTGCCGGAATCCTGGTGATTGAGGGCGTGGAGACGAACGTGGACAGTTTATACTTGTGGCTGGGTGTGGTGAGTGCCGTGTTCACAGGGGTAGCCTACAGCATCGTGCGCAAGCTCAACGTGCAGGAGCATCCGCTGGTCATCATCTTCTATTTCCCGCTGGTAACGCTGCCGGTGGTGGGCGTTTATACGTTGTTTAACTGGGTGCAGCCCGATGGGTGGGGTTGGGTGATGCTGCTGCTCGTGGGTCTGTTCACGCAGCTGGGGCAGTACTACATGACGCTCTCGTACCAAAACGAGGAGATCTCCAAAGTGGCCAACCTGACGTATATCGGCATTATTTACGCCCTGCTGTTCGGTTTCTTTTTCTTCGGGGAGCTGCTTAACGTCTGGACATACGTGGGTATGGCGCTGGTGCTGCTCGGGGTGATCCTGAACGTGCAGTACAAAAATAAAATCACCAAAAAAGCAACCCTGGCTGCCGGATCAGGCTCTAAGTGAAGAGAGTCGCTATGCCATAAAGTATAAAAAGTATGATTCTGTGCGGATGGTTAGGGCTTTCCTGCGTATCTTTTTAGCTGATATGATTGCTACAAACCCTATAGCACATGCGCCAAACCTTTCTACTTTTGCTGCTGCTCCTTGTGCCTGCCCTAAGTATGGCCGGCATACTGCGTGGCCGCGTAACCGATGAGAACAACAAGGGCCTGCCATTCGCCAGCATCTACATAAAGGAAACTGCCAGCGGCACCGCCACCAATGACCAGGGCCTGTACCAGCTGCAGCTCAGCCCCGGCACCTATACCCTGGAGTTTAAGTATGTGGGTTACCGTGCCCATACCCAAACCGTTACAGTGGGCGAAGCGGTGCAGGAGCTGAACGTGCAGCTGCAACCGGAAGTCCTGAACCTGCAGGAGGTAGTGGTGAAAGCCTCCGACGAAGACCCGGCCTACGCCATCATGCGCAACGCTATCCGCCTGCGCAAATACCACCGCGACGAAGTGAACACCTGGAGCGCCCGCGTGTACATGAAAGGCGTGGCCCGCATGGATAAGGTGCCCTCCAAGATACTAGGCGTGAAGATCGTGGATGTGGACACGGGCATCGTGTACCTGTCGGAGTCGGTGTCGGAGCTGGCGTTTAAGAAGCCCAACAAGATCCACGAGCGCATGATCTCGAGCAAGGTAAGCGGTCAGAAGAAAGGCTTCAGCTTTAACCAGGCCTCCGAGATGAGCATCAGCTTTTACGACCCGCTGCTAAAGGTGGAGGGGCTGAGCGAGCGCGGCTTCGTGTCGCCGCTGGCCAACAACGCTCTCATGTTCTACCGCTTCGAGTACCTGGGTACCTTCCAGGAAGACGGGCGCACCATCAACAAGATAAAAGTAATCCCGCGCCGCAAGCACGATCCGGTTTTCTCGGGTAGCATCTACATCGTGGATGGCAGCTGGCGCATACACAGCACCGACCTCAAGCTTACCAAGGATGCCGGCATCGAGTTCGTGGATTGGATACGTGTGCGGCAGGTGTACGCCCCCGTAACGGAGCAAGTATGGATGCCCGTGTCGCAGCGCTTTACCTTTGAAGCGGCCGGACTGGGCTTTAAGGGTGGCGGCTATGCCATGGGCGTGTACTCCAACTACAAGGTGCAGCCAGCCTACGCCAAGCCGCCGCGGGTGGAGGAGGTAGAGCCAGAACCTGTCGAAGAAACGGAGGCGGTAGCGGCCAGGCCCGCCAAGAAAACAAAGTATAAAGTGGTGGAGCCCGAGGCTGCCGCACCCCCGGCGCAGCCTGTGGTAAGTGAGGAGCTTTTCAGCAAAGAGGTGCTGCTGGTAGAGAAAGAGGCCAACAAACGCGACTCAGCCTATTGGGCCTCAGTCAGGCCGGTGCCGCTTACGCAGGAGGAGGTAGTGGATTACCACAAGAAGGATAGCCTGGAGGTAGTCAAAAACTCCCGCCCTTACCAGGACTCGCTGGACGCGGTGCGCAACAAGCCCTCGTTCGGCAGCTTTTTGCTGGGCGGCTATACTTACTCCAACACCTTCGAGCGCAAGTATTACCGTTTCGACCCGCTGCTGAGCCTGACGGGCGGGCCGAGCGTGCTGCAGTACAACACCGTGGAGGGTGTGGCGGCCGACGTGCGCGTCAACTACCGAAGGAATTTCGAGGACCGCCGCTATTTGCAGGTAGAGCCCGGGGTGCGCTACGGCTTCAGCAACCAGAAGCTCAACGCCAAGCTGCTCGCAAGCTACCAGTACGACCCGATCAGGAACAGCACCATCACCGTGGAGGGCGGCCGCTATATAGCCCAGATCAATTACCTAAACCCGATTTCACCCTTTATAAATACACTTTATACTTTAATTGCCGAGCGGAACTACCTCAAGCTTTACCAGCGCGACTTCGGTCAGGTAAGCTATCGCAGCGAACTCTGGAACGGGCTACGGTTTAATACCTCTGTCAACTACGCGCACCGCATGCCGCTGGAGAACACCGCCGACTTCAGCTTTAAGGACCGGGGAGAGGACGAGCCGAGCCGATTTACCTCCAACGTGCCCGTGAACGCTGAGTTGGACGACGCCTCGTTCACTCCCCACGAAGCCCTGACGGTGACCGCCGCCATAAGTATAAAACCGGGGCAGCGCTACATCTCCCGCCCCGACAACAAGATCAACCTTGGCTCTAAATACCCAACCTTTACGCTAAGCTACCGTGGTGCGATAAAGGCGTTTGGGGGCGATGTAAAGTATAACACGGCGGGTCTAGGTATAAGCGACGAGGTGAGTTTTGGCTTGCTTGGCCGCAGCAAGTATAATGTGCTGGGGTCCTTGTTCTGGGGCAAGGAGGATATGCGCCTGATGGATTACAAGCACTTTAACGGTAACCGTACCCTGGCCGCCGGTACCTACGAGGGCTTCCAACTGCTGGACTACTACCGCTACAGCACCAACAACCGCTACCTGGAGGCGCACTATGAGCATCACTTTAATGGGTTCCTGTTTAACAAGATTCCGCTGTTCCGAAAGCTGAAATGGCAGGAGGTGGTGAGCCTGAACTACCTGAACACGCAGGAGTCGCGGCATTACCTGGAACTGGGGCTGGGCATTGAGCACATCTTTAAGGTGCTGCGCGTGGATTTCGTGACCTCGTTCCAGGAGGGCAACAGGGCCAGAACAGGGGTGCTGATGGGCTTCGGGTTCTAAGGCTGCCGCATACTTCAGTCACTTGATAACCTAATTCGCGCTGAGGTCGTTAAAAATAGCCGAAGAACAAATAGACCAAGAATTATGAAGACATCAGATATATTAAAATCAGGCCTGGCCCTGGCTTTTGCAAGCGTTGTGGGCTTTGGCTGTAGCCAAAGCTCCGAGACAATTGAGGAAGAAAAGGAAATAGGCACCTCGGAGGCGGTTGTGGAGGGTGATGAAGGGGCCGCAAACTTAAGTGAGCCACGCCCAGCCCCCATCGGCGACACAGCCGTCACCGGCGAGCAGGCCGACCAGTTCGGAGACGTAGATCCTAACGTAGACACCGCAGCCCGTAGAATGGAGCGGCTGGATGAGCGGAAAGAAAAAGGCGCAACCACGAATTAAAGAATAAAAGTATAAGCAAAGGCCTCTCCAGCAGCAGTTGGTGAGGCCTTTGCTGTTTAAGGGGACTGTGTTTAGCTATTCTCTAAGCCCGTCAAAGAGGAATAGTTTGCCTGTGTAATCAACCCCCAGCCCCCTTCGAAGGGGGACTTTACCCCACCCCGACCCTCCCCTAAGAACAGGGGAGGGAGTTCTGCTGAAGCTTTGTAGCCAAGGCCGCGACTATCGAGAACTGATCCCAGTCTTTGGGTGGGGGTAGGGGCCCTCGAAAAAGAACGCCTTGTGAGATCCGGTGCCCGAAGGGCAGCGCCCTGGCGCAGGAGGGAACACAGCGCGATGCCCGAAGACGAGCCCTCCCGGGCTAGAGGGAGCCAAAGCCAGAGGTGAAATTTTAGGTTCGTAAGACTGAGGATGAACTGCTGAAAGAAAGGATAGCTTGTGTCAAGTGGCAGAAAGCAGCGGCTATGGAAGTATAAAGTATGGCTCACGCGGACTAGGAAGTCCGCAGCAGAAAGGTTCCGGACAGGGATGTCCGGAACAGCAAGTAGTATAAGTATGGCCTTCCAAGCCAGTCGAGTTTGTAACTCGACATCATTAAAAGACACGAGTTACAAACTCGCGCCAGCAAATAGGAGGCATCATTTAAAAAACTCTAAAACTTTCGGGCGCCAGAAGGGGAGATATAAAGTATAAAATAAAAGTTACTTCACCACAGCCGTAGTCCCCACCGGCGGAATCACCAACCCATCGCCACGCTTCTTGCGGCCCTTCAGGTTAATGTTGTAGATGATCACAGAGATGAAAATGATCAGGTAGGCCGCTATCTTTGTGCCCGTGGTTTCCTCGCCAAAGTATAAAAACGCCATCACGAAGTTTAGGATCGGGTTGATGTACATCAGGATGCCGATGGTGCCGGAGGTCAGCTCTTTCAGAGCGAACAGGTTCAGGAACAGCGGCAGCACCGTGAAACCGGCGCTCAGCAGCCCCACCTGCACAAAGAAGTGCGTATCGAGCTGCGCGTTGCCGCCAGTAAAGAAAGTATAGAACGGTCCGATAAAGATGAAAGCCAGGATCAGCTGCAGCTTCAGGAGCACGATCTTGTC
Organism: Pontibacter anaerobius; assembly: GCF_026241195.1. Taxonomy (GTDB): domain Bacteria; phylum Bacteroidota; class Bacteroidia; order Cytophagales; family Hymenobacteraceae; genus Pontibacter; species Pontibacter anaerobius. The sequence continues at coordinate 93,780 of NZ_JAPFQO010000010.1, forward strand.
ATACGCCTTCAGAAGGCGCTGCGAGATGAGGTAAAACGCATAGCTCAGCGCGATCAGCAAACTGAAAAGCAGGCTGGTTATCTCGCCGCTCCCCACTAGCGCGCAGCTCAGGGCGCTCAGAGCAATGGCCAGCCACTGATTCGGGCGCAACTCCTCCTTCAGCAGCAGAAAGCCGAGTACAGCCGTGAGGATAGGGCAAAGCAGGTAAGAGAACGAGCCCGTCTGGATATCGATATGGTTCACCACGTAGATGAAGGTCAGCCAGTTGGTGGTAAGCAGCACGCCGCCCAGGAAAGTAAATAGCATGAACAGGCGCGACTCGCGGGGAGAGGAAGATTTTACCTGCTCCAGCGTTGCCCGCAACTGCTTGCGGCGGAACAGCAGCGAGATCACCAGCAGCAAGCCCACCGATAGCGCCACCCTAAAGTATAAAATCTGCCCGCTGGGGTAGTCTGCCAGCGCCTTGAGCGGAAACGGGATAAAGCCCCAGATAATAAACGCCGCCAGGCCCGCCGCGTAGTATGGTTTGGTGTTGGTAGTGCCCATCGCTTAATCAGAAAAGTATAAAAGTGCGCAAAGGTAGAGAATTGTTGGTTGTCTGAATCAGGATTTAAAGGATAGTTTTTTGATTTTCAGGATTGCAATTCGTCTGTTTTTCCCCAGCTCTTAAACCCTCTAACTCCTAAACTCCCGAACTTTCTAACTTTCTAACCTTTTAACTTTCTAACTTTAGCCCCCAAGTATAAAACACGCTTCATGCTCACGTTTCAGCAGCTACAAAGTATAACCCAGGGCAAACTGGTGCAGCTCGCGCAACCACTGCCCGTCGTGCATCTGCTCACCGACAGCCGTAAGCTCTCGCAGCCGGCAGGCTCGGTGTTCTTTGCCATCCGGGGCAAGTATAACGACGGCCACAAGTACCTGCCGCAGCTTTATGCGCAGGGTGTGCGGGCTTTTGTGGTAGAGCAGGGCGAGGAGGGGGAGCTGAAAGAACAGTACCCGGAAGCGAATATCCTGCAGGTTAAAAACAGCCTGGAGGAGCTGCAGCGGCTGGCGGCGTGGCACCGGGCACAGTTCAACATTCCGGTGATCGGCATCACGGGCAGCAACGGCAAAACCATCGTGAAAGAGTGGCTGTCGCAGCTGCTGAGCCCCGATGAGCTGGTGGTGAAGAGCCCGCGCAGCTACAACTCGCAGCTGGGGGTGCCCCTGAGCGTGTGGCAGCTGCAGCCCAACCATACCCTGGCCATTTTTGAGGCCGGCATCTCGCAGCCCGGCGAGATGGAGAAACTGCAGCAGGTCATCCGGCCCACCATTGGTATTTTTACCAACCTCGGCAGCGCCCACGACGAGGGCTTTGCCTCGCGGGAGCAGAAGGTGCAGGAGAAGCTGCAGCTGTTCCAGGGCGTGGAGTTGCTTTTTTACGCTTCCGATTACGAGCTGCTGCACCAGGCCGTGCAGGCGCAAAGTATAAAATCCTTCACCTGGAGCCGCCAACACCCGGAGGCCAATCTATACATCAATGCCACCACCACGGCCGGCCATAAAACCATCGTGGTGTATACTTTCGGGGGCGAGAAACAGCGCCTGGCCATTCCGTTCACCGACGAGGCCTCTGTGGAGAACGCGCTGCACTGCCTGGCTGTGCTGCTGCACCGCCGCCTGCCGCTCTCCGAAATACAGGACCGCCTCGACCGCCTGCATCCCGTGGCCATGCGCCTGGAGATGAAGGAGGCCATCAACGGCTGCTACCTCATCGATGACACCTACAACAACGACCTCGCCGGCCTCGCCATCGCCCTGGATTTGCAGGCCAACCAGCCGCAACGGGGGCAGCGCACGCTTATACTTTCCGATGTGTTGGAGTCGGGGCTGCCGGAGGAGCAGTTGTACCGCAAGGTGGCGGAGCTGGTGCAGGCGCACAAGGTGCAGCGGCTCATCGGCATCGGCCCCACCATCAGCAAGTATAAACACCTGTTCTCCCAGGCCGGTTTTTATACTTCCACCGCTGGTTTCCTGCAAGACTTTAAACCAGAGGCATTCCGCAACGAGGTAATTCTGCTGAAGGGCGCGCGTGTGTTCGGGTTCGAGAAGATCGTGCAGACTTTCCAGCAGAAGGTGCACGGCACGGTGCTGGAGGTAAACCTGGATGCCCTGGTGCACAACCTCAACTACTACCGCGCTAAACTCGCCCCGGACACCAAACTGATGGTGATGGTAAAGGCCTTTGCCTATGGCAGCGGCAGCTTCGAGGTGGCCAACCTGCTGCAGTTCCATCGGGTGGATTACCTGGCCGTGGCCTATGTTGATGAAGGCGTGGCCCTGCGCGAGAACGGCATCACGCTGCCCATCATGGTGATGAACCCCTCGCAGGACAGCTTTGTGAAGCTGCGGCAGTACAACCTGGAGCCGGAAATCTACTCGCTGGAGCAGTTGCAGGATTATGTATACTCGCTGGAGCCGGGCACAAAGTATAAAATCCACCTGAAACTGGACACGGGCATGCACCGGCTTGGTTTCGTGCCCGAGGACTTTGAGCACCTTTTCGCGCTTCTGGAGCAAAATCCGCAGCTGCAGGTGGCCAGCGCGTTCAGCCACCTGGCCGGCGCCGACGAGGCCATCCACAACGATTTCTCGCAGCTGCAGATCTCGCGTTTCAGAAGTATGGCGGCTGAGCTGGAGGGGCGGCTGAAGTATAACGTCATCAAGCACATCCTCAACTCAGCGGGCATTGTGCGTTTTCCGGAGCACCAGCTGGGCATGGTGCGCCTGGGCATCGGGCTCTACGGCGTGGAGGCCACTGGCTCAGAGCAGGAGGCGCTGCGGCCGGTCAGCACGCTCAAAACCACCGTGTCGCAGGTTAAAAGTATAAAAGCGGGCGAAACCGTGGGCTATAGCCGCAAAGGCGTTGCGGATGTAGACAAAACCACCGCCACCATCGCCATTGGCTACGCCGACGGCTACGACCGCCGCTTCAGCAACGGGGCGGGGCAGGTGATGATAAACGGCCATCGCTGCCCCATCATCGGCAACGTATGCATGGATATGAGCATGGTAGATGTGACTGGGGTAAATGTAAAGGCCGGCGATACTGCTGTCGTGTTTGGGCCTGAGATCACCCTGGCGGAGTTGGCGCAGCGCATCGGCACCATCCCCTACGAACTGCTCACAAACGTCAGCACACGGGTAAAAAGGGTGTTTTATTCGGAGGAGGGCTGACGGGTTTAATTTGGAGAGAAGAGGAGCAGGGTAAGTGGTTTAGCCCCCTGTCAAGTATGATTTTAACTCCTCCATCTTCAAATTCTGAATTCTTTTGCTTTAAAGTTGAACACCTTGTAACTTGCAGTTGTTTATAAACAGTCTAAATAAAGAGAGGTAACAGGTGCAACACAAAGCAGAAGAGCATAAGGAGCGCAAATCGGTGCGCGAAATGAAGATAGGGGAGCGTGGTGTGATCTGCTGCCTGCAAGACCCTGAAATGGGCCTGAAACTGCTTGAAATGGGTTGTATCCCTGGCACGGAGGTAAAAATGAACAGCCGCGCCCCGCTCGGCGACCCTATCACTATTATTGTAAACAACTATACGCTCTCTCTCCGCTTAGACGAAGCCGAGACGATATTACTCAAGCAGTAGATTTTATACATGCCTGTAGCTACCCAACCTGAGATAAAACCGGCAGCGCGCGTTACGGCCGGGGCGGAGGAGGTGAAGATCGCCCTGATCGGAAATCCTAACTCCGGCAAGACATCGTTATTTAACCAGCTCACTGGCCTTAACCAGAAGGTGGGAAATTTCCCGGGGGTCACAGTTGATAAGAAAACGGGGTATAGCCAGCTGACGCCGTCCATACGCGCCGAGATCATAGACCTGCCGGGCACCTACAGCCTGTACCCTAAGTCGTTGGATGAGCGCGTGATAACCGACCTGCTCTACGACCCAACCTCCAAGCATTTCCCGGATCTCGTTATTGTTACCGCCGACGCTTCTAACCTGAAGCGCAACCTGCTGCTGTTCACGCAGCTGGCCGACCTGCAGTTGCCGGCGGTGCTGGCGCTGAACATGGTGGACGTAGCCGAGCAGGAAGGGGTGAAGATTGACGTAGCGCTGTTGCAGCGTGAACTCGGCGTGCCGGTTATCCCCATGAACGCCCGCAAAGGGATAGGGGTGGCAGCGCTTAAGATCGTGATGACGCAGCAGCTGAGCGCACCGGAGAAGCCTTTTTTTCAGATACCGGCCAATCTGCAGCCGCTGCTGCAAAGTATAAAAGAACGATTTAACCTCAGCAACGATTACCTGGCCCTGCAGTTCGCGCACCAGTACAAGAGCCTGAAGTTCCTGAGTGAGGAAAATGTGGCCTGGCTGGACGAGCAGTTGGAGGCCGTTGGGTTTAAGTCTAACGCGCTGCAGGCCGACGAGACGATAGCCCGCTACACCCGCATCAACGAGCTCCTGCTGGATGCCGTGCGCGTGGAGAAGGCCGAGAAAGACGAGAAGTTCAGCAACCGCCTCGATCAGATTCTGACGCACCGGGTGTTCGGCTACCTCATTTTCTTCGGTATACTTTTCCTGATCTTCCAGGCCATCTTCGCCTGGGCCAGCTACCCCATGGACCTGATTGACGGCGGCATCGCTGGCCTGAATACCTTGATCCAAGAGAACTTCAGCGGCCCGCTGGTGAACCTGCTTACCGAAGGCGTGATAGCCGGTTTAGGAGGGATTTTGGTGTTTGTGCCGCAGATCGCCATCCTTTTCGCGTTTATTGCCGTGCTGGAGGAAACCGGCTACATGGCCCGCGTTACCTTTATGATGGACAAGATCATGCGCAAGTTCGGCCTGAACGGCAAAAGCGTGGTGCCGCTTATCTCGGGCGTGGCCTGCGCCGTGCCTGCCGTCATGTCGGCGCGCACCATCGAGAACTGGAAAGACCGCATGATCACCATCTTCGTGACGCCGCTGATGAGCTGCTCGGCCCGCATCCCGGTGTACACGGTGCTGATTGCCCTGGTGGTGCCCGAGAAATACTACTTCGGCTTTATGAACCTGCAGGGCCTGGTGCTGATGGGCTTATACTTGCTGGGATTTCTGGCGGCCATACTTTCTGCCTTGCTGCTGAAGGTGCTGCTAAAGGCCCGCGAGCGCAGCTACTTCATCATGGAGTTCCCTACTTATAAGATGCCGCGCTGGAAAAATGTGGGCATTACCATTGTGGAGAAAGTAAAGGCATTCGTTTTTGAGGCCGGTAAAGTGATTGTAGCGATCTCGATCATACTTTGGGTGTTGGCCTCCTATGGCCCCGGCAACAATTTTGAAAAGGCCGAGCAGTTGGCGCTCAAAGAAGCACAAGCCGAAAATCTGACAGAAGAACAAACCGAAAACAGGATTGCCTCGCATCAACTGGAATCCTCTTACGCAGGCATTGTTGGCCGCACCATAGAGCCTGTTATCAGGCCCCTGGGTTACGACTGGAAGATAGGCATTGCCCTGCTTACCTCCTTCGCCGCCCGTGAGGTGTTTGTGGGCACCATGTCCACGATTTATAGTATAGGCGAGGAGGAGAACGTAACCACGATCAAGAATAAGCTAATGTCTGAAAAAGATGCCAACGGCGATCCATTCTTTACCCCGGCCCGCAGCTTCTCGCTCATGATCTTCTACCTTTTCGCCATGCAGTGCGTCAGCACCCTGGCCATTGTGCGCCGCGAAACAAAAAGCTGGACTTGGCCCGCTGCCCAGTTGGTTTACATGAGCGGTTTGGCCTATGTGATGGCATTTATTACCTACCAGTTGTTTAGCTAAGGCAAGCAAAGTATAAAACCCAAAACAACAGAAGCCCGGGACAGTTATTTGCCCCGGGCTTCTGTTGTTTTGGATAAAATAAAGACGGCTCTGGCCTCAAAAGTTTTCTGCTATTTTTCTTCCCACCTCATTCTGCTAATACGCAAGCAATTCACAACCGCCTTACCCTCTGTTTTCGTATAATATTTATATGATTATTGCAATTAATAGGTAATTCGAATAAAAATGGCTTTTTAGGTTATTTGGGCATTATATTTAATGAGTCACATATATAAAATGCTTATTATCAAATGTTTATATATTAATTGCAAAGCTATATTTTTAGTCAGGATATAGGTATTTTTATATTTTATATGCTTTAGTATTAAAAATATAATGTTTTTTATAACTGATAAATTCTGTTCTACCTAAACCAATGTTCTATGAAAGATTATTTACTTCCTAAACTAGTGCCAGAGCACCGGTCATTCCCTCCTGATCTTTAATGCTGGTGATAATCATCAAAAGTATAAGTTGCAAAGCCAGAGTAGAGTAGCTCTTGGTTTAAGCCTCAATAAAGAAAACAGTATTTGGCTGCTGCCACAGCTGCTAACGTGGCTTTTCAGTAGTACCGCACCTTGCCTAAACGAGCTTTCTCAGCTCAGCGCTTTACAGTTATCACTGCTCTTCAGACTTGTGTATTTCTTTTGATTACCAATTATTCAAAAAAGTTAAACTCCCACTTTAAATAAAACACAATGAAGAAAATTCTATTACTGAGTCTCTTGCTTGTGGCGGCCGTGTTACACTCGGCCATGGCACAGGTAAGGACCATCACTGGTACGGTAACGGACGCTGCTACCAGCCAGCCATTGCCAGGTGTTGCTGTTATTGTGAAGGGTACCACCGTTGGTACAACAACCGGGGTTAATGGAGATTATTCTGTTAATGTACCCGAAGGAAGCAACACGCTGGTGTTTCGTTTTATAGGATATCAATCTGTAGAACGGGCCATCGGAGATGCCAACACAATTGATGTGGCGTTGGCTACAGACACGGAACAACTGGAAGAAGTTGTGGTAACTGCCTTGGGCATAGAAAGAACCCGGAACGAACTGGCTTACTCTGCCCAGGAAGTTAGCGGCGACCAGATTACCCGTACCCGAAGCAGCGATTTCGTAAACACGCTGTCGGGTAAGGTGGCTGGTCTGGATATCAGGAGCAACAATACCATGGGTGGTTCTACCAACGTAGTCATCCGGGGTTACTCCTCCATTACCGGCAATAACCAGGCGCTGTTTGTGATTGACGGTGTGCCGGTAAGTAACGAAAACAATAACACGGCAGACCAGCGGACAGGAAGGGTAGGTACAGACTTCGGTAATGCCGCAGCCGACCTTAACCCCGATAACATCGAATCGGTGAACGTGTTGAAGGGTGCGGCGGCAACAGCGCTGTACGGCTCGCGCGCTGCAAACGGTGTGATCATGATCACCACTAAAAAGGGTATGAAGAATGCCCTGAATGTGACCATAAACAGTGGCGTTACCTGGAGCCAGATAGATGAGAGCACCTTTATCAGGTACCAGAAAGAGTACGGTGGCGGCTACTTCCAGGGCTTTCGCACCCCGCGGGATTTAGGTAGCGGCGTAGCACCGGTAGTAAGGTTCCAGGATGATGCTTCTTATGGCCCGCGGTTTGACCCAAACCTGCAGGTTTACCATTGGGATGCCATCGACCCCTTCTCCCCCAACTTTGGCGAAACCAGGCCTTGGGTGGCTGCCGACAACGACCCCAGCACCTTTTATGAAACAGGGGTTAACTCTAACCAAAGTATAGTGGTAAGCGGCGGCGGAGATAAAACTACCTTTAACTTAGGCTATACCCGCAACGATATAAAGGGCAACCTGCCGAACAGTACGATTGATAAGAACCTGCTGAACTTTAACGGATCCTATGATGCGACCGAGAAGTTAACAGTAAGCGCTTCCGGTAACTACTCCCGCATAGAAGGCGTGGGCAGGTATGGCACTGGTTACAACGGCCGTAACCCAAACCAGCAGTTCAGGCAGTGGTGGCAAACCAACGTGGACATCAAAGAGCAGGAAGAGGCCTATAAAAGAAATAACCAAAACGTAACCTGGAACTGGAACAGCTCAAACACAGGCCCTATCTACTCAGATAACCCTTACTGGACAAGATTCCAGAACTACTCCAACGACAGCAGGGATAACTTCTTTGGTTATGCAATGGCTAACTATAAGTTTACCGATTGGTTTAGCCTTATGGGTAGGGCAGCCTTTAACACAACCAATGATTTTCAGGAAGAGCGTGTGGCTGTAGGTAGTGCAGACGTGAGTGACTATACCAGGTTTAACAGAGACTTTAACGAGTCGAACTATGACCTGATATTAAACTTCAACAAAGACATTACGGAGGATATCAGCTTTAACGGTTTGCTAGGCTCCAACCTGCGCCGGGAGCGCTCAAACGCTGTCAGGGCATCCACCAACGGTGGCCTTGTGGTGCCGGGGTTATACTCGCTGTCAAATTCAGTCAGCCCTGTGGAGCCTCCGGTTGAAGATGAATGGCGCAGAGGGGTTGATGGTATCTTCGCCAATGCCAACTTCGGGTACAAAGAGATGGCGTTCCTGGAGCTTTCAGGACGTCGGGATAAATCTACTACTCTGCCAGAAGACGATAACACCTACTTTTACCCTGCTGCGGCTGCCAACTTTGTCTTCTCCAATGTGATAGATATGGAATGGATGAACCATGGTAAGGTTAGGGTGAACTATGCAGAAGTTGGTAATGACGCTCCGCCTCTAAGTATATTTGATGTCTATACAAAACCAACGGGCTTTGGCTCCATCCCACTCTTCTCTCTGCCAAATACCAAAAATAACCAGGAGCTAAAGCCTGAGCGACAGAAAAGCTTTGAGGCAGGTATAGAAGCAGAGTTCTTTAACAGCTTGTTCGGGTTTGATTTTACCTGGTATAAATCGAATACAGAAGATCAGATCATACCTGTTACCACTTCTTCTGCGAGTGGCTACACCAGCAGGTTTGTGAATGCCGGTGAAGTAGAAAACAAAGGTATAGAGGTTACTGCGTTTGTTACACCTTTCCAAGGCGGGGATTTCAGCTGGACCATGAACCTGAACTTCTCGCGCAACAGAAACGAGGTGCTGAGTCTGTACCAGGATGTGCAGAACCTTCCGATCGCGTCTTTCCAGGGTGGTGTTTCTCTCAACGCTGCGGTAGGGGAACCTTATGGTGTTATCAGGGGCAACGACTTTGTGTACACCAACGGGCAGAGAACAGTTAACTCCGACGGTTACTACCTGGTTTCTCCCGAAGCTGACCTTATCATCGGCGATCCTAACCCGGATTGGCTGGGCGGGGTAAACAACTCGCTGTCTTATAAAGGCCTTACCCTTGCATTCCTGATAGATATACGGCAAGGCGGCGATATTTTCTCGCTGGATCAATGGTATGGCGAGGCAACCGGTTTATATCCCCACACTGCTGGCCTGAACGATAAAGGTAACCCAACCCGACTCCCGGTTGCGGAAGGCGGCGGTATACTATTGTCAGGCGTTAAAGAGGACGGTACGCCTAACGACATCTATGCAGAAAATCAGAACGGCGACGGTTTAACACCTTTTGGCTATGCGGCCAATAACTACGCGGGCGCTCCAAGAGCATGGTACGTGTTTGATGGCAGTTTCGTGAAGCTGAGAGAGGTTGCCCTGACATACGCGCTGCCGGAGACGCTTGTCGAGCGTGTCGGCTTTATCAAAGGCGTTGATGTGCAACTGATAGGCCGTAACCTATGGATCATCCATAAGAACATGAAGTACTCTGACCCTGAAGAGGGCTTAAGCTCTGGAAATGCGGCCAGGGGCTATCAGAGTGGTGCCTACCCGGCTGTAAAAACTTATGGATTTAATGTGAGATTAAACTTTTAATAGTCAGAGGAGATGAAAAAGATACTAATATGCTTGTTCTCGCTGATGATCGTATCATCATGCGTGGATAGTCTGGATGATTATAATGTCGATCCTAAGAGGGCATCGGAGGCTCCGCCTGCCACCTTGTTCACGAACGCGGTGAAGAACCTGTCGGATGTCTTAACTACGCCAAACGTTAACATCAATAACTATAGGTTTTACGTGCAGCACTGGACATCAACCCAATACCTGGATGAACCAAGGTATAACATGACGTCTCGTCTTATCCCGCAGAATATGTGGCAAACGCTTTACCGGGATGTGCTGGCAGATCTGAAAGAATCCAAGAGGTTGGTAAACGAAGACGAATTTACTCCTGAAGCTGAGAAAAATAACCAGCTGGCCCAGATTGAGATCATGGAAGTATACGCCTGGTCGGTGCTGGTAACTACTTTCGGGGATGTGCCTTACTCAGAGGCGCTTGAACCTACAAATTCATTGCCGGTTTATGATGATGCGCGTACCATCTACAATGATATCCTTTCTCGTCTTGATATGGCCTTGGGGCTTATTGATCCTGCTACCCCAGGATTTGTAGATGGAGATGTGTTGTATGAAGGAGATATGGGGCAGTGGGTGAAGTTTGGCAACTCTTTGAAGTTAAGGTTGGGTTTGGTGCTGGCCGATGTTGATCCAGGTCAGGCCCAGTCGATTGTAGAAGCGGCTGCGCCTAATGTGTTTACCAGCAATGAAGACAATGCGTCTTTCCCATATTTGGGTGCACCACCAAACAATAACCCGATTTCCTCTAACGTCAAAGGCCCTTTATCAAGCAGGGAAGATTATGTAGCCGCCAATACGCTGGTTGATGTTATGAATGAGTTAGACGACCCCAGAAGGCCATATTATTTTTCTGATGTTGATGGGGAGTTTATTGGTGGGGAGTATGGTTTCCCAAATACCTATTCTAATTTCTCAACAGTGAGCGAGAAAGTGGCAGACCCTACGTTCGAGGCCTTGCTAATGGATTACGCAGAAGTAGAGTTTCTGCTGGCAGAGGCGGTTGAAAGGGGCTATAGTGTGGAAGGCACCGCCGAAGAGCATTACAATGCGGGAGTTACAGCTTCTATTACCTATTGGGGCGCTACAGAAGCTGAAGCGAATGCCTATCTGGCTCAGCCGGATGTGAACTATACAACAGCCTCTGGCGATTGGAAACAAAAGATCGGACTTCAGAAATGGATCGCGCTGTACAACCGCGGGTATGAAGCGTGGCTATCGTGGAGAAGGTTAGACGCGCCAGATCTGCAGCCACCAGCTGTAGAGGGGGCGGGTACCTTAACCATACCAACCCGTATGATCTACCCTATTAATGAGCAGACCCTGAACCCTGCCAACCGCGCTGCGGCTGCTTCAGCCATTGGCGGCGACGAAAGTTCTACACGTCTCTTCTGGGATGTGCAGTAGACAGAATGTTAAGTTAAACCAAAATACTAGGTAGTAGTCTTCTTCATTGGGCAAAGGCCCCCGGTTTCCGGGGGCCTTTTGTTTGTGATGGTATTTGAAACGCAGTTGCTAAGGTGTTATAGCGGGAATCTTAATTGTAGTGCAGCCAATTCGTTGCGTGTCGCACACTGTGTGTTGGGTGTTTGCTGCTACAGATAAAGTGAGACAGGTGATATAACAAAAATGTTTATTGAAGTTGCTCAATTACTCTCAAAAACTACATATATGAATAATTTTATAAAAAAATTGTTTTAAGTGATGGTAATTACGTAGATTAACCGCTGGAAAATTAAGCACAAGCATGGAGGATGCTCAGATAAGGCTAAAGCAATAGGCAGATTTAGGAAATGATTAGCGAAAAATACTTTTCTATAGCTTGGTTTTCTGAGGTTTGAGTATGATTGAGTAATTGCATTGCTAATCAGTTGTTTATGGCGCAAAACCCTGGAACTGATGTTTTGAAACAGAATTGCGGAAAGGCAAAAAAATATTTAATCATTTGTTAATACGGCCGGTTTTCAATAAACTTGTTGAACTGTATCTCACCTTAAACAAACAATATATGGTTAATTCTTTACTCTTTTCTAAGGGGCCTGCTTGGTGCTTTCTACATCCTCCTTCAAATAAAATAAGAGTTTCATAGTTGCTCACGCACCATTAAGGTGCTATACTTCCCCGCATAAAGCTATGTCGGGTTAAGGTGTTTTGTGTAGTTACAGAAGCTGCTGAATTGCTGCTAAAGCCTTGGGGTATTTTATACCCGGCGTGTAGTTATACTTCTGACAAATTTTTGAGTTCCCATTAAGGCTTGTCCTTAATTTTTGATAATTATTATTTTTTAACTCTCACTTTAAACTAAAACACAATGAAGAAAATTCTATTCTTGAGTCTCTTGCTTGTGACGGCCCTGTTGCACCAGGCCATGGCACAGGTAAGGGCCATCACTGGTAAAGTGACAGATGCTGCTACTAGCCAGCCGTTGCCAGGCGTTACCGTCCTGGTAAAAGGCACTACTGTCGGTACTGCTACATCAGCAGACGGTAGCTATTCTATTAATGCGCCTGAAGGAAGCAATACGCTTGTTTTCAGTTTTATTGGTTATCAGACGGTAGAGCGTAGCATCGGTTCTGACAACACAGTAAATGTGGCGCTTCCAATTAACACGCAGCAACTGAGCGAGGTTGTTGTAACTGCTTTAGGTATTGCTAGAGAGGAAAAATCTATTGGTTATTCTGCGCAAAAAGTAGGCGGCGACGAGCTAAGCCAAGTGCGTGAGACAAACGTTGTTAACTCACTCTCTGGTAGAGTAGCCGGTGTTCAGGTTGGTAACAACTCTGGTGCAATGGGTGGCTCTGCTAAAGTTACGATGCGTGGTGTAAGCTCAATTAATGGTGACAACAACGCCCTGTTCGTAGTAGACGGAGTTCCAATCTCTAACTCTAACTCTAACTCAGTTAATCAGCAGCGTGGTGGCGGTGGTTACGACTATGGTAGCCCTATACAGGATATCAACCCGAATGATATTGCTGAAGTTACTGTACTAAAAGGAGCTGCTGCAACTGCACTTTATGGTAGCCGTGGTGCTAACGGTGTAATTGTAATTACTACTAAAAAAGGTTCTAAGAAGGATGGTATCGGTGTAAATTACACCTTAGGCTATACCATGGATCGCGTATACAAACTGCCAAACTACCAGAATAAGTATGGTGGCGGTTTCGGCTTTACTAAGGTTTATAAGGACGAAAACCCAGAGGCATTCCCTGATGGAAGAGATGGTGCTTACAACGACAATGATGGTAAAGGTAGCTATGATCTGGTGCCAGATTACGACGTGGATGAGTCTTGGGGCCCTCAGTATGAAGGACAACTATACCGCCCTTACTGGAGCTGGGATAAAGACAGCGGCAACCCTAATTTTGGCGAATTAGCTAAATGGGAAGCTCAGCCAGATAACATTAGAAACTTCTTTGAAACTGGTAAAACGTTAACAAACTCTATCGCTTTTGATGGTGCAAACGAAAAAGGTTCTTTCCGTTTGTCTTACTCTAATATTGATCAGAATTTTATTCTGCCTAATTCAGAGCTTAAGCGTCATAATCTAGGTTTCACTGGTGCATTAAATCTTTCAGATAGACTTTCTGTTTCTACTAACATTAACTATGTAACACACGAGGCTGTTGGCCGTCCGGGTACAGGTTATGACGGTAATAACCTAATGCTGCAGTTTACGCAGTGGGGTCAGCGCCAGCTAGACATTGATCGTGCAAAGAACTACATGCTGCCTGATGGTACACAGTTAACCTGGAACCGTACTGCATGGGATAACCCTAAGCCAAAGTATACGGACAACCCTTACTGGATCCGTTACATGAGCTATCAGAACGATGGTAGAAACCGTGTATTCGGTAACGTTTCAGCAAATTATAAGCTGACGGACAACATCAGCATTGATGTAAGAAGCTCTACTGACACTTATTCTGAGACGCAGGAAGAGCGTATTGCTATCGGCTCACAGTCTATCCCGTCTTACAGCCTGTACAAGATCAACTTCATGGAGAACAACTTGCAGGGTGTAGTTAACTTTAACAAGGACCTTAGCGAAACCTTCTCATTAAACGCTTTTGTTGGTGCCAACAGAATGAAGCAGAACCGCTCTACACTTTTTGGTACAACTGTTGACGGTCTGAGCTCATCAGTATATAACTTGGGTGCTTCTGTAGGAAACCCAAGAGTAACTGACTTCAAATCTGAGAAGCAGATCAACTCTGTGTTCGGTAGCGCTTCATTAGGTTACAATGATATTCTATTCTTAGACTTAACTGCTCGTAACGACTGGTCTTCTACATTGCCAGCTGATGCGAACTCATATTTCTACCCAGCAGCTTCTGCATCTTATCTCTTTACAGATCTGATTGGTGCTTCTTGGCTAAATATGGCTAAGTTACGCGCTGGCATTGCGAAAGTAGGTAACGATACAGATCCTTACAACACGCTTCTTTCTTACAGCCTGAACCAGCCATTCGGTTCTACATCAAGAGTTTCTGTGCCTAACACGCTTCCTAACAATGAGCTTAAGCCAGAGATTACGACTGAGTACGAAGTAGGTGCAGAGTTCAGATTGTTTGATGACAGATTAGGTACTAACTTCTCTTACTACAACAGACAGACTGAGAACCAGATCCTGGCTATCAGCCGTTCTGCCGCAACAGGTCATACATTCAAGTATATCAACGCTGGTCTTATTGAGAACAAAGGTGTTGAACTTAACGTGTACGGTACTCCAATCAGAACTAACGACTTCTCTTGGGATGTGAATGTGAACTGGGCTAAGAACGAAAATGAGATCGTTAAGCTGACAGATGAGCAGAAAACAATCGTTCTTGTGAATGCTCCATTCGCAGTTCGTCTTGAGGCACGTGAAGGTGAGTCGTTCGGTTCTATTGTAGGTTATGACTACGTTTATGATGACAATGGTAACAAAGTTGTCGGTGCTAACGGTTACTATCTGAGATCAAGCGAGCAGAAAGTAATTGGTTCTGTATTGCCAGACTTTACTGGTGGTGTAACCAATACATTCCGTTATAAAGGAGTTTCCCTGTCTGCCCTTGTGGATTTCCAGAAAGGTGGCGATTTCTTCTCAACTACTCAGATGTGGGGTAACTACTCTGGTATATTAGAAGGAACTGCTGAAGGCGACATCAGAGAAGAAGGTATGGTTACGCCTGGAGTACTAGCTGACGGCAGCCAGAACGCGAAAGTGGTTGTACCAGAAAACTACTTCTTCTACAATGGAGGTTACAGAATTGGTGCTGCTGATATCGTAGACGCAAGCTATATCTACCTGCGCGAAATGTCTCTTGGTTATGCACTGCCAAGCGCATTGGTTAACAAGACTCCATTCAGCAATGTTAAGGTAGCTTTTGTAGGTAGAAACCTGTGGCTGATCAGCTCTAATTCTGATCATATCGACCCATCTAACATTACAAACTCTATCACTAATATTCAGGGTATAGAGGGTGGTGCTCTTCCATCGGTTCGCTCTTATGGTGTTACGCTATCACTAGGACTGTAATCTCACATACTTAATAAGATTTATCAATATGAAATTATATAAGAAAATATTGTTAGGTGCAGCATTTGTTTCACTCACAGCCTCTTGTACAGACGGCTTTGAGGAAATGAACGTAAACCCGAACCAGCCGGGAACGGCTACATCGGCTCAGCTTCTGGCAACTGCACAGTATAACTTTGCAACTAATATCGGTGATGCCTGGAATAACGGTCGTATGGGTATGTATTACTCTCAGTACTGGGCATCTACCTATTACGCTGACGAAAGCCGCTACCAGATTCGTGAAGGTTCTAACAACACAATGTGGAACGATTTCTATGCGAATGTGCTAAGAGAGCTTGTTGAGGCACAGAAAATTGAGATGGAGAAGCAGGTAGTTGGCTATGAGAATAGAGTAGCCATCGCCGAGATCATGAAAGTTTTAACTTTCCATTATCTGTCTGATATCTATGGCGGTCCAATTCCATATACGGAAGCCATTAATGATGAGATCGCTACGCCAGTTTACGATAAAGGACCAGAAGTATACAAAGGACTTCTTAGCACGCTTGAGGCTCAGATAGCGATACTTGATGCTTCTAAACCAGGATTCTCGTCTGGCGATGTAATTTATGGTGGTAACGTAGCGAAGTGGAAGAAATTCGCGAACTCGCTTCGCTTAAGAATCGCACTTCGTATGATCGATGTGAACCAGGCGGATGCTGTGACTGCTATTCAAAAGTCACTTGATCCTGCTAATGGAGGCCTTATTTCCAGCAATGCTGATAATGCAATGTTCACTTGGTTATCTGGTGCACCAAACAACAATCCGTTGAACCAGGCATATAAGACACGTGTTGACTTTGCTGTATCTGAGCCATTAGTTGAATACTTGAAAAAGTATAATGACCCAAGACTTGCCGTTTATGCAGATCCTTTGAACAACAAAGGTACTGCCATATTGGATGCTGCTGGTAACAAGCAGTATGTAGGTGAGGTTTATGGTCTTGATGGCAGCAGCGGTACATCAAACGGCGACTCGAAAGTTGTAAGCTTGCCAAGCGATTACCTGATTGGTGCTACAGCCCCTACTACAATCCTTGACTATGCAGAGGTAGAGTTTATGTTGGCTGAGATTGCCGCCAGAAACCTATCTGTTGGTTTGGAAGGAACAGCTGCTGAGCACTATGCAAATGGTATTAAAGCTTCTTTCGATTTTGCTGGCTTAAGCAATGCTGATTATGTTGCATACCTTGCAAATGTGCCTTATGTAGCTACAAACCTTGAGACAGCACTTGATGCTATTGGCTCTCAGAAATGGATTGCTATGTATGGTCAGGGCATCCAGGCTTGGTTCGAAAGGCTTAGACTGGATTTCGAAGATCCTTACACGGATGAAGAAATTTTTGCGCTGCCTGCGGATGGCTCACTTGACCCAGAGGTAACTACAGTGCCTTTCAGAATGTCTTACCCGGTAATTGAAGGCTCACTAAACAGTGAGAACTACAAAGATGCAGTTGCTGTATTCGGAACGAATAGCAAAGGCGCTAAAGCTTGGTGGGATGTTAAGTAAATATGACAATGATTAATAAAGTAGATAGATTAGAATACTAGGTAGTAGTCTTCTTCATTGGACAAAGGCCCTCGGTTTCCGGGGGCCTTTTCTTTTTATAATGAGTTTACAGATTTTTTAGGATTTTCAAACAAGCATGAGTACATCTACAATTTGTCTCGATACGCAAATATGCAACTGTACTCACACCCATAATCAAGACAGTCCACATTTATAGCATGCTAGCTCTCTTCGATAGGAAATAGGGAGTTTATATAAAGATGTTTTAACATTATTTTGTGTTTTATGCAGAGAAATAAAAAACGATGTTACTTCATTGTTTGCTGTTGAAAATTCATATATTTAGCTCTGCGATAATAGATATAAAGGTATTACTTAATAATACTGGCTATTTATAGTGTGTTACTTCTTTGGTTTTTAGTGTGATAGTTGGCCAGTCCTGACAATGAAAAGGAAGGCGAGCAATGGACATGTTGAAGATGTAACCATGCTTATTTCCTTTTCCTGCTGTGGCTTTCTTCTGAAGAAGAAAGTGTGAGAATATTAAATTTTAGTGAATATAATTTAGGGTCGCATTTATAAAAGTGGGATGAAAGTTCCTGATGAATGCAAAGCCAATAAGCATACTAGACCCGCTAAAGCTATTGTGGTGTTGAGTGAGGAGCTTTGGGTTTATTCTGCCTTGTAATAGGCATGAAAACTAATACTTGTTCGAATCATACTTATGATTGCTAATACTAAACCTTAACCATCACCTAAAACAACACACAATGAAAAAAAAGCTACTCTTGTTTTTTTTCCTGATGGCAGCCCTGCTCCAGCAGCAGGCCATGGCCCAGGGAAAAACCATTAGCGGTAGGGTAACAGATGCCGCTACCGGACAGGCACTTCCTGGTGTTGCGGTTCTTGTGAAGGGTACTACTACAGGCACAGCCACGTCCGTAGATGGTACCTACAGCATTAATCTGCCCACAGATAAGAATGTGCTGGTATACCGATTCATAGGTTACCAGGCAGTAGAACGAACCGTAGGTAACGAAAGCCAGATCAACGTGACTCTGACGGCAGACACGGAACAACTGGACGAAGTCGTAGTAACTGCCCTTGGTTACACACGAGAGAAAGAAACTCTGCCATACTCAGTAGGCGCCGTAAACGGAGATAACCTTACTTATGCCAAGTCTAACGACGTGAGCACAGCCCTGGTAGGTAAAGTGCCAGGTATTCAGATTCAGGGTTCCCCTAGCTCATCTTTCGACAACGGTAACATTGTGATCCGTGGTGCAAATGGCCTGGGTGCGACAGCATCTACCACTAATAACCCTATTTACATTGTAGATGGTACAGTAACAGACCAGAACAGCGTAATTATGGATAACGTGGAGAGCATCTCTGTCCTAAAAGGTGCGGCTGCTACAGCCCTCTATGGTAACCGCGCTGCGAACGGCGTGGTAATTATTACAAGCAAAAAAGGAAAGCGTGGCGAGACTAGTGTTGACCTGAACCTATCAGCAGCATTTGAGAACCCGGCAATCATGATGCCTTACCAGGATAGCTATGCAGCAGGTTATACTTCCAATGCCAGAACGCCAGGCTCTACGTATGATGCGGATGGCTTTTACATCTTTAAGTATAAGCCAGGAACACACCCTGAGAATTGGGCTGCTTTTGATGGCCAGCGCATTCTGGACTATGGTGCTGACGAAAGTTGGGGCCCTAAAATGGAAGGACAGCAGTACAGACCATATTGGTCATGGTATCCAGGCGAGGACTTCGGTAAGCTTACTACACTTGACCCTCAGCCTGATAACGTGAAGAACTTCTACCAAACAGGTAAAAACTTCAATAACAGTATCGGCATTAGCGGCGGCGGCGATAACTTCTTATACCGCCTGACTTATGCTAACCAGGAGCGCACACTGATCATCCCGAATGCAAAACGCAGCCAGCACCAGGTTGGTGTAAACTCTTCACTGGATATCACAAAGAGAATTACTGCTACTGCTGATTTTGCATACACGAACAACAACACTGAAGGCCAGCCTCAGGAAGGTTACCGCTTGGATGGTTTGAACGTTACACAGAACTTTAACCAGTGGTTCCAGCGCCAGTTGAACTTCGACAGGCTGAAAAACTACCGCAACGCGGATGGCTCTCTACAGTCCTGGAACATTGGCGACCCTAATGGTACCGGAGACCCGTCTCTGTACCTGGCTCCTCAATACTGGGATTCTCCATACTTTGTGATCAACGAGAACTATGGCATCAGCAGCTCAGATCGCCTGGTGGGTAACTTAGGTTTATCTTATAAGATCAATGAGCACATGTCATGGCAGTCTTATGCTCGTATGAGCCAGCGAAGTGCAGAAGGTGACTTCCGTATTGCTTCCGGCGGCTTGAACACGGATGAATACAGCATCTGGCAGAACAGACGCCGTGAGATGAACTACGAAACTAACGTTACTTACAAGCGTGTTTTTGGTGACATCTCGGTAGATGGTTTAGTTGGTGGTAATATCCGTAGAAACTCGCTTAACCAGTTAGAAGAAACCACACAAGGTGGCCTTTCATTCCCTAACTTCTTTGATATTTCTGCATCTGTTGCCCGCCCGCTTGTGGAGCGTGACTACCTGAAGCAGGATGTTCGCAGCTTATACGGAAGAGCGTCTTTAGGTTATAAGAGTGTTCTGTTTATAGATGCAACGCTGCGCAATGACTGGTCTTCCACTTTGCCAGAGGATAATAACTCCTTCCTGTATCCATCTATTGGCGGTAGCTTTGTGTTCACCGAGTTAATGGGTGATAACAGCTTTACAAACATACTTACATCTGGTAAGCTGCGTGCTTCGTGGGCGCAGGTAGGCGACGACCTTGATGCATTCCAGGTAAAAACAGTTATCGACAACGTACCTCTGTACGGATCTAATGCATCGGCAGAGATTGGCAATGAGTTCAGAACCGGAAAAATCGAGCCGGCCCTTACAACATCATGGGAAGTTGGAACAGACCTGCGATTCTTTAACAAGGTAGGTCTTGAGTTTACATACTACAATGATGCTAACGAGAACCAGATACTTAGCCTCAATGTTGACCCGGCCACAGGCTTCAACACTTACCAGATTAACGCAGGTAAAATCCAGCGTACGGGTATAGAAGCTGCTTTAACGGCTACGCCTATCAGCGGGGACTTTACCTGGGACTTTACACTCAACTTTGGTAGAAACCGCTCTGAGATTGTAGAGCTTGCAGACGGACTGAACAACTACCTGGCTGACGTTCAGCGTAACGATACTCGCCTGGAGCACCGCGTAGGGCAAGAGTGGGGTATGTTGGTAGGCCGTATGTGGAAACGCGATGAGCAAGGCCGTGTGATTGTTGGCTCAAACGGCTTGCCGCTGTATGAGATCAACAAGGAGCGCGGAACTATCCAGCCAGATTTCACAGGTGGTTTCTTCAATAGCTTTACTTATAAAGGTTTTAACCTTGCTTTCTCAATCGACTTCCAGAAAGGTGGCCTGTTCCATTCTCTTACCAAAATGTATGGCTACGGCGCAGGTTTGCATGAGAACACTGTAGGCGTAAACGACAAAGGCAACGACTGGAGAGATTTCCCGTCGGCAGGTGGTGGTATTCTAATACCAGGTGTGTATGAAGACGGAAGCCCGAACACTACTTACATCCCAGCTAGAAACTACTTCTACACTGCGATGCAGCGCGATAACATCAACTCTAACGTAATTGACCGCTCTTACCTGAAACTGCGCGAAGTGCGCCTGGGTTATGAGCTTCCGACTTCAATCTTCGGCAACCTGGTTAAGAGCGCTAACATTGGTGTGATCGTGAGCAACGCCTGGCTGATCAGCGCTCCTGCTAAAGAGTTCGGCATTGATCCGTCAGAACTGGAGAACACGTGGTACGAAGGTGGTCAGCTGCCATCTACGCGTACTACAGGTCTGAACCTGAGAGTAAGATTATAATTCTTAAAGATTAGAATCATCATGAAAAATAAATTCATACTTTTTATCGCCGTGCTGTTTGCAATGGTCGCCTGCGACCCGGGCGACTTTGATGACACAAACGTAGACCCAAGAAGGGTAGAAGAGGCGCCTACACGCACTTTGCTTACATTCTCGCTGCAGCAGTTGCCTTTTACAGTTTGGAACACGCCAATCCGTAACGTAGGTGGCTATTCTACTGTACACTACAATTTCTTCTCGCAGTACCTGTCTGAAGGCCCGTACCCTGCTTCGTCGCTGTACTCTACCAGGAACTTGTCCTGGACGGCATGGTATACTGGTCCGCTGTACAACCTGCAGACCATTATTAACCTGAACAACGAAGACAGCCCATTGGCTGACCTGGGCAATGGCTCTAAAAACAACCAGTTAGCAGTGGCCCGTATCCTAAAGGCCTACTACTTCTGGTTCCTGACAGACACGTATGGTGATATTCCATACTTTGATGCCCTGAAGGGTAACGAAGTGCTTCAGCCAAGCTTTGATAAGCAGGAAGACATATATGCAGACCTATTTAAGGAGTTGAAGGAAGCACAGGATATGATCAACGTAAATGAGGCTGGTGTAACTGGCGACATTCTGCTTGGTGGCGACATGGCTGCCTGGAAGAAATTTGCCAACACGGCACGCCTGTACATGTCGCTGCGCCTGCTGGAAGTAGACAGGGCTAAGGCTGAAGCGGAGATGATCTCTGCTATAAACGATGGTGTTATTGAGAATACTAGCCAGGACGTTACGTTTAAGTTTATCGGCGGTGACCCAAATAACTGGAACCCATGGTACGAAAACTACTCCAACGACAACCGGAATGACTATGCCATAAGCACCACGCTTGGTGACTACATGTTAGAAACCGAGGATCCTCGCGTATTTGTATACGCAGAGACGTTGAACGGAACCGACATTAAAACCCTGCCATATGGTAGCTCCGCTGCAAAGAACATTCCGGGTATCTACAGCCGTATAGGCCCTGCGCTGCAGGCTGCAGGCACAGAGATTCCTATCTTTACTTACGCTCAGGTACAGTTTGCTAAAGCTGAAGCCGTAAACAGAGGCATTGCGATACCAGGTGCTACAGCGGCGGCCGATCATTATTATGACGCGATCAAGGCTTCCTGGGAATTCTGGGGTGTATATGATGATGCTGAGTACCTTCAGTTTATCACTGACCCAGCTATTGTATATGTGCCAGGTGATGCCGGTCTGGAGAAAATTATCACACAGAAGTGGGTGCACCAGTACCTGAATGGCTTTGAGTCATGGACTGACTGGAGAAGAACAGGTTATCCGAATCTGTCGCCTGCTCCTGATGCTGTTGATACACGGGGTATACCACGCCGTATGGGCTATCCATCTAACGCACGTGCCCTTAACGAGGAAAATTATGATGCTGTAATCTCGCGCCAAGGCCCGGATGATAACTACAGCAGAATATGGTGGGATGTGGAATAGCAGCAGCTTATTAAAAAGATTGTGTTAAAGTGAGAAACTATAAAAAAATAGTCTTCTTCAATCAGCAAAAGCCCCCGGTTTCCGGGGGCTTTTTGTTTTTATCAATACAGTTAGTAAGCTAAGCCATTGCCTGAAAGCTTCAAGGAAATGCTTCTAAAACAAACTTTAATTTATATATTTAAAAGAAAATATATAACAAACATCGTATCCTGTGTTACAAGTCTCCTATAAGCTTTTTATATTTCTTTTATTGTTCACTCAGTTTGCATTTGCACAAAAAACTGAAAACAAGCAGTATAAGCTGTCGGGTATTGTGGTTAATGCTTCAGGCGAAAAGCTAGAGGGTGCTTTCGTGGTTATTTCTCCAGGAGAAATAGGCGTACTAACTAATAAACAGGGACGCTTCAGTACTAAGCTGGATAAAGGGACTTATAAGATAGTTTGTCAATATATAGGCATGGCTCCCTTACAAGAAACCGTGGTGCTGGATAGTAACAAAGATATTGTGTTAAGACTTGGTCAGCAGAATGTTAGCTTAAAACAGGTAGAAATTTCCACCAACTCCGTTATTGATATTAACTCTGTGCACATGGGGAGCAGCCACATGGACCAGAAGCTACTTACGCGTATGCCCAAACTGCTAGGAGAGGCTGATGTTGTTAGGGCTGTATCGGCGCTTCCGGG
The DNA here is from genome assembly GCF_026241195.1 of Pontibacter anaerobius. Lineage (GTDB taxonomy): Bacteria > Bacteroidota > Bacteroidia > Cytophagales > Hymenobacteraceae > Pontibacter > Pontibacter anaerobius. Next base: position 116,791 of record NZ_JAPFQO010000010.1, read on the forward strand.
AGTAGTGAACGCGGGGGAGGGTACATCAGGCTTTTATGTGCGCGGCGGCAGTACCGATCAGAATTTGGTTTTGATGGATGGGGCACCCCTGTTTAATTCCAACCACCTTTTCGGTTTCTATTCGGTTTACAACCCAGATATTTTGAAAAGTTTTGCCTTGCACCGCAGCGGAACTTCCGCTACTTACGGCGGAAGAATCTCTTCTATACTTGATGTAAACCTGCGGGATGGCAACACGGATAGCATGAAGTATGAGGTAGGCATAACGCCTGTTACGGCCAAGCTAAGTATGGATGGCCCGCTGTCTGACAAAGTCACTATGCTTGTAGCTTTCCGGGGAGCATACCCCGATTATATAATGAAGCTCTTCCGGAGCGAAAACGTCAATAAAAGCTCTGGTTTTTTTTATGACGGAAACCTTAAGCTGAAATATCAGCTGAACGAGAAAAACAGCATGAGCTTCTCGGGGTACCGAAGCGAAGACGGGTTTAAATTCCCCTACGACACTACTTACAGCTGGACAAATACCTTGGGCACCCTACGGTGGAACCATCTGTTTAACAATAATTTCACAGGAACGGCCACGCTGGTAAAAAGTATCTATAAAAACACCGTAGAAGGCATTGCAACCGGGGAGGAGTTTAAGCTGAACTCAGATATTGACCTGACGCAGTTGAAAGTGAGTTTTGGATATTTCGGGAATAAGAACCACCAGCTGGACTTCGGGGGCGAGGCATCTGCATACGCTATTCAGCCGGGAGACTTGGTGCCCTATGGAACCTCCAGCCTAAGCAGGCGCACCATGAATGTCGATAAAGGGTATGAAGCCGCCGCATTTGTAAACGACGAGATCAAGGTTAATAATAAGTTCTCCTTTTCAGTTGGGCTGCGTTACTCCCACTTCACCAAGGTAGGCCCTTCCGAGATTTACCTTTATAGGAAAGACTTGCCAAAAACCGAAAAGAATATTCAGGATACTGTATATGTTAGTGAAGGCAGTATAGAGCAAACTTACCAGGGAGTTGAACCACGCTTGTCCGTTAAATACTCTGTTTCAGAAAATGCATCTTTAAAAGCTGGGCTTAGCCGTGCCAGGCAGTATATACAGCTGATATCCAATACAGCCGCTATTACTCCGGTAGACATCTGGAAGCTGTCGAACAGGTACATAAAACCACAGATAGCTGACCAGGTGTCCTTTGGGTACTTTTACCTGCATCCAGATAATCTCTACGAGTTTAGTTGGGAGGTATACTTTAAAAATCTTTATAACCAGATAGACTATAAGGATGGGGCTGTTTTGTTGCTCAATCCCAACCTGAATGCTGATTTGTTGTTTGGAGAAGGATATGCTTATGGTTCTGAGTGGTTTTTAAAGAAAAATCATGGCCGTTTAACGGGATGGATAAGTATGACAGGTTCACAAGCCCTCAGGAAGATAGTTGGTGCAACTGCGGAAGAAACAATCAACAATGGGCAATGGTATCCATCTAATTATGATAAGCCGGTCAGCCTTACCGTGTTTGTAAATCATAAGACCTGGCTCAATTGGAACGTTTCCGCAAACTTTACCTATAGCACCGGCCGGCCAATAACCGCGTCAGATACCTGGTACAGGTACTATGACCAGATATTTGCTAACTATGTTGGGCGCAACCAAAGTCGTATGCCGGATTACCACCGCCTGGATTTATCTTTTAACCGAGAGCCGTTAGTGAGGGAGAAGGTAGAGTATACCTGGGGCTTTTCCATCTACAACCTGTACGCCAGAAAAAATGCCTACTCCACTTTGTACCAGCATTTCTACGGCGCTCCTCCGGGCGCATATAAGCTATCGGTAATTGGTGTGCCTATCCCTTCTGTTAACTTCAATGCAAAGTTTTAATTGAATATGCTGAAAGTAATTATCCCCTTTCTGCTCCTGCTCCTGTTGGCAAGCTGTATAGACCCATTAGATTTTGAGCACAAGAATCAGCAAAAGCACCTGGTAATAGAAGGCAGCTTTACAAACAACCCGGAACACAATTATGTAAAGCTGTCATACTCTAAGCCGTATGGCGATGCTTATATGGAGTATGATACATTAGCCACAGTGTATATCACTAGCGGTGATGGAGCTGCCAAGTATGATTTTTTATACGATTCTGTTACATCGCGCTACTACCCTGTTGCTGGTGCCGCTGCATTCGGGGAGCCGGGCAAGAAGTACATGCTCCATGTAGCCATCGGTGACTCTTTATATCTGTCTCCGTGGATAACTATGCCACAACCCATTCCTGTAGAGAAGATAAACCTGGAGATGGATGAACAGATGTTTGCTTTTAAAGGAGACAAGGAGAAGGTGCGCTACCCAGGATATAGAGTGCTGGTTGATTACCAGGATCCTGCGGGCGAGCGAAATTTTATGAGATGGTCTTTTGTGGTAAATTACGAAGTATCCACACAGCCTTGGTATTATATTAACGATGATGGTAAGCCTGCTCCCAAAGACTGTTGCGCCAAGTGCCTGATTACTGAAAAGCTGGACAAGTTTAAAGTAGTAGATGACCGGTTAACAGATGGCAACAAGGTTAATAACCAGGAGGTGCTGTTTATGCCCTTTCACAGGTATTTTGGGGTAAAGCATAAGCTGAAGGTGTTCCAGTACGCTGTGACCGAAGAGGCGTATAACTTCTACCGCATTTTGGAGCAGCAGAAAGAATCTACCGGTACCGTTTTTGATCCGCCACCGGCTCAGGTAGTTGGCAACATGTATAACGCACGCAATGAGAATGAACAGGTCCTCGGCTTTTTTGGTGTCTCGGCTGTTACGGAAAAAGAGATCACTGTGCTCCGAGAGGAGGTAAACCATGGTTTTCTGCCCTGGCAGTTCCCGGATGATTGTCGGGAATTGACAGGTTCAACCGCTTCTTTTCCGTCAGACTGGTAAAACTTACTTGTAAATCAGAAACACCGCCGGCTGCTTGTGGATATCGGGCAGCTTGCCGCGCCACTGGCTTATACTTTTGGTCTGGATGAACTCGTGCTCCGGCGAGGTGATGTTGGCGGCGATGCAGAGCCTGGTGTCGGGGTGCAGAGTGGCGAGCAGGTCTTCGAGCAGCTTGTTGTTGCGGTAGGGCGTCTCCATGAAGATCTGCGTCTGGTTGCGTTGCTGCATCTCCTTCTCGAGCTGGCGCAGCGCCTGCAGCCTGTCGCGCTTCTCGATGGGGAGATAGCCGTGGAAGCAGAACTGCTGCCCGTTAAAGCCGCTGGCCATCAGGCTCAGCAGTATGGCCGATGGGCCCGCGAAAGGAACCACTTTTATATTTTTCTGGTGGGCATACTTTACCACCTCCGCGCCGGGGTCGGCCACGCCGGGGCAGCCCGCTTCCGAGATAATGCCGGCATCGATGCCTTGCTCCAGCAGCGGCTTAAGGGAAGCCTGTACCTGCGCCGGGGAGGCATCCTTATCCACCTGCACAAACTTCAGTTGCTCAATCACCAGCTCCGGGCAAATGCTCTTCACGTAGCGGCGGGCCGTGCGTAGGTTCTCCACTATAAAGTAGGTCAGGTGCTGCACCGTTTCCTTTACCTGCGGCGAGATAACCTGGTCTTGTGTATTTTCTGCCAGAACAGTGGGGATCAAGTATAAAGTGCCGGTTTTCTTCATGCTGCAAAGTTAACTGTTTAATCAATGGAACCATGCCTGCAAAGTATAAACGAAAACTGCCACGGCTTAGGGCGGTGGCAGTTTGTCAGAATCAGGATTTACAGGATTAAGGGATTGACAGGATGAGCTTCTAAAGTATAATCAGGGCGAAGACTTTGATATGGGTTTTAGGTATTTCATACCTATTATGTAAATCCTGTATTCCTGCAAATCCTGATTCTTAGTCGACTTCCAGAAAGGTGGTAACCAGGTCGTATACTTTGTTCGGGGCTTCGGCGTGTACCCAGTGGCCTGCCTCTGGTATGGTTTCTACCTCCACCAAGGTAAAGAGGTGCTCTATGTTGCTGTAGATGTCCTCTTGCTTGATGTAGCCGGATCTGCCGCCTTTAATGAACAGGGCGTGCTTCTTGAAAGGCACGTCTGCGGTGATGGCAGCAGCAATCTTGTCGTAATTCTTCTCCAGTGCATCCAGGTTCATGCGCCAGCCAAAGGTGTTGTTTTCCTTGCGGTACAGGTTCTTCATCAGGAACAGGCGCACATCCTCGTCGCTGATGCTTTTGGCCAGCTGCGCATCTATCTCGCTGCGGCTGGTGGCCGTGTTCAGGTCAACGGACTGCAGCGCGTCTATGATCTCGTCGTGGTGCGGCGGGTAGGCCTTTGGAGCGATATCTACCACAATCAGCCTGGTAAGGCGGGTCGGGTACTTCAGCGCATACTTCATGGCAACTTTACCGCCCATCGAGTGGCCCATAATGGCCGGAGTCGGTATCTGCAGGTCATCCACCAGGCGCAGCACATCGTCGGCCATGGCGTCGTAGTCGTGCTGCTCGCTGTGCGGGGAGCGGCCGTGGTTGCGCAGGTCCACCAGGAACACGTTGTAGTGCTCGGCCAATCGTTTGGCCAGCGTGGCCCAGTTATCCAATGTGCCAAACAAACCGTGCAGAATCAGCAGCGGCTGGCCATGGCCCATTTCCTTATAGTGTAGTTTCATGTCAATTATCAGTTAACGATTATTAGGTTAAGCTTACGGAAGTATGAGTTAAGTTGGTTAACTCAGGCTAAAGACAGAAAGTAATAACTATACGTCCCTTCCATTTGTCATCTTGTAAAGCTCTTGGTAGGGGGGAGGTTAAGTGTTGCTACACCCGCCTCAACCACTCTGGAAAACTCTATCCTTATGACTGGCTATAGCTTGGGCCTCTGGCCCAGTCGGGTTACAAACCTGCAACAGCGAGATTTAGGCAGTCTTGAAATTTAAATCGGTACTATAAACAATCTTTTCATTTCCGACATGCTGGATGAAATAAACAGAAAAAGCCTTAGCCTCATCCTTTTTTACCAAATCAGTTAAATCAAGCAATAACTTCTTCTTAACAGTTCTTACAATTGTTACTTCAGCAGTTTTCAAAGCCATCCAAAGCGAAGCTACACCAGCAAGTGCTGGGAATAGGGGAACCACAATTTCTTCGATATAAATTTTTCCGCCTTCCTCAGAAGTAAAAAAATCAAAGATTACAAAAGCGTAATAGCCAGAAAACAGAATGCAACCCACCCCAAATAAAAGTAGGAAAAGCCAGTTCTTAATTACCTTGCCTCTTCTAAACTCTACAGACTCAATCTCTGTGTAAGGGAAGGATTTATAGTTGTATCCGCTTCTAAGTAAGTGTATTCCACTATCATTAACCCCAAACAGCTCGGTTTGGAAAGTATACTTCGAGTCCATGTTACACCACCTTTATCAGCTTCTCCCCATTCTCCCGTTCCTTCAGCACGCCCAGCGGCTCCAGCTGCAGGTTATACTTCTCAAAGATCGCCAGCACTTCCTCGCTGCCAGCCGGGTCAACGGCTACAAGCAGGCCGCCGCTGGTTTGCGGGTCGCAGAGCAGGTGTTTCTGGTCCGGGGTGAGGTCGGCGAGTTTGTGGCCGTAGCTGTCGAAGTTACGGAGTGTGCCGCCCGGTACGGCTTTCTGCGCCAGGTACTCCAGCGCCTCCGGCAAAAGCGGGACTTTATCAAAGTATACTTCTGCGCTCAGGTTGCTGCCCTCGCACATCTCAGATAGGTGGCCCATCAACCCGAAACCGGTTACGTCGGTCATGGCTTTTACCTGCGGTAGTTGTCCCAGCTCAGCACCGATCTTATTCAGCTGCATCATCTGCTGCGGCGCCAGGTGCGCGTGCTCGGGTTTAAGTATGGCCTTTTTCTGCGCCGTGGAAAGTATGCCCACGCCCAGCGGCTTGGTTAAGTATAGCTCGCAGCCGGCGGTGGCGGTGTTGTTCTGCTTCAGGTTCTTAATATCTACCATGCCCGTTACGGCAAGTCCGAAGATCGGCTCGGGGCTGTCGATGCTGTGGCCGCCGGCCAAAGGTATGCCCGCTTCGTGGCAGATGCTGCGGCTACCCTCGATCACGCGCTTGGCTACTTCCGGGGCCAGTTTATCTATGGGCCAGCCCAGCACGGCTATCGCCATCATGGGGGTGCCGCCCATGGCGTACACATCCGAAATGGCGTTGGCCGAGGCGATTCTGCCAAAGTCGTAGGCGTCATCCACAATCGGCATAAAAAAGTCGGTGGTGCTGATCACGGCGCGGCCATTGCCAATGTCGTACACGGCGGCATCGTCGCGAGAGCTGTTGCCCACCAGCAGGTTCTTGTCTTCAGGGTAAGTGATATCAGAGTGCAGGATAGAATCGAGCACCTTAGGGGAAATCTTGCAGCCGCAGCCGGCGCCGTGGCTGTATTGGGTAAGTTTTATACTTTCGGTGGATGTCGCGTCCATGTTAAAGCAAGTTATATTGTTTGGCAAGCTGCAGCACCTGCGCAGCGTTTTCTTCAGGGTTTATACTTGTCAGCTCCAGCGGCAGCACCTGCTGCTTGCGGGCCAGTTCGTAGGAGTAGGCTTTGTCGTAGTAAGTGAGGGCGATCTCTACCATCTTTTCCATGTCGCCGGCCTCAATGGCGGCCAGCGCTTCTTTGGTGGCAAGCCCGCCCAAGCGTTTTTTTATTCTCAGGATAGACGCCTCCAGTATACTTTTGTCGGTGCGGCAGTACTCGTGCGCCAGCTTCTGCACGCGCAGGTGTTTGGGCATATGCAAGACAATGGTTGTTGCGGTCTGCATCTGGTCGAAGAGTGGTTTAGGCATCTGCACTCTGCCTATACTTATACTTTCATCCTCTAGCCACAGCGGTTGCTCCTCGTTCTGTTTTAGCAGTTCTGTGCCCAGCAGGTTCTCAAAATGCTCGGTGCTCGGTTGCGGCGGCATGCCTATACTTCCGAAGGCCGATCCTTTGTGGTTGGCCAGGCCCTCCAGGTCTATGGCTTGCTGGCCTAACTGTTGCAGGTAAGGCAGGATGTCGGTTTTGCCGCTGCCGGTCAGGCCGCCAAGTACAAGCAGCTTGCGTGGCTTTTCGAACTGTGTGTGCATCAGGCGGCGGTAGGCTTTGTAGCCGCCCTTCAGCAGGTGTACCTTATAGCCCGAGAAGCTCAGCAGCCAGGCCATGGCTCCGCTGCGCATACCGCCGCGCCAGCAGTGCACCAGCAGTTCCTTATTCTTTGCATACTTCTCCGCCTCCTTTACAAACCGTGACATTTTAGGCCCGAACAGGTCGAGGCCCAGCAGCACAGCCGGGTCGTGGCCCTGCTGCTTGTAGGCTGTGCCTACCACGGCGCGTTCGGCATCATCAAAAATAGGAAAAGACTGTGCCGATGGAATATGGCCCACCTCGTACTCTTTGGGTGCGCGCACATCCAGCACGGGCAACTGTTCCGCTTTCCGCAGAAATTCTTCTATGGTAATGCTGTTCATGGCTTACTTTAGCTGGCGCAGGTAGAGCTGTATGGTGTTTTCCAGGCCAAAGTACAGCGCGTCGCAGATCAGGGCGTGGCCGATACTTACTTCCAGTAATCCCGGCAGGGTGTCGTGCAGGTACTTCAGGTTGTCCAGGTCCAGGTCGTGGCCGGCGTTCAGGCCGATGCCGTATTTCTGCGCTTTTTTTGCGGCGGCTAAGTATGGCGCGATGGCCTGCTCCCGGTTCTGGTGATAGCCGCTGGCATAGGCCTCGGTATACAGCTCCACGCGGTCTGTGCCCACCAGGGCTGCGCCTTCTATCATTCTCTCGTCAGGATCAACAAAGATGGACGTTCGGATGCCCAGTTCCTTCAGCTCCGCAATCACATCCGTCAGAAAATCTTTGTGTCGGATGGTGTCCCAGCCGGCGTTGGAGGTGATGGCATCGGGGGCGTCTGGTACCAGGGTAGCCTGCTCGGGGCGCACCTCTTTTACCAGCTTCAGGAACTCCGGCGTAGGATTGCCCTCGATGTTGAACTCCGTGGTTACGATCTCCTTCAGGTCATACACATCCTGATAGCGGATGTGGCGCTCGTCGGGGCGCGGGTGCACGGTAATGCCCTCCGCACCGAAACGCTCGCAGTCTTTGGCCGCCTGCACAACATTTGGCCTGTCGCCGCCGCGGGCGTTCCGCAGCGTGGCTATTTTGTTTATATTTACACTCAGTTTCGTCATGGCTCTGGTTTTCGGGCCGTAGTAGCCCTATGGTCATCTTACGTAAATAGAATGACTAAATTAGTGGAATTTTGTTTAAGATGACAGCCACTTGCAGCAGCCATAGGCGCGTATAAAAAAGCGCAAGCCACGTAAGCAATAGCACCTCAACCATATAAAAGCATAAAGACTGAAAACTATGACTCTAAAACAACGCATTGATGCCGACATTAAACAAGCCATGTTGGCCAAAGATAAGGGCCGTTTGCAGGCACTCAGAAGTATAAAATCGCTGATCATGCTGGCCGAAACGGAAAAGGGCGGTACTGAAGGTATCGGCCAGGATACTGAAATGAAGCTCCTGACCAAAGCGGCCAAGCAGCGCCGCGAGTCTGCGGAACTGTATGCCAAGCAGGGCCGCACTGACCTGGAGCAGATTGAGTTGGCGGAGCTATCCGTGATAGAGGAGTACCTGCCAAAGCAGCTGGACGAGGGCGACCTGCGCACCCGCCTGGTGGAGATCATTCAGCGTGTGGGCGCCACCGGACCATCAGACATGGGCAAGGTAATGGGCGTGGCTACGAAAGAGCTGGCTGGCCAGGCCGACGGCCGTGCCATTTCGCAGACCGTGGGCGACTTGCTGAGCAATACTGATTTTTAAAGTATAAATTTGCAGCTGTTGCCGCTGATTTTTCCGCGGCGGCAACAGCTGTAGCTTGCGTGCAAAGTATGGCTTTGCTATACTTGAGAAGTATAAAGTGCTGCTACTTCCACCCTTTTTATAGATTATGAGTACGTTTGATTTTTTCCTGGCTATCCCGATTGCCTATGGTGCCTTTATGGGCTTCCGGAAAGGGCTGCTGCTGGAGCTGGTGTCGTTGGTGGCGCTGGTGCTGGCCATACTTGGTGGCCTTAAATTGCTGGACACAGCCCTGCCCCTGATGGCGGGCTTTATCGGCGATGCGCATGGGCTGCTGCCCTATGTTACCTTCCTGGTGGTGTTCGTGGGCATTATCCTGCTGATTCACCTGGGCGGCCTGCTGCTCAAGAAGGTGATCGACTTTACGCCCTTTGGCCTGTTTGATAATGTGCTGGGAAGTATACTGGGTGCTCTGAAGTGGTGCCTGGCCCTGAGCCTGCTGCTCTACGTGTCGGATATGGCAGGCATTAGCGTATCCAAAGATACAGCCGATGCCTCGATGGTGTACCCGGTGGTGCTCAAAACAACGCCCTACGCCCTCGACATCCTAAGCTACGTGCTCCCGTTCATCAAAGCGCTCATCACATCGCTCAGGCAACACTTTTAGGAGTTTAGGAGTTGGGGCGTTAGAGCATTTGGGAGTTAACCATGTAAAGTATAAGTGTTTGTTTCAACTTACCGGTAAATGAGTTTTGGGAGCCACTGCAGCAAAGTATGACCACCATACTAAGTAATCCCGATTCCCCACTTCCCAAACTCTCTAACTCTATAAGTCTATAACTTCCCATGCTTCTCCTGCTCGATAACTTCGACTCCTTTACCTACAACCTGGTGGACTACTTCGGTAGGTTGGGGGTGGAGGTGCAGGTGGTGCGCAACAATGTGCCGCTGCAGGAGCTGCAGCAACTGCCCATAGAGGCAGTGGTGCTGTCGCCGGGGCCGGGGGCGCCGCAAAGTGCCGGCAGTATGATGGACGTGATCAGCCATTACCATAGCCGCGTGCCCATGCTGGGAATTTGCCTGGGGCACCAGGCGCTGGGCGAGTTTTTCGGGGCGAAGTTGGAGAAGGGGCTGCGGCCGATGCACGGCAAAATATCAGAGATCACTTGTGAAGAAGATCCGATCTTTGAAGGCTTGCCGGCAAGTATGCCCGTGGTGCGCTATCACTCGCTGGTGCTGCGCCACACCCCCGAAAGTATAAAACCACTGGCGCACACGCAGGAGGGCGAGCTGATGGCATTCCGGCACAAAGAGCTGCCGCTGTACGCGCTGCAGTTCCACCCGGAGGCTGCGCTCACTACTTATGGCTTGCAGATGCTCCAAAATTGGGTTAGTATTGCTAATATTGCGCATGCATCAGGCCATTAAGGCTTAGAGCTTGTTTATACTTGGGCAAAGGCGGCAAGGCAGACAGGGTTCTGTTGCTGGTTAAAGCAGGTACAGGTTCCGGAAACCGGCTTCTGCTGCAGAAAGTATAAACAAGTGCTGAATACAGGTTTCTTTTATAAAGTTTTCGATTCATGGATTTACAAGTCAGACAAGAAGGAGAATATCAGTATATTGATGAGGGAGAAGGAGAAGTACTGCTGCTGCTGCACGGGCTTTTCGGGGCGCTCAGCAACTGGAACGGCGTTGTAGACCATTTCTCGAAAAACTATCGCGTTGTAATTCCACTGATGCCCATCTACGAAATGGCACTGCACAAGGCTGGCGTGCCGGGGCTGGTAAATTTTGTGGAAGGCTTCGTGAAGTTTAAGAAGCTCAATAACCTTACATTACTGGGTAATTCCCTGGGTGGCCACGTGGGGCTGGTGTATACCCTGAACAACCCGACAATGGTAAAGCGCCTGGTGCTAACGGGCAGCTCCGGCCTTTTCGAGGACTCTATGGGCGGCTCGTTCCCGAAGCGCGGTAACTACGAGTATGTGGAGGAGCGTGTAGGCTATACGTTCTACAACCCCAAAACGGCCACCAAAGAGCTGGTAGACGAGGTGTTCGCCATCACGAACAGCAATGCCAAGTGTCTGCGTATTATCGCCATCGCCAAATCGGCGCAGCGGCATAATATGGCCAAGGATATCACAAACATTAAGGTGCCTACGTTGTTAATCTGGGGACTGAACGACACGATCACCCCGCCGCTGGTGGCCTATGAGTTTAACAGGCTCATCGATAACTCCGATTTATACTTTATAGATAAGTGTGGGCACGCCCCTATGATGGAACATCCGGAGAAGTTTAACAGTATCTTAGAGAAATATTTAGAAAGAACACCCATAACCGCCTCATCCGTATGATCGCAGAAGAACTCATCAACCAAATGATTCCGCCGCTGAAGCTCTACGACACTGTAGACAAGGCGCTGCGATGGATGGATGAGTTCCGCGTAAACGAGCTGCCGGTGGTAAGCAACCGCAAGTACATGGGCCTGGCTACCGAGCTGAGCCTGATCGAGCTGCCTGACCGCACCCGCCAACTCAAGGACCTGGAGCTGGAGTTTCAGGATGTGCACGTGCAGGGAAATCAGCACTTCTACGATGTGATGGAGGCCGCCATCAAAAACAAGATACAGGTAGTGGCCGTGCTAGACGAGGAGCAGGATTACATGGGCGTGATCACTATAAACGATACCTTGGCAGCCTTTGGGCAGATGTCGGCCTTGCAGGGCTCGGGAAGTATACTGGTGCTCTCCATGCCCGAGCGCGACTACTCTTTGGCCCAGATCAGCCGTTTGATAGAGGAGGAGAACACCAAGATACTGAGCGCCTACGTGTCGCCGGACGAGCTGGACCCTTACAAGATCAAACTCACGCTGAAGCTGAACACCACCGACCTCAGCCGCATCATTGCCACGCTGGAGCGCTTCGAGTACCGCATCACCGCCCAGTTTAACGACAATACCGAGTACGACGTGGGCCGCGATCGCCTCGATATGCTCTTTAAGTACCTCGATATTTAATGCTTGCGCCAATGCCGCTGCGAGCTTTCCTACTCATACTTATACTTTTAACCGGAGCCGCAACGTTTGCCAATCCTTGCGCTGTGCCTGCCGTGGTTGTGTCCGATATCAGCCTAACGGGCAACGAAACCACCAAAAGCCAGGTAATGCTGCGGGAACTCACTTTTGCCCCCGGCGATACCATACTTGCCGAAGACCTGGAGCCACTGCTGCAGGAGAACCAGAAACGTCTGTTTAACCTCCGCCTGTTCCACCATGTAAACTATACTTATACTTGTGCCGATGGACAGGTGCTGGTAAAGTATGAGGTACAGGAACGCTTCTACCTATATCCCATTCCCATCTTTGATTTTGCCGACCGTAATTTTAACGCCTGGTTGGAAAAGAAGGATTGGAGCCGCATAGACTATGGGCTTAACCTGATTCGGCGCAACTTCAGGGGCCGAAATGAGGAGGTGCGCGTGCGGGTGCAACGGGGCTTTAACAAGCGGCTGGAGCTGGCGTACCGCATTCCGTATATATGGCGCAAGTATAATTTGGGGGCCGATTTCTCGGTGGCTGATTACCGCAGCCGTACCATCAGTTATACTAACCTAAACAACAAGCAGCGCTTTTTTGAGCAGGAAAACGGGATGCCCATCAAAAGAAGTGCTGTGTCGGCGTCGCTGGTGCACCGGCAAAACGTGCAGCGGCAGGCGGGCTTTAGGCTCTCCTACTTTAATGAAGACGTTTCCGACTCTGTAACTTTTCTTAATCCGGAGTATTACCGCGATGCACAGCAGGAGCGGCAGTATCTGCGGCTGGAGTTGTATAAGGTCATCAACCTCCGTAATAACTTTGCTTACCCCACGGCGGGGAGCTATTTTGAGGCAGGGGTGTCACAGACGCTGTTCCTAGAGAACTCTGGCTCACCCTTCACCACCATGAGGGCCAAGTATGTGCAGTATGTGCCGCTCAGTGCAAAGTATACTTATATGGCAGGGGCTGAAGGGCAGCTGCGGCTGGCGGGAGAGCATGCCTTTGCCGACAATGTTGCGTTGGGCTATAGGTCTTACGTGCGGGGCTACGAGCTATACGTGGTGGGTGGGCAGCATTACGGGCTTTTTAAACAAGGACTGACGCGGCAAGTGCTGGATATTCAAAGTATAAAGCTTACATTTATAGATAATCCGAAGTTCAATAGTATCCCGCTGGCGATGTACCTCAATGCTTTTACAGACGCCGGGTATGTGGTGGATGACGTTTTTGAGAAACAGAATCCGCTCACAAACCGCCTGCTGCTGGGTACCGGCCTTGGATTGCATGCGGTGACTTTCTACGATATTGTGCTGCGGCTGGAGTATACTTTAAACCGGGAGGGAGACAAAGGATTGTACTTTAGCGCAAGAATTCCTTTTTAATACGATCACGATGAAGATAGCCATACTTGGTAAACCCTTTACCGACGATATTGCGCCATTTATTCAGGCGCTCTTCGATGAGCTACAGCGGCGAAAGGCGCAGCTGTGCCTGGTGGAGCATTTTGAACTATACCTTAAAAATACTATAAACCTGCCTACGGGCATAGAGACTTTCAGGCGCGGCGATAAATTGGATGGTGTGGATGTAGTGCTGAGTGTTGGCGGCGATGGTACGCTGCTGGATACGGTTACCTACGTGGGGGCACAGCAGGTGCCTATACTTGGTATCAATACCGGCCGCCTCGGTTTTCTGGCTACCATACCTTATGATAGTATAAACCTCGCCATAGATGCATTGTACAAAGGCCATTATACGTTGGATGATCGTGCGCTCATTCGGGTAGATTCTGATCAGGAGGTTTTTAGCGGCATTAACTTCGGCCTGAATGAGTTTAGCGTACTAAAGCGTGATACCTCATCCATGATAGTCGTGCACACGTATATAGATGGTGAATATTTGAACTCATACTGGGGTGATGGCCTCGTAGTAGCCACGCCTACTGGATCAACGGGGTACTCGCTTAGCTGCGGGGGGCCACTGGTGCTGCCACAGACTAACAATTTTGTCATTTCGCCCGTATGTCCGCATAACCTTAACGTGCGGCCAATGATTGTGTCTGACCGCAGCGTTATCTCATTTGAGGTAGAAGGCCGCAGCAGCAGTTATCTTGCTGCCCTGGATTCCAGGTCTACATCAGTGGATATGAGCGTGCAGTTGGCGGTGCGGAGAGAGGCTTTTGTGGCCAGGCTGGTAAAGCTTCACCATGTTAATTTCCTGTCGACACTCCGCAGCAAGCTTAACTGGGGGCTTGACAAACGCAATACGCTTATAAAATAATATTAAATATATGTGTTATATTATTTTATAAGTCAGGTATTCTGGTTATTTTTGGCTTCTATTAATTTAGGGAAAATACAAGTCTCGCTGATACGCTACCTTTAGATAATTCTCTGTTATGAAGAAACTTTGTACTCTTGTTTTGATGCTCGGTTTGATGTTTACGATTTTCACGCCCGATGCTGAAGCGCAGCGATGGACGAAGCGTAAACAGTATGCAACCTTAGGCGTAACGCTGGGGGCCATGAACTACTTCGGCGATATCGTGCCTCAGCCAGACTTTACCAGTTTCCGCTTTAAGTCTACAAGGCCAAGCGTAGCTGTAAGCTACACATATCGTTTTGCACCGCGTTTCTCTTATCGCGTAGGGCTTACCTGGGGGCGTATTACCGGTGATGATGCTCTGAGTGCTTCTCAGAACGAAGGCGAGAACAGAGGCCGCTTTGGTAGAAACCTTTCATTCAGGAGCGATATTAAAGAGCTGAGTGCCGTAGCTATTGTAGACCTCTTTGAGAACCGCAGTACTTTCCAGCGCCGACCTGATTTTGTGCCTTACGGTTTCCTGGGTGTGGCTGTGATGCACCATAACCCAAAGGCTTACTACGATGGCAACTATTACGATGCTAGCCATGGCAGACAACTAGCAGATGCAAACAATATTTCTTCTGGGTGGTATGAATTGCAACCTTTGGGTACTGAAGGGCAGTATGCTTCTGGGGGCGATTATCCAGATCCATACAAAAGAGTGCAAATTGCTATTCCATTTGGCTTGGGCGTGCGTTACAAGATCGACAGATACTGGGACCTGAGCTTAGAGGTGGGCTGGAGAAAAACCTTTACAGATTACCTGGATGATGTAAGTACCTCTTATGCTTCTAAAGCGGATATACTTGCTGGGGGAGGCGAAAACCCTACTGCGGCAGCAATACTAGCTGACAGAAGTGCTGGCTCAGGATTTACTATTAAGGATGATGTTAGTGGTACTCCTTACTCTGTTGTGAAAGGCTATGGTGACCCAGGAAGGCAAAGAGGCGAGAAATCAGACGATGACTGGTACATCACTACAGGCTTAACTATCAACTATATATTAACTCCACGCGTCAGAAGTCCGAAGTTTAGATAATAGAACGGGCAGCGGCTGCGTTGTTCAACTAAACTTTGCTCAGATACATGACATTAAATACCTTAAAACAGGCACTCCTTATTTGTCTATTTATGCAAATAGGGAGTGTTTTTTTTACCCCTTATGTAAAGGCCCAAGTGTCGCAGCCTGTCACCACCTCTGAAATTGGTGTTGGTATAGGAGGTGCCAATTACAAGGGCGAGATAGCACCCAACTATCGCTTCTTGAATAACCAGCCGGCATTAACCCTTTTCTACCGTCGCGACATGTCTAATGCTATAACGCTACGTGGGGGCTTAATGGGCAGCCACCGTATTGTAGATGACAACACTTTTAGTGATGAGGCTTTTGATGACCGTCCGTTTCACGCTTATCGCCAAGGCGAACTGAAGCTAAGCCTGCTGGAGTTGTCAGGCATCTTGGAGTATAATTTCCTGGATTATTATGATCGTAGCCAAAGCCCACGCCTGTCGCCTTATCTTTTTGTGGGAGTAGCCGGCCTCCTTTACAATAACAAACTTGCTTCTACTAATGTAGAGGCCATGCAAGAGCCTTTCGAAACAAGTATAACGGTAGCTGTACCTTTTGGAGTGGGGCTAAAATTTGCCTTAAGCACACACTGGAACCTGGGGCTGGAGTTTGGAGCTAGAAAAACCTTTTCAGATAAGCTCGACTACCTTTATCCTGATTCAGGTTTGTATCCTGAGAACTTGGTAAATCCACACGACAAAGACTGGTATTTCTACAATGGTGTCAGTATTTCCTATACTTTTTACCGCTATAATTGCCCCGCAATCTACAAGAACCGGCCTGGCCTATTAGATTAAACAGTAATCATTCATGAATTTCTCTTGCTTTTTGTAACTTGCAAGGAAATTGTGTTTTAATGAATCTGAAGGAGAAAGTAGACTTAGGCAATTTACCAAAGCACATAGCCGTTATCATGGACGGTAATGGGCGTTGGGCAAAGAAAAGAGGCGGATTGCGTATCTTCGGGCATCAGAATGCCATAAAAGCTGTGCGCGACACAGTAGAGGCCGCAGCTGAAATGGGCGTGGAATACCTGACGCTGTATGCCTTCTCTACGGAAAACTGGTCGAGGCCAGCAGAGGAGGTATCGGCACTGATGACGCTGCTGGTTTCCACTATCCGCAAAGAAACCGCTTCCCTCAACAAAAATAACATTCGTCTGCAGACAATTGGAAACACTGCCAGCCTGCCGAAGGCCTGCCAGCGTGAACTGATGGAGGCCATTGAACTGACGAAGCAAAATACCCGCATGACACTGGTGCTGGCACTTAGCTACAGCGGCCGCTGGGACATTACGCAGGCGGTGCAACGCCTTGCCAGCGAGGTGGGTCATGGTAATATAAAGCCTGAAGAAATAAACGAAGCTTCGATTGCCGGTTACCTTTCTACTGCAGGTATGCCAGACCCTGAGTTGCTGATCAGAACCAGCGGAGAGCAGCGGATCAGCAATTTTCTGCTTTGGCAATTAGCTTATACTGAGTTATACATTACAGAGTTGCTTTGGCCTGATTTCAGGAAAGAGCACCTATACGAGGCAATAGTAGCTTACCAAAGCCGCGAGCGGCGCTTTGGTAAGACAAGTGAACAAATAACCAAGTGATAGACACACGAATGACAAGATGCATCTGGGTGCTAGTGTTTCTGCTAATGGCAGGCACGGCCTCTTCCCAAGTACTAAACAGACCTGCCCAGTCGTCTCCGGTAGATTACCAGCAGCCCCGCCAGTACCGTATAGGCGGACTCTCGGTTAGTGGTTACAAGTTTCTGGATCCGATAGCGCTTACTTCCCTTACAGGTTTAAAGGAGGGAGATATGATCACTGTGCCAGGTGAAGACATCAGTCGTGCGATTCAGAACCTGTGGGATCAAGGTATTTTGGGAGACGTGGATGTGTCGGCCCGTACGGAGGGTGATGTCATCTACCTGACCTTTAACCTGACAGAGCGTCCCCGCCTCTCCAACTTCCGCTTCTCTGGTATCAGCAAGTCTCAGGGCGAGACCCTGAGAGAGAAAGTGCCCTTGCAGAAAGGCCGTATCGTAACGGATGCTGTACTGAACAGTACCCGCAATGTGGTGCGTGAGTACTACGTTGATAAAAGCTTCCTGAACGTGAAGGTAAATATCACACAAAAGCCGGATTCTATACTTCCGAACAGTGTGGTGCTGAACATACATGTAGATAAAGGCGATAAGGTAAAAGTAGGCGATATTGAATTTATTGGTAACGAGGCTTTCAAGGACAAGAAACTACAGCGCCAGCTGAAGAACACCAAAGAGAAGCGCTTCTACAAGATCTTTACCTCTTCTAAGTTTAACCGCACCAAGTTTGAGGAAGATAAGGAGGCGCTCATTACGTTCTACAATAGCCAGGGCTACCGCGATGCTACTATCGTGTCGGACTCTGTGTATCGCATAAGCGATGACCGTTTAGGTATACAGATTACTGTGGATGAAGGGCAGCAGTACTTCTACCGAAACATTACCTGGAGTGGTAACTACCTGTACGATGATGCCTATCTGGCTCGGGTGCTGGGCATAAGCAAAGGTGATATTTATGACCAGGTAGAGCTGGAGAAGCGCCTGACCTATAACCCTACCGGTGTGGACGTATCTGCGCTTTACCAGAACGATGGTTACCTGTTCTCGAGCATTAACCCTGTGGAGGTTCGCGTGGAAGGTGACTCGATTGACCTGGAGATGCGCGTGCAGGAAGGCCCGCAGGCTACGATCAATAAGATTCTCATTTCAGGTAACGACAAGACCAGCGACCACGTGATTCTGCGCGAGATACGTACGTTGCCGGGCCAGAAGTATAGTCGCGACGATTTGATCAGAACCAGAAACGAACTGGCAGCTCTTGGATACTTTGACCCGGAGACGATTGGTCTGAACCCGATCCCGAACCCTGCGGACGGTACTGTTGATATTGCCTACAGCGTAACAGAGCGACCTAACGACCAGATTAGCTTATCCGGCGGTTGGGGTGGCCCGATCGGTGCCGTGGGTACGGTAGGTCTGTCTCTGAACAACTTCTCTACACGCAAAATGCTGGATCTGTCGGAGTGGAAGCCAATACCAACCGGTGATGGCCAACGCCTGTCGCTGAACGTGCAAGCCAATGGTAAGTACTACCAGTCGTACTCGTTCTCGTTCACGGAGCCGTGGCTGGGAGGCCGTAAGCCAAACTCACTTTCTGTAAGCTTATTCAAGACAATTTATAGGAGAGGTACAGGAGGGTATTATAGCTACTTAAACGAGGATGTAGATGATAGCGAACTGAGCCGCCTGAATGTGGATGGTGCAGCTATCAGCCTGGGACGCCGCCTTAACTGGCCGGACAACTACTTCTACATGAACCACTCGTTGTCTTACAACCGCTATAATCTGAAAGATTATTACTTAGCACCAGGCTTTACCAATGGTATTTCGAACAGTATCTCCATTGTAAACACGCTAGGCCGCTCAAGTATAGATAACCCGACCTTCCCGAGACGTGGCTCCAGCTTTACACTGAGCCTAAACGTGACACCGCCGTATTCGCTGTTCTCAGAACGTGATGATGACGATTATGAGTTTATCGAATTCAATAAATGGATGTTCGATGCCTCTTACTTTATAAACGTGACAGGAGATTTGGTATTCAACACAAGAGCACACTTCGGTTTCCTTGGAACGTATGGTTCCGGTGATGTCGGGCCGTTTGAGCGCTTTAGAGTAGGCGGTTCCGGCCTGGGTGGCGGTAATGTGTTTGTTGGTACGGAGTACATCGGCCTTCGTGGTTATGATGATGAGAGCGTTGTTAACAACATCAGTGATACTGACCTGATCAGCTCCGGAGGTATTGCTTACAACAAATTTGTGTTCGAGGCGCGCCAATTAATTTCGCCTAACCCGGCGGCAACCATTTATGGCCTGGCTTTTGTAGAGGCTGGTAATAACTTTGGTAGTTACAAGAACTATAATCCGTTTAAGCTGTACCGCTCAGCGGGTGTGGGTGCCAGGATCTTTATGGCTGCATTTGGTTTGCTTGGCTTCGACTATGCCTGGAGACTGGATGACCTGCCTGGTGGCGCTAATGATAAGCGTGGCATGTTCCACTTCATTATTGGCCAGCAGATACGCTAAACCCAGAATTGAATTAGTATGAAAAAGTTTTTGTTCATCTTTTTAGCAGGCTTTTTGCTGGCGTCTGTTTCGCAGGCTCAGAAGATTGGGTATATTGACTCCAACTTCATCCTGAGCAAGATGCCCGCTTTTAACCAGGTACAGCAGGAGATGGACAAGTATGCGGAAGCCTGGCAACGCGAAATTGAGCAGCTACAGCAGCAGGCTGATAAGCTGAAACAAGATTATAAAGCCGAGGAAGTGCTGCTAACGGAGCAGATGAAGCAGAAGCGCCAGGCCGAGATAGCTAAAAAAGAGAACGAACTGCGCGATTACCAGCGTAAGGTTTTCGGCTATGAGGGCATGATGTTTAAACGCCGGCAAGAATTGATGCGCCCGATACAGGATGAGGTTTTTACCGCTGTTGAGAAAGTGTCAAAGTCAAAAGGCGTTCAGATCATGTTTGATAAGTCCGGTGACCTGGTGATGATCTACACCAACCCGGTGCATGATTACACGGAGTATGTGCTGGAGGAGCTTGGCTTAGCCTCTGACAGGAAAAACACTCCTGGCGAACGGCCGGCTGATGCCATAGTGGATGACCCTGAGAACTTGCCCGAAGTTGGAGAGGGGGAGCAGGAACAGCAGCAGGAGCAACCTGCCCGAAAACCCACAAAAAAGAAGTCTAACAACTAAACGTCTAAATACTTATTAACCAACCCAACAATGATGAACAAGATTAAACTATTAGTAGCAGCGTTCTTTCTGATCAGCTTTGCGTCTTTTGCCCAGAGCAACGACCAGCCGCTTAAGATTGGTTATACTAACGTAGAGTACATTCTACTGCAAATGCCAGAGAGCAAGCAAATAGAGTCTCAGTTGAAAGACCACAGTACACAGTTGGAGAACCAGCTGAAAGGTAAGTACGCTGAGTACGAAACTAAGCTGCAGGCTTACGAGAAAGGAGCAGCTACCATGGATGCTACTATCCGTGAAGACAAGGAGAAAGAACTGATGGGACTGAACAACTCTATCCAGGAGTTCCAGCGCAACGCCCAGATGTCCTTGCAGCAGAAAGAAAAGTCTTTGGTAGACCCGATCATCTCTAAGATCGATAAGGCTATTAAAGACGTAGCGAAAGAGAACGGCTATACTTACGTGATCAGCAACCAGGCGCTGCTTGCAGGACCTGAGGACGGAGACATTTCTCCGCTGGTGCTTAAGAAGCTTGGCGTAGACCCGGCAAAGGCACAGCAGACTCCTGAGCCAGCTGCCGCTAAACCAGCTGCAAAACCGGCTACACCAGCTAAGAATAACAAGAAGAAGAACTAAGTAAGATTTTTCTATAGTTTGGGAAAGCCGTTGTGTATACTTCGGCTTTCTTTTTTTATACCTGTAAGCATAACCGTGGTAGAATATACAGAAACAGAAAGCACAGAAGACTCCGACGAGCTGTATGAGCACCACCGCATTGTGGTGGACAAGGGGCAGGCGCAGCTGCGCGTAGATAAGTTCCTGATGGACCGCCTGCCAAATGTAACGCGAAACAAGCTGCAGAGCGCTATCCGCTCCGAGTCGGTGCAGGTGAACCAGAAGCCTGTGAAGGTGAGCTATAAGGTGAAGCCGTTAGACGTGATAACCGTTACGCTTGCCGAGCCTCCCCGCGATACCGACATTGTGCCGGAGAACATCCCCCTCAACATACTTTATGAGGATGAGGAACTGTTGCTCGTGAACAAGCCGGCGGGTATGGTGGTGCATCCCGCTTATAACAACTGGAACGGCACTTTGGTTAATGCGCTTACCTACCACCTGCAGAACCTGCCTACGCATCGCAATGGGGAAGGACGCCCTGGGCTGGTGCACCGTATTGATAAAGACACTTCAGGCTTACTTGTAATTGCCAAGTCTGATTACAGCATGGCTTACCTGGCCAAGCAGTTCTTTGACCACAGCATTGAACGCACCTACTATGCCTTGGTGTGGGGCGTGCCAAAGGAGCGTCAGGGCACGATTACTGGCCACGTAGGGCGCAGTGCCAAGGATAGAAAAGTTATGGCCGTATACCCTGCCAGAGACTACGGGAAACATGCCGTGACGCATTATAAGGTGCTGCGAAGCTTTAAGTATGTGTCGCTGGTGCAGTGTAACCTGGAGACGGGGCGCACCCACCAGATCCGGGCGCACATGAAGCACATTGGTCACCCGCTTTTCTCAGACGCCACCTATGGTGGAGATAAGATTTTGTATGGCATGCCTAACGGTACCTATAAATCATTTGTGGAGAATGCATTTAAGCTGATACCGCGACAGGCACTGCATGCAAAATCGTTGGGCTTTCTGCACCCTGCCACAAAAGAGTTTCTACAGTTTAACTCTGATCTTCCTGAAGACTTTATAGCTGTGCTTGAGAAGTGGGAGCTGTATGAGGAGCCGCTTGAAGTATAAATTCATACTTTGCCCGATGTATAAGTATACTTGGCTTATCGATTAAACAGGGCTGGAAAGTATAAATAAACTTAAACTTGCCTTCCATAGAAGTATAGTGTAAATACAAAAGCGTTATAAAAGCAGAAAGCCCACTACATTTGTAGCGGGCTTTCTGCTTTATGTTGGAAGAGTTATTACTTCTTCTTTCTTGGTGTTTTAGCAATCTCCTTAAGAGCGGCTTCAGCTTGTGGGTTGCTTGGGTCAAGGGTTTTAACCTCAGTCCAGTATTTCACAGCGTTGTCTCTCTCGCCTTTCAGGTAATAGTAGTAACCTAAGTATGAGTTAGCCTCAATCAGGTCTTTCTTATACTTCTCCTTGTCAGTACCAGCCTTTTTGATGAACTCCTCATAGTATGGCTTGGCAAGACCTTTCTCCGTTTCAGGGTCCTGGCTGGCGTTAGCGCGTGCTCTCCACAGGTGGCCATAGGCATAGTCAGGGTTGGTCTCAACTACCTTTGCATAAGTGCTGTCTGCCTGAGCGAAGAACTCATTTGCTTTAGCCTGGTTGCCGCTTGCTGCATTCTCCTCACCGGCCATCATGTAGATGTTACCCATGTAATAGTAGTCCGCATTGCTTGGCTCCACGTTCTCACGCTTACGCTCGTATACTTCAATAGCCTTGTCGTACTGGTTGTTGCGGGCATATGCATTCGCAAGTTCAGCATAAAGCTCAACATTGGCATTGTTCATCTGCAGCGCCTTCTCCAGGTTCTCAACAGCTTTCTGTGGCTGGTTGTTCTTAGACAGGATACGGCCATAGTACTCGTAGTCCTCAGCGATCAGCTTGTTCTTGTCAGCCTTCTGCATATAGGTTTCTATTGCCTGCAGGGCTTTGTCTGGCTGGCCCAGTTCTAAGTATGAGTAAGCTCTCAGACGGTTCATTACCATGTTGTCTGGCTGTTTCTGTAGTACTGCCTCGGCCGTTTTCAGAGCCTGGTCGTAGTTTTTAGTCAGGAACAGGAAAGAAGCGTACTTCGCTTTTGTGTCCGGAGTATCTTCTGCCATATCTACATACTTCTGGAACGTAGACAAAGCTTTGTCATACTGTCCGGCGAAGTAGTAAAGCTCGCCAAGGTCGCGGTACGCCGGGGCAAAGTTAGGGTCGATTTCAATTGCTTTCAGGAAAGCCTGCTCAGCCTCGTTATAGTTACGTGAGCTGGTGTAAAGCTGTCCGCGCTTCAGGTAAGCAGTAGCATACCGGTCATCCAACTGGATGGCTCTGTCGTAGCTAGACATCGCCTCACCGCCTTTTTTCAGGGACAGGTAAGCGTCACCTAGGATCACGTTAGCTAGTGCATTCTTGTTATCACGCTCCAGCGACTGCTTCAGGTACTCAACGCCTTTGTTAAGCTGCGCCTCTGTTGCGTTAGGGGCGTTTACGTACGCCTCACCGATCATGGCAAGTACATAAGCATCTTTTTTGCCACGGCCGCTCAGAGCATTATTAAAATGCTGCTCAGCTTTAGCCTGGTCTCCCTGCTGCATGGCAATTTTGCCAAGGCCTACATGGTTAATGTAAGACTTTTTGTTATTGGCAATACCCTGGTTAAAGTAGTAGGCAGCTGAGTCCAACTTCTCTGTACGAAGGTAAATATCGCCTAGCGCGAAATAAGCATTGTCAGCAGCGTTTTTGTTACCCAGCTGAGACTTATAAATAGATTTAGCTTCTTCATAGCGCTCCAGATCTACGGCTTTTCTGCCTGCGTCACCTGTTTGCGCAAATGCTGCAGTAGCAGGGAAAGCAGCCGCCATCAAAGCGATGTACTTCCAGTTATTTGTCATTGTATAAAAGTTTAGTTGTTGTTTCTGTTTGTTAATTACCCAGGCTGATAACCCGCACTGGCATAGTTGCCGGCACAAGCCCGGACTTTAGGATAAGGCGTTGGCCTTTGTCACTTGCAACATAAGATGCAAAACCTGTGCCAAGTCCTGCACGCCCCTCTGTGCTAATAATATAGAGAAAGCGGCGTAGCGGGTAAGCCTGCTGCGCAATGTAGGCCTGGTACGGCTGGTAAAAGCTCTCTGTCGTAACAGGAGCAGCCTCTTCGCTAATGCCGAGTACCTTTATCCTTTTCAGGAACCCTACAGCAGTTGAGTCGTCGAAGTCACTTACCCAGTTCACGCCAATCACGCCTAAGGCATTTTTATTCTCCTCCACATAATCCACCAGGGCCTTATGCGAGTTTGAAGCAAACGTGTTAGCCGGAAGATTATTGCCTGTAATTAAAGAGTCTCGTACGTAACGGGCAGTGCTCGAGTTGTTGTTGTCAAAAACTATCGTGATGTCACCCAGGTTGGAGTCTTCATCTAGCTCTTTCCAGCTCTTTACCTCTCCATTAAATATCTTTCTCAACTCATCCATTGTCAGCAGCGTGTCCTTGTTCTCTTTATTTGTGATCAGGGCAACGGCATCGATGGCGATTTTCGTGACACGGGGTATGCGGTTCTGCTTATCAAACACGGCCTTTTCCTCGGGCGTGAGCTCTCTGGAAAGTATAGCAATCTTAGTGCTGTCGTTAAGCAGGTCTTTTATTACCTGGCCCTCGGACTTATAGGCAGCCTCGATGTCGGCATACTTATAAATACCCTCAAATGTGCTTATCTCGGACTCAATTATAGGTTGAAAAGACTCATCAACGCTGATATTGATGTTGCCGGAGGTGGGAGTATCTAACTTATTGGCAGGGTCTCCACCGCAGCCTGACAGAGCGATTATTCCTGCTAAGGCCGCAATACTTATGTTTCTAATCTTCATACCTGTTTCTGTTGGAACGCGTGGTGTTGTAAACTCTTACAAATCTAACAATTCCATATAATATTAGAATTCCACCTAAGGCATACCTCATTGAATCCGGAATGTCTAGGCTGAGGCGCTCGCTGGCAAACATAATGAAGATGCCCATGGCCACATAAAGCAGTGTCATGAAGATGCCGAATATGCGGGCAAACTTTGCGTACATGCTTTGGGATGGTCTTTCGTTTTCTCTTTTTGGTCGTAGCATGTGTGCTGTTTCTCGATTAACCCTTAAAAATAAACCTATTGCTTATAAAAAGAAAGCAGAAGCCGACAAAACTGGTTTGCGGCTTCTGCACTTCTATTTTATTATACTCCTTTAATGCATTCTGAACCTGATGGGAAGGGTATACCGCACTGGTACGGCATGGCCGTTTTGCCTGCCCGGCTCCCATTTTGGCATGCCTTTTATCACGCGAGCCGCTTCTTCTTCGGTGCCGTAGCCAAGGCCTTTCAGAATCTCAACGTCAGAAATTTCACCATTGGCCGCAACAACAAAAGTCACTACTACAATACCTTCTACATCATTGCTTTGGGCTGCTTTGGGGTAGCGCAGCTTTTTACTTAAGTACTCCATCAGTGCGCCATCGCCATTTTTAAACTGGGGCATCTGGTCTACGTGCACAAATGGCTCGTTTTTCAGAGGGGCCTCCCCAGTCCCATCTGCTATCCCTGTTGGTGGCTCTTCCGGTAAGGTCACGGACGGAATCTCAGGTACAATCCCCTCAACTTTCTTTGTGCCGATGTTTGCTTCAGATAGGGCGCTTTGGTCTGGCACTGTTTCTGTATCCCGGGTCCCATTGTCCACCACCTTTATTTTCGTGAACTTTTCCGTTGCCTCCTGCTTCTCCGGTTTTGGGGCAGGAGGGGGAATTGCTGCCTTTGCT
This sequence comes from Pontibacter anaerobius, assembly GCF_026241195.1. Lineage (GTDB taxonomy): Bacteria > Bacteroidota > Bacteroidia > Cytophagales > Hymenobacteraceae > Pontibacter > Pontibacter anaerobius. The sequence goes on from NZ_JAPFQO010000010.1 coordinate 142,324, forward strand.
GGTTCCGGCTCCGGTTTTGGTGGTTCGGGAAGTATAAATGTGTATGGCTCCACCACTGTGTAAGTCGGTTTCACATACTTCACTGGGTCAGAGAAAAAGATAGTATCTACCAACGGACCGACCAGTGCCCCGGAAAAAGTTGCCGTGGCAAGCGTTGCTGCCAAAAGCATGTGTTTGCTATACTTCCGTCGCAGGTAATAAGCACCGTACGCTTTGTTGCGCCCTCTAAACACAATGTTGTTGAAGGTCATGCTTAAGAAATAGCTCTCTTCCATGGGCTTTGGGTTTTATGGTTAGTAAATCATCTAAAATGCATTGCTCTGATACTTTTCTTATGGTTTATGTATGGTTTTATTAATATACGGTTTTTTCTATAAGTAGTATGCATGCTGACTATTTATTTTTTAGTGGCAGGCACAAAAAAAAGCCCAGCCTGTTAGGGCTGGGCTTTACAGCATGTAAACTGCTTATTTGATCGTAAATCGTACTGGAAGTGTGTAGCGTACAGGTACTGCTCTACCGTTCTGCTTACCAGGAGTCCACTTCGGCATTGTTTTTACAACGCGTACAGCTTCCTCATCAGTACCAGCTCCAAGGTTTTTAACAACCTGGATCTCGGAGATCTCTCCTGTCTTGCTTACCACGAATGAAAGTACTACAAGGCCTTCCACGCCGGCACGCTGTGCAGCTGCTGGGTAGCGGATGTTTTTACCTAGATACTTCATCATCTCCATCTCACCACCTGGGAAGGTTGGCATCTGTTCAACGTAAGTATAAGGCTTCTCCTCAACTACTTCTGCTACTACATTACTTGTACCGTCTATTTCGCCTAGGTCGAGTGGTGCATCTTTATCACCTTCTACGGTTTCAATACCTGCATCAATCTCCTCTAGTACCTCCACATCCGGAATCTCTTCTTCTTCCGCAACCTCTTCGTCACGCTTTACAACCGGCGGTGTATACTTTACAGTAGCACGCACTGGTGGTGGTGGTGGCGGAAGATCTGGTGGCGGCGGCGGCGGCGGTGGCGGCGTTGCCTCATCCAGTGGTGGTGGTGGAGCCAGGTCTACTTCTGTTACAATTCGCTCTACCACTTCTGCATCCTCTTCATCGCCCCCGATCATTTTTGAAATGAGTGGAATGCTTAGGAAAAGGAAAAACAGGATAATTGCTACAATTGCGGCAATTGTGATATGCTTATTGTAAAGTCTGCGAAGTAGGTAGGCACCGTACGCTCTGTTACGTCCTTCAAAGACGATATCATCAAGCGATGCTTTTGCTAACTTACTTGCGTCCATATCTTATTTAATTTGTTCTTCTACCAGTTTCTTGTCTGCATCGGCAATGTCTACCAGCGCAAACTTCTTGGTATCTGTTATCTTTAATTCATCCAGGATGTCCACCATGTTCTTGTAGCGGGATCCTTCCATTGGCTTCACCATTACCGTCATCTTATCGTTTGACTTCACGCGTGGTGAAATCAGAACTTTTCTGATACCGTCGGCTGCATAGCTTGATTCTAACAGTTCAGGGTTATCATCAGCCAAGCCAAAGTAGTAGTAAATCTCATCATCATCGCCAAGTATGATTGTCAATGCGTTACTGGCTTTCAATGCTATTTGCTCTTCTTTGTTCTCTGGGTCCACAGGCATGTTGATCTCCATGGTCTGCGGCTTGTTGAACGTAGTGGTCAACATGAAGAACGTAATCAGAAGGGCGGCAAGGTCTACCAGCGGAGTCATGTCAATCTTGGTCGACGAGCGTTTGGCGCGTTTTTTACCACCTTTGCCGGAGTCGCCTTTTTCTTGAATTTCTGCCATTTTCTTTTCTCCTTTCTAATTATAGGTTCGTCGGCTTACTTTCCATGTCGGTGATCAGGTTAAACCTGTTTACCTTTCTGTCCTGCAGGATATCGATCACTCGCTGAACGGTAGGGTAATCTGCATCCTGGTCTCCCTTGATAGCGATCACTACCTTAGGGTTGGTCAGGCGTGTCTGCAGTACCCAGTCACCCAGTTCGTTGTGAACGGAGTCGATCGGAATACCTGGCTGGTTTACCTCCTTGCGTGCACTTGATTCCATAGACAGGAAAGACTTCAGTTGGTTGATCGGAACTCCGAAGTTGCTCAGAAGAGAGAATGTACGCTTCTCTTCTGCGGTGAATCCGACGCCATACTTGCCTGCTATCTTGTCAAGTAGTGCTTCCTTTGTTTGCTGCCCGTCTACGCCAAAGAACACTCTACTGTCCTTGTCTACTGTAATAGTAATTACGTTTGTATCCGGGATTTTGATCTCTGACACCGATGAAGGTGTATCTACTACAACAGCCTCGTCAGGACGAGCGGTTGCAGTCAGCATAAAGAAAGTAACCAGCAAGAAGAATAAGTCCACCATTGGCGTCATGTCCAATGAAGGGTTTTTCCTTTTTACTTTTACTTTAGGCATTTTATCTGGTTAAAACGGTTTAACTTAAACAGTTTGATGTCTTGTAGTTGGAGTTTCGTGCTGTGCCGTGAAAGTAGACACCATGCTGAAACCGGCCTCATCGATGCTGTAAGTAAGCTCGTCGATTTTGCTTGTAAAGTAGTTGTAAGCGATGATCGCGATTGTTGAACCAGTAATACCAAGGGCAGTGTTAATCAAGGCCTCAGAGATACCGTTTGCAAGGGCTACTGAGTCAGGAGCACCTGAAGTTGCAAGAGCCGAGAAGGCTTTGATCATACCAAGTACTGTACCGATCAGACCTACTAGTGTAGAGATAGAGGCGATAGTTGAAATAACCACCAGGTTTTTCTCCAGCATTGGCAGCTCAAGAGAAGTAGACTCTTCGATCTCTTTCTGGATAGCGGCTACTTTCTCAGCTTTCAGCAGTTCTGGCTCGTTCTGCATTTCTTTGTATTTCAGCAGGCCGGCTTTTACTACGTTTGCTACAGAACCTTTCTGCACGTCGCAGGCAGCGATAGCGCCGTTGATGTCACGCTGGTTCAGTTTAGCAGAGATGTTACGTACGAAGTCAGCAACGCTCTTAGTACCTTTTGCTTTACCGATTGTCAGGGCACGCTCGATAGCGAAGATGAATACCATCAGGTTAAGAGACATCAACACTGGTACTACCCAACCACCTTTGTAAACAATGCCAAGATAGTTGCCCGGAAGCGGGTGGTTAGCCGGATCGTTACCTTCGAAGTTGGCAGGATTGCCAAGAACGAACATATAGATAAGCACACATGCTATCAGGGCGATCGGGATAACGATAGTCGCAAATAGAGAGCCTACTGCGCTTGGCTTTTTCTCTACATTAGCATTCTTGCTCACTACTGCAGTCTTTTTTTCCATTTTGATTAAAGTTTAAAGTTTAGCTGTTTGTGTTGTAATAAAAATGTTTGTGTAAGTATAAAATGTAATTGACTCGCTTTTAGTTCTTTATTGAATTTGCAATTTCAGATTTTTCTGAATTTTTCACACTATACTGGCCCGAAAAATTTAGTTAAAAGCCTATAGCTGTTACTATAGCTGCATAAATTTAAGCTTTTATCTTTCAGGATTCCAAATTCGCGGTACAGCAATATCGCAAATTATTAATTAAAAAGTTTGTTTCAAAGTATAAACACCGGCTCTTGCGGGCTTTGCCTTTCAGTCCCGTTTCGTATGCAAATTTTACGCGACAGATGGGTGCCAGGGTGGAAGGGGTGAGCCGGGGCTGTGTGCTGGCTTTTTCCCGCTTCATAGTTGTGTCAAGCGCTCCGCAAAAAAACAATCTTGCCAGGTGGCTACTACAATGTGCTTTCCCTGTCTAAACATAAAAGCGCATTAAATATAAAGAATAAATTTCTTAGACGGTATGCCTGACTATAGCTTTTTTGCCTGGTTCCAGTAAAAATCCATTTCTTGCAAGGTCATGTCCTGTAGCTTCTTGCCATCCTTGGCGGCCTCCGTCTCTATATATTGGAAGCGTGATATGAACTTCAGATTGGTGCGTTCCAGCGCCTCCTCCGGGTTAATGCCTGCAAAGCGGGCAAAGTTGATGAGCGAGAACAGTAAGTCGCCGAACTCGGCTGTGGCTTTTTGCTGGTCTATGGCAGCGGTATCTTCTACATTAAACTCACTTGCGAACTCGTTTAGTTCCTCCTGTACCTTCGCCCATACCTGAGATTTGTCGTCCCAGTCGAAGCCAGCCCCGCGGGCTTTCTCCTGTATGCGCATGGCTTTTACCAGGGCAGGCAGCGATTGTGGTACTCCTCCAAGCACAGATTTGTTGCCTTCCTTCAGTTTTAGCTTCTCCCAGTTCTGCTTTACCTCCTCCTCGCTGTCGGCTTTGGTATCGCCGTAGATGTGCGGGTGCCGGAAGATAAGTTTGTCGCACTGGGCGTTCAGCACGTCGGCAATGTCAAAAGCGCCTTGCTCAGCGGCTATCTTAGCGTAAAACACCAGGTGCAGCATGATGTCGCCGATCTCCTTCTTAACCTCCTGTACCTCTCCCTTCAGTATGGCGTCAGAAAGTTCGTAGGTTTCTTCTATGGTGAGGTGGCGCAGGCTTTCCATAGTTTGCTTGCGGTCCCAGGGGCATTTCTCGCGCAGGTCGTCCATCACATCCAACAGGCGGCTAAAGGCCTCGAGCTGGCGTTGGCGTGCGTTATTACCGGATTGTAAAGTAGTCATAAAGGCAAAGATACTAAATAATTAGCGTTTATGGCCCAGTGTGAGAAAGGCTTAACATTGTAATAATGTATCCACAGGCTTTAAAGGCATTTCTGCCCGTAAGCATACATATAAGGAGCAGGCTTTTGAGTGCTCATGCTGTATCCGTAACGAAGACATTTATACTTATGAAGAACAAGAAGAAGAAAGAGATCAGGAAGATTGCCACCTCTGTTGCAGCGGTGCAGTCGCAGGTGGCGTTTGCGCGAATAGCCACGGCACTGGCTGTGGTAAGTGTAGGGGCGATGGCAGTAGGTGCACTGGCCATCGGGCACCTGGCTATTAAAAGGCTGGCGATGAAAAGCGGCGAGATAGACAGCCTCCGGATAAAAGACCTGGAAGTGGGCCGGCTAAAAGTGAGAGAGCTGATAACGGAGAACAAACTATAGGTAAGGCGGCTTGCATTGGCTTCTGTGCCGCTGCTGCGGCGGCCGACAGGCGGGTGTCGGATTTTCTGAGGGTACAATACCACATAATCCACTGGAAGTATAAGTAAAATTGCTACTTTTGCCAGAGCAATTAATAGACGAACAGTGGCTTTAATAAAATCGATTTCAGGAATACGTGGTACGATAGGCGGACAGGCTGGTGAAGGACTTACCCCTGTGGATGTAGTTAAGTTTTCCGCCGCTTTCGGAGCCTGGGTGCTTCAGAACACCGACAAAAAGACAATAGTAGTAGGCCGCGATGCCCGCCTTTCCGGCGACATGGTGAACAAACTGGTATGTGCCACGCTGCAAGGCTTAGGTATAGATGTGATTGATGTGGGGCTCTCCACCACACCTACCGTGGAGATGGAGGTGCCGGAGCAGCAAGCAGGAGGTGGTATTATACTTACAGCCAGCCATAACCCGAAGCAGTGGAATGCCCTGAAGCTGCTCAACCACAAAGGTGAGTTTATCTCAGATGCTGAGGGTAAACTAGTGCTGGAGATTGCTGAGAAAGAAGCTTTCGAGTTTGCGCAGGTAAACGAGTTGGGAAAGTATACCCAGGCCGAAGATGCCCTGCAGAAACATATAAAAGCCATACTTGACCTGCCGTTGGTGGATGTGGAGGCGATCAAAGCCAAAAACTTCAGCGTGGCGGTGGATGCCGTGAACTCCAGCGGGGGCTTTGCCGTGCCGATGCTGCTGGAAGCGCTTGGCGTAAACAAAATAGAGAAACTTTACTGCGAGCCGGACGGAAACTTTGCCCATAACCCGGAGCCGCTGCCAGAGAACCTGCGCGAGATCTCAAAAGTGATCGAAAAGGGTAAATTTGACCTGGGCATAGTGGTGGACCCGGATGTGGATCGCCTGGCGCTGGTAAACGAGGACGGCAGCATGTTCGGCGAGGAGTATACGCTGGTAGCCGTGGCCGATTATATATTAAAGAATCAGGTGGGTAACACCGTGTCTAACCTTTCCTCCACCCGTGCGCTGCGCGATGTAACGGAAAAAGCCGGAGGTTCATACTTTGCCGCTGCCGTAGGCGAGGTGAACGTGGTGAACATGATGAAGGAGCAGAACGCCATCATCGGGGGCGAGGGCAACGGCGGTATCATCTACCCGGAACTGCACTACGGCCGCGACGCGCTGGCTGGCATTGCCCTGTTCCTGACGCACCTGGCCAAATCAGGTATGAGCATGACGCGCCTGCGTGCCAGCTATCCGAACTACTACATCTCTAAAAACAAGATAGAGCTTACGCCGGAGGTGAACGTGGACGAGGTGCTGCGCCAGATGCAGGAGCGCTACGCCAAGCAGCCAATCAACACCATAGATGGCGTGAAGATAGAGTTCGACAAGGAGTGGGTGCACCTGCGCAAGTCTAACACCGAGCCGATCATCCGCATCTATGCCGAGAGCGACAGCAACGCCACGGCAGAGCACCTGGCCAATAAAATCATTGCCGATATCAAAGAGATCATCTCTAATAAAGCATAGAGTATGTGCTGTTGCTGCTGCCATAGAAAGCGAGAGTAACAAACCGTGTTGCGCCACTGGTATGGGATCGTTCCTGCCGTTGGCGCAACTTTTTTTTATACTTTAGTGGTTGAATAAAGAACAGAACCAGAAAATATACCTTACAAGTATGCGTGTTTATTTAGATAATGCTGCCACCACCCCTCTGGATAAAGAGGTCTTTGACGCCATGGCCCCTTTTATGCTGGAGCACTTCGGTAACCCTTCCTCCATCCACTCGCATGGGCGCGAGGTAAGGGCGGCTATTGAGCGGGCGCGTAAAACAGTGGCCGGATTGCTGAACACGTCTCCGGCAGAGATTTTCTTTACCTCCGGTGGCACCGAGGCTGATAACTCCGCCATTATCTGTACCTGCCGCTCGTTGGGCATTAAGCACGCCATTACCACGAAACTTGAGCACCACGCGGTGCTGCACACCATGGAACTGCTGGAGAAGCAGGAGGGGGTGCAACTGAGCTACCTGCGACACGACGAGCGCGGCGACCTGGACCTGGAGCACCTGGAGGAACTGCTGGCCCGCCAGCCGCAGACGCTGGTATCCATCATGCACGCCAACAACGAGATCGGCAACCTGAACGATATCGAAGCGATCGGGGAGATCTGCAAGAAGCATAACGCTATCTTCCACTCGGATACCGTGCAGACCATGGGCCACTACAAGCACGACCTGCAGCAGCTGAAGGCTAACTTTATTGTAGGCTCGGCGCATAAATTCCATGGCCCGAAAGGCGTGGGCTTCCTGTTCTGCGATGCGGAGACGAAGATTCAGCCGCTAATACAGGGTGGGGCGCAGGAGCGCAACATGCGTGGCGGCACCGAGAACGTGTATGGCATCATTGGCCTGGCCAAGGCGCTGGAGATTGCCTGCCGCGATATGGGCGAGCACCAGAGACACATACAGGGCCTGAAAGACCGCATGATCTACAAGCTGCGCGAGCAGATGGACGATGTGAGCTTCAACGGCATGTCGGAGTTTGGCGACAAGAGCCTGTACACGGTGCTGAACGTGAGCCTGCCCGCCTCAGATATAAACGAGATGCTGCTCTTCAGCCTGGACATTGCCAAGATCTCGGCATCGGGCGGAAGTGCCTGCAGCAGCGGTGCCAACACGGGCTCACATGTACTGCGCGCGCTGGATTGCGACCCTAGCCGCGGCTCTGTGCGCTTCTCATTCAGCAAGTATAATACGCCGGAGGAGATCGACTACGTGGCCGAAACAGTGGCTAAAATGTATAAAAAACAGCTGGCCTAAGTATAAACTGTGGCAGTTGCAAGTATAAAAAGGCCCTGGCAGTACGCCGGGGCCTTTCTTTATTAGAAATCAAAAACAAGCCAACGTATAAAGCATGAAAAGTATAGCCGTTTTCTGTGGCGCCAATGCCGGCAATAACCCGGCGTATGCAGCGGCAGCCACAAAGCTGGGCCAGCTGATGGCCGCGCAAAGTATAAGACTGGTGTTCGGGGGAGGAAAAGTCGGGTTGATGGGCACGATTGCAGACGCCATACTTGCCAAAGGAGGTGAGGCCATCGGCGTAATTCCGCAGAGCCTGATAGACCGCGAGGTAGCCCACACCGGACTGACAGAGCAGCACGTGGTAAAAACCATGCACGAGCGCAAAGCCTTGATGGCCTCCAAATCGGATGCGTTCATCGCCATGCCCGGCGGCTTCGGCACCCTCGATGAGATCAACGAGATCATCACCTGGAACCAGCTAGCCATCATCAAAAAGCCCGTGGCCTTTTACAACGTAAACGGCTTCTACAACAAGTTCCTGGAGTTCATTTCCGACAGTGTGCGGGAGGGTTTGGTGAAGCAGGAGTTCGTGAATAAGCTGATCGTGGAGAGCGATGCGGAGATGCTGCTGCAGAAACTCACAACGTATGCCGATGCTGAGTCGGAGGATTGGGTGGACTCGGAGCGTATTTAGTTTCTGAGACGCATGCTGTCCTCTCAAAGTATAAAGGCGGTTGTAAAGTATAAACTGCTTTTGCTCCTAACGCTGCTGACGTTCACTTCAGCACAGGCGCAGGACGTATTCTCGGTTGGCCCGGCCCTGCACTTTAACTTCGGTGATAAAAAGCCAAAGGTAAGTTGGGGTGTGGAGGCCTCATTGTGGTGGTTTGAGGATCAGTTTCCGGTAAGCGGCAACCTGGGCTTCGACCGCAGGAAAGGCAGCACCGTTTTATACATGCAGGCCCAAACGGGCATCGGCATCGCTGGTATATCTGCAGGGCCATACCTGGAGCTGAGGAAAGAGGATGCGCCCGTGCTGGGGCTGCAAACCGATTACTGGGTAAACTACTTTGCCGGCCTCAACTACAGAGTAAGGTATAGCGGAGAGGGCAGGCAGAAAGCATTGGGCGTTTACGTAAAGGCTCCTCTATCTTATGGCCTTGATGACGAGAATGGGGAAGAGGACGACTGGGATTGGGACTGTGACTAGCCAAAATATAAAAGGGAGGGGCGCTGCAGATCTGCAGCGCCCCTCCCTTTTATATTATACTTGCGCAGAGGCGAACCTGGCAACCCAAGTTTTGTAGGGTTAGTTCTTTAGAATGATCTGCTTCACGGCCTCTACCCACGTGTCGTTGGAGTTGAGGCTCTCTACCAGCTGCCATTTCTCGCCGCCGGCGTGCTCAAACATCTCCTTAAACTCCTCGCCTACCTCTATGGTCGTCTCCAGGCAGTCAGCCACAAAGGCGGGGCTGAAGGCCAGCACCTTCTTGATACCTTTTTCCGGGAATGTCTTCAGCACCTCGTCGGTGTAAGGTTGCAGCCACGGGTCTTTGCCCAGTCGCGACTGGAAAGCCACAGAGTACTGGTCTTCGCGCAGGCCGAGCGCCGCAGCCAGCTGGCGCGAGGTTTCGAAGCAGGACGCGCGGTAGCAGTACTGGTTGCGCTTGTTGTAGCTGTTGCAGCAGGAGCCGAGCTTGCAATAGCCGTGGTCGCTGCCTTTCAGTATATGGCGCTCCGGCAAGCCGTGGTAGCTGAACATCACATGGTCATACTCCTCCTCCTGCATGTGCTTCCTGCCCAGCTCCGCAAACGACTCTATAAAGCCCGGGTCGTTGCAGAAGTTAGAGATGAAGTTGATGCTCGGGATGATCCACCAGTCCTTGATGATCTCCATGATCTTGTCGTGGGCGGAACCGGTGCTGGCGGAGGCATACTGCGGGAACAGCGGGAACACGATGATACGGTCCACGCTTTGCTCACGCAGCTCTTCCAGAGCGCTTTTTATACTTGGTTTCTGGTAGCGCATGCCAAAAGAAACAAAGTAGTCGTCCCCGAGACTTGCCTGCAGTTTTTCCTTCAGGTCGATGCCGTGGTAGAGCAGGGGAGAGCCGCGCTCCGTCCACAGCTGCTTGTAAACTACCGCAGACTTCGGCGCACGGAAGGGAGCGATCACCCCGTTGATCAGGAAGAAGCGACCCACAGGATTTATGTCGATCACGCGTTTGTCCAGCAGGAACTCGCGCAGGTACTTTCTAACATCAGGCGTTTCAGGTGTGTCAGGCGTGCCGAGGTTTACCAGCAGCACACCGATCTTACCGGTGTTCTTTTTGCTCATGTAAAGTATAAGTGCTTATCGGTTGCAAAGATACTAAGTATAATTCTTTCTGTTTGATGATAATTGTCAGTGTCTGTAAGAGGTTCAGTGGAGAGTAAAGCTATAAGTATGAAAAAGGTTTGGGGGAGCAAGACATGACCTCACAGCGTCTCCCATACCTAAAGTGTTTTTATAAACAGGGGTGGGGTCAACCACCCCTGCCCCTCAGAGCTACGCTCGCTACCTTCAAACTCGCGTTCTTGGTATTCTAAGGAGGGGAGTTTCATCTCTCCCCAACCCTCTCCTAAGAACAGGAGAGGGAGCCCGGCTCAAGCTCCGTCAGCTGAGGCTATCGAAAACTGTTCCCAGTCTTTCCGTTGAGCGCCTTGTGAGATCCGGTGCCACGATAGTGGCAGCGCCCTGGCGCAGGAGGGAACACAGCGCGATGCGGGAAGACGAGCCCTCCCGGGCTGGAGGGAGCCAAAGCCGGAAATAAAACAATAGGTATGTAAGACTGAGGATGAACAGTAGCAGAATAGGATAGCTTATGTCCAGTTGAAGGAAGCCGGGGCGATGAAAGTATAGCCCAAGTATAAAGTATGGCTACAGTTGAGTTACAAACTCAACATCATAAAAGGACACAAGTCTGAAGACTTGCGCCAGGGGACTATGAAAGTATACTCAAAGTATAAAAGTGAAACAGCAGCTAATAAGTATGGCAGCGTTTCAGAAGAATCCCTGAACCCCAAAATCCTCAACGCCCAATCCTTCCCATTCATTTACAAATATTTATACATCCGGCCTTAGTCTCGTAAAAAAGGAGTAATTTTGCAACCTCAAATTTAGAAGTATGGCCGAAACACCGCACAAAGCCGGTTTTGTAAGTATAGTGGGCAAACCGAACGTGGGTAAATCAACGCTGATGAACGCGCTGGTGGGCGAGAAACTCTCCATCATCACCTCCAAGGCACAAACCACACGGCACCGCATCATGGGCATTCTGAACTCAGACGAGTTCCAGATCGTTTACTCCGACACGCCCGGCATCATCAAGCCGCAGTATGCGCTGCACGAGTCGATGATGGGCTTTGTGCGCACCTCCCTGGAGGATGCCGACGTGATCCTGTTCGTGACGGATATTTACGAGAAGCACGACGAGGATGACGTGATCAAGCGTCTGCAGCATGCCAAGGTACCCATACTTCTGCTTATAAATAAGATCGACCAGGCTACCGAGGAGGAAGTGAACGAGAAGGTGGCTTACTGGCAGGAGCACATGAACCCGACCGAAATCCATCCGATTTCTGCCCTGCATAATTTCGGACTGGACCAGCTGTTTGCCCGCTTGTTGCATTACCTGCCGGAGCACCCGCCATACTTCCCGAAAGATGAACTGACTGACAAGCCGGAGCGTTTCTTCGTGTCGGAGATGATCCGGGAGAAGATTTTTCTCAACTATAAAAAGGAGATTCCCTACAGTTGCGAGGTGGTGGTAGAGGAGTTCAAAGAGGAGGAAGACATTATCCGCATCCGCGCGGAGATCAGCGTGGAGCGCCGCAGCCAGAAGGGCATCGTGATCGGCAACAAAGGCGAGGCGCTAAAAAAAGTGGGCACGCAGGCCCGCCTCGATATGGAGAACTTCTTCCAGAAAAAGATATTTCTTGATTTATACGTGCGCGTGAACGAGAACTGGCGGACAGACCAGAAGCTGCTTCGGCGCTTCGGCTACCGCGAAGAGTAGCGCACCATAAAGCTTCGGGGCACGGTGCTCCGGGGGCACTTTAACATTTTTATTTTATTTCGATGTCAACCAACATCATTGCCATTGTAGGCCGCCCGAACGTGGGCAAGTCTACCCTTTTTAATCGCCTGATAGGCCAGCGCAAAGCCATTATGGACAACGTGAGCGGCGTAACCCGCGACCGCAGCTACGGCCACGGCGACTGGACCGGCAAGTACTTCACCGTGATAGACACAGGTGGCTACGTGCACGGCTCCGATGATATTTTCGAAGCTGAGATCAACCGCCAGGTAGAGCTGGCCATGAACGAGGCCGACGTGATCCTTTTTATGGTGGACGTGGATGCCGGCCTAACAGGCCTGGACGAGGAGTTTGCCAACGTGCTGCGCCGCACCGATAAGCCGGTATACGTAGTAGCTAACAAAGCCGACACCAACGCCCGTATGCACCAGATGGGTGAGTTTTACTCACTCGGTGTGGGTATAGATATTTTCCCGATCTCCTCGCAGAGCGGCTCCGGCACCGGCGAGCTGCTGGACGAGGTAGTAAAGCACTTTAAAGACGAAGGCATAGAGGATCCGGATGCCGGCATTCCGAAAATTGGCGTGTTTGGCCGCCCGAACGTAGGCAAGTCCTCGTTCGTGAACCTGCTGCTGGGGCAGGAGCGCAATATCGTAACCGATAGAGCCGGTACCACCCGCGATGCCATCCATGCCCGCTACAATGCGTTCGGCAAGGAGTTCATTATCGTGGATACGGCCGGTTTGCGCCGTAAGAGCAAGGTGAGCGAGGATATTGAGTTTTACTCGGTGCTGCGCTCCGTGCGTGCCCTGGAAGATTCAGACGTGTGCATTGTGATGCTGGATGCCACACGCGGTATCGAGGCCCAGGACGTGAACATTATTGCCCTGGCCGAGAAGAACCGCAAAGGCATCGTTATACTTGTGAACAAGTGGGACCTGGTGGAGAAGGACACCCATACCACCAAGCAGTTTGAGGAGGAGATCTACAGCCGTATCGCGCCTATTTCTTACGTTCCGATCATCTTTACATCGGTGGTAACGAAACAGCGTATTCACAAAGCCATAGAGGTGGCCATGGAGGTGTACGACAACAAGACGCGTAAGATCCCTACCTCTAAGCTGAACGACCTGTTGCTGCCGGACATTGAGCGTTACCCGCCACCGTCAAACAAAGGCAAGTTTATCAAGATCAAGTATATAACGCAGCTGCCGACGCACAACCCTACGTTTGCGTTTTTCTGTAACCTGCCGCAGTACATAAAGGAGCCATACATGCGCTACCTGGAGAACAGGATGCGCGAGCACTTCGACTTTAAAGGAGTGCCAATCAGGATTTTATTTAAGAAGAAATAATTTTTCGGGTGGATGTTTGGAGGTTCATATATAGTAGTATATTTGCGCCTCATTTAAAAAATCACAAACACCATGAAAAAAGTATTTGGTTTACTTTTCGTTGCTGGCCTGTTCGCTTTCGCATCTTGCAACAACACTGAAGAAACAGCTACTGAGGTTGAGACTGTAGAAGAAACTGTAGTTGAAGAGGCTCCTGTAGTAGAAGACACTACTGCTGTTGACGCTGACACTACTGCCACTCCAGTTGACTCTGCTTCTGCTGCTCAGTAATCAGCAACCAGAAAACCACCTGGCCTATGGCCGGGAAACAGAAAGGCACCTCAAAAGGGTGCCTTTCTGCATTTTATATATTTATAAAAACTATATATCGGTAAGTGCGTATTGCTTGTCATGTTTCAGGCGCAAACAGTTGTTGCGCCCTTTAACCATGAATTAAGTACTCATACTAAACACTATAACATCATGAAAAAAGTATTGTATGTATTTGCCCTGGCAGGCCTGTTTGGCTTTGCCTCATGTGATTCTCCAGCCGAAGAAAGAGCTGAAGAGAGAGAAGAAGCCGTAGAAGAAATGGAAGATGATGCCGAGGACGCGGCTGATGACATGGAAGATGCAGCTGATGAAATGGACGACACAACTGCTGTGATCGAATAGAGCACCGCACTTTTATACTTATTGAACCGGAGGGGTAGGCTTAGGCTTACCCCTCCGTTGTTTTAGCGGGCAGCACCAGGTTTATGCTTGTCTTCTTGAACACTTACTAGGCTAAGGTAGCTTAGGCTTTGTTTGCTGGGAAAAAGAAGAAACTGCATGGTATATTCGCCTGGCAAAGTAAAACTAAACGCGATTGGGCTAACCTGTTTATAATTTGATGCGTTGAAGTAAATTAGGCAGTGCACCAAACCATATCAAGGGCGCGGCCTGTATTTAAAGCATATAAATGAGTTTTAAAATTAACAACACTAGAACTATGAAGAAATTGGTATTCCTACTTTTCGCAGCAAGCACTCTAACCTTTGTAGCATCCTGCAATTCTCCGGCAGAAGAACGGGAAGACGTAGTGGAGGAGGCAGAAGATTTGGCCGATGAGCGCGCAGAAGGTGATGTAGAGGATATTGCCGAAGAGAGAGAGGAACTGAGTGAGGAAGTGCAAGAGTACAACGAAGAGGTGGCCGAAGAAATGGATACCACCGTAATTGAGTAAGATATACTTTATATCTAAAGTTATGAGAAAAATGATTTACACCTTGGCCGCCGTAGGGCTGCTAAGCCTGGGAGCATGCGCCTCTACTGAGAACACTGTGGAAGAGGGAGCCGATGAGGTAGAAAACGCCGCTGAGGAAGTAGGCGAGGAAGTAGAAGAGGCTGCCGATGAGGTAGAAGATGAAATCGATGAATAATAATTGAAGCATTTTAGCTTTACACAAAAGGCCAGCCCGGACTACCGGGCTGGCCTTTTGCTTTGCGTTGGTTAAGGGCCCAGGCGCTTTTGGATGAGGCTGTTTACAAGGCCAAACAGCCGCTTAGGGGTAAACGTGCGCCAGTGGATATCGTCTAAGTTGCCGCCATAGTTAAGGTAGTAGTCCAGGTTATAGTTCTTCATCTCGCTCAGCACAAACTCCTGGAAGCCGAGGGCCGCTATCCAGCCTTCCTCCACATCCTCAAACCACTCCTCGTAGTAAGAGTCGTCGGAGCCGTGGAAGTTGAACACGTTCTCTCCGATAAGTATAAAGTGCTTGATGCCTTCCTCCACCATTGGGTCGATGATGTTACGCTTCAGCTGCATGATATCGTTGTGCAGGGCATCGTTCCACTCGCCTATAAACTCAATGATAGCAAAATTTAATTCGTAATCGGCATAAAGAATTTTCAGGAAAAGCGTTTCAGAGTTAATGTCGTCCCACTGCGGGTGTATGTAGTATCCATAAATGGTGTGGGTAAACTGAGAGAGGCTGTTCTCGGCCCCGAAGAGCGGCGAGCGCGGGTCTTCGGAGGCAGTGTACTTCTCGATCCAGTTATAGTATGGTTCTATGGTGTGCATAAGCAGTGTTTACGGGTGTGGCCGCTGTAGCATGATTTACTGCCGCAGCTCTAACAAAGTTGGCCTTTGCGGCCCTGTTTCGCACCTCTCAAGGTTGTTGCATAACAAAAGTAACACATAAAAAAGTGTCACTCTGAAAAGTATGTAAAGTATAGGCCTGTAACAGGAAACAGTTTTGCAGCTCCTGCGGTATGCTAAGGTATAGGCGTTCCTTCCGGAAGGCGCCTGCACGCAAAGAGATACGCAACATCAACTCTAACTTACTGGCGACTATGGTTTCGATTATACACTTTGACGAGGATAACCTTGCAGGTTTTCACGTGCAACACTATATTGATGAATCTGGGCTGAGGATGATCGTGCACGAGATGGAGGAAAAGGCCAGCCTACATGACAAAGTTCATTTATACTTTGAGTTCGTAAGCTTTGGAGACTGGGACAGTGTGCAGTCGTTCTTCGATACGTTAAAGCTAATGTTCCATAGCTGGAACAAAATAGCCCGCTACGCTATTGTTACAGACAAGGACTGGGTGAAAAAGCAGTCGAGGCTGGCGAACTTCCTGACGCCCCACTTTGAGGTAAAGGCCTTTAGCCTGGCCGATAGGGAGCAGGCGCTGGCGTGGCTGCGGCAACCTGTGCCGGGTAAGCCGGAGCAGGGCGTGTCGGTTTTGGAGGCCATGCCACAGCATGTAGTGGGGTTGGCTACCCTCGGTGGGCTCTCCTCCAGCGACTACAGCACAATTAACCACCTTGTGGAGGAGCAGCACAGCCCTGACCTGCGCTTGTACCTGGAGGTGCTGCAGCCCAACGGAGCCGCGCCTGATGCTATGTGCGAGGATCTGAAGCACGGGGTGCAGTATTATGAAAAGTTTAGTAAAGTGGCCATTGCCGGACATGAGGAGTGGCTGCAACGGTCAGGGGCGTATGCGCCCGGCGGTAATGTAAGATTCTTTAAATTAGATGAGCGCGACACAGCCATAGACTGGCTACGGTAGCAGCCCGGAACAGAGCTGCCGCCGCACCTGCCGCGCCATCAGCTCTAAAAAGATGCTCAAAAAATTATTTCTGTATTTTATTTTGCTGGTACTGCTGCAGCAGCATGCGGTGGCCCAGGAGGCGCCCGATTACACGCAGGTGTACCACCCGGTTATTAACCAGGCAGAGCTGCTTATAGTAGATGGTAAGTATGAAGAGGCTCTGCAGGCCTACCACGAAGCCTTTGAAGCGGTGCCCTCACCGTTCGCCCGCGACTACTATAACGCAGCCATCTGCGCCCTTCTGCTGCAGGAGCGCAAGAAAACCTTTAACTACCTCGAAGAGCTGGTGCAGAAAGGCGTAAGCCTGGAGTACCTGGAGCGGCAGCCGGTGCTGGACTCGCTGCGGGCTACCAGGCACTGGCGCAAGTTTGCCAAAAAGTACCCTAAGCGCCGGCGAAAGTATGACGAGAAGCTTAACCAGGAACTTCGTGCCGATTTAGACGAACTCTATGCCCGCGACCAGTATTTTCGGCAGGCCAAGGGCGGCTGGCGCGTACACGGCGACACGATCCGCCAGATAGAGAAGGCCAATGTGCAAAAACTACTTGGGTGGGTAGAGGAATACGGCTACCCGGGCGAGGATTTGATCGGTGTGGCCGACACGCTGGAGCAGCTTCCCCGCTTCAGCATTGTCATTTCGCGGCAGACCAAGGCCCGCAAAGGGCATGACTTTACCGAAGTACTGACGCAGGCCGTGCAACAAGGGCGCATTGCCCCGCAACCTGCCGCTTACCTGCTTGACCAGCAGGCCGGGCGCAACAAGTATGGCTCCCGGGCCTATGTAAAAGTAAACTGCACCAAGTGCGCCGATGATGAGGAACTAGGCAAGCTAGGCGATTACATGGTGATGAAAATAAGCGAGGAGGAGCAGGAGCAGATTGATAAGCGCCGGGAGAAAATAGGTTTGGAGCCGTTAGAACAGTACAAGTATAAAGTACGGCACAGCGCAAACGACAAAAGGTTTAAGCTGAACTACACCTGGTCTGTGATGCACTATGTGGTGCCAAGCAAAGAGGCCGCCAGGGTACTGCTGGAGGGGCTTACAATGAAGTAGCGTTTTGGTCCGTTTGACTTAAAATGGGTAATAGAGTAAGAGGATAAGGCTAAGGGTGCACAAGCCTAGCCCCAGCAGCCCAAGTTTCGCCTTCCACTTTTTATAAGACAGAAAACCAGATACGGCACCCACAACTTCAAGTATAATCAAACCATACCTTGCGGTGTAGCTTGTAGTAAATAGCGTTATCAAGTTGTGCAGCGCTCCGGGTTCCTGATATTCTTGCGTAGTTTGGTAGTAGAGCAAGGTAACTGTTACCAACCCTATCACACCTATAAGAAGAGAGATGACTCCTGTTTTCATGGGGCTCTATAGCTTATTTCGGGTTTGTGTGTTACAAGTGCCGGCTTGGCGGTCCAGTTTGTTCAGGGGCAATTGTCTTTATACTACTGCTCGGGCCTGTTATAAGTATAAACGGAAGTATAAAAAAATAGCCGGGGTATTATTTTGCCCCGGCTATTTCTGTTACTGTATTAAGGAGACTTATAAAGCCTAGTGTCCGTTTCCGTTGCGGTAGGCTTCTACTGCGGCGCGAACGCTGCCATACTTCTTCAGCAGGGCGCCTGCCTCTGCCCGGCCTATACTCAGTTCCTCCATCACCATGCGTATGCCGCGGTCTACCAGTTTCAGGTTAGAAAGTTGCATGTCTACCATTTTGTTGCCCTTTACGCGGCCCAGTTTGATCATGGTAGAGGTGGTAAGCATGTTGAGCACCAACTTCTGGGCGGTGCCTGCTTTCATGCGGGTGCTGCCTGTTACAAACTCAGGCCCTGTAACAACCTCCACCGGAAACTCAGCGGCGGCGGCTACGGCGCTACCTGCGTTGCACACCACACATCCGGTGGCAATACCGCGCTCACGGCAGGCGTTCAGGCCACCGATTACATAAGGGGTGCGGCCCGAGGCGGCAATACCCACCACAATGTCCTTATCAGAAATGTTATGCTCCTGCAGGTCTTTCCAGGCTTGCTGCTCGTCGTCTTCGGCAAACTCCACTGCCTTGCGGATAGCTGTGTCGCCGCCGGCCATAATGCCAACCACCATGCCGTGTGGCACGCCATAGGTAGGAGGGCACTCCGAGGCATCCACTACGCCCAGGCGCCCACTGGTGCCGGCCCCGATGTAGAACAGGCGGCCGCCCTGCTGCAGGCGCTCTACGGTAACGTTTACCAAGGCCTCGATCTGAGGAATGGCTTTCTCAACGGTAAGGGGTACGGTCTTGTCTTCGCGATTAATGTTTACGAGCAGCTCATGCACGCTCATTTTCTCCAATCCGTCGTAATTAGACGATGTTTCGGTAGTAGACACTGTGTGTGGTGTTTTAGGGTATGATGAATGGGTAAAAGCATAAAGAGATAGTCGGAGCCATCTCTTTATACTTTACTTGTTGATTTATACTTATGCTTTCTTCGGGGTGCCGAATGTCTGCAGCAACTCCTGGTGGTACTTAATCAGGCCTTCGCTTGGGCTTTTCAGGATGGTTTCCACGTGCAGGCCATACTTCTTGGCCACCTGCTTCAGGATGTCGCCGAAGTGGTAGGCGATAGAGCCCACAAAGTTTACCGGCAGGGTTTCGTGCCCCTTATACTTCACCACGTGGCGCTCAAAGAACTCCGAGAAGTTCTCGTATATCATACCGTGAATTACGGGGTGCTTCTGTTTGTCGTACATGAACTTGGCAAACGTAGCCATGTAGCGGCTCGGAATGGCTGCGCTGTACAGCGTGTCCAGGATGCCGTCTTTGGTCAGGTTATACGTGTTCTTCAGCGAGGTTGCCAGGTCCTCCGGCAGTTCGCGGTACAGGTACGCCTTAATCAGCAGTTTGCCCATAAAGGCACCGCTGCCCTCGTCGCCGAGCAGGAAGCCCAGCGACGGCACGTTGTCGATGATGTTGGTGCCATCGTAAAGGCAGGTGTTGGAGCCGGTTCCCAGAATGCAGGCAATACCCGGATTGCGGCCGCACAGCGCGCGCGCTGCTGCCAGCAGGTCGTGGTCTACTGAGATAAAGGCATTTGGGAAAATTCTGAGGAGGGCGTCCTCCACGCGCTTGTTACGCTCCGGTGAGCTGCAGCCTGCACCGTAGTAGTAGATGGCATCGGGGTTCTTATCGCTTAGCTGTGGCAGCAGTACATCGTGTATCTCCTGGTAAATCTCGTCAGCTTCCTGGTACATCGGGTTAAATCCGGCAGTCTGTGCCTGGCCCAGCTCGGTGTCGCTCGATACGATGCGCCAGTCTGTTTTTGTTGAGCCGCTATCAGCTATAAATATCATTTGTATAAATTTGAATTAATTGTGTTTAAACAGGTCGTAACCCCAATATACGGTTTTATTTTGAGCTCTGTTGGTTCTGCGAAAGTCTGTAAGCAGAATTCTTGACAAAGCCCACAGCCTCAAATTTATCAAAAACATTGGCATTATGCGGTGCATCTGCCAGTTCTTCTGTTAAATCCTGCCCGGCCCAATGCTCATAATGCCTTCCGTTGCGCCACAGCCTCGATTTTTTTACATCATAGATTACGCCGTGATACGCTACCCATACTTCCTCGCGGTCCTGCCCGTTTCGCAGCGCCAGTTGCTGCAGCGTGTATTCTGGTAAAGCCATACTTGTTTTTAGGTTTGAAAGTATAAGCAGCAGCTACAACGTCCGTTCATCTCCCTGCAACTTGCAAAGGAGGGCTTCCCCTGCAGGTGTGGCAGGTTGATGATGGGAGCGGTTTTTATACTTTCCTGCTATACATCCCCAAATTTACAAAACCTCAGCTTAACCGATGCGTGCCTGCGTCAGAATCCAGCGGTTGGGTACTTCGCCTTTGGTGGCCTGCAGGTAGTCTTCGTAGCTGCAGGGTACAATGCGGCTGCCTTTTTCTGAGCTGAGGGGCTCCACCTCCAGCCACCATTTTTCGCTGCTCCTGCTCTTGTAGAAGATCATGCGATCGGGGTTATCGTCAGTGAAGGCCACGGCATACTTGGTAAAGTTGCGGCTGTTAAAGTTCGTCTCGTTTTTGCGGTGGTAGTAGCCCTCTACAAAATACCAGATCATGGTGGCCACAGTCATGGCAGTTAACCCCCTGTCATCCAGAGTAGGGTCGTACTCGTAAATGCCCAGCGAGGTCAGGTTATCGTTCAGGCCGGCGTACCAGCATATCTGGCAGGCCTCCTCGCCGGTAAGCCCGAAAGGGTTGGCAGGCTCGGTAGCCGGAGCGTCCTGGTGGCGTATGGCCGATATATCAAAGGTTAGCAGATCAGCCACGCGCACCACAGGCTCCATCTCCTGCACGCTGCGGTGCACTTCGCCCACGCGGTAAGACTCAAAGTGCATTTTCTCAAACGTGGCCATCACCTCCGGCTCCACAAAGTATGATTGATACCCGATCTGGCTCAGGCTGAAAAGGTAGTTCGGCTCGTGCATGAGTATCTGGCGCAGCTGCTTTTTATTGGGTGCGGCGTCTGTGTCCTCGGTCATGTCCACGCTGCTGTCTACGGTTACCATGTTCACCACGCGGTCCAGGTGCTCGTAGCCCATGTACTGGCCATACTCCAGGTCGTGGGAGCCGCCGATGATAACCGGAATGGTGTTATGGGAGATCAGTACCTCCACGATTTCCTTCAGGCGAAGGTGCGTGTCTTCCAGCGTAATGCCGGGGCGCAGGTTGCCCAGGTCTACTATCTGGCAGCGGCCGGTGCCCTTGTTCAGGCCGTAGAGTTTCTGGCGCACCAACCGGGCCGGGGCAACGGTAAGCTCGGGCGCATCCTCCTGCTCCGTGTTTCGGCCACGCGTTTCGTTTACGCCAAGTATGGCTATGTCGGCAGAGCGCCAGTCAGGGAACTTGCCCACGAAGCGGCTGATGTAAGAGCCCAGCGTGCGCGGCTTGGTCAGGGTGGCAAAGGTGTCCTCGCTTAAAGGCTCAAAAAATATCGACAGGTTCATAAGTGGCTTTTGGTGTTGTCTCTGAAAGGTTCCTGAAAAGTATAGGTAACAGGCACTGTCTAATTTGGAAGCAGAGTTATACTTCTAAAAGTATAAATATAACACATGGGAAATATTTATATGGCCTGCCGTGGCAGAATTCGAAAAAAATAATTAAAATGCATCAATAACAGGCTATTTTGCCCTGCATTTAGCCTTGTTGCAAGCTAACTAATCAAAACACTGTTGTATAACGCAGACACTATATGAACCTAACAAGGACCTTCGACCTTTTGCCACACCAGATGCAGAGTTACCCAAAGCCCGATTGTTTGGCGGCTAAGGTGAATGGCAACTGGCAAAAGTATACCACCAGCGATGTGCAGGAGTACGCCAACAAGGTGAGCCTTGGCCTACTGCAGCTGGGCATCCGGAAAGAGGATAAAGTTGCGATCATCTCCTTTAACCGCCCGGAGTGGGTGCTGGTGGATTTTGGTATCCAGCAGATCGGTGCCATCAGCGTGCCGATGTACCCAACCATCACGGAGGAGGATTACCGCTACATCTTTAACGATGCCGAGGTAAAGGCCATTTTCGTGGCGGATGCTACGCTTTACAACAAAGTAGCGGCTGCCACCGAGGGCATGGAAGGTATAAAAGAGATTTATACATTTGATGAGATACACGGCGCCAAGAACTGGAAAGAGGTGCTGGAGATGGGTGAAAAGGAGAACGCAGAGCAACTGGAGCCACTGAAGGCCGCTGTTAAGCCAGACGATATCCTGACCATTATTTATACTTCCGGTACCACCGGAAACCCGAAGGGCGTGATGCTGACGCACAATAACCTGATGAGCAACGTGCAGGGTACCGTGCCTTATGTGCCCGTAGATCATAATCACCGTGCGCTGAGCTTCCTGCCCCTTTGCCATGTGTTCGAGCGCATGCTGTTGTACCTGTACTTCCGCATTGGGGTGTCTATTTACTATGCCGAAAGTATAGAGAAAGTAGCCGATAACCTGAAAGAGGTGAAACCGCACCTGTTTACCACGGTGCCGCGCCTGCTGGAGAAGGTGTACGACAAGATTGTGGCCACCGGCATGGAGCTGACGGGCGTAAAGCGCAAGCTGTTTTTCTGGGCGCTGGAGCTTGGCCTGAAGTATGACCCGCAGGTAGACCATGGCTGGTGGTACAACAAGCAGCTGGAGCTGGCGAACAAGATTATCTTCAGCAAGTGGCGCGAGGCCCTGGGTGGCAACGTGAGGGTGATTGTGTCGGGTGGCGCTGCGCTGCAGCCGCGTCTGGCGCGCGTGTTCTGGTCGGCCAACATCCGCGTTATGGAGGGCTATGGCCTAACCGAAACCTCGCCGGTGATTTCGGTGAACCGCTACGAGCCGGAGAACAACATGATCGGCACGGTAGGTATGGCCATTGACGGGGTGGAGATTAAGATTGCCGAAGACGGTGAGATTTTGACCCGTGGACCGCACGTAATGAAGGGCTACTACAAAAAGCCGGACCTTACTGCCGAGGTGATCGATCAGGATAACTGGTTCCATACCGGCGACATTGGGGAGATGATCCAGGGCAAGTACCTGAAGATAACAGACCGCAAGAAAGAGATGTTCAAGACCTCCGGTGGCAAGTATGTGGCGCCGCAGCCAATCGAGAACAAACTGAAGGAGTCGGTGGTGATAGAGCAGGTGATGATTGTGGGCGATGGCCGCAAGTATGCCTCCGCGCTCATCGTGCCATCGTTTCTGGGGCTGCAGGATTGGGCTGTGCACAAAGGTATAAAGTATACTTCTGATGAGGAGATGATCAAGCACCCGGAAGTAATCGATAAGTTCAAGCGTGAGGTAGATAAGGCCAACGAAGGACTGGCGCAGTACGAAACCGTGAAGAAGTTCACGCTGATCCCAACCCTATGGACTGTGGAGAGCGGCGAGCTAACCCCAACCCTGAAGGTGAAGCGCAAAGCCATCACAACCAATTACCACGACGTGATCGAGAGTATGTATTAAAGTATAAAGTGTGGCTGATGCTCGTAGTTGGGTTCGCAGCCATACTTCATTAACTTAGTTTGTCATCCTGAAAAAATCTTAGTCGGAGGGAGGTTAAGCCTCTGCTAAGGTTCTTTCAGGATGATTTTGTTTATAGATGTGTCTGTTCAAATAGCATTCTATGATTCGTTTTACATTTTTATTTATGATCATGTTTTGCTTCTCTTGCCAAGCTGAGATGCAGCCTGAGACAATAGTTGCGGAAGAAATGGCAGAAAAGCATCAAGAGACAGAGAAGATAGAGTTTGAGAAAATTATTCTTACAATGGTTTGTGCTTGCCCTGGATGGAATACCAAAGACGTGGAGGTTTATAAGGATGGTACTATTTATTATAGATTAAGAGATTATGAAATAGTTGGTAAGAACTATAATGGGCAACTGGATTCTGTTGCAATGGCACAGGTGTATGCTTTGCTCAAATCACTTGACTTTAACAGCCTCAAGTCCGGCTTCCCTGAAGCGCAAGGTGCTGCCGACCATTCAATATACGTTGAATTGCCGGATGGCAAAGTGCAAATGAGAGGAAATCTGGATAATAAAGGTGCTTTAGGCGTTCATATGTTTCTTCGCTTTCTAGACAGTTATAAAATGGTAGTTAGCGATAACCGCAGTTTTACTACAGAAAATGAGGTAAGGTCATCTCCTCCTGTTCGAGTGTCTGATAAATTTAATATGCAGGTCGATACTTTATAAACTATAAAGCCCTTTCCACCCCGGAAAGGGCTTTTTTCTTACCCCATTCATACTTTCTCAAACTATAGCAAATCCCATCTGTTAGTTTAGAGTATAACTATACCGGCAACCTTTATAAAATTACCTCCAGCTGCTGCACCTGAAGGGGAGATAAAATATTTTCCAAAAAAGGTATGCAAGCATAACATATTTACCTATATTTGGTATACACCATTACGAATGATGAAGCCAGAAGAAACAGTAGACTATAACTTTAAAGTATGTTGGCACGCCATCTCGCGGATGTATAATGCTGAGGCGGTGCAGAACGATATTACCACGTCCATTGGCTTTGTGCTGCTCAACATTGACCAGGAGCAGGGCACACCCGCCACCAAAATTGC
The DNA here is from genome assembly GCF_026241195.1 of Pontibacter anaerobius. Lineage (GTDB taxonomy): Bacteria > Bacteroidota > Bacteroidia > Cytophagales > Hymenobacteraceae > Pontibacter > Pontibacter anaerobius. The sequence goes on from NZ_JAPFQO010000010.1 coordinate 166,833, forward strand.
TCCCTTGCTCGGTCTGGAGGCACGCAGCCTCACCCGCATCCTCAAAAGTATGGAGGAGAAAAACCTCATTTATAAAGTATCGGACCCAAACGACAAGCGCCTGGTGCGCATTTTCCTGACGGAGAAGGGGCTCGAGAAAAAAGAGGTGTCGCGGCTAACGGTAAAGCAATTTAATAATAAGGTGCGCGAGGAGATACCGCAGGAGGACCTGGATGTGTTCTTTAAAGTGTGTGGCCGCATCCTAGGCATGATCGAGAATAAAGAAATCTTTTAAACCATAGACAACTATCGCTATTCTATGAAAAGAATAATTAAGAAAGTAGCCGTGCTTGGCTCCGGGGTGATGGGCTCCCGTATTGCCTGCCACTTCGCCAACATCGGGGTGCAGGTGCTGCTGCTCGACATCGTACCAAAAGAGCTGACGCCGGAAGAGGAGAAAAAAGGCCTGACTTTGGAAAACAAAGCCGTGCGCAATCGCATTGTGGATAGTTCGCTCAAAGCGGCTATCAATTCTAACCCGTCGCCGCTTTACCGCAAGTCAGATGCCAGCCTGATAAACACAGGTAACTTCGAAGATAACATGAAGGACATCGCCACCGCCGATTGGACCATTGAGGTAGTGGTGGAGAACCTGAAGATAAAGAAGCTGGTGTACGACCAGGTGGAGCAGCACCGCAAGCCGGGTACGCTTGTTTCCTCGAATACATCGGGCATCCCGATCCACATGATGCTGGACGGCCGTTCTGATGACTTTAAGAAACACTTCTGCGGCACCCACTTCTTTAACCCACCGCGTTACCTGAAGCTTCTCGAGATCATCCCTACTCCGGAAACAGACCAGAGGGTGGTGGATTTCCTGATGCACTACGGCGATCTATACTTGGGCAAGACTACGGTACTAGCTAAAGATACACCAGCCTTCATTGCGAACCGTGTGGGTATCTACGCCATCATGCAAGGCCTGCAGGTGATGAACAAGCTTGGCCTGAACGTGGATGAGGTTGATAGGATCTCCGGCCCGATCATCGGCCGTCCGAAGTCAGCTACGTTCCGCACGCTGGATGTGGTTGGTTTGGATACGCTGGCGAATGTGGCTAACGGCTTGTACCAGACTGGCGAGAAGGACGAATCCAGGGAGTTGTTTAAGCTGCCGGATTACCTGCAGAAGATGGTAGAGAACAAGTGGCTGGGAGACAAAACCGGGCAGGGTTTCTACAAAAAGACAAAAGACGCAAAGGGTAAAACAGAGATCCTGACGCTGGACCTGAACACCATGGAGTATGGGCCAAAGCAGCGCCCTAAGTTCCAGAGCCTGGAGGTACTGAAGCCGATAGATGACCTGAAGAAGCGTATCAAAACTTTCTCTAAGCAAACAGATAAAGCCGCGCAATTCTTTAATGAGTCGCTGTTCGGATTGTTCCAGTACGTGAGCAACCGCATCCCGGAAATTTCTGATGAGCTTTATAGGATAGACGACGCCATGCGAGCCGGCTTTGGCTGGGAACTTGGTCCGTTCGAGTACTGGGATGCCATTGGTGCCCGCGAAGGCGTGCAGCGTATGATCGAGAACGGCTACCAGCCGGCCCGTTGGGTAGAGGAAATGTTGGAACATGGCAAGGAATCCTTCTACATCGTGGAAAACGGGACCCGCCGCTACTACGACATCCAAAGCAAAGAGTATAAGGCCATACCCGGCGCTGAGAACTTTATCATACTGGATAACCTGCGCGGCAACAACGTGATCTGGAAGAACAGCTGCGCAACTGTACTTGACCTAGGCGATGGTATCCTGAACGTAGAATTCCACTCAAAGATGAACACCTTGGGCGGCGATGTAATTCAGGGCCTGATGAAAGGCGTGGAGCTGGCAGAAAAAGACTTCAGAGGCATGGTGGTTGGTAACCAGGGAGCTAACTTCTCGGCGGGTGCTAACCTGGGTCTGGTGTATATGTACGCGCTGGAGCAGGAGTACGACGAGATCAACTTCATGATCAAGCAGTTCCAGGATGCCATGATGCGCATGCGATACTCGGCTATACCTGTAGTGGGTGCCCCGCACGGCCTGACGCTGGGCGGTGGCTGCGAGCTTAACCTGCACTGCGACCACGTGCAAGCTGCCGCTGAGACCTACATGGGCTTAGTGGAGTTTGGTGTTGGCCTGATACCAGGCGGTGGCGGTACAAAAGAGATGACGCTACGTGCAGCCGATATGTATGCCGACGGCGACATTGAGTACAACGACCTGAAGAACGTGTTCCTGACGATAGGTATGGCCAAAGTATCAACTTCAGCTAAGGAGGCGATAGATTTAGGCTATATGCGCAAGTCTGATGACATCACCATCAACAGCAACCGCCTGATTGCTGATGCCAAGGCGCAGGCTATACTTATGGCTGAAGCGGGTTATACAAAACCGGTGCAGCGCACTAATGTTAAAGTACAGGGCAAAGGCGCGTTGGGCATGTTCCTGACAGGCGCGAATGCCATGTATACCGGCCGCTATATCTCAGAGCATGATAAAAAGATTTCGGAGAAACTGGCTTATGTAATGTGCGGTGGCGACTTGTCGGCACCAACAGAGGTAAGCGAGCAGTACCTGCTGGACCTGGAGCGTGAGGCCTTCCTGTCGTTGACAGGTGAGCGCAAAACGCTGGAGCGTATCCAGAGCATCCTGACCACAGGCAAGCCGCTGAGAAACTAAGTCTATAGTATAATCTAAAAAAGCATCAAAATGAATAATGCATATATCGTAACCGGATTTCGAAGCGCCGTGGGTAAAGCGGGCCGTGGCGGATTTCGGTTCACCAGACCTGATGACCTGGCCGCTGATGTCATCAAACAAGTAATGGCCTCTGTGCCCGCTTTGGACCCGGAGCGCGTGGACGACCTGATTGTGGGGAACGCCGTGCCGGAAGCGGAACAGGGCCTGCAGATCGGACGCATGATCTCGCTGCTGGCGCTGCCGATGTCGGTGAGTGGTATGACGGTGAACCGCTACTGCGGCTCCGGCCTGGAAACCATAGCCATTGCCGCTAACCGCATTCAGGCAGGTATGGCTGATTGCATCGTGGCAGGTGGAACGGAATCTATGTCGATGGTGCCAACGGCTGGCTGGAAAACGGTTCCGAACTATAAAATCGCCAGCAAGAACCCGGATTGGTACCTGAGCATGGGCTTAACAGCCGAAGCGGTAGCCAACGACTACAATGTTTCACGTGAAGACCAGGACGAGTTTGCCTTCAAGTCGCACCAGAAAGCGATCAACGCCATCAAAAACGGCTACTTTAAAGATCAGATCGTGCCGGTAACCGTGGAGGAAACCTACCTGGACGAGAACAATAAAAAGAAGACCCGCACCTATGTGGTAGATACCGACGAAGGTCCGCGTGCCGATACCTCCATGGAGGCACTGGCGCGCCTAAAACCAGTTTTTGCCGCAGGTGGTACAGTAACGGCCGGTAACTCTTCTCAGACATCCGATGGGGCTGCCTTTGTGATTGTGATGAGCGAGCGCATGGTGAAAGAGCTGAACCTGGAGCCGATCGCGCGCCTGATAAGCTACGGCACCGGCGGTGTGGATCCGCGCATCATGGGTATGGGGCCGATCGCAGCGGTGCCGAAAGCCCTGAAAATGGCTGGCATGACACTGAATGACATAGACCTGATAGAGATGAACGAAGCCTTTGCTGCACAGTCTATCGCCGTCATGCGCCACCTAGACATGGACCCCGATAAACTGAACATCAACGGCGGCGCCATTGCCCTTGGTCACCCGCTGGGCTGCTCTGGTGCTAAACTGTCGGTGCAACTCTTCAGCGACCTGCGCCGCACAGGCGGCAAGCATGGGTTGGTAACTGCCTGCGTTGGCGGCGGCCAGGGGGTAGCCGGTATTTATGAGCTGCTGAAGTAAACAAGCTGGTTTGCTGGCGCGAGTTTGCAACTCGTGCCTTACTATGATGTTGAGTTTGTAACTCAACTGGGCCAGAGTCCCAAACTATAGTTAGACACGAGCGAGGACGCTCGCGCCAGCATCAGCTTAATACAAACGAACTAAAACTGTATCTAAAACATCTAAAATAATCTGCCATGGAAAATATAACAGATAAAAAAAACGCTGCCATCCAGGGCGGGGAGTTCCTGATAAAGGAGACTAACCCGCAGGACGTATTTATACCTGCCGATTTTAACGAGGAGCAACGTATGATGGCGCAAACCTGCCGCGATTTCGTGCGCGACGAAGTATACCCGCTGCTGGACCGACTGGATAACCACGAGGAAGGCCTGATGGAAGACCTGATGAAAAAAGCAGGTGAGCTTGGCCTGTTCGCGGTGTCGATTCCGGAGCAGTACGGCGGCCTGAACATGGACTTTAATACATCGCTGCTGGTAACAGAGTCAGTAGGTGGTGGGCACTCGTTCCCGGTTGCCTTCGCGGCGCACACCGGTATCGGTACGCTGCCAATTTTATACTTTGGCACCGAGGAGCAGAAGAACAAGTATATCCCGAAGCTGGTGAGCGGCGAATGGATGTCGGCTTACTGCTTAACCGAGCCGGGCTCCGGTTCTGACGCGCTGGCAGCCAAAACCAAAGCCGAGCTGAACGAGGCAGGCACACACTACATCCTGAACGGCCAGAAAATGTGGATCACCAACGCGGGCTTTGCCGATGTGTTTGTGGTGTTCGCGCAGGTAGACGGCGACAAGTTCACGGGCTTTATTGTAGATAAGGGCTCGAAAGGCCTAAGCTTGGGCAACGAAGAGCACAAGATGGGTATCAAGGGCTCATCCACCCGCCAGGTTTTCTTCGAAGACTGCGAAGTGCCGAAGGAGAATGTGCTGGGCGAGATTGGCAAAGGCCACCTGATTGCCTTCAACATCCTGAACATTGGCCGTATTAAACTGGGTGCCGCTACCCTGGGTGCTGCTAAAAAAGTAGCCGACCTGTCGGTGAAGTATGCTAACGAGCGCCACCAGTTCAAGCTGCCAATCTCTAAGTTCGGCGCTATCAAGTATAAACTGGCGGAGCAGGCCATCCGCATTTACGCCGTAGAGTCGGCCTTATACCGCTGTGGTATGGATATTTACCGCAAGGAGCAGGAGCTGATGGCCGGTGGTGCCAACGAAAACGAGGCGCTGCTGGGTGCTGCCCGCGAGTTTGCCGTGGAGGCCGCCATGTTGAAAGTAGAGGGCTCTGAGGTGCTGGACTACGTGGTGGACGAAGGTGTGCAGATTTATGGTGGTTACGGCTTCTCTGCCGACTACCCGATGGACCGCGCTTACCGCGATTCGCGCATTAACCGCATCTTTGAGGGCACCAACGAGATCAACCGCATGCTTACCGTGGATATGATCCTGAAGAAAGCCCTGAAAGGCGAGCTGGATTTGATGGGCCCTGCCCAGGCGGTGCAGCAGGAGCTGATGGCTATTCCGGATTTCAGTACAGAGGAAGAAACCCTGTTCTCTGCCGAGCACAAGGCGATCAAGAACCTGAAGAAAGCTATTCTGATGGTAGCCGGTACAGCCGTGCAGAAGTACATGAACTCGCTGGCCAAGGAGCAGGAAATACTGATGAACATCGCCGACATGGCCATTAAGACCTATGTGGCGGAGTCTACGCTGCTGCGCGTGGAGAAACTAGTGGGCGTGAAAGGCGAAGAGGCTGTGGCAAACCAGATCGACATGGTGCGCGTGGTGGTGAATGATGCCGTGGACACTTCCTTTAAAGCTGGAAAAGAGGCGATCGCTTCGATGGCTGAGGGTGATGAGCAGCGTCTGTTGTTCATGGGTCTGAAGCGTTTCACGAAGAAAGACCTTTACAATACCAAAGAGGCCCGTCGCCGCATCGCAGCCGCCCTGATCGAGGCAAACGAATTTGTTTATTAATTTCTGACCATTTATAGTTCGAAAGGTTGCTGCTTTTGGCTGTAGCCTTTTATTAAAACACAAAAGAAAAGCGCAGCGGCCTAGGCTACTGCGCTTTTCTTTTACAGTGTAACTTATACTTTACTTAATTTCTACGCGCATCAACTGCAGGTCTTTTTTGCCGCTGCGCAGCACCGTTACCAGGTTTTTCGGGCCTAGCCAGGTAGTATAGTCTTTAATGTAAGCCTGCTTGCCGTCGGCTGGTATGCTAAGGCGCAGGGCTTGTGGGGCAGATGAGTTGCCGTTGCTGGCGTTAATCTGGCGCAAGTATAAATCATACTTGTTGTTGAGGTTCTCCAGCGTGAGCAGGTTCAAGGTGTTGCCCTCCAGGAATGGGCTGTAAGAGATGCCAGTGAATCCCTCAGAGGCCGGCGCCTGCTGCTGCTTCATCAACACCGAGTTCCAGTCGAAGGTCATGTACTCGTCGTAGGCGAACAGGTGCAGCTCCTTGGCGAAGTATGGCGCATCCTCGCCGCCCTCGGTATACTTTTTCTCGGCAAGTATAAGCAGCTGCTTTTCCGGTGTCAGAAAGAGGTCGGTCAGGTAGATGTCCTGCAGTTTGTTGCTTTTATTGGCCTTGTCCAGCGCATTTACCTTCTGCACATAATCCGGCGTGAATTTAAGCTCCTCGGCAAAGCGCATGTCTTCATTCTCAAAGTCATACTGCACGGCTTTGAGGCTGTAGTAGCTGCCGGTCTTCTCATCGGCCGTCAGCACGGCGCCGTACATTTGCCCATCCGGCATCAGCTCGAAGCGCGTGTCGCGGATGTATACTTTCTTGCCATCAAACACGCCGCCCACCAGTACCGACATCACCTGCGCTTTTTTGCTTCCCGGCTTGTACTGGCGTACGCTCAGGCGGTTCATCTGGTCGGAGATCAGGTTCACATACTGCTCGCCGCCATTGCCCACCTTGATGTCGGCCGTCAGGATGCCGCGCAAATCGCTCAGGTCATACTTCACGTCCTGCTGCTTTTTCAAGTTGCCGTCGTAAAGTGTGCCGCTGATGCTCTGTATCTGGAAACTGTTATCGGTATGGAAGCGGTAGGCCAGCACCTGCGAGCCGTCGGCAGACACGGCCACACCTGCCCGACGGCCTTTGGAAGGAGCCTCCAGCAGTTGTTCCGACTTCTCCGCTTTGCCGTTTTTCAGGCTGATGCGGTGCGCGTGCAACAGCTGGTTTTTACCTTCCTGCCGGTGCGTTACTACCAATGCCGCCTCCTGGCTGGCTGTAAATTTATCCACTTCCTCGCCTGCGGCCATCGGAATCTCCGCTGCCCACTGCTTTTTCAGGTCGGCGTTATACTTCTCCACGGTGTACTTACCATCACCTTGGCGGTTTAAAAGTATGAACTCGCTCTGGCCCACAGGTATGGATTTGTGCGGCAGGCGCTCGTTATAGTGGTCTTCCTCCGGGTTAGGCTGGTAACTAAAGTCTACGGCTGCCCTGGTTTTGGACTGGGCAAGTATAACCTGCTGCTGGCAAAGCAGGCAGAGGAGTATAAAGAGTATAAAAGGCTTATTCACGGGTTGTAAAGGGTTTATGGTGTAGGTAAAACGGTGGTTTTGAGTATTGATTGTGGGCAGTTGCTAAGGCTAGGCTGAGGAGTAGCTAAAGTTTAGGTGTGGTTATGGGTAGGGTTGCTATTAATGAACTAATTTGATTTGGCTGTTCGTAAATTCAATAACCTTAAATCTTTGCCCATAGATTAATCCTTCACCATTTTTTTCATCATCACCATTCATAAACAAATAGGTAATACCATTTATAATTTCAAATTGGTAATCATAATATATTTTTCTCTTTTTGCGGTATAATATCGCTTTTTGAGGTTGAATAAATTCAAGATATTCATCCATTGGCGAGTTATCAGGAATTTTTTCCAATTTCCATTCTGATTCTAACTTTAGGTTTTCAAGTTTTTCGTTTTCCACCCATTTACCAGCCAATCTTTTTGCAAGCAAAACATTAAAGTTCTTTCTCTCAAATTGAAGTTCCTTGAAATAGCTTTCAAAAATTTGGGTTTCTAAATTCTCAAATGTTAAGGATTTCCAATCGCAGAATTTAAATATTTTCAATTCTCTGTCGTCTATTTCAACTTCGTAATATTGAACATAAGAACTATGCATGGTTTCCTCGCAATCCTCGGAATAGGTTTCCGCTAACTTCACGAAAGAGTTTAAATTTGATATTGATTTTTCGCTTAGTACAGTTCTGGATGAAGCAAGTTTATCCTTATTAGGAATTGTAATCCTTCCGACAACAGCATTGCCTTCCAGATTAAAGGACATTTCCCTAACAGTATAACTCTCATCGCCAAAGGTGTGCTTTATTTTTAATGTTTGGAACACTGGTTTTTCTTGCGCTGTGCAGCTCAAGAGGAAAAACGATAATATATAAATGAGAACTTTCACAACTGTGGATTTAAAACTTGCCCATAACTAGTGTATGTAAGTAATTATCACGTTAGTCAATCAATGGTAGGCGGATAAATATAATTGTGCTACCTAATATACTGGATTTTACTCAAAGTATAACCAGCCGCAATATTAACCCACAGCTATTGTTTCGCGTGGAACCAAAGTGCAAACTGCCCTAACTTTTTAACTCAGCTAATCCTGCTCCAGTTAACCGTGTTGGCGCTCAGTGACTGGATGTGGCGGCGGATGTTGGCGTTTTCAGGCTGCTCCAACTGCGGGTCCTGGTGCAGCACGCGCTGGGCGGCGGCGCGTGCCTCCTGAAGTATAGGCGCATCTTTGGCCAAGTCGGAGATCAGCAGATCCAGCACACCGCTTTGCTGCGTGCCCATCAGGTCACCGGGGCCGCGCAATTTCAGGTCGATGTCGGCAATCTCGAAGCCGTTGTTGGTGCGCACCATCGTCTCGAGGCGGGTCTTGCTGTCTTTGCTCAACTTGTATCCTGTCATAAGTATACAGTAACTCTGCTCTGCACCACGGCCCACGCGCCCGCGCAGCTGGTGCAACTGCGACAAGCCAAAGCGCTCGGCACTCTCGATGATCATCACCGAGGCATTCGGCACGTTCACACCCACCTCGATCACGGTAGTGGCCACCATGATCTGCGTCTCGTTCTTCACGAAGCGCTGCATCTCGTAGTCCTTATCCTGCGCCTTCATCTTGCCGTGCACCATACTTACCTTATACTCCGGGAAAGCCCGCCGCACGCTCTCGAAACCGTCCATCAGGTCTTTGTAATTCTCCATCTGCTCCGATTCCTCAATAAGCGGGTACACAATGTACACCTGTCGGCCCAGCTGTATCTGGTCGCGGAGGAACTGGAACACGCGCAGGCGGTGCGAATCAAAACGATGGGTGGTGATGATCTCTTTTCGGCCGGCCGGCAGTTCGTCAATCACCGACACGTCCAGGTCGCCGTACAAGGTCATGGCCAGCGTGCGGGGGATAGGGGTGGCCGTCATCACGAGCACATGCGGGATGATGCGCGGGTTCTTGCGCCACAACTTGGAGCGCTGCTCCACGCCAAAGCGGTGCTGCTCGTCCACGATGCAGAGGCCCAGGTTCTGGAACTGCACCACGTCCTCCAGCAAGGCATGCGTACCCACAATCATTTTCATCTCGCCGGAGCGCAGCTGCTCGTGCAGCACCTTGCGGTCTTTGGCTTTGGTGGAGCCGGTCAGTTTGCCCAGGTTTATACCCAGGCGGTCGGCGAATTGCTTCAGGCCTACATAATGCTGGTCGGCCAGGATCTCGGTAGGGGCCATCAGCACCGACTGCGCCCCGTTGTCGGCGGCGATCAGCATGGTGATAAAGGCCACGATGGTTTTGCCGGAGCCCACGTCGCCCTGCAGCAGGCGGTTCATCTGCTTGCCCGCTGTTAAATCGGCGTATATCTCTTTCACCACCCGCTTCTGCGCGTTGGTCAGGTCGAAGGTGAGGTGGTTTTTATAAAAGTCGTTGAGGGTAGGAACATGCTTGAAGACCTGCCCCTTCAGGTCGGCTTTGCGCACCACCTTCTGGCGGAACAGGCGCAGCTGAATGTAAAACAGTTCCTCGAACTTGAGCCGAAACTTGGCCTTGTTATACTTATCTGCCGTTTCCGGGAAGTGGATGTTGGCATAGGCGCTGCGCTTGTCCATCAGCTTGTAGGTATCGATCAGCTCCGGCGACAGCGACTCCTGCACCTGCGGCAGCGCCACTTTCAGGAGCATCTCCATCATCTTGCTGATCACCTTGCTGTCGATGCGATGGGCTTTGAGTTTTTCGGTGGTGTTGTAAACAGGCTGCAGGAAGGAGGTAGTCTGGCGCTCTTCGGCCAGTTCTTCCAGCTCCGGGTGCGCCATGTTAAACCTGCCGTTAAACGAGGTCGGTTTGCCGAAAACGATGTAGTCGGTGTGGTTCTTCAGCGTCTTCTCCATCCACTTCACGCCCTTAAACCACACCAGCTCCAGCTGGTCGCCATTTTCGTCCACCAAGGTGGCTGCCAGGCGCTGCTTGCGGCCCTCACCGATCAGCTCTTTGCCCCGGATCCGGCCGCGCACCTGTACGTAAGGCATGCTCTCGTCCAGCTCGGCCACTTTGTAAAACTGGGTGCGGTCGAGGTAGCGGAAGGGGTAATGCTGGATAAGGTCGCCGTAGGTGAAGATGCCGAGTTCTTTCTGCAACAGCTCCGCCCGCATCGGCCCCACGCCCTTCAGGAATTCTATTTTGGTGTTGAAGAAGTTACTCACGGTCTTTGGCTTGCTTTCGGGTGAAGGATTGGCAAGTAGTACAAAGTACAAAAATAAGCAAAAGACGGGACAGGTGTTAGTGATGGAGGAGCTTTATACTTTAGCTTTGGTTTTATACTTGTGTTTCCTGTTACTCCAGCTGTTCCGGATCTCATTTAGGGCAAACGTCCGCTTGGCCCTCTTACATTAACCACTGCTTCCATCAACTTGAGCTAAGCTATCTGTTCTGTCTTCCATTCATGCTCAGTCTTACGAACCTATCGTTTCACCTCTGGCTTTGGCTCCCTCAAGGCCGGGAGGCCTCGCCTTTTCGCATCGCGCTGTGTTCCCTTCCTTTGCTACCCTGCGGTCGCAATGCCCTCCGGGCACCGGAATCTCACAAGGCGCTCAACGCAAAGGCTGGGATCATTTTTCGATAGCTGTGGCTATACTGTCATTTCGACCTTCGGGAGAAATCTGGAGTTGTACAACGGTGAAAAATCCTGTAAATCCTGATTCAGATCTCTCCCTAGCGGTCGAGATGACAGCGATGGGATGAAGAGTTGAAATACCCCTCCTCGGAGGGGTTGGGGGGTGGGTTTACATCTGCGAAAAACTTCCCTCCTTAGACAAGGAGGGGTAGGGGTGGTTGGCTCCGATCCAGATGCCCGCATTGGAGCTGCGCACGCTGCGAGGTCATACGTACACTTTCCGATCAAACAATCAACAATTAACAACACCTACTTCTCCTTCCACTCCAGCGTGTTCAGCAGATGCACGATGTCCTTTTTCACGAACTCGATCACTGGGGCCAGGGAGTCGTTCTGGGTGGCTGTTCTGAAGTATAAAGCGCCTCTTAAAAAGTGGGTACTAGAGTCGGTTACGTAGAACTGGAACTGGCTCGGTACCTCGCCCTCCAGCTCAAACACAGCTGCCACATCCCCGGTAGGTATCTTTATTTCAGACTCCTCAATGGCATAGGCCTTTATCTGGTGCTTGGAGGTTAGCTTGCGGGCGTCCTCCACCAGATTGTTGAGCATCTTTTCGTTATTTTCGAGCTTTTTATATGTCAGCTGCACGTTGGCACCCAGGCTTGGATAGATGATGTTGATCCAGTGCGGCTGCGCGATGCCGGAGGAGTCAGGTCGGATTTTGGCGTGGGCCGAGTACTCAAAAGTATATGGGTGCTGTTCCTGCAGTTGCTGGTAAGCCTGCGTCGGCAGGTCGATGCGGTTATAGCCTTTGGGTTTTGGGGTATACTCCTCAGCTCCGCAGGCTGCCACGCCGGCGCCCAGTCCAAACCACAAAAGCGCCTTCAGGCTACCCAACTTTATAATACTGTTCTTTTTTGCTTGCGACATTGATTTTTACTCGTTTTACGCGCTTCGTGTCCGCCGACTCAACGGTGAAGTGGAAGCGACCGAAATCTGTGTTCTCGCCCACTCTCGGAATTCTGGAGAACAGCGCCAGCATCAGTCCGGCCACCGTCTCGTTTTCGCCCTTCACCTCGTCAAAGGCATCAAAAGGCACCTCGGTAATTTTGCAGAAATCGTGCAGCGAGGTCTTGCCATCAAAGATAAAGGTATTTTCGTCGAGTTGGGAGTAGATTATATCATCGTCGTCGTCAAACTCATCGTTGATCTCACCTACAATCTCCTCCACAATATCCTCCAGGGTAAGCAGGCCTACCGTACCGCCGTATTCGTTTATTACAATGGCCATGTGCACGTGCTTTTCCTTAAAATCCTGGAAAAGATCGGCGATACGCTTGGTTTCGGGCACAAAGAACGGCGGACGCACGAGTTGCTGCCAGTTAAAATCAGCTCCCCGGCCCAGATGCGGCAGCAGGTCCTTTACATAAAGTATACCTTCTATATGGTCGGTGCTCTCAGAGTATACCGGTATGCGCGAGTAACCCCATTTCACGATTTCCGGCATTAACTCCGGCAGCGTCATGGCTGTGTTAAAGGCCACAATATCCATGCGCGGGCGCATGATCTGCTTTACCGAAATGGCGCCGAAGTTTACCACGCCACGCAGAATCTTGCGTTCCTCCGGTGAGGTGTCGGCATTGATCAGGGCCACATCCAGGCTATGGTGCAGCTCCTCGATGGTATGGGTGTACCCCCGAATGATATACTTGCGCTCGATGTGCTCATTGATAGAAATAAGCAGCCATGAGATTGGCCGCATAAGCAGCTGCAAGCTGTCGAGCACGCCGGCCATGCGGCGCACCAGTGGCATGCGGCGTTTTTGCACGTACACTTTTGGCAGCACCTCCCCACAAAAAACTATAAAGAAGGTGGCAAACAGCATGCAAAGCGCCAAAGCACCTGCCGACAAGGTCATGGTGCCGAACAACTGCCAGGCCACGTAGGCAAACAGCGTGATAATGGCTACATTGATGCCATTGTTAAGTATAAGTATGGTAGTGAGAAGCTTACGCGGGTTCTGCAGGAGGCGGTACACACGTTGCTCAGCAGTGTGTGGGCTGGTTTTGCATTTCTCCAGCTCCTGCTCCGAAAGAGAGAAAAAGGCTGCCTCGGCGCCTGAGGTCAGGGCCGAGAGCAGCAATAGGATCAGGCCGCCAGCAATGGCGACCAGGTATTCTAACCTGAGTTGCGTTAACGAACTCTGTAAAAGTTGAAGTAAACTATAACTCAGGGGGTCTCCGGGATCTGTACTTTCCAAGATTGTTCAGTTTAATGACACATAGGTTAGAACGGCAGGTCGTCGGGTTCGTCGTTCTGGAAGCCACCAGCCGGACTGGCGCCTTTGCTGGCTGCTGCGTTGCCGGCGTAGTTACCGCCGCTTGCCGCAGAGGACTCCTGGTAGTCGCCGCTGCCGCCGTTGTCGCTGCGCCCGCCGAGCATGGTCATGTTATCGGCCACGATCTCGGTGCTGTAACGCTGGATACCGTCTTTATCGGTGTAATTGTTGCTGCGGATTTTGCCCTCGATGAATACCGAGTTGCCTTTGCGCAGGTATTTCTCCGCTACTTCGGCAAGGCCTCTCCACACCACAATGTTATGCCATTCGGTGCGCTCCTGCTTCTGCCCGCTCTTATCCTTGAAGGATTCGGACGTTGCGATCGGGAAGCGGGCAACAGCCACACCGCCTTCCAGGTGACGTACTTCCGGGTCTTTGCCCAGGTTTCCGATCAGAATTACTTTGTTTACACTTGCCATGTCTTTTTTTGTCTAAAAATAAAGTTTAATTGGGCTACTCCAACAACCAAGCTGGAGGCAAATATGGCTTTTACTGAAACTACTAGAATGCTTTTCTTTCAAGATTAGTTTCAGCCTATAAATATACTAAAATCTTAGCATCTTTCAAATAGCTGCTTATCAAAACTGGTTTGGGTAAAGCCTCTATTTTTTTAACGTTATAAGGGGCTAACCTTGTTTCTTGAAGCACCTCATCTTTCAACGGTGTTTTTAGCTTAATACGGTAAAAACGCGCGTTTATTTTCTGGTGGCTGAGAATGTGTTTATAGTCTTTGGCCGGCGGCTGCAGCAGTGCCTTTTGTACGGGTATCCCAGCCTCCTGTAGCTCTAGCAGCAGCTGCTCTTCGGGCAGGTCTTTAATGTCGCTTTCGTAGAGGTAAAAATCATAAAGACCTTGCCAGATGTCTCCCTCCAGGCGTTTGCGTAGGTAGAAAGCGCCGTCCAGTTCAAAAACTATGTAATGGAAGAAACGTGGCCGCGCCGCCTTAGCCTTCGATTTTACAGGGAGCTCCTGCACCATGCCGTGGTTAAAGGCAAAGCAGCTCTGCTGCAGCGGGCAGAACAGGCAGTCAGGCATGAGGGGCGTGCACTGTATAGCGCCAAACTCCATAATGGCCTGGTTGTAGGTGTCGGGCTCACCGGCGGGCACCAGCTCATCAGCCAGTTTCTGGAATATTTTCCGGGAGGATGGCGCGGCGATATCATCCGAGATGCCAAACACACGGGCCAGCACCCGGAACACATTGCCATCGAGCACGGCCACCTGCTCCTTAAAAGCAAAAGCCGCAATGGCCGCTGCCGTGTAGCTGCCTACACCCTTCAGCTTTAGCAACTCCTCATACTTATCCGGGAATTGCCCGCCATACTTCTCTACCACCAGCTGAGCTGTGTGGTGCATGTTGCGGGCCCTGGAGTAGTAACCGAGCCCCTGCCACAGCCGCAGCACCTCATCCTGCGGGGCTGCGGCCAGGTCCTGCACGGTAGGGTAGGCCGCTACAAACCGTTCGTAGTAGGGTAGGCCCTGCGCCACGCGTGTCTGTTGCAGGATCACTTCAGAGAGCCAGATAAAGTATGGATTTGTAGTATCGCGCCAGGGCAGGGAGCGTTTGTGGCGGCCATACCAGCCCAGGAGCGTTTGGGCAAAGTGTTGGTGTGCGGCGGTTTGCATTAATTTTTTTAGCGTTAAGATGTGCAGAACAGGCAAGTTACGGCTTTGTTCAGGGCAAGCGCAAGTATAAAACAGATGGGTAAACATTGAAATATAAAGTGCGAAGCCGCGTTAAGGGGTGGTGAGCGTGGCACGGCTGTTGCACAAGGCGGGGTGAGGCACTTGAAAAAGGCCGTAGTTTTAAGTCTAATAATTTAGCACTAAAGCTTTTACTATTCGAAAAGTAAAACTACCTTTGTGCCCCGAATTTCACAGTTCATACGGAACATGCTGATTTCCAAAGATTAGAAAGTTAACATATTATTAATATCCTAAAAATCTAAGAAAGTGACTAAAGCAGAAGTAATATCAGAGATTGCTGATAAGACAGGGATTGATAAAGCAGATGTACAGTCTACAATCGAGGCTTTCTTCAAAGTGGTGAAGGACTCTATGGCTGATGGTAACAACATCTACGTGAGAGGTTTTGGTAGCTTTGTGAATAAGAAGCGTGCGAAGAAAGTAGCTCGTAACATTTCTAAAAACACATCTATCATTATCGACGAGCACTTTATCCCAAGCTTCAAACCGTCTAAGACCTTCATCCAGAAGATCAAGAACAGCAAAAAGATTCAGGAGCTTACGCATTCTTAATTTTTTGTATCTTTGCTGAATCCGAATTGAATAAACATTGCAACCAATTAGGCAGAAAGAATGAAACGGTCTCAAATACTGATAGTTGTAGCAGCCATCGCTTTGGTGGCCGTTCTATTCTTTTTGCCTAAGGTTGTTGTGAACAATGAGGATAAAGACAACCTTGCCGGAAACCAGACCACTGCCGCCGTGCCGGAAGGCCACTCAGAAGATGATGGGCATGACCACGGAGCAGAGGAGGGGGCAGCGGCCGAAGCCCACAGAACTGCCACACCAGAGCAGCTGATGGCGCTGACAACCGCCCGCGCCAAGTATAACAAGGCTACCGATGAGCAAAGCCGCAGCCGTGTGGCTGTGGAGCTTGCCGAGGCCTACGCCAACGCCGCCAAGTATGACAGCGCTGGTTACTACTACGAAATTGCCGCTAAGGCCCGTGGTGGCGAGAAAAGCTTTAAAAGAGCCGGAGACGCCTACTATGAGGCCTTTACGTTTGCTGCCACGCAGGAGCGCGCCAGCGAGTTGGGCCAGAAAGCCCGCAGCATGTATGAGCAGGTGCTGAAGAACAACCCTTCTGACCATGATGCCAAAACCAACGTAGCCATGACCTACATCGCGACCTCCAATCCGATGCAGGGCATTACCATGCTGCGCGAAGTGCTGGCCTCAGACCCAAATCACCAGAAGGCGCTGTTTAACCTCGGTATCCTATCCATTCAGTCTAACCAGTACGATAAGGCCGTAGGGCATTTTCAGAAACTGGTGTCGGTTAACCCGGAGCACGTAGAAGGAACCTTCTACCTGGCTGTAGCGTTGGCTGAGACGGGGCAGACGGAAGAGGCGAAGGCTTTATTTAACAAGGTGAAGAGCATGAGCACGGATCCGGCCCTTAATTCATCGGTAGACGAGTACCTGGCAAGACTATAGTGAAGCATTAAAGAAATTATCCATAAAACAAAAACTACAAGATTATGCCTTGCGGAAAGAAAAGAAAAAGACATAAGATCGCTACACACAAGAGAAAGAAGCGCCTTAGAAAAAACAGACATAAGAAGAAGTAATTCTTCCGCGTTCACGAGGGCCCACTTTGCATAAGCTAAAGTGGGCTTTGGTCTTATACATCCAACATAACCATTTGAGAGAAATTGAGCAACGAGCTAATCATCAATTCTACTCAGGATGGGGATCGCATTGCGCTTTTACAGGACAAACGCTTAGTTGAGTATCACTTCGAGTCGAAAGATACGGACTACATTGTAGGCGATATTTTCCTGGGTACTGTAAAAAAAGTAATGCCTGGACTGAACGCCGCCTTTATTGATATTGGCTACCAGAAGGATGCGTTTCTGCATTACCATGATCTGGGCGCTAATATCAAAACACTTAACAGGTATGTTAAAGCGGCGCAAACACAGAAGAACGCAACACCCAAGCTGAACCAGGCTAAGTATGAGCCTGAGATAGACAAACTCGGCAAGATAGCTGACGTGCTCAAGAAGGGGCAGCAGCTGTTGGTGCAGATCGTTAAAGAGCCTATCTCAACTAAAGGCCCACGCTTATCCTGCGAGCTCTCTCTTGCCGGGCGATACCTGGTGCTCGTGCCGTTTTCAAACACGGTAAGCGTATCCAAGAAGATCGTAAGCAAAGAGGAGCGGACCCGACTGAAACGCCTGATCACAAGTATAAAGCCGGAGAACTTCGGCGTGATTATCCGGACAGTGGCAGAAGGCCGCGATGTGGCAGAGCTCGACAGAGACCTGCGCAACATGCTAGCAAATTGGGAAGAGGGCTTTAAAACCCTCAGAATAGCAAAGCCAAACGACAAAATCATTGGCGAGCTCAATCGTTCTTCCTCCATCTTGAGGGATTTATTAAACGAGAGCTTTGACAACATAGTGGTTGACAACACGCAACTCTATGACGAGATCAAGGCATACGTGCAAAGTATAGCGCCGGAAAGGATCAAGATCCTGAAGCACTATACTGGCAAAACCAAGACCTTTGAACACTTCCACATCGAGAAACAGCTGAAAGCTGCCTTCGGAAAGACTGTGACGATACCAGGTGGCGGATACCTGGTGATTGAGCACACCGAGGCGCTGCATGTAGTTGATGTGAATAGTGGGAACAAATCCAATACCGAAACCGATCAGGAGGCAACCGCACTGCACGTAAACATGATGGCCGCCAAAGAAGTGGCCCGCCAGTTGCGCCTCCGGGATATAGGTGGTATCATCGTAGTAGACTTCATTGATA
This sequence comes from Pontibacter anaerobius, assembly GCF_026241195.1. Classification (GTDB taxonomy): domain Bacteria; phylum Bacteroidota; class Bacteroidia; order Cytophagales; family Hymenobacteraceae; genus Pontibacter; species Pontibacter anaerobius. The sequence continues at coordinate 184,724 of NZ_JAPFQO010000010.1, forward strand.
TGAAGTCGCCAGAAAACCGCCAGAAAGTATACGAGGTGGTGAAGGAGGAGATGAAGCGAGACCGCTCTAAGTCTACCATTCTTCCGATCTCGAAATTCGGCCTGATGCAGATCACCAGACAGCGTGTAAGGCCTGAGCAAAATATTGTAACCGGCGAGGTTTGCCCTACATGTGGCGGCACCGGTAAAACATCTGCCAGTATTCTGGTAACAGACGAAATTGACGCAGCAGTAGACGACTTGCTGACAAGCCACAACCACAAGAGTCTGGAAGTATACTTACACCCGTTTGTGCATGCCTACTACACCAAAGGCCTGATCTCACGGCAGGTGAAGTGGTTCTTTAAGTACTTCAGATGGGTGAGTTTAATCAAAGATACCTCCCTCGGCATCATGGAGTTTAAAGTGATGGACAGTAGGGGCGAGGAAATAGAATTGCGATCCGCCTTCAGCGACATGAATGGCGTGCAGAATAAAGAAGAGGAGTAGGCCTGGCTTACCTTACAAAAAAGCCGCTGCTAAACTAATAGCAGCGGCTTTCTTCGTTTTATAAGTATGGCTCTTAGAACTTGAGGCCGAAATCAAGCGAAACGCCGTTGTTTTTCACAGAGATATTCTTGTCGCCGAACTTCTTCTCGTAAAAGTCGTCGATATCGGTGAGGCCGCGGTGGTAGGTAAGGCCGCCGAACACTTTGGTGCTCTCGCCCATCTGGAACTCCACGCCGCCGCCAAGCAGTGCATCCGCCTCAAAAATATTGAAGCGCTTGATCACCTTCTCGCTGTTAATGACCTTCTTGTCGTTTACCTGGGCTGCCACCTTGGTGTTAAGCGAGCCGCCTACCTGGAAGTATAGTAACGTGCCCGGGGCCACCTCGTTCGTAAATAGCTTCAGGCTTATCGGTAACTGCACATACTGCACGGCAATGTCATCTTTCATCTGGCGGGATGTGCCGCTATCATCTGTTTCTGTGTAGGTAATCTCAGAGCCTTTGCTGCGGTACATCAGGCCGGTGCTGAAGGCGTAGTTCTGGGCGAAAAAATAATCCACCACCACGCCTACGCCCAGGCGCAGCTTGTTGCTTTCCTTCTCAAAGTTATACCTGTCCTCGGCCACGAAGCGGTTCCCGGAAATGGTTGGAGACAACTGTAATCCGATCTCAACCTGGGCCATCGATGTGAACCCGGCGCACAAAAACAGCAATAAGAGTGTAATTTTCTTCATTAGCTTAGCTTTTATTATACTTTGCGTTACCCTATTACGAAGTAACCCCCTATTTTTGTACAAAGATACGAAACATGTATTACAGATTCCTTATACTTGCCATACTTGTATTCACCTTTGGTTGCGGCGAAAAAGGCTGCGAACTGCCCAAAGAAATAGCTAATATTCCGGTGGATGTGGAGATAGAGCGGCTGGAGAAACCTTTCTTTGAGGCAGAAACCAAAGCCGACATTGCCGGGTTTATCAAAGACAATCCATACTTTGCCCAGCAGTACCTGCAGCAGGGCGAATACCCTTCCGATTCTGCTTTCATTAATCCGCTGCATTCCCTGGCCACCAACAAAGCCCTGGACTCGCTGGCGCAGCAGGCCATGAGTACGTTTGCCAATATGCAGGAGCAGGAGGGGCAGCTGGAGGGAGCTTTTAAGGTGCTAAAGTATAATTACCCGGAGTTTGAGGTGCCGCAGGTGAAAACCTTTGTAACAGGCCTGGGTACCTTGGGTAACGACCTGTATGTATCGGATAGCCTGATTGTGTTTGGGATAGACTACTTTATCGGGCCGGAGGCGAAGTATCGTCCGCAGGCGTATGATTACATTCTGAACCGCTACGAGCCGAACAAAATGGTGCCGGCAGCCATGCTGTTGCTCTCCAATCGTTTTAACAAGACCAATTTTGCAGACCGCACCCTGCTGGCCGAGATGATCGGAATGGGTAAGGCATACTATTTTGTGAAATCGGTGCTACCTTGCGTGCCGGATTCCCTGATCATCTCTTACTCTGACAAGCAGATAGCGGATGTATTCCATAACGAAGGCCGAATATGGGCACACTTTATTGAAAAAGAGCTGCTGTTTGATAAAACCCCTTTCGTGGTAAACAAATATATTGGCGAGCGGCCCAATACACCTGAAATAGATGCTACGGCTCCCGGCCGTGTAGGTACCTGGGTAGGCTGGCAGATTGTGCGCAAGTACATGGAGCGAAACCCGGAGGTAACCTTGCCAGAGCTAATGGCCGAAACAGACTACCGCAAAATTTTCGAGGAGTCAAAGTATAAGCCGGAGAAGAAACGATAACATGATAATGGCCGCACGGCTTCACTGTTAAATTGTTTTCGGGGAAAAAGCCCGCTCAACAGGTTCGCTTGACTTCTGATCAATAATTTTGCGATCCAACAACTCAACAATTTAGAATGCATATTGCCCTCCTTAACCAGCATCACCACAACCCGGACTGCCCTGCCACGTGCCGCCACTATACTTTTATGGAGGAGTTGGTGCAAAGGCATAGGGTAAGCCTGGTGACAAGCGACGGCTGGCGAAAGACCCGTATCACGCACAAGTATAGCTGGGTGCCGGAGGGAGTGGAGCTACACGAGATTACCGCGCCATACTCAAACAAAATGGGTGTGCGCAAACGCCTGAAGTCCTTTGCAGGCTTTGCCGGAAGTGCCTTTAAGCGCACCATGCAGCTGCAGAAGCCGGATGTGCTGTGGGCGGTGTCTACGCCGCTGAGTACGCCGTGGGTAGCCTCGCAGGTGGCAAAGCTGCGGGGTGTGCCGTGGGTATTTGAGGTGCAGGATCTTTGGCCGAGTTTCCCGATACAGATGGGCGCGGTGCCAAACAGCTGGCTGCAGCAGCGCCTCTACAACATGGAGCGCCGCCTGTACGAGAGCGCCAGCCACATCATCACCCTCTCCCCGGATATGACGGATTACATCGCAGGCCTTGGCATCCCGAGGGAGAAAATCACGACCAATTACAACGGGACAGATCTGGACATGGTAGATGCTGTGCCGGAGCAGGAGGTGGAGGAGATGCGGAGCAAGTATAAGCTGCAGGGCAAGCGGGTGGTGCTTTACGCAGGTACCTACGGCCGTGCCAACAGCATGCCCACGCTGATGCAGACTATCCAAAGTATGGCCGCAGACCAAAGTATAATGTTCGTCTTTACCGGCAACGGATACTACGATCCACAGCTGAAGGAACTGGCGCAGCGGGTGCCAAACCTGCTGTTGCTGCCGCCGCAGCCACGCCCGGATGTGTTTAAGCTCTTTAAACTGGCCGATGTATCCCTGGTGCCTTTCAATGACCTGCCGGTATTAGCCAGCAACTCTCCCGCCAAGTTTTATGATAGCCTTGCCTGCGGCACCCCGACCATCGTTACCAACCCCGGCTGGACAAAGGCTGTTGTGGAGAAGTATGGCTGTGGCTGGTATACCCCTGCCGAGCAGCCGGAGGCCTTGGCCCAGATCCTGCGCGGGATACTGGCGCAACCAGATAAGCTCCAGGCTGCGTCAGCCAGCGGAGCAGCCGTCGCCCGACAGCTATTCGACCGCAAGCAGCTGATACGGCAGGTGGAAGAGGTGTTGCTGCATGTGGTGAGTCAGTTCTCCCGCTGATTTTATACTTTTCCTCTCAGTTTTTCCTAATATCTTCTCTTAATAGCTTTTAGGTGATTCTATGCCTCTGATAAAAGCTGGCATGTGGTTTGGATATGCAACCGTAACCGCACTAACTCCCAAGCCTGGGCGCTGGTGCCAATCTATCTAACCGACCTAAAAGCAAAAGAAGATGAAAAAGAACCTGTTAGCCCTGGCACTAGGTGTGCTGGTTATGGGCAGCGCTGTAGCACCCGCAGTAGCACAAGATACTACAAAGCCTCGCCAGGAGGCAAGAATGCAGAAACACAAAGGCGAGCGTAAGTCTCCGGAAGAAAGGGCCCAAGCCAAAACAGAGCGCATGGACAAGGAACTGGACCTGAGCAAATCACAGGCAAAGAAGGTGAAGGCTCTTTACCTGAAAGAGGCAAAGGAGCATAAGGAAAAGAGAGCGCATTTTAAGAAAGGCGACAAGAAAGATGCGGCCGCCCGCGAGCAGATGCGTGCGGAAATGATGGCCGCCCACCAGCGCCACAACGAGGAGATGAAAGACATCCTCAATAAAAAGCAGTATGCCAAGTATGAGGAGATACAGGCGAAGAAGCGGGCTAAGCATGAGCAGCAACGCGATTCCCGCAAATCCCATAAAGGAGAAAGACAGCACAGAAGCTAAAGATAAGAGAATGCAGAAGGGGGAGGCCACAGTTGGCCTCCCTCTTTTTCTTTTCAGTAAAGTATAAACTTACTCTTTCAGCACCATATCGATGCACATAACGGCGCCAAGTATGAGTAACCTGATGTTGTTATTCTCAGGCACCTGGTCCGTCATGGTGAGCATGTAATTATCGGCGGAGGTGAAGAGCTCTTTGCCCATGCCCGCCCACTTTTTATTGATGTGCGCAAACTCCAGGTTGTCTTTTACGAACTTAAAATCCCAGCTGGTCCACTTGCCCTTCAGCGAGAAAAGGTAATTGTCGGCGGTATCAACCACATTGAATTTGCCACCTATCGAGAAGAATTTCTGCTTGAGTTTGCCCACCACTTCATCGTCATGGTCCAGCACCTCTACTTTAGAAAGGAAGAACGAAACGCCTCTGCGCACCGTCAGCACCTTCTCGCCATCAGCCGACCTTACCTCGATACGGAAGGGCGTCATCCGCTTGTAGTCGGTAAAGCGCAATAGCCTGGTGAAAATCCCCAGGTTCTCCTCACGGCAGGTAAGGGCCAGTTCCTGCGTTTGCGGGTTATAAATGTCGTAGTTGTTTGAGGCTTTAAATACGCCGGTGTGCTCTTTTACAAAGAATGTATTTTGGTTAAGTATAGGGTGCATGGGATAAAGTAATATGCCGATAATTGATTTAAGGTGTTTTTTTAACTCACCACAGGCGAGAAACTTTAAATATAATATAAATAAAATGTTTTTGGCGCCCTATACTTAAAGTTGCTGGGCTAAAAAAATGTAGGTCTGAAGTGGGTTTGGGAGGAAAGGGGCTAATGTTACAATGACGTGTAAAGCTTAAGGTTAAATGTTAATCTTTGGGAAGTGTGGATCGATAACATACTGGTGTAAACGATGTGCGAAGTATTCAGCCGCAGCATAGAGTATACACGTGGTTGGCACTTAGTTATTTTTTCAGTAGCGCTACGAGTAGAGCAATTAGCGCCACACCTAACGCCACATAACTTAATAGATTATTACCGCTTTCTTCTTCTGTTTCTGATGCTTTAGCCTGATTCCTATAGGCAGCAAGTATAGCGTACTCGTTCATCCAACTTTTCAGGTGCAGAGGAAGTTGTTCTTGCTCTTGGCTCTCTACCAGTTCTTCTAATTGTAGAGAATCAAGATGCTCACCTGGGAGAGGCGGCACATAGCTAAATTCTGGATTAGAGAGATTTCTGGATATGCTACAGCCGTCAATTTCAGGTATACGCCCTTCCTTATCCAGTTTAGTGTAGATAACCCACATGCCTTCAGTAACATACTTAGTACAGGAACTGGTAAGGTGATTATATCCAAATATAGTGTCTGCTACTGCTTCACCCTTAATAACATCAAGAACTTTGATTGTATAGGTACTATCATTATGGCTTAAAACGTCACCAATAAACACCAAAGAGTTCGCTGCAATGTTTTTATAAACTCTTTCTGCTTTCCAGTTATCGCCAAGATATGGTATACACTCGCATGCAAAGGAGTTGTGGCTGAATAGCGACACAACAACTACCAATACAAGTCGTGTTAGATGGTTCATAGTTACTGCCAAATTGTGTACTAACGGAAGTCTATTCTGCTTATCAGGTATTTTTAACAAATAAGCCGAATTGCAATTCAATATAGTATAAACTTCCATCTACAGCAATAACTATAAAAGCCTGCCGCAACTATGGTTGCAACAGGCTTTTATACTTTAGAGGATTATTTTCATCACATCCCACCCAACTTATTCTCGGGGTCATCGGGGATGTTAGGGAAGTTCTTCTGGAAGAAGGCGCAGAAGTGGGTGAGGGGGCATTCCTCGCACTTAGGCCGGCGGGCCAGGCAGATGTAGCGGCCATGAAGTATAAGCCAGTGGTGCGCTTTGGAGATAAGCTCATTCGGAATGTTGGCCACCAGTTGTTTCTCTACCTCCAGCGGTGTTTTGGCTGTTTTCGTTACCAGCCCCAGGCGCTTGCTTACCCGGAACACGTGCGTATCTACGGCCATGGCTGGCTGGTTCCAGATAACCGATACGATCACGTTGGCGGTTTTACGGCCCACGCCTGGCAGTTTCACCAGTTCCTCCACGGTGCTGGGCACCTCCCCGTTAAACTGCTCCACCAGCATCTTGCCCAATCCTGCCAAATGTTTGGCTTTGTTGTTTGGGTAGGAAATGCTTTTGATCAGCGGGAAAATATCCTCAGGCGTAGCGGTGGCAAGCGCTTCGGCGGTAGGGTAAGCCTCAAAAAGGGCGGGCGTTACCATGTTCACGCGCTTGTCGGTGCACTGGGCGCTTAGCACCACAGCCAAAATAAGCTCATAGGGGTTGCTGTAAGCCAGCTCTGTCTCCGGCTCCGGAAAGTGTTGGGTAAAGTACTCAATCAGGAGCTTGTAGCGTTCCTTTTTCTGCATAAAAAAAGCTTGCAATCTGGTTAGGACTGCAAACTTAAGCTTTTTGAGTAATTTAATATGTTTTGTACCGAGCGTGCGCTGGGCGCTTTGGCAGCCCCGTCGAGGAGTTGCTGCAGCAAAAGCAGGTCGGAGCAGCCTTCGGCTAACTCGTTGTCTTGCAATAACGCTGATTCCAGTTGCACGCAGGCGTCGTCGGCCAACTCGTCATATACATACTGGATCAGTTCATTCTGAGTAGAGGTTTGTATCATACGCAATATTACTTTTTAGCATCTTTTTCCTGAGGTTGATCAGTGCATAGCGCATACGACCCAGGGCTGTGTTGATGCTCACGCCGGTAGCGTCTGCTATCTCCTGGAAGCTCATTTCTGCGTAGTGGCGCATCATAAGCACTTCCCGCTGCGACTGCGGCAGCGTTTGGATAAGCTCGCGTAAACGGGCATGCGTGTCCTCTTTTATCTGCAGCGACTCAGCCGAGTCCTCAGAGAAAGACATGTTGTTAAACACGTTGCTGCCGTCTTCCAGCGTGATCACCGGGCTCCTTTTCTCTTTACGGAAATGGTCGATTGCCAGGTTATGTGCAATACGGCATATCCACGAAGAAAACTTGCCTTCCTCGTTATAGCGTCCGCCCTTCATGGTGTGGATGGCCTTTATAAAAGCATCCTGCATGAGGTCCTCGGCCGTGTACGAGTCCTTTACAATCAATAAAATAGTGGTGTAGACTTTGTTTTTGTGCCTGTTTACAAGCTGTTCAAACGCACCTTCATTACCTGCGATGTAGAGTGACACCAATGCAGAGTCGCTCATCTGGGTAGTTGTATTCATCTTAAAGCTACATTAAGTTAACGTAGAGCTTTATATCATATTGTTGCGTTTACTTGTTAAAAAACAGTTTTTATCAGAAATGTAAATCAAATATATAGAACGCCTTTTGGATGTGCAAGCATAGACGCCGGTATTATTCAAAAAAAGAAGTTGGCCTTATACTTGCTGCCGCCTCAAAACGTTGCGCTGCAGGTGCGTAAAATGGTATATACGTAAGCAAAATGAAAGTTATAATGCGATGTGTTAAATTTAGTTTTCCACATATAGAAAAAGACTATCTTTTTTTATGCAATTGATTGTAGGCGTGTGATTTATGCTTTTGAAAAAATAGCTAAGGAAGGGCTGGTGCAAGTGTAAAAACAGAAAAGGCAGTAGCTGGTGGTGCTACTGCCTTTCTTTGGGTATAGGGTATAGGGCTATTATTTGCTTTCAGGTTCCTGGTCCAGTATACTTAGTAGGCCCATTCTCATCTGGAAAATGCGGGCTATACTTTTGGCCTTGTGTTTTGCCTCTTCTGCCTTGGTACCTTCAAAAAGCTCTGCGATTGTCTGGATAAACAACACTACCCAGCGCTCAAAGTGCTCCTGCTGGATGGGCAGGCGTATGTGCTTCGGAAATGGCTGGCCTTTGTAGGCCATACTTCCGAACAGCAGCGAGCTCCAGAAACTGTACATAATAGGCAGGTGGTGCTGCCAGTTAATTTGGGCAAAGCCGTTAAAAACTGGCGAAAGCAGCTCGTCCTGGTTTACGTGGCCGTAAAAAGTATCTACGAGCAGCTTTACGTCATCCTCAGTTGTGATATCTTTCTTCATGGGGGTATTACTTTAGCAGCACCATCTTAAAATCAGTTAGTGCCTGCAGGGCGTGCGGTACGTTGGCAGGTATGCGGTATACTTCCCCGGCCTTCAGGTGGCGCTGCGACTGGTGAATATCGAAAGTGCATTCCCCTTCCAGAATAAGTAGCAGCACGTCTTGGGTAGTTTTATGCTCTTTTAGCTGCTGCCCCTGCTCAAAGGCAAAAAGTATGGCTTTGAGTTTCTCCCGCTCAAGAAGCACTTTACTCTGAAAGCCTGTGTGGCTATAAGTAAGCTGGTTCCCCAGTTCTGTAAACTCCTGAAAAGATGGTGGTGTATCTGGCATGCCTTCTCCTGCAATCTGTTCTAAAATACAAGTTTACGGAGGCAGGAGCTTCAAAAAAATGACATCCGTCATGTATAGACAGCTCAGGCAAAAATAGGTGTGCCGGCTGGGGGTATGGGCATAAAAAATCCTTCGGAAGAGCTGAGGAATCTTGCGAAGGATAGTCTTAAAAACAGTTTTATGCCGAATACTACTTTCTGCTGTAGCCCTTCAGGCGGTTCAGGATGAGTAGCAGGCGGCGGTTAATCTCGCGCTCTTCTATAGGGTGGCATTGCGCAGAGATATCGCATGGTTTTTTGAGCTTGGCCTCTACGGCCTTCAGGTGGTCCAGGTAGCACTCCAACGTGGTGCAGGAAATATTTTGCAGCATTTCTTCCTCCGCCTCATTCTCCTTTTTATACTTCAGGTTGATGGCCTTGGCGATTTCTGAGTTAATATATTTCGTTACTGCGTCATCGGTTGTGAGTTCCTGCTGGTACACCTTCCGCTCAATGTTCTCCAACAAATTTCTGATGTCCAGTACTTGCATGGAATAGTGTCTTTAAAAGATGAAAAAATAATTTTAAGAACGTCTTATAAGCCTAAAGGTACGAACCTGTAGGGCAAGCGTTGGCTTGGAAAAGTATAGTTTACAATTTCATAATACCAGAGCCTCTCTTTTAACAGAGTGGTGGTAATTTTGTTACATATGGGCTAATATGCCACGCAGCGGCGCCTCTAGGTGCGTAATGCCCAAAACTAAAAATAGGTAAATGTTTATACTACGATAAACAAAGCATAGTTGCAGAAACAGAAGGATATTTAGTAAATATTTTGGATGTTATTGATTTATAGGGAGAAAGCGGATTCTGGGAGGTGCCAATGCTTGAAAATTAAAAGCCGGGAAGGGATGGTAACCCCCGCAGTAGCGGTTAAATAAGTATAAGGCGGTAGCTGGTAAAGGGGTGGTGGGTGTAAAAGTGCAAAATCGCCCTGCCCGGTTTTCTCTCAACCATGGCAGGGCGATTTTGCACAATGCCGGCGCGCTTACGCAGAGGCGGCCTCTTTGCCGGTTGGCTTCATTTTAAGGTTATAGCCTTTGCGGGTCCGTTTCTTGCCGTAAGTGCCCTTGGTAATCTTTCCTTTCCTCGATTTTTTATCGCCTTTTCCCATAGTACAACGAATTTTTAAGTTCAGTATGAAAGTATAAAACCCTACGTGCCGGCCGCAGGCAAAGGTTGCCCTGCAGCTTTGAATGCGTTGGGTGCAGCCCCGTTACTCCAGCACCACCCGCTGCCGCACTACCTCCTGGCCAACCTCCGCCGAAAGTATAAATATCCCGCGCAGGTTCTTCAGTTGTTGCTGCGTAAGCTGTAGTTGCTCGTCATCTTCGCGCATGGTTTGCTCAAATACCACACGTCCGGTAAGGTCCTGCAGTTGCACTCGTACCTGCTGGCCCGGGGCGGTGGATGTTATATTTAACTGGCAGTCGCCGTTTAGGCATGGGTTTGGCAGCATTTGTACTTGCAGCGGTTTAGCCTCCGCGGCGGTTACAGCCACTACTTTGGAGTATTCATACCTGCCGTCAAAATCTACCTGCTTCAGTCGGTAATAGTTCAGGCCCGGGAATGGGTGTTTATCGAAGTACTTATAGGAGAGGGCTACAGAAGAATTGCCGTTGCCTGCTACTTTGCCTAGATGTTCGAAAGCTTTGCCGTCGGTGCTGCGCTCTACTTCAAAGTGGCTGTTGTTCTGCTCACTGGCAGTTTCCCACTCCAGGCTAACGCCACTTTGCGCCGCTTTGCCTTCAAACCGGGATAGCTCCACGGGTAACGGGGTGATCTCACCACATTCGGCATCCTCCGGCAACTCTAGGTCAATTGGTAAGTTCTGCTGCCCAGGCTCTTCGTATTCAACAGTCATTGTCAAAACCCCGCCTTGTGCATCAAAGCTATTGGCGTTCACCTCAATAACGGCAGAGCCGAATATTTCCTCTTCGTCGCCTATTTCTATAATGCCTGTGTTGCCAAAAGAGGGTTCGAACCTGATGCGCTCTATAGCGGGGCAGTTGTTTTCGCCGCCTTGTATAATGTTGTAGTCTACGGAGATAAAGTACTTGTCTGGGTTGCCTTCCACAAACTCAATATTCACATAGCCAATAGAAATACAGTCACCATCAGTGTAGTTGCACTCCACAGGCTCATCATCTTGGGCTAAGGTTGCAAAAGGTATAAAGCCGAAAGCCAGCAGGCAGAAGAGGAAAAGTATAGAAGTAAAATATTTTTTCATGACGGAGGGTAATTTGAATTAAGGAATCTGGCTCAGCAGGAAACGTACCCGATGTTTGGGGTAAACGAAGAGTTGTAGCGGCCATGAAGGGTGGCATAGCAGGCCTGTTGGCGGCAGCGCCGCCAAGGGTGATTTCTGTATAGTTATGTACGGGTTAGCAAGGGGCGGGAGTAGCCCAGAAAGCTAATTTTAGTAAAGCCCCCAAAAAATCTTGTGAACCTCTGCAAACGGGGCAAAAGACTAAAGTATGAGCAACGCTGTTTTCTGTGAACTTGCAGGGAGGGCAGTCGCCTGAGCTTCAACTGTAACAAAGGCCTTCAAAAAGCGGTTATCTATTCGTATCTTTACAAATTGAAATTTCGCTTAAAACAGCCTCCTAAACGGCCACTTATACTTGCCGGAGAGGCTCACTGATATATGGTAAACATAACTGAAGATAAACTGGACGAACTTGATGCGCGCCAGCACATTATAATTAAGGGTGCCCGGGTACATAACCTCAAAAACCTGAGTGTGGCGCTGCCCCGCAACAAGTTTATCGTCATTACGGGGCTGTCAGGGTCAGGTAAATCGTCGTTGGCTTTTGATACCCTGTATGCCGAGGGGCAGCGCATGTACGTGGAGAGCCTGAGCTCCTACGCGCGCCAGTTCCTGGGCCGTATGGATAAGCCCGATGTAGACTACATCAAAGGCATCAGCCCGGCCATCGCCATCGAGCAGAAGGTAAGTATAAAGAACAACCGCTCTACCGTTGGCACCAGCACCGAGATCTACGATTACCTGAAGTTGCTTTACGCCCGCATCGGCAAAACCTACTCGCCTGTATCGGGGGAGGTGGTGCAGAAAGATTCTGTGGCCGATGTGGTAGACTTTATTTTCTCGTTGGAGGATGAGGCCCGGGTGATGATTCTGGCGCCGCTGCACCAGCACAAGGAGCGCACACTAGCCAAAGAACTGGATCTGCTGCTGCAGAAAGGTTATTCGCGCCTGTACGCTGATGGGCAGGTATACTTTATAGAGGAGCTGCTGGAGGAGAAGAAGCCGAAGCTGGGCAAAGAGATTTTTATACTTGTAGACCGCGCCGTGATCTACAAAAATGACGAGGATCTGCAGTTTCGTATTGCTGACTCGGTGCAGACTGCCTTTTTTGAGGGCCACGGCGAGTGCCGCGTAAAGTATGGCAACGAGGAAGAGCGGGTGTTTTCGGATAGGTTTGAGTTGGACGGGATGGTGTTCGAGGAGCCGTCGGTTAACTTCTTCAGCTTCAACAACCCCTACGGCGCCTGCCAGACCTGCGAGGGCTTCGGCAGCGTGCTCGGCATCGACCCGGACCTGGTGATCCCGGACAAGAGCCTAACGGTGTACGAGGGAGCCATCGCCCCGTGGCGAAGCGATAAGATGAACGAATGGCTACAGCCGCTGCTCAAGAACGGTATCCGTTTCGATTTCCCGATCCACAGGCCATACAACGAGCTGACGGAGGCCGAGCAGGAGCTGCTCTGGACAGGCAACAAGTATTTCTCCGGGCTCAACGCCTTCTTTAAAGAGATACAGTCGCAGACGCACAAGATACAGTACCGCGTGATGCTGTCGCGCTACCGTGGCCGTACCACCTGCCCCGACTGCAAGGGCTCGCGTTTGCGCAAAGATGCCAGTTACGTAAAAGTGGGCGGCAAAAGTATAACCGACCTTGTGCTGATGCCGATTACGCAGGTGCTGCCGTTTTTCCGCGACCTTCAGCTGACGGAGCATGAGCAAAACGTGTCCGAGCGACTAGTAACGGAGGTGACGAACCGCTTAGGCTACCTGGAGCGCGTGGGGCTGGGCTACCTGACACTGAACCGCCTCTCCAATACATTATCCGGCGGCGAGAGCCAGCGCATTAACCTGGCTACTTCGTTGGGTAGTGCCCTGGTGGGCTCCATGTATATCCTAGACGAGCCAAGTATAGGCTTGCACCCGAAGGATTCCGAGCAACTGATTGGCGTGTTGCGCTCGCTGCAGCAGCTGGGTAATACCGTAATTGTGGTGGAGCACGAGGAGGAGATGATGCGCGCTGCAGACCAATTAATAGATATCGGCCCGGAGGCTGGGTCGGGTGGCGGCAACCTGATGTTCCAGGGCTCTTTTGAAGAAATGGCGAAATCAGGGGATACCTATACCGGCCGCTACCTGAGTGGCAGGATGGAGGTGCCGGTGCCAACGCAGCGCCGTAAATGGCGCAATGCCATCGAGCTGATCGGGGCTCGGGAAAATAACCTCAAAAGCCTGAGTGTGAAGATTCCGCTCGGTATCATGACGGTGGTAACAGGCGTGAGCGGCTCCGGTAAATCTACCCTGATCAAGAAGATTCTGGCTCCGGCTATGCAGAAGCTGCACGGCGCTACTGCCGAGGCAACCGGAAAGTTCGATAAGCTGGCCGGCGACTACAGCAAGATTGAGCACGTGGAGTTTGTGGACCAGAATCCCATCGGCAAGTCGTCGCGCTCTAACCCGGTAACATACGTGAAGGCGTATGATGCCATACGAAGCCTGTATGCTGATCAGCCTGTAGCCAAAGCGCGCGGGTTTAAGCCATCGCACTTCTCGTTTAACATAGAGGGTGGCCGCTGCGAAGTATGCCAGGGCGAAGGACAGGTGAAGATAGAGATGCAGTTCATGGCCGATATCTACCTGACCTGCGACAGCTGTCACGGGCAGCGTTTCAAGCAGGATGTGCTGGATGTAAAGTATAAGGATAAGAGCATCTCGGATGTGCTGGACATGACCATTGCCGACAGTATCGACTTCTTTGCCGACCAACCAAAGATCATTGAGAAGCTGAGGCCGCTGAACGAGGTGGGGCTGGGGTATATCCGACTGGGGCAGTCGAGCAATACGCTTTCTGGCGGGGAGGCGCAGCGGGTGAAGCTGGCGTCGTTCCTGACGAAGGGGGCGCAGCCACACCAAAGCGACATCCTCTTTATCTTCGATGAGCCGAGCACCGGCCTGCACTTCCACGACATAAGCAAATTGCTCACCTCCATTAACGCGCTCATCGAGAACGGCAACACCGTGGTGATCATCGAGCACAACATGGATATCATAAAATCCGCTGACTGGATCATAGACCTTGGCCCGGAGGGAGGTATAAACGGAGGGCACTTGCTGTTTGAAGGTACGCCAGAGGAGATGGCGAAGCTGGAGGATAACCATACGGCTAGGTTCCTGAAGGAAAGGCTCTAAGTGAAGTAAAGTATAAGTATAAAGCCGCTGCAAGTATAACTGCAGCGGCTTTTTTGTTGTGTCAAATCCAACCACCTCTAATCCCTCCGAGGAGGGGAACTTTTCCATGAACGATTACATCCTCCTGCCCCCTTTGAAGGCAGGGTCGTTTCATTCTAACTAAGTCACGTAAAATACCAGAGCAAGAAATTTGAAAGGAGGGGTTATGCTAAGTGAGCTGATAGAGCAGCTAAACCAGTTGCCAGATAAAAGAAGGGGTGCCGGGAGACGACACCCGCTAGGGGTTGTCCTTGTTTTGAGCATCATGGCCACTGTGAGTGGCATGTGCTCTTACCGTGCCATGGGGGACTTTGTGCGGGCAAACGAGCAGGAGCTGCTCAGGCTTCTCGACGCAAAGCGCCTGCCCTCTTACTCTACCCCGCGCAGGGTTATCATGCACATACCCACGGACGCGCTTTCTCATGTGCTTGGGCACTGGAACAGCTCCGCTGAGGGGAAGGGCAAGGTACTGCAGTGGGCCCAGTTGGATGGCAAGGCCATAAAGGCCACGGTAGAAGGCTATGGGGAAAGCCGTCAGGATTTCGTGAATGTGGTGAGCCTTTTTTTCGGGCAGCAAAGAAGGGTTGTGGCCTCCGCCAGCTTTCGCAACAAAGAGGAGAGCGAGATAAAGACAGTGCGGCAGCTGATTGAAAAGCAAACCGCCAAAGGGCTCGTGTACACCGCCGACGCCCTCCACGCACAAAAAAACAGTAGCGGCCATACTGGAAAACAAGTGCCATTACGTGCTGAAGTTGAAAGCGAACCACAAGCTGCTCTTTGCGCAGGTGCAGGCAGTATGCGCGCAAGAAACGCGGCAGCGTTACAGCAGCAGCGAGTACGGGAAAGGGCGCCGTGAACACAGAAAAGTGGAGGCGTTCCGGGCGCAGGGCGAGCAGAAGGAGCAGTGGCGGGGGCTGCGCACCTTCATCAAAGTGACCCGCTGGGGAAGCAGGGAGGGGAAAGCCTATGAGCGGACCAGCTACTACATCAGCGACCTGCGGCTGAAGGCAAAGGAGTTCGCCAAGGGGATACGGCTGCATTGGGCAATCGAGAACGGCCTGCACTGGGTAAAGGATACTGTCTTCAAAGAAGACAGCTGCAGGGCAAGAAGGGGGAACGGGCCTGCCATTCTCTCGCTGTTAAGAAGCTTTGCCATTAGCCTGCTGGCCAGAATGGGCACCACGATAACGCAAACTATGAGAACGGTAACCAATAAACCAGATAAAATAGCGCAATTGCTAGAATGAAACGGCCCTGCCTTCGAAGGAGGACTTGGTATAAGTTGCATAGCGAAGGCAGTAGCTATCGAACTGATCCCAGTCTTTCCGTTGAGCGCCTTTGGAGTTTTTCCGGTGCCGAGCGGGAGCGAGGCAGCCCGAGGCACGAGGGCAGGAAAAGGTCCCAGCGCGATGCGGGAAGACGAGCCCTCCCGGGCTGAGGGAGCCAAAGCAAGAAATGCAACGAGCCGCTTGTAAGACTGAGGATCAGCGGTAGCTAGAAAGTATAGCTCAGCTCTCGATGCAAGGAGCAATGGCCAGAAAGTATAGCCAAAGTATAAACAGTAAATCAACAGCAGTTAGAAAGTATAACTTGGTTCAAATAGGTGCACTCAACTCGTACTAACTTAACTAAGGCAGGTATACCAAATTTTCCTATCTTGCCGTAAAGCTTCTGGACAAGCTAGACCAAGTATAACCATCATCAACAAAGTATAAAACATGAGAAAGAAGATTGTTGCAGGCAACTGGAAAATGAATAAAACCGCTGAGGAGGCACTTTCGCTGGTGTCGGAGATCGACAACATGGTGAAGGACGAGGTGAACGGCGATGTGACTGTGGTTGTAGCCCCTCCGTTTCCGTTCCTGCAGAGCGTGGGCAGGCTAACCCAAGGGAACGATAAAATGCACCTTGCCGCCCAGAACGTGAGCGAGCATGAGAGTGGAGCCTTTACCGGGGAGGTGTCGGCTGCTATGCTGAAATCAGTAGGAGTGGAGTATGTGATTATCGGGCACAGTGAGCGACGCATGTACCACCATGAAGATGCCCAGACGCTGTACAAAAAAATGAAAGTTACCATTGCCCATGGCATGAAGCCGATTTTCTGCTGCGGCGAGCCGCTGGAGGAGCGCGACGCCGACCGCCACTTCGATTATGTGGGCAAGCAGCTCCACGACAGCCTGTCATACCTCAGCAACGAGGAGTTTGACCAGGTGGTGGTGGCCTACGAGCCGATCTGGGCGATTGGCACAGGTCGCACCGCCAGCAGCCAGCAGGCGCAGGAAATGCACGAGTACATCCGTGAGCAACTTGCCCGTATGTTCGATGCCGAGGCGGCCTACAACACGTCCATACTTTACGGTGGCAGCTGCAATCCAGGCAATGCCAAAGAGCTGTTCTCGCAGGCCGATGTAGACGGCGGTTTGATCGGGGGCGCGTCGCTCAAATCAAGGGATTTTACGGATGTGATCAAATCCATATAAAATACAATAAGAAATTGTTAAAAAGGTCGCTAATCTACTGGGTTAGCGACCTTTTTTTGTATCTTGCCTATATTTTAACAAACTAATTTATGCAGATACTGCTCATACTTTGGATGGCGCTGCTGCCGCACCTGAGCCCTGCTTCTGCTTCAGAGGTCGGGCGTAACCACTGCCAGGTGTATGGCAGTGTGTACCTGGAGCGCAACCCCATATATAAAAATACCGCCTCGCATGTGGTGTACCTGGGGGAGGAGGAGGCTTTTGCCGATATGGTGGTATACCGCGAGAGCAACAAGCTCTTTGCCGATGCGCCCGCCGTCTGGTACGTAACGCCAAACAAGGCCTTTGCCGACCATGTGCTGTACGTGACCGAGCAACGCCATGAAGCTGATTTTACCGTGCATTTTACCGATGCGCGTTCTTTTGCCACTTGCCGAGAATAATATTTACCATGGATTTTATAGAAGTAACCTTAAAAGTAAACGCAGACTTTGCGGATATACTGACAGCTGAACTGGGAGAGTTGGGCTTTGACGCCTTTGTGGAAACCGAAGACGGCTTCAGCGCCTACATCGAGGAAGATAAGTATAGCCAGCAGGAGCTGGAGGAGACCCTGAACCGCTACGCCGACTTTGTGCCGGTGGAGTATACTACCCAAAAGATCGAGCGCCAGAACTGGAACGAGGAGTGGGAACGCAATTTCGAGCCGCTTTTCATTGGCGGCGAGGTATCTGTGCGTGCTTCGTTTCACGAGAAACCTGCGGATGCCAGGTATGATATTGTCATCAACCCGAAGATGTCGTTCGGCACGGGTCACCACGAAACCACCACGCTCATGATCGAGAACCAGTTGACGCTGGACCACCAGGGCAAGCGCGTGCTGGATATGGGCTGCGGCACCGGTATTCTGGCCATTATGGCGGGAGAGTTGGGCGCCTCAGAGATTGTGGCGGTGGAGATTGAGGACTGGACTGTGGAGAATGCCCGCGAAAATGCCGAACTCAATGGCTACACCAGTATAGATGTACGGCTGGGAGGCGCCGAGACCATTGAAGGAGACAAGCCTTATGATATCATCCTTGCCAACATCAACCGAAACGTTTTACTGGAAGATATGCCCGCCTACAAAGCGGTACTGAAACCGGAAGGTTGGCTGCTGCTGAGCGGCTTCTACACCGAGGACCTGCCCATGATACAAGAGCGCTGCGAAGAGCTTGGCCTGACGTATGTGTCACACCGCGTTAAAAATAATTGGGTTTCTGCCACCTTCAGAGCATAGTATAAAAGTTTACCGTCCAATCATCCAACCCCCACCCTTATGAAACAACTTTTACCCTTCATCTTATTTTTTACGGTTCTGGCGGCGCAGGCGCAGCAGACAAAGCTATCAACCGACCCCGACAAGTTTGTAGGAGATGTAAAAGCACTGCTGGTAGCGGGGAGAGTCGAGAACGCTGAGGCACTCTCCGCCGACCTGGAGGAAGTATGGGGCAGCGGCAAGCTATCCTCCAAACAACAAAAGGAGGTGATAGACATTGCCCAACTCATGTACCGCAAGCGCATGCGCAGCAATCCGCATTTCTCAGACTTCTTTGCTACCGTTACGGCTGCTGTAAAAAAGCAGAACCTGCGCCCCGCTCAGCTGGATAACCTGCTGGAGGTAACCGCCAAAACCGTGCAACAGGAGGATACAAAGCGGCTGGAGCAGTTCCTGCGTACTACTAACCTGTTTATGAGCCAGAATAAGCTGTTTCAGCACCAGTATTACAGCCTGCGTGCTACCGGCGGCAGCTTTAGCTTCTCCTACGAGGGAGCAAGCAAGGTAAGCCCAGAGCAGGAGGAGGGTGCTGATGCCTGGGGCGGCGTGTCATGGGATGATGAGGCAAGCGCAACAGAAGAAACCTGGGAGGATGACGGATGGGGGACAGTAGTGCCTAAGCCTAAAAAAGAAAAAGAAGACAAGCAGAAAAGCGCACAGAAGCGTTTAGAAAGCCTGAAGCGCCAGTTTGTGCCCTCCATGCCAAAGGTGTCGGGGCCGGTGCTGAAGCTGGAGAAGGTGGCACTTGGTTTCGTTACCCCCTGGGATTCCGTGGCCATACAAAACACGTCCGGGCAACTTATGCTCACACAGAACATGTTTGTAGGCGAAGGTGGTAATTTTAACTGGGAGGTGAAAGGTGAGCCAGCCAAAGCAGAACTGGGCAAGTATAACTTTAATACCAGTTTTGCCGGATTTAAGGCACCCGATGCAAAAGTGACGTATGCGGCGGTGCTGGCTGCCCCGGTAGAGGGGGCGCTGGAGTGGATGAGCAGCAAGCGCAAAAACGGAAACTACCCTTACCCTAAGTTCACCTCTTTTACCAGCAGTGCCCGCCTGAACAACCTGGGCGGGGATATTGCCTACACAGGAGGTTTCTCCCTGACCGGTAACATTATCGGAAGCCGCCCTTTGGATGGCAGTTTATCGCAGTTGGTGGTGTCGCAGCAGGGCAAGCGCCGTTTCCGCACCATGGCCCGCAACTATACGTTCGAGGATTCGCTGGTGTTGGCAAACCGCGCCTCTGTAGCTGTATACCAAGGGCAGGACTCCCTGATTCACCCGGCAGTGCAGCTGCGCTACTCCCGCGTAAACCAGGACCTTACCCTGACAAAAGACAAAGGCCCTTATGCCCACACACCTTTCTATGATACCTACCACGAGCTGGAGATCACTGCGGAGCGTGTGCACTGGAACCTGAACAAGCCCGAAATAGAATTCTCCATTCTGAATACCAAAACACTGATACCAGTGCAGCTGGAGTCTGCAGAGTATTACTCTAATGTGCGGTACCAGCAGCTGGTAGGCATTGCGCCGTTCCATCCGCTGCAGGTGCTGGTAGGCTACGGAGCGAAGGCAAAATCCAGTACGTTTTACGCTGCCGATGTAGCCCGTGCCACCCGCCTGGATGAAAAAGCCGTGCGCGAGGCTGCAGAAGTGATGTCGTACCAGGGATATCTGGACTATGACCCTGCCTCCGGCTACATACAGCTAAAAGACAAAGCCTGGCACTACGTAGGTGCCTCCCGCGATAAGAATGATTACGACCATATTGTAATTAAGTCAGTGGTGCCATCCGGGCGCAACGCAACCCTCAACCTGGAGAACAATAAACTGACGGTGCGCGGGGTAAACAGGATCACTTTTAACAATGACACTGCCAGCGTGTACATATTGCCGCGCCGCGAGGAGATTCATGTGCTTAAGAACCGTGATATTGAGTTTGACGGGCAAGTATACGCCAGCGGCCTTGCCTTGCGTGGCACCGAGTTTAAGTTTAACTATGATGAGTTTGCTATTGACCTGACCAAGCTGGACACCATTGCGCTGGTAACCAGAAACCGGACGGTAAGGGATAAGAAAGCATCGGAGCAGGTGATGACCAGCAACTCCGGTGGTAACCTCTCCGGCAAACTGTACATCAACAAACCCGACAATAAATCCGGGGAGAAGTATATGCCGGAGTACCCGAAGTTTGACGCGGTGGCCGGTGCGCAGATGGCCTTTGCTCGCCCCGATGTGGCAGGTGGCGCTTACGACAGCACCGTATACTTTGATATGCCTCCGTTTAAGCTCGATAGCCTGAGCTCGAGTAAGAGTGTGGTTGCTTTTGACGGTACGTTTAACTCCGGGGGGATTTTCCCGCCTATCAAGACAAAGCTGCAGATGATGCCTGACCAGACAATGGGCTTCTACTACCAGCCGCCTGCTAAAGGCCTTGCGGCTTATGGCGGCAAGGGTATGGTGTATGATACCATCATGATGAGTGCCGCGGGTATTCAGAGCAAGGGCAAGCTGCAATACCTGTCGGCTACGTTACAGGCACCCGTGTACACTTTCTACCGGAATGGCGCTGTAGCCGAAGGTGGCACAGAAGCCGTCATAAACGAAAGTACTGTGAACGGCACTGCGTACCCGGTAGCATCCTTGAAAAACTTTAACATGAACTGGCAGCCGCAGGCCGATACCATGTACCTGCAAACGACCGAGCAACCTATGACGGTGTACAAAGAAGGCTATACTTTTAAAGGTGTGGCAAAGCTGTCGCCGGGGGGCTTGTACGGTAGCGGTGAACTGGATAACAAACTTGCCAATGTTACATCTGCTAAAATGCTGTTCGGCCAGCGCAGCTTTAGTGGCAATAACGCACAAATGCTCGTGAAGTCTGACGTAGAAGGCCGGCCGGCCATTAAAGCCCAGGATGTGGCCTTTACCTACGACATGACCACCGGTTTCGTGGATTTTGAGAGCGAGCAGAAAGGCGCAGCAAGTATGGAGTTCCCGAAAACGCAGTATAAAACATCCATGAGCAGCGCCCGCTGGGACATGAACCAGAAGAAGGTAAGCCTGAAAGCGGACGAGAACGGTGGCAAGAACTGGTTCTACTCACAGCACCAGGAGCAGGAAGGTCTTCGGTTTATGGCAGAGGGGGGAGAGTTTAGCCTGCAAGACAACACGCTGCACGCAACCGGTGTGCCGCACATAGCGGTGGCCGACTCGTATGTGGTGCCGGATAGTGGTAAGGTAGCAGTGGCGGCCGGGGCAAATATCCAAACGCTGCGCAACGCCAAAGTGCTGGCCGACTCTGTGCAGCAGCACCACAAGCTATACAGTGGCAACATTGATGTGCTGTCGCGGCAGGAGTTTAAGGGCGATGCCATACTCGACTATTCTAACGCAGCCGGCGACTCTTTCCAGTTGCGCTTCGGTGATTTTGTGTACGGCAACCCGGAACAGAAAAAGAAGCCGGTTTATACTTTTGCCACGGCTTACATGGAAGATGAGGCGCATCCGTTCTACATCTTCCCTAAAATTATGTACCGCGGTAAAGCCATCATGAAAGCTCCTAACGAGTCGATGGACTTTGATGGGGAGGTGAAGCTGAACTTTACTGGTAACCCAGCTGACTCCGACTGGTTCCCTTACAAGAAAGACACGCTTGACCCGAACAATGTGCGTATCCCCATCCTGAAGCCGAAGGCGGCAGATGGGTCGCCGCTGCACACAGGCCTGCACGTGGCTACGGGGTCAGGTAAAGTATACAACACCTTTGTGTCCAGGAAGCAGGGCGTAGAAGACCTGGACCTGTTTACGGTAGATGGGCTGCTGTCTTATGACAAGGAGAGAGGGGAGTTTAAGATAGGCCGCGAAGCAAGAGCCTACGGCGATTCTTATGAGGGTAATGTGCTGCGCTATAACCAAGCCACCAACACGGTGCATTTTGAGGGCAAGCTTAACTTAGTGAAGCCGAAGAAGAACTTTAACATAGAGGCATCCGGCAGCGGAAACGCTAATGTAGACAGCAGCCGCTATAACATGAACACCTTCCTTGCCTTCGATCTGGATATGCCAAACCAAGCACTGGAGGCCATGGCCGGCAACCTGCGGGGCAATTCAACAGGGGCAGCAGCCATTAGTAACGTAGATGATGAACTGCTTTATAAATTAGGTGGCATTGTTGGCGACAAGGATGCACGGAAGTTCCGCGATATGTCGTTGGCAGGGTATGTGCCGCTACCGAAAGTCTCGAAGCGCCTGGAGCGCAGCCTGGTGCTGAACAACGTGGACCTGCGCTGGTCTAACGAGCAGAAGGCATGGTACAGCGTGGGCGGCATAGGAGTGGCTAGCAGCCAGAAAGAGGACATCAACTCCCAAATGAACGGCTACCTGGAGATGAAGCAGGACATGTACGGCGATCCGGTGGTGAATTTATACTTGCAGGCCGACCCGTATACCTGGTACTACTTTAGCTTCTT
Organism: Pontibacter anaerobius; assembly: GCF_026241195.1. Lineage (GTDB taxonomy): Bacteria > Bacteroidota > Bacteroidia > Cytophagales > Hymenobacteraceae > Pontibacter > Pontibacter anaerobius. The sequence goes on from NZ_JAPFQO010000010.1 coordinate 207,210, forward strand.
TGAGAACGGCCTGGCCATGGTATCCTCAGACGAGAAGTTCAATAAAACGATCCGCTCTAAGTCGAAAGGCAGTCGCGGCTCTACCAGTAGCTATGGCATTTACGATGCCATGCCGATCGAGAAGAATGAGTTCCTGAACTACTTCCAGAAGACATACCTGGGTGGGGCGGAAGGCTTTAAAACCGTGACGGAGAATGTGGTGAACGAGCCAACCGGCAACTTCGATTTTATCTCAGAAGATGATGATAAAAAGGGCCGCAGGAAGAAAAAGAAGAACCGTGAAGAAGAGGGCGAAGGAACTTTCTAATATAACCAGGAACCATAAACACAGCGTATAGGGTTAAGGAGGCGCTTAAATATTGGTTGGGAAATTAAGTTTTGCCTATATTTGGGTTTGTTTTTGCTACTAAAACGTGCCTGGCATACTTGCCGGTGCAATTGGCGAAAACCTGGCCTCCTGGTTCAAATCTCATACTTATGAATATATTACTGATAGCTGTATTTGGCCTTTTGGCTTACCTAATCGGCTCTATCTGTTCGGCTGTCTGGATAGGCAAGGCGTACTATGGCATTGATGTCCGGCAGCATGGCAGCGGCAACTCCGGTGCCACAAACACTTTCCGGGTGCTGGGCAAGAAACCTGGTGCAGTGGTAATGCTGCTTGATATCTTTAAGGGATGGACAGCGACCTCACTGGCAGGCTTCCTGGTGATCTTTAATGCCATCGAGCCTGAGCAACTCATTGTCTTACAGTTGATTTATGGAGCCATTGGCGTGCTAGGCCACATCTTTCCGGTTTACGAGAAGTTTAAGGGAGGCAAAGGCGTGGCAACCCTGCTGGGTATGATGCTGGCCATTGAGCCGGTGGTGGCCCTGATGTGCATTGCCATCTTTGTGGTGGTGCTGTTTACGTCCAGGTATGTATCCCTGGGTTCTATGATTGCGGCGCTGGCTTTCCCGATGCTGCTATTGCTGGTTCCGCGCTTTCACCCGGATAACCCGATCCTGATTATCTTTGGGTTTATACTTTTCGCGGTGGTGGTGCTGACGCACCGTAAAAACATTAACCGCCTGATTGCCGGCGAGGAGAGTAAGGCCAACATTAAGCTGGGCCGCAAGCGTTAAAAAGTAAAGACAAGTATAAAAAATACGATAAGGGCTACCATGCACAGCAAGGGTGGCTTTTTTTTGTAACTTTAAGTCAAAACAGAGCAAAAACCTTACGCTATGATCAATCAATATATCAACGAGAACAAAGACCGTTTTGTAAACGAGCTGCTTGACATGCTGCGTATCCCGTCTGTTAGCGCCGACCCAAAGTTTAAGGCCGATGTGATGCAAAATGCCGAGTTTCTGAAAGAGCGCCTGATAGAGGCCGGCGCCGATAAAGTGGAACTGGTGGAAACGGCCGGCAACCCGGTGGTGTACGGCGAGAAGATGATAGACCCTAACCTGCCAACGGTGCTGGTGTATGGCCACTACGATGTGCAGCCCGCTGACCCTTATGAGCTGTGGAACTCCCCGCCGTTCGAGCCCGTGATAAAGGACGGAAAGATATACGCCCGCGGCGCCTGCGACGACAAAGGGCAGATGTACATGCACGTGAAGGCTTTTGAAACAATGGTGAAGACCGGTACACTGGCCTGCAACGTGAAGTTCATGATAGAAGGCGAGGAGGAAGTAGGCTCGGTAAACCTAGGCACTTTCGTGCGCGAGAACAAAGACCGCCTGCAGGGCGACGTGATCCTGATCTCCGATACAGGCATGCTGGGCAACGACACGCCATCCATCACCACGGGCCTGCGTGGCCTGAGCTACGTGGAGGTAGAGGTAACAGGCCCGAACCGCGACCTGCATTCCGGCCTATACGGCGGTGCCGTGGCCAACCCGATCAACATACTTTGCCAGATGATCGCCTCGATGCACGACGAGAATAACCACATCACCATACCGGGCTTTTACGATAACGTGGATGAGCTGAGCCAGGAGGAGCGTGCCGAAATGGCCCGTGCCCCGTTTGACCTGGAGAAGTATAAAAAAGCGCTGGACCTGGGCGATGTGCACGGCGAGGCAGGCTACGTAACCATGGAGCGAAACTCCATCCGCCCGACGCTGGACGTGAACGGCATCTGGGGGGGCTACACCGGCGAAGGTGCTAAAACCGTGATCCCATCAAAGGCTTATGCCAAAATCTCGATGCGCCTGGTGCCGCACCAAACTTCTGAAGAGATCACCGAGAAATTTAAGAAGCATTTTGAAAGTATAGCGCCGAAAAGCGTGAAGGTGGTAGTGAAGCCGCACCACGGCGGAGAACCGGTGGTAACGCCAACCGATTCGGCTGCCTACCAAGCGGCTGCCATGGCATACGAGGAGACCTTTGGCGTGAAGCCGATTCCGGTGCGCAGCGGCGGCTCTATCCCTATTGTAGCCATGTTCAAGTCAGAGCTCGGCCTGGATTCCGTACTAATGGGCTTTGGTTTGGATTCTGATGCCATTCACTCGCCGAACGAGAGCTACGGCCTGTTCAACTACATGAAAGGCATCGAAACCATCCCGCAGTTTTACAAGCACTTCGCAGAGCTTAAGAAATAAGCATCTGCCAAAGTATAAAGTATAGATAAAGGCCCGGCTGGTAATCAGCCGGGCCTTTATTTTAGCGGAACATCATCTCGTCAGTTGAAGGTGGGCGCAGCAGGTAGCCTATACTTAGTTTGTAGGCAAAATTCTTCTGGTCCAGTGATTTGGAGAAGGAGGTAAGGCCGCCGGTGTTGTGCACGCTCAGAAAAAAGCCGTTGTCCATTTCAATGCCGATGCCCACTGTGTAGCCGTAATCCCAGCGCTCAAAATCTTTTATGTGTAAAGGGTAGTTGCCCAACTCCGTTGGGTTTGGATCATCAATGGTATTGCGGTCTAGGCGCTTCACCTCGGTGGCTTCGGCAAGCAGGTAGCCCAGGTAAGGGCCACCCTCTACAAAAAGCCCTCCTTTCTGCAGCTTCAGCATAACAGGTAGCATCAGGTAGTGTAGGCGGTGGTCATCGGCCAGTACCTCATCCGCACTTATCGGGTACTCATCGTACACAAAGCCCCGCTGCTCGTACTGCAACTCGCCCTGCACCGCCAGCCGTGACACAAACTCATAGCTCAGGATAAGGCCGCCGTTAAAGCCAGCCAGGTTGTTGGTGGTGTTGGAGGAGCCGTCGGAGCCCTGCACACTGGAGAGGTTGCCGCCCACCTTGGCCCCGAAGCGGGTATACTGCGCCTGCGCCAGCAGCACCGGCAAAAGTATAAGTAACGGAAGTAGTAGCATCTTTTTCATAGTTCGGGAGGGAATGGCTGTGTATAGATGTTTACTGCCGCAAGTATAAATTTGTTGGGAGCTACAAAAAAGCCAGCCCCACCAAAATGGCGAGGCTGGCTTAGGTAATACAGGAAAAGAAAAAATCTTTATCTGGAGGCAGAGAAGTTCAGGCCCAGCGTCAGCATGATAGTGGAGTGGCGGGCATCCGTAAAGTTCTCGTCATTAAAATACTCTGTGGATAATTTATCCATGAAGTCTGTGAGGCTGCCGTTGTAGCGGAGGCCAACACTCAGGATGCCGCTGGTTATGCCTACACCTGCCGCGTACCCAAACTCAAAGTCCTTCATATCGCCTTTGTCAATATCTGTGGTGGCCGAGCTGGTGCGCTCATCGTTTATATACTCTTTAATATTGTTCTTTACGCTCAGGAGGTAAGAGGCTTGTGGACCTGCCTCGAAGTAAATAGGCCCCGCTTTTATGTGTGCCAGCACCGGCAGCTCCAGATAGTTATAGTTCATGTTGCCCTCGCGGCGGAAACTTCCGGTAGGCAGTTCGAGTTGCGTGTCTTCATACTTAAAACCTTTGTTGGCGTAAAGAAGCTCCGGCTGTACGGAGAAAAATTCGCCGGCCACCGGTATGTTATAGGTAAGTCCGCCATGGAAACCTACTTTGTTCTCGTATCGCGACTCGTCTTTCAGGTCGCCGGAGAGGTTGGAGAAGTTAGCGCCAGCCCTAACGCCCAAACCAGACTGGGCCTGTGCCGCAGCAAAAGAAAGTAATGCCACAGTGAGTGATAAAAATAGCTTCTTCATACTTGTGTCAGTTAATAGCATGTAGCTGTTTACAGCCACATACTGGTTCATAGATTTGTGTTTACAGTTAATGGATAATATCCCTAGCAGCCAGCCTGTTCTTCTGGAACTTAAGTATAAGTTACGCTGCCCCAGTTTTCTTCGGCGCTGCCAGTGCAGAAGTCAATATCAACAAGCAGGCCAAAGTATAGCAGGTAAGTATATAGGAGAGTAAAATATGGTGTAGCTCTATGTTTATAAGGTGATAAACAAGTAAATAAAAAAGTCCGGCCGCATAGCCGGACTTTCAGTTTCCCATAGTTTAATTCTATACTAATGCAATCTTAGCGGCTGCCGGAGAACATATAGCCCAGCGTTAGCATAAATACGCTGTTTCTGTATTCAGGGGCATTGTCGTCGTCATTTAATTGCGAGATATCGCCATTATAACGTACGCCTACGGTAAGGCCCATAGGAGCGGCAAAGCCCACACCCGCTACGTAACCCAAACTAGTGCGTTTAAACTGGTCCAGATCATCGTCTACGTTAGTTCCGTTCACTTCGATGTCGCCGCCCACACGGAAGGAGACCTGCGGGCCTGCTTCAAAGAAAATAGGGCCAGCATTAATATTCGCCAGCACCGGCACATCAATGTAACTTAGCTTGACCTTAAAATCATCGTTCTCTGACTCTCCTCCCTTTTGAGAGAAAAGCAACTCTGGTTGGATAGCGAAGAACTCATCACTTGAAAGGTAAAACTTAGAAAATAAGCCAGCGTGGAAGCGAAACATCCTGTCTGATGCCGATGTTTCGTCGCCAGTTAAGCCCGCATAGTTAGCCCCCGCGCGGATACCAAGTTGCGCTTGGGCATTTGCTGCAAACACAGTTGCCAGCATAAACACAAAAAGTAATAGGGTCTTTTTCATAGCCTTCATCGTTAGTAGTAAAACACTCAAAACTGCCGGCAGTTTTCTGATTAAACACCTTACAGTCGTAAGCTATTACGCACGGCCTCAAGAAAAGTATAGTTTCCTGAACTGATTTTAGCGACAGAGGAGTACAATTTAGGGAGGAGGTAAAAGGGTTGAGCCAAAGAAAAAGCGGCAACCAGGTATAGTTGCCGCTTTTGTTAAATAATTGTTAATTAATGGCTTGTGCTGCTGCCAGTCTTAGCCAGCCCACCCTTCGCGGTCAAGGCTCCGGTACTGAATGGCTTCTGCTAAATGTTCAATTTTAATGTCGTCGCTGCCAGCCAGATCGGCAATGGTGCGGCTCACTTTCAGGATGCGGTCGTAGGCGCGTGCCGACAGACCCAGGCGCTCCATGGCCGTTTTCAGCAGCGTGCGGCCCGCCTCGTTTATCTGGCACACTTCCTTTACCATCTGCGAAGGCATCATGGCGTTGGAGTGGATCTGTGGCATATCCTTAAAGCGCTCTGTCTGTACATCGCGCGCCTGCATCACACGCTCGCGCACCAAGGCACTTTTCTCTGCCTTGCGGGTGGCGGTCATCTCATCAAACGTGACGGGAGTTACCTCCACATGCAGGTCGATGCGGTCCAGCAGAGGGCCGCTTACCTTGTTGAGGTAACGCTGGACTACGCCGGGGCCGCACACACATTCTTTGCTAGGGTCATTGTAATAGCCGCACGGACACGGATTCATACTTGCCACCAACATAAAGTTAGCCGGGAAATCTATAGAGGTTTTGGCACGGGATATAGTGACACGGCGCTCCTCCAGCGGCTGGCGCATTACCTCCAGCACGGTGCGTTTAAACTCCGGCAACTCATCCAGAAACAGCACCCCGTTATGCGACAGCGAGATCTCGCCCGGCTGTGGCACACCTCCGCCACCCACCAGGGCCACATCCGAGATGGTATGGTGCGGCGAGCGGTAAGGGCGCGTGGTAAGCAGCGAGGCAGCTTCGCCCAGTTTGCCTGCCACAGAGTGTATTTTGGTTGTCTCCAGCGCCTCGTGCATCGACAGCGGCGGAAGTATGGACGGCAGGCGTTTGGCCAGCATGGTCTTTCCGGCACCCGGCGGGCCGATCATGATGAGGTTATGGCCTCCGGCTGCGGCAATTTCAAGGGCACGTTTAATGTTCTCCTGCCCCTGCACATCCGAGAAATCGGCAGCGTACTGGTCGGCGGTGCTGTTAAAGAGATCGCGGGTGTTTATCACGATTGGTTCAATCTCGCGGGCTCCGTCCAGGAACTCTATCGCCTCCAGAATATTATTAACCCCGATCACGTCAAGGTTGTTAACAATAGCGGCTTCCTGTGCGTTCTGGGCCGGAAGTATAAATCCCTTGAAACCTTCTTTGCGGGCTTGTATGGCAATGGGTAGTACACCTTTTATCGGCCTGAGTGAACCGTCCAGCGACAGCTCCCCCATGATCATGTACTGCGAAACCTTATCGTCGGAAATCTGGCCGGAGGCGGCAAGGATGCCCATCGCGATGGTGAGGTCGTAAGAGGAGCCTTCTTTACGGATATCGGCAGGGGCCATGTTGATCACGACCTTTTGCCGCGGTATCTTGTAGCCATACTGTTTCAGGGCCGATTCAATACGCTGCTCGCTTTCCTTTACGGCATTATCCGGCAGGCCTACCAGAAAGTATTTTGTGCCAGCGCTAACGCTAACCTCTACAGTAATGGTGTAGGCATGAACACCCTGTACGGCGCTGCCAAACGTTTTAATAAGCATGTTTCCTTCTGTTAAGGAGTATAGGATTCAGGGGGTTTTGATGCGGAACAATACTACCCATTAATTGATTCCGAACTATACTTTAATATTACAGAAATAACTGGAAAGCATGCTACGGTCGTCCGAGCCGGGTCATGTCGGGGTGTAGGGGCAGGTAGGTATCGGTTACGTTTTCGCCTTTTGGGTGTATGGTGATGGCCGTGCAGAGGCTGTCGGAGGTGGTTATCTCAAAGGCAATGCCCTGCTCCCGGTCATTATAAATATAAACCTGTTGCTGCTGCTCGTTACGGAAGTAGGCCAGCGGTTTTAGCTTTTTATACTTCTGCCTGATCTCGGGAAGTGATTTTCCGGTGCCTATGCTGTCTGTCGTCAGGAACTGCGGCGAGGTTACCTGTACCTGCTGCACACGGGGTGTTTCGTCTTCACTGCCAAAGTCGGTTACGGTGTACACGGCCACGTAGTGCTGCGGCTCGTTGGCCTGTTTGCTTACCCAGAAGGAGAGTGCCTTGCCCATGGCTGCGTCGCCGCTATCGGGCTTGCCAAGTATGGAGCTTACGGTTTTGGCCGCCATACCCAGTTTAATGTGGCCTATACTTTCTCCGGGAATTATCAGGTAAGCTGAATCGGGGGTGGCGGGCTTCGGGGGCTGTACTGTCGCTGCGGTGTCAGTAGCCATTGGGTCGGGTGGTGCCTGCCTGTTTTCATCCTGGCTCTGGCAGGAGAGGAGGCAAAGTATAAGTATAAAGTATAGCGCGTGCTTCATCATAGCGTAGGCAGGCCTGTAAGTATAGCGTTCATACTTTCTCTTACGGTTATAACACCCTGGCCGTATAGCAGCACCCCAAAAAGAGAACCCCGGTTAGCGAAAGTAAACTTTCTGCCAACCGGGGTTTATACTTTATGCTATGTATACCTGTGGGTGTTACACCAGCTTCTGCTCTAACAGAAGTATAAGTATATGAATCACTTTAATGTGGATCTCCTGAACGCGGTCGGCATAGCCGAAGTGCGGCACGCGTACCTCCACATCGCAAAGCGGAGCGAGCTTGCCCCCATCCTTGCCTGTAAGGCCCACTACTTTCATGCCTTTGGCTTTGGCGGTTTCTGCAGCTTTAAGCACGTTGCCGGAGTTTCCGCTGGTACTGATGGCCAGCAGCACATCGCCGTTGTTGCCCAGTGCCTCCAGGTAGCGGGAGAAAACGTACTCGTATCCGTAGTCGTTGCCTACGCAGCTCATGTGGCTGGGGTCGGAGATGGAGATGGCCGGGATAGCCTTGCGGTCGTTGCGGTAGCGGCCGGTCAGTTCCTCGGCAAAGTGCATAGCATCGCACATAGAGCCGCCATTGCCGCAGCTCAGAATCTTGCCTCCGTTTTTGATAGAGTTGGCCATCGCGTCGGCGGCCAGTTCGATAGATGCAATGTTTTTTGCATCAGACAGAAATGCGTTCAGCACTTCCTGTGCCTGCGTTAGTTCTGCAAGTATGGTAGTAGATGTCATGTAGGTTTTTACGCAACCTCGGCCTGTTGTTCCTCGGCAAAGGTCTCTTTGTAGCTGTTGCTCCTAAACGCCTGGCGCTTCTCATAAAGTGTGGCCTTCAGGTTGTTTATCTTCAGTTCGGCACGGTACCTGTCGTGCTTCAGGTCGGCTACATACACGCTGCTCATCAGTACCCGGGCCAGCATTACCACGCCCCCTGCAGCCACTAGTCCTTTGTATAGTGTCAGGACCTGGTCTTCTGCATTGGTATTCAAAATAGCATTTTCGTCTATGGCTCCGGCCAGGAGCAGTACCGTGAATATAATATAGCCAAACACAAGTACATCGAGTAGTGCTTTTAGAGCTTTCATGCTGCTTTAGCGATTTGAGTACAACAACTGTTTGGCTAAAATTAACAAAAAAATATTATTTACAAATACTATGTAACTCTAAATTTGCGTTTTAGGCTGTGCCAGTATTGTGGGAGTGCAAATTTGGCCTAGGTTGTAAGCTGCATCTGCGTCAGTTTGGCGTACAAACCAGAGTGCTCCAGCAGCTCCTCGTGCGTGCCTCTTTCCACTATCCTGCCCTGCTGTAACACCAGTATCTCGTCCGCATGCTGAATAGTACTTAAGCGGTGTGCAATCACAACGGAAGTTCTGTTCCTCATCAGGTTCGTGAGCGCCTCCTGCACCAGCTTCTCCGATTCAGTGTCCAAGGCCGAGGTGGCCTCATCCAGTATAAGTATAGGCGGGTTCTGAAGTATGGCCCGGGCAATGCTCAAGCGCTGGCGCTGCCCACCGGAAAGCTTGCCTCCCCGGTCGCCGATCACGGTCTGGTAGCCGTTCTCCGAATTTATAATGAACTCGTGCGCGTTGGCTATTCTGGCGGCGGCTATCACCTCCTCCTCCGTGGCATCGGTCTTGTTAAAGGCGATGTTGTTGAAGATGGTGTCGTTAAAAAGTATGGACTCCTGCGTTACCACGCCAATCTGTGCCCGCACCGACTCGATGGTATAGTCGCGGATGTCGTGGCCGTCGATAAGTATGGCGCCGCCGGTTGGGTCGTAGAAGCGCGGCAGCAGGTCGGCCAGCGTAGACTTGCCGCCACCCGATGGGCCTACCAGTGCCACCGTTCTGCCCTTCCGGATGTGGAAGTTGATATCCTGCAGCACCGGTTTATCGCCGTAGGCAAAAGCCACATCACGGAACTCGATCTCCTCTCTGAAAGCAGGCAGCACCTTTGCGTTGGGCTTGTTCACGATCTGTGGCTTGGTGTCGATCACCTGCAGCACCCGGTCGCCGGACACCAAGCCGCGTTGGATGTTACTAAACGCCGCCGACATGGCCTTAGCCGGCACCAGCACCTGCGAGAAAAGTATGATGTAGGTGATAAACTCACTGGCCGACAGGTCCGACTCCTGGTTGAGCACCAACGTGCCGCCATACAGCAGCAGGCCCGCCACCACCGACACGCCTAAGAATTCGGACAGCGGAGAAGCCAGGTCGCGCTTGTTGGCGATGGAGCGTTGGATGCGGGCGTAGCGATTGTTCTGGTCCTGGAACTTGCTAAGTATAAAAGGCTCGGCGTTAAAGGCCTTCACCACGCGCATGCCGCTCAGGGTCTCATCAATAATAGTAAGTATAAAGCTGAGGGAGTTCTGGCCTTCCTTGGCTTTGCGCTTCAAGCGTTTAGAGATACCCGCAATGATTCCTCCGGATAAAGGCAGAAGGATGAGCGAGAACAGCGTCAGCTCCACCGACATGTTAAACAGAAGTATAAAAAAGGCGATGATGGAGATCGGCTCGCGCACCACCACCGTCAGGGTACTCACCACGGAGCTTTCCACTTCCTGTATATCCACGGTCAGGCGCGTCATCAGGTCGCCTTTGCGCTCGTTGCTAAAGTAGCCCAGGTGCAGCTCCGTTACGCGCTTGTAAACCGTCTGGCGCATGTTGCGTACCACGTGCGCCCGCAGCGCCCCCACAATTCGGAAGGCCAGGTAGCGGAACAGGTTGGCCAGGAACACCGAGATGATCACCATGATACACACGAACAGCAGGGCACCCTCGCGCCCCTCCTGCAGGATGATCTGCCCGAAGTAGTAGTTGAAGAAATCTTTAAAGAACTCGATGTTGAGCGCAAACTCCGGCCTGGTGGCAGCCATGGCCACGGCCTCATCCTGACCCACCTCTCCAAAGAGCACGTTCAACAGCGGGATGATCAGCGTGAAGTTAAACAGGCCGAAAATAATACCCAAGAAAGTATAAATGGTGTAAAGCGGCACAAACCGGCTGTAGGGTTTGGCGAACTGAAGTATGCGAAGGTAGGTCTTCATGGTATGTCTGGTGCCGCTAACCGGTTCATCTGCACAAGCCTCTGGTGTGGGTTAGCCGCAAGTATGGCCGTTTTGGCAGTGGCCACCAAGCAATGTTTAAAATGTTTATACTATGGCTGTTAAGGCGCTTATCCCGTAGCCGCTGCAAAGATACTTAATAAAAGGTAGAAAGGCAGAAAAGTAAAAAGGTAGAAAGTTCCCTCCCTACCTTTCAACCAGCTTATGCTACGTATATTTTAAAACTCGTGCAGCCGCTGCGGGATGTTCCAGCGGAAGGCGAAGGAGGTGAAGGACGTGTTGTAGTCCGGAGCCTCGCCCTGTGCCTCGGTGCGGCGCACGATCTGCTTCAGGTCCAGGAACAGGTTGTGGCGCAGCTGGAACGATGCCGTCAGGTCAAGGTGCACCTGGTTGGTTTTGATGCCCTGCCCGATCTCGTTGCCATAAGTAGACACCCGATCAAGATAAGAGAGAAGCACGTTGTTGCCGTAATTCAGCGTATCGGTGGCCGTTACCACATCCTGGCCATACTGTGTGGCGATGGCTTTGGCGGTCAGGTTCAGGCGCGGGATGGGCTGGTAGCGTACAATCCCCACCAGCTCCACGAGATTGGCCCCAATCGGGTGTGCCAGCGGCTGGCGGTAGTGCTGGAAGTTCGAGAATTCATCCTCGTACTGGTAAGTATAGGGGCGGATGGCGTTCACCTCGCCCTGCAGGTCCAGGTTGGCCACCCCGAAGGCATCGATGTACTTTGCCCCGATCTGCCCGCCGAACTTATTGCCCCACCAGCCGTCGCCGGACTTCACCTGGTCCAGCACAAACTCATCCAGCATTACCTGGCCATACAGCTGCACGCGGTTCCAGAGGTTCCAGCGGAAGTCGCCGCCCAGCAACACGTTGTCGGGGCTGCCGAGGCCGTGCTCCACGCTGCGGTAGAAGATAACCGGGTTTAGGTACTGCAGCTCAAAACGGCCTTTGCCACGGGCAAAGATCACCTCCTCGAAGAAGCCGAAGTTAAAGTTATCGGTCACGTTAACGCCCAGGCGGTGCATGGCCATGTACTTCTTCGGGTATAGTTCGTCGCGGCGGTTAAACACCGGCACCAGCTCCTGAAAGAGGTTCATGTAGTGCAGTTTCCATACTTTGGTGTTGAGCTTGAGGAAGAAGGCCGGCGGCGCATAGTCGGAGTAGACCAGGGAGCGGTAGCCGTCGCCGATGAAGTGGCGGTCGTGGCCGAGCTGTACTTCCACGTGCTTGCTCAGGGCGTAGTTCAGGTAACCGCGGGCAGTGATATAGTCGGCTCCGTCGTTTTTAAAATCCTTCCAGAAGCCCTCGTGTGGCACTACCCCGTCGCGGCGGATGCGGCGGTTCACGTACTCTGGGTAGCGGGCCTGGTTCTCGGCCACAAATGCGTAGAACCCGAAGCGCTCGTCTATACTTCCCTCCAGCTGCACGCCACGGGAGTTTATATACCGCACCCCATCAGATTCATTGTCCATGCCAACTTCAAAATGGATAACCGGGTTCACGCGCAGCACAAAATCCTCTGTGTCCACATGGTACAGGTCGGATTTGTTGCGGTAGAAGTGCGTCAGGAAAGGCTTACGGCTCTCGTTCTGGGCCAGGTTGGTGTAGTTCCAGTTATCGTTGAGCAGATAGGCGGCATTAAATTCATCGGCACGGGAGATGGTATTGCGGGCACTGATCTCGGCGAGTTCGGCCACTTCGGCGCGTCCATAAGGCCGAACGGCCGTGTGCATCTCCGGCACCTGCTTGCCAAACTTTATCTGGTAGCGGTCCACGAGGTGGTAGGTGTCGCGGTCGTAGGGCATGTATACATCCTGGGCCTGCGCGGCAAAGGCGGCAAGCGAGAGGGTGAGGGCACCAAGTATGCGTTTCATGTATAGCTTATTAGTAAGGAAATCAATATAATAAAATGCGAATGTACTGTTTTTGGAGCTTAATGTTCTGCAATGCAGGTTTAAATTATACGTTGCAGGATTTACTAAACGTGCCTGGTGCGGTAATGGTATTTCTGCAGCGCCTGTTCTTCCGCCGGCCATAACCGAAATTTGCCATCGGCTTTGGAGCAAGGGCTGCTACTTGGTATCTTTAGGCTCTTAACTTATACCCGGCAGTTATCATGGAAAATAACAACGTACACATCCTTACCCAGACCCCATCGCTTGCGAACCATTATATAGCTGAGCTGCGCGATGTGCATGTGCATGGCGATAGCCTGCGCTTCCGTCGTAACCTGGAGCGCCTGGGCGAACTGCTGGCCTACGAGATTTCCAAAACGCTGCCGTATAAAGAGGTTCCCATTACTACGCCGCTGGCCCAAACGCAGATGCAGTTGCTAGCCGAGCAACCTGTGCTGGCCACTATACTTCGGGCCGGCTTGCCGTTGTACCAGGGTATGCTCAACTATTTTGATAAGGCCTACAGCACCTTTGTGGGCGCCTACCGTGTGGAGGAGGAGAATACGCAGCTGCAGATAAACATGGAGTACCTGGCCTCGGTAAACCTGCACGACAAGATCCTGATCCTGGCCGACCCGATGCTGGCCACCGGCCGCTCGCTGGTGAAGTCTTACCAGGGCATGCTGCGCCACGGTAAACCGCTGCAGGTGCACATTGCCGCAGCCATTGCCGCCCCCGAGGGGCTGGCGTATGTGCGGGAGCAGGTGCCGGAGGCGCAAGTATGGCTGGGTGCCGTAGACGATCACCTCAACGAGAAATCATACATTGTGCCTGGCCTCGGCGATGCCGGCGACCTTGCATTCGGGCCTAAGATTTAACATCAACTTCAGGGGATTACTTTTCTGTTATGCCTGCACCTGTGCAAAAGGGGATGAGTTAGCGGTTTGGGTAAATAGTTTGTTAGGATTTTTATGCATTCTATTTACTTTGGTTTCGTATACACTATTGTTGCGACCTTTGCATAATTATAGTACAATTCGCTTAACGTAGAACACTGTGTTTGTAGAAATAGTAAAGTACCTTTCGGTGTACCTGGTGAGTATGGTGAAATTCTTCGGAGGACCCTTAACCGGTATGTCGCTAGGGTTGAGCTATATTGAGACCGCACTGCTGACGGTGGCAGGCATGATGACCAGCGTTGTTATTTTCTCTATAATTGGTCAGGCAGTGTCTAAATGGTTTTCTGCGCGGCGTCGGGCCATGAAGAAGCCGATGTTTAACAAGAAAAACCGCCGCATTGTGCAGGTGTGGCAGCGTTTCGGTGTGCCAGGTGTTGCATTTCTGACCCCAATTCTGCTTACCCCGATCTTCGGGACCATAGTGGTTGCCCTGTTTGGGGCGCCCCGTAAAAATATCTTCCTCCATATGCTCTGGAGCGCCGTATTCTGGAGTGCTCTGCTTAACCTGATGGTGTTCGAGTTTGGCCAGCTGGCTGAGGGGCTGTTTCTAAGTATAAAGCTCTGGTAAGTTAGCTGCTCGGAGGAGCGACCAACATCCATCATGAACTGCTGCCGCAAGTTATACTTGCGGCTTTTTTTGTGCAGGCTTTTAGCTTGAGCAGGGAGAGAAAGTGTAAGTTTCATGGCTGGTGTTGTTGTGCGGACAGGTCGAGGCTTGTGTGTGCGAAGGTGTAAACCCACCCCTGCCCCTCCTTGTCCAAGGAGGGGAGTTCTGCTCATGCTCCGTCAGCGGTGGCTATTGGAAAATGTTCCCAGTCTTTCCGTTGAGCGCCTTGTGAGATCCGGTGCCGCGCATGCGGCAGCGCCCTGGCGCAGGAGGGAACACAGCGCGATGCGGGAAGACGAGCCCTCCCGGGCTGGAGGGAGCCAAGGCAGGAGGTGAAACGAGTCGCTCGTAAGGCTGAGGATGAACAGCTGCTAGCAAGTATAGCTTGTTTCAAATTGCAGAAAGCAGCGGCTAGGGAAGTATAAAGTACGGATTGCGCGGATTAGGAAATCCGCGGCAGAGAGGTTCCGGACAGGGATGTCCGGAACAGCGGGAGAGGCAAGTATGACAGTATAGCCAAAAAGTATAACCTAGACAAAAAACCAGCAGCCATTTCTGACTGCTGGTTCAAACTTATTTCTTCCGGCTTCCTTTTTTCCTGGTCTTCTGCCAGAAGGAGTTCTTCGGGTCGCCTTTCTTCTTGCCTTTCTCAAAGTTTGATTTGTGACGGCCTTTCTTCTCATGGAAAGCGCCTTTAAAGTCAGGGTTCTCGCGGCGCTTCTGGCGGTCTATTTCCATCGCCATCTCCTGCTGCTCCTCAAACGGCGTGTCGAACACCTTCACACTCTCAGGCATCGGCACCTGCGGTATCTGCATCCGGATGATCTTCTCGATCTTATGCACGTGGTACATCTCGGCATCGGTGGCAAAGGTGATGGCGGCGCCTTCCTGCTCGGCGCGGCCCGTACGGCCAATGCGGTGCACGTAATCTTCGTAAATCAGCGGCACATCAAAATTGATCACGTGGCTCACCATACTTACGTCGATGCCCCTGGCTGCCACATCGGTTGCCACTAAAAAGCGTACGTCGCCGCCTTTAAAAGCCTCCATCGAGTTGATGCGCGTGTTCTGGCCCTTGTTGCCATGTATGGCGCGCACCTCGCCGTAGTTGCGGTGCTCCAGGAACTTAGACACGCTCTCTGCATTTTTCTTGCTGCGGGTAAAGATGATCACGCGGTTCAACGACTCTTCATCCTGTATCAGGTGCTCCAGCAACTCTATTTTGGTGCGCAGGTTCGGTACGCGGTAAAGCACGTGGGTAACTGTTTCAACGGGCGTGGCCTGTGGCGTCACCTCCACGCGAGTCGGGAACTCCAGGAACTCCTCCGACAGCTCCACCACTTTATCCGGCATGGTAGCCGAGAAAAGCAGGTTCTGGCGCTTGCGCGGTATCACCTCCAGCAGCTGGCGGATCTGTGGCATAAAGCCCATGTCCATCATCTTGTCAGCCTCGTCCAGGATCAGCGTTTTAAGGTCTTTCAGGATAAGGTCGCCTTTCAGGTAAAGCTCCATCAGGCGCTTGGGCGTAGCCACCAGTATATCGATGCCCTTGCTTATGTTTTCGATCTGGGTTTTAGGCCCGAGTCCGCCGTAGATGGCTATGTGGCGCAGGTCGGTATACTTGGCCAGTAGTGTAATGTTCTCCTCTATCTGCATCACCAGCTCGCGGGTAGGAGCGATGATGAGGGCGCGCGGGTGCTGGCCCTGCGCATACTTCACCTTCATGAGCAGCGGCAGCAGGAAAGCAGCTGTCTTGCCTGTTCCCGTTTGGGCGATGCCCAGTATGTCGTGCCCGGCCATGATGATCGGGATGGCCTGCAGCTGTATGGGCGTAGGCTTTTCGTAGCCGGCTTCCTCAATGGCGTTCAGCAGCTGTTTGTTCAGCTTAAAATCCTCGAACGTGCTTATCTCTTTCTCTGCTTCTTCGGCCATGGCAATGGTAAATTATACTTTGTGTTGATCTGCAAAGGTACGGGAAAAAACGCAAACGGGGCTGAGTGGTTAAATTACTGCAGGGCAACGTACTATATTAGAATGCCATTGCAACTGTTTGCCTCACAAAAGGGTCATGAAGAAAAGAAGACTACAACCTAAGCTAACCTACTGCCCATGTACAGAAATTTACGCTTCCTAAGTATAGCTGCCGCTGCGGCCCTTCTGTTTTCCGCCTGCCAGCCAGAGGATGTGGAGGATAACACGCCGAATGTGCGGCCGCTCTCGGTGCAGGAGCAGAAAACAATAGAAAGTTCCAATGATTTCGCGTTTCGCTCCTTTGCCAAGTTAAGCGAGGAAGAGGACGATAACGTGTTCATCTCTCCCCTGAGCATCAGCATGGCGTTGACTATGACCTACAACGGTGCGGACGGTACAACCAAAGAAGCCATGCGGCAGACCCTGGGCTTTGATTTGGCTTCTGATGAAGACATAAACAAGTCTTACAAGGAACTGGCTGCGCTGCTGAAGGGCATCGATAAGAAAGTGGTTTTTACCTCAGCCAACTCGCTCTGGCACAACAAAGATTATACGTTGCGGACTCCGTTTGTAGAGCTGAACAAAACATACTTTGATGCAACGGTGCAAGGGCTCAATTTCTCCTCTCCGGCTGCCAAGGACCAGATGAACAACTGGGTAAAGGAAAAGACCAGCGGCAAGATCACAAGTATAATTGAGGAGACTTCTGCCAACGATGTGCTGTTCCTGTTGAATGCCATCTACTTCAAAGGCACCTGGACCTATAAGTTCGATAAGAGCCTGACCAAGCCCGGTGCATTTTTCCTGGAAGACGGCAGCACGGTTACTCACGATTTTATGTGGCTGAAGAAAGGGAAATACTTGAGTTACGAGGATGCCAGCAAGCGAATCATTGACTTGCCTTACGGCAACGAGCAGTTTAGCATGACACTTGTTATTCCTACCGGGCAGCATAAAGTGCAGGATGTGGTGCAGGAGCTAAGCGCAGTCAATTTAAAAACCTGGTTGGCATCTGCGGATACCTCCGGACATGAATTACTTATGCCGAAATTTAAGCTGGAGTACAAGGAAAAACTTAATGATATGCTGACACAGCTGGGTATGGGCGTAGCTTTTACTGGAAATGCCGATTTCAGCCGTATGGTGGAAGGTAACCCAGGCTTGGCCATCTCTAAAGTGATGCATAAAACGTTTGTGGAAGTGAACGAAGAAGGAACAGAAGCGGCAGCCGTTACCTCCGTTGGCATTGAGGTTACATCGGCCAATCCTTCCCCTTATCGTATAGACAGGCCCTTTATTTTCATGATCAGGGAAAAATCTTCTAACGCCATACTTTTTATAGGCAAGCTGATGCAGCCAGAATAAGGAGAGGCAGCGTCAGCTTTTCGCCGCCAGTTCAACAAAGGGTATAGATTTCAGGGCAAACCAAGATAATGTGTTAAATTTGTTCAGTACTTATCTTAGCAGCATGAAATCTATCCTCATAAAGAACGCACAACTCGTAAACGAAGGAAGTATAACCACCGCCGATGTGCTGGTGCAAGACGGGCGCATCGCGCAGATCGGGCAAAGTATAACCGCAGCGGCAGACGAAACCATCGATGCCTCCGGCCTGCACCTGCTGCCAGGCGTGATTGATGACCAGGTACACTTCCGCGAGCCGGGGCTGACGCATAAAGCCAACATCGAAACAGAGGCTCGCGCGGCTGTGGCAGGCGGAACCACCTCCTTTATGGAGATGCCCAACACCGTGCCAAATGCCACCACGCAGGAACTGCTCGAGGACAAGTATAAAATAGCCGCCGAAACCTCGCTGGCCAACTACTCCTTCTACATGGGGGCCACCAACGATAACCTGGCCGAGGTGCTGCTTACCAACCCGAACACGGTTTGCGGCATCAAGATTTTCATGGGCTCTTCCACGGGGAACATGCTGGTGGATAACGCCGAAACGCTGGAGGAGATCTTTGCCAAAGCCAAGCTGCCGATAGCGGTGCATTGCGAGGACGAGCAAACCATCCGCGATAACATGGCCATTTACGAGGAGAAGTATGGGGAGGACATTCCGATAAAATGCCACCCGGAAATCCGCAACGAGGCGGCTTGCTTTAAATCATCTTACCTGGCCGTGAAACTGGCTGAAAAGCACAACACGCGCCTGCACATTCTGCACATCTCCACCGAAGAGGAACTAAAGCTTTTCAGAAACGACATTCCGCTGGAGCAGAAGCGCATCACCGCAGAAGTATGTGTGCATCACCTATGGTTTGATAAGGAGGACTACGACAAGTATGGCGCACAGATAAAGTGTAACCCGGCCATCAAGGAGCATCGCCATAAAGAAGGCTTGCTGAAAGGGCTGTTGGAGGACAAGCTGGATGTGATTGCCACTGACCACGCGCCGCATACCTGGGAGGAGAAGCAGGGCAAGTATAAAAAAGCGCCGTCGGGGGTGCCGTTGGTGCAGCACTCGCTGCAGATGATGCTGGAGTTCGTGAAGCAGGGCAAGCTGTCGCTGGAGAAGATGGTGGAAAAGATGAGCCACGCACCGGCCATACTTTTCAACGTGCGTGAGCGTGGTTATATCCGCGAGGGTTACTGGGCCGACCTGGTGCTGGTGGATTTGAACAAGCCTTACACTGTTACCAAAGAGAATACTTATTATAAATGCGGCTGGTCGCCGTTCGAGGGCCATACGTTCAGCAGCACTATTACCCATACGATCGTTTCCGGCCACCTGGCCTTTGCCAACGGCAGCTTCGATGAAAGCAAGAAAGGGGAGAGAATGCTGTTCGACAGGTAAGTATGGAGCTGGAGAGATTTAAAGAACTGCATGCCCGCTTCTTCGGAAAGGAACTGCCGGAAGAAGTTTTGGAATCTGAAGCGTATGAGGCGTATGCCGATGCCATACACGAAGACGAGGCCTGCTACAACTGGGCAACCGCAGAAAAGCTAAAAAGCCAGGGCTTTGACTACGAAAGCTACTGTTGCATGATGATGGCCGATAAAGTCTTTCAAAGCATGGATGAGGAAGGCGAAACCAAGTATGATGACCCGGAGGTGATCATCAACAAATGGGACGAAGGCCTGTACGGCATACCTATACATGACGGCGGCGCATCGATGGTGGTGATCAACTATTGCCCGTGGTGCGGTAGCAAGCTGAGTAGGTAGAAGACTAAAAGTATGGCGCGAGCGTCCACGCTCGTGACCAGCTATAGTGTGGGCCTCTGGCCCAGTCGGATTACAAATCCGACAATATAGTAAGGCACGGGTTGCAAACCCGCGCCAGCGGAATCCTCTGAGGAGGGGAGTTAGGTACTACAGAGAAATCGCCTCCTGGGAGGGGCAGGGGTGGGTTTAACTCCGAAATTTAATCTATAGCAACACGCTTTGCTTTAATTGGTTAAGTTTTTTTACGCTTCAATAGGTGAATTTTTTCAGCAAAAATGCGCTTAGGGTATTGCATTGTGTGATTTCGTGCGTATATTTGCACTCTCAATTGAGACACGGTGGTTGTAGCTCAGTAGGTTAGAGCACCAGATTGTGATTCTGGGGGTCGTGGGTTCGAGCCCCATCTTCCACCCCAAGCCCTTGAAGCAAACCTTCAAGGGCTTTTTCGTTTGTATTGCATGAGCGTCTATTCACTCATTCAAAAATCACTCATTCAAAATTTAAAATATGAGCTTAGTAGTAGTAGGTTCGATGGCGTTTGATGCGCTGGAGACTCCCTTCGGAAAAACAGATAAGATCGTGGGTGGCGCGGCAACATACATTTCGCTGTCTTCCTCATACTTTGTGAAGCCGGTAAACGTGGTTTCCGTGGTGGGTGGCGACTTCGACCAGGACCACATCCAGTTGATGCACGCGCGCAGCATCAGCACCGAAGGCGTGCAGGTAAAGGAGAACGAGAAGTCTTTCTTCTGGTCTGGCCGCTATTTTAACGACATGAACAGCCGCGAAACGCTGGTGACGGAGCTGAACGTGCTGGGCGACTTCGACCCGATCATTCCGGATGCTTACCAGGGCTGTGAGTTCTTGATGCTGGGCAACCTGGCGCCACAGGTGCAGAAAACCGTGATCGGGCGCCTGACGCAGAAGCCGAAGCTGATCGTGATGGACACCATGAACTTCTGGATGGATATCGCGCTGGAGGAACTGAAAGAGACAATGGCGCTGGTGGATGTGCTATCTATCAACGATGAGGAGGCGCGCCAGCTGAGCGGCGAGTATTCGCTGGTGAAGGCTGCCAAAAAGATCATGGCGATGGGGCCGAAATTCCTGATCATCAAAAAAGGAGAGCACGGCGCCCTGTTGTTTAACGAGGAGAAGGTGTTCTTCGCCCCAGCCCTGCCGCTGGAAGAGGTGTTTGACCCAACCGGAGCCGGCGACACCTTTGCGGGCGGCTTCATCGGCTACCTGGCCAACTCCGGCGACATCAGCTTCGAGAGCATGAAGCGCGCCGTGATCCACGGTTCGGCGATGGCCTCGTTCTGCGTAGAGAAATTCGGAACAGAGCGTCTGAAAAACCTGACGCAGGAAGAGATAGACAACCGCGTGCAGCAGTTCGTGAACCTGGTGGCGTTTGATACCGTGCTGCAGTAAGCACCGCAAAGTATAAAGTATAAAAAGGGAGGCTTAGGCTTCCCTTTTTTGTTTAAAATATAGTGCAACTAAAATGCTTTTGAAAGCTCTGCAGGCGGCTTCTAAAGTACAAGGCGCAGCATCTAAGTGCAACAAAGTACGGCCGGATGGTGTAAAACATAATATACACTATTCGGAAAACAAGCTATGAGCATCAAGAATGAAAATAAAAAGAGTTTGGATGAGTTGAAGAAAAACAATCCAAACCAGGTGGATCAGAATAAACCAATGGGTAATATTGATGATAACCCGGTACGTAATAAACTAAACAAAGACGCTACTAAAGTGCAAAACCCAAACCGCAACCTGGCAAAGGGCGGTAACAACACGCCATATGATAAGAAGTAAGGCGTTCGACACAAAATAAGCTATGAAAACTACTGAGGGAAAGTTCTTGACAAGGGCTTTCTCTTTTTTATGCCCGTGCAGTGCGGTTAAAGAGGGTTCTTCCTATCTTTAGGGAGCCTTACAACCAGACATGCATAAAACCGATATCTGTATTCTAGGCGCCGGGCCTGCCGGAGCCACCGCCGCGCTGCACCTTGCCAACAAAGGCATTCCGTCTCTATTGTTAGATAAAGCCTCCTTCCCGCGTGATAAAGTATGCGGCGATGCCCTCAGCGGCAAAGTGGTAAATGAGCTGCGGCGCATTGCCCCCGACCTACCTGAGCAGCTGGGGCAGCAGCAGGAGGCACTCCCATCCTGGGGCATCCATTTCATATCGCCCGGAGGCCATAAATTAAGTGTGCCGTTTAAGTATAATTATAACCCCGGCCAGGACATACCTGCCGGTTACATCTCCAAACGCATCCATTTCGATAACTTTCTGATAGAGCAAGTGCGGCTTAGGCCGGAGATTGCGCTTTGGGAGAACGTGGACGTGGCAAAGTATGAGCGAGAGCCGGAGGGCGGCTTCATACTTTCAGGTAAGCAAGGGGAGCCGCTGGTGCAGGCAAAACTGCTTTTAGTAGCCAACGGGGCACAGTCGGGGTTTACGCGGCATGTGGCAGGGCTGGAGCAGGAGCCGGAGCACTACTGCGCGGGTCTTAGGGCTTACTACAAAGGAGTGGAGGGTATGGATGCCGACGGTTTTATCGAACTTCATTTCTTCAAGGATTTCCTGCCAGGCTATTTCTGGATCTTTCCGCTGCCGGATGGGCACGCCAACGTGGGCGTGGGCATGCTGAGCAGTGCCGTGAGCCGCAAAAAGGTGAACCTGAAAAAGGAGATGCAGCTGATGATCGCCTCGCACCCCGAGCTGCAGAAGCGTTTTGCTAAGGCAGAGCTGGTAGATGACATTCGGGGCTTTGGCTTGCCGCTTGGCTCCCGCAAACGGGTAATCTCCGGGGATAACTACATGCTGTTAGGCGATGCGGGTGCGCTGATAGACCCTTTTACCGGCGAGGGCATCAGCAACGCCATGATCAGCGGGCGTTGGGCGGCGGAGCAGGCCGAAAAGTGTTTGCAGCAGCAGGAGTTCTCCGCGCGCTTTATGCAGGGCTACGATAAAGCGGTATACAACCGCCTCTGGAAAGAGCTAAAACTTAGCCGGCAGATGCAGAAGCTCCTCAACTACCCCTGGCTTTTCGATAAGGTGGCCAGCAAAGCGTCTAAGAACCAGGCCCTGGCCGAAACCATCTCCTGCATGTTCAACGACCTGGACCTGCGCGAGCGGCTACGGCAGCCATCATTCTACGCCAAGCTGCTTTTTAATTAAAGAACTTATCGGCTGCAAGTATAAACTTTTAGCTGGCGCGAGTTTGTAACTCAAATGAGGCCGGAGGCATCAATGGAAAAAGCCCTCGCTAAAACTCCTGCTTCAGCCACAGCCTGAAATTCTCCTTTTCTGCTGCTGTGGCATCCTTGCGTTTCTGCACGGTATACTTGCTGTAGAAGCTTTTATCGTTCGCCTCCAGCCTTACCACGCGCAGTTGCTTCTCCCGGAACAGGGCCAGTTCTACCTCCTCTGGCTCCAGTGCCAGCAATTGCTGCAGGTTGTTCTCCAGTTTGCGCCCGTTCAGGGCCACCAGTTCATCGTCTATACTTAGCAGTTCGCTGGCCGGGGAGCCCGGGGCGATAGCGGTTATTTTCATACTTCCCTCCGAGGATATCTTGAAACCATACTTGCCTTCGTAAGCAAGTGGGTTCTGCTGCTCGGCCAAGGTGCAGCCCACATGGCGCAGTGCCTCATCCAGGGCCGGTTCTATACTTTCTGTGCCGTTAATGTACTTAGCAAAGTATGCTTCGAACGACTGTCCGGCAACCTCACCCACCAGCTGCGCGTAATCCTGCTCGGTGTACCCGATGTTTTTCTTGCCGAAACGTTCCCACAGCTGCCGCATCACCGTGTCCATACTTACCCTGTTGCCGGTGGCCTTGCGCAGCTGCAGGTCCAGGAGCATGGCGGTGAGGGCGCCTTTGATGTAGATGGATACCTTACGGTCAGGGATGCCCGGCTTGTAGCCGTCCAGCCAGAGGTCAAAAGAGGAGTCTGCCACGGAGAGGTTATCGCGGCTGTAGTCGGCAAAGTAGCGCTGCAGGCTGGTGTTGAGCTCCTCGAAGTATGCCTCGGCGGTGAAGAAGCCGCTGCGGGCCAGCATGTAATCGCCGTAATAGGTGGTGATGCCCTCGGCCACGTATCCGGTTTTAAAGTAGTTCTCCTGCGCAAAATTGTAAGGCAGCATCTCCTTCGGCCGGATTTTCTTGATGTTCCAGGTATGGAAAAGCTCGTGCGAACTCACGCCCACAAACTCCTTGTACAGGCTTGGTGCCATCAGCAGCTCGCCCGGCCCCAGCGTGATAACGGTGGAGTGGCTGTGCTCCACGCCGTGGTAAAAGCGGTAAGGCAGTATCTCGTTCAGGTAATGGTACTCCTGCACCGGAAAATCCCCGAACACCTCTAGCTGCTCTTTGGTAAAGCCCTCAAAGTCTTGCTTTATCTTTTCCCAGTCGGGTTGGCAATCGCCCTGGATCCAGATATGGAACGTGTAGCCTTCCACCTTGAAAGTCTCCCGCTTCAGGCTGTCGCTGGCAATAAAGGGGCTGTCGGCCAGCTCATCGAAATTCCTGGCCTCCAGCGTGTGTTTTTCAGTTACGGGCAAGCCACAGGCAATCTGCCACTCCTGGGGCGGCTCCAGCTTCAGCTGACAAGGTTCCTGCTCGCGCCCAACTACGGCCATCAGGCAGTTGATCGGGTTCAGGTATAGTTGCGCCTCATCCAGCCACGAGCCGCCGGCGTCCATCTGGCGGGCAAAAAAGCTGTAACTGATCTCCACTTCCTCGGCACCGCCAGTCTGCACCAGCCATCGGTCTTTCGTCACTTTCTCGATGTGCAGGCTATTACCGTTTGCCTCGGCTGTTACGGCGCGGAGCTTCTGGGCAAAATGTTGCAGTTCATACCTTCCGGGTCGCCAGGCGGGTAGCTGCAAGTATAAATCCTGCTGTTGGTTATCTTTTACAGTGATTTTGATATCTACGAAGTGCGTGAGCGGGTTCTGGAAGGAGAGGTGGTAATGGATCATAGTTTATACTTATCCTGCTGATGAATCAGTTTATACTTTGGAGTTCGCAAAAGTGATACAAGTATAAGCAGGGAAAGCGGAAAGGCAAGTATATGTATAGTGCGGCTAAGGCAAGGGAATGAACTAACGCCAATTCTGATTTTCCAATCAGAATTGATCAGTAACCGATTGTCAGCCATAGCTTTTCTCGCATTGGGTTCGGTGTCTTCGGCAACACTGGCTCCAACCACCCCTGCCCCTCCTGGGCCAAGGGGGGAATCATACTGTTCCATAGCAAAGGCGGCGGCTATCGAACCTGATCCCAGTCCTTGGGTTGAGCGCCTTGTGAGATCCGGTGCCACGATAGTGGCAGCGCGCAAGCGCAGGAGGGAACACAGCGCGATGCCCGAGGACGAGGCCTCCCGGCCTTGAGGGCTCCACAGCCGGAGATGAAACGATAGGTTTGTAAGGCTGAGGATGAACGGCAGCTAGCAAGTATAGCTTGCTTCAAGTTGCAGAAAGCTGCGGCTATGAAAGTATAAACCAACCCTAAAAAGAACATCAGAAGTATAAACAAACGCAACAATCACAGCAGCAAAACCACAATCCCATTCTTCATCAAGACTGTTCCAACAGCGATTCCTCAGCCTCTCTGCATCTTTTTACAAAAAATCTGAGGCAGACTTTGCTATTCTACAAAGGTTTACTAATTTTGCAGGCCATAATAAAACCATTGGCAGACGATGAAAAGAACATTCCAGCCTTCTCAGAGAAAAAGAAGAAATAAGCACGGTTTCAGATCTAGAATGGAAACCGCTAACGGTAGAAGAGTATTGGCCAGCAGAAGAGCCAAAGGCAGAAAGAGACTTACAGTTTCTAGCGAGAAAAGACATAAGGCTGCTTAATTCCTGATGCAGGAATTGGTTCTGCTTTTGCATAGCCGCTAATGGATTCAGCAGCAGCTACCGAACAGCAGGCCGGCCAGCCTAACAGTTATACATTTTCGAAAGAAGAACACTTGTGCAGTAAGCGGCTCATTTCGCTGCTTTTCTCCAAGGGTTCTTCTTTTAATTTGTATCCGCTGCGGTTCGTGTACCACACGCCGCAGGACCTGCCGCCTGGGCAAACCCAGGTACTCATCTCCGTTTCAAAGCGCTACTTTAAGCGTGCCGTAGACCGCAACCGCCTGAAGCGGCAAATGCGTGAGGCATACCGCCTTAACAAGCACCTCTTGTTGCAGCACCCGGAACAGGCGCCAGGCCTGCTGGGTATCCTGTATATCGGAAAGGAAAAAAAATCCTTCCAGTCTATTCAAAAAAAACTAATTTCAGGTTTGGAGCGTTGTCTAAATAAGTAGACTCACTACGCCCCTTAAGCCTGATATTATGTATAAAAAATCTATAGCTGGCCTTTTTGTCGGCATATTTGCCCTCGGCCTCGTTTCCTTTAAAACCGACTCTGAGCGGTACTTCGAAATAGCCAAGAACCTCGATGTTTTTGCCACGCTTTTTAAAGAGGTAAACACCTACTATGTAGACGATGTGCCCCCTGCACAGATGATGCGCTCCGGCATCGATGCCATGCTGAAGTCGCTGGACCCTTACACCAACTACATTCCCGAAGATGATATTGAGGATTTCCGTACCATGACTACCGGTCAGTATGGCGGCATTGGCGCTATTATTGGTAGCCGCGACGGCAAGGTAATGGTGCAGATGCCTTACGAGGGCTCCCCGGCCCATAAAGCCGGACTGGCCATCGGCGACGAAATCCTGAAAATAAATGGGGTGGATGTAAGGAATAAGTCTACCGAGGAGGTGAGCAAGTTGCTGAAGGGGCAGGCCAACACAAGTATAAAACTGGAGGTGCGTAGCTACGGCCAGAGCAAGTCCAGGAGCCTGGAACTGATGCGCGAGAACATCATGGTTGATAATGTGCCATACTATGGTATGCTGGATGGCGAGATCGGTTACCTGCAGCTGTCGGGCTTTACCGTGGATGCAGGCAAGGAAGTGAAAACGGCAGTGCAGAAGCTGAAAGAGATGGGCGCCAAGAAGATCGTGTTTGACCTGCGCGATAACCCGGGCGGACTACTGCACGAGGCCGTGAACATCTCGAACGTTTTTGTGGAGAAAGGCCGCGATATAGTAAGCACCAAAGGCAAAGTAGAGGAGTGGAACAAAACCTACAAGGCCCTGGACGAGCCGCTGGACCTGGAGATGCCGCTGGTTGTGCTCACCAGCTCGCGCAGCGCCTCGGCCTCCGAGATTGTGGCTGGTGTAATGCAGGACTATGACCGCGCCGTGCTGGTAGGCGAGCGCACCTTTGGCAAAGGACTGGTGCAGGTTACCCGCCCGCTTTCTTACAACTCCCAACTTAAAGTAACCACAGCTAAATATTACATACCAAGCGGCCGCTGCATTCAGGCAATAGATTACGCTCACCGCAACGAAGATGGCAGCGTGGGCAAGATTCCGGACTCGCTGCGTGTGGCCTTTAAAACTGCGTCCGGCAGAGTGGTGTACGATGGCGGTGGCGTGAGCCCTGATGTGGCGGTAGTGCAACCGGATTACTCCGAGATCACGAGAACCATTGCAGGCAAGGGCTACTTCTTCGACTACGCCAATAAGTATAAACTGGAGCACCCGAGCATTCCGCCGGCCAAGGAGTTCAAGCTGACCGATGCTGAATACAAGAAATTCGTGGCTTACCTGGAGAATAAAGATGTATCCTATACCACAGCCATCGAAAGCGAGCTGGAAGATGTAGCCGCGAAGGCCAAGGATGGCAAGCATTACGATGATATTCAGTCAGAGCTGGAGGCGATCCGGAAAAAGGTATCGCACAATAAGTCAAACGACCTGACCCGCTTCCGCCCTGAGATACAGGAGATGCTGGAGGCGGAGATTGCCTCGCGCTACTACCTGCAGAAGGGATATATAGAGTCATCGTTCGATGATGATCCGGATATTCTGGCAGCTGTGCAGGTGCTTAACGATCCGGTGAAGTATAAGTCGTACCTGAAGACGAATTAAAAGTATAAAATACACAAGCAGGGGAGGGAGGTACAGCAGTGCCTTCCTCTTTTGTTTTAGAATGGTGATACTTTTGGAGGCTTCGCCAGCTTGGCGTAATTTTGTGAATATCTTTAAACTATAACTATACTTGCCCATGCCGCTGTTGCTCGCGCTCGAAACATCCACCACTGTCTGCTCTGTAGCCTTATATAAGGACCAGCAGTTACTGGGGGCCTCTGAGCTGCAAATCGAGAAGTCACACTCTTCCCACATCACCGTGATGGTGTCGCAGTTGGTGGAGAACTGCGGGGCTACCCTGCAGGACCTGAGCGCTGTGGTGGTTTCGGGTGGGCCGGGTTCTTATACCGGCCTGCGTATTGGTACATCCACAGCCAAGGGGCTATGCTTCTCGCTTAACATCCCGCTGCTGGAGGTCTCTACTTTATATGGGCTGGCCGCTCAGGTGATCGCGATGACGCCGAACCCCGAGCGCTTCCTGTTTTGCCCGATGCTGGATGCCCGCCGCATGGAAGTCTATACTTGCCTGCTTACGCATGATCTGCAAGAGGTGGAGCCAATCGCGCCGGTGGTGCTGGAGGAACACACTTTTGAGGAAAGGCTGAAGGAAAAGCCGGTCATCTTTTTCGGGAGCGGTGCCACCAAGTTTAAAAGTATGGTAAACACTGAGGCGAATGCCTTGTTTATTGAGGGAGTGTTGCCAACGGCTAAAACCATTGGTATGCTGGCGCTGCCCAAGTATGAGCAGGAGGCATTTGAGGACGTAGCATATTATGAACCCTTCTACCTGAAGGATGTTTACATAACAAGCCCGACTAAAGGAGCTAAGAAATAGGAGAAACAACCATGTCAGAAGAAATAGTGAACCGCGTGGCGCAAAGTGCGCTGGTAACCCTGAACCTGGAGGAGCTGCTGCACCCGGGAGAGCGTTTGGTGTATGATATAAAAGAGAACCTGTTCCAGGGGCTGATCCTTCGGGAGAAGGATTTCCGTGCTTTCGTCAAAGATCACGATTGGTCGCAGTATGCCGGTAAGAACATTGCCATTACCTGTTCTGTGGATGCCATTGTTCCTACCTGGGCATATATGCTGTTGGCGTCAAAGCTTCAGAACCACGCTAACTACTATGTGTTCGGCAATCTGGAGGCACTGGAGCAGGCATTGCTACAGGAAGCAATCGCGAAAGTAGATATGGAAGAGTACCGCGATGCCAAGGTAGTGGTGAAGGGTTGTGGAAGTATACCAGTACCTACTTATGCCTATGTAGAGGTAATGCGCAAGCTCCTGCCAGTGGCCGCAAGTATTATGTATGGCGAACCATGCAGTACGGTGCCTTTATATAAGAAGCCTAAGAACGTATAATAGTATACAGAATGAAAAATGGGGAGCATGATGAACTAAATCATGCTCCCTTTTTGTTATTTCTAAGCGTCCGAAAGTAAAAATTGTCAGCTGGACAAACAGATAGCGAAGCCCTGAAAACATTTCCCGCTCTCACTCAGCCGTTTCCGGTGTTGGCACGTCTTTTTTTGGGGCCGGGTGTTGGAAAGCCGGATCTTCTGGCTACTTTTGCATCCCCGTTCGGC
>NZ_JAPFQO010000011.1 GCF_026241195.1 Pontibacter anaerobius
ATTGTCTGTTTCCGGGTTTGTCATGTCCTTAAATTCACTTATTTAGAAACATTATACTTCTAATAAAACCGCTTTACTGTAGAACCTCTTCAGGCCTTACCAAGCTTGTTTTATTTACGGTTGCGTTTAAAGGTTCTGGAAAACAGCACACCCAGAAAGGCTCCGTAGAGGGTGCTGTTCAATGGTTTCGAGCTGATGAGGCAAGTACCATCGCATCCGTAGAAATAATAAAACAAATAGCCTAGTGTACCTCCTGCCACAGCGGCAGTTGCCAGTTTGGAAACTGCCCTGAGATTGTCCTTTGTTAATCGCATTGGCCTTTCTTATAAAGTCAGTACTGCAGTGCGCAGCATGATTATCAAAGTTACAAGTTTGGGCAGACTTAAACTGTGACGTAAGTCACAAAGGTACATTCCCCAGTTAAAGTGCTTATCTATCAAAGTGTTAATAAGTGAATAAAAAGGAGGCATGATAGGGTGCGGCAGGTACTGATGAAAAACATACTATTCCTCTTAACCCTGCGTCCTGCCTGCACGCCTTTGAGAAGTGATACTTTAGTAAATACCAAGGGTAGGGTAAAACCACTTACCTCAGGGCAAAGATCGGTTCACATAAAGTATACTTTGGATCAGAGCAAACTAACTCTTCACACCTAATTTCTTCAGAATATCCTCCAGCAAACACCACTGCGTTAGGGAAGACTGCAGCAGGTTGGCCCCCACAAAGGCGGTAAACCACAACCAGTTAATGTTCACGTAAATAGCCAGAACTAGGCTTACAAGTATAAATGTTCCGGCAAAGGCGCGTATCATTCTGTTTCTCATGTTTCTATAGTTTATTGGTTAGATATGTCTTTCGATGTCCACTACCACCACCCTTATCGGGTTGTTGGTTTCTAACTTGTTGTTAAACTCCTTCACCAGCTCAAAAAAGCTGTCTATTTTCTCGGGTTCGGTGAACGAGAAAAACATTAGGGATTCGTTACCACCTTTCTCACCCGGAAACCAGCTGAGGGTGGCGATAACGGAACTGGCATTCTTAAAGCCATCGATTTCTGTTCTGCTGAAAACTTCAATATTGGCTTTTTTAAATAGGGTCAGGATTTCCTTCTGGAACTCCGAAACCGATGTGACGATGAGTAATTTCATGTTTTTGGAAGTATGCCCGGAAGACTTTCACCTTCCGGGCATTTGTTAGTTATGGTTTTTCTTTTCGATCATGTAATACACCAGTGGCACTACCAGCAGGGTGAGTACCGTAGAGGCGATGGTACCGCCCATCAGGGAGATGGCAAGGCCCTGGAAGATAGGGTCAAACAGGATCACGAAAGCTCCGATCACCACCGTTCCGGCGGTTAGTAGGATAGGAGTGGTCCGAACGGCACCGGCCTCAATCACGGCCTGTTTCAGTGGTATGCCTTCCTCCAGGCGCAGGTCCACAAAATCTATCAGCAGCACCGAGTTGCGCACCATGATACCGGCCAGCGCGATCATACCTATAAAGGATGTGGCGGTGAAGAAGGCCCCCATGATCCAGTGCCCCAGGATGATGCCCACCATGGAAAGCGGAATGGCCACCATCATCACAATAGGCGTTTTATAGTTCTGAAACCAGCCCACGATCAGGATGTAGATGATGAAGATGACCCCGGCAAAGGCAATACCCAGATCCCGGAACACGTCCAGTGTGATTTGCCATTCGCCGTCCCACTTCACGGTAAAGTCGTCTTCGTAGGCAGGCTGCTGGCTGTAGAGCTCGTTTATACTATAGCCGCGCGGAAGGTCTATTGCTTTCAGCTTTTCCTCCATACCCAGGATGGCGTACACCGGGCTCTCCAGTTCTTCGGCCATGTCGGCCATCACGTATACCACCCGCTTCTGGTTTTTCCGGAAAATGCTCTTGTCCCTTGTTTCCTCCTTCACCTGCACCAGGTCGCCTATACTTACCATGTGGCCGGTCTGGGAAGCGATCTTTAATTGGGAAATGTCGCTGAGAGATGACTTATCCTGCTCGTTCATGGCCAGCACAATGCCCGCACGCTGCGTAGCATCTTCGTTGTACAGGTAGCTGATAGCCCGTTCGCCCATGGCCGAGTTCATACTATACACGATCTGCTGGGGGGCGATGCCATAGCGCATGGCTTTCTCCTTGTCAATCTCAAATTTGTACTCTGTCTGGTCTGCCTCCACCATCCAGTCTACATCTACTACATCGCTGGTGCTGTTGAGGATTTTCTGCAGGCTGTCTGCTATGGCGATCTGCGTCTGGTAATCGGGGCCGTATACTTCCGCCACTATAGTTGAAAGCACGGGCGGGCCTGGCGGCACCTCTACAATTTTGACGTTTGCGTTATACTTGCCTGCGATGTTCTGTATTTCAGGGCGCAGCAGTTTGGCAATGGCATGGCTGGCCTCGCTTCGTTCGGCTTTGTCCTTTAAATTTACCTGGATATCGGCTGTGTTGCTGGAGCCGCGCAGGTCATAGTGCCGCACCAGTCCGTTAAAGGTGATGGGGGCGGAAGTGCCCACATAGCTTTGGTAGCTTACCACCTCAGGCCGCTGAGACAGGTACTGGCCGATTTCCCTTGATACCACGGCGGTGCGCTCCAGCGTCGTTCCTTCCGGCATGTCGATCACCACCTGAAACTCGTTCTTGTTATCAAAAGGAAGCATTTTTACCGCTACAGATTTGGTGAAGAACAAACCCAGAGACGCGATTAAAAGCAGGGTGGTAGTGCCCAGAAAAGCCCAGCGAATTTTGGCATTCTCAATCAGCGGTGTCTCAAACTTGTTGTATAGTTTGTAGATCAGCGAGTCTTCTACCCGAACTTCTTTCTCCTCAGCCTTTTTCCCGTTTTTCTTTTCTTTCTCCTGCAGGAAGATCATCCCCAGGTATGGTGTAATGGTTAAAGCCACAAACAGCGACAGGATCATGGCGATAGAGGCACCGATTGGCATGGGACTCATGTAAGGACCCATCAGGCCGCTTACAAAAGCCATGGGCAACACAGAGGCGATCACCGTGAAGGTAGCAAGTATGGTAGGGTTGCCCACTTCATTGATGGCATACAAGGCTGCTTGCTTAAAAGGCAGGCGCTTCATCTTAAAGTGCCGGTGCATGTTCTCGGCGATGATGATGGAATCGTCTACCACGATACCTGTTACAAAAACAAGGGCAAACAGCGTGATGCGGTTAAGCGTGTAGTCTAGCAGGTAGTAGCTGAGCAGCGTAAGGGCAAATGTGATGGGCACTGACAGGAACACCACCAGGCCGCCGCGCCAGCCCATCGCCAGCATCACCACAAAAGTTACAGCCACAATAGCGCCTATCAGGTGCAGCAGCAGTTCCGATACTTTGTGCGATGCCGTCTCGCCATAGTTACGGGTAACCTCAACGTGTACACCATCCGGTATCAGGCTCATTTTCAGGTGTTCTACTTTAGTCAGGATCACATCGGCCAGTTTCATGGCATCTGCACCCTTTATTTTGGCTACCGAGATGGTTACCGCCGGGTACTCAGAAGTATAACCGTTTGGTGATTCGGTGCCTTTGCCGTAGCCAAAGGTTACATACTCTTTCGGGATCTCGGGGCCATCCTGCACCTGCGCAATTTGCCTTAAGTATACTGGCTGTCCGTGCTGCGTTCCAACGATAAGGTTCTCCACATCATCAGCAGACTCCAAAAAGCTGCCTGTGTTCACCACAAACTCCACGTCGTTTCGGTTAAAGTTTCCGGACGAAAGCTGCTGGTTGCTTGCCTGTATCTTCTGGGTTACGCCCAGGAAATCAACACCGCTGGCAGCCATTTTGTCTTTGTCCAGCACAACGCGCAGCTGGCGGCTTCGGCCCCCGATCTTTTTGGTGATGGACACGTCCGGTACTTTTTCTATCTCGTGGGTAAGCTCATTGGCTATCTGCCGTAACTGGTAATCGTCGTAGCGTTCGCTCCACAGCGTTAGGCCAAGCACCGGCACATCGTCAATAGCGCGTGTTTTTACCAAAGGCATGGTTACACCTTCCGGCATCTGGTCCATGTGTTTCATCAGCTCGTTGTAAAGCTTAACATAAGAGCGCTCAATGTCTTCGCCCACCAGAAACTGCACCGTTACCATACCCTGCTCCTTCATGGAGGTAGCATATACATACTCCACACCCGGAATATTGGAAACCATCTTCTCCAGCGGTTTTATAACGCGCGATTCCAATTCAGTGGGGCTTGCACCGGGGTACCCGACAAAGATATCGGCCATCGGTACATCTATCTGCGGCTCTTCCTCTCTCGGGATCAGAAACGAACTATACACCCCGATCACCATGAACACGATCATGAGGAGTACCGTCAGTTTTGAATCCAGGAAGCCCTTGGCAATTTTGCCAGCTAATCCTTCTTTCATCTCAAGTATATTTTGAAGCCTTTGAAAAGGGGGTTATTTAATGGTGATGTGGGCGCCGTTGTATAGTTTGCCATCTGCCCGGGCTATGTACTTTTCATTTGCACCCAGGCCCGAAAGCACCTCCACCTCATTTCCGAAGCTTCGGCCCACGCGCACCCATCTGAGTATGGCCGTGTTTTGCTCGCTGGGCGTATAAATGCCCGTTAAATCGCCCAGCGCTACAATAGCATCAGCCGGAACCAACACGTTGTTAGGAACATTACTGTTGCTGGTCGGGAACTGCACACTGGCATACATCCCCGAAAGTACCCTGGCGTCCGTGTCATCAAGCGCTATTTTCACCAAGTATTGTCCACCCGAATGGATAGCAGAGGTGCTTATTTCGGTAACCTTGCCACTAAGGGTTTTGTCTATAGATTTTACCAGAACCTTTACAGCAGCACCTGTTTGTATAGCTGAGATTTCAGACTCTGGAACGCTGGCGGTTACCTGGTATTTGCCGGGGGCTTCTATGGAAAGGAGCGGCGCGCCGGGGTTGGCCATATCTCCTACCTCCACAAATTTGCCTGTTACCACCCCGTCAAAAGGGGCCGTTATGTTGGCATAAGCAAACTGTGCGTTGATCTCGTTTTTCATCTGCCTGGCCCCATCCAGCCTGGCTTTGGCCATTTCATAGTTAGCCGTCATATCGTCCAGTTCCTTCTGTGTGGCGCTGTTGTCGGCGAACAAAGCCTTAAACCGTTGATAGTCTTTGGCTGCATTTTCGTATGCCACAGTGGCCTCGGTTATGCCGGCATTTACCTGGGCGCGTTTGGCCTGCAGGTCTGTGTTATTAATTGAAATGAGCAGCTGCCCCTTCCTGACTTCATCTCCGATCTTAACTTTGATCCGGTTGATGTAACCCATGTTACGGGTGCTGAGCGTGGCGCTGTTTACAGCCTCCACTTTGCCGCTTGCTGTAACAAAAGTATGGTTGGTGCCGGAAGGCGATACCACCGAAACTTCCACAGCAGATTGGGCATCTGGTTTAGAAACGTGTTCTGAGCCACCGCAGCTTGATAGGAAGGTAACAGCCCCAAGTATACTCAGTATGTATAGTTTTGATTTCATGTTGATTTTATTCTATGGTTAAAAATTTCAGGTATACTTGTGCGAAGTTGTATTCAAATACTGCCTGGTAGTATTCCATTTGCTTCTGAGAAAGCTGGGTCTCCGATAGCAGCAGCTCAGTCGTTTTTTCCAGTCCCTGTTCAAACCGCTTGCTCCTGATTCTGAGTGATTCCTTCGCCTGTTCCTGGGCTAATCTGGTCAGGTTCAGCTTATTCTCAGAATCTTTGAGGGCGCGGAGGGCTCTACTGATCTCCAGTTCGTTCTGCGAAACATACTGCTCATACTCCAGCTTTGCCTTTTCGTATGCAGCCTTGCTTTTCTGTACCTGGCCGAAGCGCTTTGCCCCATCAAACACATTCCAACTGAGTTGCATGCCCACCAGGTAGCCGTTGGCATCCCCTGTAAAAAGGGCATTATCGTACAGCTCGTAGCTTCCAAAGGCGTTCAGGCGGGGCAGAAACGTCATTTTATCCGCCTGAAGCATGTCCTCGTGTGCTTCTGTGGCCAACTCCATGGCACGTATGTCTGCCCTTTGAGCTGGCACCTCCGCTGAAAACTGCTGCGGATGAGACGACAGCTGTAAAGAATCGGTAGGTCTTAGAACCACATTATCCGGCTCATCCATCAAAAAGGCGATGTAATCCGACACGTTGCTGATATTGCTTCGGGCATACTGTAGCTGGTTGTTGATCTCAGACACGCGTATTTCTACAGCCAGTACATCCGACCGTTGCAGGTAGCCCTGCTTGAAGCTGTTCTCAGCCATTTTTTTATTCGCAAGGGCCGTTTCCCGGGCTTTTTCCAGCACATCAACTGCCTTGTAGGCCAGCTGCAACTCCATGTAGGCTTTTTCTACCTCCAGCAGCATGTAGTCAATGGTTCGCGCTGCCTGTAGCTCGGTTGCTTTTACTTTGGTTTTTGCTGCCCTGCGCTGGTAAACGCCATCCAGGTTCAGCAAAGGCTGCTCCACCGCCACTTTGGTGGCGAAATTGGTGACCCGCTCAGGGTTGTTTAAGGAGTTTGGGTCAAAATCGCGTTGGGAGATGATCTCCTGATTTAATTTTGAGCCAAATGCCATCAAAGGGTTTGTGGTAGTATAGCCTGTGTGGGAAAGGGTGATGTTTGGCAGAAAAACAGAGTTGGTCTGCCTGTAGTCGGCAAGGGATTCCAAGAACTCTTGTTGCGAGATCTTGATCCCACGGTTGTGTTCCACTACTTTCTCCAGCACCTCTTCCTTGGCGACAGGTTTAATTTCCTGTGCCTGTACCAGCTTGCCCGGCAATAAAAGCAGTACAACGAAATAGAGTATCTTCTTTCTCATCTTAGTCAGTTGTTTGCGCTTTAGAAGTTTTTGAAAAACCAGTATTTCTCGGACCACCATTTAGACCAGTGGCTTAAGTGCTCCGGCGTTTTCATTTTTACTTCGGGGGTGGGGGAGGTGTAGAAGTTGCCTTCTGTGGCGCTGGCCTTACCTTTGCCATACTCAATAAAGAACTGGCCTTCGCCGTTAAAGCTTTTGTCTGGGTCCTTTCCGGCTATCTTTCTTCCGATGTTGTGGGCTACCACGGCGCCTTGCTGCTTCGCGAAAAAGCCTATTTTAGGTAACGACACGCCTATTTCCAGCGGAACGTCTGTAATGTCTCCAATGGCGTACACATCCGGGAAAGCTGTCTCCATGGTGTTCCTGTCAACATTTACCCAACCTGACTCACCAGCTAATGCGCTGTTCTGTATGGCAACCGGACTCTGTTGTTTTGGAGTATAAGCCAGCAAGTCAAATTCATACTTTTCCCCGTTGCTGAACACAAGTGTGTTTTCTGAAACGGAGATGAACTGGTGATTCGGGTAGTACTTGATCCCTTTTTGCTCCAGCAGTCCCTTCAGCTCATCAGACAGCTCTTTACCTGCAAATTCCATGGGCCCACCTTCCGGCGTGAACAGACTGATCTCAGTTTTGCTGCTCAGGCCACTCCTGGCAATAAAGTCATCTATCAGCATGGCTGCCTCATAAGGAGCTGCCGGGCTCTTGAAGGGGAGAGAGGAAATCAAAATAGCAATTTTACCGCCATCAAACTTCTCCAGGTTTTCGTTGAATTTGGTAGCCCCTTTAACTGTGAAAAAGTTGTGGCCATATGCGGCTAGCGGCTGCTCGTAAACTTGTTCAACCCCCAGCGAGACCACCATATAGTCGCCTTTGTATACCTCGCCATTAACGGTAACCGATATGTTCTCAGGGTCTATCTTTTCAATTTCTCCCTTAATGACCTTTAGCCCCGGTGCATCTAATTTCCTGATGTTTTCATAGATCTGGTTAGGTTTTCTGCTGCCCACCATAAGCCATGGCAAAGAAGGGGAGTAAAGGCTCTTTTCCTCTTTTTCGAATACAATGATTTCCAAAAGGTTGATGCCTTCCTCATTGCCGCTGTTCTTGCTGAGTTCTCTGGCTGTTACTACACCGCCTGTTCCGGCACCCAAGACTAATATCCTTTTCATGATCTAATTGATTTATAGTGTTACACATTCCCGCACAAGCCCCCTGCAAATTCATTGTTATACTTAAGAGACGCCCTTCACCAGGTGGGGAGGCTTGGCCAGTTTTTATGATGACAAAGGAAGAGGGTAAGGGAGCGGATGTTTGTAACTATAGTCACACTCAAAAATGACATTCGTCATGTTTGAAGCATTTGGGAGGGTGGTAGAGCTTCCCCTTCCGCTGTAGCTCGGGCGCTGGAGAGGTATAACATGATTCTGCTCAAACGCTACCGCAGGAAAATGGCCTTTAAGCGCTATATGCCAAAGACATTCTTCGGGTGAGGGTTCAGATGGATGTTTGCAAGATTGACACCGGCATTTATCAGTACATGGCTATTGCTGACTTCAGCCGCTCCTCGGGCCTGCTTCTGAGCGAGCTAGGCCGGGTGCTGCTCTCCCCAGGCAAGGCCCCGGCGTGCACTGAGAGGCTGTCCAATCTTTCGAGGAGCAAGGAGTGGCCTTCGGAGATAATTGCCGACCACCTCACGGATGGGGCCCAAAAGTTTGTGGAGGGGCGACAAGGCCTCCTCGCGGCTCTCGCTGCTGCTCTGGGCAGGTGGAGCAGGCCTTCCGCTTCAACAAGGCCGAGATGGGCATGGAGTCCTGCAGGCTCTGGTTCTGAGGCAACAGGGTGAGGCTGCTGCAGGTAGTGCCCCTGGTCTACGCCTTCCTGCTCTCCCTACTGTGGGAAGCGGTCTCCATACTGCTTAGACAGGGGTGCCATAAAACAGGAAAGCGGTGCAGGAACACGCCCACACCGCTTTACCGCATCCGGTTGGCCCTGGCCAACTGCTGGAATTTACTCTTTTTAGCCCAGAGTCAAACTCTGGCATGACTCATGTTTTTGTTTAATATCGGATTGTGTTGTTTTAAGGACTTATTTGCCGATGCAGAATTTGCAAATAGGTTAGTAATGAATTTGTTATGTGTTTAAAGTAACAAGAGGGTAACAAAAGTTCTTTCAATCTAAAGCTTGACATCCTAAATACATCTAATCATTGTGAGTAATTTAATTCATTATTAATGGTCTAAAAAGACAAAACAGGCGCTGAGGCAAGTCGATAGGGAGTTTTTCAAGTGTTTTATTAATCTTGGGTTCCTATAAGGTTTTTAAACTATTATTCTATAGTCATTGAAGCTAATTATGATCAGGTTGGTCCTTCAGCAGAAATATGGTTATATTGGTAAAAAGACCAGTTCTGTATACTAATAATTAGTACGATGACTAATAAATTAAAAATGGTTAAAGGGTTGTGGCTGTTTGGCCTTCATGAAACCTTTTGCCCCAACGGTTAAAACACCAATGCGTGAGCTATTTACCAACTTCAAGTAACGTTTTAGTTAAATCTAAAATTTATATCTATTGTGACTGCAAAGCTTGACAAAATCATTTACAACATTTTGAATGGATTTGAAGACCTTAACTTAACTAAGATTTTAATTAATACTTAATTTCTTTACCTTTACCCTTATACGCCGTTCACATCTCGCGCCTAACTGCGGGCACACATATATCTGCAGTGTTTTTTAACATTTTAGGTGTTCTAATAATGTAAGAAGCAGGTTGGTGATGAGAGAATGGCGTATTTTTTTTAACTCTTCCTATAGATGCTTTCCAAAATCAACGAATGCTGGATTTGCTTATTCAGTAGCCAATTCGTTTCCCAGTCCTTAGGGTAAATAATTGTCTCTTTAAATCTTACAGTTACCACAGCTGACCTCATATCATCAAAATCAACATTTTTATATACAAAAGATACTTTTCTTTTAATTACTTCAAAATGCTCATTAGGGGCTTGTTTTTTGTCGTCAGTTGATTCTGTGGTTTCAATATAATGAGGTATGTGCTTAAGAAAGGTAGGTACATGAGGCAGCAGTGTCAGACTATCTTTTATATGAGTTTTGTTCTTACTAGCCCTTGTTAGATGCTTTAGAACATAGTTTGATATTTCAACATTAACAAAATCAGTTTTATGAACCCCTTTTATTTTTTTTAATTTTTTCTTAGCATGTTTCCTGGCGTCCGATACAAGTGATACCTTTTTTAAATTAATGATTGGCATTTTTTTTCTCTGTTTGTAAGCGAGAAATGACAATCGGTCAATTTCGAATATAGCTTCTGGCCTTAACTTATGATTTTTTGATAGTCTTAAATATGTACTAGGTGTGTCAGCCTTGATAAACTTCCAGTAAACCTCGGGCTTATTCAGAGGATTTACCCACACCAATAAGGCAGGCAAGTTCATGTTCTGCCATTTCTTTATATGTGTATCCTTGATATTTTGCATTACCCATTCAGACCTAGTTTTATGCCACCTAGCATAACTCTTACCAGTCTTAACCTGGAATGCTAGTTTCCTTGTGGTTTGGGTGCCAAAAGGTGTTGGATAGCTTAAATCTAAATCCATAGCTGCAGTTCCTTCGCCTCTTAAAGTTAACTTCTGAACTTCGCCATTAAAGATTATTGATAACAAGTTTCCTACTAGTGCTTCACCTAAAGCTCCTTTGTCATATTTGATAAAGTGCATAATGGGTTTCTTATTTTTTCTATTGGGTATACATCTATTACGTTATTGCTATATATGAACTTATAGCTAACCTTACCAATAATTATTTCTAAATTTAGAATAAGCTCGTACAGAGAGTAGAGTTTAATTTGAAATAAACCTATAAAAAACATATGTGCGGCAGATACTCCGTTATTCCCAAATCCATCAAGTTAACTCTAAGGTGGCAAAGCTCTTTGAAAATCACCTGAAGGAAGCACACTATAACGCGGCTCCTAGATCAGGCTGGCTTGCTTATGATTGAGTAGCATTAGAGGTGCTGGTTCATTAAAGAATGCAGCTGTAATACATTAAATAATATATTTTAATATTTATATCTATATTTAGCAAATTAGGGCTTCAAACGCTAAGTATTCTTTAATTACAATAGCCTACACATTAGTATATATTGTCGCCGCAAAAGCCTGAAATCAATACAGTAAATAAGCTTTATACAAGAATATGCAACTTGAGTCCACTACAATAAAACTCTATGCTGCTACAGCAAAGACAGATATTTCGGTTTTACCTTCAATCGCTCAGGCGGAAGAGTACTTAAAGGAATCCTACGAGGGCCGCTACTTATTTGAACTTCTGCAAAATGCTGTTGATGCAAGTAGAGTTGCTGGCGAAAAAGGAGGAAAGGTTAAAATTGAGTTGCTAGACAGAGTATTGAGAGTTTACAACACAGGGAAAGCTTTTGATGAGAATGGGGTGACTAGCGTGTGCCGGATTGGGCAAAGCGAGAAGCAAGGGCAAGACTATATTGGTCATAAGGGTATTGGATTCAAAGCAGTTAGGGAAGTAACAAACAACCCAGTAATAAGAACAGAATTTGGTTCGGTTGTTTTTAATAAATCACATACTCTAAGGGATGAAAATTTTGCTTATTTAGAAGAGGAAAACATTCCATTGTTTTTCTTTCCACATTATAGTCCAGAGAAGATTGAAGCTAGTCCTGAAGGTTATGTTACACTTATAGAACTGCCATTAAAGGAAGAAGTGGATACCACGAAGCCCGACGAAGATTTCGAAGAGATAGACGAGGAACAAATAGTGCTTCTCGGAAACTTAGCAAATTTAACATATTCATCAGAGGAGTGCGAAGCGTTTTATTTTATCAAAAAGCGTAAGGGAGGGATAATTGAGGTGCATAGCCATGATGGGAGTACCTACTTTACGGACTTGTCTCCGAGTCGTAAAGTAAAAATCCCTCAAAGTGTGCTTGAAAAACTGGACAAGCGGGAACGGAAGACATTTGAGAACGACCCTACTGTAGAAATTAAGTTAATTCTAAAGCTGGGTGAAAAGAAGCAATTTAAACCGGTAGAAAATGCTAACTTTTATCTATTCTATCCTCTTGAGAAAGAGTCTGGATTTACTTTTCTCATCCACAGCTATTTCACAGTTACACCCGACAGAAAAGGCTTCAGAGATACTGCTCTCAATGATTTTCTGTTAGGGGAAATAGCAAAATACATATCTGTGGGCCTTGTAGAAAAACTAAAGAGAGACTTTTCCCAAGATGTGCTTAAGATATTATGCTACCATAGGGTAGCAGACAAGAAATTAGAGTCCTTTTATAACATAATTAAGGAAAACTTACGCAAGAGCCAATTTTTATACGACAGAATAACGGGTTTATTTTATCAGCCTAAAGAGGTTATTATAGCTGATGAATGTGATGAGGAACTTTTCCCAGATGGCACATTTATAAATAGGCGGCTTATTTTCGTAGACAACAAGGAGGTTCGTAATTGGCTAAAAGACGAGCTCAATATCGAATATCTTAGCCTAGACTTCATAAAGGAGCATATTGAACAGGAATGCAAGCTGCGAAAAGGCGACATTGAATTCTTTAAAAACCTCTATCGGTACATCTCTGAGCAAAATTTAAATCTTACAGGGAAGAAGATTATCCTTGCTGACGGGCATCATCTGTACACTAGTAATGATGAAGTATTTTATGAAGGGAACAAAAAGGATTTAGTTCTTTCGTCTTCTATTAAAAGAAAGATACGCTTCCTCCATCGCTCCATTATAATCGATAACTCTAAAGTTGCTAGGGAGCGAATAGGGCTAATACAGTACAGCCAACGGGAGTTGTTGAGCAAACTTTGTAGTCTTTTCAGTGACAGGAGTATTGCTAACAGAGACATCGTAGAGGCTATTTTCCAGTTAAGGATAGAGCGAAGTGATATAGATGAACATAGGGATGAGATCTTGCTTCCTTATTACGATAATGAGGGTATTCTAAAATGGGCTAATCCGCTTTATTCCCCTATCTACATTGAGTCACAGAAGCTAAACGTACTCTACCCCAGTGGAAAGTATGTTGCAATTGACTTATTTGCCAGTAGTCACGACGAGCAAACCGCATGGGCTGAATTCTTTCTGAAACTAGGCGCATGGGACAGGCCAGCTATTTACATAATGAACAAAGTGTATTCTTTGTCCAGACAGGATGAACGAAATGAGGCATTTGTCTCTCTGACAGGTCGATACACACGCCCATTTCAAATCCAGTTTGATTATACCTTAGACTTCCCTGAAGTTTTAAACAGAGATTTTTCGGAATATATTCAGAGGAACTGGAAGCATTATGTTGACTTCTTTTCTAATCAGTTCCATCCTCGGACTAAATGCAGATCAAAGCAATCAACAGACTGGCGCAGGTTAAATGTGTCGGAGAGGTTTCAAAACTCTTCATTCCTAAAAATTTTAAAAGAGAACGCTTGGATTTTAATACCTAACGCAGATCAACCGCTTCCTCCGTCAGATGTGATAGGTATTGAAACGTCAGACTATCGCAAAAACAGTGCTAGTGTACTGCGGCAGTATTTTAACTTATTGCCTAGGAGTTTCCATGAGCAGAAGGATTTCTTTTCTAGTTTAGGAATTCTACACCTGAATGACTTAATACTTTCCAATTATTCAAAAATACTGCAGCACTTATCAAAAAAGTATGTGGAGCCTGTGAATGACAAAGACTTTGAGAGTGCTTGCCACAGGGTTTTTAACCTTTTGTTTGAGGTATATGCCTACCATAGTGACAAGAAAGACGATAGACTTAATGTATTTAAGGATATTGCTTTTTTAGCGTTCGAAGTGACAACGAACCGCTATGTATGGAAACAAGCGAAGGATATCATCTATATAGACAACAAATTCTTGTTTGGACGACTGCCTGCTTCGATAAAAGCCAGTATTTCACCTGTTTTTACGCTCAGAGACAAGAATACATTTGGACAGATAGCTAGCAAAATTGGGGTTGTGCTGTCGAAGTCATTATCAAAATCAACTGTACGTACTGCGCCTCTTAGGGAGTCGGTTATCAAGAACGAGTTCAGGTTTATACCGGAGCTACTCGCTTTTGTAGAGGATATAATTGAAAGGCCATTAACTGAGGATGAGGTCAAGAAGGTTGCTGAAGCAAAGGTCTGTGAACAAAAGGAAGTAATAGTAAAATACCAGTTAAATCTTCCCAGCACTGTTGAGGGTTTTGAGTCTACTGAGATGTATTCTGTAGAGGCTGAAAACAAAGACTATGCTTTACTATATGCCGGACA
Organism: Pontibacter anaerobius; assembly: GCF_026241195.1. GTDB lineage: Bacteria > Bacteroidota > Bacteroidia > Cytophagales > Hymenobacteraceae > Pontibacter > Pontibacter anaerobius. The sequence goes on from NZ_JAPFQO010000011.1 coordinate 14,152, forward strand.
GGCTATTTATAACCTTAGGGAATTAGCCGGCATGCTTGCAGAACTGATAGAGGCTGTTATAGATAAAGAGGTAAAAAGATTGGGACAGCAAATACATGTTTTCCTCGAAAAAAACTCTAAAGACGAACTCTCATCTTATCTTGAGGATAATGATATTACAAGAGAGAGAATAGCAAGCATAAGTCAGATTACATACGACCATGTACTTGATCCCAAGGCTGCGTTTTGGATTTCAGTTGCTTCTGCCTTAAGTGTTCATAAACAGCATGTGGATCAAGAGTTTGATTTAGAAAGTTTTTTAAAGCAATTTGATAGTACAAAGTATGAAAACCTGTCAGAGATAGCAGCAGGAATAAGCTACGATGATCTCTTAGATCCTCATAATATTCCTTATATGAAAAGCCTCCTGCAGCTACTACAAATAACGCTGCATGAATACAATCAAAGTGCGATCCAACAGATATCCTTTAAAAGGTACTATGTAGATAAATTAAATACACTGAAGACCAGTTGTTTAAACGGGTTCAAAAAAGTGCTTTGGAATTATATGCAAGGTAAATCCGGTAACGAAAAGGAACAGTATGTTGATTTAGTAAATGCCTACAAAGGAATGACTTTTCTAATAGAACAGGACTTTTTAGAAAGTGAAACGAAGTTTTTTCTCCAGGCAACGGAAGAAAGTTTCCCTTACTTACAAGGTTTAGAGTCAATAATCACTCCAACAGATGGCTCTGAGTTAATTGAGGAAAAGTATTACTTGCATAAGGAGGGGTTAAAAAATAAGCTAAAGGACAAGGAGCTAGGGGATTTTAACCTTGATACATTTTTACGAAACAGTAGTAAAAACAGAAGCTTGCTGTACTTTAATGAAATTGATGAGCTGCTAAAAAGAATATATAAGGAATCCATGGCCTCGACCTTTACAGCAAGCACTTCTCATGTATCAGAGAAAGATAATGCTTTGGAAGGAGATGATTTTGACATAGAGGAATACATAGTAAACTTGGCCCAAACTCAAGGTAAAAAGGAGTCAAGTAAGAACACAAGTGGGGGGCATAACGGTAAAAATTTTGACGGTGCATATAAAAATCCAAAGTTAGAAGAAGCAGGCTATCAAGGGGAACTACTAGTTTATAAGAAGCTTAAGGCAAAGGGGCTGTCTGTGAGTTGGGTTTCAAGAAATGCATACCGTGCTAAAGTTAACCCTGAAGGCTCTGACCACTACGGTTATGATTTGGAGTATATAAATCCTGCTACAGGAAGAACTAAATATGTCGAGGTCAAAGCTTCTAGCTACGCAAACAAAACCTTCACGATTACAAGATCAGAGTTACAAAGGGCCTTAGAGAAAGGTGAAGACTATTCAATTGTTTACGTGGAGAATGTATTTGATAAAAGTAAGAGAAGGTATTACGATTTGGGAAACATATTTAGACTAAATCCCGGAGAGGATTTTATGAACAACTCAAGGTTCAGGACAGTTAATGAAACTTTTAACATTACTCTTTTTTAGGTTTTAAAAAATTGTTGGCATACAGCTGTAGTGGATGATTAATTCGAAAATGCAGAAATGGATTTTACAAAATGCGAAACTTGATTATGCTAAATATTAAGGGAATATAGGTTTTATTATAGAAACAGAAGTGAAAAAAGCTGTAAAAAGTATAAACAGAAGGTAGCGTACTGAATATCTAGAGCTTTACTAGCTAAAGCAGGAGCATCATCAGAGTGAACAAAGCCGTTTTAAACAAAGGGGAGTGTAATTTAAACTATGTCATTTCTACATTTCTATTTACTGGTCCTGTTGGTGTACTGGTGTGAATTCTTACAGAAACAGGACCAAACATTTGAAGTGTATCTCACCTGGAGTCCAGCTGTCTCCATCCCCGATTCTGAGTGAGAGCTGCTGGCCATTTAGCTCTCCAATTAGAGGCTTCATGACACAACTTTTGTTAATATTCTGGTGAGACAGGTAAATCAACTTCAGCAGGTCCATCTCCGAGTCCAGTTCAGCTTTTAGTAAGTACTTTAGCTAATGACAGAAGGCAAGCCTGTCGCTCAAAGATCCTTCAAGGAACTACGGCTCAGCCTTTTCAATATTGACTGTTAAGGTCACATTGCGACTCCATTGACACAAATTTAATTTAAAGCCTAATTTGCAAATATGCCTATGATAAATGGTTCGGACTCAGATTCGATCCATTATTTTTACTGTATTCTACTGTTAGTAACCATAATAATTTGAACTCTTTTTCAATATGAGAGTCTCTTTATCAACGCCGTCTAGAAGTTCGTCTTGTCGCTTTACCGTCGGGTCGTACCAGTCTGCCTTCTCATTTGCCCAATCAACCCAATGGTTCACTTCTTCCGTTAAAGTATCCGAAGAAATGGCTTGTTGCTTTACACCACTAATGTAATCCCGCAGCATTTGGGCATCGCGCCACTGCTTTGCTAGCTGCAACAGCTTTTTAAAGCGTATGAGTTCTTTTTCCTGACGTTGCTCTAATTCATACTGAATACGCTGCCGAATTCTGCGTTCTTCAGCTGCCTTTTCGCTTGCAATTCTCTGCTCTTTCCTTTCTTTCGCCTTCAGTTCCAGACTTGCTAAGATGAGAGATAGCCTTTGCTCAACAGGAAGCTTCCCGTCTTTCCACTCCTTTGCGCTATAGCCATTTCCCATCTTAAATATCAAAATTCCACTAGGAGTATCTTCTGCACTGCTTCCATACTTACTCGGCACCATTTTTCTATTAAGCTTTTCCCGTACAAGAACTTCAATTTTCTCTTCTCGGATCACCACGTAGGTTGTATGACTTTGTACTTGCACGAAATGGCCTCTGGCACGCAACGCCTTAATGAACGTATTCATAAAGCGTAATGCTCTGGGAAGCACATTTATGGAAACGTTTATGTCCAAGAAGCCGGATGAATTTGAAACAATGTTCTCGTAGTTATACTTCCTGTTGTTGCTTTCGATGTTCTCTCTTGCTGCTGTAATTAGCGTATCAGGATTAGTGAGCTTAGCAGGTACATGAATCAATGATTTTAATTCATTTTCTATTTCAAGTTGTAACAATACGATGGGAGAGTCCGCCACTTGGTTAGTTCCTCTTCCGGTTGAGTATTTAGCTAAGTCTACTTCTGATTCCCCATTATATTCGCTGGGTAACGGGATAACCGTTACTTTTTTACCTGTCCTAACCTTTTGCCAATGACCAGACCTTGGGGTAGGTATTGCTAAGCTTTGGCAAACCTTCCTTAATTCAATATCCGACAGCTGGTATCTTTTTGCCAGATGTACCATAGGCTCAGTCCATACTAACTTATATAGATCTTGTCTTGTTAACAGAACTTTATCCATAGAATGAATATCAAAAAACCTTTCAATTTTAGTTAGGTTATTTTAAATAGTAAGGACTAGAATGCCTATAATTTTTTAAACTGTTGATATTATGCGTTAACTTCTAAAACTTAAAGTTTGCATAATCATCTTTAAAGTAATAACCTTAAATGATTTATAGTATCAAAAACAGTTATAAAGTTTAACTTAATATACTAGGGTAAATAAGTCTTGGTAATAAATATAACTCAATTGTTTCTTTTCAATAAATCCAATCGGATTTAAAACCAATATTATTTGCCATTTGCATAAGTGGTCGTATCGACTCACCTAATTTTATTTCAAACATTTCCTTGGTAATTGTAGTCAAGCCTGAGAAGTCTTGTCCAAACAGGATTAAGTAATCTTCTAATAGGCTGTCTTTCTTAGGAATATTGTTCTCTAAGAGAAAGGAGAAAGCACTGTATTGCCGGGAACTCAAAGCAGGAAAATAGTTTGAGATTGACGGTAGGGAGTTTCCCTTAGAGGAGTTCACATGTTTCGGTATTGGCAGTAAATTCCACAATAAGTCATGGGTAACATAACTCCATGGAACAAAATGATCGATAGAAAATTTAGAAGGCGCTACTATCGCAGATGAGTAAGGGCAAGTATAAGTTGGGTTTTGGTGCAAATACAATTTCCAGAATGAAGTTGCCTGGCTAAGATTTCTGCTTTGAGGGCGGAATAGCTTTTCAGATAGTCCAGGTACATGGGGATTATGCTTTTGCAAGAACCGCACAAGTTCAAAGTAGGTGAAACCTCTAAGGGTATGGAGGTGCCGCTGTAAATAAGAAACCCAAAGTGGGTGTAGCTCAACGCTCGCATCCTGATCATGATAGCGATACATCACCCTGCCATGGGTAGTGCTGAACAGGTGATCTGCTATTCCAGGGGTAGCCCGGTCCCCTTGGTGGTCGCTAAGACCTTTTAAGACTTCCGAGATAAAAGGCTTTTGAAAACGGTAGGGAACATACCTTACCAGTGTCTTTACTTGCTTCGTAATTATCGTAAGTTTTTCCCCTGAAACACTTTTCTTTATTTGACGGTAGAGGTTTGAGGCACCGGCTGAAGTATTAAATTGTATTTCCTTTGACAAAGTCTCGGCGATAGGCTTGAAACTATCCAGCTTCCCGAAGGATAGCTTATAGAAATCAAGCGGATACCATACCAAGGATAACATCCGCAAGGCTAAATCATCCACCTTCATGACAGCTTGGTCTGGATTCTCCTCCAACGAATCCAGGATAGCTAAAAACCAATAATATTTGTACGAGTTGGTGACGTGCCGGTATACGCCAGCCAATCGCTCAACCGGTAAAAAATTCTCTGAGGGTAATACTTGCATGGTCGTATGGCACGAAAGATACTTAAAGGCGTTCACCAAGTAAGTTACTAATAGCTAAGCTACTTGTACATAATACTTGTCCTTAACTAAAATAAGGCGCCAAAATATAAATATTTCTGCTAATTATTATGATATAGATATGGCTAAATTTATATATACCGCTTTAAACAGGTACTAATCTTAATTGTTATTTACAACATTTGTTAGATACTATATTACAGAATGAAAGATCTGACAGATGAGGAAAAAGAGCTTCTTTCAAAGCTCGGGCAACGAATAAAGGAACTTCGCATCAAGAAAGGCTACACAAACTACGAACACTTTGCTTACGAGCATGGGATATCCAGAACACAGTACGGTAGTTACGAAACAGGAGAAAATTTGAAGTTTCTAACCCTAGTAAAGGTGCTGAAAGGATTGGATGTGTCACTTTCCGAGTTTTTTTCAGAAAACTTTTAACCTATTTTTTGCTATGAACAAACATCCATTAGTGTATGAGCTGCAAAAGCTGAAAGATTCCTCTAAAGAAGCCGTAGCGCATAGTGATCTCTCTACCGATGATGCCTTTAAGCGGTATTTACACATTGAGCGGTATGTTGAAACAGTATTAAGGGATATTGTACAGAAGGCGTCTCAGGTTCCGCACCCAGTGTTGCTTTTGATATGCGGTAATGTGGGGGACGGCAAATCCCACTTGCTCTCCTGCTTAAACAATGATGTGGAGCTAAGAACGTGTTATCAGTCTTTTAGTGTTCACAATGATGCCACTGAAAGCTTTAGTCCTGACGAGAATTGCATTCAGACCCTAACCCATATCTTGGAGCCTTTCGCAGATGATAACATTGACAAAGGGCACTGCTGTAAACAAATCCTAGCTATCAACTTAGGCACGCTGAGTAATTTTCTGGAGGAGCGTAAGGACCGTTTTTCAAAGTTAAAGCACTTTGTAGAAAACCAAGGGATCCTGGAACTAGCTCAGATAAAGGAAGATACCTACCGCGAGGGTAGCATCTTTCAATACATTAACTTCACTAACTACCATTTTTTTGAATTAACAGAGGAGGGCATCAAGCCAACGATCTTCCAAAAATTGCTGGACCGTTTAGCGCTTCAGGAAGACTCCAATCCGGTATTCGCGGCTTACCAAAGATTACTTGCTTATGAGTGGAGCGACAGGTGCCCGGTGAGGTACAACTATGAGTTTTTATTTGATCCGAATCATCGTGCGGTGCTGGCGGATTTACTTGTTAAAGCGATCATCAAAGAAAAGCAGATTATTTCCTTTCGGCATCTGCTGAACTTTGTGCACGACATGCTTGTCCCGCACCAGTTCTCTTATGAGGATTTAGAGCAATACGGAAATAAGATTAAAAGCTTTAAATTTAAGACGAGGGTGCGATATTATACGCCTTATTACCTTTTCGAGCACCCCACGCTGTCCAAGCTATTTGCAACTCTCACAAAGCTCGATCCCTGCGCAGACAGGGATGAACGATTAGATGAGCTTGCCATACAGCTCTTCACCAGTACCAGTCCCATTGAAGTCTTTAAACAGCATGTGCAGCATATTACTTTCTATTTGCGCAAGATAGTAGAGGCGTTGAACAGTGACCAAGACGCGTTGTTTAAGCTTTTTATTCGTTTGGCTTTTTTCCAGTCCCGTGGAGAGCTGTTTACAGATCCCTATTTCCAAGCCTTCACCAAGGCGCTCTATGCCTTCAACAGAAAAGATGCCCTAGGTTTGCGAAGTACCAATGAAATTGTAAAGGCAGCGGTTGAGAAATGGAACGGTAGCACCCATGGCAAAAACAATGTGATGCTTCCAAGTGCATCCAAAAGGTACAAATACAGGGTATTCAAAAACATTAGCCTGCAGTCTGTTTTGCCTACTCCAGATCAAAAAGCGAATATAGCCGTACTGCACCAGTTTTTCCCTCAGCTTCGATTTGAGTTTAGATCTCCAGTAGGACAGGACACACAACAAATAGATGTTGACTATGCACTCTATGTGCTTTTGTGTAAGATTAACCAAGGGTACAGGCCCAATAAATTAGATAGGAATAACTACATAATCTTCGTTCGATTTGTAGACCTGTTGATCAATACCGGCAACAGTGGCAGTACTGAATCAATGCTGTATGTGGACGAAATAAATCTGGGTGGGCCTCTAGATTATAGCTTTTCCCAAAATGAGTATGGAGAGTATGTCTTTGAAAAACTTTAACTGAGCGATGGAAACTTACATTAATGTGGAGGAGGATTTAAAAGGATATTTTGTCCTGGACCAAGACGGTACTATCAAGGAGTTCAAGCATAGGCCACCCACGAAGATTTTATTGTTTCCATATAATACGAAGATGGAGCCAAACTTAGGCAAGGTTCTGAAGCAGGACCTGAAGAACTTCGACGGGTATGTGGGCAAATGCTATAGGATGGTCTTGCAAAAAGACTTTTCAAATGAATTGAAAAGCGCCAAAAATTATGGTGAGCATCTAAAGCAGACTGTTCTAGAGAACATAGTCGCACAGACAAAGACAGAACCGTTGCTTGAAGATAAATTGCGGGCAATCGTTGACTCCCTTTACTTTGATGAATTAAACTTAGTAAAGTACGGTCCTCAGGCGCAGCGTTATCTCAATTGGGCTACTCCTAATAATACTCTTGATAAAACAGCAGCATTCATAAAGGATGTGTTCATTGACGAGGAGTTAGAGAAGCTGTTTGCAGCGCACGACATTCACGAGGAGCATATGCTCAACCAATTGGTTAATAGTTCTTTGCCAGCTTTAAAAGACTATGATTACACGTTGTCGAGCTACCATGTGTTGGATCAGGATGTAGTACGTCTTTTCAAAAGGGATATGCTATACCTTGCATCCAATAAGAAGTCTTTCCTGAATGATGTTGAGAAGCTTTTTAAGTTTTATTACTTTTTCTATGTATCCAGGGCGGTCTTCAGACTTAATGATTTCTTCTCACCAAAGGATCACCCGTTGTATTTTACGCTGGAGGAAGAGACTTTCTCAGAATCCAGAAGAGCTTATGATGCCGGTTGGAGGCAACTTGAATCCAGAATAGGCAATTTGTTTTCCCATGCAATCGGCTTGGATCTGCTTAACCATTTAAATCTTCCAGGCAGTAACAAGACCTATGATTACATGGCGCTGAAACAACACTACGAAGGTCTTGACGACAGCGCCAAGGAAATCCTGATCCTTGCCGTTAAAGGTATCTCTGAAGTTTACCAACGCTATGTTCCCGATGTTGAAGGTGATTGGCAGGACTTCGATGATCAATTCGTTAGCTCCTTGAATAAAAGGAAAATCACCGATGCTTTTGAAGTAGCAGTCTACAAGCTTTGGTTTATGATTGAGTACCAATTTGAGCATTCAGGAAGAAGGAAACCAAAGGGGAACTATGCGAACTGGTTTGTTTTCTTTTGCCGTGAAAATTTCCTTAAGAACAGGGGAAGAAACGGATTCTCGCTCAGCCTTAATCACAGCATGCTTTTGTTTCTTACCAAGCTGTGCATAGGCAATCACCATAAAATCCGCTTAAAAGACCTCTGGCTTGAATACAAAGCTAGAGGAATCTCCTTTGATGATGCTAGCCAGCAGGCCATTATTTCGCTGTTTGAAAAGATAAATTTATTAGAGAAGAAAAGTGATAGTGGAGACGCACAGTATGTTAAAGCAATTCTATAATTACCTGGCAGATAGTTTATTTCATTTCTTTGAGGCATCAGCCTTGCTGAAAGCTGGTGACCGCTATTCCCTTCACCTGGAAAAAGAGGAAAATGTATGCGCCTTTTATGAAAGCCTGATCAGTTACAGGCCAGAAGCCACATCAGATTTTCACTACAGGCATACGGTGGAAGCGAAAGAGTTTGTATCCCATAAGGTAAATATCAATGGTATTGATCTTATACTGGCTACCAGTGAACAAGCTACGGAGCATTACTTGACGACCTTGCGTAATCAGGTGGCCGGGCAATTAGGGGCTTTTCAGGAAACAGCTATTGTTATACTGTACAGTGGTAAACTGGACAGTTTACTGGGGGGGAGCGGGGACTTGTCTAAAGCGGGGATGCCGCTTAACTTCTCTGATTTCTCTGACAATCTGATGAAGCGCATAGCTGACTCCTCTTTCAGCGCAGTAAAGAAAGTTATTCTGCAAGAAGCCGTCTCTAGGAAGCTAAAAGAGCTTCATACGGATAGCGCCACTATTTTTGATCTGGCAAATGTGGTTGGGTTGTACCAAAAAGGCACTATCGAACAAGGGGACTATGCTGCGCTGGGGCTCTTTCCGCATGAGGAGTTAGAGTCATTTACTGATACCGACACGGTTCGTAAAGCGCTGGAAGAAAACCAAAAGTGGTTTTCCAACATTGAGTATGTTGTAAGGCATGGAGAAATCAGCAGGGACCTTGACAGGAAGTTAACGCCAAAGGGCATCAAAAGCCTAGAGGAAAGGCTTGTGGATGATCGTTGGAAGGAATTCGACTTTTCATCAATAAGCAAATGGGCTAAAGTAAAAGACAAAACCAAACCTGCGCTTTACCTGGATACAAACCCAGTGGCACATTCGGAGGGGGTGTTTGTCTGGGACAGGCCCCAGGCGGAAACTATAGCCAAAAGGAGGGAACGCAACATTCTTGTGTTCAATCCACTTGCTGAATATCCTATTACGGTCACGCTCGGGTTTGACGATACCTTAAAGGGCAAGTTGAAAACGGAAGGTACTGCTCGAGCGAAGGGAGAAGTTAGCGTGGAAGGTAAGAACATAAAAGTGAAGCTAGTTGCACCGGCAGTTAACAGTGACTTTCTGTACTTTGAGTTCCACGATGAAAAAGCCAAGACGAATAAATATAAGTTCAAAGTTTGGTCTTTACCTTTCTCACCCGCATTGTTTGAAGGGGTTGAGGCCTGCTACACGATTGGTAAGCAGGGGCATCTCATCCTAAGTACAGATGGAGAATTGACCCTAAACCGTTCCAGCAAGCTGAAGGAGTATGCGACCGTATTAGCTACCGGTGATCAGTTTGAGTTAAAAGAAGACCAGAAATTGACGCTGCGTGTGGACCCGGAGGCAGAGGAGGAGATCATACCTTTCACGACAAGTTTCCAAGGAATTCAGATGCAGATGTGTGTCAAGCAAGCTGTTGAGTTACCAAAGAGTATCAAGGGGTGGGAGGTATGGCAGGATAAACGTATTTATTCGGAGAGCTATAGACATGTCTATAACAGCGACTTAAGCACATTAAAGCTTTACTTCCGAAACCAGGAATTCACAGTCCGGGATGAATTCAGAAAGACGCTTCTGCTTGAAATAAAGCTTTTTGAAAGTGATGGACTTTGCTGGCATGAATACGAGAATGGGGAGTTAGAGGGGAGAGACCTACGCCTTTCACAAGCTATGAAGCAGGCTTTTACCGACTTTGTGCAATTCTATAGAGACCGGGATCAGTTACCAAGCCTGACCTATATGGGCGAGGCACTGAATGATAAAGCACAACGCTATGTAGAGGTTTTCCTGGACGAAGTAAACATGATCAAGGAAGATAGTGTGCTGGACGAAAATGAGGAGGCTGACTTGTTTTTGCTTGGTACTGTTATAGAAAGTTTTGGGCGTCGTGTTGTCAAAATTTCGCCTGTACATCCACTAGTGGTTGCTTACCAGCTAGAACTAAACAGTCAGGTGGGCGGATTAAAACTGTATGAGGCAGTACTCAAAAAACTAACGCCTCTTAACCTGTTGCCGCTGATCCATTGGGAAAATCCACGGAAGCTAAACGATCCTGTCCTGTACGCCAGCAAAGAGAACAGCCACTCTCCCGAATGGATTTACTTTAGCAATGATCTGCACTTCAAACAGTTCGCTGGCAGGGAATTTATAAGGAGCTTGGTAATGACAAAGTTGAAGGACTTCTCAAGTAATTTTAATTACCTCTTTTTCTACGACAGGAGAACTCCCTTGAAAATAAATGTTGTCAATATGGGAGACTGCCTGCAGGTGTTGCAGGGAATATTTGACTACTACAAGAAGCTTGTATATGATGGAGCCAGTCCGCATGAGCTGCGACCAATAGATTTATTTATTTACGGTTCAGACAGGTATGTAACTGCTTTTGAGAAAATGGCGCACCTGTCTGAGAAGGAAGATATTGAGGAGGCTTTTGACATTAGTGTTAATTCAGCCAACCATGACCTAGATGATTTAATCAATGCCCTCCGAGACAAGATTCACTTTTACACACGTGACCTCAAAAAAGAGTGTGAGTATGCACATCTCACCTTTTACCAGTTCGATAGTGCAGATGTAACGAAGGCTTATTCCATGATGGACAATGTGCCCTCTGGTTTGTCACTGGATGGACTGATTTCGGATGTACCGTCATATTACGATAACCAAGCGTACATTACAGGTTTTGGGACAAAGTACCATGGCAGGGATAACTTGCTTTTAGAGACAACGAAGGCCTACAATGCCTTGGCTAGGGTTTCCTTCACAAAAAACCCCTTTGAGAAAAACAAAAGCCTAAGCACAAACATTGACACGAACATTAAGCACAAGCTTGACGAGCTGTACATGCATTCTCAATGGGTTACTTTTGTAGACCCACATTTTGACCTTTCATTTTTCAAAGACAAGAATGACCTGATAATTATTCACTACAGTGACCAATACAGCAATGCGAGCGGCTTTGATGCTATAACAGTCACCCGCAAAACCGAGCAATACCAATTTATGCTCCAAGAGGTCTTAAGGCAGAAAAACGTCTCCTATGCGGATTACAATATTCGTCGGTTGATTGACCTCTACAATGCCATCAACGGGGAGTGGCTTTTAAGACTGATTGGCAGTAAAGATGAGAACCTGCGGAGAGAGAAATTAAGTATACTTTCGGCTGTTAAGAGCTTCTTAGCCTACTATGATCATCCCGATATCATTTGGGTACCCGTTTCACTTGAAGAGATTTTAAGGATTTCGGGCGGAGCAGGATTAAAGCAGAAAGAAGGATTGTTTTCTGGGAAGAACCTTGGGGCAACTGAATACCATTGTGATGATCTGTTGATGATTGGCTTGTTTGAAGTGAATGGAACCCTGCATGTCCAGTTCTATCCAGTAGAGGTAAAGATCGGTAAAAACAACCCGGATGTACTCAAGAAGGCTAGATTACAAGCGTTAAAAACAAAGCAGCTTATCTATGAACATTTAACAGATGAGGAAAATCCTTTCCTAGCGAAATTGTACAGGAGCTTTTTTGCCAAAATTGCAGTGATGAATGCCAGTAAAATGCAGCTTTACGGGGTATGGCCTAACAAAAGGTGGGATAAGATCACCGAATTATATCGGAGCCGCTTGCTGAATGACGATTTTGTAGTCTCTAATTTACTCTCCGGGGAGATACGGGAGTATGCCGTTTTTGCCTTCACACAGGATGCGCTTTCAAGAGAGTATACTTTGGACGAAGACAACCGGGGTATATCCGTTACTTTCTTGGAAGAAGATGGCTATAACTATCTTGTCAAAAGTATTGACGAATTGAAAGTGTGGTTGTTCCATACAAAGAACAGCATTGAAACCCAAAGATTACTGGCCTCTTTAACGCCTTTAGATTCTGATCCTGTTGTTGGTTACGTGGAGGAAGTGAATGGAGCAGATACGGACATCGAAGGATATGCTGAGGAAAGCTCATTAATTGAGGAGGAAGAACAGGATATAGGTTTGCTTGGTGAAATGGAAAGGCCCATGCGCATTGTTTTCGGAGAAGAAATCAATGACAGAGAACAGGTCTACTGGTATCCTACGACCACAAGTAAGGTCATGCACACTAACACGGGGATTATCGGGACAATGGGTACGGGTAAGACACAGTTTACCAAGTCGTTGATCACGCAACTGCACTTGGAAGGGAAGCACAACGTTGGAGGAACCTCCGTTGGGATTCTTATTTTTGACTACAAGGGCGACTACATCAAGCATGATTTTGTACAGGCGACGAATGCGAAGGTTTATAACCTGTACCACTTGCCGTATAATCCCCTAGCAATAGATATAAGCTCAAATGCCATGCCGCTCTTGCCCTTGCATATTGCCGCCACGTTACAGGAAACCATTGCGACAGCTTTCAATCTCGGTATTAGGCAAAAAGCTACTTTAAGGGACGTGATCCTGCAGGCCTATGAAGAAAAAGGAATACACAAAGTAAATCAAGCTACATGGGCGAACACAGCGCCAACCATTGCCGATATCTGTGAAATCTATCTTTCGGATGAGACAAACTCAAAAGATAGTCTTCATGCAGCTTTGACACAGCTGTTTGAGTATGAGATTTTTCAACCCGACGGCACCAAGACCAGTTCGCTGTACGATTTACTTGATGGCGTTACTGTCATTAACCTATCAGGGTACAGTGAGGCCATCCAAAATCTCGTAGTGGCCATTACCTTAGATGCCTTTTACTCCCAGATGCAAAAGCATGGGCATAGCCGTATAGCAGGCGACTATAGGCAGCTGACTAAGATGATTTTAGTGGATGAGGCGGATAATTTCCTTAGCAAGAATTTCATTTCCTTGCGGAAGTTATTAAAAGAAGGCAGGGAGTTTGGCGTGGGTACTATTCTGTCTACGCAGTTTGTCGATCATTTCTCAACAAGTGATAATGACTATTCTCAGTATATACTTACCTGGATTGTTCACAGGGTGAATGAGGTGAAAGGAAGAGAAGTAGAAGCTTTATTCTCGGTATCAGATAAGGATCAGAAGGAGAATCTAATTCAACGCATCAAAAAGCTTGAAAAGCACCATAGCCTGGTAAACCTGGCAGGTTCGCCCCCTATTATCATGGAGGATAGGGCCTTCTGGAAATTATTGGCAGAAATAGTGACATAAGTCTGAGAAGAGGCTCTGCCATTTGTGAAAGAGCGGTAGGTGAGCACATGTAAATATGCTGTCAGCTACCGCTCTTTTGCTTAAATTAGTGGCTGATTATTGGTTCAGATAGAGATGGAAAGTATCACCGAAGATATTATATACTTGGATTATGCAGCCACAACACCCACAGACCCTAGGGTTGTGGAGGCAATGCTTCCTTTTTTCACTCAAAAGTTTGGTAACGCGGCAAGCCGTACCCATGCCTATGGATGGGAAGCGGAGGAAGCGGTAAAAGTGGCCCGTACGCAAGTAGCTGATTTGATTGGGGCAAAGCCAGAAGAAATCATCTTTACCTCTGGCGCCACAGAGGCTATCAATTTAGCCTTGAAGGGTGTTTATGAAAATTACCAGGCTAAGGGTAACCATATCATCACAGTTGCCACTGAGCATAAAGCGGTGCTGGATACCTGTTATTATTTAGAGTCGCAGGGGGCAGATGTCACCTACTTACCCGTCGACCAAAATGGTTTGATAAGCTTGGAAGATTTACAAAAAGCTTTTACAGAAAGGACAATTCTGGTTTCTGTAATGTATGCAAATAATGAAACCGGAGTAATTCAGCCAATTGCTGAGATAGCTGATATGGCCCGAAAACATAATGCGCTGTTCATGACAGATGCTACCCAGGCTGTTGGTAAGATACCCGTAGATGTTTTGAAGGATGAGATAGATATTTTAGCCTGTTCAGCGCATAAGCTTTACGGACCCAATGGGGTAGGGGCACTTTTTGTGAAAAGTCGATTTCCTAGAATAAAGCTGATCCCCCATATGCATGGGGGAGGTCATGAAAGAGGTTTTCGTTCAGGAACGCTCAATACTCCTGCAATCGTAGGTTTTGGCAAAGCCTGTGAGTTAGCTAAACTTGAACTGAAGAACGAGTCCGAGAGACTTTTAGCTTTACGGATGGAGATCGAGGAGGGGCTAAAAACTATAGAAAAGTGTCGTATACATGCACAGCAAGCTAACCGACTCCCTACTATCACTAATGTCTATTTTGAGGGTATTGATGCGGAAGCTTTGATTATTCAGCTAAGGGATAAACTAGCTGTAGCAAGTGGCTCTGCTTGTACCTCTGCTGAAGTGACGCCATCTCATGTACTGATGGAAATGTATAGTGATGAGGATATAGCTTATAGCTCTGTTAGGCTAAGTTTTGGGCATAACACTACACACGAGAATATAAAATCAATTGTGACCTCATTTGAAGAAGCTCTGTCAAATATTACCTATAACTTTTAAGGCTAAATGGAGGGACCCACTAATCAAACAGATATATACCTTTTTAGAGCGGTAATTATAATATTATGATTTTCTAATATTTGTGAATTGTTTAATCAAATTCAAGTTTTAACATGATTAATAATTCACAAAGTCCTAGTGCCCATCTGATGAGGGTTGAACCTGTACATGCATCAGTTGGTAGTTTCTTTGGGCATAAACCAATGTACAGAGTTCCGAAATACCAAAGGGGATACGCATGGGATGATACGGAAATAGATGATTTTTTACAGGACTTAGAATTGTGTTTTAAAAAAAGGAAGGCTGGTAATCCCATCAACCATTTTTTTGGTGGTATAGTTAGTGTTATAAATAGTGTTCCTGGCGTTGTTAATCAAAGTGAGTTCGAGTTAGTAGATGGCCAACAGCGTATGGCTACTTTTGTTCTACTTATGGCCTCCGTTATTAATGTATATAAAGAACTCCTTCTAGAAGCTATAAGTATCAATGATGAAAAGAATAAAAAGATAATTAATAATAGAATAGCAGAATTATCTTTAAGATATATAGAGTTTGAGCAAGAGACAAATAGAGATATTAATACTGTTGAGGTATTTATATTATCAAAAGCTGATCAACAATTTTTTAGAGATATTATTAGGCTTGCAAACCCAACCCAGTCCCGAGACTCTCACAGAAAAATAGAGTCTGCTTATAATAAAATAACAGATAGGATTAGGGTTTTGACAGGTACTAATGATTTGGTTTCAAAAATAGATAATCTAGAGGTTTTTAATGATATTATTGATGGAGACTTTTCTCTAATTCATATCAAGACTTTCAATAAAAAAGAAGCTTATACCTTATTTAGAGTACTTAATGACAGAGGAAAGAGCCTGACAGATGGTGATTTATTAAGAGCTAGGATTTTAGAGCTGTTGGAGCCACATTCTAGTCAACAAGCTTCTGTTGAATCTTTATGGGATGAAATACTCTCTGACTCTCCAAGAGTAACAGAAGAATACTTAAGGTGGATTTATGCTTCATATGCTGGTGTTAGAGCTGGAGCTAATACTCTTTTTGATGATTTTCTTTCTCAATTTTATCCCCAAAATAGTAATGCAGCGATAAGTACTATTAATGCAAATGAAATATTAACAACAACAAGAAATGTTCATAAAGATATTCTGAATTGCAGAAAAATTACAAACGGTATATGGCCTTATCAACTTACTAGTCCTATTACTTTATGGGATGCTAACAGACTCACCTTATTGATAAAGGACCTAAGATTGACACTTGCCATGCCACTTTTATTAGCGGCCTGTAATTTAGATCAAAGACAATTTTCTACTATTGTTCAGATGTTTGAACGGTTTATGTTCCGATTTAAAGTTATTGGTAATCAGCATGTCACACCAGTGGTTAACATCATACATAATCAGTCGACTCAAATAAGAACAAATCTTGCAACGTATAGCACAAATACTTTAGAATCAGCTTTAAATGCTCTACAGATGGACAAAGTTCCTGATACTTTGTTTAGGAGCTTGCTTGAAAATCTAAATTACAAGGAAGGTGGAAGTAATCAACCTATTAAGTATTTCTTAATTACAGTAGAGCATTATCTGCGATGGTATGAAGCTGGAGCTGCCGGAAATCCTGTATGTATGGATAAGACAAGGATTTATGATTTTTCTAGCACTACTATAGAACACGTTTATCCAAGAAATGCACCTCTCACAAATCGTGATGCAATGTTAGAGCCTTTGAAAAATTCATTAGGTAATCTTACAATCATGGGGCCAAGTGATAATGTGCTAGGCTCCAACGATAATTTCATTATCAAAAAGCCAATCTTTGAAGACTCTTCTGTAAAGATGAATCAAATAATTGGTCGGAATATTCATTGGTCTGAAACAGAGGTAGTTACTAGGGCTAATCAGTTAAAAGATGTGGCTTGTGCGGTTTTCAATATTTAATTAAAATTTAAAAATCTATATAGAAACAGCCTGAACGTCTAATTCAGGCTGTTTCTATATAGATTTTTAAACTGTGGCTATATTAAAGTAAGCTTAACTGCTCTTCCACACCATTTTCAATTGCTTTCATCAGAAAGTCAATTCCGTCACTATTACTATAATGGATGATTTCCTGAAGACCATGGTCAAGGTGTAACTTTATGTACTTGGGTACATCCTTATCTGTTTTATGAAGCTGGTAGTGCTGACAAACCATTGCCATATAGACTTCAAGGTGGTTACCAAAAAGAATCTTAGCAGGATATGTTTTCCCTTTGGCGTCTTGTAAATCCTTTAATTCAAGCTTTACATCTTGTGCTAGAGAGTAAGATATTGCAAGTCGGGCGATGATATTTTCTGCTCCTAAAGCAAACTTATTCGTTAATTCAGTTACTACCGCTCTATTTGCCTCCGAGGTTGTTATGGAGTTAAACATGAACTTCCTCCTTCCTGTCTAGCTCTGCAGCTGTTGTGAACAATTCATTATTGCTTACTTGCATGAACGTTGAGGCGTCTTCATCTAAATTTTTTATCAGGTAACAGCCTTTCACATTAGTCCTAAACAGCTCAAACTCCTCCTGTGTCATCTCCTTGTTTAAAAGAGGCAACACAACAACTTGTTTTGATACCTTAGGATAAAAATCAGTAATGATGTTCTTCGCATGTGCTGCATCAAGCTTTTGCATTGGGCTATCGATGAAGATCGGGAATTCAATGTGCGATTCCTCCACCAGTGCCTGCAGTATGGCTGTCGCATACAATTGCTTTTCACCCATAGAAAGGTCTTCCTTATGTATGAGTTCGTTTCTTTCATTGTACAGGTTGATATCAATTAAATCACCTTCTACATCTACAGAAACCCGTTGCACAAAATCTTTCTTGTGCATTAAGTTGTTAAGGCCCTTGCGTATCCTTGCCTCTAGGGTGGCTTTCTTCTCCTTCTGTATTCTAAGAATAAAATCTTCCAGCTTGTTAATTAGCCTTTCCGCAGTTATATCTTTATCCTTTAGGTCTTCTTTGACAGATAATCTTTTTCTTAACTCCTGAAGTACCTTTCTCCTGTTATTTAATTCATTAGAGAAAGAACCTATCTCACGTTGTAAGCTTAAAATTTTCTCTTTGATTACAGCGATTTCCTTGTCTACCGTAGCCTTCTCTTGCCGGTGCTTTTGTATTAAAATGTCACCTTCTTTAGACTCAGCTCTTATAAGTTGCTTGTTAATCTCATTTAGTTCGTAGCGGGTCCGTTTAATATCACGGCTAAGGAGTTTGAACTGTTCTTTATAAGTAGTTCTAAGATTATCAGCAATGGCGCGAAAGCCTCTGAAAAGGGTGTCATCAAAATCGTGTAGAATTTGCACCTTTGGACTTGATGAAGAATTCGGTTGATCATCTGTTAGATGCTCATCGAGCAGGCGGTTCACCTGGCTTTCAATTTCTGCTTTGGTTAAATGACCAGGCAATGCTGCAAGCGTAGCTTTGATGTTACGCACAGCCTCTTTTAACTCAGTTAGGGAGAGACCTTTTTGGTTGTTATACTGTTGTTCCTGGTTTAGCTGCTTTTCTGTTTCAAAGAACAATCTCCCAGCTATAGCAAAAGGAGCAAAGTCCAGCATGCTGGTGAAGCGCTCCTTATAATCTTTGGCTAACTCAGCGAGCCTGCTTTTCTCCTTTTTCAGGGAGCCTAATTTTTCTAAAGAAATATTGCTCCCTTCACGTATTAATTTCTCCTGTAGCTCTGCAGACCGCTTCGTTTTTTCTTCAAGATCTTCGTTATATTCAAGGGTGAGTTGTTCTCTTTGGATTATTTCATGCTCCAGCTTTGCTACCCAAAGCTCATCTGCCTTTAGCTTTTCCAGCTCTTCGGGACTAGCAGACTCCCTGCGATATTTAAGTCTTAAGTCAGCAAGGTTATTTTTTAAGTCTACATACTTTTTTATACCTAAAACCTCTGAATAAGCTTTACCGAGCTGCCTTTTCTGCTCCAGCGTTTGTACTTCCGCAATGGTGGTGATTTTTTCAGCATCAAAGAAAAAGAACTTAGCTATTTCTTTAGGCAATAGGAAGTCCTGGATGAAAATGTCGTTTCCTACATCCTCAACTAACTCATTGCGAAAGCCGTCAATTTTTATTTCAAGCTGGTCTTGCTTGGCGCCTAGTGAATAGGAGCGTTTTATTTCAACTTCCTGTGCTGTTATGCCAGGAATCTGCAGCCTGGAAACAGTAAGTGTTACAGCGTATTCGGTAATATTCTTGTTTCTTGCAGCTCTATTCAAACAGGCATCGAGGTAACCGGAATATCCTCCTGCTTCCTGTATTTTCTTCTTGAAGATATCATCTACATCCTGCATGTGCCGCCCATATAGACACCAAACAAGAGAAGTCAGAAACGTGGTCTTGCCATATCCATTGTAGCCGGCTAGTATATAGATGTTGCGCTGTGCGTCTTCTTCGAAGGAAATCTTGTTCTCTCCCTTGTAGATTCTAAAGTTGCTAAGAACTATATCTTTTATGAACATATTAATAGTCTTCTAGCTTCGTAAATGTTGGCCTTACGTGTTCCTGAAGTATGTTTTCCAGATCGTTTTGCAAACCGTGCTTTCTCAATAGAAGCACCTTATTCTTTTGGGCATTCAGTAGCTGGTTGATTAGGTTAAAGTCTTCAGGCTTATCTTGGCATACGTCCTTTAACAGTTTTTTCTCTTGCGAAACACTCGTGCCTTTTTGTTCAAAATCAATAACTTTCCCATAAACCTCGTTGTATAGATCCGAAACACTGTACTCATAGATATGGTCTCGATTCCATACGACTTGAATGGCTGCTAATTCCTGCAGCGTTATTAGTTGATTTTGAGGGTCTTCTTCCTGGGCAATTTTCTGAGCCTCTAAAATCATTTTCAATATATGATACCTCCATTTCGGCCAGTAGGGACCAAGGCCTTCGGCTTTGTTTCGCCTAATGGGCATACGGTACTTATCTGGGTCATAATCGGGAGCATCCCTGTCAATTGTCCCATAGAGAAAGTCACGGATTTCAACCAGAGGCTGCATCCAATCTTCACCATTATCGATCAAGGCCTCCATAGATCTGTCTCTTTTTACAACCGTACAAACCCAGCAACCAAAGCGGCTATTGCCACATGAGGGGGTTTTAACGTCCATTATCAGCGGACAGTCTCCACCGCTTCCATTTCTGTACAATGTAATGAGATCTCGATTCTTTCTGCCAGTCCATGGGCTGTTTGTACTCTGTAAATAGGTCCATACTTCATCTGTTGTCATGTCCTTGATAGGAGCATAGGCCATTGCGTTAGGCAATGGGTGCTTTCGCAGTCTTTGGCCTTTTATTTCGTGACGTTTGATGGAAGCAGCTCGATTGGAACTCTCATCTGATCTGGTTCCGAGTAGAATGATAACTTCTCCATGCTCAGAAATTTTTTCCTTGATATAATGTGTAGTAGGGGATATCTTGAGACGCTCCGTACACCACCTGAACATATTGTTTGGTGCCGGGTAGCCTCTACCCACAAGATTTACCCAAAAGCTATCGTCGAGCCGAGGGGTTGTGTGATCTACTATAATTGGCAGCCCTTGCTCAACGGCCTTTTCTCTTAATACTTCTAACTGCTTGTTTACAAAGGTTAAAACTTGGGGGTTTTCAACTAATGTATTATTACAAATAATATATACTGTCCTTGTTTTTCTCTCTACTTCTGTAAGTTCCAGCATTGCTTCCCATACAAGCATAAGTAGTGTTGTAGAATCTTTCCCCCCACTAAATGCTACAATCCACGGTCTGCCTTCATCTTCCTCAAGGTATTGCTCCTTAATTTCAGCTACGAGTTCTCTTTTATTAAATGCCATATTCTCTAAATCTACATACGAAAGTAATAAATTTGAATCAGCTTTCCTTTGACAATATTGATAAACAATAATAAAGAAATATTACTTAGCCTACCTGTTACTAGAGGCATGGAAAAAGCCAAATAAGGGATAAGGTGAGTTTAGTGCTTTGAGTGGTTCTAGCTAGTCAATAGTACATCTATTTAGGAAAAACCAGAAATAATTAAAGGTGCGGCAGGGCTAGTGTAGAGCTTTGCCGCACCTTTTTTAATTATATTAAATAGTTATTGCATGTATAGATTTTAGGTTATAGTAAAATTCTCTTCTTACAGAGAGAAAATTGGATGACTAAACTTGCAAATGCCTGAGATAATATAGAACTTACTTAATATTATCTTACCCTTGTAAAAATGATTCAATTTAAAGAAAACCTGCCTATAGGCTCTGTAATCGAAGCCAGAGTGACAAAAAAGCTAGAAGACATAAAGTTATTAATCCTCACTTTTCAAGGTGCTATCAATGGGCGTCTTCATATAAGCCAAATTTCCAATAACAGAGAAAAGTCTACTCAGCTATTCAATATGATCAAGCCAGGTGATTACCTGGATGTATGCATTATTGATTATGATGAAGAGAAGAAGTGTGTTCACTACAGCTTAAAGGTTTTCGAGAACCAAAGAAAGAACATTGACAACTATAAAGAGGCAAAGGCGGAGATACATCAAATTTATCAGAGAGAAATTAGCCTTGATAAAGCAGTTATAGCCCGAACACGTGGTACATTAGATTATTTACGCGGAGACTTAAATCAAAGTGCAGAAACTGCAGCATTTGAGTTGATCCAAAATGCAGATGATTATCCAAATCCTGAATTTAATAACCAAGTACATCTGATCTTTGAAGTTAAGGATGACTTCTTACTCGTAAAGCACAATGGACTACCATTCACTAAGAGTAATGTACACGCTATTACTAACCTTCTGACGGGTGATGCTGATAAGCGGGAAAGTATGGAGAAAACCGGCTACAAAGGAATTGGCTTTAAGTCTGTTTTCAAGTATTCTAATTGGGTTTACGTACGCTCAGGGAATTACTCTTTTTCATTTGACAAAAACAAAATTGGTGAAAAGCTACAATGGGAAATAATACCAAATTGGGTAGATGACCAGCAAGCATTCGAGTTAGTAAAAGATGTTGAGTTTTTTAATAAACCTGTCGGTTTCGCTATAAGAGCCAATAACAAAGAAGCAGTAGAAAAAATAAAGGGGTTTTTAGTAAACGTCTTTAATGATAGCAAAACAATGCTATTCTTAAAGCACATCAATCAACTTAAGTATAGGGAGGGAGATAATTTACAGATTGTTAAAAGAAAGCAGATTAGTGAAAGCCCTAAAATCATAGTATTAGATAATAGCACTTCACATACGAGCTGGATGATGTTCGAGAAGGAATATACAATCTCGGATGAAAAGGTTATAAATGATTTAGCTGATCCTAACAACTCTAGCATACCACCTAAATTTAGGCACTTCCGACAGCCTAAAATAAAATTTGCCTTACCAATAGATAACAAAGGTAATATCGCTTCGCATGGGAGTAGTTATGATATTTTTGCCTACTTACCTTGCCGAGATGAAAACTTTGGCTTCCCGTTTCTTCTTAATTCTGATTTTATACCAGATTTATCCCGAAACAGGATCAATAAAAACTTAGAGCTAAACAAAGATATTCTTAAGAGGGCTGGTAGCTACTGGGCAGAAATAGTTGCTGACTTAGCTAAAGATGTGACTAAATTAAGCAAATTACACCTGCTCTTTCCAAAGCTTGATACTGAAAATGAATTGCAGGCGATTTTTGTAGAGGAATTTATTTCTAATATTCAAACACTACCACTAATACCAGATAAAAATCTAGTGTTGCGAAAACTGGATGAGCTGGTATTTGAAATCATCGGTATTAGTGGAATAGTAGACGAAGTAACACTAGCCAGCTTGATCCCTGATGACAAGTTTCTGGTGCACACAAGTATAAATACTCATAGACTCCTGCCCAAATTAAAACAATACGAGATTGAAACTGAAATTGTAGATGAAGAAAGACTGAAGGAGGCATTAGGATCAAATACACTAGATACATTCCTTAAGATACCAATCAATAATTATAAATTCTTAAAATTTATAGTTGATAAGGGGCTGCTTGAGAAGTACAAGGAGCACAAAATCGTTTTGAATAATGAGGGTAATCTAGTAAAAGTAACTCAGGTATACTATACTCTAGGAGAGTCTAAATGGTACTTAGAATTTCTGAACCTACAGTACTTATCAGAAGCAGTTAAGGCTATTATCGATAACTCTATTGCTATTGATAAACAAAAGCTTGAAAATGTATTTGAACAGTTCAATCCGTCAGATTTTATAAAAAATCATAAAGAATGGATCGATGAAAATGCGAAAATCAAACTTAAAGATCCAACCAATAACAAATCTTGGTTCAGGTTCATTTTCTCTTATAGGGGGCAATTAACGGATAATATAAAAGCTGAGCTTCGGGCATATCCAGTTCTTGATCACCAAGAAAGGATGATTAATAGCTTAGCTGAAGATATATACTTTTATGATGAGCAGCTTGAATACATTCTTAATACAGTTCTGCCAGGTAATGCTGCTAGAATCATATCTAACTCATACTGTCTATCTACATCAGAAAATGAGGACTGGGAAGCTTTTTGGAGGAACAGCTTTGGTATTAAGAAATACACTTTTGTAGATTTTCTTAAGGCGAGTGTGCTGGATGATATTGCAGCTCTCAATAAGCAAATCATTAGTAATCAAAATACCGCCTTGCATTTCTGGTGGGCTATCTATGCCAAGAGTTCTGAACTACTGGAGCAGAAAGAAATCCTTAATGCATTGGGAGGCATTTATGTAAAAACCAAAGAAGGTAAATTAACTCGCGTCAATGAGCTTTACCTGACAGAGGAGTATGATTCATCAAGTAATCTCGAAGAGGTTGTAGACCTGCTTAAAATTGGTGGTATAGAATTCATATCTTCCGAATACCTATCAGAGAAAACAACAGCAAGTAAGTGGAAGAGTCTGCTTTCTCAGATAGGTGCTAAATCTGAGTTGAAAGAACTAATCATCACAGATGTACTGCCAAGGATTAATTCTTTTTCAGATGAAGATCTTAACATTATCATTCCATTCTTATTTAACAACATTGATGTAATTGAGGAGCAAAGGAAATGGAATGAACTCCTAAAATTAAGACTAAAAACAATAAGCGGTGATTACCGAAGTGCTAATGAGGTAATAATTTCATCTCACTACACTGGCAATCATAATTGGGATTCGCTCTTGCCTTCCATCTTTATCCCCAATTTAATTTCTTCTGAGTACTCTGATACGAATCTCTTACAGTGGAAGAACTTTTTTGTAAAACTTGGAACAAAGCAAATAGAAGATGATAAAGAAGTTATAGCGTTAAAAATCAAACACTTTAATGAAACACAAGATTCTTTTAATTCTCAAGAAAATGCAAAAGTAAAGCACCTTAAGCTGTTTTCTGAGTTAGTAGAATTGTATAAGCTTGAGAAATTGGAAAAAGTGCATTTGCAGGAGTTGATAGGTATTAATCTTCTTAGTAAAACTAACGTATTCAAATCTCCGTTTTCACTCCATTTTTCATCTGCTTATAATCCTCAAGTTGATCTTGAAAACCTAGTAAGTAAGCCAGAAACTTTAAATGTTCTGGCTGAAGATTATATTAGTTTCAATCTAAAAGATGTTTTTCCTCTACTGAAGAAAATAGGAGTCTCAGAAGGATTCGAACCTAAAGTTTATCCTACTTTATCTAGAGCTACCTTAAAGTCCCACTCCATTTATAGTGATTATTTAAATCAGATAGAGAAGGAACAACCCTACATTCCTCAGAATGCAATTGAGTATGGTAAACAACATTACATCTCAGAGTTTTACACTTTTAGAAATCTTCAGTTTATCGATGACTTAAATGTTTCTAAAGCTTTTTGGCAATATGTATTAGAAGGGAAAGTGAAAATTCCTTTTGGAAAAACATCAACATATAAAACAGCATTCAACCAATTTACTGTAAAGAATTTCGCACAGTTTTTTATATCAAGAAATGCTGTTGTGCCAACTCTTGCTGGAGGGCTACAACTCGCAAAAAATCTTACATCATACAACTTTAAAGATCTGGTATCAAACGAGCAATTGTGTTTATTTGATTTTAGAGCATTGGAAATTGATGATAATTTCAATTTGGAGCAGTGGCTTGGGATTAAACAGAAAGTGGATGTCGAAGACCTTTTGAATTACATTAAGTCAAATAAACCCAGTAAGGAAAAGTTTAAGGGGTTGATAAATTCATTGCTTAATGACTACAAGTTAGATGATCAAGCTTCTACTTTGAAGATCAAAAATTACTGCAAGGAGGGCTTTTTACTAAATACTGAAGGAGCTTGGAAACCAGTCAAGCAACTTTTTGTATTGGATGACTCAATCAAAGCTAGTATCAAAAGAAATGAATGGATCATTGATTCACTATTTAAAGAAAAGGAATTAAGAGATAAATACTTTACAACATTTGGAGTACGCAGCTTAACTCTTAATGAATTCAAGCCCGATGTATTAAATCAGCGAGTTGATAATTCTTTTGATCAGATAGTTCTTCAGCGGCTAGCTTTTCTAGCTTTTGCTATAAATAATGAAGAGTGGAAGTCACTTGATAATAAGTATACAGAGGCATTTAAGATTTGGAAATTTTATAAATGTGACAAAATCACACTTCAGTTTAGTGAGGGGGTAGTTGATATTTTTAAAGACGATGAACGTGTATTACTCCAAAAAGAGTCACATACAGTTTCTTTTGTAGGTAATTGGCGTGACCAGAGAAACTATAAACTCATTGAGTACTTGCTTGAAAGTTTAAATATTCCGAAGAGCAAGCTTCAGGTAGTTCAGAATATTCTGCTTGATGATATTGAGCAGGTGATAGAACATTTTGAATCAGGCCAGTTCGGATTACCAGAGGAAATTAAGCGGAGATTTATAAGTGAGCATTTTGAAAATTCAAGTGCACCTATCCTTTCAGAAAGCACAAAATATACCCAAACTGAAGGTTCACCTAACAGCTCAATGGCGCAAGAGGTTAGAGAAGAAACATCTACGAATACAGTTTATGTAGACGACGAATACAAAGCTCTCTTTGAATCAATTATAAAGGGAAGAGTTGATTTAGATGTGCTTCAACAGCAGGGAGCTAATCGGGAAGCTGTAATAAAAGGAGTAGTTTACTTAGAATCAAAAGGCTATTCGTTTGAGCATACGGATATTCTTACTGGTGGGGGAACAATTGATAATGTTGAGTATGAAGGCAAGAAGTATACTCTTATTATCAGATCGGGCAAAAAAGGAATGCTCTATTTAAACCAGGAAAGTTGGTTTAAACTAAAACTTGATAATTATAAACTTATAGTTTTGGTTGGCAACGGTGTTGCTTCTAGCGATTTCTTATTATTCAACACTCAGGAGGAACTGCTTCAATCAAAATATAATGAGTTCACTCTTATAAGAAAGCCAAATACACAAGTTCCAGAAGTAGTTGATAATATGCTACGAGACCTTAAAAATAAGGATAAATCACACCTGCTCTTTGTAACAAGTGCATCAATGTATAATGCTATGATGGATAAAGTCTTCTCCAGTGGAGACAATTTCCCTGGTAATCCTAACAATGCAATAGGTGACAATTCTATTTTAGACTTCGATTAAATGGCAGTTATTCCAAGACCAATACACGCTGAGTTTCTTAAGAGAGAAATTGAAGAGCTAAAGGATGAAATCAGGCAATATTTCCTGTCTGGTATAAATGATCTTTATAAAGCTGATAAGCTTCACGTAGGTCTTTTTCAAGGGGTAAGTGAGAAAAATGGTAGTATTATCATTAAATTTAAAAAGGGTAAGGCTCCCAGAATTAAACAACCTTACTTTGCTTTTACCTTACCCACAGAAATTTCTAACCCCAAAACGTGGAATAATAGGGCATATGTTGAAGTCAGAGAAAAGGCACAAATAGGGTCTGACGTTCTTCCAATTTACTTCTTCAAAAATGACTCGCCAGATTATACCCTTGTTGGTCTTGCCGATGCTGATATATCGTTTGTAAACACATTAGCTAAGGATACAATCATAATTCTAGGTGCAAAGGAGCCACCTCTTCAATATTTGTACAATCTACAGCAAATTGTTGAAGAGACTAATTTACCAGCTAGAGTGTCCTCAGTGCTTGATATGGACTTTACAAAGCATAGCTGGAGTCCACGGGTAATGAGGGAGCAAGATAATATTCTTGGCTTCATTCTAGATCACTTATCAGTTGAGGATGAGCTAATTCTTCAAGGACCACCTGGAACTGGGAAAACCTATTTGATGGCTCAGTTCTGTGCTAGTTTACTTTCAACTGGTTCATCGGTGTTGGTAACTTCCTTGACAAATAGGGCTTTAGTTGAATTAGCTGAAAAACCAGCACTTGAGGCATTGAGGACTGAGAGTAAGATTGCCAAAACAAACTTATCAAGTGATGAAAAGAGAAAATTGAAAGGTGTTATGTCAGCTGAAGAGATAATGCCTGTTAAAGGTCATCTTACTTTAGCTACTTACTATAAGATGAGTGGCAAGGCTGTTGATGTAGATAATGAATCCATTTTTGATTATGTGATAGTTGAAGAGGCTAGTCAGTCTTTCTTAGCCACTATAGCGGCCGCAAAACTCTTAGGAAGAAAAGTATTGTTAGTTGGCGATCCTCAACAGCTCCCACCTATTGTTAAGCAGAAAGGTCTGGATAAACTTCACCCGAATATTGTTTCTGTAGTCAAAGGGTTAGAAGCCTATGCTTATAATTCAACTGCAAAAGCTATTAGAAAAGTGGAGTCATACAGACTTCCACAACGAGCTGTAGATTATACTGGCACTTTCTATGAAGGAACCTTAGAATCAGTATCAAGCAGCTCGTTACCTATTAGTTTAAAAAGCTCATACCAGCAACTTTTCAATCCAGATGGAGGGCCATCTGTTCACTTTATGAATATTGCTCCAGGCGGAAATACTCCCTATGAAGCTATTAATTTGATACAGCAGATTATATTGGAGTTGCATGAAAATGAGCCTCAGCTAGAGATTGCAGTATTGAGTCCTTTTGTGACTACAGCAAAAAAACTACAGGAAAGCATTTACAATAAAATTGAGGATTCTAGTAAGATAACTATAGAAACGATAGACCGAATACAAGGGCTGACTTCAGATGTAACGCTTTATCTTATACCCTACAATAACTTTGACTTCTGTTTTAATTTAAATCGTTTTAACGTAGCTACGTCTAGGGCTAGGCTATGTACACTTATTGTTACTGACTTGAATTTCAAGAGAATGAATCCTGCTTCGGGATTAGTGGGGGAGTATTGGAATAGATTGGTTACTGGTTAATTTATTTAAAGATTAGTATTCTGAAAATAGTTAGTATAGATTAGTTTGTCACTTTAATACTTTCACTTATACCTAAAAGTGAAACTAAATTTACTGAGGGTTGATAGTCAGTTACTTATAACTAATGCTTCATAAAATGCTTTTCTATAGCTACACTTTTATCATCTTCAGATTAAAAGTGAAACCTTCTCCATGCCTCTGCCTCCGTTTTACCGCTTCACGGATTCAGGTTATTTTAGCAAGAACCAACAAGAAAGAATCATGAGCTTGAAAGGAAGCATGACCACCTGTAGCGGCCTGGAATGGAACGATATGCTGGGGCTGTTGCATCATCTGAAGCGGGACCAGAAACTGAAGGAGTATCTAGTAATCGCCACAGGCTGTTACCTTGGCCTAAGGGCAAAGGATTTGCTCTCGCTCAAATGGGAGGATCTGCTTGACAAGGAGAGTCTGACCATCACGGAGAGTAAGACCCAAAAGAAGCGCCATCTCACCATCAACCAAAACCTGACAGAGATCTTACTCTACGTAAAGAGTAGGCTTGAGGAAATAGGTCGCTTCAACAGGGAGGATTACCTATTTAGAAACAGGAGAGGAGGGAGGTACACGATCCAGCACTTGAATGGCCTGCTGAAAGATACTTTCAGCCATTACCGCGTGAAAGTGCAGAACAGCAGCTCACACACGTTGCGCAAGACGTTCGGGAAACGCGTGTGGGAGATGGATGGCAAGTCGGAGCGAAGCCTTATCTACCTGTCCGAAATCTTCTCCCACTCCAGTATCGCTATAACCAAGCGCTACATCGGCATCGTGCAGCAAGACATCCAGAACATTTACCTGAATCTTTAACATAAGTTATGGATAAGAGGCTTGACAGAATCAGGTGGACTCCTGCTGATATGGGCATAAAGCCGGTGCAAAGTGGTAAAGTCAATCTCTTTGAACTAGGGGATAATGTGCTGAAAGAGTTCTTAAGAATCAACTCGAATGAGCTCGATTTACTTTTAAAGCAAGTGACAGAGGCTGACATTGCGCTCTTATCCAAGGCTAATTTCTCGTTTAATGAGCTTCGGCAGGTGATAGCTTTGCGTAACACCTACCTAGCGATGCGCCCTATAGGATAGGAGTCAGCTTTTGATGGTCATGAATTTATTTACCTCTATGGCGCACCAAACGTAAAGAGCTTCCTTTTTTAGCACCCACACAAGAACATTGGTTAAAAATGGGAGTATTGAGCTGATTCAACAGCTTAGTACGGGGTATGCGCACGGGCCCGCAGGCATTGTATCTTTTTTACTTTGATATACTACAAAGCAGCCCTTTTAAGAGTCTTCACAGGGCTGTGCGTACACTTCAACCTGACTGCACCACCAGCACAATAGCTGTGCAGAAAAATGCAAAAAGAGGCAAAAAATGACCTTAAAATGATTTAAAATGAAGCCGAAAGGCATCAGCGGAACCCATAACGCAGCTCTAATTACAACCTAAACTGCATTTGGCTACAGCAGGCAATCGTTTTAGTGTAAAATTAAAAAAGATAGTATCTGCACTTATGAGTTTATTTTCGAACGACTCACTCCGTCTTAGTTGAGACTGACATGATAAGCTTCCCTTCTTCTAGTTTTACTGTTACCGTATCCCCGCTTTTGAACCCCGCCTCCTGGAGCCATCTTCCGCCGAATCTAATTTGGGGGTAGACCACTCTTCCATAAGCGCGTGTGAAATATTTGGGCGTAATTTTAAGCTTCTTGGCAACTGTTACAGATGCCTTCTTTGTTTTCTCCAACATAATATTTTGTTTTGTAAAAATATAACAAAAACAAGATATTAGAAACTTAATTCCACAAAAATAAAGAATTTGTGATTGTGCCTGATGTGAGTGTTGTCTCCTGCTCAAGTGCTCGCAAGAGGTGATGAATCCATCATAATCCAGGTTTGTGAATCTACAAAAAGCAGAAAACCAAGTTGAAGGTTAGTTCCTTCTTCTTGGCTTTCACGGCATGGCAGTCAATTAAAACAGCTTGGTGCTTTTAGGTGGTTCTTCTTTTTTGGGGATACCCGCTTCATATGCTTTCTTAGCTTCCCAATAAGAGGGGAAAGACTTGTAGATAGCTCCTGAATAACCCTTTACTTGGGCCTCACAATCAAACCAGTTATCGTATATACCTGGAGTGCGGCCTATCCAGACCACATAATAAAAGTTCTTCTTTTTACTCATGGCTGATAAGCTTTGTAACTTTTTGTAGCCGATTAAATCTGTTATCACCTTGACTAACAAATAAGTTGATTCTAAAAAGATGATAGACAGAAAGATTATCTAAATCACTACTTTTCTTAATAGCATTATTAACATCAAGAAGGCAATTGTTTAATTTGCCCATTTTAAGATAAATATTAGCTCTAAAAAATAGTATATGACTATTACTTAACCCTAAGGTCATTGCTCTATTTATATCTTTCAATGCTTTCTCTAGATCACATCCTGCCATATGAATTGCAGCTCTTACACAATAGGCCCATGAATAATCATTATTTATCTTTAGCGCTTTATTTACTTCAACTAATGCTCTCTTTCGTATATTGTACCAGTCCCAACCCCACAAATCAATTACTCTGTCCGTTAATAGGTTAAAGGAGTAAAGAGCATCATATGCTGGCGTACCATAGCGTGGTTCTTGTAATTTTTGTTTCCAAAATGAACCTAGAAAAATAGTGTTGTGCCCATCATCTAAATAGCCATCAAAAATAAATTCTGGATGCAAGACCGCGTCTACTTTAGGTTCTATAGAAGAACCTAGGTTTAAGCACCAACTAAAAATTTTAATGGGATTGTGTTGAAAATAGTCCATATCATTTTTATCAAATGACATGTAATCATTTAGTGTTTGAATGATAGAAAAATACTCTTTGTTTTTTCTTCTAATTCTTTTTATTGCACGTTTAGCTTTATCAAGTTTGAGCAGTTTTATGTCTATTATGCACTCAGTTATATGAGCTAATACATTATCTAGACCTAATGCAAGTGCTTTCATAATATATGCCTCTGCATCATACTCTCTCCTCTCAATTAGCAGAGCAATAGCCTTAACCATCAATGCAAAGGGGTAATTATGAATTTCATTGCCTAACTTATCTAATTCATGGTGCACTTTAGGCAAGGCTAGACTATTAAACTCATACTTATATTCTCTATTTAAATATTCTGTTTCTAAACACTTGAATAAAGAGCTGATACCCATAATATATAAATCGTCGCTTCTTTCATATGAACCAACATAAGCTTTGCAACCTTCAAAAGCTTCATACATGAGCTTTATTCTTTCGCATTCAGATAAATGGTATAGCTTAGAACTAAAGCGTGGATGTTTCATATTGATGTTTTTAATAATTCAGAGGTTTCTTTTACCTTAAGATCTAATTCATTTACTGCAGTTGAAATCTCAGTGTAACTATCAGTTTGGGATAGAGCTTTCAGTTGGTCTTTTAAACGCTTCTTAACGCTTGAATTAGGAATGTATCCTAATTGTACACCCTGTGTTATTAGAGATTCAACCGTAGCTTCACCACCCAACTCTTTTATTCCACGTGACATTAACATTGCTTTAAAACCTTGTAAAGTTGATACTGAAGGCTGGGTAGGCTTAACTATTCGGTATTTATGGATACTATAGTAGTTTTCAGACCAAGCATCTACCAATTTATGGTAAATCTTTCTGCATAAAAGTTTATGTACTTTCACCTCATCGAGCTTAAGTTGCTTCTCTAGATTGCGTTTAAATCGGACTTCAATTCTTAACAAATTATTGTATTTTGGATTTTCAGATATTCTAGTACTTTTACTAGCTTTCATCTGAGCATCTTTATCATAGATCAATAATTCTTTTTGGGTGCCTTTATAAAACAATCCATTAGGCTGTTCTAACCTAGCAAGTTTTCCGCAGATACCTAAATGCTTGAAGTAGTATGAAGGGTTGTGATTCATCTCCATATTTTCAGCAATATCAATTCTAGTAGCGGTAAACTGAGAAATATCCAGATGCATTTCATCAGCCAACTTCTCGAAAGCGAGTTGAGTCTGAACTGGAGTAAGGGTTTTAACATTTGTGTCTAAGAAATACCTTGATAGGCTACCTTGAATACTTATGCTTGTAGGTGAAACTTTAACTTTTAGTGTACTTAAGTTTCCATATAAAATAACAGTATTATCAATTTGCACCCATTTAGGCTCATCTAAGAATTGTTCTAAATAAGTTTGAAGGTTAATAGAAGTAAAAGAACTTAGGTCTCTTAACCATAAGTGACATGTATCAATCATTAAAAAATACTTATAGAATTACATTTACAGTAATGAAGTTTAGCTTTATATAGCATACTAACTATGTGTTATTTTTCCTTTCTCAGTTTAGAATTCGAAGTATATGCTGAAGCAGCTTTATCTAGTTGTTTCACTGTTTTGTCGGGATGACTAAAAAGCCATCTTTCAAGTTCATCTCGTCTGAAGAATAACCTCTTGCCACTTAGGTGATGTGGAATCTGCTTTCGAGATGTTTTGTGATATAAAGCATATTTTGAAATGCCTAAGAAGTAACATGCTTCTGTTGCATTAAAATTTTGTTTCTCCTGAATAGACTGTGCATTTAATGCTATTTCGAGCCAGTTTAGTTTTTCAGGTGCTTTCTCTTCTAGTAATGGTATTCTAAATCCCATGGCTTTTAAGTTGTTGATCTATTGAAATCTTTAAGGATGTGTGCTTCTCTTTTTTATACTACCTTCTAATAAAGCACACTTAATATCACTTTCTTTTATTATTCTTTGCTTCGTTCCTACTTACATAAACTTCTGCCGCATCTTCAATGTCATCGGCTGTTTTCACTTGGTGTTTCTGAATCCACCTGTCCAGCTCTGATCTGATAAACCTTAATGAGCGTCCATGTTTGGCATAGGGGATTTGGTTGCGGGAGGTCATGTGGTACAAGGCCCACTTCGTGATACCCAAATAGGCACAAGCCTCACTGGCGTTCAGAACCTTTTTTTCTTGCACAGATAGAGAGCCTATAATAATCTCTAAAACTGCGAGCTTTTCTAAGATTTCGTTCTTCTTCATGTATTTGTTTGTTGATGCAGCAAAGGTATGGGCGACTAAAAAGTGTCTAAATGACGGCAGCGTAAACAACGCTGAATACGCTGATTTTTTTTGTGAAGCCCCTTGATTATGGATGTAAGTAGTTGATAATCATTTTTATATGCCAATAAGCATAGGCCGTAAACTTAGCGCCTCGATCTTAATCTGGTTAGGCTATGAACTATGAACAAAGAATCATGATTTTCAACGTTACTCAGTTGGTGATTTTTTGATCAATAAAAAAGGAGCCCAAGAGGGGCTCCATATCTTACCTTATTTGATCTCTTAAGGGAGTTGTTAAGGGGTAATAAAATATTGTGGCTTCTTAAGACTCCTATATTACAGTTACCTTAACTTCCTATAGAGCATTAGCCTATAAAACCACCGCTTTTGGCTTGAGCTTAAGCGTTTTGAACAGCTTCTATCATAGACTCTATAGAATCTCTATCTACAGGCGGCTCTACATATCTTTTATTAGTGATTGGGTCTCTCTTATCAATCCTTGATTTTACTAAGTACGCAAGTGGTTTTCCTTTAAAATTTACAAAAACCTTCTCTATACGAGCTGCATAGGCGTCTCTAGAAGCTTTGGCTTCTCCAAAAAGGACATCTTTTTTGACAACTAAACCCACTTCTCCGAGCCTATGCAGAAGGTAAAGCAGAGAGGCCTTGGAAGTATGCCCCCCATTTGGGGTTTCTTTTATATACCTAATGTTTAGAGGAGAGCTAAGCATTGAGCCATTGAAGGCCTTCTTAAAATCTTCAAGAAGCGTTTCTTCTCCAATGTACCCATTATCGATTAGTTCCTGATGGAAACGCGAGACTTGTTTGTCAAAGTGAGATAAGTCTAGCCAGGTAAATGAAGCAATGCCTCTCTCATTTACTGTGGAGTTTGTGAATCTAGATATATTTTCTTCAAAGATTTTAAGACCCGGGGTTATATACGCATCCTCAGAAAAGGTACTGTCTTCCAGAAATGCTTCTATTACGTCAACCACCTCTTCAGATGAGCATCCACCTAGTACTTCGTGTAGATAAGTCATCATGACATAAAGCTCTGAGCTAGGCTGTGCGTTTCTAAACGTAAGGAGTTTTGCAGCGTTATCACTGATTATTTGATTAAACCTTATATCGCGTTCAAGTAACTGCATCTTTTCCTTAGGCACGCTTTGTGATAAACGTAGGCCCTCCATTTCTAAATCCATTTGTTTAGCAGCGCAAAAAGATCCTCTGGAATGAAGTGTTGTTAAATCACTCAAACTGCTTTTCTTAAGTTGATTCCACTCATCATAATAAAACAAGGGGTTACTAATATTGGGATAATCTAAACAGCCACCGGAAAAACTAAACTGAGTGCTAGGATTCTCCTCGATCCAAAAAATAAAATATGGCAGCTTGGCCCATCTATCTTTAAGATGGGCGGCAAAAGTATATAATATAAGTCCGAATTCTGGGTGAAAAGCCGCAAAATGATCACGGTATAAGTAAGGTTCAATAAGGAGCATGCTTTCTTTTAGTTTTGCATCTAGTTTCATAATATCAGAGGAATTTGGTTAACAGCTTGCACTTTCGTTGCGTCTACGACCTTTGCATAGATTTGAGTTGTCTTTATATTCTTATGACCGAGTAACTTCGACACAGTGTATATGTCAGTGCCGTTGTTGAGCAGGAGAGTGGCATGGGTATGGCGGGCGCAGTGGAAAGTGATGTGCTTCACTACACCGGCTGCCAGCACCCATTGAGCGAGCCCGACATTAATATAGGCGCTATACTTCAACCCTCTAAAGATTTTGTCTTCCGGATCGCCCGCATTGCCTAGTAACTGCATGGCTTGGTCTGAGATAGGCAGATACTCTACCTGCTTGGTCTTTTGCTGTCTGAAGTGCAGTCGCTGATCTTGGATATCCTTCCACTTAAGTTTTTGGATGTCTGACCATCGCAGGCCAGTGAGGACACTGAAGAGGAATGCCTTTTTGAGAATGGGGTACCGGCAAGGTGTCTTGACCAGTTTCTGTACTTCCTCGGCCGTGAGATACTCGCGCTGTGTCTCCTCTGGCTTGGGTGAAGTCACGTTGAAAGCCGGGTCTGAGGA
Organism: Pontibacter anaerobius; assembly: GCF_026241195.1. Classification (GTDB taxonomy): domain Bacteria; phylum Bacteroidota; class Bacteroidia; order Cytophagales; family Hymenobacteraceae; genus Pontibacter; species Pontibacter anaerobius. Next base: position 49,614 of record NZ_JAPFQO010000011.1, read on the forward strand.
GATGAGCTTGTCCCGGAATGCTTGGTGCACGGCTGCCTTGACCTTGTTGAAGTACGTGTGGGCGCTGTTGGCGCTTACTTTCTTCTCGATATAAGTCCTGAATTCCACAAGCCACTTCTCATTTACCCTTTCAACCGGCAGCGGTTTGCCTTTCACGTACTTCTCCAAGTGGCGGAGCACGCTCAGCCACGTGTCATAGTTGATGCCCGTCTTTTTCCTTGCTGCTGTCAGCTCCTCAAAATACGTGACAAAGTCCGTCTGCTTCCTGTGCTGGGGGACATGCCCGTACTCACCCGTCTGTAGCTCCACCAGCCGTTTAGCGGCAATACTCTCCGCTAGCAGGAGCGTTTCCTTGTTTCGCTGGCGGTCACTTACCGTCTTCGGCTCAACCAGGTAAAGCTTCAGGAATTCATAATTCCGTTCTTGCCTGTAGTACACATCCAGGTACAGGCTCCTCGTGCCGTCATTCATCTTCTTTTTCCGCAGTGCTACCTTCATATTCTATCCTAGAATTTGAAATAAAAGTAACCAAACGGGCAGACACGGTAAAATAATTATCTGTGAATCAGGTATTTAACTGCCTGTGGTTGCCTTGGTTTGCCTGTAGAAGTAAGCAGGATTAAGTGTGTTCGGGTAACAAAACCTTTTGATTTAATGTCGTATTTCCAAGTATAATTGAGAGGTTTTGTTACTCGGAAGGATACTCAGGGCTTGCCTGAAAAGCACTCTCAGATAGCGCTGGCAGTATTTTTGATGGATGGGAGAGGGGCTTGTGGGATATTTTTGTTACCCAGTTGTTACTCAGACTTCGGGTAACAACTGGGTAACAAAAAGTTGGGAATCATAGGCCAATAACGGCAATTTATGGCAATAGTGCTATATTGTAAGTGATTGATTTACTTGCTTTTGTGTGCCTAGGGTTGCCTTGGCTTGCCAATCCTATTTACCGATGCAAAACTTCGTAAAGATGTTATCCAATAAATCATCCGTTGTGATCTCTCCTGTGATTTCTCCAAGGCTATACAGAGCCCTGCGAATATCAGCCGCTACCAAGTCGCCGCTCATTCCCAGGCCAATTCCATTAAGCACGTCATCTAGGGCCTCGTAGGTCTTGTTCAGGCTATTAACGTGGCGAAGGTTGGTTACGATGGTCTGGCTCTGCGTGTTGAGCTTGCCAAGGTTTACCTTAGTTACAAGCGCCTGCTTCAGGTCATCCAGGTTGGCACCCTCGGCGGCGGAGATCTGCACCAGGTTTTCTATACTTGCAAAGGCTGCCAATTTCTCTGGAGATGCCTGGTCTATTTTGTTGGCTACGGCTACTATAGGCAGCTTCTTTGGGTTTAGCCTGTCCAGTTCGGCCTGTACTTCTTCGGCGGTTACTTCCGTGATGTCGAACAGGTAGATGATCAGTGAGGACTGGCTGAGTTTCTGCATGGTGCGCTCCACGCCAATGGCCTCTACCTTGTCCGTGGTTTCGCGCAGGCCTGCTGTATCGATGAAGCGGAAGGTAATGCCCTCGATGTTGATCTCATCTTCAATAAAGTCGCGGGTAGTGCCCGGTACATCCGAAACAATGGCTTTCTCCTCGTTCAGCAGCTTGTTGAGCAAAGTAGACTTGCCTGCATTAGGCTTGCCCACGATTACGGTAGGAACACCATTCTTGATCACGTTGCCGAGCTCGAAAGACTTCAGTAGTTCACGAATTATACTTTGGATGTTAAGTATGAGCGAGCGCAGTTGGTCGCGGTCGGCAAACTCTACGTCTTCCTCGCCAAAATCTAGTTCCAACTCAATCATAGAGGCAAAATGTACCAGCTCGGCCCGCAGGCGCTTGATTTCCTGGGAGAAACCACCCCGCATCTGCTTCATGGCCACCTCGTGGGAGAGGGCAGAGTCAGAGGAAATCAGGTCGGCCACAGCCTCTGCCTGGGCCAGGTCGAATTGACCGTTCAGGAAGGCACGCTTGGTGAACTCACCGGCGTTTGCAAGGCGAGCCCCTTTTTTCAGGAGCAGCTTTACAATCTGCTGCACAATAAAGTCGGAACCGTGGCAAGAGATTTCCACCACATTCTCCTTGGTATAGGAGTGAGGGGCAACAAATAAAGACGCCAGCACCTCGTCCAGCACCTTGCCTTCATCCCGGATAGTGCCGAAGTGAATCGTATGGCTGGCCTGCTTCGTCAGGTCTTTGCCCTTGAAAACAGAGTTTGTTATAGCGATAGCCTCCGGCCCGGATAAGCGTATCACGGCGATGGCGCCTGTACCCGGTGCGGTAGCTACGGCTACAATAGTATCGGTATTGTTATGGCTGATCAAATCAAGTATAAATTATGCTTTGTGCAAATTTACGGATTAATTGTCGGAATGTGGATTATCAGGATCAGAGGGAGCCCAGAATCGCACGGTATTCAGCATTACAACGTCTTCTCGTACTCCTGGAAGTTCATCGACTTATGGTGATTTTCCCCGAAGTACCGTAAGATTCTGGCAAAGTTCTCAGCATCAAGGTAGCCCGGCACCGGGGCTAGTACGTTCATGTCCTCGTCCAGGTATACGGTGGTGGGGTAACTCATCTGCCCCTGCAGCAGTGCCACGGCCAGCTCATGCGCCCTATACTCCGGCTTATAGTTAAATGTCCGGCCTTTAAGTATAATCGGTTTTTCTCCCTCGGCATCCAGCTTAACAGCATAAAAGTGCTCGTTTACCAGTTCGGCCACCTGCGGATCGGTAAAGGTTGATTTGTCCATCTTCTTGCACCAGCCACACCAGTCAGTGTACACATCCACCACAATCTTCCGGGGCGCAGTCTTCATACGTTCGGCTGCTTGCTCTATGGTGAGCCACTGAATCTTTTCTGGTTTCTTGGTAGCGGGGGCTGGTACAGCATCCGCTTCAGGTATTGCCGCCGCACTGGCTGTAGCTTCTGTAGTTGTGTTGGCAGTGAAAGTAGGGGGTGAGCTGTTTTTACAACCTGTAACAAGGGCCAGGGCAAGCATAGGAAGAATCATTAGTTTCTTTAGCATACTTTGTTGGGTATGGTAGTATAAACTTTAAACTGTTGCCTTAACAGGAGCGGCATAGTATAAATTCCGGCTTAGTGCTGCGTGGGCTTTAGTTGCTTTCTTTTGAGCAAAATCCCTCTGGAAGGGGAGAACAAGAAAGCCAGCATAAACTCTATACCGGTTACTGTGGCAATAGCTCCGGCAATAGATCCGTCTATCCAAACAGCCAGGTAATAACCAGCTGCCGAAGCAAGTATGCCAGCCATAACCGAAAGTAGGAGCATCTTCTTGAAATTATCTGTCAGCAGGTAAGCGGTGGCAGGCGGGGCAACCAGCAACGCCACCACAAGTATGGCTCCCACAGACTCGAAAGAGGCAACAGTGGTAAGCGATACCGCGGTCATGAGGGAATAGTACCAAACGGATGTAGAAATGCCGATGGCCGCAGCATAGGCCGGATCGAAGGTGGTCAGGAAAAGCTCTTTGTAGCCCAGCACGATAAAAAGTATGATCAAAACGGTAACGATTCCTATGGTCCAGAGAGTGCGGGGGCCGAGACTTAAACCACCCTCCGTAATCCAGAGGTCGAGCGGCACGTAGGCTATTTCCCCGTAAAGAACACAATCCTGGTCCAGGTCTACCTGGCCTGCGAATACGGATATAAGTATGATGCCGATGGCAAAGAGCCAGGTGAAGGTAACGCCAATGGAAGCATCGGCCTGTACGCGGGCGTAACGGTGGAAGAACTCGATCAGAAAAGTGGTGAAGACCCCAAGTAAGCCCGCCCCGATCAGCATCGGAACTGATTCCCGCGACCCGGTAAACAGGAAAGCGATGACAATGCCGGGCAACACGGCATGTGAGATGGCATCGCCAACCATGGCCATGCGGCGCAGGATCAAGTAACAGCCCAGCAGGCTACAGCAGGTAGCAACCAACGATCCGGTAAGTATGATCCAAAAAGCGTTCACAGGCTTTGATTGTTAAAATGGTTAATCTTTTAGTTGTGGATAGCTGCCGAGTACTTGGTGAGTGAGATTTATACTCAAAACGCGCTAACTATCCTCAAGGAATCCTGGCGCTGTGCGGGTCCAGCACCGGGAAGCCCAGTTCCTCCATCAGCTTTTGCTCTAGTTCCGGGGTAATGATATGCTCAATTGTTTCGGCACCCTCATGCACGTGGTCGGAAGCCAGGTGGAGGTACTGCGTCAGGTATAACTCCCAGAGACGGTGCAATCTGACCACACGTTCACCCCGGCGCTGGCCCTGGCCCGTGAGGAGCCAACCTGCCGTTGTTTTCTCAACATATCCTTGACTACTGAGTCTTCTTAAACCAGTATTGGCTTGCTTCCGTGGAATGGCCCTTTTTTGAAGGATCTCTTGTAGTGGGTGAGGCGTATGCAGTTCTTGTTTCTGCTCTCCCAGCTGGTACAGAAGCTTTAGCAGGTTCTCCTCAAGTATAAGTATCTTGTTGCGGCGCTTACGCAACAGGCGGGAAACCCAACCTTTGTTGGGTGCAAAAGCGAAAGAAACTATGGCGATCATCGACACAATCAGCACGATCCAGGGGCCTGTAGGCATAGCGGGAGCCGTGTAGGAAACAAAGGCCCCGGCCACACCCGAAAAAGCGCCGATGATGGCCGCCAGCACCAGCATCAGTCCAAGTCTATCTGTCCAGAAGCGTGCAGCCGCAGCAGGCGTGATCAGCATGGCGGCCATCAGTACCACCCCCACCGCCTGAATGCCTACCACTACGGCAAACACTGTTAAGGTAGTGAGTAACAGCTCCAGCGCCCGCACCGGAAAGCCAATGGTTGCCGCATAGGCCTGGTCGAAGCAAAGCAAGGTAAGCTCTTTGTAAAACAAGAGGGTGGTAATGAGCAGCAGCACAGCCACCACGCCAAAGGCAATCAGGTCTTCGCCCACCAGCGAGGCTGCTTTACCGAATAAAAACTTGTCCAGGCCGCTCTGTGCGGCATTTCCGGAGTGCTGTATGGCGGTAAGTAGAAGTATACCTATGCCGAAAAACACAGACAGCACAAGGCCAATGGCAGTATCCTCTTTAATGCGGGAGCGGGAGGTGATAAAATCGATCGTAACAAGGGAGATCCAGCCGGTAATAAAGGCACCCAGCAGCAGCACAAACGGGTTTTTTGTGCCCGAAAGTATAAAAGCAAGGCACACACCCGGCAGGACGGCATGTGCCACGGCATCGCCCACCAAGGCTCTTTTACGCAGCAACGTAAAGCAGCCTACCACGGCAGAGCTACTTGCCAGCAGGACAGATCCCAGTGTAACATACCTTATGTTGGCATCTGTAAAAGAGAAGAACTCGAAAAACTCCTGCATGCTCGTGATTATCGGTTGTTAATCTTTGTCTGATAAGTGAAGTTCTTACTTTTAACTCTCTATCTGACTAACTCCTAAACTCGCTAACTTATTTAGCTCTCTCTGGACGGAAACTCCTGTTTCTTGAGCAATTCGCCTACTTTGGTAAGCACCGTTAGTTTGCCCCCGTATGTTTGCTCTAGAAGATCCTGCGTTAGCACCTGCTCTGTAGGGCCGGACGCAACCAGGCGCATATTGAGCAGTACCACCCAATCGAAATACTCGGTGGCCGACTGCAGGTCATGGTGCACCACGATGACGGTTTTGCCTTGCTCGCGCATGATGCGCAGTAGTTCTATAATGGCTGACTCTGTGGCGATATCCACCCCGGCAAAGGGTTCATCCATAAAATAAATATCAGCGTTCTGCGCCAGGGCCCTGGCTAGGAACACCCGCTGCTGCTGCCCCCCCGATAGCTGCGATATCTGGCGGTTTGCAAAACTTTGCATCCCAACTTTCTGCAGGGCATCCATGGCTGCGTCTTTGTCTGCTTTGCGTGGCCTTCTGAACAGGCCAAGCTTCCCATAGCTGCCCATCAGCACTACATCAAAAACCGAAGCAGGAAAATCCCAGTCTACCGACTCGCGTTGCGGCACATAGCTGATGCGGGTGCGCACCTCGTCTATAGGCTTGTCAAAGATCCGAACGTAGCCACTGCCCACCGGCAGCAAGTCCATCATGGCTTTGATCAATGTAGACTTGCCGGCGCCGTTCGGCCCGATCACCCCCACAAGCGCACCGGCTGGTAAAGTCAGGTCGATGCCCCACAGCACGGGTTTGCGGTCATAACTTACCGTAAGGTCGTGCACTTCTACTACCGGGTTCTCTACTTGCAGTATCATGAGTTTACCTAGTTATTTTAAAGAGGATACAATGGTGTTCACGTTGTGCTTTACCATACCTGTGTAAGTGCCTTCGGCAGTGCCGTCCTCGCCCAGTGCATCGGAGTACAGCGTGCCGCCCACTTTTACATCATGGCCTTTATCACGGCTACCGATCACCACAGCCTCAATGGCTTTAGGCGAAACGGAAGACTCCACAAAAACGGCTTTTATCCTGTTGTCTGAGATATAGTTTACCAGGGCAGATACATCCTGTAGCCCGAATTCCGATACAGTGGAAATGCCCTGCAGCCCGCGTACTTTTATACTATAGGCATCCCCAAAGTATCCAAAGGCATCATGTGCCGTGATCAGGATGCGTTGTTGCTCCGGTATGGTTTTGATCTGTTGCGCAACCCACTGGTGCAGCTCGTTGAGCTCCTGCAGGTAGGCCTGTGTGTTTTGCTGGTATACCTGGGCATTGGCAGGGTCTTTCTGCTGTAGCTCCTGGCTCAGGTGCTTCACCACCTCCTGCCACAGCTGCACATCAAACCAAACGTGTGGGTCATGGCTGTCCTGGAACTGTGGTGAGCTGCGTAGTTTCTCCTGCGGTATGCCTGCTGTGCCCGCTACCACGGTTTTCTGGCGGCCCAGCTTTTCCATTACCTCGCCCATTTTGCCCTCTAAGTGCAAGCCATTGTAAACGATTACATCTGCACCCATCAGTTTATCCAGGTCGCCCTGCGTGGCCTTGTACAGGTGCGGGTCCACGCCGCTGCCCATAATAGCCTCCACATCGGCTGCATCGCCTATAATGTTTGCGACAGCATCTTTCAGTATGCTGGTGGTGGTCACGACTTTCATTCGTTCCCCAGGCGCTATGGTGCCTTTGTTCTCTGTTTGGGTGCAGGAGCCGGTAAGCAGGGTGAGGCAGAGTGCAAGCAGGAGGTAAGTGATTCTCATAGTTTGTGTTGGCTCATTTTAAGCGGATAAGAAAATATTTTTGGATACCTCGCTGGAGATGAGCAGTTTTTTGTTGTCCTCCAGGTTTATCTCCAGAGAGTTGTCGTACGGGATCTTGTCAATAATTTTGATCTTTGAGCCCAGGGCGATACCCATTTTGTCGAGGTACTGCAGGAAAAGTGGTTGCGAATCGTTTACGCCTACCACTACGCCGGCATCGTTTACCTCCATATCAGAGAGAAGGCGTTGTTTGATCTGCTTCATCTCGCCTGTCTCGGAAGGTATAGGGTCCCCGTGCGGATCAAATTTCGGGAAGCCCAGGAACTCGTCGAGGCGGTTGGTGAGCAGGGTAGAGGAGATGTGCTCCATTTCGTCTGCCACCTCGTGTACCTCATCCCAGTTAAACTTGAGTTTCTCTACCAGGAATGTTTCCCACAACCTGTGCTTGCGGATGATCTGCAGGGCTACACGCTCCCCTTGTTCGGTTAGCGAAACGCCTTTATACTTCACGTAGTTGACGATATCCTTGGCGCTCAGCTTCCGGAGCATGTCTGTAACAGAGGCGGCCTTGGTTTCCAATACCTCCGCAATGGCGTTGGTGTTCACCTCCTGCGTGCCGTTGGCCGACAGCTTATAGATGGCCTTGATGTAGTTCTCCTCGGTGTAACTATGGGACATAGTAGTAATGGGTGAATGAGCGATGGTGTGAATTCTGAACGAGTGAATGTACAATCCTAGGAATGCACTCATCCACTCACTCAGAATTCATACTTTATACTTACCAACGGATAAGTGCAGAAGCCCACGTAAAGCCGCTACCAAAGGCAGCCAGGCAAACCAGGTCGCCTTCTTTAATGCGTCCCTCCTCGTAAGCCTCACTCAGTGCGATTGGCACAGAGGCGGCAGTGGTGTTGCCATACTTCTGGATGTTACTCATCACCTTCTCAGCCGGCAAGCCCATTTTCTGCTGAATGTAGGAGGTAATGCGTAGGTTAGCCTGGTGCGGTACCAGCAGGTCGATGTCCTCAGGCTTGTAGCCGTTTTTGTTCAGAGCCTCTTCAATTACCTCCGGGAAACGGGTTACCGCGTGCTTAAATACCATGTTTCCGTTCATGTAGGGGTAGATGCTGCCGTCGTCAATCATCTCGTGTGTCAGGCGCTCTTTCTTGTTGCTGTTCGGGGCGGTTACCGCCAACTCCTCGGCAAACTCGCCATCAGCGTGCAGGTGCGTGGATAAGATGCCACGGTCTTCGCTCTCGGAAGGGACAAGCACCACAGCGCCCGCGCCATCACCGAAGATCACGGACACACCGCGCCCGCGCGTAGAGAAGTCGAGGCCGGTGGAGTGGATCTCAGAACCAACCACAAGCACGTTGTTATACATACCTGTTTTGATAAACTGGTCAGCTACCGATAGCGCGTAGATGAAGCCAGAGCACTGGTTCCGTACATCCAGTGCCGGGATTTCCTTCAGGCCTAGTTCGCGCTGCAACAAAACACCTGACCCAGGGAAGAGGTAATCAGGGCTCAAGGTGGCAAACACGATCATGTCTATGTCTTTAGGCTCCAATCCAGCCATCTGTATAGCTTTACGGGATGCGGCAGCACCCATATTGGCTGTTGTATCCACGCCCTCCTGGAAATAACGACGCTCCACAATGCCTGTCCGTTCACGGATCCACTCGTCTGAGGTATCCATTATCTTTTCCAGATCCTTGTTCGTTACTACGTTTTCGGGTACGTAGTGGCCAACGCCTGCAATTTTCGAATTACGCATACTATAGTTTCGTTTAGTTACAAATATACTCTTTTACAGTGAATTTAGATTCACCTAAAAATAAAATTCTATAATTTGCTGAAGCGTGTTAAGGCTTCTTTAACTATTGCAATCAGCTTTATCTCCTCGCTTTTCCAGAAAATGTCAGGGGAGATTCCAGAGGTATAAAAAAGCTCTTGACGTATACGCTTGAGTACTTCCTGTGGGCATACACCGTTAAAATCTATGGAAATACCCGCCTGGTTTACCTCGGTTATACTTTGCCACAGCGGGTTTTGCTGCACCAGCACAGGCAGTGCATACGCCATGTATTCGTAAAGTTTGGTAGGGATGCAGCGCTCCGTACTGGGGTGTGGTTTATAGGGAAGTAGTCCTACATTGCTCTCTTTTATACTTTGCAGGATCTGCTGGTGCGGCACCAACCTATCGCCGCCAATAAGCCGGATAAAACTTTTACCTTTTATACACTGTTGCAATTGCCGCAAGGTATGGCTGCGGGAGCTGTAACCGACAATGGTGAGGGTCGTGGAGGGCTCCAGGCAGTGCAAGGCCTCGGCTAAACTCACTGCTTCAAAAATACCGTAAACTTCGGCAATGGTGCCAGAGTACAGTAGCCGCAGAGGCTGCTTATCAAGCCGAACAGGTGTGGCAGGCAGGGTATAGCCTGTTGCCGGTTTATACTTATTAGCAACTACCGAATACTTTCCTGCAGCCAAGAAAGGCAGCTCTTGTGCATAACTATGCTCGGCTAACAAAAAATGCGCTATGTCTGGGGCGGCCTTCTGCTCGGCTTTGCCTACACGGTAAGCAAGCAGTTGCCGGAGCAGGGGAGGGTAATTTCGCTGCGAGGTCAGGTTCAAAGTATAGTTCTCCTGCACGTCATACATCAGCTGGGCACCATACTTTCGGCAATAGGCCTGGCTGGCCAGAAGTAACTCGTGCGTACAGGCGATAATGAGGTCTGGCTTTAGTTGGAAGAGCAACTTTTCATACTTCTGTTGCGCCTTTAAACGTGCAATGCTTAATCGCTTGAAGTCGAATATTGGGTGAAAGTGTACGTTGGCAGGCGCTTTTTGGGGTACGTGCGCCCTGAAACCTGCGATGTTGATTTGAGTATCAGAAATACAGCTCAATGACAAGCCGATTTTTTCAAACATCCGGGTGTCGTTAATTGGCTTTAGCAGCGAAGCAATCAAGATTCTCTTTTCAGACATCCATCAAAAATACTTACTTTTACGCAATATTGAGTAATAAGCAATTTGAATATGGAGCTAAGACAAATAATAGAGCAGGCCTGGGATAACCGTGAGCTGCTGAAAGACTCTGCCACTGTGGAAGCCATCCGTTCTGTGATAGATGACCTGGACAGAGGTATACTTCGTGTGGCTGAGCCGAAGGGAGAAGAATGGACTGTAAACGAGTGGGTGAAAAAGGCGGTGCTGCTATACTTCCCGATCCAGCACATGAAGACGATAGAAGTTGGCCCGTTTGAGTTTCACGACAAGATCTCGCTGAAGCGAAACTATGAGCAGCTTGGCGTACGCGTGGTGCCGCATGCGGTGGCCCGTTATGGTTCTTTCCTGGCGAGAGGTGTGGTGATGATGCCGTCTTATGTAAACATTGGTGCCTACGTGGATTCCGGAACTATGGTGGATACTTGGGCTACGGTGGGTAGCTGCGCACAGGTAGGCAAAAACGTGCACCTGAGCGGTGGCGTGGGCCTTGGCGGGGTGCTGGAGCCGGTGCAGGCTGCTCCGGTTATCATAGAGGACGGTGCCTTTATCGGGTCCAGGAGCATATTGGTAGAAGGTTGCCGCATCGGTAAAGAGGCGGTGATCGGTGCCGGCGTTACCATAACAGGTAGCTCCAAGATATTCGACGTAACCGGTTCTGAGGAGAAGATTTACAAAGGGTATGTGCCGCCTCGCTCCGTGGTAATTCCGGGCTCTTACACGAAGAAGTTCCCGGCAGGGGAGTTTCAGGTACCATGCGCCCTCATCATTGGCCAGCGCAAGGAAAGTACTGACCTGAAGACATCCCTGAACGACGTGCTCCGCGACCACGCGGTGGCGGTGTAGTTCTGTTGTATGTGATGAAAAAGTCCCTGCGGATATGTTCGGCAGGGACTTTTTTAGTTTTTGAAATGGAGGAGGTTGTAAAAGATACTACTGTTTTCTCTTTCTCCTTATACTTGTTACCTTATCGATGCACTACTTCCTAAACCTCTCCGCCACTATTAACTCTTTCGTACCGTGCGTCCAGGAGTAGAAGCCCTGGCCAGACTTAACACCTTTGTGGCCAGCCTGCACCATGTTCACCAGGAGTGGGCATGGTGCGTATTTCGGGTTACCAAAGCCATCGTGCAGCACGTTAAGAATAGAGAGGCATACATCTAGACCAATGAAGTCGGCTAGTTGCAGCGGACCCATAGGGTGTGCCATACCTAACTTCATGATCGTGTCAATCTCTTCAACGCCGGCCACACCTTCGTACAAGCTATAGATGGCTTCATTGATCATCGGCATCAGAATACGGTTTGCCACAAAGCCAGGGTAGTCGTTACACTCCGTAGGAACTTTGCCTAACTGTAAAGACATATCCATGATCTGTTGCGTAACTTCATCAGACGTAGAGTAACCGCGAATGATTTCTACGAGCTTCATTACCGGCACCGGGTTCATGAAGTGCATACCAATCACTTTTTCCGGGCGACCCGTAACAGAGGCGATCTTGGTAATAGAGATAGAAGAGGTGTTGGAGGCAAGTATGGCCTCCGGTTTAGTAAAACTGTCGAGGTCACGGAAGATCTTTAGTTTAAGATCCACGTTCTCGGTGGCAGCCTCAACCACTAGATCCGCATCTTTTACACCATCCTGCATACTTGTGTAGGTGGTGATATTGTTCAGAGTCTGCTGCTTTTGTGCTTCTGTCAGGTTACCCTTGGCTACAATGCGGTCCAGGTTCTTAGAGATGGTGCCCATCGCTTTCTGAAGCGCCTCTTCCGAGATATCTACCAGTGATACAGGGAATCCGTTCTGTGCGAAGACATGAGCAATGCCATTGCCCATTGTGCCAGAACCTATTACTGCTACTTTCTTCATAGGTATATAGTATGTGTATGTCAGTATTATTATCTATACAAAGCTAATAAGTTATGCTGATACTTCTGTTCGGGAGAAGGTAATCTTTAAATACTTATAATTTATATATCTTAAGTAGCCTTGGTTTGTTCTGTATTGTAGTAAGAATTTTATACTTTGATCGTTGATCGCTTCTTAAGTATAATACTTTTTAAAGCTGTAATAGCCTGGGTTCTTGTAGGTTTTGGAAAGGGGTAGGAGGAAGTATATAGAATAAATTACCTATTGTAATAGAAAATTATTGCATAATATAAATCCTTTGCTATGAAGCACCGTAAAAGCTAAAAATTAAAAACACAAAACGCATGGTGGCGTGATACCCTTACCTGCCATGTATGGACAAAGACAAATATAAAACTATGGGAAATTTACTTTACATCATCGCCGTAGTGCTGGTGATCTTTTGGCTGATCGGCTTCCTGGGATTCCCGGATGCTGTTGGCGGAATAATTCATGTGCTGTTGGTGCTAGCCGTTGTTGCGGTGCTGTTGCGCCTAATCAGGAGTGCTTAACCCTCAGCGTGTATTTACGTTAAAAGAAAAAAATCAACTCAAACACTATAAATAGACAAAACTATGGGAAATTTATTGTATATAATAGCTGTGGTACTCGTGATCATCTGGCTGATCGGTTTCCTAGGATTCCCTGATGCAGTTGGTGGTCTGATTCACATTCTGCTAGTGATCGCAATTATTGTAGTGCTGCTTCGCCTCATACGGGGTTGATAAAAGCCTTACTTTAAAATAAAATGGGCTGCCATTAGATTGGCAGCCCATTTTTTATGCTCACTCGTACACTATCTTCTTGTAAAAGGAACGTTAAACCCTACCCGTATCACCGGGTTACTATAGGGGTTTATAGGGTCATCGTTCCCATTATACAGCAGCAGCATATCAAAATACCCGTTATTGGAGAAACGCTGGCGGTAGCCAATTCCAATCATAGGTATGGTTAAGGCTGTGCGGTCAATATGCCGTCTTCCGGTCACGTCATAGTAAGGTACTGCTACACTTAACACCTCTGCCTCAGCATGAGCTAGTACTGCACCATCTCCAATATTGAACATCTCAAGTTGCGCAAGCCCGCGACCCCCATAGTGGTGCAGGTTAAAGCCCTCGCCGCTCTCGTAGTGGTACACACCGCCCACACCCGCATACAGCTTCGGTGTAAGGGCATAGCTTATGGTTGGCAATAACGAGATGCTGGTGTAAGTGCCAAATTGCAGGCCAAAGCTTCCGCCAAAGTATAACCTGTCGATAAAACGCAGCTGCTCCTCGGGTTGCGCTTCCCTTTCCTGCTGTTGCACTACCTCCGGTTCCGGCTCCGGCTGTTCTCTTACCCGTGGCTGCGGTCGTGGCCTTGGCTGCTCCACAGGGGCAGGAGGCCCGGTAGGCAGTTCCGGTTTGCGGTAGGTGGTGTCAGGCACCTGTGCAGCGGCCCCTGTGCTTGCAAACAGTACAAACAAAAGCGGCAACAAAAGAGGAGTAAGGTGGCGCGAAGGCGTCAGCATAGTTCTGCAGGTATAGTTTTTAACTTGTCCTTTATACTACGGCCGTGGCATACATTTTTTTGCGCAGTTCCTTTATCGCTTCATCCGACAGGTACTCCTCATAGGTCATGCGCTTATCAATAATGCCATTCGGCGTAAGCTCTATTATACGGTTAGCAATGGTATCCACAAACTGTAAGTCGTGCGACGAGAACAGGATAGTGCCGTCAAAATCGCGCAGCGAGTTGTTCAGAGCCTGGATCGACTCCAGGTCCAGGTGGTTTGTCGGCTCATCGAACACCAGCACGTTGCCAGACTGAAGCATCATTCTGGAGAACATGCAGCGTACTTTCTCGCCACCCGACAGTACGTTAGCCTTCTTGAGAGACTCCTCTCCGGAGAACAACATACGGCCCAGGAAGCCGCGGATAAAGCTCTCGTCTTTCTCCGTAGAATACTGGCGTAACCAGTCCACCAGGTTCAGGTCAGTATCGAAGAACTCCTGGTTATCTTTCGGGAAGAAAGAAGATGTAATGGTCGTGCCCCACTTAAACTCTCCACTGTCAGGCTTCTCTTCATCAAAAAGAATCTTAAAGAAAGTAGAAGCGGCGATATCGTTACGGCCGATAACGGCAATCTTATCACCTTTGTCAACCATAAAGCTGATGTCCGTAAAGATCGGCTGCCCTTCTACATACTTACTCAGGTTCTCTACGTTCAGGATCTGGTTACCTGCCTCGCGCTCTGGTTTAAAAGCGATGTACGGGTATTTACGTGATGAAGGTTGGATATCCTCAACGGTAAGCTTCTCCAACAACTTGGCACGGGAGGTAGCCTGCTTGGATTTGGAGGCGTTGGCGCTGAATCGGCGGATGAATTCCTCCAGTTCCTTACGTTTGTCCTCTGTCTTCTTGTTTGCGTCGGAGCGTTGTTTCAGGGCTAATTGGCTAGACTCATACCAGAAGCTGTAGTTACCGGCATACATCTTAATCTTGCCAAAATCGATGTCGGCTACGTGCGTACACACGGCATCCAGGAAGTGGCGGTCGTGCGACACCACGATTACAGTGTTCTGGAAGTTGTCCAGGAAGTTCTCCAGCCACATGATTGACTCTGCGTCCAGGTGGTTGGTAGGCTCGTCCAGCAGCAGGATATCCGGGTTACCAAACAGGGCTTGAGCCAAAAGCACGCGTACTTTCTCACTACCGCTCAGGTCCTTCATCAGGGAGTGGTGCAGGTCTTCGGTGATGCCAAGTCCGCTCAGTAGCTCGGCCGCCTCGTACTCGGCGTTCCAGCCCTCCAGGTCGGCAAACTCACCCTCCAACTCAGCGGCACGGAGGCCGTCCTCCTCGTTAAAATCAGGCTTGGCGTAAATGGCATCTTTCTCCTCCATTATGCTCCACAGGCGCTTGTGGCCCATGATCACAGTCTGCAGGGCAGGGTACTCGTCGTACTCAAAATGGTTCTGCTTCAGTACCGCCAGGCGGGCGTTGGCAGGGATTTCAACAGTGCCGGTGTTTGGATCGATATCACCAGCTAATATTTTCAGGAAAGTTGATTTACCGGCACCGTTAGCCCCAATCAGGCCATAGCAGTTACCAGGAACAAACTTGATGGTTACATCTTCAAATAATGTGCGCTTGCCATAAGACAGGCTGACATTGTTCGTACTAATCATAAAGGCTTAAGTATAAGTATGATGTTAGATTTGGCTGCAAAGCTACGAAATAAAAACGTGGTTTTAGGTGCTCCTTACGGTTAGGCATGCCACAAAGTATAAGTATCGCCTGAAGCGCATGTGTTTAAAAACCAACTGCTTTTGCTGTTGTTGGCTAAAAAAACATGGCTAAACCACAACGCCACCCTGCAATCTATAGTATATAATTTCAATAATATTAAGGAGCCCACTGCAAGCTACTGCAATTATGGTGCCGCAGGGAGGTCTATAAATAACCAAATGAACAGCTAATCTGTTCATTTTTAGAAGGATTGATTAGAAACATTAAAATTATACACCATGGCTTCTGCTAAAGTCTCTTTTCAGAACATTGCTATTAAGTATGGTTTACTGGTAGGTGTGGCACACATAGTATATTTTCTGGTGATGCGCGTACTAGGCCTAACCGACATTGTTGAGCTCTCTTACCTGAGCGGTATATTCCTTATCATCGGAATTGTAATTGCCATCTCTAAGTTCAAACGGCTGAACAATGGCCTCATTAAGTACTTTGATGGGCTGGGGATAGGCTTGATCACCGCCTTTACATCATCGCTTATAATTGCGTTGTTCCTGGTGCTGTACGTAACGGTGCTGGATAAGACGTATCTTGAGGCGCTGAGCGCAAGCTCTCTTTTCCCGGAGGGGCTTTCTGTGCTCTCTATGTTCTGGATAGCTGTAGCTCATGGCACATGGCCGGGGTTCATCATCGGCTTTATTGCCATGCAGTGGTTCAAGAGCCCGGAACATACCATGCCTAACCAAGTATAAAGCTGCGTACTGCTAAGAACGATTACCGAAACACCCTTAACTAAATACTACTATGGAAAAGATTGGCCTCAAATATGGCCTGCTTACAGCTGCGGCACTGATTATATATTTTTTTCTGATGAAGCTGCTGGGGCTGGTGCACGTCATTGAGCTGCGTTTCCTGAACGGCCTGATTATGGCCGTGGGCGTAGTTCTCGCCATTCGGGCATATAGACTGGTAATGGATGGCCAGATTTCATACTTCAAAGGGCTTGGCACCGGAATTATAACTGCTGTGGTGGGCACCGTTATTTTTGCCGCTTTTATGGTGGTGTATGTAAAAACAGGTGGGGAGTCGCTGATTGAAATGCTGTCGGCGGAGCGATATTTTGGCGAGAGGGTAGAGGCGACGCCGGGCGTGGTCATCTTCTCGGTGCTGTTCCTGGAGGGCATCATTTCCGGTGTGATGATCTCCTTTATAGCCATGCAGTGGTTTAAGCAACGCCAACACAAGGTGCCCGGGGCTCCTTAATAGCATAGTATATATAATATATAGGATTTACTTAGCACAAACAGAAGGGCCGGTCATGAATTCATGACCGGCCCTTCTGTTTGTGCTGTATGTTCTTTACTTAACTATACTGTCTGGCCGTTGAATAATCTGTATCACAACTTCATGCAGGTCACCTTCTTTGTCCTCCAGCTTAAAGATAACCATCGGGTTGTCAGCATCATGGATAGATTTTGTATCTATTACCCGCTCACCTTCGTCCAATTTTGTTTCTAGTTGATCCGTCAGGTCTTTCACGGCTCTTGCGAAAGTTACCTCTAGTTTACTCGGGTTGTAAAACCTTGTCCTCATATCGTTTTTATTAAATCGAAACCTTATTAATTAAGGTGTTTCGCGGTTATACTTGCAAAAAATCCTATTAAAGAATTCATATATAAGGTATACCTGAAACAAGGGCTATGGTTACGAAAGTGACGGGTTATTTAGTGAATACTTGTAGGCTATAGCTTTAATAAATAATATTTTGTGCGACAATGTAAAAAAGTTAAAAAAAATACATAAAAAATATAATATTCAGATATTTTTCCTAACTTGCGCAAGCATTGTACGTTTAAGACAGCTAAAGGATCATTTAACTACTAACACGTATTATACTTTCAAAATGAAAAAATCTTTACTAATACTTGTACTGGTGTTGATAGGAGCAACTAGCTATGCCCAGCGTTTACACCCAACTGACGACGCGCTGGATATGGTTGTGTTATCGATGGAGGTAGACGGGCCGACCATGGCAAGTATGGAAATGAAAGAGGAACTGAGCCTGACGGAGCAGCAGTTCAACAAGGTAACTCAGCTAAACAACAGCCGTTACCAGCAGCTGCAGCAGGCAGAGGCAAGTTTCTCCACCGACCCGCAATCGCGCTCTAAGGAGCTAAGAAATATTCAGCTGAAAAACGACAGGAATCTGATTGGCGTACTGACACAGAAGCAGCTGCGCGAGTACCAGAAACTGGAAGGAAGGCTGGATTCGCAGCTGATTACCGAGAACGAAGAATAAGATAGTATTGAAAACCATAAAAACAGCAAAGCCCGGGTTTTACTCGGGCTTTGCTGTTTCTGTTACTGGCTTATAGTAGGTTATTTCAGATACTTTGCCGAGGGAGTTTATGCGCACCTGCACGCGGTTTGCCTCCGACATTCGTGTGCGCCGGTCCTGACACTGGGCACCGGGCTCTATGTAATAGAAGTAGATGCGCTGGCTGCGCTCCATCAGTTCCTCGCTATCGGGCTTGCCCAGTACGTTGCGCACCACATACTCTTTCTTGCCATACATCTCTTTCCGGATCAACTCAAAGTCATCCACCAGTTCGGCTCGCTGGTTGTCGCACCCAAAGCGGTCGTTTTTCCAGGTGGTGCTGTCAAAGTCTTTCAGGCTATCTGGTGTGGTGCAGGCTGCCAGCAGCAGGAGGCCTATACTTTGCGCTATAATAGATCGTTTTGCCATAGTCTTAATTTACTGCCATAAAGTTGCAGCAAGATCTTTTGCCACACAAGGCAAAGCCAAAATAATCGGTAAATTGTATTTATACTATATATTGTTAGATAGTAGTGGTAATTTGCGGCCTTAGCAGCTATAGCTATTGCATTTTATATAAAAACGTCTTAGTTTAAGTCTATAGATGCTATATAGAATTTACAGCCATGGAACAATTTGCACGGTTTTCCATGTTGCTTTAGCCGAACTCATATAACAGAAAGCTTAATCTAAACTTATGGTAAGAGTGTTTTTAACTGCAATCACCCTCGGTCTTCTTTCCTTTACTTCTGCTGCCCCTGATCATGCAGTTGCCACACCGGCTGCTACTTTGGCGGATACAAAAGAGGTAATCGCAAATAACGCTGGTGGTGCTGCGGCTGCAAAAGAGGCGGCTTTTGACAATCATGTGCAGGAGCTTTACAATGCGGCAGGTTTAAAACAGAAAGGCCTGTCTTACGAGGTCTTTGAGAAGGCTGTGGTAGGGTTTCAGAACTTCAAGCGCCTGCAGGTGGTGGCCCCGAAGAAATCCATAATTTCAGTAGTCGATTTTACAAAGCCCAGCTCACAGAAGCGCCTCTGGATTATAGACCTGAACGCCAAAAAAGTACTTTTTAATACACTGGTGGCACATGGCCGCAATACCGGCCAGGATAAAGCCACCCAGTTCTCCAACACTTCCGGTTCTTATATGAGCAGTCTCGGCTTTTACCTGACCGACGCCACTTACTTTGGTAAGCATGGCCTCTCACTGCGCCTGCAGGGGATGGATGAGGGGTATAACTCCAATGCCATGGAAAGAGCCATTGTGGTACACGGAGCCGATTACGTTAGCGAGAATTTTGTAAAGCAGTATGGCCGTCTGGGCCGCAGCCTGGGGTGCCCATCCGTACCGAAGGAGATCTCCAAAGATGTGATTGAGACGATCAAAGACAAATCAGTGCTGTACATCCACGGCAACGACAGCAAGTATACTTCCCGCTTCTTGGATGACAGCAAGGCAGTGGAATACTATGCCGCCAAGGCCGCCACTGATGTGATGAGCATCTAAGTCGGTCTCTCTGAAAATATAAAAGCCACCTGCTATACTTTTAGCAGGTGGCTTTTTTTTGTACGTATCCGTTAGATGGTTATGCTTCGTCTTTCGTGGTTTTAACCAGATTTATTCCTGCGAAGAAGAAAATCAGGCCAACCACAAACGGAACGGCGGAAGTATACTTGCCTACCACGCCGCCATCACCCCCCATCAGGAAGGCGTAGGCACCCCATATGATACCCACAATACCCAATACTGTGAGAATGGTGCCGAATGTTCGTTTCTGGTTCATGGTTCTGTTTATTTGTTTCACTTAAGTGCAGCCTAATGCTGCAAGCATGTCTTATTACGAGAACCGCGGCATAAAGTATACAATACTGCTATATATCTGCCTGCTGTTGCCCCGCACCTGCCCCCAAAGAATTCGAAGTATGACTTCTTCTAAAGAACACAACCAGCGCCCACGGCTACACGTTTTCTTTGTACCATTTGCATGTTTGGCAGTGGTTGTTAACGGATACTATAATCATGAGAGGAGCAATAAAATTTATAATCGCACTGCTGGTGGCTGCTGTGTCGTTAGTTACCTATTGGTGCAGTTCAGAGCAGAATGAGTTCACCGGCGAGGAACAGCGCGTGGACATGACCGTGGAGCAGGAGATAGCGCTGGGCCTGCAGGCGGCCCCGCAGATGGCGGAGCAGTACGGCGGCCTGCACCCCGACCAGCAGGCAGCCCAAGAGGTGAAAGCCATCGGGCAACGGCTGGTGCAGAGCACACGGGTAAAGGAAACACCTTATGAGTTTGATTTTCATTTGCTTGCCGATGAACAGACGGTAAATGCCTTTGCTTTGCCTGGTGGCCAGATATTTATCACGGCTGGTTTGCTGAGGCGCCTGGAGTCTGAGGGGCAGCTTGCCGGGGTGCTAGGCCATGAGATTGGGCATGTGGTGGCGCGGCACTCGGCGCAGCAGCTGGCCAAGGCAAAGCTAACACAAGGTCTTACCGGCGCAGCCGCCATCGCTACGTATGATCCGGACAACCCTGCCAGCCGATCCGGAGCTGCAGTGGCCGCCATGATCGGGCAACTGGTAAACATGAGCTATGGCCGTGAAGATGAACTGGAGTCGGATGTGCTGGCGGTGGAGCTTACCGGAAATGCAGGGTATGATCCCCGTTCCATGGTGCGGGTGATGCAGATACTGGAGGAGGCGAGCGGTGGGGCAGGTGGTGGACCTGAGTTCATGCAGACGCACCCTAACCCAGGCAATCGTGTGGCAAAGATCGAGGCCGCCATACAGGAGCAGTATCCGAATGGTCTGCCTGAGGGCTTAACCGAATAATCAGCAAGCAAACACGTTTACCGTACCACCCAACGAGTTGTTCTGCGTATGGAGAACAACAGAAAAGACACAAAACAGAATGGAGCTACATAAGCACAGAAACCTACTCTTCGTGCTGAACCCGATTGCCGGCGATATCGAGAAAGAAGATCTGAAAGAAGACATCGCGGCAATTTGCCAGGAACACGAAATAAAGTATGAAATTTACACCACCACCGGAGAAAACGATAAGGAGGAACTGAAGAAAAAGCTGGACGGCAACACCTTTGAAGGCGTATACGCGGTTGGAGGCGATGGCACCGTAAGTATGGTAGGCGACCTGCTGATTGGCACCGGCACGCCCCTGGGTATTATACCCTTGGGTTCCGGCAACGGTCTTGCAAAAGACCTGGACATACCACAGGATACCGAGGAGGCGCTGGAGCTCATCCATAAACATGTTGTCCGTAACATCGATACCATCACGCTAAACGGCATGCCCTCCATCCACCTCAGCGACCTTGGTTTTAATGCGCTGGTGGTACAGCGTTTTTGCGAGGGAGACACACGGGGACCGGGCGCTTACGCCTGGATTGCGCTGCAGGAGTACCTGAGCTATGAGCCGAAACACTACAGGATAGAGACAGACTCGGATAGCTTTGAAGGAAAAGCCTTTATGGTGACGGTTGCCAATGCCAATGCCTGGGGCTCTAATGCCAGCATTAATCCGGATGGAATCCTGAACGACGGTATGTTTGAGATCTGCCTGATAGAGCCTTTCCCAAAGGCTGCCAGCATCGGTATACTTTATAAGCTTTACACAGATAGTATAGACACCAGCGTGTACACGCGCATCCTGAAGTGCAGGCGCGCCACTATCTATAACCTGGACCACGAGGTGATGCATATTGACGGAGAACCGGTTGATACGACGGAGAAAATAGAGGTGGAAATGCACGCCAAAAGCCTGAAGGTTATACTTCCAAAAGGGGGTTAGATCCTTTTCCGGAACATCAGAAGGCCATTTTCCTGAGACTCAGAAACGGTGCGGCACTCTATCCATACTTGCCCGTTGCTGTAGCAGTTTAGCACAAAGAAGCCCAGGTCCTCCAGCGCAAATGTTGCTTTGCCTCCTTTCTTCACAAAGGCTGTCTTACTACCCGATCCGCTCACGATGTAGTGGTTGCCCTGCACCTCAAAATACTGCAGGTTATGGTCGTGGCCGCCCACATAAATCAGGTTGTCGTACCGATGGAAGATACGGACCAGGCGTTTGCGCATCTTTTTATACTTGCCATGCGACATATCCTCATAAGCCCCGAACATCTTGCGGTAAAACGGGTACAGCGACCCAAACACCGGCAGCGGAATAAGAAAGCGCTTGTGGAGGGCTGTGAGCGGAAAAATGTGCTGCTTAATGGTAAACTTGCCACCGTGCATGGCGTTGCTGTAGAGCGGGTGGTGCGCGGTAATAAGTATGCGTTGGTGGCTGTTGCGCTTCAGTAGTTTGTTCAGGCGCACAAAAAACTCTTCGATGTCAGAATAAGGGCAACCATACTTGCTGCCCATAGGTTTAAAGCCACGCTGCACAAACCACTGCGTGTTTATGACCACCAGCAGCAGGTTATCCGCCAGCTGCAGACAGCTTGGGCCAGGGCAGCCTTTGGGGGGCAGGTAACTGTCAGGCTGCTGCAGGTGCTCCTCCACGTACTGCTCTTGCCGCAGCTGCTGCTCATAGCCACCCTCGCGTCCCTTTAGCCAATCGTGGTTGCCGCCCAGAAATATTCCCCGCCCCGGGTAATTTTTTATACTTTCGATAAGGGTGTTGAGCCTAGCCTCGGCCAGGTCGCGGTGACGGTTACCTGCTTCCGGCAAACCGATGGGGTACAGGTTATCACCCAGAAAAACCATGGTACCTTTTTCACCGACCTGGTGCTGCCACTGCTGAGCCAGTTGCAGCACCAGGTCGGTGCCGTCGGTGGCAATGGCGCCCACATCACCGAGCAGCGCCACAGAGTGCAGAAGATCAGTATCGGGGGGCGGTGCGTGGCGCTGCCAACCCACATCCGATAGCTTGTAAAAAGGCTTGCGCCTATACTTGCGTTCCTGCCAGTAGCTAAAGGCGAAGAATGCGAGCACGAGTACCGGAACAATGATGAGGAAGTATACCAGCATATAGTATAAACAGCGCGGGGCTTAAAAGTTCGGAGGGGTGAGGTGTTTAAAGTGCCCGTTTAGGCGAATGCGCTCCTTCAGCTTCTCTGTTTCCAGCAGCAAGGGCAGTAACTGCTGCAGGTGAAGCAGTATAACCTCCTGCCGTTCTGTCTCGCTCAGGAGCTGTAGCAGGGCGTATTCCTGCTCGGTGTTCAGGCCCAGTTGGTGCGCAATGTCATAGCTTTTAAAGTCCTCCGGTAGCTCCATGTATAAATTCCCAAGCCCGAGTGTTTCATAGAGCTTTTCCAGCAGCTCCCTTATTTTCATCTTCGTGATGATGTCCTCCTCATACTTGTTCTCCACCATCTCCACCTCGCCGCCTGCATAAAGCCTGTCCGGAGCCATTTTATCAAACTGCTGTATCTTGAATATTTGTAGCCCCCTGGTGCGGATGTCCATCTCCCCATTATCATACTTCTTCTCGATGCTCAGTATCTCCACCTCGGTGCCGAACAGCCCTACGCCGTTCCGTATAAAGGTGGGTATGCCAAAGGTCTTTCCGGACTCCACACAGTCGAGCACCAGTTGCTTGTAACGCGGCTCAAGAATATGCAGGTTCAGTTTCTCCTCCGGGAATACCACAATGTTCAGCGGGAACAGCGGCAGGTATTTAGTTTCAGGCATAGTGTCTTGTTTGCTTATACTTTCAGGGGATTTCCGCAAAGTATAAGTATACCTCGCATCCCTGATTTACCCTACGCTTGCGGCAGGGCTTACGTTCGGGGCTGGCTTTGCCGTGTTAGGAAAATACTCCAAACTCCTTACCTTTGCGGCCGAATGACAGTGCATCAGAATGGCTAAAAAAAGACTGGGGTTAAGGCAAATAAAGCTGCTTTTCGTGAAGCTGGTACTCAGCCTTTTCCTGATAAGTGTGGCGTGGGTGCTGGTATACCGATGGGTAGCGCCACCGGCTACGCTGCACATGCTTAAGCGCAGAGCCGAGGCAGGTGCCACCGGCAAAGAAAACCCGGGCATCAAGTATAAATTCGTATCGTTGGAGGAGATGTCGGACCAGCTGCCTTTGGCCGTTGTGGCCTCAGAGGACCAGAAGTTTCTGCAACACAGCGGGTTCGATTTTGACGCCATATCAGACGCCTTTCAGCGGAACCAGAAGGGAGGGAATATGAGAGGCGGCAGCACCATTAGCCAGCAGGTAGCCAAGAACGTTTTTCTATGGCACGGGCGCAGTTACCTTCGTAAGGCGGTAGAGGCGTATTTCACCGTGCTGATAGAGGTGCTGTGGGGAAAGCAGCGCATCCTGGAAGTATACCTGAACATTGCCGAGATGGGCGATGGCGTTTTCGGGGTGGAGGCCGCATCCCGGCAGTACTTTAAAAAACCAGCAAGTGAAGTGGGGCGGTGGCAAGCCTCGTTGCTGGCGGCAGTACTGCCAAACCCGATCAGGTATTCCGCTAACCGCCCATCAGGTTACATTCTTGGCCGGAGGGTGCGCATAGCCAGGGCAATGGGCCGCTTAGGGGGCGCCACGTACATTAAAGAGATTTTACCGGAGAAAGATGAGAAATAGACTTTACATCCTGCTGGCGCTTTGCCTCTTAAGTATGAGTGCCTGTGTGAGCAGCCAAAAACAACCTGCTGTTACCGATGCGAGGGCCGAAGTACGACAGGTACTGGAGGAGCAGGCGCAATGCTGGAGCACAGGCGACTTGGAGTGTTATATGCAGGGCTACTGGAAGTCAGACTCTCTTTTGTTTATCGGTTCGCGCGGGCTTACCTACGGCTGGCAGCAAACCCTGGATAACTATAAAAAAAGCTACCCCGATGTATCAGCCATGGGCAAGCTTAATTTCGACTTGAAAGAGTTTCGTATGCTCTCCCCGGAAACGATGCTGGTGGTTGGCAAATGGCACCTGCTGCGCGATGCCGACAAAGGGGACCTGCAAGGCCATTTCTCCGTCATCTTCAGGAAATTTCCGGAAGGGTGGAAGATCATTGCCGATCACTCTAGCTAGAAGCGGAAGCATTGTCTGAATGTCGAACTTGCAGTGGACTAAAGCGGGAACGGCATTTCAAGTATGTCGCGGCTTTCAGCTCGTACCTAGGCTCAATTCAACTACTGCTATAGAAGTTCGTTTAACTACTCCGCAGGGTAAGTAATCCTGGTAACCTCTACCAGCTCCTCGTTTCGTCCTAATTTCAAGCTGACCGTCTGCCCAACCCTTGCGCCACCCACAGCGCGGGCTATGGGAGCTACGAAAGCAATCTTTCCTGCTGCCACATCTGCCTCATCCACCCCTACAATTGTAAAAGTACGTTTCATGCCAGGCTTCGGGCCTTTAATAGTTTGTAGGGTAACTTTGGCTCCAAACCGTACCTCATTTGCAGGTTGGCTGGCAGGATCTATGACACGGGCACTTGCCAGGCGCTCATGCAGCGCGCTGAGCCTGCCGTTCAAGATGCTGAGCTGGCGTGTGCGGTTAGCCTCATCCTCACGGTTGGCCTCCACCTTTGTTCTTTCTGCCTCCAGCTCCGCCAATTCAGTACGCAGCTGTGCTAGGCCTTGCGGTGTTACATAGTTCGTAACGCCCGGCGGCAGCGCGGCGCGTGGTGGAATAATGGGTGGCTCGCCCGCATCATCTTCTTTTACAAATGCTCTGCTCATACTATCTTTATACAAGTATGCTTGTGTAGGTTTTTACTTTGAACAGAATGTTGAATCGAGGTACATCGGGTCAGCCCTTCTGCATCAGGTGGCTTAAGTCTCCGGCACGGAACCAGCGGTAACCGTACGCATCCAGCGTTATGTGATGCTTGCCTTTTTTATCTGCAACACTTTCCTCGTTCTGCATCAGGTCCACCAGGCTATGTACTTGCTTTTGCTTCAGGTCCAGCACCACCTCATGGGCTTTCTCATCAAAGTTGTGGAAGATCAGCAGCGAGCTTCCTTTCCAGTGATAGTGCATGGCAAGTACATGCGCCTTGTCCGTCTCTATAATTTGCCAGTCGCCCCACCCGATTTCTGTACATTCCTGGCGCAGCCGGATCAGGGTGGTCATCCAGTTCAGAAGAGAGTCCGGGATACGGCGCTGGGTGTCTACGTTTACGTGGTGATAGGAGTAAGGACCCTTGTCGATGACGGAGTGAATAAGTTTATCTGCCTCCGAGAAGCCGGCTTGTTTATCTGCGGACCATTGCATGGGCGTGCGCACCGCATTGCGTTCCTTCAGGCTCAGGTCATCACCCATGCCTATCTCGTCGCCGTACCGGATGACCGGTGCCCCGGGCAGCGAGAACATCAGGCTATACGCCAGCTCCGTCTGCTGCCGGTTGCCCAACATAGTTGATAACCTCCGGCGGATACCCCGGTTGTAGAGTTGCATGTTCTCTTCAGGGCCAAAGCGGGCAAAAACCTTCTGCCGCTGTTCTTCCGTCAGGCGTCCCAGGTCCAACTCATCGTGGTTACGCAGGAAGTGCGCCCACTGGGAGGTAGGAGAGGAGGAGATGCGTGTCGCTTCCAGGGCTTCTTTCAATGGTTCAATCTCGCTTGTGGCCAGCGCATAGAACATGTATTGGTTCACATAGAAGTTGAACATCAGGTGAATGCCATCCCCATCCTCGCCAAAATATTCCTTGCTCTCTTTTGGTAGCACATTCGCCTCCCCCAGAAGTATGGCATCGCCCCTGCGCCACTGCAGGAAGCGGCGTATCTGCATCAGGTACTCAAACTTTAAGGAAGGCTTAGCCGGCCCCGGCGCGGGAGTTTCAAGTATAAACGGCACGGCATCAACCCTAAAACCGGCCACGCCTAACTCTAGCCAAAAGCCAATTATACGGTTTATTTCTTCGCGTACCTCCGGGTTATCCATGTTCAGGTCAGGTTGAAACTCATAGAAGCGGTGGAAGTAGTAGGCCTTGGCTTTCTTGTCATAGGTCCAGGTGGCCTCCTGCACCCCCGGGAAAACCATGCCTTTGTTCCAGTCCGATGGTTTTTTATCAGACCATACATACCAGTCGTGGTGCTTGGCGTCTTTACCCTGGCGTGCATCCTGAAACCAGGGGTGCTCATCAGAAGTATGGTTCACCACCAGATCAATGATAACCTTAATGCCGCGCTTGTTGGCCTGGTGCATAAACTCCACAAAATTGCCGCTGCTACCATGCCGCTGGTCTACCCCGTAATAGTCCTTCACGTCGTAACCGTTATCCTTGTTGGGTGTAGGCTGAAAGGGAGCGAGCCAGACTGTGTCTATGCCCATGGCATGCAGGTAATCAAGACGGCGGGCCAGGCCCTGAAAATCTCCGACTCCATCCCCGTTAAGGTCCATAAAGGTTTCGAGGTCCAGGCTGTAGATAATGGCATTCTTGTACCAAAGCTCTTCTGTCATAGTTGCGGGAGTTTTTAATGAAGTATAGGCTATGTATGATTTATGTCTTGTACGGGAACAAGTATGGATACAGTTGGCAAAGAGCTGAGTTTATACTTAGTAGGGCACAATAGGGGCAGCAGCATACAGGCTTAAAAACAAAACAGGCGCAGGTAAATCTCCGCGCCTGTTGCTGGTCCAGCTGATATTATACTTAGTTGGTATCGCCTTCCTCGTCAAGCTCTGCCTCTTTCTCTACCTCTTTCACCTCCTCTACAAGTATAAACCCTTTCTCTGCAGCGTGTGCTGCCGCAGCGGCCGTGTCTTTTACAAGCACCATTTCCACCTCTCCGTTGGCCTTTAGTTCATCGGCAATCTTGGTTACGGCCTGTGTGCGCTTCTCAATGTTCACGTCGCGTATGTAGATGGCCATTATACGTCCCGGGTGGTTCTTCACAACCTCATGGTAAATAGGCGCATCTTGCTGGCCGCTATCGCCTATAAGTATAAAGTTGAGGTGCGGATAGGTGATCAGGATATTCTCGATCTCCTTATACTTGTGGCTCATGTGGTCACTATGGCCCAGCTTGCTTTCATCTATCCCAAAATCGCGGAGCAGGAGGGGGCCCTGCGGTATCTCGTTCAGCTCCAGGAAGTGGTATAGCAGGTCGTAGTTGTTCCAGGGGCTGCTGCTTACGTAGAAAAACGGGTTATTGCGTTTGCCGTTGCGCCCCAGTTGCAGCGATTTATAAAACTGCGAAACCCCGTGAAAAGGGATGCGGCTATGGGCATTGTTCAAAAGCACATTCCGGCCTGTCTGCAGCAGGCTTGTGGCCCCCGTACGCACAATGGTGTCGTCAATATCGGAGATGATGCCGTACTCCGCATCTGGTGGCGGCACCAGTACATAGGCTGTTTCTTTAATACCGGTTTCAAAGTTGTGTACTGGTGCCTCTATAAGTTCCAATTCTATCGGGTGCCAGATGTCCTCCAGATGAAGTGGTTCTTCAGGGTGCAGGTTCAGCACAAAATAGCCTTCAATATCTGTGGTGATATCGTAGTGTTTGTTCTGCAGGCAGAGCTGCACGCGCGCGTTGGGTATCTCATCGCTCTCGAAGCGGCGGTACATGTTCAGGAGGTTCTCCCAGGTGGTATCGTTCTCCTCGGAGTGCTGTATTCCTTTGTCTACCAGCACACGGCCTTTTACATAGAGGCGTTCGGGGGTGCCGTAGCTGCGGTAAGTCACTATTTGCAGGGGGCGGTTTAGCCGTAGTTTATTCTTTAGCTCGAACGTGAGCAGGTCCAGTTTTTCTTCCCCTTTCAGTATGGTTTTGGTGATGCTCTTCTTAATATTTTTCATAGTTCTGCGCTTCTAAAAAGAAATGCCTGCCGGGTAGGGGCAGGCACTTTTTACGTTTTATAACCCAAGGGCGGTTTTCAATTGCTGAAAATCAGTGTCAGGGGCTGATGCGGTGCTGCAGTCCCGCTCCTGTGCCAGCTCCTGTATGTGCTGTATGCGGTTTTCGGGGCTAGGGTGGGTGCTGAGGAACTCTGGTGGCGTGCCTTGCTGCTCCTGCTGTTCCATTTTCACGAAGAAGCCGGCTGCCCCATCACAGGCGTAGTGGTTTGTGCCTCCCAGGTAAGCCACCGAGGATTCGTCGGCCTCCGTTTCGGCATCACGGCTGAACTTTAGCCCGGCCAGCGAGCCCGTAAGCTGCGCTGCAATCTGCTTCAGCACACTGGGGTTGTTACCGAGCGCCACCGAAAGCAGCAAGGCTATGCCGTAGTCGCGCTGCAGCTGCTTTACGCTATGGCGCAGGTCGGCATGGGCAATCTCGTGGGCCAGCACGCCGGCAAAATGGTCCTCATCGTCCAGGAACTTGATCAGGCCGGTAAAAACATAGATCTGGCCACCGGGAGAGGCAAAGGCATTCAGGGTCTCATCATCCTTAATGATCTTGACCGTCCACGGGAATTCCTGCTGATACTTCACTTCGCCGGAGGTAAGCACCCTGTTCACGATGCGGTCCAGGTTCTGGTAAGCTTTCTGGGTGTTTGTGTTAGTGCTGTTGCGCTCCAGCAACTTGCCCTGTGCGCGGTAAGTAGAGTCTACTTCGTGGGCAACCTGCTGCCCCAGGTTTATGTCATCCTGAATAGAGAAGATAACGCCATCATTGTTGTCGCAGCTGCTAAACGCAAGCATACCTGTTAGCGCCATTAGCCACAAAGGGGTGTAAATTAGTTTTTTCATGTTAAAGTTTAAGCTCATAAAGATGCAACGCAACGCAGCTGCATATTTGTACAGCCTTTAGCAAATATATGGCCAAACGCTATATTTGCCGGCGTTGCAACCTGCTTTACGTTTATTTGCGCGGCTATGGTTGCAGGGTTTATGGCCAAAAAGAGTGCAAAAAGGAAATAAAAAAACCCTCGGTAAAACCAAGGGCTCTCTTAGTGTAGTATGTGGTTTATTTTACGGATGAGCTGGCAATCGGGTTGCCGTCCGTATCAAGCTCCACAACCTCATAATTCAGCGCCTCCAGCTTCGGAAGCACCGTCTTTTTATCGCCTACTACCACGATGTGCATGTTGTCAACCGGCAGGTTTTTGGCTGCGAGCGCATCAATCTCCTGTTTCGTGATGTTGTTCAGGATCTCGGTCTGCTTCTTCACATAGTCCTTGCTTAGGTCGTATTCCAGAATACGTCCCAGGAAACCGGCTTTCTGGAATGGCGTCTCGTACTGGCGCGCATCGGCCTGGCCTATAGAGCTCTTCATGAACTGAAGTTCATCCTCTTTGATACCATTTTTGTGGAAGTCGGTCAGCTCTTTCATGAACTCTGTCACCGACTCGGCTGTGGCATCGGCACGAACCCCGGCAGAGGCTGTGAACGGGCCAGCATAATGGCCGCCGCTGAAGTAGGAGCGGGCACCGTAGGTATAGCCTTTGTCTTCGCGCAGGTTCAGGTTGATGCGGCTGTTGAAGGCACCGCCCAGGTTATAGTTCATCAGGCCGGCTTTGTAGTAATCGCCGGTGGCATCAAATGGCATGGCCATGTAACCGATCCTGATCTCAGACTGTGCAGCATCCGGTTTATCTACCAGGTAAATGCGGGTCTTTTCGATGGATGGTGTTTTCACGTCGGCTGGCAGCTGCACGTTCTTCTTCTTCCATTTCTTCAGGAATTTCAGCTTGCCCATCAACTCTTTCTCGGAAATATCGCCTACCACAACCAGCTGCGACACAGAAGGAGAGTAGTTGTCGTTGTAGAACTTCTTCACATCCTCCAGCGTGATGTTCTCTACGGTTTCGGCTGTACCAGAAACAGGTATGGCCATTACGCTGCCTTCGCCATAAAGCAGTTTGCTATACACGTTATTAGCGATAGCGGTTGGTTGCGTGGCCTGGTTCGCGATACCTTCCAGTTGCTGCTTCTTCAGGCGGTCAAAATCCTCTTGCGTAAACTTCGGTCTGAACAAGCGTTCTTCCAGCAGGGCAAGCGTCTTGTCCAGGTTCTTTTTCAGCGACTGTACTGTGATGTACGTATCGTTTGAGCCGGAGCCGATGCGGATGGAGCTACCCAGTTTGTCGAGTTCGTTGCTGAACTGCTCTGAAGTATAGTTTTGGGTGTCCTCGTTCAGCATGTCTGCAGTAAGGCTGGAAATACCTGCCTTGCTTGGGTCGTTAGCCGACAGCCTGTGGCCCCCTTTGATGGTAAGCTGCATGGTAACCGTCGGAATCTCGTTGGTGTTCGTGCCGATCATCTTCAGGCCGTTCTTGAACTTGCTGGTATAGTAGTTCGGTACTGCCACTACCGGGTTCTCGCCTGCGCCCGGGCGCTTGGTACGGTCAAAGGTATCCACAGCCTTGGTATACTTCAGGCCGCTGTACTCATCTGCACCTGCCGTGTAGCCATCTTTAGAGATAGTGTAGTCATCAGCTTTGGCCAGCAACTCGGCTTTTCCTTTTGGCACCACGCTCAGCATTACCGCGGGCTTGCCCTTGATGTACTGGTTATACACGCGCTGCACATCTTCTTTCGTAACCGACTGCAGGCGCTTTATTTCTTCCTGCAGATAGTTTGCGTTGTTTCGGAAGGTCTCATAGTATGCCAGCTGCGATACTTTGCCGCTCACGCTGGCCATGCGGTTGATCAGGCTGGATTCTGCCTGTGCTTTGAAGCGCTGCAGGTCCTCATCGTTGATGCCGCGTGTCTCAAACTCTGCTATGGATTTACGGGCTAGCTCCTCGGTTTGCGCCAGTGGCGTGTTAGGGTAAGCGAGCACAGTAATGCTGAACTCACCGGCCAGCTCAGAAGTGGAGTTGTACACTGAGGCCTGCATGGCTTTCTGCTCCTTCACAAAGTTTTTGTAGAAGATAGACGTTTTACCCTGCCCCAGGATCTCGGCCAATACGTCCAGCGCCGGCTCGTCTTTGTGCCCGGACTCAGGAGTTGGGAAGGTCATGCGCAGCATCGGGAAACGGATGTTGTCCTCGTAGCTAACATAGCGGTCTTTCTCCAGCTTGGCCATTTGCGGTTTCATGTCCTGCACGGCAGGTCCGGCAGGTATCGAGCCGAAGTATTTCTCTACCAGCTTCACTACCTCTTCCGGCTTCACGTCGCCGCCCACGGTAAGGGTAGCGTTATTAGGGCCGTACCAGCGCAGGAAGAAGTTCTTCAGGTCGTTTACGTTTACGCGGTTCAGGTCCTCAATATACCCGATGGTGGTCCAGGAATAGGGGTGTCCGTAGGGGTACAGGTTCTTGGATGTCATCTCATACACCAGGCCATACGGGCGGTTGTCGTAGTTCTGGCCGCGCTCGTTCTTTACAGTTTCGCGCTGCACCTCAAATTTCGGCTGCGTTACGGCATCCAATAAAAAGCCCATGCGGTCGGCCTCCAGCCACAGTGCCGTTGCCAGCTGGTTACTAGGCACGGTTTCGAAGTAGTTGGTGCGATCGCGGTTAGTGGTTCCGTTCAGCGTACCTCCCGATTCAGAAACGATCTTGAAGTGCTCCTCATCGGCCACGTTATCGGAGCCCTGGAACATCATGTGCTCAAAAAAGTGCGCGAAGCCGGACTTGCCAACCTCCTCACGCGCCGAGCCTACATGGTAGGTTACATCCACGTGTACTACCGGGTCTGAGTGATCCTCGTGTACGATTAAAGTAAGTCCGTTAGGGAGTTTATACTTGGTGTAGGGGATCACCAGCTCGTCGCCTTGCCTGGTAACCTTTTCGACTAGTTTGGTCTGAGCCTCGGCAACGCTTACTACGCTTGCAGTGAGCAGGATACTCAGCACGGTTTTATTCATCATGTGCTATAATGTTTGGGTGAATGTTTTATCAAACAATATAGCAAACAGAAGGTGTAGTTGAAAATAATATAGACGAATGGCTATTTTGTCTCGCTTAACACTTGTTTGGCAAACATAACAGAAACGGTGAGTGTGAGCAGTGAGATAACGAGCATGGCCGTGGTCAGCAGGAAAGCCATACCTGCTGTTTCGGTAGCGTCCGGCCCCAGTGGTTGCTGCACCATACCCAGCAGCCGGATAAAGTAGGTGCCCGCACGCCAGCCCAGCAACAGGGTAAGCAAACCAGCCTCTATGGTTCCGAGCGTAAAGCCCCAGCGCTTGCCACGGTTCAGGAAGTGCCCTGCCGTAAGCCCCATTAAACCACCAACGGCCCCGGTAATCAAGGCAGTGTTGGCCTGCTCTCCGGCCAGATCCACGGCCACTACGCCGCAGCCCAGTAAAAAGAACCCGAAAAAGGCGTAGAGGTAAGAGATGTTCTTGTGCATGTTGCGGTGCTGGGGTTTGTGTAGGTTGTAAATATAAGGATGAAAGCTGAAAGTAGGAAAGGGAGGAGTTATTGCTTATACTTCTCAGGCTATACTTGCTAGCTGGTTGATGATCTTTTTATACTTCGGCTATACCTCTTCTGGCGCAAGTCTTCAGACTTGTGTCTTTTTATGATGTTGCGTTTGTAACGCAACTGTAGCCATACTTTATACTTTAGCTATACTTCATACTTGTCGATTTATACATTAGTGGCTGCTGCTTCCTATAACTTGAGCTAAGCTACCCGCTGTTCCGGACATCCCTGTCCGGAACCTCTCTGCCGCGGATTTCCTAATCCGCATACTTATCCATAGCCGCTGCTTTCTGCAACTTGAAGCAAGCTATCCTTACTAGCTGCTGCTGATTCTCAGTCTTACGAACCTACTGTTTCACCTCAGGCCTTGGCTCCCTCAGGCCCGGGAGGGCTCGTCTTCCCGCATCGCGCTGTGTTCCCTCCTGCGCCAGGGCGCTGCCACTAACGTGGCACCGGATCTCACAAGGCGCTCAACGGAAAGACTGGGAACAGTTCTTAATAGCCACTGCTCACGAAGCTTGAACCAAGTCCCCCTTTGAAGGGGGCAGGGGGATGACAATCGTCTGCCGAAATCTCCCTCTCCTGTTTTGGGGGTAGGGGCCCTCGAGAAAAGGAGAGGGCTGGGGAGAGGTGAAATTCCCCTGTCGAAAGGGGCTAGGGGTGGGTTTACAACTGTAGGGACAGTTTGTAACCTGTCCGCGCAACGGCAGCTGCCATGCAACGGAGCTTATACTTTAGCCAAAGCAGCTGCAGAACTATCCGCCTTATCCAAGCAACAGGCAAGTAAAATACTGTACAACTTTTGCTACAAAGTATAGTATGAAGTGCTGAGGCAGGATGTTGAGGAAGCCTCTGAAAATGACGAAGAAAGAAATACACGAATTATACGCTGACCCCAGCAAATCCGCGGCCTGGGCTGGGCTGCGTTATACCTCTGATGATAAACCCGGTTATACCCGCAAAAAAGCCGGCAAGGGGTTTTATTTTCAGAATTATAAAGGAGAGAAGGTAACAGATGAAAAGGTACTGGCAAGGCTGCAGGCATTGGTTATACCACCGGCCTGGACTGAAGTATGGATCTGCAAATCGCCTAAAGGGCATTTGCAGGTAACAGGCCGTGATGCGAAGGGGCGCAAACAGTATATCTACCACCCGCAGTGGCAGCAGGCCCGTAACCTGACTAAGTTTGGCCGCATCATCGATTTTGGCCATGCGCTGCCTAAGCTGCGGGAGCGGATTCAGGAGGATATTGCCTCGCGCAAACTGGACCGCCGCAAAGTTACCGCCGTGGTGCTCACCATCCTTGACAATGCCCTGATCCGGATCGGAAACCGGCACTATGCCAAGTCTAACGATTCTTACGGCCTCACCACGCTGCGCGACAAGCACGTGAAGATCAACGGCAGCAGTATTAAGTTCTCGTTTGTGGGGAAAAAAGGCGTGGCGCAGGAAATCGATATGAAAGACCGCCGACTGGCCCGCCTTGTTAAAAAATGCAAAGACATACCGGGGTATGATCTGTTCCAGT
Source organism: Pontibacter anaerobius (assembly GCF_026241195.1). GTDB lineage: Bacteria > Bacteroidota > Bacteroidia > Cytophagales > Hymenobacteraceae > Pontibacter > Pontibacter anaerobius. The sequence goes on from NZ_JAPFQO010000011.1 coordinate 84,006, forward strand.
ATTTTGATGAGAACGGGGAGAGGCAAACGCTGGAGTCGGGAGATGTGAACGAGTACCTGCGGGAGGCCACAGCCCAGGACTTTTCTGCAAAAGATTTCCGGACCTGGGGAGGTACTGTGCGCATGGTGCAATGCCTGGAAACGGTGCTCGACGAAGAGCCCGAACTCGACAAAGAGAAGGCCATTAAGGAAGCGGTAAAAGATGTAGCCAAAGGGTTAGGCAACACGCCCAGCGTTTGCAGCAAATACTACATCCATCCGGAGGTGGTAAACCTTTTTCGGGAAGACAGGCTGGTAAACTACCTGAAGCGCCACGACGCCTCCAAACCTAAAACGAAATACCTGTCAGGTACAGAGGAACTGGTGCTGAAGATGCTGGAGCGCGTGGCGAAGGAAAAAAAGAAAAAGGCGGCGGCTTAAATGATTTCTGTAGCTGGCTCGAATATGCTTGATCTTTCAGAAGACCAGGTTCATTACATAACTCAAGTTGTGATTAACCCACCCCTGAGAGCTGCGCTCGCTAGCTCAAAACTCGCGTTTTGGCTAATCCAGAGGAGGTGGATTTCGCAAAAGAGTTCCTAATTCCCCTCCTCGGAGGGGTTAGGGGTGGGTTTACACCTGCACTGCATATTTAATCGCAACTTAGGTTACATACTATCAATAGAGCCTTCCTTTTAATCTCATTCTGTTAAGAAACTTGGCAGAGGCGATGTTAAACCTTTGCCACTGGCCCACAAGATTCTTACAGGATGACATGAAAGGAGGGAGGTTAAGGTTTTCAGGCTGGCTTAGTTTAGATCTACCTCTGTTCCATTCTGGCTCTGTAAAGGAGAGATTTTCAATAGTTGATTTCGTAAAAAGTGGTGTCGTGCTCTACCAGTGGTATGCTTACGGTATTACTTTCTGTAGCGCTATCTGTTGTCACATCCCATTTTAGAAGCACGAATGTGGTGCGTTTGAAGTAAAAGCCCCGTAAAAGCTCTGCAGTTGTAGTCGCTGCATTGTAGTTTATAATTTCTGAATTATACATCATCCCAGAGACTGGTGAGGCCGACGCATTCAGCGGGTACGAAAGTGTTACTTTCAAATCCTTGCCAGGAGTGCTTACGGAATTGTTGATGTTTAATTTAAAATAAGAACCACGGGCAATGTTGATGTCCAACACATTACGTTCGTTTGGTTTGATCACCTTGCCTATCACATCTTTCACCTCCAAGTAACCTGCTTTTTCAGGAGTAACCCAATACACCGTTTGCCCCTCACGAGGGGTTTTTACAAATTTATACTCGCCTTGGTTGTTGGTGCTCCCGTCAATTACTTCAGGTGTTGTGAGGCTCATCTCTTTCGACAAGCCATTCCAAATGAATAGGTCAACGTCAGTTCCGGCAACGGATTGATTTGTGTCCAGGTCTATTACTTTACCTGTAAACTCGGTGGTGCTTTCTTCTTTTTCGCAGCTTGTCAGCAGTGCCAGTAGCAGCAAGGTGCCGGTAAGTTTGTTCAGTTTTTTGCAGAGGTGCAGCATAGGGTTAGCTGTTTATATATAGCAGACACAATATCCTGATAAGCTACGACTTTGCAAACAAACCTGTCACTAAACATATATTTGCTACTTCGGCATATTATCCAGCGATTGCCAGAGGTATTTGCTGGCGATGGTACGGTAAGGGCGCCACGGTTGCGCGATTTCCTGCATTCTCAGCTTCAGTTTCTTGCCGGATTCTTCTATGTCGTAATGGCGTTTCATGGCGTTCTGTATGCCCAGGTCATCTACCGGAAAAACGTCCGGGCGCTCCAGGGCGAACATCAGCAGCATCTCCACGGTCCAGCGGCCAACGCCTTTGATCTGGGTCAGGTGCTGGATCAGGGGTTCGTCTTCCATGGCGTCGATGGTAGCGTGCTGCAGGTTGCCTTCTGCTGCAAAGGCTGCCACGTTGCGCACATACCCGATCTTCTGAAAAGACAGCCCGGCGCTGCGCAACAACTCATCCGGCGCCTCCAGCACCAGTTCCGGGTGCGGGTACTCCTCAGGGAATAGCTCCTGAAACCTCCTGAAGATAACCGCCGCTACTTTGGTGCTCAGCTGTTGTGATACGATGGAGCTAAGCAGTTTAAAGTATACATCCTCGGAGCGGGAGGAGGGTAAGGGCTGACCTTTTTCGATGATTCCGCAGATGATCGGATCAGCGGCGAAAGCGGCCATTATTTCGGGAGTGGGGTAGGAGGAGTTCATAGTTTAAGGTTAAGATAAAGGAATATTATGGTTGTAGGGAGAGGTCGCGACCTCTCCGCGCGATGGACTTTAAGACGCAGCAAGTATAAATTATGGCTGTTGCACCCTGTTTGCAATTATAAGTATACGATTAACCCACCCTAACCCCTCCGAGGAGGGGAATATTCAGCAGCAGATTATCATCCCCCTGCCCCCTTCGAAGTGGGACTTTAAACTTCCCTCCTTTGAAGTAAAGCAGCTATGTTCTCTTTTTTGTCATCCTGTAAGGATCTTGTGGGCAAGCTGCATAAGCTTAACATCGCCTCAACCAGGATTCTTAACAGAATGACAAAGGCTTTATCCGCTCGCTGGCGTGGGTTTGTAACCCGTGTCCTATCTATGCAGTCAGGTTTGTAACCCGACTGGGCCTGAGGCCCACACAACAGCATTCACGCGCGAGGACGCATCGCTATAAGTATGCATGAATCAGAACGAACCGGCCCTGCAATCTAATAAGTACTACACCCGTACCTGTTCCTCGCTCAGCGTATGCAGTACCTGCAGCAGGTGCTGGTGCATTTCCTCTGAAATATCGAGGTGGGTGACGAAGCGGATCATCTGCGGGCCGAAGCTGGAGGCAAGTATGTGCTGCTTTGCCAGCGCCTGCACAAAGGCAGCGTCGGTTATACTTTCGTTTAGCTTAAAGATGACAATGTTGGTTTCTACGGGCAGTACGCTTTCCACGTAATTGGCCTGCAGCAGCGCCTGCTCCAGTTCCTTTGCTCTGCGGTGGTCTTCGTGCAGGCGCTTTACGTGGTTATCCAGGGCGTAGATGCCGGCCGCGGCCAGGTAGCCGGCCTGTCGCATGCCGCCGCCCATCACTTTTCTAACTCTTTTAGCTCTCTTGATAAAATCTTTGGAGCCAAGCAGCACCGAACCCACCGGGGCACCCAGCCCTTTGGAGAGGCATACCGAGATGCTGTCAAAGTATAAACCGTAATCTTTGGAGGCATCGCCGGAGGCAGCCAGCGCGTTGAACACGCGGGCACCATCCAGGTGCAGGGCCAGGTTATGGCGCCTGCATACTTCCGAAATGGCCGCGATCTCCTTTATAGTATAAAACGAGCCGCCGCCTTTGTTGCAGCTGTTCTCCAGGGCCACCAGGCGGGTTTCCGGGAAGTGCACGTTATCCAGCGGACGGATGTTGGCCTCTACCTGCTGCGGCGTCATTTTGCCGCGCTCGCCGTGCACCAGCGCCGTGGAGGCGGCCGAGTTAAAGGCAATGCCCCCGCCTTCGTACTGGTGGATGTGGGCCGTAACGTCGCAGATCACTTCGGTGAGCGGCTGCGTGTGCACCTTGATTGCGATCTGGTTGGTCATGGTGCCGGAAGGGCAGAAGAGGCCGGCCTCCATACCAAACAGGGCGGCTGACTTTTGCTCCAGCGCATTTACAGTGGGGTCCTCGCCGTACACATCATCACCCACAGGGGCGGCAAACATGGCCTGCAGCATTTCTGGGGTTGGTTTGGTTACGGTGTCGGAGCGGAGGTCTATCGTATGTGTCATGAATTTGCTTTAGGAAAAAACTTTTCTTTGTAAAAATAATAACTTACTTTTGCCCTTCAAATTAAAATCATTGCAACGATGGGAGTTACTAGACTAAAAAGAAAAGATCGCAGAAATAAGGCAAGAGCTAACAACAAAGTAGCTAGAATTAAGCAACTGTTGCTGACACCGGTTATCAAGAATGTTGACATGGACGAGCTGAGAGCTCAGTTCGGTGAGGCTCCAAAAAACAAGCCTGCTGAGCAGAAAGAAGAAGCTGCTGCTGAGTAATCCTTATTTTTCGAGAAAGTAAGTCCATCTGCTGCCGCTGCTGTTGTAAGCGAATGGCGGCGGCTTACTAACCAAGACTTCAAGTGTGTTTGCAAAAGCAGGCACACTTTTTTTATGCCCGTTTGCCCAGCTCCACCACCTGCAAATCCTGCACCTTGCCCTCGCTTATACTAAACTTCACCATCGTCCGAACCTTATGGAAGCCGTGCCTGCCCGCCGCGCCCGGGTTAATGTGCAGCAGGTTGTTGAGGCTTTTATCGGTCATTATTTTAAGGATGTGCGAGTGGCCCGTAATGTAGAGCTGCGGCGGGTTGAGTTTTATACTTTGGCGCACGTCGGGGTGGTACTTGCCGGGGTAGCCGCCAATGTGCGTCATCATCACATCCAGCCCTTCCGCCTCAAAACGGTTTACCTTAGGGTGCAGCTGCCGGATAGCGGCATCGTCTATATTGCCGTACACGCCCCGCAACGGCGCCAGCTCCTGCAGCCTGTCCGATACTTCCATACTTCCAAAGTCCCCCGCATGCCATATCTCGTGGCGGTCTGAGAGGTGGCGCATGATCTGGTCGTCGAGGTAGGAGTGGGTGTCGGAGAGGAGGCCGATCTTGAGCATGGCATTTATACTTTTGATATGCTGTGAAGTTAGTGAAAAATTGTGTTTACGTGTTGCCGGTGCTTCTGTTAAGCGGGCCCTGTGGCACTTTTTATACTGGGTAAGCAAGTGTGCTGTGACCTGTGTGGCGGCAGATGGCTGTAAAACAACTGTGTAGCAGCCCCGTAGGTAAATACAGGACTAATGTAACATGACTATGAAAACAAATACGCACAAAATATACCGTAAGCTTTTTACCGGTGTTCTGCTACTGCTTTTCCCGCTGATGGTAGGCTGTTCTACGTTCTCGGGAGGTGGCAGTGTATCCAGTGACCCGGCAGTGGCCGAGCAGCAACGGGAGGTAGAGCGTTTAGAGCGGGAAGTGAAGGAGGCGGAGCGCCTTGCCGAGGAAGCAGCGCAACGTGAGAAAGCCGCCAAGAACAGGCTGAAAGCCGCCGAGCATGAGCTTAAGGCGCTGGAGGAACAGGCGAAGAGAAGGAGCGAGTATTAGTAGCCTTCTGCTTAATACAAGTATAAAAAATGCCCCGGATAGGTTTTTAGCCTGTTTGGGGCATTTTTTGTTCCTGATGCCTGGATGCCGGGTCCAACCACCCCTGCCTCTCCTTGTTTAAGGAGGGGAGCCTGTAACTGCTTTGGCTGAAGTATAAGTTGGAATAGTGCGGTGAGGTCGCGGCCTGACCCTGCAGGTGTAAGAACCCACCCCTAACCCCTCCAAGGAGGGGAATTCCCCATAGATTGTAATTTGTTTATCTGACTTTAGCATGCTTTTCTTAATTTGTGCTTTTGTTTTAGGGGTATAGTGTGGGAAACCTTAGAGCTTTATACATTATCTGCTAATTCTACTTTGCCACGGAACAATTCCCCTCCTTGGAGGGGTTAGGGGTGGGTCAATCGTTCCCACTCGCCACGCATACATGAAGCAAAGGATCATCCCGTACAAACCCTACTTAAAAGAACTTGCAAAGAGACTGCGTCAGAACAGCACCTTCTCCGAAGTGCTGCTCTGGAACGAACTGAAGAACAAGCAGCTACACGACTTAGACTTTGACAGGCAAAAGCCGCTGGGTAGTTATATTGTTGATTTCTATTGTAAGGAATTAATGTTAGTCATCGAAATAGATGGAGATAGCCATGACTATAGTCTGGAAGAGGATGCAACCCGCCAACGCGAACTTGAAGCGTTAGGCGTATGCTTTCTGCGGTTCGATGATGCAGAGGTTAAATTTGACATAGCCAATGTTCTCCGGGAGATAGAGGCGTGGGTAATGCAGCATCGTCAGGTGTAATAACCCACCCCTGCCCCTCCGAGGAGGGGAATAATTAGGCTCTGTAGCAACAGTAAAAGCTTTGTTTCTAACACCTTTTTTAATCAGATAAATTTAGATTTGGTATGACAGAGGAGGTAAGTTAGAATTCCCCTCCTCGGAGGGGTTAGTGGTGGGTTCCTACACTCTCATAAACCTAAACCCCCCACCCCCCAATTCATCTCCCCAACTCACAAATATTTATCTCTTTTTCCCTATCTTGCTGTAGAAAACAAATGCTACCCACACATGCTGCAGCACCACACCCTGCGCCCGAAACAGGCACTGAACAAGGCTTACCTGAAACTCAAGACATCCCGGGAGGATATAGAACGGTTTAAGCGGGCGCTTACGGCCTTGCTGGATAGTATAAACCTGCAGGAAACGGAGGAGCATGCCAAAAACCACCTGCGCGATTTTCTGCGGTTGACGTTTTATGATAAGTACGGCGTGAACACCAAAGGCAAGACCGACCTGGTGATCCATACCGGCAACACAACCAAGAGCAACGCCGGCGTGCTGCTGGAGGTGAAGCGGCCCACCAACAAGGCCGACATGCCCACCACCGACAACCTGAACTACAAGGCCACCCACGAGCTGCTGCTCTACTACCTGCGCGAGCGCCTGGAGCATAACAACCACGACATGCGCCACCTCATCGTGACCAGCGTGCACGAGTGGTTCGTGTTTGATGCCCTGGAGTTTGACCGCCTGTTTTTCCGGAACACGCAGCTGAAGAAGGACTTTGCCGACTGGAGCGCCGGGCGAAAGGCCAGCGGCAGCACCGACTTTTTCTACAAGGAGATTGCCGCGCCCTACCTGGCCAAGCTGCAGGAAAGTATAAACTATACTTACTTCAACCTGAAAGACTACGAGAAGCCGCTGCGCAACAAAAACCCCAAGGACGATGTGAAGCTGGTGGCGCTATACAAGCTGCTCTCGCCGGCGCATTTGCTCAAAGAGCCCTTCGCCAACGACGCCAACTCCCTGGACCGCGACTTTTACCTGGAGCTGCTGCACATTATAGGCCTGGAGGAAGTGAAGGAGGGAGGCCGCAAGCTGATACGCCGCAAGGAGAAACCCAACCCCGGCTCGCTGCTGGAGGCGGCGTACCAGAAACTGCGCTCCGAAGACCTGATCTCAGGACTCGACAACCCCTACAGCTACGGCAGCACCCGCGAGGAGCAGCTGTTTAACGTGGCGCTTGAGCTGTGCATCACCTGGATGAACCGTATCCTGTTCCTGAAGCTGCTGGAGGCGCAGCTGGTAAGCTACCACCACGGCGACAAGAAGTATAACTTTATGGGCACGGCCAACCTCAAAGAGTTCGACGACCTGAACGAGCTGTTTTTCGACGTGCTGGCCGAGCGCCCCGAGAACCGCAGCGCCAGCGTAAAGCACAGGTATAGCCACATCCCGTACCTCAACTCCTCGCTGTTCGAGACCACGGCGCTGGAGAAACGCACGTTGCGCATCTCTAACCTGAAAGACCGCAGCCTGCTGCCGCTTTACCCGCAAACCGTGTTCAGGCGCACCTTGGGCAAGGATTTTACCGGCAAGCACCCCGAGCTGCACACGCTGGAGTACCTGCTGCGCTTCCTGGGTAGCTACGACTTCGGGGCCGAGGGCAAGGAGGAGATACAGGAGGAGAACAAAACGCTGATAACGGCCTCGGTGCTGGGGCTTATTTTTGAGAAGATAAACGGCTACCGCGACGGCTCCTTCTACACGCCCGGTTTCATAACCATGTACATGAGCCGCGAGGCCATCCGCCGAGCGGTGGTGCAGCGTTTTTCCGAGAAGTATAACTGGAACATCGATGCCAATGGAGCCGATGCCGGTTTCGAATCCCTGCAGATTCACATTTCCAGGGCAAACGGCATGGCGCAGCTGCAAGAGTATAACCAGCTGATAAACAACCTGCGCATCTGCGACCCGGCCGTGGGGTCGGGGCACTACCTGGTGAGCGCCCTGAACGAGCTGATTGTGCTGAAGCATGAGCTGCGGCTGCTGCTGAGCCGCCAGGGCAAGCCGCTGCACTACGGAAGTATAGAAGTGCAGAACGATGAGCTGATCGTGACGGACCAGCACGGCGAGCCTTTCAGCTACAGCGTAACCGAGCACCCCGACGGCCAACGAAGTATAAACCCGCAGGTGCAGGAGCTGCAGGAGGCGCTCTTCCACGAGAAGCAGACCATTATAGAGAACTGCCTTTTCGGGGTGGATATTAACCCAAACTCCGTGAAGATCTGCCGCCTGCGCCTTTGGATAGAGCTACTCAAAAATGCCTATTATACCGGCCCCGGAAGTATAAACGGCGAATTGAGCAGCCCGGTGTGCTACGCCAATACCAGCGGTCTGCGCGAGGGCTTTAATGATGAAGAATCCTGGAAATCAGTTAATAATCCTGATTCAGACAAGTATACCCAACTGCAGACGCTGCCCAACATCGACATTAACATAAAGCAGGGCAACTCGCTGCTGAGCCGCTACCCGCTCTCCGCCGACCTGCACGAGGCCTTTGGCAAAAAGGGACACAGTTTGCAGGCCTACCGCGAGGCCGTGTACAAGTATAAGCACACCAACTCCAAGGCTGATAAAAAGCAGCTCCTGGCTTTTCTGGAGGAGATAAAGCAGGGCTTTAAGACCACGCTGGCCAACAACGACCCGCTGCGTCGCGACATGGCCAAACTGCGCGGACAGATTGCCGTGATGCAGGACCCGGACCTGTTCGGGGCCAAAAAAGTAGACAAGAAAGACCTGCAGCAAAAGCAGAAAACCCTGCAGAAACTGGAGGACGAGCGCGACGCCATCGAGACGAACAAAGTATACGAGGGAGCTTTTGAGTGGCGCTTCGAGTTTCCGGAGGTGCTGGACGAGGAAGGCAAGTATAAAGGCTTCGATGTGGTGATCGGGAACCCGCCATACATACGGCAGGAGGAGCTGGGCAACTTTAAAGTATACTTGCAGAAGCAGTTTCAAACATATGCAGGCACCGCCGACCTGTATGTATATTTTGTGGAGCGCGGCATAGAACTGCTTCGCGAGGGCGGACAGTTCAGCTACATTTTGCCGAACAAATGGATGCGTGCCGGCTACGGACAGGCGCTGCGAGCCTGGCTGCAAAACCATACCCTGGTGCAGCTGCTAGACTTCGGCGACTTGCCAGTATTTGAAGAAGCTACCACTTACCCGCTCATACTTGCCGTGGCAAAGTATAAACCCGAGGCTGGCTATACTTTTGAGGCCGCACCTATAAACACCCTGAAGTATGAGCAGGGGCTGGAGGCATACGTGCAGCAGCACAAGTATGAAGTACAAGCCGACCTGCTACCCGACTCCGGCTGGACGCTCTCCGACAGCACCGCACAGCAACTGCTGGAGAAGCTGAAAAACACCGGCACGCCGCTTGGAGAGTATGTGGAGGGTAAAATATACTACGGAATTAAAACGGGTTATAACGAGGCTTTTGTAATTGATGAAGCCACCAAAGACCAACTTATACTTGAAGACCCACGAAGTGCAGAAATCATTAAGCCGTTTCTGGCTGGCCGTGATGTGAAGCGGTATCAACCACCGAAGTCGGAAAAGCATCTTATACTTTTCCCTTCCGGATTTACGAAAGAACGTGCCGGTAATGTAAATGAGCAACAAGCGTGGCAGTGGCTGCAGGATAATTATACTTCTGTAGCAGCATTTATGGCTCCCTTTGCTGAAAAGGCTAGAAAGCGTTTTGATAAAGGTAATTACTGGTGGGAGCTAAGAGCTTGTGCTTATTATGATGAGTTTGAGAAACCGAAGATTCTTTTCCAAGAGATTGCTACTTTCAATGCTTTCACTTGGGATGTGACCGGTGCTTATTCTAACAACAAGACTTTTATTGTCCCTAATGTAGATTTATACTTGCTAGGACTCCTTAACTCAAAAGTAGTTTGGTATTTCTTAAATCAAGTAACTTCTAAACTACAGGGTGGAGCTTTAGCAATGCAAACACCTTATACTTTTCAGATTCCTATTGTATCTGATGACGAAGAAACGAAAGCAAGTATAACGCAGCTGGTGGAGCAGATACTAAGTATAAAACAAGCCGATGCCGCAGCCGATACGTCGGGGCTGGAGGCCGAGGTGGATGTGCTGGTGTACCGCCTCTACCACCTCACCTACGAGGAAGTGCTGCTGGTGGAGCCGGGCTTTGCCATGTCGCGCGAGGCGTATACGTTAACCCCAGACCTCGCAGCAACGGGAGGCAGTGCAGGTGCCTGAGCATGTACCTTAAAGTATAAAATGCCGTGCAGCAACAGTAGTTAGCAAAATAGATTTAACCTGAAACGTAAGGCAGCAGCTTTAACCTAAAAGTATGGAAACCGAATTTAAATCAACTATTACATGCCCCCATTGCGGACACCGGAAGGAGGAGGAAATGCCAACAGACGCATGCCAGTACTTCTATGAATGCGAAAGCTGCAAAGCCATACTTAAGCCCCTGCAGGGCGACTGCTGCGTGTACTGTAGCTATGGCAATGTAAAATGTCCGCCCATACAGCAGCAAAAAGGATGCTGCGGCGGGCAAAGCACCGGGCATCAAGTATAGTTTTCACCCACATTTCACCCCATGAAACTGACAACCAGTATTGATAAACTAGGCACGGCAGGCCTGTTTCTCACAGCCATACTTTCGCCCTGCTGTTTCCCGCTTTTTGCTTTTGCAGCTTCTGCGTTTGGCTTTGGCGGTGCCGAGCTTTTCGGCCCCTACACCATGTGGGTCTTCCAGGGTATGGTGCTGCTGGTGCTGGTGGGGCTATACCTGTCGTACCGGAAACACCGTTGCCTGTACCCGCTGCTGCTTGCCGTGCCGGGTGCACTGTTTATTTTCTACGGTTACCATTACAACGAAAGCGGCTACTGGTTATACTTCCTTTATGCGGGTATGCTGGCCCTGTTAGCGGCTTCAGCCTGGAACTACAGGCGCAGCAAACTGCACAGCACCTGCTGCACCATCCCGGCAAGTATAAAAACCAAACTTAAGCTATGCTAAACATAAACAAACTGCCCCTGCCGGAGGAGGCAAAACAAGAGATCCGGCATCATCACGACAAGCTGCTGGCCGTAACCGGCGTGAAGGTAGATATACTGGAAGTAGGCCCCGAGATCATAAAAGTGCGGGTAGTGCAGCGGGAGCTGAAGAACGGCTATCTGCTAAACCAGCGGCAGTTGGTAGGCAGGGCAGCAAATGTGGTAGCGCCACTGATGGACGGACCGCACAGGATACACTTTTACCCTTTAACCTATAAACCCGATTTCTCCATTGTTACCGCAGGCTGGCTACAAGAGAAACTGGCCGCGTTCAAACTCTCCCGCAACGACCTCGCCAAGCAAACCAACCTGGACAAGACAGCGATAGGCAGGATGTTGAAAGGCTACGAGCAGCCCACACCGCCGCAGCAGGCCGCGCTGTACTATTACTTCCTGCTGCACGAGGTAAACCACCACATCCGCGAGTTCCTGGACTCCGACGACAACGCCCCGGCAGAAGACCTGTACGAGGTGGTAAGCGGGGAAGAAGTATAAAACAACATGCCGCCGCCGGAGCGGGCGAGGGTAAGCCTCAACTACAAGCTACCAAGCTCCTGGCAGGACGACAATAAGAGGAGAAGGAAACGACACTGCCTACCAAAGCCCAGGCTGTTTCCTTAAGTGCTCCTTACTGGACGGCAAAAACTGACCATGCGGTAAAACCAAGGTTTTATGGCGTGGCCAGAAGAATGCTCCTAAACCACCCCGCCTCTTATACCCTGATTATCAACTGAGTATAATCTTTATTTTGTTGATTTCGTACAAATAAATATATAAAAAGTATCTAAAATGTATTTTATCGTGACATCTGTATGGAGGCACTTACCTACACCAAAGCCCTTGAGAAAGAATTTGTCACGATCAGTTACAGCCAGGAGAGGCATTTTATCTGGAACGAGTGGAGAGGGGAGATACCAAGCCATGAGCTACGGGAGGCCATCCTGTTTTCCTGCCATTTTATACTTGATAATGGCGTAGAGTTTATACTTGCAGATTACACCCTGATGATCGCCCCCAGTTTAGACGATCAGATCTGGATCGCCAACCACTCCGCCGAACTGCTCCGGCACAGCAAATTAAAACGTGTAGCCAACGTACTCGCCTCCGATATTTTCCAGCAAGTAGCCATCGAAACCATTTACGACATTGCTTCCGAGGTGCCCCTGCCTTGCGAGTCGAGGCACTTTGTATCCCTGGAAGATGCCCTGCAGTGGCTTTTCGAGGCCTAAGCTTTTCTGCCGCTACTGCTGCCTTGCCTACTTCAACACCGTACACGTTGAGATCGGTTTTTACCGAAGGTTAAATGGCTTTCTACCCCCGGGTTAAGCCTATGAAGCTTGCCAAAAAAATCCTTTCCGGATAACAAAAAATAGAATGAAGGTAATAGCCCTAGCTCCTCTGAGGGGAGTTGTAACATGTAGGGGCCCTCGCCAAAGCAGGGGGCAGGCAAGCGTTACCCGGTTGGTTCCCCTCCCTGGTGGGCTAGGGGTGGGTAAACGTGTCGCCTCCCTTCTATAGTTAGTTTTGAGCATGCACCTGCCTTACGCTGTGCAAGTGGCAAAGCAAAAGCGCCTGTTTACAGAAACAGGCGCTTTTGTTTTTACTCAAGTATAAACAGCCGCTCGGGCTGCGCTTTGTTTAATCGTTATCCTCGTCTTCTACTTCAGCTTCCACGGTTTTGGTGCGTTGGGTGGTGTCGTACTCCACCACGGTTTCGGTAACTTCATACTCGGTGGCCACGGAGTCGCGGTCTACCACCACGGTATTGTCTTCCTCGTTTTCCAGGCTGGTTGTTTTCTCGGTGTTCTCGCAGGCTGCCAGGCTCAGGGAGCCAACCAGGGCAGCGCTTGCTAAAATTATCTTTTTCATAGTTGTATGCTTCTGTTATATAAAATTAAGTACAATTTCAGTTTCGTCAATTGTACTATACGCTTCTTAATACGGATAAAGTATACGAAAAGGTATCTTTCCACAGGTTCAGGCTGCACTTCTTTTTAATTTTTTTTAATACAATTTTCCCTGATCGGCCCTGTGTAACGTATTGTAAATAAGAAGCTTATTGCGTCCACATTTAATCATTGCCATGCTACTGAGTACACTGGAATTCACCACCATCCTAGACACCAAGTACCTCACCATTCGCCACTGTCCGGAAGAAAAGCTCCTCTGGAACGAGTGGCGCGGCGTTATACCCAGCCAGCAGCTACGGCAGGCAATAATCTACGACTGTAATTTTATACTTGAAAATGACGTAGAGCTGCTGCTGGCTGATTACCTTAACCTAAGCGCCCCCGTAGTGGAAGACCAGGTTTGGGTAGCACGGCACTCCGCACCGCTACTCCGGAAAAGCAGGCTCCGGAAAGTAGCCAACCTGCTGGCGCAAAACATCTTTCAGCAGTTAGCCGTCGAAAACTTCTACGAAAAGGAGGCCGTACTGCCCCGCAATTGCGTGCGAAGAGAGTTTGTATCTAATAACGACGCCCTGGTTTGGCTGCTATCAAGTTATAGCGGCTGAAGCCTGCACGGATTCTCCTCTTTTTCTTGCCCCCATAAATAGCCTGGCAACCAGCAGCAGCGCCTCTGCCAGTACCAGTCCGCCCAAATACCACTCGGCTTTCGTTATGCTTTTCCCCAGCGTCAGCACGGCCATGGCCACAAAGGGTAAGCTCAGCAGCAGCACATCCAGCTTGTGCTGCACGTCGCTGCGTGTAAGTGTCAGGGCAAAGGCCGCAAAGGCCAGTAAGGCAAACATGTTTGTAAGCAACAGGTTAACAGGGGCCGCTGCCAGCGTAAGCAGGCTAAAGCCCAGCCCCAGCCAGCTATACACATTCTGCCCGATCCGGTCTAAAGTGGTAGGTGTAACCTGGAAAGCCGTATTGGACTGCAGCAAAAACCGGAATTTGGGGTAGGCCATGGCTAGCAGCCATAGGTTTAGCAGCAGCAGAAAGGTATTAACGACCGGTGTGCCTACCCACTGCTGCGAAACGGTTACGGCAAGTATGGCCACGTTCATCGGCACCAGCATAATGGCACCCAGCAAACTGAACCGCTGCGAGAGCAGCAGGGCACCGCATACTACCTGGCTCACGGCCACCACCTGCGCAAACAGGCCAAGCCCGTATGCTGCCAGCCGCTCCTCCAGCCAGGGCGGCCCGATTATCTGGCCAAAGTTGCCGTGCGTAAGCTTGCATACGCCAGCGGATAGAAAGATGTACCCCAGGAACACCCGGATCAGGAGCGAGAGCAGGTCTTTGTTTTTCAGCATAGTTTTATAGTGTTAGGAGCGTGGCAGTTGGTTTTAACTACGGCAAAAGAATCATTTCCGCCCACACATTAAAAACTATTAGACCAAAGCCGGAAAGACCACTGCTAACATAGGGTACAGGGGTGATGAAGTATAAAAGGCAAAAGGTTTCCTGCCATTATGAAGGTAGAAATTTCCTGCTCCAAGCTGGATGCAGTTTATACTTATGGCAGATGCAAGTGAGGGCACCTGCAGGGTTTCTTATCCTCGCAAGTTGATTACTTGCAGTAGTGATAGCTCCAAGCTTGAAGCAGTTTAACAAAACATGGAACTAACCTTAACCGAAGTAACCTAAGTTGCGATTTACTAATGCAGTGCAGTTGTAAACTCACCCATAACCCTCAATGCCGTCAACTTAAGAAATATTTCGGGTTGTCTCCAGTATGGCAGTCGCCCTAGCTGTGTCTTCTGACCGGCAAGTTGTTGGTGAGAACACGCAACAACGGCAAACTTAAATGCTTAAGTTGTCGGCATTGGGGCGCGACCTTTCCCTACAGGTATAAACCCACCCCCTAGAGCTACGCTCGCTAGCTCAAAACTCTCGTTTTGGCTAGTCCAGAGGAGGGGAATTATACCTCTCCCCAGCCCTCTCCTTTTCTCGAGGGCCCCTACCCCAAAACAGGAGAGGGAGTTTTCGGCAGACGATTGTCATCCCCTGCCCCCTTCAAAGGGGGACTTGGTTCAAGCTTCGTGAGCAGTGGCTATCGAACTGTTCCCAGTCTTTCCGTTGAGCGCCTTTGGAGTTTTTCGGTCCCGAAGGGATTGCAAAGCGACAGCGAGCAAAGAAAAGGTCCCAGCGCGATGCGGGAAGACGAGCCCTCCCGGGCTGGAGGGAGCCAAAGCCAGAGGTGCAACTTTAGGTTCGTAAGACTGAGGATCAGCAGCAACTAGCAAGGATAGCTTGGCGCCAGTTAAAGGAAACAGTGGCTATGAAAGTATAAGTATAAGTATAAGTATAAGTATAAGTATAAGTATAAGTATAAGTATAAGTATAAGTATAAGTATAAGTATAAGTATAAGTATACGGATGTCCGCAGCATACCCGGGAGGTAAAGCCAAAGTTAAAACCCACCACTACTGAAACTGCCCCAACAGCTTCCGCAGCAGCACGATCTGGCCCAGGTGGTAGGCGTTGTGCTCGGCCACGAGCAAGGCCTCGCGCAGCAGGGTTTGCCCCTGGCCGTGTGCAAAAGGCTCAAAAAGGTCTTTCTCCGGATCTTGCACCAGTTGTATCATTTCTTGCAGGTCGTTGGCCATGGCTTGTAAGGTTTGCTGCAGGGCTGCCTCGTCCGGCGGTGCTGTTTTGGTGGAGGGCCAGTAATCGTCCGGCCAGGTAGGCTCCTTGTAGTCCGGGTTGCGGCAAAAGTCCAGGATATCGTGTTGGGCGAAGCGAAGGTGGTCCAGTAACTGCCAGATAGTATAAGGCATGCCGGTTACCTGCTGGCCCGCTTCCGCTGCCGTTAGCCCCTCCAGCAGTTCCTCGCGCGACCTGAACGCCTGGCCGCCTTGCATCAGTTTTACCAGCTGCTCCCGCAATTGTTTTTCGTGTTTCATAGGGGCTAGTTTTTAAAGTATAACATACTTGGCGGAGGTATGCCGGGTTGCCCTGGCAAGGGGAGCTTCTGAAAAAGCAGGTGCGTTAAGTTCTACTATATGAAGCCAAAAAGTTGTCCTTCTGCTAAGAAACCTGGTGGAGAACAGGGCCTTCCCCCGGCAGGTTAATCCTATGCTACCAGGATACTGACAGGATGACAAAAAGAGGAGAATGATTCGACCCTGATCTGATAAGGGGTAAGGAGTCTGGCCTTGTAGCGTGTGTGCAGAAAACAGGCCCCATAATTCAGGGAAAGTGCTATATTTAGCGGCGCATAACATCACTCAATACATGAAAACAGCTTTACTACCCCTGCTAGCCGCCCTGTTGCTTACTGCTGCCTGCCAGCAAAAGAACGAGCCGGTGCCCACCCCGGACCCTGGCACAACCTTTATCTGTTTCCCCACCAGTGTTACCTCCGCAAACGACGAAGGCCTGAACGAGGTTTTTACCTACAGTCCGCAAGGCGACCTGCAGCAGCGCGAGTATTTTACCCGTACCGATACGGTGCATCATTTTGAGCTCTACCTAAACGATATCAGGGATTATGTGGGGATAGTCGAGTTCCGCGACCATTCGCCGAATAGCCCGAAGCTAAGCTACCACAGCATCAGCTACATGCATTACGACAATCTACCGGTTTATAAGAACCATTACCCGGCAGAGCCAGTCAACTCCATGGTTATGCTTGGGTCGGAGGTGTATACTTATAATGCGCAGTATGAGCTGGATGAGCAGCAGATCCATAAAAACTATCGCCTTGCAAAAAAGTATAAGTTCACGAATGCCAACAACATAATGCGTCATGTGGAGGTGTACGATGGCCCAACTGGCGAAAAACTTCGGGACATGGACCTGGAGTATGATGATAAAGTGTTTCCGCATGCCCAGAACGTGCCTTACAAGAAGATACTGGTAGGCCTGGGGTTTCCGCACTTCCATAACCTGAAGGAGGTGATGGTGCACGATGCTGCCGGTGAGCTGCTGGAGGAGGAGTCGTACCGCAACACTTTTACCTATAACGAGCAAGGGTACCCGTTAACCATTACCCAAACTTACCTGAACGGCTACAGCAACACATTTACCTATACATACAACTGCATAGACATAAGCAAGTAAAAGCGAGGCCGGTAAGTAACAACGTTTGCACTTAAATTACCCTGAGCCAGGGGAGGGCTACGCTAGCCAGCCTAGGTTTGCGCCAGGTAGTTTTTGTTGGTCTCATCGGGCTTGAGCGGGCACAGCGTGAGGAGCTTCTGCGGGTTACTGTTTTTAAGGTGGCCCAGCATAAACTTAAACACATGGTATACTTCCCTCGCTTTTTTTGGCTCTTCCAGGTTCATCCTGTAATCCAGGGTATCCATGAAACACTCGTAATCGTTGTAGAGGACGTACTCATACACATTTAAGAAAAATTTCCTGGCAGTTTTCCTTTTAAGGCTCACTCCCAACGTCTCCTGAATAGCTCTTGTCCTTTCCATGCCTTTTAAAATGTGTTATAGTGTGCAAGATGCAGATAAACAGGGCTTTAATAAATGATGTTGATCAACTTTTATAAAATTTTATACTTTAGCGAGTATCAACCCAGGAAAATTGAAGTGTAACTATATTTTCTGACTTACGCCACACTGAGCCGAAGCCTGTGCACGAGCAGCACTGCAAATGCAAACAGCACCACCGCCACCACCTGGTGCAGCACCCCCAAACTTACCGGCACAGCCAGCAGCAGGGTAGCGATGCCCAGTGCTACCTGTATCAAACAGGTGAGCAGCAAGCTCCGGGCAAGGGTACGCACCGTGTAAGGAAGCTCGGCGGGTCTGGTGCGATACCAGAGTAACGTTACGGCAAGCAGTACCAGTATCGCTATCCAACGGTGCGCAAACTGCATCACCACACCGTTTTCGATGGTAGTTTGCCAGGTCAGGTAACCCTGCAGGTGAGCAGGGAAAAACTCGCCATCCATGAGGGGGTAGGAGTTGTAGGAGAAACCAGCCTTTAGCCCCGCTACAAACGCCCCGAGAATAATCTGCAGCAGCACGGCGACCAGTACAAGTATGGCCAGCCTTTTCAGTTTTGTACCCTTATGGCTTTTCAGCTTCAGAACTTTGCCCGAGGTAAGGTCAGCCACCGTCCAGAGTATGACACCGATCAGCGCCAGGGCCAGGCTCAGGTGCGCCGCCAGCCGGAAGTGGCTCACGTGCGGATTATCTACCAGGCCGCTTTTTACCATCAGCCAACCAATTACGCCCTGCGCAAGTATAAACAGCAGCCTTCGAAACAGGCCACTGGTAAGTTGTTTGGTGATGAGGAAGTATAGAAACGGAAGTATAAACACCAGCCCGACCAGGCGGCCCAGCAAGCGGTGCAGGTAC
This sequence comes from Pontibacter anaerobius, assembly GCF_026241195.1. Taxonomy (GTDB): domain Bacteria; phylum Bacteroidota; class Bacteroidia; order Cytophagales; family Hymenobacteraceae; genus Pontibacter; species Pontibacter anaerobius. The sequence continues at coordinate 102,313 of NZ_JAPFQO010000011.1, forward strand.
TCCCACCAAAAGATCTTCTGAAAGCCCTCCAGCGTTAAGTGGGTGTTCAGCTTCTGATACTCCGGAAACTGCTTGTACTGCTCAAAGGCCGTTATCCATGCCTCCTGGTTTAGCGGGGGCAGTGTTCCCGAAATCAGGTTCCACTCCACTATCGAAAGCCCGGAACCCGTAAGCCTGGTAATGCCGCCGACAATAACCATCGCCAGGATCAGCAGTGCCCCGCTCAGGAGCCAGTACACAATAGCCTTGTTGTAAGTTGATGTTTGCATAACCCGGCAAAGATCTGCTAAAAATACTTTTTAAAGATTGACCTTCGTCATTGTCAGAAATAGCGTTCAGCTAAAACCGGTGCTATAAGTATAAGCTCATTACTCACGGGCACTATATTTTAGGATAGGTGGCGGCAGGTATACTTTCTATTAAATCCGGCCGTAAAATGCGGGATTTCGTTAGAAGTTTTATCTTTACAGTAGAACAAAACTTAAGCTGATGAGACCATATATACTTGCCGAAACAAACTGGAAAGCCTTAAAAGACCAGCAGGTGGATCTGGCAGTGCTGCCATGGGGAGCTACAGAGGCGCACAACTACCACCTGCCCTACGCCACGGATGTGATAGAGGCTGATGCCATTGCCGCCGCCTCCGCCAAAATAGCCTGGGACAATGGCACCAAAGTAATGGTGCTGCCTACCATACCATTTGGGGTAAACACCGGCCAGGCCGACATTAAGCTGGATATTAACCTGAACCCGAGCACGCAGCTAGCCATACTGGATGATATAGTGGCTGTACTTAGCCGGCAGGGAATTAAAAAGCTGCTTGTGCTCAACAGCCATGGCGGCAACGATTTTAAGCCCATGCTGCGGGAACTGGGGCTTCGCTACCCCGATATGTTCCTGGTTAGCTGTTTCTGGATACAAGCGGCAGACCGCAAGCAGTTTTTTGAGGCCCCCGGCGACCACGCCGATGAGATGGAAACGAGCCTGCTGCTGTACCTCCGTCCGGACCTGGTGCTGCCACTGGAAGAAGCAGGGGAGGGCAAAGAGCGGAAGTCAAAGATAAAAGGCATACGCGAGGGCTGGGCCTGGTCAGAAAGGCAGTGGTCTATGGTAACCGAGGATACAGGCGTGGGTAACCCTAAGGCAGCCACCGAAGAAAAGGGGAAAGCTTTTCTGGAGGCCGCCGCCCATAACATTGCCAACCTGTATACCGAGATCGCCCAGGTAACTATACATGACCGCTACGGCGGCTAGACAGGGGAGGTGTAAAAGCAAAAAGCCTTACACGGATGTGTAAGGCTTTTTGCTTGAATGACTTTTATGTTAAAACTAAGCGCGCTTAACGTTAACCGCGTTTAGTCCTTTTCTGCCTTCCTGTAGGTCAAAAGTAACTTCGTCATTTTCTCTGATTTCGTCGATTAAACCAGTTACGTGTACAAAGTACTCCTGATTTGTGTTCTCGTCCTTAATGAAGCCGAATCCTTTTTCTCCATTAAAGAATTTTACTGTTCCTCTGTTCATAATTTTTTTGTGATTGTAAAACTAAGACGTTTTCGACCATAAAAGTGTTCAAAATTTTTTAGAAAAAGTTAATTATTTTCTGAAAACTTCGTTTCAGGGGACCAAAAGCCCCCTTTTCTGCAAAATTTTTTTCAGAAATAGGCCGAGGCAGTGCGTAGCGTGGTAAAAAGCCTAAAACTGAGCCTTGGTAAATAAGCCACTTCTGAATTTTGGGTAGTTAAAAAGAGTAGCAAGCTGTATCTTCGTATACTTATTAGTTGATGCGTATGAAATTCAGATTTTTTACACCGTTGCTGGCTCTCCTGCTGCTCGTTGGCTGCTCCGAAGACGACGAACCGACCGTTGCGCCTACGCCTGCACCTCAGAACCTGTGCTACCTGCAGGAGCAGACAAACAACAGTACGGGCGCCAGCACCCGCTATACTTACAATGAGTTCAACCAAATTATCCGTACAGAGCATTATGAGCAGGAGAACCTGGCGGAGGTGCGCACCTATACGTATACTGCCGCAGGTAAACTAGCCGAGGAGCGCCTGCTTGCACCAGACGGGGAGGAGGAGATTTCCTTCACGGTTTATAGTTACAACCCGCAGGGGCGTGTATCAAAGTATGAGGTAAAACAGCGGGTGCCGGGCCTGCAGACGGTACATCGGCTGTCCTCTTTCAAAGCGGTTTACGATACGCGCGGCCGCCTGACCTCTGCCACCGATTACCTATACTTAAACAACACAGAGGTATCAAACGGATCTGTTACCCAAACATACCCGCAGTCCAAGCCGGTTGTCGCCACCGTTAAAAGCGCGGACGGTCAGACATACACGGCCACCTACGCCCAGGATAGTGCCCGGTATGCTCCGCTTTTTGCTGTTCCGGTATTTTTGCAGCGCCGTCCGGGTGTTGCCTACCCACACTTGAGTAACATTACGGTGTTTAACGCCACCACTGGCTCCGGAGAGGAACAGGCCCAGGTTAACGATGTGGCCTACACGGCAGAGTATACTTACAACGACCAGGGCTACCCTATAACTGCCACCTATACTTATACCGGTGGCCGTACCGAGAGTATAAGTTATGAGTACAATTGCACAGAGTAGCACCGGTTTATAGGTTAAGCAAACAAAAAGGCAGCCCTGAAGAGGGGCTGCCTTTTTATATTTATACTTGCCGCTAAACTATAGTAGCTTGTACAGCCTGTCTTTTAGTCCGGAGGAAGCCTCTACCAGTGGCAGCCTAACCTGCGCCGAACACACGCCGAAACGCTCCAGCACTGCCTTCACGCCAACCGGGTTGCTTTCCTCGTACATCAGCGGGTTGAGGTCTACAAAGCTCAGTAGCGCGGCAGAAGCCTCTTTATAGTCGCCTTTCAGCGCCTGTCGCACCATGTTGCTGAACTTGCCCGGGAACGCATTGGCTAGTACAGAGATCACCCCGTCGGCTCCAAAGCTGGTCATGGGTACGGTAAGCAGGTCGTCGCCGCTGATAAGCATGAAGCCAGCAGGCTTGTGCTTGGCAATGTACATGCACTGCTCCAGGTTGCCGGAGGCTTCTTTTATCCCGATGATCTTGTCGTGGCCGGCCAGTTTTACCGTGGTTTCGCCGGAGATGTTACTGCCGGTACGGCCTGGCACATTGTAAAGTATAACCGGCACCGGCGAGGCGTTTGCCACCTGCACATAGTGTTGGTAAATGCCCTGCTGCGACGGCTTGTTATAGTAGGGGCTAACAGAAAGTATGGCCGTAATACCCTCCAGGTTTGTGTCGGAGATGGTATTCATAACCTCCTGCGTGTTATTGCCGCCAAGGCCGTACACCAGCGGCACCCGCCCATTTACATGCTCCTTTATCTCCTGCAGAATCTTCGCCTTCTCCGCTGCGGTGGTGGTCACCGACTCGGCCGTTGTGCCGTTCACTACCAGGTAATCTACGCCGCCATCCAGCACAAAGTCCAGTAACTTGCGCAGCGCATCGTAATCAACAGCCTGCTCCTTCGTAAAAGGCGTAACCAAGGCCACACCCGTTCCTCTTAATCTTTCCTGAATCATCCTTTAACTTATGAAATACGAAGTTCTAATTATGTTACCGATTCTGCAAATATCGTGTCAGGTATCTATTATAAGTACGGTGTCAAAAGTATAAGTTGCCCAGAAAAAAGGCGCAATCCCTTGCGCCTTAACTTAAAATGCTTCATACTTCCGCTTAATTTGGGTGGGAGGCACAAAACTGTACTTCAGACACTCGCAAGTTCTTCGCCCATAGCGAAATCTTTCCTGCCTCTCTACTTTTTACCTTCCTACTGTATATTATTCTCCTCCACCCACTTCAGGAAAGCTTCTTTGTAAACCTCACCTATTGGGATTTCCTTATTGCCGATGCGGATGCGGCTTTTCTCGATGCTGTCGATCTTTTGCAGCGACACGATAAAAGAGCGGTGCACGCGCAGGAATTTAGAGTCGGGCAGCTTCTCCATCATCTTGTTCATTGAGAGGAGCGTGATGATCTTCTGATCCTTGGTCTGGATGATGATGTAGTCCTTCAGACCCTCTATCCAAAGGATGTCCTTAAAATCAACCCGAATGGTTTTGTAATCGGCCTTCACGAATATGAAGTCATGCTCTGCTGTGGCTGGCTGTGCGGCCGGAGCAGCCTCGCTGGCTTTGGAGCCGGAACGCTGCAGCCTTTCCTGCGCCTTGGTCACGGCCTTCAGAAAGCGATCGAAGGGGATGGGCTTGAGCAGGTAATCGACGGCATCCTGATTAAAACCCTCCAGGGCATAATCGGGGTAGGCGGTGGTGAAGATGATGAGCGGCTGGTGCTTGAGTATGTTCAGGAACTGTATACCCGTCAGTTCGGGCATCTCAATATCCAGGAACATCAGGTCTACCTGCTCCTCCTGCAGCACCTGCATAGCCTCGGTGGCGCTGGAGCAGGTTTTTACCAGTTTCAGGAAAGGCAGTTTGCTTACGTAGCTCTCGATGATGTCGAGGGCCAGCGGTTCATCGTCAACGGCAAGGCAGCGGATTGTCATAGTTTTATTTGGTTTTAGGCTTGAAGTATAATTTGAGGGTGGCGTAAAATGTACCTCCCTTTTCCTCAAAAGTCAGTTCGTGGCGTTTGTTGTACAGCAGGTTGAGACGGCGTTTCAGGTTTTCAAGGCCAATGCCCCCAAACTCCCGCTTCTTGTGCTGGCTGGTGTTGTTGATGGTACTGAAGAGCAGGAAATCCTCCTTCACCACCAGGTTAAGTATAATTCCCACCTCGTTCTTGCTCACCAGGCCATGTTTAAAGGCATTCTCCACCAGCGTCATCAGTAGCATGGGCGCTATCTGCTTTCCCTCCAGGCTCCCCTGTATGTTAAATTTTATACTTGTCTGCTCGCGCAGGCGTAGCTTCTGCAAATCTATAAAATTCTTGATGTGGTCCACCTCTTTCTCCAGGCTCACCAGGGCATCGTTGCTTTCGTACAGCATGTAGCGCATCAGCAGCGAGAGTTTCATGATGGCATCCGGCGTTTCGGGGTGCTGCTTGTAAGCCAGTGAGTAAATGTTGTTGAGCGTGTTAAAGAGGAAATGCGGGTTTACCTGCGATTTGAGGAAGGCCAGTTCCGCGGTTAGCTTCTGCGTCTCCAGCTCCTTGTTTCGCCGCTCGTTGCGAATGTAGTTGCCGGTCACCTTCAGGGCAGAGGAGATAAAGACCAGCACCAGCCCCCCCATGATGTACTGAATAATGCGTTCGCTGCTGTAAAGCTGTGTCATCTCGCGGTTAAACTCCCGGAACAGGTAAAAATCGAGCGGCGCCCGAAGTACGGCAATGGCTACCAGTGTGGTGAGAACGGCGGCAATGTACAGGAAGATGCGGTTACGCGCCAGGTACCTGGAGATAAGCACATACCAGTTAAAGTAGAAGATGAAGATGTTGATCAGCAGGCCCACCAGCACATCCAGTACCTTGGTGAAGGAGAGCGCGCTGTTACCGTACAGAAAATAAAACACCCAGGCCCCGAATAGCAACCAGGCCGTCACGTGTATGGCAACGGTATACCTTTTCTTCACGGTTACCTGGGGCAGAACTATGCTGACTTTTGACAAGGCTATCAATCTGGCTTTAGCTGTTAACTGGCAGCATGCAAGTATAAACTAACTTATACCTGCATGTAGCTTCTTCATTGTATAAAGATAAACAAAGTATGGCATTTAAGTACTGCCGCCATACTTCTATATACTAACCTGCCTGTAATGGCTATCAAAAGTATGATTTACAGGACAAAACAGCTCTGGTGCATGGTTTTATACTTGGTCTAGGATTTTTGGAGGTTGGTATATTCTATTTTTTTGATGCCGAAATAAATTCCTCTTTTGTAGCCATACGCTACTAACATCAAAACTATGAAACCATTTATCATTGAGACCCACGGCCTTAACTACAGCTTCGGGAAGCGGCAGGTGCTGCAAAACCTGGAGCTGCGCGTGCCGCAGGGAGCTATCTTCGGCTTTCTGGGACCTAACGGTGCCGGAAAATCCACCACCATTCGTATTCTGCTGGGGCTGCTGCCGGTGCCCAAAGGCCAGGTGCTGGTGCATGGGCAGGACCTGAAGGAGAACCGCATCGACATCCTCCGCCGCACGGGTTCTTTGATCGAGATGCCTACGCTGTACCGCCACCTTTCCGGCCACGACAACCTGGAGATGCACCGACGCATGGTGCAGGCACCTAAAGCCCGCATTGCCGAAGTACTGCAAATTGTAGGGCTTACGCAGGATGCCCACCGCAAAACAAAGGAGTACTCGCTGGGCATGAGCCAGCGACTCGGCATTGCACTGGCCTTGATGGCCGACCCAGAACTGCTTATTCTGGATGAGCCCACTAACGGGCTGGACCCTAGTGGAATAAGAGAGGTGCGTGAGTTGCTCGTTAGGCTGAACCGTGACTTCGGGAAAACGATCTTCCTCTCCAGCCACCTGCTTTCCGAGATAGAGAAATGCGCTACTGAACTGGCTATAATCGACAAGGGGGGCATGCTTTACCAGGGCAGCCTGCAGCATTTATATGAAGGTACTTTCCAGAGCAATGTGCTGCAACTGGAGACCAGCAATAATGCCATCGCCCACAAACTGCTTGAAGACCACCAGTACCAGCTGCTACCGCAGGAAGACGATGTGCTGGCGGTGCAGGTGCAGGACAAGCAGCAGGTAGCCAGGATAAACCGCTTTCTGGTGGTGAACGGGCTGGAGGTATTTCGCCTTAGCACCCATACCTACAACCTGGAGGAGCTTTTCCTGAATATCACCAAAGGAGATGTAGCGGCCACTGCCATACAAGAACCCGTACTTTTCGAAAGACTATGAACGCGCTAATCTACTACCGCAGCAGTGTCAGCTCAGAATCGTTAAAGCTGAAAAACACCTTCTCGCTCTGGCTCTCCATTCTTGCGCCCTGCGCCCTCATTGGCATGCACGTGCTGGTGTTCTGGTCCAAAGGGCAGCATTTTATCACTGAAGGCGTTAATCCCTGGCATCGGTTTGCCATGCAGAATTTCAGCCTTTATACCATTTTGCTTATGCCCATTTTTATCGCGCTGCTGACAAGCCTGACCAACGGCATTGAGCATAAATCTAACGGCTGGAAGCACCTTAATAGCCTGCCGCTACCTAAAAGCACGATCTACACAGCCAAGGCTACTACTGTGGTGGGGCTGGTGCTGCTGAGCAACGTGGTATTTGTGCTGGCTTACCTGGCAGCTGGTTTGTTCCTGCAGCTGGTGCGCCCCGATCTGGGTTTCGAAAATATAGTGGGCTTACAAGTAGTGTTTGTGGCCGTGCTGAAGATGTTTCTGGCCACCTTCGTGATTATTGCCGTGCAGTTCTGGCTGAGCATCCGCTGGAGCAGTTTTGCCTTAAGTATGGGAGTGGGAATAGTGGCTATCATCACAGTGATTGTGGCCACCCAGTGGGAGTATATTCATTTATACCCCTTTGCCTATCCGCTTATGTCAATCAAAAACTTCCCTTCAGAAGCAGAGGTGTATAACCTGTTTAGCCAGGAGGTACTGTTAAGTTTAGGCGTTGGTTTGCTGGTGTTTATACTTGGCTACTTCGATGTTTCCAGGAAGCGGATTTCTTAAAGTATGAGTGTTTGTTGTTTGTTTTATATAAGTGCAGCACCGGTATCCGGTGCTGCACTTTTTTATAGTATAAAAAGTAAGAAGAGGCTTAGAGGAGAAGGGCTTTCATGCTGACTTGCTACTATGCTCAGAAGGTAACTGTATTTACAGAGCAAGAATAAACAGCCTAAAAACTTTACTTAATCTTACCTAGAAACTCTTCTTCTGATAGAATTTTGATTCCCAGTTTCTCCGCTTTTTCCAGCTTGGATGGTCCCATTTTATCGCCGGCTACCAGGTAGGAGAGCTTTTTGGAGATAGAGGACACCACTTTACCACCATGGCTGATAATCAACTGCTGCAGTTCTTCGCGGCTCACGCTTTCAAAAACGCCTGAAATCACAAACGTCTGTCCTTCCAGTTTGTCGCTCTGAATCTCGGGTGTTGTTTTTTCAGACTTGAATTTCAGGCCTGCTGCTCTCAGCCGCTCCAGCAGCTGTATATGGTCCTGGTCCTGAAAGTAAGCGATAACAGATTGGGCTATGCGGTCACCGATCTCGTTGATGGCAATTAGCTCCTCGTACGTTGCCCCACGAAGCGCCTCCAGGTCAGGTAGTTCCTCTGCCAGCTTTTTCGCCACAGTGCTGCCTACAAAGCGAATACCCAGCGCGAACAATACACGGTCATACGGGGTAGCTTTTGATTTCTCCAGGCTCGCCAGAATGTTGTTGGCGGATTTCTCGCCCATACGCTCCAACGGCACCAGTTGCTCAAAGGTAATATCATAAAGATCGGCGGCATTGCGTACATACCCTGCGCGATACAGCTGTTCCAATGTTTTAGGGCCCAGCTCATCCACGTTCATGGCTTTGCGGGCTATAAAGTGTTCCAGTTTTGCCAGTATCTGGGGTTCGCAGCCTTTTTCATTCGGGCAGTAAAACTGGGCTTCGCCCTCGGTGCGCACCAGCTCGGTGCCGCAGGCAGGGCAGTGGGTCGGGTAAAGTATAGGCTGGCTGTCGGCCGGGCGTTGCTCAAAATCAACCCCCGTAATTTTAGGAATGATCTCGCCGCCTTTCTCTACAAAAATGGTATCACCCAGGCGCAGGTCCAGGCGCTGTATCTCGTTGGCGTTGTGCACCGAGGCGCGCTTTACTACCGTTCCGGCCAAGGACACCGGCTCTAGCAGGGCAACAGGCGTTACGGCTCCTGTTCGGCCCACCTGGTACTGTATTCCCAAGAGTTTAGTGGCAGCATTTTCGGCGGCATACTTGTAGGCAATGGCCCAGCGCGGACTCTTGGCCGTAAAGCCAAGCTCCTCCTGCAGTGCATAACTGTTAACCTTCACCACCACGCCGTCAGTTGCAATAGGGAGTTCATGGCGGCGTTTCTCCCACTCATTTATGTATGCCAGCACATCCTCTATGTTGCCGCACTTGCGCCAGGTATCAGATACCTTAAAACCCCATTTCTGTATCGCCTGCAGGCTCTCCGAATGTGTATCGAAAGGGGTGTTATCAGCCAGGAAGCCATAAGAAAAGCACCCAAGTTTGCGGCTGGCCACCACAGATGAGTCCTGCTGTTTAAGCGTGCCTGAGGTGGCGTTTCTAGGGTTTGCCAAAAGCTGCTCGCCAGACTCCTCACGTTCTGCATTCAGTTGTTCGAATACCTGGAGCGGCATGAATACCTCACCGCGTACCTCAAACAGATCAGGGTAACTTTTTCCGTGCGCCTGCAGAGGTATATCGCGTATCGTTCGCACGTTAGCTGTGATATTATCGCCCCGGGTTCCGTCGCCCCGGGTTGAGCCTTGGGCTAATTTCCCGTTTTCATAAGTCAGGCTTATGGCCACACCGTCAAACTTTTGCTCGCAAACATACTCTACATCGTCGCCAACGGCTTTGCGTACACGTTTATCAAATTCGCGCAGCTCCTCTTCGGAGTAGGTGTTGCTGAGCGAGAGCATTGGCCAGCGGTGGTAAACTGTATCAAAAGATTTGGTGATAGTGCCGCCTACGCGTTGGGTAGGGGAGTGCGGCTGTTTATACTCCGGGTACAGGTTCTCCAGCTCCTCCAGTCGCTTCAGCATCTGGTCAAACTCAAAATCTGATACCTCCGAAACGCTGTTTTGGTAATATTGGTAATTCAGGTGATTTATCTTCTGCGTCAGCTCCTGCATCTCCAGGGCCGGGTCTTGTGTCGTTGCCATTTCTTGTGCTTTTATGCTTCCTGTAAAAATAGGAAAAATGTCTGAATCAGGATTTACAGGATAAGTATGGATGCGCAGATTTTCCCTGCAGATGCTTTTCATTTCTGGCGCGAGTCTCCAGACTCGTGTCCTACCCATAATGTGAAGTCTCCGACTTCACTGAGGCCGGAGGCATCAGGTTGGGCTCTGCAGCCGATTTCATTCCTCTGTCCTCTTATTGGAAGTTTAGAGTTTAGGAACGATGATCCCACCCCTAGAGCTACGCTCGCTAGCTCAAAACTCCCGTTTTGGCTAGTCCAGAGGAGGGGAATTTCCGACCACCCCTGCCCTCAGAGCTATGCTCGCTGCCTTCAAACTCACGTTCTCGTTAGTCAAAGCAGGTGAGTTTACCTCACCCCAACCCTCTCCTAAGAACAGGAGAGGAAGTTTTCAAAGACGATTAACATCCCCCTACCCCCTTCAAAGGGGGACTTGGTTTAACGCAACTACCTCAGTCCAATTGTCATCACGACCTTCAGGGAGAGATCTGGCTGAACCAGTAACGTGGGCATTCTCCAGATTTCTCGCGCTGCTCGAAATGACAGGGAAGGAGTGGCTATCGAGAACTGATCCCAGTCTTTCCGTTGAGCGCCTTTTGAGATTCCGGTGCCGCAAAGCGGCATTGCGACCTAAGGGTAGCAAAAGAAGGGAACACCGCGCGATGCGGGAAAACGAGGCCTCCGGCCTTGATGGCATCATAGCCGGAGATGAAACGATAGATAAGTAAGACTGCGGATAAACGGAGACTAGAAACGATAGCTTGTGCCAAACTGAAGAAAGCAGCGGCCCAAAGTATAAAGGCACAAGCAGAAACCTGCGCCAGGAAAGTATAAAACAAAACATCAACGACAAGCCTATAAGCCGGGTTCTGTCGCTACGCCCGAAGGCGTGCGTCTTATCATTTATCTAGGCCTGCACTCGCGCACAGGCTCCATCGACCTACCCACTGACATCGGACGAGCAGCCCTTAGCCCCGCCGAAGCGAGGCGCTGTCAGCCTATTTGGTCTTTCAACTCCTAAGGTTTACCCAGCCGGACTGGTCACCCAGCCGCTGGTGCGCTCTTACCGCACCTTTTCACCCTTACCTCAATTGCTTGAGGCGGTAATTTTCTGTGGCACTGGCTGTATCCCGCTTGCGCAGGACCCTTCCCGTTAGGAAGTAGGATGCTCTGTGTTGCCCGGACTTTCCTCTCCCCAAAAGGGCAGCGATAAGACGACTTGCCGTTGATATTTTGCTTTGCACAAAGATAACACAATTACCGAACCGGAGGTTCGGATAGAGTTAAAGAGTTGGGGAGATAGAGAGTTTAGATGTTAAGAACAGATTTCTGGAGTCTCTAACTCCTAAACACCCAAACTCTCTAACTTATTTCAGTCTCACCAACGTGGCGCCGTAACCGAATTTTTCTTTGCGGGCGTCTTCGAAGAATTTGATGCCGGGGGTGCGGCTCAGTATTTTCTGTAGTTCCTTGCGAAGCACGCCGTTACCGGCCCCGTGTATGAACACGATCTCGTGCATGTTGGTGGCCATGGCCCTGTCCAGCGCATCCTGGAAGCGCTCCAATTGTGTTTTAATGATGGCGCTGTTGCTCATGCCGCTGTGGTCGTCCACCAGTTTCTCAATGTGCAGGTCCACTTCGTGCTCGGGCGCAGTAAGTTTGTAGGTTTCGTGGTTTTGCGCCGCTTCTTCGAGCTGCTCTTTTATCTTATCAGGATTAACGGAAACAGGCTTCTGATCGAGCTGGAACAGGTAGGCCTCTTTGTTGAGCACAGGCGCAGTGCGCTTACTCTTGTAAAAAGAACTGGCCTTAAACTGCACCCGCTTTACAACCGGTTCGAAGATGGTAGGGCTGCCATTGCGATGCTGAATGAACTGGATCAGCAGGTTTGGCCATTTTTCGAACTCCTTCAGGTGGTAATGTGTTATCACGCGGGTTGCTTTTGGAGCCAGCTTGTCGTTCTGCAGCCCGCGGTAATTCTTCTCGCGCTCCTCACCGCTGGTAAACAGCACATCGTAATCCGAGTTATTTACCATGGTTACCGCCAACAACTCCTCCGACTGGTGCACCAGCGCCAGGTACACCCCTTGTGCCGCCAAAACCGGCGCGGCAGGCTCTTTACGTTTGCTTGGCTGTATGGTGGTTTCGTCCTGGCGCATATACTTTTGCTCCTCAGCGGCGATCACCACCACCTCGCGGCGGGCAACAGGTATGGTAAAGTCGTTATCGATGGCTACTTCTACCAGATTATTATCCAAAAGGCGCGTAATAATGCCTTCCTCACGGCCGGACATCAGGCGCACACGGTCTCCTACGTTCATGGTTTCTTTGTTCGTTATGGGTTGTTGATCAATCGTTCTTTATAAAGTATGAACGATCGAACAGGATACACAAAGATACGAATCTTTGGGCAGGGGAGGCGGACTTAGAAGTACAACGGGTGCAGTTTAAAACCGTTTTTCCGGTTATACTCCAATGCAGGGGCAGGCACTTTGATGATGCTGAGCACGTATAGGGCGGTGTTCCATACTTTGTTGCGGCCTTTGAAGTGCATCAGGTTGAGGTCGGGGCTGAGGTAGAACTGGCGGTGCGCATCCAGCCCCGCGGCGGCGTTAGCCTCCGGATCGTTGTAGACCATTTCCTGCGCACCGTAGCCTACGGCAATATTCAGCCACTTCGGGTACTTGCTTTCTTCGTTCAGAAAGGCACCTACATTCACCGAAAGCCAGTAGGTTTGGCCGTTGTAATCTTTCAGTGCCTGCTCTCCCAGGTTACTGCCGAGCACATTGGGGCGCATATCGGCGTAGCGGGTAGTATGAAAAGAATATTTAGGCATGATGCGCACTTCCTGCCAGGCCAGCTCCTGCGCCACCACACCGGCAGAGCCAACTGTATTGGCCACTACATCACCCACAGAGGCGCCATAATCAGCTTGATACCCATCAAAAATTTCGATCGGAGTTTGCAGAAGTATACCTGTAAGTCCGCCGTAAAATATGGCTTTTTTCTCCGGCATGCCTGCCCAGCGCAGCATGTCGATACCTGCCCGGCTTTGGTGAAAGGCACCCCAGAAATGCCCCGCTTTATCCACCTGTTTCCATTGCTTGTTGTCGTCAAACCAATGAAAATCAGTGCGCTCTTCTTCGGAGTACCAAGCTTTGTTAAGGGAGATCAGCAGGGAAGTATAGCCTACCCCGAAAGCTGAACCCAGCACCAGCAGACGTTTGTTGCTTACCTTAGTTGTATCGGGCTGCACTTGAGCCATACTTAGCCGGGGCAGGCAAAGCAGCAGGAGCAGGAGGTGAAGTATAAGTCGCTGGCGCATCGGGGCAAAGATAGGGATATTCGGTTTATCTGGTTAGTATTTGCTGGTAGGGGAGTCATAGGGTTTGTCTATACTCTCATAGCTGCTGCTTTCATCATCCTGATACAAACTATCTTTTCTAGCTTCTGCTGATCCTGAGTCTTCTAAAACTATTGTTCCACTTCCTGCTGTGGTGTCCTCCAGGTCGGAAGACCTCGTCCTGGGGGTAGGGGCCCTCGATATGGGCATCGCGCGGTGTATTGAAGCTGCCATCGCTACGCTGCAGGCTGCCCTCCGGGCACCGCATCAATACAAGGCGCTCAACCCACGGACTGGAATCTAGTTTGGTAGCCACCGCTGACGGAGCCTGAGCAGTACTCCCTCTCCTGTTTTGGGGGTAGGGGCCCTCGAGAAAAGGAGAGGGCTGGGGTGAGGTAAATTCCCCTCCTTAGACTACCGAGAACGTGAGTTCGAAGGTAGCGAGCTTAGCTCTGAGGGGCAGGGGTGGTTGGATCCGGTACTGCAGAGCTTCCTCCCCTGTTTTGGGGGAGGGGCCCCTCTATATTGTCTTATCCTGCAAATCCTGATTCTGACAGGGGATTAAAACAAAAGCGGCGAAACATTTCTGCTCCGCCGCTTTTTATACCTTAAAGCATTTATATTTATGCTTTCTTGTACATTACTGATTTAACAGCCTCTATCGTACGCTCTACATTTGGCAGTGATGCCTCGATCAGGGTAGGGGCGTAAGGAAGCGGCACGTCGCGGCAGGTAACACGCTTTACCGGAGCATCCATGTAATCGAACGCGTTGCTCTGGATGTGGTACGCCAGCTCGGCAGAGATGGAAGCCAGTGGCCATGCCTCTTCTACAACCACCATGCGGTTTGTCTTCTTCACAGACTCTACCAGTGTTTTGTAGTCGATAGGGCGAACGGTGCGCAGGTCGATTACCTCGGCGTTAATACCGTCTTCGGCCAGTTCTTCGGCAGCTGCCAGGGCTACTTTCATCATCTTGCCAAAAGAAACGATGGTCACGTCAGAACCTTCGCGCTTGATGTCGGCTACACCGATCGGAATAGTGTACTCTTCCTCCGGAACCTCGCCTTTGTCGCCGTACATCTGCTCCGACTCCATGAAGATCACCGGGTCGTTGTCGCGGATGGCAGACTTCAGCAGGCCTTTTGCATCGTAAGGGTTTGATGGAACAATTACTTTTAGACCAGGCGTGTTGGCATACCAGTTCTCGAAGTTCTGCGAGTGCTGCGAAGACAGCATACCGGCGCTACCGGTAGGGCCACGGAACACCATTGGGGCACCGTATTGCCCACCTGACATGGACATCAGCTTAGCGGCAGAGTTGATCACCTGGTCGATGGCAACCAGCGAGAAGTTAAAGGTCATGAACTCGATGATCGGGCGCAGGCCGTTCATGGCAGCACCCACACCGATACCGGCAAAACCCAGCTCGGCGATTGGGGTATCGATCACACGCTCCGGACCAAACTCGTCCAGCATGCCTTGGCTCACTTTGTAAGCTCCGTTGTACTCGGCAACTTCCTCGCCCATCAGAAACACGCTCTTGTCGCGGCGCATCTCCTCCGACATCGCTTCGCGCAGGGCTTCTCTAAACTGTATACTTCGCATATAAGATGTTTAATTCTCGGTTCAGCAGGTAAAATTAAGAGAACTCTGTCAAATTACAATGTACTCCCGTGTTTTCTGCGCTCCAAACTTAACGAATCAGCGCATCTTTATAGGACTGCTTCTTGCGGTAAGCCTCAAATTCCATGTCGTTGATGGCTTTTTGCATAAAGCTATTGTCAGCGTTTACGGCGCGGCGCAAGCCCTGCTGCAGCTTTTCCTCGTCCCCGGTGCGGGCACCAAGTATGGCCAGGCTGTAGTAGGCCAGGGCATCGTCTGGCTTTTGCTCCAGCGCGTTCAGGTAAAACTCCTCAGCGCCTTCGTAGTTCTCCTTCAGCAGGTAGCTCAGGCCCAGGTTCATGTTGGTCTGGTAACTGTCGCCGGCATACTTCAGACTTTCGATAGCCTCATTGTATCTGCCGGTTTCAATCTCCAGTGCTGCCTTATCCGCGAAAATTGACTGCAGCAGCACTTCTTCTCCGCCTAAGCTAACGGCATAGTTATAGTTCTCCAACGCCTCTTCGTACTTACCCAATTGGTGATAGGCACTGGCGAGGCTGTAGTACACTTTAGCAGTTGGGTTGCGGTAGCCGGCAAACTTTAAGTTAGCAATTGCTTTCTCCAGCAAGGCTTTTTTAGCGGCAGGGCGATAGTCTTTGCGGGCCATCTCCTTATACACCACGCCCAGGTTATAATAGGCTGGCCATTTATCGGTAGTTTTAACGGCAGCTTCATAGAGTTTGCGCTTCTCGGCCAAAAGTGGGGTGAGGGTGGCGGCATGCTGCAATTCCTCCTCCGTCAGTTCATCGGCATCCACTTCCTCGTTGGCGATGCGCTGGGCCATAACGTACAGTTCATAGTCTGGGCGGCGGCTGCGGTTGTAGTTAAACTCTACCTGGGCGGCCTGCAGGCTTGGGTATACATACTTCTGCAAGTATGGAAATGCTTCTGCTTGCTGCAGCGCCTGCAGTTTCTCCTGTTCATTCTGCTCCCCCTGAAGTATAGCCAGCACCTCCTGCTTCTGTGCTTTAGGCAGGGCGGTAGCTTCCAGTTTCTGCTGCAGCAATTCCAGCATGTTCTCCTGCACTGCGGTTGCAATCTCAACTTTTTTGCCGCTGTAGTCCAGCGCCTTCATCTTCTGGCGGTAATGGTTTTCCAGTGTCTGCGCGCGCTTATGGGCCAGGTTGTTGTTTTTCTCGCCCGGGGCGCGCATGCCCGTTATTTTTATCTTTTGAGAAGGCACGTTATCCAGGGCATACTGCTCCAGTACCTGCAGCTTGCCGTCCGAAAGGTCATCCAGCTTCGACTGGTTCTGCTCGAAGTAGAATATAAGTTTGCCGGTGCTGTCAGCCTCTTCTATATACTTATCTGCTGTGTAAGAGAACTCGTTGTTTCGCACCAACAGCAGGGGCGTGGTGTTAAGGCCTGTGGTAACTTGTTTGGGGTCGGTATAAGCTATGTTGTTGTCTTCCTTGTCTATGGCTCGCCCCTGCACCATCAGGCGGCCACTGGATTTTTCCGGAGCATAAGGGAAAGACAGCTCTTTTATGATGGTAGGCTTCTGGTCTTCGTAAAGGAACTCCCCGAATTCAAAACTGTATGTGCCGATATTTTCGCGCTTCTCATTGCCGTACTCATAGTATACATCGAGTTTGTACACTTCTTTGTCCCGAATTAGTTTTTCCGGCACCTGCGCCTTCAGTTCAAAGTTTACGCGCTCCCCATTCGTTACCAGCGGGGCAGGCACCACAGTAACCTGCTGGTGCTTTTCGGCGGTTTTAACCATGCGCTGCAGGGTGCAGCCCGAGCCGCCAACGCCAAGAGAAACTGTAAGGAGAAGGAGTAGGGTTCTGTTTTTTTTGTACTGTTGCATGTCCTGTTTTTTTCAGATGCCGTAA
The DNA here is from genome assembly GCF_026241195.1 of Pontibacter anaerobius. Taxonomy (GTDB): domain Bacteria; phylum Bacteroidota; class Bacteroidia; order Cytophagales; family Hymenobacteraceae; genus Pontibacter; species Pontibacter anaerobius. Next base: position 119,020 of record NZ_JAPFQO010000011.1, read on the forward strand.
AGGTAAGGTACACCACAAACTATGTTTTCACGTTTATTGTTATACTTCCCAGGCGTCATAAGATTTTGATGTTTGAGGAACAAAGTATAATTTAGAATTTAAATCAGATGATCATGAAACGGCTTCAGTACTTTATCGAATCACAGGCTTTTGGTGTGTGCACGATGCTAGGGGAGAAGCTGGGCTTTGCCTCCAGCAGCATCCGCCTCACGTTCATCTATGTCTCTTTCCTTACGATGGGCTCCCCTGTGCTCATTTACCTGATGCTGGCCTTCTGGATGAACGTAAGCAAGCACCTGCGCCGGGAACGCAGCACGGTTTGGGACCTATAGCTCCTGCACCGTCCGTTTCTGCCGGATAAAATATTGCCACACGATACTGCCTTTGTAAACGCCCGTGATGTAAGGGAAATTGCCTTTGGGTTGCTGCTCTCTTCTGCGGCGGCGCCAGTAGGCACTGTTTCGGAGCAGATCTGCGTGGGCATCCAGCACGGCCCTGGCGTCTCTGTTCTGGCCTGCCAACACCATTCTTAAGGCAGCTACCCAATCCAGTAGTAGGCGCAGCGCCATTGAGGCCACTAACTCGCGGGAAGGTGTATTCTTGTAAAGCAGCGCCAGTCCGTTACGAAAGTTCAAGTACGTTTTTCTTGGGTTTGACTTATGCAGTGTGCCGCCGCCCACATGATATACGCGGCTGTGGCCATTGTACATTACCTTATAGCCTGTGTTCTTGGCGCGCCAGCAAAAGTCAATCTCCTCCATGTGGGCGAAGAAAGCAGGCTCCAGGCCACCAAGCTGCTGGTAAACATCGGCCCGCACAAACATACAGGCACCCGTAGCCCAGAAAACCTCCTGCACATCATCGTACTGTCCTTTGTCCTCCTCCAGCGTCTCGAACAGGCGGCCACGGCAAAAAGGATATGCCAGTACATCCAGCATACCTCCGCCTGCGCCGGCATACTCAAAAAAGCCGGGGTGCTGCTGCGCGAGGATCTTCGGTTGGCAAACCGCTATACTTTGGTCCTGCTCCATCAGCCCGATGATCGGCTCGGTCCAACCGGGCGGTACTTCCACATCGGAGTTTAGCAGCACGAAGTACTTGGCCTGCACCTGCTGCAGCGCTTTGTTGTAGCCTTCGCAAAATCCGAAATTCTCGGATAGCAGGATAAGGCGCACCTGCGGGAAGTGCTCCTGCAGAAAGGCAACAGAGCCATCGGTAGAGGCGTTGTCAGCCACAATTATCTCGGCATTGCCGCTATTAGCCACAACCGATGGCAGGAACTGTTGTAAATGCTTCAGACCGTTCCAGTTAAGGATAACAACGGCCGTGTGGGCCGGGTTATAGTCCAAAGCTGCCGAGGTCTAAGCCGGGTATGTTCGGGATAAGGCCTTCGGTGTGCTTGCGCATTTCTTCCTGTGCCCGTTCGCCAGCGGTCAGCATGGCGTTGTTCACAGCTGCTACAACTAAATCATTAACCATTTCACGGTCATCCGCATTCAAGATCGACTCATCGATCTCTATTTTCAGGAGCTGGCGTTGGCCGTTAACCGTGGCCTTTACTAGTCCCGCACCCGACTCAGCGGTTACGGTTACGTCTTTCAGTTTCTCCTGTGCTTCCTTCATTTTGGCCTGAGCTTCCTTAATCTTGCCCATCATGCCCATCATATCAAACATAGTTTTCTCCTTTATAGGTGTGTGTACGAAGTATAACGTTCGGTTATCGGTTTATGCTTACAAATATAAGCACTCTTTTTTAAGCGGTTTATACTTTAGCGGAATGGCTGAAAAGAGGAATGCTAGCGCAGAAGCGTAATGGTGCCGGTTCTCTTTTTAGTAGTGCCGAAACTGGTCTGGAAGGAGATTGTGTAAGCGTAGGCTCCTGCAGGCGCTTCGCGGCCGTTGTCCGTTCCGTCCCAGGCGGCGTCAGCCTCAGTGCCTTCATAAACAACGCTGCCGGAGCGGTTAAACACGCGCAACGTATAGCCGCTGAAGAACTTGCCCTGTATCTCGAAGACGTCATTCAGACCGTCCCCGTTCGGTGTAAAGGCACTCGGGATATACACCAGCGCGTCTTGCTCTATCTCCACCATATTAGAGAACGAAACACCGGTGCCATTCTGAGACATTGCCTTGATGCGGTAGCGCAACACAGGAAGGTCGTTGCTCAGGGTTTGATCTGTGAAGGTGCGGCCGGTGGCGGGGTAGCTGGTAACAAGGGTACCGTTCTCGTCCAGCAGCTCTACACTATACTGTCCCACACCATCCGGAAAACCGGTGAATGCCGACCAGCTGAGGTTTATGCTTCCGTCTGTCTGCCGTTCGGCCTCAAGTATAATAGGGCAGGTGATGTTGCTGGCAGGCGATGTGTTGCCGCAAACGTTTGTGAAGGTGCTGCGGTAGCAAACAGGCTGTCCGTTTATACTTTCATCCAATATATTTGTCTGCTGTGTCTGCGCCAACTGCTGGTAGGGGCCACCCTTTATACTTTTCTCGATGGTTGCTACGCTTACTGTTTCGCCCTCGGGCAGCTGCAGCGTAAGTTCCACCTGGTTGCTCAGGTTAAAGCTGGATAGTAAGTATGGCGCGGCAGGTACGGCAGTGGAAGTTACCTCAGCATCACGCGTGGCGGATACAGAAGTATAGCGGTCGCCCTGCGGATCGTTGCCTGTGCCCACTACGTAATAGCTGTAGGTCTGGCCGCAGGTAACTTCATTGTCGGTGAATGCGGAGGTGGTGCCGGGCAAGGTTTGAAGCAGGGTGCCGTTGCGGTATACCTCAAAGGCGCTGAAGTCTGGTGAATATTCCCAATTAAGCTGCGCCTGCTCTTCGTCCGTCTGCGCATTCAGCGAAATACCACTAATAACATTCGAGTTGATTGAAACCTCTCCGCAGGCATCCACTGGGCGAGCTAGGTACCAGGTACCATCTACAGTGTTCACATCTCTGATGGTTTGAGTAAGTGTAGCACCAGTAACATCCTGTACAACACCAATCTCAATGTATGGCTGCCTGAAATCGCCAGTGTACTGCTCTATGGTATAAGCGTAACCGGGCACCAGCCCCGACAACTCCAGTTGTATGCTTCCATTTTCTGCCTGTTCCAGCACGGTCAGTTTCTCTATCTGTGTTGGGTTTTCTCTGTCCAGCACAGGAAGTGTGGAGACGCTTTGCGAACTTATGCCCTGGCAGGTGGCGCCATTGTAGCTGCCGGTAAGTGTTACGGTGAAACTCCCCTGAGAACTATAAGTATGGGTGATGGTGCTGCTGCCGTCGGTCTGCTGTGTTGTTCCGTCTCCAAAATCGAAAGTATAAACATCATACTCCGGGTTGGTGATGGTGAAGGAAACAGCACCACTGGCACAGCTTTGGGTGGTAAAAACGGGCTCGGGTGCTGCTTTTACCTCGAAAACTCTTGAAACGGTGTCAGTAGAGGTGCTGCCATAATTGGCTATCTGCAAGACTTTATACCTGCCGGGTGCTGTGTAAGTATGTTTCTTGTTTGTGGATGAGGGAGTGGGAATGGGCGACTCTCCTTTGTAATCAAACACATAGTACTCCTTATCGTCATCAACCTTGTCATAGCAATCCTTAAAGGTTACTTCCTGGCCCACGCAAAGCACTTCTGTTTCCTCGCCGGCTGCGTTTAGCGCTGCTATGCACTTTTCATCCTGCGCCCAGCAAGCGGTGGCTAAAAGTATAAACCATATGGTAAGCAGGTATCTCAAACTCTCTTTTGTATTGGCTTTACGATTAAATTAATAAAAGTACGGCACAAAAGTTTAGCGGCCAGCAAAAGAAAAGCCTCTGCCACAACCATGGCAGAGGCTTTTTATACTTTAAAAGTATGATTTACAAAGTATAAAGCCTGAGGAAGCTAATGCTTTGCTTGATGTCGTGGTGCAGCACACGGTCTGTGGAGACGAACGGCACCTGTTCCCGGTATACCTTTACCAGTTGCTCCAGCGGCTCCGAGGTCTGCAGTGGCCTGCGGAAGTCCATGGCCTGAGCGGCATTCATTAGTTCGATGGCCAATACACGCTCCGTGTTGTGCACCACCTGGTAAGCCTTGGTAGCGGCATTGGCACCCATACTCACGTGGTCTTCCTGGTTATGGGAGGATGGTATGGTATCCACAGAGGCCGGTGTACAAAGCTGCTTGCTCTGGCTCACGATGGAGGCTGCCGTGTACTGGCTGATCATAAAGCCGGAATTGAGCCCCGGCTCCGCCACCAGGAAAGCCGGCAGGCCGCGCTGTCCGGATATTAATTGGTAAGTTCTGCGCTCTGATATACTGCCTAGCTCGGCCACGGCTATTGCCATAAAGTCGAGCGCCAGCGCCAGTGGCTGACCGTGGAAGTTGCCCCCGGATATGATCTCGTCCTCCTCCGGGAAAATGTTTGGATTGTCGGTTACGGCATTAATCTCTGTCAGGAAAACCTGCTCCACGTAGTTCAGAGCGTCTTTAGAAGCACCGTGTACCTGCGGAATGCAACGGAAGGAGTAGGGGTCCTGCACATGCTGCTTCTCCTGCTCAATCAGCTGGCTTCCTGCCAGCAGGTTTCTCATTACTTCTGCGGTTTGCAGCTGCCCCTGGTGCGGCCTTACCTGGTGGATAAGCTGGTTAAATGGCTCTATGCGTCCGTCATAAGCATCCAGCGACAAAGCACTAACCAAATCGGCTTGTTTTGACAGTCGTTTGGCCATCAATAGGTTATGTACACCGTAGGCGCTCATAAACTGGGTGCCGTTCAGGAGGGCAAGACCTTCCTTCGCCTTCAGGGCAATTGGTTCCCAGCTGAACATTTCCAGCACATGGCGGCTCTCCAGCTTCATTCCCTGGAAGTATACCTCGCCCAAACCGATGAGCGGCAGACACAGGTGCGCCAGCGGAGCCAGGTCGCCGCTCGCCCCTAATGAGCCTTGCTGGTACACCACCGGGTACACATCGCGGTTATAGAAGTCGATCAGGCGCTTTACTGTCTGCAGTTGCACACCGCTATGCCCATAGGCCAGCGACTGGATCTTGAGCAGCAACATGAGTTTCACCACCTCTTGCGGCACCTCGTCGCCGGTTCCGCAGGCATGCGACATCATCAGGTTGCGTTGTAGTTGCTCCAGGTCCTCAGGGGAGATTTTCTTGTCGTAGAGTGAGCCGAAGCCGGTATTTATCCCGTAAATGCTGCGGTGTGTTCCTGTAATTTTCTGCTGCAGATACTCGTGGCAACGCACAATGCGCTCCTCCGCCTGTTCCGACAGTGCCAAAGTATAATTCTCATTTAGGATCGTGCCGATAAGCTCCAGCGTCAGGTGCTGGCTGGAGATGTGGTGTACCTGGGCCATTTACGTTATTTCAGTTGCGTGATGATTTCCTCTATTGTCAGGTCATGCTGCTCTCCGCGTTTCATGTCACGCAGTTTCAGCTTCCCGGATGCCATTTCCTCAGAGCCGATCAGGATCACATATGGGATGTTCTTTTGATCGGCATAGCCCATCTGCTTCTTCAGCTTGGCTGCCTCCGGGTACAATTCAGCACTAATACCGGCATCGCGCAGTTGCTGCAGCACTGGTAAGGCATACATCTCGGAGTCCTTATCGAACTGCACAATAAGGGCAGTAGTACTCTGCTGGCTGCTCTCCGGGAACAGTTGCAGCTCTTCCAGTACATCGTAAATCCGATCGACCCCGAATGAGAAGCCTACACCCGAAACGCCCGGCAACCCGAACATGCCTGTCAGGTTATCATACCGGCCTCCGCCACTGATGCTGCCCATACTTACATTATTCACCTTCACCTCGAAAATGCAGCCGGTGTAGTAGGAGAGGCCACGGGCCAGGGTCACGTCCAGCATCAGGCGCGGCTCCCCGGATGGGTTCTCGGCCGTTAGCGCCTTGCTTTGCAGCCCTTGCAGGTATGCCCATACTTCACGAAGGTCGTTCAGGCCGCGCTCGCCCTCTGCTGTGTTGCCAAGTATACTTTGGAGTTGCGCCAGTTTCTCTTCGTTGCTGCCGTTCAGGTCATAGAGCGGCTCTAACTTGTTAACAGCATCTACTGTTATCCCACGCTCCAGCAGCTCCTTGCGTACGCCCTCTTGGCCTATTTTGTCCAGCTTGTCGATGGCTACGCAGATGTCGCCTTCGCGCCCTTTTTCGTCAATGGCCTCAGCAATCCCTGCCAGCACGCCACGGTGGTTTATTTTGATGGTGAAGTCAGTTAACCCTAGATCAGTCAGAGCCCCGTTGATCATCTGCACGATCTCAGCCTCGCACAGCAGCGAGTTGGTGCCCACCACGTCGGCATCGCACTGGTAAAACTCGCGGTAGCGGCCTTTCTGCGGACGGTCGGCCCGCCAAACAGGCTGAATCTGGTACCGCTTGAACGGGAAGGTAATCTCGTTGCGGTTCATCACCACAAACCGGGCAAAGGGCACAGTCAGGTCGTAGCGCAGTGCTTTCTCTGAGATCTTTCGGGTCAGATGCTTGTAGCCCTGCTCCACATCCTCTGGCTTAGTCTTAGCCAGGAAATCCCCTGAGTTAAGGATCTTGAAGATCAGCTGGTCGCCCTCATCGCCATACTTGCCAGTCAGCACCGACAGTTGCTCCATGGCAGGAGTTTCGAGGGGCAGGTAGCCAAACTTCTCGAAGGTGCGGCGGATGATGCCAAAAATATAGTTCCGTTTGGCCACGACAGCCGGGCCAAAATCTCTTGTTCCTTTCGGTATAGATGGTTTCTCTTTGCTCATGCTTTTGCAGGTTTGCCGGCGAAGTTACTAAAAGTGGAGCAAAGGTGGGAGGGGAGATACAGTTTGAGGTGAAAGAGATGGCTCAGAAGTAATTAAAAAGCGTGCTTGTCGCCCCTTATCACGTTGTAAACAGTGTAGAAGATTATCTTCAGGTCCAGGAAGAAAGACCAGTTCTCAAGGTAAAAGATATCAAGCTTTACACGCCCACGGATCTGATAGTTCTCAGTTGTGTCTCCTCGGTAGCCCCGCACCTGCGACAAGCCTGTGATACCTGGCTTTACAAAGTGCCTCACTTTATACTTCTCTGCTACCATAGCATACTCCTCATCAGCCTTAAGCATGTGAGGGCGTGGACCCACGATAGACATTTGCCCAAACAAAACATTAAAGAACTGAGGAAGCTCATCGAGGCTGGTTTTACGGAGGAAAGCACCAATGGGGGTGATCCTGGAGTCGCCCCTGCGGGCAAGTTGAGAGTTGGCTTCTGTATTGACATACATTGTTCTTAGCTTTAGGCACCTGAATGTCTTGTTGTCCATCCCAGAACGCACCTGCCTGAAAAATATTGGTCCTTTAGAATTGATCCTAATGAGGAGAGCCAGTATCGGTAGCAGCCATGACAGAAGTAGAACCACTACTGTAAGCGAGAAAAAAATATCGAACGCTCTTTTGAAGAACTTATTTATGACATCATCAAGAGGAATGGATCGAACAATCAGGACCGGAACAACATCGTAGAAATCAATTTTTAGCTGCTGATGGGTGTAACTCCCTGGTTCTGGCAAAAATTTTACGCGCAGTAGGTTATCATCGGCAAAGCTTAGCAGTTGTGTGATTTCATCCTTTTCTAGCTCAAACGGGCAACAGTAAACCTCGTGTACTTCGTTGTTTAATACGAACTGCTCAATATCAGCCACCTTTCCTTTGTAGCTGCCGTGTGTTTTCTCTTTATTATGGAAAAAGCCAAGGAACTTATAACCAAATTCAGGGTGCCGCTTAAAGAAATGCTCCAGTTCCAGAGCCATTTCATTGTGCCCTGCAATAATGACTTTGCGTAAGTTGTAGCCTTTCCTTCTGTAGACCCTAAGCGCTGTAGTAACTACAACCCTCCATAAAACCACAAGGACAGCCAAAACAATATAATGATTTAGAAGTACCTGCCTTGAGATAATATCTGTACCCGTGATATTCAAGCCTGCTTCCATGAGCACCAGGTATAGCAGTATGGCCTTGAGGGCTGTAACCACAACCCGAATTCGGGTAGTAACACGGTAAATCTTATAGGTACCTAGCAGCGTAGTGCATATAAACCAGCCTGTTAAGGAAAACAGTAGCGAGAACAAAAACAACGACTGTGTGATCCTGGTAGAGGAAAGAGTAAAGGCAACACCTATGGATAAGGCAATTGCTCCTACATCACCCAGAATGTGAATCAGCTTTATATATTTCGAATAGCGGCCTATCATCAGGTTTGTCAGTTGAGACAGTGGGTAAATATACTAAGTTCCTGCCGAGGACTCTAAACTTCAGAAGCTAATCTTATAAACTAATAAAGGTTTCAGCGCGCTCCGCATCAAAACTGGGGTATGTAAGTACTAGTTTGTTTTGTGGTATGATTCTTTAACGAATTCTGACATCTTGGTCTTAAAAGCTTCTGAACTGAACCTTTCTGCGTTTTTCCTGATAACCGATGGGGCGAAATCTGTGATGCGGGACTCAAATTCGTATATTGCATTTACAAGAGAACGCACGTGCTGCTCCTTATATAGAATTCCTGTAACACCCTCTATTACAGTCTCACATGCTCCCCCTTTGCCAAAGGCAATCACTGGTGTTCCGCATGCCTGCGCCTCCACAGGTATAATCCCAAAATCTTCCTCTGCAGCGAAAATAAAGGCCCGTGCCTTTTGCATGTGTGTTTTAAGTACCTCAAATGGCTGGTAGCCCATAAACACGATATTGCTCCTAACTTTAGCCTTTATTTTATTAAAGTCGGGTCCATCGCCTATCACAACGAGTTTCTTGTCGGGCAGCTGTGCAAAAGTCTCTACAATCATATCAACCTTTTTGTAAGGCACCAGCCGCGATGCTGTCAAATAGAAATCCTCTTTTGCCATAGAAATGCTGAAACTATCAACATCTACAGGAGGGTAAATAATGGAAGCTTCTCTATTATATACCTTTTTGATGCGGCGCGCTATGTAGGACGAGTTTGCGATAAAATGATCGGGCCTGTTAGCAGTTGTATAGTCCCACATCCGCATGTAGTGTAGGATCGATTTGGCAAGTAAACCTTTTAGCCCCTTATTAAGACCAGATTCGCGGAGGTACTGGTGGTACAGGTCCCAGGCATAACGAATAGGAGAGTGGCAATAGCAAATATGCACCTGACCGGCATGGGTGATTACCCCTTTAGCCACAGCATGGCTACTCGATATAACCACATCGTATGCCGACACATCTAGTTGTTCGATGGCTAAAGGCATCAGCGCCAGGTAATTTCTGTAGTGCTTACGTGCGAATGGCAGTTTCTGAATAAAAGTAGTGTTGGCTCTTTTGTTCAGTATGTGTTTTCTGAGGTGATCAGGCATGAAGTCGATCACTGAGAACAGGTCAGCCTCAGGGTATACCTGCAGCAGTTGCTCTACCACACGCTCCGATCCTGCGTAATCTACAAACCACTCGTGTACTATGGCTACTTTCACTATTAGATATTTTGGTAAAATAAGAAGAAGCCCTGGTTTTTCGGCAGGGCACTTTACTTTAATGATAAATACTAAAAATCAAAAGGATTGGTACCAAACTACTTACTATACCTTAGCTTCGGAGATTACCTCTTTTGTAGTAATTATGGGTTGTTTCTGGTCCATAAGATAAACTGTAAATATAGTATAGAAGAAAGCAAATGATGCTACACCCCAATACCTTGACAGCACCACCTCTGTGAGAAACACTATCAGAAAAAGTAAATAGAAAGCAACGTGCATAGGTTTACTGGCGCGCACTGCTATAAAGACAGGATGCAGCATCAGGTACAGTAACAGTAACAAACCAACTATGCCTACAGCCATTGTCACATGAAGGTACTGGTTGTGCGGGTTAAACAGGAGGAAATGTTCAGGGAGTCCCCAACTCAAGTACACTCTATCCAACTCTGCCTGAATATCCCCAATACCAACTCCTGTGAGCGGATGTTCCTGAATGATCGATAAGCTGGCCCGGTAGATGGTTATCCTTTCGGATACGCCATAGCCCGAAGAAACAATAGCGGTGAACCTATCCTGAAAGTGCGCATAATACTTAAAAGAAAGGCCAATAGCAGCAACCAGGATCACCAGAAAGGTGATATATAATCCGATCTTCTTCTGTTTAGCTAACTTAAAATAGAGATAGGCAACCAACAATATAAAATTACTAAACAAAGCTGTTCTGGAAGATAGGATTAGTAAAAAAACACTAAAGTACAGGCACAGCAGTAAATCCGTCTTGTAAAAGTGTTTTCTGTCATTGTTGATAAGAAGTATAGAAAGGTTTCCAAGTACAAGCAGTAAGGAAAGATATGGTGTATGGATCCTATCAGAAAGCTGATGCGGCAAATGCTCAATAGAGAAATGCTCAGTAGGTAAGTTGTAGAACTGATAGGCCTCAAAGAAGCTGACAATCGTAAACAGCAGGCAAGCAATAGTATAAACTCTTAGTATACCTTTTAGCTCACCGGTACTCAAATGGATACTTCCTATAACTATAGGTAGTACGAGAAGCAGAAGCTCTTTTTCCAAGTAAGGCAGGCCATTGTGTTTAGAGTACAACAGACTTACGGTAAATAGTAAAAAGAGCGCAGGAAGCAACAGAACAGCTTTATGTGCTAACAGAATATTTACTTTCTCCTTTAAGGGAGAGGAAAAGAGCCATAAGATGATGAAAATAGCTAAAATACCTACACTTAAGGAGCGGTTAAATAATACAGATCCTACAAACGCACCTAACAGTATCACCTTTAGGTTGTACTGTTGAAGTATGGCATATTTGCTGCCCACACTATAGTTTAGTAATTGCATCATATAGTTTCGTTGCAGAGTTTGTCCAACTGTATTCCCGGCATTTGCTTAAGCCTTTGTTAGAGTATTCTTCCAACAAAGCAGGTGCTTTCAAAAGGTTGGAAATAGTCGTAGCTATATCATTTATATTATTTGGATTGGTATAAAAAGCGGCTCCGCCACAGACCTCTTTTGCTGCCGCAATATCTGACGTTAAAACTGGTGTCCCCATAGCCATTGCCTCAATATTGGGCAACCCAAATCCTTCATAAAATGATAGGTATGCAAAAAGCTTGGCATTAGAGTACAAGCCCGGCAAGTCTTCATCAGATACTCTTCCTAATAACTTTATCCGATTATCATTCTGAATAATTCTTTCAAGGTCAGTACTGGCATAAGCGGCGCTTTTACCCCCAATTATATAGAGGTCATGGTCCGTGACTTCTGCCTGTGTAAACCCCAGTATTAGGTTTCTCAGGTTCTTTCTGGGATCTAATGAACTCACTGTTAAAACATATTTGGCTTTTGTCGCAGGCCTCTGAAAGTCTGAACGCTTGAAACTGCCCGAAACAGCATTATAGATTACCTGTACCTTTCTCTTCGGAAGATCGAACTTTGATAGAATCTCTCCTTTGACTGCCTTACTAACTGTAAATACGAGCCTGGAGCTTTCTATGATCCTTGGTGTTAAGAAACGATAGTAGGTGCGATAAGGAAGCGAAAACCACTTTGGATTATGGAAGACAGCTAAATCATGAATGGTAACTACGTTATTACCGTACAGTATGGGAGCAGAGTTAGCCAAATTTATAAGAACGGGATTTCCCTGCGAACGTAAAAACTGCATTAGATCCAACTGCTCCCACAAATGGCCTGTATGTTTCCCGACTACAATTGCCTCAAGCTCAGAGGAAAGGCCTTTATGCAGGATATTGGGAGGTGATACAAAGCAAATTTGTCCAGCCGGGGCAATCTGTTTCAGCTGTTTAGAAATTTCAATTGCAAAACGCTGAACACCTGTAACCTCTTGTGTTAGGAACCTCGCGTTTATAAATATCTTATTCAATGGTATCTAGTTGTAGTTCGTGCCCCCCTTTAGGAAAGCGCAAAACTAAGTATTTATAGAGAGTATAGATAATAATAAAAATGACCAGAGGGACAAAAAAGCGGGTGTTGTAAAAATTTACAAATCTAGGTAACTCAAGTATTACAGTTACTAAGTTAGGATATATACATAGCGCGACTAAACTACCTTTCTTTATCGACCTGAAGGATTTGAAAAACGCTATAAACAACGCAACAAATACGAAAATACTCAGGAAGCCGAAATCTGTATAAAACATGTTTAGCCCTCCTGGATTTGTAAAATCTACCCATCTAAACTCCCCATAATCTACTTCTGGCTGCCCAATTTCAATTGGGAAAATTCTGCTAACTATTCTTTCAAAAGGATAGAAGTAGTGGTTTGTTGTAAAAGCTAAATCATGGGTAATAGAGTAATAGAACTTATTCGTAGTGTCAGCATAATAAGCGAAAAAGCGTTCCAAGGTCCATGATATGGCAAACCAAGGATCTACTCCTCCACCCTTTAAAATATATTGGTTATAGAACTGTCTACTTAGCTCCAGTATCATGAAAAACAGCAGCAGTAAACCGAAATACTTGACAATCTTAGTAACATACAATTTCTTCTCAGAGGCTAAAAAGTAGGTGACAAAAACTGGAACCAGAAACTCGAGAAATGCGACTCTTTCTGCCATTAAAACAGATCTTACTAACAGAATCAATCCTAAAATAACCAATACCAGTTTGTACTTTTTACCATGATGGTAGGAGTAGTATATGTAAGGGGGCAGAAAGAACATATAGGTTTGAGACAGGATATTGATTCCTCCGAACGTTTCTATTGACTCTTTTGCACTCAAAATATTCCCACTGTAGGCCAGAAATGCATTGAGCACGATCAGTACATTCATTACCAGCGCTATAAGCAAACCGGCCTTGCTAATCCAGATAAACTGGCTGGGGATTTGAAGCTTAGAGATATACCGGTTAGGTGCAAAGCTGAACTTCGACAGGTAAAAGGAGATAATAACCAAGAGGGCTACAAAAGAACTGATCAGCAAATGGACAGATGGTGAGAATACCTTGGTGTATGTGAAGTGCAGGGAAGGGTATAAGTAGGGGATGGTAAATAGGAATACAAACCCTAGCGCATAAAGAACAGGATGAGAAAAATTTATTTTTATAGGTACTCTCATTGCCGAAAGTTATTCTATGATTAGTTTTTGTGCCAGCTCTTTCCAATCAAGTACATTCCTGTTATCAACCTCACAATGCGGATATCTAAGAGCCTTTTCTAAAGATGCTTGAATGGAAGCTGCGTTACCAGGGGTATAATAAAAAGCATGCTTTCTGCTCGTTTTTAAGAAGCTGGGCGCAACAATGGGTAACTGGCAATAGGTGTACTGGTGTACCTTCAGCGTATCTGTAAATGCCTCTGCTCCATTTGTTTGTTGTAAGGTATGAAGACCTGCATCTGCGTATTTTATATAACCTATTGTTTCCTGAAAAGGCATCTCTCCATAGGCTTTAATGTTAGGTTTAATGGGTAAATTTTGAATAGGTCCTATAATATGAAAATTAAATTCAGGGAACAATGAGGACGCGACTTCGAGAAAGTTCACATCAAAATATGCATTACCTATAAACACTAAATTTTTTGAGCCTAATGGATAAGGATTTAGATGTGCTTGGTCATAAGTTTGCTTATCAATTCCATGGAAATGTAACTTAACATTCTTCTGAGAAAAAAGGGTGAAGAAATGAGAACTTACAATGCTAACAAGGTCAAAGAATGGCAGGATTTTTTCTTCGTACTTGATCAGCGCCGGATGAACCTGTAAGAAACGAAGGTCATCAGATACTCGGTATATAAACTTAGCTTTTGGGTTCAGCTTCTTAATTTTATCAAAAAGCAGGAGTCCAGGTGTACTCTCAAATACTATATAGCTGCTGTTCTTTATAAAGGCAATGGCTTCTTTGTTTATATCGAAGGTAGCATAATATGGTACCAAAGGTGAAGTGAGGGCATTGGTTAAACTGAAGCGGGTGTTAGCTACATGCCAGGGAGTGAAATGAACATAGCTATGTACTGCCTCTTTGGTTATCATTTGATTTGCCTCCTCTTTGATCGCATACTGCATAATGTGATCGCCTTTCAGTTGGTGCAGTTTGCTAACAGGGGCCGTAAAGAAGAGAACCTCATGGCCAAGCTCCTGAAACGCTTTCGCCAAATGGTGAAAACCCGCTCTCCTTTTTGACCCGAAGTAATGCCCTGTTATCAAAGTAATTTTAGCCATATAATCTTGATGAGGCCCTGGATTTATAGATAATTAAGTATAAAGGTCTTCAATGCCAGCTATACCATTATGACATTGAAGACCTTTACTTACTGTTATTAAGGTTAATCTCCTGCTAAAGAAAAGTAGCTTTAGAGACTAAGCCTCTCCTTCAACGTAGAAAGTTTTTTACGCAGATGTATGCTGGTTTGGTACTCATCGTGTCTTTTAGGAGCAGCCTGCATAATCTCATCAAACTCATCTGAAGTAAACTCTAGCTTTTTCAGAATAAACTCTTTCTCTTGCGTGAGTTCTTCATTTGTATAAAGTGGTTTATCCAATTCAGCCTTAGCCTGCTCTAAAGTGATCTCCTGATTACGGATCAGGGCAGAGAAATGTGACTTTCTCTTATCTATGTTAAATTTCTGGGGCAGAATAAATGCTTGGTAAAACTTAGTAAACCAAGACTCATAATGCTTACCTCCGTAATACCTCCACCCATATTCCTTCTCCAGAATTTCCATTGCCTCCAGTTTTTTGTAGTTGATCATGTTCAGAGGTTCCAGGAAGTCTAATTTATGCAATATCTTGTACAAGAATGACTTGTAAATACCAATTGTAGGGAACGTTTTAAGCTGGTGTCTTCCGTACAGCTTATGAATATGTTTGATATTTTTAAGGTCAACTTTCTGCCATACCCAGGCCGAAGGCAAACCATGTTCAGTGGCGTAGTTTGTTCCTGAAAGGATGCACTTAATATTATTTTCTTTTGCTAACCTGTACATAGACGCAACAATAGCGTGATCAGTTAGCATTTCAATATCAACTACAGAAGCTTTTATAAAAGACCTCTGTAAATCCTTAAATTCTTCCCAGTCAATAACATAGGTCTGTAAGTCAAATCCGGTTTTGTCCAGTATCTTATTGATATTAGATACGGCCAACTCTGAATTCCACCCATTATCAAAATGCACAACCAGAGGGTTTAATTTCCACTTGTACGCCAGATGCGTAACGTATGAACTATCTACTCCTCCACTAATACCAATTAAGCAATCATACTTGCCTTTCTTGTTTAGTTTGATGTGTTGAAGTAACCCTTTAATGTTTGACTCTACCTGTTCTTCAGTAAACCTGTAATTAGGGAGGACTTCTTCTGCCTCAAGGCAGTAGTTGCAAACACCTTCAGAATCGAAATGTATTTCTGGATCCGTAGTATCCATTAAACATTTTACACAGGTTGTTACTTCTCTCTCCATTTTAATTCAGAATTTCCTCCAGTTGTTGATAGTTAGGGTAATTAATCAGTACACCTTTGTTGCCGCCTTGGTAAACGAAAATACTTCCGGCTGCAGCTGCAGAAGCACCAGCATATTTCACTACACGCTGTATGTCATCTAATTTTGAGGCACCCCCACATGCAATCACAGGTATACTTACTGCGTCAGTAATCTTTTTTATCAATTCATAGTCGTATCCGGTTAGCATGCCATCACGATCTACAGAATTAACTAAAATTTCTCCTGCACCTTGGCTTTCCAGAAATTTAGCATATTCTACTGGGTCAAGCTTTGTTGCATCCCTTGTTTTAGAGTTGAAAACCCGCAGCTTACGAAACAGGTTCATCTTTACGTCTATAGAGCCAACCACGGTTGAACATCCGAATAGCTTTGCAGCCTCTGAAATTAAGTTAGGATTTGTAAAGTTTACAGAGTTTAGAGAGATTTTCTCTATACCAATGCGCAGTAACTTTCTTATTTCATCTGTGGTTGTAACGCCGCCGCCATAGCACAGGGGGATAAAGCACTCTGTGGCTATATCCTTTAAAAAGGTAAAATTAGGGCCCCTCTGCTCTTTACTCGCTGTAATATCAAGGAACATGAGCTCATCAACCTCTTTCTCATTATAAATCTTAACGGCGTTGATGGGATCTCCTATGTATGTCGGCGAGCCAAACTTTTTTGTTTTAACTAACCCCCCTCCACCTTTAAGGAGCAAGCAGGGGATAACTCTAGCTTTTAACACAAGTTAACTGATTTACGATATTCTTAAAAAGCAACATCCCAAATTTATGACTTTTCTCAGGATGAAACTGAAGACCTAAAATATTTTCTTTCCTTATACCCGAACTAAAATCAAAGCCATAGGAAGTGGAACACAGCTCATGTGATTGATCTTGCAACTCTGCATAGTAGCTGTGTACAAAGTAATAACGAAGTTCAGGAATATCTAAATGAAGTATAGATTCATCAGATTGTGTAGCATGAATAAGGTTCCACCCCATATGTGGGACACGCAAACGCTCCTGTTTATCCTTAAAATCGAACTTCTTACATTGTCCTGGTATCCAACCGAGCCCCGGTTTTGTGCCTTCTTCACTACTGTTAAGAAGCAACTGCATGCCTAGACATATACCAACTATAGGAGTTTTCTCCACAAGCACCTTCCTCTCAAGTACAGGAATAAGGTTTAGGTTTTCAAGGTTGCTCATGCCGTCATCGAATGAGCCTACGCCAGGCAGGAAGAGCAGATCAGCTGCATTTAAATCCGCTGTATTATTAGTAATTGTGCTTTTATAGCCAATGCGTTTAAGCATGTTCTGAATAGAACCAGAGTTGCCTAAGCCATAGTCTATAATGCAAATATTAGGTGACTCCATTTGTTTCCTGTAAATGTTTGGTAACTATATTAAATACTTGAATAGGGAGTAATCAATTTAGACTCTTCGGTTATCCATGACAACTTATTGTTGCTTTGCCTAATGAACAGCTTTACTTTATCAATCTCCTCCTTAGAAATATTGTTGATTAAGTTCTTAAACTCGTTGGCATCAACGTTAACTGTCCAACCGCATTGCGCTGCCTGCACGAACTCTGACATATCAGGAAAATTACTTACAATGGAAGGTATACCTGCCAAATAGTACTCATACAGTTTGTTTGGCATGCAGTAATAATAACTAAGGCAAATGTTTTCTATCAACGCAATTCCTACATCGGCACTGCAGGAGTAGGAGAGGACCTCGCTCGGAGGAACCGCAGGCACGTAGTGTATATTAGAAAACTTTTTAGAGTAATCCTCTACGATGCGTTCTAGTTCACCATATCCCATGATAATCAGGTGTTTGTCTTGATCAACCTTGCTAAATGCCTCCAAAAGTATGGGAAGTCCTCTACCAGTAAAAAGCCCCCCCTGATATAGAAACTTTATATCAGTATTATTTAAGCCCAATAACTTCTCGAATTTGTTGTTAGCTTGTGGTGCTTTAAAGGATTTAGGTATATTTTTTACAACCGAAATTCTTTTCTCATCCAAAGCATACCGTTGAATGTACCATGTTTTGATATTATCAGATACCACAAATATGTGGTGAGCTTTATGAATGAAGATTCGTTCCACCACCCTATAGACCTTCTGGGAAGAACGCTTTAAACCTTTTTTTTCAGTTTCCAGCTCGTGCGGATCATATATCAATTTTGCCCCTGTTACTAAGCTAAGCAAGTAAGACAATGGCAAGTCATTAACACTATGAGAATTAACTATTTTTACCGGATGGCGAAGAGCAAAGAAGGTTGCCTTTAGTATGTATTGAGCTAGGAACAGTAGTTTTAGTAAAATTCCTTTTTGGAGACCAAAACTTATAAAAGCAGGTCTCCAGACTTTCCTTTTTTCGTCAATAGTCTCCCATTCAGGCAAAGATTCTCCAGGTAGAGCGAGAATCACAACTTCATCAACAATATTATTTGTAATGAGTGACTCCGTAATCTTTAAGATTCTACTCTCGAACTTAAACTGTGAGGGGTATATATGTATGTTTAACCGCTTCATGCTTAAAGGGTAGCTTTATTAATTTCTGCCCACTTAAAGAAGTTCAGATATCTCCAATGCTCTTCGGTGTAGCCTGCTTTATTACTGAAGACCTCTTTAAACTCACTTTTCAGCGCATTCATGTTAATGCCGTAGTTCTTCGTATTACCTGAATTTAAAATTTCCAAAGCCCATGTAGAAGAGCTTTTTATCCATTTTTGTTCAGGAGTTTCAAAACCTATTTTATCCTTTCTTTCCAAAACTTCTTTTGGTAAATAAGACTTCAAGCCCTCACGCATGAGTTTCTTAGTATAACCATCATTGGTTAAGATATAACTCTCTGGTAAGGAGAAAACAAATTCCACTAAGTCCTTCGTCAGAAAGGGTACGCGACCCTCTATTGAAAACGCCATTGAGTTTCTGTCTTGGTACCGAAGTAGCCAAGGAAGGCCTACATGTTTCAGGCGATTATAAAGGGAGGCTTTTAGATAGTTGTCTCCAAAATCTGGCCCGGTAATGTTCTTATACTTTGTATTCAATACCTCACCCTTAAAGAAACGTTCAGTATGGGAGAGGTAGCGTTTGTTTAAGTGCTTTTGCATATCCCAAGGTAGGAATTTGGCGACTCCTTTTAGAACAAGCTTTAGTTTAGGAACATTAAGTAGCGGGTCTATTTTCCTGATGAACGCTATGTAAGCATAAAGCCCATCTTTTTGTAATATAGACATCGCTCTGTCAGAAAAGTAATGGATGTATCCTGCAAAAATTTCATCTGCTCCTTGCCCATCAAGCACTACTTTAATGTTATTTTCTTTAACCAATTCAAATACCTTGTATTGGGCATAAATACTTGTTCCTCCAAATGGCTCATCCTGAAGCGCAATTATCTTTTCGATTTCAGAAATGAACGTTGCTTCTGAAGGTTGAGTGAAGTAAGGTGTACTTCCAACCTTAGCATTTACAATGTCAATCCACTTCTTTTCACTTTTTTCCTCATAGTTGGGAATATAGCTAAAGGCATGTTTCTGATGTTTAGGGAGTATCTTATCAGCAATGCAAATGACAGATGAAGAATCTAACCCACCTGAAAGGGTATATCCAACCTCAACATCGCTTCTTAAGTGTATTTTTATGTTGTTATAAAATATTTCTTCTACACGGCTTGCTGCTTCCTTGAAAGAAATAGTGCTGGTCTCGATATTATCGAGCGTCCAATAAGGTTTTGGTTGTAAGCGGTCGCTTTTACTTGCTGAGACAATAGCGTAGTGAGCTGCTGGGAATTCGTGAACATCTTCGTATATAGTTTCAGACGAATGATTAGTCCATCCATAAGCCAGGTATTCCTGTAGCCTAGCTCCATTTATCTTTTTGCTTACTTTAGGTTCTACAACAATTCCTTTTATTTCAGAGCAAAAGAGGAGGAAATTACTGTTTATGGAATAGTAAAGTGGCTTTATACCAAAGGGGTCTCTAGCTAAAAACACTTCATTTTTAACAGCATCATGTATCGCAAACGCAAACATGCCATTAAACCGCTCTAAGCATTTTTCTCCCCATGCTTGGTAGGCATAGAGGATAACCTCCGTATCGGTTTCTGTCTGGAACTGATACCCTTCTGATATTAAAAGCTCTCTCAATTCAATGTAATTGTAAACTTCACCATTATATGTGATAGTGTACCTTTTATCAGAAGTTTGCATTGGTTGCCATCCCCTTTCAGAAAGGTCAAGGATTGACAACCTACGGTGAAGTAAGGCGACATTAAAATCAAAACCATCTTTGATATCTCTGGTCAGCACCTTCTCTCCTCCATCAGCAAAGTAAAAACCATGGTCATCGGGTCCCCTGTGCTCAATGCTGTTTCCTATACTTTTTATGGTCTCTAGTGAGATTTCGGACCTTTTGAAATTTATTGCTCCGCCTATTCCGCACATAGTATTTTAAGTCTGTAATGTATTCTTTAAAGGAGTAAAAGGTTTAGAAGGCTCTACTCTAGTGATTTATAAACCTCTATTATTTGTGGCACTACTGCTCTCTTAGAAAACTTGGCTTCGAATCCTGCTCTAATTCTTTCAGAACTATACTTTGAATAGTTTTCTATTAAAAAGAGCATATTTTGGGCTAAGTCTTCAGGTTTACGAATTTCAGAAAGCAAACCATTTCCCTCATTAATAATACATTCCGGCCCCCCACATTTAGTGGCAACTACTGGTTTGCCACTCGCGATAGCTTCAGCATATACCACACCAAAAGTTTCTCCATGGCTTGGCAAAACAAACGCATGGCATTTTTTATATTGCTCCTTCGCCTCATCTCTGGTTATTTCCCCATGCCACACTATGTGCTGTTCTAACTTCATTGCCTTCGTCATTGATTTATAATGATCTAACAATTGCCCACCTCCTCCAATGTTGAATATAAAATCCTTTCTAAAACAGGTAAGTACTTTAATAGCTTGAAGTAAGTCGTCTATTCCCTTCTCTGGAGAAAGCATTGCAAGTGTAAAGAATTTAAAAGGTAAACTAAACGGAGTATCTGTTTGCGTAAAAAAATCCTCGTTAATAACATTAGGGATAAAGGTAGGCTTCCTAAAGCCAAATTTAGAAATATCTTGAGCAAGTTTCGGGCTGACAGCTATAACCTTATTTGCATTTTCCAAGGGTTGAGATAGTTTCGGGTGAATAGCCCCTTCTTTTAAAAGAAACTTCTTGAACGGGAATGGACCCATATGCTCTGTTATTACATAAGGTACACCAAAACGTTTGGCTAAGACCATAGCTATATATCCAGCTGGATAACCAACATGAGCATGTATAATGTCAATTTGACCATAGTGGGCCTGGAAATACTCAAAGTTAGCAAGATTAGAACTTATCATTCCTGACATATTATCACCAAAAGCATTAAATGGCCACTCATAAGTTAGGGTAGGAGTGAATAGCTCAGTTAGGTTTTGGCGTAAAAGTGTTGCTTGTGTTTTATTACCGTTATTCCAAAAGTTAAAAAGCGCTTTTGAGGTAGAAAGGGGATTTTTGTTAATGGCATAACCAGCATTGTTTTGCCCCCACAGACTTACACCTATATTAAAATTATCGTTTAGCTCAGCAATACTTAAAGCCTGTTCTTTGAAGAAAATTCCAGCAATGGGGCTATTAGCTGAAGGATACCAGGAAGGTACGATAAAAATATTCATGCCAGTTCTTAATAAAAGTTTGTCTAAGGATTTAGAGGGTGTCTCGAGCTTAAAAGCCAGCCTTAGACATGCTTATTATACCCCGAAGCTTTCTTTAACAAGATTATGTTAAAAAGAATGATTAAGATTACGTCTGTAACTCCCCACAAAATGAGGCTTAGAAAGACGTCATTGTACAAATACCCTATATAAAAGGCAAGTGGCCTTAGTAGTATAAACATGATGCCAAACATCAGGGAAAACTTCTGGATACCATATACAATAAATGCAGTGCTAGTTGGGGAACTGCAAAAAACGAAGAGTAAAGGTATAGAAAGTATAGAAGCAATCTTGCCAGCCTCCTCCCATTCTGCTCCAAAAAATAAAGTAAAAAGCTCGTTACCGAAAAATAAAAGGATCGTAAATGGAACAATACCAATCATAAATAACAGCCCCCACATTTTAAGGATAAGTTTTAATGAGCCTTGTCTGCTATGATGCACCTCGGTTAGTTTTTGATAGAATACTTGTCCTATACTTACACCGATTAAGCTGATTGGTAAGTTCAATATTCTAAAAGCGAATGAAAAGTGGCCTGCCAAGGCCTCTGTAAACAGAAAAGAAATTAAGTAAACTGGTAGCTGTGTTGTAAAAGTGTCTAAGAATGAGGTAGGTAAAGAATATTTAGGGAAATCTGCATGTTCAATAGCACACTGTTTTAAGTTCTTTTTAGTAGTAAACCTTTTCAGCTCCTTAAGTATGGATCCGCTTTTATAGGCTACAACTGTCAAAGCCATAAGCGCTCCCACGAGTTGACCCCATACCAATCCGACTCCCAAGCTTAAAAAAAGACCCGCGTATATAGCTACGGATATATTAGAAACGTTTTGTACAATCTTCGATGAAGCTAAATAGCCATAGTTCTTTTCTCTGTTTGACCAATAAGATAGGATTTGGTAAGATCCCATAAACAGGAATGATACAGGTATTAGATATAAAACCTGACTCAATTCAGGGTGTTCTATAAGGCCAGCAATCCAATTATGAAGTGCAACTAATAAAAGGGAAATCAGAAATGTAAGTACCCCAAGAATTATGAACGACAGTGAAACTAAATTTATCGATCCTGTACGCGACTTGGCAGACACTATAGCGACATCATATCTGCCAGTACAAAAGATTAAAAGTATAGATAACGTACTATTGTATAGAGCAAAGGTGCCAAAATCTGCCGGTGTGTAAAGTCTTGATAGAACTGGGGATGCTGCAACAGATATTACCTGGGCAAGGGCTGTTCCTGTAAACAGTTTTGTCGCGTTCTTCAGATACTCTGACTGAATAGCTCCTCTGAAAAGGCTTTTAATTTCTTTGTTCTTGAAGGCTTTCAAGTAGAATTCCATGATTTTAGTTAATATTCTAATACTAAAGCCTTATGGTTCGAAGGGTACAGTTGCCTATACTTAACCAGACGCAGTTACTATCTTTGGTTAGATCAAACTAAGCTGATATTTTTCGTTTACAGACCCTCTTGATCTTATTTGGAGGGTCTGTAAACGAAAAACACCAGCTTACATCCTAGCTGTTTTAATTATATCAGACTTTTCTAGAATAAAAGCTTAATGGAAAGGGTGGCTTGATAATTTTTCTTTAGCTAATGGATGATAATCTCCATTTAAACCTACTGCTTGCTGATTTCTGATATTATGTACAATCTCAATAGATTGTCTGGCATCTTCTACTCCATATCCATTCCCCTTCAGAATCTCCTGATAGCTGATAGTATGAAGGTCTGTGAAGCCTTCGCTGAACTCTAACTCCTCGCCCTCAACTGTTATGGAGCGGTAGGTGCTCTTGCCCTTAGCTTTTGCCTCTGCGGGTAAAAGATCAAAGTTAATGCTCAGGAACCAACGCACACGCGCATTTTCAAACTCAAGGTAACCTGCGGCGCGGTCATGGGTATGCACATGTACTACGTTCTGCTGTACTTTACCAAAGATCCAGCTTAGCATGTCGTAGAAGTGTACACCGATGTTAGTTGCAATGCCTCCTGATTTGGATACATCACCTTTCCATGATGTATAGTACCAATGTCCGCGGGATGTCAGATATGTTAAATCAACCTCATATTTCTTGTCCTTCGGCCCATTCTTAATCTTTTCCTTCAAAGCAATAATACTCGGGTGGACACGCAGTTGTAAAATGTTATTGATTTTTCTTCCGGTTTCTTCTTCAATATGCGCTAAAGCATCAATGTTCCAAGGGTTAAGAACCAGTGGCTTTTCGCATATGGCGTCAGCACCACGACGTAGTGCCATACGAATATGGGCATCGTGTAAATAGTTTGGCGTGCAAATGCTAACGTAATCCAGCGTTAAACCTTTATCATACTTTAGCTTCTCCAGATGCCTGTCAAACCGCTCAAACTCCACAAAAAAGTCAGTATTTGGAAAATAGCTGTCCATGATGCCAACACTATCAAAGTTATCCAGTGCGGCTACTAAATTATTATCAGTTTCTTTGATTGCTTTCAGGTGGCGAGGTGCTATATAGCCTGCAGCACCAATAAGGGCAAAATTCTTCATTCTGGTTATAATCTTGTTACTTCTTTGTTCTTTAACTGATATCGCTCCTCACTTTCCGGGCAGGTGGCGAAACCATCTGCGTCAAACTCAAGTTTATGGCCATACTCGCTCATCCAACCCATTTGTCGGGCTGGGTTACCCACTACTAAGGCATAGGCCGGAACCGTTTTAGTTACCACGGCACCAGCTCCGATAAATGCATAGTTCCCAATATCGTGGCCACATACTATAGTAGCGTTTGCCCCGATAGAAGCCCCCTTACCTACATGCGTTTTGGCATATTGGCCTCGGCGGTTAATAGCGCTACGTGGATTTGTTACATTGGTGAAGACCATCGAAGGACCTAAAAACACGTCATCGTCACAGGTGACTCCTGTATATATAGAGACATTATTCTGTACCTTCACATTCTTTCCGAGTACAACATCAGGAGAAATAACCACATTTTGTCCGATATTGCAATTCTCACCTATTGTACAATTAGGCATGATGTGAGAAAAGTGCCAGATCTTAGTACCTGCTCCGATAGTGCAGCCTTCATCTATGATGGCAGTTTCATGGCTATAGTAATTCACTAGGCAAGGTTATTAGTTGTAAGGAATTCTTTAATTGTATCAGTTATCACCCTGAGTTCCTCCTCGTGCTGCTCCGTGTGAATGGGCAGAGAAAGTACTTCTGTTGAAAGCTCCTCGGAGACAGGGAAATCTCCTTCTTTATAGCCATAGCTTTGATACGCTTTCTGCAAATGCAGCGGTACAGGGTAGTATACCATAGATGGAATGCCTCTTTCAGCTAGGAACTGCTTTAGTTCATCTCTGTTAAATGAGTTACATTTGATGGTATACTGATGAAACACGTGAGAAGAGTTGCCCACACGCTGTGGACAGCTTAAGGCAGCAAAGTTGCCAAGGTGCTTGTCATAGAAGTTTGCAGTACTGTTTCTCTTACTGCAATAGTTGTCCAGTTCTTTTAATTTTACCCTCAGAATGGCTGCCTGCAAGGTATCGAGTCTGGAGTTAACACCAACCAGATCGTGGTAGTACTTCACCTGTTGTCCATGGTTTGCAATCATTTGGATTTTACGCGCTAGCGTCTCATCCTGAATGAAGAGTGCACCGCCATCGCCGTAGCATCCTAAATTTTTAGAGGGGAAGAAAGAGGTTGTACCAATTGTTCCAATTGTTCCAGCCTTCTTTTTAGTGCCGTCGCTAAAGGTATAATCTGCTCCGATAGCCTGAGCCGTATCTTCTATGACGTACAGATGATGTGCCTTGGCAATAGCCATGATGGCTTCCATGTCAGCACACTGACCATACAGGTGTACCGGAACAATAGCCTTTGTTCGGGCTGTTATACCTTCTTTTACAGACTGCGGATCGATAAGAAAAGTATCAGGGTTTACGTCAACGAAAACGGGTGTTAGCCCTAAGAGAGCTATAACTTCTGCTGTTGCCACATAGGTAAAGCTAGGGACTATCACTTCGTCACCTGGCTTTAGCTCCAGACCCATCATAGCGAGTTGTAAGGCATCAGTGCCATTAGCACATGGCACAACATGCTTTATGCCATTGTAGTCTGCTAATTCTGAGGCAAATTTATTAACAGCTGGTCCGTTAATATAGGATGAAGTCTCAATTACTTCTGCAATTGCAGCATCTATATCTTCCTTCAGGTATAAGTACTGACTATACAGATCAACCATCTGTATTTTGCTGGGATTTTTGATGTTCATTAAGTTTGTTATTAATGGCATAAAAGTAATAAAATATTCATCCAATTTCGAAATTCAGCATGCATTCTTTTAAGAAGCTACTATATTTGTCTTCCATTCCAGAGCCTTTCATTTTAACCTCAAGGAAATAAATTCATGCAACAGATTGAGAAAGACGAGATTGATGTAGCCGAGGTATTTCGGTACATAAGTCAATTCTTTAGTAGTATTAAGAAAAGAATCCAATACCTGTTTGAAACTGTCTTTTCGTACAAGCTATTGGTGTTAGGCATAACTGTCATTGGTTTAGGATTGGGGTATCTCGCTTACTCATTAGTCAAGCCATACTATACCTCCTCTATGACGTTGATGCTTGCCAACATTCGTAATGAGTTTATCGAGGACCAGCTTAATAAGCTGTCAGTTATGATTGGTGAGGGTAACTACGTTGCCGTAGCAGAAAGATTAGAAATAACGGAGACTTCAGCACAGCAGATAAAGGAAATGAAGTTCTCCAACCTGGATCAGGATAGGATAGAAGAAGATAGTGTGCTAACAGGTTCACCTTTCAGAATTGAGCTAACCTTATACAATAGGGAACTGTTTGAAAGTATGGAGCCTGCGCTTACTAATTATCTGGAAAATAACAGGTATTTCGCAAAGCAGAAAAGAATTAAGCAGCGACAGGTTGAAAGTATGATCTCTAAGCTTAAGGGCGAGATTTCATCAATTGACAGCATGAAAACAAACGTAGGTGATCCAAGAGGCCCTGTGAATGGATTTGTATATGGGCAACCAATAGACCCAACAAATATGTATAGGGAAAGCATTATACTCTATAAGGAGCAGGTTGAATTAGAGGCAGATCTTGAAAATCTGGATAATGTTGAAATAGTAACAGGTTTTATTCCCAAGCTTTTACCTACTGGACCTAGTTTAAAGCGTTATCTTGCTATAAGCGCATTTAGTGCATTCATTATTGGCGTTATTGTAGCATTAAGCTTAGATAGCAAGAAAAGAAGAAAGCTAGCCTAATAAGTATAGCTATTTTTATTAAAAAGCCGCTGCTAGAAGAATAGCAGCGGCTTTTTTTATAATTTACTCATCTTTCCTGGTAACCCAGCTCAGGTTGTAAAGGTCCTTACGACGGTCTTTTAGGTTTCTAACACTACCGGCGGTATTCAAGTCCTTCAGCAGGTCCAGGTCCAAGTCCGCGATCAGGGTCATCTCGGTGTTGGGTGTGGCCTCGGCAATCACAGCGTCGTGCGGGAAGGCGAAGTCAGAAGGGGAGAAGACAGCGGACTGGGAGTACTGGATGTCCATATTCTCTACCCTTGGCAGGTTGCCCACGCTACCTGTAATAGCCACATAGCACTCATTCTCGATAGCTCGTGCCTGGGAGCAAAGGCGGACACGTAAGTAAGCATTCTTTGTGTCGGTCCAGAAAGGCACGAAAAGTATCTTCATGTCCATGTCGGAGAGCATACGCGCCAGTTCCGGAAACTCCACGTCATAGCAGATCAGAATGCCGATCTTACCTATATCGGTATCAAATATCTTGAGTTTGTGGCCTCCGCGCATACCCCAGTAATGCGACTCATCCGGCGTTACGTGTAGCTTGTACTGCGCATCGTAGGTACCGTCGCGGCGGCAGAGGTAGCTTACGTTGTAGAGCTTGTTGTCATAATACTCCGGCATACTACCTGCAATAATGTTAATGTTGTAGGACAGTGCCAGTTGCACCATACGCTCCCGAATCTCCTCGGTGTATTCAGCCATACTTCTAATCGCCTCGGAAGGAGACTCCTCATTTGTGAGGGCCATCAGCGGTGCGTTGAAGAACTCCGGGAACATCACGATATCCGATTTATAGGAGCTAACGGTGTCCACAAAGAACTCTACCTGCTGCATAAAATCGTCTATGTCTTTGATAGCGCGCATCTGCCACTGCACAATGCCTATACGCACTACCGTTTTCTTGCCGCCGATCAGTTTTTCTTTCTCCTCAAAGTATACATTGATCCACTCAAGCAGGGTAGCGTAAGCCTTGGAGTCCGTATCGTCCGGCAGGTAACCTTTCAGGATGCGGCGCACGTGGAAGCCATTACTCAGCTGAAAGGAAAGCACCGGGTCTGAGAGCTCTTTGTTGCGCACCATTTCAATATACTTGGCAGGCGTGAGCTTGTTAGCATAGTCTTTGTAACCCGGAATACGTCCGCCGGCAATAATGCCGCGCAGGTTTAACTTCTCGCAAATCTCCTTACGGGCATCATACAAGCGCCTGCCAAGGCGCAAATTGCGGTACTCAGGATGCACAAAAACGTCAATTCCATAAAGGGTGTCACCTTCTGGGTCGTGTGTTTTAAAAGAGCCCTTGTCAATAATCTGGTCGTACGTATGCTTGTCGCCATACTCGTCATAGTCTATGACTAGACTCAGTGCAGCAGCTACCACTTTACCATTGTCTTCAATACAGATCTGGCCTTCCGGAAACTTCTTGAGCAGGTTAGAGAACTCCTTGCGGGTCCAGGCGCCATCGATGCTGGAGTACACGATCTCCATGATCTCCTTTACCTCCTTGTAATCCTTCAGTTCCAGCTGGCGCAGCAGCAGTCTATGTTCAAAACTGGTTTCTTCTCGTTCACTCATTATGTGTTGGTAATATTTATACTTGTAGCTCTATATACGTAGGCACGCTATACTTTTGATATAATATACATGCAGCACCGGATAGTGCAACGCTCCTATGCAAAATTAAAGAAAAGAAGCGCAGTTTGCAGCTGCGCTTCCCGGTACAGTTTCTCTTAAAGTATACTTTATACTTGTATCTCCGGCACGTAGCCCTCCACGATCAGCTTACCGGCGGTGGCTTCCTTTATTTCTTCTACCGAAACACCCGGTGCGCGTTCTAAAAGCTTAAAACCGCCTTCTACAACCTCTAGCACAGCCAAGTCGGTTACAATCTTTTTAACGCATTGAAGTCCCGTTATGGGCAGCGTACACTTTTCCAGGAGTTTGGAGGAGCCGTCGCGTGCGGTGTGCTGCATGGCTACAATAATGTTTTTAGCGGAGGCTACCAGGTCCATGGCGCCGCCCATGCCTTTCACCATTTTGCCCGGAATTTTCCAGTTGGCAATGTCGCCTTTCTCGGATACCTCCATAGCCCCAAGTATAGTCAGGTCTACGTGCTCTCCCCGAATCATGCCAAAGCTCTCGGCAGAACTGAAGATGGAGGAGCCCGGAAGCGTGGTGATGGTTTGCTTACCGGCGTTAATTAGGTCAGCGTCTACCCAATCTTCGGTAGGGAAGGGGCCCATGCCCAGGAGGCCGTTCTCTGATTGCAGCACGACCTCAACACCCTTGGGAATATAATTTGCCACCAGTGTAGGTATGCCAATACCCAGGTTCACATACATGCCGTTTTTTACTTCCTTAGAAATGCGTTTTGCTATTTGATTCTTATCTAAAGCCATGATGTCTGAATTAAGCATTGGTTACTGTACGCTGTTCGATGCGCTTTTCATACTTCTCGCCCTGGAAAATGCGCTGCACGTAGATGCCAGGCGTGTGGATCATGTTCGGGTCAAGCTCGCCGGCTGGTACCAGTTCCTCCACCTCGGCAACGGTTATCTTACCGGCGGCAGCCATCATCGGGTTAAAGTTTCTGGCCGTACCTTTGTATATCAGGTTGCCGGCGGTATCACCTTTCCAAGCTTTCACGAAAGAGAAATCAGCTTTCAGCCATTCCTCCATCAGGTACATTTTTCCGTTGAACTCACGGCTCTCCTTGCCTTCGCCTACCTCGGTTCCGTAGCCGGCAGGGGTAAAGAAGGCCGGGATGCCTGCGCCGCCGGCACGAATCCGCTCCGCCAAGGTACCCTGCGGAATCAGCTCTACTTCCAGCTCACCGCTAAGCAGCTGGCGCTCAAACTCCGCGTTTTCACCCACATAGCTTGAGATCATTTTTCTGACCTGGTGCTTTTGCAGCAGCAGGCCAATGCCAAAATCATCAACACCGGCGTTGTTGGAGATGCAGGTCAGGTCTTTTACACCCAGGTGCAGCAACTCCTGTATAGCGTTTTCAGGTATGCCGCAAAGTCCGAAGCCTCCCAGCATCAGGGTCATGCCATCCTGAACACCCTGCAGGGCTTCCTGAGCGTTTTTTACAGTTTTATTTATCATAGTGGTGTATTTGGTAGTGTTTATTTGCTGATACTGTTTTACCTCACCAGCGGGTTTGTGATGGTAGGTAATTTAGATATAATAATAAGCATATAAAAGTATGGCTATCCCTTTTTCGGGTGAAATAGGGGAAAGGTTAGGCGAATTCAAACCAGCTATACTTTGGCGAAGGATCAAACCGCTGTAACTTAAAACGCCAGCCTTTGTAGTAGGCTGGCGTTTTAAGTATGGGAATGCTTAAATTGAAGTGGCTGTATCGTGTGACAGCAGTACTTCCTGCGCTTGCTCTTTATCTTTTCCCAGCTGCGTTTTCAGTGCCTCCAGGTTCTCAAACTTACGCTCTTTACGCAGCTGCTCCACAAAATGCACGGTAAGTTCTTTGCTGTAGAGGTCACCGCTGAAATCGATGAGATGTACCTCCAGCGTTAGCAGTTTCCCGTCTACAGTTGGGCGTACCCCAATATTCATCATAGCGGGATAGCGCTTGTTACCCACCATACCCCAAACAGCATACACCCCATTGCCTGGTATTAGCTTGTGGGCAGGGGGGAGCGCCATATTTGCTGTAGGGAAGCCGATCGTGCGGCCGAGTTTATTACCTTCCTCAACCAGAGAGGTCATACTATAAGGCCGGCCCAGGTAGTTGTTGGCAGTTTCAATGTCACCGCTCTCCAGGGCGCGCCTGATCTTAGTGGAGCTGACGCCTACGTCATCCACATCCTGGCGGGGAATCTCTTCCACCTCAAAACCATACTGCGCTGAGCGGGCTTTAAGGTGCTCAAAACTACCTTCTCGGTTCTTCCCAAACCGGTGGTCGTAGCCAATCACAAGTACTTTTGTGTTGATGGCCCTAACCAGTATGTCGGTAATAAAATTACGGGACGAAGTACGTGAAAACTCTTTTGTGAAAGGGATGATCAGCAGGTAATCGATACCGAAGGTTTGCAGCTGCTCAATACGTTCTTCAATGGTAGAAAGAAGCTTCAGTTCGTTATCCTCGGGGAATAGCACGAGGCGTGGGTGTGGCCAGTAAGTAATAACAACGCTCTGGCCATTGCTCTGGCGGGCACGCTCTATTACGCGGCGCAGAATTTTCTGGTGGCCGATGTGTACGCCATCAAAAGTACCACTGGTAACCACGGCATGACTCAGTTGCGGAAAGTCTTCTATATCACGAATTACTTTCATCCGCTTCCTCCAGCTGCTTTTTTCTGATTGCAATGATATCTTCAATCGTGAGGGCATCCTCCAGTTTGTACGCGCCTATGCGGGTGCGCTCCAGTTTGGATAAGTGTGCCCCCACGCCCAGTTTCTGTCCCAGGTCGTGTGCCAGGCTTCGGATATAGGTACCCTTGCTGCACACCACCCTGAATGCTACCTCTGCGCCATTTATACTTGTAATGTCAAAGGCATCAATGGTAACGGTGCGTGACTTTAGCTCTACTTCCTTCCCTTTGCGGGCAAGATCGTAGGCGCGCTTGCCATCTACCTGCACGGCAGAGTAAATGGGGGGGATCTGCTCTATGGTCCCCACAAAACTTTGTGCGGCGGATTTAATGGCTTCCGCTGTCAGGTGGCTGATGTCGCGGGTCTCAGTTACCTCAGTCTCACGATCGTAGGAGGGAGTGGTTTCGCCCAGGCGAATGATGCCGGTGTATTCCTTTTCCTGACCCTGAATCTCATCGATGCGTTTGGTAAACTTGCCCGTGCAAAGTATAAGCAGCCCGGTTGCAAGTGGGTCTAAGGTGCCGGCATGACCAACTTTCTTTACACGTATCGTATTGCGTACTTTCTTTACCACATCGAAAGAGGTCCAGTCGAGGGGTTTGTTTATCAGGAGTATTTCGCCTGCGGCAAAATCGTATTGCATAGTTATACTTTTAAATCAACGCCCATGGCCAAAAGTGCCAGCAGCACCACGCCCAGCGCAATTCGGTAATAGCCAAACAGCTTAAAGCCATACTTTGTGAGGAAACTGATGAAGAAGCTGATAGCCGCCATGGCCACGAAAAAGGCCACTACATTGCCTATAAGCAGCAACTGCAGGTCATCAGGGTGAATTACCTCGAAGCTGTTCTGAATTTTTACGAGATCAAACCTGATAAGGTCTGACAGCTCCAGCTGCAGCAGGTCTGTGATAAGCTTGTAGGAAGCGGCGGCCAGCATGGTAGGTACTGCCAGGAAGAAGGAGAACTCGGCAGCAGTTTTGCGGCTAACCCCCTGCGACATACCGCCAATAATGGAGGCAGCAGAGCGCGACACACCCGGAATCATGGCGATACACTGGAAAAAGCCGATCACCAGCGCATTCTTATAGTTTACTTCCTCCTTATCCGCATGGCGGAACCAGTTGTCTACGTACAGCAGTACCACACCGCCAACTACCAGCATAATGGCCGTGATGAACACGCTCTCCAGCATGGCATCTATGATATCGTTCAGGGCAAAACCTATAACGGCAGCGGGTAAAAAGGCCAGGATGAGCTTTTTATAAAAGTCGAAGCTCTGCAAGAAGCGGCGCCAGTATAGCACCACCACCGATAGGATAGCTCCAAATTGTATGTTTACCTCAAAAATTTTAGTGATCGGGAGTTCGTTTATGCCCATCAGGCTAGAGGCGATGATCATGTGCCCGGTAGAGGAAACAGGCAAGAACTCGGTTAATCCTTCAACAATGGCTAAAATAATAGCCTGCCAAATACTCATTTATTTTTGTGTTTTATCCTTTGCCATGATGGCGAAAAATTCTATTGCGAAGCCAGCCAGCACCACCAGCGGGCCTAGCGTTATGCCCAGAAACCCGAGGCCGTAAGGTTCTGTGTCCAGCGTCATGATAAAGAAGCCAAGCGCCAGTACCGCAATTCCGGCGAGCATCAGCACGTAATTCTTTTTGCCAAAGGCAAGGTTGTCTTTTTTTTCCTCCATGGTGTTAGTATAGTTCGTCTAGAGACATGCTCAGGTATTTGCGCACGGCGCGGTAAGAGCTCATAAAACCGATTATAAGCCCAAGCACCACCAAAGCGCCCATTAATATGTAGGTCTGCTCGTCGTTGCGCAGCAGCTGCAGCTCCGAAATCTCGTTATAGGCATACTGCATCAGGCCGAAGAGCAGGGCAGAGGCCAACACACCACTCGCAATACCCTGCCAGGCGGCTCGGTTCAGGAACGGGCGCTGTATAAAGAATGACGTGGCGCCTACCAGTTGCATGCTCCTGATCAGGAAGCGCTGTGAGTAAAGTGCCAGTTTAATCGTATTGTTTATCAGGATGATCACAACCAGTACAAGTATGGCGGCAAAGCCAATAAGTATGATACTAATCTTCTGAATATTCTGGTTGATAGATTCGATAAGGTTAGCCACATACTGTACCTCATACACGCCGTCTGTGTCCTCCAGGTCTACTTTTATACTTTTCAGCATGGCTGCACTGGAGTTGTCGGCATCGATTCGCAGTACATAGGCATCGCGCAAGGGGTTGTCCCCCAGAAACGCCATGAAATCCTCCCCCGTTTCATCCAAGAAAGCCTTGGCGCCTTCCTCTTTAGAAACAAATCGTACCTGGGCAGTGTCATTCTGGTAAGCGATGTATTCTTTTGCGGCAAAGGTTTTCTGCAGTCGCACGAGCTGTACCTCGGTCAGGTTTCGGTCCAGGTAAACCTGCATTTCTATACTTTCCTTTACCTTGTCCGAGAGCTTTTCGGCGTGGATAAGCAGCAGCCCGAATACTCCGATAACGAACAGCGCCAGCGTGATGCTGAACACCACCATCAGGTGCGGGTAATTGCCTAGTTTTTTC
The DNA here is from genome assembly GCF_026241195.1 of Pontibacter anaerobius. GTDB lineage: Bacteria > Bacteroidota > Bacteroidia > Cytophagales > Hymenobacteraceae > Pontibacter > Pontibacter anaerobius. Next base: position 152,389 of record NZ_JAPFQO010000011.1, read on the forward strand.
TTCTTAATGTGTTTTACTTTCGTTGCCATAGCTGTTGCCTTCCTCACAAAATTAGAAATATATTTCACAAAAGCGCAGGCGCCACACCCAAAGCAGTTAAAAAAGGCCTGTCTATACTTTATAACTCCAGTCGGGGGTCAGAGTCAAGTATAATGCGATCTCGCTCCATCTCCAGGCGCTGCTGGCGGCGGGCGCGTTTCTCGCTGCTGAAAAGCTCCCGCAGGTTATCAAAACGCTTGGTGTGCAGCAAACTTATACTTTGGCTCTGGGTAATGCGGCGTGTGTATATGTTTGGGATGGAGTTATACTCGAGTCGCGCGCGCAACTCCCCCGTTTGCGAGATATAGTAGTCCAGCAGCCAGTTGCCCACGTAGCCATCTGTGCCCACATCATCACGAGTGCCGCCAAATCCCGTCTCGCTGGTTACGCGCAGGCGGCCCTGGAAGAAAGTGTAACTCAGGCGAACCTGCAGCGCGGATAGTGCATCCTGACCAATGTTACCCAAGCCGATGTCTACCTCTAGGTTGCTGTCTATGCTGTTGAAGAAGTTGTTGAGTTGGCTGGAGAGCAAACTGCCCAAACTGCCGCCCACCGCACTGGCCCCTATGCCGCTGTCGAAGGCCAGCGTGCCCTGCGGCGAGAGGCGCTGCAGCACCAGAAGGCTGAACACCTGGCGGTTCAACTCGCTTTCATCGCTCTTAATGGAGTTGATGACGGAGTAGAAGCGTGTCTGCACCTCCTGCGGCAGTTGATCAAAGTTTAATCCGAGCTGTATTTGAGGAGTAAGGAGTGGTCCATTTAGTTCGATAACCGCTACAACGGGGTATCGCCCTCCAATATCATCGCCTGGTGCAAGGTCATTGAAAGAAGCCATCTGGGTATAGTTGGCGGTAATGTTCATTACGCCGGCAGTAGGGTCTCCGTTCCAGGTGATGGTGCCGCCGGGCACAACCTTAAACTCACGGGTTACGAGGCCTTCCAGCAGGTTCAGGTTATAGGCGCCCTCTAAAATCTCGAAGGTGCCATACATTTTAAAGTCGCCGCGCGTATCAATTGTCATCTGGATATCACCGTTACCGGAGCCCCGGATCACGTCGCCGGTGGTGCGGTCGATGATGATCTCGAAGTAGGCATCATCTGTTACATCCAGGTTAAAGTCCAGGTTAATGCCGGATAGGTCAACACTGCGGCTCTCAGCCTCTACCTCTATACCTGTGGCTACCTCTGGGTTGTTATTCACAAACCGGATAAAGTCTTTGCGCGATACCTCCGTTTGGTAATCGAGCGGCAATACGATGCGTGTATTTTCTTCGCTGCGGGCATCCACTTTTACCTGTAGGTTCTCGGTTGGGCCCAGTACACTGGCGGTTCCGGTGGCGAATGCCGTTCCATAGAAGAGCTCGTTTTGCGCCTCCGTAGTGTTTAGTACCATGAAATTCCGGTAACGCGCCTCCATATCGATGACCATGTTCTGGAAACCATCGTGGGCGATACCACCCGATACCGTGGCTCTGTTACCGAACAAGTCCTGCAACTGCGCGTTTCGGAAATTGATACTGTTCGGGCCGAAGTAGATACGGTCCGAGAAGCGGTAGGTGGTGTTCAGGTAATCGAAGGTGAACTGGCCACCGGTTACCATCACGGAGCCTTTCAGAACGGGATAATCAAGGTTGCCCAGTACGCGTATGCGGCCCTCCATGTCGCCTTCCAGGTTAGAGAAGAGGCCACGAAGCACGGGCTCCACCAGTTTCATATTAGCCTGATCCAACACGGCCAGCAAATCCAGTTGGTCTTCCTCTGCCATCGGGTTATAGAAGCCGGTGAGCGCAAGAACCTTCTTCTCGTTCCTTTGGATGCCAAGGTCCACCGTGGCCCGTTGGTTTGCCTTGGTCCAGTCGGTGCTGCCCACCACGTTTCCGATAAAAACATCATCCAGGTAAAAAGAGTCTACCTGCATGGCCGCGTTTATCTTCGCCTGATCGTAGAGGTCTTGTGCCGTTAGTTCTGCGGTTACCTCGCCAGCAATTTTCATTGACAGGAGCGGGTTCAGGTTGTTTAGCTTGAAGTTCTCCACGTTCAGCACCAGGCGGCTGTCCGGGTCTCCCGATACGGTGCCTTCGGCTCGAATCACCTGGTTTTGGTTCGTCAGGGCAAAGTTTTCGAACACCAGGCGCTTGCCAGCCTCGCTAATATAGAGCGTATTTCCCGGTACAAAGGCCCAGACGTTCTGTTGCAGCGTTATGTCAGACTCGTCGAAGACGATTTGAATCTGATTCTGCAGGAAGTTAAGATCACCCGTAATAAGGGCGCGGTTATTTTGCTGCGGTTGCTTGAGGCTGGTGGCAAACTGTATGGTACGCTCGCTCCAAATGCCTTCCAGAAAGAAATCCTGAGTTAGGCCGGCACCGGGCAATACCTGCTCACGGGAGGTGAACAGGGCTGCTGCCAACACGTCCGGGTTGTTGAGCATTTTCGACGTGTTCAGCTCTATATTGTTACCATACAAAGTATACCCATCATATAATATAGTGTCAATGGTGGCATATAGCTCCAATATAGCGGTGGCATCGTGGCGGAATGAGCCTTCTACTTGGGAACTGTCGGAAATGACGAGCTCTGGCACGAACAGTTCCAGGATAGGGTTAGGCTGCTTCAGGTTAAGGTTGTAGTTGACGGCATACTCATTGGCCAAACCTTTAGGCTTTCGGTTATAATATGCCGCTGTGGCCACCGGGTTGCTTTCAAAGTTAAGTTTATACTCCTGCACCAGCGCCTTCAGGTCAGCAATCAGGGTAGTATAATTAAAGTTGCCCTCCACGTGCAGGTCCAGCAGGCTTGAGAGCAGGTCCAGGGTGCGTTGCCCGGCAGCAATTTCGGAGGATACCAACACTGAATCGAGAGATAGGCTATTGCCCCGATAGCTCACGAAAGCACTGTCGAAGCGGGCCGTTCCTTCAAAATCATCCAGGCGCAGGCCTTTAAAGTTAAGGTTGGCATTTGCGCTCAGTAGCAGGGGCTCCTTCGTCAGGTTCAGCGCCTGGAAGTCGATGCGCTGCAGGTCGGCCACCATGTTAAAGGCTTTTCGCTGCTCGGCCAGGTTTACCTCCCCGCTGGCCGTAAAGATCAAATTAGGGTCATTAATGGAAACGTCACCGGTGAATACCTGCTTCCGTAGAACACCATCCGCCTTTATATTCTGATAGTTATAGCCAAGTAGCTGCACCTGCCTAATATCCACGTTCGCTTTAACATTAGCGGTTGGCAGCGTAAATCCAGAGCCTTGCAGGCGGCCGCTCAGCGATATGGTGCGAATCTGCTCCTCCGCATCGAGCAGGCGACCAAGATTAAAGCCATTGGTGGTTACAAAGCCGCTGTAGGAGGAGGTGCGGGTGTCATCGTCTATCTTCAGGTTAATATCGGAGCGCAGGTTGCCCAAAGCCGTGCCGAATTCCCCGTTGGCCACAAAGTCGTTGTAGAATCCCAGGAATCGCCCCTCCAGCCGTACCGTTCCCAGCCGGACGGCCATCTGGTAAGCCTCCTGCGGCAGAAACTGCTTCAGATCGTTGGCATTGATCGTGGAGGGCTTCAGGCGCAGGTTAGCAAAGGTTTCTTTAAAGTTTGGCAGGCCGTCGGCATTTATACTTCCTACAATGTGCGTGTTACGGCCATACTCCAGGTCTACCTCCGTAGCGGAGAAATTTTTCACCAGCCCCTTCAGGTTCAGTGAGTTTACCTGCAGGTTCTCGTAATAGTCCCGTAGCTGTGGGGCAAATACGGCAATGTCCTGAGAGTATACTTTGCTGTCCTGCAGGCTGGCCGTCATGGTAACACTATCCATGAACTCTGCAAAGTTGCCAAAGGTACTGTAGTCGAAGCGAACGTGGTTCTGCAGGTTGCTTTTGTTTAGCTGCAGGTCCAGTTCCTCCCAGTCCCAGAAGGTGGCGGCATAGGTCATGCGCGTGTCCAGGTTGTGGAGGCGGGTATCGGAGTTTGTCTCAATCGCCTGCAGGTCGGTCACGGTTACTTTCAGGGTATCTTCCAGCTGCAGCTCATCAAATTTTCCGCTAAGGTTGCTGATGGCCAGGTGGCGGTAGTCCATGCCGTACTCGGTGCGCGGGTAGTTAAAATCGTCGTAGGTGAATTTACCATTCTCGATAATGAGCTCGCCCAACTCAAAATTGAAGGGTTTGGATACTTTCGTGGTGTCTTTCACGAATAGCTCCTGCATGGCGCTGATGAAGGAAGTCAGGTTCAGGCTGTCGCTGCCCTCATACTTGACGAGGTTTGCCCGCGGCTCCTGCAGCTCGAGGGTGCTAATACTTAGGTTGTTCGGGGAAAAGATGGAGAAAGCGTCAATGCCAGCCTTGGCACGGCCCACGTAGAAGAGCTCCTGCTGGCGGTTATCCTTTACCTGCAGCTGCTCCAGAACCACCCCAGTGAAAAACTCAATGTCCACCTGGCCCACGCTTACTTCGTGTTTGGTGGCATCAGAAAGGTACGCAGCCACTTCCTGTGCCACTCTTGTTTGCACCCCCGGAAACCGAATGGCGACAAAAACAGCCGCAAAAAGCAGTAAAAGGAACAGGAACAGCCCCAAAACTATTTTTAGAATAGCTTTTCCTATAACTTTGAAGTAATTTGTTGACTGTTCTTTTTCCAAAGATGACCGAACCTACAATCTTAGCGATAGAATCTTCTTGCGACGAGACCTCCGCCGCGGTAATCCGTGGGGGCAAGGTATTGTCTAACATCGTAAACACACAAGCCGTGCACGAGCAGTATGGCGGTGTGGTACCTGAGCTGGCTTCCAGAGCCCATCAGCAGAATATAATACCGGTGGTAGCTCAGGCCTTGCTTACGGCAAATGTAGCAAAAAGTGAGTTAAATGCAGTTGCCTTCACACGCGGCCCCGGTCTTTTAGGGGCACTGCTTGTGGGCTGCTCTTTTGCCAAGTCTTTTGCGCTTGGTCTAGGTATACCTTTAATTGAGGTAAACCATATGCAGGCGCACATTCTGGCCCACTTTATTGAGGATCCCAAACCGAAATTCCCGTTCCTCTGTTTAACCGTGAGCGGTGGCCATACCCAGATCGTACTCGTAAAAGATTACCTGGATATGGAGATCATCGGGCAAACGACCGACGATGCCGTGGGCGAGGCCTTCGACAAGACAGCTAAAATGCTGGGCCTGCCATACCCGGGCGGACCGATGCTGGACAAGATGGCCGCGCAGGGCAACCCCGATGCGTTTGAGTTTCCGGTGGGCAATATGCCGGAGTACAACTACTCGTTCAGCGGAATCAAAACCTCGGTTTTATACTTCCTCAGAGATAAAACGAAAGAGAACCCTGATTTTGTGCAGGAGAACCTGGCAGATATTTCGGCCAGCGTGCAGAAAACTCTGATCAAGACCTTGCTGAAGAAGCTGAAACAGGCCTCCAAAGATCTGGGTATTTCTGAAATTGCCATAGCGGGCGGAGTGTCGGCAAACTCCGGGCTGCGTAAAACACTGCAGGAGTACGCGCAGAAGCATAACTGGAATGTGTATATCCCTGCCTTTCAGTATTGCACCGATAATGCAGCCATGATTGCCTCTGCGGCTCATTACCAATACCTTAAAGGGGATTTTACCACGCAGTACGTAAGCCCGGAGCCAAGGCTGAAGTTTTAGTTCTTCGTTATTTGATGAACGGCTAAAACGAAAGTAAGTGATGTGAGATGTAGTGGCATTGAAAATGACCATCCTGCTAATCCTTTAATCCTGATTTTAGCTACGAATAAGCAGTAACGAATAAGATGATAAAACCCGGCGACACCCGTACCTATGTAAAGCACGTAACGGCAGCAGACTTTGCCCGTTTCGATGATGGCCTGGTGCATGCCGTGTGCTCTACCTTTTCGCTGGCGCAGGCGGCGGAGTGGGCTGGGCGTTTGTTTGTGCTGGAACTCAAAGCAGAAGATGAGGAGGGGATAGGTACCTTTTTAACAATCAATCATAAATCACCTGTTTTTGAGGGGGAAGATGTTACGATTGAAGCCACACTCAAAAAGTATGAAGGTAATGAGGTAATTTGCAGCTATACGGCAAAGGTGGGCGACAGATTGGTGGCAGATGGAGAAACCGGGCAGAAAATTTTGAAAAAAGAAAAACTGGCGAAAATTTTGGCGCCGAAGAAAGTATAAATGGCGAAAGATAAAGATAGAATTAAGAAGCACGTTAACATCGTTAACCGCAAAGCATCCTTCGAGTACCAGTTTCTGGATAAATATACCTCCGGCGTAATGCTGATGGGTACAGAGATTAAGTCGATACGGGAGGGCAAGGTGAATATGCAGGATGGTTACTGCGTGTTTACTCGCGGCGAACTGTGGCTGCATAACGTGCACATCTCTACCTACACCGAGGGTACCCACTATAACCACGAGCCCATGCGCGCCCGCAAGTTGCTGCTGAACAAGAGCGAACTGCGCAAACTGGAAAAAGGAGCGGAGGAGCAGGGAGTTACCATTATCCCGACACGCATTTTCGTGAATGACCGTGGCTTTGCTAAAGTAGAGATTGCGCTGGCAAGAGGTAAGAAGCTGTACGACAAGCGCCAAGACATAAAAGAAAAAGACGTGAAGCGTGAAATGCAGCGTAGCGGATATTAGTAGATTGAATAATTAGTAATGATGAATGATTAGCAGCTTTTAAATACATCTATCCTTAATTATTCATTACTCTTTAAGCTTTAATAATTAAAAAAATTGGAATACGGAATAGGTATGCTGAGTGTGGTGCCGATGCGCGCCGATACTTCTGACAAGGCTGAAATTGTGACGCAGCTGCTTTTTGGCGAGTGCTACGAGGTGGTTGCGCAGGACGGTAACTGGCGACAGCTTCAGTTGGCGGCAGATGGCTACCGTGGCTGGATCGATTTTAAGCAACACACCCCCGTTTCTGCGGAGTACTACAAAGAATGGTGCAAAGCGCAGCACCCACGCGCCATGGACCTGGTGCAGGTGGTGTATAGTGCGGATGTTCGAATTCCCGTTGGCATTGGCTGCTACCTACCTTTTTTCGATGGCATGAGTATCCGGGTGAACGAGGAGCGCTACCAATACACGGGACGGGGTTCTAACCCTGCAGCTATAGCCACGCCTGTTCAGTTGCTAAAAGTGGCTAATAGCTTTATGAAGGCGCCTTACCTGTGGGGAGGCAAATCCATTTTCGGGATAGACTGCTCCGGTTTTACCCAGCTTGTTTTTGGCATCTGCGGCTACCAGTTGCCACGTGATGCCTACCAGCAGGTGGACCACGGCGAGGAAGTGCATTTTGTAACACAGGCCCAGCCCGGCGATCTTGCATACTTTTCTAACCCGGAGGGCCGGATAACGCATGTGGGGCTTGTGCTGGAAGGGCAGCAGATCATGCACGCTCATGGCGAGGTGCGGATCGATACCTTAGACCATAACGGAATCTACAATACAGAGCGCAAGCGGTATTCCCATAACCTGCGTATTATCAAGCGTATCCATTTCTAAAAGCTGCTGATTTCTGTTGTTTGGCGCTACAGCTTTTCGGTGAATTCCGTAAAAGAGTAGGCGAAAGACCTGAAATTGGCCATGAAAGATAAAGTACTCATCCTAAACCAAGACTTCAGCGCCATTGCCGTCTGCTCCATTCAACGGGCTTTCCGGCTAGTATACCTTGCTAAGGCAGAAATGGTCACTAAGTCTGATGATGCGGTGCTGCACACCGTCAGCACCGCATATCCCGTGCCCTCCATCATACGTTTGCAGCGCTACGTGCGGGTGCCATACTATGGAATTGCCCTGAGCCGCCACAATGTAATGCGCCGCGATAACTATAGCTGCCAGTACTGCGGCTCCGTAAAACACCTCACCCTGGATCACCTCTTGCCCCGCTGCCGAGGAGGGGAGACTAAGTGGCAAAACCTTGTTACCGCTTGCTCCCGCTGCAACTCCCGCAAAGGAGACCGCACACCCGAGGAGGCCGGCCTGAAGCTGCTCAGGAAGCCCACGCGCCCATCGCTTCAGACCTTCCTGCAACTACACTTGAATACCCGTAACAACGACTGGAAAATATACCTGGGAGTAGAGAATTAACTGGACTATATAGGTGCTAATATATTTAGCTTTGGTAATGTATCTGGTTGGTGATCAGTATTTTTAAGTGCGAAAGGTGTATTGTTTGTTTAAAGTGTGAAATTGAAAAGTATACTTTCCAAGTGTTTTACGATTCATTCCCAGAAGTATCGACCGGTTATACTTTGCAGGGGCAGACCCTGATGTAAAGTTTGACTTGTAGCCTGATTGAGCAAGGGAAGAATATTGCGGCCAACTGATTGCCAATTAATATAAACCTGTCTCCTGAAGTATAAACGAAGCCATTCTGCAAGCTCACTAACTTCCTATCTGGCTAAACTCATAATCCTAATACCCTCACCAAAAGCTGTTTATAATATCTGTCCAAAGTAGTATTTGATGAATTATTTCCTTACTTTTGCGGTTCATTCGATTGAGTGAGCCCGGGCGTAAGAGCCGGGGTATGTATAACTAAACCAAACCGGCTACATTGCTCTAAGCCGGTGGCTACTCAAGAGCAGGAAAAACAATATGAGTAATTCTCCAGAAAATTTCGACTGGGACAAGTTTGAGTCTCAGGGTTTCGGTGCTGGCTACAGCAAAGCTGAGAAAGCCGAAATGGAAAAAATGTATGACGACACCCTGACTACCGTACAGGAGCAGGAGGTTGTTACCGGAACTGTTGTAGGTGTTACTGATCGTGACGTAATCCTGAACATCGGTTTCAAATCTGATGGCCTTGTGTCTATCTCTGAATTCAGAGATATGCCCGACCTTAAGCCAGGCGATCAGGTAGAAGTATTTATTGAAGACCAGGAAGACCCGAACGGTCAGCTTATCTTGTCCCGCAAGAAGGCGAAAATCGTTAGTGCCTGGGCTAAGATTTACGACGCACTTGAGAACGACAACGTTCTGGAGGGTGTTGTTAAGAGAAGAACCAAGGGTGGTCTTATCATGGATATCCATGGTGTGGAGGCCTTCTTGCCAGGATCTCAGATCGACGTGAAGCCGATCCGCGACTTCGACGTGTTCGTAGGCAAGAAAATGGAAGTGAAAGTTGTGAAAATCAACGCCGCTTTCGACAACGTGGTTGTATCTCACAAAGTACTTATCGAGAAAGACCTGGAGCAGCAGCGTGCCGCTATCCTGAACAACTTGGAAAAAGGTCAGGTTCTGGAAGGCGTTATCAAGAACATGACAAACTTCGGTGTGTTCATCGACCTTGGTGGCGTAGACGGTCTGCTTCACATCACAGATATTTCTTGGGGCCGCATCAACCACCCAGAGGAAGTATTGCAGCTTGACCAGAAGGTGAACGTGGTAGTTCTTGACTTTGATGAAGACAAGAAGCGTATCTCCTTGGGCATGAAGCAGCTTACACCGCACCCTTGGGATGCGCTTCCTGCTGAGATCGAGGTTGGCTCTAAAGTTAAAGGCAAAATCGTTAACGTGGCTGACTACGGTGCATTCCTGGAACTGATGCCAGGCGTAGAAGGTCTGATCCACGTTTCTGAAATGTCTTGGTCACAGCACCTGCGTAACCCACAGGACTTCATCAAGCAAGGCGACGAGGTAGAGGCAGTAGTGCTGACACTGGACCGCGAAGAGCGTAAAATGTCTTTGGGCATTAAGCAGCTTACTGAAGATCCATGGACGAAGGAGGATGTGTTGACGAAGTACGCTATCGGCACGAAGCACACTGGTATCGTTCGTAACCTGACAAACTTCGGTCTGTTCCTGGAGCTGGAAGAAGGTGTTGACGGTCTGGTACACGTATCTGACCTGTCTTGGACTAAGAAGATCAAGCACCCATCTGAGTTCGTGAAAGTTGGCGAGAACCTGGACGTAGTTGTTCTGGAGCTGGACGTTCCTAACAGAAGACTGGCGCTTGGCCACAAGCAGCTGGAGGAGAACCCTTGGGATACGTTCGAGTCTGTGTTCAACATTGGTTCTGTGCACAAAGCTACAGTTCTTGAGAAATCAGACAGAGGCGCGACACTGGAGCTGCCTTACGGCATCGAAGGTTTCACTTTCCCTAAAGGTCTGGTGAAAGAAGACGGCTCTCAGGTTGAGGCAGGTGAGACACTTGACTTCAAAGTAACTGAGTTCTCTAAAGACGATCGTAAGATCATCCTTTCGCACACTGCTACTCACTCTGAAGTAGAGTCTTCTAGAGCTGCAAGAGCTACTAAGAAAGCTACTCCTGCTACAGGTGAGAAGAAAGAGAAAGCTCCTAAGGTTCAGAAAGAAGTAGAGAACAAGTCTACTCTTGGTGACCTGGATGCACTTTCTGCCCTGAAAGAGCAGATGCTGGAGAATGAGAAAGAGGCTGGTGTTAAGAAGTTAGAGGCTGCTGCCGCAAAAAAGGCAAAAGACACTAACGAAGACGAAGCTTCTGAAGAAGAGAACAACGCTTAATTAATCTTTAAGCTTGTTATACAACAGAAAGCCCCGGAGCAATCCGGGGCTTTTTTGTTTTTATACTTTTGGTTGTTAAATTATGATAGAATAGCCTAAATAAAAGGTCGAAGGAATGTTGGTTTCCTTCGCCATAATGCAGATAAACGTCATAGTGACTTTTACACAGTAGTTGGCAGTAACCAGAAAGTATAAAATGGAAAAGAACAGCAAAAATATTGGTGGAGGCTCTGCTATTTTAGGGCAAGCTATGCTGCTACTTTTCTTTGTTCCTTTTTGCCTGTTCCTGCTTTACATTATCACCAGAAACTTCTCTATCGAAGGTGTAGCATTTGTATCGGTTATTCTTGTTCTTAGTATACTCGTTGTCGTTCACGCTTATACCTACGCAGACATTTACTTAGAAGGAGACAACATCATAGTCAAGAAGTTGTTCTATGTAAAATCTAAACCGATAGCAGCATATAGAACGGTAGAGCAGGCAATTATGCCATTGAAATACTGTATCATATTTCAAGATGGAAGTAAAGCATGTTTTGTACTTTCAATCTCAAGCATATTTCGGCATGTGATAAGTTCAGACCCTAATAGGGTACTAAAAGAACTAAGGTTTGAGTTTCAAAGGCTAAAGCAGGAACGCTCTATCATAGAACAAAAGAATGGCAGCTGCCAACAAGGCATATAAGCCACACTTCGGCTTTGCCTCGTTCGCCTTTTATACAAGCCGTTGGAAATAATTCTAAAATATGAAAACAATAGGTTATTCAGTTGGAATTAAGGTATTTCTGATAGTAGCTCTTACAGCGGGGATATTACTCTCTTTTTGGGCTGGTTTGTACTATATAGAAGAAGGCGAGCTTTATCTACTAATAGCTGTAGTACTGCCCCTATTCCTATTTTGTACCATAGGTCTATGGTATACTTTTAAATTCAGACTACTTATAACAGAGGAGTTTATTGAGCAACAAGGGCTTCTTAATCCTACCAAGCTCTACTTTGAACAGGTTAGACATCTATACTTGTATGAAAATGAAATGATTCTAAAAGGCGGAGGTGCCAAGATTAGAATAACCTCCGATTTACAAAACCAAAGAGAGGTTATAAACCATTTGCTACAAGTTCTAAATGGCAATCCAAATATTGAATTGAATGGGGATAAAAAGGCTATCGAGGCTGCTAATGTTAAAAAGCAGATTTTATAGAATCATACTTGTAGAGCAGGAAAAGAAATGAATCACAATTGCCAACAACGTGTATACTCCATGCTTGGCTACGCCTTGCGCATCGTCTACACCATTACGCTACCTCAAAAACTCGAAACACCCTTTGCAGGCTGTTTGTAAACTTACTCCACCAACAATTTGAGCATCAAAGTAAAATAGGAGCGGCGCCGCTGCTTCGTAAAAAATAAGGCTTTAAAGTTTGACAAGTATACTTCTCTATGTATATTTGCACTCCCAATCACACGGTAACGTGGCCGAGTGGCTAGGCTCAGCTCTGCAAAAGCTGCTACAGCGGTTCGAATCCGCTCGTTACCTCTAAAGCCCGCTAAGTATACTTAGCGGGCTTTTTGTTTGTCCACTCTCTTCGTCCACTAGGGCGTAAGTATACCTCCATACCTTCACAACTTTCTTGCTGTAGTTTAATCTTTTGGCATCTAAATCCGTAATGTCGATAACCAAGTTGATTTATGGCAGCCACTGTGCACGCCTTATTAACGCTTTAAACCAAAACAAAATCGCACAAATTGTTCATGTTCTGATATTTATAAATTGTACTGTATAGCAGGAGTAGCATATCCTGCAGAAGTGGGCATAGGGCATGAAACACGAAGTATGAAAAGGGGCATAGCCCCGATTAGCGTAAACGCATAGCTTAGACAGCGATAAAAAGAATGAAAATTATAGATTTGCGCATCATGCGCGGGCCAAACTACTGGTCAGTTAAGCACCCTAAACTTATCGTTTTAAAACTGGCGCTTGATGAGCTTAGCCAGAAATCCACTAACGAGGTTCCCCATTTTTTGTCACGCTTAAAGAAAATGTTCCCGGGCATGATGCGCCACCGTGCGGGGGAGGGCGTAGAAGGCGGTTTTTTTAAAGTAGTGCAGGAAGGCACTACCTTCGGCCACGTAGTACAACATGTGGCGCTGGAGTTGCAAACCATGGCGGGTATGGAGAGCGGTTACGGCCGTTGCTACCCTGCCCCCGAAGAAGGCCACCAAACGGTAGTCTACTCATACCAGGAGGAAAGGGCCGGGGAGTATGCAGCCTATGCGGCCGTGCGTATTACAAAGGCTTTGGTAGCGGGCGAGAACTATAAAGTAAGTGAAGACATCACACGCCTACACGATATTAGGGAGGACGAGTACTTTGGGCCTAGCACCTATTCTATTGTGTCGGAAGCGGTGAGCCGGGGTATACCTTACATCCGCCTTAATCGCCACTCGCTGATACAATTGGGCTACGGGGTGCACCAAAAGCGCATACAGGCTACCATGACATCAAGCACCGCTTGCTTTGCTGTAGAGATTGCAGGCGATAAGAAAGCCACCAAAGACATTTTAGCAGAAGCAGGTATTCCTGTGCCGAAAGGAAGAACAATCTATGAGCCGGAAGAGCTGAAGAAGGCTCTTAGCTGGTTAGGATTCCCGGTCGTGATAAAGCCGCTGGACGGCAACCACGGCAAAGGTGCTACAATCAACATTACTAATTTAAAGGATGCACAGAAGGGCTTTGCGGAGGCCAAGAAGTACTCACCCGGCGTAATGGTGGAGCAATATATCCAAGGCTATGATTTCAGGCTGCTGGTTATTAATGGCAAGTTTGTGGCCGCTGCCAAACGAACACCCGCTATGGTAACCGGCGATGGTATTTCTACCATTAAACAGCTCATCGATAAAGAGAACACTGACCCGAGAAGGGGCATTGGGCACGAGAAAGCGCTAACCAAGATAAAGCTGGACAAGCATACGGACAACATTCTCAAAAGCCTGAACCTGACCACTAAGTCGGTGCTGGCGGCAGGAGAGGTACTGTACCTTAAAAGTACAGCAAACATTAGCACCGGTGGTACGGCTACGGATGTAAGCGACCTGGTGGACCCTTATAACATTCTGATGGCAGAACGCATCGCCGGCCTGATCGGGTTAGATATCTGCGGCATAGATGTGATGACCACTGACATTGCCATACCTCTAGTTGAGTCGCGCGGTGCAGTGTTGGAAGTAAATGCAGCGCCAGGGTTCAGGATGCACATTTCGCCGACTTACGGTTTGCCTCGCAATGTAGCCGAGCCAGTAGTGGACATGCTTTTCCCGAGAAACAAACCTGCCCGCATCCCGATCATCGCGGTAACAGGTACAAATGGCAAAACCACCACCACCCGCCTCATCTCCCACATGGTGAAGCACAAAGGATATCAGGTTGGCTATACTACCACTGAAGGTATTTACATTCAGGATAAGCTACTGGAGAAAGGCGATACAACAGGCTCTTACAGCGCCCAGTTCGTGCTAAAAGACCCGACCGTTAATTTTGCCGTGCTGGAGTGTGCCAGGGGAGGGTTACTGCGCTCCGGCCTCGGTTTTGAGCAATGCGATATTGGCATTGTAACCAACGTGAGTTCTGACCACCTGGGGCTGGGAGACATTCATACGCTGGAAGAACTGGCGCGCCTTAAGGCTGTGGTTCCTAAGAGCGTGAGCAAAGATGGCTACGCTGTGCTTAATGCCGATGATGACCTGGTTTATGGTATGGCAGAAGGTCTTGACTGTAAAGTGGCGTTCTTTAGTATGGATGAAAATAACCCGCGCATACTAAAGCACATTGCCAAAGGCGGACTGGCTGCAGTATTTGAGAACGGCTACATCTCTATTTTCAAGAATAGCTATAAGATCAGGATAGACCGCGTGGCTGACGTGCCGCTGACGTTTGGTGGAAAGGCCAGGTTTAACATTGAGAACATACTTGCCGCTGCTTTGGCCGGATATATTTCGCATTTCGAGATCGAGGATATTAAGACTTCGCTTCGCACGTTCATACCTTCTCCGAGCAAAACTCCGGGCCGTATGAACCTGTTTAAGTTTCCTACGTTTGAGGTCTTGGTAGACTACGCGCACAATGTTGGCGGACTGAAAGCCATCGGTGATTACATGAGTGCGCTGGAGGTAAGTAAAAAGGTAGGCATTGTGGCGGCAGTGGGCGATCGGCGTCAAGAGGATTTCTATGAAATTGGCCGTGTGTCGGGGGAGATTTTTGATGAGATCATTGTGCGTCTGGATGCTGACCTGCGCGGCAAAACGGCAGAAGAGATTATGGGCCCGGTACTGAAGGGAATTGAGGATACCGCCCCGGAGAAGCAAGTGCACCAGATCCCACAGGAAATGCGCGCCATTGCCTTTGCGTTGGAAAATGCCGAGCCGGGATCCCTAGTTGCTATCTTTACCGAGGATGTGCACGAATCCGTGAAAATGGTAGAGAGTTTCAAGGTAATTCAGGATCGGAAGGTTTTTGTAGAATAAAGCCCCGAATGACCGCGTTAGACAATTAATAAAAGAAAGATATAAATGTGAACGATGGACTAAAGCCCTTGCCCTTAGGTTAGGGCTTTTTTTATGCCCGGAGATAAGCTGGTCAGAAATTCACGTTTATGCTTATGGTCCGTCAAGCGAAAAAAGAAAAGCCCCTGCTGTAAAGCAGGGGCTTCATACTTTGGCTAAAAGTATAAGTTTTTATTTCAGAACGAAAGTCGTCTTTCCAATCAGGAAGCCGTCTGCGTAGAGCTCTACCGTGTGCTCACCTTTTTTGTACTCAGCGTTCTTGTCGTAAGTAAAGCTAAGTGCCTGCTGGGTGTTGTCAAACACGAAATCGCGCTTAGCTGTGTAGTACATGTCTTCGCCATCAATCTGGAACGTGCCAGAACCTGTAGACAGGTTGTAAAGTGCAGCTCCGTCCGGCTCAATCATACGCATGTAAACCGTTTTAGGCTCTTTTTTAGCTACTTCGTTGCTGGCAAGCTTAAAGTCGATACGCAGTTTGTCCACACGTTTGGCTCTAAACTCGTTATCATCGTCTTCTTTCTCCTTGCCACGTTGGTTAATGATGTTCACGTTCAGTCCCTGCGCTTCAAGTCTGGAGGCAACGCGTACCTTCTGGTTAAGCTCTGCGTTGGTGGAGCGCATGGTAGTAAGGCTGTCCGTCATGCGGGTTTGCGTGGTTTTCAGGTCGGTATTCTCTGTAAACAGTACCTCGTTATCCTGCTTCAGCTGGGCAATTTCCTGATCTTTCTCCTGCAGTTGCTTCTCAAAAGCGCTGGCTCTGTCACGGAAACGGCGCTGGTCAGCCAGGCTATAGCTTCTTTTTCTGAAGCCGCGCAACTCATCCAGGTCAGCTGAGATAGAGGCAATCTGCGACTCAAGCGAATCATTTTCCAGGCCCATGGCAGACAGTTCCTGGCTCTGACGCTCAAAATCAGCCTTCAGTGCCTCGTATACCTTAATCTGGTTCTCCAGTTCACTGTTCTTTACCTTAATAATCTCGGCCTGCTCTTCTGTTTTTTCCTTTTTCTGATAATTCATGTAGATCAGAATGCCATTGATGCTGATAAGCACAACCAGGAGGCCTCCAATTAAAAGCTTGCGGTTACTACGATTCTCAGGAGTGTTTGTAGACATATATTAAATGTTTGATTACCCAATGTTATAGGTTAGTTTTATGACATACACTAAAATCAGACTTAGTGCAAAAGTCAAATATATAAATTTGGTTTTATAATTGAAGCAAGATGAACCAAGATTTTAATGCAGCTTATTGGCAGCAGCGCTACCGGCAGAACCAGACTGGCTGGGACGTTGGAGGTATAACGCCGCCGCTGAAAGAATATTTTGACCACCTGAAAAACAAAGATCTGCGGATTTTGATTCCGGGGTGCGGCAATGCCTATGAGGCTGAATACCTGCATAAAAATGGTTTTAAGGCTGTTTATGTGGCAGACGTGGCTGAGGCGCCGCTACAGAATTTCCTGGGCCGCGTTCCGGATTTTCCGCAGGACCATTTGTTGCGGCAGGATTTTTTCTCGTTGCAAGGGCCTTTCGACCTGATGGTGGAGCAGACTTTTTTCTGTGCCCTCAACCCGCAGCTGCGTGCTGCTTATGCCCTTAAATGCCACGAACTGCTGCAGCCAGAAGGCAAACTGATGGGCTTGTTGTTTGATACTACTTTTGAAAAAGCGGGCCCTCCGTTTGGCGGTGACCGCGAAGAGTACAAGATATACTTTGCGCCATACTTTGATTTTATACACTTCGAAACGGCTTATAACTCCATTCCTCCCCGGCAGGGTAAGGAGCTTTTTATGTTGCTGCAGGCGAAGCAAATCCAAGTATAAATAATACTTTAAAGTATGGTTGATTCAGGTCATGCCGCAATTTGCCGAATCATAACCTGTGGCAGGAAATAGTTTAGGAGCTTACTTAACAAACAACTATCCTGTAACCCGAATTAACGCTCTGAGTCTTAAACTCTCCAACTCTTTAACTTTTCTAACTACCTTTGTAGTGCCGGAAAGGCGAGTATAAAAGTATAAAACCTATGTTAGAGATACCTAAATTAAAACATACAGATAGTGGCAACTTCTTTCTGATGGCCGGTCCGTGCGCCATAGAAGGCGAGGAGATGGCAATGGAGATTGCAGAACGCATTAAAACGATCACAGATAAGCTGCAGATTCCGTGGATCTTTAAGGGCTCTTACCGCAAGGCCAACCGCTCACGCCTGGATTCTTTTTGCGGCATCGGCGACGAGAAGGCGCTACGCATATTGGAGAAGGTGGGGAAGGAGTTTGATGTGCCAACCGTTACAGACATACATGAAAGTGGAGAGGCTGCCATGGCCGCCGAGTACGTGGATGTACTGCAAATCCCGGCTTTCCTGTGCCGCCAAACTGACCTGCTGGTGGCAGCCGCTAACACAGGCAAAGTCGTAAATATCAAGAAGGGGCAGTTTCTGTCGGGTGAGGCGATGCGCTTTGCCGTGGATAAGGTGCGGGAGTCTGGCAATGATAAAGTTATACTTACGGACCGTGGCAACAGTTTCGGCTACTCTGACCTGGTGGTGGATTTCCGTAACATACCGGCCATGCAGGCCACAGGTGCCCCGGTGGTGATGGATATTACTCACTCGCTGCAGCAGCCAAACCAAAGCTCTGGGGTAACGGGCGGCAAGCCAGCCCTGATTGAGACGATTGCCAAAGCGGCCATTGCCGTAGGGGTAGATGGGTTGTTTATCGAGACGCACCCGCAGCCAAGTATTGCAAAGTCTGACGGGGCCAATATGCTGCCATTAGATCAGCTGGAGGTGTTGCTGCAAAAGCTTGTCCGTATTCGCCAGGCGGTTCAATAGGGTAAATCACGTAACACGTATCAAGTATCAAGACTTCATATAAACTATATTCTTTGAAATCGTGCTACTTGATACGTGTTACGAGATACGCTAAAAGTATAGCGTAAAATGTTCCTTCGGCTGCTGCGGCCGGAAGAATACCAGCCCTACAAAGTATAAATCAACCGTCTGGCGTACCTGTGGGTGGCGTTTTACTTCCTGCCAGGCCCGCTTCATCTCTGCAGACCAGTAAATATCATCCAGCACGAGCACGGTGTTTTCGTGGCTTTTGGCAAGGCAGCTTTCAAAGTAGCGCAGGGTGGGCTCGTAGCGGTGGTTGCCATCCAGGAAGGCAAAATCCAGCTTCTCCAGTTGCTGCAGGTGACGGTGCAATGTTTCATCCAGATTGCCTTCAATTAATTCGATGTTGCTGTACCTTTGCTTCCTAAAGTTTTCTCGGGCAACCCCGGCAATATTAGGGCATCCCTCAAAAGTATAAATCTTGCCTTTCTTGCGAGCCTCTGCCAGGTAAGAGGTAGTCAAACCGAGGGAGGTGCCCAGCTCTACAATGGTTTCTGGCTGAAAGTGGTTGACCAGCCTGAAGAGCAGTTGCCCATACTTGGCAGGCTTGGCCGATGTGCGGGCAATGTCTTTTACCGTTCTTGTTCTCTGGTTTATACTTCTGGAGCCGGCCCCGAAATCGGTTACCTGCAGCTGTTGCTCGTCGTGGAGTAGTTCCTCGCGCAGCGCCTCCACACTGTCGTAAGCCGGGAAGTGGCCCGTGTGGTGCAGCACGTTGTGGTACAGGTCGAAAATAAAAGGGGAGTGGACACCATGCAGCTTATAGGCGCGCATTCGGTACAGCAGGTAATCAGCAGCTAAACGGAGGTATGACAACACAAGGGCTAAAGTTGGAGGCTGGGCACAAAGTATAAATGAGTAGTTTTAACTCGTGCCGGTGGCTGTTAATTGAGTTTATAGGGTACAACAAGCGTGAACTCCGGAATGGTTACGTCAAACTGGCGGCCGTCTACCATGCGCTCCATCAGGTAAGTGCCGCGCATTTTGCCGATGCCGGTCTTCAGGTTGCAGCCTGAAACATACTCGTGCATCTCGCCCGGCTCCAGGGTAGGCTGCTGGCCCACCACACCCTCACCCTCCACCTCGCGCATCTGGCCGGTGGCATCGTGTATGTACCAATGGCGGCGGAGCAGTTTTACCGTAAACTCGCTGTTGTTTTCTATTTTTATCCTGTAGGCAAAAACAAAGTGCTGCTGTACCGGGCTGGAGTAGTCCGGTAAGTAGTTGGTAGTAACACTAACTTTTACACCTTCCGTTGTTTTTGTATCCATGTTCCAGAGTTTTTTGTATACTTAGAAACCATTGCGGCTGCTGCGCATGCTGTAGCTTCTGTTAATCTAACCCATCAAGCCAAACTAACTCATGCATGTAAAGATAGAAGAAAGCTGGCAAAATATCTTACAAGATGAATTTGAAAAACCATACTTTAATGAGTTGGTTTCATTTGTAAAAGACGAATACACGAGCCAAAAAGTTTATCCACCAGGGAACCAGATTTTTAGCGCCTTCGAGATGTGCCCTTTTGATAAGGTGGAGGTTGTAATTCTTGGCCAGGACCCATACCACGGACCAAACCAGGCTAATGGCCTCGCTTTCTCAGTAAGTGACAAGGTGCGCACGCCGCCCTCACTGCTTAATATTTTTAAAGAGATCAAAAGTGACCTGGGCAAGGATTTACCACCTACCGGTAACCTGGAGCGCTGGGCCAAGCAGGGGGTGCTGCTGCTGAATGCTACCCTGACGGTACGTGCCGGCGATGCAGGGTCTCACCAGAAAAAAGGGTGGGAGGAGTTTACTGATGCCGTGGTACAGAAGGTGAACGACCTCAAGGAGAACGTGGTGTTTATGCTGTGGGGTGCCTATGCCCAGAAAAAAGGAGCTTTTATTGATGAGCGTAAGCATTTGGTGCTAAAAGCTGCTCATCCATCCCCCTTCGCCGCTGACCGTGGCTTCTTCGGCAGCCGCCACTTCAGTAAAGCCAATGCCTACCTGCAGGAACATGGCAAAAAGCCAATTGATTGGTAAAAGCCTTAAAAGTACAAATCATTCACATCTCCCCACCTGGTTTAAGGTGGGGAGATGTTGTTTGGAAGCGTTACTTTAGCTGTTTAAACTTCTGCTGCATCACCTGCTGCACTGATTGGTGGTTGATTTTGCTGTCCAGCCAGGAGATGATGTCCAGGTACTGGAACGGGCGCCTGTAAAGCGGGTTATCTGATATCTGGAGTAGCTTTTCTTTAAGGGCTACAAAGGCCGATTTCAGCTCCAGAGGTTTAATGTCGGGGAGGTTGCGCAGGAACTCGCAGATAGCCACCTGCATTGGCTGCCGGTCATTCATCTTACCCAGAAAATGATATACTGACTTAATCTGGTACTCCAGCAGCTCGTCTTTTCCAGCCTCGTAATGCGCTATCAGGTTCAGGATTCGCGCGAAGCATTGTATATCCTCCCGTAAACTTACATCCTTGTACTGTATGATCTTCTGCAAGTATAAAATGGTGCTGTTGTAATCGCCGCTGCCAAAGTATAAAGAGGCTATCTTATAATAGAAAATAAGCTGGCGATGGGGGTCTAGCTGCTGCTGGAATACGTTTAGGTTGCGCCTGATCTCCGGTACTATCTTCAGCCCCTCGGTAAAGCGGCCTTCCATGTAATAGGCATTGATGCGATTGGTGTAGATGTAGAGAAACAGCAGCATCTCAATGTTAGGGTTGCTGCGTCTGTTGTTGTCTCCGGCAAAGTCCTCCAGCTTTTTCAGGGCCTCCTTAAACTTGCTGTAGTACAACATGCTGTGGAGCGCCAGTAGCAGGTTATGCAGCCCCTTGATGTAGTTGGTTGTTTGCTGCTGCTTCATCTGTGGCTCATCTTCAAACAGGTCTACCCACTTTTGCGCATAGCGGTAGCAGGCTTTAAAATCCTGCAGGATGTAATGGTACCAAACATGCGACTGGTAGAAGGACAGCTTTTCATTAAAATTGGCCTCTTTGGGGCTCAGCGTTGGCACGTTTGCTTTGAAAAAGGCTTTCAGCTGATCGCGGTCGTCCTGTGTACGGGCGTGCCCCATTTTTATGTATAGGCCGTATAGCCGCAGCGCCAGGTCGGAGTTGTGGTGAATTCTGCCCAGGTGGCCCAGTAGATTGTTTGTTTCTTCGGTCAGGGCTTCAGCTCGGCCCTCCAGGCTACGGGTAATGTACTGCTGCTCAATCTGCTTCTCGAAAGTATGAGCAGTTAAGGCAACGTGCAGGTGGGCGTTCTGCTGTGCCGCCACCTTTACCTTCTCCAGCATTTTAAGGCTCTGCTGGTACAAGCCCTTGTTGTAAAGCACCCGGGCGTAATCCAGTTGCTCGTGCAACTGAATGTCGGCGTTCTGGTTGGCGTGGTAGAGGCGCAGGCTGGCCAGCAGCTGCTTGTACAGGTTGGCCTTCTGGTTCGCCAACTGTACCTTCTTTATGCTGGGCACCATTTGCAGTACCCGCTCCTCGTCATAGGCCGACATAGCATCCAGCGCATCGAAAAGCTGCAGGAATTTAATGTCGCCACTAGATCCCTGCCGGGTTGCAAACAGCCGGAAATGCCGCTTCTCCGAACGAGCTAGCGATTTTATCAACTGAAATACAGTATCCTGAGAAGGGTTAGGCATTGTAACGGGTGTTGGTTTATGTTGTTGATAGTCAGTGAAGTATATTGTTGTTGGCGCTGTTTAGAAATAGTAGCATCTCCAACATTTAATTTTCAGTGTCCTGAAAAAAGCTGCTATTTAGCAACAGGTTCAGGAGTAAAGATAGGCTGAAATATTTAAAAGGTATCTTCAGCATTGGTTCTGAAACACCTGGGGAGCGGCGTAAGGAACAGAAAGCCTTAAGCTGCAGATTATTACCTCAGCCTGAACCTTCCGGTTTTGCATCTGAAAAGATAAAGATAATAGTTTTGATTAGTTTTTAATTCCAGATTAATTAAGCTGCATGCTGCTGGGATGTAGTTTTCTGACTTTGTGTAACCTTGTTACACTAAAAAGCCGCTGATATGGGTTTCAGCGGCTTCTTTTTTATTGCCAGCGTGTGTTGCTGAAGTTCTCCGGGTCAAACCATTTGCTGTCGGTGCTCTTCGGAAAGCTGATGTTGAAGTACTCCTCTCGAAGTGTGGTTGCTCCGTCTGTTTTAAAAACGATCTCGGTGGCTACCCAATTCTTCTCTATGAACTGATAGTTGTTCATCTCCACATCGCGTACACTGCCTTTGCTATTGGTGACCACACGCAGTACGTACAAGCGCTCCTTATCCACCCAAAACTGAGGGCTGTTTACATCCTCTGGGTTACTGGCGCCAACCACTACGGCTTTGCGGCCCTGCCAGTCGGTTTCGTATACTTTGTTCAGATCGAAATTCAGGGTATTGAGCTTGGCAATGGTTTCCTCCGGTTTCAGGAAGTAGATATCAAAAGAAAGCAGCACTAGCGGGTGCACCTGCGGCATTTTGCCAGCCAATTTTCCCTCCTGAAAACGATATACCGTGTCCTGGGCAAACACAGCTCCGTTGCCACTCTCAAAGCCGTCGAAACGGATATGCAGCAAACCCGGTTGGCTGTACAGTTCCTGCCATACTTCCTCCTTGCTTACCTGCCCGTTCTCGTAAAAGATTGCGCGTTGCTCAAACTGAAAGTTAGGATACCACTTGCCTTCCCAACGCTTGTACATGGCTTTTACAATTTCAGAGCCGTTTTTATACTTTGCCTTGGGTGCCATCGCATAACCTAAACAGGGGAGAAGTGTGAGGCAAAGCAGCAGCAGACCGCCGCGGTTAATGAATTGATTTTTCATAGTTTTTAGATGTGATTTTGTGGCGCTAAATTACGAAAATACTTACATGCCGCGCCATACTTTTAGTGCCAGTTATACTTGAGTTTTTTGTACCTTCATACTTGTAAACTATAGATGATATGCTGACGATATACCACAACAACCGTTGCAGTAAAAGCCGCCAGACACTGGATTTGATAAATCAGGCAGGGCAGGAGGTAGAGGTAGTGGAGTACCTGAAAACACCGCCTACTGCCGAAGAGCTGCGCGACATCCTGCAGAAGCTGCACATGAAACCTGAGCAATTGCTCCGCAAAGGGGAAACAATCTACAAAGAGAAGTATAAAGGCAAAGCGCTATCCGACGATGAGTGGATAAAAGCCATGGTGGAGAACCCAGTTCTGATCGAGCGCCCGATTGTGGTGAAGGATAACAAAGCCGTGCTGGGCCGCCCGCCGGAGAAGGTGCAGGAGTTGCTGTAGGGGCGCTGTATTAGAGCAAGCTATACTTCAGGGGGTGGGACAAGTACAGTGATGCCGTAGATTTTCTAATTCTACTCAGCTCATATTAAATTAGTCTCAAAAGTATATAAACAGGAAGAGCAGCCCATTTGAGCTGCTCTTCCTGTTTATATACTTTTGAAGGTATACTTTAAATCCTTCTGATCTGCGCGCCAAGGGCGTTCAGGCGACCATCGATGTTCTGGTAGCCGCGGTCGATTTGCTCTACGTTATCGATGATGCTCTTACCTTCGGCTGAGAGGGCCGCGATAAGCAGGGCCACACCGGCACGGATGTCAGGCGAGGTCATGCGAATGCCTCGCAGTGGGATTTGCTTGTTTTGCCCGATAACAGTAGCGCGGTGCGGGTCGCAAAGTATGATCTGGGCACCCATGTCTATCAGCTTGTCCACGAAGAACAGGCGGCTCTCGAACATTTTCTGGTGAATCAGCACCGTTCCTTTGGCCTGTGTGGCTGTTACAAGCGCTACGCTCAGCAGGTCGGGTGTCAGGCCCGGCCAGGTATGGTCTGAGATGTTCAGGATGCTTCCGTCAATGTAAGTATCCACTTCGTAACGGTCCTGGGCCGGAATAAAGATATCATCGCCCCTGAACTCCATTTTAATACCCAAACGCTGAAATGTGTCTGGTATCAGGCCCAACTCCGGAATCTGGCAGTCTTTAATCGTGATCTCAGATCCCGTCATGGCAGCCATACCTATAAACGAGCCGATCTCGATCATATCGGGCAACATGCGGTGCTCTGTGCCACCCAATTTCTCAACACCCTCAATTACCAGCAGGTTAGAGCCAATGCCACTTACTTTCGCACCCATGCGGTTAAGCATACGGCTCAGCTGCTGCACATAAGGCTCGCAGGCGGCGTTGTAAATGGTGGTGGTACCCTCGGCTAGCACAGCCGCCATAAGAATATTGGCGGTACCGGTTACGGAAGCCTCATCCAGCAGCATGTACGCTCCGTGCAGGCGATCTGCGGTGGCGCTGTAGAATACGTCCGGGGTATCATAGTTAAACTTGGCGCCAAGCTTCTCCAGACCTATAAAGTGCGTGTCCAGGCGGCGGCGGCCAATTTTGTCTCCACCTGGCTTCGGCATTTTTGCCTCACCGAATCTGGCTAACAATGGACCTACGATCATCACAGAGCCACGGATGGCACGGCCCTGCTCCACAAACTGGTCAGAGTTAAGGTAGTCCAGGTTAATGTCATCGGCCTGGAAAGTATAAGTATCAGGCGCTTTGCGTGTTACTTTCACCCCCAAGTCCCGCAGGAGTTCTATGAGTTTATTTACATCCCGGATGTCCGGCACGTTTGAGATCGTTACTGGTTCTGCGGTCAGCAACACGGCGCACAGTATCTGTAGTGCCTCGTTTTTGGCACCCTGCGGGTAAATATCGCCTTTCAGTTTGTTGCCGCCAATTACTTCAAAAGAAGCCATGTATTACTTATTTCTTTGATTAGAGGAACGGTTACTTTTCTTGTTGCGTGGGTTCTGGCTTTGTGAACGCTGCTGGTAGCTGCTATCCTGCTGTCTGCCGCCGCTTGGGTTAGACTCAAACAGGTTGTTGCTCTCAATATACTGCAGGTTCATGTCCAGTTTCCCGTTAGAGATGTCACGGATATCGCCCAGGATTACATCATCTGTAATATTCTCCTTGTTGTAAGACTTGTAAAGCGTCTTCATCAGCTTGCCGATGGAAATAATGGCAGCCTCACGCTCTTTTGGTTCCGTAAGCTCGGTAGCGCGCTGTACCAGCAGCTCCACATTCTGTCCGTAGTGCTTATACTTTGGCGTGCTCAGCGGGTACTCCATCGGCTGCGGCTTGTCGTTCAGGTACTCCATGGCGCTAAGCTTGTAAGGGGCATCCACATCCAGCGTAGAGCCAGACATCACGAACAGGTGGTTCCACAGTTTTTGCTGGTAATCCTGGGTGTCGCGCAGCTGTGGGTTTAGCTTGGCCATCAGGTTTATGAGCAGCTGCGACAGGCGCGTACGCTCGTTTCGGTCTTCAACCTTGGTAATGTAATTTACCAGGTCCTGCACATTGCGGCCGTACTCACGCAGCAAAAGGTCTTGTTTAAAGGAGGTACTCGCTTCCATTATATCTTTTTATGAAATTCAAAAATAGGGATTATGAATTATATATTACGCCGGACGATGAATTTTGACTGAGCGAAACCATTATTCATGTATCCGCAGCTTGGCAAAGCTCAGGAGCAGGGTTTTTTCGCCCACCTCATCAAAGTTAATGATTGCTTTGGTGCTGTTCCCCTGTGTGTCCATCTTGCTTACTACGCCAAAACCGAACTTAGGGTGCTCTACTTTCATACCTGCTGCCAAGTTTGAAGTATCGCTTGGTTTAAAGTCGGCAGGGGCGGTGTAATTGCTGGCGGCTTGCTTGCGTGCCGGTGGCTGTACCAGGCTGCTGATGCTGCTTTTGCGCTGCAGCACCCTGTCAAAAACATTTCCTCCGCTGGCGTGGCTTTCGCCATACTTAAAGTTAATGTATTTCGGATCGATCTCGTCGAGGAAGCGGCTCTTCTCGCAGGCCCGCAGGTTGCCCCACTGGTAACGGCTGGTGGCGTAGGTTAAGTATAGTTTTTTCTCGGCGCGGGTGATGGCCACGTAAAACAGGCGACGCTCCTCCTCCAGGTCAGCGCGGGAGTTCAGCATCATCTGGCTCGGGAAGAGGTTTTCCTCCATGCCCACAATAAACACATTCTTAAACTCCAGGCCCTTGGCTGAGTGTATCGTCATCAGGGTTACAAACTCCCCGTCATCGTCTGCCTTGGTGTCCGCATCCGTAATCAGGGCGATGTCCTGCAGGAAGGCTGACAGGCTTTTATCCTCCTTCTCCGGGTCGTCCACGTATTCCTTTATACCGTTGAGCAGTTCCTGTATGTTCTCATAACGTGCCAGCCCCTCTACTGTTTTGTCCTGGTACAGTTCATCCACAATCTTAGACTGCTTGGCAATATGCTTGGCTACCTCAAAGGCATCATGCTGCTCTGCCATGCGGGCAAAATCGCGGATCATGATGGAGAAGTTCTCAATCGTCAGGCCTACACGGTTCCCAAGAAACTCGCTCGCATTCTGCACCACCTCCCACACACTATGGTTGGTATCATTGGCCACTACAAACAATTTCTGTTCGGTTGTCTCGCCAATACCCCTTTTCGGGTAGTTGATGACGCGGCGCAGTGCCTGTTCATCGTTCGGGTTCACCGTCAGGCGCAGGTACGCGATCAGGTCCTTTATCTCCTTGCGCTGGTAAAAAGACAGGCCCCCGATGATCTTATACTTGATGTTCATGCGGCGCAGAGCTTCCTCCATGGCCCTGGACTGCGCGTTGGTGCGGTAAAGTATGGCGAAGTCGTCGTAGGAGAGGTGGTTGTTCATCTTCTCCTCGAATATGGTAGTTGCTACCAGCTTACCTTCTTCGTTATCCGAGTTGGCCTTGATCACCTCGATAAGCGGCCCCTGCTCGTTGTCTGTGAACACATCTTTGCGAAGCTGAGCCGTGTTATTCTTGATAACCGAGTTGGCAGCGTGCACGATGTTCTTGGTGGAGCGGTAGTTCTGCTCCAGCTTAAATACCTGCAGTTCCGGGTAGTCGCGCTCAAAATTCAGGATGTTCTGGATATCAGCCCCACGGAAGGCATAAATAGATTGCGCATCATCGCCTACTACCACAATATTGCGGTTCTGAGCGGCCAGCTTGCGCGTGATCAGGTACTGCGAGTAGTTCGTGTCCTGGTATTCGTCCACCATCACGAACTTGAAGATGTTCTGGTACTTGTTTAGTGCGTCCGGGTGGTCTTTAAAGAGCACGTTGGTGTTGAACAGCAAGTCGTCGAAGTCCATGGCGCCCGCGCGGAAGCAGCGGTTCTGGTACAACTCGTAAATCTTGCCGATTTTAGGACGCATGGCCGCTTCGTCGTCGGCCTGTATGGTAGCATCGTTGAGGTACTGCTTTACTGAGATCAACTTGTTTTTGGCAGAGGAGATGCGGCCCAGTACTACGTTTGGTTTATACAGCTTATCGTCCAGGTTCATCTCCTTCACAATGTTGCGAATAAGTGTCTTGGAGTCGTCTGTATCGTAAATAGTGAAGCTTTTAGGGTAACCTATCTTCTCCGCCTCGGCCCTAAGGATGCGTGAGAATACCGAGTGGAATGTGCCCATCCAGATATTCTTTGCCTCGTTGCCGATAACTTTCTCAATACGGTGGCGCATTTCTTTGGCCGCCTTATTGGTAAATGTTAGGGCAAGTATATTAAAGGGATCCACCCCCTGACTGATGAGGTTGGCGATACGATACGTTAATACTCTTGTTTTGCCTGAGCCTGCGCCTGCAATAATCATGGCTGGTCCGTCGGTGTGCAGCACCGCCGCGCGCTGCGACTCGTTCAGTAAACTTATATAATCCATTTCTTCTCTTCCGCGTGCTTTAAATCCTTGCAATTTACGAAATACAATTCCTTTTTCAGAACTGCATCTGCTCTTTAGGCTCATTAATCGGGTTAACTTATACTTAGGGTAGTATAAAGTATAAACCACCTGTTATATGAACACCTTCTGTGCCTAAAGCGTTTAGCTAAAGGGCAGGTATAACATTTGCTGTAGCCTTGGAATTTTATGCTGATTTGGCCGTGTTTTTGTTTAAAGGCCTATAGCGCTTACTTTTGCAAAAGACCAGAACATAATACAGGATACCTTGAGACATCATCAAATTATAAAGTATCGCTTAGCAACCCTGATAAAACTTTTTCTCTTTTGCCTGCTCGGGGGGCTTAGCCATGTTGGGGTAGCACAGAAAAGCCCTGTGGGCACCGATGCGGTTAAAACCTCTGCTTTAGTAAAAGACTCTTCTACCGCGAAAAAGGTAACAGGAGCTGCGCCGGCCCCGGTTATAAGGCGTGTCTGGCGCACGCCTGCCATGGATGAGGCCATGTACTATTATACCTCGCTCCATTATCAGAAGGCGCAGGAGAAATTCAGGGTCGCGGCGGCAGCAGGGGAGTATGACGCCTATTATTTTCTGGGGCGTATGCACCAGTACCGCGAACTGAAGTATGATTCTGTGGAGATAGACACGGTGAAGCAGATACAGAGTGCCGAGAAGTATTTTTCGGCCAACCGCGACTCCGCGCAATATTATTATCAGGCAGCACTGGACAGCGGTAGCGTGTTGGCGAACCTTGGCATGGCTGAGCTGATGACCTTGCGCAACGAGGATGACATGCAACGCTTTCTGCAGCGCATGCGCAATGCGGCCATCACCATAAGAGAGAAGGCTGTGGATGGCGATGCCTTTTGTAACCGTATTTTGGGCAGTATGTACTACACCGGTTACGGCGAAATGAAGAACCACTCGCTGGCCTTTAACTACCTGCGCCGCGCCGCCGATGCCAATGACGTAGTGGCTTACGCCTCACTGGCAAACCTTTACCTGAACGGCGAAGGGGTGGAAAAAGACAAAGAAAAAGCTGCTTATTGGCTGCAAAAGGGCATAGAGGCCGGTGAGCGCGAGTCGATGTATACAATGGCGCTTTTATATGAAGAAGGTACGCTTGGCGAGGTTAAGGTGGATGATGCCCGCAAACTGTACCGGAAAGCGGTGGCGAAAGGAAGTATGAGTGCCTATGAACAACTGCTGTACATTAACCAGACACCAAACCAGAAAGTAGTGATCGGTGCCCTACACCGCGACCCTGAGATGATCAAGCGTGCCCTTGCTGCAGGCGGAGACGCCAATGCGCAGGACCAGCCAGATGATTACGAGGCTAATTTGCAGAAGCGTACGCCACTGATGCATGCCTTGTACATCCCGATGCTGCTGGAGGATTATGGTGTTGAGTATGAACCGGAGGCACGGCTGAAAGCGGCTAGTCTGCTAATCAAAAAAGGAGCAGACGTAAATGCGCAGGATATAAATGGTAAAACAGCTTTGCATTATGTGGTGAGCAGTTCGCGCATCAGAACAGAGTTTTATGAGAATGAGCAGGTGCAACTGCTGGATACTTTGCTGGTGCATGGGGCAGACCCTAACATCAAAGATAAGGAGGGGAACACGGTGCTCTCTCAGGCCCTGCACGCTACCATTGGGCAGCATATCGGTATTCTGGAGCTTGAGAAACTGCTGCAGGCCGGTGCCAACCCCAACGTGGTAAACAACGAGGGCAAGACGCCGCTTATGCTCGCCTGCGAGATAGATGCGAACTACGAAATCATACTTGCGCTGCTTCAAGCCAATGCTGACGTTAGCGTAACCGATAATTCCGGTAAAGCTGCTATAGACTACACCAAGCACGAGAACGTGCAAAACATGTTGCTAGCTGCCGGCTCCCCAGAGAAGCAAGAGTGATTTCTGAATAATATATAATGGAAGCAGAGGTGCATAACTCGCACCTCTGCTTTTTGTTGCTAAGCTACGGACGCCTGGCAAGTATACCTTCTCCGCAAACAGCATCTTTTAAACTATTTTCTGCCTACCTTTGTCTTTCCATTAGCCTGGGAGAAGTATGGCATATAGCTTATACTTCAGCCCTTTTTTATTTCGTGATTCAACTATGATAGTCCTTCAGAATACCGTAATCAGTGACGATGTGCGCGACCAGTTTTTTGTGTGTAACCTTGAGAAGTGTAAAGGAGCCTGCTGCGTGGAAGGCGACCTGGGTGCGCCGCTGGATGAGTACGAACTGGATATACTGAAGGATAGCTACGAGCACGTGAAGCCTTATATGTCTGCTGCCGGTTTAAAGGCGGTGGAGGAGCAGGGGCTGTACATAAAAGATTGGGAGGGCGACTACTCTACCCCAACCATTGGCAACCGGGAGTGTGCCTACGCTATTTACGACACCGACAACACCCTGAAGTGCGCCATTGAGCAAGCCTACTATGATGGCAAGATAGAATGGAAGAAGCCGATTTCCTGCCACCTTTACCCAATCCGGATAACGAAATATGATGGTTTTGAAGCCCTGAACTACGACCGCTGGGGCATTTGCAGCTCCGCCTGCAGTTTTGGCCAGGATCTCGGGGTACGCGTGTACCAGTTCTTGAAAGAGCCCCTTATCCGCAAGTATGGCGAAGGTTGGTACAGTGAGTTGGAGCAGCTGATGGAGAACGAAGAAACAACTACTGGAAACTAAAACCATCTGCTTTTTTTCAGAAAGCATGGCCGTGAATTTTAAACTACATATTATTGTACAACTTACATCCCTGTGCTATGTCTCTTGAAAAAAAGTATGATTCGGGCTTTTATAAGATAGAAGTTGATACTGATAGGAACCTGTTGAAGTCCGTTTGGCTTAGACCTGTAAGTACTGAAGAGCTTATTGCAGGAGGAACCAAGCTTTATGAGGTGCTGCGCGAGTGTAAGGTGGAGAAAGCAATTGCCGATGCACGTATTCTAACCTCACTCTCAACCGAGTCTAAAGACTGGATGTCAAGCAAATTCTACGAGCTTTTGTCGCAAACCCAGCTTAAAAGACTTGCCAGGGTGCTGCCTAGTGAGGTGTACCATAGAATCGCCCTTGAATCTGTGGTAACAAGGGCGGAGGCGCTTGGGGTAACTAAGTTTGATGTGAAGAATTTTACCAGTCCGGCGGAAGCACTCACTTGGTTAATGAATTAATATCCAAAGTATGATGAAGCAAAAAAAAAGCAGCCATTGTTCGATGGCTGCTTTTTTTGCTTTAAGTACCTGTTACTCAATCGAACCGAAGTCGAAATCTTCCAGATACTTCGTTGTGAAGTTACCTTCCTTAAACCCTTTGTCGTCCATCAGCTTCAGGTGGAAAGGGATCGTGGTTTTGATGCCTTCAATCACGAACTCGCTCAGGGCGCGTTTCATTTTCACCAGGGCCTCCTCACGCGTCTGCGCACTTACGATCAGTTTTGCGATCATAGAGTCGTAGTTAGGCGGGATGGTATAGCCAGAATACACATGCGAGTCTACGCGTACACCGTGTCCACCCGGCATATGCAGGGTAGTAATTTTGCCCGGGCTCGGACGGAATCCGTTTTTCGGATCTTCGGCGTTAATGCGGCACTCGATGGCATGCATCTTCGGGTAGTAGTTTTTGCCTGTTATCTTCAGACCGGCGGCCACTTTAATCTGCTCCTTGATCAGGTCGTAATCAATTACTTCCTCTGTGATCGGGTGCTCCACCTGAATACGCGTGTTCATCTCCATAAAGTAGAAGTCACGGTTCTTGTCTACCAGAAACTCGATGGTACCTACACCTTCATAGTTGATGGCCTTGGCACCGGCTACAGCCGCTTCGCCCATTTTCTCACGAAGCTCATCCGTGATGAACGGGGAAGGTGTTTCCTCTACCAGTTTCTGGTGGCGTCGCTGAATAGAGCAGTCGCGCTCAGATAGGTGCGCAACCTGACCGTGCTGGTCGCCGATCAGCTGTATCTCGATGTGGCGCGGCTCCACCACGAATTTCTCCAGGTAAATGCCGTCGTTTCCGAAAGCTGCCTTAGCTTCCGTACGGGCATCGTTCCATGCTTTTTCAAATTCGGAGTCGTTGTTTACGATGCGCATGCCACGGCCACCGCCACCTGCAGTTGCCTTCAGGATAATTGGGTATTTTATTTTCTGGGCAATTTTAAGGCCTTCCTCCACATTCTTCAGCAACCCGTCAGACCCTGGAATGGTAGGCACGCCGGCTTTTTTCATGGTGTCCTTCGCAGAAGCCTTGTCGCCCATCTGGTTAATCATATCAGGGGAGGCACCGATGAATTTAATTCCGTTTTCGGCACAGATGCGGGAGAACTCAGCGTTCTCAGACAGGAAGCCGTAGCCTGGGTGTATGGCATCAGCGTTGGTGATCTCCGCTGCTGCGATAATATTCGGGATGTTAAGGTAAGACTGTGAGCTCGGAGCGGGGCCTATGCATACAGCCTCGTCAGCAAAGCGCACGTGCAGGCTCTCCTTATCTGCTGTAGAGTACACAGCTACCGTTTTGATACCCATTTCCTTGCAGGTGCGGATAATACGGAGCGCAATCTCGCCTCGGTTGGCGATTAGTATCTTTTTAAACATAAGTTCTGATTTGTAGATTTGGAAATGTAGAGATCTACTGTGAAAAAGACATGAAAATGGAGACAATCAATATCATCTCCATTTCCTAATCTTCACATTTTCAAACCAATGAATTAGCTAGGATCTACCAGGAACAGCGGCTGATCGTACTCTACCGGTGAGGCATTGTCTACCAACACCTTCACGATCTTGCCCGATACTTCTGATTCGATCTCATTAAACAGCTTCATCGCCTCGATGATGCAGATAACCTGGCCCTTCTTCACCTCATCGCCCACGTTCACGAAAGACGGGTTCTCCGGGCTGGCAGCGCGGTAGAACGTTCCGATCATAGGGGCCTTGATAGCAATATACTTGCTCTCGTCTGATGCAGGTGCGGCGGCCGGGGCTGGTGCCGGAGCAGCTGGTGCAGCGGCCGGGGCCGGAGCAGCCTGAGGGGCAGTAGGGGCGTGGGCTGCGTGCGCAGCGCCTGTGTCCTTCACATACGTTACATTCTGGTCCGGATCACGCTTAACTGAGATCTTAAACTCTTCTGTTTCAATGTTAACCTTATTCAAGCCAGATTTGGCGATAAAGTCGATGAGGTCCTGGATTTCTTTCGCTTTCATGTTTTATTTAACTCTTTCTGCGTATGAGTACGTACGAGTATCTACTTTGATTTTTTCGTCCTGTCCGATAAACAGCGGCACCTGGATGGTAGCACCTGTTTCCACGATGGCCGGTTTGGAGGCGTTGGTGGCGGTATCGCCTTTCAGGCCTGGCTCCGTATACGTAATGGTCAGCTCCACGAACGGAGGGATCTCGCAAGTCAGCGGGGTCTCGTTTTCGGCGTGGTAAAGGATCGTTACTTCCTGCCCCTCTTTCATCAGGTCCGCAAACGGCACCATAGCCTCGTCTAATGCAACCTGCTCAAATGTATTCAGGTCCATGAAATGGTAGCCCAGGTCATCCTTAAAGATAAACTGGTGCGGGCGTTGCTCTACACGGGCAGTCGTTATCTTGTGCCCTGCCGAGAAAGTGTTGTCCAGCACCTTGCCGGTTCTAACGTTTCTCAGTTTGGTTCTAACAAATGCCGGACCTTTGCCCGGCTTTACGTGCTGAAAATCAATTACCACGTAAAGGTCGTTGTTATACTCAATTACAACGCCGTTTTTAATATCAGCTGTGGTTGCCATATAAGTTAACTAATTTGTATCCTTAATAAAGAGGTAAAACTATGTTTGTTTTTGCTGTCTTGCAAAACAAAATTAGTTAATCTCCTGAAAAAGTCGTTATAAACAGCGGATAAACCTGCGATATAGTTACAGAAAGATGCCGGATGCCGTAATTTTCAGGTTCCGGTCCGCCGGTTTCCTGATATAAGTATAAACCCCTAGCATGATACAGCCTGAAATCACCTCCGTAAAAGAATTACTTGATGATAGAGTCGAAAAGTATAACCAGCCTGACTTTATCCTAAACGACCCGGTTTCCATCCCGCACCGGTTCAGCAAAAAGCAGGACATCGAGATCAGCGGTTTTTTTGCGGCCATACTTGCTTGGGGGCAGCGCAAGACCATCATCAACAACTGTGTTAAACTGATGAACCTGATGGACAATGCCCCGCTTGAGTTTATACTTCAGCACGAGGAGCAGGACTTGCAGCGCTTCCTTGGCTTTAAGCACCGCACCTTTAATGATACGGACCTCTTATACTTGTTGCACTTCTTCAGGTGGTATTATAGCCAGCACGAGAGCCTGGAAACAGCTTTTACCGGAGAGAACAACGAGTTGGAAACAATGAGGGACCGACTAGTGTACTTTCATAATCTGGTTTTTAGCCTGGAGGATGCCCCGCAGCGCACGCGCAAGCACATTGCCACGCCGGCCCGTAAATCGGCCTGCAAGCGCCTGAACATGTACCTGC
Organism: Pontibacter anaerobius; assembly: GCF_026241195.1. GTDB lineage: Bacteria > Bacteroidota > Bacteroidia > Cytophagales > Hymenobacteraceae > Pontibacter > Pontibacter anaerobius. The sequence goes on from NZ_JAPFQO010000011.1 coordinate 186,629, forward strand.
GCTGGATGGTGCGCAAAGATGCTGCTGGCGTTGACTTTGGCATCTGGAACGCGATACCTATGAGTGACTTGATTTGCCCCTGTGATGTGCACGTGGAACGGGTAGCTCGAAAGCTTGGCCTCATCACGCGCAAAGGAATGGATTGGGACACGGCCGAAGAGTTGACCACACACCTGTGCACCTTTGACCCGGCAGACCCGGTGAAGTATGATTTTGCTCTCTTTGGGTTGGGGATTGAGGAAAAATTCTGATTTTTTGACCTCTACAGATTCTGCAGAAATCCCAAGTTGTTTTAGAAAGCGGAGCAGACAGGTTTTACTGTAGCTACATCGGTACTAGCCTCCGCTAATATAGCTCCTCAGTGCCCCTGAGGTATCAAATTAACCTGGTTTATACTTATAGTTTGATGTGGCTGCGTGATGGGTTATTTATAATTTTTCCGATGGTTAAAATGTGCGGATAATACTATTGTGCTTGCTTCTGGTGTGTTTGGTGGCCTTTGTGTGGCTTTGGGTTTTGGATTGGTTTTTGTACTTTTGTGGCTGGAATAATTATTTAAAGTACAGCGCAAAACTCATAACGCGCTGTCAGAAACAAAATAAAACACACAGAATGCATACAGATAACGTAGCTATCCTGGGAGCAGGTAACCTTGGTAAATCAATTGCAGAAGGACTATTAAGCAACGGACAGTACCAACCGGAAAACATCTATGTAACCAGGAGAAACACGAAATCATTACAATACTTAAAAGACCAGGGCCTTCAGGTAACCAGCGACAACAAATTTGCTGTAAAGAACAGCCGCTTCGTGATGCTGTGCGTGCAACCGGCACACTTAGAGAATGTCCTGAATGAGATTTTGCCTTACCTAGATCCCGAGAAGCACGTGCTCTTAAGCGTTATTGCGGGTATCACCATAGAGAATATAAGTGAAATAGTGGGAGATTTTGCCATTGTGCGTAGCATGCCCAACACTGCTATTGCCGTGCACCAGTCCATGACGTGCCTGGCCTTTAATGAGAAGGCGGCCACGGTGGAGGACCAGGTAAAAGAGATCTTCAACTGCCTAGGGGAAGCCCTGGTGATAGAGGAAGAACTGATGGCCGGTGCTACGGTGCTTTGCTCCAGTGGCATTGCCTTTAACATGCGCTTTATCCGTGCCGTAACACAGGGCGGTATTCAACTTGGCCTGGATGCCGAGGATGCCCAGAAAATTGCCGTGCAGGTAAGTAAAGGTGCCTCTACCTTGCTCACAGTTAATAAATCGCACCCGGAGCAGGAGATTGACAAAGTGACCACTCCGGAGGGCTGCACTATTACCGGCCTGAACGAGATGGAGCACCAGGGCCTGAGCTCTGCCGTAATCAAAGGATTGGTAGGCTCACACAAGCGTATCCTGGACCTGAAGGAGCAGCGGGAGAAAGAAGCTGTTTAATACATTGAGTTGATAGAAGCTGTTCTGTGGCAGGTGCGGTAGCTGTTTGCTCCGATCATACTGCTGCAGAACAGCTTTTTTTTCTAGCGCAGGCGTTCGCTTGTGCGTCGTTGAGGAGGCTTCTTACTGCCTATACTTCCTCATTCCAAAGTATAAATCACCACGATTTTATGCATCCTAATTGCGGAACAGGCCAGTCTGTTGTCGCAGCTAACCTATTGTCAAACAAATTCAAATAACTATGGATTATCAGCCACAGCTAGTTGTCGTTAAAGTCGGTTCTAATGTGCTAACCCAGGAGGATGGCTCGCCGGACAGGCAACGCATGGCTACTCTTGTCAAACAAATCGGTTTCCTGAAGAAACAGGGCATCCAGGTGGTGCTGGTTTCGTCGGGGGCGGTGGCCTTTGCAAGAAATAACATCAAGATAGAAGACAAAACAGAGTCTGTCGTGCGGAAGCAGATACTCGCCTCCGTTGGCCAGATCGACATTGTGCAGTCTTATAAGGAGCTGTTCCAGCAGGAGGGGCACCAGATTGCGCAGATCGTGGTAACGCCGCAGGACTTCCTGTCGCGCCGCCACTACCTTAATATCAAAGACTGCCTGCTTGGCCTCATTAACCACGATATTATCCCGATCATTAACGAGAACGATGCCGTGGCCGTAACCGAGCTGATGTTTACCGATAACGATGAATTGGCAAGTATGACCGCGGCCATGATCGACGCGGATACCCTCATCCTGCTTACCAATGTGGATGGCATTTACAAAGGCCATCCCAATGACCCGGATGCCAAACTGATAGAGCGCGTTGGGCGCAGAACCTCGGGCGTGAGCCGCTACATTGCCTCCTCCAAGTCAAGCTTTGGCCGGGGGGGCATGGGCAGCAAAATGAAGATGGCCAAGAAGGCCGCATACCTGGGCATACACGTGTTCATCGCCAACGGTAACCGCGAAAACGTGCTGCTGGACTTTTATAACAAGCAGCTGAAGGCGACATATTTTGAGCCGGAATCGTGCAAGCCAAACCCTAAGAAGTGGGTGGCCCACAGCGATAACTATACAAAAGGAGAGGTGATCGTGAACGAGGGAGCCAAAGAGGCCCTGCATGCCGACGAAGCCGCCAGCCTGCTGCCAGTGGGTGTGGTGGGCATCTCCGGAAATTTTTCCAAAGGCGATATTATCCGCATTAAGGATGAGCATGGACAGAAGCTGGGGCTCGGAAAAGCGGAGTACGGATCACGCAAAGCCGCCTCTAGTGTGGGGGTGAGCAACCAGAAACCGATCATCCACTACGATTACTTATACTTATTTAAATACCATACCCTATAAAACTATGGAACTACAACAGATTTTTAAACGCGTAAAGCAGGCCAGCCGAAAGCTGAACATGCTCTCGGAAGATAAGATTAAAAAAGTGCTGGAGGACCTGGCCACGAAAGCCGTGGAGGCGACGGATACTATACTTGCCGCCAATCAGAAAGACCTGGAGCGGATGGAAACCAGCGACCCGAAGTATGACCGGCTGAAGCTGACGCCGGAGCGCATTGCAAGTATAGCCGCTGATATCCGTAATGTCGCCAGCCTGCCTTCGCCGCTGGGCAAAGTGCTCTCGGAGCGCAGCCTGGATAATGGCCTGGATATGAAGAAAGTATCCGTGCCGCTAGGTGTGATCGGTATTATTTACGAGGCGCGCCCCAACGTAACCTTTGATGTGTTCAGCCTGTGCCTGCGCTCTGGCAATGCCTTGCTGCTGAAAGGCGGCAGCGATGCCAAAGACTCCAACGCAGCCATTGTAAAGCTGATACATGAGGTGCTGGGGCAGAACGGCGTCGACAAGGATATTGTACAGCTGCTACCGCCTAACAGGGAGGCGACTCACAAAATGTTGCATGCCGTAGACTATGTAGACATTATCATCCCGCGCGGTAGCCAGGGCCTGATCAACTATGTACGAGAGAACTCTAAAGTGCCAGTGATTGAAACCGGGGCCGGTATTGTGCATACTTACTTTGATGCCTATGCCGACCTGCAGCGCGGGAAAGACATTGTGGTAAATGCCAAGACACGCCGTGTGAGTGTGTGTAATGCCCTGGATTGCCTGGTGATACATGAGGATCGGCTGCCGGATCTGGCGGAGATCGGGAAGGGGCTGGCAGAGAAAGGAGTGGAGTTGTTTGCCGATGCGCCAGCCCATGCTGCCCTGAAAGACAGTTACCCGGATTACATGCTGCAACAGGCAACCGAGGAGCATTTTGGAACAGAGTTCCTGTCGCTGAAGATGTCGGTTAAAACAGTTACCGGGCTGGATGAGGCCATTGAGCATATCAATACGTATACTTCGCAGCACAGCGAGGCCATTATTTCGGATAAGGAGGAGCACGTAGAGCACTTTCTGAAGGCTGTGGATGCAGCCGCTGTGTATGCTAATACCTCAACCGCATTTACCGATGGCGCGCAGTTTGGCCTTGGCGCCGAGATCGGCATAAGCACCCAGAAGCTTCATGCGCGTGGCCCTATGGCGCTAGACGAACTTACAAGTTACAAGTGGGTAGTGAAGGGCAATGGACAGGTGAGGCCTTAAGTTTAAAGGCACAATCAAAGTATAAAACAGCAAGGGCCGCTATTTTGTAGCGGCCCTTGCTGTTTTATACTTTGTAAGAGAGTTTCTTACTGGTCCCACCAGAGCGGGTCTGCCAGGTCTGTTACCTCAGGCGTATTGGGGTTTTTAGATGTTTCGCCGGAAGGGTAGACTACTCTGCGTATAAAAGTAGGCAGTGCAGCGTTTTCAGGTAAGGTAAAACCTGCATACTGGTAATCGAAACGGCGGGCATCGTTCCAGGCTTCCGGGTTGAGGTAGGTGATAACATACTTCTCCCGGAAAATGTCAGCAAGGGTTAAGGCCCCTGCTCCAACAGCTACCTGTGGGGCAGAAAGGTATGCATTGGCCTCTGCCGGAGCTACCTCCAGCAATTCCATACTTGCCTCTATCCCGTCAAGGTATGCGATATAAGCTCTTTCAGTTTCCCCGGCACGGAGAGCGGCTTCAGCTTCTATCATTTTTACCTCCGGATAGGATATGATTGTAAGTGGGGCATCATCAGCAGTTAAAGGGGAGTTGCGGGAAATGTAGCTTTCATCCCTTATAGTGTTATTGGCTGGGCCAATATTGCCCGTGCCGTTAGGCGTGCCTACAAAATTACCGCTTGTGTCCGGTTCAGCTATGTTTGGCAAGCGCGGATCTTCCACCGCAAAAGTAGTACCATTAAGGTGCTCTATCAGTTGCTCCGACAGCCAACCTCCTAGCAGGAGATTCTCATTGTCCAGAGCAACCTCCGCCCAGGGGTTACGCTCTTCAAAAAAAGCCATATCGGCGTTATCCGCATTGGAGGTGTAGGAGCTGTCTACGGCATTTAACACAGCTTGGGGGGCATAGGACGAGGTGCCGTTCAGTTTATTCAGTTGTCTTGCCTTAAGAGCATAGGCCGTCTTAATCCATTTACCCTTATCGCCTCTGTGTATCAGGTCATTTACCGGGTCCAGAATTACACTTGACTCTGGTTTTCTCAACTCCACCACGGCTTCGTCCAGCAGCCGCAACGTTTCTTGGTAAAGGTCTTCTGCAGAGTTGAAGGATGGAGTGAGTGTTGTATTAACGAATGCCTCTGTGTATGGGGCGTCTCCCCACATGTCGTTTACCAGGCTCAGGTTGTAGGCCATCAGTACATCGGCTACACCTACGTAATCCGGGGCGCCTTCTTCCTGCGCTTTCTGCTTCATGTCGTAAATATCGGCCATAGCCAGGTATAGCGCATCCCAGGTGCTGGTGTAATCGGCTATCTCGTAGGTATCTGTTGAGCTGCCCTGCGTAGGGCTAGCCAGGTACTGCACAAAATAGGATGTGATGGAGGCCACGCGATAGCTGTTGAGGGCCGTTTTCTGTGTGGTAGTAGTGAGCAGCGTTCTCAGCGGCGGGTCATTCACCAGGTTGGGGTTATCCTCGAGGTCAAAATAATCCTCACAGCTCTGAAGGCTGGTTACTGCCCCAACTATCAGCAGGGCAAACATATATCTAAAGATCTTTTTCATACCGCTGTAGTTTAGAATCCAACATTTAGGGTGAACAGGTAGCTGCGTACGGCGGGATACGTGAAGCCGGAGAAACCATCTACGTTGCTGCCGCTCGGGGAGAAGCTAGTTTCAGGGTCAAAGCCCTTGTAGTCGGTGGAGAGCCAAAGGTTGTTGCCAGTAAGCGAGACGGAAGCGTTGCGGACAAAGATGCTCTCAAACCAATTCTGCGGCAGGCTGTAGCTCAGCGTGAGCGAACGAAGCCGCACCCAGGACGCATCCTCCACGAAGTTCTCCGACACCCCTCTGTAAAAGTTTCGGTAATAGCCGTTTCCGTAGTTCACTCCGTCAGGGCCAATACCCTGGCCAAGCCATACTTCTTTTGTGTTCGGCGTGCCGTCGGCCAGCACCCCTTCAAACACGCGTGTATCGTTGCGGTTCTCAGTATACTCTGCTATGCCGAAGGCAGCGAAGAAGTTATCCATCTGGTTATACTTCTCCTGGCCTACGCGGGCATCCAGAAGGCCGGTCAGGCTAAGGGTTTTATAGGTAAGGGTGTTTGTGAAACCGCCTATCCAGTCGGGTTGCGAGTTGCCCAGTATCTTTTGGCTTGATAAAGGTGCCCGCACAGGAAAGCCATTCTCGCCGATCACGACAGGCCGTGACTCATCTATAAATAGCGGGTCTTCCTCCTCACCTGGCCCGTAGTAACGCTGCCAGTGGGAGCCGTAAATATTGCCATATGGCTCTCCTTCAATCAGGCGCATCGTAACCGTGGACCCTACATAGCCAAACTGTGCCGCATACACAATCTCGTCCAGTTCCTCAGGTATTTCCAGAATCTTGTTGCGGTTGGCTGAGAACACCAGTTTTGTATCCCAGGTGAAGTCGTTTGTCTTAACCGGGGCAGCGTTCAGGATCAGTTCTACACCAGTATTGCGCATCTCGCCGGCATTTATGGCAGCAAGTCTGAAACCGGTGGTGTTGGCAACATCAATGTTTAGGATCTGGTCTTTGCTCAGGGAGTAGTAGTAGGTAAAGTCAAAGCCGAGCCTATTCTCCAGGAACGACATCTCCAAGCCAGCCTCAAACGTATTGGTAAACTCTGGCTTTAACTCTCTGTTGCCGAGTAATTCGTCTCGCGTCACACCTGTGTATCCCGCAGGAAGGGTAGTATAGGGAGCATAGCCGGAGGAGATGGAGTAGGGGAGCGCATCTTTACCCATCTGGGCATAAGACAAGCGCAACTTGCTCTGGCTGATGACATCTGGCAAGTCCAGGTGCTCTGAGAAAATGTAGCTTATACTTGCCGATGGGTAGAAAAACGACCTGTTAGAACTTGCCAGGGAAGAGGTGATGTCGTTACGGCCGGTAAGCGTGAGGAACAGGAAGTCTTTATAATCCAGGGAGGCTTCAGCAAAGATACCCATCAGGCGATACTCTATCTCTTCTTCTTCTGTAGAAAGGAACCTGGCATTCGAAAGTCTGAAATAGTTGTAAACGGCCAGTTCCTCGCCTATCACTCCAAAACTTTTAGCCTGCCTGTCGTACAGGTCGTGGCCCAGGCGTAGGGTGCCGGAGAAGTTTTCGCCGAAATCTGAGTTTAAGGTTGCGATAAACGTAGAGTTGATGGCCCGGAACCGGGTGGTGTACTCGTGAACAAATCCAAGTTCATTGTCTTCATACACCCGCTCATCAGGAAGTCCGCGCGGGCCAGGAGCCGTACGGGTGCGGTCGTCACTATATGTGTCCAGGCCGAGGCGGTAGGTTAAGTTCAGCCAGTCGGTTGGTTTGTAACCAAAGGTCAGGCCTCCTATAAAACGGTTCACCTCATCTTCCAGTTGGTTTGTGGCCGCACCATAAACAGGGTTGTTATTGCCGTAGGTGTTCATGGTGCCGTCTGGCTTTCGGTAGTCGGTTACGTCCCAGCGAGGCGACCAGTAGCTGAGGCTTTCGTTAAAGCGATCGGCGTTGTAACGGTTGCCCCCAGAGTTTATGTAGTTAAAGTTACCCCCAACGTTTATTTTGTCACTTATTTTAGCATCTGCGTTCAAGCGGGCAGAAATGTTTTGGTAGTCGGTAAAAGGAAGTACACCCTCGTGGGTCAGGTGAGAGATGGATGTAAAGAAGTTCAGGGCTTCGCCGCCGCCCGAAAAGGAGAGGGTGTTGCGGAATTGGTGCCCTGACTCGTAGGCATCCTCAAAGTGGTTGTAAAGCTCGGCCGGGTGAGTCGGGTCCAGTAGCCTAGCCTCCGCTACAGTTGGTCCCCAGGACGGCCAAAAACTGGTAGGGTTATATTCCCCGGCATAGCCTTGAGTATAGGTGTCCTGTATCTCCGGAAACTTGTTAACCTCTTCATAACCAGCCGTGGAAGTAAAGTTAACCCGCATTTCGCCTTGCCGTCCGGCTTTGGTTGTAATTACCACCACCCCGTTTGCACCCTGCAGGCCATAAAGCGCAGTGGCTGCCCCACCGCGAAGTATGTTTATACTTTCGATGTCGTTTGGGTTGAGGTCTGCAAGGCGGTTGCTCATGCCCCGTAGCTCAGCCCCTTGCCCGAAGGTGGAAGTGGAATTATCCATCAGGATACCGTCTATCACAAAGAGCGGTTGGTTCGGCCGGCTAGGGTCAATGGAGTTGGTGCCACGTATCTGAATACTGCTGCCCTGGCCAGGTGCGCCACCTGTACTGGATATGGTTACGCCCGCCACTTTTCCCTGCATGGCGTTCAGCACATTGGGCTGCCGGTTCTGGGTCAGTTCCTCCGACTGCACTTCCTGTGAAGCGTAGCCGATCGCCTTTTTCTCCCGAGTAATTCCAAGCGCCGTCACCACAACTTCTCCCAACTGCTGGGTATCTGTATTTAGGGTTACGTTTATTTGCTGCTGGTTGCCCACCTGTACTTCGTGTGCTTCATAGCCCAGGAAACGGAACACCAGCACGGCATCGTTTCCGGGAACCGTTATCTCATAATTGCCTTCTGCATCTGTGGTGGTGCCGGTGGTGGTGCCTTTTACGGTTACACTTACGCCGGGTAGAGGCATGCCTGCCTCTGCGCCCGTAACCCTGCCACTTACGGTGCTTCCCTGGGCCAAAACATCCGGAGCCCAACAAACCAGCAGCAGTAGAATAAGTAGGGTAAAACTGTTTTTCATAATTATTCAGTTTATTTTGATTTAACACAATCCAGGGTAGCATTTACAGCTACTGGGGTAGCTGTTCTGCTAAGGCAGGGTGGAAGCCAGGGGCCGCAGTATGCGCGGCATCAGGTGTAGTGTGGGGATGTATAAACCAAGTATAACTTTGGTTTTAATTAGAAAACTAAAGGTTTTTAAAGCTAAAGTATACTTTATACTTATTTTGTTTATACGGTATTATAGTTGATCAACTGAATAAAGTTGCAAGAATATCGATATAATTATGCTTAGTGTGTTACTATAAACGTCTACCAAAACACCATGCTATTTAAAAAACGGCTGTTTTCTGCTTCCTTTTGTCCTGTGTTTAAATCCTGAAAACTCTTTCAGTTGTTGTCATAAATTGGCACTGGAGTCTGTCATGAGTCTGCCTTTCCAAGCTGGGTTAACTGCTGTAGCCGGTACATATATGTTGCCGAATGTGCTGCTATTGAATCAGACTGGTTGGCAAATTACAGACAGGATAAATGGCAGTAAATTCCAGGTTTGGCCTTGATTGCGGATGGATGATGGGCAGTGTATGAGCGGGGCGGGGAACATAGGGCTTTCTAGAGCCAAACCATACTTTAAATCCGGCAGTCAACTTAATCTCTCTTGTATAAAGGTCTTGGTAGCACATAGTGAAGGGTTAACCTGCCGGGTGGAGGCATCCTTTTTCAGCCAGGTTGCTGTACAAAATGACAACCAAACATTGAGATGTTTACTTAAAATGGAATGCAACTGCCCTGGGATGGGGCAGCGCCTGCCGGGCCGCATTGGGTTAGAAGGGGTGCTGTAAAGTCGAGTTAATACTAAATACCAAAGCCTCTTTGTGAATGCTTTTTAGTTCCTGTTGATAGAATTTGAGGTTGGCTTAGAATGGCGGCATTCAGATTTTATTCTTCTGCCACCCTTGGCGGTATAGAATAGGTACCAACAGCGTGCGCAACGGGCTCGATCATACCTTCCGAATAAATAGTTACCTCCCCAACCGCCAGTCGTTTGCCTAGCTTTAGCAAACGGCACTCGCCAATTATATCAGCATCGGCGGAGGGCTTACGCAGGAAGTTCATGCTCAGGTTAGTAGTTACGGTCAAGGCTTCCAGACCAATTTCACCAAGTATAGCCACGTACAGGGCAACATCTGCCACGGCCATCATCACAGGGCCCGACACGGCGCCGCCGGGCCGTAGTTCCTCCACGCCAATCTTATGCCGCACGATGGCTGACATCGGCCCCACTTCTTCCAATGTTACTTTAGTCTGCGGAAACTCCTTTGCCAGGAACGCTGCTATGTCGTTTTTCAGGCTCATGGGATTAGAAGTTAAAAATAAATAAGCCCCATCTTACCCTTATATACATTAGATAGCCAAGAGAAGATGGGACTTATTTATTTAATTGTACTTTTATTGATTATTGTAGTAGCGAGGAACCAACATATCGGAGGTGCTAAGGTACTCAAATGGATTTTTCTCGCTCCAACCAATGTAATCTAGCTTTACCTCTTGTTTGTTGTTTATATAAAAGCGAAACTCCCAAACCAGTTTGCTGCCTTCATGGTAGGTAATGTAGGTATGCCGGAAATATCTGTCACTGCCCGGTAAGTAAGCTTCTTCAATCAAGTCAAATCCGCCGATATCTCCATACACGCCATTTGGAGGACTCATGCTGATAATCTCCATCTTCGCTTTATAATCGTTTTTATTCTTAATTCGTGTGGAGGAGTCCCAGCTTTTACCAAGGCTCTCTACCATAAAATCAGCAATTTTATCATGTCGCTTATTTTTCAGGTCGTTGAAGATGGTGGTAGCTATCGTTTTAGCCTCCTGGATTTTGGCAGTAGATGGCCGTTTGGTCAAGTCCGTGCTTTGTGCCAGAGAAGTGGTGAATGCTGCTAAAATTAGCAGTGCAGTGAGTAAAGTTGATCTCATAAAAAAGTTTAAATGAATGAAAGATATAGTGTCTTATCGACTACTGCTGATTAGACAGGCTTAAAGTAAGCATATATAACAAAAACATGCCTATAATACCAGCTGGGCGTGCAGCCTGTGTAGCGTTTCTTCAGCATTATGGCACATGCCTGGATGAACGGCTGATGTCTGCACAATGGTGCTGCGGTTAGCCGTTAGCCACCTAAAGCGGGAGGCGGTGCCTAGCTGGCCAATGGGGCCGCCCTGCCGGCGTCCGGCGCATACTTTTACGAAAGCCTCCAGTCGCTCCTGCAGTTCCTGTAAGTTTATGGCATCAGAGAAAGCCAGAAGCCGTTTTTCGTTTAAAGTATACTTTGTTTGCAGAAAACCTTCCGCGGAGCAAAAAAGTATGACACCCACATTCAGGAATTCCTCGCGCTCCACACGAGGAACCACTCGGATGACAGCGTACTCAAATAAGTGCTTTTCTTGCATGTTGCGCTCCTTTGACAAAGATTTCAGAATGGGAGAGACGGGTCTCTAAAAAAGTGGCGTAGGCCTGGCGGTGCTCCTCAGCTGTTTCAAAGGGAGACTCTACCCCCGTAAGCCAGGCATCCGGAATCGCGGCAAGTATTGCCTGTATGCGCTCGGGTGTAAGTATGGCACGGGAGGCTTTGTCTACCGCATCCAGTTCAGAGGCTTGCGGCAACAGCACATGGTCCTTTATCTGGGCAAAAGGTTTTTTAGCCTGTTCTTCATAGTTGCTCCAGGCGTGATGGAAGTACAAAGCGGCGCCGTGGTCGATGAGCCATAGCTCTTTCTTCCACATCAGCATATTGGTGTTGCGGGCGGTGCGGTCTACGTTGGTAACCAGGCAATCCATCCATACAATTTGGGAGGCTAGTGTAGCGTCAAGAGTCGTTACAACAGGGTCAAAGGTGATAGCGCCGGAGAGGTAGTGCAGCGCCAGGTTCAATCCTTCGCTGGCCCGCAACAGGTCCTGTATCTCCTCATCCGGCTCGGTGCGCCCGAATGCCTCGTCCAGGGTAGCAAACACGATCTCTGGTATCTGAAAACCCAATGCACGGGCTATTTCCCCCACAATCAGCTCGGAGATCAACACCTTCACACCCTGGCCCGCACCCCGGAACTTGAGCACGTACAGGAAATCGTCATCGGCTTCCACAATGGCCGGCAGAGAACCGCCTTCGCGCAGGGGCGTGACGTAGCGCGTCACTTCCACGGTCCTTATTTCTGGTGGATTATACTTCATAGGTCAGAATTCTCATTCAAATTTAATAGAGGCTGATTTCTTAATTATCAGGTTTTAGCCGCTTCAGCCGACAGGCTTTTCTGCATGCACACACTGCTTTCAACGCCGGCGTACTGTCCATAGTTAGGGATATAAGTATAACTACTTTTCTCGTACAGCCTGATGGCTTCTGGTTGCTTTCTGCCTGTTTCAAGTATGCAGTAAGTATACCCTAACTCTTTTGCCCATTGCTCCAGTTCCAGCAGTACTTTCCCGGCGATGCCCTGCCCACGGTGATGCTCTTGTACAAACATACGCTTTACCTCGGCAACGCAAGTTGTATAGTATTTTATGGCACCGCAAGCCACTGGCAAGCCTTCTTTGTAAGCCACCACTACATGGTGAGTCTTGTCGAGCTTATTGTACTGTGCAAAAAAGGCATGCTCTTCGCCGTCTCGTTGGCGCAGGTCCTGGTCCAGCAGTGCAACCAGGCTGCGGAAATCTAGATTATCGGAATCGGTTCTGATGAGCTGGATCATCGGGTTTTCATGTGATTTATACTTTACAGGGCAAGTATAAGCAAGAAATTGGGAAGTAGCGCCATCATACTTTTACCTGCTTCCAGGTTCCTCGCCGGAAAAGCCACCAGCTTACCAATGCATGAAAAGAGTGGCAAAAGGCAATAGCCATGAATACACCGGTGGAATTAAGGTCAAAGTAAATGGCCAAAGTATAAGCTAGCGGAATTTCCATCAGCCACAGCACCAGGATGTTGATGAAGGCGGGCGTTTTGGTATCGCCCGCCCCGTTAAAAGCTTGCACCATCACCATACCAAGCCCAAAGAAGATATAGCCTAAGGTGATGACCTGCAACGCCTTCGAGGCTATTTTAATCACTTCAGCATCATCGGCAAAAAAGTCAGAGAGATGCTCCCCGAAAAGTAAGAACAGGAGGGTGACGCCCCCCATAAAGATCATGTTATAGCGGGCTGTGAGCCAAACGGCCAGTTCTGCTCTTTTAGCTTTTCTGGCACCCAGATTCTGGCCTACCAGTGTAGCTGCCGCAGAGGATAGGCCCCAGGCAGGCAGCAGCGCGAAAATAATGACCCGGAAGGCGATGGTATAGCCGGCCAGAGCATTGCTACCGAATTCCGCAATGAGGCGTGTCAGGAAGATCCAACTGGCCGAGTCGATGAGGTACTGGCCCACGCCGCCGGAAGACAGTTTCAGGATGCGGTAGATTACCCCAAGGCTGATGACCAGGTTACTGCCCGTGATCTTGAGCAGGTGCCTGCCGTTAAAAAGGTGGTAAAGCTGGTACAGCACGCCCAGGCTGCGGCCGGTGGTAGTGGCCCATGCCGCGCCCTCCAGCCCAAGCCCCTCTACACTTCCAATACCGAAGATCAGGAGCGGGTCCAGGATGATGTTGGCTCCATTGGCCAGCCAGAGGGTACGCATGGCCAGGTGCGGCTGACCGGCCCCGCGAAAAGCCCCGTTTATCAGGAAGAGCAGGATGATAGCAATGTTACCGGCAAAAATAACCCGGGCATAGCCAACGCCACCCGTGATGACTTCCGGCGCAGCGCCCATCAGCATCAGGGTTTCTCCTGCATAATAAGTAGCTATACCACCCATCAGCAGGGCCAAGGCCACACCCGTCACGATCAGCTGAAAAGTTATACTCCCGGCCTCTTTATACTTCTTTTCCCCGACCCTCCGCGATACCATGGCGGTTGCGGCAATGCTGATGCCCATGCCCACGGCATAAATGATCATGAGCACCGACTCTGTGAGCCCCACCGTGGCCAGAGCGTTGGAGCCCAGTTTGCCTACAAAAAAGATGTCCACGATGGCAAACAGCGACTCCATCACCATCTCCAGGATCATCGGTATAGCCAGGAGGACAATGCTCTGCTTTATGCCGAGGGTGGTATAATCATGCTCCTGACCCTTCACGGCAGACCACACAAGCTGCAGAAGACCTTTTATGTTGGGCATAGGAGAAGATTTCAGGGTATAATGTCTTTACTGCTTCAGCAGGTATTTGACTTATCAGGTAAGTATAAGCTTCATGTTCTTTACAGGCAGAAAGTACTTGTGTTGAACAGATGAGGATCCAGGCCTCTCTTCGTGCACCAGGCAAGTTTCCAGCACATTACCGTCAGGATCATAGAAAAAGAAGAAACTCACATAATCGTCTTTGATCATTTCTTCTGCCACAGTTCCTTTCAGCTCAAGCTCCTGCCTTAGCGCAACTGCGTCTGGTGTCCTGAAGATGGGGTAGGAGGCTGCCTCTTTAACAGGCTTTATAGCTGCCTCTGTTTGCCACAGCCTTAAGCTTGTCGGCCAGGAGGTATCAAGTACAACAAACTTTGACACGGCATTATCTAAGCTAATGGCAAAGCCTACCTTGTCCTGATACCACTCCTTAGATAACGCAACATCTTAGACCAGAACAATAACGTTGTCAATGCCCTGTAAAAGTGGGTTTGGTAAAGTCTTTTGTGCTACACTTATACTTCTACAGCAATTTTCAGCACCACTTTCCGTACCACGCGTTCTCCTGTCACCATGGCGGCGTGGGCATCGTCGGGGAAAAAAATGGTGAAGGAGCCTGCCGGTACATCAAACCAGTTGTCTGTCCTGTCAGGGAAGAAGGCCGCGTCGCGCTCTTCTCTATAAGGGTCATTGGGTTCGCTACACAGGGCGAGGTCTTTCCAGCCCATGTGGTCGGTGCCAGAAATAATGTACTGGATATCGATGTACTTGCGGTGCACTTCCAGTTTATACTCCTGCTCCGACACGCCGCGGTCATTTGAGACTATTGCAAACAGTTTTTTGCCTTCTATTTCGTGCATACCGGTGGGTTCCGTCATTAAGTCGGTTTGCTGCAGATACCAAAAAGCCTGCTCAAAAAGCGGGTGCATGCAGGTATAGCGTAAGGCGTTGGGGAGTTTGTCGAGAACCATGTCGCGTTAAAAGTTAAAATTTATAGAATCAGAAAGTCCTAAACAGAGGCGCAAAGCTTAATGTATTTAGCGCATTGTAAATACTTGGGTTAACTGCTGAAAAAACGAACAAAACAGCCCTGCTTACTTGTTATAGATATTGCTAATTTTGCAGTAAATTAAAAGATAAGAATTGATCTATCCAGAAAACTTTGAAATAAAAATTGGGTTTGCGCAGGTGCGCGAGATGCTTTCAGAGCTTTGCCTTAGCCCGCTGGGCCGCCACTTTGTAAACCGTATGCAATTCCTGAACCGCCACGACCTGGTGGAGCGGTTGCTGCAACAAACCGAAGAATTTAAACAACTGCTGGAGTCGGATGCCGAAATTCCGCTGCAGCATTACTACGACCCAACCGCCTACCTCGACCGCGCTGCCATTGAGGGGACTTACCTGGACGTAACGCAGTTTTTCGAGATCAAGATGTCGCTGCGCACGATACGTGATTCGCTGCGCTTTATCTCGGAGCCAGAAGAGGGACAGTATGAGGCTTTGAAAGCTTTGGGTGCCAATATTAGTGTAGAGCGCTCGCTGCTGGCCGCTTTGGATAAAGTAGTGGACGATGCCGGTGCCGTGCGGGATGATGCCACGCCGGAACTGCAGCGCCTCAAGCGCGACCTGATTGCGCAACAGGCTGTCTTGCGTAAGACTATTTCATCTATACTTAGACACGCTAAAAACGAAGGCTGGACGCCCTCTGATGTAGAGCCGACCATCCGTGGTGGCCGTTTGGTTATACCTGTAATTGCCGAGCATAAGCGCCGCATCAAAGGCCTGATCCACGATGAGTCGAATACGGGGCAGACGGTATACATCGAGCCGGAGTCTATCTTCGAGCTCAACAATGATATTAAGGACCTGGAGAACGCTTACCACCGCGAGCTGATCCGGATTTTGGTTGGGCTCACCAACACGCTTCGACACCATATCCCGGAGTTGCGCAAAGCTTACCAATACCTCGGTCTGCTTGATTTTATCCGGGCAAAGGCCGCTTTTGCACGCCGCATAGAAGCTACTAAACCTACGCTGCAGAAGTACTCGCTTATTAACTGGAAGCAGGCATTTCACCCGTTGTTGTACCTGGCGCACCGCCAGATTGGCAAACCAACCGTGCCGATGGACCTGGAACTGAACCGTGACCAGCGTATACTGCTGATCTCAGGCCCGAACGCCGGCGGTAAGTCGGTGAGCCTGAAAACGGTGGGCCTGGTGCAGTACATGTTGCAGTGTGGTTTACTGATTCCGGCTGCGGATGGCTCAGAAGCAGGCATCTTCCATGATATCTTTATTGATATCGGGGATGAGCAGTCTATCGAGAACGACCTTAGTACCTATAGCTCGCACCTCACCAACATGAAGAAGTTTGTAACGGTGGCCGATAAGCGCAGCCTGGTGCTGATAGACGAGTTTGGTACCGGTACCGAGCCTATACTTGGTGGTGCCATTGCCGAGGCGGTGCTGCAAAACCTGAACGACAGCAGTGTGTTCGGCGTCATTACCACGCACTATACCAACCTGAAGAACTATGCAGAGCGCACACCTGGTATCGTGAACGGGGCCATGCGCTACGACCATAAGCACCTGCAGCCGCTTTACCAGTTAGAGATCGGTAAGCCGGGTTCTTCCTTTGCCATCGAGATTGCCCAGAAGATCGGCCTGCCAAAGCACATCATCGACAGGGCTAGCAAGCTGGTGGGTAAGGACAAGATCCGCTACGACCGATTGCTGGAGGAACTGGAAACGGAGAAGCAGGAACTGGAGAAAAAGACTCGCGAGGCAGCCAAGCTGGAAGAGAAACTGAAGCGCCAGGTGAAAGACTACAGCGACCTGAAGAACTTCTTGGAAGACAGCAAGCAGGACATTATGCGCGAGGCCAAGGGCAAAGCCAAACTTCTTCTGAAAGATGCCAACCAGAAGATAGAGTCTACCATTCAGCAGATAAAACAGAGCCAGGCGGAGAAGGAGAAAACCAAAGAGGCGCGTCGCGAGTTGGAGACCTTTGCCCAGGAAGTACGCAAAGAGGAGCCACGACCAGCACACAAACGCATCGCCAACGGAAGTATAAAAGAAGGCGACAATGTGGCGCTGGTAGGGCAGGACTCGGTAGGGCAGGTGGTAAGCATCAAAGGCAAAACTGCTGAGGTACTTTTCGGAGGCCTTAAAACCATTGTGAAGGTAGATAACCTGGAGCGGGTAGAGGGGCAGGTGGCTAAGCAGAAAAAGGCCAAAGCAGAAAATGCAGGTGGTGGCTTTAGCCGGGGCATGAACATGACAAAGCGCATGGCTGATTTCACCAACACCCTCGATATTCGTGGGGAGTATGCCGAAGAGGCCCTGACCAGAGTGATGAATTTCACGGATGAAGCGCTGATGTTGGGTATACCAGAGATTAAGATCATCCACGGCCGTGGCAATGGTGTGCTGCGCCAGGTTGTGCGCGACTACCTATACTCGGTGCGCGAGGTGGCCAGTGTGGGTAACGAGGCCGAAGAGCGCGGCGGCGATGGTGCTACTTTGGCTGTGCTGAAATAAGGCAAAGAAAGTATAAACAGCAAAGGCTCCTGAATTCAGGAGCCTTTGCTGTTTATACTTAAAAAAAGTGTTATCGCTTCAATCGGATCTCACCTTCCAGCGACATGTAACCTTCTGAATCGATAGAAACTTCACCATCCATGTAAAGCTCAGAAGAAGTCAGTTTGTTTATTGTGAAGATTGTTTCATCTTCTGTACCTTCATCAAGTATAATTGTTTGCTCGCCACTGCCAAACTCCCAGTTGCCTGATTGTACCAGATCGCCATCATACTTCATCGTATAAGAGCCGTCTTTTGAAAAGTTGGCTTTTGATTTGGCTACCTTATAGCCAAATTCTACTAGTTGATCTGTCACATTCATACCTGAGGTCCAGAACTGGTGTCCTGTCCATTCGCCACCTGTTAGTAGATCCATTTTAGATAGATCTGCATCATCATCTTTACTACAGCTAACCAGTGTCAGCATGAGCAGAGAAGCGAATAAAAATGTAAGTAATTTAAGCTTGTTCATCGGTTTTGTTAGTTTATCTATTAAATCTATATTCTACAATATCAGTAAGTTCATCACTAATTACTTCTTCAGTTTCGAAATAGAGTTCTGAGGATGTTAATTTGTTGATATCAAATACATACTCATCTTCAGATCCTTTGTCCTGGATAATGCTATTTTCATCCGCAGTAAATTCCCAGGTTCCATTGCCGATTTCTTCACCTTCTCCGAAATGAATATAAGATCCGTCTTTGTTGAACTGAATTTGAATGTCTTTGATATCTGAACCGAATTCTTCGACACTCATAGGTTTACCTTTGTAGTAAACCGCGTTTCCGTTCCATTTGCCTGCTGTCAGCAAATCAATGTTGGAAACTTTTGGGCTTTCGTCATCATCCTTATCACAGCTCGATAATGTGAGCAGGCACAAAGAAGCAAAGAAAAGTGTAACTAGCTTAAGTTTGTTCGTAAATTATAATGTTTAAATGATTATACGGGCCAAATATAGTAAGTTTAATATACTCTAGAATATTATTGAACTACAATTTTCATTAAAAGCGATAAAAAAAGCGTTAGATCCAGACGAAGCGTAGTTTCTGTTGGACTCTTTAGAAGGTGTTTCTAGATTGTAAAGGAATGTGTTTAAACAGGAAGAGCCGCTAAAGTATAAAAACAGCAAAGCCAACCCCTGAGAGGCTGGCTTTGCTGTGTCCTATAAGCATAAAACCTTAGTCTATGATGTTGAAGATGCGGTCCCAACGAATTTTGCTGAACATGTTACCTTCAGGATTGGTAGACATCCAGATCATCACGGCCTTACCTACAATGTGGTCTGCTGGCACGTAGCCCCAGTAGCGTGAGTCGAGGGAATTGTGGCGGTTGTCGCCCATCATAAAGTAGTAATCCTGTTTAAAGGTATACTGCTTTGCTTCCTGCCCATCAAGGTATAGTTTTCCATCGCGTACTTCGGCATTTTCGTTGTGCTCATACTCCAGGATAACACGCTCATACAATGGCAGTGTAGCCGGGGTGATGGCCACGGTTGCGCCTTCTTTCGGGATATAAATCGGGCCATAAAAATCCTTGTTCCACTTATACTGGCTTGGCATGTGAGGGAACACGGCTGCCTCAGCATTGTCAGGCTGATCTTTATACAGAATCACCTCCTTAATAAAGTCAAGCTTGGATATTTCATCGGCTACCTCCGGGGTGGCATCAATTACATAGCCATTATCAAACATTTGCAAATCATTCAGGTTGATGTTGCGGTCCTGGAAGAACTTATCGGAAAGCTGCATGGTAGGCACTATCACATACTTATACTGAAGCTTCTCCGGATTCTCAATGGCCTCGCCGTTTATAAATACCTGCATATCCCTTACCTCCAGGGAATCCCCCGGAAGGCCGATACAACGCTTGATATAATTAGTGCGCAGGTCGGCTGGGTGTTGCTCTTCCGGAGGGAAGTTAAACACTACCACATCATTACGCTTTACTTCTGAGAATCCCGGCAACCGGTACGATGTCAGCTGGATGGCGTCAGAGTAGGAGGGGATGTTCGTGCCCCAAATGGTCTGGTGCGTCAGTGGTACCTGTAGGGGCGTCATAGGGGTGCGCGGACCGTAATGCAGTTTGCTCACAAACAGGAAGTCACCAACCAGCAGTGATTTCTCCATGGATGGCGTAGGGATGGTATAGGCCTCAAAGGTGGCCCAGCGGATAAGGCTGGCGGCAATAACGGCAAAAAGGATGGCGTCGCCCCACTCACGGAAAAAGCTCTTCTTTTTCTTAGGTTCTTTCGTTTCGGGTTTACTTTCCCAAAATTTTACTTTCATCTGCTAAGTTATGGTTACAGGTTTAGCATGTCCTTCATGCCATAAACGCCCTGGCGGCCCTGCAGCCAGGCAGCAGCCATTACGGCGCCTTCGGCAAATCCGGCACGGGTGTGGGCAATGTGTCCTAACTCAATTTTATCTACTTCAGAGCTATAGGTAACAATGTGTGTGCCCACTACATCTGGCTCCCGCTCCGAAGCAATGTTTAATTTAGTTTTTTCTTCCGGATTATCACTAACCCATCCGCTTAAATCTTTGTAGCTTGAAAGTATGCCCTCGGCGGTGGTAATGCCGGTGCCGCTCGGTTTGTCAACCTTCTGCAGGTGGTGCACCTCGCGTATGGCTACGCTGTACTCTTTGTAGTCCTTCATTTTGCTGGCGATGTATTCGTTGAAATGAAAGAAGAGGTTTACGCCCACGCTAAAGTTGGAAGCATAGAAAAAGGCACCTTTGTTTTCGGCGCATAAGGCTTCGGCTTGCTCATACTTGTCCAGCCAGCCAGTAGAGCCGGATACCACCGGAATGCCTTGGGTAAGGCAGTAGCTGATGTTGGAGAAGGCAGACTCAGGATGCGTGAACTCAATGGCTACGTCGGTGTTAGCTGCGGTGTATTTCCGCAGTTCCTGCGTGTTGCTGTGGTCTATTTTACCGATTATCTGATGGCCTTTGGCCAGGGCTGTCTGCTCAATGGTTTTGCCCATTTTGCCATAGCCTATCAAAAGGATTTTCATTTTGAACGTGTGTATAGAGTAAGGGTAAAGCCGGGAGTAAGGGTGCCGGGTTGGTTACGGAGCGGCAGCAGGTTTGGCTGCACACGCAGCGCCAGGTCTTCGCTCACCTCAAAGTCCTTTAAGTGGGCGTGCACGTAAGCCTCTGCGATCTGCAAAGTATAGGCTGCGACAGAAAGTATGATGGTCAGGTCGCGGTTACGGCGATAGTAGTCGCGGCGGTAGCGCAGATTGCTTACAGCGTTTGTACCATTCTGTACCCCAAGAATCGGGTGATTTGCATATTGGTCAACAGTTGTCGAGTCGTTGTCGGTGCGGCGCAGCAGGGCAACCCGGTAATCCTGGAATTTATCGTTGTTGTCGATAAAAAAGTATGTCAACACGGCACCCGTGGCGTACACGATTGGCACTTTCCAATAGGCTTTGTTGTACACCTGTCCGGCACCCGGAATAATGGCTGAGAATAACGCTGCCTTAGCTGGTTTGTCCCACTTGCTCAGGAAAAAGCCTCTTTGCTGCTCTGCCGTGTCTGGCGGTACGGGCACGCGCACAGAATCAGGGCCGGCAGTAATTACCTGCCCCTGTGTTTGTGCCGGGGCAAAGTATAAAACCATGCCCAACAGCCATGCCACAGCGCCAACCTTCCTCATTCGCTTTAGTAGTTTAGTATCTCAAGTATACGGTTCAGCTCATCCACCGATACAAAAGGGATTTTTATCTCCCCTTTTCCATCGTTATTAGCCTTTACCTGTATCTTGGTGCCAAACTGCGAGGTAAGCCTGCTCTCTACTGTCTTGAGCTCCTGGTCATACTTGCCGAACATCAATTTTTGCTGTGCATCCGGTTTTTTCTTGGCGTTTTGAAGGTTACGCACCAGTTCCTCCACCTTTCGTACCGACAATTCCTTGGCCACCACTTCCTTAAACACATCCAGCTGCTGCTCAATGGTGTCAATATTGATGAGGGCGCGGGCGTGTCCCATGCTGATCACGTTGTCGCGCAGGGCGATCTGTATATCCGGCGGAAGCTTGAGCAGGCGCAGGTAATTGGTAACGGTTGTGCGCTTTTTGCCTACGCGGTCGCCCAGTTCTTCCTGCTTCAGGCTACACTCGGTGAGCAGGCGCTGGTAGGAGAGGGCTATCTCGATGGCGTTCAGGTTTTCACGCTGAATGTTCTCGATCAGGGCCATCTCCAGCATCTGCTGGTCATCGGCCTTGCGTATGTAAGCCGGTATTTCTTTAAGGCCGGCAATCTTGGAAGCCTGGTAACGGCGCTCCCCCGAAATAAGCTGATAACTGTTCGGGCCTAATTGTCTTACAGTGATGGGCTGGATAATGCCCTGTACTTTGATAGACTCTGCCAACTCCTCCAGTGCAGCCTGGTCAAAATGCGTGCGCGGCTGGTAAGGGTTGGTCTGTATGTGGTCAATGGCTATGTCTGCGATGGTATTAACGTCGTTTAAAGTGGAAGACTCTGTTTTACCGGTGTACTTGTTGCCCTCCAGAAGAGAGCCAAGGCCTCGGCCGAGGCCGCCTTTACGTTTCGCTGCAGAATTCTTGTTTTCAGACATGTACTCGTAATTGTTATTTCGCCAGCACTACGCTGTTCTTCTCTGCTATTTCGCGGGCCAGGTTCAGGTAGCTCAGCGCTCCTTTGCTGTCGGCATCGTGCAGCAGGGCAGGTATACCGAAGCTCGGCGACTCGCTCAGTTTCACGTTTCTAGGGATGATAGTATCGAACACCATCTGCTGGAAGTGCGTTTTCACCTCTTCCACCACCTGGTTGCTCAGGCGCAGGCGCACGTCATACATTGTCAGGAGAATGCCTTCGATGGCTAGTTCCGGGTTGAGCCTTGACTGTATGATCTTGATCGTGTTCAGGAGCTTGCCCAAACCCTCCAGTGCGAAATACTCACACTGCACGGGTATCACCACGGAATCGGCTGCCGTAAGAGAGTTCACAGTTATCAGACCCAGCGACGGAGAGCAGTCGATGATGATGTAATCATACTTCTGCTTCATGTCAGTCAGCGCCTCGCGCATCTTTTCCTCACGGTTTGGCATGTTGATCATCTCCACTTCTGCGCCCACCAGGTCGATGTGCGAGGGGATCAGGTCCAGAAACTCGATGTTTGGCGACTGTAGCACGATGTCCTCTGCCTTCACATCCTCCACCATGCACTCGTAAATGCTGCTGGTAATGGTAGCAGGGTCGAAACCAAGGCCTGAGGTGGCGTTCGCCTGTGGGTCGGCGTCAACCAATAGCGTCTTATATTCAAGGGCTGCCAGGCTTGCTGCAAGGTTAATGGCCGTAGTGGTTTTGCCTACGCCACCTTTCTGGTTGGCAACCGCAATAATTTTTCCCATGTTATACTTATAGTTCAATAGTTTGACCTATCTCCATCAAAATAAGTTCCTTGTCTGCCATCTGCGCCACTTCCATCACCTCCTCCTTGTCAATCTTGATGTAGGGGAAGGTATCGAAGTGCATCCCGATCACTTTTTCTACCTGCACAAAATCGGCGGCCACCATGGCGTCGTGAATATCCATGGTAAAATTATCGCCGATAGGCAGCAGCGCGAAGTCCACGTCAAACTGCTCCGGTATGAGTTTCATGTCATAGGTAAGGGCGGTGTCGCCGGCGAAGTAGAATGTCTGGCTCTCCGTTTCTACTACAAATCCCGCTGCGCTGCCGGCGTAGGTGCCGTCTGGCAAAGAGCTGGAGTGGATGGCGTTCACCATTTTTACTGTGCCGAATGGTAGCGTCACCTTGCCTCCCGTGTTCATCGGGTGCAGGTTCTCGAGGCCTTTGGCACCATACCAGTTCGTGATCTCGAAAGTAGCGATAATGGTACTGTTGTTGTTGCGGGCTATCTGCTCAGCGTCGTGTATGTGGTCCTGGTGGCCATGCGACAGCAGGATATAATCAGCTTTTATATCGTCTACGTTGATGCTGGATGCAAGCTCGTTAGGGGAAATGAATGGATCGAACAATACGCGGTTCTTTCCGATCTCAAATAAAAAGCAAGACTGGCCGTAGTACGTTATTTTCATAATCTTATCAATTTTAGCTTTTCTATATCTACGCAAGATAACTTAAACTTCCACAAAGATACATTTTTTTAGCCACATAGCTTGAGGCATTTTAGAACACATAGCCTTTATTTATCCACATTTCGGGGCCTTTTAACGGGTGTTCAGAGGCTCAAACAACAGGAGCAAATTATAGCCAGTAATGCAGGAGTATTTACCTCCCCGGACGCCACCTTCGCTCGAGTTTAAGCCAATATCTGAACCGCCGCACGGCTCTATATGGGCCTCCTGGAGCTGGATCAGAAGGATAAAACTTGGCAGATCAGGAATGATGAAATGTCCTTGTGTATCCTTTTCATGATGGGGTGATTCGCCAGATGCGGAAAGGAATTGAGGCTAATCCTGTGAAAACGCTGTAACTTGAGCATGTACACAAGTTTTAAAATTCATACTTAAAGTATAACATAATAAGAAAGGGGTTAACTTTCATTAAATGAACGCATCTCTTGTTTTAAATCCTATACGGAATTTTTATAGGTTGATACCCCTGCGCTGATTAGGGTCTCTGTTTTCATTACGCGGGTTCAGTTTGTCAGCCTCAACTTCTTGTTTATGGATGTTCTCCCGCACCTTTTCAATATGTTCGCTCTCTCCTTGTTCGGGCGAGCTTCCTCCACAACGCGGCCTTCCTTGTTCACCATCGGAATCTCGGCTTGCTCCGTCATGGTCTTCTCCCCATCCTGAAAGGTTGCCAGGTCATTTTCGCTTACCTGTGTGGGTAATATGCTTGCAAGTTGCTACGCCTTACTTTTAGTAGTGCCAGGCGCAGGAAAACAAACGTAGCCATGGAAAAGGGCGCGCTTCGTTTTAGGTGATAATAAGATTGCTTGGGTAAAGTATAAAATCGTGCAATAAATCAGCAAGCCGCAATGCGGAAAATATTTTACTTCTCCGTCAGCAAAAGCATCACCAACTCATGTAGTTCCTTTATAATTTGCTGTAGTTTTTCAGGGCCTTCTACTTGGTGCTTCACCCGCTTCACCTCTTTGTCGTTCTCGTAGAAAGTAAGGTAAGAGGAGGGAAGGTCGGTATAAGGGGAAAGGTAGCTGCTCTCCAATGAAGTATAGTCTAATTCCTGAACGGATTTTTGTACTTGTTTTAACTGCTCCTGTGTTAGCTGTAGCCGAACCGTATCCTGTACAGGCACGTAGCGAAAACCTTCGTAAAGCAAGCTGCCATCCGAGTAAAAGGTGGCGTTATAAGCCGGACAGGTGCCAAAGCATGGGGTCTTCTGAAATAGCAGCAGCTTCTGCGGCTGTTTCTGGGGCTCGTTACGCTGAGCCGTTCCTTTTACGCAGCCCGCCAAAAGTATACTTCCGAGCAGCACCAGGGAGAGCAGCCAGTATGTTAATTTAAATTTTAGCATGTTATACTTTCTATTGTTCCTGCTCCAGTTTCCGGAATTTGCCAGCCTCAAAAGTATACGCTTCCGGCTCACATTGCTTGCACTCGCTGTAGTTTACTGCCTCGTCCGGCGGATTCAGTATAAAAAGACGGCTATCGGCGCTGAAGCTGGCTCCCATACTTCCCTGAATTTTGTCCAACACTTTTCCTGACTGGCGGTCTATTACAAAATGCTGTTGGCAACTGGTGCCGCAGCCAATGCTTACCACGGTATACTTTCCGGCAAAGTTTACTCCCTGTTCCATGCCTTGCTTAAGTATGGTGCGGTAGGTGCGGGCGTCGGTGTGGCTATCTTCATCAAGCGGGGCAAGTTTGCCGCGGTACATATTGCCGACACTGTAGTTCCCGCTGCTCCTGTATTGCTCGGTTGTGATGCGGTAGCGGTTGTAGAGTTTGGCGTTGGTGCTATCGTTGTAAGGTACGGTCAGGGTATCATTGGCTAAGCCCTCTGCAAGCTGTGGATGCGTGCTGGCGAGGCCCTCTTCCTGCTCTGTGTTCTGCTGGCAGCCCAGCAAACCCAGCGGCAGCAGCAGGAGAGGCAGCCTGAATGTGGATCTTATCTTCATCTTCATATATAGTATACATACGGATTCTTTAACGCCGTAGCCATAAAAAAAGCCTTTCCGAAGTAGGAAAGGCTTTTCATTTATATGAAGTAGTATAAAAGCTTATTTCTTGGCTTTATTACGCTTCTGGTCCTGTGCCTGGCGCATGGCTTCCTGCATACGCTCTGTAAATGATGGGCCACCTTTTGCTTTCTTCTCTTTGATCTTGTGCTTGTTCTCCTCCAGTTTGGTTCTGATCTTCGTCTCATCCACAAAGTAACGGATAGCAGCCTGCTGACCGAAGGTTACAATGTTGGAAACAAAGTAGTAGAACGACAGACCGGCAGGGAAGGAGTTCAGTACGAACATGAAGATCAACGGCATTAAATAGCTGTAGAACTTCATCGGGCCCTGCATCTGTGAGTTTATCTGATTGTTAGACCAGGTATAAAGTATGGTGGATGCAGTCATCAGCAAGGTAAACATACTTACGTGGCTACCATAGAACGGGATAGTGAACGGAAGTTTCGCAAATACGTCGTACGTAGAAAGGTCGGTTGCCCAAAGGAAAGCTTCCTGGCGCAGTTCGATGGAGTTCGGGAAGAAGTTGAACATGGCGAACAGGATCGGCATTTGCAGCAACATCGGGATACAGCCGCTGAGAGGGTTCACGCCCATCTCCTGGTACAGCTTCATGGTTTCCATCTGCGTCTTTTGCATGTCACCGTCGTTGCGCTCTTTAATAGCGTCAATCTCAGGCTTCAGCACCTTCATCTTCGCCATAGAGGAGTACGACTTGTAAGTAAGCGGGAAGAGGATGGTTTTGATGTAAAGCACCAGCAGGATGATGATGATACCATAGTTGCCGATGTAGTTCTCCAGGAAGTCGAATGCCGGGATGATCAGCCACTTGTTCACCCACGAAAAGATACCCCAGCCAAGGTCAAGGTTTTTGTCAAAATCGTAGCCCAGGTTCTTCAGGATCTTATAGTCGTTCGGGCCGAAATAGAACATGAACTCGCCTCCATTGCCGCTTACCACATCCTTGGTCGGGATAAGGATCTCGGAGGCAAGCGTTTTCACTACGGTGGTATCGGCCGGATCAACGGTGGTGGTCATTTTAGCACCGGAGAACTGGTTGCCCGCAATAATACCCGCCGTAAAGAAGTTCTGCTTGTTGGCTACCCACTTCAGCGGGGCCTCCACTGTCTCTGTCTCTGTTTCTTCTGAGATAGAAAGGTTGTCGTAACCGTCTTCTACCGTTGCGTAGTTGATGGTAGATTTGGCACGGTTCTGCTTCAGGTCACGCTCCAGCTGCTTCAGTTTGTCGCTCCAGGTAAAGGTCAGGTTATTGCCTGCCACCTGCTGCTCCAGCCCCTCAAAATCAAGCTTATAGCCCAGCATGAAGTTCTCGTTGTAGAGCGTGTACACCTGGTCGATGTACTGGCCGTTGCCCAGATTAGCGCGGAAGGTGATGGTTTTACCCGACTTATCCTCGGCTGATACATCCTTTACCTCAGAGGCTGTAAAGTATAAATCAGAAAGCTGTACTTTCTTGCCGTCGTTCGTCGTAAAGGCTATGTCCGTTTTGCTGCTCTCGCTGTCGAAAAGTATGAGCGGCTCGCCCTGGTACGTCTTATAGTTTTTCAGTAGTACCTCCTCTACCTGTCCACCCTTAGAGTTGATGCTAACGCGGATGTTTTCGTTTTCGAGTGTAGCAATGCTGGCTTCACCGGTTGCGGCGGCGCCAAAACTACCCAGAGCGGCAGCTTTGCGGGCCTGCGCTAGCGAGTCGTCCTCCTGAACCGTTGGGGTGGTGGCTTGCAGCTGCTCTACCTTGGCTGTTTCCTGCATTGCCTGCTGCTCAGGCTGCTCCGGACTCGAGAAAAAGAACGAGTAAGCCAGTAGTAGCACGGCAATCAGTCCAAAGCCAATCGCTTGATTTCTATCCATTTACTTTTGTTGAATTGTGTGTATTGCGCTTATTTAGATTTTGTATGGTTTATGGCCGCCTTCACAAACTTTACGAAGAGCGGGTGCGGGTTCAGCACGGTGCTTTTCAGCTCCGGGTGGTACTGTGCCGCCACAAACCAAGGGTGGTTCTGCAGCTCTATGATCTCCACAAGGCCAGTATCCGGGTTAATGCCGGTGGCATGCATGCCAGCCTCCTCAAACGCCTGCAAGTACTTGTTGTTGAACTCGTAACGGTGGCGGTGGCGCTCCGAAATCTTGGACTTCCCGTAAATAGAATAAGCCTTAGTACCCTTTTTTAGTTCACAAGTATAAGCACCCAGGCGCATAGTGCCGCCCATTTGGGTAATTTGTTTTTGATCTTCCATCATATCGATCACCGGGTGAGGCGTCTCCGGGTCCATCTCGGTAGAGGCGGCTCCCTCCAGGCCCAGCACGTTGCGGGCAAACTCCACGGCGGCGCACTGCATGCCCAGGCAAATACCCATAAAAGGTATTTTGTTCTCGCGTACGAAGCGGATAGACTCAATCTTTCCTTTAAAGCCACGCTCCCCGAAGCCCGGCGCTACCAATACGCCATCCATGTCCTGCAGCAGTCCGGCCACGTTCTCATCGGTAATGTTCTCCGACTGGAACCACTTTATATTTACTTTGCACTCGTTGGCTGATCCAGCGTGCACAAACGACTCTATAATAGACTTATACGCATCAGGAAGCTCTACATACTTACCAACCAGTGCAATATTCACCTCGGAAGTAGGGTTTTTCAGTTTGCCCAAAAACTCTTTCCAGGTGTCCAGGTTTGGATCGGCCTTGTGCGGCAGTTTCAGTTTTGAGATTACACGCTCATCCAGCTTCTCCTTGCGCATTAGCAGCGGCACATCATAAATTGTTTCCGCATCAATTGACTCGATAACGGAGTTCTGCTTCACGTTACAGAAAAGTGCGATCTTCTTGCGTAGGTCCGACGGGATATGGTACTCAGAGCGGCAGACTAGAATGTCTGGCTGTACTCCGGCCTCCGAAAGGTCACGTACAGAGTGCTGGGTTGGCTTTGTTTTCAGTTCACCGGCTGCCTTCAGGTATGGCACCAGCGTCAGGTGTATCACACAGGTCTCGTTCACGCCAAGTTCCCAGCGCAACTGACGCACCGCCTCAATAAACGGCAGCGACTCAATATCACCCACACAGCCCCCGATTTCTGTTATTACAATATCAAACTCGCCTGTCTGGCCCAGCAGCAGCATGCGGCGCTTTATCTCGTCTGTGATGTGCGGTACCACCTGCACCGTTTTTCCCAGGTATGCGCCTTCGCGCTCCTGTGTAATCACATGGTGGTAAATGCGGCCGGTGGTCACGTTGTTTGCCTGCGAGGTAGGCACGTTCAGGAAGCGTTCATAATGGCCCAGGTCAAGGTCGGTCTCTGCGCCGTCTTCCGTTACAAAGCACTCACCGTGCTCGTATGGGTTCAGCGTGCCTGGATCTATGTTGATATAGGGGTCGAATTTCTGAATAGTTACAGAGAAGCCTCTTGCCTGTAGAAGTTTGGCAAGGGAAGCGGAAATTATGCCTTTTCCGAGGGAGGAGGTAACACCGCCAGTAACAAAAATATATTTCGTAGCCATAAGTTTGGGTTAGGTCTTATGGGCTGCAAAGATACGTTTATAATTTGATAAACCTGACATTTCTGGAATAGTTATGCACCTGTCATAGTATATCTTTCTTAATATTCAAGTATGATTTGGCGGAATAAGAGGGGAGTAATCATTTAGCAGGAGCGTAGCCATACTTTACTTTCCGCCAATCTGGCACATGGTGGCGTTTTGGCTTTTTGTTTGCAATTGCCGTAGCTTTACCAATAGCAGCAGGAAGTATAGAATGGTTGCTGCCCGTATCTATCATCAAAAATAAGTATAGCAGAATGACAAAAATAAGATCAACCACCGTGTGCGGCATTTACCATAACGGCGAGGTAGCGCTGGGAGCCGACGGTCAGGCCACCATGGACAAGCATATTGCCAAGAGCAATGTAAAAAAGATACGCAAGCTGCTGGATGGCAAGATCGTAACCGGTTTTGCCGGTTCTACAGCCGATGCCTTTACTTTGCTGGAGCGTTTTGAGGAGAAGCTGAATGCTTACCAGCACAACATGAAGCGTGCCGCCATAGAACTGGCTAAAGACTGGCGCAAAGACCAGTACCTGCGCAAGCTGGAGGCCATGATGGTGGTAGCCAACAAAGACGAACTCCTGATCATTTCGGGTACGGG
This sequence comes from Pontibacter anaerobius, assembly GCF_026241195.1. Classification (GTDB taxonomy): domain Bacteria; phylum Bacteroidota; class Bacteroidia; order Cytophagales; family Hymenobacteraceae; genus Pontibacter; species Pontibacter anaerobius. Next base: position 216,345 of record NZ_JAPFQO010000011.1, read on the forward strand.
CGATGTGCTGGAGCCCGATAACCAGATTGCGGCCATAGGTTCAGGAAGTATGTACGCACACGCTGCCGCTTTGGCATTGAAAAAGCACGCGCCACACCTGTCGGCAGAGGAAATGGTGCGGGAGTCGCTTAACATCGCTGCCGATATCTGCATCTATACTAACCACAACATTATTATAGAGAAGCCGGCATCTTAAGAAGGTAAATGTTCTGGCGTTAGCGTGCTGAAAGTATAGTTTGCCGCCGTAACAGCCGCTGTGAAGGAACTTTATACTTCCCAACCACGAATAACGATAAACCAAACTAGAATAATTCTTAACTTGCCACCGCCTGGGAGATACAAAGTTTGCCAGGCATTATGCGACAAACTATGAATGTATCAGAATTTCTAAAGAAACATTACAAACATTTTAACGCGGCCTCTCTTATCGATGCCGCTGAAGGTTATAAGACGCACCTGGATAACGGGGGCAAAATGCTGATAACGCTGGCCGGCGCCATGTCTACGGCTGAGCTGGGCATTATACTTGCCGAGATGATCCGCCAGGACAAAGTGCACGCCATTTCTTGTACAGGCGCTAACCTGGAAGAGGATATATTTAACCTGGTGGCCCACGACTTTTACGAGCGTGTACCGCATTACCGCGAGCTTTCTGCCGCTGATGAGGAGGAACTCCTTAGCCGCCACCTGAACCGAGTGACCGATACCTGCATTCCGGAAGAGGAGGCGATGCGCCGTTTAGAGCATACGGTACTTAAATATTGGGAGAAAGCCGACAAGGAAGGTAAATCATACTTTCCGCACGAGTTCTTTTACCAGATACTGTTAAGCGGTGATCTGGAGCAGTATTACCAGATTGACCCGAAGAACAGCTGGATGCTGGAGGCTGCCAAAAAGAACCTTCCGATCATCTGCCCGGGATGGGAAGATTCTACGCTGGGTAATATTTATGCCGGCCATGTGATCAGTGGCGATATTAAGAATGTACATACCGTGAAAACAGGTATACAGTACATGATGGAGCTGGCGGAGTGGTATACCCAAACTGCCAAGGAAGAATCTACCATTGGCTTTTTCCAGGTGGGTGGCGGTATCGCCGGCGATTTCCCGATCTGCGTGGTGCCAATGCTGCACCAGGACCTGCAGCGCGAGGGTGTTCCGCTTTGGGGCTACTTCGCTCAGATCTCTGACTCTACCACCAGCTACGGCTCATACTCAGGAGCTGTTCCAAACGAGAAAATTACCTGGGGTAAACTGGGTAAAGACACTCCGAAGTATATGATTGAGTCTGATGCCACGATTGTGGCACCACTTATCTTCGCGCTGGTGCTGGATATGTAAGCGCCAGAAGACATATTTTTACTGCAGGAAAGCCAGGTTATGCCTGGCTTTTTTTGTATAATAGAATTCACATATATTTGAGCGCTAATATTTACCAACGTTATTAAATGAAAACAACTTTTACCCTTCTCTTAAGCTGTTTAGCTTCAGCTTGCTTTGCTCAGGATATGTTCAAGCCTGGGTATGTGGTACACGCACCCAGCGACACAATCAAGTGCCTGATTAACGATAAAAACTGGAACCAGAACCCCACAACACTTGAGGTAAAGAAAGACGCAAATGCCGCTATTACCACACTCGGCTTAATGGATATCGTAGCCTTTGGTATAGATGGTGGAGATGCCTATGTGACTCATACGGTAGATGCGGACATGACCAGCATGGATTATCATGTGCTCAAAAATGACCCTAAACCTAAGATAGAGCAACGAACCGTGATGCTGCGTTACCTGGTTCGTGGTGCTGCCAACTTGTTTCATTATAAAGATGAGGTTAATAAAGACCACTTCTACATTAGCAAAGGAGTGGAAGTGCCACAGGAACTGCAGTACCAGATGGTAGTTCGTGCCGAAGACGGTACAAACCAGTTCGCGTACCGGGAATTATATAAAGGCATGCTGGCTGTATACTTTGATGACTGTGACGAAGCGAAGAACCAGTCAAAGAATATCGGTTTCAATGCCAAGGCACTTTCAAAGGTGGTACAGACTTACAATGCCTGTGTTTCTGATGAGGCTGCAGATTTTGTTGCTACAGAGAAAAGATTCAGGCTTGGATGGGGGGCTGTTTTAAGTGGCGGTTATACTAGCTATGAATTCAAAAAGAACCCTACACCTGCGCATTTGCTGCAATCCGATTTTAATGGACTTTCTTACGGAGGAGGTTTATTCTTAAACATGGCCATACCTCGCGGTCATGGCAAAGTATCTGTCCAGAACGAACTGCTTTACAAACCTTACAGCATGAGCAGCTACTACGAGTCCTATTTTTCAGAAGAGCGTTACCAGAAATATGACATGCAGCTTGATCTGAAGTATATTTCGTTACAGAACATGGTGCGCTATAAGTTTGTGAACACCAAGTTTTCCCCTTTTATTGGCGTTGGCATCAGTAATAGTTTACTGGTCTCCTCAAACAGCCGTAAAATTCTCCGCGAACGGCTATTCTCGCCTGAAACTGTGACAGAGAAGGACCTGGTAGAAAGCCTTAGCAAATCCGAACAGGCACTGTTAGTAGGTGCAGGAGCCACATACGGCAAGTTAGGAGCGGAGCTAAGGTTTGAAAGAGGCAATGGTTTCTCTAAAAGAAAGCCGATCGCAACAAGAACCAGTACGCTATTCCTATTGAGTTACAGTTTTAACTAAGTCATCAATTTTGTATCCACGTGAAGTATCATAAGAGGCTCCTTCACGTGGATTTATCTTTCAATTTTTAAAAATTTATGAAAACAACTTTACCCTTAATTATTCTGCTGTTCCTCTGTGTCAGTGCATTTGGGCAGGCTAAGTTCGAGAAAGGATATTATATCACTGTTGAGGGTGATAGTATTCAAGGTTACATCAAGAATGAAGACTGGAACCGCAACCCTGAGAACATAGAGTTTAAAAGCAGCTCGGAAAACAACTCCTCTCAGATGCTTCCACTGAAACAGGTGCAGCGCTTCGGTTTTGAGGACGGGGATAAGTATGAGACGTTTGCTGTAGATGTAGATGTTTCACCTACCAACTTAAACGAATTAGTTACCAATGCATCCCCAACTATTGTGCGCGATACTGTGATGCTCCGCGTTTTGGTAAAGGGCACTCTGAATTTGTTTGGTTACACGGACAAGAGCTCTAAAACCCATTTCTATGTAAGCAAGGGTGGCGAGGAACCGCGGGAGTTGCTTTACCAAAGAGTAAAAAGAAACAACAACGATAAAGTAGGCTATTTAACGCTGGATCTTTACAAAGGGCTTTTGAGTTACTACCTCTCTGATTGTGAATCTGTACAGTCCAGGGTGCAGAAGGTTGAGTTTAAGCAGTCGCAACTTGCAGCACTTGTGGCTGCCTATAATGCCTGTGTAAACCCAGGCGCTGTGGCTACCGAGCCTGAAAAAGAGATAGGGAAGTTAAAGCTTGGTGTGATTGGCGGGTTTACAGCCCTTAACTACAGCTTTAAAAGTGGTAGCTCTTCTTTCAACAACCTTGTAAATTCTGACTTTAACGGACAGGGAGTAACAGCTGGTCTGGCCGTAAACTATACTTTGCCTAGAGCGCATGGCAAATGGGCAATAGCAAATGAACTGATGCTGAAGCCCTATGTCGCCAAAGGGCATTATGAGTCCAGCACTGAAACATCAGATACAGAGTTCAAGTTACTCTACCTGGGGTTAAACAGTATGGTGCGCTATGCCTTTACTACCGGAGCTTTCCGCCCTTTTGTAAGTGTGGGGCTGGCAAACAACTTGATGCTTTCAGATAACAGCAGGCAGCAAAGAGAAACAAGCAGATACGGAACGGTGCGTCAATATGATGAAAAGCCGCTTGATGAGGTGCGAAAGTATGAACAGGCAATACTTTTGGGAGCGGGCGTGTTTACGGACAAGTATGCTGCAGAAGCAAGGTTAGAAAAAGGTAATGGTTTCTCTTTTTATACTGCCTTGGAGAGCTCTAAAACTACCCTGACACTGCAACTGACCTATTTCCTGCGCTAAGCCCCTGATTAAAATAAAGAAAAGCGGCTGCAAGTGTATAAACCTGCAGCCGCTTTTTATTTGCTAGCCACAAGCCTTGGTCAGACTGTAGGCTTCTAAAACGTTGTTTTTTAACTCCCCTTTTTGTTATTGCTGCTGATTGGCAAAGGCGACAAGAATAAGTTAGCAGATCAACTCACGCCTCCCGAAGCGGAACTCCTCATCTTTCAGGAAGTAATCGCCGCACTTTTGCAGGATGGTAAGGTTATCCAGTGTAATTTCCCAGTTAAAGTTGTACTGACATAGAAAAGAGAGGACAGGTCCGAGCATTTGTGGTGTTGTATCGCCCAAGGCAAGGGAGATGTGCGGTAGCCAGAGGTTAGCATTATAATATACACCCATTTCAGTGCTCATTTCTGCAATATCGCGGTGCAGGCGACTATGAAACTGGTTGAGCTGCGACGTACGAAGTATAGGGATGTACACTACAGGGTTCTCGCCGGGGAAGATACCCAGGCCAGTGGTGCGCACGGTAAACTGCTGCGCCTCGTAGCACGTTTGCTCCAGATATTGCTTCAATTCCTCCATGTCCGGCACTTCAGCCGTAAGCAGTGTCAGGTGCGGGTAGGGGGTGATTTTTACACCACTCAGCCCGAATTTCTTTTCAAGGAGCTCCGTTAGCTCCGACACGCGCTCAGAAGTTTGCTTGTCTAAAAGCGAGGCAATCGCAATCATATAGTTAAGCTTTCAGTACCTGTATCGGCCGCTACCTAATCAGGTGCGGGGTTGCATAAATTATCTAAACGATGTCGCGTTATTATTGTTTACCGGAGCCTCCTATAGTATAAACGGGTATGCACTAGGGCATAGTGTGTTTAACTTGTGCAAAGCAGGCCGTTAACAAGAAGTCATGGCGCTGTAGTAAAGCGCAAATTTATAAGATGTTATACTTTGTGTCAATTTTAAGGGCTTTATTTTACAGCGGGCCAATGGTGCAATGGGGCCGAGAGCGCAGGTATGCTTGCAGGTGCCGCACTATTTAAGCTGTGGGGATGTTTTCAACTCACAGCCAAAAATAAGTACCTTTGTATTTTAATGCATACAGGATCACATGATTTCCATAAACAACCTGAACTTTCACTTCGGCAGCCGCATCATGTATGAGGACGCCAGCCTGCATATTAAACCCAAGGATAAGATCGGCCTGATCGGGCTCAACGGAACTGGCAAGTCCACGTTGCTGCGCCTGATCGTGGGGGAGTATACACCGGACAGCGGCAGCATCCAGATGAGCAAGGAGACCACCATCGGTTTCCTGAACCAGGACCTGCTGAGCTACGACACCCACGAAAGTATACTTTCTGTGGCAATGCAGGCCTTTGGCGAGGCAATTCACCTGCAGGAGGAGATAGACAGGGTGCTGGTGGAGTTTGAGAATAACTTCCATGATGACCTGGTGGACAAACTGGCGACACTGCAAGAGCGATTTGAGGCACTGGGCGGCTATACGATGCAGGCCGAGGCCGAGGCGATTCTGGAAGGGCTGGGTTTTAGCACTGAGGAGTTGCAGCAGCCGCTGGCATCCTTCTCCGGTGGTTGGCGCATGCGTGTCATGCTGGCAAAAATCCTGTTGCAGAAACCATCGCTGCTCCTCCTCGATGAGCCTACCAACCACCTCGATTTGCCTTCCATTAAATGGCTTGAATCTTATTTGGAGCGCTACGAAGGAGCCGTTGTCATCGTGTCGCACGACCGTGAGTTCCTGGACCGCACTACCAACATGACCGTGGAGGTATCCGGAGGGAAGCTGAATGTATACGCCGGTAACTACAGCTTTTATGTAGAGGAGAAAGAGCTGCGCAACGAGATTCAGAAAGGTGCTTTCGAGAACCAGCAGGCGCAGATCCGGCAGGCAGAGCGCTTTATTGAGCGCTTCAAGGCCAAGGCCACCAAAGCCAAGCAGGCACAGAGCCGCCAGAAAATGCTGGACCGCATGGAACGCATTGACGACGTGCTACCTGACGCAGCTAAGGTGAACTTCAGCTTTAAATTCAATACACAGCCTGGCCGCCATATTCTGCGCCTGGAGCACATGAGCAAAGCCTATGGCGACAAGGTTATCTTCCGGGATACGAACGTGCACATTGAGCGCGGAGATAAAATAGCCCTGGTAGGAGCGAATGGTAAGGGAAAGTCAACGCTACTTCGTATTATAGCCGGCACAGAGCCAATAAACGGAAAGCGTGAGCTTGGCCACAACGTCATACTGGCCTTTTATGCACAGCACCAGCTGGAGTCACTGAATGTGGAGAATGACATGCTGTCGGAGCTGCAGCAGGCAGGCTCTAAAAAAACTGAGATGGAGCTACGCTCTATACTTGGCTCTTTCCTCTTTACGGGGGATGAGGTATTCAAGAAGATCAAAGTGCTGTCGGGTGGGGAGAAGAGCCGTGTTGCCCTGGCCAAAACGCTGATCTCGGAGGCCAACTTCCTCATGCTCGACGAACCGACCAACCATCTCGATATGCAATCGGTTAATATCCTTATCCAGGCGCTGGAGCAGTACGAGGGCACTTTTGTGGTGATCTCCCACGACCGTTACTTTGTGGAGAACGTGGCCACCAAGATCTGGTATATTGAGGACTACCAGCTGAAGGAGTATCCGGGTACCTACCATGAGTATGAAACCTGGCAAGAGAAGCGCGAGAAGGAGGTAAAAAAAGACGCTGCCAGTGCTCCGGCAGCGGTTAAAGCCGAGAAGCAGCCCCGTGAGAAAAGTGAGAATGCACAACTGACTAACCAGTTGAAGCAGGTGAACAAGCGGGTAAGCGAGGTGGAGAAAGAGGTGCAGGAGTTGGAGCAGCAGCTTGCCGCGCAGGAAAAGCACATGTCAGATCCAAAGGTTTTTGGTGACATTGACAAACTACAGGAGGCTACGCGCACGTTCGAGGAAATCAAGCGGAAGCTGGATCAGAAGCAGGAGGATTGGGAGAGCCTGATGCTGGAGGCCGAACAGATCGAGGCTAAATTCTCTGAATAGGCTATTTATACTTACACTTAAAGGGCCCGTGAGGATTATCCTCACGGGCCCTTTAAGTGTAAGTAGCTGCCACTACGCTAGCTCCACCAGAATTCCTTCATCGCCATACAAGCTGATGTTCCCCGCCACAGGCTCTCCCTCGCGCTCAGGGTCAGTGGCAAAAATGATCTTGCCTTTATATGTCTGATGTTTCGGCTTTAAAGTGCAGGGTTTGTGGCTTAGGTTAAGCACTACCAGAAATTGCTTGCGCTCCGTTTTACGGATGTAAGCCAGAAGTGGGCCGTCAGTTATCACAGGGGCATAATCTCCAACATTCAGCGCGGCTTCCTGCTGGCGTAGCGTTATCAGGCGGCGGTAATACGAAAGCATGGAGTAGGCATCCTCTTTCTGAACTTCAACATTCACTCTTTTATAGTTTCCGGGTAGCGGTAGCCAGGGTTCCCCGCTGGTAAAGCCGGCGTTGGCGCTGTTATCCCATTGCATTGGGGTACGGGCGGGGTCACGGCTCAAGTCCTTATCCGGCATGTTGAGGCCCTGCGGGTCCTGAATTTTATCCGGCGGGATGGGTACATCACGCATGCCCAGCTCGTCGCCATAGTATAGAGTGGGGGTGCCGCGCAGTGTAAGTAGCAGCATGGCGGCCACTTTTGCCTGCGATTGGCCGATACGGCTGGTGATGCGCGGCTGGTCGTGGTTGCCGATAACCCAGTTGGGCCATCCGCCCTCCGGCAATGCGCCTTCATACTCATCCACATTGGTGCTGATGGTGCGGGCGTTCCAGTCCATCGTGATCAGCATAAAGTTAAAGGGCAGATGCGTGCCGTTGTTGTCCTGGCCGTAGTATGTTACCAGCCGGTGCACAGGCAGGTATATTTCGCCGATCAGCACACGCTCGTCATAGGCATCTGTTACCTTGCGCATTTTGGCCACAATGTCATGCACTTCGGGCTGGTCGGTAGAGAAAGCGGGGATAAGCTGCTCGTAAGTCGATTGGTGCGACTGATAGTCCGGGTTGGCGGGGTTGTCGCGCAGGTTTTTATCCTTTATCATATGCCACATTACATCCACCCGGAAGCCATCCACGCCTTTATCCAGCCAGAAACGCATTACATCCAGCATGGCTTGCTGCACTTCAGGGTTGCGCCAGTTCAGGTCAGGCTGCTCTTTCAGGAAGGCGTGGTAATAATACTGCTGTGTTTGCTCATCCCATTCCCAGCCGCTGCCGCCAAATACGCTCAGCCAGTTGTTGGGCTCCGATCCGTCTTCCTTGGCATTGTGCCAGATGTACCAGTCGCGTTTGGGGTTGTCGCGAGAAGAGCGTGACTCCAGGAACCAAGGGTGCTGGTTGGAAGTATGGTTCGGCACCAGGTCAAGTATAAGTTTCATATCCCTCTTGTGTACCTCCTGTAGCAGCTCGTCAAAGTCATCTATGGAGCCAAAAAGTGGGTGGATGTCGCAGTAATCGGAAATGTCGTAGCCAAAATCTGCCATTGGTGAGGGGAAGATAGGGGATACCCAGACAGCCGTGATGCCCAGCCACTTCAGGTAGTCCAGCCGGCCTATAATGCCTTTTAGATCGCCCACGCCGTCGCCGTCTGAGTCCTGAAAGGAGCGGGGATACACCTGGTAGATAATGCCTGACTGCCACCAAAGGTACTTCTGTTCTTGTTCCATAGTTTCGTGTTTAATGCGCACGTGTTTGTTTAGTATGGGTTCTACGCAGCAGGGCTTATCAGGATGTATTCAAGTGGAGTGGGCGATGCAAATGGCTAAGTATAACCATTTTCCACGCCTTATCGCTTGCGCAGGCCAAGTTGCTTTGCACCTTTTTCCGCACCTGTTAGAAAGTATACTTTTCTTTAGAAAAAATATTTTATGTCAAAAGCAAGATTGAATTGCCCTGGTTGATATGGAGTGAACTTAATTTTTGCACTTTGTACTTTGCCTTCTAAATATTTGATTATAATTGTTTGTGTTGATTTAAACTTCTATATATTTGTATTATATAATATGATGTACGGCAGCAACAGGGGCAAAAAGAGCGGAAGCTGTGCTTTGGGCGATACAAACAACTAAACACATAAACCAACAAAATCTTACTTTATGAAAACACTTTTACCAAAGCTACTTCTCTTCATTTTTGTAGTCGCTTTCTTCTCTTCCTGCCAGCAGTCGTACTGCCCGGCCTACGCTAACCACAAAGACAAGCCGCTGCATAAGCAGACCTTCCTGAAAGATCACGTAGGAAAGTAAAAAATAGAGCGAGTAAATAACGGTGACAATTAAGGTCACTGGGGGAACTAACACTTAAAGCCACGCCTACAGGGTGTGGCTTTTCTTTTTAAGTATAACGTAAACCCGGGAGTTGTTTTTGAAAATTCTCCCTCAGCTGGCGTAGCTACTGGTCATCCTCGGTATTACAAGTGCCTGTAGCATTGTTTGTTGATGTCTGCTCCACGTACGCGGGGAGCGTGTTTTCCTGATCGGCGCTGTGTATTGAAGCTGCCGGAGTAGGGGGGCTCTTTAGCTACGCTGCAGGCTGTCCTGTGGGCACCACATCAATAAAAGGCGCCTCAAAGGAAAATGGGGTAAATTTCTCGCTGATCGGAAGAGGGGGAGATGAAAGTTGTTTAGAAAGAATATGATTAATCGAAACACTAATACTTTATCAATTTCCGAGTATGCGTTAAGTATAGTATCAGGTCAAGGCTTTTGACTCTTTATGAGCAGTAAGAAGCAAGACCAAATTAGTTGCGGATAAAGTATGGTGTGGAGGCTAATAGCCCGGAAAGCAAAAAAGGCCCGCGGATGTTACATCTGCAAGCCTTTGTTTGTCTAGTAGCGGGGAGCAGAATCGAACTGCCGACCTCAGGGTTATGAATCCTGCGCTCTAACCATCTGAGCTACCCCGCCGAATTGTGGTGCAAATATAACGGGATCGTTTTCAAATAAGCAAGCATCTGTCCAGAAAAAAAATATTTTGTTTTACAGATATATATTATTTGAAGAATTAATGCTATACTTACTCAGACACTTACAATACCCTTATGACTAAAGATACGAAGTTGAAATTTGTGCGCGAGTACCCTATCAATGCCTCTGCCAAACTGCTTTACCCATACCTGAGCACACCTGGTGGGTTGTCGCAGTGGTTCTGCGACGACGCAAAAGTGAATGAGGACAATGTATTCAACTTTATCTGGGATGGCAGAAACCACTTTGCCGAAATGACCGGCCACCGCACCAACAAGTCTGTGCGCTTCCTTTTCCTGACCGAGGACAAAAAGCATACTCCTGATGCACCGTACATCGATTTCCATATTGAGTCGAGTGAGCTGACGCAGGAACAGTTCCTGAAAATAGTGGACTACTCAAACGAAGACAGCGAGGAGGAACTGGAGGAGCTATGGGACAACCTGATGCAAAATCTGCGGGAAATAGTGGGAGGGTAGCGCGTTTGCAGGAGTAAAGCGTATCTTTGCACGGTAATTGCTGGATAAAGCATGTTTAAGGCTGCTGTGCACTAGTTGCTGCCTCCCATTTTTTGCGCATGAAGAAACTTGATAAGCTAATATTACGGGCTTTTTTCGGCCCTTTCCTGTTAACGTTTGCTGTGGTGGAGTTTATCCTGCTCACCCAGTACATGCTGAAGTACCTCGACGAACTGGTGGGTAAGGACCTGGGTGCGGAGGTGTTTGGCGAACTCCTTTTCTATTTTAGTATAAACATGGCGCCCGTGGCCCTGCCGCTGGCTGTGCTTTTGTCCTCGCTCATGACCTTTGGGGAGCTTGGTGAGCACCATGAGCTAACCGCAATCAAAACCTCCGGCATCGCGCTAACCCGCATCCTTCGCCCCGTGCTTATTGTGGTGGGGCTGATAACCGTGGGGGCCTTCTTCTTTAATAACCTCATCGTGCCGAAAGCCAACCTGAAAGCCTACAGTTTGCTTTGGGACATTCGCCAGAAAAAACCCGCCATGAATTTTAAGGAGGGGGCATTCTACAATGGCATACCGGGCTATAGTATAAAGGTAAACGAGAAGATGAACGACGGGCAGACGCTGCGCGAGGTGATGATCTACGACCATACCAAAGGGGGCACCAATACAACGGTTATACTTGCCGATTCCGGGGAAATGTACATGGACTACAATGACACCTACCTTGTGCTGGAGCTATTCCGTGGCAATACCTATGTAGACCAGAACAATTCCTCTTTCCGCAGTTCTACCGAGCAGTTTGTGCGCCAAGAGTTTGATAAGAGCAAGCTAATGCTAAGTATGGCCTCTTTTAATTTTGACCGTACCCGCGAGGAGCTCTTCTCAGACAATAAAATGATGAAGAACATCAAGGAGCTGAACGTGGTTACGGACTCGCTGCGTACGCATAGCCAGCGGGAGAAGAAGCTTTATGCCCCGAATGTCGATCCTTTTTACATGTACTTTAAGGCGGATACCGGTCAGGTGAAAAACGGTTTGCGCCTGTTGGATAAGAAAATTAGCCGAAAGCTTCCTGAACCAACCTCGGAGACGCTGTTGCTGGCCACAAACAAAGCCCGTAATATAAGGAGCTTTACCAATAGCTATATGGAGCGCGTAAAGAACACCCTGCGTGAGGCAAATAACTATGAGGTGGAGATCTGGCGCAAGTATACGCAGTCGGTTTCTATCATTATTATGTTTCTGATCGGTGCACCTTTGGGGGCTATTATCAAGAAAGGCGGACTGGGCGTGCCGGTTGTGATCTCCATCGTTTTCTTTATCACTATGTATGTGATGACTATACTTGGCGAGAAGTGGGCCAGGGAAGGGCTTGTGTCGGTAGGGGCGGGCATGTGGGCTGCCAACTTTATACTTTTGCCAATCGGTCTTTTCTTTCTTTACCAGGCCCGCAACGACTCCAGCCTCTTGGAGCTGGACTTCTGGCGTAAGCTGATGGCGCGCCTAAGACGGAATAAACTGTAAAAACACTATATAAAGATTTGGTAAAAGTTTTTTTTGTAAAAGTAAATTATATACCTTTGTGGCTTGTATAGCAAGCTTTGCAAGATAAAAACAGATTGATATTTTTACGATGAGATTAACCACTGAAGCGAAACAAGAGATTTTCGAAAAGCACGGTTTCAACAAGTCAAAATCTGATACAGGTTCTCCTGAGGCTCAGATAGCGCTGTTCACGACACGTATCGCGGACCTGACCGAGCACCTGAAAACTCACAAGAAAGACTTTAGCACACGTCTGGGTCTTCTGAAACTGGTAGGTAAGAGAAGAAGACTTCTTAACTATCTCCAGAAAAATGATATTGAAAGATACAGAGCTATTATTAGCGAGCTGGGTATCCGTAAATAAGCTTATTGTGTTAGGGAATTCATACAGGGATTCCCTAATCTTTTTTTAAGCATTTCCCCTTCCTTCCTCTGAATTGCCAGTACCGACAGTGTCGCAAAGGGTGGCGCTGTCTTTTTGATGATAACGATAATTGAAGATGTCCTACAACGCGATTAGTAAAACCATTTTTCTTCCGGATGGCCGGGAGATAACAATTGAAACTGGTAAGCTGGCCAAGCAGGCCGATGGCTCTGTGGTAGTGAAAATGGGTAACACCATGCTGCTGGCAGCTGTAGTTTCAAACAAAGAAGCCCGTGAAGGGGTTGATTTTCTGCCGCTTTCCGTAGACTATCAGGAGAAGTTTGCCTCTTCAGGCAAGATTCCAGGTGGTTTCCTTAGAAGAGAAGCGAGACTTTCTGACTATGAAGTATTGGTTTCGCGCCTGGTAGACCGTGTGCTGCGCCCGCTGTTCCCGGGAGATTACCACGCCGAGACGCAAATGACCATACACCTGATCTCTGCTGATACAGAGATCATGCCGGATGCCCTGGCTGCCCTGGCTGCTTCTGCTGCCCTGGCTGTGTCCGATATTCCTTTCAACGGCCCTATCTCTGAAGTGCGCGTAGCACGCATAGATGGCCAGCTGATCATTAACCCAAGCGTGAGCGACCTGCAGCGTGCGGACATCGACCTGATGGTGGGTGCCTCTATCGACAGTGTTGTGATGGTGGAAGGGGAGATGAACGAGGTTTCTGAGGCTGAGATGCTGGAAGCTATTCAATTCGCCCACGATGCCATCAAGTCTCATTGCCAGGCACAGCTTGATCTTGCCGAAATGGTAGGTAAAACTGTGAAGCGTGAGTACACGCATGAAACGCACGACGAGGACCTTCGCAAAAAAGTATACGAAGCTACTTACGATAAAGCTTATGCCGTTGCCAAGCGTGGCAGCGCCAACAAGCAGGAGCGTTCCGAAGGATTCAAAGCAGTGCGTGATGAGTTTATCGCTTCTCTTGGCGAAGACCACGGCTACGATGAGAACCTAATCAAAGTTTACTACCACGACGTAGAGAAAGAAGCGGTTCGCAACATGATTCTTGATGAGCGCGTTCGTCTGGATGGCCGTCAGCTGGATGAGATCCGTCCGATCTGGTCTGAGGTGAACTACCTGCCTGCCACACACGGTTCAGCCATCTTTACCCGTGGCGAAACACAGTCTTTGACTACTGTTACACTGGGTACTAAGCTGGACGAGCAGATGATCGATAGTGCGATGGTGTCCGGAACAAGCAAATTCCTTCTGCACTATAACTTCCCGGCATTCTCTACCGGCGAGGTAAGACCAAACAGAGGCCCGGGCCGTCGCGAGATCGGTCATGGTAACCTGGCGCTGCGTGCCCTGAAGAAAGTGCTTCCGGCAGAGGCTGAGAATCCATATACGATCCGTATCGTTTCTGATATCCTGGAATCTAACGGCTCTTCTTCTATGGCTACGGTTTGTGCCGGTAGCTTAGCCCTGATGGATGCTGGTGTGCCTGTAAAAGGTGCCGTTTCGGGTATCGCGATGGGTCTGATCACTGACACAAGTACTGGAAAGTTTGCTGTATTGTCTGATATCTTGGGTGATGAAGACCACCTGGGCGATATGGACTTTAAAGTGGCCGGTACTAAAGACGGTATCACCGCCTGCCAGATGGATATTAAGATCCAGGGACTGTCGCATGAGGTAATGACACAGGCGCTGCAGCAGGCTAATGCTGGCCGTCTGCACATTCTCAACGAGATGTCTAAGACCCTTTCTTCCCCTAACCCGGATTATAAACCGCATACTCCGCGTTCATTCAACATGGTGATCGATAAAGAGTTTATCGGTGCGGTGATTGGGCCAGGCGGTAAAGTAATCCAGCAGATCCAGAAAGACACTGGCGCCACCATCATTATCGAAGAGAGAAATGAGAAGGGCCACGTGAACATCTTCGCAACCGACCAGGATTCGATGAATTCTGCCATCGGTAAGATCCGTGCCATCACAGCACAGCCTGAGATCGGTGAGGTTTACATCGGTAAAGTGAAGTCTATCCAGCCTTACGGCGCTTTCGTAGAGTTCATGCAAGGCAAGGATGGCCTGCTGCACATCTCCGAGATCAAGCACGGCCGTTTGGAGACAATGGAAGGCGTACTGGAGATCGGTGAGGAAGTGAAGGTGAAGCTGATTGACGTAGATAAGAAAACAGGTAAATTCAAGCTTTCCCGCAAGGCGCTCCTGCCAAAGCCGGGTGCTGAAGACAACCAATAACACCTGACATAGTATAACTCTTGGTGCCTTGCTATAACGGCTAATTGGGCACCAAGAGTTTTTATATTTCATCGCCGAAGGGTTGCATCTTGATTTTATTCTTAAGATAGCAGAACTTTGCGCGATTTTCTGATGTTAAGTCACCGAGCCAAAACTAAAGTTTTCACAATTTTTTTGAATAATACATACTCTGATGAGACAACTCAAGATAAGCAAACAGATAACGAACCGCGAGAGCCAATCACTGGACAAGTATCTGCAGGAGATTGGTAAAGTTGATTTGCTTACTCCGGATGAAGAGGTGTCGCTGGCACAGAGAATTAAAGAAGGAGATCAGTTTGCGCTTGAGAAGTTAACAAAAGCCAATTTGCGATTTGTGGTATCGGTGGCCAAGCAGTATCAGAACCAGGGCCTTTCTCTAGGTGACCTGATAAACGAGGGTAACCTCGGTTTGATCAAAGCCGCCAAGCGATTCGACGAAACGAGAGGTTTTAAGTTCATCTCTTATGCCGTATGGTGGATTCGCCAGTCTATCCTGCAGGCTTTGGCAGAGCAGTCGCGTATTGTACGTCTTCCGCTGAACCGTGTAGGGTCACTCAACAAGATCTCTAAATCATTCTCAGAGCTTGAGCAGAAGTTTGAGCGTGAGCCATCGCCGGAAGAAATTGCCGAAGTATTAGAACTGACCACTGCTGAGGTAGTGGATACCCTGAAGATATCGGGACGCCATGTGTCTGTGGACGCGCCGTTTGTACAGGGTGAGGAGAACCGTTTACTGGACGTGTTGGAGAACGAAGATGAGGAGTCTCCGGACATGGGCCTGATGAACGACTCGCTTCGCAAAGAAGTGCAGCGCGCCCTTTCCACGCTAACCAAGCGTGAGGCAGACGTGATCACCTTATACTTTGGACTGAACGGAGAGCACTCACTGACACTAGAGGAAATCGGTGAGAAGTTTAACCTGACACGCGAACGTGTTCGCCAGATCAAGGAGAAAGCCATCCGCAGACTTCGCCACACTTCAAGAAGCAAGGCACTAAAGCCATACTTAGGCTAATCGCACCAACAAAAAATCTAAGCCCAGGCCAACGCCCGGGCTTTTTGTTTTTTAGCAACCTTACCTTTTTGCCGGCGCTTATGCAGGCAGAGGCCCGGAAATTTTGTATACTTGCAACCTAATTTCTTTCAGACCTAATACAGTA
>NZ_JAPFQO010000012.1 GCF_026241195.1 Pontibacter anaerobius
TTTGGCTCTTTTTCTGATCGTTGCCCCGCTTTAGTGGCCTTTGATGCCGCCCAGCCCTAAAAAAGCCTGAAAGACACGCCACTTTAAAACCTGAAAATAATCCCAATCACGGCCAACTAACAGCTAACTACCACTCTCCTAAGCCCCAGGCTGAAGATGGTTTCGCCGGGTTGGGTATGCACGCGGATGCTACCGCCGTGCTGGCGCATGATCTGCCGTGACAGGCTGAGGCCAATACCAGAGCCTTGTTTTTTGGTGGTGTAGAACGGGATAAAGATCTTGTCCAGCACATCGTCAGGTATGCCGGGGCCATTGTCCGTCACATCTATGCGTAGCTTGTCGCGCTCCCCTTCCGGCACAAAGGCCACTACCTCCACACATGGCTTGTCGCTTTGCTGCAGGCAGGCTTCTACTCCGTTTTTTATCAGGTTAATAAGCACCTGCTCCAGCTGCTCGGCATCGGCAAGGACTTCTGTTTTCTCGTCGGGCAGGTACATCTTCAGGCTTACGTGCTGGTCTTCCAGTTGGTGCTGCAGCAGCGTGTGCACATTCCGCAGCAGTTCTGCCACACGCACCGGCTTAAGCTCAGAAGCTGGCAAACGCATCAGGCGGCGGTAGTTTTTCACGAAGTGCAGCATGCCGGCGCTACGCTTTTCGATGGTCCGTAACCCAGACTGCATATCCTCCAGCACCTCCTCGTCTATACTTTCGCCTGCGGCGTGTTTTGCCATCACCTCCTGCTCTAGCAAATTGTTTACCGTGCTGGCCAGGGATACCACCGGGGTAACGGAGTTCATGATCTCATGCGTCAGCACCCGGATCACTTTTTGCCAGGTCTGCAGCTCTTGCTCCTCTAACTCAGACTGTATGTTCTGCAGCGTTACGATTTTAAGCAGCTGCCCCTGCATCTGCAGTTCCGTGGCGCTCAGGTTCAGCAGGAGCTGTTCCTCATTCACCTGTAGCGTCACCAGCCTTTTCTCCTCGTGGCCTATAGTGTACAGCGCCTGCACCAGCTCCGGGCTCAGGCGTTCCAACGTATCGATATGGCGCATATGCGGAATGTGCAGCAGCTCTTTCGTTACATGGTTCACCAGTTGCACCTCCCCCTCCTCGTCAAACGTAAGTATGCCCACGCCCACCTGCTCCACAATGGCCTGCAGGTAATGGTAATGGGCTTGTCTCTCTGTTTTCACCTGCTGAAAGGCTTCTGAAATATCGTTGAAGCTCTGGTACAGCTCCCGGTAGGAGGAGTTAAGGCCTGATGTGGCA
Organism: Pontibacter anaerobius; assembly: GCF_026241195.1. Lineage (GTDB taxonomy): Bacteria > Bacteroidota > Bacteroidia > Cytophagales > Hymenobacteraceae > Pontibacter > Pontibacter anaerobius. Next base: position 1,270 of record NZ_JAPFQO010000012.1, read on the forward strand.
AAACGCTGGGTAAAGTCGGAATAGCGGATGGCCTGCAGAAAGCTGCTGATATCACGGTTGGTGCGCTCTACGAAGTGGATAAGGTCATAGAGTTGAAACAGCACAAGCAGGAACAGTACGATGCCCGTCATGTACCAGTCGGTACGGAAAAGCACCAGCATCAGCAGCAGTACCACGGCAATCAGCATGAAAAGGCGCAGCAGCAGCTTTACCCTAAACCCGCTATAGACCATGCTTCTCTATTCTGCGGTAAAGGGCCGTGCGCGTAATGCCCAACTCTTTGGCGGCATGCGTTATGTTGCCCGAGTGCTTTACAAGGGCCTTCTGCACCATCATTTTCTCCAGTGCCTCCAAGGTATAATCGTTATCATGTATACTTTCCAGCACATGCTGTTTATGTTGCCCGTTTTCGCTGGGTGCAAAGTAGAAGTCGTCGGGGTGAAGCTCGTTGCCGTCGCAAAGTATAACGGCCCGCTCCATGGCATGGTCCAGTTCCCGTATGTTTCCCGGCCAGTGGTAGTCATTCAGGCGGCGCAGCGTGTCGGCGTTCAGGTGCAGGTCGGGGCGGTTATACTTCTGGCAATATACTTTCAGAAAGTGATCCGCCAGCAGTTTTATGTCTTCGCGGCGCTCACGCAGCGGCGGCAGGTGTATTTCCACGGTGTTGATGCGGTAAAGCAAGTCCTGGCGAAATTCACCCTCTCGCACCATATCGTAAAGCGGCATGTTGGTAGCGCAAATCAGGCGGATATCAATGGGCCGCGGTTTGTTGGTGCCCAGGCGGATAACCTGCCTGCTTTGCAGCACTGTTAATAGTTTAGCCTGCAGCGCCAGCGACAGGTTCCCGATCTCGTCCAGGAAAAGGGTGCCGCCTGATGCCGCCTCCAGCCTACCCGCCCGCTCTTCCCTGGCATCGGTAAAGGCGCCTTTGGCGTGCCCGAACAATTCACTCTCAAAAAGGGTGGTACTGATGGCACCGAGGTCTACGATTTCAAATACATTGCCAGCCCTCTTTGACTTCTTGTGCAGCGCGCGGGCGGCCACTTCCTTGCCTGTTCCGTTCTCGCCAAGTATAAGCACATTAGCATCGGTAGCTGCTACTTTATCTATCGTTTGGTACACGCGCTGCATGGCCGCCGATACCCCAATAAATCCATCGTAATGATAAGCGGTGTTTTCGCGCACAGCTTTCTCGGCGCTGCGTTTGCTCACGGAGTCGCGGTTCTGGCAAGCCGTTTTAAGTATGGCCACCAACTTTTCGTTCTGCCAGGGTTTTAGTACAAAATCGGAGGCTCCCTCTTTCAGTGCCCGCACCGCCAGTTCAATATCACCATAAGCCGTCATCAGGATTACGGTAATATTGGGCGATAGCTGTAGAATCTGCTTCAGCCAGTGAAAGCCTTCTTTGCTCGAGGTGGCCCCGGTACTGTAGTTCATGTCGAGAAGTACCACATCAAAGGTCTGCTCCTGCAGGAGGCCTGGAATCCGGTATGGGTCTGAGGTAGTTACCACCACGTCGAAATACTGCTTCAGCAATAGCTTTCCTGCCATCAGGATGTCTTCCTCGTCATCTACCACCAATACCTTACAAGGGATTTTACTCATAGTTTTAAATTGTAAATCGTGGGGATGTATATGTAAAAGTACGTTTTTTCTGTGCAATATGCCATGCTTCCGGCTAAGTATAAAATGTTAATCACGAAGTTCCTGCTCCTTTGCCTGCTTGCTGTTCGCTACAGGACACTCAGGTGTACGGAAGCGGACAGTATAGACATAGCAGCAAGCCTATACTTGAGCACAACTAACTGATTACCAATTACTTAATAAACATGGCACACTAATTGGCAATGCGGAAAGTGTAACTATGAAATAAATTACCCACGACCACAATCTACTACTATGGATCGCGTAATCGAAAAGAAAAAAGTAACACCTAAGAAGCTTATCCTCATTGCCGGAGGAACTCTGCTGCTGATACTGGTGCTCTACAACCTGCTGTTCGCTGAGCACAGCTCAACGCTGAACGTAGACAGTAAGCGCATCACAGTTGGCCAGGTTAGCGAAGGCATGTTCCAGGAGTTTATTGCCATAGATGGCACGGTGGAGCCGCTTAAAACTTTTTACCTGGATATAACCGAGGGTGGCCGTGTGGAGAAGATCTATACCGATGACGGCCGCATGGTGGAGAAAGGCGACACGATCCTGAAACTCTCCAACACCACGCTCCAGATCGACTTTATGACCCGCGAAACGCAGCTCTACGACCTGATGAACGAACGCCAGAACTCCGAGATAACCATGAAGCAGGATCTGATCCGGAAGGAGAACGACCTGGCCGAGATAAAGTACCAGCTTGCACTGGCCCAGCGTAAGTATGAGCGCAACAAAATGCTGATAGAGGAGAAAGTGATCTCGCGGGAGGAGTACGAGGCTGCCAAAGATGAGTTTGAGTACCTGAATACCCGTAAAACCCTGGCAGAACGCTCCGTTAAGCAGGATGCCCAGCTCATGAACGACCGCCTGAAGCAGTTGGACGAGTCTATCCGCCGCATGGAGGCTAACATTGGCATGGCACGCAACACGCTAAACAACCTGTATGTAACAGCTCCTTTCACCGGCCAGCTTTCTACTTTAAAGGCTGAGGTTGGCGAGTCGAAAGCACCGGGGGAAAACATTGGCCAGATCGACGACCTGAACGGTTATAAAGTTAGAGCCAACATAGATGAGCACTACATCTCCAGGGTACACCCCGGCCTGAGCGGCTCCTTCGACTTCAACGGGAAGAGCTACAAAGTAACCGTGGCCAAAGTTATACCTGAGGTGCAGAATAATACCTTCCAGGTGGATATGGAGTTTGCAGAGGGCGCTCCGGAAGGCATCCGCCGTGGCCAGACATTGCAGATTAAGCTGAACCTGAACGATGGCGCCAAGGCCGTGCTGCTCCCACGCGGCGGCTTTTACCAGAGCACAGGCGGCAACTGGGTGTTTGTGGTGAACGAAGCCAGCGGCAACGCCCAGAAGCGCCAGATCAAACTGGGCCGCCAGAACCCGAACTATTACGAAGTGCTGGATGGCCTGCAGCCGGGCGATAAGGTGGTGCTATCCTCCTACGACAGCTACGGCGACATAGACCAACTGGAACTGAAATAAGCGCCGGATGAATTCCGAAGCTATATCACAGAAAAGCACTTGATAACCGAGAACGCACACACCATTTGTACAAAATAAAACTAGAAAACATTTACAACAGCAAGAACCATGAGCATGCAAGAACTAATAATCGACACGCAAAACCTGCAGAAGAAGTACATCACGGACACAGTAGAAACCACCGCCCTGGCCGGGGTAGACCTGAAAATAAAGCGCGGCGAGTTCGTGGCCATCATGGGTCCATCCGGCTGTGGCAAGTCTACCTTACTCAACATCCTGGGTATGTTGGATAGCCCGTCGTCCGGCAGCTTTAAGTTCCTGGGTCAGGAGGTGGCCAACGTATCGGAGCGCCAGCGCGCCAAGCTGCGCAAAGAAAACCTGGGCTTTGTGTTCCAGAGCTTTAACCTGATAGATGAGCTGACAGTGGAGGAGAACATCGCCCTGCCCCTGGCTTACCTTGGCTTCTCTAAATCTGAAACCGAGAAACGCACCCTGCAGGCCATGGAGCGCATGGGCATCGCGCACCGCCGCAGCCACTTCCCGCAGCAGTTGTCGGGTGGCCAGCAGCAGCGGGCCGCCATTGCCAGAGCCGTGGTGTCGGAGCCCGCGCTTATACTTGCCGACGAACCTACCGGTAACCTGGATTCCGTACACGGCCGCGAGGTAATGCAGCTGCTCTCCGAACTAAACGATGCCGGCACTACCGTAGTAATGGTAACGCACTCCCCTACCGATGCCGAGTACGCGCACCGCATCGTGAACCTGTTCGACGGCCAGATCGTGACCGAGAACCTGAACGTGAAACGCCACGCTGCAGAGCTGCTATAAAGTATAAACTGCAGGCGCTCCCGGCGTCTGCAGTTTATACTTCTACTTTCCAAGATCTACCTTCAGAAAGCCTAACCAAAATAAAACTATGTTCAACAACTATCTCAAGATCGCAGTCCGTAACCTGTTACGGAACAAAGTATACTCGGCTATCAATATCCTGGGACTGGCTATCGGGATAGCTTCCTGTATACTTATTTTCCTGTATGTGCAGGACGAACTGAGCTACGAAAACCACTTCAGTAAGTCAGGCCGCATTACACGCATTGTTGGCGAGGTAATTTTTGAAGGGCACAAGGATGAGTTCGCGGTGACACCTCCGGCACTGGCGCCTGCCGTCAGCCGTTTCTCCGACATAGAGGCTGTTACACAGTTTAACCGTGCCGGCAAGCAAACCATCTGGTACAACAACCAGACTTTTACTGATGAAGACCTTGTTTTTGCAGACAGTGTTTTCTTTAAAGTGTTTGATTACGAGCTGTTGGCCGGCAACCCTGCCACAGCCCTTATTGCCCCCCATACCATCGTGCTGACGGAGGAGATGGCAGAGAAGATATTTGGCGGTGTGGAGCAGGCGATGGGCGAAGTGCTGCAGTTTAGCCGCGACTCCTATACTGTTACAGGGGTATACCGCAACCTGGGTCATTCGCACCTGAACGTATCCGGCCTTTTATCCAAAGCTACCATCGATGCCCGCACCAGTGCAGAGGAGCGCAACACCCAGTGGTTTAACCTAAACAACTACACGTATGTGCTGCTGCAAAATGAGGAGCAGATAGCTTCGCTGCAAGCGCAGGTAGACGATTTGACTCAAAACCACGTGAACCCCTGGATAAAGGAAAACAAGCTGAACGCCCAGATGAAGTTCATCGTGCAGCCCCTGAAGGACATCCATTTCGACACCCGCTACATGCACAGTATATCCTCTTCGGGAAATATATCCTATGTATACATCTTTGGGGCTGTGGCGGTTTTTCTGCTACTGATAGCAAGTATAAACTACATGAACCTGGCCACCGCGCGCTCAGCCAAGCGCGCCAAAGAAGTGGGTTTACGCAAAGTGGTTGGTGCTGATCGTAGTCAGATCATCCGCCAGTTCCTGGGCGAGTCGGTGCTGCTGACGCTGATTGCCGTGCTACTGGCGCTGGCGCTGGTGCAGATCTTTATCCCGAGCTTCAATAACCTCACGGAGAAGAATTTCTCCTCCGACTTCTTCCTGCAGTGGGATTTTCTGCTCGTTATTCTGGCCATTGTGCTGCTGGTGGGTGTGGTAGCAGGCAGCTACCCGGCTTTTTTCCTCTCGGGCTTTAAACCAGCCGATGTACTGAAATCCGATAAGCAACCCAGAGGGGGCAGTGCCACTCTGCGCCGGGCATTAGTGGTGCTGCAGTTCAGCATCTCCCTGATCATGATCATCGGCACCATTGTGGTGTTTACGCAGATGCACTTCCTGAAAAGCGCTGACCTGGGCTTTAATAAAGAGCAGGTGATGGTGATTGATGTGCCGGGCGGCGACTCCACGCTGGTGCAGCGCCTGCCAGTTATCAAGCAAAAGCTGCTACAGAACCCGAACGTGCTGCAGGTCTCTAACTCATACAGCATACCTGCTGAGCCCACTAACCGCACCCTTTTGCTCATGGAGCAAGACGGTAAAATGGTGGAGAAAACAATGGATATCATAGCGGTAGACTATGACTTTATTTCGCTGATGGGCATGGAGATAAAGGAAGGCCGTAATTTCTCCCGCGACATGAAAACAGACGAGAAGAGCGGCATCATTATAAACGAGGCTGCCGCAAAGTGGCTGGGTTGGAGCGAGCCGATCGGCAAGAAGGTAGGGACAGGTGAAAACAGGGTTGGAGACAGCAGCACCAGAATTATTGGCGTGGTGAAAGACTTCCATATGAGCTCGTTACACACCGATGTGCAGCCACTGGCAATCACACTTGCGCCTGAGTCTCCGGGCTACCTGCTGGCCCGTATCTCGCCAGAGAACCAGGCTGCCACCATCAGTTTTGTAGAGGAACAGTGGCGTATGTTCGACCAGCGCCATCCTATGGAGTACTTCTTTATGGATGAGTTTTTTGACCGCCAGTACCGCGCCGAGGAGAAGATGCTAACCGTGTTCGGGTACTTCGCGGGCCTTACCATACTTATCGCCTGCCTTGGCTTGTTTGGCCTGGCGTCGTTTACGGCGGAGCAGCGCACCAAGGAGATCGGTATCCGCAAAGTGCTCGGTTCCACAACGGGCAATATTGTGCTGCTGCTCTCCAAGGATTTTGCGCTGCTCGTAGCTATTGCCATCATGCTGGCAACGCCGGTGGCCTGGTATGGCATGAGCCAGTGGCTGCAGGACTTTGCCTACCGCATCGACTTGAGCTGGTGGATCTTCGCCCTGGCTGGATTGCTGGCCCTGGTTATCGCGCTGGCAACCGTAAGCTTCCAGGCAGTAAAGGCGGCCCTGCTGGATCCTGTGAAAGCCATCCGGACACAATAGAAAAGTATAAACCCGATTAAAGTATAGTGTTTGTTGTTTGTTTATGGTGCATCCCCGGCGTAAAGCGGTATGGCCTATCGCTGCCGGGGTACATCATACCTTCAGGCAACCTTTTGCGTCGCATCAGCATCTGTATATCGGCAGGTATGACTACGTAAGGGAGCCTGGTCTACAAAAAGAGCCATTTGGTCTAAAAAAGCTATCTTTTATACTTCGTATGAGTTATATTGATAGAAACCGAAACTAATCATGCTTAAAAACACACTCACTGCTCTTACACTTTGCCTCGGCCTGAACATGGCCGCCCTGGCCGGTAATGAGCTGCAGTCCGGCACTGCCCTGAAGTACAACGTTACTGTAGACCTGAAAAATGTGCAGGACGACAAGGTGCAAGTAACCGTGCAGGCACCGGAAATAAAACAGAATGAGGTTGTTTACAACATGCCCAAGATCGTACCCGGCACTTACTCCGTGTCAGACTTCGGCAAGTTTGTGACAGACTTTAAAGCTTATGCCAAGAACGGCGATACCCTAGCCGTAGAGAAACTGGACACCAACCGCTGGAGGGTCAGCAATGCCACGAGGCTCGCCAGGGTAACCTACTGGGTGGATGATACCTTTGACGCCGCCAAGCGCGAGGACGCGGTCTTTGAGCCGGGCGGAACCAACATAGAGGAAAACAAGAATTTCCTGCTGAACACCTTTGGCTTTGTTGGCTACTTTGATGGCATGAAACAGGTGCCTTACCAGTTAAACATCACTAAGCCGCAGGGCTTCTATGGCTCTACGCCGCTTAAAGTTGTTTCCTCCAACGACTCGCTGGATACATACGAACTGCCTAACTACGTGGAGCTGGCTGACTCGCCGCTGATGTATAATGTGCCCGATACCACTGTACTCCAACTGGGCAACACGCAAGTGCTGGTGTCGGTCTACTCCCCTACCGGCCGTGTTACGTCGGAGCCGATTGCAGCTAATGTAAAGGATATACTGGAGGCGCAACGCAGCTACCTAGGCGGCACATTGCCGGTAGATAAGTATGCCTTCCTGATCTATGTGCCGGAGCGTGTGGGTAAGTCAGGGTCTTTCGGGGCGTTGGAGCACTCTTACTCTTCGGTATACTTTCTGCCGGAAATGCCGGAGGCACAGTTTAGCAGCACCATCCGCGATGTGGCAGCCCATGAGTTCTTCCACATCGTTACGCCGCTCAACATACACTCCGAAGAGATCGGCAACTTCGATTTCATCAACCCGAACATGTCGAAACACCTGTGGCTGTACGAGGGCGTAACCGAGTATTTTGCCACGCACGTGCAGCTGTACGAGAACTTGTATGGCATGGATGAGTTCCTGCAGAAGATCCGCGATTACATCTTAACCTCCAAAACCTACTACAACGACACGCTTCCGTTTACCGTGATGAGCGACCAGGTGCTGGATAAGTATGAGAACGAGTACGGAAACGTGTACCAGAAAGGCTCTCTGATCGGGATGGTGCTGGATATACGGCTGCGGGAACTCAGCGAGGGCAAGTATGGCCTGCGCGACCTTATGCTCGACCTCTCCAAGACGTACGGTAAGGAGAATGCCTTTAAGGATGAGGAGCTGTTTGATAAAATAACAGAAATGACGTACCCGGAAATTCGCGATTTTTTTGCCCGGTATGTAGAAGGCCCAGAGCCGCTGCCGCTGCAGGAGACGTTCCGCAAGGTGGGTATTATTTACCAGCCCACAGGTACGGAGCAGGTAATATCGTACGGTGGTTTTGCACCGGGTTTTGATGAGGAAACGAGTAAAATCAAAGTAGCTGATACAGCCGACATGGATGAATTTGGCCGCAAGATCGGTTTCCAGACCGGAGACCTGCTGCTGGCCTTTAACGGCACCGAGATCACCCCTGCCAACATCCGCCAGCTTATCGGGGAGGAGCTGCAAAGTATGAAGCCCGGCGACAGGCTGACCTTTACCGTAGGCCGCCTGAACGACAAAGGGGAGCTGAAGGAGAAGAAGCTGAAGGGCAAGGCTACAGCCGTGAAACGCCAGCAGCAGCACGTACTAAAACCAGACCCAATGGCAACACCCGAGCAGCTGCAGCTGCGCAACGCCTGGCTGGGTATGGACGGCGCCTAAGCTATACTTTGCATCACAATATTGCCACTAGTATAAAATAAAACTATGAAAAAATGTATTACCATAGCCCTGCTCAAAAAGCTGGGAGGGCTAACCTTATGCCTTAGTTTAGCGACAGCCGCCCATGCTCAGGAGCCCCTGACGCTGGAGAAAAGCCTGGATCTGGCCCGCCAGAACAACGTGACACTGCGCCAGGCCCGGTACAATAACACCAAGTCCGATATTAAGGTGAGCCGCAACAAGTATGGCTACCTGCCCAGCATATCTGCAAACACAGACCTCAGCCGTACCAACGGACTAGTATTTGATAACGTGACCGGACAGGTGCAGCGCGGAAATACTAACGCCTCCTACCCCTACATTGCGGGCCAGGTGGTGCTTTTTGACGGCTTTTCCAAGCTATTTGAACTTAAGAAAGCAAAACAGCAGGCCCAGGCAAGCGCTTACGCCGAGCAGCAGGCCGAGATAGACCTGGAGACGAACGTAACCGGTTATTACCTGCAGGCCCTCGTAGACCGCGAGAACATCAGCATTTCTGAGGCGCGCATTGAGCTGCTGGAAGGGCAACTGAGCCAGATGGAGAAGCTGGAGCGCGCTGGTGTACGGGCGCAGGACGAGGTGTACCAGATTAAGGCGCAGATCGCCACAGAGAAGCTGAACCTGATTACCTACCAGAACAATTACCGCAAAGCCAAGCTGATGCTCGTGCAGGAGATGAACGTGGAAGGCAACCCGGATTATACTTTGGAGATGCCCACCACCCCAACCGATATAAGTATGGACTTGCCATCGGAGGCGGAGGTAATGGCCAATGCCCTATCTTTCTCGCCGCTAGTGAAATCCTCTGCAGCCACGCTCGATGCTGCTAAAACGGAGCTTAAAATAGCTAAAAGCAATTTCTCTCCGACCCTGACACTGGAAGGCATGATTGGCTCCAACTACTCCAGCAACATCTACAAAGACCCTGAAAACGGCAACCTCGATGTCATGCCATACTTCGAACAACTGGACCTGAACCAGCGCAAGGTGGTGGCCCTGAACCTGAGCGTCCCGATCTTCAATGGCCTGAGCCGACACTTTGATGCACAGACGGCCCGCCTGGACCTGCGCAACGCCGAGCTTGATTACAAAGCCAGCCAGAACCAACTGCGCCAGACGGTGCAACAGGCTTACCAGGACGTGCTGGCTGCCCGCGAGAAGTATAACACTGTAACTGCCAACCTGGAGTATACCCAACGCGCCTTCGAGGGAGCCAAACGACGCTACGAGCTCGGCAACATCGACTTTTTTGCCTATATGGAATCGCTGAACAACATGAACAAGGCGCAGGCAGAGCTGCTGCAAAGCAAGTGTGAGTTTTATCTGAAGAAACGTATTCTGGAGCTGTACCAAGGGTAAGTGGGGCAAAGTACTGGGATGGTCAGCACCGGGTCCAACCACCCCTTGGAAGTTAGGATTTAAGAGACAAAAATTAGGGAAAATGGACCCACCCCTAGCCCCTCCGAGGAGGGGGATTTTCAGCAGACGATTACATCCCCCTGCCCCCTTCGAAGGGGGACTGTGCGGAAAGCAGCGGCTATCGAATCTGATCCCAGTCCTTGGGTTGAGCGCCTTTGGAGTTTTTCCGGTGCCGAGCGGGAGCGAGGCAGCCCGAGGCACGAGGGCAGGAAAAGGTCCCAGCGCGATGCCCGAGGACGAGCCCTCCCGGGCTGGAGGGAGCCAAGGCCAGAAATGCAACTGTAGGTATGTAAGGCTGAGGATGAGCAGTAACTAGTAAGTGTAGCTTGTGTCAAGCAGCAGAAAACAGCGGCTAGGGAAGTATAAAGTATAATCTCAAAGTATAAGGGATGGCTTTGCGAGCCAGTAGAGTTACAAACTCAAGACCATTGTAGGGCACAAGTTTGAAGACTTGCGCCAGAAGAGGAAAGTATAAACTGGCTAGTATAGCACCGATAAAAACTGCATCCCCTATAATACCTCAAAAAGCATTAACCTAAAACCTCCCCCAACCCCACCAACTACTACCTACATAACCGTAAAAGCTGTTGCCGCTGGCAATGGCTTTTACTTTTCTTAGACCGCGGCCACTTTAAGTAAACCAAAAGCACTTGTTAATGGTTAAGGCTCTGTCTGGCAAACTAAAATTTCATGTTACGCCGCCGAATTGCTAACTTGACAAAACACCAGCGTAACAGCTGCAAATATGCACATCTACCGAATCACCGTTGTTTCCCTATTGTTGTTGATCTCCCTGCCATCCTGGGCACAAAGGCAGGTGGTGCAGGGCTATGTACGTGCCGCCACCAATGGCGAGGCATTGATCGGCGCTACGGTATCGGCACCGGAAGCAGCTATCGGCACCATCACCAACGAAAACGGCTACTATCAACTTAACTTACCCGAGGGCGAGCATACGTTGCAGGCAACCTATGTTGGCTATGGCACCGCTACCCGTACCGTTACCGTGGCAGAGAGCAGCCAAAGTATAAATTTTACCCTTGAGCCAGCCAGCAACGAGCTGAAGGTGGTGGAGGTGCAGGCCAGCTCGCTGCAACAGAAACTGAACGACACCCGCATGAGCGTGGAGTCTTTGTCCTCACGTGAGGCCAAGTTGTTGCCAGCCCTCTTCGGGGAGGTGGACCTGGTGAAGACGCTACAGTTGAAGCCTGGCATACAGTCTGGCGGCGAGGGCACTTCGGGCCTGTATGTGCGTGGTGGCGGACCAGACCAGAACCTGGTGCTGCTCGACGATGCCATGATCTACAACCCATCGCACCTGTTCGGGTTCTTCAGCGTGTTTAACCCGGATGCCGTAAAAAGCGTGGAGCTGTACAAAGGTGGGTTTCCTGCGCAGTTTGGGGGGCGTCTGTCATCGGTGGTGGATGTCAGGATGAACAAAGGCAACAATGAGCGCATCAGAAGCACGGGTGGCCTGGGACTTATTTCCTCGCGCCTTACCGTAGATGGCCCTATCGTAAAAGACAAGCTCAATTTCTCCGTATCGGGCAGGCGCACCTACGTGGATATTTTCACGCGGCAACTGAACCGCATCAAGGAGGGTGACAAAGACTATAACCCCATCCCGGATTATTACTTTTACGACCTCAACGGCAACCTGAATTATACTTTAAGCGAGAAGGATGAACTGAGCCTGAGCGGCTACTACGGGCGCGACTTTTTCGGCTTTAACGACAGCGGCTTCAGCTTCGGCTTTGATTGGGGCAACACCATGGGAAACCTGCGCTGGCGGCATAAGTTCAACGAAAACCTCTACGCCACCACCTCCCTCACCTCCACGGGCTACAAGTATAACATCAACAACAAGATTGATATTTTCAGCTTTAAGCTCTCCTCCGAGGTGCAGGATTATACTTTTAAAACCGATTTCGACTGGTTTGTTGGCGATGGGCACAGCCTGAAGTTTGGGGCACAGGCCACGCACCACGACTTTACCGTTGGCCGCCTGAACTTTGAGTCGGAGGACAGCACGCTGAGCTTTGGCGCTGGCAATACCTACAGCGGCAGCGAGTTCGGGCTTTACGCTTCTGATGATTTTGTGCTGAGCCCGATGCTATCCTTTAACTATGGCCTGCGGCTGTCGGGCTTTAACAGCAGCGGCAAAACCTACGCAGCCCTGGAACCCCGGGTATCTGCCAAGTATACCTTGAACGAGCACACGTCGCTGAAGGCAAGCTACGCCAGCATGATGCAGTACGTGCACTTGCTCACCAATTCCGGCGCCTCGCTGCCAACAGATATCTGGTACCCGTCAAACAGAAACGTGCAACCACAGCGCTCCCAGCAGGCAGCTGTGGGCGTGAGCCACTTGTTCGGCAAAGGCAAGTACCTTATCACCAACGAGATATACTACAAGTGGATGCAAAACCAGATCGACTTCCGCGACGGGGCCAACCTGTTTGTGAATGACAGCCTGGAGAATGAGTTCCTGTTCGGGAAGGGCGACAGCTACGGCAATGAACTATACTTAGAGAAGGTGAACGGCAAAACCACCGGCTGGCTCGGCTATACCCTCTCCTGGACCTACCGCAAGTTCGATGGCATAAACAACGGCAGGCGTTTTCCGGCCCGCTACGACCGCCGCCACGACATCAGCCTGGTGTTGATGCACCAGCTCAACAAACGCCTGAGTTTAACCGGGGCCTTCGTGTACGGCACCGGCAATGCCTACTCGGTGCCGGTGGCCAGGTTTGCTTTTCAGGATGTGGAGGGAAAAGAGCCGACTGTCATACCCATTTACGAAGACCGCAACGCCTATCGACTGGCCGCCTACCACCGCCTGGACCTGGGTGCCGTGCTGAAGCTAAAACCGCGCCGGGGCGAGGCCGACCTTACCTTTAGCGTGTATAACGTGTACAACCGCCGCAACCCATACTTTGTGTACTTTGAGCAACAGAAGGATAAGAACAATGAGCAGACCATTATCGGCTTCCAGGCAAAGCAGGTGTCGCTGTTCCCGGTTATTCCTTCTGTTACCTATAATTTCAGATTCTGATGATGCAAAAGCGATTATTGTACCTGCTGCTACCGCTGCTGGCCATACTTACCGCCTGCGACCTGGAGAAGGACATTGATGTGGACCTGCCATACCATGAGCCGCAGCTGGTGGTGGAATGCTACCTGGAGCCCGGAAAGCAGATCCGGGCATCGGTGCTGGAAAGTTCCGGGTACTTTGAAGCCCCCACCCCTCCCATGGTACCCGATGCCGAGGTATTCGTTACCACACCCGCAGGCAAGCGCGTACAGCTAAAGTATAAGCCCCTGATGATAAAGAGCACCGGGCGCTTTTACACCCACACCTCCACCGAGATCATGAACGGCAAACCCGGCCAGGTTTACCAATTGGAGGTAACAGATGGCAAGGGGAGAAAGGTAACCGGCTTTACCATCGTACAACCCAAAGTACCCATAGATGAGGTGGAATGGAAGTTTAACGACAAAGACAAGGCCTACCTGCTCACCTCGTTTTACGACGATGCCAACACGGCCAACTATTACCGCTACATGACACACATCGACAGCCTCAGCGGTGGCTCTGACCGTGACTTTGTAACCTCCGATGAACTGACAAACGGCAAGCGGGTGTCCTACGGTTCTGCCTATGATTATGAGGAGAACGATACGCTTATTGTCACGCTGTACCACATCGAGCAGCAGTATTACGACTTTATATCCTCCGTCTCCGATGCCAAGGATGCCAACGGCAACCCCTTTGCGCAACCATCCAAGATAAAGTCATCGGTGGAGGGCGGCTTTGGCATATTCACCAATCTCGCATACGATCGTAAGACAGTTATCATCAGGAAATAACTAACGTACTTTAGCCTATTTTTTTCTGGGGCTGCCTGCATGGTAGCCCCATTTTTGTGACCTTTCTCAACCCAAACCTGCCGAACAAAGTATGGGAGGTATACTTGCCTGCCACCTATTTCAACCTACCACCAGCTTATTACCGGTCTCCAACCCCGATTATAATAGACTCGTTCTAATAATATTTTAAACTTAATTGATTTTATATAAATAATACATATATTTATATAAAACAATCTGTTCTTAACTCTCCTATGAAAACACCAACTTTCTACACAAAGGTGCCCCCATACGTTGCTCCTCCTGCCTTACCGGACACGCTGAGGCAGCTATGGGAGTTTGCGCTACGGCCAAAGGTGGTACCGCGCGAGCAGAATATAGTGGAGACGAAGCTACCGCTTATCTTTCAGATCACTTTTATAGAGATGGCTATACAGACGGCACTACTGGTTGGACTGGCCTTTCTGTATGATACCCTGGGCTTCGAGTACCTGATCACTACCTCCAAAGACACACTTGCCTCTGCCTTCCCATTCTTTCCACTTCTGGTAACGGTGGTGCTGCTGGCACCCTTAACCGAGGAAATCATATTCCGGCTGCCACTGGTTTACTCACGGGGGTTTTTATTTGTGGCGGTGTTTGCCTTACTCCTAAATTTTGGCCCGCTGGTAATGCAGACTCTGGAGGCTTCTATGGTATACTTTGCGGGCGGGGCGCTGCTTTTACTTGCCCTGGCGGTATGGCCATTCATATCCAGGAGGCTTCAGGCGATAGTATACTTGTTCTGGAAGCGGCACTTCGGCTTCGTATTCTATACTTCTGCGGGGCTTTTTGCGCTGCTGCACCTGCTCAATTATCAGGAAACAGGGCTGCCGCTGGCGCTGCTGCTCTTATTGGTGCTCCCGAAGTTTGTGGGAGGCATTTTCCTGGGCTACACACGTCTGCGCCTTGGCGTGGGCTGGTCTGTGGCGCTGCACATGTTCAACAATTTGGTGGCACTGATGCTGCTTTACGGGATGATGGGCTGAAACGCCAAAGACTAAGCCTTGTTAGAGCACAGGCTGTTTTTGCAGCAAAAGAGGAGGTTGGCAGAAGTATAAGTATAAAAAACAGAAAGGCAGAAACAACGCATCGTTTCTGTCTTTCTGTTTTTTTTAAGGATTCTGGTTACAGCCAACTAGGCGCGGCGCACCAACTCCCGGATCAACAGCGTCATGCGGGGCTCTGCGATGGCGGCAGCCTCCAGAATATCCGACAGCACCACTTTCTTGATTCGGTCCGGAGTACACATATCCGTGATCACGGAAACAGCAAACACAGGCATGCCCATGTGGCGGGCGGCAATCACCTCCGGCACGGTAGACATACCCACGGCATCAGCACCGATTATACTTAGGTATCTGTATTCGGCAGGTGTTTCCAGCATCGGGCCCGGCACGCTTACGTATACCCCCTCCTGCACGGCAAAACCGGCATCTTCGGCAATTACCATGGCCTCGCGCACCATGTGCTCATCGTACACATCGCTCATATCAGGGAAGCGTGGCCCCAGTTGATCGGCGTTCTTACCGATAAGCGGGTTGCTTGGCTGCAGGTTAATATGGTCGGTGATCACCATCAGGTCGGAGGTATTGAAGCTAGGGTTCAGGCCACCTGCGGCATTGGACACAAACAGCTTTTTCACGCCCATCAGTTTCATAACGCGCACCGGAAACACCACCTGCTCCATACTGTAGCCTTCGTAGTAATGGAACCGACCCTGCATCACCACCACACGGCGCCCGGCCAAGTTCCCGAAGATCAGTTTGCCCGAGTGGCTCTCCACCGTAGAAACAGGGAAATTCGGTATATCGGTGTAGGCGATGGAGTGGACTACCTCCAGCTCGTTTACCAAGGCTCCCAGGCCAGTGCCAAGTATGATTCCGAACTCCGGCTCAAAGCCACTGATTATCTTTTTAATATGGTCTGTAGATTCCTGTAATTGCTGCATCATAGTAACAGTTATGGGTTTTAGTTGAGTGTTGGAGAGATTGCTGCACCTCGTTCAGAAGCATGTACCGCTTATACCTTTTAACGGCTAACACCGGAATCTCTCCGGGCAAAGTTGCGAAAAATAGCTATTCCATAAAACAAAAACCGCCCCGGCATATTTACCGGGGCGGTTTTTGTTTTACACTTCAGGTATGAAATCACTTCTTCATACTTTGTGCAATCAGGCTCTCTACTCCACCACCAACTCGTATGGCAGGCGGGCTTGGATGCCTTGCAGGGTAGAGGCTTTCTTATACAGCTTGTAGTATGGGTACAAATCCCCCATTTCGGCTTTGATAGCCTGCTCCTTTGCCTTCGAGCCCATACTTCCCATCAGCTCATCGAAGAAGGTTTTGCGGGTAGGCATCTCTTTCAGGCGGTAGTCGTCTGCTACACCGGCTTTCTTTGCAGCTATGGCAATGGCTTCGTCCAGGCCGCCGTACACATCCACCAGGTTACGCTGCTTGGCCTCTATGCCCGACCATACACGACCCGATGCATATTCCTTCAGCTTGTCCTGCGTCATGTCGCGGCCCTTGGCTGCCTTGCTTGTAAAGGTCTCGTACACCTGGTCAATCTGGTGCTGCATGATCTCCTTTTCCTGTGCGGTCATGGGGCGTGTTACAGTTGGCATATCGGAGAACTTGCCGGTACTTACGTGGTCTACCGTTATACCCAGCTTCTCGTTGAGGAAGCCCTGCATGTTCGGGATCACGCCAAACACGCCAATGCTACCGGTAATAGTGTTCGGGTGCGCCACAATGGTATCGCAGCCCATGGCCATGTAGTAACCGCCTGAGGCAGCCACATCAGACATGGAGGCGATCACCGGCTTTTCTCTTTTTGTCAGTTGAATCTCGCGCCAGATAATATCTGAGGCCAGGGCGCTGCCCCCCGGTGAGTTGATGCGCAACACCACGGCCTTTACCTTCTCATCGAGGCGGGCCTCGCGGATGGCATCAGCAAAACGGCGACCGCCAATGTTGTCTTCGTCACCCTCTCCGTCCACTATATCGCCATCGGCATAAATAAGCGCGATGCGGTTTTTGGAGGTGCTGATGTTATCGTCCTTCACTTTTTTGTATTCCTTGAGCTGCACCATCTCCAGCTCATCTTCTTCCTCTAGGCCTATCTGGCCCTTTATGTAAGTGAGGGCCTCATCGTAATACCCCACGTCGGTGATGAGTTTATACTTTTTAGCGTCTTCCGGGTCACGTACCAACAGGTTATCCTGCACCTTCTTCAGTTCCTCAGCTGTTATGCCGCGTGTGGCGGCAATCTGCTTCAGCTGGTAGTTGTTCATCGAGTTCAGGAAAGAGGTTATCTGCTCACGGTTGGCCTCGCTGGCCTTCTCCAGGAAGAACATCTCCACGGCGCTCTTATAGGTTCCTACTTTAAATATCTGGGCCTCAATCTCCAGCTTATCCAGCAGGCGCTTAAAGAAGTATAGCTCAGAGCTCATGCCGTTAAACTCTATCGTTCCCATCGGGTTCAGGTAGATTCTGTCGGCAACAGAGGCCAGGTAGTACGCCTTCTCGGTAGAGAGGTCGGTGTAGGATACGATAAACTTGCCAGATTTCTTAAAGTCGATCAGATCGTTTCGGATTTCCTCCAGCTTTCCCATCCCGGCATCCACAAAGGTCATGTTCAGGAAGATTCCCTCAATTCTGTCGTCATTTTTAGCACGGCGGATAGAGGCTTTGATCTGATCGAGGCCGTCGGTGCTTGAAAAGCCGCCAAACGAGAAACCAAGCTCAGAGAAAGGGTCTTTCGGGTCGCGCTCCGCGATGGGCCTGTCCAGTTTAAGCTCCAGCACAGAGTTATCAGCCACTTTCACCTCGTCTTTGGAGGCTGTGCTGGCAGCAATGCCGATCAGCAACAGGATGCTGATGAAGAAGAATATGAGCAGGCCTACAATGGTGGCCAACACATATTTCAGGAAATTTAGCATGGTATGTCAGGGTTTAATTTGGTTCGTTATTTCTCAGGAAGCAGTATACTTCCATACTTCTCAATCAAATTTAAAGCTTTAAGTTCATCTACTCAGCCCCAACTCGACCAACCACGCCATTTTATAGACAAACCTTTTGCGTTAGAAACTTATGGTAATGTAAAGTATTTGGGAATATCAGACAAGCTACCACCCCAGTAAGGTTTCATGTGCAGGTAGCGCCTCCGGAAGTATACCAATACCAGCGTACCCACCACCACCATAAAGCCGCCAAACGGAAACTCCAGCTGCCCCCACACAATGTACAGGGCAATCAGCAGCACAAACGAAAGTATAAACACGATTCTGTTCATATTTGGTTGTTCGTTGTTCGTTATTGGTTGATTATTGTTGGTGACTATTTTGGGTACACTTATAGCGTCCTATGCACTGAGCTTCGGGGGAGCCAGTTATTGACTGCCGCATTTTATACTTTGGCTTCTCCTGTCCTTTTCCTTCGTAAAAATCAACCAACAACTAATAACTAATAGCGATACTTCTTTCCCCACTGCGCCTGCAGCTGCTTTAGCAGGTCGCGCTCTCGGGCGTTGTTGCCGGGCTGGTAAAGCGGTGTATTGCTCAGCTCCTGCGGCATAAACTCCTGCTGCACAAAGTTGCCTTCGTAGTCGTGGGCGTACTTGTAGTTGTTGCCGTACCCGATTTCCTTCATCAGCTTGGTAGGTGCATTGCGGATGTGCAGCGGCACCGGAAGGTTACCGGTTTGCTGCACCAGCGCCCGCGCCGTTTTAATGGCCTTGTAGGATGCATTGCTCTTGGGAGATGTGGCCAGGTAAACGGTGCACTGCGAAAGTATGATCTCCGCCTCCGGGTAGCCGATCATCTGCACCGCCTGGAAACAGGATGTGGCCATGAGCAGCGCGTTGGAGTTGGCTAAACCAATGTCCTCTGAGGCCGCAATCAGCAACCTTCTGGCAATGAATTTGGGATCTTCGCCACCCTCGATCATGCGCGCCAGCCAATACACCGCCGCATTCGGATCGGAGCCACGGATGGACTTGATGAAGGCCGAAACCAGGTCGTAGTGCATCTCGCCTGACTTATCGTACATCACGATGTTCTGCTGGGCCACCTGTTTCACCAGTTCGTTGGTCACCACTACCTCCTCGCCCTGCACGCCTTCGGCCACAATTTCGAGCAGGTTCAGCAGCTTGCGTGCGTCGCCCCCTGATATGGTCAACAGGGCCTCGTAGTCCTGCACCCGCACCTTGCGGTGGCGCATCCATTCGTCCTGCGCCAGGGCCTTGTCCACCAACTCTATCAACTCATCTTTGGTCAGGTGCTTGAGGATGTATACCTGGCAGCGAGAGAGCAAGGCCGAGATTACCTCAAAGGAGGGATTTTCTGTAGTAGCGCCCACCAGTGTAACTGTGCCTTTCTCCACGGCCCCCAGCAGTGCATCCTGCTGCGACTTGTTAAACCGGTGGATTTCATCTATAAACAGCACTGTGCCCTGTCGTTTTTTAGCCTGGTCTATCACCTCCCGGATGTCTTTGACGCCAGAGTTGATAGCGCTCAGGGCTACAAACGGCACCTTCATCTGGTTGGCGATAATGTTGGCCAACGTGGTTTTGCCTACACCCGGAGGTCCCCACAAAATCATACTTGGTATCACGCCTCCCTCGATGTAACGGCGCAGAATGCCATCGGGCCCTACAAGGTGCTTTTGTCCGTAATACTGATCGAGATTGTGGGGCCGCATGCGCTCGGCCAAGGGTATGTTCGGGTGAATCATCTGCTCTTTACTTTCTCCGGAATCTGTTCCTAACAAAGCTACGAATTTGAAGGGAAACAGGTAAGCATAAAACGTGTGGGTTTGTTGCCACGGCTTGTTCAGTCGGAATTGAATTATACTTTATACTTCTGCTATACTTTTACATGCCAGTTTATACTTTCTCACGTCTGGCGCAAGTCTTCAGACTTGTGTCCTTTAATGGTCTTGAGTCTCTGACTCTACTGGCTTGAAAAGCCATACCTGATACTTTGGCTATACTTT
Organism: Pontibacter anaerobius; assembly: GCF_026241195.1. GTDB lineage: Bacteria > Bacteroidota > Bacteroidia > Cytophagales > Hymenobacteraceae > Pontibacter > Pontibacter anaerobius. Next base: position 21,238 of record NZ_JAPFQO010000012.1, read on the forward strand.
AGTGGCTGCTGCTTCTCGCAACTTGAAACAAGCTATTCTTTCTAGCCGCCGTTCATCTTCAGTCTTACAAAGGCTATCGTTGCACCTCCTGCCTTGGCTCCCTCCAGACCGGGAGGCCTCGTCTTTCCGCATCGCGCGGTGTATTGAAGCTGCCATCGCTGCGCTGCAGGCTGCCCTCCGGGCACCGCATCAATACAAGGCGCTCAACGGAAAGACTGGGAACAGTTCGATAGCCATTACTAAACCACTGGGACCGGACTCCCTCTCCTGTTTTTAGGAGAGGGCTGGGGAGAGGTATAATTCCCCTCCTCGGAGAGGCTAGGGGTTGGTTCAAACTTTTGCTGATGACAGCCATCCCCAACGATGAAACTTACACTTCAACATCAGTAATTGCAGGCTCCCCGCCTTTGACTAGTGAGAACGGGAGTTCGAAACTAGCGAGCGTAGCTCTGAGGGGCAGGGTGGTTGGACCCAGTAATGCACAATTACCCTTGCCTGTTCAGTGTATAGGATGCGTTAGGGATAGAGAAAGATCAGCTGTACAACGCATCGCTTAACAGTATGATGAGCAAGAGTACATGCACGTTAAACTCACTTCTCATGCGGCGGTTCGATCTTGTTTTGCTCTTCCAGCTTCTTCTTAACTCTTTTGTCCTTTGTGCGCAGCGGCGGAACCTCCATGGGGCTTCGCTCAGGTCTTTCATCTCCGAAAAGAACGCCCCATTGCCTGAACTGCTCCGTACGGTCGAACACCACCTTGAGCACGGCAATGATAGGCAACGACAGGAACATGCCGGCAACTCCCGCGATCTCGCCGCCCACAATAACGCCTACAATGGTAGCCAGTGCGTTTAGCTTTACTTTAGAGCCCACAATGCGCGGCATCAGGATATTATTGTCGAGGAACTGAACAAAGGTAATGGTACCTAGCACAGCGAAGACCGGCCATAGCTCCGAGGAAGAGGCCAAGGTAAGCAGCACCCCGATGATGTTGCCCAGCAAGGCCCCAACGTATGGAATCAGGTTCAGAAAGGCGAATATCAGCCCGATAAGCAACGCATGCTTGATGCCGATAATGAGCAGCAAACCACCCAACAGCACCGTCATGTAGCTTACCTGTATCAGGAGACCAAAAAGGTAGCTTTTTATGATCACCTGCATCTCGCGCAGCGTCTCCTCTACCCTGCCGTGCTGCTCCTGCGGAAACCAGAAAAACACGAAGCGCAGCAGCAGGTTCTTATAAAACATGATCAGGAAAATGTAGATGGGCAGCAAACCCAGCAGAATGACCAGTGACGTGACAGACCCGGCCGCCCCACTCAGGATAGTGCCCGTAAACCCAAGCAGCTTGTTACTTTGCTCCTTTATAAAATCCAGTTGCTCGGTGGTAGAGAACGGGGAGTGTGCCTCGATCCAGGCGCTCAGGGCGTTTAAGTGGTTGGTTACGTTTTTCTGGATGATCGGGAAATCAGAGATCAGGTTGCCGATCTGAGCGGAGAAGAACCAGATGATGAGGCCAAACACTATTGCCATGGCCAATATACTTACAAAAATGGCAAGCGCATCCGGGAGCTTATACTGCCGGAAGAACCGGTAAAGCGGCATTAACATGATACTGATAAAGAAAGCCAGCAGCAGCGGCGTTAGCAGCCCCTTTGCCAGCACAATAAACCATCCCAGAAAGAACAGTCCCATTATTTCTATAGATCGCCTCACGGTAAGGGGCATCCCATTCATATAGCGTGTCGTTTTAGGTGTATTTTTTGTTTCCTACCTTATACGGAGCGGTACAAATAAGCACGTACCTTTGCACCATGAATAAACAAGTGCAGGTGCATGGCGCGCTTTTCCTGGTGGCCCTGATCTACGGCAGCAATTACAGTATAGCCAAAGCGGTAATGCCAGCTTACATGGGCCCTTTCGGCTTGATTGTGATCCGGGTGGTGTCGGCGGCTATTTTCTTCGGGCTTTTTACCCGGCTGATAACAAAGGAAAAAATTGTGGGTTGGAACGATAACCTGCGGTCCATACTTTGCGGCGTGACGGGCGTGGCTGTGAACCAACTCTGCTTTTTTGCCGGCCTTAACTTAACGGCACCCATTAACGCAGCTCTGCTGATGGTGATCGTGCCGGTAGTGGTGCTGGTGTTCTCAGCCATACTTTTACGGGAGCGCATCAGCAAACGTAAGGTTGGCGGCATTGCGCTGGCCTTTTTGGGTGCGTTCCTGCTCATTTATACTTCCAGCAGCGAGCATACTACCGGCAACCTGTGGGGCGATTTGCTTATCATCCTCAATGCCACTTCTTTTGGCCTATACCTGGTGCTGGTAAAACCGCTGATGCAGAAGTATAACGCCTTTACCGTGGTAAGCCGCATCTTTACCGTAGGGGCCATAATTGTGGTGCCCTTCGGCTGGCAGCAGGTTATGGCACCGGATTACAATTCTTTTCCTGATTCCATTTGGTGGGCCATAGCCTTTATGGTGATCGCCGTAACCATCATCGCTTACCTGTTTAACACCTGGGCTTTGCGTTATGCCAACCCCTCATTGGTAGGAGCTTACATTTACCTGCAGCCGGTGCTGGCCATTGTCATCGCCATAGGGGTAGGCAAAGATGTTTTTACGGTGCAGAAGGCAATATATGCCTTGCTGATATTTGCTGGAGTATACCTGGTAAGCCGCACAAGGCAAGCCGTAACGGAGGGGTAGTTTGGCATGCTTCGTAGACGGCAAGAAGCTCACCCGTCTGCGAGGCCCTGCGAAGTCAACGGCTCATCCTTGTATTCTATAAAATCCTGATTTAAAATATAAAGCCCTGCCGGAGCATCTCCGACAGGGCTTTTATACTTTATGCTTAAGCTAAACTAGCTTGATTGATGCGTTCTGTTTCTGTTACCGTTGGTACGGTTACCGCCTCCGTTACGAGGGCCACCGGCTGGCCTGTTGCTGGTAGCGCTGCCTGAACTGCGCTTACCATCACCGGACGGTTTATTGCCCCAACTGCCGCGTCCGCCTCTGCCGCCTTTTTTCTTCTGCTCCTTCACGGTGCTGGCTGCCTCTGCAAAATCCTTGGCTGTAAGCGGGAACGGGTGGTTATCTATCACCGGCACGTTCTTCGAGATCAGCTTTTGGATGCTGGCCAGGTAAGGAACTTCATCAGCACCACAGAAAGATAGCGCGATGCCGCTTGCCCCTGCCCTGCCTGTACGGCCAATGCGGTGCACGTAAGTCTCCGGCTCGTTTGGCAGCTCATAGTTCACCACATGGCTCAGGTCGTCCACATCTATACCGCGGGCGGCAATGTCAGTGGCTACCAGTACGCGTGTTTTGCGCGACTTGAAGTTATCCAGCGCACGCACACGCGCGTTCTGTGCTTTATTACCATGTATCGCCTCTGCGGTTACGCCGGCTTTGGCAATATCCTTGGCTACTCGGTCTGCGCCACGCTTGGTTCGGGTAAACACCAGCACGCTCTCCATCTCCTCATCCTTGAGCAGGTGCAGCAACAGCTTGCGCTTGTCCGGGCCTTTTACATAGTATACAGACTGCTGAATGGTATTGGCCGTAGACGATACCGGAGTTACCTCCACCTTGGCAGGATTTACCAGGATGCTATCAGACAGCTTCATGATTTCCGGGGCCATGGTAGCAGAGAAGAAAAGCGACTGCTTTTTCTCCGGTAGCACTTTCAGCACCTTTTTCACATCATTCACAAAACCCATGTCCAGCATACGGTCTGCCTCATCCAGCACAAACAACTCGATGTGCTGCAGGTGCACGTACTTCTGCGCCATCAGGTCGAGCAAACGGCCCGGGGTGGCGATCAGAATGTCCACACCAGCACGCAGGGCATCGGTTTGTTTCTTCTGCGGCACGCCACCGAAAATTACTGTATGCTTCAGGCCCGTATGTTTGCCGTACGCCGCCATGCTGTCGCCGATCTGCAATGCCAACTCGCGGGTTGGTGTCAGGATAAGGGCTTTTATTTTACGCTGTCCACGGTCATCTCCCTGCTTCTCGTGCAGCAATTGTAGAATCGGAATAGAGAAGGCTGCCGTTTTACCGGTTCCTGTCTGGGCGCAGCCTAGCAGGTCTTTCTTCTCAAGTATAAGCGGGATGGATTTGGCTTGAATAGGTGTTGGGGTAGTGTATCCTTCTGTTTTAAGAGCTTTTAGGATTGGCTCAATCAAGTTAAGATTCTCGAATGTCATTCAATGGTTTTTCAAATAAAACCGCGCAACGCCTTGTGCGCTGCTTTACGGTAAGGTGGCCGGAGTTTGAAATTGATTGCAGCAGGCTGCAAGAGGCCATTCCCGACCGGTGTTGCTCTCATCAACCTTAAAACCGGAAGTATAGTTTCTTTAGGGAAGTTGAGATGCTTTTAATGTGCAAAGATAGAGCCAAGTTTGCTCAGTTCCTATTTTGGCAGGTTTTATACTTTGGGTATACTTTTTGGCTGCTGCTGATCCCCCTTCTGGCGCAGGTCTTCAGACTTGTGTCCTTTTATGATGGTGAATTTGTAACGCAACTCGCTTGAATAGCCATACTTTATACTTTGGCTACTCTCTTACACCTGCCTTTCCCGCTGTTCCGGACATCTTTGTCCGAAACTCACTCTGCCGCGGACTAGGAAGTCTGCGCAGTCCGTACTTTATACTTCCATAGCTACTGCTTTCTGTAGCTTGAACCAAGCTACCCTTACTAGCCGCTGCTGATCCTCAGTCTTTCATACCTACCGTTTCATTTCCGGCTTTGGCTCCCTCCAGCCCGGGAGGGCTCGTCTTCCCGCATCGCGCTGGGAGCTTTTCCTTTGCTCCTGCGTCGCAATGCCTCACTCCGCTCGTCACCGGAAAAACTCCAAAGGCGCTCTTTATACGAGGGCTTGGGAGAGGTATAATTCCCCTCCTCGGAGGGGTTAGGGGTGGGTTTACACCTTCGCCCAGACAGGTCGCGACCTGTCCGCGCTACACCAGCATCTACGAAACTTATACTCTGGCCAAAGCAAAAACAAACTCCCCTCCTTGGACAAGGAGGGTTAGGGGTGGTTGGGCCCGGTGTTACAGACCATCTCCCTCAACTGCTATTTTTGTTGAGTAGGTTTAAAAACATCCCTCCTTAACCCCTTACAAGACTGCTTTAAATTATTACCCAATCCTAACCGAGGTCATTGAGATGGAGCCTAACTGCATCTTATCATTGAGAAATTGCACCTGCTCCTCGCCCTGCTGCAGGCCCAACGTATAGAGCAGCGGCAGATAATGCTCCGGGGTAGGTATGGCCAGGGAGGCAGCGCTTCCCAGTTGCTCATACTTGATCAGCGGGGCAGTGTCGCCATTCAGGATCTGCTGCTTTACCTGCTCGTTCACTTCGGTTGCCCACTCAAAAGCCTCGTCAGGTCTGTGCCAGTTAAGGGTGCGCAGGTTGTGCACAATATTGCCGCTGCCTACTATCAAAACGCCTTTCTGCCGCAACTGCGCCAGTTCCTTGGCCAGTTCGTAATGCCATTGGGCGGGTTTGGTGTAATCAAGGCTAAGCTGCAGCACAGGAATGGCGGCATTCGGGTAAATGTGTTTGAGCACGCTCCAGGTGCCGTGGTCGAGGCCCCACTCGTGGTCAAGGTGCAGCTCAGTTTTCTTGACCAGTTGCTGCAGCTCGGCGGCTGTCTCGGGGCTGCCCGGTGCATTGTACTGTACATTAAAAAGCTCCTGCGGAAAGCCCTGGAAGTCGTGGATAGTGCGGGGCTGCGCCATGGCCGTAACGGCCGTACCTTTTGTCTGCCAGTGCGCCGACACCACAAGTATGGCTTTGGGTGTGGCGATTCCCTTGGCCATACTTGCCCAGCCACGGGTAAACTCATTCTGCTCCATGGCATTCATCGGGCTGCCGTGGCCCACAAACAGTGCCGGCATTTTTGCTTCCTGCTGCGGTAGCTGCCGTAGTTTCTTCACATCATCCATCCTTATACTTTCTCTGCCTGCTGCTCCTGTTTAATGTGGTCAATGATCTTCACGGCGTGATCGCGGGAATTTTCAATAAACCAAACACGCGTATCCATACCACCGCAAACCACGCCCGCTAAATATACTTGGGGCAGGTTTGTCTCCATTGTCTCAGGGTTGTATTGCGGGTGGCGCTTCTCATCCTCGCTCAGCTTGATACCAATTTTCTCCAAAAAGCTGAAGTCAGGTTGGTAACCGGTCATGGCCAGCACAAAATCGTTCTCCAGTGTTATTTTCCCTTCTGGCGTCTCGATGTCTACCTCACGTTCGCGGATTTCGGTTATACTGGAATTGAAATAGGCTTTTATCTCCCCCTCCTTAATGCGGTTCTCCAAGTCAGGTTTTACCCAGTATTTTATACTTCCGAGCTCCGGCTGCCGGATTACCATGGTCACGTCAGCCCCTTTGCGCCAGGTTTCCAGGGCGGCATCGGCGGCAGAGTTGTTGGCTCCTACCACTACCACCTTCTGGCGGAAATAATAGTGCGGGTCGAAGTAATAGTGCCGCACTTTCGGCAGATCTTCACCGGGCACGTTCAGTAGGTTCGGGATGCCGTAGAAGCCAAGTGCTACCACCACATGGCGCGCCAAGTGACTGCCTTTGCTGGTGCTGATGCGGTACATTTCGCCCTCCAGCTGCAGGTGCTGCACCTCCTCAAACAGGTTTATGTTCAGCTTAGCCGAGTCGGCCACACGCCGGTAGTACTCCAGCGCCTCGGCACGGGTAGGTTTGGCATTGAGCGATGTAAAAGGAATGCCGCCAATCTCCAGCCGTTCCGAAGTGGAGAAAAAAGTCATGTTGAGCGGGTAGTTATACAGCGAGTTAACGAGGCAGCCTTTCTCCACGATCAGGTAACTGAGCCCCTCTCGCTGCGCCTCCAACCCAGCGGCTAAGCCAATTGGTCCGGCTCCTATAATGAGTACGTCGTACGTAGTTTCCAAAATTTTATACTTTCTGATGCGGCAATTCAAGTGCCTTCTTCCACAACAGTGAGAGCTAGCCTAAAGTTTAATGTATGTACATTAAAACTCAAACAAAATCTCCTACAGCTCCAGCTTCATCACAAACATGCCCCTGTACTCGGGCTTCATCTGCTCGAAAGGCAGCGTGTAAGTGTCGCACTTCTCAAACCCGTTCTGCTCGTAAAACTCTACCGAACGGCTGCTGTCCATAGCCTTCAGCCAGATGATGCGTTTTTTATACTTTTGGGCCACTTCCTTGGTAAAATTCACTACCTCGCGGCCTATGCCTTTGCCTGAGGCTGCTTTGGTAAGGTAGATCCGCTCCAGTTCCAGTGCTTCCGCTGCAGTGTGGTTGCCAAACTCCTTATGCAGGTTCAGCTTCAGGAAGCCTACCAATTCTTCATCAGTATAAATAAGGTAAAAGGCAGCATGCAGGTCTACCAACTCATCGCGTAGTGCCTGTTCTTCAAAACTACGGTCTATGTACCAAGCGCCGCCGTCAAACCACAAGTATAAATAATGGTCCCTGTATGAGCGGATGGCGATGTCTTGTAGCGTATAAAGGTCTGCGGTGGAGCAGGGTGCGATTCGGATATCTGGCATGGGAGCAAAAATTATTCGTCGCTAATTTAAGTAAAATCAGCTAAGGCCGCAGTGCACGTTCCAGCCCCAGGGCCTTTTGGTTAATCAAGTAAAACTTCGGCCTAAAACAAAAGCGGCAGGAAGTCTCCCTCCTGCCGCTTCAACAGTCAATTTAAATAAGTTTTTAAGCCATCACCTCGCTAAGGCGTGGCAGTTGCAGCCTGCCAAAGCGGTGTAGCGTGGCCAGGTGCGACCGAACAGCCTGAAAGAACGTTTCGCTTTCGAGGTAAGGGATATCAAACTCAGCAGCGGTATCTTTCACGATATCGGCAATGGCCGGGTAGTGCACGTGCGAGATGCGCGGGAACAGGTGATGCTCCACCTGAAAGTTCAGGCCGCCCACATACCACGACAGCAGCTTGCTCTTGCGCGAGAAGTTGGCGGTAGTGTTTAACTGATGTATGGCCCAATCGTTCTCAATGGTACCGCTCTCAGAAGGCAAGGGGTGGCTGGTACCCTCCACAGTGTGCGCCAACTGGAATACAGTAGAAAGTATGATACCGGTTACGAAGTGCATCAGCAGGAAGCCAAGCACAACCTCCAGGAAAGGAATTCCGAAAAGCAGCGTTGGGGCCACCAGGATAGAGAAGAAATAAAGCACCTTAAAGGCTACAATCTTCATGAAAGCGACTCTGTTCTTAGCTCTTGAATTCGCATTCACCCCATTCCGGATATACCTGAAGAACTGAACGAAATCTTTAAGTATAACCCAGTACAGCGTAAGCAAGCCATAAAAAAGAAAAGCATATGCCCACTGCAGCTTATGGAAGAACTTCACCTTGGTATGCGGCGAGAATCGCATGAATACGATGTCGTCAATATCCTCGTCCATCTCCGCCACATTGGTGTAGGTATGGTGCAGGATGTTGTGCTGCAGCTTCCAGTTAAAAGCAGACGCGCCCAGCAAATTAACTGAGTGCGCCATCAGGTAATTCAGGGTCTTGTTTTTAGAGAAAGCACCGTGGTTGGCGTCGTGCATCACGCTCATGGCCACGCCGGCCACCCCAATTCCCATTATAAACCACAGCGCCAGGCTTATACCCAAACCGGGTTTAAGGGCGAGCAGCAGGGCAAACGGCACCAGGTAGAGCAGGAGCAGTATAATGCTCTTGGTTAACAATTTGTTGTTGCCAGACTTAGAGAGATTATTCGTAGCGAAGTAGGAATCTACACGCTTTCGTAGTGTTGGGAAAAACAGGCTTTTGTCTTTGTTGACGAATTTTACTTTGCCTTTTAATTTCATTTAGTTTGCTTAATAATGGGTAAAAAACCGGGCTCTATAATAATTTTTAATTCCAGTGTGAGCCCTTCTGATCATGTTTATCTATGCGATAGCCTCGTTAATGTCTGGTAACCTGCCAAAACGATGCAGTGTGGCTATATGTGAGCGTACGGCCTGCATAAAGGTTGCGTTTTCAAGATAAGGTATACCATATTCGGAGGCGGTTTCTTTCACAATGTTGGCGATGGCCGGGTAGTGTACATGGCACACGCGCGGGAACAAGTGATGCTCCACCTGAAAGTTCAGGCCGCCCACGTACCACGATAGCAACTTGTTGTGGCGCGAAAAGTTCACGGTGGTGTTCATCTGGTGTATCGCCCAGTCGTTCTCGATGTTTCCGTTCTCATCCGGCCTCGGGTGATTTGTGCCTTCCACGGTGTGCGCCAACTGGAACACCACCGTAAGTATAATGCCGGCCACAAAGTGCATCAGCAGGAAGCCAAGTATAACCTGCACGAAAGGGATTCCGAAAAGCAGTGTCGGCATGGCGAGCATCACAAAAAAGTATAGCACCTTCATGGCTACAATCTTGAGAAGCATGGTCCTGTTCTCAGCAGCCGAGTTGGCATTCACGCCATTTTTAATAAAGAGGCCATACTGCACAAAGTCTTTCGCTACGACCCAGTAAAGCGTCAGTAGCCCATAAAACAGGAACGCATACACCCACTGCAGTTGGTGGAAGAATTTAACTTTTGTGTGCGGCGAGAAACGCAGCACGAGCCTGTCCTGTATGTCCTCGTCCATCTCCACCACGTTGGTATAAGTATGGTGCAGGATGTTGTGCTGCAGCTTCCAATTAAAAGCCGAGCCGCCCACCAGGTTCAGGGTATGGCCCATCAGGAAATTAACCCTTTTGTTACTTGAGAACGCGCCATGGTTGGCGTCGTGCATCACGCTCATGCCAATACCGGCCACGCCCAGGCCCATTAAAAACCACAGCAGAAGGCTAATTGGCAAATCAGGCTGCAGCGCCAGGATGGCCACAAAGGGCAGCATATACACTAATAGCAGCACCACGCTTTTTACAACCATGGCCGTGTTGGCCGTTTTAGGAATATTATTCTCTTTAAAATAAGCGTCTACCCGCTTGCGGAGGGTAGCGAAAAAGAGGTTTTTATCTTGGGATACGAATTTTACTTTGCCTTTGAGCTTCATGTTTGGGTAAGAGTGTGATAAAAAATAAACTCACACAAAGCTAAAAGAGCAAAAGAGTGAATTGTTGTTAAAGGAACCTCCAGCTTAAGGTTCAGTATAATTGCAGCCATAACAGTGCCAACTTGCCAGTAGCATCAAAAGCAGTACTGTTTAAGGGCCGTAAAAGGCGTACAAGGTAAGTATAATATGTGAATCTGGCTAAACCCACTCCTTCTAAGCAGAACGAAAAGTTTTAAAGTTTCTTGCAAAAAGAAAGACGAGCCATTGCAGCTCGTCTTTGTAAAGTAGCAAACCCGAGGGCAAAAGCCCTCTTAAGTCTTAAATATAGCCGGCACTGGTGCTGAGTTTTACTTTGTGGCGTATGGCGCCGTTAAACTCCTCCTCCATCTTTAGCACCTCATGGCCTTTTTTGCTGATCCAAAAGATAGCGTAGTTTCCGTTGCCGTAGTCTGTCCGGAGCTTCCAGCAGTCGGTCTGGGTGTTACCAGGTGTCGGGATTTTCTCTGAGCCGATTACCTCGTACAGTTTCTCTGCCGGGCCGGGCCTGCTGCCGGGGTGGTAAAAGTTGATGCTGTACACGGTGTTCGTCTTCAGCGGCAGCGTTTCGAAAAACTCCAGGTCCAGTTCCCAGTTAAACGCCTGCTCCGGCGATTCCACTTTAAAGCCCTTAAAGGCATTGTTCTGCGTGGTGTCCGAGCCTACCACCTGCCCCTGCCGGAACTCGAACGCAGCCGTACCCCTGAATGAGGTGCTGGTGTGGTAAACCGGGGTGAAGTCGCTTTCGCAGATAGAGAAGATCCTGCGGTTGGTGGTGCTATCGGCCCCAACCCAGTTCTGCCGTATGACCAGACGCTCCTTGCCTTTATACTTTTCGAGGCGCACATCGCGGTTCCAAAGCGACTGGCTGAGCACGTCCGGCTTGTCTGGTTTCCGGATCGTGACCATGTACTGCCGCAAGCCGGGCTTGAGCTGGTGCATGCGCAGATTCGCTGCTTTTATGTGCAGGGTGTCGGGTGTGGCGTTGGCGAGGCCGTACCAGAGGCAGGCTCCCACCAAAAGGAGTGATTTCTTCATAGTTTATAGGTATGGTTTGGTCGTGTATGCACTGCGGCAGCGCCGGCAGCGGCCACAAGTTTCAACCATATCCCATAAAATAAAAAAGGGCTGGCCGAATTTTCGACCAACCCCTTTTTTGTATCGCTATACTTCCTGCTTACAGGTGTATCACTTCGTCGTAAGCGGCTGCGGCGGCTTCCATAATCGCCTCGCTCATGGTTGGGTGCGGGTGCACCGATTTGATGATCTCGTGGCCTGTGGTCTCCAGTTTACGGGCTACCACCACCTCAGCGATCATCTCGGTTACGTTGGCTCCGATCATGTGCGCGCCCAGGAACTCGCCATACTTGGCATCGAAAATCACCTTCACAAAACCATCCTTAGCTCCGGCGGCACTTGCCTTACCAGACGCTGAGAACGGGAACTTACCTACTTTAATCTCCAGGCCCTGCTCGCGTGCGGCTTTCTCTGTCAGGCCAACAGATGCAATCTCAGGTGAGCAGTACGTACAGCCCGGGATGTTGCCATAGTTCAACGGCTCCGGGTCTTGTCCGGCTATCTTCTCCACACAGATGATACCCTCGGCAGATGCCACGTGCGCCAGCGCAGGGCCCGGCACGATGTCACCGATCGCGTAAATGCCATCCACGTTTGTCTTGTAGAACTCATCTACCACTACACGGCCTCTGTCTACTTTAATGCCCAGTTCCTCCAGGCCGATGTTCTCTAGGTTTGTCTGGATACCCACAGCAGAAAGCACTACCTCAGCCTCCAGAATCTCCTCGCCTTTTGCCGTTTTAACAGAAACCTTGCACAGGTCGCCGTTGGTATCCACGTGCTCCACAGAAGAATCGGTCATGATGTTGATGCCTGCCTTGCGGAAAGACTTGGACAACTGGCGTGATACCTCCTCATCCTCTACCGGCACGATGTTCGGCATGTACTCCACGATGGTTACTTTTGTGCCCATGGCGTTGTAGAAGTAGGCAAACTCCACACCAATGGCGCCGGAACCTACCACTACCATGCTCTTCGGCATTTTGTCCAGCGACATGGCCTGGCGGTAACCGATGATCTTCTTGCCGTCGATAGGCAGGTTAGGCAACTCACGTGAGCGGGCACCCGTCGCGATGATGATATTATCAGCCTCTACCGTGTCTTTTTTTCCGTCGGCATCTGTAACCTCAATTTTGCCTTTGGCTACGATCTTACCAGTACCCATTATCGCATCAATCTTGTTTTTGCGGAACAGGAACTGGATACCTTTGCTCATGCCATCGGCCACGCCGCGGCTGCGCTGGATTACCTTATTAAAATCTACCGAAGCGTCTCCCACGGTAATGCCATAGTCTGAGGCATGGTTGATATACTCAAAAACATTTGCGCTTTTCAGCAGTGCCTTCGTCGGGATACAGCCCCAGTTCAGACAGATGCCACCCAGCGACTCGCGCTCGATAACACCTACTTTCATGCCCAGTTGCGACGCGCGAATTGCAGCCACATAGCCACCCGGGCCACTACCCAGCACTACTAAATCGTATTTTGATGCCATAGTTTCTTAATTATAAGTTGACAGACAAAATTAAACGATAATCCCAACTCTGCAAAACCACGTTTTACCCTCCTCATTTTTAGCATAATGGAAAGAAGTTGATTGGACTTGCCAACAGGAATAACATAAAAGTCCTAATTTAATTTTGAGAGTGCGCCATACTGCCGTACTTTAGCCCCTGAAAGTATAAATTAAGTTTCGCCTATGCTTAAAATTCTACCCTTTTTACTTTTTCTACTGGTGTCTTATAACGCCGCTGCACAGCAAACGGTAAAAGATTATTTCAGGAACGGGAATGAGCAGTTTAAAGCAGGCAGGTACGATGATGCCATACAGCAGTACGACGAAGTACTGAAGCTGGAGCCACGCCATGCCGCTACCCTTACCAACCGGGGCGTGGCCAAAGACCGCCTGCGCGATTACCGGGGTGCTATCGACGACTTTACGAAAGCCATTGCCGCTAACCCAAAGTATACCGAGGCTTACCTGAGCCGCGGCCTTACCCGCTACAACCTGCGCGACTACCAAGACGCCCTTAAAGATTTTGATAAGGGCGTTTCGCTGAAGCCGAAGGATGCCAGGGCCTACAACAACCGCGGACTGGTGCGCTACGCTCTGAAGGATAACCGTGGTGCCATTTCTGACTATACCAAAGCTATTGAGTTAGATGCGACTTACGCCGAAGCCTACTACAACCGGGGTGCCCCCCGCTACAATATCGGGGAGAAAGCCAACGCCTGCGCCGACTGGGCCAAGGCCAAACAACTGGGCCTGAAAGAAGCCGCACCATACCTGAAGAAATACTGCAAGTAGGACCGGTGATTTAGGTAACCTGATAGATTGATAAGATTTTATACTTGTAGAGGCGCAAACATTGCGTCTCTTTTTCTTTTGTAGCAATGCTATAGCGCAAGCGTCCACCCTTATTTCTTTGCAAACGATTATCATCTCTTTGCCCCCTTGTTTACCGAGGCCCCTACCCCCAAGAGGGAATTGTCTGAAGCCTCGTTAGCAGAATTATCTAACCACCCTAGCCCCTCCTTGTCTAAGGAGGGGAGCTTGTTACTACTTTGGCTAAAGTATAGGTTTCGTAGATGCTGGCATCGTGCGACAGGTGCGAACCTGCCCCTCCCGAGAGGGGAATTCTGCTGGAGCTCCGTCAGTTTTGGCTATCAAACTGTTCCCAGTCTTTCCGTGGGGGTAGGGGCCCTCGACAAAGAGCGCCTTTGGAATTTTTCGGTGCCCGTGAGGGCATTGCGACGCAGGAGCAAAGAAAAGGTCCCAGCGCGATGCGGGAAGACGAGCCCTCCCGGGCTGGAGGGCGCCAAGGCCAGAGGTGAAACTTTAGGTATGTAAGACTGAGGATCAGCAGTGGCTAGAAAGTATAGCCTGTGTCAAACTAAAAAAGCAGCGGCTATGGAAGTATAAACTGGCAAGTATAAAAGTATAGCCCAAGTATAAAGTATGGCTTTTCAACCCAGTAGCGTTACAAACCCAACACCTAAAAGAACACAAGTCTGAAGACTTGTGCCAGAAGGGGGGAAGTATAAACTGGCATGTAAAAGTATAATCTACTTAAACAACATAAGGCGCTGAAAACAGCGCCTTATGCCTTAACAATCAAATTTTCACTAAAGTATAATTCTATGCATCGTTTGGTTCTTTGGTTTTACCGGAGGCAAGCAGCTCCTGTTTCACACTTTTAATATCGATGGCCTGCATGCGCTGCATCGTCTGTTCTTTCACTGCGTCAAACTCTTGCAGGTTATTTTTGCTTACCGGGTTGGCGGCTGGCAGCTTCACGCGCAGAGCATCCACCTGGCGGCCGTTCTTCCAGAACCGGTAGCAGAGGTGCGGTCCGGTAGCCAAACCAGTGCTGCCTACATAACCGATAGTCTGCCCCATCCTCACACGCGCTCCCTTCCGTATGCCTCTCGCAAATTTAGACATGTGCAGGTACTGCGTGGTATAGGTCTTGTTGTGGCGCACTTTCACGAAATAGCCGTTGCCCCTGGTGTAATGTGCAGCTACTACCACACCGTCGCCAACGGTTCGGATCGGGGTGCCGCGCGGTGCAGCAAAGTCAGTGCCCAGGTGGGCTTTGTAGCGCTTCTGCACCGGATGGAAGCGCCTCTTGGAGAAACGTGAGCTGATGCGGCTGTACTCCAGCGGCTCCTTCAGGAAGGCTCTTTTCAGGCTTTGCCCTTTCTGGTCATAATAGTTCAGGCCGTTTCCTTCATCAAACCCAATGGCGTAGATCTCCTCGCCCTCATGCTCAAACACGGCAGATTTCAGTTCACCAAATCCGATCGTCTCACCATTCACTACCTTCTCTTCATAGATCAGCTTAAAACTATCGCCGGGCTGCAGGCGGTTCAGGTCGAGGCGCCAGGCAAAGATGTCAGCAAACCTATTTACCAACTGCGGGGAGCCGCCAGCATCTACCATACTTACGAAAAGCGAGCTTTCTATTTCACCGGCGATGGTACGCTCCAGCACCTCCACCTCACGCTTTACCAGCGTTACGTTCAGGCTGTCGCTTAGGTCAAAGATCACGTACTCTACCTGGCTTGGCTCATAAATAAAGTATTGAGCAGTTTGCGCGGAGTCGCGCTGGTGCAGGAGGGTGTAGTTGCGGCCGGCGGCAATGCGGCGCACGTTAAATACTTCTTTTGCTTTCTTTGCCAGGTTATGGATGGTGGTTGGGTCGATGTTGTATTGGCCCAGGATTTCGGAAAGCACCTCACCACGCTCCACCTCGGCCTCCACTATCTCCAGCGAGTCGGTCGGAATACCATAGACGATGGGCGCAGGCGCCTTTTTCTTCTCTGCTTTCACAACAGACTTAGCGGCAGGTGCCGCCTCTACGGTTTTTGAGCCCATCAGATAGGCCGGGGAAAAGTTCAGGATTTGCGCAGCCGTAATGCAAATTAACAACGACAACGCGAACAGGATGGCAAGTCCTTTCGTGCGTTTCAACATGAGTTTGGGGTACCTTTGGTTTAAAATCGTCACGAAAATAGGCTTTAACCTATAAAAATAAAAGTCAATTTCTACACAATAATCAGATTATAAATATGTTGCAATACTTTCCAGAGAAGCACACATATAATAAAGTCCTATATAGCCATTATTTATACTTCTATTACCCGCCTCCTTTACCCGTTTTAAAAACTTAATAACTAACAACTTACTCACCTCCTGATGCAGGCTATCTTTCACCCGCTTCGGATTACGGAAATCTTTTTTAACTTTGGCTCCCATGAAAGCATTAGAAGGAAAAGTAGCTCTGATAACCGGGGCATCTAAAGGAATAGGTCGCGCCATAGCACAGCAATTTGTGGAGATGGGCGCACAGGTAGCATTCACCTACCTCTCGAGTGTGGAAAAAGGACAGCAGCTGGAGCAGGAGCTGGCAGCTGGCGGCGGCAAGGTAAAAGGCTACCGCTCCGACGCCTCCGACTATGCCCAGGCCGAGCAGTTGGTAGAGGACGTGGTGAAGGAGTTCGGCAAGATCGACGTGGTGGTGAACAACGCCGGCATTACCCGCGATGGCCTGCTGATGCGCATGAGCGAGGAGCAGTGGGACGCCGTGATGAACGTGAACCTGAAGTCTGTTTTTGCGGTAACGAAGGCTGCCACCAAGCACATGATGCGCGCCAAGAGTGGCTCTATCATCAACATTACCTCGGTGGTAGGCATCAAAGGCAACGCGGGCCAGGCCAACTATTCGGCCTCTAAGGCTGGCATCATTGGCTTTACCAAGTCGGTGGCGCTGGAGCTGGGCTCACGCAATATCCGCTGCAACGCCATCGCCCCGGGCTTTATCGAAACTGAGATGACCGGTGAGCTGGACCAGAAGGTGGTGGACGAGTGGCGCAAGGCTATTCCGCTGCGCCGTGGCGGCACCCCGGAGGACGTGGCCAAAGCTGCCGTTTTCCTGGCCTCCGACGACTCAGCCTATATATCAGGCCAGGTGCTGCAGGTAGACGGCGGCATGCTGACCTAGTAAGTTATAGAGTTTAGGGGTTTGAGAGTTTGGGAAAGATTATCAAAAACATCAAATCTTATAGTAGAAAAAGGCCAATGCTGCGGCGATTACGTTAGTAGCATTGGCCTTTTTGTTTTAACTTTAGTTTTATTGGCATAGCTATGGCGCAAGCGTTTGCTTGTGCCAGTAAATTGCTACCCGCACCCATACATATGGTGCTGCCGTAAAGTAAACCCTAATCATGAAGTATAACTCTTAAACTCTCTAACCTTCTAACTTTCTAACTCAGAACAGTGTTCTCGCTCCGCCTCATAACCACCGCCTCACCCTGGCTTATACTTGCCTGCCTGGCAGCGGGCTCGCTGTATGCGTGGCTGCTCTACAGCAAGAAAACGCCCTGGCCAAAGCCGCTCAACTACGCGCTGGCTGCCTTGCGCTTTGTGGTGGTAAGTATACTTTGTTTTCTGCTGATGGGGCCGCTGGTAAGGTATGTGTCCAATACCACGGTGCCGCCTACCATTGTTTTTGCGCTGGATAACTCTCAGTCGGTAGAGCTGTTTTCGGACTCTGTGGAGCTACAGGCCACACAACAGCAACTGCAGCAGGTGCGTGAGCGGCTGGAGGAGCAGGGCTACCAAACGGCCGTCCAAACGCTGAACGAAGAGCAACAGCAAAGTATAAATGAAGTTACCTACGGATCTGAAACCACCAACCTGGGCCAGCTGCTGAAGCAGGTGCAGGATAAGTATACCGAGCAAAACCTGGCGGGGGTGGTGCTGCTATCAGACGGCATCGTGAACCAGGGCGCATCGCCGACCTATGCCAACTACGGTTATACCTTATACCCCGTAGCCGTGGGCGATACGGTACCGAAGAAGGATGCGCTGGTGGCCTCGCTGCGCTACAACAAGGTAAACTACAGCGGCAACCGCTTTCCACTGGAAGTGGAAGTACAGCACGAAGGGTTTGGCGGCAGAACAGCTAACATCATACTTCAGGAGAACGGCAAAACCATCGCCAGCAAGAAAGTGCTTTTCAAGGATAACCAGCCCTTGCAGCAGGTGCCGTTCCAGGTACTGGCCAGCGGCTTGGGCAAGCGCCATTACGTGGTGCAGGTAGAGCCGCTACAGGGCGAGTTCACTACCCTTAACAACACCAAACATGCCTACATTGATGTGGTGAAGGGCAAGATAAAAGTTCTCATCGCAGCCGCTGCCCCGCACCCCGACATCAAAGCCATCCGCTCTGCTATAGAATCGAATGAGAACTATGAAACGACGCTCTTTATACCCAGCGTGAACGAGCTGCAGCAGCAGGATTACGATGTGGCGGTGCTGCACCAGTTACCCGGACGCATGGCCGGAGCCGAGCCTGCGCTGAGCCTGGTGCGCCAGAAGAACCTGCCTGCGCTGTACATTCTCGGCCCACAAAGCGACCTGCCCAATTTCAACCGAATGAACGCAGGCATCAACCTCATCAGCAGTGGCCAGACTGATGAAGTAACCGCCGTAACAAACTCCAATTTCAGTAATTTTCAGCTGCCTGAGGGTGCTACAGAGCGGCTGCAGGAGTACCCGCCGGCGCGGGTGCCTTTCGGGGAGGTACGGCTTAGCCCAAACACCGAAGTTATACTTTACCAGCAGGTGGGCCGGGTGCGCACCAACAAGCCGCTGCTGGCCGTGCAAACCTCGGGCGACAAACGCAACGCGGTGCTGCTGGCCTCCGGCACCTGGCAGTGGCGCCTGATGGAGGCGGCCAACCACGAGCAGCCGCAGATATACAACCAACTCATCACGAACCTGGTGCAGCTGCTGGGCGCGCCCCGCAACAAAAAGCGCCTGAACGTTTACCCAACTCAAACCGAGTATACCAGCTCCGACGAGGTACACTTTAACGCCGAGGCATACAACGAGGCGCTGGAGCCGATCTATGGCCAAAACATCACTTTAAACATTACCGGCGAGGATGAGCAGACACGTACCTTCACCTTTGCCAACGGCGAGAACCAGGGCGGCGTGAACATTGGTACGCTGCCCGGCGGGCGCTATACGTACACGGCCACCGCAAGCATAAACCGGCTACAGCAGAAAGACGAAGGCGAGTTTGTGGTGGAGGAGCTACAACTGGAGGCCCTTAATGCCGTGGCCGACCATAACCTGCTTTATCAACTGGCCAGCAACAGCGGCTCCAGGTTATACTACCCGCAACAGCTGCAGCAGCTGGAGCAAGACATCCTGCAAGCCGATTACAAAAACGTGATCTACAGCAAGGACGAGCTCAAAGACCTCGTGGATATGAAATGGCTGTTCTTCCTGCTGCTGGGCCTGGTAATTGTGGAGTGGTTTGTGCGCAAGTATAATGGCAGTTATTGAGGTTGCTGCTTGCTAGTTATTCGCCTATACCTCTGCCGCAAGTTTAGAGCAGCTCAAGTTGTGATATAAGGGGCAGGTGTACTTTTTCCGCCTTACACAAGTATAAGATTTATACACTGAGATGCTTTAAACCCTAAAAAATCCTACTTCTGTGCTCAACCTCTCTCCTATCGTACTACACACCAAACGCCTGCTGCTCCGCGAGCTGACGCCTGCTATCTTTAACCAGCTTTTTCTCAAAAAGACGAAGCCGGAAATTATGGAGTACCTGCACCTGCAAACCGATCAGCAGTTTGAAGAAATGGAGGAGCGCTATACCAAAGGCATCACCACCTATTACCATGATTTTAAGGGATTCCACCTTCTGGACCGCGAAACGAAACAGGTGATTGGCCACTGCGATTTTCATACCTGGGTGCCCAGCCACCGACGCGCTGAGGTGGGCTACGCCATCAAAAACGAGAAGTATAAAAACAAGGGGCTGATGACAGAAGCACTGGAAAGTATACTTACCTTTGGTTTCAGGCAGATGAACCTGTACCGCGTGGAGGCCCTCATTGCGGACTATAACACGCCCTCGCTGCAACTGGTGCAGCACTTCGGCTTTAAGCGCGAAGGTCTGCTGCGCAACCATTACAAAGTAAACGGACAGCTGGAGGACTCGATCATGTTCTCGCTGCTGAAGCCTGAGTTTGAGGAGTGGGAAGCGCGGAAAGCTACTCGCTAACGTTGCCCCTGATACAGAAAAATTGCAGATGTGGCATCTACGGCTTGCAACCATTTGGCAAGTATTTGACTCTCATATTCAAAACCTTCTACCTGAAACAAGCATGAGAAACTTACTACTTGCCTCTATACTCTTTTGCGTATTAACCTCCTGCTCAAAAGATACCACCCTGGATGAAATGCAAACCGAACTTGCCGCTAATCAGTATCCGCAGAAGTGGCAGCTTGTAAGTATGTCGGGTAATATTGCCAATGTGCCACCTCAAACTGGTGATGACATGGCTTGGCAGGAAGCATATATGTTAAATTCAGACAACACCTTTATAAAAACCAGGGAGCAAAACGGGACAAGAATAGAGGCAAGCGGTACTTTTGTTATAGCAACTCAACCCGATGCCAAAACTATCATAATGACCTATACTAGTCCGAGCGGCATTATCGGTGCTTGTTCAGGAGATCAGAAGGAATACCTTGGGTTTAAAGACGAATTCTTGATAGGTTCGTGGCAAGCGTGTGATGGACCTGGACTAAAGTATAAAAGGGTTAACTTTGCAGCATATGCTAACTAAAAGGAACTCTTGAAATACATCCTAATAAATAAACCCTACGAAGTACTTACTCAGTTTACCGACGAGGCAGGCCGCAGTACGCTTAAAGACTTTGTGCCAGTGCCAAACATTTACCCCGTTGGCCGCCTCGACTACGACAGCGAGGGCCTGGTGTTGTTAACCGACGACAAACAGCTGCAGCACTGCCTCTCTGACCCCAAGTTTAAGGTGGAAAAAACCTATTGGGTGCAGGTAGATGAAATTCCGAAGGATGAGGCACTGACCAGACTCAGGCTGGGTGTGCAGATTAAAGGCGGGAAAACCACGCCGGCTAAGGTGCGCCTGCTGGAGGGAGAGCCTAAAGTATGGGAGCGCTCCACCCCTATCCGTTTTCGTAAGAACATCCCCACATCCTGGCTCGAGATCAAAATATCGCAGGGCATGAACCGCCAGGTACGCCGCATGACCGCAGCCGTGGGCTACCCCACTCTCCGCCTCATCCGCCCAAGTATAGGCCCGATTTCGCTAGGTAATTTACAGCCCGGCGAGTGGCGCGAACTGACACCTGAGGAGGTGGAACAGCTGAAAGGTATAGCCAAAGGCAGCAGCGGAAGTGGAAATAGTAGCGTGAGAGCCAAAAGCTTCGGTACCGGCAACAAAGGCCGCAGAAGCAGTGGCAAAGGCGGTTTCCGGAAACAGATCAATTAATTGTTGATTGTTGGTGCTTGGCCATTTTACTTTATAGCCGCTGCCCCTTCTGGCGCAATTCTCCAGACTTGTGTCTATAAATGGTGTTGAGTTTATAACTCAACTGGCTCGGAGAGCCATACCTAGTGCTTTGGTTATACTTTAGCTGCTGCTTTCTGTAGCTTGACACAAGCTATCCTTCCTAGCTACTGTTCATCCTCAGTCCTACATACCTATCGTTGCACCTCTGGCTGTGGCTCCCTCTAGCCCGGGAGGGCTCGTCTTCCCGCATCGCGCGGTGTATTGAAGCTGCCATCGCTGCGCTGCAGGCTGCCCTCCGGGCACCGCATCAATACAAGGCGCTCAACGGAAAGACTGGGATCTGTTCGATAGCCATCGCTATACCACTTGAACCGGACTCCCTCTCCTGTTTTGGGGGTAGGGGCCCTCGAGAAAAGGAGAGGGCTGGGGAGAGGTATAATTCCCCTCCTCGGAGGGGCCAGGGGTGGGTTCACACTTTTGCTGATGACAACCATCCCCAATTATGAAACTTACACTTCAACATCAGTAATTACAGGCTCCCCTCCTTTGACAAGGAGGGGCAGGGGTGGTCGGATGGTACAACTCCCGGAGCTTGAACCAAGTCCCCCTTCGAAGGGGGCAGGGGGATGAAATCGTTCCCAGATTTCCCTCTTGGGAGGGACGTGGTTAGTTTTACACCTTCACAGGGGCAGGTCGCGACTTGCCCGGCCTACATGACCAGCAACGGAGCTTATACTTTAACCAACTGCCCCTTCTTACCCATCCAAGAGCTAGTCCCAGCCAACACTACAACCTCGAAGTACCGCAAAGGCCGCGTAATAACTCCAGTCCCTCCTCCCAGCGGCCGTGCCCGGAAGCGCTGTTGATGTGCCCGGTCATGCCGATGTTAACGTAACGGCTGCCCCAGGCAGTAGCCAGCTGCCGCGCCCGACTGGCAGAAATGTACTCATCGTTGCTGCTGCTCACCAAAACACTTCTAAATGGCAGGCGCTGCATGGGTATAGGGGCAAAACCAATTACATCTTCCGGAAATGTAGGCGTCTCGGTATCGGCGGGGGCCACAAGTAAGGCACCTTTTATGTGTTGGTTATACTTCTGAGCCCAGAAAGCCACCGCAATGCAGGCCAGGCTGTGTGCCACCAGCACCACCTGTTCCGGATTGTGGCGTTGCACCACTTTGTTCAGTTCCTCCACCCACTCCTCCTGTTCTGGTGTGTCCCAGTTTAGCTGCCGCACGCGCTCAAATGAGGGGTACTGCTGTTGCCAAAGGCTTTGCCAGTGCTCCGGTCCGGAGTCGCCGAGGCCGGGTACAAGTATAACTGTGCTCTGCTGCATAAGCTGCCGTGTTACTGAAAGTATAAATCAATTTAAAACCCTAATCCTGCCGTAACCGAGAAAGCCCTCCCTTTACCCTCCGAGCGCCCATCGTTAAGCAGTGAGGTAAAGAAATGATGGTACAGCAAGTCCAGGTGCAGTTTCCAGAGTTCAAACCCCACGCCCCCATTCAGGGCAAACTGCATGTTGTGAATATCTTTACGTTGGATATTAAGGTTATTATCAGCTACTGATAGGGCGTAGGAGATGGATGGGCCTGCCATAACCCGCACCCGCGAGACAAACATGCCATCGTAATCGGTGCGATAGCCCAGCAGCACCGGTATGCGCACGTAGGTAACCGTAACGGCATCACGCTCCCCCACACGGGGCTGGTTTCGGGTGATGAGGTGCGTTTTATACCTTACAAGGTTCAGCTCCGGCTGCACAAAAATCCCCTCCCCTATCCGTCCATAAATCCCCAGTTCATAGCCGACACCGGCGTCATTGTCCTCTACCAGATCATCGCTGCTGAGGCTGTAGAAGTTGATGCCCGCCTTCGCCCCAATGGTAAGTTCCGGATCGCTTTGGGCAGCAGCCGGCAAGGTGCAGGCAAGAATAAATAGGAGCAAAGTAAAGCATCTCATACCATAGTATATTGATTATCAAAGATGGATTTATACTCCTTAAACTATACTTGCCAACGCTTTGTTTACCTGTTCCTGCTGGCAGTATGCCTTAAGTTGATTAACTTGCCTCTACAATGCGTAACCGTGAAACTATGAAAACTGCCGCTCCGCTGCTGCAACTACCTGTAGCCACCGACCTGTACCTGCGCCGCGCCACAACCGCTGATGCTCCTGCCCTCTACTACCTTATAGACCGCGACCGCCCGTACTTGCGCAAATGGTTGCCATTTATAGACTTTAGCCAGGAGGTTGGCGATACAGAGGCGTACCTGAAGTATGTTTCCGCACCGGGCAATACCTCCGATCTAGTTTTTGTGATTGTGCACGGGCAGAAGGTATGCGGCCTCATCGGTTTTAAAAGTATGGATAAGCTGAACAAGAAGCTGGAGATTGGCTACTGGCTGGCCGAGGACAAGCAGGGCAAAGGTATTATGCAACGCGCCTGCCATACTTTGTTAGGTTACGCTTTTGAGAAACTGCGCATGAACCGCGTGGAGATTAGGGTAGGTGTGGGCAACGAGCGCAGCAGTAATATACCGAAAAAGTTGGGCTTCGCGCTGGAGGGGGTGCAGCGGCACGGCGAGTTCCTCAACGGGCATTTCCACGACCTGGAAGTATACAGCCTCCTCCGGAGCGAGTTTAAGGGCTGAGGCGGAGTATAAGTTTTGCAACGCTTCTCTAGCCGAAGCAGTATCTCTACTTTAAAATCAACTATAAAAAACTATGAGTAACGCAGCCTTCATCCAGATACACCCGGACAATCCGCAGGAAAGAAAAATACGCGAGGCGGTGGAGATTCTCCGCAACGGGGGTGTTATCATCTACCCCACCGATACCATCTACGGCCTTGGCTGCGACATCCATAACGCCCGTGCAATTGAGCGCGTGTGCCAGATAAAGGGTGTAAAGCCAGACAAAGTGAATCTTTCTTTCATCTGCTCCGACCTCACCCACATCTCCGACTATGCCAAAATCGACACGCCTACTTATAAGGTGATGAAGAAGGCGCTGCCGGGGCCGTTTACGTTTGTGCTGAACGCCACGAGCAACACCCCCAAGTATGCCAGCGCCAAAAAGAAAACCGTGGGTATTAGGGTACCTGACAACAACATTGCGCTGGCTTTGGTAAAAGAGCTCGGCAACCCGATCCTATCCACCTCCATCCGCGACGAAGACGAGGTGGTGGAGTACAGTACCGACCCCGAACTGATCTATGAGAAGTACCGCAACCTGGTGGATGCCGTGATAGACGGCGGCCCGGGCAACAACATCGCCTCTACAGTAGTGGATACCACCAACAATACCTTCGAAGTGCTACGGGAAGGCGCCGGCGATATTGAGGAGTATTTGTAGTTAGAAAGTTGGGGATTAAAAATGTTGCTTATCATACAATTGAATACTGACTACAGCCTCCAATCTTCTATTTTTTTCTAACCTTCTAACTCAGCCGCTGCTTCGCGGTGATGTTTCCAGCGTTTGTGGGTCCAGAGGTAATTGGCAGGGTTACGGCGGATGGCGGCTTCCAGTTTTTGGGCGAATATTTCGGTGATGGAGGGTTGGCCCGGGCCAGTCGCTGCAGGGCTACCGTCCGATATCAACTCAAAGCGAAGAGTATAGTACCCCCGGGCGGTGCGTTTCACATCCAGGAAAAGGACAGGATAACCAAAGCGAGTTGCCAGTTTTTCGGCCCCCTCGTAAAACGGTGTGTCCTGGTTTAAGAAAGTAGTCCAGAACGTGATCTCACTTTTTAATGGTGTTTGGTCTGAGAGCATTGCCACCACGCGCGGCATATTGCGGTTGGCTGCAAAGTCACGGAGGGTGTCTTTCATTTTGATCAACCTAGCCCCCAGCTTACTGCGCGTTTTCAGCATAAAGGCCTCGAAAAACGGGTTGTTCAGGGGCTTGTAAATGCCGTAAGCCGGAAAACTGAACTGAACCGCCCCGGCAGAAAGCACCCATTCCCAGTTGCAGGAGTGTGAGCCCATGGTAATGACGGTTTTACCCTGCTGCACAAAATTATCCAGCAGCTCCTGGTTCGAGAAAACAATGCGCCGCTCCATCTCGGCTGCGTTCATGGACCGAAGCTTGAGTATCTCCACCACCACATCCATAAACTGCTTGTAAAACGCTTTGGATATCTGCTGGATGTCGGCATAGCTTTTCTCGGGGAAGGCATTACGCAGGTTGTTCAGCACCACCTTTTTGCGGTAGCCCACCGCGTAGTAAACTACAAAGTACAGGAAATCGGAAAACAGGTACAGCACGGGCAGCGGCAACAAAGACAAAGCCTTCAGCAGCAGCCAGAGCGGGTAGTAAAGCGGTGGTATGTTTATACTTTTGTTCACAGCACTAGGGAGAAGCTGCAAAGGTACAACCATCCCGCTGATTATGAAATCTCATAACTTGTGCTTATTTAGCGTGAAACCGTATCACGTAGCATGAACCAGGTATAACGATATTACTGAGACAATACTTTAAAAGTCATGCTACGGGATACATGTGTCATGATACTCAAAATCTAACTTCCGAACTTAACTTGATCCTGTTAACCGAAATAATGTACAACCCGCCAGTGGCTTTTTTCTGGCACGCAATTCGTAGTGAAAGTATACAGCTGGAGGCGCACGAAAATTACGTAAAGCAAAGCTACCGCAACCGTTGCCATGTGCTCACGGCCCACGGGGTGCAGCCCCTGAGCATTCCGGTGCTGCGGGGCAACAGCAAAATTAAGATACCGATACAGGAGATTGAGATAGACTACAGCCAGAAATGGCAGCTGGTGCACTGGCGCACCATTCAGGCGGCGTACGGCCGCGCACCCTACTTTGAGTTTTACAGCGACTACCTGCAGGAGGTGTATGAACGGCAGCCGAAATTTTTGTTCGAGCTAAACGTTGATCTTTTGAAGCTTTATCTTAAATTACTAAAACTAAACCAACCGCTGAATTATACGGATGAGTACCGAATTCAGCCCCCGGAAAACGTGCTCGACCTCAGAAACAGGATACATCCTAAAATCTATCCTGACAATTTGCACGTAATACCATATACACAAGTATTTGGCAAACAATTTGTACCAGAGCTTAGTATAATTGACTTGTTGTTTACACAGGGCCCGGCGTCGATTTCATTCCTACAGTAGCGGCGCACCGCAAGCTGAACATTTGTACTGAAAAGCTTGTTTGGATAAAAGGTATAGCTGTTAGATTCAATCAGTTATAACATTTCAGAGTTTAAAAGAATACACGGAGTATAGTATACATGGAAGCAAAATTCTCAAACCGAGTAAAAGAGGTCATCTCGCTTAGCCGTGAGGAAGCAATCCGGCTTGGCCATGACTACATCGGCACCGAACACCTGGTGCTGGGTATGATTCGGGAAGGAGAAGGTACGGCCATCTCTCTGCTTAAGAAGCTTGGCGTTTCGATAGATGAATTAAAGTACGCTTTAGAACAGGCTACACGAAATACAGCGTCGCAAAGCAGCAACATCACGGGCAGTATCCCTCTGACGAAGCAGACCGAAAAGGTGCTCAAGATAACGTACCTGGAGGCAAAGATCTTCAAGAGCGATATCATTGGCACAGAGCATCTTCTGTTGTCCATCCTGCGGGACGAGGACAACATATCTTCTCAAATTTTAGCGAAATTTAACGTGAACTACGAAGCAATAAGAGACTCGCTGGATTATCATAGCAATAATCCGCTGGCATCGTCAGACACTGATGATTCTGATGATTCAGACAAACTGTTTGGTAGCTCATCGTCACGCTCTGGCAGCTCTACAAGCAAAAAGCCAGGAGAGAAATCGCGCACCCCGGTGCTCGATAACTTTGGCCGCGACTTAACCAAGTTGGCCGAGGACGATAAGCTGGACCCGATTGTTGGTCGTGAAAAAGAGATTGAGCGCGTGGCCCAGGTACTGAGCCGCCGCAAAAAGAACAACCCTATACTTATAGGTGAGCCGGGCGTGGGTAAAACCGCCATTGCCGAGGGCCTTGCCCTGCGCATTGTGCAGAAAAAGGTGAGCCGCGTGCTGTTTAACAAGCGTGTGGTAACCCTGGACCTTGCCTCGCTGGTGGCTGGCACCAAGTATAGAGGTCAGTTTGAGGAGCGTATGAAGGCCGTGATGAACGAGCTGGAGAAGTCTCCGGACGTGATCCTGTTCATTGATGAGCTGCATACGATTGTGGGTGCCGGTGGTGCTTCAGGCTCTTTGGATGCCTCTAACATGTTCAAGCCTGCGCTTGCTCGTGGCGAGATCCAGTGCATCGGTGCTACTACCCTGGACGAGTACCGCCAGTACATCGAGAAGGATGGTGCACTTGCCCGTCGTTTCCAGATCGTGATGGTAGACCCTACTACACCAGAGGAGACCATCGAGATCCTGAACAACATCAAGGACAAGTACCAGGACCACCACCACGTAAATTACACCGACAAGGCGATTGAGGCCTGTGTGAAGCTTTCGGACCGCTACATGAGCGACCGCTTCCTGCCGGACAAGGCCATTGATATTATGGACGAGGCTGGTGCGCGCGTGCACATCAACAACATTATTGTGCCTGACGACATCCTGAAGCTGGAAGAGCAGATCGAGAACATCAAGGTAGAGAAAAACCGCGTGGTGAAGAGCCAGAAGTATGAAGAGGCTGCCCAGCTGCGCGACAAGGAGAAAAAACTCATCGACCAGCTTGATGCTGCGAAGAAAAACTGGGAAGAGGAGACGAAGAAGAAACGCTACCAGGTAAAAGAGGAAAATGTGGCAGAAGTTATTGCCATGATGACAGGTATACCGGTGAAGCGTATCGCTCAGAAAGAAGGCGTGAAGCTGCTGAACATGGGTGAAGAGCTGAAAGGCAAAGTGATTGGCCAGGACAAAGCGATCGGCCAGTTAGTAAAAGCCATCCAGCGTACGCGTGTGGGTCTGAAAGATCCGAAGAAGCCGATTGGTTCGTTTGTGTTCCTTGGTCCAACAGGTGTGGGTAAAACAGAGCTTGCTAAAGTGCTGGCGACGTACCTGTTCGATAAAGAGGATTCGCTGGTGCGTATCGACATGAGTGAGTACATGGAGAAATTCAGTGTGTCTCGCCTGGTGGGAGCGCCTCCGGGATACGTGGGATACGAAGAAGGTGGCCAGCTGACCGAGAAAATCCGCCGCAAGCCATACTCTGTGGTGTTGCTGGATGAGATCGAGAAAGCGCACCCGGATGTGTACAACCTGCTGCTGCAGGTGCTGGACGACGGTATTCTGACGGACGGATTGGGCCGCAAGGTTGACTTCCGTAACACGATCATCATCATGACATCCAACATCGGTGCCCGTGATTTGCAGGACTTTGGAGCCGGTATCGGTTTCATGTCGAAGAGCAAGCAGGAGAACGTGGACGACATCATGAAAGGCACTATTGCCAGCGCCCTGAAGAAGACGTTCTCGCCTGAGTTCCTGAACCGTTTGGACGACGTGATCGTGTTCAACTCACTTAACCGTGAGGATATGCACAAGATCATCGAGCTGTCGCTTAAGAAGCTGTTTACCCGCGTGGAGACACTGGGTTATACTATAGAACTGACAAAAGAGGCGAAAGACTTTGTTGCCGAGAAAGGTTACGATCCGAAGTATGGCGCTCGTCCGCTGAACCGGGCCATTCAGAAGTACATCGAAGACCCGATTGCGGAGGAGATTCTGAAAGCAGAGGTTAACCAGGGCGACGTGATCATGGTGGATTACAAGGAAGGTGAGGAGAAACTGACCTTCACATCGAAGAAGTCGAATGGCAAGAAAACCAAAGGTGCTTCGGATGAGGCAGAGGAAACAGAGCCAACCAAGTCTACGGACTCAGACAAGACAAAAGAGTAAAGTATAAAACTTAAAGTATAGAAAAGGCTACCCAATCGGGTAGCCTTTTTTTGTTTTGCACCTCCTGGACCTAGCAGTGTGCTCTGCTCCTGCGAGCGTCTTGTTTATCAGAATCAGGATTTGCAGGTGGACAGGATGAAAAATTTTCTGGTGCAAGCGTCCGCTTATGCCACTTTACCTACTTTGCAGGCAGTTTTTATACCCTTGCCTCTCCAGAAACAAGTCTGGTATCCGTTACCCTATGCTGGTGCGAGCTTGCTCCCTTATCTTGTCCCATATCTTTTCCGGAATAGGCCCTGATTTAAAAGAATTGCCCTTAAGAGGATAGTTTCTCCTCGTGTGAGGGTTTAAAAATGGATTTCGTATTTTAAATCATTATCTACTCTTATTACTCCCACTGCCCAGCAGCAGCGAGATGGGGCGCATTTTCCGGTGCTTATCGGCTACCAGCTTAAGAATGGCCAGGAACGGGATGAACAGGATCATGCCGGAGGCACCCCAA
Organism: Pontibacter anaerobius; assembly: GCF_026241195.1. GTDB lineage: Bacteria > Bacteroidota > Bacteroidia > Cytophagales > Hymenobacteraceae > Pontibacter > Pontibacter anaerobius. The sequence continues at coordinate 50,618 of NZ_JAPFQO010000012.1, forward strand.
AGTATACCACCCGCCACAATCGCCAACAGCGTGAACAGCATATTTACCTGCAGCCGCGCACTCACCGCCCACGGGAAAATCAGATTGGCTTCCAGGTACTGTACTACCGCAAACACCGTCACCACCCCCAGCGGGTACCAGATAGAGTCGTAGGTGATCCAGGCGACGGTCATGGGAAGTATGGCGCCGATGGTAATGCCCACATAAGGTATAAAAGTAAGTATGGAGGCAACCACACCGAAGAAAATAGCATGCGGCACTCCGATAAAGAAAAGCCCAAGGCTGTTCAGAACACCAACTACCAGGTAAACGATGGCCATCCCTTTAATAAAGTTATAGTAAGTGGTGATCGTTTCCCTCAGGATCTCCCGGATCTTGCGGTGCTCATCTTGCGGAAAGAAAGAACAAAGCGCCCGGGCCAGCGACTCGCGGTTATAAAGTATGAGTGCGACGTAAATTGGGATCAGTACCAGCAGCACCAGCGAAACCGCAGAAGTATACAGCACGCCCTGCACCATATTGAATGCCGAGGAAGCCACATCAGACGCCATCCCTTCGATCCAGGTTACCTGTTTTGCGGCATCTATTCCAAAATGGCCTTCCACGTAAAAACTGATGTTATCCCAGGCAGCCTTTATCTTCTCCTGAAGCTGTGGCCACTCCTCCCCTAACCGTATTACCTGGCGCACCAGCAGAAAGCCCAGACCTCCTATCAGCACCAACAGCAGCAAGAGGCACAGTGCTATGGCTACCCACCGCGGCAGCCTTTTTAACTCCAGCCATTTACAAATAGGGTATAGTACAAAACTGATGAGCAGGGCAAAGCTGAGCGGTATGAACAGTGTCTTTCCGAAGTATAAGATCACCGAAATCAGCACCGTATATTGCAGCCACTTCAGCCAGTTTATATCTGCGCTTTTCTCCATAGAAATGCTATATTTGTTTAACGGATACAGGGTCCGCCGCTGCCATCAATATTCTCATTATTTTCCGTAAATCCATAGACACTACCCCATGAAACTGAAATTTGCCGCCCTTATACTCGGCTGCAGCTTAGCTGCCACTGCCACGGCACAAGATGTTAGCACCATCAGTCAGCAGGAAGTTACCCGCATCGTGTCCACACTCAGCGCTGACAACATGGAAGGCCGCGCCTCCTTTACCCCCGGCATCGACAAAGCCGCAGCGTTTATACAAAGTGAGTTTAAGCGGATAGGCCTGCAGCCCCTGCCCGGCGAAGACGACCTGCTACAGACCTTCGGGATGTATCGCGTTTCCCCAAAGGAGCTGGAGGCAAAGCTCCAGAAAACGAGAATCTCACCGGACCATATCTTCGCCATTACCGATAAAAAGGAGCTGGAGTGGAAGCAGAAAGACAAGCAGCAGATTATAGCGATTGGCGAGAACGATGATTTCCGGAAGGTGCTGCCAACCGTGATGAACAACCAGGAGCAAGACGTACTGGTGCTGGTGCACCCCAAGCATACCGATATGTTTGAGCGCTACAAGCATTACATGGACCGTGGCAGCGTAAAGAAGCAACTCGACAGCAACAGCAGCAGCAAAGTATTTATACTTACAGACCAGCTCAGCCCGAAAAAGTATAAAATTGAAATTGAGAATAAAGTAGAGCAACTGCAACTAACTAACGTGGCCGGCATGATAGAAGGCAAGCGCAAGGATGAGTACGTGGTGTTCTCGGGCCACTACGACCACATCGGTATTCAGGAAGCTGTAGAAGGCGACAGCATTGCCAACGGCGCCGACGACGATGCAGCCGGCACCACGGCCATGATGCTGCTGGCTGACTACTACAAGCAACAGCCGCAGCCGGAGCGCACGCTGCTTTTCGTGGCCTTTACCGCTGAGGAAATGGGCGGCTTTGGCTCCAAGCATTTTTCGGAACAGCTTAACCCCGACCAGATCGTGGCCATGTTCAACATCGAGATGGTGGGCAAACCGTCTAAGTTCGGCCCGAACAGCGCCTACCTCACCGGCTTCGAGCGCTCCAACCTGGGCCCGCTGATGCAGAAAAGGCTGGAGGGCACCACCTACAGCATCCACCCGGACCCCTACCCGGAGCAGAACCTGTTCTACCGCTCCGACAATGCCACGCTGGCCCGCCTCGGCGTTCCGGCCCACACCATCTCCTCGGTGCAGATAGACCAGGATAAAACCTATCACACTGTGAAAGATGAACTCTCACAGCTAAACATGGAGCACCTGACGAATATGATCCGCGCAATAGCTTTAGCATCTGAAGGTGTGGTGAACGGGGAGGATACACCTACGCGAGTGGATAAGTCGCAGGTGAGGTAGGGGTTGCTATGTTAACTTTAATAGTGCAAGCTCCCGCTTGTGTCTAAACTGCAACTGCTATAACGAAAAAGTAATATCATTAGCTAAATTTAGTTACGTAAAAAGCTATAAATGAAAACACTTGAAATTCCAAAATTCCACGAAACGTTCAACCCCATTTTAGATATCTTAAGCAATCGTGAAGCGATTCATACTCGCGAACTACAGAATTTAGTGGTTAAGAAGTTTTATTCTCACCTACCAAAGGAATTGCTAAGTGAAAAGACAAAGTCTGGAGAGATACTAATCAATAATAGAATTGCATGGGGAAAATCATACCTAAAAAAGGGAGGATATATCTATTATCCCGAAAGAGGCCACGTGCAAATTACAGAAAAGGGGCTAAATCAGAAAAATAACCTCTCTTTAAAAACTATTCAAGAAGATCCCTCCCTCTTTGATTTCTACTCTGAAGAAAAACACAAAGACGGTGTCGACAATGCAGAAATTAAAGAAATAAAAAATGCCTCGCCGCAGGATTTAATTGATAAAGGTTTTGCTCAAATTGAAAGCGAAGTAAAAAATGAATTGCTAGAGAAGCTCAAAGCCATTGACCCTTATTATTTTGAGAAAGTGATTTTAAAACTCCTCAACAAGATGGGCTATGGAGACTTCATTGAAACCTCAAAATCATCTGATGGTGGTATTGACGGTATAATAAACGAAGATAAATTAGGCCTTGACAAGATCTATATTCAAGCCAAAAGGTTCACCGAGAATAAAGTTCGTGAAAAGGACATCAGAAACTTTATTGGGGCAATGAGTGGAGATACAAACAAAGGAGTTTTCGTAACTACATCTCTATTCGATAAAGGTGCCGAGCAAAAGGCAAAAAGTGCTCATCATAAAATCATACTTATCGATGGTTTAAAACTAGTGGACTTAATGCATGAGTATAATGTTGGTATTCAAAGTAAGTATGTTTATGAGGTGAAACAATTGGATGAGGACTTCTTTGAAGAACAATAAATACTTGCACTAGAAATACTGTATAACCTAAAAGCGGCTCCCAATCAGGAGCCGCTTTTTATTTTACTTCTTCTTCGCTTCATACTTCACCTCTGCCACCACCGGGAAATGGTCCGACGGGAATAGACCGTTGGCATAGGTGTCTGTAAGTATACCATATCGGGCAACTTTGAAATCTGAAGAAAGCCAGATGTGGTCGATGCGCTCGTCGGTGTGGCGGTTGGCCTCAAAACCATTGAAGGTTCCGCGCGGGGCGTAGCGCTTGTCGGCCAGTTGGAAGGCTGGTGTTAGGTTGCTGCCGGTGCTCATGGCTGTATACTTCTCATCCTTCTGGCTGAAGTTGAAGTCGCCGGCAAGTATAACAGGCGCTTTTCCGGCTATCTCTTTTATCTTCTGCTGAATCAGCTTTACGCTCTCAGTTCTGGCCTTTTCGCCGCGGTGGTCGAAGTGTACGTTGAACAGGTAAAACGTATAGCCGGTAGTCTGGTCTCTGAACTCGCCCCAGGTACACACGCGCGGGAAATCGGCATCCCAGCCCTTGCCCGGTTTCTCAGGAGTTTCGGAGAGCCAGAAGTGGCCCTGCTTCTCTAGTTTATACTTATCTTTCTTGTAGAAAACAGCCGCATACTCACCGGCCTGCTTGCCATCGTCGCGGCCCACGCCAATGTGGCCGTAACCCGGCAAGGCCTTTGCCATACCCTCCAGCTGGTGGTGCTGCACCTCCTGCGTCCCGAAAATATCGAAGTCATGGAACTGCACTAGGTCAGCGATAACAGGCAGGCGCTTGTTCCAGGCGTTTACGGTGTCGCTCTTATTGTCGTAACGGATGTTGTAGGTGGCTACGCGCATGGTATGGGTTTGGGCAAGTACGGAGGTGCTGCAGAACAGCAGCAGCAGGCTGGCCAGGTATAAAGCTTTGGTCATTATCGTTATTGGTTTGGTTTAAGTATGAATTTGTTTTTGGATAGTAGATCATCCCCCCTTCAAAAGCAGGGTCGTTTCATTCTAAAAAAATAGACTCAATAATTACTGTCATTCTGTAAATAATCTTGGTAGAAAGTGTGATAAGCTGTTGCTACTGGCTCACAAGATCCTTTCAGGATGACAAAAAAGAGAGAATGAAACGGCCCTGCCTTCAAAGGGGGCTTTTTATTCTCACATGCTGGCGCGGGTTTGTAACCCGTGTCTCACTATAACGTCGGATTTGCAATCCGGCTGGGCCAGAGGCCCAACTATAGCCAGTCACGAGTGTGGACACTCGCGCCATTACAAAAGAATGTATCAGAATGAAAATAGCATTCCTTTCAAAGGGAAGACAATCGCTTACGAAAAAGTCATCCAGAGCTTAAGTTAAGCTTTTTACCCAAGGCCACCAAAGTATAAACCCGCCACCTTTGGCTTCGCACTTTTCATCATTTTTTTACGACCTTTGTACTTATTAAAAGTATAAACACCCTTGTCTGAGCTACTGAACTTTAATTACCCGCCGGAGCCGGCCACCGATCGCGTCACGCTGTTTGCCGACGTGATTCTGCCCCTGCCCCTGCCCAAGCTGTACACCTACCGCATCCCTTACGAGATGAACGATGAGGTGTCGGTGGGCGTGCGGGTGATTGTGCAGTTTGGCTCTAAGAAGGTACTGAGCTGCATCGTAGCCGATGTCCACGAAAATGCCCCGGCCGATTACCAGGCCAAGTATATCCTGGATGTACTGGATGATAAACCGATCATTACGGCTCCGCAGCTTAAGCTTTTCAAGTGGATCGCGGATTACTACATGTGCACGCTCGGCGAGGTGATCAACGCCGCCCTGCCCTCAGCGCTCAAGCTCAGCAGCGAGTCGAGGATACAGCTGCACCCGCACTACAACCCTGAGGAAGACGAGCTTATACTTGCCCCGCAGGAGGAGAAGATCATTTTTGCGCTGCAGAACAACCAGGCCCTCACCTTTACGGAGGTAGGCAACCTGCTACAGCTCAAGAGCTATCATAAGTTTATCAAGTCGCTCATCCAAAAAGAGGCGATCATTATTTTTGAGCAGGTGAGCGATAAGTTCTCGCCCAAGGTGGTGAAGAAATTACGCATTACAGAGCATTTTGTGCAGGAAGAGGGCCTGCTGGAGGAGCTGTTTAACCAGCTCACGCCGCAGCCCAAGCAGCTCGATATTCTGCTCAACTACCTGCAGCTCGTGCCCGTGCACCAGGACATTAACCTGAACTACCGCGGCATCGAGAAAAGTGCTCTGACCAACAATCCGCACCTGTCGACCTCGTCCATCAACACGCTCATCAAGAAAGGCGTGCTGGAGCAGTTCGACCAGATCGTGTCGCGCTTCCCGATGGAGCATGACAACCAGCAGCTGCCCATGGCGCTGTCGGAGCACCAGCTGCAGGCCAAAGATGAGATCCTGGGCCTGTTTAAAGAGAAGGAAACCGTGCTGCTGCACGGCGTAACGGGCAGCGGCAAAACCGAAGTATACATTGACCTGATCAAACACGCCCTGGACAGCGGCGGACAGGTTTTATACTTGCTGCCCGAAATCGCCCTGACTGCCCAGATCGTAACGCGCCTGATGAAAGTTTTCGGCGACAAGCTGGGCATCTACCATTCCAAGTTCTCCGACAACGAGCGCGCCGAAGTATGGCAGGGCGTGCTTTCAGGACGTTTCCAGGTAGTGATTGGCGTACGTTCGTCTATTTTTCTGCCCTTCCACGATTTGTCGTTGGTGATTGTGGATGAGGAGCACGAGCCTAGTTATAAGCAGTACGACCCGGCCCCACGCTACAACGCCCGCGAAACGGCGCTGATGATGGCGCACCTGCAAGGGGCGAAGACTTTGCTGGGCTCTGCCACGCCCTCCATCGAGAGTTACTACAACTGCAAGACCGGCCGCTGGGGTTTGGTAAGTATGACCAAGCGCTTCGGGGAGGCCAAACTACCTGAGATAGAGCTGGTGGACACACGCCGCGAGCAGCAGCGCAAGAACATGCACAGCCACTTCTCAGCCAAATTGCTGCAGGATATCGAGGAGCGGCTGAAGCGACACGAGCAGGTGATCCTGTTCCAGAACCGCCGTGGCTACGCCCCTTTCATCAGCTGCGACGAGTGCTCCTGGATACCCAAGTGTAAGTTCTGCGCCGTGAGCCTCTCCTACCACAAGTATAACAACGAGCTGCGCTGCCACTACTGCGGCTACCACGAGCGCATGCCCCACGACTGCCCCGCCTGCGGTGCCACCACGCTCAGAAGTATGGGCTTCGGCACGGAGAAGGTAGAAGACGAGCTGAAACTTATGCTGCCCAATGCCGAGGTGCAGCGCATGGACCTGGACACCACCAAGAAGAAAAACAGCTACCAGCAGATTATATCGGATTTTGAGAGTGGCCGCACCAACGTGCTGGTAGGCACCCAGATGGTAACCAAGGGCCTCGACTTTAAAAACGTGAGCCTGGTGGGAATATTAAATGCCGACACCATCATCAACTTCCCCGATTTCCGGGCGCATGAGCGTGCCTACCAGCTGTTTGTGCAGGTAAGCGGGCGCGCCGGGCGCAAGGGCAAGCCGGGTTCGGTCATCATCCAGACCCGCGATCCGCTACAACCCATTTTCAACAAGGTGCGCAGCAACGATTACCAGACGCTGTACGAGCACGAGATAGAGGAACGCATGCGTTTCGGTTACCCACCATTTACGCGCATGATCCGCATCACCGTGAAGCATGCCGATGATAAGATAACAGAGAATGCCGCCATCGTGCTGGCCAAAGATCTGACTGACCGCATGGGCAAGCAGCAGGTGCTGGGGCCGGAGGTGCCGTACATCTTCAAGATCCGCAACCTGTTCCTGCAAGAGATCCACATCAAGCTGCCCCGCGACACCACGAACCTGAAATCTGCCAAAGGCCAGATCGCGCAGGCCATCTTTAACCTGAAGCTTTTGTCGGATTTTAAAGGGATAAGAGTAGTGGCCGATGTGGACCCGGTTTAGGCTGGTTAATCACAAGCTCCTATACTTATCAAGCTTATTTTACAGCGGTTGAAGAAACCTACCTACATAGGACTATAAATTTAAAGGTATGCGTATGACTGTAGCGGTTGCTTTGAAAGTATAAGCCTCTCCGTTCTGTTAGCTACGCGATAAAAAAATATTTTTTTAGTATCCATAACAACCTTCTGCAAACCCCTCGCGTAAATATAGATACCTTTGGCTAAAAGTTGAGAACCTGAAAGTCTGATTGTTCAGAAGGAACAGTATAGACTTTCAGGTTTTTCCTTTCTATACCTCCCCTTCTATTCCGGCTTTTCCTTCTTAAAAATCAGGAACAAATAAATTGTACCAAAAATCAGGAAAACCACCAATAGGATAATATCCATAGTGGAGTAATTTCCGGTGTATACCCTGTAGCCATTAAGGCCTGCAAACACAAAACAGGCAATGGCCATAAATACACGGTAAATTTTACGATTCTTCATGAGCTAAAAATATGATTATAGAAGAGCTGTTTTAAGTTGCCGCTTTTCTTTTTGTTGTAAAGTATACTAGTTGTAAAGTATACAATTATTTAATCTGAGCAAGTAAAGTAAAGCAGGTTTATACTTTCCGATCAGGCGTTTACTCACCCTTTTTGTTATCCCATCATGTAAAGCAATACCCATGCGGTTATAAGCAACGTGCCTAGTAAGTTCAGCACAAAACCAGCCCGCACCATCTGGCCAATGGGTACCTGTTTGCTGCCGTACACAATGGCGTTTGGCGGTGTAGCCACAGGCAGCATAAAAGCCATACTACAGGCTACCACCACGCCCAGCACCGGGTACAGCAGCGGAAGTTCCAGCCCGTGCAGCACACCAATAATAATGGGTACGAAGGTGATGGCAATAGCAGTGTTGGAGCTAACTTCCGTCAGCATCAGCACCAGGAAAACCAATACCAGCACCAGCAGCGCCTGTTGCTCAGGGTCTACGAAGGTAGTAATACTGCGCCCGATTATATCAGCAAGCCCGGAACTTACCACCAGTTGCCCCAGCGCCATCCCCCCGCCGAAAAGCAGAATCGTGTCCCAGTCTATCTTTACCAGGTCTTCGGCGGTGAGTGTGCCTTGGCCTTTGTTCTCGCGCCCCGGCGGAATAAGGAAAAGCAGTAGGGCTGCCAACACGGCTACGGTGCTTTCGGCAAAGTAAGTGCTCATAAAGGCATACGCCTCCTCCATCTCCAGCAAATTGAACACGCCCGGTGCCAGCCAAAGTATAACGGCCAGGGTAAAAACACCCATCGTTACCATTTCTCCTTTGCGCAGTTTTTCTTTTTGGCGCTGCCGCTCGGCCACATACGCCTGCACAAGGTGCCTGTCATAAACACCTTTGCTCAGGAAATAACGCATGTACAGCAGCATGGCGCCATACATGCTCAGCGAGATAGGCAGCGCCAGGTACATCCACTGCAAAAAGTCGATGCGGATGCCCTCCTGGGCCAGGTAATTTACACCGATCAGGTTAGGCGGAGATCCAATAATGGTGCTGATGCCCCCAATGGAGGCGCTGTAGGCAATGCCCAGCAGAAAGTACACGGATGAGCTTTTCCCCTGCTCCGGCGGACAAATCAACTGTGTAACGCCCAGCATGAGCGGCAGCAGCATGGCCACCGTCACGGAGTTGCTCACCCACATCGACAGCACATAGGATACCACCGAGAAACCTAAAAAAAGCCGGAACAGGCTTTGCTGAAAAAAAGGGCGGGAAAGTATAAACAGGGCGATTCGCTTGTCCAGGCCGTGGCGAGTCATGGAGCGGGCCAGCAAAAAGCTCCCGATAAAGAGCAGAATAACAGGGTGGCCCAGGTTCTGGAAGGCATTCTCTATCTCGGCTATGCCCAGCATAACTGCCACCAGCACACCCAGAAAAGCTGTCATGGAAAGCGGAATTACCTCCGCCATCCAAAACACCACACAAAAAGACATGATGGTAGCCACCATGCGCGCTTCGTAATTTAGAACAGGGGTGAGGAGCCATACAAGCAGTGCCAGCAGTGGCGCTACCACCATACCAATATTTCTACGCGTGAGGGACATAGCTATACTTTAGCTTTTGCAAACAAGACAACTTCTCCTGAAAGTATAGGGAACGGTGGCAGAGGTGCCGCCGCTTTAGGCCTTCAGGTAACGCTCCCGGATAATTTTCTGGTGATGCACCTCGTGCCCAAGTATAACATAGCCCAGCGCCCGAACGCTTGCCTCCATGCCATTGGCAGTGCCTTTCTGCTGCAGCGCCTCTTCATCAAAGCTCTTAAAAAGCTCAATAGTGGCTGTGCGCAGCGAAGTATACTCTGCAATAATGGAGTTGATGTCGCGGGAATTAGCTTTGGAGTACTGCGTGTACAGGTTCTCATCAAAACCCGGCAGGTCGGTTTTATCGTGACGGGCGAAGCGCAGGGCACGGTACGAGAAGATGCGCTCGGCATCCATCAGGTGCACCATAAGCTCCTTGATCGTCCATTTGCCTGGCTCGTAGCTGTAGTGCAGTTGCTCCTCCGTGAGCCCCTGCACCATGCCGGTAATGAACACGTAGCTTGCCGTCAGCCCCTCTATCAGATCCTCGGTTTGAGCCTGTTGGATATAGTTGGCCATGTAGCCGGTGTACTCGCCCGGTGCTGGCGGTGTTATGATTGGTTGCGTTTGCATGCCTCAGTATCAATAAGTATAGATGCAAGGTACGAATTTATACTATATAGTGGTTAAGGGGAGTATAGCTGCTTGTTATCCGTAGTTTATACTTTGGATACCTTCATAGCTGTCAGTTTATCCTTTAGCCGCTGCTTCCTGCCCTTTCTAGCTACCGTTCATCCTCACTCTTACGAGCTTCTTGTTTAATCCCCTCCTGCGCAAGACTCCAGACTTGTGTCTTATAATGATGTTGAGTTGGTAACGCAACTGGCTTGAAAAGCCATACCTGGTACTTTGGTTATTCTCATACTCCCGCTGTTCCAGACTTCCTAGTCCGCGTGAGCCATACTTATACTTCCCTAGCTTCGGCTTCCTGCAACTAGAACCAAGCTATACTTACTAGCTGCTGTTTATCCGCAGTCTTACAAACCTATCGTTTCATTTCTGGCTTTGGCTCCCTCCAGCCCGGGAGGGCTCGTCTTCCCGCATCGCGCTGGGAGCTTTTCCTTTGCTCCTGCGTCGCAATGCCTCGCTACCGCTCGGCACCGGAAAAACTCCAAAGGCGCTCAACGGAAAAACTGGGATCAGATTCGATAGCTACAGTCATTGCTATAGAACAAGTCTGATTCCCCTCCTCGGAGGGGAAGGGGTGGGTTAATCGTTCCTTAGCTCTAAACTCTTAACTTCCAGTAAGGGGCAGGGATGGTTGGATCCGGTACAACAGAAAATCCTGTGGACCCTATTATCCTATTCATACTGGCCAAACACAAAAATCCCCTGCTCTTTTAGAGAACAGGGGATTTTCAGGTTATACCTTATACTTCTGCTACTGCCCTACCACAAAAACGGCATTCCCGAACAGCAGCTTACCGCCTTGCCAGAAACCACGGAACAGCGGGTTATCAGCCAGGTAGATAACTTGCCCGCGGCCCAAATCCTGTGAACCAAGTATAAGCGCGTCTTTCAGGTTCTCCTTTGCCTCCTGGCCAACATAACCAGCGGCGTAGTTGTCCTTTTTCAACACCCCTACATTCCAGCCTTTCTCCAGGAAATTGAAGGTGTCGGCCGAGCGAATAAGCGCAAAGTAACTATCGCCATAGCCAAAGGCCAATGGATGCGTTTTGTCCAGGTCCACGCGGTAAATACTGCCTTGCACCTCCTCTGCTAAAGCCTCACGCTCTCTTGAGGCGTAGGAGCGCAGATTCTTGTATGGGTCATCGTTTTTGCCAGTGTCTTTTTTCGCCTCTTTCTCTTCAGAATCTGCACCTTTTTTCTTCAGATCGATTCCTTTTTTACCAGCCAGGAAACCGGCTGCACTCTCCAAAGCGATCAATTTGCCGCCACCGCGCACCCAGTCCTGCACCTTCTCCAGCGTTTTCTCGTCCAGCACCTTGGCATAAGAGCCGGTAGGCAGGATCAACACATCAAACTCCTGAAGCGGCACCTGGCTAAAGTAGGAGGTATTTAGTACGGTAACCGGATAATTGATTTGCTGCTCAAAGTAATGCCATACTTCTCCGAAACCGTAAGGTGAAACGCCTTCGCCTGACAATAGAGCCACTTTTGGCATTTTCAGGTAGCGCACGTTGCCGGAGCCAAAGTCAGCGCCGCTGCTCACAAAGCCGGTGTTGGTGGCACCAAGCTGCACCCCGTGCTTTTGCGCCAGATCACGCACCACTGTATCAAACTTATCGCCCAACCGCTCATTTCCGGTGCGCGTAATAATCAGCGTACCTGCATCATAGGTAGTGCCATTTATTTCAAACGGACGCTCCGCCATGCGTACTTTCACGTTCTGCTGCATCAGCTGCGTGGCAAATTTCAGGTCCTGCACACTTTTCCAGCTGGCCAGGTAGGCGTATGGTTTTTCGATGCTGATGGCGGCAGCCTCAGCGGTAGCCGGCTTTGTTTTGCTCATGTCCACTTTTCCCTTCACGGCATAGGCCTGTACCCCGTAGGCATAAGGCAGTGCCCAGGAGGTAATGTCGTAAGTCAGGGAATCTTCCAGGGTAGATTTTGGCTCGAACAGCACTTTCACCAGCACAGACTTCGGCTGGTACATGCTGATCACCACATCCTGCGGCGCCAGGTCCAAGCGTTCGGTTTTGCCGTTGCTGTAGTTATAGCCTCTCAAAGATCCTTTTTTACCCGCATAGCCAAACTGTATCCCCTGCTGCGTCAGATAATCGGTCAGCATGTTCAGGTTGCCGGCCCCGTTCTCCCCGCTCTTTATCACAAAGGATTTATACTCGCCCTCCGGATCGCGGAGGCTGTTGTCGTAGTACTTGCGGAACTCCTGCTTCAGTTGGTCAGCCTTTTCGGAAGTGGCTTTAATGGTTGCCTCACTGGCCGCCACATGGTGTGCAATGCGGTCAGCCAGGGTCAGGGTATCACCGTCCGATTTCTTGTAAGCCAACCCTGCACGGCCCGAGCCGCCCTGCTCATAGGTCATGCCGATGGCACCGTTGTAAGTCGGCCAGGTATCACCGTAGCTCGGGTAAAACAAGTCGAAGCTTTCGCGGGTAAAGTATAACCAGTTGTTCTTGTCGAAGTACTGGCGGTTATACTCACCGATGGTATTCTGGAACTGGCGCTGCCATGGGGTGATACTTTCGTGGAACGGTTTGGCCGCCGGCGAGAAATAGTAAGGCGACTCCGCGCCCATCTCATGGAAATCGGCGTGCACCTGCGGCAGCCAGTTATTGTACACTTTAAGGCGCTGCTTCGACTCCACCTGCGTTTGCCAGGCCCAGTCGCGGTTCAGGTCGAAGTAATAATGGTTTGGTCTGCCGCCCGGCCATGGCTCCCAGTGCTCCCAGGCATAAGGCGAGGCATTGCCGCCCCGGTTAGATGCCTGCTTGTACCACTGCACGTAGCGCTCGCGGCCGTCCGGGTTCACTACAGGGTCAAGTATAACTACAGTATTCTGCAGCCACTGCTTGCTTTGTGCATTCTGTGGGTTCACCAGGTCGTACAGCACCTGCATCACCGACTCCGAGCTTACCGACTCGTTGCCGTGCACGTTGTAACTGAGCCATACGATGGCCGGCTGCTCGCCCTGCACCGTCCCCTGCTGCAGGTTAGCCTGGCGCAAGTTGTTCTCCCGGATCTGCTCCAGGCGCGGCAGGTTCTCATCGGAGGCTACATAAACCAGCACCAGCGGGCGCCCCTCGTAGGTGCGGCCATACTCCTCCACTTTTAAACGGGAGGGAGCCTGTGCGGCCAGGTGGTTCACATAATCCAGGATGCGGTTTTGGGTGGTGAACTGCTCGCCCAGTTCATAGCCAAGGAATTGCGCCGGCGACTGCAGTTGCTGCTGCGCCACGGCAGCCTGCACACTCAGTAACACCAGCCATAAAGCGGCAATACGCTTTAGCTTTTTTATCATGATGTTTTTTGTGGGTAAAATTTTGATGGAGTTTCTAATTCAATACAATCTGCGCAAAAACAGCGAATATGGCAAATTTGTCTTTAATTCGGTAAGCTGGCCATACCTGGCACAGCAGCATAACACTTTAAGAAAATCTGTAAAGATGTTTAAACAGATGTAAATTTCCTTACCTTTGTACCCGAATCCCGTTTTGGGTTTCTTAACGCCCTCCCTCCTACTGAAAACAAAGCGCTGCTGCCAGAGCTATACCTGCAGCAAGCCCGGACAGTAAGAAATCCTTACATCTTCAACCTGAAAAAGTATGGTTTGACAAAAGATGTTGGTACAGGGGGCGAATTTGAATAGAAACTAAACTAACTAAACTACACTCAGACCCGGTGCATTGCACCGGGTTTTGTTTTTTGCGGCTGTTTATACTTTCAAGGCTTTACACGTATTAATCAGGTATGCATTACGTGTTAGGTAAATTATCAGCTTTTATACTTTGGGCGCTGGTTTCGGTGGCTGGCGTGGCGGCGCTCTTTCTGGCAGCGGCATTTATACTTGGCAGTATTACGGTAAACAGTGGGTATGCACAGGTGCAGCCGCAGGAGGAGCACATCGAGATCTACGTCACTTCCAACGGGGTGCATACCGATATCATCGTACCGGTCTCCTCCCCTTACATAGATTGGCGCGAGAAGCTGCCGGCGCACCAATTCGGCAACGTAGACAGCACCTACCGCTACATAGGCTTTGGCTGGGGCGACCGCAAGTTCTACATGGAAACACCCGAATGGACGGATCTTACCCCCAAAGTAGCCATTACAGCCGCCCTCTGGCCCACCCGAACCGCCATGCACGTAGAGTACATCCGAAACAAGCTGGTGCCTACCAGGCGGCAACGCCCTTTACGCATCTCTCCGGAGCAGTACCGCCAGCTCATTTCTTACATCGATAATTCTTTTGTGCAGCAGGAAAATGGCCGTTACCTGCACATCAGCAACTCAGGCTACGCTGGACAGGATACTTTTTATGAGGCGAACAGGAAGTTTTATATCCTGAAGAACTGCAACAATTGGGTAAACCAGGGGCTGAAAAGTATGGGCGTAAAAACGGCAGTGTGGGCACCGTTACCGGTCTCTATTATGCGGCACCTGCGCTGAAAAAGAAAAACCCCGGCATGTGCCAGGGCTCCTACTTAAATCACTAAACACTATACTTATTTCATGGGGATCTCCATCAGTAGCAGTTCGGCATCGCCGGAGGCGCTGATTTTCACAATATCCGCCTCACTAATACCCATGCCGTCGCGCTTACCGAGTTTCTCACCGTCAATCTCCACTTCTCCTTCTATCACAAAGGCGTAGAGACCGTTGCCTGCCTTGTGCAGTTGATACTCCTCCGAGAAACCGTTTTTCAGCGTACCCAGCGTAAACCAGGCATCCTGGTTTATCCAAAGGGCTTCGCCATCCTTTTCAGGAGAAACCACGGTCTGCAGCCTGTTTTGCCTGTCTTCCGGCTTAAAGGTTTTCTGACCGTAGCGCGGATTTATGTCCCGCTCTTTAGGGAACACCCAGATCTGCAAAAAGTTCACAGAATCTGTTTTAGATCCGTTATACTCCGAATGCGTCAGGCCGCTACCCGCCGACATGATCTGTACTTCGTTTGTCCGGATCACCTCCTGGGTGCCGGTGCTGTCGCGGTGCGCCAGCGAGCCCTTCAGCGGAATCGAGATGATCTCCATGTTGTCGTGGGGGTGCGTGCCGAAGCCCATGCCCGGTGCCACCACGTCATCGTTCAGCACGCGCAGCAGCCCGAAGCCCATACGCTCAGGATTATAGTATTGCGCAAAACTGAAGGTATGGTGCGAGTCGAGCCAGCCATGGTTGGCGTGGCCTCGTGTATTTGCTTTATGAATTACTTTCTTGCTCATAGTTTTATACTTTGAAATTACTTTTGCTCCCACTGTCCTTTAAACACTAGCTCACGTAGCGGCTTGCGCTTGCGGGGCGCCAGTTCGCGGGCTTTCAGCGGCTCTGGCAACGACTCCGGGTCGCCTGCATAACCGACAGCGCCCATAGCAACGGCTTCAAACCCATCTGGTATTCCCAGCTCCTGCTTTGCCATGGCGGCATCAAAACCACCCATTAGGTGTACATGCAGCCCTAGCTCGGTTGCCTGCAGCAGCAGGTTTCCGGTGGCCAGCCCAACATCGTGCCAGGCATGCTTGTTTGGGCTTCCGTTAAAATCATACTTTGTTTTGGCGATGGAGACAAAAAGCGCCCCTGCGTTCTTCGCCCAGTTGTTGCCCTCTACCAACAGGCTTCCTAATTTCTCAAAAACCTCCTTATCCTCTTTGGTGGCATAGATAAAGCGCCACGGCTGCTCGTTCATGGCAGAAGGCGCCCAGCGGGCCGCTTCAAACAGCGCCTCCAGCTGCTCCTCACTTACAGGATCGTTAGTGAAAGCGCGCGGGCTCCAGCGGTTCTCTATTAACGTATGGGTGGCTATGCTATTCTCTGTTACAGTTGTCATATCTCGTATTTAAAGTATAAGCTGTTTGTGAATTATTTTGTTCAGCACAAATTTAATGTACATACATATAATGTACAAACACCATAAAGATTTAGTTCAGATCTTTCACTTTATTAACAAGCTATACCTGGCTCAGGTGCCAATTGGATAAGCTATACAAGTGTAACCTTGGGTTTCAAGTGTAATCATGGCCTCTCCGGAACTCCTGGCTGAGGCAATACGATAGCTCTGTTTCTAATTTTGTATCTTTGCAAATCTAAATCAGATATAAAACCATGAGTGAGTATACCCCACTAAGCGAAGTAGGCGAGTTTGGCCTGATCCGGAAGATAAAAGAGAAAATAGAATTAAGCAATGAATCCACTATCAGAGGCATTGGCGATGATGCGGCCGTGCTGGAGCCAAAGGAAAAACAGGTGGTGGTAACCTCAGACATGCTGCTGGAGAGCGTGCATTTCGACCTGACCTTTTGCCCCCTGAAGCACCTGGGTTACAAAGCCGTAGCCGTGAACGTGTCGGATATTGCGGCCATGAACGCTAAACCTACGCAGATTACCGTAAATATTGCCGTGGGTGCACGCTTTACACTGGAGGCTGTGGAAGAGCTGTATGAAGGCATCCGCCTGGCCTGCGAGAACTACAAAGTGGACCTGGTGGGCGGCGATACGACTTCTTCCAGAGCGGGTCTGGTTATAAGTATAACGGCCATCGGCGAGGCTGCCCCGGAGCAGGTGGTGTACCGCGACGGTGCCAAGGTGAATGACCTGGTATGCGTTACCGGCGACCTGGGAGCTGCCTACATGGGCCTTCAGATTCTGGAGCGCGAGAAGCAGGCGTTTATGGCTAACCCGGACATGCAGCCGGAATTGGAAAGCAAGCAATACATTGTGGGCCGCCAGCTACGCCCAGAGGCCCGCATGGATGTGATCTACGACCTGAAGGAGCGCGGCATCAAGCCTACCTCCATGATCGATATTTCGGACGGGCTGGCCTCGGAGCTGTTTCATATCTGCAGCCAGTCTAAAGTAGGTGCCGTGGTGTACAAAGATAATCTGCCTGCCGACCCGCAGATGCTAGAGACCGCCGTGGAGTTCAACATCGACCCGCTGACCTGCATCATGAACGGCGGCGAGGACTACGAACTGCTTTTCACCGTTCCGCTATCTGCCTACGACGAGCTGAAAAACCACCCAGACATCACCATCATCGGCAACATAACCGAAGCCAGCGAAGGCGTGAACCTGGCAACCAAGTCCGGGCAGGTGTTCCCGCTGAAGGCGCAGGGCTGGAGCCATTTTTAAGACATTTATACTTTGACAAAAAAATAAAGGCAGCTGTAGTGGCTGCCTTTCTGCGTTTAGTGTAAGTGAGCTTATTTTTGTCTGCCTCCTTCTTTGTTTTTGTCATCCTGAAAGGATCTTGTTGGCAAGGAGCTATAGCTTAACCTCTTTTCTTCCAAGATTCTTTACAGAATGACAGGAGCTTTCTGTTCAACATATTTTGAACCTATAATTCCAGGTACCAGAGAAGTAAAACCGGCTTGCAGAGGCTTATCAGATCTTCTAATCCTCCGGGTAAGGGATAAACACAAAGTTCTGGAATTCGCCGTCCACCACAAACAGGCAGCAGTATTCATCCGGGTCTTTGTAGGCGGCTTTAAACTCCTCTATCTTGTCCTCCATCACCAGCTGGCGCTGCACGAAGTCCTCCAAATAGGAAGCATTGATGTGCCAGTCCAGTGCCACTTCTTCTTTAGCCAGGAACACCGAGCCCACCGGCACCTGCGTGCGGCTGAACACAAAGATCGGGTACTCCGATATCTTGCGCTTGCGCACCTGGTACGATGCCTCCTTCAGCGTCTCGGCCACCACCACAAAATCCTTTGAGATAGTGCCCAGGTATTTACCATTCAGTTCCGGATCGTTTTCCATATTTTTATTTGCGTTTCACGTAGCACGAATCAGGTAGCAAGACTTTCGTATACTTTTGTCATGATACTTGATACGTGCTACGCGATACGTTTTCTATTTAGCGGTTAACAATACTATATTCTCTACGTGGTGCGTCTGCGGAAACATGTCCACGGGCTGCACACGCGTTACGTCATACTTCTCTGAGAGCCACTCCACATCGCGGGCCTGCGTAGCCGGGTTGCAGCTCACGTACACAATGCGGTTCGGGTGCACCTGCAGCAGTTTCTGCACCACATCCTCGTGCATGCCGGCACGAGGCGGATCTGTGATCACTACATCCGGCCTTCCGTGGCGGGCAATCAGCTCATCCGACAGGATATCCTTCATGTCGCCGGCGTAGAAGGTGGTGTTGGTAATGTTGTTGATCTGTGAGTTGATCTTGGCATCCTCGATGGCGCTCGGCACATACTCTATACCAATGACCTCGCGGCACTGCTTGGCCACGAAGTTGGCGATGGTTCCGGCTCCGGTATAGAGGTCGTACACCAGCTCGTCTCCGGTCAGGTTGGCCAGCTCGCGGGTTTTCTTGTACAGTTCGTAGGCCTGGTCGGCGTTGGTCTGGTAGAAAGACTTCGGACCCACGCGGAACCTGACGCCCTCCATCTCCTCGTGGATGTACGGCAGGCCTTTGTAGCACACCACCTCCAGGTCGTGGAAAGTCTCGTTGCCTTTGGCGTTTACCACGTACTGCAGCGAGGTGATCTCCGGGAAAGTCGCGGCCAGGTGCTCCATCAGCGCCTGCATCTCCTCCGGCCTGTCCTCGTACACCTGCACGATCACCATCAGCTCGCCGGTGTTGGCGGTGCGGATGATCAGGTTTCGCATGTAGCCCTCCTGCTTCACAATGTCAAAAAACGGCAGGCTGTGCTCCTTGGCATACTTTCGTACTTCCAGCCGGATGGCGTTGGACGGATCCGGCTGCAGGTAGCAGTGCTTGATGTCGAGGATCTTATCGAAGCGGCCCGGGATGTGGAAGCCCAGCGCGTCGCGGTCGAACTCCTGCCCAGACTGTATCTGCTCCTTGGTGAGCCAGCTGGTGTTGGAGAAGGTATACTCCAGTTTGTTACGGTAGTAGCGCGTTTTCCCGGAGCCAAGTATAGGATCGAACTCCGGCAGCGGCACCTTACCGATGCGCTCCAGGTTATCTTTCACCTGCTTCTGCTTAAAGTATAGCTGCGTGTCGTAACCGATGTGCTGCCACTTACAGCCGCCGCAGGTTCCGAAATGCTCGCAAAACGGCTGCACCCGCAGCTCCGACAGCTCATGGAAATGCACAGGCTCGGCCTCCAGAAAGCTTTTCTTCTTACGCGTAATCCGCAGGTCCACCACGTCGCCGGGGGCTACGCCAGCCACAAATATCACCATGTTATCATGGCGCGCCAGGCATTTGCCCTCGGCCACCATGTCCTCGATCTTCACTCCCTCGAGTATCTCGAATTTCTTCTTCTTGCTCTTATTTCTCACAGTGCCGCAAAATTACAAAATTATAGGGAGATAGGGCGCAGGTTTCGTTACTTGGTTATTAGGTGATAGTTGTTGGTGTTTATTCAGATGGATGTAGAGCCGCAATATGTTCCGCCTCTCAGGCTTCCAAAACCAATTAGCAATTACCAATCAAAGATAAAAAGTATCTTTGCGGTTGATTTTAGTTCAAGAAAGTATAAAAATGAAAGATAAAGTAGTGCTGATTACCGGCGGCACGTCGGGTATCGGCAAGGCGCTGGCCTTCTCCTTCGGGCATGAGGGCGCCAAGGTAGTAGTGTCAGGCCGCAACCAGCAAAACCTCGATCAAACCAGCCAGGAATTGAGCGCAGCGGGTGTAGACAACCTGGCCGTGAACGCCGATGTGAGCGTGGAGGAGCAGTGCCAGCGCATGGTACAGGAAACAGTCAACAAGTATGGCCGCCTCGATGTGCTCATTAACAACGCCGGCATCTCGATGCGCGCGCTGTTCGAAGACGTGGACCTGGACGTGATCCGCAAGGTGATGGACATTAATTTCTGGGGCACCGTGTACAGCACCAAGTATGCGCTGCCATACATTAAGCAGGCAACAGGCTCTATCGTGGGCATTTCCTCCATAGCCGGTTACCGTGGCCTGCCAGCTCGCACGGGTTACTCTGCATCCAAGTTCGCGATGCACGGTTTCCTGGAGACCTTGCGTACAGAACTGCTTCACTCGGGCGTGCACGTACTGCTTGCCTGTCCTGGCTTTACGGCCTCTAACATCCGTAACACCGCCCTGGCAGCCAATGGCCAGCAGCAAGGCGAAACACCACGCGCAGAAGAGAAAATGATGAGTGCCGAAGAGGTAGCAGAGCGTATCCTGAAAGCCACTATTCAACGCAAACGCGACCTGGTGATGACGACACAAGGCAAGCTTGCCGTCTGGGTGAACAAGCTTTTCCCGAGCCTGGCCGACAAGCTGGTGTACAATGTGATGGCCAAGGAGAAAGACTCGCCGCTGAAGAAGTAACTATCTGCGTATCACGAAACACGAATCAAGTATCAAGACTTAAATCTTACATAAAATTGATTTTGTACACACGAACACGTGATACTTGATTCAAGCTACGTGATACGCTAATCAGGGCAGCTCCAGCAAATTACTCTTGCGGATGTAGGCCTTCTCCCCTTTCCATTTTATCTCGTACCAGATATCCTGCTCCCCGGTAATTGGCACTTTATGGCCTTGCGAGGCGGTAGCGATCCAGTTTGCACCTGCAGAGGGGGCCGACATGATGGCTACCTGGTTGTTTTTAATGATGCCTTCGTCGCCGAGGTTCAGGAAATTGATAAAGTAAAGTATAAACAGCAGGTAAAGTATAAAGCCAGCCTTAAACACCGTATTGAACCGGTAGCCCCTGCGCCACCTGAACAGCATTATCGTAACGGTTATTACCGCTGCCAACAGCATCAGCTCCAGCATACGCATGTAATGCTTGCTGAACTGGGTCTTGAAAAACTGAAGGTCGTTGTACTCATAACCCTGCAGGCGGTGCGCCTGCGCCAGTTCTTCCATCTTGCGTAGGGTAGACCGGCTGGGCTCCTTGGTATAGAACATGTGCAGGTAATACATGGCGCTGGTATAGTCGCGGAGGCCCTCCTTGATATAAGCCATTTTCAGGAGCATCTGCGGCGAATAATGCTGCTCCTGCTCTAGCAACTGCTCATACAGAACAAAAGCATCAGAATAACGTTGATTCTGAAATAGAGAATCTGCTTTAGCCAGTGTTAAGTTAGTAGCCTGAGCACAAGCCGGTTCTGCCAAAACAGCCAAAAAAATAATCAGAAAGGCAGATATTTTGGAGAAGATATTTTGCATTTAAAAACTTAGCTGTTAGTTTTGCATCGCAATTCAGGGAAACGCCTTGAGAACGCAAGTTAATAAATAAACTGATTCTGTAGCTCAGCTGGTAGAGCAATACACTTTTAATGTATGGGTCCTGGGTTCGAATCCCAGCGGGATCACAATCGAAAGCCAAAGCCTTTCTTAACGGGGAGGCTTTTTCTTTCAGCCTCTTGCAAGGAGAGGAAAAAGAAGCTGAAAATTTATTTTGATAATTTAACTTAAGCTTCTACCTTTGCACTCCCAAACAGGGAAAAACAACGATTCTGTAGCTCAGCTGGTAGAGCAATACACTTTTAATGTATGGGTCCTGGGTTCGAATCCCAGCGGGATCACTTCAAAAGCCTCAAACACACGTTTGAGGCTTTTTTTATTTTATACTCTAAACAAATATCTCTATATACCTGTATTCTCTACAGATAATTGCCGCTGTTAAACCACAACCCCGTTCCTTATGGAAGATGCCGTAAGAATATATGTTCCGGTCTCCGTCTCCTACCCTGCCCTGGAAACTGTGCTGAAAAGCCAGTTGACCGGTGAGTACATCCCGAAGCCGGAAGAAGGATCAGACATGCTCCCCTACGCGCAGATTCTGGATGTGGGCATTAGCGGCAGCAACACAGGCGCCAACGAGGTGATCCTCCGGATCAGGATACGAATCCTCCGCACCATGCTGAAGCGTGATAACGTGGACTTATATGTGCTGGCTAACTTAGGCTACGAGAATGCCACCCAGCAACTTTTTGTGCAGCAGTTCCACCTTACCTCCAGAACCAGCAGCGGCCTCTTTAACACAGGCCTGGAGGTGCTGGTAAACAAAGTGGCCTATAATCAGATCATCAAAAAAGCGAGGGTAAACCTGAGCCAAATCATCTCAGCAGAAATGCAGAAGGCAAACGGAATGCTGTCGGAGGGTTTAGAAGTAAAGGGAGTCAGGTTGATGGGGGCGGTAAACGAGGTTCGGGTGCAGAACATCACGCCCCTGCCCGACAGGGTAAGCCTTTCGGTGGAACTTACAGGAAACGTAGAGGCCACCGTACTAGACCTTACAAGCATTTTGCCTTCCAAATAAAGAGAACAGCGGTTCCCTTCCAAAGAGATAGTACTTCCTGACAAGTACCAAGTATAAAAGTATAGTCCCGGCACTTATGAAATGCCGGGGCTATACTTTTATACTTTAAGCTTTAATTACTTCGTATGCATTTTGTCTAACAATTCATAGCGGGCACGGTGCTGCTCTGGCTTCGCTTCGGACTTTACATCTATATGCATTATCTGCACCTTGTCGCCTTTGTTTGCTGCCGGCCATGTGGGCAGGCCTTTGCCATTAGGATCTCCGGTTTTAATAAAGTTGGCAAAGTAGCTCTGCATTACTTCCGATACTTTGTAGTCTTCCTGAGTCCAGGCGTATACTTTGTTTGAGGCAAGGTTGCCCAAGGCGTACTCAATCTCAGCAGAGTGGACCGCTCCCCTGGCCTGCGGCATTTTAATGGCATTGGGGTCATTTTCTTTCACAACACCGCCAGCCAAACCAGATGAAGCATTGCCCATCTCAGGCACCATCGGCGGTCGCGGGCGCTCGTACAGGTATCTGTACACTGGCTTGCCTGCGGTCTGACTGTGCAGGTCCATCCATTTCCAGGTACTATAGGCTATAAAACGGTCCCCAGCCAGGTCGGTGGCAGCCTGCACCACTTCCTCCGCTGTGGAGGCCGGGTATACGTTCAGGATCGCTTCGGCCTTGTCTCCATACAGGCGCTGCACCGCATTCTTATAGTTCTCCACCGTTGGCTCCTCCCTGCCCAGCACAGCCATATACGTCATTTCCTCGGAGTTCCAGCCGGCCAGCAGCGGCACCTTTGCCTGCTCCCCGGCCGCAAAAATGGCCACCGGCGATTTCGGGAAGAAGTACCCATCCAGGGTAGCCACAAATCGCCCCACCCCCGGCTTGCCTGTTGCCTCCAACAGCTGCTGCGCAGGTATGGCACGAAGCTCAGCCAGTGAGTTAGCTCCAAGGCTTTTGGCAAAATTTACTCCGTTCTGCTCTGCCTCCGCCAACGGCACCGGGTCCAGGGCAGTATTTACAAGGGCACCACTCTCTCCTATCGCGCCAGCTATCAAATTTTTAGACAGCGGACTGGCCATCTGGGCGCTCACGGAGATAGAGCCGGCCGACTCACCGGCAATAGTTACCCTGGCAGGGTCTCCGCCAAAGGCGGCAATATTCTGCCGCACCCAGTGCAGCGCTGCGCTCTGGTCCAGGTAGCCGTAGTTGCCCGATGCCCCATGCGGCGATTCTTTTGTAAGCTCCGGATGCGCGAAAAAGCCGAATGCGCCCAGGCGGTAGTTTACCGTTACGGCCACAATCCCCTTCTTTGCCATACTTTCGCCGTCATACCGTGGCTCGGAACCATCGCCGGCCATAAAACCACCTCCGTAGAAGTATACCAGCACCGGCAGTTTCTCCTTCTCCGATTTTGCCGGAGTCCACACGTTCAGGTACAGGCAATCCTCGCTCATGCCGTCCGAGCGGAAGTTCATATCACCGAAGATGGGCAGCTGCATAGCCCGTGGCCCGAACTTTTTGGCGCTGCGTACGCCCTGCCAGTTCTGCACCGGCTGCGGCTCACGCCAGCGCAGATCGCCGGTGGGCGGCGCTGCAAACGGTATTCCTTTAAAGGCGCGGACACCGCTTTCTTCCATAGTGCCCTCTACTAAACCATTCACCGTTTTGGCCTGGTTAGTGGATAAGAGACCTGCTGATTTAGATTTTTTCTGGGCATTGGCTTCGGGCAGCAACTGCAGGCCCAGCAATACGAATACAAGGAGTGTTTTAAGGTATGGCATATTTCAATTCGATAGTTTGCAAACAGTTCTTTTAATGTGTTATTTTAACATAATGATAAGAAAGTTTCTTGTTGTGTCAAAATAACATATTGATAATTTTCCATACGTAATGCCTCCCAAAAAAACCATCCTCAGAGATGCCGCGCCATACTTGCCTGAGCTTACCCTGGACTGCGTGATCCTTAGCTTTCATGAAGACCGGCTCAAGGTACTGCTCCTGCGCTGGAAGGGCACACAGGAGTGGAGTCTGCCGGGCGGGCCTATCCAAAGAAACGAGGCAGTGGACGCAGCGGCTAACCGCATTCTGAAGGAGCGCACGGGCTTAGACGATATCTTTTTGCAGCAGTTTCATGTGTTCGGGGAAGTGGAGCGCTACAACCGGGAGGAGATAAGGCACAAGCTAAAGCACCTGATAGACCCGGACAAGTGGTACGAGCGGGCTGTGTCGGTGGGGTATTATGCGTTAGTAGATTATACTAAAGTTACGCCTACCCCTGATGCGTATACGGAGCAATGTGCTTGGTGGGATGTGCAGCACACCCCTGCCCTGCTATTCGACCATAACCACATCATTCATGTTGCCCGCCAAGCCCTGCGGACACAGCTTAGCTGGCAGCCGATTGGTTATAATCTTTTACCGGAGCAGTTTACTTTGCCGGAGCTCCAGCGCCTTTACGAAGCTATTCTGGGCAAAACGTTAGACCCGCGTAATTTTCAACGTAAAATGCTGAGTCTTGGCATACTGGAGCGCCTGGCTGAACGGCGACGGGGTGGCGCCCATAAGTCCCCTTACCTGTACCGTTTTAAAAAGGAGCAGTACGAATTGAAATTAAAAGAGGGCAACCTGTTCTTTACCTGACCAGGACGAGGAGGTCACCAGCAAGTATAAAGTATAAAAGTATAGCCCCGGCACTTAAAAAATTGCCGGCGCTATACTTTTATACTTTATACTTATGCACTAGGCCTCCGCTTTAAAGTGGGTTTCGAAGAGTTTATACTTATACTTTGGGTATTCCTTCAGCACGGCCACCAGCGCGAAGATCGCACCGCCTACTACCACCGGGTACACCAGGTACAGCAGCGGGTGTATAAGCGGCAAAAACAGCAGGCACAGCAGCCCGATCGCGATAAAGTTGAACAGGTAGGATGCCTTGGCGCTAAAGCTGAACAAGCCTCCTGACACAGTTTTAGGGCTTATGATGGAAGCGATTATACTTAGCGGCGCCAACACCAGCACACTGGCCATATACATCATCACGATAAAGAAAGCCGCATCGTGGTTAAAAACAGCCACATACACAAAGGTAAGCACAGCATCTATGAGCAGCGGCAGGCGCAGGGCCATCCAGGTAACTGTCAGAAAATCCTTTACGGTTCCGCTTGAGCGCTCAACCGTCAGCCACAGGTTTCGGTAAAAGCCCCACACATTGTTAAACACATAGGAAAACACCACCAGCGGCCCCACAAATAACCAAAGTGCGCCTCCCTGGTCCAGCAGGTGCTCCCCTTTCTTGGCGACGGCCAGCGCATCGGCCCCAAGTATAAACGCCTTGAAAAAGAAGCCGAACAGCAACATCTGGCGAGCCTGCTTATGGTTTTTGAATAAGCGCCAGCCAAGGCTGCGGCGGGCATTGCTGCTATAGTTCACGGTCTTGCGCCGCGGCTCCGAGGCAGTCTTTTCCAGGAAAAAATTAGCGACCACAAAAGCACTCAGCGCCGCCAGGTGTACCACCAGCATCAGCCATTCGGAGGCCGGGTAAAACATAGGCTTGCGCACCTGCAGCGCCACAAAGGCCGCCGCCATTACGGCCGCCGAATAGAAATTGGCGCTCCGCCAGCGCACCCGGCGCTCAATAAACACTTGCAGCGAGCGGAGCGTTATGTGCGCCGTAAGTATAACCAGCACACTCTGAAGCAGGTGCAGCAACGTATAAAACGGCGACATCAGGTACATCAGCACCAGGAAATTGAGCAGCACAAAATAAAACGGCGACACCAGTTCCACCACCAGTTCGGTACGGAACCGCTCCAGCGCCGACACCGGGTACAGTTGCGGTATAAGGTTTGCCTTAGGTATGTATGCCGGGAAAAAGCCCTTCAGGATAATGATAGCCAGCATAAACAGGTTGGTATACTCCAGCACCTGGTCTACGTTCAGTTTGGTGCTGCCCTCACCGGCCTGCTGCAGCAGGAAGGCAAACATCCAGCTATATACACCCGCCGATACCAGCCCCAACGACAGCAACAGCACACGCTGCAGGCGCTTCTGCCTGAAAAAGCTGTTGATACGGGCACGGCACGAGAATAAGATCAGATCCATGTAATGAGTTAAGTATTTTAAGTTAAGAGTTGAGAAGGCTGCACTAACGCAATTTAACTTTAGCTCTTAACTGATTTAGGTAAGCATCCAGTCCAGGGTGGCCTCCGTGTTGTGGTGCGGCAGCAGTAACTGGAAAAGCGCCTGGTCAATCAGGTTGGAGCCGTTCATGGTAAACTCCTGCACCGACCCGTTGTACATCAACTGCCCGTCGTTCAACACCCCAATATGTGTGGCGATCTTCTCCACGTAATTAAGGTCGTGGGAGGAGATCAGGATAACCCGGTTAGCGTTGCGGTAACTGCGGATAAGCTGCACCAGCAGTTGCGCCGCAATCGGGTCGAGGCCGGTAAAAGGCTCGTCGAGGATGAGCACCTGCGGCTTGTGCAACATGGCAGCGGCAATGCCAACCTTCTTTTTCATGCCGGTAGAGTAGCCGGCCACGTTCTTGTGCAGCGATTCCTTATCGGTAAAGAAATAATTTACGAGGCTCTGGATACGCTCCTCCGCCTCGAGGGCCGGAAGCTTGTACAGTTTTGCTACAAAGTTGAGGTACTCGATACCGGTAAACTCCTCTATGAGCGGATTATCTTCGCAAAGTGCGCCAAGATTTTGCTTGACCTCCAACTGATGCCGGTGATAGTCTTTGCCAAACAGGGAGATGCTGCCACTGTCGGGCTGCACCAGGTCGAGAATGCAGTTAAGGAAGGTACTTTTGCCTACTCCGTTCTTGCCCAGCAGGCAATAAATCTGCCCGCTTTCGATGGTCAGGTCCAGCTCCTGCAGCACCTCTTTCTTACCAAACTTCTTCGACAATCCCGTTATTTCTATACTCATATATTTGTATCGTAGCGTGAAGGCCCAGGAAATAAAAATGCACTACAAGCCTGTAGCACAAGCATAAAGGTATAAACAATCTCTGAAAGCCCCTAAGATTACAGCTGCTTTATCTAAATAATTTTATACTTTTTAAAGTGCACCGTTCTTTCTTATGTGCTAACACAGATAGCGTTGCATAAGGTTCTTTAGCCGGCATATTTTAGCCTTAAAGTATAAACAACGCATTTTTTTGATTGTTTGCTTTTGCTTTTGTCAGGGCGTGTATATACTTTTGCATCCTACTTTTACCAGCGCACGTGGTGAAATCGGTAGACACGCCATCTTGAGGGGGTGGTGCCTTCGGGTGTGGGAGTTCGAATCTCCCCGTGCGCACTTTCAAAGCCCTATTCTGTCAGGATAGGGCTTTTTGTTTTTAGGGCCCCTTCCAAACCACTTTTGTACTCTCCTATTGCCTTGCTCCCAGTGACCTATCCAGTGACCTATAATCCTTAGGCAACTTGGGTCACTAAAATACTTACAAGTAACTGATTAAGTTTGTTTTACAATAGCGCGACTTGTATTTAAACGGTCTCTTCAAAAAGCAAAAACCATGAAGCTCCCCTTATATCCCCTTCTGGCGCAAGTCTCCAGACTTGTGTCCTATAATGATGTCGAGTTTGTAACTCGACTGGCTCGCAGAGCCATACCTTATACTTTGGCTTTACTTGCTGGCTGCTGATTCTTGATTTATACTTCTCCCGCTGTTCCGGACATCCTTGTCCGGAACCTTCCTGCCGCGGATTTACTAATCCGCATACTTATACTTACATAGCCGCTGCTTTCTTTAACTGGAAACAAGCTATCCTCTCTAGTTACTGCTCATCCTCAGCCCTACAAGAGGCTCGTTGCACCTCATGCTTTGGCGCCCTCCAGCCCGGGAGGGCTCGTCTTCCCGCATCGCGCTGGGACCTTTTCCTGCCCTCGTGCCTCGGGCTGCCTTCGCTCCCGCTCGGCACCGGAAAAGCTCCAAAGGCGCTCAACGGAAAGACTGGGATCAGTTTTCGATAGCCATCGCTATACCACTTGAACCGGACTCCCTCTCCTGTTCTTAGGAGAGGGCTGGGGTGAGGTAAATTCCCCTCTCGGGAGGGGTTAGGGGTGGGTTCATGCAGTACCACAACAACAGTGCTTCTCCTTTTATAAAAGGTAGCACCCTCTATAACTCCACCACAAAAGCCCCCGACTCAGCCACATCAAAGTATGAAACACCGAGCGTGTCGAGCTGCTGGCGCAGGCGCTGACGGTGCCACGGCGAGTTGGAGCCATCGAGTATAAGCTTATTGAATGTATACTGCTGCAGCTGCTCCGGCTTCAGGCGCACATTCTGGCGCAACAGGAGGTAATCAACCGCAAAACCGACCTTAGGCTGCATTTTGGGTGGTTTTGAAAGTATAAGCCAGCGCTGCCCCTGCCATACCAGAAGTTGGTTGCTGTCGGGCAGCAGAACAGTTGGCGCGACAGAAGAATTATGCAGATTTACCAGCTGCGGCTGCTCAACGCCCAACTGCCACAGGTGCGGCTGCACGTTGAAAGTATAGTTCTGTGGATTCTGCTGCAGCACTGAGTCAGCCACCAGCATGGCCTGCTGCCCCTGCACCAGCCCAATGCCTGTACTGCCGCGCACGCTGTACACTACCAGTTGCCGCTGCTGCCTTTGCTGCACAACTTCCCTAATCTCCTGCACCGAAAGTAGGGCCGCTATGCCTACAGCTATACTCAGGTAGCGCAGCCTCTTCAGGGCCAGGAAAAGTATGACCGATAACATCAGTAAGTATAATAACCAGGTTTGCCACACACTGATGTCGATGCCGGTGAGTATGGACTGCGGCCAGCGCTGCAGCCAGAGATTAAACTCGTTCATCCCCCAGATCAGCCAGAAATGCGCTTTAAAAAGTAACTCACTTAAAAAAGGCACCCAGCTGAAAGCCAGCGCAGCCACCCCCGACCACAGCACAAAAGTGGCCGCCGGCACCACGATGATATTGGCCAGCCAGAAGTAGATCGGGAACTGGTGGAAGTACAGCAGCCCCAGCGGAAAGGTAGCCAGCTGCGCTGCCAGTGCCACGGTAAAATATGCCCATACTTTGTCCAGCAGCCAGTTATCCACTTCCAGGAGGTTGTATAGCTGCGGCTGCAGGTACACTATGCCCAGCACCGCCAGAAACGACAGCTGAAAGCCCACCTCAAAGAGGTTATAGGGGTTGCTATACAGCAATACCAGGGCCGCAAATGCAATGGTATTATAAACAACCGTACGCCGCTGGAGCCCCAGCCCCACCGTTACCAGGCTAAACATCAGCACCGCCCGCAGCACCGACGGCGAGAGCCCTGTGATAAACGCATACAGCCAGAGCACAGCCAGCACAAGTATGGCCCCAAGCCAGCGCTGCCTTGCAGTGGCCGAAAACCGCGCCAGCACCAGCATCAGCACCGTATAGATCAATCCCACATGCAGTCCCGACACTGCCAGCACGTGCATGGTACCCGTATCGGCGTAAGCCTGCCGGATGCTATTGTCCAGCTCGTCCTTCACGCCAAGTATAAGCGCAGAGGCGATGGCGTACTCCCGCTTCTCCCCCACCCGCTCGCGCAGCATCTCGTCTAACCGCCGGCGCAGCTGTATGCTATAGTATAAAACAAGGTTTGAAGGTTTGGAAGAGATCTTCTGGTACTGCAGCGGCTGCAGGTAGTGGCGGTGGTGTATATTTTTGTTCGCCAGAAAGGCTTTGTAGTTGAACTGGTTCGGGTTGAGAGCCGCTGCAACCGGCTGTGGAGCGCCCCTCACCAGCAGCACATCACCGTAACTTAGCTCATAAGCCCTGTCAGAATCATGGGGCACGGAGAGTTGCACCTTGCCGGTGGCTTGGTGCCAAACTCCGTCTACCTTTACTTGCTGCACCTGCAGTACCGTGCTCTGGTAGCCGGGCTTCTGCAGCACATAATCCTGCACCATACCTTTGTAGTGGCTAGGTGAGGATTGGAGGTGCGCAATGTGTCGCGGCTGGTTGAGTTCGGTGCGCTGGTGCGTGGTGGCAAAGCCAAGTGCCATAAACGTAAGCAGCCCAAGTATACCGGCTACATCGCTGGCAAAGGTGTTTTTATACCTGATGCTAAGTATGGCGACGGCCAGAAACGAGGCAAAGAAAAAGGCAAGAAGCCAGAGCCCGTGCCCCAGTTCCCTGCCCCACAAAAAGTATAGCACAATACCCGCCACAAAACTGAGCGTGATGCGCACGAACGGGTATGGCGCCCACCGCAGCATCAGCCTTTATATACCATTTTATAGTGCTGTATGTCGCACTCTGTAAACATGTCGCCTTCCTCCGCAAAGCCGTGGCGCTTGTAGAAGTTTACCGCCGGCAGTTGCGCATGCAGGTAGATCTTTTGCCCTGGCTGCTCCGCCTTCACATCCTCCAGCACCAGCTTCAGCACTTCGGCACCTACACTTTTACTGCGAAACTCCGGCAACACGGCAAATCGCTCCAGCTTTACGCCGGCCTCGGTTTTGCGCCAGCGGGCAGCGCCACAGGGTACTCCCCCGTAAGTAGCCAGGTAATGCCTGGCCGTAGATTCGTGTGCATCATACTCCGACTCGCGGGGCACCTGCTGCTCCTGCACAAATACTTTCTCGCGTATGGCAAAAGCCGCTTTCAGGTCTTCTTCTCTGGCGGCTTGTTTTACCTCGATCATGGGGCTTAAGTATAAAAACGTAGAGACGCAACAGGTTGCGCCTCTACAAATTGTCTAGAAAAGTATAAATCAATATTCCGGTACAGAAAGTTCGGCTGGCAGTTATTCTGCCAGCTGCTGCCTTCTGCTGCGGCCGTTCACCTTTACAGGCGCACCTTCTTCAGTCGCCCTGGCTTCCTCGCGGGCAGCACGGCGTTTCTCCTCCAGCTCGCTGTAGGCGTTCACGATGTCACGCACCAGGCGGTGACGTACCACGTCCTCGGCGCTCATCTCCACAAAACCGATGCCCTTTACACCACGAAGGATGTTGAGGGCCTCCATCAGGCCGGAGCGTTGGTTGCGCGGCAGGTCTATCTGCGACCAGTCGCCGTTTACCATCAGCTTGGCGCTAGGTCCCATACGCGTCAGGAACATCTTCATCTGGGCCGGTGTGGTGTTCTGGGCCTCATCCAGCAGCACAAAGGCATTGTTCAGCGTACGGCCACGCATGTAAGCAAGCGGCGCAATCTCGATAATCTTGTTCTCCTGGTAATACTTCAGCTTCTCCACCGGGATCATATCCTCCAGGGCGTCATAGATCGGGCGCAGGTACGGGTCCACCTTATCCTTCATGTCGCCGGGCAGGAAGCCCAGGCTCTCGCCTGCCTCTACCACGGGTCTGGAGATGATGATCTTCTTGACCTCCTTGTTTTTGAGGGCGCGCACAGCCATCGCCACCGACACATACGTTTTACCGGTACCGGCCGGGCCTAGAGCAAACACCAGGTCGTTTTTCTCCACCGCATCCACCAGCTTCTGCTGGTTAGGGGTTTTAGCTTTGATCACGCCGCCCTTGCTGCCGTACACGATCACGTCTGAAGAAGTTATGATTACCTCTTCTTCGGTTATCGAATCCGTGCCGAGGTATCTATTTACACTGTTATGCGTAATCTTCCCAAACTTATGATAATGATCTATCAGCGAAGACAGGATTTCGTGAATTTTAGTGATCTCAGGGGTCTGCCCCTGTATCTTTATCTCGTTACCTCTCGAAATGATCTTGCTGCTCGGGAATGCCGCAGCAAGCTGTTTGATATTTTGATTCTCTGTCCCCAGGAAATCAATGAGTGAGATATTCTCTAAGGTTATTACTTTCTCTACCAAATGTTTAGCCTCTTATATAGCTGGTTAGGAATATTTTCTTTAATTTAACTAAATTCAGTATAATTAATACAAATCTACTCAAATTATAGTTCGTAATATGGCTGTAATTACGTTTCTCTCGGACTTTGGATATAGAGACCACTATGTGGCCGCCGTTAAAGCCAAAATCCTTTCTCTGGACCCTCAGGTGCCTGTCGTGGACATTACGCATGCCATTGAGCCCTACAACATAGCGCATGCCGAGTATGTCTTCGGGTCGGTTTACCGGGATTTCCCGGAAGGCACCGTGCACATACTTGCTGTGGATACCCACGGTTGTAAACAAGGCAAATACCATGCTACAAAGTATAAAGGGCATTACTTTCTGCTGGCCGACAACGGCTTGCTGTCGCTGCTGACAGACGGGCAGCCGGAGCTGGTGGTGGAGCTGAAAACCGACACGCCTTACATGCCATCCCCGGCGCGCGACCTGCTGGCACCCGCCGCTGTGTTCCTGGCCAAAGGGGGCGACATAGATGTGCTCGGCGACCGCACCTCCAACATTAGGCAGCTGTTTAACCGCCAACTGCGCCTCGGCGACCACGCCATCACCGGCCACGTGATACACATAGACCGCTACGGCAACCTCATCACCGACATTACCCGCGACAGCGTGGAAACCATTGCGCATGGCCGCACCTTTACCATCCACTTCGGCCGCGAAACCATCGGGCGCATTTACCCCAACTACAACCAAGTGGATGACGGCGACTGCTGCTGCACTTACAACAGCGAGGGCCAACTATGCATCGGTATCAACAAGGGCCACGCTGCCGAACTCCTCGGCCTCGGCTTCGACTCGCAGGTGGATGTACGCTTTTACCCGGGGAATTGAATTCGTTGCTCGTTATTAGTTATTCGTGTTATATTTGACGGGCTACATGGTAAGGCCAGAGTGCTTTACTACCCAATAATGAATAACAAACAACGAATAACTATGTTGATTCGCATTGTCCGGATGACGTTTAAGCCGGAGAAGACGGAGGAGTTTCTGGAGCTCTTCCGTAATTCTAAAGATAAGATTCGCGCCTTTGAGGGCTGCCAGCACGTGGAGCTGCTGCAGGACCTGAAGCAACCAAACGTATACAGCACCTACAGCCTCTGGGACTCTGAGGAGCACCTGAACGCCTACCGCGGTTCCGAGCTGTTCGGGCAAGTATGGCCGGCCACTAAAACCCTTTTCGCCGATAAGCCGGAGACTTGGTCGTATACTTCAGTTACCATTTAACAGCTATCAATTATCAAGGTTAAGTAAGCTATACTTCTATTTTCAAACAATCCTGGCCCTTTTCCTGTACCTTTGCTACGTATACCTGATAACTGTTTATTGATAACTGTTAACTGTACCTATGAACTACTTTGAGTTTTACGATATACCTGAGAGCTTTATTCTTGACGAGAAGGCGCTGAAGAACACCTATTACAAGCTGAGCCGCGAGTATCACCCGGACTTCTACGCCAACGAGCCGCAGGAGAAGCAGCAGGAGATTCTGCAGCTAAGCACCCAGAATACCAACGCCTACCGCACCCTCTCCGACCCGGACCTGCGCATGCAGTATATCCTGAAAGAGCACGGGCTGCTGGAAGAAGGCAAGAACGAGCTGCCCGGCGATTTCCTGATGGAGATGATGGAGCTGAACGAGGAACTGATGGAGCTGGAGTTCGACTTTGACGCGGCCAAGCTGCACGAAATAGGCGAGAAAAGCAGCGGTGTGATGGCCCAGCTCGACAACGACATTCTGCCGGTTTTGCAGCGATATCCTGAGTTACACGGAGTTACCAAAGAAGAGGCCCTGCAGGAGATAAAAACATACTATCTGAAGAAAAAATACCTATTGCGCATTCAAGAAAGTTTATCTAAGTTTGCATCGCGTTCCTGACAGAGGAACATGCCTTGGTGGCGGAATTGGTAGACGCGTTGGTCTCAAACACCAATGAGGTAACACTCGTGCCGGTTCGACTCCGGCCCAAGGTACATTTAACAACAAAGAAGCCCTGTAAATCAAGTATTTACAGGGCTTTTTTGTTTTCGGGGGACGGTGCAGGGGACGGAATTCGTTAGTCAAATTACTTAATTTTGAGTAACCTTTATGTGCTAAGGTATCAAATCAATTAATTTTCCAACATAGTCAAAGCCACCCCCTATGGCTCTCTTAAATAATTCCTTTTCTGCTTCTTGATAAACTTTCTTTAGTAGAGGTAAGCTTTTTTGCCTCAATTGTGCAAACAACTTACTAAGCTTTTTAACAGTACTTCTCTTTGTAAGATTTGGTAAATCATTCTTTATACTATCAGCTTCTTTTATTAATAGAAGGTTTTCTTTCTCATTTTCCTTTAGAATGTTTATAGTATTCAAAAGAAAGTTATGAATCTTAATTTGTGTTTCTAAATTATAGGGCTTGATATCAGCATCCTCATCAACAATTTCGAAATCATCATAAAACTCCTTTTCATATTCATCTAGTATTCTTTCTTCTGGAGTAAGGTCAATCGAATTGTATTCTCTAATGAGACCAATCCAGTGGTTCAAAAGTTTTATTACTTCTTCTGCTGTAGTGTTGGTTTTGTATATATCTAACTTTTGACTGTTTGTTGGATTAAACTGAACTGTATATGTAATCTTATTAACATCTTTTTGTGGGTTAAAAACAGCAAATTCAAAATCAGAATCTTTTGCGATATCTCTAATAATGATTTCTGTTTCCTCATTTTTGATAACCTCTAAAACATCATCATTCTTGATAGTAACTTTTCTTACATCTTGAAATAATTTCTTTACATCTTGTAAGAAAAATAGAGGGTATTTTCTTTTATCTATCATCTATAGTTTTTTCAGACTTACCTAATACCTAAGCTAACCCTTAATATAAAGCACGTTTTTTTAATTCTTCTATCTCAATCCAATAGATAACGGCCCAAACCTGACTAAGCTTTCTCTAGCTATCTCAAGAACAATCTTACTAGACGAAGTCAAATCAACCCAATTAATCGGATGTGGCGAACTTATTTTAATATCCTCTTCTTTTAATCTCACATCTGTAGCCGTAACTAAGATATCAAATGTATAATTATCCTTTCTGTTAAATGGCTTTAGAGTTATATCAAAAGAATTGATTTGATTCTCAAGTGTAGGAAGATCTTTTATTTCTGCTAAATGGTGTCTGTCAGTTGACTCAGGTCTTATATGAATAAAATTAACGTTCTCTGGACAGGTAATGCCAAATGTAAATGAGGAGTAGTCATGAAGCCCTGTATTAGCAATTTTTATAGTACCTGTATAAAGTTTCGAGAATTTATATTCCTGTGTTGAACCGGTTAATATCACCTGTGAGTTTAACAGTGTATTTTCAACAGAATCATAAAAAGACTTTATTTCTATAGATTTACCAATTGGTTGTACCCTGTTTCTTCTATTGTCAAAGTACTGTTTTATGAATGCTCCGCATGCACCTCCACCCAGAAAACCAATTATAACTTGAACCCAATTAATTTGCTCCATATAGTATTTATAAACTTTGCTTCCTTAGATCGCTTAATAGCTACTATTGATTCATCGTTGTGGCATAACAAATATAGGTGTGACTAATAGCAGCTGTTTGAAAATTGAATTGTTTGATGTGAAATCAATAA
Organism: Pontibacter anaerobius; assembly: GCF_026241195.1. Taxonomy (GTDB): domain Bacteria; phylum Bacteroidota; class Bacteroidia; order Cytophagales; family Hymenobacteraceae; genus Pontibacter; species Pontibacter anaerobius. Next base: position 86,379 of record NZ_JAPFQO010000012.1, read on the forward strand.
TATATTAGAAAACAAATATAAAAAGAAACAGCCGGTTAATACCGGCTGTTATCTAAAATTCTTCTGTTTCAAATATTGCTGAGTATTCGTCACAACTTGGACAATACAGGAAATACTCTACCAATTCTAACATTCCTGATTCTTTCCAATGTGGCTGCTCCTTTTCGGGCAGCTCCTTATAACTAAACTCATCTCTAGCCCCACCACACTTCCTACAGGGGTTAGTTTGCAATTTAAACAGCTCATGGATGCACATATGCTGAGCAGCTTTAGGTTTAGGCCTGTTATTCTGGTTACTCTTCTTATTTCTATTTCTTGATACTGGCATTTTCTTGCTGATTTAAATTCTCTAATGTTTTTCTATTCTTGTTCTCTAGTCTGTCATAAAACCTTATAGTAGTCTTATCTAAGGGCACTAGGTGAAGCGTACAGAACTCAAGCGGCACTTCTTTTATCTCATCCTTCTTAAGCCTCTGCAGCTCCTCTAAGAAGCTGTAATCGATGTAGAAGTCGGTATAAAGCGCAGAGATAGACTTAGAGCAATTCCAGACCTAACATTTAAATTCAGCTTTATTCTTAGTGACATACTTTGTGAGATATGTCCCCACCTGTTTAGGGTTCTTTGTGTCTACTTTTTTCACATCAAAAGCAGAAGAAGCTTTAAAGTGCTTATCCCTAGCACAAGTGCCTCCTGGTTACAGAAAATCATCAAGCATTCTCCTGCTACTTTCCTACACTGCAATATTCTGCACAGGCACAGCAACGATCAGGTATCTCACATCATTTCCATTGTGCTCCCGCTTCAGGCAATGCACCTTTGCTTAGGTTTTAACACAACCGAATTCAAACATTCCTAAAGCTGAAAACTATGAAAAGAAGAGTAACCGTTATTATCCTGCTCGTGCTGCTGCCCCTGGTGCAGGCGCAGGCGCAGCAAATACCTGCTATACACGGAAGCGTGGTAAACACGGAAGGCAAGGCCATAGAGTACGCAAACATTATACTTTTGAAGGCACAGGATTCCGCTGCCATTGGAAGTACTTTAGCAGATGAGTCTGGTAAATTCCATTTCACCTCCGTTAAGGCTGGCACTTACATTATCGCTATTAAGCAACTGGGGTATCAGCAGGCATTCAGCCAAAGTATAACGGTAACAGGACAATCAGTTACTATTGATCCTATCATGCTTACACCAACTATAAACCAACTGGCTGAAGTAACGGTGCAGGGGCAAAAGCCATTGCTGGAGGTGCAGGAAGATAAAGTAGTGATGCAGGTGGAAAACAGCGTGCTGGCTAGTGGCGGCACAGGTTTAGAGATAATTGAAAAGGCCCCTGGCGTAAGTATAGACCAGAACGGCGGCATTTCGGTTAATGGACGAGCAGGCGTAATGGTGATGATTAACGGCAAACAGGTAAACCTTCCGGCTGAAGAAGTAACCAATATGCTGCGTAATATGAGTGCCAATGCCATCGAGGCTGTTGAGGTAATTACCAATCCATCTGCAAAGTATGATGCCGCCGGAAACGCAGGTATCATCAACATCAGGCTTAAAAAAGGACTGGCCGATGGCACCAACGGAAGTATAACGGCTGGCACAGGTTATGGCAAGTATGGCAAAGCCAATGCAGGCATTAACCTAAATACCCGTGGCGATAACTTTAACCTCTTCGGAAACTATAACTACCTGTACAATAAACGCTTTGTAACACTAGATCTGAAAAGGAGTGTAACACACGAAGGCAAGACCACTTATTTCGACCAGTTTAACCACAGACCTTCATTTTCGCATAGCCATACTTACCAGGCCGGTGCAGACTTTACTTTAAGCAAGAACGATCAGTTGGGCATACTTTTTAATGGCAATAACTACATGATGGAAGTAGATCCCAGAAATACCACAGACTTCAGAAGCAGCCCGACTGCCGCGCCAGACTCCGCTTTGCAACTAAAAAACCACATCGATACGAAATGGTTTAATTACACGCTAAACGCTAACTACAAGCACAGTTTTGCACAGAAAGGCCATGAGATAACCGCAGATGTAGATTACTCAAGTTTCGATTTTCAGCAGAACGATAACATTACCACGAACTTTACTTTCACGAACCCGGCCAAACCAACTTACAGCCAGACCCTGCGAAGCGATGTACCTGCCGATATTTCCATACTTGTGTTTAAAAGCGATTATGCATTGCCGCTTGGCCAGGGCACGCAACTGGAAACCGGGGTAAAAATGAGCCAGGTGACAACCCAAACCGATATTTTGTATGAAGAACAGCACGATAACGTTTGGAGAACAGACGAGACCAGGACAAATGATTTCCTTTACACAGAAAACATCAGTGCAGCATACGTAAACTTTTCAAAACAAATCAACAAGTTCAGGATACAGGCAGGCCTACGCGCCGAGCATACGTTGGCCGAAGGAGAATCTGAAAGAGCGGAGAGTACAGACAAAAGAGACTACCTGGAGTTTTTCCCGAGCATTTCGGTAAAGCAGCAACTAAGCGACAAGTATAATGTTGGCTTATCCTATAGCCGCCGCGTGGACCGCCCTGTTTACCGCGACCTGTTCCCTTTCATCTTCTTCATGGACCCTTACACGTATGTGCAGGGCAACCCAAACCTGCAGCCGCAGTTTACCAATACCATCCAGTTATCTGGTAACTACAACAACCGCTATACTTTAACACTTGGCTACAGCCATACAGAAGACTTCTTTACAAACATTACCCGCCAGGATGATGAAACAGGGATAGGGTATGCCTCTAAAGAGAATTTCAAGGACTTCTACAATTATAACCTGAGCCTGATAGCCCCGATTGTAGTAACAAACTGGTGGGTGAGCAACAACAACGTAAGCGTGTTCTACAATGAGTTCAACACTTTTTTCCTGGGTGAGAAACTCGATATCGGGCAGTTGAGCGGCACTGTAAACTCCAGTAACTCCTTTAAACTACCAAATGGCTTAGCAATGGAGCTGAGCGCCCTCTACCAGTCTCCTACCGTGATGGGAGCCTTTCATGTAAAATCTAATTACAACGTGAATCTGGGCATACAAAAACAGGTGTTACAGCAGCGTGGCAGCATCCGGCTAAGTATAACGGATATCTTTAAAACCAGCAGGATGAGCAATACCATTGACTTCGCGAACATGAACATGGACATGGACAGCCGCTGGGAAAGTCGCCAGGTGCGCCTGAACTTCACCTACAACTTCGGCAACAAAGACCTGAAACCGCTACGCCGCAGAAGCTCCGTTTCTGAAGAGGAACTACGCAGAGCCAGCCAGTCGAATTAATTATTAACGCAAGTTGCGAGATGCAAAATTCATGAGTTCTCATCTGTTAGCGTGAACCCACCCCTAACCCCAATGCCGTCAATTTAAGGAAATGCTCTTCCGGACATCTCTGTCCGGAAGCCGTCTGCCGGGGACTTCCTAGTCCCCGTGTGGCTGCAGAACGCGGACTAGGAAGTCCGCAGCAGGTCAAGATCCGGACAAGGATGTCCGAATCAGCAATGCCCTCCCTTTAAAGAGGGCCCCTTGCCCCAGAGGGGAATATTTACTCGTGCATGTAATTCCCCTCCTCGGAGGGGTTAGGGGTGGGTAATAAATTACCAGAAAAAAGTATCACGCAACTTGAGTTGATTATCAGTCATTAGTAAATAAAAACCTAACCATTAGTACAATATATAACTATGAAAAACCTGTTTGTGCTAACATTGATGGCCTTTGCCTTAGCTGTAGCCAGCTCTAAAGCCAGGGCCCAGCATACTTCTAAAGCTCAGGAAATTGGACTTATTAACCAGACTAACTTTAAACCAGTTATTGATGGCTTTAAAGCGTATAATTCTGAGTTACGAAACTAACAGTCCGGCCCTTAAAACCATGATTTACTGGCGCATTTTACCGCATTGAAGTGGCGGATACTAAAATTTGTACTGTCGTTAGTCATTTAAAAACTTTCTGATAAATTCATGTAATTTTCACATGACACCAAAGTATAATGCCCATTAATAGCGAAATCTTACATAAGTATAAATGGCCTGCCAGCCTGCTATTCTGGCTTCTTGTGGGTATTCTTTATGTTTTGTACACTACTCTTCTTGACATGCATGTGTCAACTCCTCCAGTTGTATGGTATCAGCATAGCAGCTATAAAATTGCCGTTCACGTTGTCTGGGGAGTTGTAACTGTACCTTACCTGCAATTACTAAGCAAAGCCGGAGCACCCAATAAGTGGGTTAAATACATTTTACTAACCATAGTTGCTGCCGCCATCCATGCTTTGGTAAGTGTGATAAGCTACGGGTTGCTGGCATCCATAATATCTTTTGATACCACATTTGAGGCAGGGCGCTACTGGGATGGTGCTTTTACACATTTCTCCAAACTGTTCTTTATCAGCTGGCTTACGACCATCATCATCTTTGTAGCCTGGCTTGGCTGGGAAAACCTTCAGGCAAATCAAAGGCAGGCCAAGCTTAATACCGAACTGCAGTCGCAGCTGGTACAAACCCAGTTACAGATGCTGCGCATGCAGCTTAACCCTCACTTTATCTTCAATACCTTCAACACCATTTCGATGATGGTGCGGGCTAACAAAAACGAAGAAGCTACCGACATGCTGGCAAAACTGGCCGAACTGCTGCGCATGAGCCTATATAAAAATGAAAAACAACTGATTCCCCTGCACACAGAACTGGAGTATTGCCGCCACTACCTCGACATTGAACTGGTGCGTTTTAAAGACAGGCTAAAAGTTGAATTTGATGTGCAGCCGGAAACCGAAAAACTGCTGGTGCCGGGCATGATTTTACAACCTCTGCTGGAGAACGCTTTTAAACATGGCCTGATGAACTCCTTAGACTACTCTCCTATTCTTAAAATTGAAAGCCATCAGCTGGAAAATGATTTGATCATCAGTATTAAAAATACCGGTAAATTAGAAACCACGGTGTATAACGGAAATGGCATTGGGTTACAGAATGTGCGGGAACGCTTAAAACTGCATTACGGCGACAAAGCCCATTTTGCCATAGAGCAGCAAAACGGTTTGGTGTTGGCAAGTATAAACATAGCCTATGAGCAAGTATAAAACCATAGTTGTTGACGATGAGCCGGCTGCTCGCGAAGGTTTGGCTGCACTACTACAAGCCGATGCTGAGGTAGAGGTGATCGGTATCTGTGCAAATGCTTTAGAAGCAATAGACCTGATGCAGCACACGACACCTGATATACTTTTCCTGGATATCCAGATGCCTGAAGTTAATGGCTTTGAACTGCTCCGGTCGTTAGCTGTAGCTCCTCCTGCCGTAGCTTTTGTAACCGCTTACGACCAGTATGCCATTGCCGCTTTTGAGCACCACGCGATAGACTACCTTCTAAAGCCATTCAATAATGATCGCTTCCGCAACTGCCTTGCCAAGTGCAAAAGCGTAGTAGAGCAAAAGAACCAGGGAGACTTAAGCGAAAAGATCCGGCAATTGCTGCAGGAGCAGGCAACTCAGAAAGAAGAAAAACTCATCAGCCCGGTTACCTCTATCAATGCGCTGAACAAGCTTAGTATAAAAGCAAATGGTAAGATCCTTCTCCTGGACCTGAATGACATCTGGTACTTTGAGGCGGAAGATTATTATGTCAATATACACTACAAGTCCCAGCGCATTCTTATCCGGGACAGCATCAAAAACCTGGAGCAACTATTGGCAGAAAAGCAATTCTGCAGAATTCATAAATCATCACTGGTGAACCTGCAAAAGGTAACTGAACTGGAAAACCACTTCAACGGCGGTTTGATCATGAAGCTGCAGAACAACACAGAGCTTAAGGTAAGTAAGAACCACAAGCAAACGCTCCTGGAACGATTTGGATTAGGATAGCCAGTTGTGGTGGAATGAGCCTTTTTACCTAACAAAGGTTTTATTCCACATTGATTTGGAAAGCATGAACGTTATCGGAAGCTGCTGCAAAGGTAATGCTATTCACCGCTAAGGCTGTACATCATAGCTGTTCTTAACGCAGACAAAATGAGAGGCAGAACTTTTGCTACAATCTGTTAGCATAAATAAAATTTTATAAACAAGCTGCTCACACGATACAAACAGACATTCTAAAGCATCTGCAACCGTTAAAACCCACCAATGTCTGGCCCATAGTATAAAAGCCCTACAGATTTTCATCTGCAGGGCTTTTTTGTTTTAGGGGAAGATGTTTAGAGAACGGTACTCACTATTTTAGATCAGCTAACTCTAAAAAGCTGTAGTCAGTATAAAGCGCTGTAGTAGACTTAGAGCAGTTCCAGACCTGATACTTAAACCGCTTAATCCTCTGTTTCTTTTTTCTAATCCACACCTATCGAAAACCTTTGCTTCTAATGTAAAACGTATCCGACACAAGCTATAGCTAAATGAAACTTGCCAATCACCAAAACGTAGTATAGTTAAATAAAATATTATTAAAATCACAATGAAAATCAACCTATTTATCCTGACATGCTTACTTGTTATAGGTTTGTTTGTGCCAATCGGGAACTTAAGTGCCCAGGGAAACTGGGGCTCCTATTCAACAGCTATTAAGGAGCAAGGCTATGCGGGCCAGAGATTCAGGTTAACCGCGCTTATCAGAACTGAAGCTGTAACACCTGAAGCTTCAGCCCGCCAGTGGGTAAGGGTTGATCGTAACAATGGAGTTGGCTTCTTCGATAACATGTGGAACAGTCCAGTTCAATTAAACGAATGGAAGGAGTACATCATTGAAGGAACTATCGATAATGACTATTCAAAAATAGCATTTGGTATACTGTGCGAGTACAATGGCAAATTCTTTGTCGATGATCTTCGGTTGGATGTACAAACAAAGGACAGGAAGTGGAAAAGAGTTTACCGGAACGACTTTGAAACAAACGTTCTTGATCTGGAACAGGGTATTCAGGGCAGAAACCAGGGTGTTAACAATCATTATAAAGCAGCGGTAACAACTGAAAAAGCAAAGAACGGGAAGAAAAGCCTTTTAATTACTGGTGAAGGAGTACCAGAATACGGACTAGACCGTAAAGTTGGAAAGTTTGCTACTGTGAACGGTATCCAGCTCTATTATGAAACTTACGGAAGCGGTGCCCCACTTTTAGTATTGCACGGAAATGGAGGCTCCATCTCAAACGCTGCCCCACACTATCCTGAACTTATAAAAAAGTATAAGGTTATCGCTGTTGATAGCCGTGGACAAGGCAAATCAACTGACACAGACGCTGAGCTGACCTATGAGTTAATGGCTTCAGATATAAATGCCCTGTTAGAGGAACTGCAAATAGACTCTACACTTATCTGGGGTCAGAGCGACGGGGCGATCCTGGGACTGGTGCTGGCAATGAATCATCCGGGGAAGGTAAAAAAGGTGCTGGCATTCGGGGCCAATACGCAACCCGACAGTACTGCATTGTTTCCCTGGGCAGTTACGCACTTTCAAAAGCTAATAACAGACAAAAGCACAGCCCCGAAAGAGAGAAGGCTTACGCAACTCATGCTGGACCATCCCAACATTACGTTTTCCAGCCTGTCCAAAGTCAGTGTACCGGTGTTAGTGATGGCTGGCGACCGGGATGTTGTTCGTCCTGAACACACGTTAAAGCTGTTTCAAAGCCTTCCAAAGTCACAGTTATGCATTCTGCCCGGAACCACTCACGGTGCCAGTTGGGAGCAGAAGGATTTATTTATGCAGATACTGTTCGACTTTTTTGATAAACCGTTCCAAATGCCTACCACAGAAAGTTGGTTCCAATAGTTGAGTTGTTTCAACTATAATATTGAGCCTGTTTAGCGTTTATTAACATCCACACTGCCTGCCCTTGCTGCGTGTTTCCACCAGCAAGTATAATAGCCAATACCTTTTGATTGTTGGTGAAGAACACCAACAATGGCGGCGAAGTCTGTCGGACCAATGGCTTTAGCCCCTGCCCTTTCGGATTTGCAATCCTAAAATATAATGAACGCAGATTTGCAATCCGCCTTTGCAAAGGCTGCAGCTAAGAGCACGTAAGCGGATTGCAAATCCGCAAAGTATAGAGTTCCGGATTACAAATCCGAAACAGCGGCATTATACTACTACTTTGATACCTTCTTTCGGATAAACAAAGACCTTGTTGATTCGCTAACTGCTTGGTGCCGGAACAAACCTGTAACACTTAATCAACTCGAGCCAGATACCCCTTTACCTTTTCAGCTTTAGGTTTGATCAACAGGAGTAGTGGATTCTGGTGCTGGCTTGATGTTCTGGTTGAGGCGGAAGAAGTTGGTGGGGTCATACTTGTTCTTCAGTTGTACGAGCCGCTCGTAGTTGACACCGTAGGCGGCCCTGGCTCTCGCCTCGCCCTCCTCACCGACATAGTTTACGTACACCCCCTCCTCCAGGAAGGGCGCTGCGGCGCGGTAACACCTCCGTCCCCAATCAATGTTCGCCTCGGTTTCCGCCGGGTTTTGCCACATCCGGAGCACCAGAAGGCTGTGCTGGGCGTGCCGGTGGCTGAACGCTGTATCCTGCACCCCCACACGACTAATTGCCCCACCCAGCTGTTCTATCGCAACGGCGGCAAATGGTGCGGGCACAGCGCCTGCAAAAAAGTCCACAATGGCATCGATAGCCTCATCACTGAACGAGCGGAACAAGCCTGCCTTCCAGTAATGCAGCAAGCCAGGCCGAAACACCTCCGTGAGCAGGTTCTGGACCGTTGCGTACGGAACCGGTGCGATGGTGTCGGCCATAGGCGTTCCAAACGACCGCAGGGGCTGCAATACCTTCTCCCCCTCTTCGATGGCACCACAATAACAAATCATGATCGCCAGCGCAGGTCCGTGGGGCCCTGACAGCAAGGTTGCATCCGCCCTGACCTCATCGGGAGCGGTGGTTGACCAGTCCCGGTAAAAGCGCAGTACCTCTTTCGCCTGGTCCAGCGGATAAATAAGTTCGCCGCCCAGAACGGGCCCTACCGGGTGAACCCTGTATTCCAAAGAAGTGACTACCCCGAAATTTCCCCCGCCGCCCCGGATGCCCCAGAAGAGGTCTTCGTGCTCGCCGGCACTGGCCTTCAGGAACCGTCCGTCCGCCGTCACCACATCGGCAGACAGCAGGTTGTCGCAGGCCAGTCCGAACTTGCGGTTAAGGTAGCCGATGCCACCGCCAAGCGTCAGGCCTGCGATGCCGGTAGAGGGCACGATGCCTCCGGTGGTGGCTAGCCCAAACGCCTGGGTTTCATGATCGAAGTCGCCCCATGTGGCACCGCCCTCAGCACGGGCCGTCTGCTTTTCCGGATCGACGTGCACGCTCTTCATATCCGACAAATCAATCACCAGGCCGTCGTTGTTGACGGCGTTGCCCGCCACACTGTGGCCCCCACCGCGGATGGCGACTGGCAGGTCGGTTTCACGGGCGAAATTAACGGCTGTGATGACGTCCGCCACACCCGCACAGCGCACAATAAGGGCAGGTCTTTTATCGATCAGTCCGTTGAATACTTTGCGGGCATCGTCGTAGCCCTCGTCCTCTGGAAGGAAGAGCCGCCCACGCAGGTTCTCCCGCAATTCCTGAATTCTCTTGTTGCCTGTCATACCTACCTCCTATTAGTAACTGTTAAATACCTTCGAGTTCCACAAGGTGCCACTCAGCTTTTTCCATCTCAGAGTGGCATATGCACTAAAGCCGGCAGAGGGGTGATGCGTTTTTTAGATTTGCCAACCTTCTTAATAATTTTACTGCATTTGTAGTATAATCAGTTGTAATTTTGAAGGTATATCTTCAAAATTTAACGCTGCTATTTCCGGATTTGCAATCCTAAAGTATGATGTACGCGGATTTGTAATCTGCCTGAGCAAAGGCAGTAGCTATTAGCAGGTAAGCGGACTGCAAATCCGCAGAGTATAAAGCTCCGGATTACAAATCCAAAACAGCGGCGAATAGGACGTATGTGGGGAAGTATAAATTCAGGGAGCAGAGCAAGTTATACTTTGTGTGCTTTCAACCAGCTACACAAACTGCCGAAGCATCAAATAGACATCGTAAAATGCTACTCCAAAATTCTTAAACGAGCAGACCTGCAACAAAAATGGAGGCACGTGCTGCTGCTCCTATATATTCCCCAGACAGTCGGCTATCTGAAAGCTGAAAATTTCTTAAACCCGAACTCCTAAAGCAACATACAAGTAATGGCATTGAGAGGGGCGTGAATGCACGGCAGCGTGGCCCTGTGCGAGGCAGAAGCACCGGTTAATAAAAGTCATTTCAGCGAACACACATGCTACAGAACCCGCTTGAGGTAGACCCAACCGTAGATGCCATCTTCAAGGTATGCAGCGGTATCTTCTGGTCGGTAACGTACCTGCTTATCCTGCGGCGGGGCTTTGTCGACAAAAGCTATGGCATGCCGGTGGTCGCGCTCTGTGCCAACCTCTCCTGGGAGTTTATCTTTTCCTTCGTGCACCCGCACAGCACCCCACAACGCTATATCGATTATGCATGGTTCGCCCTAGATGCAGGAATTCTGATGCAGTACCTAAAGTATGGCAGAAAGGATTTTCCCGATCAATTGCCCGGCAGTCTCTTCTACCCCACCTTTTTGCTCACGCTGCTGTTGTCCTTCCTCTTCATCCTGCTGATGTCACGCGAGTTTGATGACCTGAACGGGGTATATGCTGCCTTCAGCCAAAACCTGCTGATGTCCGTGCTCTTTATTCACCTGCTGCTGCGGCGAAACGGCCCACAGGGGCAGTCGCTTTATATTGCCCTGAGCAAGATGATCGGCACCGTGTTTCCTTCGATACTGCTGTACTTATACTTCCCCGAATCATACTTTTTGATTCTGCTGTATGTCAGCATCTTTATTTTTGATATGGCTTACCTGCTGCTTCTCTACTTTAAGATCAAGACCACAGGCCTCCGCCCCTGGGGCAGGGTATAGCCCGCAAACCAGTGCTTAGCCCAAGTATAAGCGCAAGCTCAACTGCCCTCCACCATATACTTGCTGGCCGCCTCCGTCACCTGTTTCAGAATATTCTTCAGCACGGGGCTGTTGTCGTTCTTGCGCCAGGTAACGTAGAGGTTCATGGTATAGGGCAGGGTGATGAAGCGCACGTTTGGCAAAGCGCTGAAGGAGTAGGAATGCGGCAGAATGGTAACACCCAGGCCCTTTGATACCAGCCCCAGCACCATCGCCCCAAAGTCCGATTCGATGCGCACATCGGGGGTAAAGTGGTTGTCCTCGAAAATCTGCCGGAGGCTGGAAGTATAAAAGGTTGTCTGCGCCAGGTTAGACAGGATGAACTTCTCCTCCTTCAGGTCGTGTAGCCCCGTAAAGTTCTCCTCGTTAAGCCGATGGCTGTGCGGCACGACTAGCGCAAAAGGCTCCGAGTAAAGGCACACAGACTGCAGTGCAGGGTTCTCAGCCGGGTCACGCCGGAAAGCCAGGTCCATCTGGTAATTCAGCAACAGCTGCTCAAAGCTGACGTCAGTCGGCTCCACCAGGTCTACCTTCAGCTCAGGCAGGGTGCGGGAGATACTGGCGATCAGATCCGGCATAAAGCTGTAGGCGATGGAGCCCGGGTAACCGATCCTCACGGTGCCGAATGCCCCCTCGTGTATCTTTTTTGCCTGCAGGTGAATGCGGTTTATCTCGTCGAGCAGCGGCAGCCACTGGTCCCGCAAAAACGTGCCGGCCTCAGTCAGCTTCACGCTCCGCTTTGTCCTTTCGAAAAGCTGCACCCCAAGCTCGTCCTCCAAAGCCTTTATTTGCCTGCTAAGGGCAGACTGCGTGATGAACATCCGCTCGGCCGTATTCCAGAAGTGCAGTTCCTGCGCCAGTGCCAGAAAGTACTTTATCTGCTGTAGCTCCATCCGCTCTGATCTATTTTTTGCATTAGTTAAGCGAATAAAAGCATTTTTAAACCCATTTACACCTGTTTTCTTTGCATTGATTACTAAAGCGCATAAGAATGGTATCATTACGCAAATACATCGGGGAGGCAATAGGCTGGACAAGCGCCCTGTTCTCCGTTACGGCTTTCACCCTGAACAGCATGGGACTCGTGAGCAGCCAGTCGTTAGAATACCTTGGAATGAACATCGTTGGGTGCTTTCTTATGATTATGTATGCGGCGGCGAAGAAGGCACATGCAAGCTGGGTGCTCAACGCTATCTTCCTGCTGGTGGCCGTTATTGCACTGGTTAGGGTCTATGTGATGCAGTCGTAAACTCTCCATCACAGTTTTAATGATGTTATAAAGTATAAATACAAACTGCAGCTACACTTACATGGCTTCCTGAGGCAGCTTTAGTTCAAACTCCCTGCCTTGCGGCACTGTTAATCTGTAGTCTTTCACCCAGGGGTTGTAGAGGCGCAGCGTCTTGTAGTTGGTGCCCTGTTCCAGCGCAAATGCAGGCAGGTCTGAAATGGTGGATGTAACTTTTACAGAACGGGCAGGCAGCGGCATATAGCCATGTTCCTCGGTCATCTCAAAGCCATACTTTGTGGGGTTGCCCAGCACCTCTTTCAGGGCCAGAATCCGGAACATGTAGCGTGATGTCTCGTCGTTCAGGTAAAGGTCGTAATAAGAGCTTACCCCCTGCCGCTCCAGCGCACGGCCCAGCCCGGCCATACCTCGGTTATAGGAGGCGGCGGCATTGGTCCAGGAGCCGAACCGCTCTTTGGCTCTTTTCAGGTACTCCACGGCGGCAAGCGTGGCTTTTTGCACATGGAAACGCTCATCCACTTCACCATTCACGATCAGGCCGTAGCCACGGGCGGTGTCGGGCATCAGCTGCCAGAAACCTGCGGCACCTGCCGGTGAGGTAACATGGCCAAACAGGCTTTCGGCCAGGGCCAGGTATATAAAATCTTCGGGAATGCCGTTCTCCTTCAGCAGCGCTTTAATCTCCGGCACGTAACGCTGCATGCGCTTCAGGCCCAGCAAGGTGGTAGCGTGCAGGTAGGAGTTTACGAGTAATTCGCGGTCCAGCCGCTCTGCCACGTCGGGCACATGCAGCGGCACCGGCTCACCGGCAAAACTAAGAGCCTCCGGCACTGCCGGCGGACTAAAAACCGGTTTCAGGGCATTCACGTTCGTTTCTGATGCGGCGGTCATGCCTCCCGCCGTCATGATCTGCTGCTGGCTACACAACTGCACCGCCAACACAATAAGTAACGTAATCCCCAGGTATTTCCAGATTTGCTGTGCCATGGCTTCCTCCCTTCTTTCTCTTAAAGTATAACATTTCAAACGCTCACTTTAAGGTAGCTAAAAAATGGGCAAACATCAATACAGGTGCCGCCTGAGCAGGTGAATTATACTTTATTTCTAGCGAGCAACATGTTGTGCCGGTTTACGCCTGCAGATTCACCAGTTTTGCTCCTAAAAGCGGCTCGCTCCGTCGCTTTACAACCTGCTAGAGCGTTGCTCGCAACTCTAAAGCGCAGAGTCGTTTCAGTCTCTTTTTTTGTCATCCTGAAAGGGTCTTGTGGGCCTGTAGCGAAAGCTTAACCTCCCCTCCACCAGGTTTCTTAGCAGAATGACAGTAATTTTTGAGCCTATTCCTTATACTTCTAGCGCGAGCGTCCTCGCCCCGAAATGCTTCAGAATCTTCGACTCGAGACTGACTATTCCTGGCCCTTCCGGTACAGGATGAGGCGGATGCTTGCGCTTTAGACAAACAAAAAGCCCGGATGATGTCACCCGGGCCTCCTGTAGTAAGCTGCTTCGTACTTATTGCTTGCGAACCTTTATCGTTTGGGCAGACGCACCGTCGGTTACACGCACCAGGTATAAACCAGAAGGGAGGGCAGTCAGATCGAGCTGCTGGGTATCAGTACTGGTTGCGTTGAGGTGGCGCACCAACTGTCCGCTGAAAGTATACACCTGCACCTGCAACCCACCTGCGAAAGCCACTTTTTTCAGCTCCAGGTATACTTTTCCGTCTGTTGTCGGGTTTGGGTACAGCACCACTCCCTTCAGCACCTTCATTTCATCCCCAATGCCGTTAGGGTTCTGCACACTTAAGGTAGCAGTGGCTGTGCCAGTGTGGTTGATATCGTTTATGGTGGCCACTACCTCATACCTGCCTGCTTTGGTTGGGGCCGTTTCGGAGCCGTTGTAGGTAAGTATAACAGCCAATCCCGCCGGTGTGGTAGTAACCGTAACCTGCTTCGGTTCTCCGTCCTCCGGCTGCTCCAGGTCGGCAAACGTAATTTCGGCACTGGCTTTCTCTACTGTTAACATACCGACCTGATAGGTGAAATCATACAGCTCATCGCTGGCTCCTGCTACGGTAATGGGGTATGTACCGGCATTACTCTCTGCTGTGGCAGCAGTTGCAAGAGAAGGTTTCACATCCAGCACCTCTTCGGTATCGGCCCCTGCAAAACCTGACAAAGTATAGGTCAGGGTCGGATTCGCCTCCCCATAGGTTCTGGTTTGGGAGTTGGCTTGTACGGTCAGCATTCTTTTCGTCACCTGAAACGTACGCGTAACCTCCGCTGCTTCGTGGCATCCTGTGGCAGCCATTGCTGCCGTAACAGTTACCTCCCCTATGCCGGTTATGGTAAGTTGATTTCCGTTAACGGTGGCTGGTCCGGTTACTATGTAGGAGATGTCTCCTTCAGCAGAAGCAGTCGCGTTTAAGCTGTTAGGCCCGTCGCCGTACATGGCGTTGGTAAGCGCGGCAAACGAAATCACCTGCTCGGCCTTTTGCACAGTTACGGTTGCAGTAGCCGTGGAGCTGTTGCCCTGGCTATCAACCACAGTCAGCGTTACAACCTGATTCCCGATATCAGCACAGGTAAAGTTTGCTTTATCGATAGAAACCGAAGCCAGCGAACAATTGTCGGATGACCCGTTGTTTATATCCGAAGCACTGATCGTGGCTGTACCTGCCTGAGATAAGCGCACCGAGAGGTTCTTGGTACGCGCTACAGGGGCTGTATGATCTTCTACGGTTATACTTGTTTGCACGGAACTGCTGGCTCCGAAAGTATCGGTTACGGTAAACGTTACTTCCGTAACGCCCAGCGGATAAGGCCCTGCAGGAGAAACGGAGTAAGTCAGCGCATCCCCGTCCGGATCGCTGGAGCCGTTATTAAACGCCTTGGCTGTAGTAGTTGCCTCGCAGCTGGCTACCACTACCATGCTGACTGGCTGCGCGACTGCAACCGGCGCATTGTTGGCTGGCGTAACAGTTATACTTACCGTTGCCGGGTCGGAATCTTCAGTGCCGTTGTTCACTTTATAGGTAAACGAATCGCTACCGCTGGCACCGGCGGCTGGGGTATAGGTAAAAGCTCCCGTTTCTGCGTTTGTAATTGTTAGTGTTCCTTTTCCAGGCGTTGTCACCACTGCGTAAGTAACAGCTTTCCCCCAAGGGTCGTTGCCTGTAAGGGTGCCCTCATGCGTAGCGTTAGCGCTCACAGAGAAGCTAATTGCATTGGCCTGCGGCTTCGTGTTTCCTACCACCCGGATGCGGTGATTGCCCTGGTCCGCAATAAAAACATTGCCTGCGTCATTAACCGAAACACCGGCAGGAAAGTAAAGGCTGGCATTTATAGCCGGGCCGCCGTCTCCACTAAACCCTTCCACGGTTCCGGCCACTTGGGTTATTGTACCGTCCGCAGCGTTCACCTTGCGGACCATGTTGTTTTGATTATCAGCGATAAACACGTTACCTGCAGCATCAACTGCTACTCCCATAGGGAAGCTTAGGCTTGCCTCTGTTGCAGGGCCACCGTTACCTATGTTTCCTGTTCTCCCGTTGCCAGCTATTGTGGAGATAGTACCGTCTGCGGCACTCACCATACGGATCTTGTTATTAAATGCATCCGCAATGTAGAGGTTGTCTGCCGCATCAAAAGCAAGCCCGTGCGGTCCATCAAGGCGGGCGCTGGTGGCGGGGCCATTATCGCCGATAGCCCCTGCTTTACCGTTTCCGGCTACCGTAGAGATGGTGCCATCGGCTGCGTTCAGCTTACGTACAACATTATTCAACCAATCCGAAAGGTAGAGATTACCTGCCTTGTCTATAGCCAAACCATAAAGATCGCCGATACCGGCACTGGTAGCCGGGCCGCCGTCACCGCTGTAGCTCCTGGAACCATTACCGGCCACAGTGGCAATGCTCCCGTCCAGGGCGTTTATCTTGCGCACCCTTTGGTTCTGGTAATCGGCAATGTAAAGGTTTCCAGCACCATCTATGGCAATACCGACAGGTTCGTTCAGGCTGGCATTAATGGCCGGGCCGCCATCCCCGCTAAAACCAGCGGTACCGTTTCCGGCTACGGTTGTAATGGTGCCGCTGCCCACGCTTACCTTGCGAATGCGGTGGTTGAAAATATCTGCTATATAAATGTTACCAGCGGCGTCTATGGCCACACTACTTGGGTTATCCAGACTTGCGCTGGCAGCGTGCCCGCCATCACCGCTGAAGGCTGCGGTTCCGTTTCCGGCGAAGGTTGTGATGTTCTGCGCTGTGGCTTCATGAGCACAAAACCATACTATTAGGGCAAACAGCAGGCATAGTTTTGCCATGCTGGCCTTGCCACCCTTCCCGAAGGGCATATTAAGTTGCTTCATAAAACAGGGGGTAAAAGTGTCTCTATAAGTTTCGTTTTAAGTGTAATGATTGTATTGGGCTTTACTGAACAAGATTAGCCTCTCGCTCCGCCACCGTGATACGGTTTGTACTGATTCATCCGAAGTCCAAATATACATATTTGAATATATACCTGCTAATAGTTTGTCTCATGCATTTTTAAAGTATAGAACCCCCGATATTAATTGCATCGTTCTGCGACAGGGAGATGGCTGTAGCATTGTTTCTGTAGCACTTGCTTGTACTTGCAGCCGCATCTCCCTCCTCCATAATTTTGTATTAACGAAATGAACTTATACCTTTACTAACACTGTTAGGTAAAATAACAGAGATAGTATAAATGGGAATAGCGGAACGTAAGAAACGGCATAAGGAAGAGGTAAGAGCCTCCATACTTGAGGCTGCCTGGCAACTAGTGGTGCAGGATGGGTGGCAGGCGCTTTCTATCCGCAAGATTGCGGAGGCCATTGAGTATAGCGTTCCGGTTATTTATGACCACTTCGCCAACAAGGAAGCCATCCTGCTGGAGCTGACGAAACAGGGCTTCCGGAAGCTGAACGAGGCCCTTATTAAGGCGAAGCAGCAAGCCCAAAGCCCGGAAGAGCAGATAGAGGCGATGGCTTATACTTACTGGAGGTTCGCTTTCGAGAACACAGCCTACTACCAGGTAATGTATGGCCTGGGCATCCCCTCCTGCGAGACAGTGAACCAGATCAGCGAACTAAGCACTTTCAGCGAACTGATCCTGGAGCCGATTAAGGAGTTGATCGCCTCAGGCAAGCACCCGGACACGGACCCGTTCCTGAAGCTGCATACGTTCTGGTCGATGCTGCATGGCCTGATCTCCATCAATATGATGGGTGCAGAACAGCATAAGGAAGAATTAAACCAGATGGTGCTGAAGGATTTTATCCGTGGCTTTATATCAGGTATGAAAGCATAATTTTTTTGCCCTTATACTTAACACTGTTAGGAAATATAGCATCATTAGATTTTTATAATACACAACAAGAGTAAATTTAATTCAGATTACAATGGCAACTACAAAATGGTCTCTGGACCCAACCCACAGCGAGCTTGGTTTCAAAATTAAGCACCTGATGATCTCCAATGTTACCGGTAAGTTCACCCAGTTCGAGGCTGAGGCTGAGACAGAAGGCGATGACTTTACAAACGCAAAGGTGGTGGCAAACATTAACCCCGCCTCTATCGATACAAGCAACGAGCAACGCGACGAGCACCTGCGCAACGCCGACTTCTTTGCCGTAGAATCTCACCCGAACATGAAGTTTGTTTCTACCAAAGTAGAGAAAGTGGATGAGGAAACCTTTACCCTCTTCGGCGACCTGACGATTAAAGACACGACAAAGCCCGTGAAGCTTTCAGTAGAGAACAATGGCGTTGCGACAGACCCTTGGGGCAATGTGAAGGCTGGTTTTTCTATCAGCGGCAAGATAAACCGCAAAGACTGGGGCATTAACTATAATGCTGCCCTAGAGACTGGCGGTGTGATGCTGGGTGAAGAACTGAAGATTCAAGCCGAAGTGCAGCTGGTAAAGCAGGCTTAGCACCACGAACCTATAAAGTATAGCGCGAGGCTGTTCCGGAATCCGGGGCAGCCTCGTTTGTTTTACATGCGATTTTCCGGATAGGAACAACAATTCCCCCACTCCTTCTAAATCTATACTTTACTATACCATACTTTGCCTACACACTGGCTTTTACACCCACCACTTAAAAGTGTAAATCAGATTGCTTAAACACAATTAAGAAACCGTATAGTTCTATTAATTTAAAGTATAAAAGTACAAGCGCAGGCAGTCGCACTACTGCCCCGTCTGCTTCCGCCACCCTCAGCTACCCGGGTTTACCTTCTGCAATTATGAAACTAACAACTATACGCATGAAAACATTGACAAACTTTTTAGACAACTTCCAGCTTGGGACTAAACCTGGTACGGTAGCTATTTCCCAACAGATACTTCTTATCGAGCCTATGCTCCGGGGAGTAGCAGTAGCACTTGTTGGCACGTTGCTCTTGTTTACGCAATGCCAGACCTTAGTGGATGAAGAGCCGAAGCCCGCAAGCGCCTCCGCTGCCGCAATAACGCAGCAAACCATAACTAGGGTGGATGGCATCGTTACGCTGGTTGACTGCAGTACCGAAGTACTGACATCAGGAGAAATCATACAGATTTGCATACCTGCCCAGTGGAATGGAGAACTCATACTTTATGCCCGCGGCTATATACCTGCTTTTGAGCCACTGCGGTTGCCCACTGAGGCCACCCTTTATGGCCCACTTTTCACCAGTGCAGGCTATGCCTTTGCCACCACCAGTTACAGCGATAACGGACTGGCCGTGCAGACTGGCATCCAGGATATGATCAACCTCAGAAACCTGTTTATTGAACGCTACGGCGAGCCCGAAGAGATTTACCTGACTGGTGCTTCGGAGGGCGGATTGGTTACCACGCTGGCCATAGAACGCTACCCTGAGCTGTGGAGCGGCGGCTTATCCCTGTGCGGCCCTTGTGGGGATTTCCAGCGGCAGATAAATTACTACGGCAACTTCAGGGTGCTGTTCGATTATTTCTTCCCTGGTGTACTACCCGGCACTGTGGTGGACTTCCCGCAAGAGATGATAATCCAGTGGGAAAGCGTATATGCGCCCGCCGTTATCGATGCCATCTCCCAAAACCCTGAAGCAACGTTTATGCTCCTGAACGTGGCGCAGGCACCTTACGACCCCACAAACCCTAACACAATCGGGGAGACAGTGCTGGACTTGCTTAGGTATAACCTGTTTATCCTGGATGCGGTTGAGAAGCTTGGCGGCCAGCCTTTTGACAACACGGACTATGTATACTCCGGCACGGGCAGCGCAGCCCTAGACCTTCTACTTAACCAGGAGGTGCAACGCTACGCTGCAGACAAGGAAGCTACTAAAACTATAAAGAAATACTACGAGACAAGCGGCATCATTAAAAAGCCGCTTGTGAAGTCGCACACAACCCTGGACCCTATCCAGCTGATCTGGAACATGACCTTGTACCAGAATAAAGTACCCACTGGCAAAAGCTCTCTTTTTGCGGCCTATCCGGTATCACGCTACGGGCACTGCATCTTTACAGAGATGGAGGCACTGACTGCCTTTGCCGCATTACAGCAGAAAGTAGACGATCAGGAAGAGCACCCGTTGGCGAAGGTGAAAGACTCGGATGGCAAGATTGTTCGCTCTGTTACAACAACCTCAGAACTGGCGTCAGCGAAATAGCAAGTATAAACTTTCAGCCGTTGCTGGCGAAGTGCCAGCAACGGCTGAGGTTACCCCCGCTCAATGACAATGTACCTGGCCGAGAAGCCATTGCTTTTGTAAAGTACCTGCAGTGCTGTGACGAGCGACTGTATACCTGAGCTTTTCGTGTTGTGGCTGCTGAGCGGCTCCAGGTAATTTTTGTAGCCTCTCCCGCTGACGCGCCCCACAAAACTCCTGGCCTCTGCTTCCTCTACGTCCTGCAACCCCTTGGCCAGTACCACGCGCCGCATGTACGGCATTGCGGACTTCATGCTCTGGTAATCGGAAAAGGCGTAAAGGCGGTAGTAGGAGCTCAGTTTAATGGAGTTCATGGGGCAAAGATAGCACGTTGGCTTTAAAGGACGTTCAGGTAGGTTTGTAGCAAAGGCAAAACAGATATCCTTCATCAGTAAAAAAGCCATGCAAATTCTCATCTGCATGGCTTTTAGGTTTATACTTTAGCAGCCTGTCTCAGCTGCTTATGCTCTTTAATTCTTTACCTGCACCGGCAGGCCTTCCAGTTGGGCGTAGCTTAGCTTCCATTCGCCTTCGTCTGTTTTCTTCCAGAGAAGTATAAAGTTACCCTCTCCAATACCGCGCAACTGATCCTGCCCGGTTGGCAAAACATCCACGGAGAAAGTACCTGCCTCATAAGCCATGGCTTCGTCTACACCCGAGCTTACCACGTTTGTTTTCAAGTCGGTGATGGTGCTGTAGGTATCTTTTACCCACTTGTTGGCCACCTCGGTTTTTCCGGTAAAGTGCGTTTCGCCCTGTATGAACTGAACATCATCCGCAAAGTAAGAGATCACTTTTTCCGGGTCGTTGCTGTTCCAGGCTCCAATAAACTCCTGGTTCAGGCTTTGTACGTTCACCGCCTCCTCCGGCTGCGAGCAGGAAGTAAAAACAGCGGCAAAAAACAGGATATATAAATAACGTTTCATAAGTCTGATTATTAAAGTATAACATCAGTAAGTGTGGCCTGTCTGCGGCAAGCTTTACACTTGCTGCAGAGAAGCTATTGTACACTTACTTACCAACTCTTTCTTCTTACTTCAGAAGTAGCGTACGCTGTAGAAGGGTCACCGAAAGACAGGTTTGGCAAATAGCCCATGCTGATGATCGGGTTATAGACTTCCTCGCTATAGGCCGCATAAGGCACTGTTACCTGATTTTGCGCTACCAATGCCTGCTTGGCTGGCTCAGCCTGCTTCTTAGCGGCTAGCGGTTTTCTGGCAGTAGTAGTTTTAGAGGCAACTGTTCTGGTGTTTCTGGCCTCTGCGGCTACCCTGTTAGCGGCGGCAATTCGTTCTGCCTCTGCTGCTCTCTCTGCCTCTGCTGCTTTTTGTCTGTTATCGATGCCTTTACCGATGGCATAGCCTGCGCCGCCGCCTACCACGCCACCCACTACACCGCCAACCACGCGGTTACGCTTATGTATAATGGCGCCAGCTGCCGCACCAGTGGCAGCACCAATAACGGCACCCTTCGCTTGCGGGCTTATCTTTCTGTCTTGTGCTTCTGTTGCTGAGCTCAGTAAGATCGATACTATAAAGACCAAACTGAAAATGTAATGTACCTTTTTCATAAAACGTGTTTTTAAGGTTTTTATAAACTATCACGTATGGATGAGGGTAGAATTACAAGATGTGTGCCACAACAGCTAAACCAACTACAACACAAGCTGTATAACACTGAATATCAGTACATTATTTTTATAAAATTTTTTATACAGTGATATAACAGCGGGAGCTATCGCCAGGAAAAGAGAAAGGAAATGGGTAGTTTTATACTTATTCTGCTGCCTTACGAAACATCAGAAAGTGCTGGCGGGGCAGCATGTCTACCTGCCTGTGCAGTTCAAAGCCATTAGCGCCCAGCTCTTTGGTTATCTGCTCCACACTCATTTTGTGCAGCTCCTTCACCTGCACATCGGGGTCCTCGGCGCGGTATTCCAGCAACAGCAGGATGCCATCAGGTTTTAGCGCCCGGTGTATGTCCTGCAGCATCTCTTTGGGGTACTCCAGTTCGTGGTACACATCCACCATAAATGCCAGGTCCAGCAGGTTTTCGGGCAGGTTTATACTTTGGCTGCCGCCTTTCACCACTTCCACGTTTGTCAGGCCGCGTTCTGCCGCGCGTTCTTTTAACGCCGCCACAAACTCATCCTGCACATCAATGGCGTATACTTTACCATTCGGCATTTTGGGAGCTATCCTGAAAGTATAATATCCCACACCCGCACCGATATCGGCCACCACGCTGTTGGGTCGCAGCCCCATGTTCTCAATGGCTACACTCGCCTTGTCCTGCTCTTCCCGCGACTCCCGCTCCAGCCACGCACCGCCAGCCGGACTGATAATGCCTGCTATCTCGCGGCCCATGTATACTTTTCCTATGCCACCGCGGCTCGCCGTTTTATAGGTATAGCCATCTGATGAAGCCGGCTTTTTTTCCTGCTGTTGCGCCAGGCAGGAGTTGCAGGCGCTCAGGCACAGCGTTAGCAGTAGCAAGTATAGTTTGGCTGTTGCAGGCAGGTGCATAGGCTATCAGGTTAATTTTTCGAGGCGCTGCGTTAAGTCATCAATCAGTTCTTCGCTCCACCTGCTAGCCACCTCTTCATACTCCGGTTTTTCCCAACGCTGCAGGTAAGGTTTTTCGAGCCAGCTGTTATTTTTGTCTGGCCCCACGGTATAGCTGGTATACTCCAGTTTAAAGATTACGTCTTTGGCCAGGTCAAAAGTTTCTATGCCAGGCTTCTGAAAGCCCTCCAGCCGCAGCTTTAGCCCCAGCTGCTGCACATTGCCGTTCTCTACACTTACCTCTGTGTCAGCATCTGAAGCCGGGTCTTTTGTCCAGGTGTCTATAACCCGCTCCAACCCGAAGTTATCGAACAGCGGAAGTACAGGCATGATGCTTTGATGAATGTGTTCTGCCAGCGCGGGCAGGATGGTGTTGTAGAGGTGCTGGATGGCTTGTTTATCGCGGGTTGGATGTTCCATAATATGTTTTGTTGTTGATGTTGATGTGGCTGTTTTTTCGTCAACTATACTTTCATAGCCACTGCTTTTAACAATTGGAGGCAAGCTATCTTCCCTAGCTCCTGTTCATCCTCAGTCTTACGAACCTGTAGTTGCACCTCCGGCTTTGGCTCCCTCAAGGCCGGGTGGCCTCGTCCTCGGGCATCGCGCTGGGAGCTTTTCCTTTGCTCCTGCGTCGCAATACCTCGCTGTCGCTCAGCACCGGAAAAACTCGCATAGGCGCTCAACCCAAGGACTGGGATCAGTATCCGATAGCCAATATCTTTGCTATGCAACTTGAACAGAGCTCCCTCCCCTGTTTTTAGGGGAGGGCTGGGGTGGGGTAAAGTCCCCCTTCGAAGGGCAGGGCAGGGTTGAGGTAAACTCCCCCTGAGGGGCAGAAGTATTTGCGTCCAAAGCGTAAATGCCCTACTCCTGCTTGAGGTATACTTTAAACTCGGAGCCGACGCCCAGTTCGCTTTCAAACTTTATTTTACCGTCGCAGTTCTCCACGATTCTTTTCACGATGGCCAGGCCTACACCTGTACCTTCTACGTGGGCGTGCAGGCGCTTGAACATACCAAAGACCTTATTCTGGTCCTGCTTACGTAACCCAAGGCCGTTATCACGCACTGACAGCACGGTGTAGTTGCCCTCTATACTTGTCGTAATTACAACTTCGGGCTTTCTATCGGGAGAGCTATACTTAATGGAATTAGAAATCAGGTTATAAAATATACTCCGCAGGTTCTTTTTGGAGAATACGATCTCAGGGGCCGCAGAAAAGTTAGCTTCTATAGTCGCATCATACTTCAGAATGAGGTCTTTTATGTGCACCTTCACATCCTCCAGTATGGCTTTAAAGCTAACGTTCTCTGCCACGCCTGTCTGCTCTTCGTGCTGCACTTTGGCTACTTCGGTTAGGTCAACCAGGGTTTCTTTAAAGCGGCCGATGGCATCGGTAATCATATCCAGAATCGGTGCGACATCCTGCAGGTCTACCTCGTTCTCTTCCAGCGTCTCCTGCAGGGCGGTCATCAGGCCTTCAATGTTATTGATGGGTGCCTTCAGGTCATGAGAGGCGGTGTAGACAAAATTATCGAGGTCTTTGTTTACTTTGGTAAGCTGGCTGGTGCGCTCCTGCACGCGCTGCTCCAGCTGCTGATTCAGCTCCCTGGTCTCCCTGTTGGCATGCTCCAACTCCTTTTTTTGCTGGTAAAAACGCACAAAGGCGCCAACTTTGGCCTTCGTCACGTAGGGGTGCAGCGGCTTGAACAGGAAATCCACGGCCCCGGCCTCAAAGCCCTCAATCACGTGGGCATCCTGTTCCGAGATTGCTGTTACAAAAATAATCGGCACCTGGCGTGTTTTGGAAATATCGCGCAGGTAGCGGGCCACCTCATAGCCGTTCATACCGGGCATCTGCACATCCAGCAGCACAAGCGCAAGCTCCTCCTGCAGTGCTATTTTAAGGGCCTCCTCTCCGGAGTTTGCAAACAGGTAGGTAATGTTATCGCCTTCCTCCACCAGCAGGCTCTCCAGGCTCACCAGGTTCTCCGGCTTGTCATCCACAAGCAAGACCCTGACAGGGTGCACGTTGGTATGTATTGTTAGAGGTTTGATATCGTGATCAGTGTTCATGTAAGGAAAGCAAAAACTCCTTTATGCGCGCTACATTCATTATAGTACAGCCCCGGATACTCTCAATAGCTGCCTGTGGCATGGTGCCGACCTCGGCTTCTGAAGGATCCTGCGCAACAGCCACCCCTCCTTTCTCAAAGATATACTTTAATCCGGAACTTCCGTCCCTGCTGGCGCCACTTAGAAGTATACCCATCGTGTTTTTCCCGAAAACATCGGCTGCACTGGAAAAACTCACGTCTATAGACGGCCGAGAGTAATTCTCCAGCTCGGAATCATCGAGGGAGAAGGTATGGTCTTTTTCGAAAAGCACATGGTAGTTGGCCGGTGCCAGGTACACGTGCCCCGGCAGCAGCGGTTCCTTCTCCTCTACCTCCACGGCCTTCAAAAGTAACTTTTTTGAGAAAATCTCCTGCAGGTTGCCCTCCTGGTTGCGCAGGCGGTGCAGCACCAGCACAATCGGGATGCTGTAATCCGGGGGCAAACCTTCAAGTATGCTCAGTGAGGCCTGTATACCTCCCCACGAACCTCCCATCACGATCAGCTTGGTTAAGGGCCTCATTAGCTATTTTTACGGTATATGCGGTTACTTTTATCCAAAATGCTGTAGTTACTGCTAATTCCGGACATAGCCAGCGTCTCCTTTTTACCCAGCGCCAGGTAACCCAGGCTCACCAGGCTCTCGTCAAAAAGGCGCAGCACCCGCTCCTGCAGCTGCCGGTTAAAGTATATCAGCACGTTGCGGCACACCACCAGGTGAAACTCGTTAAAAGACGTATCGGTGGCCAGGTTGTGCGGGTAAAACACGACATTCTTCACCAGCGACGAGTCAAATTTCACGTTGCCATAGTTGCTGGTATAGTAACTCGAGAAATCGCGTTTACCGCCGGCTGCATAGTAAGAAGAAGTATAAGCTGCCATATGGGAAGCCGAAAATATCCCCTCCTTTGCCTGTCGCAGCACTTTCTGGTTAATGTCGGTTGCGTAGATCTTGGTGCGCCCCAACAGGCCTGCCTCTTCCAAAAGTATGGTCAGCGAGAAAAGCTCCTCGCCGGTAGAGCAACCCGCATCCCATATCTTGATGTATGGGTACGTGGAAAGTATAGGCAGCACGTTCTCGCGCAGCGACAGGAAGAAGGTAGGGTCACGGAACATCTCGGTCACGTTCACGGTCACCTCCTGCAGGAAGTTCTCGAAGAAGAAGCTATCCGAAAAAAGCCTTTCGCGCAGCTCATCTATACTTGCCAAGTGCTTCTGCCCCAGAAACCGCTTCACGCGCCGGTACACCGAGGCGCGCGAATACCCGCTGAAATCGTAGCCATACTGTGTATGGATCTCCTTTATCAACGCCTCTACCTCCTGCTCAAAAAGGGAGTCATGCTCAAGCTTCATACAACCATACCCGCATTAAGGTCAGCAATTTATCGGTATCAACTGGTTTAGGTATATAATCCGAAGCACCGGCCTCGATGCATTTCTCTCTGTCTTCTTTCATGGCTTTCGCGGTAAGGGCAATTATCGGGAGTTGCTTAAAACGAGAGATCTCCCTGATTCGTTTTGTCGCTTCTATGCCATCCATCTCCGGCATCATCACATCCATCAGCACCATATCAATACCACCCTCATTACCGAGCTTTTGCAAGGCTTCCTTACCATCGTAGGCAGCAAGCACCTCCATGCCGTGCAGCTCCAGCAGGCTACTCAGCGAGTAGATGTTACGCACGTCGTCATCCACCACCAGCACTTTCTTGCCGCGCAGCACCTCCTCCGGCACATGCAGCTTCATCTTAAACTCAATGCCCTGCGGCAGTTTCTGGTTCACTTTGTGCAGGAACAGCTGCACTTCATCCAGCAGGCGCAAGTAAGAATACTCATTTTTGATGATGATGGTGTTGGCGAACTCTTTCAGCCTGGCCTCTTCCTCCTCGCTCAGGTCTTTGCCGGAGTAGATGATGATCGGGATATCCGCAAGACCGGTCTGCGATTTGATCTTCTTCATCCAGTCGTAGCCCTTCATGCCCGGCAGGCCCAGATCAAGTATAATGCAGTCCACTTTCTGCTTGGCCAGCACCTGCTCCGCCTCTTCGGCAGAGTAGGCAGAGGTTGATTTTAAACCATGGGCCAGCAACAGCTCCGCCACAGCTTTATTCTCGATCTCGTTGTCCTCCACGATCAGGATATTCTCGATGGCAGAGCCCGACTTATCCAGAATAGAACTGAAGGCCTTGTTGAGCATTTCCAGCGTAACCGGTTTCGGCAGGTACTCCTCGTGCTCGGCATGCTCACCGATCACCTCCTTGTCATAGGCCGACATCACGTGCACGTTCATGTTGCGCAGCTCTTTCTCCTCGCGCACCTGCTTCAGCACGTCCCAGCCGGTCATGTCGGGCAGGTGGATGTCGAGCAGCATGGCGTCCGGATTCTCTTCCCTGGCTATCTGCAGCCCCTCTTGGCCGGTGTAGGCCTGGTGCACTTTAAAGTTCTTGGCAATGGCAAAATCAGCCAGGATGTCGCTGAAGCCCTTATCGTCCTCCACGATCAGCACCTTAACTTCCTGCTTGTCCTGGCGCTCCATGTTCAGGAACATTTTGCCAACACTTTGCCCTTTGCTTTGTGCCGGCACTTGCTCCGGGGTAGCCGGCTGCGCAGGTTTTATACTTGGAACAGGCGCTGGTGCCGGCGCAGCGGCCAGCTCAGGCTGCCTCTTCTGCGAGGTTTGCGGCACGCGAGGCAAGTATAGCGTAAAGGTACTGCCCTTGCCCGGCTCGCTCTCCAGCATCAACTCGCCCCCTAATAGATTAGCCAGTTCTTTGCTGATCGTAAGCCCAAGGCCGGTGCCCCCATACTTGCGTGTGGTAGAGGTATCGGCCTGCTGAAACGCCTCAAACACCACTTCCTGTTTCTCCTTCGGAATGCCAATGCCGGTGTCGCGCACCGAGAAGGCCAGGATATCCGATTGCTCGCGCAACTGCTCCGACTTAAACTTCGGCTTTTGCAGCACAGGCTGGATGGAGAACTCCACCTCTCCGCCTTCCTCAGTAAACTTCAGGGCGTTACCGATGAAGTTCTTCAGTATCTGCTCCAGGCGGAAGCGATCAGTCAGGATCACGTCGGAAGCGCCCGGGGTGATGCTCTCTATGAATCGGATCTGCTTCTTGGCAGCCACCTCCTTGAACAGCGGTTTCATGGAAATGTCAGCCAGTTTGAGCTCCTCCGTCTCCAGTCGCACCATGCCCGACTCGATCTTCGACAGGTCTAGTATCTCGTTAATCAGCCTGAGCAGGTCGTTGCCTGACTTGTGGATGATCTGGGCGTGGTCTATCTGTTTCGTGGAAAGCGTGTTGTCTGTGTTCTCGGAGAGCAGCCTGGAAAGTATAAGGATACTGTTGAGCGGGGTGCGCAGTTCGTGGCTCATGTTGGCCAGGAAGTCACTTTTATACTTGCTCACCGTCTCCACCTGCTGCATCTTCAGCTCGATGGCTTCGCGGGCATCCTCCAGGGCCTTGTTCTTGGCTCCAAGTGCTTCGTACTGCTCCTCCAGCAGCTGGGCTTTTTCCTCGAGTTCAGCATTCTTCTCCTGCAGTTCCTCCTGGTTCACGCGCAGCTCCTCTTCGGAGGCCTTCAGCTCCGCGTTCAGCTGGCGTAGCTCCTCCTGCTGCGTTTCCAGCTCCTCGGCCTGGTTCTGCGTTTCGTAAAGCAGCTCCTGCGTTTGCAGGTGTTGCTTTAAGGTATGGATCATCACCGCAATTCTTTCGGCAGCCGAATCCAGCAGGCGGCGCTGTACTTCTGTATATATCTGCCGTGAAGCCAGCTCCAGGGCTCCCACCAGGTTGTTGGCGAAGTATAGCGGAATGATGATCACGGAAGCAGGATTAGCTTCTGCTAAACCGGTCTTGATCTTCAGGTGTTCTCCCGGTATACTTTCCAGCACCTTCACCTTGCGCTCGCTTACAGCTTGCCCTACTTTGCCAACCCCAACCTCGAATACCGGGAGCTGCTCGCGCTTATGCGCCACACCAAAGGCGGCGGCTGGCTCCAGCTTTCCCCCGTCGTTGTGCAGGTACAGCACACCCGCCTCAGAGCCAGTGTACTCGCACAGGAAGGCGATAGCTTTGTCAGAAACCTTCTCCATCGCCGTTTCGCCGCTCACCATGCCATTGAGCTCCGAAATGCCGGTTAGTACCCAGTTGCGGTTGGCGTTTTCGGTGGTAAAGGCCTGCAGGTTGTCTTTCATGTCACGGATGGCGTGGCTCAGCACGTCCTCGTCGCTCTGCACCTTCACCTCCACATCGTAGCGCCCCTGCCCAATGGCCTGCGCCACCCTCGACAGCGATACGCTTTTATCCAGTACGCCCTTGAAGGATGTGGCCACACTCCCAATTTCATCACTACTGTTGATGTCGATCGTAACATTGGTAGCCCCGAGCCTGATGCGATCAGCAGCTACCTTGAGTTTGGTAAGCGAAGTAGAAATGAGGTTGATAATATAAATAGAAAGCGCCACCGTGAGGCCAAGTATAAAAACAAAGGCCACCGCAAGTATAACCATGTACTGCTGCTTCTGCGCCACACGGTATTTTACTTCTTCGCCAATCCTGGCCACCAGCGCTCTCTCTACTTTCCTGAGATCCTCTATATTGGTAGTAAACCGATCAAATATCACAGCAGGGTCAAGGGCATTCAGGTCTATGTCCGGATTGCTCTCAATGATCTCCATCATGGCCACCACATACTTGTAGTTTTCAGACGTGATGATATCCTCCACATCCTTTGTTGCCACCGGTCCGGCATACCTGCTGAAGTTGCTCAGCGCTCTGTTGTAATCGTTGATGTGGGAGATGATGGTGGCGTAGTCATCGTAAGAGAAGCTGTTCTCGAAGGCTACTTTTTGCAGCAAGCTCCTGACTCTGCCCAACTGAATCTTTGCCTCGGTCAGCTGTCTGAAGCTAATCAACTGCCTGCCCAGTTCTGCGTTGTCAGCGGCTGCGGCATTGTCGTCCATCCTGTCCAGCAGGCCAAAGATCAGGTTAGATGAAAACCTGCGGTAAGTTGCCAGGTCAAGCTTTTGCTGGTCCAGGTCGTTACGGTACCGCCGCTGCTCATCCAGCAGCGACAGCTCAGGCAGGTCTCTGTCATTGTTCTGCAGGAAAAGTTTCAGGTCCCGTTCGGCAGCGTCCACCCCCCTTCTGTGCACTTTGGCCTCCCGTATCATGGCACTATCGCCCACTGCGGCTGCCATTATTCGCGCCCGCTCCCGCTGGAACACGTGAACCAGGGTCGATATCTTCTCAGACTCCTCGAGCTGCAGCGCCTCCAGTTTCAGGTTTTCGTTTTCTTCAAACTCAAGCTGTATGGCCGATACTACAAAATAAACTAGCGGGATCAGTAACAGGGAAAGTAAGAGGATGAGCTTATCCCTGATCTTTAGGTTTCTTATGATGTTCATCTAACGAGCCTATCGGTTGGTACTTTTACCTAACTAATTTGCAAGTTAGTAAAACATAACGTGATTATTGCCCCCGTTCCACATTAACCACTGCCGCATGGGGGCATAAGCTAGGGGCAAGGCCCGCAGGCACAAAATGGTAAGAGGTAATATTCGGACGCAGGGAACACGCCACGGTAAGGTATGGGCAAAGTGCGTTTAGGTGCTTACCAGTCAAACATCTCCATCAGGTCTACCTGCGTAATGTATGGCTCCAGTGCTTTCTTGCTGGTAAAGCCCCGTACCAGGCTGATGTAGTCGTTTTCAGGGTTATACCAGATTTCGGCAAAAAAACTACCTAAGTCATAAAGCTCTATGCGGTAGCCTCTTCTGCCGCGGTTGGCAATGAAATTCCCGCGTGCCCAGATAATCTCTAGTCTTCCTGCCAGGGTGTGGGTGTTAAATAGGTTGAGGTTCATGTGGTAGTATACGATGTAATTCAGAAAAAGAAAGAACCTGTACAGGCTTTGTTATAGAACTACTACGAAGCAGCCCCGAAACATATGTCATACTTACGCTGGGTGCTCAAAGTCCCAGTACACTTCCAGGGTTGTGGGGCCATCCAGGTAGGCGGGAATGGGTGTATAGATAACCAGGCCGTTTTTGAAGATGCGTTTGCCAGATTTAGAATGGCGCATTGCCTGCCAAAGCAGCCGATCATGTATCTCGTTACTGACAGGGCGTTTAGCATTCACAAAAGGGCTTCCCTCCCCAAACTTAAAAACAGTGGTATACATGGCGTTGTTGTTCTGGTGATACAACATATTCTACGCAAGTTTCTATTATTTAGTATAAGTAAAACAGGGGTTAATTAACTTATGTTATGAAAGAGGCCAGTATCTTACCTGTTTCTGCATTTGCAGTGGTTCCTCCTCCAACTGGCTTGCTCCACCAGGCCAATCCCCGGCTATAAACTCTTTTACCTCTGATGATAGTGCTTCTGACATACCGTGAACGAGCTGAAACAGTAGTAGCAGCTTCATACAAATTACAGGAAGCCATACTTACATTCCTGTAAAATAGCGGCAAAGGAAAGGTATAAGGATTTTTAAGCCGGCACTAAAGCAACAAAACGTTTTTTAACTTAATTCTGCTCCGTCAGCAGCCATTTCAGGGCCGTCGGCATATCGGTAAATACCTCGTGACGGGTAGCACCGTGATGCTGGTAGTTTTTTTGAGCCCGCTGTGTAAAATCCGTAAAAGCCATGAGGCTGTTGTAGTGGTCCGGGTGGTAGACGGCAATTTTCCTGATGCCAGACTTCGCTACCATTTCAGTCCAGTCGTTCTCCACCCACTTTTGCTCCTGCTGGGTTATCACGAATATCTCCTCATCATCTATCAGCCAAATCTTTACGTTATACTTGATGGAAAAATCAAGCCCCCACAGAAAACCCTCTTTTCGCTCCTCCAGGTCTATTTGGCGTTTCCACTTAACTATTAAAAGCGAATGTGCAGCGTTATACAGCATGGCCACAAATCCATTCTGGTATACTTCTTCATACACTATCTTATCCTTTCTGGCTTCGCTCATTTAGTAAGCTTAAATTTACAAGTATAGGCAGATGCTATATACTATTAACTGCTACTATCTTTAATGGTTGGCAGATATACGAATCCAAGGATTATAATATACCTGCCAACCATTATTTTGTAGCGTATCAGAAGCCATGTTTATTACAAAATGTCAATTTCTGCACGAAGTTTGCGACTAAAATGCCTGAAGTATGCGGAAACCAATTTTAGCCTGAAAATCAACCTCATTCATTCTTCCGGGCGAAAGGGGGCATTAAGTTGTTTTTCGTATCTTGTGCTTCATTCGAATAAACACGCCTGAAAAAGGCATTTTTCATCCAATTTAAAAATCTATGCAAAAGCAAATTTTAACAGCCGGCAAGAAATCTGGCTTGCTGGCTTTGCTGGCACTGGCGAGTTGCACCTCTGTGCAAACGCAGGAGCAGTCGCAGCAGACACAGGCTGCGGTTGAGCAAAAGCAAGAGGAAACCAACCCACTGCTTAAAGAGTGGACAGGCCCTTACGGCGGCGTTCCGGCTTTCGATAAAATGAACCTGGCCGACCTGAAGCCTGCTATGGAAAAAGCCATGGCCATGAACCTGGCCGAGATCGAAGCCATCGCAAACAACCCACAGCCCGCCACTTTCGAGAATACCATTGAGGAGATGGAGAGAGCCGGCGAGGAACTTAACAGAGTGTTTACCTACTACGGCATCTGGAGCAGCAACGTATCTACGCCGGAGTTCCGCGAGATACAGGCGGAGATGGCGCCGAAGATATCTGAGTTCAGCTCCAAGATCTCTCAGAACGAGAAGCTGTTCCAGCGCATTAAAACCGTTTACGAAAACTCTAAGAAGAATCCGCTTCCGGCAGACCAGCAGCGCGTGGTGCAACTGGTGTATGAAGGCTTTGCCATGGAGGGCGCTGACCTGAGCCCGGAGGCAAAAGAGCGCTATGCAGCCATCAACAAGGAGCTTTCGTCGCTTTATACTTCGTTTTCCAACAACGTGCTGGCCGACGAAGAGAAGTATGTGGTATACCTGACCAAGGACCAGATCGGCGGTTTGCCGGAGTCGTTTGTGAAGGCAGCGGCCAAAGCGGCAGCCGACCGCGGGCAGGAAGGCAAGTATGCCATCACCAATACCCGCTCCAGCATGGACCAGTTCCTGACTTACTCTGATGAGCGTGCCCTGCGTGAGAAAGTATGGAAGAACTACTACTCCCGCGCCGACAACGGCGACGCGAACGACAACAACGAGAACATCGCCAAGATCCTGAAGCTGCGCAACGAACGCGTGAAGCTGATGGGCTACGATAATTACGCACAGTGGCGCCTGCAGAATCGCATGGCTAAAAACCCTGAGGCGGCCATGGACCTAATGCAAGCTGTTTGGCCTGCCGCCCTTGCCCGCGTGAAGGAGGAAGTGGCCGACATGCAGGCAATCGCCAACAAGACAAGCAAGACCAAGATTACCATTGAACCCTGGGATTACCGCTACTACGCCGAGAAAGTGCGCCAGCAGAAGTATGACCTGAACTCTGACGAGGTGAAGCAGTACCTGGAACTGGGCAACCTGACGCAGGCGATCTTCTTTACAGCCGGGGAGCTGTTCAACTTCAAGTTCACACCGGTGCCGGAGGGTTCTGTTCCTGTCTTCCATGAGGATGTGAAAGTATGGGAAGTGACGGATAAAACCACTGGCGAGCACATCGGCCTGTGGTACCTCGACCCTTTCGCGCGCCAGGGCAAGCGCTCCGGTGCATGGGCCACTACGTACCGCGCCTTCACTACGTTCGATGGCAAAGAGACCGTGCTGGCCTCTAACAACTCTAACTTTGTGAAGCCTGCCCCGGGCGAGCCTGTGCTGGTATCCTGGGATGATGCGGAGACGTTCTTCCACGAGTTCGGCCACGCGCTGCACTTCCTGGCATCTAACGTGAAGTACCCTACCCTGAACAGCGGCGTACGCGACTACACGGAGTTCCAGTCGCAGTTGCTGGAGCGTTGGCTGTCTACTGACAAGGTGATAAACCAGTACCTGAAGCACTATAAGACCGGAGAGCCGATGCCGAAAGAACTGGTGGCCAAAATCAAAAAGGCCTCTACCTTTAATCAGGGATTCGCGACTACTGAGTTCCTGGCTTCTGCCCTGATGGATATGCATTTCCACCTGGCTGACCCGGAAGGCCTTGACCCAGACAAATTTGAGCGTGAGACGCTGGCTAAACTGAACATGCCGAAAGAGATCGTGATGCGTCACCGTTCGCCGCACTTCGGGCACGTGTTCTCCGGGGAGGGTTACGCCACTGGCTACTACGGCTACCTGTGGGCCGATGTGCTGACCTCAGACGCAGCCGAGGCCTTTGCCGAGGCGCCAGGCGGATTCTACGACAAGGAAGTGGCCGCCAGGCTCGTGAAGTACCTGTTTGCCCCGCGCAACTCCATGGACCCAGCCGAAGCGTACCGCAAGTTCCGTGGCCGCGACGCCAAGATCGATGCGCTGATGCGTGACCGTGGATTCCCGGTACCGGAGCCGCAGTCTAAGAAGTAAACTTACTCCTGCACGCAGATTTATACTTTGCGATGCAGGCACTGAACACAAAAAACCCTGCAAACCAAATGTTTGCAGGGCTTTTTATCTTTGTATCAGATTAAAGTGCTCCTTCCGGATGCAGTTTATACTTTAGTCTCTGTATTTATCCTTGCCAAGCTGTTTTACAAGTTTGTTATAGACGCCAAGCAGCAGGAAGGATGGGGCCCATTGTCCTACAAATAATGCTTCTTCGTCTTTTCTGAGCACTTTAAGTGTAGCAGACACAGCCATGGAGCCTAACGCTGCCCACAGATACATGTCTGATGGGATTCTGGCGGTATACTCTTCTATTGCTGCGGCCACAGGACCTTCAGTTTTCTGCGGGTTCATTTTGTCAGCTTTGTTTTTCAGGTCATTCACTGATGTTTCCATAGTCTACTGTTGCTTTAATTTTTAGTTTATTACAGTACAAACGCAGCAGGCTATCTTTATGTTATGGAAAAGAGGCCTGCATCAGGCTTGTTGCCTGTTTTGCAGCCGCAGCCATATCCGGCCCTGTTCGCAGTAAAAAGCACCGTAAAAGTATAACCACAGGGCCTAAGAAAAGGCTGATCTAAAAAAACCTGTTTACACGTGTAAGCTCTTTGCGGTACTGCGTCAGCAGGCGGCTTTTGGAGATAAAACCTTTAAACTTCCCCTTTCTCACCACTGGCAACGACCACAGTTTATAGGCATCAAACTTATCCAGTACCTCTGCAGCCGTCTCATCAATCTCTACCACTGCCTCGGGCGGGTGCATCAGGTCGCGGGCCGTTACGGTATCATAGGTGGAGGTGTCGCCCAGGCGCTGCCGCAAGTCATTGAGTGTGATGATACCTTGCAGCACTCCCCGCTCATCCAGCACCTGTTGCACATCTTTGTTCGATTTGGAGAAACTCTCTACCACATCCCTGAAACTATCTTTCTCCATTACGGGTTCGTTATCTTCCTCTACCAACTGCTTTATACTTAGCTGGTTTAGCAAAATACGGTCAACGCGCAGCGCTTTGCTTTGGCCTGTGGGTTGCACCACGCTCTTGCGCAGGTTCTCCACGTAGTATTTCAGAAAGTATGACACGGCGCACACCAGCATCAGCGGCACAAACAACTGGTAGCTCTGGGTAATTTCGGCCACAAGGAAGATGGCCGTTACCGGGGCGTTCATGATGCAGGCGAAAACGCTGGCCATGCCCAAAAACATAAAGGTGGCGGGGTTTAGGCTGTAGAACGGAAAGGCCAGCACCGCCACTTTGTAAAACAGGAACCCCAAAAGACCTCCCGTAATAATAGACGGTGCAAAGTACCCCCCCTCTCCCCCGGAGTTCACACAAATGCCCGTACTTATGGGCTTCACCATTGTTATCAGGAAGAAGAAAAACAGGTTAAACCACACAGTGTTAGGCAGTACGGCCAGCGGTGAGTTCACGAAAAGCGATCGCTCCTCATTGTTAAGCAAGGCGTTTATACTTACATACCCCTCCCCGTACATGGGCGGCAGCAGAAAAATTATACTTCCCAGGGCAACGCCGCCCACCAACGCCCGCAGGTAAGCACTTTTGATCTTAGAAAATGCCAGGGCGCAGTAGCTATACGTTTTAAGCAGGTAGTTTGACATCAGCCACCCCAGAACCCCCAACAAAACCACAAGCGGAATCTGCTCATAGGCGAAATCGGTTAGTGGCACCTGGAACCGCAAATGCTCCCCCATAATGAACTCAAAGAGGATTTTTCCGGCGGCGGCGGCAACCAACAGCGGGATCAGCAGCGTGGGGGTAAACTCGGGAAGTATGGTTTCGAGGGCGAAGATGAAGCCCCCCATAGGCGCGTTATACACCGCCGAAATACCGGCCGCCACCCCGCACCCGATCAGAAGGGTACGCAGGCGGTAGCCCAGCCCCAGAAAACGCCCCACGTTAGAGCCAACCGCCGCCCCACTTGAAATAATGGCCGCCTCTACCCCCGAGCTCCCGCCAAAGCCAATGGTTAAGCCTGTGGTAATGAATTTTGAGTAGATAAGCCTTAAGCGGATGATGGAAGAGTGACTTTCGATCGCTTCTATGACATGTCGTGCGCCGCCAAAATAGGCTGTTTTACTGAAAATTGTGCGGTTGATGAACGTTACCAACAGAAAGCCCACCAAAGGCAGCAGGAAGTACAACAGCTTAGGGGCAAAGTATACCGCGTACTGCTCTATGTAAAAGATGATGGTTTTGATAAGAATTGCCGAGAGCCCGACGATCAGGCCAACCACCACGCTCAGCATAAAAGGCATAATGCGGTTATTGCTCTGCCTTCTGCGCCACTTTAAAAATGCCAGCTGGTATCGGTTTGGTCTGCTCATGTACTCCTGTTCGTACAGCCTCTGTTTTTCATCCTAAGTAAACGCCTACCAATGTAAAGCTTTTATACTTTAAACGGTATTCTTCACCATCTAAAAGGTGCTTATCGGTTCATTCCTTATCCGACAACGAAAGTTTAGGAAAATAGCTGCAAAAATGTTTTGTGTTAGACTAATAGTAAAATGCGGGTCAACTCAAGAAAATAAAGCAATGAAAGCCAATTACTGCCACGAGTAAAGAGAAAAGTGTTTAATGGCAGTTGCAGTTTTTAATGATATTCTACACACCATTAGTATTGTTGTAATGTTTTTTAACAACACTAGTTCATTAGATTGATTCTAATAAGATCAATAATGCCTAAATAACTTTATACTTGTTGATACTAATAAGACGTAATCCCATCCCCGGCCTGCCTTTGCAACGCTTTGGGATGGGATTATGAAGATTAGCCGGGTAGAAGATAAGACTCTTCAAAAGTTTGAAGCGCTTCCCTACAAAAGGAATTTTTATTTAGAAAAATCAAGTATTTTATAACGGTTGCTAGACTTAATACTTTCAATATCATCTTCCCCTTCTTAAGTGATCAATACATACACTAAAGGAAGTTGTTGTGCTATTTATTCTTATCCCATGCCTCTGTTTGTTCTGATTCTATATCGTGACTGAATATTTTTTCCATCTCCAGCGCCTCTCCTGCTTTTACCTCAAAATACGTGTAAGAATTAGCTAGACTACCCCTACTTGAAGACTTTGGTAGCATAACAAATATAAAGTATTTACCAGGTTCTATTTTCTCATCCATTCTATAGCCAACAGCCCCATAATCTGATGTTTTAAAGGAATTTGAAGTGTTATCAAGAGCGTAACCTAAGTAAACATCCGT
Organism: Pontibacter anaerobius; assembly: GCF_026241195.1. GTDB lineage: Bacteria > Bacteroidota > Bacteroidia > Cytophagales > Hymenobacteraceae > Pontibacter > Pontibacter anaerobius. The sequence goes on from NZ_JAPFQO010000012.1 coordinate 123,754, forward strand.
TCCAGAAGCATCAACATCAAAATTCCTATTTTCAGCATTCCACACATAAACTGTTGCATACTGGGGTTTAACTCCGATTTTCCCAGATGAATCTTTCGTTTGCTTTTTAATGTCCAAAATGATTTGACCACGCTTTTCCGCTGGCTCAGGATCATCCTCTTTACAGGAAAAAAGCATAATAACTGGTAACATGATTAAGAATAATAAATTTTTCATACAAAACAGCTTAAGAGTATATATAATCAGATATATTACGCATATAATTAAGCAAAGATATATTTTTATTTTACACCCATTAAATATCTAATGCCATATCATAAAAGCCAATAAAATATTATAAATACCAAATATCCCCAGTGTATATCCTTTGAATTTCTATTCGCCCAACCCTATACTTTGACTTTGCCATATTAAATGATTAGATTTAGCTGAACGGGATAAACATGCCGGCCTGTAACAGGGATAACGGCAGTTCGTTCTGCATCCTAATAAGGAAGCTGGGAGGCAGATGAGTTTATCCTTTTTAAATCAATCTTTTCACCCAATCCAAAAAATCCTTTATGGTATTCATTAAGAAAGGGACTATTGCAGCCGCGTTTGTAATGGCAACGATGTGTTTCGGCAGTGCGGCTTATGCCCAGGATGCAACCGCTGCACCAGACGGAGCCGCCCAAGAGCAGACACAAGATTACTCTGAAGATGACCTCCAGAAGTTTGTAGAGGCTAACACTGCCGTTACCGAAATCCAGAAGGCAAGCCGCGACACGATGGTCGCCGTTATCGAGAAGAACAGCCTCACCTTAGATCGTTTTAATGAGCTGGCTAAGGCACACCGCTCCAAGAAGCTGGAAGAAGTGGCTGAGAACCCGGATGAGATCGCTGCTTTCAGCAACGCAGCCCAGGAGGTGGTAAAGCTACAGCCTGAAACAAAAGATAAAATTCAGAAAGCCATAGAAGAGCAGGGCCTTACGCAAGAGAAGTATGACGCCCTTATGAAGGCCTACCGGGAAAACCCGGAAGTGCAGAACCAGATCAGAAGGCTGATAGCGGAGAAGAAATAAGCTCCACTGCCATTAAGTATAAAAGGAAAAGCTCCAGATTTAAACATCCGGAGCTTTTCCTTTTATACTTGTACTTTAGAAGTATGGATTATTGCTTCACCAGCTGAATTTCGCTGTTAAGCTTTATATCGTCACCTACCACTACGCTGCCAGCCTCCGTCACGGCGCTCCAGGTTAGCCCAAAATCCTTGCGATTGATCTTTCCGGTTACGGTAAAGCCGGCTTTGGTCTGGCCATATGGGTCTACCACAATACCACCGAACTCCACGTTTACTGTTACCGGTTTGGTAGTGCCACGGATAGTGAGGTCGCCGTGCAGTTTGTACTCGTCCTCGCCTGCTTTCTCGAAGTTCTTGCCCTCATACCGTACCTGCTCATGGTTGGCCGCATCAAAGAAATCAGCTGACTTCAGGTGTGTGTCGCGCTGCTCATTGTTGGTGCTGATGGAGTCAACATCGGCAGTAAAAACGATGCGGGATGCTTTGGTAAAGTCATCCTCCTCCGTCTCCACCTCCACATTGAACTTACCGAAGTAACCGGTCACCGTGGAAATCATCAGATGCTTTACTTTAAACTGTACTTCACTGTGGGTTGGGTCTGACACCCATTTTGTTGTAGCCATAGTTATCTGTTTTAATTAAGAGATTTACACTTTAATGCGCTGTATATAGGAACGTTGTAGGAATAAGATTAACGTAGTTACAAACATTACGTTATGCGTGCCTCAACTACATGCACCATCTTTTACAGGAACACCAATTCTGAAGTACCTACATTTTATGTATATACATATAATTAACCAAAATGTTTCGCAGCCCCGGCTATACTTGGTAAACAGATTTATACTTTGCCAATTATGTTATCTTTGAAGGTTGGCTAAGCCTCGGCTGCCTTCGATCAATTTTATTTAACTCAAACAACCGTAATGAGGGTACACACGAAAGGAACACAGAGCAGCATGACGCCGGAGAAGGCGATCCAGTTCCTGAAAGAAGGAAACGAGCGCTTCGTAAATAACCTAAAGGCCAACAGAAACCTGCTGCAACAGGTAAACGAAACCTCCACCGGACAATTTCCTTTTGCCATCATTCTCAGCTGCATCGACTCCAGAACATCTGCAGAGCTGATCTTTGACCAGGGGCTGGGCGACATCTTCAGTGCCCGGGTGGCAGGCAACGTGGTGAACGAAGACATCCTCGGAAGTATGGAATTCGCTTGCAAAGTAGCTGGCTCTAAAGTAGTAGTGGTATTGGGCCATACCCGTTGCGGCGCCATATCAGGGGCCTGCGACCACGTAGAAATGGGGAACCTGACCGGACTGCTGAAAAAGATAGAGCCGGCCATTGAACGAGAGACCGCCACCACCTCCGACAGAAGCAGCAAGAACCCGGAGTTTGTGTACCGTGTAACCGAAAACAACGTGCACCTGATGATAGACCGCGTGCGGGATGAGAGTCCCATTCTGGCGGAAATGGAGCAAAAGGGCGAGTTAAGTATTATCGGCGGCATGTATAACGTGGAAACCGGCAAAGTGGACTTTTACGAGTAAGCCATCTTCACCAACAAAGTATAAAGCTGTATTTCTTCCGCAGCTTTTCGTATTTTAGGGATCTACCAAAAAAACTACACTTATGCAATACAGACGATTTGGCCGCACAGGCTGGGAAATAAGCGAAGTAGGCTACGGCATGTGGGGCATGGCCGGCTGGACGGAGTCGGATGACCGGCAGTCGGAGCACTCTCTGGATTTGGCCGTGAAGCGCGGATGCAACTTCTTCGACACGGCCTGGGGCTACGGCGAGGGCCACAGCGAAGAGTTGCTGGGCAAACTGCTCAAGCGCCACTCCGAAAAGCGATTGTACATCGCCACCAAGATTCCGCCCAAGAACTTTACCTGGCCTTCCCGGCCGGAGTTTAAGCTGGAGGATGTTTTCCCGGCGAGCCACATCGTTGAATATACCGAGAAAAGCCTGAAGAACCTGGGCGTGGAGACCATCGACCTGCAGCAGTTCCATGTGTGGGAAGACAGCTGGGCCGAGCACGAGGAGTGGCAACGCGCTGTGGAAAAGCTGAAGGCCGACGGCAAGATACAGCACATGGGCATCAGCGTAAACCGTTGGGAACCGGAAAACGTGCTGAATTCCCTGCGTACCGGCCACATCAGCGCTGTGCAGGTGATCTACAACATCTTCGACCAGGCGCCGGAGGATGAACTGTTCCCGCTCTGCGAGAAGCTGGACATCGGCATCATCGCTCGCGTTCCTTTTGACGAGGGCACCCTGACCGGCAACCTCACCAAGGACACCACTTTCCCGGAAGGCGACTGGCGCAACACCTATTTCGTGCCTGAGAACCTGAACAGCAGCGTAGACCACGCCGAAAAGCTCCGCCCATTGGTGCCGCAAGGTATGACGATGGCCGAGATGGCGCTGCGTTTCATCCTGAGCAACCCGCAGATCAGCACCACGATACCGGGCATGCGCAAAGCCAACCACGTAGAGGCCAACCTGGCCAGCAGCGATGGCAAAGGCCTGCCGAAGGAACTGGTGCAGGAACTGAAAGGCCACCGCTGGGACCGCCAGCCAACCGAGTGGTCGCAGTAAGGAGAAGCTTCAAAGTATAAAGTATAACCAGAGCCGCTGCCACTACTGCAGCGGCTTTTTTATGGCTACTTGACACATGTTATGTGTATCTTTGCCCTATCGTATTGCAAATTTAGTTTACCCCACATGAGCCTTACCAAGATCAGCAAAGCCTTTGAGGAGCTTACCCCGTACGAAATGTATGACATGCTGCGCCTGCGCAGCGAGGTTTTTGTAGTAGAGCAGAACTGCGTGTTCCTGGACATGGACAACAAAGACCAGCAGTGCCAGCACCTGCTCATTTACAAAGATGGCGAACTGGTGGCTACCTCACGGCTGGTGCCGCAGGGTGTGTCTTATCCAGGCATTATGTCCATTGGCCGCATCGTGACAAGTATGGCCGTGCGCGGTACAGGTGTGGGAAGAATTCTGGTGGATTACTCGATCGAGGAGTGCTACCGCCTTTATGGCCAAGGCCCTATCAAGATCGGTGCGCAGCTTTACGCCAAAGGGTTTTACGAGAGCTTCGGTTTTGTGCAATCCGGCCCGGTTTACGACGAGGATGGCATCGACCACATCAAGATGACGAAGGAGTAAGATTTTCCTCTTAACCGCTAAGTCGATTTCTGAAACTGCTTTGGCTAAAGTATAAATTGTCAAAGCAACAGGTATCGCCTGGGCAGGTCGCGACCTGTGCTTGCAGGTGTAAACCTAACTCCTGATCCCTTTGCTGGTGCAAGCATCCGTTAAGTCCGGAAGATGTACAAACCCACCCCTGCCCCTCCCGAGAGGGGAATCCGGGAACGATTATCATCCCCCTACCCCTCCAGAATCAAGTCCGGGATCTGCGACTTCAAAGAGGCATTTCTGGGAACGATTTCATCCCCCTACCCCCTTCAAAGGGGGACTTGGCTAGAACTCCATCAGCGGTGGCTATCGAATCTGATCCCAGTCCTTGGGTTGAGCGCCTTGTAGATTTCCGGTGACGAGCGGCAGCGAGGCATTGCGACGCAGGAGCAAAGGAAATGTACACAGCGCGATGCCCGAGGACGAGCCCTCCCGGGCCTGAGGGAGCCAAAGTAAGAAATGGAACAAGCAAGTTGTAAGGCCATGGATGAACCGTGGCTAGTATGGATAGCTTGGTTCGAGTTAAAGGAAGCAGCGGCGATGAAAGTATAGCCGTGAAAAGTAAGATCTAGAGATCAACAACAGTTATAAAGTATAGATTGGACTATGCAAAAAAGACACGGGTTCGAAAACCCGCGCCGGCTTAAAGTAAACGCCTGCTTAATGCTCCTGCCCTGTGGATACCAGCACCGAAGTATCCTCCTCCACAGCGCGGCGACTGGCGCGGAAGCGGATGGTGCGTTTGCCCAACAGCAGCAGCGTAAGCCCTACGATCGAGCAGCCTGCCATCACACTGACCATGGGTAGCGTAGAGCCGTTATGCAGTACGCTCACCGCAGCCGACATCAAACCGCCCATCGCCATCCTGAAACTCCCCAACAATGCAGCCGCACTGCCTGTGTTCTTGGTGAACGGGGCCAGAGAGAGCGCCGTGGCATTCGGGTTCAGGAGCCCCTGGCCCGTCAGGAAGATGAACAGCAGCCCGATCAGCGTAAACTTGCCGAACCAGCCATAGTAGGTACCCACCACCAGCAGTACCCCAATAGCCGTCTGGTAAAAGAGCGTGAAGTTAATTACCTGCTCGCTTTTAAACCTGTTCAGGATGACGTGGTTGAGTTGCGTGGAGCCGATCATGGCGAAGGCCAGGAAGGCGAAGATCCATCCATACTCCTGCTCACTTACACGGTAAATGTTCATGAACACGTCTGCAGAGCCGGCTATGTAGGCGAAGGGAGCCGCTGTGGCGATGCCTCCTGCCAGCGCGTAGAGCAGGAATTGCTCCTGTTTCATCACGGTCAGGAAGCCTTTCAGCACCGGCTTCGGTTTCAGGGAGATGGACGGGTCGGCCTGCCGCCCCTCCGGCAGCGCGAAGTACACGCCCAGCATGATCAGGGCGGTGATAACGGCAAGTATAACGAACACGGCATGCCAGCCAAATGCGGCCGTTACGTAGCCTCCCACCGTTGGCGCCACCATCGGCGACACGGCGATTACCAGTGTCAGCAGCGAGAAAGCTTGGGCCGTTTTATTGACCGGGAAGATATCGCGCACCAGCGCCTGGGCTGCCACCATACCCACACAGCCGCCAATGGCCTGCAGGAAACGCATGAGGATAAGCGAGTCAACGGACTCGGTGTAGGCACAGGCCAGCGAGGTAAGGACGTAAATGGCCAAACCGACGTACAAGGGGTTTTTGCGCCCGAAGCGATCCAGCAGCGGGCCGTAGAGCAGCTGCCCTACCGAGATGCCCACCAGGTAAGCCGTGAGCGAAAGCTGCACCTGCGCTATGGTAGCGTTCAGGTCAGCGGCAATGGCCGGGAAGCCGGGCAGGTACATATCAATCGAGAAAGGACTGATAGTTGCCAGCGAACCCAGGATAAGTATGATGATGAAGTATTGTCTACGCGTCATGAAGGTTTTAAAATCGCCTCAAAGTTACAACATAAATTGATCTTTGCCGCTGCTGCCTTTCCGGCCAAAGCCGATGGTGCCGCCAGCGCACAGAGGTATATAACCTTTTACTTGCCGCAATGTTTCGGAATGTTTACCTTGCCTGCCATGCATACCCCCGAGGCCCAACCCAACCCCAATATTTTACAGGCACTGGTACAGCACCGCATGCCTTTCGGCAAGTATAAAGACGTCCTGCTCTGCGACCTGCCGGTGTCATACCTGGAGTGGCTTCACAGCAAGGGTTTCCCGCCGGGTAAGCTGGGCATGCAGCTGGCCACCATTTTCGAGATCAAGACCAACGGCCTGGAATACCTCCTTACACCGCTCAGGCGCAACCGCCGCTAAGCCGTCCGCAGTCTGTTGCTCACCCCGCAATCCAGGCTGGAGGTACCCCAGAAGCCTGAAAAAAACGCGTCCCTCCTGCCCTGCTACAAAAAGCCATACTTCCCGCTACCTTAGGCCAGCAATCCAGCCCCTTCAGCTAATCGTAAGTCGCTTTACACAAAGCCGATAGCTCCTGCTTTCCTGCTCAATGGCTTCAGATAGCCAAAGCCCTCCGGTCAAAAAAAAATCATTCCGAAATAAAGGGAGGCTTTGCAAATTTTGACTAAATTCAAGAAACATATATAGTTCATACTTAAGGCTTTGGGCCTCTGCCCCAATTTATACTTTTTATTTCCTGGAATGCTGACAACGTGTTCAGCAAGGCTGGTCATCATGAACGGATATCTCTACACCCGGGGAACCGCAGGCCGGAATTGGCGAAAACTGATCAACAATCTTGCTGGCCCTTAACTACTTTTTAAAACAAACTGCACATGAACAACAGAAAAATTTTGTTTTGGTCGGTTACAGTGGCACTCGGAGGCTTCCTTTTCGGGTTTGATACCGCCGTTATCTCAGGTGCTGAGCAGGCTATACAGCAAGTATGGCAGCTCGATGTGTTTCAGCATGGCCTAACCGTTTCCATTGCCCTGGTTGGCACGGTCATCGGCGCGCTGTTCGGCGGCATTCCGTCAGACAGGTATGGCCGCAAAACCACGCTATTCTGGATCGGTGTCCTGTACCTGGTATCCGCGGCAGGATCTGCCCTGGCCACCGATTGGTATACCTTCCTGTTCTTCCGGTTTATCGGAGGGCTGGGTGTGGGTGCCTCCTCCGTTGCGGCCCCCATGTACATCAGCGAGATAGCCCCCGCCAAAAGCCGGGGCAGGATGGTCGCCATGTTTCAGTTCAACGTGGTGTTCGGCATCCTTGTCGCCTTCCTATCTAACTACCTGCTGCAGCAAGTCGGCGGCTCAGCCTGGCGCTGGATGCTGGGTGTGGAGGCTTTGCCGGCTGCCGTTTTCGTGGGGCTTGTGCTGCTGGTGCCCGAGAGTCCGCGCTGGCTCATTGTTAAGAGAGGCGCGATTGAGAAAGCAAAAGCTGTGTTGAATCAGATAGACCCGGCTACTGCTGAGGCTGAGCTGACCGCAATCGTAGAAGCCCGTGACACAGCTGCCAGCAAGGGGGCAGTGGCGGGGCTTTTTTCCAGGCAGCATCGCTTTCCGGTAATGCTGGCGGTACTATTCGCGGTATTCAACCAGGTGTCGGGTATCAACGCCATCATCTACTATGCCCCAAGAATATTCGAAATGACGGGCCTGGGCAAGGAGGCCGCGCTTCTCTCCTCGGCCGGTATCGGGCTGGTGAACCTGATCTTCACACTGGTCGGCCTTAACTTCATTGACCGCGCGGGCCGCAGAACGCTCATGCTCATCGGCTCCGTCGGCTTGATCATCACCCTAAGTATGGTTTCCTGGGCATTTTATACCGAGAGTTTCGGGTTGTTCGTGCCGCTCTGCCTGTTTGGTTATATCGCCTTCTTCGCCTTCTCGCAGGGTGCGGTTATCTGGGTGTTCATATCCGAGATCTTCCCGAACAGCGTGCGGGCAAGCGGACAGGCGCTGGGCAGCTTCACCCACTGGTTCATGGCCGCCGTTATCGCCTTTGTTTTCCCGTACATAGCCAACACACTGGGCGGAGGTAGCACCTTTCTGATCTTCGCGGTGATGATGGTGCTGCAACTCCTGTTCGTCTGGAAAATAATGCCGGAGACAAAGGGCGTCTCGCTGGAGGAGATAGGAAACAAGGTAGAGCCCCAGCCTGCTGTTGAGGCAATAGGGTATACCGAAACGCATTAGCCATGGAACAACCACAGATCATATGCTTCGGGGAGGTGCTCTGGGATATACTGCCGAGCGGCAAGATGCCCGGCGGTGCCCCCATGAACGTCGCAATCCATCTGGCTTACAACGGCTTCTCCCCTATTGTCATCAGCCGCGTAGGTAGCGACGACCTAGGTAGAGAACTGCTCAACTTCCTGGAAGAGAAGCAAGTATCGACACAGTGGATACAGACGGGTAAAACCCACTTAACAGGCATCGTAAAGGCGAATATCTCTGATAAAAACGAGGTGACCTACAAAATTGTGGAGCCTGTTGCCTGGGATTACATACAGTACGATGAGCAGGTGGCCGGGCTGGTGGCTGCCAGCGATGTCTTTATTTACGGGAGCCTGTCGGCCAGGACCCCCACCACCCGCGAAACGCTGCTGCGCTACCTGGAGCAAGCCAGATTCAAGGTAATGGACGTGAATCTGCGCCCGCCCTACTACGATGCGGAGCGCATGAAAGTATTGCTGGGCTTTGCCGATGTCGCGAAAATGAACCACCAGGAGCTGGAGGAAATCTCGGGATGGTTTAGCTGGTCGGGCAGCGAGCGGGAGCGGATGGAGGCCATAAAGCAGCATTTCGACCTGCAGCTGCTGCTCGTGACCCGGGGCGAAAATGGGGCGGCGGTACTCTCCGAGGCCGGCTACCAGGAGCATGAGGGCTACCGGGTGGAGGTGGAGGACACGATTGGCAGCGGCGATGCATTCCTGGCAACCTTCCTCAAAAACTATCTGCACCGGGAGCCCCTTGCAAAAGCCCTGCAGGAGGCATGCCTGGTAGGCGCTTATGTGGCTACGCAGAAAGGCGCCACTCCCCGCACCGACCTGGCCCAACTTACCAAGCTTCAAAACCAGCTAAAACCCTAAGCTACCGCACCCAAATGAAGTATAGCCATACAGCCATCCAAAGAAAAACAAACGGTATATCCATGAAAAAACTATACGCTATCGCAGCGCTTGGTATGCTGCTGTACAGTTGTAGCCAGCACCAGGCCGCACAGGAGAACAGCACATCGGAGGTAAGCACGTCTGCGCCCGAAAGCATGCAGGAGCCATACCGCCTGCAGTTCCACTTTACCCCGCCCACCGGCTGGATGAATGATCCGAACGGCATGGTATACCACCGTGGGGAGTACCACCTGTTTTACCAGCACAACCCCGACAGCACGGTTTGGGGGCCCATGCATTGGGGCCACGCCGTGAGCAAGGATATGATCAATTGGGAGCACCTGCCGATCGCGCTGTACCCGGACAGCCTGGGCACCATTTTCTCTGGAAGCGCGGTGGTGGATGTGCAGAACTCGTCCGGGCTGGGCACGAAAGAGAACCCACCCATGATCGCGATCTATACTTACCATAACGCCGCCCTAGAGCAAAAAGGCAGGGATGACTTCCAGACGCAGGGCATCGCGTTTAGCCTGGACAATGGCCGCAACTGGACCAAGTATAAAAATAACCCTGTACTGAAAAATCCGGGTATCCGGGACTTCCGCGACCCGAAGGTAAGCTGGTATGAAGAGGGGCAAAAATGGATCATGGCCCTGGCGGTAAAGGACCACATCAGCTTCTACTCCTCCAAAAACCTGCTCGACTGGAAGCTTGAAAGCGACTTTGGTGCCGATGTAGGCGCGCACGGCGGTGTTTGGGAGTGCCCGGACCTGTTTAAACTTCCGGTGAAAGGGACGAAGGAGGAGAAATGGGTGCTGCTCGTGAACATTAACCCCGGGGCGCCTAACGGAGGGTCCGGCACGCAATACTTTGTAGGCAATTTTGATGGGAAAAGGTTTGAGATGGACCCGCAGTTTGCGGCAAGCCTGCAAAGGAAACCGCTCGTAGCAAGCACTGTAAACGGGCAGGAAGGCATCTGGCTCGACTATGGCCGTGACAACTATGCCGGCGTAACCTGGGCCAACGTGCCGGAGCGCGACGGGCGCAGGCTGTTCCTGGGCTGGATGAGCAACTGGGACTATGCCAACGTGGTGCCTACTGAAAAGTGGAGAAGCGCCATGACCATTGCCCGCACCCTGGAGCTTGAGAACACCCCAGCAGGTTTGCGCGTGGCCTCTATGCCGGTTAAGGAACTTCAGAACCTGTATCAGCAAAGCTATACTTTTAAAACCCAACCTGTAACCAGCACCCTCTCTCTGACAGAGCAGGCGTCTTTCAGCACCCCAACCTACGACCTTCAACTGGAGCTGGAGCGTTTGTCGCCAGATGGCCAGTTTGCGATTGAGCTATCCAACGACAAGGATCAGAAGGTGCTGATCGGGTTTGACGCCACACGGGGCCAATACTACATAGACAGGAGAAAGGCGGGCAGCCATACGTTCTCTGACAACTTCGGCGGCATACACTATGCCCCGCGCCTGGCTACGGGGGCTACGTTCCCGCTGCGCTTGGTGGTGGACGTGGCTTCGGTGGAGGTCTTTGCGGATGGCGGCAAAACCGTCCTCACGGATATTTTCTTCCCGGATGAAGCATTTACTAATGTCAGGCTGATAGCTGACAAAGGGTCGTTTAACCTGGCCTCTGGCAAGATCACCAGCCTCAGGTCTATCTATGCCGCGGCGGAATAGCAGGCAGGAAGTATAACTGGAACCAACACAGCGAGGGTGTAGCCTGCTGCACCCCTTTTATACTTTTCAGACATCAAAACTCGTCACCTCCCGCACCTCGCCGGCTTGCATGGCCCCTGCCACGATGTTCCCGATGCGTACCCGCACCAGGCGCAGCGTCGGGAAGCCAACGGCGGCCGTCATTTTGCGCACTTGCCGGTTCTTGCCCTCGGTAAGCGTGATGGAGACCCAGCTGGTGGGGCCGTGCCGCTCGTCGCGGATGCGGCGGGCGCGTTCCGGTAAGTCCGGTGCCGTGCTAAGTTTTGCCACACAGCAGGGCTTGGTCTGGTGCATCTCCTTCTCCGCCCGTATCTCCACGCCCTGTTGCAGCTGCCGCATCGCCTCTTCGGTGATCACCCCGTCCACTTGCGCGTAATACTCTTTCTCTACCTTGCTGCTGCGCACCAGCTCGCTCACCTTACCATCCGTCGTCAGGAACAGTAGCCCTTCGCTGTCCTCGTCGAGGCGGCCAATGGCCATGGTGCCTGCCGGAAAATCATGTAAATCGCCCAGCACCTTCTTCTTTTTGGTTTCGCTGATAAACTGGCTGACGTACCCGTAGGGCTTGAAAAGTATGAAATGGCGATGCATGGCATTGTATATTTAGGCCCGCAAAGGTACTCGTAAGTAACAAGACTTGCCAGATGGCATGTGATCAGGGTGCCATACATGCATTTTTAAATTAATTCACCGTTGTTTTTAAATCGATAGAAAACTTCTATTATTATACTTACAAATCGCCTCAGCATCCTCCTATGAAAACACCGCTAAAGCTGCAGTTATACTTTTGGTTCCTGGCTGTCGCCTGCAGCCTCTCCTCCTGTGATTATGAGGAGAACGACTACATCAGCAAGTATTGTCCGGGTTCGTGCACGGTAATCAAAGGGCGTGTTTCTGATCAGAGCGGGGCGCCGGTAGTTGGTGCTACTATGCGCATCAGGTGGCGAAACGAAGTATACCTGCATCCCACTTTCACCCGCGAAAAGGCCATTGCCACCACCGATGCCAACGGCAACTACGAGCTGCTTTTCCTGCTGCGCGACCAGGAGCTGGTAGAGGGCTACATCAGTCTGGAGTCTGAAGTGAATCTGGAACAGTACCTTAGCTGCAGAGGCTACAGTCAATGGTATCTGGGTGAAATAGCCCGCGACACCACCATTATACAGAACTACACCATTGCCCCTGCCGCCACGCTGCGCTTAGTTTTTCATAACCAAGAGCCTGCAAACCAGCAGGACAGGATTTTTACCAGCATAAAGTATAAACTCAGCGCTTCCGATGCTGACAGCTGCGCGTATGTGTATGACAGCCGCAGCGGTTACTCCAGTGAACGTTTACCTATACCTGCCGGTCAGCCTATTGTGCTGTACACAGAATCGATAAAAGACGGCAGCCGCAGCACACGCAAAGACACCTTGGTGCTGGAGCCGAACGAGCTGCGGGAGTACGAACTAAGCTTTTAGAAAGTATGAAATACGAGATCATCCACGAAGAAAAATACCAGCAGTTTACAGCCAGGCTGGAACAGGACGAAGAGGCCGAGATAGCCTACTCCAAACCGCAGGATGGCGTGCTAGACCTGACCCATACGTTTGTGCCCGATGCTTACCGCGGCTCCGGGCTGGCGCAGGCGCTGATAAACACCGCCCTAGCCTATGCCCGTCGGCACAACCTGAAAGTGATCGCGACCTGCATGGCCGTGAAAAAACACATCGAACAGAACCCTGAGCACCAGGACCTGCTGCGGTAAACCATACTTTATGAAGCGATTTATACTTTATACTTTCCTGTTCATGCTGGCTTTGCCTGCTCTTGCCCAAACAGAGGAACCGGAAGGAAGGCATGTACTGGGCCTGCAGTTGGGCATCGCCACGGTGAGCGGCAGTTTCCACGATTCTGCTTACGAGGACGAATACCCGGCCTTTGCCCGCGATGGGCTACTGATGGCCGGTAGTTACCGCTACAACTTCGGCAGGTACTTGGGAGCCGGCGCCTCCCTAAGCTACCGCCACAACCGCTATAACCTCGATGCTTTCGCAGCCCCGGACGATGAGTTGGTAACAGGCAAAAGCGCTGAGGCATGGCGCTCCGTATTTACACTGGCCGATGTATACATCCGGGTGCCGATGCCGGAGGTGATGGAAGTATACCTGAAAGGCTCCGCAGGAGCATCCTTTAACCGTAGCGCCTCCTGGCAGGTGCAAACCGTTTACGGAGACATCCATATGCCTTCTGATAGGGCTACGGCATTGGCGTTGGGTTGGGGCAGCGGCATCAGCTTTAACATGCACCCTTTTACGGTGGGCGTAGAGGCCGGTATGCTTTTTACCAGGCCGGAGTTCACCGTGGCAGACCCAAAGGGCAATCCTCTGCAGCACCGCCAACCCATGAACTCGTTTAATGTAAGCCTTGGGGTACAGTTCAGACTATGAGATTAATTTTTCTTTCTTCTGCCGATTCTTTTTTTGCATCATATTACCACCAAATCAACGCTTGAAAAAGTGCTTTTTCAAGCGTTAAAGCCTTATTTTATACTTTAAGGCTGATACTAAAGCTAACGTTCAGAAAAAAATTGCATACTTTTTTTCATCCGGATGTAACCCTACAAAAAGAGTCCCGTTAATAAGTATGGCTAAAAGTTGAAAATAGATTAAAAAAAGCAAGGGACTCTGGAGACGGAGTTCCTTGCTTTTTTTATGTGGCTAATGGTGCTTCAGCGCACAGTTACGCACCTCTACCAAGGGAATGGTTACACCTTCCCCAGTTGCTCAAAACTCTCCTTTAGTTTCGGATAAAGCGCCTCGAACACGGCGTAGCTTTTAGCGTAAGTCTGATGGGTTTGGGGGTCAGGTTCAAAGGTTCTGCTTACCCGAATCATACTTTCCGCCTGCTCCAGCGAGGGCAGCAGTTGCAAAGCGTACATCCCCATAATGGCGGCCCCGAACGCGGAACCCTCAGGCGTTTCGGTCAGCTGTACTTTTTTGCCCGTTACATCGGCCAACATCTGCACCCACAGCTCCGAAAACGAGAAACCTCCGTTGGCATAGATCGTTGAGATGGGGTCCACTGTTTGCTCCAGCGCCTGCACCACGCTGTTCACGCTAAAGATCACACCCTCCATTACGGCCCGCAGGAAATGTGCGCGGCTATGGTTATAGTTGGCCCCAATAAAACAGGCGCGCGCCGCACCATCCCAGATAGGTGCCCGCTCCCCCAGCAGGTACGGCAGGAACAGTAGCCCCCCGGCACCCGGTTGTATCGATTCCGCCACATCATTCAGCAGCTCGTACATGTCCTGGTCTTTGGCCTTGGCTTCGGCTGTCTCGGAGGCGTAAAACGTATCCCGGAACCAGCGCAGCGCCACCCCGCCGTTGTTCACGGCACCGCCCAACACAAAGTGATCCTCGTTTAAGATATAGCTGAATACGCGCTCCTTCAGGTCGGTAGCCGGCTGGCTGGCCATCATGCGCACGGCCCCGCTGGTGCCAATGGTTACCACCGCCTCGCTGGGGCGCACCGCATGCGAGGCCAGGTTTGCCAGGCAGCCATCGCTGGCCCCGATCACAAAAGGCGTGTCGGGCGGGAGATGAAGCAAAGCGGCATCGGCAGGTTTAAGCCCGCTAAAAATATAAGTCGGCGACACAGGCTCGGGCAGCTGCTCCGGCTTTACCCCCGCAACCTGCAGGGCATCCTCGTGCCAGTTAAACTCAAAGATGTTGAAGAGCCCCATGGCCGAGGCAATGGAGTAGTCCACTTTATACTCTCCGAACAACCGAAAAAGCACATACTCCTTAATGCCTATGAACATGGCGGCCTGCTTAAACAGCTCCGGTTGCTCCTGCCGCAGCCAGCACAGCTTGGGCAGCGGCGACATCGGGTGCACGGGCGTACCGGTCTGCAGGTAGATCTTATGGCCCACGGTGCTCTGTTTTATCTCTTCGGCGCAGGCGTGGCTGCGCGAGTCGGCCCAGATGAGGCATCGGGTCAGCGGTTTTCCATCGGCATCCATCAGAATCAGGCTGTGCATGGCACTGCTGAAACACACACCCTTAGGCATATACTTGTGCTGCTGCAGCCAATCCGCCACCTCGCCCAGAGTTGCCAGCACGGCCTGCAGCACCTGCTCCGGCTCCTGCTCCGCCTGCCCCGGTTCCTGGCTGATGATCGGGTATTCCTCCATCCGCTGGAACAGCACCTCGCCACCCAACCTAAATACCACAGCTTTGGTGCTGGTGGTGCCAATGTCCACGCCAATAATTGCGTTCTGCTGCATGTATACTTGTTTTTAGTGTAGCTTACGTAGCCACAGGCATAGGTTTATACTTCTACCAAGTTATACTTTTAAATCATACTTAGAAACATAGGTTAAAGCGCGTTCTTAAGTATAACTCCTGCTGCAAATGGTTGCCCCAACAGTTCCGGCACTTTGTGAAAGCACTTCCATACTTCAGACACCGTTTCTGGCAGATGCAGGCACAGCTTTTACACAGAATTGACTTGCGATGCACTCCTACAGGCCATGGTACATTCAGGCAAAAGAACCGTACTATTGCTCCAAATCTAATTTTTTGCGCCTATAAACACAGGGTCAGCGCTTAGGCTGCACCTGTGTAGCTGCAGGCTCCTGTTATACCTGTCACAAACTTACCTTTTACATAAATGTGATGTTTTACACTGATCCCTATATTGGCCATGATGGGCCACTCCCGGCATACGAGCGCCAACCGCTGAAGAAACAGATACAGCTATGGTATACAGGCCTCCGGGGCATTAACCAGAGGCTTTTAATACTTTCTTCCCTGCTATGTTACGGTTGATAGCTGTGGATAAAGTATGGAAATGTAGATAAGCTGTGGGAAGCAAGGCTGCTGAGAAAACATAACATATTGCAGTTCAGCTATTTTCACAGATGATACCCAAAGGTCGCCATCCAGGCAGTGTAAAATTTGTCCACATTCACATTTCGTACATACTGATTACCTATTTTTGTAAAGGAAATAATGGTTACACAAACAGGTAACGGATAGTAGCGCATGGTTAAGACAAACACACACAGAGGCGAGGTAATACGCGATGCCGTAAAGGCAAGCGGCGTGGCAATAGGCGTAGTGGCCGAGAAAATGAGCATCAGCCGCAAAACGCTTTACAATAAGTTTAAAGAGTCGAGCATCCCTTACAGCTTTATCCTGAAGCTGGGCGAGGTGATCCACCACGATTTTTCACATGATTTCCCACACCTGGGTAAAACTGTGAAGAAAGAGGCCCCAAAGCCGCAGCCGCAAATGAGTACTAACCTGCTGCTGCCCTTCGACAGCGCGCCGCAGGAAGTGTACAAACCCAACAACCTGCGCGAGTGCGAGCAGGAACTGGTAAACCTGCAGCGCAAGTACATAAACCTGTTAGAAAAGTTTAACGAGCTGCTGCTAAAGACACAAGCCTAGCCCTGTGTAAGCGTCGTGTTGAAATGTTGCCCCTACATTTTGGGCCCGGCTTAGTCTATTATAATGCCTTCCCTTACCTTAGTGTCTATACTTTCTTCTGTTCCGGCCATAAAGGTGGCCACGGCGGTGCCATTAGCATAGAGCGTTAGCACTTTTCCGGCTATGCGGTAAGTATCTACCCGGCTAAGCGCGTCCATCATCTGGTTTTCCTGGTCCATGTTAGGGCAGGCCATACGGGTGGAGCTAAGGCCTGAAAGTCTGAGGCTTTGTTGCTCCCCCGCTTCATACCTGCCGAAAAACCTGTTGCACCCTGTAAACCCATGTACCCGCGTTTTACCCTCCTCAAAACGTATAAAGGCAGTTTGGGTGTTTTGGGGGCGCTGCACATCCTGCCCCTCCAACGAGAGCAGCGTCCAGTAAGCGTCTAAAATGCTGTCTGACCGGCCGTCTGGTTCGCGTTCTGTACGGTGCAGCCGCTGGCCAGCAGCAGCAACAGCAGCCCAACAACCGGAAATAGGTGTATGAGTTTTTGCATCATCTTTCTTCTAAATTCAAAGTATAACTAACCGCCGCTCCGGGCAGTAATGGTTTATAGTACGCAGCAGCGGTGTTAAAGTATGGCATTAAAAAAGCCCGCAGCTAAGCCGCGGGCTTTGTAGTTTATACTTGTTCGGTTATGCGCGCGGCGATTCGCTGCCGTAGCTGCTCATGCCGGATTCTGCGCTGTAGTCCGGGCCAGATGTTTCACCTGGTTTGCGGTAACGGCTGCTGCGCTGGCTATAGTCGTCGTGGTCGCTTACGTAAGAGCGGTTGCTGGCATACAGGCCTGTCGCGTAGTTATCGCCCCGGTTAGCATTACGGATCTCGCCACGGTAGCGCATATCATCGCTGTCGTAGTCACGGTCATAGTAGCGGTTCTGATTACCTCCACGGTAGTCGTTGTCAGAGCGTCTTTCCTTGTGCTCGCCACGGTCGTAGTAAGCATCTATGCCCAGCATGTTGTAGCCATGGTCTGAGCGGCCTCTGTACATTTTCTTGTTTTCGTCGCGGCCAAAGTCCTCGTAGCGGCGACCTGAGCCCTCGTAACGATAGCTGTTGTCCTGGCGGCCGTAGCGGTTGCTGTCGCTGCTACCGGAGCCGGCGCTGTAGTTAGTGCCACGGGAGGTGCCATACGTGCCGTAGTTATCTTCCGCGCCCCAGCCTGTACCTCTTCTGCGCTCGTAGCCGCCACTTTGCTCATTGCGGCTGTTGCCCATGTACGGGTTAGGATCACCGTAGTGATAGTCGCTGCCGCGCTCAGTTACGCCACGGTGGCTGCTGGCTCCATACCCCCCTACAGGGCCGCCGCTTCTGTATCCGAAATTAGGGTCCTGGTTAGAGCTGCGCACATTGCGGTACTCGGCGTTCTGGTCAGGCATACCGT
Source organism: Pontibacter anaerobius (assembly GCF_026241195.1). Classification (GTDB taxonomy): domain Bacteria; phylum Bacteroidota; class Bacteroidia; order Cytophagales; family Hymenobacteraceae; genus Pontibacter; species Pontibacter anaerobius. The sequence goes on from NZ_JAPFQO010000012.1 coordinate 141,668, forward strand.
AGTAGTTGCCATGGCGGTTGCTGTAACGGTCTCTGTAGTTCTCAAACGCTTGGTTGCGATTACGGTTGAGTTCACGGTTGTAGTCATCACCATAGTTGCTGCCACTACGCTCGTCGCGGTGAAGTTTATTCTCGAATTCTCGATGGTAATTTGGGTCGTTCCTTTCCATAGTTAAGTCTATTTAATTTACATGTGTTCTTCCCTATAAACGCACCTCAGCTATATACGTTGGGTTCTTTCGGCTTATTGGCTACCGAAAAGGCATCAGGCAAACTCGGGAACCGGATAAGGCATACCACCATATCCGGTAAGCCAGGCTGAGTTATTCTGATGGTTCTGTCTGTGTGCCAGAACTTCCGGGCCGAAACACCAGTGCCTTAGAAGAGGTACCGGGATATTTTAAGCAGCCCGTACTTACGATGTTACAGATTGGTCGAGGTGTTCTGCTCATTCATCTATTTCATTCGTTTTAGAGGAATCGTTTTCGTAGGTTTATAAAGACGCCCGATCCGCCTGAAGGAGTGGCGACGTATACTTTTCGAGCGTGCTTGTTAATACCTGAATAAAGTTTGTTGTTTGTTTATATTTTGGAGTTAACCCCTGTGCCCCGGTGCAGGGGTTTTCTTTTTGATGCTCCGGAACAATAATACCGGCAGCAGGTGTAGTAAAGTATGCGCGTAATAAAACTGTTCCTCAAGCATATGCCGCTGGTTACCCTGGCTTTGCTCCTGCTTCTCAATTTTAAGACTATAGCTCAACCCACGCAAAAGGTGCGTATCGCATTTGGCTCCTGCAACAGCCAGGACGAGCCGCAGCCCCTTTGGCCAGCCATTGTGGCCACGCAACCCGACCTTTGGATCTGGCTAGGGGACAATATCTACGGCGACACCCAGAACATGGACACGCTGGCCAGCAAGTATAACCGCCAGCAACAGCACCCCGGTTACAAGGCCCTGCTGCAAACCACCCCTATTACCGGCACCTGGGACGACCACGATTATGGTTACAATGATGCCGGGGGCGATTTTGCGAAAAAGGCGCAAAGCCAGCAGCTATTCCTCGATTTTATGGGAGTGCCCGCCGATGCTCCTGTTCGGGCACAAGAAGGAATTTACCGAAGCTATACGTATGGCAAGGGGGAGCAGAAGGTAAAAGTGCTGTTGCTCGATGGTCGCTATAACCGCGCTCCTTTTAACGAGCTGTTCGGTTTGTACCTGCCCAACTACAACGGCGATCTGTTAGGGGAAGCCCAGTGGCAGTGGCTGGAGCGGGAGCTAACCAACAGCGATGCCCAGATCCACATCATCGCCAGCGGCATGCAGATACTACCCAACGGACACGCCTATACTAACTGGTCGGCTTATCCTAATTCCCGTAGGCGCTTACTTCAGCTGCTTGAAACCACCCACCCGGCCAACCCCATCCTCCTTTCCGGCGACCGGCACGTAGGCGAGTTAGGCAAAATTGAACTAGAGGGGTATTCGCAGCCAGTTTATGAGATCACCTCCAGCGGCATGACGCACCACCGCCAGCCCAGCAAATACGGTAACCGTTACCGCGTAGGCGAGCAGGTAGGCGCCCTGAACTTCGGCATACTTGATATAGACTGGGGTGATACCTCCACCAATGTAACGATGCAAATCCATGGTGTTGAAAACGAAGTGCTACTGGAGCAAAAGCTGGTGTTCGAAAAAAACCCGGTGCCGGTATCAAGAAGATAGACTCAGTCATAAAAAAAGCGGGCTGCCAAAGTATGGCAGCCCGCTTTTCAATATAGCAGCAAGTATAAATCACTTACCTGAAGAGGATGAGGTAGCACCAGCCGGCACTTGCTGCTGCTGGTTTTTATACTTGTTATCGAACTTCTCGTAGAGGTACTTCTGCTTGTTGTTCAGGTCGATGTTGCGGCCCTGGATGAAAGCATAGGTCACGTTATTGGTACGCATGTCCAGCAGGTCGCCGGAGGATACTACCAGCGTAGCATCTTTGCCTACCTCCACGGAGCCTGCCTGTTTCTCTATGCCCAGGATCTTTGCCGTATTCAGCGTGACAGCCGCCAGCGCCTGCTCCTTATCTAAACCATAGGCAGCGGCCGTGCCCGCAATAAACGGCAGGTTACGTGTGCCATGTATGCTCAGGTCATAGTCCAGCGCGAACGGGATGCCGGCTTTGTGCAACAGGTAAGGCGTTTTGTACGGCATATCCACATCTTCCTCGGCTCTTGATGGCAAGGCGTGTACACCGGAGTAGATCACCGAAACGTTGTTCGCCTTCAGGAAATCGGCCACGGCTACGGCATCGCGGGCACCCACCACCACAATATCCTTTACGTTGTGCTTCTTCGCGAAATTCACCCCCTCAATCATCTCCTTGCCATAGTTAGCATGGATGTACAGCTTTCTGGAGCCGTCGAACAGGCCAGCCATAGAAGCTAATTTCAGGTTCTCGCTGTCGTGCTTGCCAGACTTATACACCGATGCATCACGAAACAGCTTCTCGAGCTCCAGCATTGTTTTCTCACGCTCTGCTGCCATTCGCTTCAGGCGCTCATCGGCACTGCTGTTGCCTGTTTCGATGAGCATGTTCGGCCAGTTCAGGTGCATGCCTTCATCGGCTTTTACAATGGCGTCTTCCCAGTTCCAGGCATCCAGCTGCACGATAGATGAGGTGCCGGAGATAGTACCTCCTACTGGTGTCAGCTGTGTCATCAGCACACCGTTGGCACGTACCGTCGGGATGATATCAGAGTCTGTGTTATAAGCGATCACAGAGCGCACGTTCGGGTTCATCTCCCCTACCTCGCGCCAGTCTATAGTGGCGCGCACACTCTCTACCTCGTTCAGGCCAAGGGTGGCGTTAGGTTGGATGAGTCCCGGGTAAATGTGCTGGCCTGTTACGTCTACTACGTCGTAGCCGCTCAGGTTAGCCTCGCTCTGCGGACCGGCGTACGTAATCTTTCCGTTATCGAATCCTACGGCAGCGTTCTGCACCACCTTTCCGTTGCCTATGTGCAGGGTGGCTCCCTTCAGCAGCATCGGTTTGCTTTGCTTAGGCGCCGGGGCAGGTACCTGCGCCATTACCGGCACGGCAAAAAACAGCGCCACCAAAGCAGAAATATATCTTTTATGCATCTTCATGTTCGGATCAGTTTAAATTAGTAAGCAAAGTATGATTCCTCCTCGTTGTGCTCCACATCTTCGCAGTGCACCACGTGCGCCTTCTTGCTTCTAGGAGCCTGTATTTTAGCGCCACCGGACTTCTCAGTCAGCATTTTCTGCACCAGGCGCATACGCTCCTGCTCCAGCTCCTCGCGCAGCTGCTCGTCACGCTCCACATCGTAGTAAGCCACGCCGTCCACAAAGGTCTTCAGCGGCTTGGCATAGATAGAAAGCGGATGCTCGTTCCACAGCACCACGTCAGCGTCTTTGCCTGCTTTCAGGCTACCCATTCTGTTGTCGAGGTGCAGGAGTTTGGCTGGGTTCAGGGTCACCATTTTCAGGGCGTCTTCTTCACTCATGCCGGTATACTTCACACTTTTGGCTGCTTCCTGGTTCAGGCGGCGGGCCATCTCGGCGTCGTCAGAGTTGATAGCGGTAACGATGCCCATCTGGTTCATAATGCCGGCGTTCTGCGGAATCGCATCTTTTACCTCCATTTTATAAGCCCACCAGTCGGCGAAGGTAGAGCCCCCTACACCATGCGCCTTCATCTTATCGGCCACTTTGTAGCCTTCCAGGATGTGTGTGAAGGTGTTCACCTTAAAGCCCATCTCATCAGCAACGTTCATCAGCATGTTGATCTCAGACTGCACATAAGAGTGGCAGGTGATAAAGCGCTTCTCGTTCAGGATCTCCACCAATGCATCTAATTCCAGGTCACGACGTGGGGCCGGGGTCTTGGATTTCTCGCGCTTGCTCAGTTTGTTGTAGTTCTTATGGGCCTGCTCATACTCTTTAGCACGCTGGAAGGCATCTACAAACACCTGCTCCACACCCATTCTGGACTGCGGGAAACGGATGGTCTGTGTGCTGCCCCAGTTCGACTGCTTCACGTTCTCACCCAGTGCAAACTTGATGTAGCCGTCAGCGTTTTCTACCAGCATCTCATCAGCGCTCTTGCCCCAACGCAGCTTCACGATAGCAGACTGCCCACCGATCGGGTTGGCAGAACCGTGCAGTAGCTGCGATGTGGTAACGCCACCAGCTAGCTGGCGGTAAATATTAATATCTTCCGGATCCACCACATCGGCCATGCGCACTTCAGAGGTTACAGACTGTGTGCCTTCGTTTACGCCATCCAGCGCAATGTGCGAGTGCTCGTCGATAATACCAGGCGTAACATGCTTGCCTGTACCGTCTATCACTTTGGCGCCAGACTCGCTCAGGTTTTTACCTACCTTGGCTATTTTGCCATTCTTCAGCAACACATCTGCGTTCTCCAGCTTACCCTCTTTCTCGTTTGTCCAAACAGTGGCGTTCTTGATAAGTATAGTTTCCTGCTTAGGCAGTTCCGGCTGTCCATAAGCCTGGAACGGGTAGATCATGCTGCCGATAACGGCATTCTCCTCCTCTTTCTTCGCACGGTCTTTCTTCTCCTTCTCAGTCATCGCCTCTGAGTAAGCAGCAGTCCATTTCACAGAAGACGCGTTTGGCAACTGGCCTTCGCCCTGCAGGTTCTTGTCGGCTACCCAGCCGCTCAGTCGGATGCTTTGTTTGCTGTCTTTGCTCTCGGTAAAAGAAATGGTAACCAGGCTACCGTTAAAGTTGATGTTGCCTTTTACTGTATCCTTGGCGATTACCTGCAGCTCCGGCTTCTCGGCTGTGCCCGAGATCAGCAGCTTACGGCCTGTGTCATTGCCTAACTTTAAAGTATAAACACCGCGGTAGTCAGCTGGCACGTCAGACAGTTTATACTGCTCGCCCTGCACCCAGTTCTCAAGTATAAGCCCATCTTCTGAGAACAGGTTGTCGGTAGTGATGATGAAATTGGCCAGCATGCCTTTGCTCAGGCTACCTACCTGGTTATCGGCTTTCAGAAGCTTGGCTGGTGTAGCTGTCAGAGCTTTCAGGGCCTCCTCCTCGCTCAGGCCATACTTTACGGCCTTGCGCAGGTTCGGCAGGAAGTCTTTTTTATCTTTCAGATCATGCGCGGTAAAAGCGATGGTGACGCCCGCCTTCTGCAGCAGGGCCGCATTGGCAGGGGCCATTTCCCAGTGCTTCATGTCTTCTAAGGACACGCGGCGCGCATCAAACGGATCTTCCACGTTATAAGCCTTCGGGAAGTCCAGCGACAGGATGATCGGGGCGTTGGTCGCCTTGATCTGCGGCAGCATCTGGTACTCGTCGCCGGCACCTTTCATGATATACTGCTTCCCAAACTCGTCCCCTACTTTATCGGCACGGAGTACGTTCAGCTTGTTATCCGCCTCAAAAATCTGCGGATAGTTGTTGGCCTGTGCAAAGGCTGTCAGGGAGATGTTCTGCTCTTTCTGCGGATTCCGTGCGTTCCACTGGGCATCCAGGTACGTCTGGCGCAGCAGAGCCACAGAGCCCATCAGCGAGTTCGGGTAATCCTGCTTTGAGGAGCCTTTCTCAAACGATAACGCGCCAGCGGCTTTATCTTTCAGTACGACTTCATTCTCACGCTTTTCAGCCAGTGTTACCAGTGCGGCTGTTCCGCGGGCAATGCCATCACGGTGCACGGCCAGCACCGTACCGAAGCCCTGCTTACGCATCTCTGCGGCTTTCCTGGCATCCACCTTAAACAACTCCACCGCGTCTGTCTCCGGACGGATGGCCTCATTCCAGTTGTAGGCACCCTCTCTGGTAGACTCCATTTGTGGGGCAGCACGCCAGTTGCGGCGCTCTATTTTTATTTCCGGCAGGCCATAGTCGCTGAACATATCCACCAAACCCGGGTAGATATGCTTGCCCTTGGCATCCATTACCACAGCTCCGGCAGGCACTTTCAGGTTGGCACCCACGGCTTCCACTTTGCCATTACGGATAATGAGCGTGGCGTTCGGAATGGCTGTTTTATAATCGGTGTGAACGGTGGCGTTGGTGAAGGCCACGAGTCCGGCGCGTTCGTCGTACACGCCGTTGCGCGGAAAAGTCTCCTGCGCCATTACACCACCTGCGCTAAAAGCAAGGCAGGCTGCAATGGTTAGAATTTTCTTCATGCTGTAGATTGTGGGTGATAGATTAAGGTTTAGACAAGTTTCGGTTATCAAGTTAAGCATCAGGGAGATAAAAAACTATCTATTGCAGATGCTAAATTGTGAACTTTGACTGCAGCTGATGCTAAAAGTTTAATTCAGTAGAGAAGTTTTCGGCTAGTCCGGCGCAGGCGCATAGCCCCGTAGCTGTAGGAGCACGGATTTGGAAATCCGCAGGTAACAGCATGCGATTATTAGTTAGCCCGTTACCCTCAATGCAGACCTTAGCATCTGGTGTTACACCATATTTTATCAGTCCGCTTCCAGCCTTTGGTTTCTATTTTAAGAATCATGTATATTAAGCATCCGCAATTTAAATCAGCACCCTTACATACTGACCAACAACATGTTGCATACTTCATTATTAACTTATCAGCACTACTTTTATGAAAAAGACACTTTATCTCCTGCTGCTGGTAAGCTGCTGGAGTTTCTGTAACAGGGGCATGGCGTCAACTGCCTCCGACACCACCTCACTGCCGGCAAGTATAAAAGGGTTCATCCCTATACCGGTGTTATACTATACCCCGGATACCCGGCTGGGCATGGGCGCCGCCGTGATAGGCTATCTCCGCCTTAAAAGCAAAACCGACACCACCTACACCCGCCTTTCCACGGCACGTGTCTTGGTAGACTATACCCTTAACAAACAGACGGACCAGCAACTGGAGTGGAACGGATTTACCCGGGATGAGAAATTCTTACTGCGTGGTGAGCTGCGGCACCGGATTTACACCGACAGGTTCTATGGCATTGGCAACGACACCGAACTGGAAGACGAGGGCAAGTATGACTACTCGCTGGTGGGCATGCGCTTCGGGGGGCTTCGCAACCTGGGGAACCAAGTATTCGTGGGCCTCGATTACCAGCTGACCAACTATTACAATCTTAGTTACGATTCGATCAACGAGGACCGCGAAAGCCTGCTCCAGTCTCAGCAGATACCCGGCTACCAGGGTGGCCTGAACAGTGGCGCCGGGCTTGTGTTCCTGATTGATACCCGCGATAACACCGCTTTTGCAAGCAGCGGGATGCTTTTGGAGGCGTCGGCCTATCATTTCGGAAAAATGTTCGGAGGCGATTTTGACTATCAGAATTATAACCTGAGCTTTAGTAAGTATAAAGCCCTGCGGGCGGGGCGGGTTTTAGCCTTCAACACTGTCTTCAACCTGAACAATGGCGAGGTTCCTCTCATGCGCTTAGCGCCTGCGGGAGGCGACAGAATCCTGCGCGGGTACGCCAGGAACCGTTTTCTTGCGGATAACTTTGCCGGTGCGCAACTGGAGTACCGCTTTCCGTTATACCGGCGTTTTGGCCTTGCCGCCTTTACAGGCATAGGAGACGTGTTCAATCATACTTCTGAGGTAAGCTTTTCAAAGCTGAAGTACTCTGTGGGTTCGGGGCTACGCTACGCCCTGAGCAAAGAGCAGAAGCTGAATGTTCGGGTGGACGTAGGCTACGGACGCGAAGGCAGTAACTTTTATGTGGTGATTGGCGAGGCTTTTTAACCAGCGCCATACTTATAAGCCATAAAAAAACCGGCCGCTGCACAAGGTACAGCGGCCGGCCACAAGTATGATTTTATACTTTATATTTCTTAGTAAGCTCTTCCAGACTTGTTCTCCACGAAGTTCATGAAGGCGCGGTTTACCACGCCTGTACCGCCCGGAGTTGGGTAGTTGCCGGTAAAGTACCAGTCGCCTTTATGGTTCGGACAGGCCTGGTGCAGGTCCTCGATGGTCTGGTAAATCACCTGAACCTCTGCATTCACGTCCGGCGCTTTCACAATCTCGGCTACCTTATCAGACAACTCGTTGTGAGTGAACAGGTCGTACAGCTCCTGCACAAAGTTCGTCTCTTTGAAGGCCGGTGTGCCGGCTGCGGCAAGGCACTTGTTATAGGTCGCCTGCAGTTTGTCTGCCTGGCCGGTATCCTTGAGCAGGCCGAGCAGCGCTCTGAAAGCCACAAATTCCTTCATTCGGGACATGTCAATGCCATAGCAGTCCGGGTAGCGGATCTGCGGGGCGCAGGACACGATGATGATCTTCTTCGGCTCCAGCTTGTCCAGCATTTTGATGATACTCTTCTCCAGCGTAGTACCACGCACAATCGAGTCATCCAGCACCACAACCGTATCCACGCCTTTCTTCACTACCTCGTACGTAGTGTCGTAAACGTGCGTTACCAGGTCGTCGCGGCTTTCGTTGTCGGTGATAAAGGTGCGCAGCTTGGCGTCTTTGATTACCAGCTTCTCGGCACGCGGCTTAAACTGCAGGATCTCATCGAGCTGCTCCTCGCTCAGGTCCTGGTTAAGTATGGCTTTTTTGCGGTAGTCGCGCAGGTAGTTCTCAATTCCCTTCATCATACCCAGCCAGGAGGTTTCGGCCGTGTTCGGGATGTAGGAGAACACCGTGTTCTTCAGGTCGTAGTTAACGGCCTCCAGGATCTGCGGGCACAGCAGTTTGCCCATGTTCTTGCGCTCGGTATAGATTTCCGGGTCGTTGCCACGGGAGAAGTAGATGCGCTCGAAGCTGCACGATAGTTTCTCGCGTGGCTCCACCACCTCCTTCAGTTCCGGGTTACCGGCTTTGTCCACGATTAGGGCATGGCCAGGGGCAATCTCCTTTATCTCGCTGTATTCAATACCGAAGGCTGTTTTAATGGCAGGCTTTTCGGAGGCGATCACCACCACCTCGTCATCAATATAATAATAGGCAGGGCGGATACCGTTCGGGTCGCGCATCACGAAAGAGGATCCGAAACCAGTGAGGCCGGCCATGGCATAGCCCCCGTCAAAATCCCTGGCAGCGCGCTTGAGTACACGCTGCAGGTCCAGGTTCTGCTCTATCAACTGGGTGATCTCTTTGTTGGTGTAATCGCCCTCCTTATAATAATCGAACAGGCGCTGGTTCTCCTCATCCAGGAAGTGGCCGATCTTTTCCAGTACAGTGGTGGTGTCGGTTTTATGCTTCGGGTGCTGCCCCAGTTCCAGCAGTTTCTCGAACTGCTCGTCCACGTTGGTCATGTTGAAGTTACCGGCCACGGCCAGGGAGCGGCTGCGCCAGTTATTATCACGCACCATCGGGTGGCAGTTATCCACGCTGTTTACACCGTGCGTACCGTAGCGCAGGTGGCCCAGGTACACATCGCCCAGGAAAGGCAGGTTCTCCCACACCCATTCCACATCTTCGGCCCTGCCGGCGTACTGCTCCTGCAGTTGCTTATACTCCTTCCCTATCTTGCCAAAGATGCTATCGATTGCGCGGGTCTTTACGGAGCGGAAACGGCTGATGTAATCGATGCCGGGCAGGGCGTTGATCTTGATGCTGGCAACACCCGCACCGTCCTGGCCGCGGTTGTGCTGCTTCTGCATCAGCAGGTACAGCTTGTTGACGCCATACATCGGGGTGCCATACTTTTCGGCGTAGTATGAGATTGGTTTCCGGAGCCTGATCAGGGCTATACCACATTCGTGCTTAATTGCGTCGCTCATGAGTGCTTTATAGTGTCTGGGCCAGCAATTGCTCTATCCAGCGTAGCAGCAGGTCGGGTTTAAAGAACAGGACCAACAGCGGCAGGGCGAACAGCGCCAGCAACAGTTTTTCTGACGGTGAAATAACTAAATTTTCTCTAGATTGATTCCTTTTGAAGAAAAGGTAGTATGGTATCTTGATATAATAGAAGAGCGCTACCCCCGTCAGCAGAATTCCGGTTACTAACAGGACCAGCAGCATGTTGTTTCCGCCTAACGTATACGCCTCCCACACATTGCTAAAAATCAGCAGCTTTCCCATAAAACCGGCCAAGGGTGGCAGGCCCGTGAGTGAGAGCAGGTAAAGTATAGCCATCACGCCGAAGTATGGCTGCAAACGACCCAGCCCGGAAAAATCCTCCAGCGTCTGTACCCCATTCTTTTCCTCGGCCACCTGCAACAGCAGGAAAATGCCGAAGTTCATGAACAGCAGTACCGTGAGGTAAAACAATACCCCTGAAGTATAACTCGTGCCAAAGGCCAGCAGCGCCGTCAGCAAAAAACCGGCATGCGACACCGAGGAGTAGGCCAGCAGCCTGCGCGGTGTGCGTTGCCACAGGGCCGTGAAGTTACCAACTACCAGCGTGGCGATAGCCGCCACACCCAGCAGCAGCTGCACATCGGCAAAGGCAGTGGCATCCGTAAAATTATTGATGAACCGAAGTATAACCAGGATGCCCGCCATCTTCGGCCCTGTGGAGAACAGCGCCACCACCGGCATCGGTGCCCCCTGGTACACATCTGGGGCCCAGAAATGGAAAGGCGCGGCAGAGATTTTGAAGAAAAAGCCGGCAAGTATAAGTATAGCCGCCACCGTTACCAGCAAGCCATCTGCCTGCAGCAGGCCCATCACGAAGTTTTCAGAACTAAAATTCAGCGTGCCTGTGAGGCCATAGAAAAACGACATCCCGTACAACATCACACCCGCTGAGAGGGCGCCGTACAGCACATACTTCAGGCCGGCTTCCACGGCGCGTTTTTCGGTTTTAAAGGTAAGCGTGAGGATATAGGAAGCAATGGAAACTGTCTCGATGGCGAGGAACACCATCAGCAGGTTTACCGATTTGGCCATCAGGTTGAGGCCCAGCACCAGGATCAACACCAGTGCATAGAACTCCCCCCTGCCCTCCTGCAGCTTCTCCAGCCGCTTCAGCTGCAGCGACAGCAGCACCGTGAAAATACCCGCCGCACTGAAAAGGATGCCTCCGAAGCGCGCTAATCCGTCCGAGAGCAATAGGTTCAGGAAAGGCTCGTCGCCGGAAGTATAACCGCCCAGTACCTGCAGCACCAATACCCAGAACATACCAGTAAGCGCCAGCCAGGGCAATAGCCTTTTTATACTTTTGGCTTTGAAAAGATCGAGCGTGACGAGCAGCAGGAAAAACAGCACCAGCACCAGCTCGGGCAGCAGTGACCCTGCCCCGGCAAGTATGGCATTCAGCTTATCAGATAAGTATACTGCCTGTTCGTTCACCTATTTGAGTGTTGAAAAAATTAAACCCAGTTGCTCCTGCCCGCGCAGCAGCACCATTTCCGTGAAGCCGTTCACCGTGAGGCTGATCTTATCAAGGAGCAGGTGCGGAAAAATACCGAACAACAGCGCCAGCACCGCCAGCGGCACCAGCATCAGGTACTCTCTTGTGTTCAGGTCGGTGATGCTGGCATGCTCGCGCAGCTCCGGGAAGATCCAGAACTTGCCGAAGAACATGCGTTGTAGCGTCCAGAGGTAGTAAGCCGCACTCAGCAGCAGGCCAAACACCGCCACCACCGTGAGCCAGCGCGGCAGCAAACCGGTTGCCTCCGGCGCACCAAAGCCGCCCACCAGCACCAGCAGCTCCGAGATAAACCCGGAGAAGCCCGGCATCCCCAGCGAGGCAAAGAAGGCGATCACCACAAACGCAGTATAGGCCGGCATGGTGTTCGCCAGGCCTCTGAAGTTATGGATCATGCGGTCGTGGGCGCGGTCGTAAATAACGCCTACTACCAGGAAGAGCATGGCCGAGATAATGCCGTGGCTGAACATCATGTAGATGGCGCCGTTCACGCCCTCCACCGTAAGCGAGGCCAGCCCCAGCAGCACAAAACCCATATGCGAAACCGAGGAATAGGCGATCAGCTTTTTCAGGTCTTTCATGGCCAGCGCATTCATCGCCCCATATATGATAGAGAGCACGCCTAGGCCACCCACCAGCACGGCAAAGTATGCCCCGGCATCCGGGAAGATCGGGTACACAATGCGAATCAGCCCGTAACCGCCCACTTTCAAGAGAATAGCCGCCAGCAGCACCGAAATCGGTGTCGGAGCCTCCACGTGCGCATCGGGCAGCCAGGTATGCACCGGCACCGACGGCACCTTTATTGCAAAGCCGGCAAACAGCAGCAGGAACGCGATAAAGCGCAGCGGCAAATCCCAAAGTATAGTTCCCGAAAGCACGTGCAGCAGGCTGTTCGGGATAAAGTTGGCAGGTTCCATCATGGCCGGAATGCTGAAGGTGCGCACCAGGTTGTAGTTGCTGATTTGGTTGCGCTGCAACATCTGCTGCACCTGCGTCAGTACCTCTGTACCGGCCGCCTTGCCCTGCTCCAGCAGCCCCATCTGCATCGCCGTCGCCTGCGGGTCAATCACCGAAGTGTACAGTCCGATCATCACCAAAAGTATAAACAGCGAGCCCACCAAGGTATAAATGAAGAACTTGATGGAGGCGTATTCGCGCTTCGGTCCGCCCCAGATGCCGATGAGGAAGTACATCGGGAGGAGCATAAACTCAAAGAAAAGGTAGAACAGGAAGAAGTCGAGGGCCAGGAAACAGCCCATTACGCTGGTGAGCAGCAGCAGGTAGAGCAGGAAATATCCCTTTACGTTTTTGGTGATGGTCCAGGAAGAGATCACGCCGATCACGCCCACGATGCCGGTGAGCAGCACCATGCTGATGCTCACGCCATCCACGCCCACAAAGTAGTCGATCTGGAAGCGGCCCAAGTTGCCGAGCGAGAAGCCGATCCAGTTGAGTTTCTCCACAAACTGGTAGCCCTGCTGCCCGTTGGCAAAGGCCGAGCCATCAAACCGGAAGTATAAAAGTATGGACAGCCCCATCTGCACCAGCGCACCCAGCAGCGTTACGGCCTTTATCGGCTTCTGCAGGTGCACCGGCAACAGCAGCACAACAAGCGCTGCCAGCAAGGGTGTAAAAATGAGGCTACTAAGTATAAAATCCATCAACTCTGTTTATTGTTGATTGTTAATTGCTGATTGTTTTACCAGCCCGGATATAAATCCTGCCAATCCTTTTAACCTGTAAATCCTGAACCCAAAGGTAAATTAAAACAGGATGATATATAGCAACAGCAAAATAAATCCGAACAGGGAGTAAGCGTAATAGCTCTGCACCTTACCATTCTGCAGCCCGCGGCCCACACGCCCCAGCACCTTCGACAGCGCCCCTGCCAGCCAAACCAGGCCGTCCACTACCCAGCGGTCTACCCAGGCTACCACCTTCGCAAGGATCACAAGTGCTTTGCTGCCGTTGTTTAAAGTATAATCAATGATCTTTATGTCGATGCGGTAAAGCTGGTGGCTTAATGCCAGTGTTGGCTGCACAAAGGTTCTGTCGTAAAACTCGTTCAGGCCAAAGTGCCGCTGCGAGAGCCGCGCCAGTCTGCCCTGCGGTTCCTCCTGCTGCAGCTGTTCCCTAGCTTTGTTTCTATACTTCAGGATGGCCCAGCTGATGCCTGCCGCGCCCAGCAAGGTAGACAGTACTCCGAAGACGATGTGCAAGGTACTATTGGCCGCATCCTGCAGTTTCACCGCCTGCACCAGCTCATCGGAAAGTATATAGGAGGTGGATAATTTGCCTATGCTGATGCCCTGCATAAGCCAGCTGCTGCCGAAGCTCAGGGGGTTGAGCGAGAAAAAGATGCCCAGCGAAAGTATAGCAAGGATAATTACCGGCAGCGCCATCACGCGCTCCACCTCCTGCCCAGCCTTCAGCCGCACATCCTGCACCGCAAACGGTGCCCTGAACCCGCCGAAGAAGATGAACCACATGTGCCGGGCCATGTAAAAAGCCGTGAGCAGCACCACCATAAACCCGACAATCGGCACCGCAAAGTATAAACCGCCCCCCATGGTCTGCGCCCAGGCCCAGCTACCGGAAAGTATGGCGTCCTTGGAAAGGAACCCTGAGAACAACGGCAGGCCCACCAGCGCGGCTGTGGCTATTACATAAGTATAGAAAGTGAGCGGCATGGCCCTGCGCAGGCCACCCATGTTTCGGATATCCTGGGCATCGTGGTCCAGGTGATGGCAGTGCAACCCACGGTGCATGGCGTGGATAATGATGCCGGAATTCAGGAACAGAGCCGCCTTAAAGAAAGCGTGCGTGGACAGGTGGAACAGCGCCGCATCGTGTGCGCCTACGCCCATACCCATCACCATATAGCCTAATTGTGAGATCGTAGAGAAAGCCAGCACGGCTTTGATGTCATACTGCGTGAGCGCCACCAAGGCCCCGATCAGAGCAGTGACCGCACCGACAACGGCGATAATTATCAGAGCCTCCGGTGTGAAGAAGGCATAGCAGCGGGCCACCAGGTACACACCAGCCGCCACCATGGTTGCCGCGTGAATCAGCGCCGACACGGGCGTTGGCCCCTGCATGGCATCGGGTAACCACACCTGCAGCGGAAACTGCGCCGACTTGCCCACGCAGCCCATAAACAGCCCCAGCCCCGCCACTGTCAGGAACACCGGCCCCAGCTCTACCAGCCAGTTCTGGCCATTTAAAGTATAGGTAGCAATAAAATTGCCGCCCTGCCAGTTGCCGCTCCCGATCAGGGTACGCAGCGCCTCCAGGTCAAAGGTGCGGAAGTAGGTATAGAAGGCGAACAGCCCGAGCAGGAGCCCGACATCACCAATGCGGTTAATGAGAAATGCCTTTTTATTGGCCGCCACCGCCGCCGGTTTTTGGAACCAGAAGCCGATGAGCAGGTAAGATGACAGGCCCACCAGTTCCCAGAACATAAACAGCAGCAACAGGTTATCCACCAGCACTATCCCCAGCATGCTAAAGGTAAACAGCCCCAGGAAAGCAAAGTAGCGGCTGTAGCCTTTGTCGCCATGCATGTAGCCTACCGAGAACAGCTGCACCAGCAGGGAGATGAAGGTAACGATCACCAGCATCAGCACGGTGAGGTTATCGAGCAGGATACCGGCCGTGAAATCGGTGAGGGAGTTACCCGGCAAACTAAACCAGGTGGTACGGCTGTGGAAGGTGGCCGAGTTCCATACTTGCGTAAACAGCCACCCGGAAAGTATAAATGCTACTGCAGTTAAACCAGTTGCCAGCCAGTCGCCTTGGCGGGGCAGGCGCTTGCCAACCAATGCCAGTACCAGGAAACCCAGCAGCGGCAGCAACAGCACAACCAGAGCGGCTGTGGTTTGAGGTGTGGCTGCCAAAGGCTTCAAGAGTTCGGATAGCTCCAAGGTATACTTCTGGTTTGGTTTCTGATATGCGTGGCCGGGCCAGCTAACAGCGGGCAAAGTTAAGGAGAAAGAGCTTCTCTTAATAGCTAATCTTTAACTCTATATAGCAGAAAGGGCTTCCTTACTTTTTAGAAAGGCTCAGGATACGGAAAGCGCCCCTTGCCACCAGCAGAAATACAATGCCCCCGATTACCAGGTCTGGAATCCTGGAGCCTGTAAAGTACACCAGCGCTCCGGCCACGATCACGCCGATGTTCGCGATCACGTCGTTGGAGGTAAAGATAACGCTGGCCTGCATGTGGGCTTCCTTGCTCTTTGATTTCTGCAGCACGTAAAGTGAGGCAGCATTACCCAGCAGCGCCAGGAAAGAAACGATGATCATGGTCTGGAACACAGGCGTGGCCTCCAAGCCGAGAAACCTCCGGATGACCTCCGCAAAACCAAGTATGGCTAAACCGAGCTGCAGGTAGCCGCTGGTTTTTGCGATGCTTTTTTTCCGGCTGGCGGCCCCTCCTACCGCGAACAGCGCCATGCCATACACAAACGCGTCGGCCAGCATGTCCAGTGAGTCGGCCACCAGTCCCATAGACCTGGAGAGGAAGCCGGTAATTATCTCCAGCACAAAGAAACCGAAGTTGATAAGTAGCACGACCCACAGCAGTTTTCGCTCAGCTGCAGGTTGTGGAGCTGCTGCTGTTGCTTCCGCTTCTTCCGAAGAGAGTAAAGTTGCCTCCAGTTTCAGCTCATTGATGGTTCCTGCTATAGGACCGGCCTCTCCGGAGTGAAAGACAGTGACTTGCCTCTTCGGAATATCGAAATCCAATCGCTTGATGGTCTCATCGCCCTCCAGCTTCATCCGGATCATCTGCTCTTCTGAGGGGCAGTCCATTTTTGAAACCCTGAAAGTCGATTTATGGACCATATTCTTTATTTTTCCGGAGTGACTATTTGGTTCAGGTTGGCGGTTTTAAAGTACTGGTACACGCGCAGCACAATGGCCAGCGCCACAGCCGCTTCGGCGGCGGCTACCAGTATCACAAAAAGAGAGAATAGCTGCCCTTGCAGCAGTTGCGGGTCATGCCGGCTAAAGGCCACCAGGTTCAGGTTGGCGGCGTTAAAGATCAACTCAATGCCCATCAGCACCACCACCGCATGGCGCTTGGAGATAACGGCAAGCACCCCGATACTGAAAAGCGCGGCGCTCAGGAGTAAAATATGCTCTAACGGAATCTGTTCCATACTTATACTTTCTGTTTATCGGTGGCGATGTAGGCGGCCCCCATCAGGGCAATGAGCAGCAGCAGCGAGGCCAGCTCAAACGGCACCACTACATCCGTCATCAGCTTGATGCCTATACTTTGCACGGTGCTTTTCTGGTTGCCCAGCACATCCAGCTCCGTCGTCTGCAGCCACGGGAGCGTACTAATGTTGGCTTTAAGTATGGTATAGCTCAGCCCGACAAGTATAAATCCGGCCACCAGCGTACCCCACACCGTGTTCACGTTCTCTGACAGCACCGATTTATCGTGCACGCGGCTGCTGAGCATGATACCGAACAGCAGCAGTACCAGCACCCCGCCCACGTACACCATCAGCTGCGTCACGGCGATAAAATCGGCAAACAGCAGCACGTAGATGCCGGCTATACTTAGCAAGGTGATCAGCAGCGAGAAACCCGCATACAGCAGGTTGCGCGTCAGCACCATGTAGGCACCGGAAAGCACAGCAAGTATGGCGAAGATGTAGAAAAGCATGCGTTTATCTTTGTAGTGCGTCCTTTTTGTCGATTAGCACTCTATTTCCAATTTTATAAAAAATCGTATCGCCTTTTTGGATAGCCAGAAGCGTATCGCCCGAAATAGTGACCGTATCCACATCACTAGGCTGTGCCATAACTGGTTTCGCTCGTCCTTCTTCCACATTCATCAAATACCCCACACATAAACCTAAGCCAACTAGGTTAATCAGCACAGGATACATACCAGAAAGGGTGGTTGCATTGTTAATGAATCTAAACAATTCTAACAGCAGCCAAACAACAGATACGCCAAAAAAAACGGCAATTATGTACTGGTAACCTGTATTATCTTCAAGCTCATCCCATCCGTAACTAAGAGCAAACAAAATAAAAATAGCGCCTAGTGCATAAAAAATTACAATCTGAAGGTTTCCAACAACTTGCCTCATGCGTGGATTATGTTACTTTTTCGCTTTAGCGCTTAGAATGACACCTATAATCCCTGCCAAGGATAAAATCAGTCCTTCAAAAAAGAGAACGGTAGAGATCGGGTGCCCCAGCTTTGTACCGTAGCCATACCCCAGGAAAAAGCAGCCTAAGACTATAACCAAAACAGATAGTATAACCTTTACTGTTTTCGCAATATCAGTACTCCTATTTTGGTTTATATCTTCCATCCTATTCACAGTTAAGCTTTCTTCCTGGCCGCCAGCACTGCCGCTTTGGCAGCTGCCATTTCTTCCTGCTGCTTGGCAAACAGCTGTTTCTTCTCCTCGGCCTGCTCCGGCGTGAGGTCCGTAAAGTGGTAGACCATGTTCTTGATGTCTACTTCCGGGAAATCATACACCGGCGTCATGGTGAGGCAGTCGGTAGGGCAAACTGTGGTGCAGAGGCCGCAGTAGCAGCACTTGGCCATGTCGATGTCGAACACCGGCGCGTAGAGGCGCTTTTTGGTGCCATCTGATGTCATCCCAATATCTTCCGTGGCCTTCACCGACTCGATGGTGATGCAGTTGACGGGGCAGATCTTGGCGCAGAGGTCGCAGACAATGCAGTCGTCTATCTCGTTGTGCAGACGGTAGCGGCCGTTATCGGGCACAGGTATAGCCTCGTACGGGTACTTCAGTGTCACCTGTCCGTCGGCCTGCTTAAAGTAGTTCTCGTCCGTTACATACTCCGGCGTGCGGCGGTTGCGGGCGTTCTTAAAGTGTTTCCAGGTCAGGCTCAGCCCGCTCAGCAGCGACTTAACGACGTACCAGAAACCTGTATGTTTTTTTATGGCAGTTCTTTCCATTTTTTAGTTCTCTACCGCAAGATTTCATCTTGTGGCATTGCATGAGGCAAGTTTTCAACTTGCGAAATCATACTTTTTACTATCGTAATACAAGTTAAAACTTGTTTCGAAGACCACCGCAAGTTACGCTGTCGCTAAACTTGCGGCAGCACCTGCTTTAATTTATAACTAACTACACCATCAACAACCGCCAGATGCCTGCTATTAAAACAACGGCCAAAGCAACCGGCGTCAGCACTTTCCAGCACAGGTGCATAAGCTGGTCCACGCGCAGGCGCGGGTACGTCCAGCGGAGCTGCAGCTGCAGAAACAAAAGTATAAATGTCTTGCTCACGAGCCAGAAAATCCCCCAAAGTATACCTGATACCTCCCCAACTGTGCCGGAGGTCCAGTAAGCCAGTGCCACAGGGCCGATGTTCGGCAAAGGTGTATTCCAGCTACCCAGGAACAGCACAACCGCCACCAGGCAAACCAGCACCATCATACTATACTCGGCCAGGAACAGCACCGCAAACCGGAAACCCGAGTATTCTACGTGAAAACCCGCCACCAGCTCCGACTCCGCCTCCGGAATATCGAAAGGGGCGCGGTTGCTCTCGGCCAGCGAGGCGATGAAGTAGATCACGAAGCTCACTAAAAGTATAGGTGCCCGGAAAATGTTCCAGGTAGTGATGCCGCCAATGGTGGTGGTATTGATGCCCAGCGCCTCAATGCCGAATAGCCAGTTCATCTCGTACTCCAAGCCCGGAAACTGGTTCATCAAAGCGCCCTGTTGATAGCTGATCTCCTGAAAGTCCAGCGACTGCGTGATCATCACCACGGAAAGTATAGCCAGCCCCGCCGGTATTTCATACGATACGATCTGGGCCACCGAGCGCATGGCACCTAGCATGGCATATTTGTTATTGGAGCCCCAGCCCGCCATCAGCAGCCCCACCACATCCAACGACACGATGGCCAGCAGGTAAAACACCCCGATGCCGATGCCCGCAGGAATCAGGTTCGGGGCAAAGGGTACAACAGCGAAACCAGCGAATACGGCGGCGAAAATAAGGATGGGAGCCAGCTTGAAAAGGCTTTTATCGGCAGCAGCGGGCACAATGTCTTCTTTCTGCAGCAGCTTCAGCACGTCGGCCACAGCCTGCAGCGAACCCTGCGGCCCCGCCTCTGTGGGTCCTACGCGGTCCTGCATAAAAGCGGCCACCTTGCGCTCGGCGTAAGCCAGCACAATTACCACTCCCAACAGAGCCCCCAAAGTCAGCAGAAAAGCAAGCATAGGCGTTTAATTTTATCTCGACAAAGGTAAGGGTTAATTCGGAAACCCGAAGGTACGGAAATTGTCCGAATCAGGATTTGCAGGATGATTGGATGGACAGGGTTTCTGTCCAGGCGCTCGCATGTCTGCCAGATTCCTTGAGGTTTTTAAATGAAGCTGTGCCACCCTCCTGAGCTTTTTGCCAGCCTTGTCGCCCGGACAGAAACCCTGTCCGTCCAAACAAAAACCTTCACCCTATAACTTTCTAACTCTCTAACTTCCAATCACTCCCACAGCGGGAAATGCTCCAGGTGCACTTTGCGCTTGAAGAAAATGCGGGTGCTTTCCTCGAAGGAGCGGGTAAAGTCGGATACGTAGAAATGGTGATCGCCCTTTAAGCTTTCAGCGGCGAGGCTATTCTGCTCCAGGTAGTCTTTCACCTGCTGTGCCACAATCTGGCTGGCGTCCAGCACATCTACTTCGCCTTTGTAGTAATTCTCAATTTGCTTTTTAATGAGCGGGTAATGCGTGCAGCCAAGTATAAGCGCCTCGATGTCCTGCAGGTGCGGGTCCGAAAGGTAGGCATGTATCACGCTCTCAGAGATGGAATCGTTAAAGAACCCCTCCTCTATCATGGCGGCCAGCAGCGGCGTGGCCAGCGACTTCAGCTCGATGTTCTTGCCCAGTTCATCCACCTTTTTGCGGTACACATTGGAGTTCACGGTTTGCTTCGTACCTATCAGGCCGATGGTCTTGTCCGGGTAGGTCTGACCGATGTACTGCACGATCGGGTCGATGACATTGAGTACTTTGGCCTTGCTGCCCACATACTCCTTCACCAGTTCGTAAGCCGCCGCCGAGGCCGAGTTGCAGGCGATAAGAATAACCTTGCACTGCTGCCGAATCAGCAGGTCACAGATCTTAACGGCATAGGCCTGTATGGCCGCCGTTGACTTATCGCCGTAAGGCAGGTGGGCCGTATCTCCAAAATAAATAATACGCTCGTTTGGCAATACATTTATAATAGCCTGAGCTACAGTTAGTCCGCCTATCCCGCTATCAAAAATACCGATCGGCCTGTCTTTCTTTTCCTGGTTCATGAAGAGCGAATTTAGTTAAAACCCAGGCAAAGCTTTCGTTCACCCATAAAATTAATACGTTCACAAGGTTTTGTAACCTTTTAGAATTTATACTTACTGCAAAAAGTTATATTAGCGAAAAGATAATTTACATGATGCTTCTTAACAAATAAAAAATATACAAACCATTTGCCATTTAACACCAAATTGCTATTTTAGCAGCATCTACGCCACACTTAGCTTTCTTCTCCGATCGCTAACCTTGCCAAAGGTGTCCCTCCACTATAAGGGAGAAACGGAAATAAACGACCGGCGAAACTGGTCACAACGGAAACCATACACCCTGTAAGCCCATGCAAAGCACGT
Source organism: Pontibacter anaerobius (assembly GCF_026241195.1). GTDB lineage: Bacteria > Bacteroidota > Bacteroidia > Cytophagales > Hymenobacteraceae > Pontibacter > Pontibacter anaerobius. Next base: position 162,631 of record NZ_JAPFQO010000012.1, read on the forward strand.
TTACACTATCGCCTGCCCCTACGGTGAAACGCTCTGCCTTATACGGCACTCTTTCTGCCAGATTTGTATCATTTCTGGTAGACACCACCCTGCTGGTATTTTTCTACACTTTCATAGTTTACGGACTGAATGGGTCGCAGTCGCATGTTTACTCATGGGATAAAATGGTAGATGACAGCATAAACCTTGCTGAACTGATGACTGTGGGTAAAATGGTATTCCTGAACCCTTTCTTCCCAATAATTCATTGGGCTTACTATACTTTCCTAGAGTCGTCTAACAAGCAGGCCACCATTGGTAAGTTTACCCTTGGCCTGCGGGTAACCGACCTGCGCGGTAAACCCATCAGTTTTGCACAGGCAAACCTGCGTTACTTCTCAAAGCTGCTCTCGCTTCTTCCGCTCGGGCTTGGCTTTGTGCTGATGGTAAACTCGCGCCGGCACCAGATGCTGCATGATTACCTGGCCCGTGCTTTGGTCGTGAATGAGTAAACGTTCACTTAAAAATTGCACTCATATTTATACTTACACCTCCGGCATCGTATAATAGGCTATAAACCATTTACGAAAGGAGGATTACTATGAGATTTATTCCGACCCGCTTCCATGGGGCGTTAGACTACGTGGTGGGGCTGGTTTTTATAGCTGCCCCCTGGCTGTTCGGCTTCTCAGAAGTTAGCTGGGCAACCTGGACCATCGTGATAGCAGGTATCCTGGTACTGCTTCAAACCATCTTCACCGATTTTGAGGTAGGCCTTATCCATAAGATACCGATGCAGTCGCACCTGATGGTGGATTTTGGACTTGGTGTGATCCTGGCGCTCTCTCCATGGCTGTTTAATTTTGCGGACCGTGTGTTTATGCCGCACCTGGTTGGTGGTATATTTGCCATACTTGCGTCGCTCACCACACACCGCAGGCCAAGCGAGTCTTACCGCACACGGCATGCCACACAGGAAACCATGCACTAAACAAACTTTAAACGTAGCAGAAAGGCTGGCCCCATAAGGCCGGCCTTTTTTATACTTGCCTGTTTTATGCTGGCGGCATTATCTTTTGTGTCGGCACATCGCTAACTTTGTAGTATGAATTATCTATCAGCAGAGAATATATCCAAGAGCTTCGGCGACCGCTGGCTTTTCAAGAACCTTAACTTTGGCATCAGCCAGGGGCAGCGCGTGGTGCTGGTGGGCGTAAACGGCTCCGGCAAAACTACCCTGCTCAACATCCTGGCAGGCAAACTGCCGCCCGACGAGGGAAGCGTGAGCGTGCGCAAAGAGGTAAGCATCGGTTACCTGGGCCAGAACCCGGAGTTCGACGAGGAGCTAACCGTGCAGCAGACCATCTTCTCGATGCAGAACGAGACACTGCAACTGATAAAAGACTACGAGGCCGCCATCGCTAACCCTAGCACCGGAGCTGAGAAAATGCAGCAACTGATGGAGCGCATGGACGAGCTGCAGGCCTGGGACTTTGAGGTGAAGGTGAAGCAGATCCTCTCCAAACTGGGCATCAACAACCTGGATGTGCAGATCAAGAGCCTTTCCGGGGGCCAGCGCAAGCGTGTGGCCATGGCTCGTGTGCTGATAGAGGAGCCGGAGATGCTGATACTGGATGAGCCTACCAACCACCTCGACCTGGATACCATTGAGTGGCTGGAGGGGATGCTGAGTACGCAGAACACTACCCTGCTGATGGTGACCCACGACCGCTATTTCCTGGACAAGGTGGCCAACGAGATTGCCGAGCTCGACAACGGCGAGATTTATACTTACAAAGGCAACTACAGCTACTTCCTGGAGAAGAAGGCCGAGCGTGAGCTGTCTGCCGCCGCCGAAACCGAGAAGGCCCGCAACCTGATGCGCAAAGAACTGGACTGGATACGTCGGCAACCGAAGGCCCGTGGTACCAAGGCCAAGTATAGAGTGGACGCCTTTGAGGAACTGAAGGAGAAAGCCGCCAAGAAAACCGCCGCGCCGCAGCTGGAGCTGTCGGTAAAAACCACGCGCCAGGGTGGCAAGATCATCGAAGTGGACCACATCTCGAAATCCTTTGGGCAGAAGAAGATCGTTGATGACTTCAGCTATGTGTTCAAAAAGAAGGATCGCATTGGCATTGTAGGCCCGAACGGAGCAGGCAAATCCACGTTCCTGAACATGCTCACAGGCAAACTGCAGCCGGACGCGGGTGTGATAGAAGCTGGCCAGACCACCGTTTTCGGTTATTATACCCAGGACGAGCTGACGTTTAGGGAAGACCAACGCGTAATAGACATCGTAAAGGAGATTGCCGAGGTGGTGGAGATGGCCAACGGTGAGGTGATCACGGCCAGCCAATTTCTGCAGCACTTCCAGTTTGCGCCGCCGCAGCAGTATACCTTCGTGAGTAAGCTGAGCGGTGGCGAGAAGCGCCGCCTGCAGCTGCTGCGCGTGCTCATCAAGAACCCGAACTTCCTGATCCTCGATGAGCCAACCAACGACCTGGACATCATCACGCTGAACATTCTGGAGGACTTCCTGCTGAACTTCGGCGGCTGTCTGCTCATCGTGAGCCACGACCGTTACTTTATGGACAGGCTGGTGGAGCACCTGTTCGTGTTTGAGGGCGATGGCAGGATACGCAACTTCCCGGGCAACTACACCGACTACCGTGAGTGGCTGAAAGAACAGGAAAAACAGGGCAAGCTGGAGCAGGAAGAGGCCAAAGCTGCCGCCCCGGCGCCTGTTGCGGAGAAGAAGCCGGAGCATCCGGAACAAAAGCGCAAGGCCACCTACAACGAGAAAAAAGAGTATGAGCGCCTGGAGAAAGAAATTGAGCAGTTGGAGAGCCGAAAAACTGAGCTGATCGAAATCATGAACGCCGGCACCACCACCGACCACGAGCAACTTACCGCCTGGGCTACCGAGCTGGAAAGTATAAACGGGCAACTGGAGGAGAAGGAATTCCGCTGGCTGGAGCTGGCCGAGTTGATGTAAAGTATAATTCCCCTTCTGAGTTCAGAAGGGGAATTCTTTTTCAATCCAAACCTTTTACCACCACACTGGCCCGTTCGTTTTGCTGCCCCTGTCGCACAAAGGCGTTATGAAAGTCCTTCGGATCGTTTAGTACCTCGTAAAACTGATCGAGGTATTTCAGGGTTTGCCTCCTGTACCTCCTGTCCAGCTGGCTAAAATCTGTGTATACTTTATAGATGGCGCTCTTGCGCTTGTTATAGAAATCCCGCATCTGCACGTATACTTTGTCCGGGTAGCTGTAGCCCCTGAACAGCCGCTGCCTTACCGTGCTGATACCCAACTCTGGCGGCGGCGAGGCATAAGGTGTGCTTACGATGCCTGCATAATCAAAGTCGAAGGGCACGGGTACGGGCGGGGAGTTTGGGTTCATCATCAGCAGGTCTATGTTGTGGCGGTAGGGCACCGACCAGTCTGTGTTGCCGATCATGAACTGGAAAAAGGCCATCTTTGCCATCGGCATAGTTGCGGCTCTGTCCATCCGTACCACAAGCGCTTCCGGTAAAACAGTGGCATTGTGCCGGCCCGCCATGATATCGTCATCCTCTATCAGGAAAGCGTATTGGGTTACGGTTTTACGTTTGCCTTTCAGATCCTCGTACTGCACCCGGCAGAGCCTTACCCTGTAGCTGGTGTCTGTTACAACATTATAGAGTTTGTACACCAGGTACTCGCGCAGCACATATTCATCGTTGAGGCAGTGGGTGACCATCTTAAGCTTGTTCACCTTTCCGAAAATGGTTTCCTCTACTGTTTTGCGGGAAAAATTTAGCTGAATGGGCGGGAAGTTGCACACGGAAGGGTCTCGGCGGCGGTTGCCCCGTACCCTTACCTTCAGCTTCTCCTCCACTTTGGCCCCACCTGAATCTGTATAGGTTATTACCGCCCGGTGAGATTTCCTTTCATCGCCACGGTCTTTCAGCACTTCCTTTACATCCATCGCCAGCTTAAAGTGCAGCACCTCATCGCTCAGAAACAGCGGGTTCTCGAGGTCTTGCCGTGCTTCTGCAACTGGCGCGGCCTGCGCGGAAAGTACACTTTTACCTGGCTGCGCCCAGAGTTGCAACGGCAAACTGAGCAGCAACAGGCGAATAAAAGTATACAGAACCCACGTTTTCATACCTGCTAATAGCTAATCATGATACCCCGGATATGTACCTTTGGCCAAGTCTGGATCTTGATGAACGAAGTATAGCCAACCTAAAAGAAGATTCTACTTACAGGGTAGTCTTACTTAAATAGCTCTTTTATAACCCTGCCCTTCAGCACGGTGGTGTCCATTTTTATCTCTAAGCGGATGGAATCTTGAGGAGGCAGTACCTGCACCGAGTCTTGCTGCGATGCCGCCAGCGTGGTATCTGGAGCAAGTGCTACCACGGTTGTATCTATGCGAGGCACAACCACCAGGGAGTCCATTTCGATTTTGAGCAAGCGCGCCACAGTAAGGGGCAGGTCGATCAGCGAATATTCGGCCACTACCTCACCCCGCCCGAAATCAGGGCCCAAGGCCAGCAGGAATACCTGCTGACAGCCAGGGCAGTTGTCGCCGTGCTCGGCCCAGCCCCCATCGATTCCATCCAGGTGCCGGCCGTGGTCTGTGGTAACTAGCAATGTCGTTTTTTTCTTGAAGGCCTCGTCTGTGCTCAGGAAATCCCAAAGCTCCATCACATACCTGTCGTCCCTGGCAATGCCTCTGAGGTAGTTCTCCCAGTTGCCCGCATGAGCAAAGCCATCCGGCTCCATAAAGTTAATGAGCATCAGGTTGGGCTTGTGCGTGGTCAGTATCCTTTTTGCCTCCACCAGCGTGAGCGAGTCCATGCGGTAGCCGGTGCCAGGGCCATTTACACCTGCGTTCACAGATGGCAGAAATTCATCTTTCCAGTCCGGCCGCTGGGTGTTGGCCAATATGTGCAGCTTGTCTTTGCTGGAAACGATCCAGGCGGCGGTAGCGGGTTTGCCCGTCTGCTTCAGGAAGTACTGGAAGATGGAAGGGTTTGCCGGAAGCTCATCGCCGTAGTTATCGATAGGTTGGTTCACACCGGTTGTTATGGCCGTGTGGCCGGAGTTCGTATAGGTATACCCGTAGTTGTAGAATTTTGGCAGGAAGTGGCCCTTCTGTATAAGATTGGCAGACATATTGGGAATAAGCCCAGGCGTGGCTCCCCAGGTTTCGGACCACCTAACGCCATCTATTACCACAATCACCACATGCTCCGTTTTCAGCGGTTTTGTGCCGGAAGGCGGAGCTGTGCAGGCAACCAAAAGGATTAACAGCAACCCCAGGAGCTTTTTACTCCACCGGCCGTATTTCTTTGTGATCGCAGGAATTGTTTTGGCACCCATATCACTCATTATCACACTTATAAGTATAATTTTGTATACGATTGTTATAAGTATTCAGATGTAAACATGGTTGAGGGAGAATTACGTAAGCATTTATACTTTGCACATATTCATGAGCATTAGCCTAATTCTGTTCCGTAGCTTTACACTCCTCTAGAACGTTTCATTCTCTCTTTTTTGTCATCCTGAAAGAATCTTGGTAGTAAGGAGTTAGGTTTAACCCCGTGGAGGAAGGGGCCCTCTTTTTCGACCAGGTTTCTTAACGGATTGACAGAGATTCTATAGCTACATCTTTCAGAATGAAACACCCCAAACCTCAAGGAGACAGTCTTTATGGATCAAGGTTGAATCTGAAAAATTATGGCCCCGTACAAGCACACACTTACGCTAGGTATGGTTCAGTCAGGTTGCTCGCACTTCTTCCCCACCATAAAAAAACCTTGCCCTACTTCTTGCGTTTAATACAGAACTTTGCATTATTGCAAGCCTAACACAACACATGCATAAACCAGCAGCCATAGCGACATCACTTTCTCTGCCAAATTCCCTTGGCATGGCGCTGCTGTATATTGCCTATTCTTATTGCCTGAGCGTGTATAGCTATTACAGCTATTATTATCGCTATTACAGCACCCGCAGCTAAGGCAATCACCTAAAACTAGCATTTTAGACTCGGGGAGTAAAGCCAAAAGGCCCTCCCACCGGTGAACCTGCCAAAGCAGCGGCTCAAGCCCCTGCTTTTTTCTTTTTGTACCCAACTCAACATATCAAACCATAAAAATATGAACCTGACACAGAACTACAGCACCTACACCGAAGAGAACCACAACGTTTGGGCCATACTTTTCCAGCGCCAGATCGAGAACCTGCCCGACAAAGCCATACCCGAATTTTTTAAGGGCCTGGAGCTGGTGAATTTCCAGCCGGACCGCATCCCTAACTTTGAGGAGGTAAACAAGCGCCTGAAGCCCCTCACCGGCTTTGAGGTAGTGGCCGCACCAGGCATCGTGGACGATGCCCTGTTCTTCGGCTTGATCGCGGAGAAGAAGTTTCCGGCCACGGTATGGATCCGGAGAATGGACCAGCTCGATTACCTGGAGGAGCCCGACATGTTCCATGATGTGTTTGGCCACGTGCCGCTGCTTACCATTCCGGTGTACTGCGAGTTTCTGGCTAAACTATCGGCCATGGCACTGCAGCACGTAGACCGCCCCGACATTGTGGACCGCCTGACGCGCATCTACTGGTACACGATTGAGTTTGGCCTGTTCCGGAAGCCAGGCAAGGAGGCCCGCATCTACGGTGCTGGCATACTTTCGTCGGTGGGTGAGAGCAGGTTGTCGGTGTCGAAGCAAAGTATAAAGTATGATTTTGACGTGCAGCACATCCTGGACACAGGCTACATAAAGGAGACCTTCCAGAGCCAGTACTTCTGCATCGAGAGCTTTGAGCAACTGCTGGAGAGCCTGCCGCAGATAGAGGAAGCCATACTGAAGCTGCGCGAGGAGCCTGTGCCGGTGGCTTAAAAAAGAGTTTTTAGTTTAAAGATTGACGAAAAACGGCCCGGGTGATGCCCGGGCCGTTTTTATTGAGGTCTATAAGTATGAATCAGTTTAATGCGTGAGCTCCGGGCTGATCTGGAAACCTAGTTTACGCGGCTTGATGAGGTGCATGTTCTCCAGTTTCTGTTTGAGGGTAATGCGCTCAATGTCACTCACGTCCTGCCCCATCAGGTCGTTGTTCACGGCGGCTATCATAGCGCTCTCTACCACAATTCGCAGCACCCTGTCGCTGAGCACGTTATTGGCTATATCACTGATCTTCTCCTGCGGCAGGTCCAGCTGCTTCACGCCCTCTATGCAATAATGATCCTCGATGTTGATGAGCATGCGCCCGATCAGGTAGCCCGGGTCGTCGAGGCGGTTATACTTTATCGTGTCTGCCATAAAGTTATAGGCCATGATGTGTCCGAAAAACCGCCTCCTGAAGTCCTCATCTACATAGTTGTTTCGCATGATCTCGTAATCATCCGGGAAAGTGATGATGTTGGTGTGCATCACAAAAACCAGCAGATCGCCGGAGAACTTTATCTGAAACTCATGCTCGCCGATGTTGCGGTACTCAATCAACACATCCGCATCCTGCTGCGTTACACGCTCGGTCAGCTCTGCCACCAAGTCCTGCGACAACTCTTTGAGCCGTTCAAAAGCGTGCTTGGTATTGCGGTAAATCGCCTGCTTCGTTTTAGACTTGTGATGCAGGCCATTAATTATATCATCTAACCTATCCTCTAATTTATTTTCCTCTTTATCTTCCATAGTATTTTTTTCGCCTTTGGGTGTCTCAGATTTAGTTTTTACCCCTCTTACAGGTAGTTTGTTTAGTAAACCGCCAACATAGCTCACAGCAACTGCCCCTATATCCGCATACTTAACTAAGTACAAAGCAGTTATTGCCACATCGGTATCAGCCTAAAGCTCCTTGTGTTCCTCCTCTAAGTTATTATACGAGGGTGGCGGACTTAGCTGCAGAGCCTCCTGCCCCTGCAGCCGAAAAGCCACCTGCCGCAGCCCGGGCCTGGCTCCTGCATGGTGCAGCAGTAGTTGCTGTGCCTGTACCTGCGCAAACACATCCGGTATAGTATGCACGGCTCCGGCCGGCACATGCCGGGTGTGCAGCTGTTGCAGCAAGCTTTCCCGCTCCTGCTGCGCTATAAGCTGGCGAAGCTTCCCGTTCACCTCCTGGCGGTGACGCACCCGCTCGTAGTTGGTTTTATACTTTGGATCATCGGCCATACGTTCGGCACCAAGCACAGCACAAAGCCTGCGAAACTGCCTGTCGTCGCCGATAGCCAGCACGAGCTGTTTACCGCACTTGCAAGTATAAACCGAACCGTAAGGCACGATGTTGGGGTGCTCGGAACCCATGCGCTGCGGTTCCTGCCCCGCCACCAGGTAATTGGTGGCTTGGTTCGCCAGCGCCGATACGGCCGCCTGCAGCAACGATACCTGCACCAGCTGCCCCTGCCCTGTCCGCTCCCGCTGCAGCAGGGCCACCAGCACCCCTTCCTTCAGTTGGTGCGCCGTCAGGATATCCATCAGGGCCACCGGCATCTTCACGGGTGGCCCGTCGGGCTCACCGTTGAGGTACATAAAACCGCTCTCCGCCTGCACCACCGCATCGTAACCGGCCCGGGCATCGTCGGGGCCGTAGCCGGTGATGTGGCCATAAACGAGGCGCGGGTTTATACTTCGGAGCGACGCATAATCTACCTTTAGCTTTTCGGCGTCGCCGGGTTTGTAGCTGGCTATCACCACATCGGCTTGCTTTGCCAAGGTATACAGCTGCTGCAGTTGCTGCGGGTCTGCCAGGTTAAGAGCCAGCGAGGTTTTGCCCCAGTTGGCTGCGCAAAAATAGGCAGGAGTGTCAGTGTCGGCGGATTCGGTGCTGAGTTTCCAGCTGCGGGTAACATCGCCACGGGTGGCGGCATTCTCCACCTTCAGCACGCGTGCACCCAGCTCCGCGAAGAATTGCCCCACACTTGGCCCGGCCAGCACACTGGCCAACTCCAGCACCAGCATATCTTTAAAAACAGGCATCTGCATTAATTTATACTTTACTTAAACACCAAACAAAAAGCCGCAAACCCAGGTCTGCGGCCAGTATATACTTTATAGTTGCGCTACTCCAGCTCTGCCATCACTTCCTCGCTCAGTTCCAGGTTATGGTATACTTGCTGCACGTCGTCATCGTCCTCCAGCGAGTCTATGAGCCGGAGTATCTTCCGGACAGCTTCCGGGTCCTCTACCTTCACCGTGGTCTGTGGCAGGCGCTGCAGTTCGGCACTCTCCAGGTCAAGGTGCAGTTCCTCCACCTTCTTCTGCATCGCCCCGAAATCCTCCATCGCGCTGTAGATGGTTATGTAGCCGTCCTCAAACTCCACTTCCTCGGCACCTCCGTCGGCCAGCTCCAGCAGCAGCTCATCTTCGTTTATACTTTGCTCCGGGTCCAGCTTTGCCACAAACACCCCCTTTCGGTCGAAAAGGTACTCTACGGAGCCGCTGGTGCCCAGGCTGCCGCCGCTCTTGTTAAATATGGTGCGCAGGTTCTGCACGGTGCGGTTTATGTTATCGGTCAGGCACTCGACAAATACCGCCACACCGTTGGGGCCGTAGCCCTCATAGTTTACCTGGTTGTAGTCACCGGCATCGCTGCCCTCCCCTTTCTTTACGGCACGCTCAATATTATCCTTGGGCATGTTGGCTGCCTTGCTCGTCTGGATGGCCAGGCGCAGGCGCGGGTTACCGTCCGGGTCGGCGCCGCCTTCTTTCACGGCTACCGTGATCTCTTTTATAAGCTTGGTGAAAATTTTTGAGCGTTTGGCGTCCAGGGCTCCCTTTTTTCGCTTTATCTGCGACCACTTATTGTGTCCTGCCATAGCTTTTTATACTATACTTATTATGTTTTGCACTAAATAATATACTCTCTATCTGAACAAAATAAGCAAAATTTTACGGGAAAGGCATAAAAAGAGCGGCCCTGCTTTCACAGAGCCGCTCTTCTTAAAGCGTTATATAAACATCTTGAGTGCTGATACTAAACCAGCAGCATAAAGATGGCATTTACAATGTTAAGACCTACCAGTAGGAAAAAATTAGGAGAATCTTGTATAACTTTTTTCATGACTTTTGAATCTTATATATATTTTTTATGATGTTATGGTTTCTGTTGTTTTGAAGATGTTTACGCCATCTTTGAGGCAATGTTTCAATAAATTATAATTTTGCTAACAAAAATTAAGATATATAGATATCAAAATTTGCTTTCAAAGCTTGGAATCAAATTTTCAGCATAACTAATTTTAAAGGCCAATTGAATTATTCCAATTTAGCCATGTCACCAACTCTCCTACCTTGTCCTATTTTTTACAAACATAATACATACTTTTGAATACTCACAACATTATCCAAAAAAATATTTGAAAAAATGCATATATTTTTAGTAGCCATATTTGTAGTATCTTTACTGAGAAAAGCGGCTGATGGAAAAAAGATGGCCGCCATGTATTAATTAAAAACCCTATAACATTGGACTTCCATTCTTTTAACCTCCACGAGGATGTACTGACGGGCATTGACTCGATGGGCTATAACAAGCCTACCCCCGTACAGGAACAGGCTATCCCGCTGATCCTGGAACAGAAAGACCTTATTGCCTGCGCCCAGACCGGCACAGGAAAAACTGCAGCCTACCTGCTACCGCTTATCGACAGGATATCGCACGGGGGCTATGAGCACACCAGCACCCTTATACTGGTACCGACCCGCGAGTTGGCCAAGCAGATCGATGAGCAGGTGGAGGGCTTCGGCTACTTTGCCTCGGTTAGCTCCATTGCCATTTACGGCGGCAACAAAGGCGATGACTGGGAGCAGCAGAAGCGCGCCCTCACCACTGGCGCCGACATTATTATTGCCACACCGGGCCGCCTGCTCTCGCACATGGCCATGGGCTACGTAAAGCTGGACCAACTCAATCACCTGGTGCTGGACGAGGCGGACAAGATGCTGGACATGGGCTTTATGGATGACCTGATCAAGATCATCAGCCAGTTGCCGAAGCAGCGCCAGACGCTCCTGTTTTCGGCCACCATGCCACGCAAGATCCGTGACCTGGCACAGCAGATCCTGCAGCAGCCAGCCGAGGTAAACCTGGCCATCTCCAAGCCAGCCGAAGGTATAGACCAGCGCCTTTACCTGACCTACGACAATCAGAAACTGCCTTTACTGGAGCACCTGCTGCGCGAGCTGGATGTGCAGAGCATGATCATCTTTACCTCCCGCAAATCCAACGTGACACCGATCGTGCGCTCCCTCAAGAAGATGAACTTTACGGCGGAGGGCATTTCGTCGGATATGACACAGGATGAGCGCGAGAAGGCGCTGCAAGGCTTTAAGAACAAGCAGTACCAGATCGTGGTTGCCACCGACATCCTCTCCAGGGGTATAGACATCGACAGCCTTAGCCACGTGGTGAACTTCGATATGCCGCAGGACGCCGAGGACTATGTGCACCGCGTGGGCCGCACGGCACGAGCCGCCTCCACCGGTATGGCCATTACGTTTGTGAACGAGAAGGACATGTACCGGGTACAGAAGGTAGAGCGCCTGATTGAGCGCGAGCTGCCGAAGCTGGCGCTTCCGGATGACTTCGGTCCTGGCCCGGCGTATGACCCAACCCGCAGAGACGGCGGAAGTGCACGCCACCGTGGCGGCAACAAGCCAGGCTCCGGCAGTAAAGGAGACAGGCACCGCAGCAAGCACCACAGAGGCCCGAAGCCTGGGGCAGCACCACGCCCGGATGGAGCACAGCCAAAGCAGGAAGGCAGTGAAAGGCCTATAAAATTAGCAGGCCAGCCAGGGGCTGAAGGCGAGAAGAAAAGCGGCAACAGAAACAGAAACCGCAACAGGAACCGCAACAGAAACAAGAACCGCGAACAGGGCAGCAGCCCGGCCAGCAGTACACCTGCCACACCACAGAGCAACAGCTAATAAAGAGCAAAGGGAGCCGCAATTTAGCGGCTCTTTTGTTTTAAAGTATAAACCCTCCAGACTTATCAGTCTTGCCACTAACCCTGCCCCGTTAGTTTCGGTACATATACTATAGAAGGTCCTGTTATCCTGGGCTGTTAGGTAATACTTATGCGTGCCTTACTAATTGCAGACATACAAAACGATTTCCTGCCCGGCGGCTCGCTGGCCGTGCCGGAGGGGGACGTCATCATTCCCATCGTGAACAGGCTGCAGGAGCAGTTCGACCTGGTAGTGGCCATACAGGACTGGCATCCGCCGCAGCACAAGAGCTTCGCCTCTAACCATGCAGGCAAAAAACCGCTGGAAGTGATATACCTGAACGGGTTGGAGCAGGTGCTGTGGCCCGACCACTGCATACAGGGCACCAAAGGCGCAGAATTCTCAGGTAAGCTGGACCAGAACCGCATCGAGGTGATCTTCCGGAAGGGCACCGACCCCGAGATTGACAGCTACAGCGGCTTCTACGACAACGGACACCTCAAGAGCACCGGCATGGCCGATTACCTGCGCGGCAAAGGCGTAACCGATGTATACCTGGTTGGGCTGGCCGCGGATTATTGCGTATACTTCTCGGCCAAAGATGCCCTGGCAGAGGGCTTTGAAGTATACTACATCGAAGATGCCACCCGCGCTATAAACGCAGAGGGATTCGTGAAGGCCAAGGCGGATTTGCTGCAGCGCGGGTGCCACATCATCCGAAGCACAGATTTGCTCCGATAAGTATAAAGTACTCCCCCTGAATTTCTAACTTAGCGGCACGAATCAAATCCCAACCCTATGCGTGCGTTACTGCTGATAGACATACAGAATGATTTCCTGCCCGGCGGCTCGCTAGCCGTGCCCGAGGGCGATGCCATCATCCCCATCGTGAACAGGCTGCAGGGGCAGTTTGACCTGGTGGTAGCCACCCAGGACTGGCACCCGCCGCAGCACAAGAGCTTTGCCTCGCAGCACCCAAGCAAAAGTGTTTTTGAGGTGACGGAACTGAACGGGCTGGAGCAGGTGCTGTGGCCCGACCACTGTGTGCAGGGCTCTGTCGGAGCCGAGTTTTCGGCGGAGCTGGAGCAACACCGAATAGAGGCTATTTTCCGGAAGGGCACCGACCCGGAAGTGGATAGCTACAGCGGCTTTTTTGACAACGGTTACCGCAAGAGCACCGGACTTGCCGGCAGCCTACGCGGTAAAGGGGTAACCGAAGTATACCTGGCCGGCCTTGCTGCGGATTACTGTGTATACTTCTCGGCAAAGGATGCCTTGGCAGAGGGCTTCAAAGTATACTACCTGGAGGATGCCGTTCGCGCCATCAGCACAGAGGGCTTTCAGAAAGCCAAAGCCGATCTGGTGGAACGCGGAGCGCAAATCATCCCGAGCCACACCTTGCTTTAAGTAAAGTATAAGTATAACATCTCCCAGAAGCTACCCTCCCAAAGGGTGGCTTTTTGTTTTCAATACTTTTTAAAAGGCTACAGAAATATCATCCATACCTCAAAAATGTACTTACAACTGCTGTTATAGGAATATTTCCATAGATATTTCTATTGCCTATATAAAAGGTCTCATGATTTCGCGTTATCTTTCCGGACACAAAACTTTTGGGCGAAGTATAGGCGCAGCAGCCTGAGGAAGTTAAGGTAAAGGGAGAACCTGAAAGTATAGGTATAGGCCTGCTTATACTTATGTGGATTTTAGCGTGCTCACTTTAACCTAACATATACATGAAACAAACCTTACTGCTGGCCCTGTGCCTGATGCTCTGTTCCCTTACCTGGGCACAAAGCCCCGCCACCGGCTCCATTAAAGGCATCGTGGTAGACTCCGCCAACCAGGCCCCGCTTGGCTATGTAACCGTAGTGGTGAGCCCCCCTGATAAAGACGAGGCCGTAAAAACCACCTTTACCCAGTCTGACGGCAGTTTTGAAGTGACTGGCTTGCCCCTGGCCCCTTACAAGCTTATCCTGACTTTTGTGGGATACAAACCTTTCTCGGTGGAGGTACCGGCACTGGAAGCTGGCAAGCCTGCGGACCTGGGCAAGCTACCTATAGCCAGCTCTGCCAAGCAACTGCAGGAGGTGGAGGTAACCGCCGAGAAAATGCTCATTTCCCAGGACATCGACAAGATCAGCTACAACGTGGAGTTTGACCCGGAAAGCAAAACGCTGACGGCTCTGGACATGCTCCGCAAAGTACCGATGCTCAGCCTCGACTCGGAGGAAAACATACAGCTGAACGGCAGCCGCAACTATAAAGTGCTGGTAAACGGCCGCAACTCCACCCTCTTTGCCCGCAACCCTAAAGATGTGTTTAAAAGCATGCCGGCCAACTCCATCAAACGGATAGAGGTGATTACAGACCCGCCGGCCAAGTATGACGCCGAGGGCATTGGCGGTATCATCAACGTAGTGACGCACAACGAAACTTCAAACGGCTATAACGGCAGCGTGAGCTTAACGCAGTCCTGGCCGGGGAGCCGTTTTGGCTCGGGCAACATAAAAGCAAAAGTGGGCAAGTTTGGCATCTCGGCTTATGGAGGCGTCAGTGACTTTAACACCCCCGTGCAAAACTCATACTTTGAGCGCTTCGATAAAAACACGGGCACAGAGCTGCTGCAGAGAAGCAACGGGAGCTCCGAGAGCAGGTACAAATACTTTGACAGTGAGATGAGCTACGAGATAGACACACTCAACCTGCTGTCGGCAAAGTTTAGTGTGTATGGAGGGAACTGGGGGCAACTGGGCCTGCAAACGGTGGAGCAGCTGAGTGCAGCCGGAGTCCGCACGCAGGCTTTTAACCGCAACCAGTCCACCAACGAGTACTGGAAGAACATGGACGCAGGCCTGGACTACCAGCACACATTCAAGCGAAACAAGGAACAGCTCCTCACCCTATCTTATAAGATCGGGAACAATGGCAGCGAAGATAAAACCAGCCTCAACTTCGAGAATATAGTAAACTACAGGGGGCCGCTGGACACGCGCACCGTGAACGAGGGGCGCTCCATAGAGCAGACCATGCAGGTGGATTATGTGCACCCGGTTAAGAAGCATACCCTGGAAGTAGGCGCCAAAACCATCCTGCGCGACAACGGTAGCGACTACTTTTACCGTAACCTAAACCCCGAATCCAACACCTTTGAGGAAGTACCAGAGCTGAGCAACGAGTTCGATTATAACCAGGATATCTACGCTGCTTATACTTCGGCCAGCCTGCGCTACGACAAGTGGGGCATCCGGGCAGGCACCCGCCTGGAGCAAACCGTGGTGGATGCCCACTTCAAGTCTTCGGGTTCGGTGGCGGAGCAGGATTACCTGAACCTGATCCCGAGCCTTACCCTGACGCGCACCCTGAAAAACATGGCTACCCTGAAGCTGTCCTATACCCAGCGCATCGAGCGCCCGAGCCTGTGGTACCTGAACCCGTACGTGAACCGCCAGAACGAGAAGGCTGTATCTTTCGGCAACCCGAACCTAAAGGCCGCAACCAGCCACGTTTTCAGCCTGGCCCACAGCATGTTTAAGAACAGCAACTCCCTGAACAGCACACTAACCCATACGTTTACCAACAACGCCATCCAGAGCTACACAATCTTTACTCCGGCCGACTCGGTAACTACCACCACCTACGGCAACATCGGGCGAAATGGCACCACGACCCTCTCCCTCAACGGTAACTCTACCCTGTTCAAGAAGCTAAGCCTGAGCCTGAACGGGTCGTTTTCTTACAGCCAGCTGAGCGGCAATATAGAGGGCAAAGACCTGGAGAACAGTGGCGTGAGCGGTTACATGTACAGCTACATCAGCTACCGCTTCGAGAAGAACTGGCGCGCCAGCATGAACGGTGGCTACTATGCGCCACGGGTGCTGCTGCAGGGCCGCTCTAACGGCCAGTTTTGGAGCGGATTCTCCGTCAGCAAGGATTTCCTGAAGGATGAGAAAGCCAGTATCAGCCTATCGGTTAACAACCCGTTTAGCAAGTACTTTACCGGCTACAGCGACATCAGCGGCCAGAATTTTGACCAGCGCAGCGAGTACACCTACCAGCGCCGCCGCATAAACATCGGCTTCAGCTACAAGTTCGGTAAGCTGAAAGAGGACATTAAGCGCACCAAGCGCGGCATTAAAAACGATGACCTGAAAAGCGGCGGCGGAGACAATGGCGGCGGAGGCGGCGGCAACTAACACCATTGAAGGTATAGCCTGGTTGTGCTGAGGAATGACCGGGCTATATTTAAAGTAGGTGGATTTATGTATATTGTGATTGGGGTGGACTTAATTAACTCCGCACATAATGCTGATAAACGTCATAGTGACTTTTACACAGTAGTTGGCCGTGATTGGGATTATTTTCAGGTTTTAAAGTGGCGTGTCTTTCAGGCTTTTTTAGGGCTGGGCGGCATCAAAGGCCACTAAAGCGGGGCAACGATCAGAAAAAGAGCCAAA
>NZ_JAPFQO010000013.1 GCF_026241195.1 Pontibacter anaerobius
TTCTTCGTGGCCATCGGCCATGAGCCAAACTCCGGTATCTTCAAGGAGTACCTGAACCTGGACGAGAACGGCTACATCCGCACCATCCCCGGCACGGCCAAGACCAACATCGACGGGGTCTTCGCCTGCGGCGACGTGCAGGACTTCACGTACCGGCAGGCCGTCACGGCAGCTGGTTCGGGATGTATGGCCGCCCTCGACGCCGAGCGATACCTGGCTGCTAAGGGTTTGCACTAATTCACCGATGGGATATAGCACCAGCGCCACTTTTCAAAGTATAAATCCAGCGTGTGGTGTATCACAATAAAATGGCTGTGCTGCAGTTTTATTTAGCGAATGACGTGCTGCGGGAAGGCAGCACAGCCAACCTTTTGATGCAAATGTCAAAGAACAAAGCACCCTTCTTTTTTGTACTCTTATCGCTCTGCCTGTTGTGCAGTGGCGGTAGCGCTGTGGCTCAGACCAAGGTGAAAGACCTGTTTAAGGTAAAGACACCGAAGATCGAGTACGTACGACCGGATACTACTATCCTTATCAAGTATGAGGATTTTCCGGATGATGATTCTGACGCTGACCAGTCGATTTATTTTAACCCGAAGAAAGAGCTTTCCATTGTAAGTGAGGATACCTCTGAGCTTGACCTGGGGGAGCAGCACATCGTGGAGATGTCGGAGGAGGTGCTGGTAGATTCTACCTGGATCCGGATTGCCGGTTACTATGCGATTTGGGATACGCGTAATATCAATCCATACCGCATGGACAGCCGTCAGTTGAAGGATACGGTAGACATTAAGCTCTATGATCCTGCCAACGATCGTTCCTATAAGATGCCGCTGGAGAAAACCCCGATCACGAGCCGGTTTGGCCCAAGGAGCGGGCGCTGGCATTACGGCACCGATATAGACTTGGATACAGGAGATTCTATCTACGCGGCCTTTGATGGTGTGATCCGTATTAACAAATGGGATGGCGGCGGTTATGGAAATTACATCGTAGTGCGCCATTACAACGGCCTCGAAACCCTCTATGGCCACATGAGCAAAACCATTTCCCAAACTGGTGATTTCGTGAAGGCTGGGCAGGTTATTGGTTTAGGTGGCAGCACCGGCCGTAGCTCCGGTCCGCACCTGCATTACGAAGTGCGTTTCCAGGGCAACCCTATGGATCCGGAGAACATCTATGATTTCCCGGATTACCTACTGAAAGGCGAAAGTTATCAGATCACCTCGGCGGTGTTTAACTATGCCAACCGATCCAGAAGCAGTGGCAGTAGCAGTGGACGCCGGGCCGCTTATCATAAAATTAGAAGCGGGGATACCCTCTCCGAAATTGCCAAGCGCTACGGTGTATCAGTAAGCCAGTTAACACGACTTAATGGCATAAGTACTCGTACTACCCTACGTGTAGGGCGATCCCTGCGAATCAGATAAAAGCTAAAGAGAATGAAACTAGACATACTTGCCTTTGCCTCACACCCTGATGATGTGGAATTAGGATGTGCCGGTACGCTAATAACCCATGTAGAAGCTGGCCTGAAGGTAGGCATTGTGGACCTGACAGAGGGGGAACTCGGAACCAGAGGAACCCCAGAAACACGTAAGCAAGAAGCTATTGATGCAGCGAAAGTTATGGGTATACCTGTACGCGAAAACCTTGCCTTTGCCGATGGCTTTTTTCTGAATGACCGCGAGCACCAGCTAAAGGTTATTGAGATGCTGCGTAAGTATAAACCTGATATAGTGATTGCCAATGCCCTGCATGACCGCCACCCGGATCATGGAAGGGGATCTGCGTTAGTGTCGGAATCATGCTTTAAGTCAGGGTTAAAGATGGTTAAAACGAAGGATGCTGATGGTGTGGACCAGGAAGCATGGCGCCCCAAGGCTGTTTACCACTACATCCAGGATCGCCCGATTACGCCGGACTTTGTGGTGGATGTTACTCCTTACTGGGAGAAGAAGATGGAGGCCATCCGTGCTTTCAAATCCCAGTTCTATAACCCGGACGATACTTCTCCCAACACCTATATTTCCTCTCCTGAGTTTCTGAGTTTTGTGGAGGCAAGGGCTAAGGAATTAGGCCACACGATTGGAGTTACCTATGGCGAAGGCTTTACCAAAGAGCGCCAAATCGGGGTGAAAAACATGTTCGACCTACTATAAAAGTTTAAAAACTACGCCTCGTTAAAAGAGCAGCTAGTTACACAAAAGTATAAAAGGGAGTGTCGCTGCCATCAACAGCGGTACTCCCTTTTTACGTTATTAGAAGAAACGTTAAACAAAATAACCCCTTGGCTGGTTGTGGTGTATTTAAAATGATATTATAGCCAAACCAAATGAAGAATAAAACGATACTGTTGGCAAGCCGTCCAAATGGGGTGCCAACCCAAGAGAACTTTGCGTTTGAGGTGCAGGATGTGCCGGCACTGCAGGAGGGGCATGTGCTGCTGAAGTCTTTATACGTGTCTGTAGACCCTTATATGCGCGGCCGCATGAGCGATGCAGCGTCATATGTGGCACCATATACAGTAGGTGAGCCTATTACTGGCGGGATTGTGGCAGAGGTAATTGATAGCCGGAACCCCCAGTTTCCGAAGGGCACGGTGGTGATGGACCGTTTGCCATGGCAGCAGTACATTGTGCACGACGGAAGCGGCCTCAGCAAGATAAGCCCCGATATTGCCCCACTTAGCTACCATTTAGGTATTTTAGGCATGCCGGGTTTAACTGCATACTTCGGGCTGCTTCACATTGGCGACCCTAAGCCTGGTGAAACGGTGGTGGTTTCCGGAGCGGCGGGTGCAGTTGGAACAGTGGTAGGCCAGATCGCAAAGCTAAAAGGCTGTCGTGTGGTAGGCGTGGCCGGTTCTGACGATAAAATTGCTTATCTGAAGGAAGCGCTGGGCTTTGATGAGGCTATCAACTATAAAACCGTTGGTGATCTAAAGGAAGCCATGGCGCAGGCCTGTCCGGATGGGGTGGATGTATACTTTGACAACGTAGGCGGTGAGATATCTGATGCCGTGTACCTCAAGCTAAATAAATTCGCGCGTATTGCCATCTGCGGCCAGATCGCCTACTACAATGCTACTTCAGCGCCTACCGGAATGCGCGTGGAGCCTATCCTGCTTAAGAAAAGCGCCCTGATGAAGGGATTCATTGTAAGTGACTTTGCCCAAAATTTCAATACTGCGGCAAAAGACTTGGTAACCTGGCTGAAGGAGGGCAAGCTACAGTACCAGGAAACCATATCAGAGGGCTTTGAGAATATTCCGCAGGCTTTTCTGGGGCTATTTTCTGGGGAGAATACAGGTAAGCAATTAGTTAAAGTGGCTGATCGTGAAGGATAGCCTAATTTTCTGTAAGCCGGCCGTATATGCGATTAAAGTTAAAAATATGCCAGCGGCTTCTAGAACAAATGTTAAATCAAGAAGAAAACTAAACTACTATGAATAATTTCACTTTTTATAACCCTGTTAAGATACTTTTTGGAAAGGGACAGATTAGCGCCATAGCAAACGAGATACCTGCGGGTGCCCGCGTAATGATGACGTATGGCGGCGGTAGCATTAAAAAGAACGGCGTTTATGACCAGGTGATGGAAGCACTCAAAGAGTTTGACGTGACGGAGTTTGGCAACATCGAACCTAACCCGCATTACGAGACGCTGATGCAGGCGGTAGACATTGCCAAGCGCCAGAACATTGATTTCTTCCTGGCTGTGGGCGGCGGCTCTGTTATTGACGGTACCAAGTTCATCGTGGCGGCTATGGAGTATGAAGGCGAGGATCCGTGGAGTATTATGGCCAAACGCGAACCCGTTACAAAGGCTGCTCCTTTCGGCGCCGTACTAACACTGCCTGCCACAGGCTCTGAGATGAACTCAGGCGCAGTTATAAACCGTGTCTCTACAAAAGAAAAGCTGGCTTTCGGAAGTCCGTTTACCTTCCCTAAGTTCTCCGTGCTCGATCCGGAAACGACTTTTACACTACCATTGCGGCAGATCAGTAACGGTGTTGTGGATGCTTTTTCGCACGTGCTGGAGCAGTACCTTACATACCCGGTTAACGCGCCGCTGCAGGATCACTTTGCCGAGTCTATCCTGCTGACGCTGAAAGAGGAGGGGCCGAAGGCTGTGAAGAATCCAAAAGACTATGATACCATGGCTAACTTTATGTGGGCAGCTACCATGGCGCTGAACGGCGTTATCAGGGTAGGGGTACCGACAGACTGGGCCACCCACTACATTGCGCACGAACTGACGGCATTGCACGGTATTGACCACGCCCGCACCCTGGCTATTGTGTTCCCGGCGCTGCTGCGCTACAAGAGCGAAACAAAGAAAGAGAAGCTTTTGCAGTATGGTGAGCGTGTGTGGGGAGTAACGGATGGCACGGAGGACGAGCGTCTGGAGGCAACCATACAGGCAACCATTGCTTTCTTTGAGTCGCTTGACATTAAAACCAGGCTCTCAGATTACGAAGTAGGTGAAGAAACTATTGCTACCATTATCGCCCGCTTTGAGGAGCGTGGTGTAAAGGATCTTGGTGAGCGCGCCGATATTCAAATCAGGGACGTGAAAGAGATTCTCACTCTGAGCCTGTAAGTATAACACTATAAGTATAAAAAAAGGCGCTGCAGTTACCATTGCAGCGCCTTTTTTTATACTTATAGTGAGCTTACTAACTGTCTCCTGCTAAACCTCCTTATCCTCTCGGAGGATGCCTTTGAAAATGATCTTCACTAACCCATCAAAAACCTCCCTTGGCGTTTTAGGTAGCTCCTGCATCAGCCCCTGCGGCACCTGCTCTGTAAAATCTGGGTTCAGGATAGTTTCCAGGGCACTGGCGTAGAGCAGTACCGCCATCGTTCGGTTTACATTTTCCCGAATATACCCCTTTTTATACCCTTCGTTCAACAGTGCGTTAAAGCGCAGAAAGGCAGCGTCTGCTTTGTGCTTTTGCAAAAGCTGCCAGGCCGAAGGAGCGTTTTTCTTGATATCTAAGACAAACTCCGGGTTTATATCGTGCAGCTTGGTGCCCACAAAACCAAAGATGCGCCTTGTTTTATCCGGGAAAGGCAGGCTGTTATCCGCCAGGGTACTTTCCACTTCCTGCTGTATATCCTGCGCATGCTTCCGGATAATTACGTTAAGCAGTTCCTCCTTCCCGGAAAAGTACTGGTAGAGCGTTTTTTTGCTCATACCCAGCCGCTTTGCCAGGTCTGCCATCAGCACCTTACTGTAGCCGTGGGTAAAGAACAGGTCTTTTGCCTCGGCTATTATCCTGTCCCGAGGGTTGTCCGGAGTTTCCATCGTTAGAGGTCTTAATTCTTTTAAGGGGTGCCTGCTCATCTACTTAAAGGCTGTTGATGGTGGGCAACCCCACAAATATATAGATTAACTTATAACTTAAAGGAGGATTTAATGATTAGTTGAGGACTTCGTGTTCCTGCAGTTGCTTAACACATCCTGCCGTTAAAGAACTGTGCGTTCGGGCCATAAATATAGCAGAATGTGTATCTTTAGATGCTAACATCTGACTATGACGTACAAACTTTGCATTTCAATTTTCTGCTGCCTTATACTTTCCAGCCCCGCCATAGCGCAGGCAAAACTATCGAAGAGTCTGCAGCGCAGCCCCTACACCTATATTTATAGCATCTCAACGGAGGAGGCCCGGCTATACCTTGAGAAGGGCCCCAAAGTAGTGCAGGAAAGCTTTTTCCATACTTTGGTGGATTCTTTTGCAGTTCAAACCACGTATCAGAAACAGTTGGGGCAAGGTCATTTCCTATTTGCGTACGCTTCTGGCTCCGACCTGGTGTATGAGATCCATCAAGTGCGGCCATACGGTATAAAATTGTTGCAGAACCAGGCTGACCTAAACGTGCTACTTCACGATACGCTGGGTCAGGCAATTACCGGGGCGCAAGTATGGCTTTCGGGGAAACAAGTGCCTTTCGATGCTGAAACGCAAACTTACAGGCTTGCAAAGCAGAAGGAAGGTGGACTGTTAGAAATTCTTTATCAGGGCCATACCAGCTTTGAGGCTATTTCCCATCAGGATAATGGCTACCGGTACCCTTTCTCTTTTCGGCGACTTATCTATACCAGGCCAATCTATTATCTCTGGAAGCCTGTGCGGGATGTGGTGCAAAGTATAAAGTATGGCCCAAGCGGTTGGATCAGGAGTCTGGTCTCCGTTTTCGATGACACTTATCAGCAGAGCGAGAGCGTAAAGTACAAGGGCTACGTGGCTACCACCAAACCAATTTACCAGCCCGGTGATACCGTTAAGTACAAAGCCTTTATTCTGAAAAAGAACGGACACCCTTACCGCAGGCAGGTATGGTTGGAGATGCAGGTGAATGGGAAGTATAAAACCCTGCAAAAACTGAACCCTTACCGCCCAGGTGCCTACACCGGGGAGTTGGTGTTGCACGATAGCCTGAACCTGGAATTGGATAGGCACCAGTACATGAGCTTTACCAAACCCAGGAAGTATGGCAAAACCCTTATGTCGCAACACTTCAAGTATGAGGACTATGAGCTGAAGGAAACAACGTATGCGGCTAGGCTGGAGAAAGAGAAACTATACCAGGGCCAACTAAATAAAGTATACCTGCGGGGTGCGGATGCGAATGGCCTGAACCTGCTGGACGCCCGAATGGAGCTAGTGGTGCTGGCAGGGCAGGTGTTGCAGGCTGAAAAGCCTGAGGTATTCGTGCCGGATACACTGTGGGTGCACCGGCAACCGCTGGATGCGGAGGGAGAGACAGTGGTTGAATTGCCGCAGCACATTTTCCCGGAGGTCAGTCTTGTCTACCGGGTAGAGGTAGTATTTCTGAACAGCAGCAACGAGCGGGTGGCTAAAGAGGTACGCGGCGAGTACCTGCACAGGCAGGGCCGGTTGGAGCTAAAGCTGCAGCAGGACAGCCTGCGGTTAGAGTACCTGGAAGGAGATACGATGCTGGCGAAAGCCAACGCCATACTTACCGGCTTTGATAATAACGGTAAAGCACTGCAGGAGCAGGAAGTCCGGTTGCCTGCGCTGTTGCCTTTGGACCCCTACATAAGCCACTACCTGCTGCAATGGCAAGGACTTAAACAGAAACTAGACCTGCACCAGCAAGACGACCAACTCAGTCTGCTGACCAACCGTGATACTGATAGTTTATACCTAGCTATCCAGAACCCACGTAAGCTGCCCTATTGGTATTTTTTGTACCGTAAAAACCGGTTGGTAGCGCGGGGGCAGGGGCAGGAAAGAGCCTGGAGCAGCAGCCTACCCCTGAAAGGTGATGCGCCATACTTTGTGACGCTGCAGTATGTGTGGGCCGGCGAAGCGAAAGACCAGGAGCAGAACGAACCATTGCTCAAGCAGCGCCTTAATCTAGACCTACAGGCGCCTAAGGTGGTGTTTCCGGGACAGAAAGCAAGTATGACGTTGGCCGTAACGGATTATGCTGGTAAGCCTGTTCCGAAGGTCGATCTTACCGCCTACGCCATCACTTCCAAATTCAAAGAAAACAACCTGCCTAACCTGACTAGCTTCGACAAGTATAAAGGCCGCAAAAAACTAAAGGAGCTCAGGCTTTCCGGGTTGCATGGCGGCAGCGCCAAACCACTGGACTGGGAACGCTGGAGCCAGCGAATGGGCCTGGACAGCCTGGCCTACTATGACTTCCTGTATCCTGAGCGAGGCCTGTTTCAGGAGTACTCCCTCAGCCGCGACAGCGTAACCCAGTTTGCGCCCTTTGTAGTAGACTCGGGCAGAGTGCAGCCGGTGCATGTCATTTTTGTGGATGAGGTGCCCGTGTACTTCTCCGGCACGGATGTACTGCCCAACTATGCCTTTCCTGCCGATTCAGGTTACCATACGATTAAGCTGCGTACAGCCGAACAGCTAATCACCCTGGAGAAAGTATACTTTAAGCCGCAGCACAAGCTTACACTAAGTATAGATCTGGATATCCTTACAGGGGCATCTACACCACGCACGCAAGCGCTGCAGAACCAGGAGCGTGACATGCTTAATCGCTATTTGTTTCAGGTGGAGCGAAACTTCAATAAGGACATCACTTACCTGAAGCAGGGGCAGGTGGTGCAGGTGCTACCGCAGTATGCCTGGCAAAACAGAAGACAGGTACCGTATAGTGGATACAATGAGGGTAGGATTTTGGCCGGCCCGTTTTTACCGGACAGAATGAAGTTCAATCGCCTTGGCAGTATCACTACCACTTTCACGCCAGAACCCGACTACTTGCTCACATTTGAGCCGGAACTCTTGAAGATGCGGGAAGCCAAGGTTCTGCCAGACCGAGTATGGCTCAATAAAGCCCCATTACCACAAGAGCAGATCCGTTTGTTTGACGAGGCAGTAAACGAAGCCGACTTACAGCAGCAGCATGAAGAACAACTGCGCCAGTACTACCTGAGCCGGGTTTATGATAAGAATACCCATCACCACCCGGATGAGGCCCCTGGGCTTATCATGTGGCAGTTAGACACGGCAGTGTATGCGCAACCTGAGCATGTTATACTTTATGCAGCTGCCGGAGGTATGGCACAGGCTCGCATCCACAGTGGGTTTACGCAGCAACTGAACAAAGTAGAGGCTGGCAAGTATGAGTTGGTGCTGTTGTTCAGGGAGGGACAGTACCTGCGCAGGCAGGTGCAGGTAAAGCCAAACGGGCAAACGTGGCTGCACTTTTCCAAGGCAGAGGTAAAGGAGAGAGACAAGTTTGGCAGGCAAATTCAGGAGGAGTTGGAACGGCAGGTAAGCAAAGCTAAAATTGTGCACCCTGAACCAAAAGAAGTCTCGGCAGTAGCCCCGGCAACACCCACTTACAATCAAGGCAGTTTCAGCCACGCTATTTATGGGCGGATAACGGATAAGGAAGGCAACCCGATCCCGGGGGTAACAGTGGTTGTGAAAGGAACTATGGTGGGCACAGCCACAGACGCAAACGGCGGCTACAAGTTATTTGTCCCTTCGGATGGAATGCTTACGATCAGGTTTATCGGGTATAACACACAGGAGGTGGCGGTGCGCGGTAACAGCCGGATAGATGTGGTGCTGGAAGGAGACATGAAGCAGTTAGAGGAGGTGGTTGTTACGGGGTACGCTGCTGTTAGAAAAAACAGCAGGTATACTCCTGTTGTGGTAGAAGAAGAAAAGCCAGAATTTAGCAATCATTTAGCAGGTATAGCAGCAGGTGTAGTTATTGGCGGGAACATCAGGGTACGCGGTGTTTCCGCTGTGGCAGGTGCAGAGCCGCTGCTGATCGTGGATGGGGTGCCCTTTAGTGGGAAGAAATCCGATCTTAACCCGAAGGATATTCTGAAGATTACCACTCTTAGCGGGCAGGAGGCAACGGCATTATACGGCGCGGCAGGGGTAGCAGGTGTAATCATCATTACTACCAAAAGAGGGGGCGGAGGTATGGCTTTTGGAGAAGCCACCGGAGAACAGGCGGCAGGCAGCGGTATCCGGAGCAATTTCTCTGACTACGCTTTTTGGCAACCGCGCCTGGTAACAGACAAGGCCGGTAAGGCTACGTTTGAGGTTGTCTTTCCGGGGGATGTGACGAGTTGGAACACGCAGGTGCTGGGCATGGACTACAAGAAACGGAGTGGCATGTTGCGCAGCAGCATCCGATCCTTTAAGGCGGTAATGGGCACATTAAGCCTTCCTCGATTTCTGGTGGAGGGAGACAAAGCACAGGTGGTGGGCAAAGCGCTCAACTATCTACCTGACTCCACCCGCATCCGCACCCGTTTTGAGGTAGGCGGAGAGGTTACCAGGACACAGGAACTGACTTTAAGCCGTTCATTAACTGATACGCTGACAATAACCGCACCTATAGTTGCCCCTGATTCTGTGGAGGTGCTTTATGCACTGCAGCAACCAAACGGGTTCGAAGACGGGGAGCGACGCCATGTAAAAGTATACCCTAGGGGCGTGGCCGAGACAAACGGATTGTTCCTGCAACTCCCCCGCGACACGACTTTCACATTGGATTTTGATCTTGATAAAGGCCCGGTTAACCTGCACGTGGAAGGCAGCCTGTTACAAGTAATGCTTGATGAGATAGACTACCTGCACAAGTATGAATACTGGTGCAGCGAGCAGGCCGCCTCAAAGTTGAAGGCTTTGTTACTGGAGCAACGCATCAGGCAGTTGCTTAGTGAGGAGTTCAGGCATGAGCGGGATGTTAAAAAATTAATCAAGCACCTGGAAAAGACCCAGTTGGAAAGCGGACAGTGGAGTTGGTGGGAGAGTGGCCAACCCTACCTCTGGATCAGCCACCACGTAAACGAGGCATTGTTAGCTGCTAAGTCGGCAGGTTATACAACCAACTATAAACAGCAGCAACTGGTGGATGATCTGGTATACCGGCTGGAGCGGCCAGGAGGGCAGGACAAGTTACGTGCCCTGGAGATGCTTTATTCACTGGAAGCAAAGGTGGAGTACCCGCGCTACATTGCAGCGTTGGAGAAACTGCCCAAGCTTTCGCTGGAGAACCAGTTCAGACTGACCCGGCTGCGGCAACAGCTAAGCCTGCCCGTGCAACTGGATACCCTCCAGAAGTATAAACAGCACACCATGCTGGGAGGAGTTTATTGGGGGGAGCAGAAGTATAGCCTCTTCAACAACAGCATCAGCAACACGCTGCTGGCATACCAGATACTGAGAGCAGCAGGTGGGCATGAGCAAGAGTTGATTCAAGTGCAGGCGTGGCTGCTGAACGAAAGGCGCAGTGGTCACTGGCGCAACACGTATGAGTCGGCCAAGGTGCTAGAGACGCTGCTGCCCGACCTGCTGCGCGGCGGCAAAATGCTACAGGAAACAAAGCTTGAGCTCAGTGGGGCGCTGCAGGCAAATATAAACTCCTTCCCATTCGATTCTACATTTAATGCGGATAAGCCGCTGCAGATTAAGAAGCAGGGTACGCAGCCTTTATACTTTACAGCTTACCAAACAACGTGGGTGCGAAACCCGCAGGCGGTGAAAAAGGATTTTGTGGTAAAAACACACTTTAAAGGAATGGGAAGCGCAGCCGTGCTGGAAGCCGGAAAGCCAGTTGAGCTGGTAGTGGAGGTTACAGCCAGGGGCGATGCCGATTTTGTAATGATTGAGGTGCCCATACCAGCGGGTTGCTCTTACGGAGAGAAAATGCAGAACGGCCCGAATGAGGTGCACCGCGAATACTTCCGCCATAAAACAGCTATTTTCTGCAGCAGCCTGAAAAAAGGCAGTTATACATTCAGCATTATGTTGCAGCCCCGGTTCAGTGGCAGGTACACACTGAACCCGGCTAAGGCAGAGCTAATGTATTTTCCTACTTTTTATGGCAGGGATGAACTAAAAGAGGTGTGGATCAAGTAACTTGATTCATCAAATCAGAAAAGCTTAGGCCATTTTTTGCATTAATATGTCATCCAATGTCTTAATTGGCGGGTGTAATAGCGCTGGCAGGTATACATTAAAAGCTTGATATATAGTGCAGACTATTTATTTGCAATTATTATGTTTCTGTAAATTTTATTTCTTCTAAACTTGTATTTTTAAAGGGAGTCTTCTAAATTGCATCAAGCAGTTCCGGTAAAAGCTTACCGGGAAAACAAAAAACAACCGACGACAGTTAGTAAACAAATTAAAAACAATGCTGATAAAGTACACATTTCATGTGAAGTTGTATCTCTCAGCATCAACAGGCAATCTAACTATTAGCCAATGCTAGACATCATCAACCTAATCGTTTTTTCCGGTATTTTTAACTTGTTGTTCTTCTGGTATGCCTCTACCAAAATGAGATCGAAACCGGATCCGATTAAAACCCTGATTGTATCGTTTGTTTTCTCTATTCCACTAAGCTTCCTGTTGGTTGGCGTGTATACTACCATGCTGATCTATGCTTACAAGAGTGGTGCCAGCGAAGATGCCATGTGGGAATACATGGAGCAGGAGGAACTGCAATAGACTGATTTTATTTTACTAGTATACTTCTGAAACAGCAAAAGCCACCTTAACCAGTGGCTTTTGTTGTTTCAGAAGTATAAAGAAGGCTATCCTGTAAGAGATAGCCTTCTTTGCTTAATTAATAGTTTATTTAGTGACTTCCGGCACTGCTGCCAATATCTGTACCGCCATCCTGAACGTCAGCGCTGCCCCGGCTACCGCTCTTTTGCGATGGGGCCCCGCCAACTTTACCTTTCATGGCTTCCTCGTTGCTGATGGTTTTGCTCTGTCCGGTTGGGTTAATGTTTGGTACCTTGTTGCCCTTGTTCAGGGTTTTGTCAAGATCCTCGTTCTTTAGTTTGTCTTTATTCTTATCGTTCTTGTTCATCGTGTTATTCTTTTAATTTAAATAATAGCGAAGGAAAATATCCTTAATACAGCTTCTTTTTATTAAATACTAATAGCGTTCATTCCCGCCATACCCATAACGGTCCGCGTTGTTTTTGTCCCGAGACTCGTTTTGCTCTGGATGCCGGCTGGTGTAATAACCGTGATAGCTTCGGCGATGGCCGCTCAGCGGATCATATTTCGTATTCCAGTCAGGGTCGTAGTTGCTGGTACCATCGTACCCAAAGCTTAGAGAACCTGCCTCGTTGCCGTAATTCTCTCCGCCGCCCTGTCCATAATGGTCGGGACCATAGTCTGCGCTAAAGTTTCCGGCTCCGTAAGGGTCATTGTCCGTCATCCGGTCATGCACTTTGCCATGTCTTCGGCGACCCTGCTGGTAGGTATGATCATCATTTCTGAAGTGGCCCTTGTCGTTCCAGTCGGCGTAGTTACCGCTGCGGTAGTGCTTATCGCCCTGGTCGCGGTAGCGGCTGTCCATGTTATAGTTATCATGGTCGTAGCCGCGGTTACGGTCCGCCTCGTTATAGTTTCGGTTATAATCCCGGTTATAATTTCGATTATAATCGCGGTTATAGTTCTGGTTGTAGTTATCGCCCTGATGTTGGCGTTGCGATGGCCCGGAATGCCAGTCCCAGGTAGACACGTTGTGGTGGTTACTGTCTACATCGAAACGGTAAGCACCGCGGTAAGTGTCCTCGTTAGGGCGAGATTGCCTTTCAGGATACCTGCCTGGTTCATTTCTGTCCCTGTTTTGATCTTCTCTATTTCGATTCCAATAGTTTCCTTCCATAGTTAATAAGGTTTGTTTTTGATGTATACATTTTAACGGATGCGGGGCCTTGGGGTTTAACACTGCCTTAACCCTTGGGCGGGGCTGTCCCGTAATAACAGGTAGAGTAAATCAATCCATTTAAATTTCTAAACTATGGAAGACGAAAGAAGAGATGATTATAGAAGACGAGAAGACTACCGCGAGGACAGGGAAGCACATTGGCTGCACGGCCATCATCATGGGCAGAACTCCGACCGCGGCAACTATACGGTAGATACACATTTTAACCGTGGTTACGGCGATGCTTCCGACAGTCAGTACGGCGATACACGCAGCTTTAACACCAATGCTGACCAGAGCCAAATGTCGCCGCAGGGTCGTTTCCAGTCAGGAGGAGCCCACTACAGCGGGCCGGATTATACCAGAGGCAATCGCGGCAGTGATAATCCTTATGGCATGAGCTATGTGCCTAGGGACGAGTACAATTCCGGTCGCCATTACGAAGCGCGGGCTGACTATTCCGACAGAAACTACGACGACTTGCGCCGCAGCGGGCAGTCAGCTTACCGGTATGGTATGGGTGATGAGCGTTTTGGGCATGATGTGCGCCGGGGCGAGAGCAGGGGCAACTGGACCCGAAACTCCCGTGGCGATTTCGAATCTTTCCGCAGAAATGAGCAGGGCAACCCGAACTACGACAACGACTACCGCGGTGGCTTTGCCGGAAGGAACTACGCCCGTGGTGAGCGACACTATGGGGAAGGCCAATATTACAGCGACATGGATAACTGGCAGGGCCAGAGCGATGAGAACTACGAGCGATACATGCGCAACCGCGACCGTCGCTAAAGGCTGGAACAAGTATAAGATTGTATAACCACGGTGGCACCGGTAAGGCCGGTGCCACCTATACTTAAAGACAACCATGAGAGACGAAAGAGACATGCATTACGGCGACTTCAGCAGGAACTACAGGCAGGAGGGCCACGATAACCACCGCCATTGGCGCTTTCACGGGCGAGAACACGCCCATCTGGGTGATACACGCAATGAACCAGGAGAGCATTACCGTCTACAGCACAGCCGTGAGTACGGCAGCAGGGGAGGACGGGCCGGGAACCGGGAAGATTATTACAACGAGATGTATGACATCTCTAACTATACCGACCAGCCAAGGTCAGCGGACTACGGTCTGCCTCGCGGAGCCGACAACGACTTAAATGATGTGGAGCGCTTTCCATATGCCGAGGGGCCATACAGCAGGCAACCCCGACATTACCGCTACAACAGCGGCTATAACCCCAATTATGATAACCCGGAAGAAGGCGACCGCTACCGCGACTTCGACAGCCGTGGCAACCATGGTTACCGCCACGATAGCTCGTACGGAAACGCAGACGAGTTCCGAGATTTCGGAGATGACCACTATGGCCGGCACGACCGCACCAACAGGGGAAACTATGGCTATATGGGAGGGTATAACAGATAAGCCTAACACACTTTTTTGTAACCATTCCGTATAAGAAGCTGTACATTGTATTAAATTTCCATCTGAGAAAAGGCCGCGGCAGGAGCTGCGGCTTTTTTTATGCCCATTTCCTTCGCTTGCTGCCTCATTTGCAAATGCAACTCACCTGCAAATATTGCATTGATTTAACAGTCATACTTACTCCTCCATTTTCTAACAGATATTTTTGAACAAAATCTTCTGAGCGATAGTTGACATAGTGTAAACAATGACGTATGTTTACGTCATACTTCATGAATATCACATGACCTATACCAAAGCCATACAGTTTGGCCAGGAGCAGCAGGAGGTAGCCCGTATCGCCAAGGTGTTGTCGCACCCGGCGCGCATTGCCATACTTCAGCACCTGGCCGAGACCAAGAGCTGCATCTCCGGCGACATCTCGAACGCGTTGCCGCTTAGCCGCACCACCGTGTCACAGCACTTGCAGGAGCTGAAGAGTGCGGGCTTGATAAAAGGGGAGATAGATGGCCTCACGGTGTGCTACTGCATCGACCAGGAGCAGTACGACAGAGCCAGACTCTTATTGGAAACTATGCTGGCAGCGATTAAGAGTACCTGCTGCGACGATAGCTGCAGCTGTTAAACATAAATATTCAACCGAATAAAGTATAAACCCATGAGCACTTCCATTTTCCCTCGGATGCACGTGAGCCTTTACGTGTCCGATATCAGCAAAACCACTGAATTTTATACTTCCTTCTTCGGCCAGGAGCCGGCCAAAGTAAAACCGAACTACGCCAAGTATATACTGGATACTCCGTCGCTGATCATCTCGTTTGTAGAGAACCCAGAGCGGGTGCAGCAGAACTTCGGTCACCTGGGCTTTCAGGTAGAAACGCAGCAGGAGCTGGAGCAGCGCCTGGAGGTGGCTAAAGCCCACAGCCTCGTATCGAAGGAGGAGATCGGAACAGCCTGCTGCTATGCCGTGCAGGACAAGTTTTGGGTGGAGGACCCGGATGGCGTACAGTGGGAGGTATACTACTTCCATGAGGATGCTGAGTTCAACGATCCGCATTACGAGAGTACCGATGCCAGCGCCTGCTGCATGCCGCCAGCCAAAGAGGAGAAGCCAAAGGTGCAGCTTACGGACATCAGCTTTATATCTGATTTTGAGGGCGAGGCTTGTACACCCGGCGGTGGCTGCTGCTAAGTATAAAGTATAAATAGTAAAGCATCAGCAAGTATAACTAGCATACTTGCTGATGCTTTTATCGCTATAGCTAAACCAATACTAAAACATGAAAATTGCCTTCTTTAGTGACATCCACGCCAACCTGCCAGCCTTTGAGGCCGTGCTGCAGGACCTGCATGAGAAACAACCCGATATGGTGTACTGCCTCGGCGACCTGATAGGGTATAACGTGTGGGCCAACGAAGTGGTGGAACTCATCCGCCAGCACCGTATCCCGACCATAGCCGGTAACTACGACGAGGGCGTAGGGATGAACAGCAGCGACTGCGGCTGCGCCTACAAAACCGAGGAGGATAAAGCCCGAGGCAACCAGTCTATCAACTTCACCAATGAGATCATCAGCAGCGATAATCGTAAGTACCTGCGGGAGTTGCCGCGCCATATTTGGGTGGAGTTTCAGCCGAAGGAAGAGGAGAGGCTGCGGATTTTGATGGTGCATGGCAGCCCGCGCAAGATAAACGAGTACCTGTTCGAGGACCGCCCTGAAAGCAGCATGGTGCGGCTGATGGAAGAGTCCGGGGCCGACATTATGCTTTTTGGCCATACGCATAAGCCGTATCACCGGCAGTTGGTGTCGGAGCAGGAGCAGAAGTATAAACACGCCATTAACCTGGGCTCGGTAGGCAAACCAAAGGACGGCGACCCGCGTGCCTGCTACGTGCTGCTGGAACTGGATGAGAACAGTACTGCCGCCGTGGCTGAAAGTATAAAAGTGGAGTTCGTGCGTGTGCCTTACGATGTGGAGCAGGCTGCCCGTGCCGTGGAAGAGAGCCCGCTGCCTAACGATTTTGCCGATATGCTGCGCAAGGCTTATTAAAGTATAAAGCATAGCTATTTATACTTCATCACTTAAAGTATACCTATAGATAATATGACTACCTGCAACCCTACTTATAAACGTAAGCGCCTTTCCTTCCTGGATCGCTACCTTACCCTCTGGATCTTTCTGGCGATGGGCTTGGGTGTGGCGTTGGGGTACTTCGTGCCGGGCATGGAGGGCTTTATCAACTCTTTCCAGAGTGGTACCACCAATGTGCCTATTGCGCTGGGCCTGATCCTGATGATGTACCCGCCGCTGGCTAAGGTGCGGTACGAGCAGCTGGGCAAGGTGTTCCGCAACTTCAGGGTTCTGTCGGTTTCGCTGGTGCTGAACTGGCTGGTGGGGC
This sequence comes from Pontibacter anaerobius, assembly GCF_026241195.1. GTDB lineage: Bacteria > Bacteroidota > Bacteroidia > Cytophagales > Hymenobacteraceae > Pontibacter > Pontibacter anaerobius. Next base: position 17,035 of record NZ_JAPFQO010000013.1, read on the forward strand.
CGGTGCTCATGTTCCTGCTGGCCATCCTGTTCCTCCGCGACTACCCAGAATATATGGTGGGCCTGATCATGATTGGACTTGCCCGTTGCATTGCCATGGTAATTGTATGGAACGAGCTGGCCGAGGGCGACCGGGAGTATGCTGCCGGGCTGGTGGCCTTTAACAGTATATTCCAGGTGCTGTTCTACAGCGTGTTTGCCTATCTGTTCATCACGGTGCTGCCGCCATACTTTGGTATTAAGGGCGAAGTGGTCAGTATAAGCATGGGCGAGGTGGCCGAGAGTGTGGCCATTTACCTGGGCGTTCCGTTTGCTGCCGGCCTGCTCTCCAGGGTGGTGCTCAAAAGGATGAAAGGAGAGGAGTGGTACCAGCAGAAGTTCATCCCGGCTATCAGTCCCATTACACTTATCGCGTTGTTATTTACCATTGTGGTGATGTTCAGCCTGAAAGGCAATACCATTGTAAGTATACCTTTCGATGTGCTGCTGCTGGCCCTGCCGCTGATGATCTACTTTGCGGTGATGTTCCTGGTGAGTTTCTTTGCCGGTAAAGCCGTGGGGGCGGATTACTCGCAGAACGCCGCGATATCGTTTACAGCCGCAGGAAACAACTTTGAACTGGCTATTGCCGTGGCCATCGGGGTGTTTGGTATCAATTCCGGGCAGGCCTTTGCCGGGGTGGTCGGGCCGTTAGTGGAGGTGCCGGCGCTCATTTTGCTGGTAAACGTGGCGCAGTGGCTGCGGAAGCGATTTTATATTTCTAAGAAGGGAAAAGAAGCAGTTTCCCGCTGAGAAGTGTGGGACAGCAAATAAAGGCCTGCTTCTGTGCCTCCTAATGTGCCAGCTGTTGTGGAACAAGTGGCGTGGGCTCTTAGGGTCGATCTGGAAAAGAAGCTAGAACTTAGGCAGACCTCCTATAAACCTGTGCCACCTAACATGGGAAGAATTGTCTGTGCTGTTTACCTAGCTATATTCTTTCCTAAACAGAGTATAGGCTGCAATGGTAAAGCCGCCTAATGCCGAGGCAGGGCACTGGAGTCAATCTCCCAGAGTATGATCACGTGAAAGCTTTGTTTCCAACTCAGTGCTTGATGCGTAATTTGCCTTCTTGAAGAGGAGGGTTTTAAAAAATGCCGTGGCTGTGCACCTCGTGAGGCTACAGGTCCAGCCACTGCTTGAAATCGGCAGCGCGGCTGCTACTCACGGTCTGGTCGCCCTCCAGGGCTGGGTGCAACTCCAGTGCCAGCCGACCTTTGAAGTATGGCTTTACCTCCTGCACCGCGTTTATGTGTACTATTAGGTGCCGGTTGGCCCTGAAAAAATCGGACAGGTCTAGCTGTTCTTCCAGTTGGTCCAGCGTATAGTTAATGATGTGGCGCTTGCCGCCAAAGGTCACCAGGAATACCACGCCTTCCTCTGCCATAAAGTAGGCTGCCTCTTCCACAGGAATGGCTTTTATGGATTGCCCTATTTTAACCAGAAAGCGTGCCCGGGTGGCATGGCGCGCCGGCTGGTGAACCAGTTGCTGCAGGCCGTTAAGCTGCTGCACGATAAACTGCTGCTGCATGTCCTCGTACTTTTTAAGGGCCTTGGCAACATCAGTCGGTTTAAGGGGCTTTAGCAGGTAATCGATGCTGTTTACCTGGAATGCCTCGATGGCGTACTGGTTGTAGGCAGTGGTGAAGATGACCGGGCACTTAACGCTTACCTGCCTGAATATCTCAAAGCTGATACCATCGGAGAGATGGATATCGCAGAAGATCACATCGGGCGAGGCATGCAGCGTGAGCCAGCAAATAGCCTCTTCCACGGAGGGCAAGGTTTGGATGATCTCCGCCTCCGGACGTAGCCGCCTGATAATGGCAGCCAAGGCCTCAGCGGCCAGCTCTTCATCTTCAATAATAGCTATTTTCATACTTTTCGACCTCCAGCAAGGGTAGTTTCACAATAAATTCAGAGCCGGTCTGCGATATTTCCAGCTGCCGGTCAGTCAGCAATGCATAGCGTTTTCTGATGTTCTCCAGCCCCGTTTTTGTGGATTTCACATCCTCCCTTCGCGGCTGAAGGTTATTTTCTACCACCAGCGTGATATCCGAAGTATAAACCCGGATGCGGAGCGGCTTCTGAGAGGTGGAGCCGTTATGCTTGATAGCGTTCTCCAGGAGCATCTGAACAGCAGAGGGAGGTACTTCGTACGGCAGGCTCTCCTGAGGCACCTCCACCTCAAACACCACTTTATCTCCAAAGCGCGTCTTCATCAGGTAAATATATGCGTTGGCCAGTTCGAGTTCGGTGCGCAGGGGCACCAGTGTTTTCTGCCCATTGTCGAGAAGGGAACGGTATACTTCCGAGAGTTGACCGAGGAACTGTGCTGCCTGGTCCGGGTCTTTATAGATAAGGGAACCCAGCACGTTGAGGCTGTTGAATAGAAAGTGCGGGTTCACCTGGCTCTTTAGCGACTCGAGTTGTGCCTTGAAGCTCTCTTTCTGTAACTGCTCCGATCTTAGGAGCTGCTCCTGTAATTGCTTTTTGCTCCTCTCGCGTTCTACGAAATAATAGAAGAACAAAGAGGCGATCGTACTCACGACAAAGCCGAGCCTGACACGCATGGGATCCATAACGAAGCCCTCTACAAAAGTTAAGTAGGGTATAAGTATAAAAACAGCGTTCAAGGCATTGGCCACCAGTATAACCGTAGCACCCTCGACAAAGGGTTTAAGCCATGCATTTATACGTGCCCCATAGCCCTTGCCGAAAAATTGGGAAATATAGTCAAGAGCCCAGAAAAGGGCCAGCAAAAACAATATGATGAGGGAGAGTTCAGTCAGGAAGCTTTTCTGGAAAATCCAGATCGATCCGGTGTGAATGAACACCATCATGTAAAAGAACAGCACTGTTGTTAGGGCCGCAATGCCAATCCTTTTAAGGATAAGGTTTAGTTGCTGTTGCATGCTCATGTGGCGATTTAATAGGGCGTTCCTGGCCTTAAACGAGCAGGATACTGTAATTAGGAACTAAGGAAGGTTATTTGCAGCCAAAAAGCAAGGGCAGCCTTTATACTTGCAGCAGAAGCAGTAGCTTCCTTTGCTCTTGTTGCAGGCGCCGAAACGCCATTCTATCCGCTAAAAGCCTGTTTCTCCTACATGGCTTTCCTTTTCAGTCAGGGCATATCCCATTTCAACCCATACATATCCCACTTCATCAGAACCTGGTTTCACGCGCTACAGGGCTTTTGCATCTTTGTTCTGTCGGCGGCGATTACCGCAGACCTTAAATCCAAAACTTAAAAATTGATAACTATGAAATCTCTTCTACTCACTTCAATTATGCTGCTGTTACTCAGCCTCACAGTGCAGGCGCAGCAAAGCGGCACCTTAACCGGAAAAGTGCTGGATGAACAGGGGCAACCGCTCGGGTTTGTAAACGTGGCTGTACTGAAGGCCGCAGATAACGCTGTTGTAACAGGTACCATCGCCGACATGGAAGGTGGCTTTGTGATTCAAAGCCCGGTGGCTGGCAAGTATAAACTGAAGCTGACCATGCTGGGCTACCGGACTACAGAAACGGAGGCTTTCGAGATAAACGCTTCAGGTTCAGGCAAAGACTTTGGCAGGCTCACACTGCAGGAAGACGCTCAGTTGCTGGGAGAGGTAACCATACAGGCCATGCGCCCAACCGTTGTAGCACTTGCCGATAAAACTGTGGTGACCGTGGAGAACACAGCTTTGGCAGGAGGCAGCACTGCTTTCGAAGTACTCGCTAAGTCCCCGGGGGTATGGGTAGACCAGGATGGAAACATTAAGCTGAACGGCAAAGCGGGAGTACAGGTGATGCTCAACGGGAAGCTTTCGTACCTGGGCGGCAAAGAGCTGCAGAACATGATGCAGAGTATGTCTGCCGAAAACATCAAAGACCTGGAGATAATCTCAAACCCGGCTGCAAAGTATGACGCAGAGGGCGCCTCCGGAATCATCAACATCAACCTTAAAAAGAACGAAACAGCCGGGTTAAACGGTAGCGTCCATGGCGGCTACCAATACAACGAGCTGCACGGCTATACTGCGGGTGCTGATATCAACTATAAGCAAAACGCCTTAAGTAGTTTTGCTTCGCTGGATGTGGCAGAACGCACCCGCTTCCGCCTGAACGAGATGCAGCGCACTTTCAGTGGCCAGGAGAGTAGCCGCCTGAACCAGCACATAAGGGAAGAGGCCAGGCGCTTTACGCCCAGTCTTCGCATCGGGGCTGACTATGACCTGGACAACCGGCACAGTGTGGGTGTTCTGGGAGATCTTTCTCTCTACAGTACCGACGACAGGATAGTGACGAAAGCAAACCTGCAGGATGGAAAACCTGCCAACGATGTGCTAGTTGATGCCCTTAACATGGCCACATCGGCAAACGCCAACAGCACCCTGAACCTGCACTACCTCGGCAAGCTGGACACGGTAGGGACGTTGCTTTCGGCTGACCTGGACTATGTGCGCCTGAACAGTGACAACGACGCGACTTTCCAAAACCGCCTGGATAGCCTGGGGAACAACTCACCGCTCCTAGAAGAGCGCCTGCTAACCGAAAACCCCACTAGTTACGACATCTATTCCGGCAAAGTCGATTTTGCAAAACAGCTAGGCAAGGCAGGGAAACTGGAGCTTGGTGCCAAAGCCAGCCACGTGAAATCAGACAATGAACTGCGCTTTTATAAGGACTCTGACGGAAGAAAGGTGATCGATACTGGCAGAAGCAACCACTTTACTTATAAAGAGAACATCTATGCTGCCTATGCTTCTTTTTCTACACAGCTGGGTAAGTTCCTGAGAGTAAAAGGAGGCCTTCGTGCCGAGCAGACAGTGGCAGAGGGTAACTCCGTTACGCTGGACCAGAAGACCGACAGGACATACCTGAACCTTTTCCCGAGTCTCTTTATTCAGCACAACGTCAGCGAAAACTACCAGGTCAGCTACAGCTTTAGCCGCCGCATCAACAGACCACGCTACGATGCGCTCAATCCTTTCATTTTCTATATTGATCCATACTCCTGGGTAACCGGTAATCCTTACCTGAAGCCGCAGTACACGAACTCCTTCTCGGTGACGCAGGTGCTCAAGCAAAACTATAACCTGGTGCTTGGCTACGCTGTAACAAAGGACTTTATAGCAGAGATACCGATGCAGAACTCTGCCGATAAAACCACGGTTTTCCAGCAGCAGAATGTGGAGGACCTGAAGAGCTTCCATGCAACGTTGGTAGCCCCTGTACAGGTTTCCGGAAGATGGCAGATAAACAATAACGCCACACTGGCGTACCAGGGCTTTATCAAGGAATTAAACGACCAGTCTTTAGAGAACCAACAGCTCTCGTTCTCTGCACAGTCTAACCACAACATCCAGCTGCCAAAGGATGTGCGCCTGGAGCTGAATGCTGCCTACCAAGGGCCGATGGCCTATGGCTTGTACCATATCAAGGCCAACTGGGGGGTGGATGCAGGCCTGAAGCGCTCGTTTATGGAGGATAGGCTGGATCTGAGCCTGAGCGTGACGGATATCTTTAAGACGCGCAGGGTTGAAGGCGGCACTAACATCAATGGAAACACAATCACATCGAGCCAGTATACCGGCTCACAAAGCTTCAGGGTAAACCTGCGCTATCGCTTCAGCAAAGGAGCGGAGTTCAGGGCCAGCAAGCGCAATGTTGACCTGGAGGAGGTGAACAGGGCAGGAGGCAACTAAACTGTTGCTAAGCACCTAAAACAGTGAGGGGCACACCTGCATCAGGTGTGCCCCTCACTGTTTGTTTTGGCAGTGGCTAGAATGGCTTGGCGGGCTGCTCTTGTTCCTCTTTGCCCTCATTTACCATAAAAAGCGTACGCGTAGGATACGCAAACTCAATCCCTCTCTGTTGAAACTCCTTAAAGATGCGCAGGTTGATACGCTGCTGCACATCCATGTATTTGTTGTAGTCGGAGGATAGCACATAGTATACCACCTCAAAATCAAGGCTGGAGTCGCCGTAGGAGGCAAAATGTGCCCGGTCGAAGCGCACGGGCTCCTGCTCCTCCACGATCTTGCGAAGCAACACAGGTATGGCCTCCAGCTGCTCGTACGTGGTTTGGTAGATCACCCCAAGCTTAAACACCACACGACGCTGCTGCATCTGCTTGTAGTTGTGGATGCGCGAGTTGGTCAGGTCGGAGTTGGCGAACACCAGCTGCTCCCCCGAAAGGCTTTTCACGCGGGTGGTTTTCACGCCGATCTTGTCCACCACACCCATCTTGTCATCGATAATAATAAAGTCCCCGATCTCGAAAGGCCGGTCGAAAAAGATGACGAAGTAGTTGAAAAGGTCTCCAAGTATGTTTTGCGCGGCCAGGGCAATGGCGATACCACCGATGCCCAGGCCCGCGATAACGGTGGTTACATCGTAGCCGAGGTTATCGAGAAGGGTCAGGATACCAAATCCCCAGATGATGATGTTGATGACAAGTATAACGCCACCAAGCTGCTTTACCTTCTCCTCGCCATTCTCCTGCTTACTGATGTAGGAACGCAGCAGCAGGAGTACTGTGGAGGCCACGATCCGGATAGCCAGGTACGTGATCACAACCATGGTGGCCAGCAATATAATTTTGTTTGCCCTGGCGGGCAGGGTCAGGTAGTCCAGCCCGGCGTAGAGTACGGCAAAGTAGAGCACGGGTATGCCGAAGCGGTCAATGCTTTCAACCAGGTGGTTGTCAAAGTTTGATTTCGTTTTCTGCGTTAACTGTGCTATGCGGGTTAGGATCCTGCTTTTGAAGAAACGAATCAGTACGAAGCCAAGCAGCACGAAGCCCAGCGCAATCAGATAAGTCTGTACTGTGTTGTGGAAGTATACTCTTTGCAGAAGCTCTGTCATGAGGTATAAAGAAAGGTTTGTAGCTAAAGCATAGTTGTATAGCTGATGAAGGATAAGGACAAGTATAAAAAAACGGCGCCCCGTTTGCAAACAGGGCGCCGTTTCGAATTGTTTTAGTAGGTGCTTATTTTAGCTCCAGCACCAGCGGTGCCTTGTTCGGCAATGTGATTTTGCCTTGACCCAAATCGTAAGTTCTGCCGGTGATGACATCGGTGCCTTGTTTTACGCCATTTAACTCGGGAGCGAATTTACCCAGTTCCAGCTCGTAAGGTTTTTCGTTTTTATTCAGGATTACCATCACCTTCTCATTATCTTTTTGGCGGAAGTATACATATACCCCTTTATAAGGGGCATAGTGCGTCAGCTCACCCTCCTGTACCGCCTTGGCGTTTTTGCGCCAGTTCAGTAGCTTTTTGGTAAACTGCTGCATCTCCAGTTGCTCTTTCGTAAGTCCTTTGCCGGTAAAAGCATTGGTTTTATCGCCGGCCCATCCCCCCGGAAAATCCGTGCGGATAATGCCATGATCATCTTTTTCCTCGTTGTGCATCAGTATTTCGGTGCCATAGTATATTTGTGGTATACCGCGCGTGGTCAGGATGTAGGCTAAAGCCAGTTTGGTGAGCGCTGCGTCCTGGTTAAGTTGGGTATAAATACGGTCCATGTCATGATTGTCGGGGAATACCACCAGGTTCTGCGGGTCGGCATAAAGGAAATCAGTGGCCAACACATTGTAGAGGTGCAGCCAGCCGGTGTCCCAGCCACTTTCATCATCGCGGAGAGCGGTTGTGAGGGCGCCCTGTATCGGGAAGTCCATCATGCTGGGTAGGTAAGAAGTATAACCGTTCGGGTTCTTTTTTCCGCGTTGCCAGTAGGCCACAATAGCCGGGTTCAAAGACCATTCTTCGCCCACTATGTTAAAGTTCGGGTATTCCTCCATCACACGGCGTGTCCACTCGCTCATAAAAGCCGGGTCAGGGTAGGAGTAGGTGTCCATTCTGATTCCACCCAGGTCAGCGTACTCAATCCACCAAAGCGTGTTCTGTATCAGGTAGGTAGCCAGTAGCTTATTGTTCTGGTTCAGGTCTGGCATAGACTCCACAAACCAGCCATCGGTATGCAAACGGCGGTCGTACGCTGAGGCGTATGGGTCCTGTAGGGCTTCGCGACGATGGTTTGTAGTTTTAAAATCTCCCTGGAAGTTGAGCCAATCTTCAGTCGGCAAATCATCCATCCACCAATGCTCCGAGCCGATGTGGTTCATGATCATGTCCATTACCAGCTTAATGCCACGCTGCTTAGCTTGTGCAGATAGCGCCACATACTGTTCGTTACTTCCGAATCGTGGGTCAACCTTATAGTAGTCGGTGGTGGAGTACCCGTGGTATGAGGTTCGGGCCTGCGCGTTTTCTAGCACCGGGTTTACCCACAGCGCCGTAAATCCCATATCCTCGATGTAGTCCAGGTGCTGTATGATACCTGCTATATCACCGCCATGGCGTCCGGTTTTATCGGAGCGGTTCAGCTTATCGGCCATACCTTTTACGGTATCGTTTTTAGGGTCGCCGTTCGCAAAGCGGTCCGGGGTGATCAGGTAGATCACATCAGTGCTATTAAAGCCCTCCCGGTTAGCCGCACCTGCTTCCCGCTGCTTTAGTTCGTAAGTATAGCGGTGAACCGTTTTGTTGCCGTTTTTTAACTGAAGGGTAAACTTTCCCGGTTTTGCATTAGAAAGGTTTAGGTTGATGAACAGGTAATTAGGGTTTTTTACCTTGATTACATCTTTAACTTCTGCGCCTGTCTGGCTGAGCACCGGTTTCAGATTGCCGATGTTGTCGCCGTGCAGCATGAGTTGCAGGCTTGGGTCTTTCATGCCTGCCCACCAGAAGGCAGGTTCTACCCGCAGTTTCGGCTGCTGGGCAAAAGCTGCCAGGTGCAGCGTGGCGAGAAAAAAGGAAAGTATAAGTAGCTTTTTCCGTTGCATATGCAATTGCTTTAATTAGGGTTAGAAATGTAAGTCAGGAGCAACGCCCCAGTATACTTAAATAGCTATGAAAGTATGATTTTATCCCTCCCGCGCCTATACTTTTATACTTTGTCTCCCTTAACGCTTTAGCTTCAGCTGTATAAAATTAAAAACAGGCATCCTTTAACAGAAGCTTGTTTTATTTACTGTGTAGTGGTTACTTCAGGATAACGCCATCTGCAACAAAGCGAAGCTCTTCCTTAGGTTCGGTAATAGCGGCTATCTCGGTCTCGGTTTTACCCGCATCCTTTGCGTAGTGGCGCTGATCCTCCACAGAGACTACTTCGCGTTTCGCAGTGCCAGTAAAAATTACCTCGCGGCCGGCCAGGTTTTCGGTCGGCACGAAAAAGCCATAGTCGCGGAAGGTTACTTTCATAGAGCTGCTTTCCGCAAGTTTTACATCCATCCAGCAACCTTTAGACTGGCAACTTTCCACGATAACTGCAGACACAGTTGCCTGTACGGAATCCTTGCCTGCCGCTGCGGCTGCTAATTGGTTACCAGCCATAACATTTTCTTCAGCGAAGGAAGCACCAAAAGAAGTGCCTTTAGCTGATGCTACTGTATCAGGGGTTGTTTCTGCTGCCTGCTGGCTTTGGTTGCAGCCATACAAAGCTGCCGCCATTACGACGGAATAAAAGATTTTTTTCATAGGAGGGTTATCAGGTGATAGCTTAACAAATGTAGCAAATTGAGGCACACAAACAACTGCATTTACAGATTAGATAAGGCAACTATCCTGTGAATAACTGAACATATAACGCGGATCTATGCTTAAAGTATAAAAACGATAAATGTACTTTAATTTATTGATAAACAGATAATTATGTTGGTTTTTGTGTGGCCTGCGTTTTGCTACCGTCTTTTCAAATCAATCCAGTGGGCACGGTCAACGGTTATGAGCAAGCGGCCGGTGAGCAGCGGAACGTACGCCACGGGAATAGAGGCCTGAAAGTTCTCAAGGTTCAAGTCAAAGGTAGTGGAGAAGTGAAAGGAATTGTTTTCAGGTACAAAGCTGACGGGCACCACGGTGTCGTCCGTCACATCCTGTATCCGTACTGCGGCTGAGAGCCTTCTGGTTTCGGGGCTCAGGCTGCCGGCGTTTATCTGCTGCACGGGTGCTGCCAGCGTGATGTACAGTTGTGGGTACACAGCTCCGAAAAGTACCTCGTAAGCCATGTTCTGTGGGATAGAGTCGTGTAGCGGTACCAGGGTTTCGACGGGAACAACACACTCCAGTTGCTGCAGGTCTTTGTTATACCGTACCAGCACCTGCTCCGATATAAACTGATACCGCCCAGCGTAGCCATCAAGCGCTAGCAACACCCTGTTGTTGCCGGTGTAAGGCTCCCGGTTTCTTTGTGCTGTAGCATCAGATGCTGGGAAAAGCAGCGGAAACAGCAATAGTAGGTAGAGTAAGTACAATTTTATCTGCATAGATCAGTGTTAAAGGAGGTAAGCTGTTACTTCTTCTAACGCAAATGATTTGGCAAAGGTGATTGGGTGTTACTATACTTTTACGGCAGAAAGCAGTGCAACAAAAAGTTTCTGATCTGGTTTATAGGGATGAGGAGTGTTTAAACGAAATAAACAGTGTTTTTGCAAAACTATAACAAGGGTGTAAAAGTATAAAATACTAGCGTAAACAGGTGTAGCATGTAAATACAACAACGCCAGCTTTAAGAGCATAGGATAACGGAGCAGAGGATGAACCAGGATAAAAAGAACCAAGTTAACCCTAAACAGCGGTCTGCCTTTACAAGGATTGAGAGAATGCATCCAATCAGGATGTTGCTGTACCTGAGTATGGTGGGTATTGGGGTGTTGTTTTTTGTGCTGGTGGTTGCTTTTGCCCGTACCGGCGGCTTCCCGCAAGGGCAGTTTGAGTTGCCAAAGTTCTTTAGCATCAGCACGATCCTTCTTCTCTTCAGTAGTTACACCATCTCTAAAGTACCCCGATTTTATAAGCAGGAGAAACTTAAAAAAATGGCGCGTTACCTGGGCGCTACACTCGGGCTTGGCCTTTTGTTTATTGGGGCGCAACTTATTGGCTGGAACGAAATGACCCAAACCGGCGTGTACTTTAGCGGAAAATCTTCCGGCACTTACCTGTACCTGATCTCTGCCTTACATATTCTGCACTTATCAGGAGGCATTATTTTCCTGTCTTTTATGGTATTCAAGACCATTTACGTTAACAGCGATGCCGTACGCAGCCTTGTCTTTATCCGGGATCCTTTCAGGAGCCTGCAGCTATCCATGTTGAACAGCTACTGGCACTTTCTCGATTTCTTATGGCTGGGTCTGTACCTGGTGTTACTCTTTATAGCTTAGTGTTTAAAGTGTTAATGTAAGGTGTTTATGTCTTAGCTAATATATGTATAAATAAAGACGCCCGCTAGAGTTTGATAAACTTTAGCGGGCGTCTTTTATGTCTTGGCTTCGCTACCTCACAATGGTTACGCTGCCCCTGTAAGAGGTGGTGCCATAGTCTATCACGTAGAAGTACACGCCGTCGTTTACGTCCTTGCCATCCCATTGAAAGCTGCTGTCATTGCTGCGATATACTTCACGGCCCCAGCGGTTAAACACGCGTATGCTTGTGAAGGTGGCGGTGCAGAACTCAGGCGGTAGTCCCGGAATGTGGAAGTAGTCGTTCTTTCCATCGCCGTTTGGCGTAAAGATGTTCGCGGGAACGTAATCTGCTACCTTCGGCGCCTCCACCCTGAACTCCAGTGTCAGGCGTTGTGGCTTAGGATCGCAGGCGTCCTCCTGAAGTGTAAAGTTTACGCGGACTGACTCCCTTTCTGTAGCGGGGCAGCTGGCAATCCACGTGAATTTGCCTTTTGCCTCTCCAGCACCGTTAGCGGCTGTAAACTGCATGCCGTAATCTGCCAGGTTAAAACCATCTCCCTCAGCGCTCATGATCAGGTTGTCCAGGTCTAGGTCTAGTCCGTCAAAGTTGGCCTCAAAGGCATCGTTCAGTTTCAGATCAAAGGTATACGTCGTCTGGTCTGAGGTAAGTGTGGGGGCGTTGTTCGGGGCCTTCAGCACAAACTCCAGCGTCAGTTCCTTGTCCGGGCTGGAGTCACAGGCATCCTCCACCAAAGTATACTTTACACGCAGGTTCTTACCTTGGAATGCCTCGCAGGTTGGGGTCCAGGTAAAGAGGCCATCTGCTGCGCCTGCTCCATTCGTGCTGGTGAACTGCATGCCATACTGCTCCAAAGCGTAGCCTTCCCCACTGGCTTTTAGCGTAAGCATGTCCTGGTCTGCATCACGACCGAAGATATTGGCGGTAAAGGGTTTTCCTACTTCCAGTTCTATCGTGGTTACTTCCTGATCGGAGCTAAGGGTAGGTTCATTGTTGTTGGATATAGGCCGTATTTCTATACTTTCCGTTCGGGTAACTTCTTTGTTGCATACCGTACTCCGGACTACGAAGTCTAACGTGTAGCTTTCTTTTTTCAGGGTTTCGCAGGTTATGTCCCAGGTAAAAGGGGAGCTGACCTCTCCGGCAGCGCTTTTATTCTCAAATTTTATCTGCTCCGTACCAATGTCAAAATCCCGGCCTTGGGCCGATAAAAAGACAACATCCTCGTCTGGGTCAAGGCCCAGCACATCGAAGCTGAGTTGGTCACCTTCCCGTACTTCAAACACGCGTTTGTTAGTGGACAGCGAGACCGCAGGTGGCGCATCGGGTAGGGGTTCTACCACAAAGCTGACCCGGACCGTGTCCTGGCGCGGCAGGCTGCAGCCATCGTCCTTCACAATAAAGTCCATCATGTATACTTTGCCCTCCGTATCGAAGCACTCGTCAAAGCAAATGGTGGCGCTCAGGGTATCCTGTGTAGCGCCTTGATTGATACGGCCTTTAGTGGTTCCGGTAAAAGTATAGGTGCCGGCAGAGAAGTTTACCGGGCGGGCCCGCAGCTCTACAAACTCGCTCATGTCCGGGTCTGTAAAAAGCACATCCAGGCAGCGCTCTGTGTCGGAGGAGTTAATGCGCAGAACCTGTCCCTCTTCGTATAGATTTTTCTTCCCTTTTACCTGCGCCACAACTTTCGGCGTCTGGTTTCTGGGGCAATCAAGCACCAGCACCTGGAAATCACGGCGCACTTCGCCAATCTTCATTCCATTTCGGTACTCCTGCACCCGTATGCCAAATACAAAAAGACCTTTCTGTGCCGGCCTCATGGTTAGCAAGCCGGTTTGCTTCTCTATATTGATGGGCGGTGAGCCTTGTATCTGACTACTGGTATTGTAGCCCGGCAGCCACTGTATCAGCGGGTACGGTGCTGGCAGCGGCTCCATCAAGTATACCGGAGGGTAGTAATTCAGATTATAGTACGCCGGCATGTTTGAGCTGGTAAAGCCGTTCATCGGGGTAACCATGTCATACACCAGTGAGTCGCCGTCAGGGTCGGTACCGTTAAACTCAAAATAGAAAAGCTCGCCAACGCAGGCATAGTCACTTAGCGGAGGAAATAGAATGGGAGAGGAGTTCTGAAAAAACTGCCCGCTTTTCACCACCGGCGGAAACTCCATGTAAAATACCTGGGCGGCATCCTCCGGCCTTACAATGTTGTTAATGGTACGGTTGCGGCAGCAGCGCTCCCAGGTTATATAGTATCCTGCCGGATCATTGTAGATGTTAGGATCCAGGTAGATGTTAGAGCTATAGATCCTTTTGTCGGTACGGAGCTCCCCTACGGTGCAATCTATATTGGTATAGGGTACCGCCGTTGTGTTTGACAGATTAAGGGTAGCCCGCCCAATGTTTCTGTTAGTTGCCTTGCTGAAGATGTTGACAGATATATAGGGATCTTTGGCACCAGTACTTCCATTAACGACATCAAAGTATAAGTTAAGGGTCAGCTTATAATTGTACCCGCTGATGTGCTGCATTTCAAACTCTCCACCCACAATATGCGTGGCGCGGGCAGAGTAAATACTCGTGCACATCAGGAAGATCAGAAGGAGTAAACGTTGCAGCATAGGCATTACCAGAGAGTTTATGTAAATCTGTCTTAAATATAACTTAATCTGTGGATATTAAACACGTTCACTAAGAAGATTATACTATACTACCGTGGTTGCTGTTGTTGCTGCAAATGATTTATTTTCAAGTCTTCTCTTCAGGCTGTAGGGTGTTTTCTAGCAGTTCCTCAAACGGAAGTGGCTTTGAGAAGTGGGCATCGTGGTAAGTGTTGGCTGCAAAACGTATAAACCCAGGATGCTTGTTAACTTTAATGTAATCGAGTATGACGTTACCGAAGAGTTGGTTGCAGAGGCTGGAGCCAGGCACATCGGAGGCGGGAGGTGTTAACAGCAGTTTCTCTATCTGCTCGGTATAGCGCTCGTGCCGCACCTGTAGTTTGTTGCCGCTATGCAATGTGTAGCCCTGCTGCAGGACGCGCTCTTTAAGCAGTTCGAAAAAAAAGCTAAAATTTTCAGGGCCAATGGAGGGGTCATAAAAGAAAACAGCGCCCTTAAAATGCTCCTCCTGCAGCAGCTGAACCCGGTAATTGCAGGGCATTCCTGCCTTTTGGTAATGATAAGCCCTGAAAAACGGGCCAGTCCAGTTGAGGTACACCTGCTTGCTAACCCAGCGCTGGTAGGCGGCCAGGAACTTGGGTGAGCGCTTTAGGGCGCTACATGTGGGCAATTTCTTTCTAAAGCCCAACATTCGCTTGAAAAAATCGTTAAATGGCATCTGAATATTTAACTGATTAACATGTATCGCTCAAAATAGTTTTAAAGCTATACCTCTGGCTTTGCCTGCCCGGGCGGTATTATCTAGAAGAGTTTTTAAGATTAAAAGTTTAAATTAACCATCAAAAGCCAAAGTATGCTTTAAGCCGACAAAAGCCTCGGCTGTGATCATTGCTGCGGCAAACCCTGAAAACCCAATGGAAATACTTACACAAGAACTCGAGACAAAAAAGCGCTTGCTACAGGAGAGTAACAAGCTGCTGAATGCGCAGATAAAGGCAGCCAAAGATGCAATGGATGAGGCCCAGGAGAGCGCGAATGACCACCAGGGAGCCATGGAAGATAAATTTGAGTCTTACAGGGAGAACTGCCACATACAGCGTGACATGTATGCCCGCCAATTAGACGAGCTTATTACAACCCAAAGTGTGCTGCGCCGCATTAACGCCACTAAAACAAACCACGATGTATCGTTGGGGGCAGTGGTGCATACAGACTTGCAGAACTATTTTATAGGGGTGAGCCTGGGAGAGATAAAGCTGGACGGTGAATCATACTTCGCGATTTCAGGTATGTCGCCGCTGTGTAAGGCCATGATGGGGAAAACAGCCGGTGAAACTTTCGTATTTAGAGACAAAAGCTATAAGATTTTGCAAGTATTTTAGAAGTTTATACTTTTTACTTAAACATTAAAAACCCCAAAGGCTTAAAATGAGTTAATAGGCTGGTAAAGGGTTAATAAAAAAGGGTTAGCTGTATGGCTAACCCTTTTGTGTTTATACCTGCCGAACCTTAGTTCACGCGTGTCCAATACTGAGTGCGGCCAATCAGTGAAATACCTATGTAGCCTTTCACCTCCATCTTGTTGTTGCCGGTCATTTTCATGTAACAGGAATAGGTTTTGCCACTTTCCGGATCATAGATGGTGCCGTCATCCCACTTGTTGTCGCCATCATACTCAAAGCCGTCCATAAAGCGCATGCCTATAAGCGGCCTGCTGCGCAGTTTCTTTTCCGGGTTGTTGTCATCCATCTTAGGTTTTCCGTTACGAAGCGGCTCTTTCAGCGACACGATTTTTCCGCATAGTTTGTCTCCGCACTTATAAATCTCGAACTGGGCTTTGCCTTCTTCGTTGGTCCAAACCCCGAGCGGCGACAGTTTCTGGGCCCAGGCACCGGAGGTAAAGAGCATGAGCATTACTAAGGTTAAAAGGTGCTTTTTCATTGGAATTAGGTTAGTTGTTTGTTTGCAACGTAATTTATGAATTTTTTTTAATCTACATTTCTGCTCTATTCAAAATTCGAGCCTCAATTATAATAAATTTCATTGAATATTTTTTGGTGCCGGCGCAATGGTGTAATGTATGTTAAAGTATAGGTTTCTTAATGTCAGGAGGTTGTGTGAATGTGGCCAAAAACGGGGGATAAAAAGGAATGAACCGGTTGGAAAGTATCCCTATAAAGCCGGAAACATTGTGAACTTTTAACCGTTTTTTTATCTTTATACAAAAGTGAGTGGCGGGTGCCACGGCCTTTAAGTTTAAAGCTGGGTTATACTAACGCAGTGACGGCTTAAGGTTTATGTCGGACTAAAGAGAAAGGAGGTGCTATGTCTAATCCATCGGTCGTCTTAGTAAGCCAAGGTAATAATGTTCACGTAAAAGGTGAGCTGGCTTAGTAAGCAGTACTGGCTACTGCTTACGCAGATAGCGATTTACCTTTGGTCTTCTTAAAAGATGGCAAACTGAAAAACAGGACGCCGCTTACTGAGAAATTGAAGGATTCTGAAACACCTGATGTACTTTGACGGGCTACATCAGGTGTTTCTTTTTTTACACCTGTGTTAGTGATGTGCCATTAAAGGTCTTCTTTGTAGATTCTGTTATTGCGCATACGCCGCTCCTGCACAAAAGTACCCACATAAAAGGCAACGGCCACAAAACAGCTGAACGCCATGAAAAGCAATAGAATATAGTGCAGGTTCCATTCAAATCCGTCCGGATCTATCTGCCAGATCATCAGAAGCCCCGCCAACAGGGTAAGGGCCGATACCGTGTTAAACACAAAGCGATTATGCTTGCGCAGGTGGTACGTGCATGCCAGCAGCAAAACTCCGAAAAAAGGTGCTACCAGTGCGGTTGGGGGCTTTGCCGGATTGGTAAAGTATAGAATGAGCCCGGCAATAAGCAGCACCAGCGCGTTGAGTGTGTTTATGATGTAAGGATGTACCATAGCTGAGAATTTTACCCGAAAGGGCCTCCGTGGCCCTGCTATGGTTGTGTGTACGTTAAAAAGGAAAAGTGTTATACTTGCCCTATAGCACGCGGCGCACCTGCAGGAAGCGTTGGTCGTAGCCGCTGCCCTCAACCTGGCTAATTTTAACACCACCATTGGAAGAGGAGTGCACAAACTCAATGGTATCGCCTGGCTGTGAGATAACGATGCCTACATGGCCCGGCTCACGTACCTGCGAATTTGTACCCGTAAAAATCAACAGGTCGCCTGGGCGTGCTTCGTGGCGCGATACATATTCGCCTTCCTCGGCCTGCATGCGGGAGGAGTGAGGCAGTTGCACATCATACTTATCATACACGTGGGTGATAAAGCCTGAGCAGTCAAAACCTTTGGGCGTTTCGCCGGCCCACACATAGGGGGTACCCACTAGCGAGAGCGCATAGTCTATCATTTCAAGCTCATCACTAACAGCCACTTTTGCAGCAGTTGCGGCTTCTGACGTTACACCGGCATTACTTTCGCGCGGCACACGAGTGGGCACTTCAATAGCGTTTTCTGAGTCTGACGTACCAGGGTGTGCAAAGTGCTGTGGCATAAAGAGCAGCAGCAACACTAGCAACACAAGCGGGGAAATCATTACAAGCAAAGTCTTTTTCATAGCGTATAGGTTTGGGTTTACAGGAGTAATAAAGAAAACTTCGTGCCAGTTTATACTTCCTGCTTCTTCTTATATGCCTAAGCTAATAGCCTAGGTACCAATAACATTTAGTATTAAGCCAAAAGTTCTACCAGCATCTTTTCAGCCTTGAGAGGCAAAAAAGTATCATTCACAAAGTATAATGTCCGAAATGGATGTAGGTGTGGTATAATAATAGTAATAATAAATGTTAAAATGATACCTTTGCAGCACTAGCTTACCTTTGGCCGAATGAAACTTTATAAAGCAAGCTCTTTGGAAATCACATGCTATGAGCCACAGAAACGGCTTTACATGGTATGCCTGGATAAACTGAGCTCCAAGGAGTTTAGGGAAGGACTAATAGAGGCGCTCGATTGTGCCGAGCAGCACGAGATAAAACAGTGGCTATTAGACTTGCGTGAAATAGGAGAGTTGGAGGAGGATGAGGAAGTTTGGTTGCAGCGTTATTTCTTCCCTAGCATGATGTCAAAGCTCGGTACCGGAAACCACATCGCGATGGTACTGTCTGAGAAATGCTACAAGGCTTTGTTGTTTGAAGCTGGCAAATTCGGACTTCAGAGCTACAACGAAGTGATTATCATTAAAAACTTCTGCGCGCTGCCAGATGCATTAAATTGGCTCGACGGACAATCTGCACACGCTGCTTAATTTAGCCTCGGTTATAACCGCTGTTTGTACAGGGATTTTGAAAAGCACGGTATTTGTTGTAAAATGCCAAAGCAATCATTAAACATCCCTTATATAAACATGCTCAAACACAACCGATTTAAATTATCACTCTTAATTGTCTTATTCCTGAGTTTAGGTAATGCGGCAGCGGCCCTGGCGGCAGAGCTTCGCTATACCCTTTCTATGCCGGAACCGCACACCCATTATTTTGAAGTAGAGGCAGAGCTGAGCGGAGCCCGCAAATCTCATATCGATTTTACCATGCCTGTGTGGGCACCGGGCTCTTACCTGGTACGCGAGTTCGCTAAAAACGTGGAGAGCTTCGAGGCAACCGACGGAAGCGGAAAATCCCTCAGAAGCGAGAAAATTGATAAGAACACCTGGCGCGTGTACAGCAACAAGGCCAGCGTGGTGCGGGCTAAGTATGATGTGTACGCCTATGAGATGAGCGTACGCACTAGCTTTTTGGATGCCTCGCACGGTTATGTGAATGGCACCAGCATGTTCATGTATCCGGAAGGGTACCAGAATCAGAATGGAACGCTGGTTGTTAAGCCTTTTAGTGGCTGGGATAAAGTATCTACTGGCCTGAAAAGCACCGGCAATTTCACCTATACTTTCCCGAACTACGACATTCTGGCCGATTCTCCGCTGGAGATAGGTACACACGAAGTGTATGAGTTTACGGCAGCTGGCGTACCGCATGAGCTGGCTATGTATGGCGGCGGCAACTATGAGCCAAAGCAGCTGATGGCTGATATGACGAAGGTGATAGAAGAAGGCGTTGCGTTGATGGGCGAGCTGCCAGTGGACCGTTATGTGTTTATAGTGCACAACCTGGAGCGCGGCGGTGGCGGACTGGAGCACCTGAACTCCACCACCCTGCAAACTTCCCGCTGGAACTATGCATCAGAAGCTGGCTACCGTGGATTTCTGAGCCTGGTGGCGCACGAGTACTTCCACCTTTGGAACGTGAAGCGCCTGCGCCCGGAACCGCTTGGCCCATTCGACTACAACACTGAGAACTATACGCGCCTGCTGTGGGTATCTGAGGGTATCACCAGCTATTATGATGACTTGCTGGTTCGTCGCGCAGGATTCAATTCTCCCGACAGGTACCTGGGCGTAGTGGCCGGAAGCATCAACTCAGTTGAGAACACACCCGGCAATAAAGTACAGCCGGTTGCAGAGTCAAGCTTTGACGCATGGATTAAGTATTACCGCCGCAACGAGAACTCTAACAATGCCGAGGTATCTTACTACACTAAGGGCGGAGTGCTGGGCCACCTGCTGAACATGGAGATTATGGAGGCTACCAAAGGTGAGAAGAGCCTGGATGATGTAATGCGCTATATGTACAACCGCTACTATAAAAAGCTGAACAGAGGCTTTAAAGAGGCTGAGTTTAAGGAGGCGATTGAGAAAATTTCAGGCCGTAAGATGGATGCTTTCTTCCAGAACTATGTGAACGGCACGATGTCTCCTGACTATAATACCTTTTTTGATGCTGCTGGCCTGCAGTTGGTAAACACAAACGAAGGCAGCAAATCTATAAACTGGGGAGCCTCTACCTATACATCAGGCGGCAAACTGGTGGTGCGTAGTGTAAGCCGCGGCAGCAGTGCCTGGAAAGGTGGCCTGAACGTTAACGACGAGATTATAGCCATCAATGGCTACCGTGCCGGTGACAACCTGGAGAGCCAGATTGCAGGAATGAACACAGGTGACACAGCCGAGGTACTTATTTCCCGTGACGGCAAACTACAGACGTTGAACGTGAAAATGCTACCGGATAACAGCGTACGGTACCAGTTTATCCGTGTAGACAACCCTACGCAAGTACAGCAGAAGATTTACAACAAATGGCTTAGCATTAGCAATAGCTAAGTGTAAACTGCACATAAACAGAGAAGGCCGGAGTTAACGCTCTGGCCTTCTCTGTTTATAAGCCTCATTTAAGTAATGTGCAGAAGCAGGAGGTAGGATGCTTTCCGAAGTAGTTGCCTATACTTTATACTTTAATCCAGCCTGAAAGACGCGCTGACCACTGCCGTAATCTCTTTCTCAATGGAGGTCGCATCGTTAATGCCGTAGTCGGAGATCATATTGGAGTTGACTGGGGTGATTTGGATAACGCCCATGCGGGCATTGGTGATGGCGCCCAGGTCGCTGCCGGTGGCTTCGGCAATTTTCTGGGCACGGTGCAGCGCGTCTTTGGCCGCATCAGCCTGTATCTCAATTTTCAGGTCTGCCAGTTTGGTAAAGTAGTATTCCGGCGGCATCACCATGATATTAATACCCTTGCTTACGAGCGAAGTCATGTCCAGCGACACCGCCTTGATCTTCTGCACATCCTGTGAGGTT
This sequence comes from Pontibacter anaerobius, assembly GCF_026241195.1. Lineage (GTDB taxonomy): Bacteria > Bacteroidota > Bacteroidia > Cytophagales > Hymenobacteraceae > Pontibacter > Pontibacter anaerobius. Next base: position 37,630 of record NZ_JAPFQO010000013.1, read on the forward strand.
ACCTGCACCAGTTGGTTCGCGTTGTACTGTATAATGCGGTTAGTGCTGTAGCCCTGACTGGTTACTTCATAAATAGGGTTCAGGTTGATCGTGTTCAGTTCAATGTCAGCCTCCGCGAAGCCTTTTCCTTTCAGGTACTGGAGCACCGTAGGGCGTTGCTCCAGCAGCCGCTGATACGCTTCTTCGGCAGTACCTGCTTCAGCCTGTATGTTGCTGCGAAGTATACCGAGGTCTGAGGATATCTCACGTTTGGCAGAGCCGGTAACATTAATGGTTTGGTTGGCCTGGTCCCTGAACCTGAAGACCTGTGATAACAGGAGGGCAGAGATAATCAGGCTTATACCAAGTACGATGGTGGGGTAGAGGAGGCTGTTCCGAGTCATACTCCTTATACGATCCAGGTGATAAATTTGCTATAAGCTGAAAGAATTGTACAACAATTCTGCTTTAGGAAAACTATTTTATACTTTAATATCAGCCGAGGGAAGAAAAACCGCTGGTAAAGTAGGACGGTAAGTGCTTGTTTATTAATTTATAGCTATGTATATTTCGTTCTAACTATGCGCTAAGATTGCTCTTACTATGGTGATATTCGAAACTCCGAGCGCCCTTGTAACTTATCAGAAACAGGAAAGGCTGTTGCTGATACAGTGGCTAAGGAAGCCTGATATGGATCTGTTCATGGATACCTACCTGCACGCACTGCAGTTTGTATGTGAGCATCAGCAAACCTATTATTTCTGCACCGACCAATCGCAGATCGGGCCGCTGGACAGGGAGCAGGAAAGCTGGCTGAACCAGGAGTATTACCCAAAGGTGTATGACTGCATTAAAGATGAAATTTATGCGGCCATCGTTTTCTCCAATTCCCATTTCAAAGCGATAGTTACAAACTACCAGGCGTCGGTTACCCTTCCGCAGCAGCACTTTATACACTTCAATTATTTTACAAAGCAGCAGGAGGCGCTGCAATGGCTTTTAGATTTGAAAAAAGGCCAGGATGTGGCTTTAATATCGCCGACAAACTGACCTCTTTTATACTTCTCTTTACCAAGGTTCCTATCAAGGGAAAATACCCAGCAACTCGTAACTTACCCCAATCTTCTCAATTGCCGTCAGGAATGCAGCCGAACGTAAACCCGGTGTGTTTTTCTGCACCATCACATCCCTTATCTCATGGTAAGCATTTATCATCGTATCTTCCAGACCGGATCTAACCAGGCTGATCTCATCTGAACCCTGCGTCAGGAAAGCGCGCTCCTGAGAGGTCATGCTTTTACCGGAACTTGTCTCGATGGCGTTTACAAGTCGGCGGTAACTAGCTTCCTCGGCACGTTTACCCATACGCCCGAACCGAACATTGGAAAGGTTCTTAAGCCACTCAAAGTATGAAACGGTTACACCGCCGGCATTCAGGTATAGGTCGGGCAGAATAACGATGTCGTTCTTGAGCATGATGTCCTCTGCCTCCCGGGTTACCGGGCCGTTTGCCCCCTCAGCGATGATCTTGGCCTTAATTCTGCCAGCGTTACCGCTGTGGATTACGTTTTCCAGTGCGGCTGGCAGGAGAATATCGCACTCCAGTTCCAGCATCTCCTCCGAGTTTTGGTAGTTCCTGCAGTCCTTGAAATTAAGTATAGAACCGTTTTCGCTACGGTGTTTGAAAGCTTCTTTTACATCTATGCCGTTTTCGTTGTAAATACCACCTTCCCGTTCGGCAATGCCTGTAATGATAGCGCCGTCCTGCTGGCAGAAGTATGCGGCATGGTAGCCCACATTGCCAAGGCCCTGCACAATTATGCGTTTCCCTTCCATGGTGTTGCCGTTCAGTCCTCTTCCTTTCATCATGTCCGAATCGGCCAATAGCTCCCGTAAACCAAAGTATATCCCGAGTCCGGTTGCTTCCGCTCGGCCCCTGATGCCTCCCTGGCCTACAGGTTTACCGGTTACGCAACCCAAGGCGTTGGTCTCGCCATACTTTAGCGCCTGGTACGTGTCGGCAATCCAGGCCATTTCGCGGCTGCCTGTACCGTAATCCGGGGCAGGCACATCCATGCCCGGGCCAATGAGGTTCTTCTTTATAAGCTCGGCAGCATAACGGCGCGTTACTTTTTCAAGTGTTTTCTCCGAACTTGTTCGGGGATTTATCTTTACACCGCCTTTCGCACCGCCAAACGGCACATCCACCACGGCACACTTAAACGTCATTAAAGTAGCCAGGGCTTTTACCTCGTCCTCATCTACCTGCATACTAAAGCGAATACCGCCCTTGGATGGGAGCTTGTGGTGGCTGTGCTGCACCCGGATTCCCTCGATCACCTCAACCTTTCCGTCTATCTCTACCGGAAACGATACTTTGTACACACTGTTTGTTGCTTTGATTTGTGCTAGAATGCCCGGGCTTAGCTTGGAGAAACTGGCGGCGTGGTCGAAATACTGATGGACACTGTCTAAGAATTTTTTGCCTTCGTTAGGTGTATTTGCCATACAAGTGTTCTTTTATAGGGATGATGGTTTGATGATTTATGAACGGCGTATACGCGTATTTGTTCTGTTTAGCCCTTTATGGCTCCATATAACAATCAGTTGTAGACTGGTTATAAGGAGGTTGAGGGAAGAACATTCAAAATAAATGTTATATTAAATATTAAATTAATTTTAATATATTGTTTTTTAGCTTTAAAATAAGCTATTTTACCATGCTATATTTATAACAATGCATTCTAAGAGGTTGAATATAGGGGGATTATATAATTCAGGCCTCCATGATAACTGATGCCTTAAGAGATAAAGATTTACCTATGGAAAGAATTGTTGGTGCTGATATGATGGCAGAAAATCCGGCTGGAGAAGTACAGGACTTGCTGAAAACAGATAAGTTGCGTGTACGGTATGCCGCTCAGGCAGATACTTTATTTATTTATTGGGAGGGAGCGGTGAGTTCTGAGGAGTTAAAAATCGGCTACACGCGGATAATTGAGCTCGTCCGGAGACTAAAGCCGGTAAAGTGGCAGCTTGATCTCCAAAAGCGCGGTACCATCAGGCGGGAGGACCAGCGGTGGGTATTTGAACACGTTTTTCCGGAAGTCCTTAGTATCGTGAATGATGATGTTTTTATCGCGGTGGTTCTGCCCGTTTTTCTGATGCATGACCTGGTAAGCGAGCTGAGCGGCGATGAGCTGATGCAGGATAGCAATTTCCTGATCATGCAGCACTTTATGTACCCGGAGGAGGCACAGCGCTGGCTCAACGAGATGCACCTGATCAAGACAGGCACAAAGTAAGGATTATTAAGTGGCATAAAGTATAAAAGCCCGGCCTGTAGCTACAGGCCGGGCTTTTATACTTTATGCTTCAGGGGCAACTACTTCACCTGCAGCAGCTCTACATCAAAGATAAGCGTAGAGTGCGGGCCGATCACGTCGCCGGCTCCCTGTGCTCCGTAGGCCAGTTCAGATGGGATGAATAGTCTCCACTTAGCACCTTCCTTCATTTTCTGCAGCGCCTCTGTCCATCCGGCAATTACGCCGTTTACCGGGAAAGTTGCTGGCTGGCCGCGCTCATAAGATGAGTCAAAGGTAGTGCCATCAATCAGAGTGCCGTGGTAATGCGTGGTTACGGTATCTGTAGCAGACGGAGACTTGCCGGTACCTTCTTTCAGCTCGATGTACTGCAGGCCGCTAGGCAATGTCTGTACACCCTCTTTGTTTTTATTTTCAGCAAGAAACTGCTCACCAGCCTCTTTGTTTACTGATCCGGCAGAACTTTGCTTCTGCGCCACCTCCTGCTGCAGTGCCATCATGGCTTCCTGCACCTCCTGCTGCGACAGGGAAGAGGCATTACCAGCCTGTACATCTTTCAAGCCTTTCATAAAAGACTCGGCTTCCACCTCAATGCCTTGTTTTTTCAGGTTAGTAGCCATGTCGCGGCCAATGATGTAGCTGATTTTCTCTTTTAAATCCATAGTGTGTGGTTGTGCACCCATGGGTGCGGTTTAGTATGATAGTTACAGGCCTGCAAGCAAGCCGTACAAAGTTACCATTTTTCAGCCCGAAGCCAAAGTATGCTCCTGGGCGTCCAATAGCGAGTGCTTGCAGGGAGGGTATAGGGCAGTTTAAGTGGCGGCTAAGTATAAATAAGGCTACTCCTTGCAAGGAATAGCCCCCTTTATATTGGTGGAACTTGCTTATAGGTAAAGATGGTACTCCTCATCTTCCAGGTCAATGTGTATATCTTCCGGGGATAGCCAGTTTCTTAGAACAAGCGCCACAGAAGTGCTTAGCAGGAGCACGGATGAAATAGATGCGAACTGTCTCATAGTGTTACGAAGGTAAAGGGTTAAACTTGGTTTTAAAACGCGTTTCGACTGCTAAGGTTACCATATAATTTAACCAGGGTGTTACCAAGCTGTTATGCTTTTGTAATACCTATCGGATGGAGGCAGACTGCATTCGTTACAGGTATTTTTAGAGCGGTTACTCAAGTAAAATAGCTGCTCTCCCAAGTATGGATTTGTGCTCGAAAGGACTATAGAAAGCAGAGGGGAAATATCTGTTCGGATTTAGCTGGCTTTTATCGAAAATATTCACATAACTTTGCGGCAGAAAGCAGATCATGCATCCACAGAGACTCCACATCAGCCCTTTTTATACTTGCGCGGTGCGTTCAGGTATGGTGGCGGCTTCGCACCATATGTCGTTGTGCGATAAGCTTAACGGTTATTGTCTTAATTTCTACACCACCCCTAAGGACTTTAGCTAATCTGCCCAGGGTTGCCGGTGTCTCTTTGCCTGGTAATTCTGGAACCTACACCCCGGCGAGTTTCTAAAGTTTAAAAACGTCAGTTTTACAATCTTTTTGTTTATGGCTACTAATATCAGCGTCAGGCGCACGTTCTCGTACGCCTTTGCAAGTGCTTACCTTGTTACGCTTTTTTTATCCGTTTTCGACAGGCAGATGCTCTGGTTGCTGTTGCTGCTCGTGCCGGTGCACCTGCTATACCTTTACAATATCCGTCAGGGAAAACACACGCTCCTACGCAATTACCCGTTGGTGGGGTACCTACGTTACTTCTTCGAGAGTATACGCCCGGAGTTCCGGCAGTATTTCTTCGAATCTGACACCGACGGCAAACCTTTCAGCCGTCGCCAGCGCTCCATTGTGTACCAGCGCGCCAAAAACGTGCGTCAGACGGTGCCCTTCGGTATGCACAGCAACAGCCTGGAGGTGGGGTACGAGTGGATTGCCCACACCATGTTCCCAGTGCATGTGAAAGAGGAAGACCTGCGCGTAACCGTCGGCAGCAGCCGTTGCAAGCAGCCTTACAGCGCCAGCATCTACAACATTTCTGCTATGAGCTATGGTTCTTTAAGCAAAACCGCGGTAACCGCCTTAAGTGCGGGAGCTAAGTTAGGTGGCTTTGCTCATAACACTGGTGAGGGTGGCGTCAGTCCCTTTCACATTGAGGGCGGCGGAGACCTGATCTGGCAGATCGGTACGGGCTACTTCGGGTGCCGAGATAAGAACGGCAACTTCTCCGAGGAGCTGTTTCGGCAGCAGGTAGCGCACCCACACATCAAGATGGTGGAGATCAAGCTCTCGCAGGGAGCCAAGCCAGGGCACGGAGGCATCCTTCCGGCTGCCAAAAACACGCCGGAGATTGCCGCGATCCGAAAAGTGGAGCCTTATACCACTGTAGCTTCACCGCCTTCGCACGCTGCCTTTAACGACCAGTTTACCATGCTGCTGTTCATCGAGAAGCTGCGGGTGCTTTCTGATGGCAAGCCAATAGGTATAAAACTATGTATTGGTAACAAGCAGGAGTTCGAACGCCTGTGTCAGGAAATGATGCATAACCGGATCTATCCTGATTTTATAACCATAGACGGGGCAGAAGGCGGAACGGGTGCAGCCCCGCTCGAATTCACCGATAGCCTGGGCATGCCGCTTTATGACGCCCTCGCATTCGCCCAGAACACGCTTCGTAAGTATGGCCTGCGGAATGAGGTAAAACTTATAGCGGCCGGAAAGATCATTACTGGCGTTGATATCATCAAAGCGGTATCATTAGGTGCCGACATCTGTTACAGTGCGCGCGGTATGATGTTCGCGTTGGGCTGTATCCAGGCGCTGCAGTGCGACTCGGGCCGCTGCCCTGTAGGTATTGCCACGCAGGACAAAAACCTATACCAAGGCCTGGATGTGGCGGATAAGCGCGTGCGTGTGGCTAATTTCCATGGTAACACCATAAAGTCGACAATCGAGGTAATGGAGGCCTGCGGTTTTGATAGCCTGCAAAGTATAACGGCAGACAAAATTTTCAGACGCGTGGAGCAGGGCCGGAATATGAGCTTTAAAGAATTGTATTTCTCTACCAGAAACACGGTTCCTAGCGACATCAGCAGAAATTATGTGCTTAATTGATAATGAAAACTTGGTTTACCTGACAGAAGTCCATAAACCCTTATGAAGAAAGAGCCCGCTGCAATTCTGCGCAGCGGGCTCTTTCATTTTATTGAAGTACACAAACAGCCTTACAGGTAATCCTCGCTGTGCTCATCATAGGTATCAAGTTCAAAATCCGCTTCATCGAAGCAGTGGTATACAAACAAGCATGTTGCTGCTCCAACCAATGCCATTGTGCCTAACATGTATAACAGCGGTAATTTGTTTGTTCGTTTCATAAGTATAAAGCATAAGTTGTGATACCTGAGTTTACGAAGTATAAACTGCGTGGGTGCCGGTACAGGAGAAATATATTGCGGGCTACACTAAAAAGAAAAGCCGGACCAATTGGCCCGGCTTAATACTTTATACTTTGGAAGTATGATTTACATGTTTCTGCGGTACTGTCCGCCAACCTCGAACAGGGCGTTGGTGATCTGGCCCAGCGAGCAGAACTTCACGGTTTCCATCATTTCTTCAAAGATGTTACCGTTTTGAGTCGCCACCTGCTGTATGCGTTTCAGCATTTCGGCCGATCTATCGGCATTACGTTCCTGCAGGGCATGCACCATTTTAATCTGATACTGCTTTTCTTCCTCTGTTGCGCGGATAACCTCTGTTGGTATAACCGTTGGTGAACCCTGAGAAGATAGGAAAGTATTTACGCCAATAATTGGGTACTCGCCGGTATGCTTCAGTGTTTCGTAGTATAAACTTTCCTCTTGGATCTTACCTCGCTGGTACATGGTTTCCATGGCACCCAATACACCGCCACGCTCTGTAATTCTATCAAACTCTACCAGGACAGCTTCCTCAACCAGGTCTGTCAGCTCTTCGATGATGAATGAGCCTTGTAGCGGGTTTTCATTTTTCGCCAGACCCAGCTCACGGTTGATGATCAGCTGAATTGCCATGGCACGACGTACAGACGCTTCTGTAGGCGTAGTGATGGCCTCGTCGTAAGCGTTTGTGTGCAGCGAGTTACAGTTGTCGTAGATCGCGTACAGTGCCTGTAGCGTGGTACGGATATCGTTGAAGTCAATCTCCTGCGCGTGCAGCGAACGACCTGATGTCTGAATGTGGTATTTCAGCATCTGCGAACGGGCATCAGCGCCATACTTGTGCTTCATCGCCTTTGCCCAGATTCTACGTGCCACACGGCCAATAACCGCATACTCCGGATCGATACCGTTGGAGAAGAAGAAGCTCAGGTTAGGAGCAAACTTGTTAATGTCCATGCCGCGGCTCACGTAATACTCCACAAAGGTAAAGCCGTTTGCCAGGGTAAATGCCAGCTGCGAGATCGGGTTCGCACCAGCCTCAGCAATGTGATACCCCGAGATAGACACCGAGTAGAAGTTACGCACGTTCTTATTGATGAAGTACGCCTGCACATCACCCATCAAACGAAGCGAGAATTCTGTAGAGAAGATACAGGTATTCTGTGCCTGGTCTTCTTTCAGGATATCGGCCTGTACCGTGCCGCGAACTGCTGCCAGCGTACGTGTTTTAATCGGCTCGTATACTTCTGCAGGCAATACCTGATCGCCGGTAACGCCCAGCAACATCAAGCCTAAGCCGTCATTACCTTTTGGCAACTCACCCTGGTATCTCGGACGCTCAACACCTTTCTCTTTGTAGATGGCTTCGATCTTCGCATTTACTTCATCTTCCAGGCCATTTTCTTTAATATAAAGCTCGCACTGCTGATCGATGGCGGCGTTCATGAAGAAGCCAGTAAGTATAGCTGCCGGACCGTTTATAGTCATCGATACCGATGTCATTGGGTCAGCCAGGTTAAAACCGGAGTATAGTTTCTTGGCATCATCCAGGCAGCAGATACTCACACCGGAGTTACCAATTTTACCATAAATATCCGGTCTGTAATCCGGGTCTTCGCCGTAAAGTGTAACCGAATCAAAAGCTGTAGACAAGCGCTTGGCAGGCATTCCTAAGCTTACGTAGTGGAAACGGCGGTTAGTACGCTCCGGACCACCCTCACCGGCAAACATACGGGTTGGGTCTTCACCTTCGCGCTTGAACGGGAACACACCTGCTGTATAAGGAAACTCACCCGGTACGTTCTCCTGCAAATTCCATTTCAGCAAATCACCCCACGCCTCATACTTTGGTGTAGCCACCTTCGGTATCTGCAAGTGCGAAAGCGATTCGGTATGTGTTTTTATTTTGATTTCCTTGTCACGTACTTTGAAGACGTAGAACTCATTCTTATAAGCCTGTACTTTCTCTTTCCAGTTCTCCAGGATCTTCTTGTTCTGGCCGTCCAGGTTCAGCTCCACTTCGGCATAAGCTGCCTCCAGTTGCTTCACCAAACGGTCCTTGTCTTCCACTTCTATACTTTGCACCGCCTCGATGGACTTCTTGATGCCGTATAGTTTCTGCGCTACTTCAGCCTGGTCCTTAGTCCATTTGTCATAGTTGCGGATGGTCTCGGAAATCTCGGAAAGGTAACGCGTACGTGCAGGAGGGATAATGTATACTTTCTCTGACATCTCCTTTGAAGTCTGTAGGTTAGAGTTGAACTCCACACCTGTCTTCTCAGAGATTTTACCCATAATAGCGCGGTACAACTGGTTCATACCCGGGTCGTTGAATTGCGAAGCAATTGTTCCGAATACCGGAATCTCTTCGTCGTTCACGTCCCAAAGCTGGTGGTTGCGCTTGTACTGCTTCTTCACATCGCGCAGGGCATCCAGTGCACCACGCTTATCAAACTTGTTAAGAGCAATTACATCAGCAAAATCAAGCATGTCGATTTTCTCGAGCTGTGTGGCGGCACCGTACTCCGGCGTCATCACGTACAAACTCATGTCTGAATGCTCAATGATCTCTGTGTCAGACTGACCGATACCAGAAGTCTCCAATATAATAAGGTCGAAATCGGCAGCCTTTACAATGTCTACTGCATCCTGCACATACTTGCTCAGGGCCAGGTTGCTCTGGCGGGTTGCCAGCGAGCGCATGTATACTCTTTCGTTAGAGATCGAGTTCATACGGATTCTATCACCTAACAATGCACCACCAGTCTTACGCTTTGATGGGTCTACGGAGATGATAGCTATTTTCTTTTCCGGGAAATCCAGCAGAAAGCGGCGAACCAGTTCATCCACCAAAGATGATTTACCGGCACCACCTGTACCTGTTATACCTAAAACAGGTGTTTTTATTTCTTTCGCCTGCTCTTTTACTTCGTTAAGTATACCACGCGCTTCTTCCGGGAAGTTTTCTGCCGCAGAAATCAAGCGCGCAATTGCTTTCGGGTCTTTGTCACGCAGGTGCTTTGCTTCGCCATTCAGGTCTTTGCCTGTCGGGAAATCGCATTTCTCCAGCATGTCGTTGATCATACCCTGCAAACCCATGGCGCGGCCGTCGTCAGGGGAGTAAATGCGGGCAATGCCGTACTCGTGCAGTTCCTCGATCTCAGTTGGAAGTATAACCCCGCCGCCGCCGCCAAAAATGCGGATATGGCCGCAGCCGCGCTCGTTCAGCAGGTCATACATGTATTTGAAGTACTCCAGGTGCCCGCCCTGGTAAGAGGTAATGGCAATGGCCTGTGCGTCTTCCTGTATGGCGCAATCCACGATCTCCTGCACCGAACGGTTGTGTCCCAGGTGAATTACCTCAGCTCCTGATGCCTGAATAATACGTCGCATGATGTTGATCGATGCGTCGTGGCCGTCGAAGAGCGAAGCAGCTGTAACGATACGGATATGGTTGACAGGCTTATAAGGCTCTACTTTAGTAAGTTGCATACTTGATTAAACTAGTTTTTTCCAGATTTGATGCGAATATAGGCATTTTTGGACTAATATTTTAAGGATACGTGGATGAACAGGGGAGACCTGTTCGATAGCATTTGCGGGCTTTTATTCAACCAGCAATGCTGATATGTTGCTCTGTTCCTCATGATGCTTATTGCCACTAATTGCAGAAGACACCATAGAAATAAAATGATTTTGGCGCAAACACAGCAACAAACGCACTTTCTTCTTAACTTTGTTCTTCGTATAGATATTTATGAAGAACATCCGTAATTTCTGCATCATCGCCCACATCGACCATGGTAAAAGCACCTTGGCCGACCGCCTGTTGGAGTATACCTCCACAGTGGCAGAGCGAGAAATGCAAAACCAGCTGCTAGACAATATGGACCTGGAGCGCGAGCGCGGCATTACCATTAAGAGCCACGCCATCCAGATGAATTACCATTATAAGGGAGAAGAGTATGTGCTGAACCTGATCGATACGCCAGGCCACGTGGACTTCTCCTACGAGGTTTCCCGCTCCATCGCCGCCTGCGAGGGCGCTTTGTTGATCGTGGACTCCTCCCAGGGTATAGAGGCGCAAACCATCTCCAACTTATACCTGGCCATCGGCAACGACCTGGAGATCATTCCGGTGCTGAACAAGATCGACCTGCCGCACTCCATGCCGGAGGAGGTTTCGGACCAGATCATTGAGCTGATCGGCTGCGATAGAGAGGATATTATTCATGCGTCTGGCAAGGCTGGCATCGGTATAGAAGAGATCCTGAACGCTATTTGTGACCGAATCCCTGCTCCGAAGGGTGATCCGGCCGCTCCATTACAAGCCCTAATCTTTGACTCCGTTTTTAACTCCTACAGAGGCATCGAAGTATACTTCCGAATCTTTAACGGCACACTCAAAAAAGGGGAGAAGGTGAAGTTCATCAACACCGGAAAAACCTATGAGGCCGACGAGATTGGGGTGCTGAAACTGAACCAGGAGCCACGCCAGGAAATGGGCGCCGGCAACGTGGGCTACCTTATCTCGGGTATCAAGAACGCCAAAGAGGTAAAGGTTGGTGATACTATTACCCATGTAGATCGTCCGGCCAAGGGTATCCAGGGGTTTGAGGATGTGAAGCCGATGGTATTTGCCGGAATTTACCCGGTGGAGACCAGCGAGTACGAAGAACTGCGTGCCTCGATGGAGAAGCTGCAGCTGAACGATGCCTCGCTTGTTTGGGAGCCGGAAACTTCTGCCGCTCTTGGCTTCGGTTTCCGTTGCGGCTTTTTGGGCATGCTGCACATGGAGATCGTGCAAGAGCGTTTGGAGCGTGAGTTCGACATGACGGTGATCACTACGGTGCCGTCGGTGCAGTTCCATGCTTATACCACCAAAGACCAGATGGTAAAGGTGAATGCGCCGTCAGAGATGCCGGAGCCGAACTATATCGACCATATTGAAGAGCCGTTCATCAAAGCGCAGATCATCTCCAAGTCTGATTACGTGGGGCCGATCATTACCCTGTGCATGGACAAGCGCGGTATCCTTAAGAACCAGACATACCTGACCAGCGACCGGGTAGAGATGACTTTTGAGATGCCGTTGGCTGAGATCGTGTTTGACTTCTTTGACAAGCTGAAGACCATTTCACGGGGTTACGCCTCCCTGGACTATGAGCTGATCGGTTTCCGCGCTTCGAACATGGTGAAGCTGGATATCATGTTGAACGGTGAGAAAGTGGATGCCCTTAGTGCCATCGTGCACCGCGATAAGGCTTACGACTGGGGCAAGCGCCTCTGCGAAAAATTGCGTGAGCTGCTGCCGCGCCAGATGTTCGAAATCGCCATTCAGGCTGCCATCGGGCAGAAGATCATCGCCCGCGAAACGGTAAAGGCCATGCGAAAGAACGTACTAGCCAAATGCTACGGCGGTGACATATCGCGAAAGCGTAAGCTCCTTGAGAAACAGAAGAAAGGTAAGAAACGCATGCGCCAGGTAGGCAATGTGGAAATTCCGCAAGAAGCCTTCTTAGCCGTGCTTAAGCTCGACTAACCTATAAACAAGCCCCGACGTGCCCCTGCGCGTCGGGGCTTTTGCTTTGCTAATACTTTGTCTAAACGCACACTCTGAATTTTGTACGCCGACATTACCATAAAAGCCTTTTGTGCCAATCCAGCCGAAACCGAAAGTATACTGCATGAGCTGCAGGCAGACTTTCATGGCCTAGATGTGCAGACGGATGTTTACTATCACACAGAGCACGGCAGGCTGAAGCATAGGCAAGGCAATATTGAAAACAGGCTCATACATTATAACAGGTTGTATCTGCCAACAGAAAAGAGTTTTAAGACCGAGGTGCTGCTGTACCTTAAAAATCCCAGTGTTGCCACTGTGAGTGACGTTTGTGCTGGCCTGCAGAAAGTAGCTGAGATCAGGAAGCTGCGTAAGCTATACTTTCTCGATAACGTGAAATTTCACCTGGACAAGGTGGAAGGTTTAGGCCATCTCATAGAAATTGAGGCGATTGACCTGGACGGCTCCTTTGGGGTGGATTACCTTAAGCAGCAATGTGAGTACTTTAAAGATCAACTGCAGATAGCCGACAAAGATTTAGTGCGAGAATCTTACATCGACCTGTTTAACTAATCTAAATTCTTCAATCAACCATCATAACTTTTTTAAAATGACCCTGCTCGACGGTAAAAAAACATCCGAAGCCATCCAGAACGAAATTGCTGCGGAGGTAACTGACATTAAAGCTAAAGGAGGAAAGGTGCCGCACCTGGCTGCCATATTGGTGGGTAACGATGGCGGTTCTGTGACCTACGTGAACAACAAAGTGCTGGCCTGTGAGCGCATTGGCTTCGGCTCTTCCCTCATTCGTTACGAAGACACTGTTACAGAAGAGGAGCTACTGCAAAAGATCAAGGAACTGAACGAGGATGAGGAAATCGACGGGTTTATCGTGCAGTTGCCGCTGCCAAAGCACATCGATACCGAGAAAGTTATTGAGGCCATTGATCCTAAAAAAGATGTGGACGGTTTCCACCCGACTAATGTGGGGCGCATGGTGGCCGGTCTGCCAGCTTATCTTCCTGCCACGCCTGCAGGCATTCTGCAGTTGCTTCAGCGCTACGAGATTGAGACAAACGGCAAGCACTGCGTAGTGATAGGCCGCAGCAACATAGTAGGCACACCGATGAGTATTCTGATGGCTAAAAGCGGCTATCCGGGTAACGCGACAGTAACACTCTGCCACCGCAATACGGTAGATCTGCCATACTTTACCCGCCTTGCTGATATTATTATTGTGGCTGTTGGGCAGCCAGGTCTTATCAAGGCCGACATGGTGAAAGAAGGTGCCGTAGTAATTGACGTGGGCACGACCCGCGTACCCGACGCAAGCCGTAAGTCAGGTTTCAGGTTGCGTGGCGACGTGGATTTTGACAACGTGGCCGAGAAGTGCAGCTACATCACGCCGGTACCGGGTGGCGTAGGTCCCCTAACCATCTCTATGCTGATGGCCAACACCCTGAAAGCAGCCAAGAAAGAAGTATACGGATAATCTCCCTCTGCCCCCTTCTGACAACAGGAGGGGGTATTTTTTAATTTGAAATCTCTGGATTTGATACGTATGGACTCGATATATATCTGCCAGCATCTTTTCAAACAATAGAGTGCAAAATCCTGCATGTCTTTTAATCCTGTAAATCCTGCTCCTTTTTTAGTAACTTTGTGAGTTCTGCCAGAAGTATACTTTTACTTCAGGATGGCAGCAACGTAAGTATAAACGGCTGTGCGTAAAGTATAAAGTATAGCCTGAGGAGAGAAAGCATTGGAAGAATTAAAAGTTAAAAAGACTGCCTCCATACACCAGGTACCAAAAGATGGCAGTAAACTGCCGCTGATGGAGGCGTTTTATACGATTCAAGGTGAGGGTGGCAACACAGGAACGGCTGCATACTTTATCCGCCTGGGCGGTTGCGATGTAGGGTGCCACTGGTGTGATGTGAAGGAGAGTTGGGACGCAGAGGCGCACCCGCTCACGCCTGTAGAAGACATTGTAGAGACTGCCGCTGCCTACCCGGGCAAGGCTGTGGTCATTACCGGTGGCGAGCCACTGCTTTACAACCTGCAGCCGTTAACGGAGCAGTTGCAGACGCGAGGTATCAAAACCTATATCGAAACTTCCGGCGCTTACCCCGTGAGCGGCAGCTGGGACTGGATTTGCCTTTCTCCTAAAAAGTTTAAGCAGCCCGACCCGTCTGTCTATCCTTTTGCCCATGAGCTAAAAGTGATTATCTTTAACAAGTCCGATTTTAAGTGGGCCGAAGAGCACGCCGCCAGAGTAGGGGAACACTGCAAATTATACCTGCAGCCGGAGTGGGGCAAAGCCAATGAAATGACGCCGCTTATCGTTGAGTACGTGAAAAGCAATCCGAAATGGCGTGTGTCACTGCAGACGCACAAGTACATGGATATTCCATAAAAACCTCATGAAGTATAAACAGCTGCTAATTGCCTCCCTTTTGATACTGGGCTCTGCCTCAGCCACACTGGCTCAAAACCATAAGCTCAGCACTACCTCGGCAAAGGCAGAGCGTTTATACGAAAAAGCGGATAGCTACGCGCGTGCAAGGGATTTCGACCGGGCGTTGCAGACCTTACAAGAGGCAATCGAAAAAGATCCGAACTTTGCCGAAGCTTACCTGCGCGCTGCTAATCTGCACAAGATGATGGGCAACAAGGCAGCCGCTTTCGAGAATTTAGAAAAGGGACTTAAACTCCTGCCATTCTCAAAAGGACAAGCCAATAACTACTTTGAGCTGGCTGAGTTGTATTTTGATAAAGGCAATTACCAAGCTGCAACCGAGTGGTACGAAACGTTTCTGAAAACTGGATCCAACAATACCAAACAGGTGGATTGGGCAAGGAAGCAAATCAAGACCGCTGCATTTGCGCAGGAGGCCATGAAGAAGCCAATTCAGTTTAACCCCGAGCAGCTACCCCATTCACTTAATCGTTTCGGCCTGCAGTATTTCCCTTATACCACCGCCGACCAGCGTTATTTTATCTACACCGCACGCGAGAGCGGCCGACCTGATCATGATGAGAACATCTATGTGAGCCAGTTCAGGGATGGCAGCTGGCAAGCGCCTACCTCTATCTCTGAAAACATTAACTCTCCGGCCAACGAAGGGGCAGCCACCATCTCAGGGGATGGCAAAACACTAGTGTTTACCTCCTGCAACCGCCCCGATACGCAGGGCGACTGCGACCTTTACATCTCCTTCAAAACAGGCAGCGAGTGGAGCAAACCCCAGAACATGGGCAAAACCGTTAATTCCAAAGCCTGGGATTCTCAGCCAAGCCTATCTGCCGATGGCCGTACGTTATACTTTACCTCCACACGCGGGGGCGGTGTAGGCAAGGAGGATATCTGGGTAACCCACCGCAACGACGACGGCACCTGGATTAAACCGGCAAATCTGGGCAAAGAAATTAACTCTACCGGCCGCGACATGGCACCCTCCATCCACATGAGTGGCTCTACATTATACTTTGTGAGCGATGGCCACATTGGCATGGGCGGCCTGGATGTGTTTAAGGCGAACCGTAACGAGAATGGCAAATGGGCCGAACCGCAGAACCTGGGTTACCCCCTGAATACTTATGCCGACGAAGGATCGCTTTTTATCACGCCGGACAGTGAAATAGGGTATTACTCCCGGCAGGTAAGCACAGACGCAGGTGCACCTGGTATACAGCTGTTCAAGTTTGATGTGCCTGCCGAATGGCGAAGCCGCGTAACCAGCACCTATGCGCAGGGCCGCGTGTTCGATGCCGATACTAAAAAGCCACTGGCCGCACAGGTGCAGCTCTACGACGTAGAGGCTGACTCGCTGGTGCAGCAGGTGAGTTCCGATAAAGTATCCGGGGAATATACCGTGGTGCTGACCCAGGGGAAGCAGTATGCGCTGTACGTATCCGCCCCTAAATACCTGATGAACAGCCGTAGCTTCGATTACACTTCGTCCAAAGCGCTATCGCCGGTGGCACTTGATGTATACCTCGACCCGATCAAGTCAGGGGCGGCTATGGTGCTGAACAACTTGTTCTTTGATACGGGCAAGTATAACCTGGAGAAAAAATCGAAGACGGAACTGGATAAACTGATTGCTTTCATCCAGCAAAACCCGCAGGTTAAAATTGAAATTTCCGGCCATACCGATGACGTGGGTTCGGATAAGGCAAACCAAATACTGTCTGAGCGCCGCGCCAAATCAGTGGTAGATTACCTGGCCGGCAACGGTATCGGCAAGGAGCGCATCCGCTACAAGGGGTTCGGCGAAACAAAGCCGGTTAAACCTAATACCTCTGACGAGAACAGGCAACTGAACCGCCGCATTGAGATGCGTGTGCTTTAATGAGTCGCGTGTGCTTTAATGAGTAATGAGTAATTATTATTCACTCATTACTCATTACCAAATATTCATTACCTAAGCGCCCCAGGTCTGCGGCGATTGGCGCCACTCAGCCAGCGTATCCATGGCAGACTCCTGAATGTAACCTTGTTTTGCAGCAGCCTCTACCAATGCGTTATAGTTGCTCAGGCAGTGCAGCGGAATACCTGCTTGCTGAAAATTCTCCTCTGCCACGGCAAAGCCATAGGTAAAGATGGCGGCCATGCCCACCACTTCGGCACCGGCTGCTTTCACGGCCTCTGCGGCTTTCAGCGAGCTTCCCCCGGTCGAGATCAGGTCTTCTATCATCACCACTTTCTGGCCCGCCAGCAGTCTTCCTTCAATCTGGTTACCCATGCCGTGTTTCTTTGGCTCGGGGCGAACGTACAAAAAAGGCATTTCGAGTAAGTCAGCCACAAGGGCACCCTGGGCTATACCTGCCGTAGCTACGCCAGCAATGGCCTCTACCTCCGGGTATTGCTGCTGTACTAATTCCGCCAGCTGCTGCTTAATATAGCTGCGGATGTGCGGAAAAGATAACGTTACGCGGTTATCGCAGTAAATAGGGGAGTTCCAGCCGCTGCTCCATTTAAATGGCTGCTCCGGTCTTAACTTAACGGCCTCTGTCTCGAGCAGGTATGAGGCCACCTGATGTGCTGTTGTCGTAGAATCCATGTCCCGAATTTACATAAATAATCTTCCTTTTTAAGGCTGCGTATTTTGATTGAGCCGATTTATTTTTTGTTTTGTATAAATTACGCTTCCACTGGAGCACCCAAACCGCATGAACGTTTTTATTAACGACATTCCGCTAATCCTTAAGAAAGCCACCGACAAGGTGTATAAGCATGAGTATGACCTCATTCTGAAAGCCTCTGAGCACTTTACCTCTAAAGACCTTGTGGGCGATGTACTCATTAAGGAGGCGGACCCGCCACTGATTGACCGGCTGGTGCGCCTGATGGAGGTGAAAAAGCTGAAGAAGCTGAAGTCGCTGACCCTTGTGGCTGATAAAAAGAAAAAAATTATCGAGCACCTCAAAGACCAGTTCAAAATTGTGAGGGCTGCAGGAGGCCTGGTGCTGAAGGATGGTAAGATACTGATGATTTACCGCCTGGGGGTATGGGACCTGCCGAAAGGGAAGCTGGAGAAAAAGGAGAAAGTGCGCGAAGGCGCTATGCGCGAGGTAGAGGAGGAGTGCAACATCCAGGTGGAGGTAGTGGAGAAGCTTCCCAAAACCTGGCACTCCTATGCATTCAAAGGCAAGAAGATACTGAAGAAAACCAGCTGGTATGTCATGAACTGCACTGATGACAGCTTGATGAAGCCGCAAGCGGAGGAATTCATAGAAGAAGTGCGTTGGATGACCCCGGAAGAAGTGCAGGAGGTGCTACCGAATGCCTATACTTCTATTGCGTTCGTTATCCGACACTATCTGCAATCTCTGAAAACTGGAAAGGTATAAACTCATCCACGTTGCCGCCAAACCGGTGAATCTCTCTGATGATGGAGGAGCTGATGGCGGCAAGGTGCGGTGACGTGATCAGGAAAACACTCTCCAAGTCGTGGTTTACGTGCTTGTTGGCTTGAGCGATAGTGTTTTCGTATTCGAAATCGGTTGTGTTCCTAAGCCCACGCAACAAAAACTGGGCCCCCACCTCACGTGCAAACTCGGCTGTAAGCCCGGTAAAAACTTGCACTTTGATATTTGGCTGATCCTTAAACAGCCGTGTCATCACCTCAAACATCCGGGCAACTGGAATATAGCGCTGCTTGCTGCTGTTGTTGCCAATTCCAACAATCACTTCATCAAACAGCTTGGAGCCGCGCATTACCACATCGTAATGCCCGTTTGTAAAAGGGTCAAAAGAGCCTGGGAAGAGGGCTATTCTTTTCATGGGTTAGCTTTAGAGGTGTGGTTGGGTTATAAAATCATACTTAGTGCAGCATCAGCGTTTATCACTCGCAAAGGTGCAGGCTGTAGAGCTCAAAGTAGCGGTGCTCAAACATATCATGGAATTTATAGCTATACTCCACATCAGCAGGCTTTTTCCCTAACCTGATCTGGCGGATGTACTTCTGCAGGATATTGAACAGGGAGGAGTCGTGGGTGATATCGCCCCAAACGGTAAGTGTTTCCTGCTCCGGGCTCATTTTCTGCTCCTGCATGATGAAGATGATATAGTAGATAAAGTCCTCCTCACTTACATAATGGAAGATGTTGCAGAACTCCAACCCGCCCGGCCCTGTAACGAGCAAGGTCACGTAGTTACGCTCCACAAAGGCGTACATACTGCGCAGGTTTGTGCGTGGCGTTTGGTGCAATATGCTTCGGATTAGTGAACTGGTAAGATGCACCACCTGTAGTGACCTCTCGGGGAACAGCTCCTGCAGCGACTGGTACAGCGCACCGTCCATCGCAAAAATATTCATGGCCTCCAGGCCGCTGTGCCGGTAGCACAGCACCTCGTCCTGCGTAGGGTTCAGGTCAGAGTGCAGGCGCAGGTAATCCTGCCGGTGGGCGGGGTCGTAAAGTGTTTCAGGCACCAGTGTAAAGTGCTGGTTGCTTACCGATACCCGCACCATATTCCAGTGTTGCTGCTGCAGCAGTTCATTTTCCTGCGCAATCAGGCGAAGCTGCTCGGCCACCTGCATGGGCGAGAAAACCGTGATCAGTTCATAATCCTCGAGCACCACAAACTTATTACGTTCTGTGCTTGCCACTGCCAGGCGTATGGCCTTCTGGCTTAGCGCAATGTATAAATTGCACTGCCCCGCCTGCGCAAGCGAAAAAGTCTCATCCTGTATTTTATGAGATAGCCTGTAATGTGTGTTGATGGTGTTCAAGGTATACTGTCGTCGGGTGTAAGCGTTAGCGGGCATAGCAGCCCTACTGCAAGTATAAAAAAATTATGGCAAAAGGCAGCGGGGCCGGGGCTAAGGTATAAAATTATGCGGCAGCCCTAGCAGGTCGTCCAGCGACAGCAGCAGCTGTAGCGAGCGGTGCTTGTCTGCAAACGGTATACTTTGTATCTCTCTTGCGGTCAGCCACTCAAGGTGCTCAATCAGTTGGTTTCCGCCTGCAGCCTCAGAGTCTGACCCAGTAGCCATACTTCCGCCTACTACTTTTACCTCAAAGAAGAACTCCACAGCATGAAGCGGCTCCTCCAGAAACTCATTCACGAACAGGAACCTGGTTACCTCTACCTGCAGGCCGGTTTCTTCTTCAAACTCGCGCCTCAGAGAGTCCTGTATACTTTCGCCGTATTGTATGCCGCCGCCGGGCGGAGCCCAGAAAGCGCTGTTTCCGATGGTTTTGCCGTGGCGGACTAAAAGCAATTTAGAATTCTGAATACAGATGCCGCAAGCTCGTACGCGCAGTTTACCGGCGTATGCTGCCGCAGCAGGGTTTAAGTCAGACATGGTTGGTTTACGGGTGTTTTGGTCGTAAATTTACAGAATGATTAGAACGTACAATCCGGATTACGAAGCAGACATACGCGAAAAGCTGGAGCGACAGGAATTTATGAAGCTCATGGGCTTTAACGTGACAAAGATAGAAGAAGGTAGGGTAGAAGGCGAATTAACCTTAGAGCAAAAGCACAAACAGCACAAAGGTTTTGCCCATGGGGGGGTGATTGCCACGTTGGCCGATATTGTTGCTGGTTTTGCTGCAGTAAGCCTAGTGCCTAAAGGCCACCATGTGGTCACGGCTGAGATAAAAGTATCCTATTTTCATCCCGGCCTCGGGGATAAGCTGCTGGCAAAGGGCTATGTGCTGAAGCAGGGGCGTAAGCTTAATTTCTGCGAAGCGGAAGTATATGCCGTGACAGGGGAAAAACCGCCGCTGCTCATTGCCAAGGCCAGTGCAAGCATGGCCAACATCACGCCGGAGGATATCGCCGGAGTTGGAAAGTTAGAGAGGTAGAAGGTTATAATGGTAGATCTGTGCCTGTTTACAAAGTATAGATTTGATCTCTTTCCCTGACTCTTTTACAGCTGCTTTGTGTTATACTAAAGGTATACCCAGACTTTCTAACGCTCTTACTTTTTAACTTTCTAACACCAATTCATGCGCCCGGTAGAAGCCTTACGAAACAGTTTCCCGTTTGAACCGACAGAGGACCAGGCGAAGCTCTTTGCCAAACTCGACGAGTTTATACTTAACAAGACCGATGAGCGGCAGGTTTTCCTGCTGAAAGGATATGCCGGTACCGGTAAAACCACGGTGGTAACCTCACTGGTAAAAATCCTGAACTCCTTCGGCTACAAGTATGTGCTGCTTGCCCCCACCGGCCGTGCCGCCAAGGTGATGTCGAGCTACAGTGGCCGCCCGGCCTTTACCATACATAAAAAGATCTACCGCCAAACGGCCAATCCTTTTTCCGAGGGGCTTTCCTTTACCCGTCAACCTAACAAGACCGATAGCACCATTTACATCGTAGATGAAGCTTCGATGATCTCGGATGAGAGCGGCTTTGGTGAGAATGGCCTGCTGCAAGACCTGTTGCAGTATGTGTTCGACAAGAAGAAAAATAAGCTCCTGCTGATCGGGGATACGGCGCAGTTGCCACCGGTGGGGCAGACGCTCAGCCCCTCGCTGGACGCCGAGTACATGAAGCAGAATTTCCGCTGCCAGGTGCAGCAGATAGAGCTGCGCCAGGTTATGCGCCAGGCCGAGGCATCCGGCATTCTGATGAACGCCACTCAGCTCCGTGACCGCATGAAGCAGGAAAAACTGGATATAAAGCTGTTTACCAAAGGCTGGCGCGACATTTACCGCATGACCGGAGAAAAGCTGGAGGATGGTTTGCGCTATGCCTATGATAAATTCGGCGTGGAGAATACCATCGTGATCTGCCGTTCCAACAAAAACGCCAACTTGTACAACCAACATATCCGGCGCCGTATTTTCTTTGCAGAAGATGAGTTGGGTGTGGGCGATTACCTGATGATCGTGCGCAACAACTACTTCTGGCTCGAAAAAGACTCTGACATCGGTTTTATGGCCAACGGCGATTTTGTGGAGGTGACTAAAATTATCCGGTTCGAGGAAATGTACGGCTTCCGGTTTGCCGATATCCGTATCCGCTTCGTAGACTACCCGGATGCACAGGAGGAGGAGGTGAAAATCATGCTCGATACATTGTACACGGATACGCCCGCCTTGCCCTCTGACCAGAATAAGAAGCTGTACGAGGAGGTGCTTCAAGATTATATGGATATTCTCACAAAAAAGGAGCGCTATAAGGAATTGAAGAAAAACCCTTATCTAAACGCGCTGCAGGTGAAGTTTGCGTATGCGCTAACCTGCCATAAGGCACAAGGCGGCCAGTGGCAGGCAGTGTTTGTAGATCAGGGTTTTCTGAAGGAGGACATGGTGAACGAGGAGTTTGCGCGCTGGCTCTACACTGCCCTTACCCGCTCCTCCGAAGAGCTTTATTTACTGAACTTTAACGATCAATTATTAGTTGACTAACAAAAGAAAACTTATTTTGCATCGTTTCTGCTAAAGAACAAGTATATACTATATCGCATAAACTTTAACCCTCTACACAAGATGAAAAAAGTAATTCTTTCTTTTGCTTTCGCCGCCCTGATTGCTGGTGGCGCAGTGGCGCAGGAAAAACCGAAGGCTACCGCTCCGCAGGAGCAGGCTACCAATGGCCCTGCCATGGCTTTCCAGGAAAGTGAGCATAACTTCGGCGACATTACACAAGGTGATGTAGTGGAGCACACGTTTGAGTTTAAGAACACAGGTACACAGCCGCTTGTGCTGGAGCGTGTGGATGTAACTTGTGGCTGCACAACTCCTGCCTGGACAAAAGAGCCTATCATGCCAGGTAAAACCGGTTTCGTGACTGCTAAGTTTAACAGCGCCGGTAAATTAGGCCAGCAGAAGAAAGCGATCATTGTACACTCTAACGCCGCTGAAGGCGCTAAGTATGTGTACATTGTGACCAACATCAAAGAGAAAACCAACGCGAGCGCAGCCAAAGCTACACCAGCGAAAAACTAATCAGCTGTTGCTTCGCTAAAGTATAAAAGGCCATCCCGATCAGGATGGCCTTTGTTTTTATGGAGAAGTATGATCGCTCATCTTGGGTAACTCTGGACAGATGATGAAATGGAAGTATAGGTTGGCAACCTCTGCCAGGTAGCGGAAGCCACAAGTTCTTTTTCCTTACTCAAAAACACGGGCTTGCAATCCGTTTTTGCTATTGAAGAAGATTCCGAAGGAAATATCTGGTTTGGAGACAGAGATTCCGGGGCTTGGAAATATGACGGCAAAACGCTAACAAACTACAAAGTTGATATAAAATTGAAATCCCAAATGATTTGGAGTATTTACGAAGACCAAAGCAAAAACTTACTTTTGGGAATGGCAGATGGTGGCGTTTTAAATTTAATGGAAAATCGTTTGATAAGTGGTTTTGAAAAGAAATACGAACGCTCAACTATGTGTATAAGTAATAGCGGTTTAAGTGATGTAACTAAAGTATAAACATAAATCGAAGGTCAGTGCAAAACCGAAAGGTTTGTAAGTACAACTCCGCTACTACTCATACGCAAGACCGTCAAATGAACAGAAACACTTTATCTATACTTAAAATACACACGTGTACTGGGCAGGTACCATCTAGTACGCGGCAAAAATAAGGCAAAGTATAGCGATCCATACTTTACCTTCAAATGCTTAGTCTATACTTCTGAATTACAGCGCCTTTAGCACGGCATAAAATAGCGCTCCCCAGCCAACTATAAACAAAGTGCCGCCAATGGGGGTGATGGCTCCCAACCACGTTATCCCGGTCAGCACCAAAGTATAAAGTGAGCCTGAGAAAATGAGGATCCCCAGAAAAAAGCACCAGGCCGCCACCTGCAATGCCGGCTGCTCCACTCGAAATAACAGTAAACCCACTGCCATCAACGCCAGGGTATGGTACATCTGGTATTTCACGGCTGTCTCGAAAGTGTCGACGCGGTTGCTGGCCTGCAGTATGGGCGCCAGGGCATGTGCACCAAATGCGCCGATGGCAACAGTGAGGGCACCTAGCGCACTGGCAATAAGAAGTATGATTTTTTGAGTCACGGTGTTAGGGTTTGGGTAAGCCTGTAAGCAGGATACCGCAAAGGTACGACAGCAAAGTATAAAATGCAGTGCAGCTATAGTTTACTCTGCCTCTAGTGCCTCAATCAGCTGCTCCTCAAACTCTTCCTGGTTGTCGTATTGCGTAAATTCGAGTGTTTTGCCGGTTGCCTTAAGTTGCGTAACCACATCCAGTGCCACAACAAGGGGCTCGGCTTCTTTGCCGATAAGGTCGCGATCCCAGTCGGCACCCACCAGCAGTTCATCGCCATACATGCCCACGCACCAGTTTTCCAGAAACTCGACCAACGTTACGGACTCCGGTGTGTAGTCAGACCATTCATCTTCGGCACAGGCACTTGCCCCTGCCTTATCAGACCAAAACAGGATTACCTCGGTGTCCTCAAACTCGGAGGAGCTGGATGTGGCCCAGGTTTCATTCTTAGTTAGTCCCCAAACCTCTTCTGATTGCACAACATGCTTAATAAAATTCTGGTACTTGTGCTCGATGTTGTTAGCATGCTCTGTCATACAATGTCTTTTTAAGGTTTAGGATTGATTTATAAGGCAAAATACGAAAATTATATATATATCAGCCAAGGTTCTTTCTGGCGCCCTGGCGCTACAGTTTTTTATAAAGATCCGGGTAGTCTGAGATTAACCCGTCCACGCCAAGCGCCTTAAGCCGCTGCATCTCCTCCAGGCTGTTCACCGTCCAGGGGATAATTTTAATGCCGTACCTATGCGTTGCCTCTACGAGAGCGGGCGTAACGAGTTTAGCATAAGGGCTGTAAATATTGGGGGTAAAGCCGAGTTGCTCCAGGTTTTTCTCAAGCCCCTTCAGGTTCTCCACCAGCAGCGAGGTTTTTATGTCCGGATGCTTGCGGTGCAGCACCTGCAGTGTGCGCGGGTCAAAGGACTGTATGATAACGTAAGGGCGTATCTTTTTCTCATCTATCACAGCCACTAGCCTGTCCATAAAATCCTCAGGGGCAGGGTGATATTTGCCATCGCCGGAAGGCTTGGACTTGGTTTCGATGTTGTAAAACACCTGTGGCAGGTTGTTTTCTTTGATGTATGCCTGCGCAGAGTCAATCACTTCAGAAAGCAGCGGTTTATACGCCTTCATCAGCTGCTGCTGCGGAAACTTGCTGTAGTATTTTGAGCCTACATCAAAAGTGCGGATCTGGCTGTAAGGCATCTGGTAGAGCAAATACTTTTTGGCATTAACCTTCGGTATCTCCTCACCAGTCGGAAGCAGCTCATGCTCCCGGTTAAAATAGGGGTCATGGGAGAGGAGCACCTGGCCATCCTGACTGATGTGCGCGTCCATTTCCAAGGTCGTCACCCCCAGCTCGAGCGCCTTTAGCATGGCTGGAATGGTGTTTTCGGGGAGTAAACCGCGTGCCCCCCGGTGGCCCTCCAGGTCAAAGTCCGGGAGCGGCAGCATAGCTTCGGCAGGTGGTGTAGGTGTCATTTTACCGGACGTGCAGGCTGTTATAAGTATAAAAACGGCTGACAAAGTATAAAGTATACCTCTCATTTTTCTTACGTATGAAGTTGGCGAAGTTGAGATGGCGCATCAGCTGTTAAATCAAAAATGCTATACTAAATAAAGAAATGCCGAAAGTTTATACTTGTTACCCCGCCTGTATTACCTTTTACTGTAGTCGCGGGCTCCAAATATACCACTGCCCACACGTATCATCGTGCTTCCTTCTTCCAGAGCAATCCTCCAGTCCGAGGTCATCCCCATCGAAATTTCTTTAAAGTCGTCGTTGCCGATAAAAAAAGTCTCTTTCAGCCGTTTAAAGCAGGCACGCAGCTGCCCGAACTCCTGGCGTAGCTTCTGCTCGTTGTCGGTGTTCGTGGCAATACCCATCACGCCTGTTATACGGATATACTTCATCGCACGGTATTCCTCCGACTGTAGCAGCGCTTCAGCCTCCTTGCAGGTCATGCCATACTTTGTCTCCTCGTCGGCAATAGAAATCTGCAACATACAGTTAATGGGCAGGGTGCGGCCATACATCTCGGCACGTTTATTTATCTCCACCAGCAGTTTCAGGCTGTCTACAGATTCTATGGTATCTATAAACTCAGCGATATACTTTACCTTGTTTGTCTGCAAATGCCCTATCAGGTGCCAGGCGATGTCGTGTGGCAGCAGCGCATACTTGTCTACTAGTTCCTGCACCTTGTTCTCCCCAAAAAGGCGGTGACCGGCGTCATAAGCCTCTTTAATCACTTCCACCGGGTGTGTTTTGGAAACAGCTACCAGCCGGCAGGGTGTTTGGCGCAGCTGCTCGTCAAAGTAAAGTATGTTCTCTTTTATGCTCATAGTTTTATATTATAATTCTGAATAAGTGAATGAGTGGATGAGCCCTCAACCACTAAACTTTCTACCTCTCTACCTCTCTTAGTCTTCCAGCACGTTGGCGATAAAGGTGTTTTTCAGCAGCATCCACACCAGCAGCAGCAGTAAAGCCCACTTCAGGTACACCTGATAATAATCCTGCGTGTCGCGGAAACGCTTCTCGGTAACCTCTGTTTTCTCCAGGCGGTTGATGTTCTGGAACACCTGCTGCAGCGCATTTTTGGAGTCGGCCCGGAAAAACTTGCCGTCGGCGATCTGCGCGATCTGCCGGAGGTTTGACTCATCCATTTCCGTTTCCACGTACAGCACCTGCCCAGAACCATCCACATTGTATGGTATCTTCCCATCTTTACCAATCCCGATGGTATAAAGTTTTATGCCGTAACCGTAGGCAAGTTGTGCCGCCAGCTCTGGGTTCAAGCTACCGGCCGTGTTTTCGCCATCACTGATAAGTATGATAACCTTCCCTTTGGCATTTGAATCGCGCATGCGGTTAATGGCTACTGCCAGGGCACTTCCTATGGCGGTGCCATCATGCTGAATCATCTTAAATCCGATGGAGTTTATACTTTCGCGCAGCAGGTCATAATCGGTTGTGAGGGGGGCTAGGGAGTAGGCATCGCCGGCAAACACCACCATCCCGATACGGTCCTGCACACGGCCGTTTATAAATCCAAGGGCCACCTCTTTGGCGGCTTCCAGGCGGTTGGGCTTAATGTCCTGCAGCTCCATAGAGCCTGATACATCCAGCACCAGCACGATATCTATACCCTCGGAGGTGAGCTCCAGTTGCTCATTTATAAGCTGAGGCCTTGCCAGGGCCACTAGTACCAGTAGGGTAAAAAGCATAAATACCAGCCGGGGAAGGAATCGAAGCAAACTGCTCCACTGCCAGCTCACGCGCCCCTCAAACAAAGCCATGTCCAGTTTCAGGCGGGTGTTGCGCCGCAGCAGCGACTTAAGTATGAACAGCAGCGGAATAACCGGCAGCGCATAAAGCACCGACGGGTACACCCACTCAAAGGAGCGTAGGGTACTGTAGCTAAACCACTCCAGGCTTAGCCAGTCCCAGAGCGTGTTATTTATTTCTAGCATTTCTGATCTGTTCGCGGTGTAGTTGGTAGCGCTCCTTCGAGAAGCGGCGCAGCATGCTCAGGGCTAGGTTTGCCTCACCCTCCGACTCTGACTGCAGGTTACCGTAGATCGCTTTATCGCAGATACGAAGGGCGGTGTTTATTTCCTCATCGTTTTGATAAAATTCCACGATTTCCTTAGTGGTGAACGAGTTGATGCCGCTGCGCTCCAGCTTGGTCAGGTAGTTTTTCCAAAGCGTAACGGCCTTCTCCAGGCTTGCCTGCACCCCGGATTTCTGAAAGCGGTCTTTGTGGGAGTTGAAGCGAGAAGTATAGTACAGGTGGTCTTTTCGGAGACGATACAGTTTATACCTGCGTTTGATCGATTGCCCGAAGATAAGCCAGACCAAAGCAACAAGGGCAACAGCCGTAACTACCCAAAGCAGCATCAGAGGCCAATTGAAACGCTCCTCCACGGTTGCCAGTTCCGTCTCTACCTTTACCTGTAGCGGCTCCTGCACTGTTTGTACCAGTTGTTTCAGGCGAACGGCGCTGGCATTGGTAAACAGTTCTACCGTATCCAGCTCGCGCAGCACATACACCGGCAGCGCCAGCTGCTGCAGAGTATCTGTCTCAAAGCTACGCAAGGTATAAACTGCGCTATCGGTGCTTATACCTTGCGCCGTGCGGGTAGGGTAAAAGTTGTTCCGTACCAGTTCAAAGGGAGCGAAGTTATAGGTGTCGGCAGGAAGCACAACCTCCAGCGTATCAGCGTGGCGGTACACTAACGTATACTGCACCAGTTCACCCAGCTGAATGGTGTCGCGGTTAAAGAAGCCCTCGGGCTTCTGTGGCTTTTGGGCCTGTGCCACCAGCTGCCAGAGACTCAAAAGTATAAATATAGATAGCTTACGCACTTTTCTTAGTTGACTTATTCCTGAGCCTGAACAGGTTTACCAGTTGTGGCACGTAATCCTCGTTCGTGTCGATGGCCAGGTAGTTGGCCTGGTATTTCTGGCACAGGCGCATGAGCTGCTCCTGGTTCTCCTGGTACTGCGCCAGGTAGCGTTTCTGAAATTCCTCGCCCGAGGTATTCAGCCAGAGCGTTCGGCCAGTTTCCCGATCAAGTATAGGCACGATGCCCATGGCAGGCAACTCCTGCTCCCGCACATCACGCAGGTGCAGCACGATCAGGTCGTGCCGACGAGCCAGCATGCTCAGCTCTTTCTCATAGTTGTTGTCTATAAAATCGGAAAGGAGCAGGATGATGCTGCGGCGCTTGATAATGTCCAGGGTCAGTTTTATACCTGCGGCCAGGTTGGTCTTAACTGATTTCGGCTCCAGTTCACTCAGCGCCTTTATAATAGCGTAAGCCTGCTGTATACCTTTAGCGGGCTTCAGGTACTTCTCTTTCCTGTCGGAGATGCAGATAATGCCAATCTGGCTTTGCTGCCGCGCTGCCGACAGGGCCAGCACGCCGCATATCTCTTTGCCCACGTCCAGTTTCTGCTGTGCGCCGGTGCCAATCCGTTGCGAGGCGCTCACGTCCAGCATCAGAAACACGGACTGCTCCTTCTCCTCCCGGTAGGTTTTTATAAAAGTGCCATGGCCTTTAGCCGATACATTCCAGTCGATGGAGCGCACGTCGTCGCCATATTGGTAGGCGCGCACGTCATCAAACTCCAGCCCCGTGCCTTTAAACACCGAGTGGAAATCGCCTTGCATTTGCGTGGTAATGGCTTTCCGGATGCGTATTTCGTACTTACGTAGCTTCTTAACAAGCTCTCTCATGAGAAGGTAACCTGCAGTCTGATTTTAAAATTAAGCTATAAACTCGTAATATGCACCCGTGAAAAAACTTTTCTGCATACTTTTTTGCCTCAGCCTGCTTGGCTGCCAGAGCCAGAACGAAAAAAAACCTAAGGATATGATACCGCAGGAGAAGATGGTTCGTATCCTGGCGGACATCCATACAACCGAGGCGCTTATCGAAACAAACGTGATTTACCCTGATACGGCCCTGATGTCGTTTAACCAGGAGCAGGCAAAAATATTTGAGCAGTACGATGTTACGCAGGAGCAGTTTAAGGATACCTACAACTATTACCTTCGTAATATTGAAGAGATGGATGTGCTTTACGAGATAGTGGTGGATACCCTGAGCGTGCGCGAGTCAAAGATGCAGGCAAAGCACCGTCAACCCCAGGATTCTGCAGCCCAGTCATCTGATGGGCGATTGGCTCAGTAAGTCCGGCTCCCTACATCAGCTTACTGCCGTTGGGCACCTTGCCGGCAGGCTGTGCCAGAATAATATCTCCGTCCTCGTCTGCGAAGCCCGTTACGAGTACTTCTGACATAAAACTACCGATCTGCTTTTTCCCGAGGTTGGTGACGCAGAGCACCTGCATGCCCACCAGTTCCTGCGGCTTGTAGTGCTTGGTGATCTGTGCGCTTGATTTTTTCATACCCAGGGGGCCCAAATCTACCTGCAGTTTATAGGCTGGCCTGCGCGCTTCCGGGAACTCCTCCGCTGAAATGATAGTGCCTACCCGGATATCGGTTTTCTCGAATTCCTGCCAACTGATCTGCTCCATAGTACGTGCGGATGCATGCATAGCTTCTGTTTCTTTTGTTGATGACGCTCAAGATAAGTATAAGTTCCGAGGCTTTCCAGTACTGATAAGCATAAGGGCTCATCTTTAGTCGGAATTACCAGCCTAAAACCCCTAATGTGGCCTTTGAGCAACATAAGCCAACTTGCTTCGTACTCCTATGCATCCGGCACTGCCTGCTTGGTAATGCCACAAAAACTACCATTCGTACAAAATAAAAACTATGAAAAAGGAATCCGGAGCCACTTTGCCTGTTTGGATGAACCACGTGCAACTGCCAGCAACCAAAATGCTTGGCGAAAACATTACGTGTGATGTTTGTGTCGTGGGGGCAGGCATAGCAGGGCTTACCACTGCCTACCTGCTGGCCAAAGAAGGTAAGCGGGTAGTGGTGCTGGAGTCTAAAGAGATCGGGGGCGGCGAAACCAGCCGTACCACAGCGCACCTGTCTAACGCACTAGACGAGCAGTATTATAACCTGATAAAGCTTTTCGGTAAAGACGGCGCACGCCTTGCTTGCCAAAGCCATGGGAAGGCGATTGATAAAATCGAGGAAATTGCAGCCGAAGAAAGTATAGATTGCGATTTTACCCGTGTGGATGGCTTTCTGTTTGCTACTTCAGCGGAAGAGCAAGAGAAACTGATGCAGGAACTGGAGGCGCTGCAGCAGATCGGGTGGCAGGATGTTGTGATGCGCAAGCATTGCCCGGTGGATACCCTGACGGCTTTCCCTTGCCTGCACTATCCAAACCAAGCCCGCTTCCATGTTATGAAATACCTGAGCGGGCTCGCCAAGGCAGTGATAGACAACGGAGGCAGCATCTACACCGGTACCCACGTGAAGAGTTTTAAGTCGGGTGCTGTGGCAACCGTAGTTTCCGCCAACGGGCATTCCGTTTCTTCCAACCACCTGGTAGTGGCAACCAACACACCGGTAAATGACATGCTCACGATACACACCAAACAGGCGCCTTACCGGACCTATGCCCTAGCTGTTCAGGTGCCAAAAGACGCAGTGGCCGATGCTCTTTACTGGGACATGAAAGATCCTTATCACTATATCCGGTTGCAGAAAGACACCGCTAACGAGGCGCAGTATGATCTGCTGATAGTGGGTGGCGAAGACCACAAAACCGGGCAGCACGACCACCCAATTGAGTGTTTCCAGGAACTGGAGCGCTGGACCAGGCTCAAATTTCCGATGGCGGAAGAGGTGCAGTACCGCTGGTCTGGCCAGGTGTATGAGCCTGTGGACGGTTTGGCTTACATTGGCCGCAATCCGGGGGATGAAGAGAATGTATACATTGCCACTGGTGATTCCGGACACGGCATGACGCATGGCACTATCGCCGGAATGCTCATCACGGACCTCATCATAGAGCGCCCAAACCCATGGGCCAAGTTATATGATCCGTCACGGGTAAGCCTTAAATCGGCAGGGGAGTTCCTGAAGGAGAACCTGAATGTGGCGGCGCAAATGAAAGATTACGTAACACCCGGCGATGTAGAAGATCCATCGCAGGTTTTACCGGGCACCGGCCGCATAATGCGCAAAGGGACGAGCAAAATAGCCGTTTACTGCGATCAGGATGGTGTACGGCACCAGTGCTCAGCCGTGTGCCCGCACATGGGCTGCGTGGTTAGCTGGAACAGCGTGGAAAGCTCCTGGGATTGTCCATGTCACGGTTCCCGCTTCGATCCGCAGGGTAAGGTAATCTCGGGTCCATCCACCAAAAATCTGGGCCCTGCAAGTTGATAAGGTATAAATTAAGCTATACATGCTGGAGTGTTACGCCTACTATTGGTAAGCCTCCAGCTTTTTAAGGCGTGCGGCTATACTTGCGGCCCATGCCTGCTGCTCATCTTTATCGAGCCCATGCTTAGATGCCTGATCAAACAGGTCCTGCTCAGCTTTCCAGCGCTTAAATGCCTCGTTTACCATCAAACCTAATTTTGCTTTAAGGTTGGAGCAGCTTATTGTTTGCAAGTCGTGACGGAGCTGGCGGGCATGAACCTCTGTCAGGTCGAAGTGCAGCTGTTCGTGGGCCAGCAGTTTATCTGAACTTTTTTTCTTGGACCAGGACTGCTGCGGCAGGAAAACACATTTTACCTTATAGGTGTACTGGTTGTTTTTACAGCCTGCGTTAACGGCTAAATTAGCTGCTGTCAGGGCATGGTGTGGGTTTGTATCGTCAGGAAGGCCTTTAAAATCATCCCAGGAAAGACGCCGGTCCGTAGACCAGATAACTGTCTCGCTTGTAGAATTTTCTGTAGGTGAGTTTAAATCTGTTCTTGCAACTGAGATAGCTGCTGCAGAAGCTTCAGGGTAGAGCAGTGGCAGCAGTATTCTTGCCCACACAGACAGGAATAAGGTAAAAGTAAACATGTAGGACTCGGCTAAAAGTTAATACTGTTTCTATTATGGCAACAGCAGCTACCGATAAAAAGTGCCCGGAATTTGTACTTTACCTGAGTGTCAGCTGGTTGCTTAATTTTCTGAACCGTAAGGTAAGCAGTACCGCCGCTACCGACAGGCCGGTGAGAAGTCCCATCCACACTCCATTCACGCCGAAGCCGGCTTTAAAACAAAGCAGGTAACCTACCGGAAGCCCTACCACCCAGTAAGCTAATAACGAAATAAGGCTCGGGATTCGTACATCCTCCAGACCGCGTAAGGCACCAAGCCCAACCACCTGCACACCATCGGATATCTGGAAAAGCGCGGCGATGATCAGAAGGCCCGAGGCCAGTTGAATCACTTCCGGGTCATCAATGTAAAGCATAGGTATAAGCCTGTTGAACAGCACCATCAAAAGGCCGCTGCCCATCATAAAGACTATTCCCATGACAAGGTTACTGTAGCCCGCCATGCGCATGGCCTCAAAGTTACCGAGCCCTTTCTGGTTGCCCACACGTATGGTGGCGGCTGCGGCTATACCACTGGCCATCATGTAAGTAACCGCTGCCACATTTATGGCTATCTGGTGCGCGGCAAGCTCTTTGGCGCCGAGCCAGCCGATCATGATGGCAGAGAAACTGAAGGCCCCCATCTCAAAGATCATTTGCCCGGATATAGGCAGGCCCAGTTTAAAAATGCGATACATGTGGATGAAGGAGAGATGGCGCAGGCGCAGGAAATGCCTGAACACCTCGAAGCGTTTGGCATAAAGTACCCAGCCTGCCATAGCTATCGCCATCACGACACGCGAAATCAACGTTGCCCAGCCAGCCCCGACCAGCCCCATTGGCTCAAACCCAAGCTTTCCAAAGATCAGAATGTAATTGAGGACCACGTTAAGGCCATTGGCAAGTATAGAAATGTACATGGCCTGCTTTGTGAGGGAAAGCCCCTCTGCAAATTGCCGGAATGCCTGGAAAAACATGAGCGGCACCATCGACAGAAACAGGATATTAATGTACGGGATAGCCAGTTCCACCACTTTGGGAGGTTGGTCAAGCACCGTGATATAAGGGGATAGAAAATACCCGGCTATAAATAAGAGAATGCCTAAAAGCACGTTGGAAACCAAGCCATTGAGCAGTAGCAAGGAGATTCGGGTATAGTTGCGACGGCCATCGGCAGCTGCAATAAGCGGCGTTATACTATAGGAAACGCCAAGCCCGAAAACCAGGGTGATGGTAAAAATGCTGTTGCCCAAAGAGGCTGCCGCCAGTGGCATGGTTCCCGTCTGGCCCACCATCAAGCTATCGAATACGCTCACCAGAATATGCCCTAGCTGGCTTAGCACCACTGGGTAGGCGAGGGTAAAGTTCTTAGAAAAGTGTTGCTTGTATTCTGGGATATCCATGCGGCGCGAATCTGGCTAATCAGGCCGCAAAATTAGGAGAAATAACCGACTTTAACTCTCGAAGTAAGGTTGATTCTTCTGGTTTAGCTCATGTGTCAATAACTCAACAAGTATACTTCCGGTAGTAAGGTGCTGAAAACCAACGTTTCAATCCGCTTCTGCGGTTAATAGGTTTAAACCTTGCCGGAGGCGTTGCATGGCATCCTGAAGGCGAGGGGTTTCGATGGCGAAGGACATTCGCACGTGGCCCGGACCTCCAAAATTATCGCCGGGAGCGAGCTCAAGGTTGTAGCAGCTACGGAGGTAGCGGCAGAGGTCCGGAGTTGTTTTAATAATCTCACCGGTGATGCTGGTGCGGTTCAGGTAATAACTCAGGTCCGGGAAAAAGTAGTAGGCGCCGTCTGGCAGATAGTATGTAACGTGTGGGATGGCGTCCAATCCTTTCTGCATGATCTCCCGGTTGTTGGACAGAACCTCTTGCATGGGAGGCAGTTCCTGCTCCCGGGCCAAGATAGAAGCTTCGGCCGCATCCTGCACGAACACGCTAACCCCAGACATAGTGGCGTTCTGGAAATCGGTACACTTCTTTACCAATTCCTCCGGCCCAAGTATGAACCCAAGCCGCCAGCCAGACATGGCAAAAGATTTAGAGAAACCGTTTACGACGATTGTTCTTCCTGCTTTCGCCCCTTGGCAGGAAAGGATAGAAGTAAAAGGCCTGCTGTAAGTAACAAGGTCATATATTTCATCGGAAATCAGGTATAGGTTCGGGAATTCGTTTACTACCTCCAGCAACGCTTCGAGCTCCTGCTTTGTATAAATACGACCCGTGGGGTTACCCGGGTTTGTCAGCAGCAGGATACGGGTGCGGTCGGAGAGGGCACCGCGCAGCATGTCGTGTGTCAGCTTATACCCTTCCGGTAAATGCGTTGGTAGGGGCACCACTTTGCCGGGGCTATACTTTAGCAGCTCATGAAAACCGAACCAGGCAGGCGTGGGTATCACCACTTCATCGCCTGCTTTTAAGAGAACAGAGCATAAGTTGTGCAGCGCCTGCTTGGCTCCGGGGGTTACCAGTATTTGCCCTGGCTGCACCTTTATTCCGTCAGTTTTATACTTTAGGCTGATGGCGCGGCGTAGTGACAGGGTTCCTTCAGTAGGCCCGTAAAATGTTTTACCGGCTTCAAGCGCAGCAATGGCAGCTGCCGTAGCCGTTTGCGGACTCCTGAAGTAACTGCCCCCGGCAGCAAGCGAAATGAGCTCCATGTATAAGCTAGCGTGTTAGGAGGTTAGAGGGTGCGAATCTATACTTTTTAGCTAACCTTAAAAAGCACATCGGCAAAGCGTTTCTGGCTATCGTAGAAAACCGTCTCGATCTCAAAACCACATTCCTTGCCTAATTCATCAATCTGAGGAATGTTATACTTGTAGGAATTTTCCGTTTGCAGCGCCTCCCAGGCGTCAAAATGTACTGTAAGGCCGGCTTTGCGGATATGTACTTCCTGCTCTGATTTGCTTACAAGAAAGCTGCGCATCACACCCTCCAGCGGGTTGTAAATGGCGTGGTGGCAAAACTGGTTTACGTCAAAGTCGGCATCCAGCTCACGATTAATGCGGTGCAGCAGGTTCAGGTTAAAAGCCGCTGTTACACCTGCGGCATCATCATAGGCCTTCAGGATGACATCCGGGTTTTTGCGCAAGTCCACACCCATAAGCAGTTGGTCACCGGGCTGCAGGTAACTACGGATGCTCCTCAGGAAGCCTATACTTTCAGCTGTTTCAAAATTTCCGATGTTAGAACCAAGAAACAGCACCACCTTGCGCTCTGCCTTGTTCTCTTGCAGCCACTTCAGGGCCTGAAAGTATTCGCCTACCACGGCTTCTACTTTAACCTGCGGAAGTTCCTTTTGCAGGCTTTCTGAAAGTTCTTGCATGGCATCACCGGAAATATCGACCGGCACATAATCAAAGGCGCTCTGCTGTTCAGAAAGCTCTGATAGCAGGATCTTTGTCTTGAAGGCGTCTCCAGCGCCAAGGTCTATGAGATGGAAAAGGCCGCCCTGGGAAAACTGCCTGACCATTGCCTCTTTGTTTTCCTGAAGTACTTCCTGTTCGCAACGCGTCAGGTAATACTCTGGCAGGGTCATGATCTGCTGGAAAAGCTTACTGCCGGCGCCGTCATAAAAATAGCGGGAGGGGAGTGTTTTCTGTCTCTGGCTCAAGCCTTCCGCCACATCGTGGGCAAAGGCAGTCGTATCATTGGAGCCATCCTGCCGGCGGCTGAGTTCTATCATCGGGGTAAGTGTTGAGGGTGTTTCCATTGGTTTATTTTTTAGAGGCCAGCCTGATGCCATTGTACTGCCAGCGCTTATCAGGGTGAAAGAAGTTTCGGTATGAGGTTCGGATGTGGCTTTCCGGAGTGGCACAGGAGCCGCCGCGAAGCACCATTTGGTTGATCATAAATTTGCCATTGTACTCCCCAACAGGACCGGGAGCCTTTGTAAAGCCGGGGTACGGATGGTAGGCGCTGTAGGTCCATTCCCACAGGTCGCCGTACATTTGCTGAAGGCCTTCTTCGGCGGGTTCTGCTGCAGCTGGCTCCAGCAGCTCGCTCTCTACAAAATTGCCTCCCTGCGGCGGGTATACCTGTGAGGCTGCTTCCCACTCAAACTCTGTGAGCAGGCGCTTCCCCGACCAGTTGGCAAAGGCATCGGCCTCGTAAAAGCTTAAGTGGCAGACAGGGGCATTTAGATCTACTTTCTGTAACCCGCTCATGGTAAAACGGTGCCATTCGTCGTGTTGCCGCACCCAGTAGAGCGGTGCCTCCAACTTATTCTGGTTTACCAGGGCAAAGCCCTCATCCAGCCAATGCCTGAAATCCCCGTAGCCACCGTCCTGCATAAACTCCAAGTACTCGCCATTGGTCACCAGCCTGTTCATGACCTCAAAATCCTCTATCAGCACCTCATGTACGCCAAGCTCATTGTCAAAACAGAACCCATCGCCCTGGTAACCGATTTTATACTTGCCGCCCGGCACCTCCAGGAACCTGGCGGCTGTGGCTATACTTTGCTTTTGCGTGTCTGGCAGTGGCTTGTAAACCGGCAGCATGGGGTTAGTGCCCAGTATATACTTTATGTCTGTAATCAGCAGCTCCTGGTGCTGTTGCTCGTGCTGCAGCCCCAGTTCCAGCAAAGGCCGAAGCTGCTCCACCTTCTCCTCCGGTAGCACCTGCAGCAGCCTGTTGATGTGCTCATTTACATACGCTCGGTACTCTACTATACTGCGCAACGGAGGACGGGTGATGGTGCTACGCTGATCGCGCAGCACACGGCTGCCCAGGCTGTTATAGTAGGAGTTAAAAAGATACGCGTACTGCGGGTGAAAAACTTTATACCCGGGCAGGTTCGGTGCAAGTATAAGCGTTTCGAAAAACCAACTGGTATGGGCCATGTGCCATTTGGGAGGGCTCACATCAACAATGGGCTGCACCACGGTATCCTCCGGCTCCAAAGGGCTGCAAATGGTTTCGGTTCGCTGGCGAATCAAGTTGAAACGCTCCTGAAGCGCTTTTGTGGCGGAGGCGGTAAGTGTGTTCATAGTTTTTGGGTTTAAAGCCTGAGGGAAGTACGTAAACTGACGAAAGAAACTGTCGCTATACTTGATTGTTTAGTTTTAACAAGATGAAAGCGATAATGTTAGGTTACAGTAGTATGGCAGACTGCCTTGTAAAAAATGTACTTTGTTCTTCATCTACGTCAAATCTGGTTATATTGGTTTATCTTGACACTTCAAAACAGTACAATATTTATGAGCCTGCACCTTAGCTATACCTCCCATACTTTACGGTTTAAATTTGATGCCCGTACATCGCGCGGAGCCATTTCGGAGCATAAAGTATACTTTCTGAAAGTATGGAATGTGGAGAACCCTGGAGTCTTTGGGCTAGGAGAGTGTGCCCCGCTGGCCGGCCTAAGTATAGATTATCGTCCGGATTTGGAAGAGAAGCTGCAGCAGGTGGTAAACGCTGTAAATAGCGGTAAAGTGGAACTAAGGGTAGGGCAGGGCCTGCCTGAGGAGCTGCAGCTACAGCTGCAGGAGTGGCCCGCAATGCGTTTCGCTCTGGAGGTTGCGCTTTTGGACCTGCAGCATGGCGGCAAAGGCCTGTTGTACGATAACGCCTTCAGTCGTGGTGAGGCAGGTATACCAATCAATGGTTTGGTGTGGATGGGCGACAGAGCCTTTATGCAGGAGCAAATTGACCAGAAAATGAAAGCCGGTTATACTTGCCTGAAACTGAAAATTGGCAGCCTTGATTTTACAACTGAGCTGGATATCCTGCAAAGTATTCGGGAGGTAGCAGGAGCGGACCGGTTAACGGTTCGGGTAGATGCCAACGGTGCTTTCTCGCCGCAGGAGGCTTATAAAAAACTGGAGCGGCTGGCCAAGTATGAACTGCATTCTATAGAGCAACCAATCAGGCAGGGACAGCTGCAGGAAATGATCCAGCTTTGCGCCTACACGCCGGTGCCCATTGCCCTGGATGAAGAACTGATAAGCGTACAGGAGGCGCAGGCAAAGGAGGCGCTGCTGGAAAGTATAA
This sequence comes from Pontibacter anaerobius, assembly GCF_026241195.1. Taxonomy (GTDB): domain Bacteria; phylum Bacteroidota; class Bacteroidia; order Cytophagales; family Hymenobacteraceae; genus Pontibacter; species Pontibacter anaerobius. The sequence goes on from NZ_JAPFQO010000013.1 coordinate 75,873, forward strand.
AGCCGCAATACATTATCCTGAAGCCGACCTTGGTGGGTGGTTTAGCCGCCAGCGCTGAATGGATACAAATGGCCGGGCAACGCGGCATTGGCTGGTGGATGACTTCTGCGCTGGAATCTAATATCGGACTTAACGCGATTAGCCAGTTCACCGCGCAGTATGACGTTACCCTGCCGCAAGGCCTTGGAACGGGGCAGCTCTACCACAACAATATTCCTTCGCCTCTTCGGATCAGGCAGGGGGAGCTGTGGCGGAATGGGAATGTTGAATAAGAGAGTGACGAATGTATATAATTCAGGAAGTGGTTTTATGCACTCATTCAACATTAACTCACGTTCGTGGTCTTGATCAGTAGTTTGCGGTACTTGGTGAAAATGCTGGATTTAGAGACAAACCCCAGGTATACATCGTCGTGGAGTACAGGCAGGTTCCAGGCACCTGACTCGTCGAACTTCTTCATCACGTCGGCCATGCTGTCATCATACTGCACGATGGCGGGTGGTTTTATCATCAGCTCCTTTACCTTCACCGTATTATACTTTTCGGTTTTGAACATGATCTCGCGCACGTTCTCCAGCAGGATAACCCCGTCCAGCTTTCCTTTGGCACTTACAACCGGAAACAAGTTTCGGCGCGAATGGGCTATCACCTCTACAAATTCTCCCAGCGTAGCCTCCGGCGAAACCTGCTGAAACTCCGTCTCGATCAGGTGTTGGATTTTCATAATGCGCAGGATCGTGCGGTCTTTGTTGTGGGTGAGCAGCTGACCTTTCTGCGCTAATTTTTTGGTGTCGAGGGAGTATGGCTCAAAGTATTTTACCAGCGCAAAAGAACTGGCCGCCACAATCATCAACGGGATCATCAAAGTATAGCCTCCTGTAATTTCCGCGATCAGGAAGACAGCCGTGAGCGGCGCATGCATCACCCCGCTAAGTATACCCGCCATGCCCACCATGGCAAAGCTGCTGGTAGGCAGGTTGCTGATGTTTAGCAGGTTAACGATCCGCGAGAAAAAGAAGCCGGTGCTGGCCCCCACAAACATAGAAGGGGCAAAATTACCGCCGTTACCGCCAGAGGCAATCGTAATGGTAGTGGCAAACACTTTTACGAGTGCCAGGGCACCCACAAAGCAAAGTACAAGCCACTCATTCGTTCCGAAAAAAGCCAGCCAGCTATCCTGCAGCAGCTTTTGCGCCTGCCCGTTCTCCAGTAGCCTTATGCTATCGTAACCTTCCCCGAAAAGCGGCGGGAACAGCATGATCAGAAGGCCTAGTAGTGCTCCACCAATCAGGGCTCGATTTAAAACCGTTGTCTGGTATCCTTCGAAAAGCTCCTCCACGCGCAGCGCCATGCGGGTGTAGTACACCGAAATCATACCGCAAAGTATACCCAGCAGCACGTAAAACGGCACGTGCTCTGCAGCAAAGAACTCCCGCTGGCTAATGTTGAACAGGATATCCTCCTCCAGTATAACCTTGGAGCTGAGCGCACCCACCACCGCTGAAATAATAAGAGGGATAAAGGCAGATATACTTATATCCGTAAGGAGCACTTCGATGGCGAACAGCACCCCGGCAATAGGGGCATTAAAAACGGCGGCAATACCTGCAGCGGCACCAGAAGCAAGCAGAAGCGTGCGGTCACGGTAGTTGAGGTGGTACTCGCGGCCATAGTTGGAGCCGATGGCTGAGCCTGTCACCACAATCGGTGACTCCAGGCCGGCAGAGCCTCCAAAACCCGCCGTAATGGCGCTGGTAAGCACATGCGAGTACATCTTATGCCGCTCCACCAAACTGGATTTCTGGGATATGTTAAACAGAATATTGGCGGTGCCGCGGCCGATGCGGCCCTTAAAAAACAAGGAAACGATAGCCACCGTAAGCAGGATGCCTATCAGCGGGAACACTACCAGCCAGTAGGGTTGGTCCAGGAGGCGGTTGCCGTAGGCCAGCAGCATCTGTATGTAGTGCACCAACGACTTCAGGATCACAGCAGCCACTCCGGCTGTAAGCCCCACCAGCACACTCGACACAAGCATGAATTCCCTGTCAGAGGTGTGGCGGCGCAGCCAAAGTAACGGAATCTTTATTTTTTTGTAAGATGTGGGCATTAAGCTGGTAAGCCTGTACTTGTTTTGTGTATATTCCTACAAAATTAGCAAGACTAGCGGCCATGGCCAATAAAATTTTGCACTCTTTTAACCACGGCATCCCTTAAAAATGTTTGGTTGTAGCCTAACCTCAACCCAAGTTTCACTGTTTATATAGAGGCAGCGCATGCGCAGCACAGTTTTTGTAAGTATTCGTGTGTATGGAGAATAAAGTGGAGCATACTATTTTTAACCTTGAACTTCCGGAGGAGCATGGTCCTTTTCATGTGATCGGGGATGTGCATGGTTGTTTTAATGAGCTGCAGGAACTGCTGCAACGTTTAGGCTACCAGGTGCATTTTAACAAGGAGGAGGCCAGGTATGAAGTAGAGCCGCCGGAAGGAGCCAAAGCTGTTTTTGTAGGTGACCTGGTAGACCGCGGCCCGAACTCGCCGGAGGTGTTGCGGCTGGTAATGGACATGACGGAGCAGGGGATTGCCTACTGCGTGAGCGGAAACCACGACGACAAGCTGCTGCGGATGCTGCTGGGCCGCAACGTGCAGGTGCGGCATGGGCTGGAGATGACGAAGGCACAACTGGAGTCTTATGATGCCGTGTTCCGGGAGCGTGTGAAGCATTTCCTGAGTAAGCTGCCGCACCACGTAATTTTAGACAAAGGAAGGCTGGTGGTGGCGCATGCCGGTTTGGAGGAACGGTTGCATGGGCGAAACACGAAGGTCGTCAGGGAGCTTTGCCTCTATGGCCCCACAACCGGTGAAACAGACGACAAAGGACTTCCTATCCGGCTGGACTGGGCCGCTGATTATTGCGGAAAGGCTATTGTCGTGTACGGCCATACTCCTGTGCACGAGCCGCGCTGGCGAAACAATACCATCAACATAGACACGGGCTGCGTTTTCGGCGGCTACCTGACAGCGCTTACCTACCCCGACCATATCCTCACCACCGTTGAGTCCCATCACACCTATGCTGATTCGGTGAGGCCGTTTATTCGATATCAGCAGCACCATCCACATCCTTCTGCCTCGTAGTTTCCTCCACAGTATACTTGTCATGGTTTACTGATTGCTCCAGGTGCTCCTTGGCCATATACTCTTGAAATTCTTTTAGATTGGTTTTTTCCCAGAAGGGAATTTTGTTCTGCACGGCGGCGCGCCCAATAACATGTGCAGCCACAGGTGCCGTAATGGAGGTAAATACCATTATCGCGATCACCTTCAGTAGCACCCCGGGTTGGTTGAAGTAAATGCCCATACCCAGCAGAATCATGCCTAACCCCAATGTAGCCCCCTTTGTGATGGCCGACATACGGATGTAAAAATCCGGGAAGCGAAGCAGTCCGATGGAAGCAATCAGCATGATACATACCCCGAAGAGTATGAATATGCAGCTTATAATATCTTTTATTAACACCCAGTCTATCTCTCTTTCCATGGTTCACTTGGTTACCCTTATAATGTAATATGCAAACGAGATGGAGCCCAGAAACCCGAAAAGCGACAGGATCATGGCAACATCTATAAAGTCCTCGTTGTGTGTCAGTTCCGTGTAGATCACGATAATGCCAATCACGTTGGCTACAAACAGGTCGAAGGCCGTGACACGGTCTGGCAGAGTGGGGCCAATGGCAAAGCGTATGGCAGTGAGCAGCAAACAGATGCTCAGCATTATCATGGCTATTATCAGCGTTATCTGGAAAATACTCATGCGGTTAGTTCTAGTATTCTGCGTTCGAACCCATTTTTGATGTGCAGTTTCAGCTGCTCTATATCCTTGTGTTTGAGGTATAAAGTATGCACGTATAAAAACTTTCTATCGGCGCTCACATCTATACTTAACGTGCCCGGCGTCAGGCCAATCATGTTCGCCAGGATAGATATCTCCAGGTCCGTTTTTAACCGGAGCGGGAAAGCAAGCACGGTAGGGCTCATGTGGTAATGCGGCGTTATGATGTCGTAGGCAATTTTCATGTTGGCAACGAAAAGTTCCTTCATGAAAAACATGATAAAGTGAAGCAGCTTAGGCATTTTGCGGTAGTAGGAGCGATGGTAGAAGTAAGAGCTGTTCCATAGCAGGCTGAATAGCACCAGAAATAGCAGGGCAGTGCTAAGCGCCGTGTAAGGTATGATGGCATCAGGATGCTGAAAATAAAAGTAAACCGCTACCCCGGCAATGAGACTATGTATAAGTAGTAATTTCATGCATTTGTTACTTAAGCGTTTTATTAGATAATACTGTCTCCGTGTACTTTTCGATGTGCAGCAGCCCGTTTGCCGCCCTTACCGATAGTTGCACGAGGGGCCTTGCATACACCCCGATAAAGAGGATAACCACCAACAAAAGTATAACGGGCAGGTGCAATTGCCGCAGCCGGAGCAGGCTGACAGGGGCCAGATCCTTGTCTGGTATATGATTGCCGGGTTTGGGTTTCCAGAAAACTTCGTTCCATATCTTGGTCATGGAAAAAAGGGTGATGAGGCTGACGCAAAGCGAAACCCCAACCAAAGTATAAGCTCCGGCTTCAAGTCCGGCTTTGGCCAGCATTAATTTCCCCCAGAAGCCGGAGAGCGGCGGGGTTCCGGCCAGGCTCAGGGCCGACAGCAGGAACAGCAGCGCAAGCACCGGCTGGTGCAGGTATACCCCTCCCAGCTTTTTTAGCGAGAAGGTGCGGTACCGCTGCGCCACCACGCCACTGATCAGGAATAGGTTTGTCTTGACAAGGATGTTGTGCACAATAAAAAAGACACTCCCCGCTATAGCCAGCGGCGTGTATATGGCCAGCCCCATCAGCATGTACCCGATCTGGCTGATGATGTGGAATGAAAGGATCTTTTTGAAGTCGGTTTGGGCGGCGGCGCCTATCACGCCGATCAGCATGGTAAAACCCGAAAGTATTGCCAGCAGCGGCAGCATAAAGCCCAAGTCGCTGATGAAAATGAGCGTGAACAGCCGGATCAAAGTATAAATCCCGACTTTGGTAACGAGCCCGGCAATAAGGGCGGAGATAGCCACAGGTGGGGAATGGTAAGAAGCAGGCAGCCAGAAGAACAGCGGGAAAATAGCGGATTTTATTCCGAAGCCTACCAGGAAAAAAACACTGGCCATACTTAGCAGGGGCAAGTTAGGGTGCTCCGGCTGCCGCACCATCAGCGCCAGTTCGGCCAGGTTCAGCGCCCCGTAGAGGCTGTACATAACCCCAACACCCGCCAGCAAAAAACCTGAGGCCAGGAAGTTGATGGTGACATACTTTAGCGTACCCTCCAACTGGCCTTTGGTGCCGCCCAGGCTCAGGAGGGCAAAGCAACAGATGAGCAGCACTTCAAACCATACAAACAGGTTAAAGAGGTCGCCGGTAAGGCACACGCCGCTTACCCCCATTTGCAGGAGCAGCAGGAGCGGATAGTAGCCAAAACGGCGGCGGGTTACATCAAGCCCTTGCAGGGAGAACAAGTATACCGCTATGCCAATAACGGCTGCGGCCAACAGCATTAAGGCCCCGAAAATATCCGCTACCAAGGTAATGCCAAACGGAGCCGGCCAGTTGCCTATCTGTGTAACGAGGACCTCCTCGGCCATTACACGCTGCATCAGAAAAACAATGGTGGTCATCCATGCGATCTGTGCCAGCCCTACCATAACGGCCTGCCACTGCTCCTGCTGCCAAAACATTAAGCAAACTAATGCCCCGTAGAGTGGAATCAGCAAAGGAAGCAATAGCAGTAAATCTGATGACATATATAACTGTTAGCGTAGTTCTGTCTTGTAGTGCAGCAGGTGTGTACTCGGGCTTCTGATGGCATTATGAGCTACTGGGCCTCATTCTCTTTCCGCAGTTCATCCAGGTTGTTCGACTTGAATGTCTGGTACACCCGTCGGATGAGCACAATGGCAAAAGATTGTATACCGAAGCCGATTACAACAGCTGTGAGCAACAGCGCCTGCGGCACCGGGTCTGCATAAGGTTCTGTAGCCGTACTCTTTTCTTCGCTTATTATGGCGCTGCTGCCCCTTGTTATACCCCCAACTACGAACAGGAACAGGTTTGTGGCAAGGCTGAAAAGGATGAGCCCCAGAATGACCTTGAACAGGTGCCTGTGCAGTATAAAGTATAGCCCTACCGCGAAGAGCGTACCCACCATTAACGGAAGCAGCGTTTCCATACTTTTACTCTTTAGACATTGTAAAAACCAATTTTAAGACCATCCCCATCACCAGCATGTACACACCGGCATCAAAAAGGGTGGGGGTGCCCAGCGACCCGATAAAGGGTATTTTAACCTCCATCCACCAGCCTGTCATAAAGGGTTTGCCGCGCAGCAGCCCTGTAACGCCGCTTGTGGTGGCCAGAAACAAGCCGGCAGCCATCAGATAGGCCGGCCTCACCCTGAAAATGTGGAACCGCCAGTCGGGTGTCCTGTTTTTTAACCTGTTCCAGGTGTTGGCGCTTACCATATCCCACATGTATTGCGTTGGGCTGTTATTTTGCTGCCTGTCCTGGTGGTACACGGTTAGCTGAAAGTATGAATTTACTGTTCGCGCGGAACCGTACGCCAGCACATGAAACACAAAGGCTATCGATCCGATTAACCCCCCTATAAAACCACCGCCCGGGTGATTGTGGCCCCTGAACAGGATGTATATGGAAAACACCAGGAACAGGGGTGTCAGGTAGCGAATGGCGGTTACTAAGATGATTGTTTTCATTGTTTTCCTCCTCTCTCGGGGTTAAGGCGCAGCAGGGAGAAAATACCAAGTGCAGCTACCGCTAGTACGGTAATCTCACCCAAGGTGTCGAGCCCCCTGAAATCTACCAGAATCACATTGACTATGTTACGCCCGTGCGCCTCCAGGTAACTGGTTTTGCCAAAGTACTCTTTCAGCTCCGATGTGCTCATGGCCTGTTGTTGTACCAGCAGCATCACGTATGTCATCAGTATACCAAACAGGGCAGAGATGGCGATGAATTTATACTTTTGGAACTGGTGCGAGAGGTACGTGAAGGCAGGCAGCTTATGCAGCAAAAGCACGAAGATCACAACGGTTAGGGTTTCGATGAGGAGCTGGGTGGCTGCCACATCCGGCGCCCCGAAAAGTATGTAGAACAAGGCTGCAGAGTAACCGACCAGGCCCATCACCACGATAGAGGTAAGGCGCGACCTCGTGCCCAATAAGAAGATCAGCGCCGCAATTACCAGGAAGAACACAACTAGCTCATAAAGCCTGATTTCGTGTAGCTGGTATATTCGGTTGGTGAAGTCTATGCCAGGAGTATCCCGCCAAAGTATAAAGTATAGTAATCCGCAGAAGAAGAACATGATATACATGACGTAGTTGCGTAGGTAGCCATCTTGTAGCCAAAGTATAAATGCTTTGGCATGGTGCAGAAACCCTTCGAACATCATGTGGTACAGGGTGTTTGGGCCGTAGCGGTATAATGGCTTTAGGGTAGAGGCGCGGTAATGCAGCACCGTTAACGACTTGTAAACGGCATATCCCAGAAGGAGTGTAAGTACACTCAGCCCCAGCACCGGCGTGAAACCGTGCCAAAGGCTAAGCTTTAGCTCGGCGTTAGGGTTGGCAAGTATGGCCCGCATCCCTTGCTGCAACAGTGGCGTGGGAACCAGGTGTACCAGCAGCCCGAGGGCCAGGCCACCAATGGCCAATACCAATGGCGGGAAATACAACGGGAAACCGGCATGGTGCTGCAATTGCGTTTTATCTTCGCCCTTTCGCCAGAAAACTCTGTAGCCAAATACAATAGCCACTGCCACAAAGGTGATCCCGGACAGCATCGTAACAGCGAGTAACACATAGCTGGAGAGCGAGGCCTCGTACAAGAGCTCTTTGCCTATAAAACCAATAAACGGGATTACACCGGCCATAGAGAGTGCAGCCAGCGAGGCAGCCAAACCGCTGTATTTCATATGGCTTCCCAGCCGGTAAAGCTTGGACAGTTCGCGGGTGCCGGTGCAGTGGTCTATACAGCCTGTTACCAGGAAAAGGGTGCCTTTGTAAAGGGCGTGGGCCGTCATAAACACGAGCATAGCTTTCATGGCGGGGTCCGTGCCAATACCGATCATGGTTACCATGAGTCCCAGCGCACTGATGGTGGTATAAGCAAGTATGGCCTTCAGGTCAGTGTGCTGCAGCGCCAGCACGGCTCCAAGTGTGGCTGTAATGCCTCCCACCGTCATTAAAGTATAGTGCCAAATATCGGGGCCGGCGAGCACAGGGGATAGTCTGGCAATCAGGTAGATGCCCGCCTTTACCATGGTGACGGAATGCAGGTAGGCACTCACTGGCGTTGGGGCTGCCATGGCGTTAGGTAACCAGAAATGGAACGGGAATTGGGCAGATTTGGTAAAGCAGCCGATAAGTGTAAGCACTACGGCAGGTACATAAAAAGCATGCTGCAACACGTCAGCGCGCTGCGTTAAAAGCCCACTAAAAGTATAGCTGCCCGCTGATATGCTGAGCAGGATAAGGCCGCCCAATAAAGCGAGCCCTCCTAAACCTGTTACCAGCAAAGCTTGCCAGGCTGATACCCTGGAGTCTTTTTCGGCCTGTTTATACCCTATGAGCAGGTAAGAACTGATGCTGGTAAGCTCCCAGAAGATGAAAAGGCTGAAAATATTGTCGGACATGACCAGCCCCAGCATGGCTGTCATAAAAAGTGTCAGGTAGAGGTAGAAGTTGCCCAAAAGCGGGTCGCCATCCAGATAACCGCTGGCATAGTACATCACTAGCGTCCCGAAAAAAGTAATGAGCAAGGCAAAGATCAGGCTCAGGCCGTCCAGGCGGAATTGCAGGTTTATGCCTACCTCCGGTACCCACACATGCTGCTGTGTTACAGCATGCCCTCCCACAACCTCAGGCATAAACGTACAGAAGTAAATAAACAGAAGCAGGGGCAGCAGGGCCATCGGAATTACCACAAACCTGCCCATAGTCCGATGCAGCAGAGGTGCAACGGTGGCCGTTATAATACCTATGACGATGGCATAGAGCATGAAAATAAGGCTTTTATATATAAATTTTGTATGTTGACGTATGTATACTTAAGGTGTTTATCAGCCTTCCATTACTTAGTTACGGAAATTGGACAATTCTGGCTGGTATTAGACTTTTTTAGCTAGATCAACCAACAAAGAGATATACTCAGATGAACAAGATTGACCGACTGATGGTGGGGTTGGACCTCACAGAGATGGATACTTCATTGGTAACCTATGCCGCCTTTCTTGCACAGAAACTGCACGTCGAGACGGTATACTTTATTCATGTAGAGAAAAGCCTGGAGCTGCCCGGTGAGTTACTGCGAAGCCTGGAGCGATCAGGCGTGCCTGCCGATGAAGGTATCAGGGAGATGATCATGACTAAAGTAGGGCCCGCTTTCCAGCAGTTGCCGCAGGTGCACGTTGAGGTAATGATAGAGGAAGGGACTCCGGTGAAAGAGATGCTACACTGGGTAAAGGTAAAAAATGCGGACCTCCTGCTGATGGGCCGTAAACTGCGGTTGCGCGGTACCGGTGTTTTGGGGCAAAAGCTCCTCCGCACGAGCCGAATCAGCGTTCTTTTTGTTCCGGAGAATGTTACGCCAAAGCTGCACAACGTGGTGGTGAGCGTTGATTTCTCAGATTACAGTGTTATGGCGCTGGAGCGTGTGCTGCAGGTGGCCAAGGAGAAGCCCGATATCCATGTGGTTTGCCTGCATGCCTACCAGGTTCCTTCCGGCTACCGCACCCTCGGCATGACCTATGAGTCTTTTGATGAGCGCATGCGAGGGTTTGCACAGGAGAAGTATGATAAACTCATGGTCCGTTTCCCTGATCTGCGCGTCCGCTCTGAACTGGTGATGGTACGCATGGAAGATGAAGACGACATTGGTGAACTGGTGGTGGTGGAGGCCAAGCGCGCCCGTGCAGACCTGCTGGTGATCGGTGCCAAAGGTATGTCGGCGGCTGCGCTCTTCGTGCTTGGCAGCGTTACAGAGAAAATCCTGCGCTACGATATGGATATACCGTTGCTTGTGTTTAAGAAGCGGGATGAAGATATGGGCTTCCTTGATGCCCTGCTGTCGCCTTGATCTAAAATATACTATCTATAGCAGCACCCGGTCTTATTTGTAAGACGGGTGCGATTTTATTCAGCTGGTGTTGTAGGGTTACTCCTCCATATCGCCTTCAGCGGCAGGCTTCGGGCTGGAAAAGTGCAGGATGATATACGCTATAATTCCGGCAATAACAGACGCGCAAAGTATGGCCAGTTTGGATAGGGGTAGCATAGGGGAGTTGACGAAGGCCAGGTTGGCGATGAATATGGACATGGTAAAGCCCACGCCTCCCAGCAGCCCCACACCCAGTAGCTGTAACCAACTAAAAGACTTTGGTTTAGCCGCCAGACCGGTAACAGAGGCCAGCCACGCAAATAAAAGTATACCTATGGGTTTGCCGAGCACAAGGCCAAGTATTATGCCGAGCGACAGAGCTGTGTACAGTCCATTTACAAGGTCTGCGTAGAAATAAATACCGGCGTTTGCCAACGCAAAAACCGGCATAATAGCATAAGCAACCCAAGGGTGCAGTGCATGCTCCAGGCGGTGCATGGGCGACAGGGCTTCCGCACAGTTGTTTTCGATAGCGTATACTGCGCCCTGGTAATCTTCATCTGTCGGCTCCTGTTCCGTATTAGTCTGCTCTGCCAGACGGTAGGAGCGAAGGTCATCCAGAATCTCCTCTGTACTCTCCTGAAATTCAAGCTCAGATGTTTTGGAACGCCCCGGAATGGTGATGGCCAGCAGTATGCCCGCCACGGTGGCATGCACCCCGGACTTCAAAAACGCCACCCACATAAGGACACCTACCAAAGTATAAATCCAGATATTGCGCATCTTTAGTGAGTTTCCCACCAGCAGTAGCCCAAAAAGGAGAAAGCCGATCCAGAGGCTCAGGAAATTAACTTCCGAAGTATAAAATAAGGCAATCACCAACACAGCACCGATATCGTCTACGATAGCGTAGGCAACCAGAAAAAGCTTGAGGGAAAGCGGTGCCCTGTTTCCCAGTAAGGTAAGTATGCCCAGGGCAAAGGCAATGTCGGTGGCCATCGGTATTCCCCAGCCAGATAAGCCTTCTCCATTGTTGTTCAAAAGTATGAAAATGCCTGCCGGCACCAGCATACCACCCAAAGCTGCCACTACCGGAAATGCTGCCCCCTTAACAGAGGACAACTCGCCAACCATAGTTTCCCGTTTTATCTCCAGCCCCACCACAAAGAAGAAGATAGCCATCAGCCCATCGTTGATCCAAAGTATGGCAGCTTTTGTCAGGCCATAGTCGCCGAGCGCGATGGTGAAGGGCGTGCTCCAGATTTTCTCATAACTGTCGGACCAAGGCGAGTTAGCCCACACTAAAGCGCTCAGGGTGATGAACATCAGGAGAATGCCGCTGAAGGACTCTGCCTTGACAAACTCCAGGAACGGAAAGATAATGCGGCGGTAAAGCTTGTGCTTTGTAGTTGTTTGGTTCAAGCGGCAGTGGGTTACTGGTGAATCTTATACCGTAAGACGTTACAGCCATTGTAAATGTTTGATGCGCATGGGAGACGCGGGCTAGCGAAGAAGAATAATGAAAGACGCAAGAATAAAAAAAGCCAAGGCCACAGCTTCCCGAGAGCTGTGGCCTTGGCCAGATAAATTCTAGAGTCCTTATTTCACTACCTCTTTTTCAATGTAACGCGAGTTAAGTATACTGAGGGCACCCATGTAGCGCAGGTTAAAGCGCAATACGTCACCCACCTTAAAGTTCTGTTCGTTTTCGCCGAGTTCCACAATCAGCATGTCCGAACTGGCTCCAATCACGCTGATGTTTTCATCCCGCGGGATCAGGAACTTTGGGTTAACGTCGAGCAGGCCTACATCCAATATGGCCCGATGCGAGGTTTTGCCGTACAGGCTCTCGTCTATCTCAAAGCTTTCGCCGCTTGGGTTATCAGCCAGAATGCCGCTCGGAATCATAGGTTTCTCGGTCAATTCAATGATCTCAGTCACCAGCTCAAACACATCGTCGTGCATGCCTTCAAAGGTTTCGTTGGTGAACAGGTTCAGGCCGAAGAAAAGTGCCTCACCGATTCTGAAGTGGTTCACGCCTTTGGGCAGTAGGTGGTTGAAGAGCAGCGGAATGGTAACCGAAGTGCCCCCGGAAACCCACGGAATCTGACGGTTAAACTTTGCCTCGATGATCTGCTTGTACAGGCACAGCTGAATGAGCTTGTCCTGGGTAGGCATAACACCGTGCAGGCAGTTAAAATTAGCGCCCAGGCCAATCACGGAGATGCCCGGCAGTTCGAAAACACTCTCATAAAAGTCTACCAGTTCTTCGCCCATCACGCCCTCGCGCAGATCGCCCATCTCGATCATGATGATGATCTTGTGCTGGCGCTGCTGCCTCACGGCTTCTTCCGAGAGCAGGCGGATTATCTCCAGTTCGGTCTGAAAGCTGACATCGGCATACTTGATAATGTCCGGTATACTTTGCTTGGGGGCCGGTTTGATGTACACGGTTTGCACATCGGGGGCCATTTTCTTGATAGTTTTAAGGTTGGATACCCGCGAGTCGTGAATCTCCTTCACGCCCAGGGCCAGCACCTCTTTCAGGAATTGCTCGTGGCCGCACAGCAGCTTGGTCACAATGCCCCAGTCTATGCCATGCTCCCGAAAAACCCTGTCGAGATGGTTGTAGTTATGTTGTAGCTTATTGTGGTACAGCTTTAGAACTGCCATGTTATCTTGTTAGTCTATACTCCAAATACTTATTCGTGAAGCCGAGTTTCTCGTACAGGTGACGTGCCGGGTTCTGTGGCTCCACATGCAAGGCGATGCTCCCTTTGGTGTGGTCGATAGCCATTTGCACCAGCGTTTTGCCTACTCCCTTACCGCGTGTGCTGCCATGCACGGCCACGTACACAAGTATGTTCTCTGGTATATACCCGCTCATGCCGGTATTGTTCAGGATCAGGGCACCTACTACCTCCTTGTTTTCGTGGGCCACCAGCACAGAGCCACCTTTTCCCTCTGCCTCAGATAGCGCGTAATCAATGCACTTGGCAATGTCTTCGCGCTTGTCGCCGTACTCGTCCAGGTGCTGGAACAGGAAGTCGAGCACTTCATCGCGGTTCAGGTCTGCGTGGTCTCCCGGTGTGTAGCGGTTATAGCTGATGCCGTTGTTTTCTGCCATGTTTTTTTCTTTGTTTTAGTAGGGTATAAAAATGTTAGCGTTATATAAAGTATAAGCGAGGCCGTTAGCCCGAACAGGTTTGGGTCCAGGTTAAACGGAAGGGCAAACGTCAGGTCAAGCCACGAGATATGTACGATGCTGGCATCGGAAAGTGTTCGTTCTACCAGTGCGCGCAACTCAAATGCACTAAGGCTCTGCCATGTATGGTTTACCTCTCCCGCAAAGTATGGCTGTAAGGTGTGTGCCAGAGAGGTTATATCTGCATCCACGGCAGGTGCCGCCAGCGTGCCCAACTGCAGCGAAACCGTGACCACGCCACCCATCAGCATAGCCCAGAACGCAGCCACGCTGCTGCGCCGTTTCCAGAATAGCGCGCCCAGCACCGGCACAAAAAGCCCCGACACCATAAAGGCATAGGAGTAGAGCATCAGGTCGAGCACATTGGTCATCATGGTGGCAAGCCAGAGCGCAAAAGCGCCCACCAGCAGCGTTACCAACTGCGAAAGTTTTAATGTTTTAGAAGAGTCCGGGTCGATTTTAAAGAAATGACTCAACACATCTGTCACGATGTTGCCGGAGGAGGCCATCAGGCAACTGTCGGCGGTGGAAAGTATGGCCGAAAAGTAAGCGGAGAGCATCAGGCCCATGAGCCCAACCGGAAGCACCGAGCGTAACAGCATAGGCAGGCCTGTTTCAGGGTCTACCACGGCACCGGCTCCCAGGGCTTCAAACATTCCCTGCTCAGCCGCCACGCGGGCAAGTATACCCAGGCTCACGCCCATAAAAGCCATAATCGGCCACTCAAACAATCCAGCGATATACCAGGCCCGCTTGGCGGTTTTCTCGTCGCGACAGGCATAAATGCGTTGGTACAGGGTCATGCCCACAAACCAGATTGGGATGATGGTGATGCTCCAGTTCACGATCTGCTGCCATGTGATGTTGGTGAGGGTAAGGAAATCCGGAGGCAAAGTCGTACGAATGGCCGCCATACTTCTGCCTCCCTGCGCTGAGAGGTAATTGCTGTCTAAGATTCTTGTCAGGTCCAGCGTATCCATCCCCCCGACAGCGAGGAAAGAAACCGGGATGCCTATGAAGATCAGGCCACCCATCAGGATAGCCCATTGGATGGTGTCGGTATAAATTACAGCTTTCAGGCCGCCCATCACGGTGTACACTACCGCAATAATGCCCATGATCAGCAGGGCTGTGTTGAGGTCTAAATCCACGAATGTGCCGCTGGCCAGTTTGGCGCCTGCCAGTATCTGGGAGCTAGTAAACCCTGTGTAGCCAATGGCCGAAATAATGCCCGCCAGCAGGGCCACCCGCGCGTTAAAATAATAACCGAAGATCTGCGGAAAGGTGAGGAAATTGGCAAAGGCCGGGTTGCTCTTCACCTTCGGGATTAGAAAAACTGCCGCCAGCCAGGCGCCCAGCAGACCCGTGAAAAGCATCCAGGAGCCCGAGAGGCCCATGGCAAACCCCAGCCCGCCCAAGCCGATGGAGAAGCCGCCACCCACATCTGTTGCCACCACCGAGAGGCCAATATGGCTGCTACTCATGCTGCGGCCGCCAACATAGTAATCCTCTGCGCCTTCGTTTTTTCTTAGAAAGTAAAATCCCACGCCGAGCATGGCCAGCATGTACAGCACGAAAATGGAGAGGTCGATGATATGCATTTATATGAATAGTATAATTATTTGAGTTCGGTTAAAATAAGCTGATACTTTAAGGTAGTACTTTTTTAGGCTAATTTCATGTAAAAAGACCTTAAACTGTGTTTAAAGCATACTGGTTGAACTTGCGCTGTAATGATTTTGTGCAAATTATGTGTAGCTGCAGGGGCAGCGTCGGTGTTCATATGTATAGTAGCCGGGCTATGTTTTATTAGATGAGTTCAATTTTTGTTCTTACAAAGTATGTACTTCCGGCATTATGAATACCCCGGGAAGGCTTGGTGAAATAATAGGAATATTTTATGGTGGGCAGGCGTTAAAACTGAAAGTATACTTTTGATATCAGAAACATTTAATCGTGTAACTTATTATTTATCAGAAGGTAAAGCTGTCCGCGTTCGGCTGAGTCTACGTATAAATAAAGTATGATATAAAGGAAGGTTTTACAAGTCAAACGCTCGCTTATGAGATCAGCAGGTTTTTCCATCTTGCTCTGTGCCTGCCTTCTTCTCTTGTTTTCTGATATAAAAGTTCAGGCGCAGTTGCTACAGGACCCCGATACGGTTTACTTCACCTCCAACCGTAAGAAGATAACTATGCCCTTTAAGCTGGTGCACAACCTGATTGTGCTTCCGGTTAAGATCAACAACTCCCAGGAACTCAACTTTATACTTGACACTGGGGTGCGGAATACGCTGATTACACAGTTGTATTTTTCCGATTCATTAGAGTTAAAGGACTCCAACAGGATAAAGATACGAGGGCTTGGCGAAGGGTATACTATAGAGGCGCTGCATAGCACGGGCAACACGATGTTTATGCCCGGTATTCAGGGCGATAACCATACAGTATATGTGCTGCTTGAAGAAGTTTTTGATCTCTCCAAACGAATGGGAATGCCGGTGCATGGCATCATTGGCTACGATATTTTCAAAAATTTTATAGTAAAGATAAACTATAGCAGCGAAACGATAACACTCTACAGACCAGACCAAAAAATAAAGAAGAAGCGAAGGGCAGAAGAATACCCGCTTTACATAGAGGACGCGAAGCCATACCTGTACGCCACGGTGAGGCAGCACAACGGCGACTCTCTTAACGTGAAGCTGATAGTAGATACGGGTGCCAGCCATTGCCTGTCGCTGTACCTGCCTACGGATGACCGGCTGGCGTTGCCGCCGAAAGTGATGCAGGCATACTTAGGCCGTGGCTTGGGAGGAGATATAAATGGCAAAATAGGGAGGTTGCAAGGGTTTAAACTTGGCAAGTATGAACTGGAGAACCTGACTGCCTCTTATCCTGACGAGGAGGCGGTAAAACTGGCCCTGAACATAGCGGGGCGCAACGGCAATCTTGGTTCGGCCATCCTTAAGCGCTTCACCGTGATTTTTGACTACCCTCACCAACGCATTTCGTTAATACCTAACCGTAAGTTTAAGGAGCCTTTCAACTATAACATGGCCGGGTTCGAGATCACGACGCCCTTGCCCGGTGCCAATTTCTATGTTGTATCAAACGTGATAGACGATTCGCCTGCGAAAATGGTGGGCATGCAACCCGGCGATCAGCTGCTTCATATAAACGGGCGCAACACGAATGACCTGAAGTTGCAGGAGCTCCTCAACATGCTCGACAGCAAACCCGGCAGTAAACTACGCCTTCGCCTGAAGCGGGAGCAGGAAATCATTGATGTGAACTTTGTGCTGCAGAGCCGTATCTGACATTACTGCGCAATGGTGCCGCTAGTCTGTTGCATGTCCAGAAACACCTGGAAAACCAATAGCAAAACAGCCATTACGATCAGAAAAATGGCCGTATAGGTTCGGGCCTTTGGTATAGGTTTTACATACATGTTGCCCTGCGCATCCGTTCCTGTAAACCGCAGGTCAGAAAGTATAAGCCCATTTCCGAAGCTCAGCCAAATGGCAGCCATCAGCGCATCGTTTGTGAAGAACAGCGACACCAGCCCGATGGCCGAGAAAAGTATACCGATGATAATTCTGATAGAAAGGTTTTTCATGTAAGCAGTTATATGCTGGCATAACCAGGCTTTTTGCAGGTGCAATTTACATTTTTTGCCTTACAAGTAGGGGTTTGCACCTGAAAGCCCGCATGTTTGTTTGGGAGCATATAGGAGCAGCTTCAGTAGCGGATAAATGTTGTAAAAATCGGTAGAAGTATAATCTTTTAAATAAATTTATAACAATAGTTGCAAAAACCATTTCTATTACGAAACATTTGCATTGCAAATAAGGGTATAACACCGACGCACTATTCTTTAAACAGCAAATGAAAAAAAAGGCGCTTTTATCATCTGACATGATAAAACATTCTCCGGCCACGGAGGGTGCGACTTTTTCTACCTTTTCCATAGGGGTAGTTTTGAGGGCTATTATACCTGCGGTCCGCTACAGGCGGTAGCCTGCAGCATTCCCGACTGCCTATGCGGTAGTCATATTCCACCAATCATCTTTTTGCATTCCAACCTATAGCTGACTGGTATCTGCCTGGGCTGTTCCGTTGCTGCATTCATACTTTTTCCGGTTAATTTTTTAAAGCTGACTTTAGCTGTGCCCCAGCTGCATGGCTATACATTTAATAACAATGGATCAACCTGCATTCATCGTGATGGTTGCCGAAGGGCAACATATTATCCATGCGTTGCAGATCTGCAATGAGATGGAATCTTCGGCTAAGGCGCGCGGCACCGGTATCGCTAAGCGCTCCCCGGATTATATTGCCCAGAAAATGCTTGAAGGGAAAGCAGTTATAGCGCTTCATGCTGACGGCACCTGGGCGGGTTTCTGCTACATCGAAACATGGGGCCACGGCAAGTACGTGGCTAACTCTGGCCTGATCGTGTCGCCGGAGTTGCGTAAAAGTGGCCTGGCGCGCCAAATCAAGAAGAAGATATTCGAGCTTTCCAGAACCAAGTACCCGGATGCCAAGATCTTTGGCCTGACAACCGCCCTGGCCGTAATGCGCATCAACTCCGGCCTGGGCTATACGCCTGTAACATACTCTGAACTAACCGATGACGAGGAGTTCTGGAAGGGTTGCCGAAGCTGCGTGAACTTTGAAATTCTGCAGACTAAAAACCGCACGAACTGCCTGTGCACCGCCATGCTTTACGACCCAGCCAAGGAAAGGGACTTTATGGCACTGCCCGTGGTTGAGAAAAAGCCAGCCCCAAAGCAAAACAGCGTGAACGATCGCTGGCTGCGCCACCGCCTGAAGCCTGGGCAGCAACCGGGCCTTAGCGCGGCTGAAATCAGCACTGTACAAGTATAAAATCGCATCATCAGCAAGTAAAAATAGAAATGAAGAAAGTAGTTTTAGCCTTTAGCGGCGGCCTCGACACCTCTTACTGCGCCATTTTCCTGGCACAGGAGCTTGGCCTGGAAGTATACTCAGCCATTGTAGACACAGGTGGTTTTTCGGAAGAGGAGCTGAAAGAGATTGAGCGCAGGGCCTATGCCATGGGCGTAAAACAACACACGCACCTGAACGAGACGGAGCACTTCTATAACAGTTGCATCCGTTACCTGGTGTTCGGGAACATCCTAAAGAACAATACTTATCCGCTAAGCGTGAGCGCGGAGCGCGTAACGCAAGCCATCGCCATCGCTAACCACGCCAAAAGTATAGGAGCCGATTTCGTGGCGCATGGGAGTACCGGCGCCGGCAACGATCAGGTGCGCTTCGACATGGTGTTCCAGGCGCTGATCCCGGAGGTGGAGATTATTACCCCGATTCGTGACAAGCGCCTTTCACGCGAGGAGGAAATAACCTATCTGAAGGAGCACGGTGTGGAGATGGATTTTGCCAAAGCGCAGTACTCCATCAACAAAGGCATCTGGGGCACCTCAGTAGGAGGCAAGGAAACGCTTACTTCGCACCTGCCACTGCCGGAGGAGGCCTATCCAACGCAGCTAAGCAAAACCGAGCCAGAGCGTGTTACTTTATACTTTGAGAAAGGCGAGTTGAAAGGCGTTAACGGCCAGACGTTTGAGCACCCGGTACAGGCCATCCAGCACCTGCAGGAACTGGCCGCTCCATTTGCCATTGGCCGGGATATCCACGTGGGCGATACCATTATCGGCATCAAAGGTCGCGTTGGTTTTGAGGCGGCCGCCCCGATGGTGATCATCAAAGCGCATCACCTGCTGGAGAAGCATGTGCTGACGAAGTGGCAGCTGTACTGGAAAGACCAGCTTTCGGCCTGGTATGGCAACTGGCTGCATGAGGGGCAGCTGTTGGACCCGACGATGCGCGACATTGAAGCTTTCCTGGAGAGCACGCAGCAAAATGTGACGGGCAAAGTGTTTGTGCAACTGGCGCCATACCGCTTCCTGGTGGAGGGTATTGAAAGTGCCCATGACCTGATGAGCGACAAGTTCGGCAGCTACGGCGAAATGAACCGCGCCTGGACCTCTGACGATGTGAAAGGCTTTGCCAAGATCTTCGGTAACCAAACCAAGATGTACCACACGGTAAACAACACGGCGGAATGGGCGGAGTAAGTATAAAAGCAGGCATAGTGGGTGGCGCTGGCTACACCGGCGGCGAACTGCTGCGCCTGCTCCTCAACCACCCAAACGTTTCCATCTCCTTTGTGCACAGCAACAGCCAGGCAGGCAAGCCCGTGTACGAGACACACCGCGACCTGCTGGGCGAGACAGAGCTATGTTTTACCGGTAAGCTACAGCAGGATGTGGATGTACTATTCTTGTGCGTAGGACATGGCGCCGCAAAGTCTTTTCTGGAAGCTGAGCAGTTATACCCAGGTATAAAAATCATCGACCTGAGCCAGGATTTTCGCTGGAATGAAAGCTTGAATGATAATATGGTAAACAGCTGTGGGAGAGACTTTGCATACGGACTTCCGGAGTTGCAGCGAAAGCTTATTCAGGAGTCTCAGAACATCGCCAATCCGGGTTGCTTCGCTACGGCGATACAGCTGGCTTTGCTCCCTTTGGCCAAGCAAGGTTTACTTACAGAGGAGGTGCAGGTGAGCGGTATTACCGGCAGTACCGGAGCTGGACAAAGCCTGAGCTCCACCTCGCACTACAGCTGGCGTAGCGGCAATATCTCCAATTACAAAGTACTCAGCCATCAGCACCTGCACGAGATCCGCCGCACGCTGCAGGGCATGCAGCAGCAGGAGTTGCCAGGTATAAACTTTGTGCCTTACCGTGGGCCGTTTACCCGCGGTATCCTGTGCACGAGCTATACCCGTTGCAACCTAAGCCAAACCGAGGCTGAGGAACTTTACGCTGGCTATTATAAGGGGCACCCCTTTGTAAGCATCAGCAAAAGCACCCCGGACCTGAAGCAGGTGGTAAACACAAACAAATGTATCCTGCATTTGCAGAAAGAAGGCGATTACCTTGTTATCACAAGTATGATCGATAACCTCCTGAAAGGCGCTTCGGGGCAGGCTGTGCAGAACATGAACCTGATGTTTAACCTGGATGAACATGCCGGGTTGAAACTTAAGGCATCTGCTTTCTAAAAGTATAAATCATTAATTCATAACGATATGTACGTTAAGTATTTTATCTATTGTTTAACCTCTTACATCTAATTATACACCATCACCATGAATGTATTCGATGTTTATCCGCTCTTCAATATCACCCCTGTAAAGGCCCAGGGCGCTTATGTCTGGGATGACAAGGGCAACCGTTACCTCGACCTGTATGGTGGTCACGCCGTTATCTCCATAGGGCACAGCCACCCGCATTACGTGAAGCGCATTGCGCGCCAGCTCTACGACATTGGCTTTTACTCCAACTCAGTGCAGATGCCGCTCCAGCAGGAACTGGCCGAGAAGCTTGGACAGCTGAGTGGCTACGAAGACTACAGCCTTTTCCTGTGTAACTCCGGTGCCGAAGCAAACGAAAACGCCCTGAAGCTGGCCTCATTCCATACCGGCCGCCAAAAGGTGATTGCTTTTAAAGGAGCTTTCCATGGCCGCACTTCTGCTGCAGTAGCTGCCACAGACGATCCCAAAATCCAGGCGCCAATCAACAAGACGGATAACATCATTTTCCTTCCGCTAAACGATAGAGAAGCGTTTGCCAACGCCTTGCAGCAGCACGGGCAGGAGCTGGCTGCGGTTATTGTAGAAGGTATACAGGGCGTTGGCGGGGTTCAGCTGCCAGAGCCCGCATTTCTTAAAGCCCTTGCATCAGGTTGTGAAGAGGTCGACGCCCTGCTGATCCTGGATGAGGTGCAGTCGGGATATGGCCGTTCCGGCAAATTCTTCGCGCATCAGCACGCCGACGTTAAACCTCACCTGATCACGACAGCCAAAGGCATGGGCAACGGCTTTCCGGTGGCCGGGGTGCTGGTAAACCCTGCCCTGGAGGCGAAGCATGGCATGCTGGGCACTACGTTCGGTGGGAATTACCTGGCCTGCGTGGCGGCTTTGGCGGTACTGGAAGTGATGGAGGAAAAGAACCTGATGGATAATGCCTCTGTACTGGGAGAGCGCCTGATGCAGGAGCTGCGCCAGTTGCCGGGCGTAAAAGAAGTCCGTGGGCAGGGACTGATGATCGGCGTGGAGCTTTACAAGCCTTGTGCCGGTATACGCAAGCAGCTGCTGGAGGAGTTCCAGATCTTCACGGGTTCCTCTTCAGATAAAAATACGCTGCGCCTTCTGCCGCCGCTGTGCATCGGCATGCGCGAGGTAGACAAATTCCTTGAGGCTTTCGAAGCCATTCTGTATCAAGCTGAACCACAAGCAATCTAATGAGAAAATATACTTCGGTGCATGACGTAGCCAACCTGACCCAACTGGTGCAGGAAGCGGAGCACCTGAAAGCGAATCCCTATAAGTATAAATCCCTCGGCGAGAACAAGACGCTGGGCCTTATTTTCCTGAACCCAAGCCTGCGCACTCGCCTGAGCACGCAGAAGGCTGGGCAGAACCTGGGCATGAATGTGATTGTGATGAACCTGGACAAGGAAGGATGGGCACTGGAAACGCAGGAAGGGGCCATTATGAACGGCACAACGGTGGAGCATATCAAGGAGGCTGCGGCCGTGATGGGGCAGTACTGCGACATTATCGGCATCCGCTCGTTCCCGAAACTGCAGAACCGCGACGAGGATTACAACGAGGAGCTGCTGAACCAGTTCATCAAGTATACCAAAAAGCCAATCGTGAGCCTGGAGTCTGCCACACGTCACCCGCTGCAGAGCCTGGCCGACCTGCTTACGATCAAAGAGAACGTCCCAGGCGGCAAACGCCCTAAAGTAGTGCTTAGCTGGGCTCCGCACATCAAGCCGATCCCGCAATGCGTGGCAAACTCCTTTGCCGAGTGGATGGGGCAGGCCGACGTGGATCTGGTGATCACGCACCCGGAAGGGTACGAACTGGCGGATGAGTTTACCCAAAATGCCACGGTTACAACGAACCAGCAGGAGGCGCTTGCCGGAGCTGACTTCATTTATGTAAAGAACTGGTCTAGCTACACCGACTATGGCAAAGTGCTGACGGATGGGGATGGCTGGATGCTGACGAACGAAAAGCTTCAGGGAACGAACAACGCCAAGGTAATGCACTGCCTGCCAGTTCGCCGCAATGTGGAGCTTAGCGACGAGATACTGGACGGGGAGAACTCGCTGGTGCTGGAGCAGGCCAACAACCGCACCTACGCTGCCCAGGCTGTGCTGAAGCGCATGCTGGAGGCACTGTAGTTGTTGCTTGTTCGTTATTTGTTATTCGGTTATACCGACGAAGATTAAAAGTATAATTAGAATGAATGCTGCATCCTTTGGTTACATATCAAGGTGGGCATGTCAAATCAAATCTAAACCCTTTATACATCGGGCAAAAGAATGTATTATGTCTTTTGTCCTGATTCTTTAGTCTTAAAAATGATTATAGTAAAAATAGGCGGGAATATTCTGGATAACCCGGAGCGGCTGCAGGCGTTTTTGCTTGATTTCGCGCAGATGCCCGGTCCTAAAGTGCTGGTGCATGGCGGTGGTAAGATTGCCTCTGCCTTGGGCCAGAAATTGGGTATTACCCCGAAGATGGTGGAAGGGCGCCGCATTACCGACGCCGAGACCCTGGATCTGGTGACAATGGTGTATGGCGGCCTGGTAAATAAGAATGTGGTGGCGAAGCTGCAGGCGCTGGGCTGCAATGCCATTGGCCTCACGGGTGCGGATGCCAACATAATTCCGGCACAGAAGCGCCCGGTCAGGGAGATTGACTATGGTTTCGCCGGCGACGTGGCGGGTCCGGAAAGCATAAATGCCGATGCGCTTGAATTTATGCTGGAGGCTGGCTTGACGCCCGTTTTCGCCCCGCTCACGCACGATACCAAGGGAAGTATGCTTAACACCAACGCCGACACCATCGCCTCTGTGCTGGCCACTGCGCTGGCGCATAAGTATAAAGTACAGCTGGTCTATAGCTTCGAAAAGAAAGGTGTGTTGCAAGATGCTGCCGATGATGCTTCGGTGATCCCGTATATCACGGCCGGCAAGTATAAATTGCTGAAAGAAACCGGTGTGGTGAACGCAGGCATGGTGCCGAAGCTGGATAATGCCTTTGCTGCCCTGCAGCAGGGCGTGGCGCAGGTGCTGATCTGTGAAGGGGAGGCGCTCCCAAGTATAAACACCCGGCAATACAGCGGGACGACCCTAAGCCTGAACTGATGGAGCAGCACCAACTATATCGGCAGGCGGTACAGCTGCTGCAGCAATTGATCGCAACACCGTCGTTTAGCCGGGAAGAGGACAAAACAGCTGCCATACTTGCTGATTTTCTGAAGCATTTAGGCGTGAAAGAGGTTCATCAGCAGCTTCATAACGTGTGGGCTTTCAACAGGCACTTCAATCCTGATTTGCCTATGCTGCTGCTAAACTCGCACCACGATACCGTTAAACCCAATGCAGGCTATACCCGCAATCCATTTGAGGCAAGTATAGAAGATGGCAAACTTTTCGGCCTGGGCAGTAACGATGCCGGCGGTTGTCTGGTATCGCTGATCGCTACGTTTTTATACTTCTACGAGCGCGAGGACCTGAGCTACAACCTGGTGCTAGCCGCCACGGCAGAAGAAGAGATTAGCGGCAGAAACGGCATCGAAAGTATTTTCCAGTTGCTGGGTCCGGTGGAGGCCGCCATCGTGGGCGAGCCAACCGAAATGCACCTGGCCGTCGCAGAGAAAGGGCTGATGGTGCTGGACTGCACCGCCAAAGGCAAGGCCGGGCACGCGGCACGCGAGGAAGGGGTTAATGCCATCTATGAAGCCCTGCCGGACATCCAGTGGTTCCAGAGCTATACTTTCCCGAATGTTTCGGGTCACTTGGGGCCGGTGAAAATGAGCGTGACGGTGGTGCAGACGGGCACGCAGCACAACGTGGTGCCGGATACCTGCACGTTTACTGTGGATGTGCGCCTGACGGACGCTTACACCATGGAGGAAGTGTTGGAGACGATACAGCAGCACGTAAAGGCAGAGGTAAAGCCGCGATCCATGCGCCTGAAGCCTTCCAGTATACCCATGGAGCATCCGCTGGTGCAGGCGGGCGTCCGTATGGGACGTACAACGTATGGCTCGCCTACCACCTCAGACCAGGCGCTGCTGCCCATCCCGTCGCTTAAAATGGGACCCGGTTTTTCCGGCCGCTCGCACATGGCCGACGAGTACATTTACCTCCATGAGATAGAGGAGGGCATCAAATTATACATCGAGTTGCTGGAAAAGGTGATCGTTAAGGAAGTATAAATTCACACATTCACTCAACCACTCATTCAAAATTGAAAGTATGAAGCTTTGGCAGAAAAATACGGCTGTTGCCGCTGAGATAGAGAAATTCACTGTTGGCCGCGATGCGGAGCTTGACCTGGAGCTGGCGCGCTTCGATGTGCTCGGCTCGCTGGCGCACACGCAGATGCTGCAAAGTATAGGCCTGCTTACAGCAGAAGAGCTGCAGGTACTGCAGCAGGAGCTGAAAAACATCTATAAAAGTATAGAAGCCGGTGATTTTGCCATTGAGCCTGGCGTGGAGGACATACACTCGCAGGTGGAGCTGGAGCTGACACGCAGGGTGGGAGAGGCCGGCAAGAAGATACATAGCGGCCGCTCCCGAAACGACCAGGTGCTGGTTGATCTGAAATTATACTTCCGCCATCAGTTGCAGGAGGTGGTGCAGGAGGTGCAGGCGCTCTTTGAGGTGCTGCAGGCCCAGAGTGAGAAGTATAAGCATGTGCTATTGCCGGGCTATACGCACCTGCAGGTGGCAATGCCTTCGTCGTTTGGCCTGTGGTTTGGGGCCTATGCAGAAAGCTTGGTGGATGACATGCAGTTGCTTTTGGCTGCCTACAAGATCACCGATAAAAACCCGCTCGGGTCTGCCGCCGGCTACGGTTCCTCTTTCCCGCTTAACCGCCAGATGACCACGGATCTGCTGGGTTTTGAAAGTATGAACTACAACGTGGTGTATGCCCAGATGGGGCGCGGCAAAACAGAGCGCACCGTGGCTGTGGCCCTGGCTGCCGTGGCTGCCACGCTTGCCCGCATGAGCATGGATCTGTGCCTGTACATGAGCCAGAACTTCAGCTTTGTAACGCTGCCCGACCACCTGACCACCGGCTCCAGCATCATGCCCCACAAAAAGAACCCGGATGTGTTTGAGCTGCTGCGCGGCAAGTGCAACAAGTTGCAGGCCCTGCCAACCGACATCAGCATGCTCCTCATCAACCTGCCCTCAGGCTATCACCGCGAGATGCAGTTGCTGAAGGAGGACCTGTTCCCGGCTATCCAGGAGATAAAAGGCTGTTTGCAGATGATGGCTTACATGGCCTGTGAACTGCGGGTGCGTGAGGATATCCTGAAGGATGACAAGTATAAATACCTTTTTAGCGTGGATGCCGTGAACGAACTGGTGCTGCAGGGCATGCCGTTCAGGGATGCCTATAAAGCTGTGGGAGAGCAGATAGAGGCTGGTAAGTTTGAGGCACCGGCCGAGGCAACGCACACGCACGAAGGCAGCATCGGTAACCTCTGCAACGACAAGGTGGCTGAGCAGATGCAGCAGTTGGTAGCCGCCTTTAACTTTGGCCGTGTGCAGCAGGCCTACGAAAATCTGACCAGCGATTGACCAGCGATTAGTGGGATTAGAATGTTTATAGGGATTGTTTCTTGATTTTTAGTTAACAGGAAGCAACAAAATTTGTAGGATCCCCTTCAACACCGGTCCTAGTTCAGGTGGTATTTCTGTGGCTTTATGCTTTTTAGTTGCCGTGAGGTTTGTAGCAGGGATCCTACAAGTAATGCCAGGATAATGGCAAGGGCAATTACGAGGTAAGAGATGACTTTCAGGGAATTCATCTGGCGCTCGGCATTTGCATACAGCTCTTGCCCAACCTGCTCCTGCAGGTGGCTCAGCGCGTGAAGCGGCTGCAGCACTTCTTGAAAAGCGGCCATTCCTTCTTTACGGAAAAGTTTTAAAGCCGCCCCTTTGTCGCCGGTGTGGCTCATAACAAGTATGGTTTGCTGGGCTTTAGCGTACTGCCTGGCAGCCTGTCTGTACATATCCAGGTCTTTAGTTTCCTGTTTTGTAAGATAGGTAGCCTGAAACTTGCGCAACAGCGAGTCCAGCTCTACCTCATTCTGCTCTATGGCCTGCATAATGCGCTGCTCTTCCTCTTGAGCGTCTGTCAGCAGGTGCTCTTCCAGCAACAGGCGGTTTTGGTAATAGCGCTCCTGCATGGCAGATATGTCCAGCGCAGGTACCAGCCGGTCAGCGTATACCGATTTAAACTGACTGCTAACTTTGGTCATGTTGTAGCTTACTAGCCAATTGGCCAGCAAAATTAGCAGAAACACAAAGCCTAGCGCGAGCGCTATTCGGTTTCGGTTACCTATCCTGAAACTCCAAGTCATATATTACCAGATACTTGTGTATTTAAATATACGCTATCTTACTCTAACTTACCAATTTTCAAAAGGTCTTTCTCTTCGGGCACCTTTCCATTAGTCCGTATTATCTTGATAATATTCAATAACTTCTTTCTGCTGCAGCGTATAAAAGACACATTATTGTACCACTGTAAAGGAAGAAGTTATAGGTGATTCCGATAAAAATCCATACGCAACCCGACGACTCTACCTGCGGCCCTACCAGCCTGCATGCTGTATACCGTTATTTTAATGATCCAATTTCGCTGGCCGATGTTATCAAAGAAGTCCCCTCGCTGGATGAGGGTGGTACACTGGAGGTGCTGCTAGCCTGCCACGCGCTGCAACGCGGTTACCGGACCCGGATTTATACTTACAACTTGTTTATTTTTGACCCAACCTGGTTTAGTCTAAGCAACGAGGAGATCATCTTAAAACTGGAGGAGCAGCTAAAGTATAAAAAGACGCCAAAGCTACAGCGGGCCACACAGGCATACATCGAATTTCTGAGGCTAGGGGGCGAGCTCCGTTGCCGCGACCTGAACAAGCAACTGCTTCACGGTTACTTTGAAAAGGGGGTGCCGCTGCTGACCGGCCTGAGTGCCACTTACCTCTACCAGAGCGCCCGCGAGTTTGGCGATGAGCAGGGTAACTCTATCTACGATGATGTACGGGGCTTCCCGATGGGCCATTTTGTGGTGCTCTGCGGCTTTGGAGAGGATGAGAAAAGCATCGTGGTCGCAGATCCCTACCGCGAGAACCCATACTTCAAGGATAACTACTACGAGGTGAGGGCCACCCACCTGATCAACTCTATCATGCTGGGCATGGCTACCTATGATGCCAACCTGCTGGCGATACAACCCCTAAAACCCAAACCTCTCCAAGACTAAATCATGCGAAAAATAATTATTGTGGACTACCCCAAGGACTGGGAGGAGGCGATTGAGGATACCGAGGTAGTCGATGCTCAAACCTACCTTACCAACGCCACCTACACAGACATCCGTAGTGCCCGAATCTTTAACCTCTGTCGCTCGCACCGTTACCAGAGCGCAGGCTATTACGTGTCGTTGCTGGCCGAGGCGCGTGGGCACAAGCCTATCCCGAGCGTTACCACCATGCAGGACCTGAAGAGCCCGACTATTGTGCGGGCCATCACCGTGGAGATCGAGGATTTGATACAGAAGAGCCTTTCCGGCTTGCGCTCCAAAAGCTTTACCCTGAGTATTTATTTTGGGCAGAACCTGGCTCAGAAGTATGAAAAGCTGTGCAAGGCCCTGCACGATCACTTCCAGGCGCCGCTGCTGCGCGCCCAATTCGTGTACAAGGATAACTGGGTGCTGCAGAGTATCTCGCAGATCCCGATTAACGAGGTACAGGATGAGCACCGTAAATACCTGAAGCGCTTTGCAAAGGCATACTTCGCCCGTCACCGTTTTTCCGGTGCGCGCATTAACCGTAAGGCCTATGACCTGGCTATACTGGTAGACCCACAGGAGAAAGCGCCGCCATCTAACGAGAAAGCCATACAACACTTTGTGGAGGCAGCCGAAGGGATGGGTTTTTACACGGAACTGATCACCAAAGACGATTACCGCCGTTTGCCTGAGTTCGATGCGCTTTTCATACGGGAGACAACCGCCGTGAATCACCACACCTACCGTTTTGCTCGTAAGGCCTTCGCCGATGGCCTGGTGGTGATTGATGATCCGGTTTCCATACTTCGCTGCACGAACAAAGTATACCTCGCCGAGCTGTTGACCAAGGCCAAGGTGCCTACACCCAAGACCATAATCATCCATAAGGATAACAGGAAAGAGGTGGAGAAGGAGCTGGGGCTGCCCTGTGTGCTGAAAAAACCGGACAGCTCTTTCTCGCAGGGCGTAGTGAAGGCCAAGGACAAGGAGAGCCTGAAGCTGGAACTGGACAAGATGCTCGAAGACTCTGAACTCATTATTGGGCAGGAGTATACCCCCACTGATTTCGATTGGCGCATCGGTGTACTAGACAAGCAGCCGCTCTACGCCTGCAAGTATTACATGGCCAAAGGGCACTGGCAAATCTATAACTGGAACGGCAAAAAGAAGCAGGATGAGGAAGGAGACGGCGAGGTAATCCCGTTTGAGGAGGTGCCTTTCCATGTGCTGCACACGGCGTTAAAGGCAGCCAACCTGATCGGCAATGGCCTGTATGGGGTAGATGTGAAGGAGATAAACGGTAAAGCGTACATCATTGAAGTGAATGATAACCCAAGTATAGATGCCGGCGTGGAAGACAAGATCCTGAAAAAAGACTTGTATTCATCCATCATCAAATCAATAAAACAACGAATCGACAACCAGAAAAATGGAAACGGTAGAACCGATGGATAGCTCGAGAAAACGGCTGCACCTCTTTGAGGGGTTCGGCGTGGAGCTGGAGTACATGATCGTGGACCGCGACAGCCTGCAGGTAAAGCCGATCACCGACCAGCTGATACACGATGAGGTAGGGGCATACTTATCGGATGTGGAGTTTGGCGATATTGCCTGGAGCAACGAGCTGGTGCTGCACGTGGTGGAGCTGAAGACGCAGGGCCCGGTGAAAAGCCTGGAGCAGCTGCAGCAAAAGTTTCAGGAGCATGTGCACAAGATCAATGGTATGCTGCAGAAGTATAACGCCATGCTGCTGCCCACTGCTGCCCACCCGCTCATGAACCCATATACCGATACCAAACTCTGGCCGCATGAGCACAATGCCGTTTACGAGGCCTACAACCGTATTTTCGATTGCCGGGGCCATGGCTGGGCCAACCTGCAGAGCACGCACCTGAACCTGCCGTTTTACAACGATGAGGAGTTCGAAAAACTGCACGCGGCCATCCGTGTTTTGCTGCCTATTATACCCGCCCTCAGTGCCTCAAGCCCCGTTCTTGATGGCGTAGTAACCGGGCTAGCCGACTCACGCCTGGAAGTATACCGGCAGAACCAGAAGAAGCTGCCAAGTATAACTGGTAAGGTCGTGCCCGAGGCAGTGTTCAGCCAGGCCAACTACGAGGAGCAGGTGCTGCAGCGCATGTACCGCGAAGTGGCCCCGCACGACCCGGAGGGTACCCTGCAGGAGGAGTTTCTGAACTCCCGCGGCGCCATTGCCCGCTTTGAGCGCAACACCATCGAGATTCGTTTACTGGACATCCAGGAGAGTCCGGTGGCTGATATGGCAGTGCTGCAGGCGGTGGTAGCGGTGCTGCAGGCGCTGATTGCGGAGCGCTGGGTGCCGCTGCAGGAATTGAAAGTATGGCACGAAGACCAGCTTTCAGCCATACTTCTAGATGTGATCGCGAAAGGGCAGGAGGCCATACTTACCGATCAGGATTACCTCCGTTTGTTTGGCTACGGTAGCGCGGAGAACTGCAAGGCAGGCGAGCTCTGGAAGCACCTGGTTGAGCAAGCATTGACGCTGGACGACCAGCCGGAGGTGGCAAATGCCCTAAATTTCATTATATCCCGTGGCAACCTTTCGAAACGGATTCTGGAAGCTTTAGGAGATGAGCCTTCCGAAGAGAAGATCCGGCAAGTATACCAGCAACTGGCTGTGTGCCTGCAGAAAGGGAGCGTTTTCTTACCTGACAAACCATGCTAAAATTATTGATTACCTGCGAGCACGGCGGCAACAAGATTCCGGCAGTATACGCAGGCCTATTTAACACAGAACAGGAATTGTTACAGTCACACAGAGGGTATGACATCGGTGCACTGGAGCTTTACGATAAACTGAAGAGTCTGGCGGATAAATCCTTTTCTTCCAGCACTTCCCGGCTGTTAGTGGAGCTTAACCGTTCGGTACATCATAAGTCGCTATTTTCATTTGTTACAGATTCGTTACCGGAGAAGGAAAAGGAACAGGTTTTGCAAAAGCATTATTACCCATACCGGGAGCGGGTGGAAGAACTGATCAGCGACCTGACCATGATCGGGCACCAGGTACTTCACATTGCCGTGCACAGCTTTACACCGGTTTTAGACGGAAAAGAGCGACAGGCGGACATCGGCTTGCTGTATGATCCCAAACGCCCGGGAGAACGAAACTTCTGCCGCGCCTGGAAAAAGGCTTTACTCGAGAAGCAGCCAGAGTTGACGGTTCGGTTCAACTACCCGTACCTGGGCATAGCCGATGGTTTCCCGACTTACCTGCGGCGTAGATTCTCGGATGGGCAGTATATGGGAATAGAGCTGGAGGTGAACCAGAAATTTGCTTTGCAGGGTGGCGATCAGTGGCAAGCGCTGCAACAAACTGCGAAAAAAAGCTTGGAAAATGTAGTTCTGAGCTCCCGAAGAGGGGATTCTGGGGAGTGATATTTTCTATTGATAAAACAAAATATCTTCATTTATAGTATTTAAACTAAATTTCGCCTTCAAGAGGAGCAAAAGCTTAGATGCTTGTAAGTTATTAACTCAATTCGAAAAAATATATCAAAACAGAAAGACTATGAGAATCAAAAGTTTACTTCACTTGGTTGTTGTGCTGTTGTTAGGGCAATTCCTTTTCTCCTGTAGTTCAGCAGAGTATTATAAATTTACACCGGATAAGGCGGAGGCATATAATACCGTAAAACAAAAGCCTGCGCCTGAGGTAGCAGAAGTGGAGGAAGTTTCGCCTTCAGTGGCTGAGATTGCACTTGCCGCAAACGAGGAAGAGGAAGCCGCCAACCTGGCTGAGCCTGTGCTGGAGGCAAACCTGAAAGCTGCACCAGCGGTAACTCCTCGTAAATCAGCTGCCGTGGTAGAGGCCCCTGCCGTTAAAGAAGAAGTTAAATTGGCAGAGCGTGAAATGACCGTAGAAGAGGCTGAGGCCCTGGCTATGGCCAAAGAACGCTTGGCTGACATGACCAAAGCGGAGAAGAAGGAGCTCAAAAAAGAGATGAAAGAGATGATGCGCCAGGGAGGTTCCCGAACATCTGTCGTGGAGATCATACTTGCTATTCTACTTCCGCCGCTGGCCGTGTTCCTGCACGATGGCATCGGTACTTCATTCTGGATTAACATTATCCTGACCCTGCTGTTCGTGCTGCCAGGTATCATACATGCCCTGCTGGTTGTAACAGATACGATCTAAGTTCGCAACATAGCTTAAGAAGAGAAGCACCGTAAAAGCGGTGCTTTTTTTGTTTCCAGGTGTGCAGGGCAGCTAACAGCAAAGGATGCTAAACTGTTAAATGGAATGCAGTTGCTTAAATAGTTAGTAATTAGGTAACTCTATGTAGAAGGTGGTGCCGACATTCTCTTCGCTTTCGAACCAGATACGGCCGTTGTGCCACTCCACTATCGTCTTTATAATGGACATGCCTAGACCGGTAGAGGTTTCGCCCCGTAGTCCCTCTCTTCTGGCTTTGGTAAACTTATCGAACACCTCGTTGTGGTACTGTTCCGGGATACCCACGCCATTGTCTTTTACCGTTATCAGCACTGCTTCATCACGTTCGCTCAGGTCTATGGCTATTTTCCCGTTATCGTGGGTGAATTTGATGGCGTTTGATAAAAGGTTGTTGATGACCTGCATGAACTTAACTTCATCTATATAAGCGTAAAACGTGTTTCTGCTTGAGGTAAAGCTAATATCTTTCTTAATATGCTCTTCTCCCTCCTGGTATTGATCAATGGTATCCTGGATTTTTTTTACCAGGTTTACCCTTCTTTTAACCAGTGCGGCGTTAGATGATTCCAGAAACTCTTGCTGCACAAAGTCACGGATTAGCCGGATACTTCTCTCGCTACTCTCCCGGATTATTCGGATGATGTTGTTTAACTCTGCGTTTTCATACTTGCCCGTAGATTCGGACAACATCCCGGACAGTGCCTTTATGTTTGCCAGTGGGCCAGCCAAATCGTGTGACAGGATTTCAAGCACGGAGTTTTTCTTGGCGGCAAACTTTTCAAGTGTGTCAGTGTTATTTTTCATCTCAGAAATATCATACAGAAACCCCGCGACGTACTTTTTGCCAGCTGCACTAAAAAGTAATTGAGGGTTCAGCAGCAGCCATTTAACTGATTTGTCAGGCAGGATGATCCGGAATTCAAGGTCATTCTTAAGTATACCTTTTAAAAGCTCTCTGTACTGCTTTTGCAGGAAGTCTATGTCGTCAGGATGAATAGATTCAAGTATAAACTCAGGGTGGTGGAGCACACTCTCCCTGGTTCGTTTCCATATCAGGCCAAAAGCATTATTAAGGTAGTTGATTGTGCCCGCTTCCACATCAAAAGAAAAAAACACCCTACTTGTCTGGGAGATCAGTTTCGAAAGGATTTCATTATTTTTTATTTCGTCCATTACTAGCTTATAGTTTCCCCATTTTACTACTATTGCCTGCAGAACGTTTAAATTATGAAGTATGGCCCGGAGGTACACGCACGCTTAGGTCTGCCGGACCAGGTTTGAGGATTATGATCCGGCTCTAAGCATACCTGACGTATAGTTGATTTTAAAATTCGGGAAAGCTAAAAAACTACAAGCTGTATAGAAGACGTATGATAAAGAAACTGTGGATTCACTATGGAATACAAGGACTACTATAAAATTCTGGGCGTAGATAAAAAGGCATCTCAGGCGGATATAAAGAAAGCCTACCGTGCTTTGGCCAAGAAATATCACCCTGACAAAAACAAGGACAACCTGCAGGCGGAGGAGAAATTCAAGGACATAAGTGAAGCCTACGAGGTATTGGGCGACGAGGCAAAACGCAAACAATACGACCAGCTAGGCGCCAACTGGAGACAGTTTCAGCAGGGCGGGCCCGGTGGGCAGTACTATGGAGGTCAGCCAGGCGGCGGCTTCAGGGGTAGTTACCAGGGCGGCGACTTCAGCGACATGTTTGGAGGGGGCGGAGGCGGAGGTTTCTCCGACTTCTTTGAGCAGTTTTTTGGCGGTGGCGGCGCTCGTGGTGGTTTCGGTGGGCAGAGAGCACGTAAAGGGCAGGATTTACAGGCCAATATGGAAATTACGCTTCAAGAGGCTTATGCCGGAACCAGTCGTTTACTGAATTTGAACGAGCAGCAGCTGCGCATCTCAACAAAACCGGGTGTGGCAGACGGGCAAGTACTACGGATTAAGGGAAAAGGAGCTCCCGCATCGGCAGGAGGAGAGCCCGGGGATCTATACATTAATGTACATGTACTACCGGACCAGCGCTACGAGCGCAACGGCGATGACCTGACCACCACACTGCCAGTGGATATGTACACGGCCATACTTGGCGGTGAGGCCCAGGTAAACACCATGAGTGGTGCTGTTAAGCTGAAGATTCCGGCCGGTACACAGAGTGGCAAAACCCTGCGCCTGCGGGGCAAAGGCATGCCGCGCTACGGGCAAGCCAGCCAACACGGCGATCTTTACGTAAAAATAGAGATAATGCTGCCCACCAACCTGAGTGCAGAGGAGCGAGACTTGCTGGAGCGGCTTCGCGAGCTTCGAAAAGCACGGGCAGTTTAATGTTTTAGCGTACAATTAATTAGCCATACGTAGCCATGTTAGTGACCATCGAACAAACCCGAACCTACACACCGCTGGAGAATTTCCTGGATAGCCTTGCCGATAAAGAACTTACCTGCTATGCCTCCGATTTGCTGCAGCAGCACGGTTGCGAAAGTATGGTTGAGCTAAGCCAGGCCATTAAGCGGGCGACAGAAGTATGCACCAGCATGCACCTGCCCCTGCGGGAGAACTTTAAGCCGGTATACCGCTCCCGAAACGGGGAAGTGGTGCAGGATTGGCGCCTCTCGCCGATGGCCTACATGCTGATGGTGCTGAACGCCGATGCCAGGAATGACCTGGTGGCCCGCACCCAGTTAGAAATGGTGCGGCGTTTCCTCAGGCAATAAGTTCGGGGAGTGGCTGAGGCAAGGCCTCCTGTTTGGTCAGTACATCCGTCCATTCAAATTTCTGGCACAGGCGCAGCGTGTTCTGCGGTACCTGTGCCTTC
Source organism: Pontibacter anaerobius (assembly GCF_026241195.1). Taxonomy (GTDB): domain Bacteria; phylum Bacteroidota; class Bacteroidia; order Cytophagales; family Hymenobacteraceae; genus Pontibacter; species Pontibacter anaerobius. Next base: position 110,777 of record NZ_JAPFQO010000013.1, read on the forward strand.
ATACTTACCAGCTCGCCTGTAAAGGGATGTGTAAAACGTAGCTCGGCGGCATGCAGCAGCAGGTATGGGCTGTCCAGCTCCTCCAGGAACATCTTGTTATGCCGCCAGTCGCCATGGCGCTTATCCCCGATAATATAATGCCGTATGTGCGCAAAATGCTTGCGTATCTGGTGCATCCGGCCGGTTTCGGGCTTTATTTTTACCAGGCTGTAGCGGGAGGTCTGGTAGCGGCCGACCGCAATTGGAAGCTCTATGGTAGCCAGGCGCTGGTAATGTGTTACGGCATCCTGCGGCTCCTTGTGCTTATGGTCTTTATCCGGGCGGATAGGGTTATCAATGGTGTCGGCCTCGGGTGTATAGCCGCGCACAATGGCGAAGTACGTTTTGTCCGGCTCGCGGGCCTCAAAAGCCTGCACCACCGGTGCCACAGCCTCGGCAGACTTTGCGAAGAGCAGTACACCTGAGGTGCCTCGGTCCAGGCGATGGCTCGGGTACAGACGGTAACCAAGTTGGTCGCGCAGCATTTGCAGGGCAAATTCTTTCTTCTCTTCGGCTATGCGCGTGCGGTGCACCAGCAAACCATTTGGCTTGTTAATGGCCACATAATGCGCATCTTCATAAATAATCTCTAACACAGGTACTCAATTTTTTACAAAGATAGGCAAACCATACGTTACGAGCAGGTGCAACTGCTGCTTTAGAAGATCAACATATAGTACGTAGCGGGTGCTGGTGCTAAGAGCATTATTTCGGGGCAGGCAAGGTTTTATGCCCGGGTGAGGCGTATATTTGTCCCGTATCCCGTAAGTAGAAGCAGTAAACCATGGCCATTTCAATCGATAATCTCCGTAAAGGCAAGAAGTACAGACTTACAAACTATGGGGAAACTTTTGAGTTTCAGGTGGTGGATATGCCGGAGGAGGAAGTTTATCGGGTGAAGGACCTGCTGACGCTGGAGTTTTACTTTCTCAACGACCTCATAAAGTATGGCAAAGGCAAGGATTTTGACCTGGACGAGCTGTAGCATCAGCTGCGGCTAACACTACCTTTCTTTTCCCAGTGGCTTTTGAGGATGATGTTCCCCTGCGGCTGCCGCACAATACGGCGCACGTAACGCTCCCCGGCAATACTTCCGTCTTCGATGCGCCTTCCGATAAAGAGAGTCACGGGCTCACCAAGTTCATTGGTAATGTAGGTAATGTCTTTGCCGCCGTACTTCTGGTCATAGCGCTGTCTGGATTCATACACCTTCTCTAAAAGTTGCTCTAGTTTCGGGTTGATCGCCATATAGTATCTTTGTTCTTAGTTTTGAGGGCTTAGGGGTTGCAGCAGCCACCTCCGGGCGTCGTCCAGTTTGTAAAACACCTTAAATTCCAGCTGGCTGTGATCCATCGTTTCTATGTACTCATACATTTTATACGACACGATCTCATGGAATACATCCTGCGGAACTACCCGGGCATAACGTTCCAGCTTTAGGTGCTCTATTATTTCAGCACCGTAAGCCGCAACCCAGCTCTGCAAGGCCATCGCCAGGTTAATCCCTACCGAGTTGTCCGACAGAAAATAACGCAGTTCATTCTGAAGCGCAGTCTCCAGCCCTGTTTTATATACTTCTTTAAACTCTTCATCGGTAGTTTGCCGGAGCCACGTAATATGCAGCAGGCTTTCGTGGTGGTTAACGGCTATGGTTGCAAAATCTTTCTTTAACACATACATACACGCTTATAATATGATGGAGGTGGCAAAGCCAAAGTATATTTACGATAGGCTGAAAAATGTGGTGGAGACTATATGAAAGCCGCTGCATTTTCGTTTCCAGATTATACTTCAAGAAAAGGCTGTAAGGTATAAACGCAGCAGCCGGCATGCCGTATATTTACTACGAAAAGGAGGAAAGGTTATGCAAGCACAGGAGCCACATTTTTTTGTTTACATATTCGGCGATCAGCCCCGCGAAAATGTAGAAATAGGCGTAGCAGGAAACCTGCAACAGCTGTCTCATTCTAAAAATACCCCCGCTCCTGATGTGAGCCCCGGCCAGCCCGCGAAGCTGGTGTACTACGAGCACTACAAGGTGCAGGATGAGGCCCTGACAAGGGAGCAGCAGCTGAAAGGGGAGAGCCGTGACGCGACAATTCACCTCATAGAGTCGATGAACCCAAACTGGCTGGACCTGAGCGATACCCTGGACGACTGATTTTGTCCCGAAATTTTCTTTCCCTGATACACAATGTTGTAACAGCGACAGGCATCGCTTCTGATGTGAAGCCTTGGGCTGCCGTTGGGCATTGGCTGCAATAATTTGTACCTTTACAGCTGCACCATTCAGGAGCGTTCTTACTACTTTCTCAACTCCCACATAGATCAAGCATCCTTTTGAGAAAAAAGATCATAAGCCTTAGCGAGAATATACGGCTGCAGTTGTTTGTAGTGCTGGTGGGAGTGTTGCTGTTGGCTGCTAAATTCCTGGCTTTTATACTTACCAACTCCAACGCCATACTTACCGATGCCCTGGAGTCGATCATAAATGTGGTGGCGGGCGCTTTCTCGCTCTACAGCCTGGTGCTTTCGGCACGTCCCCGCGACGAGAACCACCCCTATGGCCACGGCAAAATAGAGTTTGTGGCCGCCACGCTGGAGGGCGCGCTCATACTTGTGGCCGGCGGAGCGATCATCGTTAAATCCATACTTAACCTCATAAAGCCGATACCGCTGCACCAGCTCGATGTGGGAATTATCCTGATAGCCGCCTCGGGTGTGGTGAACTACCTGGTGGGCTATGTAACGGAGCGAAAAGGGCTACAGAATAACTCGCTCGTGCTGGCTGCCGGGGGCAAACACCTTAAGACGGATGCCTACTCTACGGCTGGTATACTAATCGGCCTGCTGCTGATTTACCTCACCGGCATGGTGTGGCTGGATAGTGTGGTGGCCATAATTTTCGGGTTGATGATTGGGTTCACCGGGTACCGCATTCTGCGTTCCTCTATTGCCGGCATCATGGATGAAGCGGACTATGAGCTGTTGGAGCGTATCGTGCAGGTTCTGAACCAGAACCGGCGCGAAAACTGGATCGATATTCACAACCTGCGCGTGATAAAGTATGGGTCTACCCTTCACATCGACTGTCACCTGACGCTGCCCTGGTACCTGAACGTGCAGGAGGCTCACGACGAGGTAGAGGCCGTTGCCGATGTGGTGCGTGATGAGATTGACCCCAGCATCGAGATGTTCATCCATACTGACCCCTGCATATTGCCCTCCTGTGCCGTTTGCACCAAAGGTGATTGTGAGGTGCGCCGCCAGCCTTTCCAGGAGCGGATAGAGTGGGATTTTGAAAAAGTAATTGCGGACCGTAAGCACGGAACATACTAAAGTGAATATGGGAAAGTATAGAATTGCGGTTGTAGGTATAGGTGGCGTTGGCGGTTATTACGGCGGAAAACTGGCGCAGCGTTTTGCTGCTGATGACAAGTATGAGGTGATCTTTGTAGCTCGTGGCGATCATAAAAATAGGATTGAAAAGGAGGGGCTCTTACTGGAACAGGGGGAGGAGTCGGAGCCGATTCATCCAACAACCGTCACGGATGATCCCGCCACTATTGGTCTAACGGATCTTATACTTTTCTGCGTGAAGAGTTACAGCCTGGCGCAGGTGGCGGAGCAGTTTGCCCAAAGTATAAAGCCAGACACCGTGCTGCTACCGCTGCTGAACGGCGTGGAAAGTATAGAGTATCTGCAGCAGCGCTTCCGGGATGCTCAGGTATTATGGGGTTGCGTGTACATCATCTCCAGTATTAAGGCCCCTGGGGTGGTGCAGGTCCAAGGCAAGTATAACCGCCTGGTGTGGGGCAACTCAAAGCTGCCACCGCAGACGTTAGAAAGTATAAACCGGCTTTTCGATGAGGCCGGTATTAACCATGAGCAGTATGGGCAGGAGGTAGAGACGAAAGTATGGGAGAAGTTTTCCTTCATCTCACCGGTGGCCAGCCTTACCTCACTTACCCACCAAAGTATGGGCAGCATAATGGGGCAGGAGGCGCTGAAGGTGCAGTTACAGGAACTTATGCAGGAACTGGTGCTGGTGGCGAAAACCAAGGGTATAAACCTGCCGGAGGAGATGGTGGAGCGCAACCTGGCGGTGGTGGTGAAGCTTCCGCAGGAGGCCACATCTTCCATGGAACGCGATTTTGCCAGTGGCCACAGAACAGAGCTGGAAAACCTGACAGGTTATATCGTGCGGGAAGCAGAGAAGCATGGCATAGCCGTACCCAAGTATGAGCAAGTATACCGTGAGCTCAAAAAGCAGCTTTAGGGCTTACAAAAGTATAAACCGTTTACCCGGTAGCGCTTTTATCATTCCTTTAAATTCGAGCCCTAAAAGTACCGAGGCTAAGAGGCTTACCGGTACCTGAGACTTCCAGCTTAAGTTATCCATGTGCTCCTCGCGGCTCTGTTGCAGCACCTGCAGTACCTTCATTTCGTCCTCATTAAACTCTGCAGGGTCAAAAGCAGGAGCGGAGGCTTTCTTTTTTTGAGCGGCTTCGTCCTCCAGATCCCAGTTCAGCAACTCCACCAGGTCCTGCACCGAGGTATAGGCTACGGCTTTCAGAGATTTGATCAGGTGATTGGTGCCTTCCGACACCGGTGAGTTGATGTTTCCCGGTACGGCCATTACCTCCTTGTCGTAGCTGTGGGCGATGTCGGCGGTGATAAGGGTGCCGCTTTTCATGGCGGCTTCTACTACAATCGTGCAGTCGCTCATGCCGGCAATAATGCGGTTACGGGCCGGAAAACGCGGGGCATCGGGCTTCGTGCCGAAGGGGTTCTCGGTAAGCAGGCCACCTTGTAGCAGCATGCGCTCAGCATACTTGCGGTGTACGGCCGGGTAAACAATATCCGGACCGCTGGCCATCACGCCAATGGTAGGCAAGCCAGCCTGCAGGGCCGCCCGGTGCGCCACTACATCCACGCCATAGGCCAGCCCGCTCACGATCATCACATTAAAAGGCTTCAGGTCTTCAATGATTCGTTCCGTAACGGTTTGGCCATACGTGGTTATCTGCCTAGTGCCTACCATGCTGACGATACGGCGCTGGTTGAGGTCAGCATTCCCCCTGAAGTATAAAAGTGTCGGGGCATCCGGAATCTGCTTCAGCCGGTTCGGGAATTTGGGCGAAGTATAAAACAGCAGCTGCACCTCCAACTCATCGGCACGTTTTACCCACTCCTCGGCCTGCACTAAGGTGCTTCGGGAGTTTTCTCTTATGTTCTGTATCAGCTTCGGGCCAACGCCCGGGATCTTTAGCAGCTTCCCCGGAGGCGCCTCAAAAACAGCTTTAGGTGAGCCGCAGTAACTTACCAGAAGGCGCGTGAGTTGCGCGCCCACGCCGGGCATGCGGGTGATGGCAACTTCGTAGATATTCTGTTCTTCTACCATAGGTAAAGAACTACGCAGCTTTTAGGCTTTAGTGTTCAATTGGTCTTTGATGCCCTGCAAAAATGCCTTCACCTTCTCCAAAGATTCCACAATTTCCATTTTGTCCTTGGCCTGCACCGGCTTGTTTTTCATCACCTCGCGGGCGCCCTGTATCGTATAGCCGCGCTCCTTCACCAGGTGGTACACTGTGCGCAGTGTCTCTATGTCTTTTTGAGTATACTGGCGGTTGCCTTTCTTGTTTTTTTTGGGCTTGAGTTGCTCAAATTCCGTTTCCCAAAAGCGGATAAGCGAAGGGGCTACGTCGAACATGGCGGCTACCTCGCCGATGGTATAATACTGCTTCTCTATCTCTTTTTCCTTGTATGGCATAATCCTGTATGGTTTATCGGGCAAAGCGGGCGTAATTTTTGTGCAATAGTTCCTGATTACAGCTAAATATACTACTTTTGCCAGTAATGTGCTTGTTGAAAGGCGATTTTAAAGAGGCCTTACCGTTTGGCAAAAATTAGATATTTTTCGCTCTTAAACAACAAGTATAGCACTTAGTATCTAAAGGCTTAACACTCATACATGAACTCAGCTGAAATTAGACAAAAGTTCCTGGATTTCTTCGCTTCCAAACAGCACCAGGTTGTGCCCTCTGCGCCCATCGTGGTGAAGGATGACCCTACTCTGATGTTTATCAACTCGGGCATGGCGCCTTTCAAAGATTACTTTCTGGGCAACAAACCCGCACCCTATAAGCGTGTGGCCGATACGCAGAAGTGCCTCCGTGTGAGTGGCAAGCACAACGACTTGGAAGAGGTGGGCTACGATACCTACCACCACACCATGTTCGAGATGCTGGGTAACTGGTCGTTTGGCGATTACTTCAAGAAAGAAGCGCTGGAGTGGTCATGGGAGTTGCTGACGGAAGTATACAAACTATCGAAGGACAGGTTGTATGTGTCGGTGTTTGAGGGTGACAAGTCGGAGAACCTGCCAATGGACCAGGAAGCCTATAACATCTGGAAAACGATGATTGCAGAAGACCGGATCCTGATGGGCAATAAAAAGGATAACTTCTGGGAGATGGGCGACACCGGTCCGTGCGGTCCCTGCTCTGAGATACACATAGACCTTCGTACTGATGAGGAGCGTGCGCAGGTGGACGGAAAAACACTGGTGAACGCAGACCACCCGCAGGTGGTGGAGATCTGGAACAACGTGTTCATGGAGTTCAACCGCCTGGCTGATGGCACACTGGTAAAACTGCCTGCGCAGCACGTAGATACAGGTATGGGCTTCGAGCGTTTATGTATGGCCATCCAGGGAAAACGCTCTAACTATGATACCGACGTTTTCCAGCCGCTGATCCAGTTCATTGCCAAAGAGGCAGGCTTGAAGTATGGCGAGGACGAGAAAACGGACGTTGCCATCCGCGTCATCGCCGACCACATTCGCGCTATTTCTTTTACCATTGCCGACGGGCAGCTGCCATCCAATAATAAGGCCGGTTATGTGATCCGTCGTATTCTGCGCCGTGCAGTACGCTACGGGTTTACTTTCCTGGATTTCAAGAAGCCTTTCCTGTACAAACTGACGGAGGTTTTGGCGGAGCAGACGTCGCATGTGTTCCCGGAGTTGAAACAGCAGTTGGGTTTTGTGCAGCGCGTGATCGAGGAAGAGGAGAATGCGTTCCTGCGTACACTGGAGAACGGTCTGAAGCGGCTGGATGCGCTGGAGGATACCTTCAAGCAGAATAATAATACCATCGATGGCAAAACCGCTTTCGAACTATACGATACCTTCGGCTTTCCGCTGGACCTGACCGCTTTGATTGCCCGAGAGAAAGGGTTAAAAGTAGATGAAGCAGGTTTTGGCAAGGAGATGGAGCAGCAGAAGAACCGCTCCCGCAACGCCTCTGCCACCGAGCAGTCTGACTGGGTTATACTCCAGCCGGACGTGGTGAATGAGTTCATCGGGTACGATTGCGACATAACTGACGCTCATATTGTGCGTTATCGCCAGGTAAAAGCCAAGAACAAGAGCGAGTATCATATTGTGCTTGATAAAACACCTTTCTATGCTGAGAGCGGCGGACAGGTGGGTGATGTTGGTTACCTTGTTGCGGATGCCGAGCGCGTAGAGGTGCTGGACACCAAGAAAGAGAACGATCTTATACTTCATATTACCACCAAACTGCCACAGAACCTGGAGGCCGGCTTTAAGGCGGAAATTGATGCGGAGCGCCGCAGCATGATCCGTAAGAACCACTCGGCTACGCACTTACTGCACGCTGCTTTACGAAAAGTGTTAGGCGACCATGTGCAGCAGCGCGGCTCTCTGGTGAACGAGAAGATCCTCCGTTTCGATTTCTCGCACTTTGCCAAGGTGGAAGATGCCGAACTTCGCCAGATTGAGCATATCGTGAACGAGCGGGTGCGCCAGGCCATACCTTTGGATGAGCGTCGTAACGTGCCGATTGATGAAGCTAAAGAAATGGGAGCAACGGCCTTGTTCGGTGAGAAGTATGGCGACTTTGTACGCGTTATCACCTTTGGCAGCGATTATTCTGTGGAGCTTTGCGGCGGCACGCACGTGCACAACACGGGCAACATTGGTTACTTCAAGATCATTTCCGAAAGCTCTGTAGCTGCCGGCGTGCGTCGTATTGAGGCTATAACAGCCACTGCCGCTGAAGAGTACATGCAGCAGCAACTGAATGAACTAAATGCGGTGCGCGAGGTGCTGAACACCCAGAGCAACGTATCTGGGCCTGTACAGAAGATGCAGGATGACCTGAAGGCCATGCAGAAGCAGTTGGAATCTTTCGAGCTGAAGCAACTGAGCAGCCTGAAAGACACGCTGGCGCAGAAAGCACTCCAATTGGATGGCATCAACCTGATTACCGAGCGCGTGGACCTGAGCTCTGCCGATTACCTGAAGAAGCTGGCTTTCGACATGCGCCAGGTGGTAGATAACCTCGTGCTTGTACTTGCCGCTGAGATTGATGGCAAACCCCAGATTGCGGTGATGCTGTCGGATAACCTGGTGCAGGACAAGAGCCTGAATGCTAGCCAAATGGTGCGCGAACTGGCCAAGGAGATTAAAGGCGGTGGCGGCGGCCAGCCGTTCTATGCCACGGCTGGCGGTAAAGATGTAAATGGCTTAGATGCCGTTCCTGCCAAAGCGGTTGACTTGGTGAAAACATTAATTAATAATCAATAATGATTAATTAATAATAAGGTATGGTTAGTGGGTTCGGTGATCCTATCACTCATTAATCATTTCTCATTACTCATTAAACAAATGGATAAAGCGATAAGAGATAAATATCAAGCCATTATTGGTTTAGAGGTGCACGCACAGTTGCTGACTAACAGCAAAGCTTACTCGTCAGACTCAACAGAGTATGGCATGCTACCGAACACTAACCTGAGCGAGATAACACTGGGCCACCCGGGTACTTTGCCGCGCGTGAATAAGCGCGTGGTCGAGATGGCCGTTAAAATGGGTTTGGCCACTAACTGCCAGATCACGAAGTATAACGTGTATGCCCGTAAAAATTATTTTTATCCTGACCTTCCGAAAGGTTACCAGATCACACAGGACAAAACCCCGATCTGTACCCACGGCCATCTCTTGATTAAAGACGCAGCCGGTGAGGAGAAAAAAATTGGCATCACGCGCATCCACATGGAGGAAGACGCCGGTAAATCCATGCACTTACCGGGCGAGGTAGAAACGCTGGTAGACTTTAACCGTGCAGGCGTGCCGCTGATCGAGATCGTATCGGAACCGGATATCCGCGATTCCGAGGAAGCCTATAACTACCTGATCGAGATCAAGCGCCTGGTGCGTTACCTAGATATCTGCGACGGCAACATGGAGGAAGGCTCGCTTCGTTGCGATGCCAACATCTCGGTGATGCTGAAGGACTCGCCGCTTTGGGGAACCAAGGTGGAGGTGAAGAACATGAACTCCTTCCGCAACGTGCAGCGCGCCATTGAGCACGAGATAGAGCGCCAGATCATGGTGCTAGAGAATGGGGGTAAGGTAGACGGTGAGACACGTAACTTCGATGCCAACATGGGCTCTACCACGGCCATGCGCTCCAAAGAGACGCTGAACGATTACCGCTACTTCCCGGAGCCGGACCTTCCACCGCTTGTTATTGAGCAAGAGTGGCTGAACGACGTGAAGGCAGCCATGCCAAGCCTGCCGCAGGAGCTGTACAAGCGCTTTGTAAATGAATTTGGCCTGCCAGAGTACGATGCTGCCGTACTGACCGACGCCAAAGAGATCGCTTTATACTTTGAGCAGCTGTTACAGCACACCAAAAACTACAAGGCTGCCTCTAACTGGGTAATGGGCCCTGTAAAGTCATACCTGAACGAGCTGCAGCTGCACATCAAGGACTTCCCGCTGAAGCCGGAACAAATCGCGCAGCTGATCGCTTTAGTAGATGAAAATAAGGTAAGTCACTCGGTAGCGGCTAAGAAGGTATTCCCGTACATGCTGGAGCATCCGGAGTATAGTGCACAGCGCGTGGCCGAGGAGCAGAACCTGCTGCAGGAATCCAATTCTGACGAACTGGCACAGATTGTGCAGCAAGTGCTGTCCGAGAATCCTGCCAAAGTGGAGGAATACAAAGCCGGCAAACAGTCGCTGATTGGTATGTTTATGGGCGAGATCATGAAAAAGACAAAGGGAAAGGCCGACCCTAAAGTGACAAACCAATTGCTTAGAGAGAAACTAAACGCATAAATCGCTAACTATGAAGTTAAAAAACATGTTGGTGGTAGCTTCGGCTGCTGCCATACTTGCAAGCTGCCAGGGAAACAAGTCAGCCACCAACGGAGAAGACAACTATACCATCCAGGGCAAGCTGAGCAACGCCACACCCGGACAGATTTACCTTTTTGAATTGGGTAAGCAAAGCTTTGAGCCAAGAGATACTGCTGAGTTGAGCAACGAGGGTACCTTTACGTTCTCCGGAAAGATTGAGGAGCCAACTTTCTATCGTATCGGCCTGGACCAGCAGAACGGTATGATGCTGGTTGTGGAAGAAGGTAAAATAGAAGTGGAAGCCGATGCAAAGGATATGAACGGGACGGCAAAGGTGGAAGGTTCGGAAGAGTCTAAACTGTTTCTGGAACTGAATAAGCTGGTAAATGATACCCGACAGCAACAGGTTGAGTTGGAGCAAGCTTTTGCAAAGGCGATGCAGGAAGGAAATCAGGCTGAAGGGGAGCGCCTCCGTGGTGAATACTTCAAGCTGCAGGACCAGATCAAGGATTTTATTGCACAGCACCCAAAGTCTGTTGTGTCTGCTTTTGGTACGGCCAGCCTGGTTGACCCGGTTAATGATTTTGCTTTTGCCGATAGTATGGCTTCGCTGTACAACCAGCACATCCCGAACTCAAAGTATACGGCTATGGTGAACGAGCGCCTGCAGCCGCACCGCAGCACAGCTATTGGCCAGGCTGCCCCTGAAATCACGCTTCCTACACCGGATGGGGGAATAAAGTCGCTTTCGTCGCTTCGCGGGAAGTATGTACTGATCGATTTCTGGGCTAGCTGGTGCGGGCCATGCCGTAAAGAGAATCCAAATGTGGTGAAGATGTACAACAGGCTGAAAGACCAGGGCAAAGGCTTTGAAATATTCGGTGTGTCGCTGGACCAGTCGGAGGAGAAGTGGCTTGCTGCCATTGAGAAGGACAAGCTTACCTGGCCACAGGTTTCTGACCTGAAAGGATGGGAAAGCAGCGCGGCGCAGCTTTATAACGTAACGGCTATTCCGCAAACAGTGCTGCTTGATCCGGAGGGAAAAATTGTTGCCAAAGGATTGAGAGGAGAGGAGTTAGAGCAAAAGCTGGAATCACTTCTGAAAGAGTAGTTAAAAATTAAAGTATAAAAACAGCGCGGCCTTCCATACTTTGGAAGGCCGCGCTGTTTTTATACTTTACCTGATGATCTCAAAAGTTTAGCAAATCAATCTTTATACTTTAAAGGTCTTCTGCAAGGCTCCCCAAAGCGATTTTTTGTGCTCCACGTTGTGCTCCAGCATACTCAGTGCGTGTGAGAAAACAACTGGCACGCTGCCCACGGTCACCGGGTTGTAAAGCGTGAACTTCTCGTGTGGCAATGCTGTCTCGATACGGCTGGCAAAGCTGATGATGTAGTTTACCTGCAGTTCCTTCTGCAGTTCCTCAAACAAAGCCAGCTCTCCGGAAACATTGTTCACGTAAGCAACATCTTCAGGCTTAAGACCAATAGCGGACAGAATCTTCTGCAGGAACTGTAGCTGCGGTAGCTTCCCGAACTCGGCATCCGGTATGGTAACCAGTACCACCACGCCTTTCTGGTTCTGACCGATGATTTTGTACTTCTGATCCATCGGTTCAGGCGCTGGCTTCGGAATCTTTGGAAGCTCATGCACGGCCTGTTTAGGTGCCTGCGGCGCTACCGTTGGTTCAGGTGCAGCTACCGTTGCCGGTGAAGTTGCATCTACTTCAGCGGGTGCAGGTTCAGCAGGTACAGGCGCAGCTATATCACCCTCTACTAAATAAACAGTTTCGGTGATGAAGGTTCTAAGGAACTCATTGCTGATATCTGCCTGTAATCCTGCCATGTATACTTAAACTTGCGTATCGTCTTTAATATCGAAGATAGAGCGTAACTCGTTCGCCTCGCTCGGTTTCATGCGTCCGGCCAGTACCAGGCGCAGCTGTCGCCGACGCAAGGCTCCGTCATACAGTTTCACCTCATCCTCCGTCTCCGGGATCGCCTCCGGCACATCGATCGGGTTACCCAGTTGGTCTACGGCCACAAACGTGAAGAACGCCTGGTTAGACATTACCTTTTTACCGCTCGGGATATCCTCGGCGTACACTACAATGTGCACCTCCATAGAAGAGTTAAAGGCACGGGTCACCTTGGCCTCCAGCGTTACCACGTTGCCCAGTTTTATACTTTCAGCAAAGGAAACATTGTCTACGGAAGCCGTTACCACGATGCGGTTAGAGTGTTTTTGCGCCGCAATAGCCGACACAATGTCCATCCAGTGCATCATTTTGCCACCCATCAGGTTGTGCAGGGTGTTGGTGTCGTTTGGCAACACCAGCTCCGTCATGATAACGTATGAATCAGATACTTTTTTTTGTTTACGCATTCCAGATCGTTGTAAGTTGAGGCAAAGATACGGCACCAGCTCCAAAGGATAAAATCTACTTCTCGCTTTAGCCACATGTAATATACTCAACAGGCGATAAAACAGGTGCAGAAAATGAAAGGCTCCTGCAGTTCGGTGCAGGTGCCATACTATCAAGCTTCAAAGCACAGGCAGCTAAGCACCGCCGCTCCAACCGGACTTACCCAGCAACGGCACAAACTTAAAATTGCTGAATTCCTCTTTCGTAAACTCGTTATCTGCCACACGGGTAATGCGCAGCATTTTCTGTGTTTTCTCATCTCCCACGGGGATCACCAAAGTGCCACCTATGTTTAACTGGCGCAGCAGCTCCTTCGGCACTACAGGCGCACCGGCCGTTACAATTATTTTATCATAGGGCGCATGGGCGGGTAAACCCATGGAGCCATCGCCGTGGAACGTATGAGGTTTTAGGCCATGCTTGCGGAAAAACAGGCGGGCTTTATCGTAAAGCGGTTTGTTGTACTCAATGGTATAGACGTGCTGCGTTAGTTGCAGGAGCACCGTGCATTGGTAGCCGGATCCGGTTCCGATCTCCAGCACCTTATCTGTTGGCTTGAGCTGCAGTAGTTCCGTTTGGAAAGCTACCGTGTAAGGCTGTGAAATCGTTTGGCCTTCGCCGATCGGAAAAGCCTTATCCTGATAAGCCTGCTCCAGAAAAGCTTTGTCGAAGAAGTAATGACGCGGTACAGATTCGATGGCTGCCAGCACACTTTTATCGCGGATACCTTTATCGTGTAGCTGTTTTACCAAAGCCCGGCGCATGCCTTTGTGTCTGTACGAGTCTGTTTGCATGGATTTCTACTGTAATGTTTTACTAAGCTGTACTACCTGTGTTAGAGGCAGGTTTGCGAAAATAAGCATCTAAGGCCAATAATTCCTGCTAAAAACCCTTTTTTGCGCGTTTTATTTTGGCTTTATACCAGCCAAATAAGGAATCGTGCTAAATTTGAATAAACTTTTCACCAGCTGCAGGATTTATACTTGCAGGTACTGGTTATACTTTAAAAGCATATCAAAGCACACGACATGTTCACAGGAATTATTGAGGCCCTGGGCCACGTAACAGATATACAGCAGGAAAACACGAACAAGCATTTCACCCTCACGTCTCCTTTTACCCATGACCTGAAGATTGACCAGAGCGTGGCGCATAACGGCGTTTGTCTGACGGTGGTGAGCATAGAGGGCGACCAGTATACGGTAACGGCCATTGACGAAACGCTGCGGAAAACGAACCTTAACAGCTTAAAAGTGGGCGATCCGGTGAACCTGGAGCGCTGCATGCTGGCCAACGGTCGTTTTGACGGGCACGTGGTGCAGGGCCACGTGGATCAGACCGCTGTGTGCGAGGAGGTGAAAGACGAGAACGGGAGCTGGGTTTTTACTTTCCGCTATGATGCCGGCAAAGGCAATGTAACCGTGGAGAAAGGATCTATCTGCGTGAACGGCATCAGCCTGACGGTGGTAAACTCACGTGAGGATCGTTTTTCTGTGGCCATTATACCCTATACGTACGAGCACACCAACCTGCATACTGTTACCCCCGGCGACACCGTGAACCTGGAGTTTGACATTATAGGCAAGTATGTGGCAAGGCTGCTAGGCAAATAATTAGCTATAGTCCGGATGGCTTAACCAGAGCTGAGGCAGCTGCGTTATACTTAAGTACAACAAAAGCAGTTAAGCTATGCCAACAGAGCAGTACCACGAACCAGCTAACGAATTATCACAGGAAACGCGCACCTTTGCCCGCATGATCACCTCCGTAATTGAGGAAGCGGAGGCCATTAACTGGTATGAGCAGCGCATTTCTGTGGAGAAGGACGAGGAAGCGAAAGCCATTATGCAGAATGCGCAGGAGGAGGAGTTCAAGCATTTCGGCATGGACCTGGAGTTTCTTCTTCGCAAAAAGCCGAAGTGGCGCGAAATGATGAAGATCATACTTCTGTCGGAGGGCGACATTGTTGAAAGAGGAGAGGAGGCGGAGGACTAACGACGCCCCCTTTTTAATTCTTTAGAACTTCCGCTCCTGGTTGGCCATACTTTGGTCTACACTCAGCTTGCCGGCACCACCTACTACCAGGGCCCAGGCCATACCTATTATCAGGAGGTGATACTCATAACCTTCTCCTGCCTGATTGCCGCCCCAGTTCATGAAGAATCCATTTGGCAGGTGCACGGTTAGTACAATGCCGACAAAGAGCGCAAGTATGGTCAGGCCCCAGAATCGGACCCAAAAACCAAGTATAAGGCAAATGGCGCCGATGAACTCCACAACGATCACCAGCCAGCCCAACCAACCCGGCAGACCAGAGACCTGCTGAAAGGCATCCATGAAGCCGGCCGGGCCGTGGCCACCAAACCAGCCAAAGAGTTTTTGAGCCCCATGCGGCCAGATTACAAGTCCCAGAAAAACCCGAACAATGGTCAGGCTCCAGGTATCATGCGTAAACAGAATTCTGTCTTTAAAAGCCATATCCTATACTTTGGTTTACAATCCATACAGCTTACGGAATTTATACTATATGGATAAGTATAGAGGCAGTCTAGCTAGCGTAAGCGGTTAAATTTGGGCAGGCTCAGGTTGTAGCGCACAGCAATCAGGCGGATGATGATGATCAAAACGACTGAAGCGATGAAGTTCACGTTTCGCGCTACCTCGAGGTACTCAAGGCCCAGGTAAAAGGCGGCTCCCACCAAGCAGGCGCTGGCGTAAATCTCCTGTCGGAACAGAACCGGCACCTCGTTGGTGAGCATATCCCGGATCACGCCACCCATGACCGCTGAGAACATACCCATAATGGCCGCGATTTCAGGACTGGCTCCCAGGCTCAGCGCTTTTTCCATTCCCACGATGGTAAAAATGGAAATACCCAGCGTGTCGAACAGCAGGAAAGTGCGGCGCAGCTGTAAGAGCCATTTATAGAACAGGCCGCTGCAGATAATGGCGGCAATAATGGTATAGAGCACGGTCGTGTCCTGTATCCAGACCAGCGGGTAGCTGCCCAGCATAATATCGCGGAGGCTACCGCCGCCGATGGCCGTTACGAAGCCCGTGAAACCGGCCCCGAACCAGTCCTGCTCCTTGTCTTTCTCGCTCACGGCCAGTGCCCCGGACATGGCGAAAACCACGGTTCCGATCAATTCTAAAGTATACTGTATGCTCACGTGTACCTGTTCTAAAGCGGCAAGATAAAGCCCTTCTGCTTCAGAAGAAAATTTGGTTTGAGGATAAGGGGATTAATGAAAGGGTTGGGCTGGCAAAACTTCCCGCCACCGCTCACTTTCTGCAAAATCCTTTATAGTAAGGTTCCGCTGCTGCAGGAGTTTGGTCATGTAGCGTTTCAGGAAAAGAAAATCTGCGCAATTTCCCAGCAAGCCCAAGGGGGAGATGTACGTGAATCGGTCATGCATGATGGTTCGCTCTTGGTGCTCCTCAAAAAGGTGCTCATGTCGGAAATCTTTAAAAGCGCCTTTCACCATCTCATCAGCAAAAAAGTATGGGCGATCATAGGCTGTGATTTCACTCGTCAATGTTTGCCACAAACCGAAGTGCCGTGCCCTCCAGGTTACCTGCACACCAAAGCCTATAAGCCCGCTTGTAACTCCGGCTATTGCCGTCTCTCCAGTATGAGCGGTGGAGATCGTATGCAGATCGATGCTCCTGCTCAGGTCAAAGCAGCGATGGACGGGTGCAGCAATGGAGGTGGTGAGAAGAATCTCAGGCATAATGCCAAGTTAAGAAAAATGCAGAATCTGTGTAACCTTATTGAAGAAGAAGGCCAAAGCATGTTCTAAACTCAGCTTTAGTGCTTTTATATTGAGATGGCTACATCAACCCAAACTTCAGCCCGACAAAGAAAGTACGGGGCCTTGCCGGGCCGTACACGTAATTGCTGTCGCGGTATGCGCCGGTGTCAAAGTCCTGTTGATATTCATTGAGGATGTTCTGCACGCCCGCGCTTAGCTGCAAATCCTGGTTTATACTTTTAATGGTGAACCGGTACGATAGCTTCAGGTTATTCTCTACAAAGGCTGGGGAAGTATAAAGTACGTCTTCTACCACACCCGGGGCTCCTGCAAAATGTGGCACCAGCATCGGTCCCGTCAGCACACCTGATAACGACGCGTTGAAGCGGCTTTGCGGCAGCAGGGTGAATACGTAGTAGCCATAAGTGTCAGGCGTGCGCAGATAACGCCGTGTTCCCTCTATTTCGGATGACCAGGCAACCGGTGCATCATAACGGGACCTCTGCAGGGTAATGCCTGTTTCCAGCTGAAACCGCTGGTCAAAGTTAAGGCGTCCTTCCAGAGTTATTCCCTTCACGGTGGAGTTACTGCCATTTTTACGAAGCAACTGCTGGTTGCCCTTTTCATCCATACCGATCTCTTCCAGCACAAAAGCATCCTGCAGTCGGGTATAAAAGGTGTCCATCGTGAATCCGAAGATCATGTGCTCGCTGGGTTTGTTAAAATCGAGGGAGGCGTTGAAGGCGTTGGACGTTTCCTGCTCCAGCGCAGGGTCGATCTGTACGAGAGAGATACCTCCACCCGCAAAGGCTATGTGCAGGTCGGTCTCAAATGCCTGGGGTGCCCTGAAGCCCCGGGCGTAAGAGGCACGCAACTGGGTGGTGCTGCCAAATTTATAAAGGGCGCTGACACGCGGCGTCAGGATCAGCCTGTCTACCATGTTGTGGCGGTTGGCGCGCATGCCGGAAAGTAGGGTGAGGGCAGGCGTGATCTCCCAATCGCTTTGCAGAAAAATTCCCGTCAGGTTATTCTCCTGGTCTATCAGGTACTGGTAAGCCTCAATCTCATCAAAGGTATAGTCGTATTGGTGCTCGGCGCCGGCAGTGAAGGTGTTGCTGCCGCCCAGAAATTCGGGAGAGGTGTAGTTGAACTGAAACCCGCCCTGCAAAGTATGATTCTTTGTCTGGCCCCACCCATCCGATTGGTCTATACCGGTATAATGGGTGCGTTTGGTGTTTTGCGCCGAGGTATAGACACTGAAGCTCGATCGGTCATCTTCCAGTCGGTGATCCCAGTTAAATCCCCCCACCAAAATGTTGTGCAACCGGTACTCCGCCTGGTCAGCCCGGTCTGCTGGCCCGTCCAGTTTGTTACCGCCTTTGCGCTCCTCGTAAATGCTCCAGCCATTCACGTCTACCCTATCCTTGTCGGTTGGTTTGAAGAAAGCGTTAAAGCCGAAGGAGTTGTTTTTTAGTTGCGTCAGTTCGGAGAACCCGTCGCCGTTGGCATCATAGGCCTCTTTGTCGCGGTGCGACGCGAAAAAGGAAATTCCCGCGTTTTGTGCCTCGTTTACTGTGTTGACGTTGGCGTTGAGGAAATGGTCCCAGGCTTGTCCATCTATTACCGAGGAATTGGTGGAGAGGGTATAGGTACTTTCTTTCGGCTCTTTGGTAATGATGTTGACGGTGCCGGCAATGGCGCTGGACCCATAGAGCACAGAGCCGCCACCCCGCACTACCTCTACGCGTTCTACCATATTGGCCGGAATCTGCTCCAGGCCATACAGGCTCATGAGCGATGTGAAGATAGGGCGGCTGTTCACCAGTATCTGGGAATAGGATCCTCCCAGGCCGTTCATCCGCAGTTGTGTGTAGTTACAGGTCTGGCAGTCGGTTTCCATTCGAAGGCCCGGCTGAAAACAGAGTCCCTCGCTCAACGTGTTTGACTGTGTAAAGTTGAAGGTGCGGGAGTCAAGTACGTTTACAGCTACGGGACTCTCCAGGCGCCTGCGTTCGGTACGTGTGCCGGTTACCACTACTTCATTCAGGGTGGCGTTTGCCTCTTCCATGGTGAAATTGAGCGTAAGGGTAGAGTCAGCCACCAGTTGAACCAAATGCTTTTCGGGTTTAAAGCCGATGGCTGTGGCCATGACCTCAAACGTGCCGGCGGGGAGTTGCTTTAAAACAAACTCTCCAGCCTCATTGGTAGACGTGCCCCATTGGGTTCCTTTGAGTATGACTGTGGCATAGGGTAAAGGCTTTGCACCAGAAGTAACCCGCCCCTTAATTGTACCTGTTTGTGCGGAAGCACTGATCGCCAGTAAGCCTATGAACAGTAGTAATATGTATCGCATAGTTTTAGATTAGAATCTCATAGTAGTTAGAAACGCAAAACTAGTGATTTAGATTTGCCTAAAACTCAATTTTGAAGTGTTTTATTTATTTAGCTCTAATTCAGTCCTCCCTAAAGAGGATCGAAATCCTATGAAAAAGCAAAGTCCTCTGGGCCGAAACCGAGAGGACTTTACGAAAAGAGAAAGCAAGTTTGTGTTAAAGTATAGAAGGAGCTTTTGTTAGGCAATGTAATGTTTGCGAATTAGTTCTGCTACTTTCTGCATGCCGGTGCTGGCTTTTTCTTCGTAGCGGTGCAGGTTGGGCCGAATACGTATGTTTGGCAGGTTAGGGTCTACAACAAAAACCGGAACATCCGGAGAGACATAATCTACAAGCCCGGCGGCCGGGTATACGACCAGTGAGGTGCCCACCACCAGGAATATGTCTGCCTGCAGGGTTTCCTCAATAGCTTTTTCCATCATGGGCACGGGCTCCCCGAACCATACAATGTTAGGGCGAAGCTGAGAGCCACGCTCGCACTTATCACCTTTATTCAGCTCCCAGCCTTCTATGGTATAGACAAGCGAGGGGTCGAGGGTGCTGCGGCTTTCGAATAACTTGCCGTGGAGGTGAATCACGTTGGTGGAGCCGGCCCGCTCATGCAAATCATCTACATTCTGTGTGATGATGCGCACGTCAAACTCTTGCTCCAGGGCCGCAAGTTGTTCGTGTGCGGCGTTGGGTTTTACGCTGTGGGCGTTCTTGCGGCGCTGGTTGTAAAAGTCAAGCACCAGTTCCTGGTTTTTTCGCCAGCCCTCCGGCGAGGCCACCTCCATCACATCATGCCCTTCCCAAAGGCCATCGGCATCGCGGAACGTGGCAATTCCACTTTCGGCGCTTATACCTGCACCGGTCAGCACTACCAGTTTCTTTTTCATGGCAATGTGTTTATATTTTGCAGTGATTTATACTTTGCTTATAAGCTTTTAATCAGCTAAAGTTACACGCAGGATTTTGCGGCGCCACTATATTTATACTTTCCTGAAGCAATAATTCTAATATGGGCTTTAAATAAGCCGAAGAGGGTATCAGGTTACTACCGGTAGTATAAAGTGCAGAAATGTTGCTATTATTGAATTTAGCTGGTACTGATTTGATACCTATAGAAAAGATGTATATTAGTGATGTGCTATGATTAAATTAGGAAGTAGTTGATTTAAACAAAAAGCAGCTTTAACTAATTTGAACAAGCTCCGCATATAGGGCAGATAAACGTCATAGTGACGTATATCCAGAAGTTGGCCGTGATTGGGATTATTTTCAGGTTTTAAAGTGGCGTGTCTTTCAGGCTTTTTTAGGGCTGGGCGGCATCAAAGGCCACTAAAGCGGGGCAA
>NZ_JAPFQO010000014.1 GCF_026241195.1 Pontibacter anaerobius
GACTACTACAGGGAAGTAGCTCCACAACTTAACGAACCGCTGTATGCGAGACCCGCTTGTACAGTGGTGTGAGAGGCGCTCCCCGCTACCTAACGGTGGCGGGGCCGTCTACTCGATTGGCGGTTCTATTCCGCTGCTTTGCGCTCCACGTTGCTAGCCACAACCTCCAGCATGGAGCGGAACACCACGTATTTGCCCTGGTAGCGCTCGTGGTGGCGCATGTCAATCTCTGATGCGTGCTCACGCTGGTACTCTTCCAGGTCGTTGAGGCTGCGGCAGGTATACTGCACGGCATAGGTGGTGCCGTCGTTGGCCACCTCATGCATCAGGCGGCTGATCTGGTTGCCAAGGAAAAAGCCCGTGCGCATTACCGCCGGAATGTGCTCCTCCTTCATCCACTGCAGCCACTCATCGGCCACGGTGTTGTCTACACTTATGGTCTCGTTGTATAATATCATACCCAAAAGTACGAAAAAGCAGGTTAACATGGCCAAAACTAAAAAGAACAGCCCATGCGGCTATGGCACGGGCTGCTCCTCACAGTTTAGGAATTTTAAACTTGTCGATCTTATTTGCAGCTCCAGCGCCCCACCGAGCCGTCGTAGTAACCAGAGGTAGGGTTAGGCTGGTAGGCCAGCACCAGTGGGTCAGCATTGGCCTGTGGCACCAGTTGTAGCTGCCCCTGGCTTAACTGCAGAAAAATTACGCCATCCTTATCAACCACCGCGCGCAGCGTGTGGGATTTATTATCAACCTTGTAGCTGTTGTTGCTGTTAAGGCCGGTGGCAGTTAGTTCGGTAACTATGTACACTTTCTGCTGAGAGAAGGCTCCTGAGTTTGCCAGCATCGCCTTGTTCTGGCTTTCAAGCTTTCCCCCGAACCACAAGTCTTCGCCCAGGCAGTTGGAGGTGTTGGCAATCAGGTCGAAATAAACCTCATCGGATTGGTTCTCATAAGAAGCCACCGTTACAGACGGCACCTTTTTAGATGTTACTACAGCCACAGTAGCGTCTTGCTGCTTTTTATCTGCCTCACGCTCCACATGGGCAGAGCAGGCAGCTACAAAAAACAGGAACAGTAACAAGAAAGCGATTCGGTTTAAAACGGAAATAACAGAAGTAGAAGTTCTACGCATAGGCATATATATTATTAAATATGTTTTTAACTATATTTATTTATACTATGCGGCTTGAATTAATGTTGCTCCTGTGTTAGGAAATATTTAAAATATGCTCTTTGCAGGCGCTGGGGAGGGGTAGAGCAGGTAGCTGTTGTGCGTAGTGCTGCTTTATTCCTGATAGAGGTACGGGGGGAGGCGGCGGCTTTAAAAATGCCCTGCTTCAGGTGCAGGAGTGCAATTTTTGTGTTAGCTTAGCCTGCACTACACTTACAAACCATTTGCTATGGCAGACCTCGGAAAGAAACTACAGCTTAAAACGGAGCAGCCCCTGTTACTGTTGCAAGCCCCTGAAAAAGTAGCGCAGACGCTGCAGCAGGAGGGCTATACTTTTACAAAATCGGATGAGGCCCCAAGTATGGGCGCTTATGCAGCCGTGCTGTTGTTTGTGCAGCGTGCCGCCGAACTGGAGGCACTGGGGCCACAGGCCTTGGCGCTGCTGCAGCCGGAAGGTATACTTTGGGTTGCTTACCCCAAAAAAACATCCGGCGTAAAAACCGACCTTACCCGCGACAAGGGCTGGCAGGTGATGGCGCAGATGCAGTACGAGGCGGTGCGCCAGGTGGCAGTGGATGATGTGTGGTCGGCGCTGCGGTTCAGGCATAAAACGGAGCGCAGGCAGGAGTCTATGTTCGGTGTAGACAGGCCTGGCATAGACCGCTCAACCAAAACCGTAGTGGTGCCGGAGGATATGAAGACGGCGCTGCAGGAGGCCGGGCTGCTGGAGGCTTTTGAAAGTATGGCTTTTACGCACCGCAAAGAGTACGTGGTGGCTGTGCTGGATGCCAAAAGGCCAGAAACCCGTGCCAGCCGTATTGCCAAAGCCGTGGAGGGTGCGGGCAGGGCGGCAGCGAAGAAAAGATAACGTGCAGCAAGTACAAAAAAAGGAGGCGCAGCTCTATGGCTGCGCCTCCTTTTTTTGTACGCGTGTAGCTGTGGGGGCTACTGCAGCGAAACGGTGAAGTTCGCCTCAATGTCTGTATCACCAACAGAAACATCGCTGTTGTCATCCTTCAGGCCTTCCTGGTGCTTCAGGGTAACTCTCAGGGTACCAGACTCACCGGCGTTGCCCGTAATCATCCTTGTTCTCAGGCCAAGCGGGCGGCCATTGCTATCCAGGTCTTCCGGAATATTTTTCTGCACCACTAGCAGGTTTTCAGGGGCGTTAAAGAAGATCTCATGGTCTTCTGCCTCATTTCTTACCTCGGTGTGGAGGTTATCGTTAAGCGTGATAGTGGCGTTATACTGTGTGTTTGGTACTAGCTGCAACGTTGGCGTTGTGCCGGCCTCAAAAGTGGCTGTTGCTGTGTTAACGCCTTTGGCTGTAGATACTGGTTCCAGTGTCAGCGTTAACGAAGTAATGTTTTCACCTTCTTCAACTGGCTCCGGATCGTCATCGCCGCAGGAGGTAGAAGAGATAAGAAGAGCGCCTAGTAAGAATGCAGTAAGATAAGGTTTAAATAGTTTTTTCATGATATAGCTGTTAAGGAATGTACAACAATACGAGTTTTTAAAATAAATGATACTTAAAATTACGATTTGCTAAAATTGAGCGGCACCCGGATGCGCAACATCAACAACCGGCCCGGCTCGTCGGCAAAGTAGCGCAGCTTGTTCAGGTATTCGCGGTAGGTGGTGTTTAGCAGGTTATTACCAGTAATGCCAACCTCCACGGGTTGCCTGCCAAAGCGAATCGTAGTGCCCGCCTCTGCCTGCAAAAGAAAATATCCGGCCGGCGCCGGTGCAAAGTCCTGCTCTGTGTTCTCCGGTACCCGCTTCTGCTCCGTCACATACACCCCTCCCACCGATAAGTAGGCATCCGATAATTTACTGCTGCCCTTGTGCCCGAACTCATAGCGCAGGCTATTATCGAAACGGTTGGATGGCATGTAGATCAGGTAGTCATCTGTGTCAAGGTTGCGGGCGTAGAGCAGCGAGGTCTTCGACTCCAGCATCAGGCCTTCAGCAATTTTGTAATCCAGATTCAGGTCTGCGCCAGTCAGGGTAGCATTGGCCTGGGTGTACTTAAAAGCCGGAAAAGCTCCGCGCACCGTCAGGATCGGCTCGGGTTGCGGCGCCAGGTAGATAAAATTGCGGATGTAGTTGTGGTACACGCTCAGGGCACCATTCAGGCGCGGATTGCTGAAGTAATCCACCGATAGCTCCAGGTTGTACGCCTGCTCCGACTTCAGTGTAGGGTCGCCCTCCTCGTAAGTGGCTGCGCTGTGGTGCACACCTTCACTGAAGAGCTCGTTAGCACCGGGGGCACGCCAGGCCGAGGTGGCACTCAGACCAAAGGTAAAATGATAGCCCACATCGTACATGGCCCCTAAGATACCGGATATATTGTTGAAATCATATGTTGGCTGTATCAGGCTCCGGTCACTCTCGAATTTCTTTACCTGCAGGTGCTTGTAGTCATAGCGCAGGCCTGCCTCCAGCTGCAGCCGGTCTTTCTTCCATTTCTCAGTGGCAAAAGCGCCTGCCGTTACGCTCGTAAAGTATGGCAGAAAGTCGCTGTACTGGTAATTGTTTTTCTGGTAGATGGTGCTCATGCCCACAGCCCCTGAAAAGTTACCAAGTGGCTTGTGCTCAAAAACGGCCTCGGTGGTATGCGTGTTTAGTGTGAGCTGCAAGGATGGCGAAGTGTTGCTGCCGCGGCGCAACTCATACTCCTCGCGCAGGTTGCGCTGCCAGCCATACACAAACTCCAGCTTGCCGGCCTCGCCCAGGTGCCAGTAACCCTTTGCCTTCAGCAGGTCGTGCTGCACAGCCTGGTAAGGGCTGCTGATGTCGTAGGTAAACTCTGCCTTATCAGCCCGGCTGGGCTTGCCGCGCTCAATAGCGTAGAGCAAATCCTGCACACTGCCAATGTGTGACTCGCGCAAAATACCAAGCTTGGTGTCGAAGTGGCTGAAGTAAAGCTCTGCGCCATACTTTTCTTTGCTATAACCAACCGCTGCCGAGAAGTTCTGCTCCTCCAGGCCGGTGTTCTCCAGGTAATAATCCGGGGTTTTGGCGTTGCCGGCTTTGCGTAGCGTGCCCTGCACGCGCCAGCTTAGCGGCGGAAGCTTCTCAAAATTACCCTCTATGGTGGCAGAAGTGGCCAGTTGGCGGTTGTTGGTGCTGCCCAGCAGGTGCAGGTCGCCGGTAATGCCGGGTGTTGTAGGCAGCTCCTTTGGCTCCACCAGCACTACACCGCCAATGGCATCGGCCCCGTAGCGCACGCCGGCTGCGCCTTTTATCACCTTCATCTCAGCAGCCACAAACGGGTCGATCTCCGGTGCGTGCTCTGCGCCCCACTGCTGCCCCTCCTGCCGCACGCCGTTGTTAAGCAGCAACACGCGGTTACTGTGCAGGCCGTGAATAACAGGTTTGGAAATAGTGGGGCCGGTTTGCAGTACCGTGACCCCGGCAATGCCTTGCAGGGTCTCAGCCAGTGCCAGGCCGCGCGTCCTTTCCAGTTCCTGCCCGGACAGCGTGTGCTGCGTCTGTGCTTGCGCCTTCAGGTGCTCGCCTGTTACCTCCACGGTCCGCAGCATGCGGGCATCGGAGTGCAGTTGCAGGTCGCGGGTAGAGGAGCTGCTTAATTTCACATTGAAACGTTCGGTTTCGTATCCAACATAGGTTACCTGAAACATGTAGGTGCCACGGCAGAGCTGGTGGAAATGGTAGTTTCCGTACTCATCCGTGATGGCAGATCTGTCCAGCTCGGGCAGGTAAATAGTAGCACCAGGCAGTGCCTCGCGCGTGTCGTGGTCCAGCACCTTGCCCGATAGGGTAAGGCCGCAGTCCTGCGCCGCCTCCTCCAGCAGCGGCGCCGGCAACGACTGCGCCAGCAACCGGGGCGTTTGCAGCGCCAGCAGCGCCAAGGCAAAAAGTATACTTCTCCGGATTGATTTCGTCTTCAACACTTCTTCGGTTTTCAGCAATAAGAATAAAGGAGGCTATAACAAGTATAGCCAGATGCCCGGTGTTGGCTGCTACTGTGCCAAAAGCAAAGGCAGGCCCGCAGGACTGTTTGAAAGTATAAAAAAGGATGTGTGCACCTGCCTTAGTCATACTTTGCAAAGTATAATTAAGCCGTGCAGGGTAGCTGAAGATCAGGCCACAGGCGGGCCGCGAAGAAAGTATAAACCGGGTTTACTGCCTTGCCAGCTGCGTGTATAGGCAGTGGCGTAAACAGCGGTATGGATAGTAGTTGTAAAACTTAGTGAAAGCGCCTCGCCCTGGTACGGCGTGTTAAACACATCCTCTACCTGGCAGTGCTTGTGCTTTAGGCCGATCTGTGGCTTGTGCGGGTCGGCCTGCTCGGTGTGTACCGTGTGCGTGTGCGGGTGCAGCTCCTGGATAAGTTCATCCGGAACCATGGCCCTGCTAAACAGCAGCAGCAGTATGAGCGCGATATGTTGGATGTAACGGTGCACCTGAGCTTTAGAACAAAAACAAAGATAGATTAAATTCCACAGTGTTGCATTTATAACCTGCTTCTGTTCATACTTTTATTGTACGTGCAAGTATAAAATGGATGTTTCGTGTAGAGGTTTAGATGGCTTTTTGTGCCTATGGTTTAATCTGGAAGTATAAAACCCTGCCGAAGCGGTTGTTTTTTTCGGCGCATTCTGACAACCTGTCACAAATGCAGCCTCTGGAACAGGATTTGAAAGTATGGCTCAAGTATAAAATCAGCAAAAGATCAAACTTAACCTATAAAGTATAGACAATGGAAGAAAGAGGTAATATCTCCATCCACACCGAGAATATTTTCCCGATCATCAAGAAGTTCCTGTACTCCGACCACGAGATTTTCCTGCGCGAGCTGGTGAGCAACGCCGTGGACGCTACGCAGAAAATCAAGCGCCTCTCGTCTATCGGCGAGTATACCGGCGACCTGGGCGAGCTGAAGGTGACAGTGGCCGTTGACAAGGACGCCAAAACCATCACCATCTCCGATAACGGCATCGGCATGACGGCCGAGGAGATCAAGAAGTACATCAACCAGATCGCATTTTCGGGTGCCACCGAGTTTGTGGAGCGCTACAAGGAGTCTGGCGACAAGGATCAGATCATCGGCCAGTTTGGTTTGGGCTTCTACTCTGCCTTTATGGTGGCCGAGCGCGTTGAGATCGTTACCAAATCTTACAGAGACGAAACCGAGCCAGCGCACTGGACCTGCGACGGCAGCACCGAGTTTGCCATTGCCCCTGCCCACAAGGAAACGCGCGGCACCAACGTTATCCTGAACGTAGCCTCTGACTCAGAAGAGTTTTTGGAGCCGGTGCGCATCCGCACCATACTTGATAAGTACTGCAAGTTTTTGCCGGTGCCGGTGGAGTTTGAGGGCGAGATCATTAACAACCCGAACCCGATCTGGACCAAGCAGCCATCCGAGCTTAAGGACGAGGATTACAAGGAGTTCTACACAGAGCTGTACCCGATGTCGGAGCCGCCGCTGTTCTGGATCCACCTGAACGTGGACTATCCGTTCAACCTGACCGGTATTTTATACTTCCCTAAGATCAAGAACGAGTTTGAGCTGCAGCGCAACAAGATACAGCTGTACTCGCGCCAGGTGTTTATTACCGATGAGGTGAAGGACGTGGTGCCGGAGTTCCTGATGCTGCTGCACGGTATCATTGACTCGCCGGACATTCCGCTGAACGTGAGCCGCTCTTTCCTGCAGGCTGACTCCAGCGTGAAGAAGATCAATACCTACATCACCAAGAAAGTAGCTGATAAACTGGCCGAGATCTTCAAAAAAGACCGCACCGCCTTCGAAACGAACTGGGACGACATCAGCGTGTTTGTGAAGTATGGCATGCTCTCAGACGATAAGTTCTATGAGAAAGCCAAGGACTTTGTGCTGCTGCAGAACACCTCGGGCAAATATTATACTTTAGAGGAGTATAAAACCCAGGTGGAGGCCAACCAGAAAGACAAGAACGAGCAGTTGGTGCTGCTCTACACCACCGATGCCGACAAGCAGCACGCTTACGTGGAGGCGGCCGAGAACCGCGGCTACGACGTGCTGAAGCTGGATACGGTGATCGATAGCCACTTTATCGGCATGCTGGAGCAGAAGCTGGAGAAAACAACCCTTAAGCGCGTAGACTCCGAAACGATTGACAAGCTGATAGAGAAGGATGAGGCGAAGGAGAGCGTGCTGAGCGATACCGAGAAAGAGGACCTGAAGAAGGTGTACGAAGAGGCTATCGACAACAAGAACATGATGGTAGAGGTGGCGCCGATGTCGCCGGACGATGCGCCGCTGGTGATCACACTGCCGGAGTTTATGCGCCGCATGAAGGACATGAGTCGTGCTGGCGGTGGCGGCATGATGTTTATGGGCGATATGCCGGACACTTACAACGTGACCATCAATGCCAACCATCCGCTTAACCAGCGCGTACTCAAGGCAGAGGAAAAAGGCAAACTGGCCCGTCAGGCCTTCGATCTGGCGCTGCTGTCGCAGAACATGCTGTCGGGTGCCGCCCTCACCAGCTTCGTAAAGCGCAGCTTCGACCTCATGACAAAAGAATAGTACGTTTATTATAATACCTAACAGTGAAGGCAGTACCCTCTGGGTGCTGCCTTTTTTGCTGCCGGGCCAGCCGGCAAGTATAAATGAAACTTACCAGCGCCGCCCGGAGTTATAGGCACTTAGCCGCGTGTTGGTGCGTATACTTATAATGTGCATCTTTACGTTTGGGATAAAGGTTAAATTGCTTAATTGAGGGTTGCTACTGTTGTAGGTGAGCAAGTATAGCCAGGTTTATTAAGCATTCACTCAGTCAAAAATCATTCATTCAAAATTGAAGAACTCGGTTTATACTTTGTTGATAAGTGTTATGTTGCTAAGCCTGGGCAGCTGCGGCCAGCCTCAGTGGAACAGCGACTATAACCTTGACATGGCGCGCCTGAAGGAGAGCAGCAAAGTAAAGACCGATGCCCTAGCCTCAGCCGATACCACATTGCCCACCGTGGAAAAAAGAAACCCGCTGGAGGAGGAGATAGCCGAGAAAAAGAAAAAACGAAAGGTAAAACGCAGCAAGCGCGAGTTTCTGGGCTATAAGATAAAACGCGGCTACACCAAGACCGGCGGCCGTTACAAGGAAACCATAGAGACCTTCGGGTACTTGCCCGAGCACCAGGAACCGAACGAGTACGCCCCCTACAAGTATTATTACGACACCAAAAAAAGTAAACTGGCCCGCTCAGGCTCTAATGTAGAGGACACCGACCGCTACAAAGTGTTACATGGCCCTTACAAGAAAACTCTGAACGACGAGGTAGTGGAGGAAGGCTACTTTTACGTGGGCACCAAGCACCTGCGCTGGGAGAAATACCGCAATAACGACGACCATACCTTGGTGGACAAGGAGCACTACGACAAGGGCTTCCTGCGCGATGCGGTGGTAACCTACTACGGCGACACCAAAAAGATTAAGGAAGTGATACCGTATGAGTATGGCGAGGTGCAGGGCACTTATTACCGTTTCTATGAAAACGGACAGCTGGAGTGGAGCGGGCAGTACCAGAAAGGCCGTAAGATAGGTGTCTGGATCAACTACTACGACTTCCGGAACCGCCGCCACTACGAGTTTCAGTACCCCGAAACCGCCTACGACGCACCCCACGAGCCATACCTGATAAAGGAGTATGACCGCCACGCCACCCCCATCTACGAGCGCGGCAAATTCGACAAACGCGAGCAGGCAAGCAGTAAATAAAACTGCCGTACCGGGTCCAACCACCCCTGCCCCTCCTGGGGGTGCAGGGGCCCCTTTAGAGGCTAAGGCGGGGAGTTTTTAGCAGATGTAAACCCACCCCTATTCCTCCGAAGAGGGGGATTTTCAGCAGGCGATTACATCCCCCTCCTGCCCCCTTCGAAGGGGGACTTAGACCTCTTTTCATAGCAAAGGCAGCAGCTATTGAAACTGATCCCAGTCTTTCCGTTGAGCGCCTTGTGAGATCCGGTGCCGCGCATGCGGCAGCGCCCTGGCGCAGGAGGGAACACCGCGCGATGCGGGAAGACGAGCCCTCCCGGGCTGGAGGGAGCCAAGGCCAGAGATGAAACGCTAGGGTTTGTAGGACTGAGGATGAACCAATGCTAGAACAGATAGCTTGGTTCCAGTTGCAGGAAGCAGCGGCTAAGAAAGCATAAAGTATGGCTCACGCGGATTAGGAAGTCCGCGGCAGAGAGGTTCCGGACAAGGATGTCCGGAACAGCGGGTAGCTTAGCTCAAGTTAAAGGAAGCAGCGGTCAAAGTATAAATCGACAGGTATAAATCATCGTCAAAGTATAAAGTATGGCTACAGTTGAGTTACAAACTCAACACCATAAAAGGACACAAGTCTGAAGACTTGCGCCAGAGGGGGAATAAGAGCAAGTATAAAGTACAGCAGCTAACAAGTATGACTTACCACAAAAGCAATAACCAGCATCAATAAAACGCATCCTCAATATGGTGTATAGCCGGCGGCGATGTAAGCGTAACCGAGATAATATCAAACCGCACCTCATGCTGCCACTCCTCCTGAAGTATAAACTCCTCGGCAGCGCCTAGCAGCATAGCCTCCTTCCTGTAATTAACCGCCTCCTCCGGATACCCGTACCTATTAGTAGACCTTGTTTTCACCTCAACAAACACCAGTAGGTTGCCTTTTTGCGCAATGATGTCTACCTCGGCGCGTTTATACCTGTAGTTTTGCCGCAGGATAATATAGCCCTGCTCCCGCAGGTAAGAAGCGGCGTGGTTTTCGCCCAACTGGCCGGTATAGAGGTGCTTGCTTATTTGAGAAGCCATATAAAACTTGTACTTTGCAGGCAGCTAAGGCTGCTGCGCCAACTTAGCATACTATGAAACAACTTATTGAAGGCTTTAGCCAACAGCTGCGCAATGCCCTGGAAATTGGGGAGCGAGCAACCGTAACGTTTGCGGGCCCCAGGTATAACAATGTAGTGATGGCGGGCATGGGCGGCTCTGGTATCTGCAGCAGCATTTTACAGGCTTACGTAGCCGATAAGCTTAAGGTGCCTGTGGTAGTGCAGAAGAGTTACAGCTTGCCAGCCTTTGTAGGGCCAGCTACCCTGGTTATTGCCTCTTCCTTTTCGGGCAACACAGAGGAGGCTGTTTCGATGGTAAGGCAGGCAATGGAGGCGGAGGCAGTCATAGGCTTTGTTACCTCCGGCGGAGAGTTGCTCCGTATTGCGAGGGCTAACAACATGCCGCACATCGTTACCCCGGCAGATGCGGGCCCGCCACGTGCCTGCCTTGGCTTTACGCTGGTGCAGCAGCTTTACCTGTTGCATTATGCCGGTTTGCTGGATGACACCTTTAAAACAGAGCTCAACCAAAGTATAAACCTGCTGGAAGAGCAGTCCGGAAGTATAAAAGTGCAGGCTAGTGCGCTGGCGAGCACCTTTCATAACAAGTTGCCGTTTATCTACGCCAGCAATACCTTTGAGGCAGTGGCTTTGCGTTTTCAGCAGCAGCTTAACACAAATGCCAAGCAACTGGCACATGTGGGCAGTTTCCCGGAGATGACCCACAACGAGATAGAGGGCTGGCACCAACCGGAGAAACTAATTAGCCAGATGGTTGTTATGTGCATTAAAACCGCCTATGACCATCCACGCGCTAAGCTGCGCATGGACCTCGCCAGCACCGTTTGCGCGGGCAAGGGGCTGGAGATGCTAGAGGTAGAAGCCATGGGGGCTACCTTTCTGGAGCAGGCCTTTTACCTGATTCACCTGTTCGACTGGGTTGCTTTGTACCTAGCCGATCTGAATGGGGTAGACCCGGACTCCAACGATAATATCAGTTACCTGAAAAGGGAAATATCTAAACTATAACGTGCAAAAGAATACCGATATACAGTTTGAGCACCTGGGGTTGATAGACTACCAAGAGGCGTGGGATTACCAGGGCAAGCTCTTTACTGCCACCCTGGATATAAAAGTGCAGAACCGCGCCGCGGCGGCGGATGCCCAGGTGCCTACACCCAATTACCTGCTTTTCTGCCAGCACCCGCATGTGTACACGCTGGGCAAAAGTGGCCACGAGGAACACCTGCTGCTGAATAAGGAGGGCCTGAAGGCAAAGGGCGCTACATACTACAAGATCAACCGCGGCGGCGACATCACCTATCACGGCCCCGGCCAGATCGTGGGCTACCCGATCCTGGACCTGGAGAACTACTTCACCGACATCCATAAGTACCTGCGATTCCTGGAGGAGGCGATTATACTTACGCTGGCAGACTATGGTATTGAGGCAGGCCGCATAGAGGGTCTCACCGGCGTTTGGCTCGACCACGTGGAACAGCGCAACCCGCGCAAGATCTGCGCCATGGGCGTGAAGTGCAGCCGCTGGGTAACCATGCACGGCTTCGCCTTCAACATCAACACCGACCTCGACTACTTTAATAACATTGTGCCGTGCGGTATTTCTGATAAAGCCGTAACTTCGCTGGCTAAAGAGCTGGGGCATGAGGTGCCGCTGGCTGAGGTAGAAGAAAAACTGATAAAGCACCTGGCCGCCTTGTTTGGGGCCAACATTACAACTGCTGCGCATGAAGAAGGACATTGATTTCGGGACGGTAGAGGGAATTGCGGTGGCTGTTGCCAGAACCACGGATGCCACCACCGACCAGCCCGCCTGGAATGTATACCTACTCAACTATAATAACTTCCCGGTAGAGAACGTGCTGGTGGCCTCCAAAGGCTACGGTGAGGTAGGCGGCGAAGAGGTGAAGACATCGGTGCTGCGGCACATGTTTGAGCGCGTGGAGGCCAAAAGCTTTGTGCAGGTAGAGCCTATCGACCCCGCCATCTTCCACATCAACAACGAGTACTGGGTAAGCTACTACATCGACCGCCAGATATACGACAAGCGCTTCGTGTTTGTGCCGGACTCTATTGTGGAGGAGAACCTGATAGAGATAAGCATGCTGCAGATGCAGGGAGTGCTGCACTCTTAAAAACTAAGCCAGAAGTATAAGTATAAAGTATTGCCGGCGCTGCCGCTTTGCTCCGTTAACCCTTTACGCCGTGCACAGAGCGTTTCCTAAGTATAAATTCACCTTTCTGATACTATTTATAGTATGGCTGGGCGCGTGGCAGGTGCCTGTGCAGGGGCAGGTATTGCCGCTGGAGCAGAAAAACACCATTACAGGTAACTGGCTGGTGCAGCATGGCGAGGGGGGACAACTGGTGCCGTACGTGACAAATCAGCATGCCAATTACAATGCCTTGCACCAGTGGCTGCCCATTGCGCAGGCGCAGCCCTTTAACATTGCCTTTGCCGCACCGCAGGACCTGTGCCTGTTCCTCAATAACCGGCTCGTCTTTAAAGCCGACTCCGCCGCCAACTATACGTTAGACCTAACTAAGTTTACCCAGGGCACAGAACCCGTGGAGGGCAAGTACCTGCTTACCGTGTGGCACCCGGCGCAGCAACCGACCGTGAGCACCTTCCGCAACGTGGCGCTCATGGCCGACTCGAGGCAGGAGGCAGACCAGCGCCCGCTTTCGGTACAGGTGCGGGAGTATGTAAACCAAAACGCCTTCATTATTTTTATGCTGCTGATCGGGCTGATCTACGGCTTGCTGCGCGTCAGCTATCCTGCGGACTTTAAGAGCCAGTTCGACCCGAACCGCTTTCTGCACTCTAACCCGCAGGAGGACATGTATTCGGTGGGGAAGCCGGTAGGTGCGGTGTCCAACATGCTGTTTGTGCTGGCTTTTTCGCTGTCGCTGGCACTGCTCATTGCCGCCATCCATACCAACGTGCAGCACGTGCGGCTGTTTAACCGCCTGTTCCCTGTGTCGGAGGCAGACATAACCACTAAAATTCTTTTCTATACTTTGGTGATATTCAGCATTGTGCTGCTGAAGTATGTTTTCCTGAAAGTGATGTCTTTTGTGTTTGGGCTGGAGCAGCTGGTGCAGCTGCAGTACCGCGAGTTTCTGCGCTCGCTGCTGTTTATGGGCCTTTTCTTGCCGCTGGTCATGCTGCTGTACCTGTCCCTGAACGCGATGATGCCCGAGGCCATCCTGCTAATTTCGAGCCTGGCAGTATCCTTGGTGCTGGTTATCACGATACTGCGCGTGTTTTACACGGTAAATAAGAAAGCGTCAGTGATTAATTTGCATTTATTTTCGTACCTTTGCGCCACAGAAGTGATTCCGCTGGCAATTATGCTGGAGCTGATAGTTTTTAATTTCTAAGCAGCGGGCAGCGGGTATCGCAGCAGGCGAACGTTATAAGCATCATTATTCTAATATGGCTGAAAGCAAAGCAAAGGGCTCTGCGAACCCTGAAAGACACAAGTTTCCGATCAAGAGTATACTGGTTACACAACCGCAGCCTACTACCGATAACTCTCCGTACCTTTCCATTGCGGAGAAGTATGGCATCAAGGTAGATTTCAGGGCGTTTATCGAGGTGGAGCCGGTTCCTTTTAAAGAGTTCCGCAAAGATAAAGTGGATATTCTGTCGCATACTGCCGTGATCTTCACGAGCCGCAACGCTGTGGATCATTTCTTTCGCATTTGCCAGGAGAGCAAGATCGAGATGCCAGCCGACATGAAGTACTTCTGTATCTCTGACCAGACGGCTTATTACCTGCAGAAGTACATCACACTGCGCAAGCGGAAGTTATTTGTAGGTGAGAAAACAGCAAAAGACCTTTTCGAGGTGATTAAGAAGCACAAGAACGAGAAGTTCCTGTTCCCGTGCTCCAACATCCGTAAAGACGATATCCCGGAGTTCCTGACCACTAACAAGATCAAGCATACAGAAGCCATCATTTATAAGACCGTGGCCGCTGACCTGTCTGACCTTGATGATGTAACCTACGACTGCCTGGCTTTCTTCAGCCCGTCCGGTATTCACTCGCTGTTCATCAACTTCCCGGATTTCAAGCAGAACAATACCCGCATCGCCGCTTTTGGCCCAACTACAGCCAAAGCCGTACGCGACGCAGGCCTGGAGCTGGACATTGAGGCGCCGATGCCAAATGCGCCATCCATGACCGGGGCCATCGAGGTATACATACAGAACCAGATGCAGGAGGCAAAAAAATAAGTTGTAACGCAACTTTTAAGCCTTTTTTGCATACGTACTAAAACGCAAACGCCGGCGCAGCACAATGCAGCGAGGCATTTGCGTTTTAGTGTTTAATAGCTATATTTGAAAAGCGTTCTGTGCAAAATAGCTCATCTTAACCTTGCCTTCGTGTCGCAGCCTATGAAAAAGCTTCTACCTGTCTTGTTGCTGGTGCTCCTGCTGGCACCTCTTGCCAAAGCGCAGCAGCAACCTCAGTTTACCCACTATGGGTTTAATGGCATGCAGATAAGCCCTGCCTACGCTGGCATAACCAACCGACCGGAGTTCATGTCTATTTACCGCTACCAGTGGCTTGGCTACGATGCCTCCTTTGATGATGGCGGCTCTCCGCAGACGCTCTTCCTCTCGGCGCACACGCCTGTCAGGCTGCTGCACGGTGGCGTAGGCCTGAACCTGATGCGCGATAAAATTGCTAATACTACCATTCTGACGGCGGCTCTCTCCTACTCCTTCCATATGAAGATAGGCGAAACCGGTAAGCTGGGGCTGGGCATACAGGCCAACGTAAACAACTATAAAAAAGGCCGCTACCGCCCTATAGATGAAGGCGACCCGAGTGTGCCTTTCAACAGCGAGGATACCAAGTATGATTTAGGTGCCGGGGTGTGGTATGAGTCGGAGACTTTTTATGCCGGTGGTGGTGTTACGAACCTGCTCAAAGCCGAGTACGAGTTTGCGGACTCCTCTAATACCGGAAATGGTACATTACTGGGGGAGAACCACATCTACGCCACGGGCGGCTACCACATGCCGCTAACCACAGACCTGACCCTTACGCCCACCGTTTTGCTGAAGCACGACACCGAGACTTTCTCTTTTGATGCAGGTGGCCGTGTAACTTATCAGGAAAAATATTGGGCCGGAGTGAATTATCGTCATGAAGAAGCTGTTAGTGCCCTTGTGGGAGTGTCTCTGTTTCAGGACAATGCACTACGAGTAGGGTACGCGCTGGATCTGACCACTTTTAATAAGTCTGCTAAGGCCGCCACCTCGCATGAGGTAATGGTCAACTATCGTTTGGCAGAGCCGGTTATACGGTTTAAGCCACCTGTAAGAACCCCCCGCTACTTTTTTACCCGGTAGATAGTTGATAATTGTAATCGCTTTTTTACATTTATGACCGATTCTTAAAAAAGTGCATAAAAAAAATCTGATACATCATAATAATAATCAGCTCCTTACCACGTTAAAAAAATTAAAAAAGGTGTTGTAGTGAATTGTTTTTTATTTATTCCTAATTCTCATATATTTGCTACACTCGTAAAAGTGTGCTAAAATCTATTACAGAAAATTTACTTTTTAACAGTCATCATGAATAAACTACTTAAGCTGTCTTCCTTCGCATTGGCGGTGGTACTGCTTGCAAGCTGTGGGATGAGACGCGGGCCGCAAGGAGATCTTGTAGGTGCCGAGGACAGACCAGAGTACAATCCGCAGGAAGTGCCTTACGGCATGGTGGCCTGCCCGGGCGGTACGTTCCACATGGGTCAAGCTGATCAGGATATAGCGGCATCTATGGCGAACTTAAACAAGCAAGTGACGATCGGTGGATTCTACATGGACGAAACCGAGATCACGAACAACGAATACCGTCAGTTCATCAACGTGATGACGGAAGATTCGCTGGATGTTTTGGGCGAGGAGTACGTGATGACACAGTTATACCCTGATACAACTGTTTGGGTAAAAGACTATACATACCACATGGGCGACCCGCTGATGGAGTATTATTTCTCTCATCCGGCGTTCGATGACTATCCGGTGGTGGGTGTGGATTGGTTCGCGGCCAAGTATTTTAGCGAGTGGCGCACCAAGCACAAGAACCAGGCAAATGCCGATAACGGCATGGCGCCAATGCCGCAGTTCCGTCTGCCTTCAGAGGCTGAGTGGGAGTATGCTGCCCGTGGCGGCCGTGATATGGCAGTCTACCCTTGGGGTGGGCCATACCTGCGCAATGCCAAAGGTTGCTTGCTGGCTAACTTTAAGCCAGGCCGTGGCGACTACTACAGCGATGGCTTTACTTATACAGCCCCTGTAGCACAGTTCTTCCCGAACGACTTTGGTCTTTATGATATGGCCGGAAACGTATCCGAGTGGTGCGAGGATGCCTACTCAGACGCTACTGTTCCGATTACATGGGACTTGAACCCGGTTTACAACGATGACGCAGAGCCGCGTAAGGTTGTAAGAGGTGGCTCATGGAAAGATATCGCTTACTTCCTGGAGACAGGTACGCGTAATTTCGAATTCCAGGACTCTGCCAGATCATACATCGGTTTCCGTAATGCGATGATTTACCTGGGACGTTCATCAGGACGCGAGTTTTAATATTTAATAATTACAAATACTAATAATTTACCAATCCCCCATTTATCCTTAATTAATCGTTCACTACTTAATTAGAAAACAAAATGAGCAAAGCTAAAGGTCGCAGTTTCTTGTTCGACGTTTTGATGCCAAAGATCTATGGTATCGGTGCTGCCGTCGTAATTGTGGGTGCGTTGTTCAAGATCCAGCACTGGCCACTGGCCGACTTGATGCTGATCCTTGGTCTGAGCACAGAGGCAATTATCTTCTTCCTGAGTGCATTCCAACCACAGCATGCTGAGCCGGATTGGGCCAGAGTATACCCACAACTTGCTGATGATTATACCGGACAGGGTATCGTTCCTGCAGGTGCAGTAGCTGGTGGGCCGTCTGTAACAGGTAAACTGGACGAGATGATGCGTAATGCTGATATTACGCCTGAAACTATAAACCAACTTGGCCTGGGCCTTAACCGCCTTAGCGAAACAGCTGCCAGCATGGCTGACATGAGCAATGCAACAGCTGCTACTGAGGAGTACACTACCCGAGTAAGAGCTGCCGCAGGCCAACTGGATAAAATCAACAGCGCGTACGCTACTACAGCAGATGCTATCGCTCAGATGGCTGTTTCTGCTACTGACGCACAGGAGTACCACAACCAGATCCAGGGCATGACCCGCAACCTGGGTGCTCTGAACGCAGTGTACGAAATGGAGCTTCAGGATGCTAACAACCACCTGAAAGCCATGAATAAATTCTATGGCAACCTGAGCATGGCCATGGAAAACCTCACTGATGCCAGCAAAGATACAGAACAGTTTAAGCAGGAAGTTTCTCGCCTGACGCAAAACCTACACTCTCTGAACACGGTGTATGGCAACATGCTGTCAGCCATGAAAGGCTAATTCCTGGTTAAATAAGTTCTATCTAAACAAACACAGTTAATATAGTATAAAATGGCTGGAGGAAAAGAGACACCAAGGCAGAAGATGATCGGTATGATGTACTTAGTACTGACCGCACTTCTGGCCCTAAACGTGAGCTCGGCGATCCTGTTAAAGTTTCAGTTCCTGGATGCATCATTGCAGGAAGTGAACAAAAAAACATTGGATGATAACGCCGGAGTCGTAACAAACATACAGGCTGCGATTGCAGAAAACAAAAACCCTTCTGCTAATGACCAGCGCGTGCTAAAATCAGCACAACAAGTACGTCAAGAAACTTCAGAAATGGTTTCCTATATTCAAGGTCTGCGCAAAATGTTGATCGATGAAACAGGAGGACCAAATGAAGAAGGTACGGGATATAAGCAGCCGGAAGGCAATGATATCGTGGCCATGAACATGATTGGCGCGGCTAGCAAGAACAATGGCAAAGGCTATGAACTGGAGCAAAAGCTAAACGAGTATGCCAAGTTCCTGCGCCAGTACAGTGATCAGGTTCCTCAGAAGCTTGCCCTAAGCGGTAAAGAAGACCCGGTAGCACAGAAAGACCCGGCTCAGAAACGTAAAGACTTCGCACAGCTGAACTTTGAGGAAACACCAATGGTGGCTGCCCTGGCAGTACTTTCTCAGAAAGAGGCTGAAGTTTTGAAGTATGAGGCTGATGTGTTGCAGAAGCTTGCACAGCAGGTAGGTGCAGATATTATCAAATTTGAGAAAATTTTTGCCATGGCACGTGCTGAATCTAAAACAGTAGCCGCAGGTACAAAATACAAAGCTGATATGTTCATCGCTGCGTCTTCTGACAATATCACACCTAAAATGACTTTTAATGGTAAGCCTGTTAAAGTAGAAAATGGTGTAGGTCAGGTAGAGTTCGTGGCAGCTGCCTCAAACTATGATGCCGATGGCAACTCAAAGCAAACCTGGAAAGGAACAATTACAATCAACCAAAACGGAGAAGAGAAACAATTCCCTGTCGAAGAAGAGTACATTGTAGCAAAGCCGGTAATCCAAGTGCAGTCTGCCTCTGTGCAGGCGCTGTATTTCCAGTGTGCTAACGAATTGAACATTCAGGTGCCGGCTCTAGGTGCGGTCTATGACCCTAGCTTCAGCGCGAACGGTGGAACTGCTATTAAAGGTGCTAAGAAAGGTGAAGTAACCATTATCCCGAGCGGTACTGAGGTAACAATCAACGTAAGCAGCGGCGGAAATCCAATCGGTTCTGAGAAGTTTAAAGTGCGCCCTATACCTAAGCCAGAAATTGTGGCACTGGTTAATGGCAAACCAATAGATGTGAAGCGTGGTGTTCCTGCACAGGCTTTCAGAGCTGTTGAGATACAGGCTGTGGCAGACGAAGGGTTTAAGCAATTATTACCTAACGAAGCACGTTATAGAGTAACGAAATGGAGAGCGTACCTGGTACGTGGTAACCAACCGGTAGATCAGGGCGAATTTAACGGCCCGTCAGCTAACTTAACCAGCTTTGCCGCTAAAGCCAGCAAAGGCGACCGTGTTGTGATTGAAATCCTGGACGTGAAGCGCCTGAACTATAAAGGCAATGCAGTTGACGTGAATGTAGGTACGCCGAACTTCAACGTTCCTTTAAATTAAAATTTAGAAGCTTACAAGGAGTATGAAATTAGTTAAAGCAATAGGTGTAGCAGCCGGTCTGATGTTATCTGTAGGCGCTATGGCGCAGCAGGTATCAAACACTACGGCAAGCAATCCTTCGGCAAGGCCTATTCCGGAGTCTGATATTCTGTTCAAGAAGACAGTATGGCGTAAAATTGACCTGCGCGAAAAGCAGAACAAGCCACTGTTCTCGGAAAACAGAGAGATAACCAAGGTAATCATCGAAGCTGTGAAAAGCGGAGAGCTTACCGCCTACAGAAGCGACTCTGTAAGCACACCTATTACGCGAGAGGAGTTTATACAGAACATGACTCCGAAGCAAGAGCAAGGTGGCTTGAGCGAAGAGGAACTTGCTGCTGGTTTCGGCGAAGTGGAAGAGGAGGATGATGCCTGGGGCGAAGCGCTTGGTGCTGGTGCCGGCACTACTGAGGCTGCTCCTGTAAGCAATGAGTTCTTTCCCAAGCAATTGTACCTGCTGGAACTGAAGGAAAACGTGATATTCGACAAGAAGCGTTCACGTATGTACCACGATATCCAGACGATCAGCATTAAGGTGCCGGCAACGCTTAACCCACTGGGTTTCGAGCAAAATGTGGCGAGCTTTAAAATGAGCGACCTGGTACGCTTGTTCCGTGAGAATCCGGAAACAGCAATCTGGTACAATGCGCAGAATGATGCCCAGCACAAGAACCTGGCTGACGCATTTGACCTGTGGTTGTTCAGTTCTTACATCACGAAGATTTCAAACCCTGGCGACCAAAGCCTGGCTTCGATCTACGGTGGTGGTAAGAAAGGCCTGCTGGCTTCTCAGGATGCCTTGGAAGCACTTATAGAATATGAATACAGCCTGTGGAGCTACTAAGCACTGCAGCTTACAAAAACAAAAAAGGAGACTTTAACGGGTCTCCTTTTTTGTTTTTGTACTTTTCTGAATAAAAAGCTACAGCAGTATTAGTTATACTTCCTTGCCCTCATCAGCGGGGTGCAGGTGTGCATAAAGTATAGCAGCCTTCGCTTTCCCTATCTCGGTGGATATTTCATTAAGTGATAATTCCCGAAGCTTTTTCACAGATCTGTACTTTTGCAGTAAAGCATCTGCCGTAGATGGCCCTATACCTTTAATATCGGTTAATTCTGTTTTGAGCGTGCCAGCATCGCGTTTGCTGCGGTGGAAGGTGATAGCAAAACGGTGTGCCTCGTTACGGAGCCGTTGGATCAGCTTCAGCGATTCAGATTTTTTATCGATGTACAGCGGTAAAGAGTCGCCAGGATAAAAGATCTCTTCTAAGCGCTTAGCGATGCCCACCACAGCAATCTGACCATAAATGCCCAAATCGCGGAGAGCCTTTACAGCCATACTTAACTGGCCCTTGCCCCCGTCAATAATAATAAGCTGTGGCAGTGGTTGGTTCTCATCAAGCAAGCGGCGATAACGACGTGTCACGATCTCATACATCGACTCAAAGTCGTTAGGCCCAACTACTGTTTTGATATTAAAGTGGCGGTAGTCTTTTTTGCTTGGCTTGCCATTTTTAAAGCAAACCATAGAGGCCACTGGGTTATCGCCTTGGAAGTTGGAATTGTCAAAACACTCGATCTGGCGGGGCAGTTCTGTAAG
The DNA here is from genome assembly GCF_026241195.1 of Pontibacter anaerobius. Taxonomy (GTDB): domain Bacteria; phylum Bacteroidota; class Bacteroidia; order Cytophagales; family Hymenobacteraceae; genus Pontibacter; species Pontibacter anaerobius. The sequence goes on from NZ_JAPFQO010000014.1 coordinate 20,812, forward strand.
GCGGAGGTCTTTCTTGAGCGTCTCCAGCACACGCAACTCCCGTTGCTCACTCAGTTCTTTGTTCTTCTCCTGGCGGCCTTCCCGTTCCTTGCGCAAGTATAAAGCATTCTTCAGGGAGAGGCTCAACAGCTTTTTCTTATCACCTATCTGCGGATACGTGACCAAAACATTATCCAGCGGAAGCTTTAGCTCAATATTCGTGATGACTTCACGGGAGGTGCTTTCAAACTCCTGGCGCAGCTGCACCACAACGGAGGCAAGTATGTCAGCATCCTCTTCATCCAACTTCTTTTCAAGCTCCAGCGACTGTGTAAGTATAATGGAGCCGTTCATCACTTTTAGATAGTTAACAAAAGCGCACTGCTCATTGCTGGTGATGGTAAAGACATCGATGTTGGTCAGGGTGTTGCTCACAACCGTAGACTTGGCCTGGAAGTCCTCCAGCAAGTCCAGCTTTTGCTTATACTTATGGGCCAGCTCATACTGGTAATCCGCAGCGGCGGCGGCCATGTGCTCCTTAAAGTATGTTTTGGCTACTGAGAGGTTGCCGGAAAGTATGTTTTTGATTTGCGCGATATTGGCGTTATACTCTGTCTCGTCCACCAAAGCCTCGCAGGGGCCTTTGCAGTTACCGATGTGATACTCCAGGCATACTTTAAACTTGCCGGCAGCTATGTTCTCCGGGGAGAGGTTATAGGTGCAGGTGCGCAGCGGGTACAGCGTCCGGATCAGGTCGAGCACCACATACATGGCCGTACCGCTTGGGTAAGGGCCAAAATAGCGCGAGCCGTCGTTCTTCTTGTTGCGGGTAGTGATAACGCGCGGAAAACGCTCGTTTATGATGCAGATGTAGGGATATGTTTTACCGTCCTTCAGCAGGATGTTATACTTGGGCTGATATTGCTTGATAAGGTTGTTCTCAAGCAGAAACGCATCAGCCTCTGTGTCTACAATGGTAAACTCAATGTCTTTGATCTGGGAGACGAGTTTCAGTGTTTTCTTGTTATGCTGGGCAGAGCGGTTGAAATAGGAGCTTACGCGCTTCCTGATATCAACCGCTTTGCCTACATAGATAATGCCACCGTCGTCGAAGAACTTATAGATGCCGGGCTTATGCGGCAGGTGCGATATTTTCTCCTTCAGCTTCTCGTTTGCTGGCATAGGTATTAGAATTAGATCTCAGCGTCTAAGTCAATCTCGGTTGGCAGGTTCAGGAACTCATCTTGCTGAGCGGAGTCGATCTGAATGCCCCGGTTATACTTTTCACAGTCTAATTCTACAGATAAAGGCACAGAAGGTTTAGGGAAAGGATCTTTTGACACATCCAAAGACTTATCTTTATACACCTTCTGCATAAATGCACCATAAATAGGCATGGCAAGTTTACCACCCTGGCCCAAGGCAATGGTGCGGAAGTGTATAGAACGGTCTTCACCGCCTACCCAGGTTCCGGTTACCAGGTCAGGGGTAACGCCCATGAACCAGGCATCAGAGTAGTTTTGGGTAGTACCGGTTTTAGCGCCTATCTCATTTTTAAGCCCGTTACGGAAACGAAGGCCATAATAAGCTGTGCCGCCTGGCTCTGCAGCTGCCTTCAGCATATGCACCATCATGTAAGCAGTTTCTTCGCTCAGTGCCTCCATCGTTTTAGGCACAAACTCAGCTATCACATTGCCGTGCTTGTCCTCGATGCGGGTGATATAGGTTGGCTGCACCCAAGTGCCTCCGTTTACAAAGGTGCCATAAGCGCCTACCATGTCATACAGCGTTACGTCGCTAGTGCCAAGTACTAGAGATGGGGTTTCATCCAGTTTTGTCGTAATACCCATGCGGCGGGCGGTTTGGGCTACAGATGGGGCACCTAATTTATTTACCAGGAAGGCAGAGATCGAGTTCACAGACTCGGCCAGGGCCTTGCGCAACGTATACTTCTCACCACTGAACTTGTTGTCAGCGTTTTGAGGGCACCACATCTTGCCATCCGGAAGCGGAATGCAGGTCTCCGTATCCAGCACCTCGTAGCATGGGTAGTAGCCATTTTCGATAGCCGTGGTGTACAGGAACGGCTTAAACGTAGATCCAGGCTGGCGTGAACCCTGCTTTACGTGGTCATACTTGAAGTGCTTGTAGTTTATGCCGCCCACCCAGGCCTTGATGTGCCCAGTCTGTGGCTCCATAGCCATAAAGCCCGTCTGCAGGAAGTGTTTGTAATATTTAAGTGAGTCCATCGGGCTCATCACAACCTCTTTCTCGCCATCCCAGCTAAAGATGGTCATTGGTATTTTTTTGTTGAGGTAGTAGTTGATCGAGTCCGTGTCGTCGCCGAAGCGAGCCTTCAGCCTGCGGTAGCGATCTGTACGCTTGATGGCCTGCTCCGGGAAGCTCTTGATCTCGCGCATGTTCTCATCCACCCACGGGTTACGTCCTTTCCAGTGTTCAAAGAAAGCTTTCTGGCGGTCTTTCATGTGCTCTGCCACAGCCTCCTCCGCATATTTCTGCATGCGCGAATCAATGGTGGTGAAAACACGGAGGCCATCCGCATACAGGTCATACCCATTTTCGCGGCACCACTGCAGCAGAAACTTGCTGGTTTCGGTACGGAAGTATGGGGCCATGCCGATGTTATGGCTCTCCACACGGTAATCCAAAGCAATTTCCTGCTCCTTTAATTGGTTAAACTCCGCCTCGGGCAGGAAATTATACTTCACCATTTGGGCCAGCACGGTATTACGGCGGCGCTTCGAATTCTCCGGGTTATACTTAGGGCTGTAGTAGGTAGGTGCTTTCAGCAGGCCCACCAGCACGGCCGACTCCTGTACTTGCAGCTCCTCAGGCTTCTTGTTGAAGAACGTTTTAGCAGCTACCTTGATACCGAAAGCGTTGGAGCCGAAATCCACAGTGTTCAGGTACATCGTCAGTATTTCGCGCTTGGTGTAGGAGCGCTCCAGCTTCACGGCCATGATCCACTCCTTTGTCTTCAGGATGAGCATGCGCAGCCCTGGCACATCATTGAGCACGCCATTGTTAAGTTCATCGCTACGTGTATCGAATAGGTTTTTGGCCACCTGCTGTGTAAGCGTACTGCCGCCCCCCTTTTGCTCGCCGGTAAGTATACCTGCGGCCACGCGCATCATAGACTGTGGATCAATGCCGGCATGTTCCTCAAAGCGAATATCCTCCGTAGCGACAAGTGCGTTCACCAGGTTGTCCGGAAGCTCCTCATACTCCACTGGTGTGCGGTTCTCCCGGAAGTATTTCCCCAGGAGTTGGTTATCGGCAGAGTATAGCTCAGAGGCTACCTCGCTTTTAGGGTTCTCCAGGGTGCGCAGGTCGGGCATTTCCCCGAACAGGTTCAGGAAATTGATGCTTACCGCATAGATGTAAAGTACAAAAGCAGCGAAGCCGCCGACAAACAGCAGCCACAACACGGATACAACTTTTGGATAAAAGGATCTTTTCGGCGTAAGGGTCTTTTGACGCGTAGTCATGGAATTAATAATTGTCTTTGAAGAAGTTCAGGTATACTTCAGGGTCTTTCTTCTGTAAAAATTTCTCGAAGTTGGCAGAAGAGATAACAAAGGTAATGAAATCTATGCCTCTAATTCTACCTATTGGCGCCTGCGGAGCCTTTTGTTTGATGTTATATGAAAGTGCCAGCTGCGGGTCCTGGAAAGAACGGGCAACCAACATGGTTTTGCCTTCTCCAAAATCCAGAGAATCCAGAGCTATTTGTTCCTTCTTATAATACATGCTGTTATACTTTTCATACTTCTGCTGTATGTCGGCGAAGGCTTTGGCATCATTTGGGTAAATCAGTACAAAATAATAGGCAGAGTCTGCCGCTGCTGTGTACTCCAGCGGGTTGGCCGCTGGCTCGGTAAGCGTATCTGTATTGGCCGTTACGCGTTCCTGCTGTTCCACTGAGTCTGCCGCTGTTACCACTGGTTGTGCCTGCTGCGTGGTGTTGGCGGGTTGCGGAGGATTGGCAGGAGGTAACGCAGGCATTGCCTTTGCCGCTGATGCTGTAGCCTGAGCAATTTCTGTGCTAACTTTCTGCTCCGGGGTCAGCTGCTCCTTCTGCTGCTTAGGAGCCGGCGGGGCAGGGGCCTCTGCCCGAAGCTGTTTTTTTTGCTCCAGTTCCTGGTAGGTGGCGAGCAATTTGTCGGCCTGCTTCACCAGGGGGCTATTTCTATGTTCCTTCTTAAACCTGTTTAACTTGTCGCGCAGCACTTCCGGCTTTTCGGTGCGGGCGGCAACCATGGCATCCAGAAACATCACCTTGTCCTGAATGTCGTTGAAAGGGTACTGCGCCGTGATGAGCTGAAGTTGCTCCAAGGCCATTTTATACTCCTGCTCCTCGTAATGCGCATAGGCTGAGTCGTAAAGCGCATGCACCTTTAGGTTATCGGCAGCGTTCTTGGCCGTAAAGCCCTCATCGTCGAGCAGGCGGGCATAGGTGGTGCTCGGGAACTGCTGCTTTATCTTATTATAATATACCTGTTGCTGCTCCTGGTTGCCGGTGCGGCCGTAGAGCAAGTATAAACTATAGTATGTTTCGGCAGCATGCGATGTTAGCGGGAAGCGTTGTAGCAGCTGCTCGTAGGTGGCAATGGCTTCTTCAGGGGCCTGTAGATTCTGGGAGTAGATGACCGCTAAACGGAAAAGCGCCTCCTCCACCATTCTCTCGGACTGCTGCAGAGCAATGGTAGTAAGCGGCAGGTTTTGCTGGTAGGTAGCCATTTGGGCCTGCATACGCTCTTCAGGGCTTTCTTCCTCGGCCGTCGCGGCTAGGCTGTCTGGCGCCTGTGCCACCACTGCAGGCATATTCTCAGTTTCGCCACGGGTACGGATGCGCCAGAAATCCTGATTCGGGCGATCGCCCCAGCGGCGGGTAAACTCTGCGCGTGCTGTGGCCATGGCCGAGGGGTTATCGAAATACCATACACCTCCCGCCTCATTACTGGTGCCAATGCTCGCATTTTTATTGTTTCGCACCGGGTTGCGGCGGTTTTCCTGCTCCTGGCGCTGTGCCTGCTCCTGTTGTTGAGCCAGTGCGGCAAGGCGTTCTTCCTCTTCGCGCTGCACCAAAGCCTGCAGAAACTCCAGGCGCTCCGCCTCCGGCATCTTTGCTATCCGCTGCAGGCTGTCCTGGGTCTGGATGGTGGTGTACTGCTGGGCGAAATCAGCCAGAATATCGCGGCGCTCTGCCACGGCCTCATACATGGCAGCCTGTGGCGGGTACACCTGCACGGCACTGTCATAGTAAGCGGCGGCAAGCTCATACTTTTTCAGGTTCTCAAAGTAGATCTCACCCGCCGATACATAGCTGTAGGCTTTCTGGTTAGGCAAGGCACCCGGTGTGCGCAGCGACTGGTTCAAATACTCCAGCGCCTTGTCATAGTTCTGCTGGCGGAGCTCGAACTGGGCCATCTCGTAATAGATCTTATCGCGGTACTCTTTATTCTTCTCGTCTTTCAGGAGTTTCTGGTAATAACCTTCTATACGCTCTTTGTCGTCGTTATCGGCCAGCTCGCTTACCTGCCCCAGGTTCAGGCGGCTGAAGAAGCCCAGGTCATAAGGCGGGTTGTTGCGCAGCACCTTGCTGTATTGCTTGCTGGCCTCCTTGTTCTGACCTGTAAGCTGATAAAGCTGTCCCAAAGTATAACGTACCCGCGATTCATCATCCTTTTCCTCAAAGTTGGGCAGCGAGAGCGCCAGGTTCTCAATGACCTGTGCCGTGTCATTCTGCAGGCGGTAGTATTGGGCGCGGGTTAAGTATAGCTCACGGGCATTCTCCTTGTTCAGGCGCTCTTTGCGCAGGAACTCCGATACTTGTTGGGCGTTTTCCATCTCCCCCAGCTTTATAAAAGAGCGCATCAGCCACACCAGGGCCTCGTGCCGCTCGTCTTTGCCCTTCCCGTTCGCATTTACATACTTAAAGGTGCGCACGGCCTCCTCAAAGTTCAGCTCATAAAAACTTGCCTGGCCTATCAGCACATAACTATTATCTACCCACTTGCTGTTCTGGTGGTACTGTATAGGGAATGATGCCTTCTTCTTGATGTCCTCCAGGTCGGCGGCCAGGGCGGTAGCGGTGGCTGTGTCGAGGGGCGGAAAGATAGGAAGCACCTGGCTGTAGTCGTACACCGTCTGCTCTTGCAGCTTCTCCTCCAATAGGCGCATCTTCTCCTTGGCCAGAAAATAACCATTGTAGCGGGCAGTGGTGTTGTGGTATGTCTTGCTGAGCGGGTTGTTGCGCTCGGCAGAACATGCCGCCAGCAGCAGCCCGGCAAGTAGAAAGAATATGTGCAGCGGTTTCTTGTTCAAGGCGATGGTGTGTGCAGCGGGTTTTGAGTGCTTCTTTATATATAATATGTAAACGTTGGGGGCAGGATCAAAAGTATAGGTTTTCGGCCTGTAACAGTTGGTGCAGTAATAGTTATAAAGAGTGCCACGCCCCGGCTTATCTACAAAAATACAATAATCATCGGATAGTTAAGCAAATAGCTTATTTGCGGACTGCTATTGAACTATACAAAAATCTAAATGGTTTCAGGCGTGGCATACTTTACTGCTGAGGCGCTGCTTTGGCTGTAAGCTCGTAAAAAGGAGTATCTTTGCAAACTTCTGAAGCACATGGAAAATCAGCCAGAAAAAGAGCAGAAGCCTGAGCAGCGCAGGCAAGAGGGTATAAAGCCCTATGTAAAGTACTCGGGCATGGCGTTCCAGATGATCGGGGCGCTGGTGCTGGCTGCCTTTGCCGGCCGCTGGCTGGACGGGTACATGGGCAACGATAAGCCCTGGTTTACCATTGCCTTGCTTTTGGTGGCTGTTGTCGCTACCATGGTCCTGACCATACTATCTATAAATAAAAAATAACCCGCGTGAAGTTTGTTCGAAACCTGGTCATACTTACAGCCATACTTTGTGTAACCATAGGAGCCCTGTTGCAATTTACCGCTTACTCCCTGTTGCACAGCTACATCTGGCACATGCTGCTTTTCTTTGTGTTTATCACCGGCTTTACCTACTACCTAACCCAGATGGGCTACAAAAACGACCCTGAGAACTTTCAGGTGTACTATTTTGCCTCCATGGGTTTCCGGGTGGTGCTAAGTATCGGGGTGGTGGCACTGTACGTGTGGTTCTTTAAAGAAGGCAGGTTGCAGTTCGTTTTCAACTTCTTCGCGTTATATTTCCTGTTTACCGGGTTTGAAATTTACAGTTTGTTGGCTAACTTGCGCCCGCATTTGAGAGGGCAGGATTAACGGTAGGTTCTGTCTGTAAAATATTGCTCCTAAATCATTCTTAATGAAGAGGTTATTCGTTCTATTGTTTTCCTTCCTTACGCTGACTGCTTTTGCTGAAGCACCTGTGGAAGGCGGAGAGTTTCAGCCAGGGGATATGATCACGCACCACATCGCTGATGATTATACCTGGCATTTCGCAGACGGTGCAGTTCTTTATCTGCCTGTTATACTGGTAGACAATGGTGAGTTTAAAGTGTTCTCTTCTCACAATTTCTACGATGAGAACCATGAGACAGTGCCCTACAATGGGTATGCGCTGGCGCATGGCCACATAGCACGCGTGGATGAGGCTGGCGAATCGCTGGAAGCGCATGGCGGGTTGTACGACTTCTCTATTACAAAGAACGTGGCCTCGATGTTTATTAGTGTGGCACTGCTGTTTGTGGTTTTCTTCCTTATTGCAGGCCGCTATAAAAACAACCCGAAAGCTGCCCCTCGCGGAATCCAGTCTTTCTTTGAGCCGATCATTATCTTTATTCGCGACGAGATTGCCAAGGCGAACATCGGTCCGAAGTATGAGCGTTATATGCCATACCTGCTCACCGTGTTCTTCTTTATCTGGTTCAACAACCTGCTGGGTTTAATGCCAGGTGGAGCCAACCTGACGGGTAACATTGCTGTAACGCTGGTGCTGGCGCTGATTACACTCCTTATAACTGTGTTTAGCGGTAACAAGAGCTATTGGAAGCACATTTTCGCGACACCTGGTGTGCCAACCTGGTTGGCCCCGATTATGATTCCGGTGGAGTTGATCGGCATCCTGACAAAGCCATTCTCCCTGATGGTTCGACTTTTTGCCAACATCACGGCAGGTCACATTATCATCCTGTCGCTGTTTAGCTTGATCTTTATCTTCAGAAGTATAGCTGTAGGCCCGCTAAGTGTTGCCTTCGCTACTTTCATGAACTTCCTGGAGTTGTTCGTGGCCCTGCTGCAGGCTTATATCTTTACGCTGCTTTCTGCCATGTATTTCGGCGGTGCTGTGGAAGAGCATGATCACGCTGATGAGCATCATTAATCTGAATTTTATTTTTTAACTATATATTTCTATAACTATGTTGTTAGCAATCTTGCTTCAAGCTGTTTCTGAAGGCGCTGGTCTTGGTATCATGGGTGCCGGTATTGGTGCAGGTCTAGTTGCCCTTGGCGCTGGTCTTGGTATCGGTCGCATCGGTGGTTCAGCTATGGAATCTATTGCTCGTCAGCCTGAGGCTGGTGGCAAAATCCAAACTGCCATGATCATCTCTTCTGCACTTATCGAGGGTGTAACCCTGTTCGGTGTAGTAGTGTGTCTTCTGATCGCTATTGCTTAATTACTTTATTTTAAAGTAACAAGCTAACATGCTTTAATGATCTCACGTCTGGGCGCATGGCCCAGACGATGAGGTCAAAAGACATAGTACAGATATAGTTAAAGGCGGCCACGAAGGCCGCTCAAAAAGAACTTAATACTCAACCTTCATAAAAAATGGAATTAGTAACCCCTGGTATTGGTCTACTTTTCTGGCAGACGGTAACGTTCCTGATCGTTCTGTTCCTGCTTGGTAAGTTTGCGTGGAAGCCGATCATGAGCGCCCTGAATGAGCGCGAGACTTCTATCGAAAATGCCCTGAGCGCAGCTGAGAAAGCGAAGCTGGAGATGCAGGCGCTGAAAGCTGACAACGAGAAACTGTTGGCAGAGGCTCGCATGGAGCGCGACAAGATTTTGAAAGAAGCTTCAGAGGCTGCTAACAGCATTGTGGAAACCTCTAAGCAGAAAGCGAACGAAGAAGGTGCCCGTATGATTGCCCAGGCTCGCGAGGCTATCGAAAACGAGAAGCGCGCTGCTATCACCGAGGTGAAGAACATGGCGGCCTCTCTGTCGCTGGAGATCGCGGAGCAGATCCTGAAAAGAGAGCTGAGCGATAAAACGGCACAGCAGACGTTGGCTCAGGATTATATCCGTGAAGTAACGCTTAACTAACAAAGTATAAACGCGGCCTGCCCCGGTAGTGCCGCTGCCATATAAACAAGCACTATGTCAGATATTAGAGTTGCTTCCAGGTATGCGAAGTCGCTGATTGAGCTGGCTGAGGAGAAAAGTGTGCTGGAACAGGTAAATGCAGATATGCAGCTGTTTACGCAGGTAGTATCCCAGAGCCGTGATTTTAAGCTGCTGCTGGAGAATCCGATTGTGAAGTCAGATAAGAAGCTGGCGGTGATCAATGCGGTATTCAAAGGAAAGGTAAATGAACTGACGCTGGCCTTCTTCAACCTGATAGCCCGCAAGAACCGCGAAGCTATCCTGGAGAGTGTTGCTACTTCTTACCAGGACCAGTACAGGGAACTACAGGGCATCCAAACTGCCGAGGTGGTTTCTGCTTACCCGCTTACCCCTGCCCTGCGCGATGAGCTGGGCCAGAAGCTGGTAGCCCAGACGGGCAAACGCATTGAGCTTATTGAGCGCGTAGATCCATCACTGATAGGAGGATTTGTGCTGCGCGTAGGAGATAAACAAATCGACAGCTCTGTGAAGAACACGCTTCGCAAGCTGAGAAATCAATTTAAAGACAACCCATACATTAATAAACTATAATCATGGCAGAAGTAAGACCTGACGAAGTATCAGCCATATTAAGAGAACAGCTATCTAACTTCCGTACCGAGACGGAACTGGAAGAAGTAGGTACTGTGCTGCAAGTGGGTGACGGTGTCGCTCGTATCTATGGCCTTTCCAAGGCCCAGTCTGGTGAGCTTTTAGAGTTTGAGAACGGACTGCAGGCACTCGTTCTGAACCTGGAAGAGGACAACGTAGGTGCCGTATTGCTCGGCGACTACAGCGAGATCAAAGAGGGCGCCACTGTAAAAAGAACAAACCGTATTGCCTCTATCAAAGTAGGCGACGGCATCATTGGCCGTGTGGTAAACACACTGGGTAACCCGATTGACGGTAAAGGCCCAATTGCAGGCGAAATGTATGAGATGCCACTGGAGCGTAAAGCACCAGGCGTTATCTTCCGCCAGCCGGTAAACGAGCCAATGCAAACTGGTATTAAGGCGATCGACTCTATGATTCCGATCGGCCGTGGCCAGCGTGAATTGATCATCGGTGACCGCCAGACAGGTAAGACTGCGGTTGCTATCGATACTATCCTGAACCAGCGCGAGTTCTTCGAAAGAGGAGAGCCTGTTTTCTGTATCTACGTTGCTATTGGCCAGAAAGCCTCTACAGTAGCGCAGGTAGTGAAAGCCCTGACAGAGGGTGGCGCTATGGATTACACTGTAGTTGTAGCTGCTTCTGCCGCTGACCCTGCTCCAATGCAGTTCTTCGCGCCGTTTACAGGTGCTGCCATCGGTGAGTTCTTCCGTGATACAGGCCGCCCTGCACTGGTAGTTTATGACGACCTTTCTAAGCAGGCCGTTGCTTACCGTGAGGTATCCCTGCTACTGCGTCGTCCACCAGGACGTGAGGCTTACCCAGGTGACGTGTTCTACCTGCACTCCCGCCTTTTGGAGCGTGCTGCGAAGATCAACGCATCGGATGAGATCGCCCGTAACATGAACGACTTGCCTGACTCTATCAAGCATTTGGTGAAAGGTGGTGGCTCTTTAACAGCCCTTCCGATCATCGAGACGCAGGCTGGTGACGTTTCTGCCTATATCCCGACGAACGTGATCTCTATTACGGATGGTCAGATCTTCCTGGAGACTAACCTGTTCAACGCAGGTATCCGCCCGGCTATCAACGTAGGTATCTCGGTATCTCGTGTGGGTGGTTCTGCCCAGATCAAGTCAATGAAGAAAGTAGCTGGTACCCTGAAGCTGGACCAGGCGCAGTTCCGCGAACTGGAGGCTTTTGCTAAGTTCGGTTCTGACCTGGATGCCGCTACCAAGCTTACAATTGAGCGTGGTCGCCGTAACCTGGAGATACTGAAGCAGGCACAGTACTCACCGGTACCGGTAGAGGAGCAGGTAGCAACGATCTACGCTGCCACTAACGGTCTGCTGGATACAGTTCCGGTAACGGAGGTAAGAAACTTCGAGAAAGACTTCCTGCGTACACTGCGTGCACAGCATGCAAATGCCCTTAGCGCGCTGAGAGCTGGTAAGCTGGATGACGAAACAACTGCCGTTATCAAACAGGTAGCGAAGGAAACTTCTGCCAAGTACAACAAATAGACTTTAAGTAAGAAGGCTGAAGGTTAAGAGGTAACAGCTTTTAACCTTCGGCTTTTGCACATAGCAACAACATATGGCAAGTTTAAAAGAGGTTAGAGGCCGCATTACATCGATCTCATCGACGCAGCAAATCACCAAAGCCATGAAAATGGTGTCGGCTGCCAAGCTTCGTCGCGCACAGGACAGCATCTTAAGAATGCGCCCTTATGCACAGCGCCTGAGCGGCATCCTGACAAACCTGTCATCAATGGCCGAGGGTTCTGTGTCAAACGCGTACGCTGAGAAGCGTGAGGTGAACAGCGTGTTGATTATCGCGATAACCTCTGACCGCGGTCTGGCCGGTGCCTTTAACTCAAATATTGTAAAGGGTGTAATGGCGTTAGTAAATGGCAAGTATAAAAGCCAGTACGAAGCCGGAAACGTTACAATTCTGACGATCGGCCGCAAAGGCTTTGATGCTTTCCGCAAGAGAGGCTTCAATGTGATCGGCGACTACAGCAACACCTTCGCTAACCTGTCTTTTGAAACAGTTCGTGCCGCTGCAGAGCGGGCCATGGCCGATTTTGTGGCAGGTGAGTATGACCAGGTGGATATCGTTTACAACGAGTTCAAAAACGTTGCTACGCAGATCGTGCGCCAGGAGCAGTTCCTCCCGATTGAAGAGAAACCAGCAGAAGAGGTAGACGCTGAGGTAATGCTGATCGATTATACTTTTGAGCCATCGAAAGAGCAGATCATTGAGGAGCTTATCCCGAAATCGCTGAAAATTCAGGTGTACAAGGCAGTGCTGGAGTCAAACGCTTCTGAGCACGGTGCCCGAATGACCGCCATGGATAAAGCGACGGAGAACGCTGGTGAGCTTCTGAAACAACTGAAGCTTACTTATAACAGGACAAGGCAGGCAGCCATCACGAAGGAAATCCTTGAAATTGTTGGTGGTGCAGAGGCCTTAGCTTCAGAATAAACAAGAACAAAAGAGTTCAGGAGCAGCGCCCACCGATAAAAGTGGGCGCTGCTTATTTTTGTAGGCACCAGTGTCGCGCTATTGTTATCAAACTGTAAAATAAGAGTTGTGACGCAGATCGGGGCGCTTAAGTGGGTAGTACTTATTATATTTGTAGGAATTGATCTATAGTAGAATGAGATACAAAGAGTTATTCAGGCAACTTAACCGGGCAACAGCCACGGCAGCCTGTGCGCTGCTCCTGGGCGCTTGCGCCGGAACCACACCCACTACCCCAGCGGCATCCAAAGTAAAGGAGGCAAAGCAAGAGGCATTCAGCCCAATTTTGCAGCGCCCAAAACTGGTGGTAGGAATTGTGGTAGACCAGATGCGCTATGACTACTTGTATCGCTACTGGAGCAAGTATGGCAACGATGGCTTTAAGAAAGTGCTGTCAGAAGGCTTTAACTTCAAGAACACGCAGTACAGCTACGTGCCTACGTATACAGGCCCTGGCCATGCATCGATTTATACAGGAAGCGTACCTTCCCTGAATGGAATAGTTGGCAACAGCTGGTATGACCGTAAGCAGAAGGAGGTTGTGTACTGTGTGGAGGATAAATCCGTGCAGACAGTAGGCAGCAGTTCTGATGCAGGATTGATGTCGCCGGCAAACCTGAAAACAACAACTATTACAGATGAGCTCAGGCTTGCCACTAACAAACAAGCCAAGGTAGTAGGTGTGGCCCTGAAAGACAGGGGATCTATACTTCCGGCAGGCCACCTGGCAAATGGGGCCTACTGGTTTGATTCTCAGAGCGGAAACTGGATTACAAGTACTTTTTACCACCAGCAGCTGCCGCAGTGGGTGCAGGAGTTCAATAATCAGAAGTTGGCAGACAAGTACTTGAGCAAACCCTGGGAAACACTGCTTCCGATAGAAGAGTATACCGAGAGCACCGCAGACGATATGCCTTGGGAGAGAGCCTTTTCCGGTGAGCAGAGCCCGGTTTTTCCGCATAATGTGCCTGCCATTCGGGGAGAAGATTATGAGCTGATTCGCTCTGTGCCTGCGGGTAACACCATAACCAAAGATTTTGCATTGGCAGCCTTGAGGGGCGAAAGCCTGGGCAAAGACGATGTAACCGATTTTCTGACTGTAAGCTTCTCTACGCCGGATTACGTGGGCCACTCTTTTGGCCCGAACTCTATCGAGGCCCAGGATGTGTTTCTGCGCCTGGACCAGGAGTTGGCCGAACTGATCAGTACTATTGAGCAGGAAGTAGGAAAAGGGGAGGTGCTGTTCTTCCTTACCGCGGACCATGGCGCCGCACATGTGCCTGCCTTTATGCAGGAGATGAAGGTTCCGGCCGGCTTGGGTTCATCCGGTGTGGTGCGAGACTCCGTGGATGCTTATTTAGATAAAACATATGGCAAGGCCGACTGGGTAGAGCATTACATAAATCAGCAGCTGTACTTGAACCGAGCCATCATTGATAGTAAGAAGTTAAACATAGCCGACGTGCAGCAGAGCGTGGCCAATTACGTGCTGCGCCTGGATGGCGTGATGCGCGCTGTGCCTGCCACTACGCTGCAAAGCAACAATTGGGGCACCGGCATGATGGCCCGCGTTGAGAGTGGCTATAACCCAAAGCGCTCCGGCGATGTGGTGGTGCTGCTGGAGCCGGGCTGGTTCGAGGGCTACGGAAAAGAGCCGAAGGGCACAACGCATGGCTCCTACTCAAACTACGATACCCACGTGCCGCTGCTGTGGTACGGCTGGAAGGTGCCAGCAGGAGAGAGCGCTGCCGAGGCAGAAGTATCGGATATAGCTGCTACGATTGCGGCCTGGTTATACATACAAGAGCCAAACGGAAGCGTGGGCAAACCTTTACAAGTATACATGAAATAAACCATAGCGCCTGAAGAAGAGCAATGATTGACGGCGCATTTTAATTTAATGATGAATATGGAGAATACAGAGGACAAGAACAATCCATGGCATAGTGTGAGCTACGGCGACATGTCGCCGGAAGTAGTTACAGCTATCATTGAGATTCCGAAGGGATCGAAGGCAAAGTATGAGCTGGACAAAGATAGCGGCATGCTGAAGCTGGACCGAGTACTTTTCTCATCGGTGAACTACCCTGCCAACTATGGCTTTATACCACAGACTTACTGCGACGATAAAGACCCGCTTGATATACTGGTAATCTGCTCGATCGATGTACAGCCGATGTGCCTGATCGATGCGAAGGTGATCGGTGTGATGCAGATGATCGACAACAACGAGGAAGACGACAAAATCATCGCTGTGGCTTATAACGACATGTCGGTGCGCCACATCAATGATATTTCAGAGCTGCCGCCGCACACGCTGCTGGAGATGCGCCGCTTCTTCGAAGACTATAAGAAACTAGAGAACAAAGAGGTAATCGTGGAGCAGTTCCTGGGCCGTGAGCACGCCTACAAAATCATCCAGGACAGCATTGAGCTTTACAATACTACTTTTGGTGAGCCCACCAGGAGAGAGCAAACGCTTTAACCCTATTACTTTTCCTGTTAAGCCTGGCGTGGGGTACCCTGTGCCGGGCTTTTCTATTTTTAAAGTATAAGCCTGTTACTGCTTGCTGTAGCAGCGGCGCCAGTGTTTGATTAGTGGAGGAATTGTTGCGTACTTGCATATAAGATGGAGGTAAACAAGCGGATCGGGGAAGGGAAAATGCAAGGCCAGCTGCACCAGCTGCTGGAGGGGCTGCTGTATAGCAGCGTTTTTATATCTTTCTGTGGCTTCGCCCTTACCGTGGAGACCTACCTGCTGGCGAGGCTGCCGGTGTCGCTGCCTATGGCGGTGTTCGTGTTTCTGGCTACCTTGTTTACCTATAACCTCAGCAGCGTGCAAAGTATACTACGGCATCCCAGCCAACGTGTAAACAGCCAGGATCCGGTTTGGGGCCAGCGGCACAAAAAAGGGCTGGCTGTGCTGGGCGTGCTAAGTATAAGCGCGGCAGTGGTTTTATACTTCTGGTTTGATCTGCGGGTAAACCCATGGTTCCTACTGCACTTGGCGTTGATCTCGATTGGTTACACGGTGCCGGTGCTGTACAAGCGGCGGCGGGTGAAGCCCTTGCGTAGCGTGCCATTACTCAAGGTTTTTCTTATTGCCTATGTTTGGGCGGTGGTTACGGCTGTGTTGCCCTTGCTGGATGCGGGTATGGAAGTATGGCAACCAGAAACCGTGAAATTTTTCCTACGCCGCTTCTTGTTTATACTTGCCCTGGCGCTCCTGTTCGATATTCGTGACTACACTTACGACAAAGGCATGAACACGCTCACCTTCCCTGGCTGGATTGGCGTGCGTAACACGAAGCTGTTTTCGCTGGGTTTGCTGCTGCTGTACGTGTTGGTGCTGCTGAGCAGCGAGAGCGGGCTTATACTTTGGGCGCTGGTGGCCAGTGCTGTGGGCGCAGCGGTCATTGTGTGGCGGTCTGCAGTAAACCGGCCACGGGCCTATTTTGCCATACTTGCCGACGGGGCCATGCTGCTGCACGCTGGGCTAGTGTTTCTGGCTACGGCAGTGGTTGGGTAAGATGCAGAAAAGCCCTCGGTAGGTGATCAATTACGTCTGAGGCTGTCATGGCGATATCCCCAACGGTTTGCAGTGCCAGATCTGCGGCCAGGCCATGCACAAACACACCCAGCCGGCAGGCCTCCTCTAACGTATACTTTTGCCCCACCAGCGCTGTAATGACACCCGTAAGCGCATCGCCGGTGCCGCCGGTGGCGAGCCCTGCGTTGCCGGTGGTGTTAAAGTGTACTTTGCCTTCTGGTGTACCAATGGCGGTGTGGCTGCCCTTTAAGGCAACATAGCAGCCATACTCCTGGCAAAACTCACGCAGGTGCTGCATGCGGTCATAGTCGTTCTTTACCTTGCCCACCAGCCGCTCAAACTCCTTGGGGTGCGGCGTAAAGATGAGCTTCTTCTTAAACAGCTGCGCTTTCAGTTTCTCGCTGGCGCCAACAATATTGATGGCATCTGCATCCAGCACGATGGGGTGAGAAGTGGTGGCCAACAGTTGCCCAATAGCCGTTTTCGTGACACGCTCCGTTCCAATGCCCGGTCCAATCCCGATTACATCAAACTTATCTATCTCCAGGGGCAGCTCCGAAAGGTGCTTCCGGTTCTTGTCCGTTAGCGTCATGGCTTCGGGCACAGCGGTCTGAAGTATAGGATAGCCGGCCTGCGGCACCTGAACCGTTAAAAGGCCGATGCCGCTGCGAAGGCAGGCGCGGGCGGCCAGCACGGCGGCTCCCATTTTACCATAGCCGCCGCAGAGCAGCAACGCATGGCCATACAGCCCCTTGTGCGAGAACTTCTTGCGGGGCTTCAGAAACTGTTGCACATCCTCCTGTTTGGTGCAATAGAGGTCAGACTTTGCCTCAGCGATAAACTTCTGGCTCAGCCCGATTGGCACCACATGCCACTCCCCCACAAAGTTCTCGTGCTGCGGCAGCAGGAACGCAAGCTTGGGTAGCTCAAAGCTGATGGTATAGTTGGCCCGGGTAATAGCTCCTTCTTCGGGTGTCTGGCTGTCGGAGTAGAGGCCGGAGGGGATATCGATGGAGGTGATGGTGGCGCCGCTGCTGTTCAACTTCCGGATCACTTCTCCATACAAACCGGTTACGGGACGGTTCAGGCCGGTGCCGAAGAGGGCATCTACCACACAGGCCGTATCGGTCAGTTCAGGAACGGCAGATGGCTGTTCCACGTGGATAGGCTGCAGCTCTTGCGGCAGGCGCTTCAGGTTCACATTAAAATCATCCGAAGCCTTCGAGACATCTCCTACTATGTATGGCTGCACCTTATACTTGCGCTCGTGCAGCAGCCGCGCCGCCGCCAGCCCGTCGCCACCGTTGTTGCCCGGGCCGCAGAACACATGCACTTCCTCGCTAGGCTGAAACTTATTCTCGAACCAGCCGGTAAAGGCCTTTGCAGCCCGCTCCATGAGGTCGGTGGAGGAGATGCCTTCTTCCCGGATGGTATATGCGTCGGCTTCGCGTGTTTGTGCAGCGGTGAGGATTTTCATGTGGAACAGGTGCGTTACGTTTGCCTAAATATACTGCATTGCGAAGGTTCGGTTGCAGGTATGGGAGCAGCTGGTTTTGCCGAAGCCATACTTTGCATATCCGGGAAAGGGGCATCAGCAAAAAAAGCAGCAGCTGTGGCACAAAATGTGCAGAAATGCAGTTTATTAGCTACAGCTCAACCTAAACCTACTTTTTAATTTGAAACTAAAGAATAAACTGACAGCCTTTCTGCTGGGGCTGGTGGTGCTGGCAAACCCTGTGCTGGCGCAGACACAGCAGCAGCCGGATGCCATAACGGAGGTTACGGCGCGTCCTGCCGCAACTGACAGCCTTCTGCTTACCACACCAGACTCATTAGCGGAAGCTATTGTTTCTGCTCAGGGCGATACAGTTTACCCGGGCCAGAAGAAACCGTTTACCGAGGCGCAGCTGCGGGAGGGCGAGAACAAGCGCTACCTGAAGCGAGCCGTGCTGCCGGCCGCCGCCCTGATCGGAATGGGCGTGTACACGATACAGGGTAATGGGTTTTTCAGCAGCCACGATGCCCGTGATGCCCGCAACAGGCATGCGCCTGATTTCAGCACAAAGGTAGACGACTACCTGTTCTTTCTGCCAGTGGCTTATTTGTATGGGTTTAACGCGTTCTCATCCCAGAACCGCCACGATATCCGCCGCCAGACGGGGCTGCTGTTAGCCTCCGGTGCGCTGACCTCGGCCATTGTGTGGCCCGCCAAAAAACTCACTGATATCGACAGGCCTAATGGCGATCCCACTGCTTTTCCCTCAGGCCACACGGCTTACGCCTTTACCATCGCCACGCTGGTGGATAAGGAGTTCCGGCATAAGAGCCCTTGGGTAAGTGTGGGCAGTTACGCCATTGCCAGCGCCACCGGCGTCATGCGTGTGATGAACAATGAGCACTGGATGGCGGATGTGCTGGCCGGGGCTGGCGTAGGCATCATTTCTGTGAACACCGTGTACTGGCTGCACGATAAATTTGCGAAGGACAAAGGATTAAACACAGCTGTGGTTCCTACCGTGCTACCAAACGGAAGCCCTGGCGTAGGGCTGCATGTAACCTTTTAGGCCATACCTTACGAAGAATGGAAGGCGCTGCAGGAGTAGCGCCTTTTCTTTTTATCTTTACCGGATGCCACACCTCCGCTACCTTATACTTTTATACTTGTGCCTGCTGTCTGGGGCTACGCTGGCGCAGTTGCGGCAGGTGCAGGGCGTGGTGCGCGATGCCGCCACAGGGGAGCGGTTGCCCTTTGTCAGCATCGTGGCCAACGAGGGGGAGACCGGCACCACCACTAACCTGGAGGGGGAGTATCGTCTGCGCTACCACCAGCCCATCCGCAGCCTGCGCTTCAGTTATGTGGGCTATAAGCCAAGTATAATCTATCCTGATTCTGTGGAAGAAATAAACGTGCAGCTGCAGCCCACGGCGGCGCGGCTGCAGGAGGTGGTGGTGTTGGGCACTGGCGAAAACCCGGCGCACCGCATCATACAGCTGGCTACACAAAACCGCGAGCGCCACCGCCTGCAGAACCTGCAGGGCTATACTTACCGAACCTACAACAAATTCATACTTACCGCCACCGATGTGGGGGCGCAGGAGCTACGCGATACCCTGCAGCTTTCCAAACGCGACTCGGCCTACCTGAAAATGCGCAAGCTGCTAGGCCAGCAGCACCTGTTTCTGCTGGAGAGTGTGACCGACTACGCCTTTCTGCAGCCGAATCTCACCAAAGAAACCATATTGGCTACACGCGTTTCGGGCCTACAGCAGCCGAGCTTTGGCGTGGTGGCCGCCGAGGCCCGCGATTTCTCGGTGTATGACGACCTGCCGGTGTTCTTCGGCAAGCGCTACCTGAGCCCCATCAGCCCGGGGAGCACCCGCAAGTATGATTTTGTGCTGCAGGAGACGGTGGTGCAGGGACAGGACAGCATTTTCATCATCTCCTTTAAACCCGGGCAGGGCAAGAATTTTGAGGGCCTTGAGGGCCTGCTCTACATCAACAGCAGCGGCTGGGCGGTGCAGAACGTGCTGGCCGGCTCGGCAGGTGACGACGACAAGCGCAACATACGGCTGCAGCAGCAGTACGAGCGGACAGGGCCGCAGCAGCAGTGGTTCCCGACGGAGCTGGACGTGGAGCTAAGCATCCCACAGCTCAACCTGAACGGGCACGAGCCCTACGCGCACATGCGCACCTACATCACCAACATCAACCTGAAGCCTAACCTGCGCCGCTCCGATTTTGGCGTAGTGGCCCTGAAGCAGCAGCCCAACGCCAACCGCCAGCCCGACAGCTTTTTCCAGCCCTACCGCCCCGACTCGCTCACGCAGCTGGAGCAGCGCACCTACGAGCGCCTCGACAGCGTGGGCCGCGCCCAAAAGCTGGACCGCACCATCCGCACCCTGGAGTACCTGATGAGCAAGCAGATTCCGATTGGCCCCGTTAGCCTGGACCTGAAGCGCCTGTTCCGCGTGAGTGCTTTTGAAGGTGTGCGGCTGGGGATGGGCGCACATACGAATGACCGCTTCTCGGAGCGGTTTAAAGTGGGCGGCTACTGGGGCTATGGTTTCAAGGATGAGGAGGCCAAGTATGGTGCCGATGCCTCGGTATTACTTTACCAGCCGCTGGAGCTGCAGCTAAAGGCGGTATACTTTGAGGATGTGCTGGAAACCGGCGGACGCAGGCAGGCTTTTGAGGAGAGCCACGGTTTGCTGGGCAGTCTGCGGCGCGCGCTGCTGACGGACATGGATTATACCACGCACCAAAGTATAGCCTTGCAGGGCCGCGTGCTGCGCTACCTGCAGGCCAATGCCCAACTGCGGCAGGAGGAGCGGCGACCAACGCTGCTGCAGCCGGAGGGGCAGCCGCTGCCCACCTTTAACCTGGCGGAGGCGGTGCTGAGCCTGCGCTATGCCCCCGGCGAGCAATACATGCAGCAGTTCAACCGCCTGGTGCCGATGACGGATGAGGACCGGCCGGTGCTGTGGCTGCAGTATACCCGTGGCTTGGATGGCTTTTTAGATGGCGATTACAGTTACAACAAGTATGATCTGCGGCTGAAGGCCCTGCTGCGGCACCGCACCTTCGGCGAGAGCAGCTTTATACTTGCAGGCGGATTAGTGGATGGCAACGCCCCGCTGGTGACGCGCTACAACGGCTACGGCAGCAACAACCCCGACTATAAACTGTACACCGGCGAGGGCTTCGAGACGATGTACCCCTACGAGTTCTTCTCCGACAGGTATGCCGCTTTGTTCTTCTCCCAGAACTTTGGGAAGCGCCTGCTCAACACCCGCTTCTTCGCTCCCGACCTGGTGGCGGTCACCAACATCGGCATCGGAAGTATGGCGGAGCCGTTGCCGGAGCTGCCAGAGGTAACCTTCAGAAGTATGCGCAAAGGCTTTTTCGAGTCCGGGGTGATGCTCCATAACATCATCAGTTCCCCGTTTAGTGGGGTGGGCGTAGGTGCTTTTTACCGCTATGGCCCCTATGCCCTGGATAAAAAAGACGATAACCTGCGCATTAAGCTCACGGCCACTATACTGTTCTAAAGTATAAAACTGGCCTTGGGGCATAGGGGGGATTGCATCACCCGGAAACATTTAACCGCAAAGGCGTTACAGTTAGTTGGCCGAAAATCGATAACTTTACAGAACCTTCTTATATTCAGTAATTCAACACCATGACAGTATCTAAAATGGCGCAGAACCTGATCGGCTCCGAAATTATTCGGGTGGCCGGCGAGGTGAACGCAATGATTGCCAAGGGGGAGCCTATCTGCAACCTCACCATCGGCGACTTTAACCCAAGCATTTACCCGATTCCGGAGGAGTTGCGCAAAGGCATTACCAAAGCCTATGAGCAGGGGCACACGAACTACCCGCCTGCCAACGGCGTGGCGGTGCTGCGCAAGGCGGTGGTGGCCTTTACCAAAGAGCGCCTTGGCCTTACTTACCCGGAGAACGATATACTGGTGGCTGGCGGCTCTCGTCCGCTAATCTACGCCACTTACCTGGCCCTGGTAGATCCGGGCGATAAGGTAGTGTACCCCACACCATCCTGGAACAACAACCACTACTGCCACCTTTCCGGCGCTACGCCGGTGGAGGTGAAAACGCGGCCAGAGAACAATTTTATGCCGACTGCCGAAGATGTGAAGCCACATCTGAAAGGCGCTACCATGCTGGCCCTGTGCTCTCCGCTGAACCCGACGGGCACGATGTTCTCTAAGAAAGACCTGGAAGAAATTTGCGACCTGGTGCTGGAGGAGAACCGCAGCCGCGGTGAAGGCGAAAAGCCCCTGTACGTGCTCTACGACCAGATTTACTGGATGCTGACCTTTGGCAACGCCGAGCACTATGACCCGGTGAGCCTGCGCCCCGATATGCGCGACTACACGGTATACATCGACGGCACCTCCAAGTGCTTTGCCGCCACAGGCGTGCGCGTGGGCTATGCCTTTGGCCCGACGGTGGTGATGGATAAGATGAAATCCATACTTGGCCATGTGGGTGCCTGGGCTCCTAAGGCCGAGCAGATGGCTATGGCCGAGTTCTTGGGCCAGCCCGAGGAGGTGGACGGTTTTATGGGTGAGTTTAAGCCGAAAGTACAGGAGAGCCTGAACGTGCTGTACAACGGTTTCCAGGAGCTGAAGTCGGAGGGTTATGCCGTGGATGCCATTGAGCCGATGGGCGCGATCTACCTGTCTGCGAAGATGGACCTGGCGGGCAAAACCGCACCGGATGGCAAAGTGCTGGAGACGAGCCAGGACATAACGTTTTACATACTACACGAGGCAAAGCTGGCCGTGGTGCCGTTCTCTGCCTTCGGCTCCGGCAAAGACCTCAACTGGTTCAGGCTGTCGGTGGGAGGTGCCTCTTTAGAGGAGATTAAGGCATCGCTGGGCAGGCTGCGCGAGGCGCTTCAGAAGCTGAAGTAATATTATTCCCCTCCTTGGAGGGGCAGGGGTGGGTTTATGCCTGCCGCAAGATTTCATCTTGTGGCTTTTGAATGGGGCAAGCTTTCAGCTTGCGTTGATTGCTCGGTCTATACTTCCGCAAGCTGAAAGCTTGCCTCATGGGAAACCACGAGTTGAAAACCCGCGGGAAGTTAGCTTGCTATTGAACCTGTGCCCTAATTTTAGCCTTGGCCAAGGGAATGGCAAACCATCCCGAAAATGAATCTATCCTTTGCAGAGACGCTCTAACCGGCGTCTCTGTTTTTTGACCGTTAATCAATCCGGATCTGCCGGTTTATACTTTCCTCCAGGGAAATCAGCGTTTCGGTGCGCTGCACACCCTCTATAGACTGCAGTTTCTCGTTAAGCACCTCGCGCAGGTGCTGGGTATCGCGGCAGATGATCTTGGCAAACATGCTGTAGGCACCGGTGGTATAGTGCAGCTCCACAATCTCAGGTATGTCCTGCATCTTCTTCACGGTCTCCTTATACTCCGAGCCCTTCTCCAGAAACACACCGATAAACGCGCAGATGTCGAAGCCTACCGCCGAAGGGTTAATCAGCAGCTGGGCCCCTTTTACCACGCCCATTTCCGTCAGTTTCTTCATCCGCACGTGTATCGTGCCACCCGATACGTTCAGTTCTTTGGCAACATCGGTGTAGGCGCGGGTCACATCCTGCATCAACAGGCTCAGAATCTGCTTATCCAGTTTATCAATTTCGTAATTCATATGCTCCTGTACTTGCTGCTGTTAACAAAGTTTCAAAGATAAAGCATTATTATTAAAATATTATCAAATTTAAAAAATATTATTTGATAAATTTATAAAATAGAGCAACGGTTTTTACATTTGTGATGTATAACGACTCAATTCTTTAACAATTTATCAAAAAATGATGGAGCAAGAAACACTAACTGAACCGACGGTACTTGAGGCCACGGTTAGCCACCTGAGCCGCGCATCGCTACCCAAGATCCTGAAAGTGCAGCAGGGTATTGTGCGCGCCACCCACGATTTTATGTACCGCAAAGGCCTGACGCAGCTGATGCCGCTCATGCTGTCGCCGATCACGGACCCGCTGAACCATGGCGTGGTGGATGCCACCATTGGCTATGCCGACCAGCGCTGGAGCCTTACCAAGTCCATGATCTTCCATAAGCAGCTGGCCCTGATGAACCCGGAACTGGACAGCCTCTACATTGTGTCGCCGAACGTGCGCCTGGAGTTTTCTGACCGTGCCGAAACCGGCCGCCACCTGTTCGAGTTCACGCAGATCGACTTTGAGTTTAAGGGCAAGGATCGCTTTTACGTGATGGAGTTTATGGAGGAGCTGGTGAATTTCGTGTTCCGCCGCCTGAACGAGGAACTAACGGAAACTGTACTTGAGCTGCGCGGGGAATTGCTGCCGCAGTACGAGAAGTGGGAAGTATGCCGTACCGAAAAACTGGAGGCTGCCCTCGGCCCGGATTACGAGCACATCAAATCGAAGGAAGCCACCGCGCCGTTCTGGCTGCTGAACCACAAGCGCGAGTTCTACGACAAAGAGGATCCGAAGAAGCCGGGCACATACCTGAACTATGACGTAATCTGGCCTGAAGGCTTCGGCGAGGGCTTGTCCGGGGCAGAGCGTGAGCACGAGTACCACCAGATTCGCAAACGCATGGACGAGGTAGGCACCAGCCAGGAGGCCTTCGCGCATTACCTGGAAGTGGCCAAAGAAGGCGGTATCCCGAAAACAGCCGGCGGAGGTTTTGGAGTGGAGCGCATGACCCGTTTTATCTGTCGCCTGAAGGATGTGGACGAGGTGACTGTGTTCTCGCGCAAGCCTTTTACCAAAGCTGTTTTTTAGCGTAAATAAGGATGTGATTAACCTATGTTAGATGACTAAAAAGATATGGATGACAATAGCGATAATGCGGATAATCCTGCGAATTATAAGTTAATTGAATGGTTTAAGATGATGTGAAGGCCTGCAACTGAGATGCTGCAGGCCTTTTTCTTGCCCAATTATCAACAGGATTTAAGAAATTCATACTTGCCTGTACGGCTTTGGCAGGTGTAATGTCAATTTTCAGATTCCCGTGAGCCATACTTTATACTTTCAGTAGCGCCCAAAGTATAAAATAACAGTTAGCAGCTTTGGGCCTGCTTTTTCATACTTATAAAGGGCTTAACACTTACGTTTTGGTTTAAGGCTGCTCAAGCGAGGTGTTAGTGTCGTGCAGCTTCTCGTAGAGCAGCAGCGAGGCTATGGTGCTGGCCAGTACCATGCGCGTGTCTTCGGTGAGGTTGGGCTGCAGCCATACTTTACCGTTGTTCAGCACCTGCACCGCCCCCAGCACCTCAGTCCCGTTTTTAAATTCATACCCCACAATGTCGGGTAGCGGCAACGTTTTGCCCTCAAACTTATACACAGGCGCTACTGTATACACGGTGCTGCCGTTGGATAATTCCCCCTCGAAGCGTCGGCGGTCCTGGTAGTGGCCCGGGTCAGCGGTGAGCAGGTGCCACTGTCCGCTCTCGGGAGAGGTGAAGTAGCTGGCATAGTACTCCAGGTTAGGCGAGAGCCGTATGCTGATGCCGTTGTTGGATTTCAAGTTCTTCTCGTGCAAACGGCTCGCACCAAACACATACCACGTTGTGCCCTGCGCACTCATCAGGCTAAATTCATGCCGCTGCCTGGATTTGACGTACTCGTAACCGAACAGGTTAAAGCCGCCACTGTTTTTCCAGCCGCGGTGCACGTTGGCCACAGTATAGCCGCCGATCAGGAAGTTTCCGTTCGGTTTTAATACTTTGCGGCCTTCCACAGGGAGCTCCTGTGCCTGTTGCCTAAAGCTTGATTCCATGGCCATATGCGGAACAGAACAGCCCTGCAGCGCCAGCACTCCCGCCAGCACAGCAGCCAATAGTCCTTTTTTCATAGTTTTGTAGATTGAGGTATAGGTACTTCTGTAATCCAGAGATTACAAGTATAGCCTTAGCATATATAGTGCCAGCTGCTGCAGAAGAAGCTGTTTCTGGGGCAAAAAATGGCTGGCTTATGTACAGAGAAAGTGGAAGTATAAATCAGGCGGGTATAAAGCTATTCACCTTAAGTTCGGGCACGAGTGGACGCTTGCGCCATAAGGTGCCTAATGTATAAATCAACATGAACTATTAACAAAAAAGGCAGAAGCCGAAGCCCCTGCCTTTCATACCTGCTGTGGTTTATACTTTAGAAGCTCAGAATCACCTCTTCGATGATGTCGCAGCACTCATGCAGCTGTTCCTCTGTCATCACCAGCGGTGGTGCAAAGCGGATGATGTCGCCGTGGGTAGGCTTGGCCAGCAGGCCTTTATCTTTCAGCTCCACGCACACATCCCATGCGGTGCGGCCATCGGCGGTAGGGTTAACGATAATGGCGTTGAGCAGGCCACTGCCGCGCACCAGCGTCACCAGCTCGGGGCGCTTCTCAATCAGGCGCTGCATGCGCTCCCGGAACAGCTCACCCAGTCTGTTGGCATTCTCCGTCAGGTTCTCGTCCTTTATCACCTCTAGCGCGGCAATGGCTACCATGGCAGCCAATGGGTTACCGCCAAAAGTAGAGCCATGCTCACCCGGCTGGATGCACAGCATGATATCGTCGTTGGCCAGCACGCAGGAAACCGGCAGCACGCCCCCGGAAAGCGCCTTACCAAGTATAAGTATGTCGGCTTTTACATCGTCGTAGTAGCTGGCCAGCAGTTTGCCGGTGCGCCCGATGCCGGTCTGTATCTCGTCTGCCATCAGCAGCACATCGTACTCCTTGCAAAGCGCGTGTGCCTTGGCCAGGTAACCTTCGTCAGGCACCACCACACCAGCCTCGCCTTGGATCGGCTCCACCAGGAAGCCGCACACGTTCGGATTCTCCTTCAGGGCACGCTCCAGCGCCTCCACATCGTTGTAAGGAATTACCTTATAGCCAGGCATGTAGGGGCCGAAGCCCTTGGTGGAATCCGGGTCGGTGGAGAAGGAGATGATGCCGGTGGTGCGCCCGTGGAAGTTATGCTCCACCACAATGATCTCGGCGTTGTGCGGCGCGATGCCTTTTTTAAGGTAGCCCCACTTGCGCGCCAGTTTGATGGCGGTCTCCACGGCCTCGGCGCCGGAGTTCATGTACAGCGACTTATCGTAGCCAAACAGCTCACAGATATATTTCTCGGCCAGGCCCAGCTTATCGTTGTAAAAGGCGCGCGAGGTAAGTGTGAGTTGTTGCGCCTGCTCTGTTAGGGCGCCTACAATTTTCGGGTGGCAGTGGCCCTGGTTCACGGCGCTGTAGGCCGACAGGAAATCGAAGTAGCGCTTGCCTTCCACATCCCATAGGTGCACCCCTTCGCCGCGGCTCAGCACCACGGGCAGCGGGTGGTAGTTGTGGGCACCATACTTGTGCTCGGTGTCGATAGCCTGCTGGCTGGAGGTGATGGTTTGAGTGTTCATAGTTTTCAATTATCAGATTCTTTGGAGAAAGGCAGCGTTACTGCCAATCATTATTACAGAATATAGGCTTTATTGTTGTCAAAATTACACATTTCAGGCCCACTTCAAAACCACGGGCAGACATATGCCCGTGAGCCGGGACACTGTTACAACGCCTGGGCAGCAGGCACAGTACGCACAGGTTTTGGCACGAACTGTATAAATGCCGTACTTTGCGTAACAAATAAGTATAACGGTGGCGCAGAAGTTAACAGAAGGAGAGGATTTTTACTTTAACCAGCAGGGGCTGATGGTGCTAACGGCAAAATACCTGCTAAAGCGCGGGTATTGCTGCAAAAACGCCTGCAAGCACTGTCCCTACGGCTTTCATAAAGAGGTGGCCGAGAAGCGGGGGAAAGTATAATACATGTTACCGGGGTTGGTGTTGCGAAGCAGATTCTATACACCGGAAGTAAAATTTTAGCTACAGGTTTGATATTCTGTATCTTTTTATAGATATTTGCACCCCTATTGAAATAAACCAGAAAAGAATACAAGATGGCACGAGTTTGCGACTTAACAGGTAAAAGACCACAGGTAGGTAATAACGTTTCGCACGCTAACAACAAGACGAAGCGTAAGTTTTATCCAAACCTACAGAAGAAGCGCTTCTACATCCCGGAAGAGGATGCTTGGGTAACGCTGAAAGTTTCTACTTCTGCACTGAGAACCATCAACAAGAATGGTATCTCTGCGGTGTTGAAGAAGGCTGTAGAGCAAGGTTACATCATGTACTAGTAGTGCTATACTTCCGGCTGCGCCGCCAGCGGTAGCTTTACAGCGCCACGGCAACAGGCACATCCGGAGAAAGCCATCTGGTACTTTAGATAAAACATCGGCAACGGAGAGAAGCTGTAGATGCTTTCCTCCGTTGCTCTTTTTTTGACCTTTGCCGTTTCTTCTGTGGCAGAAGGAGCAGCGCACAACGGCAAGTGTAAATTTTGTGAAGCACCAAAAGGTGATTCTACAAGAAAGTTTATACATTGTTTGTAATTAGAGATTTAAGCTTTTATATTTGCAGTCCTAAATAAAAAATTACTGTCGAGATGGCTAAAAAAGCAAAAGGTAATAGAATCCAGGTTATTATGGAGTGCACAGAGCATAAAGCTACTGGCATGCCTGGAACTTCAAGGTACATCACTACCAAAAACAGAAAGAATACTCCAGAGCGTCTTGAGCTGAAGAAGTATAACCCTGTGTTGAAAAAAGTAACTGTACATAAAGAAATTAAATAACCATGGCTAAGAAGGTAGTTGCAACCCTAAAGACCGCTACAGGTAAAGACTGGGCAAAAGTGATCAAGGCTGTGAAGTCTCCAAAAACTGGTGCTTACAGCTTTAAAGAGGAGATGGTGCCTGTTGACAAAGTTCAGGAGTACCTTTCTAAGAAATAATACAGCCTACTCTACATCGATAGATAGATAACATGAAGAAGTCCCTTTACTGGGACTTTTTTAGTATATTACCGTATCACTGATATAGCATTCACCCTACATCATAAACCGGCATGGGAATTTTTGACTTTTTCAGCAAAGAGAAGAAAAAAGAATCGCTGGACAAAGGCCTCGAGAAAACCAAGGACAGCTTTTTTGGTCAGCTAAGTAAAGCTGTAATTGGTAAATCTACAGTAGATGTGGAGGTGCTGGATGAACTGGAAGAAATTCTGGTGCATGCTGATGTGGGAGTAGAAACTACGGTAAAGATTATAAACCGCATCGAGAAGCGCGTGGCCCGCGACAAGTACGTGAGCACCGACGAGCTGGACAAGATCCTGCGCGAGGAGATTGCGGCCTTGCTGGAGGAGAACCGTGCCGGTGACGGTGCCAACTTCGACCTGCCGAAAGACATCAAACCCTATGTAATCATGGTAGTGGGTGTGAATGGCGTGGGTAAAACCACGACCATCGGTAAGCTGGCTGCCCAGTTCCATAAAGCGGGCAAGCAGGTAGTGCTTGGTGCCGCCGATACTTTCCGTGCCGCCGCCGTAGATCAGTTGATCGTGTGGGGCGAGCGTGTGGGTGTTCCGGTTATCTCGCACGGCATGAACACGGACCCTGCCTCCGTGGCGTATGATGCTGTGAAAAAAGGCGTGGAGATGAATGCCGATGTGGTGATCATAGACACAGCCGGGCGACTGCACAACAAGGTGGGCCTGATGAACGAGCTGTCCAAGATCAAGCGCGTGATGCAGAAAATAACACCAGACACGCCGCATGAGGTGCTGCTGGTGCTGGACGGAAGCACTGGCCAGAACGCCCTGCTGCAGGCCCGCGAGTTTACGAAAGCCACCGATGTTACAGCCCTGGCCATTACCAAACTGGACGGCACGGCAAAAGGTGGCGTGGTAATCGGTATCTCGGATGAGTTTAAGATTCCGGTGAAGTATATCGGAGTTGGCGAGAAAATTGAAGACCTGCAGCTATTCGACAAGCACGAATTTGTAGAGTCTTTCTTCTCACGCAAATAAAGTATAGCCATGGCCAAGTTCCTGCTGCTGCCGCTGGCGCTGCTACTCTCGCAGTGCAACGGCGCGAATCAAACCCATCACGATACACAAAACGACCAGATGGAGAACCAGGAGCTGCCGCAACAGGCACAGGAAAACAAGGCACAGCAAGCGCCCATTGAGCAAGGTATAGCCGGAAAAGTGCTGTGGCAGGCGGGCAACCAGATGCCCTCGCCAGATGCGCCGCCAAGTAAAGGCAGGGGCGTGGAGCGCACACTTTACGTCTACGAGCTTACCAACGCCAACCAGGCCAAAACCACAGACGGCGTTTTCCACACCAACATTCAAACCCAGTTAGTAACTCAAGTTAAATCGGATGCTGACGGCAACTTTGCAGTTAGCCTAAAGCCCGGCAAGTATAGCCTTTTCTCGAAAGAGGAGAAGGGCCTGTTTGCCAGCCTTTACGATGGGGAGATGAACATCAATCCCGTGGAGGTGCAGGAGGGGCAGGTGACAAAGGTGGAATTCCTGATCAATTACCAGGCGAGTTATTAACCAAGCTGAAAAGGTATACTTGCTGTAGTCTCAACCCTTTGTGTTCTCAAGCACTTTTCTCTAAGTACGCTACATTTTGGGCTTTCCAGCATTCACATTTGGCACAATACAAGTTGTGTGCTAATTTATGCCCCAATAACAGGAGTTCTACTCCGTGTCATTAACAATCTTCTTATTTTTTTATTCGCTCCTGAGGCAAAGCACATGCTTGTTTAAAGTATAACTGTATGTTTTGCTGCTTCGAGTATACCCTTAAAACAAACTTATGGCCAAACATCTACTCGTTTTACTTCTATTTCTTTTATCCACTTCTGCTAAAAGTATAGCGGTTACACCTGCAGGAGATAATAACAAAGCGGACACATTCCAGAACGGGGCAGACTCGGGTGAAAGCTTGGCCTTGGCATACGGCGATGAATGGGGAAATAATCTTTTTACCGCCAAGTCGCGTTTTGCTGCCAGGTATGCAACGCCTACCATAACGATGGGGGCGCTTCCGGCTAGCTATAGCACATGCTCTGGCGCTACGTTGGATATTCCCTTCACCACCACAGGCACTTTCCAGGCAGGAAACACTTTCCGGGTACTGCTTTCCGATAAAAACAGCTCTTTTTTAGCGTCTACTACTATCGGGGAGGGTATGGCGAGCCCTATCAGGGTTACTATTCCCGGCGGCATCGAAGCGGGTGCCGGCTACAAACTACAAGTTATCGCCACCTCTCCTTACACGGCGGATGAGGCAAATGCTAAAAGCATCCAAATCATTACAGTACCCGATCAGCCTGCTCCGATTGCAGGCCCAACAGAAGTGTGCCTCCACAGCGAAGCCGCGTTCAGCGTGGCGCAAGTGGCAGGCGCGGAAGGGTACACCTGGACAGTGCCGGATAGTTGGAGCATAATAACAGGCCAGGGAACACACAGGATTACTGTACGGGCAGGAACAAAGCCCGGAACTGTATCAGTGGTAGCCTATAACCAGTGCGGCGTAAGTGCGGCACAAACTGTAAGCATCAAAAGTATAACCGTACCCGATCAGCCTGCAGTTATTAATGCCACTAAAACAGAAGTATGCTCCGGCAGCGAAGTTGGGTACAGTGTGGCGCAGGTAACAGGTGCAACAGGGTATACCTGGACGGTGCCAAACGGCTGGATGATAACATCAGGCCAAGGGACAAGCAGTATTACAGTTATTGTAGGATCTCAGTCCGGAAATATATCAGTATCTGCTCATAACCAGTGCGGTGTAAGCGCGGCACAAATGATGAATGTGGAGATAGACACGCCTGTTGCCCCTGCAGTGGTTGCTGTTCGCAACTGTGAGGACGGAAGCGTAACCTTGCAGGCCTCCGGAGCCTGGGCAGAAAGCGCTTACTACTGGTACACCTCCGCCACTGGCAAGGAGTATGTTGCTACAGGATCATCCTATAAAACGGACCCGCTAACAGCCACTACTACATATTACGCTTCCCTGGAGACGAGAGGCGGCTGTGAGGGGCCAAGGACTGCAATCACCGTGCAGGCTTACCCAGTACCAACTGTAACTGCCGGACCAGATGAGACTGTTTGTGCTGATGCGGCAGCTTTGCAGCTTACAGGTTTTAGCCCTGAAGACTACGGATCATGGTCAGGCGCGGGAGTATCAACAGAAGGCATTTTTAACCCTCAGCTTGTAGGGCCTGGCGTTTATGAGTTAACCTATACTTACAGTTATCCTTCGGAGTGTGCCTATACCGCCACAAAAAACATAACCGTTACCACCTGCACCGGGCTCCCGGAGAGCAGGCTGGCAGCCGAACTTATACTTTACCCCAACCCGACCCGGGCAGAGACACAAGTGGTGCTGCCGCTGCTAAAAGCGACGGGTTTAACACTGCGCCTCCTGGATGCCAAGGGACAGCAGTTGCATGAGCAAGTTTACCCAAATGTGCACGGCGAGTTTAAGCAGGTGATGGATCTAAGAAATAAGCCCAAGGGCATTTACCTGCTTCAGCTAATTCTGGATGATGGTGTAATCACAAAGCGGTTGATGAAGGAGTAATACCTGCTTCGTACCGTCTTTATAAAAGAACAGGCTGCTATTCAGCGGGCTGTTCTTTTATTACCCAAACATATCGTACCTTTGCCAGCTGGTTTCCGAAACGAACTAATACAGACCCGCAATGGTTTTCAGTTACTGAAGATTAACGCGTTAATACATAGCTAAGTGAAAGTAAGATCTCTAAAGAAAGATAAGGTAAACGTAATTACACTGGGTTGCTCTAAAAACCTGGTGGATTCGGAAGTACTGATGGGGCAGCTGCGCGCCAATGAGTTTGAGGTGGCGCATGAGTCTGAGAACGACGATTCTAACATTATCATCGTGAACACCTGCGGCTTTATCGACAATGCCAAACAGGAGTCTATCGATACCATTCTGCGCTACGCCGAGGCCAAAGAGTCCGGGCAGATCGACAAGCTGTACGTAACCGGGTGTTTATCGCAGCGCTACAAGGACTCGCTGGAGGAGGAGATTCCGCAGGTGGACGCCTACTTCGGCACGCTGGAGCTGCCGCAGCTGCTCAAGAAGCTAGAGGCTGACTACAAGCACGAGCTGATCGGGGAGCGCCTGATCACCACGCCTTCGCACTTCGCTTACTTTAAGATTGCCGAGGGCTGTAACCGCCCTTGCTCGTTCTGCGCCATCCCGCTGATGCGCGGCAAGCACGTAGACCGCCCGATTGAGGATTTGGTGAAGGAGGCTAAGCGCCTGGCAAGTATGGGTACGAAGGAACTGGTGCTGATTGCCCAGGACCTAACTTACTATGGCCTGCAGCACTACGGTGAGCGTAAGCTGGCAGATCTTTTAAGAAACCTTTCGGATGTGGAAGGCATTGACTGGATCCGAATGCAGTATGCCTACCCGTCGCAGTTTCCGATGGAGGTTTTTGATGTGATGAACGAGCGTGAGAACATCTGTAAATACCTGGACATGCCGCTGCAGCACATCTCGGACAACATGCTCAAGACCATGCGCCGTGGCATTAGCAAGCGTCGCACTATCGAGTTGGTAGACCAGATCCGCCAGCGCGTGCCAGACATCGCCCTGAGAACAACCCTGATCGCCGGTCACCCGGGCGAGACGGAGCAGGATTTCCAGGAGCTGTATGACTGGGTAGAGGAAACACGCTTTGACAGGCTCGGCATCTTTACGTACTCGCATGAGGATAACACGCACTCTTATACTTTGGAGGACAACGTGCCGGAAGAAGTGAAGCAGGAGCGCGCCGACGCCATCATGGAGCTGCAGCAGGGCATCTCAGTGGAGCTGAACGAGGAGAAGATCGGCAAGACCTACAAGGTGCTTTTCGACCGTAAGGAGAGTGGCTACTTCGTGGGCCGCACCCAGTACGACTCTCCGGAGGTAGACAACGAGGTACTCGTACCAGCCGACAGCAACTACGTACGCCTCGGCGACTTCGCCAACGTGAAGATTACCGACGCGTCTGATTTTGATTTGTATGGTGAGGTGGTCGTGTAAGACCTCCCCCTGCCCCCTCCTAAAAACAGGAGGGGGTGTGAAGATACTTTTAAAAAGCCCTTTCCATTTTAAGATGGAAAGGGCTTTTGCTTTTTGGAACAGTATGAATGGGATTGCTGTTTGCTGGAAAAGTATACGTCTATGCGGAAAGACCAATTGCACAGTATGCCTAATCTGAGGCAAGAGCGATCTTTTTTAAGGTGTAACATGACTCCTGCAGAGAAAGAGTTGTGGAGGTTGCTGCGGAAACACAAGTTGGCAGGCCGCAAATTCAGAAGACAGCACAGTATCGGCAGTTATATTGTAGATTTTTACTGTGCCGCCGAGAAATTAGTATTAGAAGTTGATGGTTCTGTGCACGACACACCCGATGCTATTGCAAATGATTTAATGAGAAATGAAACCTTGCAACATTTGGGCTACAAAGTCATCCGCATCAGAAACAGTGAAGTTTTCGAACACCCAGAACTGGTGCTACAAAGAATCGCCTCGATGTTTAGCAAAAACTACTAGCGTACCCCTCCTGTTTTTAGGAGGGGGCAGGGGGAGGTCATAATACATACCTGCTCAGCACCCTATAAGCCTCGTTTATATTATCACCCTTCCGGAAGTCCTGCTTGATGGTTGGCTCTGACTCGCCGGTGAGCCAGATCTTGAGCTCTGCGTCCAGGTCTGCAATGCCGGCGCTCTCTTTGGAGAACATCTTAATGCTGCCGTAAGGTATACTTTGGTAATCCACCTTCGTGCCGGTGAGGCCCTGCTTGTTTACAAGTATAAGCCGTTTGTTGGTGAACACGAGCATGTCGCGGATCAGCTTGTAGGCCCGCTCGATGCGCTCGTCGTCAATCAGGATGGGCTGAAACTCCCTGGACAGTTTTTCGATGGACACCTCGGAGGCGTGGCCCATCATACCGCTTAATAATCCCATGAGTATAGAAGTATAGGTTAGAAAAGTTATCTCCTGCTGTACGATTGATGGCGGAATAGTTTTCGCCATTACCCGATTTGAGCAGGTGCAACTACTGCTCATGCCCCTCTTCCTGCTTTCTATCGTATCATCTGCAAAACAAGAAATAAAACCTTTACTTTGTGCCGAAGCGGCAAAGTATAAATTAGCCGCAACACATTTCGGGCTAAACTGTTAAAAGGGCTACACCTACGGCTACAAAGCAGATGGAAGTACAAACCATGAAAATCACGAAGCTAGACTACGCCGCCACGGGCGCGTTTTCCAAGACCATAACCGATTACCTTTGTTGTAGCGAGCAGTTGCAACCATTCTACAACCGCTTCCCGACCTTGGAAACCTTCGGGACCCAGCTGAAGGAGAAAAGCTTTAGCGGCGCGCAGCGGAAAACCCTGCACCAGGCACTGCAGGAGCAGTATACTTCCATCTCTGAGGTAAATCCCAAAGTGCAGGAGAACATTGATCTGCTGCAGCAGCCAAACACCTACACCGTTACCACCGGGCACCAGCTCAACATTTTTACCGGCCCGCTATACTTTGTGTATAAAATCATCACGGCCATCAACACCTGCCGCCAGCTAAAAGAGCAGTACCCCGACTATAACTTTGTGCCGGTATACTGGATGGCCACCGAAGACCACGACTTTGCCGAGATCAACCACTTTAACCTGTTCGGGAAAAAGTATACCTGGCAGAGCGAGCAAACCGGCGCCGTGGGCCGCTTCTCCACCAAAGACATGGAGCCGCTGCTGGCAGACCTGCCGGAGGCATACCCGGTGTTTGAGGACGCCTACCGCAATAGCAGGAACCTGGCGGACGCCACCCGTGCCATCACGCATTCCCTGTTCGGGGACTATGGCCTGGTAAGTATAGACGGCGACGACAAATTGCTGAAAAAGGCCCTGATCCCGGTGGTGGAGCAGGAACTGACCGAGCAGCTCTCGAACCGTCTGGTGGAAGAGACGAGCCAGCAGTTGGAGGAACTGGGCTACAAACCGCAGGTATACTCCCGCGAGATCAACATGTTTTACCTGACCGACGGCCTGCGCGAACGCATTGTGCAGGAAGGGAGCAAGTATAAAATCCTGAACACCAACCTAAGTTATACGTTGGAGGAACTGCAGCAGGAGGCGCAGGAGCATCCGGAGCGCTTTAGCCCAAATGTTATACTTCGCCCGCTGTATGAAGAGCTGATACTGCCGAACTTGGCCTACATCGGCGGTGGTGCCGAGGTGACGTACTGGTTCCAGCTCAAGAAGCTGTTTGCAAAGTATAACCTGGCCTTCCCGCTGCTGATGCTACGCAACTCGGCCCTATACATTAACCGCAGTAACGCCAGCCGCATGCACAAGCTGGGCCTGCAGCCACAAGACCTGTTCCAGGATTACCAGGAGCTGAAGAAGCAACTCTCCGGCCAGCTGCACGAGGAGGAGATAAACCTGGAGGCGCAGCGCGAGGCTGTGGCCGCCGCCTTTACCGAGGTAGAGAAGCTGGCCGAAAGTATAGACCCGACCCTGCAGAAAGCCGTGGGAGCCGAGGCGCAGAAAACCATCAATTCGCTGCAGATGCTCGAGAAGAAGATATCCAAGGCCCGCGACAGCAAACACGAGCAGACCTTTAAGCAACTGGAGAACCTGAAGGATAAACTTTTCCCGGGCGGAACGCTGCAGGAGCGCAAGGATAACCTGCTTACTTTCCAGACGAACAACCCTGACTTTATACCTGCCCTGGTAGAGGCTTTCGAGCCGCTGGAGTTTAAATTTACCGTACTGGAGGAAGAGGCGTAATGCTGAAGGCGGAGTTACGCAAACACATGCTGCGGCAGCGGCGCACCCTGCCACAGGAAGAGGTGCAGCAGCGCAGCGAACGTATAGCCGAAGTGTTTTTCCGTCACTTTCCGTTGCAGGTAGGCCAAACGGTGCATGTATTCCTGCCCATCATCAAGAACAACGAGGTCAACACCTGGAGCATCATCAACCGGCTGCGGCAGGAGCACCCCGAAGTGCGGGTAGCGGTGCCGGTAACCGATGTGGAACAGAACGTGCTTACGCACCACCACCTGACCGATGAGGCCGTGCTGATAGAAAACAACTGGGGCATACCCGAGCCGCAGGACGCGCACATTATACACGCCCAGGAGGTGGATGTGGTGCTGGTGCCGCTGCTGGCTTTCGATAAGGCGGGCCACCGTGTGGGCTACGGCAAAGGCTTCTACGACCGGTTTTTGGCCGACTGCCGCCCGGATGTGCTGAAGATTGGACTCTCGCTGGAGCCGCCCGTGGAAAACATAGCTGACCCTAACCCGTTTGATGTGCCGCTGGATGCCGTGGTGATGCCGCACGGGGTATGGTGGGCTTCAGAATAACAACAGGTAAATTTTTTTTAATAAATATATTTGTAGAAACAAACGTATAGCCCTCTAAGGCTTATTTTTTAATAAGCTATGTTGTACTTTTGTAATTCGCCTTGGCCGGTGCAGGCGCACAGGCCTGCCATACCTGTTGCTGATGTAAGGAAAATCCGTTATTTTAGTAAGAAGATGCCCAAAACCAAGAAAGAAATCATTCTAGACACCGCATTAAACCTCTTTGCAGAAAAAGGGTACGATGCCACCCCAACCAGCCAGATAGCCAAAGCGGCTGGCGTATCAGAAGGCCTTATATTTAAGCACTACATCAGCAAGGAAAACCTGCTGGATGCAGTTGTAAAAGCGGGTTATAGGCGCATTACCGAGAAGAGTAAGAAATCGGTGGAGGAGAATGACCCGGCCAAGCTGATCAGCAATGTGCTGGACATGCCGCAGAAGCTGGTGGAGGACGAGCGGGATTTCTGGCGGATGCAGTTCCGGATGGTGGACGAGGAAGTGGCGCAGCGGCACCACCAGCGTTATTTGAACTCTGTAAAGGCCAAGCTGGTAGAGGCGTTCCGGAAGCTGGGGCATAAGGAGCCCGAGCTGGAGACGGAGATCCTGATGCTGTTGGTGGAGGGACTCTGGAGAGCCTACCTGACCAACGAGGATAAAACCCATTTCGCTAAAATGCTGGACCTGACAAAGGCAAAGTTCATCAACCAATAAGCTGAAGTATAAACCAGCATCATACTAAAACAGAAGAGCCTCCCGGCGCAACCGGGAGGCTCTTCTGTTTCTTATCCTGTAAAAACGCCTTAGCCTTTGTACACGATGTTGAATTTCTTCAGCTCATCCACCGGTCCGAAGTGCTGCTTCTCGATGGTTCTGCCGCGGCGCTTCAGGTGTACCTCCACTGGGGCCATGGTTCTGGTCATGTCGGAGTTAATCACCTTTACGTAAAATTTTCTGGCTTCTTCAGAGGCACCTTTCTCGAAAGTGTGCTTTTGCTGGTTGCCGTTTACCGGTAGTCCCGGAATTACCTGGTAAGAGGTGCAAACCACTTCATACTTAGGAAGAAACGGTTTGATGATGCTGGAAGATACTTTTCTAAGTAAGCTTTTCATATAGTAAACATTTAGGGGATGCTT
This sequence comes from Pontibacter anaerobius, assembly GCF_026241195.1. Classification (GTDB taxonomy): domain Bacteria; phylum Bacteroidota; class Bacteroidia; order Cytophagales; family Hymenobacteraceae; genus Pontibacter; species Pontibacter anaerobius. Next base: position 58,770 of record NZ_JAPFQO010000014.1, read on the forward strand.
CTTCTACACTGCAATGTAGCGTTTTATTTATTATTTCAAAGTATGGCGGCTGCAAAAAAGTGCAATTTAGTCCCTAACTATTTCGTTGTGGATTAGGTTCATCTTTGATCAGGACAAAATGCAAAAAAGTGTCGTGCAGCCTAAGCGGCTTGTTTCCAACACAAGAGGCAGGCAAAGTATAAGCGGTGTTAAAGTATAACTATTTGGTTGTCAGGGTGTCGGGTTGCTTGCCCTCCTTCTGTGCCTCTTCCACCCCTTCCTGTATCGTTTCTACCGCCTCTTCGTGGGTATCCTCGTCCGGGGCTGGGGCTACCTGCTCATACTTCTCGTCCGGCTCATAGCTCAGTGTCACAAAAATTGGGAAGTGGTCCGAGTTGATACCCTTCAGCCTTTTCATCTCCACCAGCTTGAAATGGTTGGAGTGGAAAATGTGGTCGAGGGGCCAGCGGAACATAGGGTAGTGGGCATGGTAGGTGCTAAAGAAGCCGCGGCCCACGCGCGGGTCCAGCAGCTGGCTTACCTCCTGGAAAAGCCGCGTGGTAGGCGACCAGGCCACATCATTAAAATCGCCGGCCACCACCACAGGGTATTTCGAGTCGGCCACCTCTCTGCCTACTATAATGATCTCTGCGTCGCGCTTACGCGAGTGCTCTTCCTCGGTAGGCACCGGCGGCTTGGGATGCACCCCCCTAAACTCAATCCAGGCGCCGCTGCGAAGCTGCATATACGTTTTAATGGATGGGATCTCATCATCCAGGATATAGCTGACCTTCTTCTGGCGGAGGGGCAGCTTGCTGTACAGGTGCATGCCGTAGGTGTTGGGTAGCGGCACCTCCACGCGGTAAGGGTAGGCTTTGGTAACCTCCTTCAGGCCTTCCTGCCACGCCGAGTCAGACTCCAGCGCCAGCAGTACATCCGGCTCATAGCTGTTTACCATTTCTATAAGATGGCTGTACGCTGTGTTAGTCATCAGCACATTAGAAACCAGGATGCTCAGGTGGGTGGTGTCGGAAAGGTCGCGCTCGGTCTGCTCCGTCTGCACCGGCGAAAGTATGGTGTAGGGGTAAATGTTGATCGATTGGTAAACCACAACGGTAACCAGCGTGAAAAGCAGCAACTTGCCCCTTTTGCGGTGCTGGTAATCGAAAAAGTAAAACAGCACCAGGCTAATGACGGCCAGGAAGAAAAGCTGCAGCCTCGGGAAATCGAAAACACGCACATACCATTCTTCTGAGGAGAAAAGCGGGATCACGGTACCGATGACAGCGATAGCTGCCAGGGCGCGGATCAGAATAATAAATGCTTGTTTCATAAGGGCTAGATTATTACCGCCTGCCGTGCAGAGGCTTTGGGTGGTGCCAACCGCTTTTCAAAGTTACTGCAACAGCCCTGCACCATAACCTGCATTACCTGTCGGCTGGCAGGGGCTTCACGCCGCGTGTCATCTCGCGTTTGCCCGGAGGGCCAGGTAGTGCCTCCACCTCGAAACCGGCTGCTTTCAGGCTGCGCTTAAAAGAGCCTTTGGCGCAGTAGGTAACCAATATGCCGCCCGGCCTTATGGCCTTGTATAGCCTCTCGAACATGGCATTGGACCACAGCTCCGGCTGCTTCTCGGGGGCAAAGGCATCAAAGTACACCACATCGTAGTACGAGTTCGGTGCCACATACTCCTCCAGCGACTCGTGCATTTTTTGCAGCGTAAAGTATGGGATGATTTCTGCAGGCACATTCCAGGGGGCAGCATGCAGCTTCAGGAAGTACTCGTGCAGCTCTGGGTTCAGGATGATGTTCTCATAGTGCAGCTGCTGTACCACCTCCTCGGAGAGTGGGTACTTCTCCAGCGTATCGTACTGGATAAAGGCTTTTTTTGCCAGCGCGAACGGGAAGGTAAGGATGGCGTTCAGGCCGGTGCCGAAACCAACCTCCAGCACCTTCAGGTCCTTTTTTTGCTCCAGCACATGCTCCAGGCCATACTTTATAAACACATGCTGCGACTCCTGCAGGGCACCGTGCACCGAGTGGTAGTGCTCGTTTAGTTCGGGCACGTAAAGGGTGTTGGAACCGTCTTTTGTCTGTCGGATTTCGAGGTGCATGTTTTTTGTATTACTTTGCAAAGGTACGCATTACTGCCATGAGGCCGCAATATATACGAATCAGAATTTAATAAAATAAAATGAGCCGGCAAGCGGATTTAAAGTATAATACTGCCGCTACCGCTGTTTCTGTACCATATGGCACGAGTTAAAGTAGATATTCCCACCCACACCCACTTTACGGCGCATATTCCGGTGCGCGTTACCGACCTCAACTATGGCAACCACCTCGGCAACGACGCCCTGCTTTCCATTATGCACGAGGCGCGCATGCAGCTGCTAAACCACTTCGGCTGGAGCGAGCTAGAATTGGCCGGGGCAAGTATGATTATGGCCGATGTCGCGATCGAGTACAAGGGCGAGGGCTTTTACGGCGATGTGCTAAGTATAAGCCTGGCGTTTAACGACCTGAACAAATATGGCTTCGTCATCACCTACCACATCACCAACCAAAATGGCAAAGAAGTGGCCCGCGCCAAGACCGGCATGCTGTGCTTTAACTACCAGGAGCGCAAACTAATGAGCCTGCCCACTCAAGTAAAGGAAAAGATTGAAACTAAAGCCTGAGGATTTTTGTAATTTTGCAGTATGAGTTTGATTGCAGATATAAATATCCTGAATAAAAAGGACATCCGGAAGCTGACGCTGGACGACCTGAAGGCGTGGCTGGTGGAGAACGGGGAGAAGGCTTTCCGGGCCAAGCAAGTATACGAGTGGCTCTGGAAGCACTCGGCACAGTCGTTTGCGGAGATGAACAACGTGAGCCTGGCCCTGCGCGAGAAGCTGGACCAGCACTTCACCATAAACGCGGTGCAGGTGGCCACCGAGCAGCTGAGCAACGACGGCACCATAAAGTCAGCTTTCAAACTGCACGACGCCCACATTGTAGAGGGGGTGCTGATTCCGCACGACGAGCGTAAAACCGCCTGTGTGAGCAGTCAGGTAGGGTGCTCGCTTACCTGCAAGTTCTGCGCTACCGGCTACATGGACCGTGTCCGCAACCTCGATGCCGCCGAGATCTACGACCAGGTGGTGCGCATCAACGAGCAGAGTCTGAAGCAGTATAACCAGCCGCTCACCAACATCGTGTACATGGGCATGGGCGAGCCGATGCTGAACTACGCCAACGTGATGAAGAGCATCGAGCGCATCACGGCACATGATGGCCTGGGGATGGCTGCCCGCCGCATCACGGTTAGTACCGCCGGTATCGCCAAGATGATCAAGAAGATGGCTGATGATGGCGTGAAGGCAAATCTGGCCCTGTCGCTGCACGCGGCCAACGATGAGAAGCGCAACCAGATCATGCCGATAAACGAGACCAACTCTTTGGAGGCTCTGAAGGATGCGCTGAAGCACTACCACCAGGTAACCGGCCGCAAGGTAACGTATGAGTACATCGTGTTCGATAACTTCAACGATACCCTGCAGGATGCCGAGGAACTGCTTCGCTTCTCCAAAATCATCCCGTGCAAGATCAACCTGATTGAATATAACCCGATCGAGAACGCCGATTTCGTGAATACGGATGATGACCGCCTGCAAGCGTTTATCTACTACCTGGCCGACCGTGGCCTGCAGGTAAACGTGCGCCGCAGCCGTGGAAAGGACATCGACGCTGCCTGTGGCCAGCTGGCCGTGAAGGAGAAGCTGCCTGCGTAAAGTATAAATCTCAGTTTAGAGTATAAGAGAACGGCCCCTGCTACACTAGCAGGGGCCGTTCTCTTATACTCTAAATTTGATAGAAAAAAATTCCCCTCTGGCGCCCCGAAAGGTTTCGGGGTGTCTTTTTATGATGTTGAGTTTGTAACTCAACTGGCTCGCAGAGCCATACTTTATACTTTGGTTGTACTTCGTACCTGTCTATTTATACTTGTCTAGCCTTCCTATAACATGAGTCAAGCTATACTTTATAGCTGCTGCTGATCCTAAGTCTTACAATCCTATCGTTTCATCTCTGACTTTGGCTCCCTCAAGGCCGGGAGGCCTCGTCTTCGGGCATCGCGCTGGGAGCTTTTCTTTGCTCGCTGTCGTTTTGCAATCCCTTCGGGACCGAAAAACTCGCATAGGCGCTCAACCCAAAGACTGGAATCAGTTCGATAGCCGCCGCTGACGGAGCTTGTACCAAGTCCCCCTTCGAAGGGGGCAGGGGGATGACCCGAAATGGCTGAGGATACGAAGCTTATACCTCTGATGTGACAGCTACCGAATTCCCCTCCTTAAGCAAGGAGGGGTAGGGGTGGTTGGAACCGGTACTGCGAAACTCCCTCTCCTGTTTTGGGGGTAGGGGTGGGTTTACACTTCTGATGATACCAGCAGTTAAGCAACCTATACTTTAGCTAAAGCAATCACGACTTCCCATCCTTAGACAAGAAGGTTGTTACCAACAACGCTGTCAACCACTTGAGGCAGAGGCATCCGCTTGCGCCAGACTGTTTATCGAATAACCAACAACGATCAGCCAAAGTTACCCCTCATACCTCCCCTCTGCCCGTGGCCGGCCGGTGCCCTCGCGGTCTTTTGGTTTGTCGGTAATCTCCCGCTCCTCCACAAACACGGCGTGCGCCTTAGGTGATATTTTCTGGCCAAATTTACGGGCATACTGCTGGGTAACCTCGGCACCGTAAAACACGATCATGGAGGAGTAATAGATCCAGACAAGTATAAGTATGATGGAGCCGGCGGCGCCGTAGGCCGAGCCGGGGTCGGAGGTGCCGATGTACCAACTGATAAGGAACTTGCCGATAGTGAAAAGTATAGCCGTGATCAGGGCCCCGATCAGGGTGTCTTTCCAGCGGATGTGCGCATCTGGCAGGTACTTATAAATAAGGGCAAACAGCAGTGTGATCAGGCCGATGGAGATAGCGAAATCAAGGAGCTTGATCACCCACACGCCAATGCCCGGCAGCAGTTCCGACAGGTAATCGCTCAGCACCGACACAGCCGCGCTTATGATGAAGGAGATAAGCATGAGCAACGCAATACTCAGGATGAGGCCGAAAGAGAACAAACGCTCTTTAGCCATGCGCATGATGCTGCTCGTTGGTTTCACCTTAATATCCCAGACGCTGTTGAGCGACTGCTGCAGTGTAACGAAGAAAGTGGTGGAGGCAAAGATCAGCGTACCGATACCGACCCACATCGCCCATCCTGTAGACTCCTGGGTGCTGGCGTTCTGCACCATGGTTTGTACCTGGGAGGCCGCATCCGGGCTTATGGCCTGCGATACCTGGTCCTCCAGCTTACCTGACACGGCCTGTTCTCCGAAGAAGAAGCCGGCCGCCTTAATAACAATAAGTAGTAGCGGCGGGATGGAGAAAATTGCGTTATAAGCCAGCGCTGCCGCTAGCCGAAGCGAGTTGTTCTCAAGAAAATTGTTGACGGAAACCCTCATCAACTGAAAGATTCCTTGAAGTGTATAATTAGCCATAGGCGTTTGTCCTTTTGTGGGATTAGGTACGCAGCGCCTGAATATTGGGTTAAATAATGTATGCCTGCACGGCTGACGCGGCATCCCGGGCAGGTATACATCCGTACACGAAAGCGCAACGATCAAGTATACACCGATGTCTCTGAAAAACCTGCTGAAACCGCTGCTGCTCTGCCTGTTGGCGCTGCCTCTGCTCTTTGCCTGTGCCCAGGACCCAGGCAACAAGGCGAAAGCCATAGCCCAGGAAGTAATGAAGAATATGGGTGGGGAGAAAGGCTGGAACGACACCCGCTACCTCGCCTGGACCTTTAGAGACCAGTACCAGGTATGGGACAAGCAGCAGAACCGCTTCCGGTGGGAGCAGGACAGCCTCGTGGCCATCATCAACACCGAAACAAAGGACGGGAAAGTATACGTGGACGGTAAGGAACTGCAGGACCCCGAGGAGAAGCGGGAGTTGCTGGAGCGCGCCCACGCCCTCTGGATAAACAACTCGTACTGGCTCGTGATGCCGTTTAAGCTGCAGGACCCGGGTGTTCACCTGGTGTATGTGGGCGAGGACAAAACCATGGATGGTGCCCAGGCCCATGTGCTGGAGATGACCTTTGAGGAGGTGGGGCTGACGCCGCAGAATAAGTATAAACTATGGGTGGATGAGGAGCAGGGCCTGATAACGCAATGGGCTTACTTCAAAAACAACGGGGATGCCGAGCCAGGCTTTACCCGCCGCTGGGGCAACTACAAGGACTTCGGAAGTATAAAGCTGGCCAGCGACCGCAGCAACCCTGAGAGCGACTTCGTGATTTCCCATATCGCCGCCCCCGCCCAAGTGCCGGATAAAGTGTTTAACAGCCCCAGGCCAATCGAGAAACTCTGATTTTTATACATTGACAAAGCATCATAAGACAAAGGACTTCTCTCTACCTGAAAGAAGTCCTTTGTCTTTTGCCGAAACTCTACTGCCTCGTAAAGCTACAGCTTATCGATAGTGGCTGTCAGTGTGCCCTTCGCGTTTACCACGGCCTTTATGCCGTCCTGGGTCAGGTAGAGATTGTCTGGGGTAATGTCCTTTATACTTCCGCGCAGCAGCACCGACTCGTGCACACGGCCTTGCTTGTCCAGGGTGGATTGCAGCATCTTTCTGGCATTATCCAGTTCGCCTTGCACCGGTATACTTACCTGCTGCTGTATCATTTCCTCAAACTTATTCTGGGCCAGCCAACTGGCGGTGCTCAAAATCCTGTCCTTGGTGTCGAGGTCGTAGGCTACGTCGCGCACCCGGATGGTGGCCGTTTCGGCATCGTAGTACGGGGTGCCGCGCAGGTATACTTTGCCCACGATCTTCTTGGTGAAGATGCCGGCCTTGGTCTTGCCGTTCACATCCAGCATCAGTACCAGTTGGTTACCGCCGGGCGTAATGGCTGCTTCGTTTACCGTAATCTCGCTCTTGCCTCCGTCAAAGGTATAGGTCTGTTTGGCCACCTGCTCCTGCACCATTTTGCTGGCGTGGGCATAGGGAATGCTGGCCGTTAAGCCGATCTGGATATCATCGCTCATGCGGCTGTCCATGATCAGCCTGGGCAGGGTTTTGTTTACCTGTACCTGTGGTTTGCCGTCGGTGGTAACGGTGATGTAGGAGGTGATGCCGAGGCGGGTGTTCAGGTTGCCGTTATGGGCCAGCAGCGGTGCCATGCGTATCTCCTTCGGAACCACGGTCAGCCAGGCGTTCAGGTCGTTGTTTAGCATTACGGGCTGTTGCAGTTGCTGCCAAGCCTCCGCCACATACTTCCTCACGTCCAGGCGGCTTTGCAGTTCCTTGTCCAGCTGCTTCGATAGCGTAGCCATTTGCTTGTGCAGGGTAGGCTCCACGAAACGGGCCAGGCCAATCCTGAGCGGGCCCAGCTCCAGTACCGGCTTGGTACTGCCCCACTCAAAATCCCCGCTGGTAATGGTGTTTATCTGGTAGTCCTCCGTCAGCCCTATTTTGCTTTCTGTTTTGATGATCATGTCGAAGGTGGTGTCCTCGGCCTTGTCGATGGATGGGCAGAGCTTGCACGGGTCCCATTTCCAGCGGCCTTTGGCGTAGATGCGCAGGGGCACCGTGAAGTATACTTTGTCGCGCTCGGCACGCATGCTAAGGCTACCATTTCGGGAGACGGTTACTGCAACGTTATCGTCGTTCAGGTTGGTATCTTTATAGAGGATGTCGGCGATTTCGTGGTTCAGCTTGTCTTCCAGGGCCGCCACCGAAATAGAAACGGGCACGGTAACCGACGATAGCTGAGGTTTGTAAGCAGGCGCCGCGGAAGCTGTGGCGGCAGGGGCGGCCGTGTTCAGTTTGTCGGTGCTGGAGCAGCCGGGTATGGCAACGGCTGAGGCCACCATCAGGAGCAGCACAAGCAGTGTTTGGATGTTTTTTAGACTCACGTATTTAGCTGGTTATAAAAAGCGGCGCAAGGTAGCACAGGTTTTCCATAACAGCTATAGGGCAAAGGTCGTTCCAGAAAGAAAGTAAGGTTAGTGGAGTTGTAGCAACATGCGCAGCATCTCCCGCAGCTCTTCCTCGGTGGCGGCTATTCCGCAGTCGGCAAGGGTGCCTTTGTTATAGGTGGCAAAAAAGGGGGTGCCTTTCAGCTTCACCTCCCTGCTGGATACCGGGTTCTCTTTGGCGTTCATGCGCAGGAAGGCAATCTCTTGATACATGGGCTCTTCAGAAATTCTTTTATACTTCGGCTGCATTACTTTGCAGATAGGGCAAGCCTCATCTGTAAATTTCACAATTACCTTATCACGTTCAAATATCAGTTTTCGCAGTTCGTTGTCGTTTGATTCTAGTACCATCATTGTCTATTTTCTTCAGTAGTGCCACCGGTCACAGAAGTATAGACGGGGTTTGGTAAATATGGGTTAAAACAGATATATGGGGAGGGCATGGGTAAAACAGCAAAGGCAGCAACTTCAGTTGCTGCCTTTGCCGGTTCCTTGGCGCTTTTAAATTGCAGTTGCTCCAGCACGCAATACGCTATCTGCTCCTCCGGTTGCTGCTATGTAAATGGCCAGTGTTCCACGTGTACCGCTCCGGTTAAAGTATACTTTTCCGCCTGGTCCTCGCTCTTTCGGATTTGCAATCCGAAAGTATAGTTGCCGCAGATTTGTAAACCTGGAACCTCTCTGCCGCAAGTTTAGCGGTAGCGTAACTTGTGGTTCAACATCATGTTGAGTTTGTAACTCAACTGGACCGGAGGGCCAAACAATAGGCCATAACAAGCGAGTTCAAGATCTTTTTTCGAAAATACTGTGTACTTTTCTGCTCCGCAGAAAGCAAGTTGAAAACTTGCAGCCATGAACAGCCACAAGTTACGCTACCGCTAAACTTGCGGCAGGTAAGGGTAGTCCTGAAAATCGTGGTAAAGGAGTCACCTATAAAATAAAAAAAGGCGATGCTGCCGCACCGCCTTTCCCTGTGGTTTATACTTTAGAGCTGCAGCTACACTGCCTGCTCCTGCTTCATCTTCTTCAGGTTCACGAGCATGTCCTCAGTCATGGCGTCCAGGTCATACTTCGGGTTCCAGCCCCAATCCTGCTGGGCAGCACTGTCGTCGATGCTTTGTGGCCACGAGTCGGCTATTTTCTGGCGGGAGTCCGGCTTGTATACGATTTCGAAATCCGGGATGTGCTTCTGGATAGAGGCCGCGATCTCTTTCGGGGAGAAGCTCATGGCGCTCAGGTTGTACGAGTCGCGCACTTTTATCTGCTCTGCCGGTGCGTGCATCAGGTCCAGGGTCGCCTTCAGGGCATCCGGCATGTACATCATCGGCAGGTAAGTGTCTTCGCTCAGGAAACACTCGAAGGTCTCATCCTCCAGGGCTTTGTGGTAAATATCCACGGCATAATCTGTGGTGCCGCCGCCCGGCAGAGCTTTGTAACCGATCAGGCCAGGGTAGCGGAGGCTGCGCACATCCAGGCCATACTTCTGGAAGTAGTACTCGCACCAGCGCTCACCAGCCTGCTTGCTGATGCCGTACACGGTGTTCGGGTCCATTATGGTTTGCTGTGGCGTGTTCTGTCGCGGCGTGCTCGGGCCGAAAACAGCGATAGAGCTTGGCCAGTAAACGCGGCCTACTTTGTGCTCCAGGGCCAGGTCCAGCACATTGAACAGGCCGTCCATGTTCAGTTTCCAGGCAAACTTGGGGTTCTTCTCACCGGTAGCCGACAGCACGGCCGCCAGGTGGTAGATCTGCTTGAATTTATACTTGGAGGCTAAGTCGGCCAGTACGTTCGTGTCCAGCACATCCACCTTCTCGAAAGGGCCTGAGTCGCGCAGGTCGGCTTGCTTGGGAGGGGCAATGTCGGCCGCCACCACGTTTGCATCACCATACATTTTGCGCAGCTCCATTGTGAGTTCAGAGCCCAGCTGCCCGCAGGCACCAATCACCAATACCGTGTCACTTGTGTTTGCCATAGCGAAATAAGAAATCTTTGCACAAAGTAACCGAATTCAGTGCAATCCAAAAAATATACTTCAAGAAGAAAGGCGGGGGGCGGGCGGAAAGTATAAAACGGAAAGAAGCCGCGGACTCAAAGTCAACGGCCTCTCCTCAACCTAACGTAAACTAACCGTTATTTCACCTTGGCAACAAAGGTATGGCGGGGTTAGAGGCGGGAAAAGTGCCCAGGGCAACCTTAACGATTAGATAACCCGGCGTAAACTATCGGTAACCTTAGCCCGGCGTGGCAGGCGGATTTTCTTATATTTGTAGGGATACCGGCACAAAGCAGCGCATGAATAGTCAATTTGAGCCCGAAACCGTAACTTGCGCCACCAAAGGCCTGTAACGTATGACATTTGAGGAGTTCCTGGTAAAAAAGCGGATAAACAAGGCGGCTTTTGAAGCGGCTGATCCGGCACGCTTTGCGGCGTGGCAGGAGATGTACGCCCAGATGCACCCCAACAGCTTTCTGGTGCAGGTGAAGATGGTGCTGAACGATGTGCGCCTGCGCTATCACCTGGCTGAAGAGGATATTCCGAAGCCAGAACCGACTGCTGCCCGTCCGGCCGCGGTGCGCAGGGCCGTTCCGCCTAAGCCTGCCACGGAAGAAACTGCCGCTCCGGCCGCAGCATCCGCCGGAGAAAGTACACCGAAACCAAGACCAGTAGTACGCCGGCCAGCCGCCATGCAGAAGCCCGCAGAGGGCGAGCCCACAGAAAAGCCGGCCACCACAGAAGCGGAGGAAACCAAGCCGGTTGCCAGACCTAGGCCAGTGGTGAAGCGGCCTGTTATACCTAAGCCATCGGCAGAGCATGCTGAGGGGGCAGAAAAACCGGAGACCAGCGAGGCTGCCAAGCCGGCTGCTCGCCCACGGCCAGTGATAAAGCGCCCTGCCGCACTGCAAAAGCCGGAGGAAGAGAGCGCTGCTCCCACACCATCAGATGAAAGTATAAATCCAGCTTCCGGGGAAACGCCTGCAGCTAAACCAGTACGCCCACGGCCGGTGATAAAACGCCCTGCAACGTTACAGCAGCCTAAACCGGAGGAAGAACAGCAGGAACAGGCCTCCGATCAGGCACCTGAAAGCGCACCAAAACCGCCACGGCCGCGGCCAGTGATGAAAAGGCCTGCCGCGTTGCAGAAGCCACAGGAGGAGCAGCCAAAGCCGGAGGCAGCGGTAGAGCAGTCTGCTGAAGAAACAGCACCCAAACCACTGCGCCCAAGGCCCGTTATCAAGCGACCGGTAGCACTGCAGAAGCCAAAGGAGGAGGCGCCGGAGCAAGGTATACCGGATGCTACAGAAGGGGCACCTGCGCCTGCCGCTGAAGATAAACCGAAACCGCCAAGGCCACGGCCCATCATACGCCGGCCACCGCCCAAAACCGACGAGACCGGCGAGGCAACCGGCCAGTGATCATACTTTAAAAAGAGAACAACGAGTAACGTATAACAAACAACGAAACTATGTACGAGACCTTAAAACCAGACTTAGAGCAGCAGCTTGCCGAGATTAAAGAAGCAGGCCTGTATAAACAGGAACGCATTATCACCACGCCGCAGGGCGCTGATATCGATACCACGCAGATGCACCATGTGCTTAACTTCTGCGCCAACAACTACCTGGGCCTGTCAGCACACCCGAAGGTGATAGAGGCTGCCAAAGAGGCGATAGATACGCACGGCTACGGTATGAGCTCGGTGCGCTTTATCTGCGGCACCCAGGATATTCACAAGGAACTGGAGCGTAAAATCTCTGAGTTCCTGGGCACCGAGGATACCATACTTTACGCAGCCGCTTTTGACGCCAACGGTGGTGTTTTCGAGCCGCTTTTCGATGCCGATTCAGCCATTATCTCTGATGCGCTGAACCATGCCTCTATTATTGACGGTGTGCGTCTGTGCAAAGCGCAGCGTTTCCGTTACAATCATAACGATATGGCAGACCTGGAGGCAAAACTGCAGGAGGCTGTAAACGCTAACACCAAGCACCGCATCATCGTCACCGATGGCTCCTTCTCGATGGACGGCACTGTAGCCCAGCTGGATAAAATTGTAGCGCTGGCCGAGAAGTATAATGCCCTGGTCATGGTGGATGATTCCCACTCTACCGGCTTCATGGGCAAGACCGGCCGTGGCGTGCACGAGTACCACAACGTAATGGACAAGGTGGATATCATCACGGGTACGCTGGGAAAAGCCCTGGGCGGCGCGATGGGTGGTTTTACCTCTGGCCACAAAGAGATCATCGACATGCTGCGCCAGCGCTCGCGCCCGTACCTGTTCTCTAACTCGCTTGCCCCGTCTATCGTGGGCGCCTCTATCGCCGTGCTGGACATGCTGAGCTCTACCACAGAGCTGCGCGACAAGCTGGAGTGGAACACCAAGTACTTCCGTGAGCAGATCACCGCGGCCGGATTCGACATCAAGCCAGGCGACCACCCGATTGTGCCGGTAATGCTCTACGACGCCCCGCTGGCGCAGGAGTTCGCTGCCCGCATGCTGGACAAAGGCATCTACGTGATCGGCTTCTACTACCCGGTAGTACCGAAGGGTCAGGCCCGCATCCGGGTGCAGCTATCGGCCGTGCACGACAAAGAGCACATCGATAAATGCATCGCCGCCTTTGTGGAAGTAGGCAAAGAGCTGGGTGTGATCAAGTAAGTATACCCCCGGATTAAAGTATAGAAAAGCCACTCCTGCCATGGGAGTGGCTTTATTTTTTTATAACTTGTACCACACTCAGGATAAAACCAGAAGTATGAATAATATCAAGATAAAGCCGGGGCAGGTGTTGTTGGGCACGGTGCTGTCGTGGATGGTGATCTCTTTTCTGGCTTATACTACGGCAGATATGCGCAACGAGCCAAACGTGGTGTACACGCTGCTGCAGATAACATTCTACTTCTCGCTGTTGCTGTCGGTGGAGGCGTACCTGAGCCTGCTGCTGAACCCGCAGTGGACGCGCCTGCACTTTGGCACCATTCTGCTGCTCATAGCACCAGCACTGCTGTACCTGATGTGGTTCGTAAGCGAAACCCTTTTCTAACTTATGATGGACCTGTTCGCACGCAACCCTGAGATTTTCCTGCTGGTCACCCTGAACTACCTGCTGGTGGCCATTGCCCTTATTCACCTCATTTTCAAGTCTGATTACCCCGTTGGCTCGCGCCTTATCTGGATGGCCATACTGTGGCTGGTACCTGTACTTGGTATAGCGGCTTATTGGCTGGTATGGTATAGGCGGGAAGGAAGGCTATAAAGTAATAAGTGTAAGTATACCAAGCACTCGCAGGAGCTCTGCATAAGCGAGATCTTAGGGAGTCCGCGTACTTATACTTCCTGCAACAGGAACCAAGCTATCCTTTCCTGCTAATGTTCATCCTCAGTCTTACGAGCGACATTTTCCATAGCTGACTTTGGCTCCCTCAGGCCCGGGAGGGCTCGTCTTCCCGCATCGCGCTGTGTACATTTCCTGCCCTCGTGCCTCGGGCTGCCTCGCTTCGCTTGTCACCGGAAATCTACAAGGCGCTCAACGGAAAGACTGGAATCAATTTGATAGCCAAAGCTATACTACTTGAACCAAGTCCCCCTTCGAAGGGGGCAGGGGGATGTAATCTCCTGCTGAAAGTTCCCCTCTCGGGAGGGGCAGGGGTGGGTTTATACTTTTGCTTATGACATCTATCCCCAATATGAAACTTATACTTCGGCCAAAGCAGTTACAGACTCCTCGTCTTAACAAGGAAGGGAGCTATACTTAACTACCTTTCCAAGTATAAACTTACGCGGCGCTAACTGATTTCTCAGAGACGGCGGCGGCTGGCTTCTGGTCGGTGTCGAACAGGAACTGGTTTAGTTTTACGCGCAGGTCGGCGGAGGACAGGTTGCGGTAAGCCTCGCCGTTACGCACCAGCGCAATCTGGCCCGTTTCTTCGGATACCACCAGCACAATGCTATCGGTAATCTCGGTCAGGCCGATGGCGGCGCGGTGGCGCAGGCCCATGGAGGCCGGAATCTCCTGGTTTTCGGAAACCGGAAGTATACAGCGAGCAGCCTTGATGCGGTTGCCGGAGATGATCACGGCGCCGTCGTGCAGCGGGCTGTGCTTGTTAAAGATCGACATGAGCAGGCGCTTCGAAATCACGGCGTCAATCAAATCACCAGACTCGGCGTAGTATTTCAGTTCGGAGCTTTTCGCGAATACAATAAGCGCACCGGTATTTTTGCCAGCCAACGATTTGGCTGCCTCAATAAATGGCGTCAGGCTTAGCTTCTCGCTCTGCTCGCGGCGCCACGGGAAACCCCAGAAGCGGTCGTGGTTAAGGGAGGTTGTTTTACCAATCAGCAGCAGGAAACGCCGTATTTCGGGCTGGAAAAGTATGATGGCAGCCAGCACACCCACGCCCATAAACTGACCAAGTATAATACTCAGCAACTCCATGCCTGCGGCGCGCACCACCAGGTACAGCAGGTACACCGACAGCAGGCCCAGGAAAATCTTCAGCGCCACGCTGCCCGTCAGTAGCTTGTACAACTGGTACAGCAGCACCGTCACGAGCAGGATATCGATGATATCGAGCAGCTCAATCTCTAAAAAACCTATGCTGAATAAAAAGATCAAAGTTTAGTTTTCTCTAAAAGTATAATGGTTTGCTTAGCTTCTTTTACGTCGTGCACCCGCAAAATGTCGGCACCTTTCATCAACGCTACACTGTTCACGGCTATTGTGCCGGTCAGGGCATCGGCCTGGTTAATTCCCAGCGATTTATAGACCATAGACTTGCGCGACATGCCGGCAAGTACCGGCAGGCCTAAGATACGGAAATCCTCCAAATGACGAAGCAGTTCAAAATTATGTTCCACGGTTTTCGCAAATCCGAAGCCGGGGTCCAGAATCACGTCTTTCACGCCGAGCTGCTGCAGTTTGGCCAATTGGCTTTGCAGTTCGTCCAGCACCTCCACCACTAAATTATCATACTTGGCGTGGCTGGCCATGTCTTGTGGTGTACCGCGCATGTGCATCAGCACGTAAGGCACCTGCAGCCGCGCTATGGTCTCGAACATGGCCTCATCCAGCAAGCCGCCCCCCACATCGTTTATGATGTGCGCGCCGGCGGCTATACTTGCCTCGGCCACGCTAGCCCTAAACGTGTCTACGGAAATAATCGCCTCCGGGAAGTTGCGGTGTATGGCCTCAATGGCTGGCAGAATGCGGTCCTGCTCCTCCTGAGCCGATACCTCTGCCGCGCCGGGGCGTGTGCTGTAGCCACCAATATCCAGTATGTCAGCGCCATCGGCCAGCATTTGCGCGGCCTTCTGAACGGCCTCGTCGGCGGAGTTCAGGCGGCTGCCCGGGAAAAAGGAATCAGGGGTAAGGTTCAGGATGCCCATCACGAGCGGCACCTCCAGCGAGAGTAGCTTTCCGCGGCAGTTTAGTGTGGATTTTTTCTTAAAAAGCGTATCTTTCGCTTCCAATGTTGGCATCTGGGTCAATTATTTTTAAAATTAAAGCTAAAAAGTTGATTAGTCAAACGCTGCAGGAATATAATCAGGTAGTACAACGCTGCAAGGATACATTTGTTAAAAAGACGAAGGACTACGGCACCGCCTGGCGCGTGCTACGGCTACCTTCCATCACCGATCAGATCTTCATCAAGGCCCAGCGCATCCGCTCCATACAGGAAAAGGGCAAGCAGCTGGTAGAGGACGACATCAACGGGGAGTTTGTGGGCATCATCAACTACTGCGTTATCGCGCTGATGCAGCTGAACCTGCCTGCCGATGCTCCGCTGAGCCTGTCGGCGGAGGACGTGGAGCGGGAGTATACCCATCATATCGAGGAGAACATTGAGCTGCTGAACGCCAAAAACCACGACTACGGCGAGGCCTGGCGCGACATGCGCGTGAGCTCCATCACCGACATTATCCTGATGAAGCTCTACCGCACCAAGCAGATCGAGGATAACGAGGGGCAGACGCTGATATCAGAAGGCGTGGAAGCCAACTACCGCGACATGATCAACTATGCCGTGTTTGCGCTCATAAAATCCGGGTTTGCGGAGAAGGTCGGCTAAGGTACGAGCTACAAGCTCGCACCAGCGATAGCAAACTGTACGCTCGCATCAGCGAAAACATAACTCCTAAACTCTCTAACTTTTTAACTCTCTAACTACTAAGGTTGATGAAGTTCATAAGTAATCTTTTCTGGCTGTTTGTAGCAGTGTTGTTCATTTTCTCTGGCCTGATCAAGATAAATGACCCGGTGGGCACGGCGATTAAGCTGGAGGAGTATTTCGAGGTATTCTCCACAGATATTGCACCTTTTTTCAAGAGCTTTGAGCCTTACTCGTTGTTTCTATCCATCTTTCTGAGTGCGGCGGAGATTGTGCTGGGCGTAGCGCTGCTGGTGCGGTTCAAACTCAAGGCGGTGCTGTGGCTGCTGCTCGTCATGATCGTGTTCTTCACCTTCCTTACCTTCTACTCTGCTTACTTCAACAAAGTAACCGACTGCGGCTGTTTCGGCGATGCCATTAAGCTTACACCGTGGGAGTCGTTTACGAAGGATATTATCCTGCTGGTGATGATCGTGGTGCTGCTGCTCACGCAGAAGTACCTGCAGCCGTTTATGCGCGCCTCTTCCGGGGCCATCATCACCATCATCACGGCGGCACTGTCGGTGGTGGTGGGCTGGTATGCCTATGAGCACCTGCCCTATATCGATTTCAGATCCTATAAAGTCGGCAACAACATCCCGACGCTGATGAAGCCCTCGGCACCGCTGCGCTACAAGTATATCATGGCAAAAGACGGACAGGAGGAGGAATTTGAGGAGTACCCGACTGACACCACCTATACTTTTAAGGAGATGGTGGCCATTAATCCGGAGGCCGGCCCCAAGATCACCGACTTTAACGTATGGAACGACACGGCCGATTTTACCCAGGAGGTACTGACGGGCAAAAAGCTGTTGATTATCGTGCAGAGTGTGGCCAAGGCCAAGCAGGACAACTTTGATAGTATAAACACGCTGGTAAAAGCTGCCGAGGCGGCTGGCATTACGCCAATGGTGGTAACCAGCAGCAGCGCCGCCGACTTTGAAGCCTTCCGCCACGAGGTGAACCTGGCTGCCCCTTACTACTTCGGCGACGGCACCGTGCTTAAGACCATCATCCGCTCTAATCCTGGCCTCGTGCTGCTGCAGGACGGCACCGTGAAAGGCAAGTGGCACCATAACGACACCCCGGATATAGAGGAGGTGACAGAGTTGGTTTCGACGGATGAGGAGTAGGCTTTTCCTTGCTTTGCTTGCTTTAATGCTGATCTCCTGCGCTGATGGTAAAACCTCTACTTCCTTTGATAGTTTAGAGACAATGCAAATCGACTCATTAGAAAGAGTTGATATAAAACAGGAATTAGGATTTTGGGAAGTAAGCAAAGCATCTCCCTATTTAGGAGGTTTAGGAAATAATATCTCATTTGCTTATGGGTTCGCGATGTGTGGAGATACAAGTTACTGCCAAGATTCTAAATGGCAGTATGGCGGATTTATTTGTACTTGCAGAAACCTTGTCATCAAAAGAGATAAAGGAATAGAGGTTATCAAAAATAGGTTTGAACTCAAGGAAACTTTTGCTCCTATAGAATCAAGGGGAGAGGCGTTAAGCTACGCTATTATCATGACAAGTAATTACCCTGTATTTGATGAAGAATACTTTAAGGACGAATATAGGTACTTCAGTAGTAAGCCAAGGCCAACAGCAGTACAGGAATTTAAGAATCACTATTTAGTTAAGTTATTCGACTATAAAACGTTTGGATGTGATCACCCATACTATTCAGTGCTGGTTCGTGTTGATAAGAACGGTGATGTTTCAGAGTATAGAAGGCAGGCTATATTCGAGGATCCGGAAGATGATGGGCTTTGTCGCGATTAATCACATCTAACATTCTATAACCGACAGTTCTAATGCGGATCTTCCTGATAGGCATGATGGGCAGTGGCAAAACCACGCTGGGGCGGCAGCTGGCGCAGCGGATCGGCTACACTTTCGTGGACCTGGACGAGTACATTGTGCGGCAGCAGGGGCAGAGTATTGCGCAGATCTTTGAGCGGCAGGGGCAGGAGCACTTCAGAAAGCTGGAGCGGCAGGCGCTGGAGGAAGTGGTGCAGCAGTACGAGCAGGCCGTGGTCTCTACCGGAGGCGGGGCTCCATGCTTTTTTAACAACATCGATTTTATTAACCTTCACGGCGAAAGCTTTTACCTGAAAGTACCCGTAGAGCAGCTGCTGCAGAGGCTGTTAGACCAAGGGCAGGCCGAGCGTCCCCTGCTGGCCGGCAAAAGCCCCGCAGAATTAAAAGTATACCTTACCGAAACATTAGCCCACCGAAAGCAGTTTTACGAACGCGCGAAGCATACTTTAGCTGAGGCGAGCCCCACCACCGAAAGCTTTCTGCGCTTGCTCAACCTATAGCGGACACACCTCGTTAATAGCAGTACATTGGTGGCCTGGGTGGGCTAACCTCAAAATTTATTTAGTTTTGCAGCGTTAAAAAATACAGCAAAATCTAACTATGAAACCTAATCACAAAGGAAGCGCACAGCTTTTTAAGAACCCTGTTCTGGAGAGGATGACCAGAACCCACATTGCCCTGCCTATATCAATTTTCCTGGTTATAGCCGTAGGGCTGATCTATTATGGCATCACACATGGCTTTATAAGTATTTTCGAGGCCATAGGCTTCTTCTTCGTGGGGTGGTTTATCTTCACGTTGCTGGAGTACCTGGCGCACCGCTACGTGTTCCACATGGATACCAACACCCCCCTGAAGGCACGTTTGCAGTACCTGTTCCACGGCAACCACCACGAGTACCCCAAAGACAAGAAGCGCCTGGCCATGCCGCCGGTGGTAAGTATACTTTACTCCTCCGCCTTCTTCTTTATTTTCAAGATCATCTTCGGCACGTTTGTGTTCGGGGTGGTGGCCGGCATGCTGTTCGGCTATGCCATGTACCTGCTGGTGCACTACGTAGTGCATGCCTATCCGCCGCCCAAGAACTTCCTGAAGCAGCTTTGGATCAACCACAGCATCCACCACTACAAAGACCATGAAAGAGCCTTCGGGGTATCTTCCCCGCTTTGGGATTACATTCTGGGTACGATGCCGAAACGCCCGAACAAGTAGTTGCCGAAAGTATAAGATATTAAAAAAGGAGCCCCTAAAGGCTCCCTTTCTTTTTTTCGGGCTTATCTTCTGAACTTCCTGAACAGCCAGGAGATCAGCACCACGATCAGTACGATGATGATTAGGGCCGTCCACATGCCGGCTTCAAAGATATCTCCTACCAACTCGCAACTGCTCATGGTAAACGTTAGCAGCACGAGCAGCGTCATTACATATGCTCTTATATTTTTCATAGTTTTATACGTTAGTTCATGCGCTGGCATTCAGCAAGTATGGCAATCGTAAAGCCAGGGCGAAATATGATGATATTGCCATTTATAGTTACTGCAAATCGGCTTAAAAGGTTAGCAAGCCGGAAAATGGCAGCAGGGCAAGTATAAAAAAACAGGTGCCCATACCTGAGCACCTGTTATACGGTTTATATGTTAAGAGAGGTGGCTTAGTTCTTGGCCCCTTTCCACTCGTTGTAGGCCGTAACAACAGCCAGAACATCCAGTACCCCAAACTCCTTGTTCTCTATTTTTGCCGCTAACTCAGGATAGTCGGCAAAGTACCTCCCCGCTAATTTTCGGAAATTTCTATTAAGGTTGATTCCTTGTGCACCGGAGGTAAAATATACTCCTACTGATGATGCCGCCTCTTCGTTTGGACGCTTAACGTAGAAGTTAATGTCTGAAACTTGGTGGTCGAAGCCACTTCTTTGGAAGCCAAACCCACCGTTCAGAGCATATAGCGTAACAGGTCCTTTAGACAAAATCCTTAGCCAATAAGCGTTTTTGGACATTTTGTCATTGTAGGCCAGGCGCATCGGTACGTATTCAGTTGGCTCAGCACCTTCTTGGGTAAAGATAATTCTCGTTAGTTCGCTGCTGCTGATCTTCTCGTTTTTAGAGCCCGCCTCTGCTGCCCTGTAAACAATGCTTTTCTCTCCAACAGATGATGCCTTAACAAGGCCGGTCAGTTCTTTGCCATCGGCAAACAGCACTTTGGCCTGCTGAAAATCTTGTGCAAAAAGGGTGGTGCCGCAAAACAGCAAAACAAGCGTAAAGAATGCTTTCATATAGTGTGTGTTAAATGATAGATGATGAATTCAAATATATTAATTAAATTATATATGCTATTGTGCCGGGGTGGGATTTTTTTGTGCACCATACTTTAAAGAGGCTTTGAGACTTTAGGCCAACCAGAATGTTTATACTTGCGGCCTACGGAGGCATGGTGGGTTTCATGCTTTAAATGGATGTGCGGGTGGGGCGGCGGATAGCGCACTGGCAACGTATAAAGTATAAAAATCAGTGCAATAAAGTAATTCTGAGCAGCGGCATACAGCAAGAAGGAGAGTATGCGGCTAAGCGGTGAACTTCAGGTGGCTGAGAAGTGGAGTGTGGGTATCAACGCCAGTGTGGTGGTAGCTTTGGTGGCAGGCACAGCCTCTGGAAAAGGTGATCTCAGCTAGGCCATACTTTAAAATGAGTCGGAAAGAGTGGCTACGGTCCCTTTCTGATTTTATACTTTAACAGCTAGAGAAGATATAAAAACAAAAAAGCCACTCATTTCTGAGTGGCTTTTGCTCCCCCTCCTGGGCTCGAACCAGGGACCCCCTGATTAACAGCAATTAGCCCTGCTGCCTTTGTTGATTTTTGCAATTTGGTGTTGTCTGATTATCAGTTGTTTATAAAATATTTATTTATCATAATTATTGAATATTTGCCGCTATTTTCTACTTTTGTTTAAACCATATTTAAACCGTCGGAAAGTTTAAACAACCAGATAAGCAGCGAACATGGCCTCAGTCAAAGTACTCCTATACACCTCCAAGGTGCTCAAAAACGGCGAGCATCCCATCATGCTCCGCCTGATCAAAGATCGCAAGATAAAGTACGTGTCACTTGACCACTCCTGTTCCAAGGATCTGTGGGATGATGATGAGCAGCTGCCAAGTAAGAAGCACCCTAACAAGGTAGAGCTAATCATCAGGATCTCCAAGATGTTCAACGATGCCAACAAGGTGGTTCTGGACTTCGAGAACAACGACCAGCATTACACTGTGGATGACATCGCTAAGGCGCTCAGCAAAAAGAGTGTGGGCAAGCTTACCTTCTTCAAGTTTACTGACGAGCTGGTGCAGCGGCACAAGGACGTGGAGAAGATCGGTACCGCCAATGCCTTTCAGGATGCCAAGCGCGTTGTGTCACGCTTCACAAAGGAGAAAGACGTGACCTTTAAAGAGGTCGATTACATCTTTCTCACAAGGTTGGAGGAGGATCTGCTGAAGCGTAAGGTGACGGAGAACTCCATAGCGGTTTACATGCGCACCATCCGCTCTGTATACAACAAGGCCATAGCCGAAGGACACGCGCGCGAAGCCGAATATCCTTTTAAGACATACAAGCTGACCAAGCTCAACACAAAGACCAAGAAGCGGGCGCTAACGAAAGAGCAGGTAAAGAAGATTGCAGACCACAAGCTGGAGCTTGGCAGCAAGCTATGGGTAGCCAGAAGCATCTTTCTGTTCTCCTACTACTGCCGAGGCATCAACTTCATCGACATGGCCCAGCTCAAGTGGTCCAACATCCAGGACGGCAGGCTGCACTATACTAGGGCCAAAACTGGTCACCAGTTCAACATTGCCCTGCTGCCTCCGGCCCTGGAGATACTAGACTACTACCGTGAGCGTCAGGATGGCTCCGGCTTTGTGTTCCCGATCTTGGGTGCTTACCACAACACAGAGCAAAAGGTGAAGAACAGAGTCAAGAAGATAATGAAGGAGGTAAACAGCAACCTGCGCACGGTAGCAGAGAAGGTGGAGATCGACTTCAACGTCACCACCTACGTGGCCAGGCACAGCTATGCTACGGTGCTTAAGCGGCAGAACGTGTCCACTTCGCAGATCAGCGAAGCACTGGGCCACAGCAGCGAAAAAATAACTCAAGTTTACCTGGATAGCTTTGAGAACACTGTGTTGGATGAAGCCGACAAATTCTTACTTTAGTGCCCCTTTAACCCAATAATTTAGGAAAAATTTTACATGAACAAACTCGCTGAAGCCTCCTATAAAGTTGTAGAAAATGTGTTGAATAGTCGAAATGCAATAATTCACCAAGCCACAGAGATGTGTGGGGTGATGTTAGAGACTTGCAACCTTAAAGCCTCCATGTACAACAACAACGTGAAGAGGAAGATAGAATTCTTAGGGAGTGAACTAGAAAGTGCCATGAAATACCTCGATAATCCGTCTGCTGTGTACTACCTCAGGCTGATGGAGACAGAGGACGTTCAGGCGAAGCTGGCGGAGATAAAAGCTAGTTTGGAGAGCCTAACCGAAAGTGATTTGGAGTTTGCGTCTATAGCACCTATTGTCTCTAAAGCAAAGCTGTCTGCCGAAGAGGCTGAAAATGCCCTTTATGAAGACTTAAACAACTTGGATAGAAAAGCTAAGGATATAAAATACGATATAATCAATACATGGGCATCTCATTTTTACTGCAAAGGAGTCAAAGACTCCCAGCTTATACTAATGAAAAAAATGCACGAACTGAGAGCTGCGGCTTCCGAGCCAGTCAGGCAAGAGAACAGTGATGGGAGGAAAGGTGTCAAGGCATTAACAAACGCTCAGCAGGTGTTGATGATTGGGCTTCTTAATGATGTGTATAAGATCAACAAGAGTCAAGACAAGAAAAGCTTAAATGATTTCATACATGCTTTGACAGAAAAAACAGAAAAAACCATCGAAAACTATAGCAGGTTATATGAAAGGAGTGGACACATACAGTCAAAGAAAAAGCAGAATTTAGAAGATTTTAAAGCTGTCAGACCATTCTTCGAAAAGCTAGACCAGGTTAAGGTTCTCAACATTATTGATGAGAAGATAAAGTATTTTAATAGCCTGAAAGAGTAGTAGTTGCAAAAAGCGAGCCCCTCGGCGAGGGGGCTCGCTGTACTAAGTGCCCTCCATATTTGTGAAAAGATACAACCACAAATAATGGAGAAATTAACCCTCACCACCCTAAGCCATGATGAACTAACGGAGTTAGTGCTGTCATGCGTGCAAAAGGCCTTGAACCTAGCACACCCCTTTCAAAAGTCGGAAGAAAACTTCCTCAACCTCAAGCAGGCTGCCGCCTTTACGCTGATGCCGGAGTCAACGCTCTACAGCTACACCAGTAAGCGGCTCATTCCACACATCAAGCGCGGGAAAAGGCTATTATTCAAGCAATCTGATCTTGCGCAGTGGCTGTCAGATGGCAAGAAGAAAACTATTGCCGAAATCGAGGAAGAACTAAACAGCCCAAAAGGTAGGAAGGGGGCGCGCAGGTAATGGCATCACTCTTTACACCCACCACCGGCCTGGACCAGCTGGCAAACATCATCAGCAAAGAGCGCGGCGTACTTCAGGAGTACGCCGCCAAACCAACAGCCAACCAGGAGCTGGTAAACACCAGAGACCGATTCCTGCAGTCACTGGCAAGCGCCTACAACCAAGTCTACGCCGAGATGGCTGCAACGAAAAGGTTGCTGCACACCGACAGATGGCTACTGGTCGAAGAGCAGATCAGGCAACTGCAGGAAGGCGAACTCCTTGACGGCATTCACATTAAACTGACGCTGGGCAACGGAAACAGGTACGGACTCATAAGCCTCTAGCGCCATGATAAACTACACACCCGTTTCCGCAGCCAACACGGTTAGCAGGCCGGTCTCCCATGGCCATGCCAACAATACAGAAGATGAGTTTGCCATGAATATGCCGAGAAGCCCTAGCCACGGCAAACAAGAGTTTTCCGGCGGCTGGCCGGAGAGGATACAGGCGAACATCAACATAATAGAGGGTAACGCCTCCAAGCCCATTGTCCGGTCCCCGCCCATCATCAAGCTGAACGGAAAGGGGATTATCGGTAAAAGAACAATTAACATCATCCAGGGCAAGTTCGGCTCCCACAAAAGCCGCCTGGCCGAGATGCTGCTAAGCCTGCTGCTTTCCGACAGGTACTGCGACACGGACTTCTGCGGCTTCACCAAAGACGAGATGATATTGTTTTTGCTGGCCTATGTGGACACGGAGCGAAACCAATCGGAGCAGTTTCCGATGGCCATTCAGCAGATCAGGAAGCTAGCTGGGCATGATCCTTTCCAGAGCCACGACAGGCTGATCCCCTACAGCCTGATTGGATTTGAGAGGAAAGATAGATTGAATGCACTGAAAGCATTTGTGGAGGCGGCGATGCAGGTTTCATCTCACCACCTGTTTATCCTGCTGGACGTGGTAACGGACTGCATCGGGGACTTCAACAACGCCTCCGAATCGCTGGAGCTGTTCGATTTCTTGAACATGCTCATCAACGACCATAACATTACTTTCTTGCTGATCATCCACGAGAACCCAGGCACCGACAAGGCCAGAGGGCATACGGGTACGGAGGCTTCCAACAAGGCCTCCACCATCATGCAGATCGGCTTTGAGAAGGTTAACAATAAGGACAGTGACCTGATCGCGGTGAAGTTCCTGAAGCTGCGTAGCGGCAAGAAGCCAGACCCGCTCTACCTGTACTTCGATGAGAGCAGGCACTGCTTGGCACGCGCTAGCCAAGATATGATTAACAGCACCATGCAGGAGAGGCGAAAGAAAGCCGACACGGGCATGATAGCCGATTGCCTTGGCGATCTATTGGCAGAACCCAGGAAGCAAAAAGACCTGGTGGACGAGCTTTCGGCAAAGTTTGAGGCTCACGCCAATACCGTTAAGGAACGCCTGAGGGAGATAGCCGAGCAGCGGTTACCGATCAATGACGCCAACGGCATCGCCTGCGAACTGGCTATAGAGGAAAGTGCCGGAAAGCCAACCATGTACAGCTTAGCTCCTAGCCTGGAATCATGGGCAGCGTAGTGCTGGCTCACCCAAACACGAACAGTGGCCTATATAGGCGAGTGTATGTGTTTGGGTACCTTCGCGGCCCTCCAATCTATCATTGACTGTCATTCCACAAGATTAACCCAAGGCTGTGCTACCGACGACGCAGCCGACATTACCCATCATTTAACAATAGATAAAATTTAATTCTTAACCATGAATAAAGAGAGTATCGCCGCTCAAGTGCAGCGGCTGCGGCAGGAGAATGCCTCCATTCGCGATATCGCCAAACGACTTGGTGTAAGCAAGTACACCGTGGAAAAAACACTCAAAGAACTGGAGGCAGCGAGGCTCCAAACGATTTACCTAGCAATGACTGAAGACTCAGTATTACCCAAAACAGACACAGCCATGACTGTTTCTCAGACAGCTGGAAAGGTTGATCAGGTGAGTTCAGACATCAACAACAAAGCACGTTATTCGGGGGGTAACCTGTTGCTTTCTCGTGTGGATGCACTGCTAAACGGTGCTTCTACAGAGGAAAAAGAGTCAGGAATAGCCGAAAAACAGTTGTATAGCACATATTTCTTTGATGTAATGATGTTTTTATCAGAATACAGAAAGCTGATGGTGTTGTTGCAACGTGACGTTGGCCAGGGGCGCAATGTATGGCTGCACGTGGTCAATGGAAAGTATCTGAAAGAGCTAGCAAGGCTTCAGCAAGAGGCTTCGCGTCTATGTCAAAGGGATACTCGGGAGTACAGCAGAACACAGTTGGCAGATGTGCTGATAGCGTGTGAAGCTTACCTGAAAAAGGTGCTACTGACACCGGAGGCACGCGGATCTATGATCGGCCTTAGCTGGGTGAGGCTGCCCAAAGACGAGCGGATACTGGCACTGTGCAAAATCACCTTTCGTGCCGAGGATCCTTTTGTTTACACCCATGGCTGTC
The DNA here is from genome assembly GCF_026241195.1 of Pontibacter anaerobius. Classification (GTDB taxonomy): domain Bacteria; phylum Bacteroidota; class Bacteroidia; order Cytophagales; family Hymenobacteraceae; genus Pontibacter; species Pontibacter anaerobius. The sequence continues at coordinate 84,765 of NZ_JAPFQO010000014.1, forward strand.
AGGCTGCCGCTTAATCAAGTCACCTAACCAATAAATAAAATTTAAGATGAATTCACTCAAAATTACCCCAAAGATCACCATGACCCAAGAAGCAGTTTTCAACCGAGAGGTGGCAGGCTTGATTCGTACTTGCCCGACTTTCCAGGCATGTATCGTTATTAACGAATACATGAAGCGGCACGGCGGGAAAAGCTATTATTATGCCCTACAGCGCCTTGGCGTGGGCATAGGCATAGAGTACCAGGTGATAGAGGTCGAAAACCCCAGAATCGGCAAGGTGGAGGGGTGGTGGCCTGCTATCAAGTATAGTGCGGGCAACCCTAAGACCGGCAAGGAAGAGGTCATGACGTTCATGTCAGCTCCTTATGATTGCCCTATCAAGTGCTATGACTACCTGGCGAGGAATTACGTGTACAAGCTGAATGATACGCCGAAGCTAGCTTTGCATGTGCTAGGGGAAGAGATGTAGTGCAAGCAGCATAAAGAGTAGTAGCGTTTCTGCAGTTGTAGTTAACAGCGACGGGTCCTTAACCAGCTTTTGAAGAGTTGACCAAAGATCCGCCGCTGCTTTAGCTTGTTATAAGCCTTGAAGCAATTATGCACCATTGGCTGCTACAGGTATAAAGCAACATTTATACGTACTTAAAAGCCGTCTGTCCGCTTCTTTTGTAGTGCGCTACATAGAGTAGAAAAAGGCTTGGTGGTGTTTTCTATCAGCTCTAGAACTTACCTTAATATGATAGTCTGCTTGCTCATTAGTGTTGAACTTTATGGGCAGTAGGTGATAGAATAGACATAAAAAGTGTAGTACTCTAGCATGAAAACAGTACAAAAACCGTAGCTTTGCTGAAAGCATTGTTAAACAACTTAATTAATTTTCTTAATGGGAAAAGTAAACTTTAGACAGGAATCTCCACAGGCAGGAATTAAGTATTCAATTATCAATATTCCAGATGATAGCAACCTTGGTACTGGAAGCTTTACTACAGTATATGAAAAAGCGGCTGTTGCAAAGAATGAGGCTATCGGTAGTATGATGGTAAATGCTCCTGCATTTCAAATTTCTGTTACCATAAATCCAGCAACTAAGGAAGTGCCTGCGTTATTGGGTAGAGCCGATGGGGCGAACCTCAATAGAAAAGCATTCAAGCTGCCGGTTGACCTAGCTTCGAAAGGTGATTGTGCTGTTGTGGTTGATTTTGAGGATTGGACCATAAAGTCAATGACTTTAAATGATGAGCCGCTTGAAGAAATAGTCTAACACTCTATGACTAAGAACTGCTATTTGTGAATAGCAGCCTCAATAAAGCTGTGTCAAAGAATAATTTAATAAAAGCCGCGTTCAAAGTTTGAATGCGGCTTTTTTGCGCCCTCGCCTATAATTTGAATCACTAAATTTTACCTGCTCACTCTTCCGGCGCTATACTTTAAGCTTTAGCAATTGCCACGAGCATCCTTAAGAATAAATTGTAAGAAAAAGCCGCAGCTGGTCAGCCTGCGGCTTTTGTTTTTGACGGGATTAGACGCCATAAGTATAGTCAATCTGCTTATCCATCAACCCAAAGTTTAAACTTGCACTAAGTATACTAATTTTACTATCTTGTTGTAAAATTCAAGACTGCCATACTTATACCAAAATACCACTTTTAGCTTACCCATGTCTGAAAACCACAAAAAACAATTAGAACAACAACTCTGGAACATCGCCAACACCTTGCGTGGCAAGATGGACGCCGACGAGTTCCGGGATTATATACTGGGCTTTATCTTCTACAAATACCTGTCGGAGAAGATGGAGCTGTATGCCAACAAGATACTGGCCGAAGACGGCATCAAGTACACCGGCATCAACGAAAGCACCGAAGAAGGGCAGGAGTACCTGGAGGCGATAAAGGAGGAGGCGCTGGCTAGCCTAGGCTACTTCCTGAAGCCGACGGAGCTGTTTAAGGAGTTGGCCCGCAAAGGCAACTCCAACAGCAAAGAAGAAGGAGCGAGCAATTTTATATTGGATGAGCTGACTCAGGTGCTCAAGCACATTGAGCAGAGCACCATGGGCACCGAAAGTGAAGACGACTTCAATAAGCTCTTTGAGGACCTGGATCTGACTTCTACCAAGTTGGGCCGCACCGAAGCTGCCAAAAACGACCTGATTGCGAAAGTGCTGGGCCACCTAGACAAGATTGATTTCAAGCTGGAAGACACTGAGGCCGATGTGCTGGGCGATGCCTACGAGTACCTGATCGGGCAGTTTGCCAGCGGCGCAGGCAAGAAGGCCGGTGAGTTCTATACCCCGCAGGAGGTATCTAAGGTGCTGGCCAAGCTGGTGACCACCGGCAAGACCAAGCTGAAATCGGTGTACGACCCTACCTGCGGCTCGGGCTCTTTGCTCTTGCGCGTGGCCAAGGAGGTGAAGGAGGTATCCAACTTCTACGGACAGGAGCTTAACCGCACCACTTATAACCTGGCCCGGATGAACATGATCCTACACGACGTGCACTTCCGGAAGTTCGACATCCGACAGGAGGACACGCTGGAGCACCCGCAGCACCTGGAGCACCGCTTCGAGGCGATTGTGGCCAACCCGCCCTTCTCGGCCAACTGGAGCGCCAGTCCGCTGCACCTCTCCGACGACCGCTTCAGCCAGTACGGCAAGCTGGCTCCAAGCTCGAAGGCTGACTTCGCTTTTGTGCAGCACATGATCCACCACTTGGCCGAGAATGGTACCATGGCCGTGGTGCTGCCGCACGGGGTGCTGTTCCGTGGCGCGGCCGAGGGGCACATACGCCAGTACCTGATCGAGGACCGCAACTACTTGGACGCCGTGATTGGGCTGCCGGCCAACATCTTCTACGGCACGTCTATACCTACCTGTATTTTGGTGTTCAAGAAGTGCCGCGAGCAGGCCGACAACATCCTGTTCATCGACGCCAGCCAGCATTACGAGAAGGCCAAAACGCAGTGCTACCTGCGCGACATTGACATTGAGAAGATCATCTCGACTTACCGCGAGCGCCGCACTGAGGACAAGTACAGCTATGTGGCCAGTCTGGAGGAGGTACGCGAGAACGACTATAATCTGAACATCCCGCGCTACGTGGACACCTTTGAGGAGGAGGAGCCGGTAGACCTGCAGGAGGTAGCCGATTCACTTTCACTCCTGGAAGAGGAGATGCAGGTGACTGACACCACCATTGCCGCCTATTGCGAGGGGTTGGGTATAGCTAAACCGTTTTAAGCCATGGAAGCAGCAGTAGAAATAACAACTGAGGTAAAAAATGTGCCGGCCTTGCGCTTTCCGGAATTTAACGGGGAGTGGAAAGAGGTTAGATTAGAAGATATTTGTGACACTTTTAAAAGCGGTGAATCCATTACATCTAAAGACATTGCTGACTCTGGAGAGTATCCAGTATATGGTGGTAATGGCTTAAGAGGGTATACTACTAAGTATACACATGATGGCTTTTATACTTTGATAGGTCGTCAAGGTGCTCTTTGCGGAAACATTAATCGTGTTTATGGCAAGTCCTATATTTCTGAGCATGCTATAGCTGTATCTACAAATAATTCATCAGATACAGAATGGTTGGCTCAAAAATTGGATTACATGAATTTAAATAGGTTGTCTGAATCGTCAGCACAACCTGGGTTAGCTGTAAATAAACTTCTTAGATTAAAGTTAAAGGTCCCAGTTCTCCATGAACAGCAAAAAATAGCTTCCTTCCTTTCGGCCGTTGACGAGAAGATCAAGCAGCTGAGCAAGAAGAAAGAGCTGTTGAAGAAGTATAAAAAAGGGGTGATGCAGCAGCTCTTCTCTCAGCAGATCCGCTTCAAAGACGACCGCGGCAATGCCTTTCCGGAATGGGAGGAGAAGAAGCTAGTAGAAGTTTTATCAGAACATAAAGGTCGAAATACAGACTTAGCAATAGAAGAAGTGTTTTCTGTTGCTAAGGAAAAAGGAGTGGTTAACCAGATTGAGCACTTAGGACGCTCCTATGCTTCCAATGATATCTCCAATTATAAAGTCGTTTATCCAGACGATGTTATTTATACCAAAAGCCCTACAAGTGACTTTCCATATGGTATCATCAAACAAAATAAACTTGATAGAATAGGGGTGGTTTCGGTTCTGTATGCTGTCTTTAAGCCAGTCAACAGAAACATTGGCTTGCTCTTGGATTACTACTTCTCTTCATGGGTTAATACATATAATTACCTGAATCCACTGGTTCAAAAGGGTGCAAAAAACACAATGAATATTAACAACAGTGATTTCTTAAATGGAAGAAGAATAAGCCTACCTAGCTCATTAGAAGAGCAGGAGAAAATAGCTAACTTCCTTACTTCCATCGATAGCAAGATAAACCATACTTCAAAACAACTGGAGCAGGCCCAGCAATTCAAGAAGGGCTTGCTCCAGCAACTATTCGTCTGATACCAACGCCACTACTATACCTATGGGAACACAACCGGAGCAGGTACTCGAAGACAGCCTGGTAAAGCAGCTGCAGGGGCTAGGCTATAGTTACGTCACGATAAAAGACGAGCAGGCGCTGCTGGCCAACCTGAAAATTCAGCTGGAAAAGCACAACCAGGTAACGCTAACCGGGAAGGAATTTGAGCGCGTCCTGAACCACCTGAACAAAGGCAACGTGTTTGACCGTGCCAAACTGCTCCGGGATAAAATGCAGCTCACCAAGGACGATGGCACGAGTGTATACCTGGAGTTTCTGCAGCAGGAGCACTGGTGCCAGAACCTGTTCCAGGTAACCCAGCAGGTAACGATGGACGGCACCTACAAAAACCGCTACGATGTAACGCTGCTGGTAAACGGTCTGCCGCTAGTGCAGATCGAGCTTAAGCGTCGTGGGCTGGAGCTGAAAGAAGGTTTTAACCAGACAAACCGTTATCAACGGCATTCATATAGTGCTTCTTATGGGTTATTTCAGTACATACAGCTGTTTGTGATCAGCAATGGCGTAAATACCAAGTACTACGCTAACAACCACAAGCAGAATTTCAAGCAAACCTTCTACTGGGCTGATGAGGATAATAAACTGATAACCCAGCTAGAGGCATTTACCCTTGCTTTTCTGGAGCCCTGCCACATGGCTAAAATGGTAACCAAGTACATCGTGCTCAACGAGACGCGGAAGATCCCGATGGTGCTGCGGCCCTACCAGTTTCATGCCACCGAGGCAATTATCGAGCAGGTAAAGAACTCCGACAGGAATGGCTACATCTGGCATACCACGGGTTCCGGTAAAACACTCACCTCGTTTAAAGCTAGCCAAATCCTGATGCAGCTGCCCAAAGTGCACAAGGTGGTGTTTGTAGTAGACCGTAAAGACTTGGATTACCAGACCACCAAGGAGTTTAATAGCTTCTCGGCAGGCAGCGTGGATGGCACCGACGACACCCGCGCGCTCGTGAGTCAGCTGGCAGGCAATACCAAATTGATCGTAACCACTATCCAGAAACTCAACAACGCCATTGGCAGCCGCTTTGCGAGCAGATTGGAGGGCCTAAGAGAGGAGCGTGTGGTGTTCATCTTCGACGAGTGCCACCGCAGCCAATTCGGCGAGACGCATAACCGCATCAAGAGCTTCTTTACCAAGGCGCAAATGTTCGGCTTCACGGGTACACCGATCTTTGCCGAGAACGTGATCAAAAACGACCTGGGCAAGCGCACTACCCGCGACTTGTTCGATGAGTGCCTGCACAAATACTTAATTACCGACGCCATCAAAGACGAGAACGTGCTACGCTTTTCGGTGGAGTATGTAGGTAGGTACAGAGAGAAGGAAGGCAGCAATACAGAGATAGACATTGAGGTAGAGGATATCGACACTAGAGAGCTATTAGAGGCTCCACAGCGGCTTGAAAAGATTGTTGACTACATCATTGAGCATCACCCGCGCAAAACGCATGGTAAGGTTTATACGGCCATGTTTTGTGTAAGCAGCGTGGAGGTGCTGATTAGGTACTACGAACTCTTCCAGCAGCGTAGAGCTGAAGGCAAGCACAACCTGAAAGTGGCCACTATATTCAGCTACACCTCCAACGAAGAGGATAAAGACGCCACCGGTGACTATGTGCTGGAGGAGGAAGAGATAGCCGTAGCGGCAGAGCCTAAGGTTGCCTACACCGCCAACAGCCACACTCGCGAGAAACTAGATGCTTTTATCGCTGATTACAACAAGCTGTTCGGTACAAAGCACTCTACTAAGGACAGCCAGGCCTTCTACAACTATTACAATGACCTGTCGAAAAAGGTAAAGCAGAAGGAGGTGGACGTGCTGCTGGTTGTTAACATGTTCCTGACGGGTTTCGACGCGCCAGGGCTTAACACGCTCTATGTAGACAAGAACCTGAAGTACCACGGCCTGATACAGGCCTACAGCCGCACAAACCGCCTTGAAAAGGAGCAGAAGTCGCAGGGCAATATCGTCAGCTTCCGCAACCTTAAAAAGGCCACAGATGAAGCCATTGCCCTATTCTCGAATAAAGATGCCAAGGACATCATCCTGATGGAGCCCTACGAGGACTATGTGGCAAAATTCAATGAAGTCTTAGCGGATTTGCGTGGCATTGCACCCACGGTAGACAGCGTGAACGAGTTGGTAGGCGAAGGCGAAATACTGGCTTTCGTGAAAGCCTTCCGCGAAATGCTTCGTCTCTGGAATATCCTCAAAACCTTCTCCAACTTCAGCTTTGACGATTTAGGTATAGCCGAGCAGGAGTTTGTGGATTACCGCAGCAAATACGTTGATATCAGCGACTGGAAGAAAGGCGATCCAAAAGAGAAAGAGTCGATTCTCAATGACGTAGACTTTGAGCTTGAGCTGATCCACAGAGACGACATCACAGTAGACTACATTCGCACCTTGCTTTCGCGCATGGTAGAAGCCAGCGAGGAAGAAAAAGAGAGACAGAAAAAGAGCATCCTTGACACCCTGACCGGTGAGCCATCGCTTCGCAGCAAACGCGAACTGATTCGCAAGTTCATTGAAGAAAGCCTGCCGAAGATCATAGACGCAGACGACGTGCAAGAGGAGTTTGAAAAGTTTTGGGCAAGGGAGCAGCAAGCAGCCTTTGAGGCAATAGCCACAGAAGAGAAACTTGACCCTGTGAAGCTGCAGGCCGTGCTTGGTAATTACCTGTTCACTGAGCGCAAACCCCTACGCGAGGAGGTGCTGGACATGCTGTCAGCCAAGCCCAAGCTGTTGGAGCGTAAGCCCATTGCAGAGCGCATCACAGCGAAGATGGTGGGCTTTGTGGAGACGTTTATCAGTGGGATGGGGTTGAGGAGATAAAATAAACGCTTTCCATTATGATACAGCAAGTAGTAATTTAGGCTTATCAACGAAACTGATATGACAAGACGTAATACCTTATATTACGTCTTGTCATATATAATAGCATTGAATCTCAATTAATTTTAAGTAGCTAAGCTGTTAATCTCTTGTCTAAGTTGCCAACGCCTGGAAGAAGCATACCATCGTCATTTAATTCATCTTCTTCAATCAGAAGAAAATTGTAATGAGGAAACTCATTAACTAATTCTTCTATTCCGACTTGAGTATAGAATACGGATGCGATAATAACAGTCCTTGGCTTATATTTCTGAATTGCATTTTGTGTGATTGAGATTGCTGTACAACCAGTAGCTAAAACTGTCTTCGCAACTACTAGTACATCTATGTATGGCTTGTTTATTTCTGGGAGGTGTAAAGTTCTAAACTCTTCTCTAAGGGCGTCTTTGCCTCTTTTTCCAGCGTAATCAATATAACCTCGATAACAGTTTCTAAAATTGCTTGCTATACCTTGAGCATAATTATTATAATCAGCATCTGTGCTAATGATTACAATTGATTTCTCTATGTTCAATATGCCCTTATAAGATTGGGACATTGGAGTGGTCACATTGGCTTCTTGGGTAAAGTAACTGTTGAATATATTTCTACCAATGCTTTGACCAACTATTGTTAGACTTTCTACTAGTTGGTCTCTAGAGGTATCCTTATTTCTTACATTAGTTAGGTGAAACTTATCAGTGGCATCAACATCGAGTATCTTGAGATTCATTAGCTTAAGTTTTGAAGTTTAGTTTGGAGCTTACTTACTTGACCCCAGAAGTTTTCATAAATACTTTTTCTGGTAATATGTGTTATTACTGTCTCTCCAAAATAAGTATATTCTAATTCGACATCCGTTGGAGTAATACGATAAATTAACTGGGAATTAGGTTCTGGTTTAAGTTTATTCGCTAACCTTATAAAATGATCAATGTATGTTAGTTCCTTACCAATACTAGATTTTTCTATTAACCAGTTATAAAATGAATCATTCACTAATTCCCTTAGTCGATCAATGCTGCTAAAAGTTGTTCTCCAGAAGCCGGAATAATAATCTGTTACTTTACTAATAAACTCATTTTGGCTCTTATCATTCTGTTCATCAAGCTCCTTCTGAAAGACTAGTATTTTAGTTGGGTCTTGCTTATAAGCTTGGTCAAATTCTATTTCCGTAGCTGATTTGCCACTTTCTGTTACCCAGCCAAATCTGTTGCCTAACACAAGTATGTATAAGTCACATGACTTTGCTAACTCTGTAGTGTGGTTGTATGAGTTGCTAGAAGTTGATGTATAATTAAAGGGGTATGCCCCAACTAGTTCTACAAAAGGAATCTTTCTTAGTTCTTCAGCTATCGCATTGCGTTCATCAACTAGATCTTTAACGGTCGAGCTAACCAATATTTTTATTTTGTTCATTTGTTATAAATTTAAACCTTTCAATTTTTTCATTATTATGCTCTAATACATTATTGAACATTGATAAAGGCCTAATCCATAGCTTATCCGGATTATCTAACTTATGATAAACCGCAAATACTTCTTCTGTTTCGCTATGTAAGGCAAAGGAGATTATTTTATAATAGTCTCCTTTGAAGTGTTTGTAAATTCCTAGTTTCATGATTAAGCTTAAAAAGTAGTAGAATTGAAATAAATAGAAGCTTTTATCAATTCTGGTATAGCCCGGCTATAAAAGTCCTATTAATTAATCATGTTATGATAATGTTAAAGAGTATTGTTGTCTAAGGTGCTGTACAACCATTTGAATCTAAGTAGGAGGTAGGTCAGGTATGATATTAAATTAGCTAATGACGCCTCTTGGCATTACTTCCTATCAACATTACCCACAAAAACAGAAGGATGAAAGATCCTGTTAAAAAAAGATTTTTCAAACCGAACTGCCTGCCTAAGAATTCTCCGCAATAAAGTATGGTATAAGGAATACTATTATACAATTATATATTTAATACTGCAAGTTGTAGTTGACTGAACTAATTCCAATACTGCTGTAACGAAAAACAACATCTGAGCACATTAAGCCAGGATACTAGGCTTTGTAGAGACTTTTATCAGTAGGATGGTCGGAGCTGTTTATTTTAATAGAAGCTTTTGATGAAGATTCAATGTTTTATGACAGCGTGTTTGGAGACGATTAGACAGCAATTTAGGCTTCCTCTTATGGGTATGGTATAAAAGCTCTAGCCGCTATAACATGTAGGAAAGTTTAAACCATGTTTAAACCAAAAAGAAAAAGGACTTACGATTTCTCGTAAGTCCTTCATTCTTAGGCTCCCCCTCCTGGGCTCGAACCAGGGACCCCCTGATTAACAGTCAGGTGCTCTAACCGACTGAGCTAAGGAGGAATCTCGACATATCAAGTGGCTGTTTCCAGCCGTTTGATGATGCAATATTACGGCAGTAAAGCTTAATACGCAAGTGCAGGCCTAAAAAAATCTTGTAAAATAGTTTAAGCTGCTGTAAATCAATTCTAAAAAATTAGTTAGAAATGTAGAGCGTAGAGGCTACAAGCGATGTTCTGTACTGGCGTAGGGCAGAAATAGCCGGCCCGCCGATCACTTGGCCCTGCAGGTTGAACTGCGAGCCGCAGCACGGGTCGGTAATGTATAACCGCGACGGGTCTACTTCCAGCTTGCAGTCGTTGCCTGGGTCGTAGGTGCAGGTGCGCTCAAAGGCAAGGTAACTGCCAGCGTTCTGCCGCACCACAATGATGCCTTTGTAGCCTTCCGGCAGGTAGGCGTAGCCCCCGTCCTGGCGCAGGTCCGGGTAGAGCTGGCTGTTCACGTTGAGCTGCGCGCTTACAGGCACGGTAGGTATAATCGGGCTATTGTTGCTGTCTTTGCACGAGCCGGCAAGTATAACCAGCAGGGGCAGCAGCAACAGAAACCTACTCCTCATAAGTATAAAAGCCTTTGCCCGACTTGCGGCCGTGGTGTCCGGCGTCCACTTTCTGCTGCTGTATGCGGCTCGGCCTGAATTTGGGGTCATAATGGAATGCCTCGAACATGGAGGTGGTTACGGAATAATTAGTATCAACACCGATCAGATCCATGAGTTCAAAAGGGCCCATCTTAAAGCCGCTGGCCTGCATCAGCTTGTCGATGGTTTCTACGTCAGCGACCCCCTCCTCCAGCAGTTTCAGCCCTTCCACGTAGAAATGGCGCGCCACGCGGTTCACGATAAAGCCTGGTGAGTCCTTGGCCATCACGGCGGTCTTGCCCAGCTTCTCAGCCAGCTCTTTTATCGTTTGGGCTGTCTCCGGAGAGGTGGCAGCACCGGAGATTACCTCTACCAGCTTCATAATGTGCGCCGGGTTAAAGAAGTGCATGCCCACCACACGCTCCGGGTTTGGCACCTTGGCGGCAATCTGTGTGATTGGGATAGAGGATGTGTTAGAGGCAAGTATGGTATCGGGTGTGTTGATGTCGGCCAGCTCCTGAAAAATGCTCTGCTTCACCTCCAGCCGCTCCACCACGGCTTCGATAATCACGTCGCAGCTCAGTTGAAGCGTTTCGCCGGTATAGCTCAGGTTGGCGAGTGCGGCTTCTTTCCCGGCTTCGGTCAGTTTGCCCCGCTCAATGCCTTTGTCCAGGTTTTGCACAGTGGTTTGCTGCGCCGTCTCGAGCACCTGCTCGTTGATGTCGAAGAGTATGGTTTTATACCCGGCCTGCGCACAGATCTGGGCAATGCCCTGGCCCATGGTTCCGGCTCCTACCACGCCTATGGTCTTGATGTCCGCTAACTTCATAGTTTTGACTGTTACTTATAAAAAAGGAGAGTGAATGCTCTGCGATACTAGTACGGCAAAACATTCACTCTCCTATTCATTTCTTTGCTCAAAATTAAATCACGCCCTCAAACTGGCGCAGGAAGCGCACGTCGTTCTCGGTGAAGAGGCGCAGGTCCTTTATCTGGTATTTCAGCATGGTAATACGCTCAATACCCATACCGAAGGCGAAGCCGGAGTATACCTCAGGGTCGATGCCAGAGCTTTGGAGCACGGCAGGGTCTACCATGCCGGAACCGCCGATCTCTACCCAGCCGGTGCCTTTGCAGATGTTACAGCCCTCGCCTTTGCAGATAAAGCAGGTAATATCGATCTCGGCGCTTGGCTCGGTGAAGGGGAAGAACGACGGGCGGAAACGGATCTGCGTGTCCTGGCCGAACATCTCCTTGGCGAAGTAATACAGGGTTTCCTTCAGGTCTTTGAAGCTTACGCCTTTGTTCACGTACAGGCCCTCTACCTGGTGGAACACCATGTGCGCACGCGCCGAGATGGCCTCGTTGCGGTACACGCGGCCCGGCATGATGCTGCGCAGCGGCGGTTGGTTGTTCTCCATCAGGCGCACCTGTACCGTGGAAGTATGGGTGCGGAGCAGTTTTTCCTTGTCCTCGCTCAGGAAGAAGGTGTCCTGCATCTCGCGGGCCGGGTGGTTCTCCGGAAAATTCAGGGCAGAGAAGTTGTGCCAGTCATCCTCCATTTCCGGGCCCTCAGCCACGTTAAAGCCGATGCGCTCAAAAATGCGCACGATCTCCTGGCGCACCAGTGAGAGCGGGTGGCGTGTGCCCAGTGTGTTCGGTATAGTTGGCAGGGTAAAGTCGAAACCAGTGTCTCCGGCTGTGTCGGCGGCGCTGGCCAGTTGCTCCTGCGCCTGGTCGAAACGCTCCTGGGCGCGGTTCTTCAGCGTATTCAGTTGCTGGCCCACCTCGCGGCGCTGCTCCGGGGCTACCTCCTTCAGGTTATTAAAAAGATCGGCAATGCGGCCCTTGCGGCCAATATAAGCGATGCGAAATTGCTCCAGCTCGGCGGCGTTGGTAAGCGGTGCCGCCTCTATCTCTTGTGCTACTTGTTGTATGTTCTCCACCATAATACGCAAAGATAATAATTTGGCGTGTTTTCACTCTATTTAGGTAATTCTGAGTTGGTACGCAAATAGGAGGGGAGGGTATGGAAGAAATTACTGGAATGAGGGTTTTCAGGAATGTTTTGGGTAAACAGGGTTTTGTTGCAGGCCCGGGCCTCTTTACTACATTTCTGAGGTAAGCGTCTGCTTATGCCGCTTTAATATCGGTTGAAGTATGAACCCACCCCTAGCCCCTCCGAGGAGGGGAATTATACCTCTCCCCAGCCCTCTCCTTTTCTCGAGGGCCCCTACCCCAAAACAGGAGAGGGAGTTTTCGGCAGACGATTGTCATCCCCCAACCCCCTTCAAAGGGGGACCTGGTTCAAGCTCCGTGAGCAGTGGCTATCGAAAACTGTTCCCAGTCCTTGGGTTGAGCGCCTTGTGAGATCCGGTGCCCGAAGGGCAGCGCCCTGGCGCAGGAGGGAACACAGCGCGATGCCCGAGGACGAGCCCTCCCGGGCTGGAGAGAGCCAAAGCCAGAGGTGAAACTTTGAGCTCGTAAGACTGCGGATAAACAGCCGCTAGAAAGGATAGCTTGTATCAAGCTAAAGGAAGCAGCAGCTATGGGAAGTATAAAGTACGGATTGCGCGGATTAGGAAATCCGCGGCAGAGAGGTTCCGGACAGGGATGTCCGGAACAGCGGGAATGGCAGGTATAAGAGGATAGCCAAAGTATAAAGGATGGCTACAGTTGAGTTACAAACACAACTCCATAAAAGGACACAAGTCTGAAGACTTGTGCCAGATGGGGGTCAGAGGAAACAGCGGGAGCAACGGCTACGAAAGTATAAAATATAGAAACCTGATTCCACCAGACAATCGGTAAATTGCACAAATACAATATACTTCGTAGTTTACCGACGCAAACCCACAGCTTACCTACTTCTCTGCCAGCCCGGCCTATTGCCTGTAGACGCGCAGGCCTGTTTACAGTACATTTGGTCTATAAACTAAATCAAAAGCAACTATGGAAAATAGAAACCAAACCCCGGACAACAACTACGGCGACAATTGGCAAAGCCCTCGCTCTGGCTCCAGTGGCAAAGTAATGGCAGGCCTGCTGCTGATTGCGGTAGGCGTAGTTATACTTGCCTCCAAACTACACATCTTTTTTCTGCCTTACTGGGTTTTCTCGTGGCAGATGCTCCTGATCGTGATAGGCCTTTTTATCGGTTTTCGCCACAATTTCCGTAAGTCAGGGTGGCTGGTGCTGGTACTTATCGGCTCTGTGTTTCTGGTGAACGATTTGGTGGCCGGCTTCAACCTGCGCATTTACTTCTGGCCCATCCTGCTAATCGGCATTGGCCTGTGGGTGATGCTGAAGCCGCGTAACCGTTATGAGCGGCGCTTTGAACGAGCTGGACCCGGTGCCGGGGCGGATTCAGGACATCATGCATACAGCCAAGGCGCCGCGTCAGGCACTGACAAAAACGCAGGTGCGTATTACTCCACAGAAGACATCGTGGACGCCACTGCTATACTTGGCGGCATCAAAAAGAACATCATCTCTAAAAACTTTCTGGGCGGTGAGGTAGTGAGCGTGTTTGGCGGCACCGAACTAAACCTGAGCCAGGCCGACATCCAGCACCCCGTTATTTTGGAGGCAACGCAGATATTTGGCGGCACCACGCTCATCATCCCGCCGCACTGGCAGGTAAAGTCGGAGATGGTGGCCATACTTGGGGGCGTGGAGGATAAGCGCCCTATGTTGCCTGACGGCTATGACCCAAACAAAGTACTCATTCTGAAAGGCACCACCCTCTTCGGAGGCCTCAACATCAAGAGCTACTAAGTATAAAAGCGCATGTCTCCGAGCCGGGTTATACTTGCATACCTTGTGTGGGCGCTGCTGTGGGCAGCGGTGCAAACGGTGCTGCTGTGGTCGGTGGGCTTTAGCCTACAGGTGGCCGCTACCGATGCGCTGCTCACCAACCTGTTGATAACGGCCGGAGGCTATGCCATGGGCACCGGCCTGCGCTACTACCAGCCAAGTATAAAAGAGGCGGCTTACCTGTTGGGGTGGAGCATGGGGCTAGCGGCGCTCAGCACGGTTGTTTTTTACTGGGCCACAACCAGGGCGTTTAAAGACGATGTGGTATACCTCGATTTTGTGGAGGCCACCCTGGCTGTGCGCTTTGTGTTTACCTGGCTGATGGTGCTGCTGCTGTTGTTGCTGAGTTGGTTCTGGTTTTATACTTTAGAAAGGCAGCAGGACGAGCAGCGAAAGGCCGCCGCCGAGAAACTGGCCCGCGAAGCCGAGCTTCATACCTTGCGTCAGCAGTTGCAGCCGCACTTTTTATTCAACAGTCTCAACTCCATATCGGCGCTGGTGGTAGCCAGGCCGGAGCAGGCGCGCAACATGATACAGCAGCTCTCCGATTTTCTGCGCGGCACCCTGCGCAAAGACAACCAGCAGCAGGTGAACCTCTCCGACGAACTGCAGCACCTCGGTTTATACTTAGAGATAGAGAAAGTGCGCTTCGGACACCGCCTGCAGACTGCCATTGAAGTACAAAATGAAACGATGAACATGCGCCTGCCCGCCCTGCTGCTGCAGCCCGTGGTGGAGAACGCCATCAAATTCGGCCTTTACGACACCACGGGTGATACCGTGATACGTATAAAAGCCACCGCCCATGACCACCACCTGCTGCTGCAGGTGCAAAACCCGTACGACCCTGCCACCGCCCGCCCGCAGCACGGCACCGGCTTCGGCCTCAGTTCTGTGCAGCGCCGCCTATACTTGCTCTACGCCCGGCAAGACCTGCTGCAGACGCGGCAGGAGGAAAACCAGTTTATCACCAGCATTAAAATCCCGCAGAAAAATGATTAAGTGTTTAGTTATAGACGATGAGCCCCTGGCCCGCAGCATTGTGGTGGAGTACCTGCAGCAGCACCCCGAGATAAAGGTGGTGCAGGAGTGTGGTGATGGGTTTGAGGGCGTGAAAGCCATACAGCAGCACCAGCCCGACCTGATCTTCCTGGACATACAGATGCCCAAGATAAACGGATTCGAGATGCTGGAGCTGGTGGAGCAGGCGCCGGGCGTCATCTTTACCACCGCTTTTGACGAGTATGCCCTGAAGGCCTTTGAGGCCAACGCCGTGGATTACCTGCTCAAACCTTTCAGCCAGGAGCGCTTTGATGCCGCCGTAAAGAAATGGATGGAGAAACGAAGTATAAACGCACCCGGAGCCAACGCGGAAAACCTGAGCGAAGTACCCGCCAAACAGCCTGAGGAGCAGCTGCGCATCGTGGTAAAAGCCGCCAACGACATCCGCATCATCCCGGTGAAAGACGTTTTGTACCTGGAAGCCTACGACGATTACGTGAAGGTGCACACCGCCGAGGGCCTCTTCCTGAAAAAGAAAACCATGAGCTACTACGAGTGCGTGCTGGACCCGAAGCAATTCGTGCGCGTGCACCGCTCTTACATTATTCCCCTCACCCAACTCACCCGCATAGAACCCCTGGAGAAAGATAGTCACGTGGCCCTGCTGAAAAGCGGTGTGCGTATACCCCTGAGCCGGAGCGGCTACAGCAGGCTTCGCAGCGTGCTAGGCATCTGATAACGAAAATTTAACAATATAAACCTGCCCTGCTGTCTGCTTCCCTACGGGTAAAACATGGCTTGCCTTTGCTCTGTATGGCGCAGGTGTTTGTCTATATAACATTGCTGTTTATCTAATTCTACTGGCTGTTGCTGTATTCATAGCCAGTGTAAGTGTTTGTAATATAAGTAGAAGCGAACATTTAAGGCAGTGGGGTGTTAACTAAAAACAAAGCTGGAAACTTTAGAAATGAAAAATGTTTCCATAGTTTTGCCCTAATTTTAGATATGGAGACAGCAGAAATAACCGACATTCAGAAGAAGATACTGCAGGGCGCATTTGGCATGTTCTGCCAGCGAGGCATCAAAAGCGTGTCTATGGACGATATTGCCCAGCACCTGGCCATGTCGAAGAAAACGCTTTACAAGTGGTTTAAGAACAAAGACCAGGTGGTGTACGACTCCACTACAGCCTACCTGCACACTATACAAAACGACTGCGAGTGCTTCATCAATAAGGCCGATAACGCCATCGATGAGCTTTTTCAGATCATGCAGCTGACCAAAAAGGTCTTCTCCATCATTCACCCTTCCGTTTTCCATGACCTGCAGAAGTACCACCGCGACAGCTGGGACCTGTGGATGAAGCACAAGAACAGCTTTATGCTGGGCATAGTGAAGCAGAACATTGAGCGGGGGATGCAGGAAGGCCTGTTTCGCAAGGACCTGGACGTGGAGGTGATGGCCCGTATGCGACTAGCCCTGATCGAGCTGCCTTTTAACGCGGAAGTATACCCGCCGCACCAGTACAACATTAAGCATGTGCAGTTGGCGGTGCTGGAGCACTACATGCTGGGCATGGCTACCCTAAAAGGGCATAAGCTGATAAATGAGTACAAGCAAGTTACCGAAGAAGAATAATCACTACCCACTACTACCTAATAAAATAAAGTATGAAAAAACAGATCAGCCTGCTATTAGCCATACTTGTGCTGTGTGGTGCCAGCTTTGCGCAGGGGCAGCAGGAGCCCATGCGTTTGAGCCTGGAGGAAAGTATAAAGTATGCGCTGCAGAACCGCGCCAGCCTGCAGGCCACCCGGAACGAGGAGCGTAGCGCCAAAGCCAGGGTAGGCGAGATACGCGCTATGGGCCTGCCGCAGATAGATGCCACACTGGATGCAGGCGATAACTTTATACAGCAGCAGAGCTTCCTGCCCGGAGATTTCCTTAACGACCCGGACGACCCTAACTCGCCGCAGCCGGGTACTTTCGTGCCGATCACGTTTACACCGGCCTATACCAGCAACATTAACATTGGAGCCAGCCAGTTGCTTTTCGACGGCTCCTACCTGATCGGGTTGAAGGCTGCCAAGACCTATACCGAGCTGTCGCGCAAAACGACTACGCAGAGCGAGATAGAGGTGGCCGAGCAGGTAAGCAAAGCCTACTATAGCGTATTGGTGAGCGGCGAGCGCATGGAGTTGCTGGAGCAGAATATTGTGCGGCTGGATACACTGCTGTTTCAGACGCAGGTGATGTTTGATAACGGTGTGGCCGAGAAGCTGGATGTGGACCGCCTGCGCGTGCAGCTGAACAACCTGAAGGTGGAGCAGCAGAAAACCCAGCGCCTGCTGCAGCTCAGCGAGAACCTGCTTAAGTTCCAGATGGGCCTGCCGCAAAAGCAGCCTGTGCTGCTAACCGACAGGTTGGAAGAGGTGGACATAGACATGAGCCAGCTGCACCCGCAGAACTTCGACTATGGCAATCGCATCGAGTACTCCCTGCTGGAGACGCAGCAGAACCTGGCCGAGCTGGACCTGCGCAACATCAAATCAGGTTACCTGCCTAAGCTGTACTTAAACGCCCGTTACGGCTACAACGCCGCCAGCAACGAGTTTAAGGGTATTACCACCACCAGCAATTACCTGGAGTACGGCTATGCAGGGGTGCAGCTGCGTGTGCCGATCTTCGACGGGTTGCGCAAGCACTACCAGATACAGCAGAGCAAGATAACGCTGGAGAACACCAAGCTGGGCTTTGAGACGCTGCGCCAAAGTATAGACCTGGAGCTGGAGCAGGCTTCTGTTGAGCTTACCAATGCCCTGGATGTACTGGATGCGCAAGAGGAGAACCTGGCGTTGGCCGAGGATATCGCCCGGGTGGCCAAGATCAAGTTTCAGGAGGGCGTGGGCTCTAACCTGGAGGTGGTGACCGCCGAAACCGACCTGCGCGAGGCCCAGACCAATTACTATGCCGCCATGTACGATGCCCTGATCGCGAAGGTAAACCTGGAGAAGGCCACCGGAACACTACTTGCTGAATAAAACGATTGAAAAAACCAACCTATCTACACCAAGACATGAACCGAATCATAGCCATAGTAGCTTTCGCATTTATACTTACCCTCGCCTCCTGCGGCGGCGAAAACGATAAACAAGCGCAACTGGAAGACCTGAAGGAGCAGCAGGCGCAACTGCAGGAGCAGATCGCAGAACTGGAGGCGGAGCTGAAAACCGAGGGCCAGACGGTGGCGGCAAAGCAGAAGACCGTGCCGGTATCCGTAACCACCATCGCGCAGGATACCTTCCGCCATTACCTGGAGGTGCAGGGCCGCGTGGACTTTACGCAGAACGTGATGGTGAGCGCCAAGGTGCCGGGTGTGCTTACCAGCGTGCGCGTGGAGCGCGGAGACCGTGTGTCGAAGGGGCAGACCATGGCAACCATTGATGCCCAGGTGCTGGAGCAGAATATCGCCGAAGTAAAAACCCGGCTCGACCTGGCGCGCATCGCCTACGAGAAGCAGCAGAACCTCTGGGACCAGAAGATAGGCACCGAGATGCAGTACCTCACCGCCAAAAACAACATGGAGGCCCTGGAGCGCAGCCTGGCAACCCTGCAACAGCAGCGCGACCAGTACAACATCAAGGCGCCTATAACTGGTGTGGTAGATGAGGTGGTGCCGAACGCCGGCGAGGCCGTGGCACCGGGCGTAGGCATTATTCGGGTAGTGAACCTGCAGGATGGCAAAATCGTGGCCGAGGTATCAGAAGCCTACCAGGCCAAGATTGGTAAGGGCGACCAGGCGGTGGTATACTTCCCTGACCTGAAAAAAGAGGTGCAGACAACCGTGGAGGTGGTGAGCAGCTTTATAGACCCCACAAGCCGCACCTTTACCGTGGAACTGCGCCTGAAAAACGGCAAAGATATTACGCTGCGCCCTAACATGGTGGCCGTGGTGCGCATCCAGGACTATAAGAACGAGGGTGTGGTAACGCTGCCGGTGAACCTGGTGCAGAAAGACGAGAAATCAAGTTATGTGTATGTGGCCCGGAAGAAGGGCAACGCGTACGTGGCTACGCGCCAGGAGATAGAGACAGGCATGAACTATGGCGGTAATGTGGAGGTGCTAAGCGGCCTGTCTGCGGAAGACAAAGTGATTACGGCGGGCTACCAGAGCGTGAACGAGGGGCAGCCGGTGGTGTTTGCAGAGAGCAGCCTCACGCAGAAGTAATACTCTAAAGTATAAAACTATGAAACAGTTTAAGCCAACCAGTTGGTCGATCGATAATAAGACCAGTATCTATATCATCACCATCATCATTACGCTGGCGGGTATCTTTTCCTACGTCAACCTGCAGAAAGAGAACTTCCCCGATATCGTTATCCCGACGATGTTCGTGAGCACCATTTACCAGGGCACCTCGCCCTCAGATATGGAGAATTTGGTGACGCGCCCGATTGAGAAAGAGATAAAAGCCATTTCCGGCGTGAAAGAGGTGACCTCCAACTCTATGCAGGATTTCTCGATGATCGTGGTGGAGTTCAATACGGATGTAGAGGTGGCGGATGCCAAACAGCAGGTGAAAGATGCCGTGGACAAGGCCCGCACCGACCTGCCTACTGACCTGACAAGGGAGCCGGATGTGCAGGAGGTCAACTTCTCGGAGTTCCCGATCATGTACGTGAACGTGTCGGGCAACTATAGCCTCGACCAACTGAAAGAATACTCGGAGGAGCTGCAGGACCGCTTTGAGTCTTTTCCGGAGATTACCCGCGTGGACATGGTGGGTGCCCTGGATAAGGAAGTACAGGTAAACGTGGACCTATACAAAATGCAGGCGGCACAGGTTACGTTCAACGACATCTCCACAGCTATTGCCCGCGAGAACATGACCGTATCAGGTGGCAACGTAACCGTAGGCGAGGCCAAGCGCTCGGTGCGCGTGGTAGGGCAGTATACCGACCCAGACAAAATCAATGATATTGTGCTGAAATCACTGGGCGGCGCCAACATAAAACTGGGCGATATTGCGGAGGTGAAAGAAGGCTTTGAGGAGCAGGAGAGCTATGCGCGCCTGGGCAATGAGCCGGTAATTACACTCAACGTGATCAAGCGCAGCGGCGAGAACCTGATAGAGGCATCCGATAAAGTACGCGAAACGATCGGGGAAATGCAGGGCACCACGCTACCCGCCGACCTGAACATCACCATCACTGGCGACCAGTCCAAGATGACGCGCCATACTTTGAACGACCTGCTCAACACCATCATCATCGGGTTTGTGCTGGT
Source organism: Pontibacter anaerobius (assembly GCF_026241195.1). GTDB lineage: Bacteria > Bacteroidota > Bacteroidia > Cytophagales > Hymenobacteraceae > Pontibacter > Pontibacter anaerobius. The sequence goes on from NZ_JAPFQO010000014.1 coordinate 105,159, forward strand.
AACCATCATCCTGATGTTCTTCATGGGTACCACCAATGCCATTTTTGTGGGCTTGTCGGTGCCAATCTCCATGTTCCTGGCCTTTATCCTGATGCCGACCTTCGGCTTCTCGCTGAACATGATTGTGCTGTTCTCGTTCCTGCTGGCGCTGGGTATTGTGGTGGATGATGCCATTGTGGTGATCGAGAATACGCACCGTATTTACCATACCACCAACCTCAGCATTGTAAAGTCGGCCAAGGTGGCTGCGGGCGAGGTGTTCGTGCCCGTGCTGGCCGGTACGCTTACCACGGTAGCCCCGTTCCTGCCGCTGGCCTTCTGGCCGGGTATCGTGGGCAAGTTCATGTTCTTCCTGCCGATCACGCTCATCGTTACCCTGATGTCATCGCTTTTGGTGGCCTTTATCATTAACCCGGTTTTCGCCGTGTCTTTCATGAAAAAGCATGATGCGGAGGAGGCCTCATCCCGCGGCAGTAAGAAGTTCTGGATACTGACAGGTATAGGCCTTGCCGTGGCGGTGCTAGGTTATATTACCGGCTGGTACGGCACTGCCAACCTTGTTATGCTGCTGGTGCTGCTGATATTACTGAACAAGTTTGTGCTGAACAGCCTGATCGCTAAGTTTCAGAACCGGGTGCTGCCGCGCTTTATGTCCGGTTACGAGCGGCTGCTGCGCTGGATGCTGGTGGGCAAGCGCCCGATCGGGGTGTTTTCCGGGGTAATTCTCCTGCTAATTTTTTCAGTGGTTCTCACGGCGCTGCGGCCCCCTAAAGTATCCTTCTTCCCGCAGGGCGAGCCGAACTTCGTTTATACTTACATCAACATGCCGATCGGTACCGATCAGGCTGTAACAGACTCTGTTACCAAGGTGGTGGAGAAACGCATCTATGGCGTGATCGGGGAAAATAATCCGGATGTGGAGTCCGTTATCTCGAACGTGGCCATAGGTGCCGGCGACCAGAATGATCGCTCTACTACGGCACAATCTCACAAAGGGAAGGTTACCGTTGCCTTTGTAGAGTATAAAGACCGTGCGGGAGAGAAATCAACCACCGAATACCTGACGGGAATTCGGGAAGCCGTGAAGGGAATACCGGGGGCAGACATAACCGTGGATAAGGAACAGGGCGGTCCGCCGGTGGGCAAGCCGATCTCCATTGAGATTGCCGGAGAGGACTTTGGGGAACTGAGCGCACTTTCGAAGCAGGTGGAGCAGTACCTGGATCAGCAGAACATTGGCGGTATAGAAGAACTGCGCTCCGACCTGGAAGACAGTAAGCCGGAGATAGTGGTGAACATTGACCGCGAGCGTGCAAACCGCGAGGGCATCAGCACAGGCCAGATAGGGCAGGAGGTGCGTACCGCTATTTTCGGCACGGAGGCTTCTAAGTTTAAACTGGACGAGGAGGAGTACCCGATTCAGGTGCGCTATGCCGAGCCGTACCGCGACAACATCGACGCCCTGATGGACATGCGCATCACGTACCGCGACATGAACTCCGGCCTTATCCGCCAGATTCCGCTCTCGTCGGTGGCTACGCTGGAGTACTCCAACACCTATGGCGGCATTAAGCGCAAGAACCTGAAGCGCGTGGTTACCCTGGAGTCTAACGTGCTGGATGGCTATAACGCGAACGAGGTGGTGCAGCAGATACAGCAGGCGCTGGAGAACCTGGATACACCGGAGGGTTTCGAGATAAGTATGGGAGGAGAGCAGGAGGAGCAGGAGGAAACAGCCAACTTCCTGTTGATTGCGCTGGTAGCGGCTTTCTGCATCATCTTCCTGATCCTGGTAACGCAGTTTAACTCGGTGTCAAAACCGTTCATTATCCTGTCGGAGGTGCTGTTCTCGATTATTGGCGTACTGTTGGGCTTCTCCATCTTCGGCATGGATGCCTCTGTGGTGATGACCGGTGTGGGCATTGTGGCATTGGCCGGCATCGTGGTGAAGAACGGTATCCTGATCGTAGAGTTTACGGATATGCTGCTGAGCGAGGGCAGCGAGCTGAAAGAGGCGATTGTGGAGGCCGGCAAAACGCGCCTTAATCCGGTGCTGCTGACGGCCACGGCTACTATACTTGGCCTGATTCCGCTGGCAATTGGCCTTAACCTTAACTTCTATACTTTGTTTACGGAGTTTAAGGCGGGCTTCTTCCTGGGCGGCGACAGTGTAGCATTCTGGGGGCCGCTGGCCTGGACCATTATTTTTGGCCTGGGTTTTGCGACAATCGTTACCCTGCTGATTGTGCCGGTTATGTACCTGCTGAATGAGAAACTGAAAGACAAAATAATAGGAAAAGAGAAACGCGGCGCCCTGAAACTAGAGCAGCAGGAGCAGCGCGTAAACGGAAAAGTTAGAGAATACACACTATAACACTTATGCTTATAACAGATACCGCTATTGAGAAGGAGGTTATCCGTATCATTAGCAAGACCAAAGAGATAAAAGCTGAGCGCCTGTGGACAGACAGAATGTTGCAGGACTTTGGGTTCGATACGGTAGATGTCGTGGATATTATCCTGGCGCTGGAGAAGAGCTTCAAGATCACCATCCCGGATGAGGTGCCGATTGATACCGTAGGCGACTTTGTGGATTTTGTGGCCACCCACACTATTAAAAAAGCCAGCTGATAAAGAAGTTTTATACCATAAAGCAGAAGCCCCGGGACTTGGTTCCGGGGCTTCTGCTTTATAGTCTGGATTAAAGGAGGTTTTGATTGAGGGTTATACATTGTAGCTGTACTTGTTGGCTGTTGCTCAGCGTATACTTGCCGGCTGCTGTTGATCCTCAGGATTATACTTTTCTGGTCTGGCCCCCATCTGGCGCAAGTCTTCAGACTTGTGTCCTTTTATGGTGTTGAGTTTGTAACTCAACTGGCTCGGAGAGCCAAGCATATACTGTGGCTACTCTTTAGCGGCTGTTCAAGACATCCCTGTCCGGAACCTCTCTGCCGCGGATTTCCAAATCCGTGTACTTGTACTTCCCTAGCCGCTGCTTTCTGCAACCTGAGCCAAGCTATCCTTACTAGCTGCCGTTCATCCTCAGTCTTACATATCTATTGTTTCATCTCTGACCTTGGCTCCCTCCAGCCCGGGAGGGCTCGTCTTCCCGCATCGAGTGGTGTTCCCTCCTGCGCCAGGGCGCTGCCGCTCTCGCGGCACCGGATCTCACAAGGCGCTCAACGGAAAGACTGGAATCATTTTCCAATAGCCACCGCTGACGGAGCTTCAGATCAATTCCCCTCCTCGGAGGGGCCAGGGGTGGGTTCATTTTTCCCTAACTTTTGACCCTGAACTCTTAACTTCCAGCAGGGATGAGCTTAATCGGCAGCAGAACCCAACCTGATGCCTCCGGCCTCAGTGAAGTCTCAGACTTCACATCAATTGTAGGACACGAGTCTGGAGACTCGCGCCAGAAAATAAACAGCGTGGTGTAAAACAATCCTGTCCATCCCGGGGGTAGGAGCCCTCTTAATAATCCTGCAAATCCTGATTCAGACAAAAAGACATTAGAAGTGCCTCCGGACACAGCCAGATCATTAAGCAAACAAGATCGCGAATCTGGAATCTGCGAGTTAAAAGTAAAAAGCGCTGTAGGGAAGCCTGCAGCGCTTTTTTTGTGCCAGTTTAAGAGAAAGACACAGTTATACTTTTGAGCAGCAGCCGAAGCCGTTGCCAGTTTGTTCTCAATCAGGAAGTATAAATCGGCTTAGTAAAGTAGGGGAATAGGCAGATTTTTAGAAGATGGAGATTCTGTAGGCTTTCAGTTTCTTATCGAGCGCCCTGGCGTTGCCGCAAACACTGTCGAGCAGCGCCCAGAAGCGCGGTCCATGGTTTTTCTCTACGGTGTGGGCCAACTCGTGCAGGATCACATAATCGCAGAGAGCGTCTGGCAGGCGCATCAGGTGCAGGTTCAGGTTGATGTTGTTGGTGTGCGAGCAGCTACCCCAACGGCTTTTGGCGTTCTTAATGAACACGTTCTGGTACTCAAACCCAAACTTGTCGGCAAAGTAGGCCACCCGTTCCGGCAGGTGCTGCTTGGCCTCTTTTCGGTACGCCTCCTCAATGGACTTGCGTATGAATTTCTGCACATCCGAGTCACCAACCTCCTTGAAAGCCGGGTAAAACACATTGATGTAGCCGCTCTGGATAACGCAGCGCATGTCGTAGCGGGCATGGGTAAGCAAACGCAGGGTGTGGTATTTCGTCCTGAACTCACTGTTGTGGTCATAGACGGTTACCTGCTGCTCTTGCTGCTGCATGCGCGTCTGGTGCTCTTTGATCCAGTCGGCCTTGGTGTAAATGAGCTGTTCTGCTTTCTCAAAGCTGATGTGCGGCGGCACGGCCACCCGCACGCCTTTTAACGGACGCACGCTGATACTCAGGCGTTTGGCTTTGTCGCTCCGCTCAAACAGCACCTTTCCGATCCCGTCGATATGCAGATTGACGGATGTAAGACGTAAGAATGATGAAGACACTGGCTAAAAGTTAAAGTACAAATTCCTATGGCCAAAGATAAGTATTAATTTAATTAAAAAAAGCCTGACGGATAAGCTTTTGTGGCTTTTTATCTAAATTAGTGTATCAATATTGTACTATATAATGCCAGATAAAGGCAGGATAGGTAAATTGGTTATAGGAAGGAGTATAATTTGGAAAGCTATATAAAGTACAAGAAAGCAGCAGGGGCAGGCCATATATGACCTGCCCCTGCTGCTTGGTTCAATGGGTATTGCTTAGCGTACGTTACCGCCGGTAGGCATATCGTCGCGCGGGTTTTTAGGCTCGCGGCTGCTATCGGTGGTGGAGGAACGCTGCGACTCCTCGTGGCCCTCCGAGCTGTGGCCCTGTGAGGTATGGTGCGCCTTTGGCTCATCCTGCTTGCCCTGCTTTGGCTCGCCTTTCACCGGGGCGGGGTCGTTACGGTTCTTATCGCTTACGTTGCGGTACTGCTCTCCGGTATGCTTATCCGGAATACGGCCTGTTTTCAGGTCGCCTTTCGCATCCTGCGCTGTCTTGTCCCAATCTTTTTTATCCGTTTTCATAGTTATTCAGTTTTAAATTAAAAGTTCGTTTTTGTATCTGTCTGTATGTCGCCGGCCCCACGGTCGCTATACTTTGGCGTACCGAAGGAGATGTCGGATGTGTGCTGCTCGTTATGGTGCTGCACCGTTTTAGGCTCCACCTTTATCGGGCGCGAGGCATCCCACTCCTTAAACTTGTCCAGCTCTGTTTTTATACTTGCCATAAACCAGGCCAGCAGGCTGGCGTCATCCAGCAGGCCCACCACCGGAATCACGTCCGGAATAATATCGATTGGCATCAGAAAGTAGATCAATACGGCCACGCCGCCAACCAGGGTAGCAGTAGGTATACCTTTGTACTCACCGGAACTGGCCGCCTTCAGCATGCGCGTCAGCAGTTGCAGGTTCTCCCATACTTCGCCGGCCAAGGCGCCCACGCCTTTCTTGGCAGTTGCTTTCTTCAGGGTCTCGCTAACCAATTTGGCTACTTCTGACGGGTGCTTCAGGTAGGCCTCTGCTTTCTGCAGTAACTTCTTAAAAATGGGGCTCTCGGCCACCTTTTTGCCTTCCGGTCCTTTGTTATCTGTCATTATTGTACGTGCTTATACTTGTTGTGTTTGCAATGGCGGACTCTTGAGCCCACCAAATCGGGTGCAATTTGCTTAAACAAACGGTAACCTTCCTATACTTGCTCCCTATAAAATTGTTATAGTTTGAGCCAACAAAAAGCCGAAGTGGAGGGGGCTTAGGTTCGAAGTGATCTGTGAAGGTAAACCACTCCTGTCGCTCTGCGGAAGGGGGCTTGCTGAGAGGTAGAAAGGCTAGTTTACCCGGCCAGCTGCAAAGTAGTAGCTGCGGAAGTATGGCTCTGAGAGGGAGCTGACCATAACGCCTTTGCTGGTGGCTGAGTGGATGAACTTATTGTTTTTAAGGTAGATGCCTACATGGAAGATCGGGCCATTGGCGCTGCGGCGGAAAAAAACCAGGTCGCCGGTGCGCACACTGTCTTTCTGAATGCGGGCCACATCCTGAAACATGGAGCGGGAGCTGCGGCTAAGGTTGATGCCGTAAACCTCCTCGTAAAGGCTGGTGACGAAGCCGGAGCAGTCGGCGCCGCGTTTGCTGCTGCTGCCGTAGCGGTAAGGGGTGCCAATCCATTTAGAGGCGGCCTCTACCAACGCGCGGTAGTCGGGGTTTCTGAACCTGAGGCCCAATTTTTTGATGTAGTACTCCTCTTGCAGCTCTTCGGCTTCTTCCTCTGGCAGCGGCTGTTGCCATTCTATGGCCTGCAGTACGTCTTCGGGCGTATTGATGGCGTAAGGTGTAATCATGCCGGCCTGCGCTGGGGCAGGCCGGTTGGCCGGGGCCACCTCGTAAAAGTATGAAAGCACCAGCGACAGGATCGCCAGGGCACTTAGTATGATTGCTTTTTTCATAGAACGTAGCAAGTTCTTAGCCGCCGAAGCAGACAAAAATTGCCTTAAAAGTATGGTTCTGGCTTCAGCAGCAGGTGCTGCCACGGGTGCCAGTGCATCCCGATCGGTGCAAAATTACACTACATCTGCCTAAGTGCCAAACCTTAAGATGGTGCCACAGCCGCTGTGCTGTGCAGCTTCTGCGGGTGAAAAGTAACTTTCAGGCACGGCAGGCAAGTATAAGGGATATACTTCGCTTCGCAGCGAGTACTATTTTTAAGGTTGATCTATGGATTTTAAAGTTGTAGAACGTTCCTTTTTTGCCCGCATTGCACGTGTGGTGCTAAAAAGCAACAACGTGGCCATGGTGCTGGGTAAAACTATTCACCTGAGCGGTGTTAGCCGGGATGCTTTTCTGAAGGATGAGGGGTGGGTTGCACATGAGCTGTGCCATATCCGGCAGTTCCGGGAGCACGGTTTTTTCCGGTTTCTGTGGCTGTACCTGAAGGAATCGTGGCGGGTGGGTTACTACAACAACAAGTATGAAGTAGAGGCCCGTGTGGAAGGTATGAAGCACCGCCGGCATATGAATCCAACGCAGAAGACTGCCAGTGCTATTACCCCCACAGGTGCCCCTCTACCCATTGACACGAAGAAAACAGAATAGAGCAGCTTTTGCCGCCCTATCTATACTTTATAGCTTACTTTTCGCCGGTAGCAACCTTGCGCCCACTTCTCGACCACTCGCTCCAGGAGCCCACGTATAGTTTCGGCATCTCCATACCTGCGTAATCCATGGCCAGCAACGTATGGCAGGCCGTAACGCCGGAGCCGCAGTGCACCATCACATCTTCTGCCTTCCGGTTGCCGAGCGCCTCCGTATACTTTGTGCGTAGCTCCTGCTGCGGCAGGTAAAATCCTTTGCTGTCTAGGTTAGAAGTAAAGGGTACGTTTACGGCACCCGGAATGTGGCCGGCCACCAAATCAATGGGCTCTGTCTCGCCGCGGAAGCGTGCGGCGGCGCGTACGTCTATCACCAGGTTGTCGGGGTTCTGTGCGGCTTTTTCTACTTCCTCTACGGTGGTTGTGGGCAGTTGCCAGCCCTGCTGCGGGTACGGCGGCTGTGGGGTAGGCTGCTCAGTTTGGCTGCTGGTGGGCACACCGGCTTCTTTGGCGGCCTCATAGCCTCCGTCCAGCACTTGCACCTGCTCATGCCCCAGGGCGCGCAGCATCCACCAGAAACGCGCAGCGGCGTTGGCCCCGCTCATATCATCATACACCACCACATGGCTGTTTGGCTTTATACCAAGCCTGCCCAGTAACCCGGCAAACGCTGTAACATCCGGGAGCGGGTGTCTGCCGCCTTCGGCTGCGTTGGCCGGAGGAGTGGCCAGATCGCTTTCCAGGTCCACGAACTGCGCGCCCTGCAGGTGCTCGGTTTTATACTTGTCGCGGGCGGTGGGGCCGGAGCGGGCATCTATAAGTATAAGCGCTTCTTTTTGAAGGAGCGAAACCAGTTCCTGTGGTTTGATGATGGGTTCCATAGTGTATGGGTTAGGGTTAAAAACCAAACTCCGGGACAAGTATAAAACGTTGCTCCCGGAGTTTGGTGTATGACTTAATTTACTCGCCGCCGGCTACTACCGTCCACTGGCGCACCTGCCACTCCCGTATCAGGCCGTTCTTTACATAAGGGTCGTTCTTGGCGAAGGCCTCGGCTGCCTGCGGGCTGTCGCCCTTAAAGATCAGCACGGCTCCGTCGGCTGGCTCTGCCAGGGCACCGGCCATTACCAGTTCGCCTCGCTCCAGGGCTTTGTTGATCAGGTCAAGGTGCTCAGGGCGATAAGCGCCGCGTTTTTCGAGATAATCTTCCGTGGTTTTGTAGAAAAGGATGTAGTACATGTGTATGTATGGGTTAATGATTTTTAAGTGTGGAAAGTATAAGTGAATAAAGAACAGGACGCGGCAGAAATTATAAGGTTATTCTCTGCCCTCCAGTAGCTTTTTAATATTTCTAAGGTCTTTATTGTTCGCCTTGCGCATCATGGTTGCCATAAGTGGGGCAAACAGTTTCGAAAATCCTGAGGGCTCCCCAGCGTTACGTAAGGTCATGCGCGTTTGTCCTGCTGGCAGCGCCTGCCATGTGTAAGTGGTTTGCATCGGGAAAGGGCCTTCTGCTGTTTGCATCACCAGCTTTTCTCCGGGGATAAATTCTTTTATCTCATACGTGTAAACAAGTTCCCGCCCCAGGAAGTGTGCCTTAAATGCTATCTGCGAGCCAACCGCTAGCGGCTTTGGCGTCCTCCACTCCGCTGACTTTATATTCTCATACCATGTCGGCGCGTTATCAGGATTTGCGGCATAATTTGCAACCTCATCAAGCGGCTTATCTATTGTTATTTCTGTTAATACGTTTACCATAGTGTAAGTTGCCCTGCAAAGGGTTTGGGTAAAGTATAAAAGTATACTTAAATATGATGCAGGGGAGCAGTTTTTATTTTGCTTGTAGGTGGTTGATGGTCTCCAACTATGGGTCTAAAACGTGTAATGTTTGCGCTAACATGTATGTCGCTGCTGCTTATACTTCAGGGGAACTAAGCGGCAACCTGAAACCAAACACGGGAAGATCTCCCTGCAGAAAATCCAGGTCCTCGGATCTTCTAAAACCAAGGCTTTCATACATTTTCCAGGCTGGCAGCATGGCCCTTGTAGTATGGATGATTACCTGTGACAACTTTTCGTCTCTGGCCTTTTGTATGCAGGCTTCGGTCAGAAGTCTCCCGATGCCCTGGCCTCTTGCAGCAGAATCTACAGCCAGTAACCTGAAGCCGGCGGCGTTCTGCTCTTTGGTAGCTATACCGCCTGAGCCGTAGTACTGCATGTTGCTAAAGAAAACCACTGCTCCCGCAATTTTGCCCTCAGCGGAAGCGGCTACCAGAAGCTCTGTTCCCGGGTTAGCGGTTAAGTCTCCTATATTGGAAAGCATGTTGTAATAGGCTGGCTGCTCATGCTCTTTCGGGAATCCTTCCAGCTGAGCGTAAACACGCACCAGCAGCTTTCCGATTCTCTCATATTCGGTGGCGCAGGCATTGCGGACTAGGTATGCCGGTTTGCGTTTAATTTCCATGGGCTGGTAAAGTTTTGAAGAAGAGGAGATAACGGCGTGCATGCTGAGCCTGAGCAATAGCGAACGAAGGTTGAGCACGCATTGTGTTGGCAAATGCTACTCTTCCTGTTTTTGGATTATCCATTTACTATTTACACTTTCTCTGTAAGCGTAGTAGCCTTCGGGCATATCAGCCAGTTCAAGTATGGACTTATCCATCTCTATGATTTCGCCGAGTCCGACTATTTTGGCTATACTTTCAGAATCTTCAAATTCATCGTCGCTGAAGAACTGCCAAGCCCCATCATCTGAGTCATGCGTAACGTATGTGATTGGCTTATTTTCTTCAATCACGAATTTGGTCGTAAACACTGCTGTGTTTAGGGGCTCCTTAAATTTCTGTACTGACTGTGCCTTAGTGCTACCGAATCCGAAAAGTGCCATAATGAGGGTGAGGAAGATTGTTCTCATTGATTTTAGTATTACCCCTAACGGTCTAGTACAGGCAATGGGTGAAGCGTCAGCTGAACATAATACCTGTACCTTGTTGTGAAGTGTTATTTTTAAATTTCTTGCAGCAGACCAAACTCATACCCTTTCTCGTTAAATTCTTTTCTCTCTTCTTCGGTCATTTGAGCAAAAACATAGTTTTCATGAGTGATAGTAGCAAGTATTTCAGCACCATCTTTCATCAGAGATAAGTCTTCAAACTGATAGTTACTCCAATCCTTGTATGGTTTTGAAAGTATAAATTTTCTTACTCTTTCTGATAATCTATACCTGCGATAGATTCCACTTGGATATATTTTATCAGATCTCTCCCCTTCTTCTATTAAATCAGATTTAAGAGATTCTAATTCTTGATTTAAGTTAGTTGGGTCATATAGAGTGTTGAACTCAACTGAGTCAGCTTGCTCTAAGTATGGAATTAATAAAGCAATCCACTTTTCGTTTTCAGCTATACTTTCTGAAAGAGCAAACAACTTTATATCTTTCATTCTATACTTTTAATACTTCACAACGAAATGGTCTAGCAGACGCTTTGGCTTGTCAGGCTTGCGAGGGTGTCTGCTAGGGTGTGTTGGGCGGGGTTGTTTTTCCCTTTTTCCCCCCGGCACTGCGTTGTAAAAATAAGGGA
>NZ_JAPFQO010000015.1 GCF_026241195.1 Pontibacter anaerobius
AATGTTTTCAGGGCTTCGCCTTTTGCTCTGCAGGGCTATCATAAAAGCTCCGGTTGCCCCAACTCCCCCGCCCTAGCTTTAACAAGAAAGCCCCGGCCTTACTGGGGCTGGGGCTTTCTTTATACTTGTGATTGCACTACAGTATTCTATACTATACCGCCTCCTGCTTCTCCTTATTATTTGTGGCACTGTTGGCGTAGTCTTCCAAGTAACTATAGCGTTGCGTTAGCTTACCGTCTTTGGCAATGGTGCCACGCGCCAGCATCTCCCCTTTATCATTGTTAAAGAATTGGGGGAACACATTATCTATAAGGTGGCGGCCAAAGTCGCGGGAAGCATTTCTGGGAAGTTCGCAAGGCAGGTTGTCTACCGCCATCACCGTGATGTTATCGGGCTGTGAGTATGGCGGCTCCAGTTCTCCGGCAGTTGGGTTATAATCATAAGCCGGCTCCTCTATGGTGGTGGCCCGTTTGGTGGTAGGTATGGAGCCATTCACGTCGCATGTAATGTCGGCGATGGTGTCTATTTTAAAATCCGGCTTTCGGGTATCTTCCTCGGTGAACAGCTTCGGGGCGTGCGGGTCCCAGTAGGCGCAGGCCAGGAGCAGGTCGGTTACGCGGGTAAACTTCCGGAATGTACTCTTATATAAGTGTGGGTTGGCGTAGAAATCTGGCGAGTCCCATACTTCCACATCAGGGCGGGCATTGTAGTCGCCGGAATGCAGCTGGGCGTAAACCGGCTCGGTGAACTGCTTGTAGAGGTAATCGAAGACGCTCACTTTCTTTATTCCCATCTTATCGAGCACCTCCATGGCACCGCCTGCCACACGGCCTCCCCCGGTAATGGCGATTTTTATCGGCGGCAGCTTTACCTTAAAGTACTCCTCCTGCATGTCCTCCATCTCGTGGCACAGGTAGGCTGGCTTCAGGTCGAAGAGCCTGTGTTTTTTGCCGTAGGTAAGTATACCGTTGTAAGCACCCACTATACCTGCGTATCGGCCAAAGGCCACCACCCGCTGCCCCTCCGGCGTCTTCAGCGTTTCATAATCTATCAGCGTGATGTGCTTGTCAAGTATGGCGCGGAGCAGTTTGGCGTTGTGCGGCTGCCTCTTTATAGTATGGGAGAAGAAGAAGTATGTCTTGTCCGGAACCAGCTGCTCTATCGGCACCTCCTTCACCCCCATCAGCACATCGCAATCGGCCAGGTCCTGCTGCAGCGGAATGTTGAGCTCCTGGTACTCGGCATCGGTAAAACAGCGCACATCGCTTGGCTGCACCACAATCTCCATCCCCGGAAATTCCTGCATCGCCTCCACGCACTTTTTTGGGGTGAGCGGCACGCGCTTATCCACCGGGACTTTACCTTCTTTAATGATGCCGATCTTCAGTTTATGCATAAGGTTAGGAAGTTGAATTGTTGCTGCTTTTTTTATGTTGGAACAGATGAACAAAAGTCCGTGCTGGCGCTTATACTTCAGGTTATTATACGCACCCGTGCGCCCTTAACTATTTAGCTTTGATGCTTCAATATAATAAAGTATTACTACTTTTGTAGCAAGAGTTAGGAACTGCCGAAAGGCTGGCTTCCGAAGGAGCTGAAAACCCAAAAAATTCCAGACTAATATAGCATCGTTATGATTTTTAAAACAAAACCTGCTGATGTGTTTAAGGAGCGCCACAACGGCCCCGATAAAGAGCAAATGCAGGACATGCTGCGCACCATTGGCGTAGACACACTGGATCAACTGATTGAGGAGACTGTACCAGCCGCCATCCGACTGAAGAAGCCGCTCAACCTGCCTGCCGCACTTTCTGAGAGAGACTTCCTGAACAAGTTCTCGCAGATCGCCAAGCAGAACAAAGTATACAAGTCGTATATCGGGCTTGGATACAACGATACCATTATGCCGCCGGTTATACTTCGTAACATTATGGAGAACCCGGGTTGGTACACTGCCTATACTCCTTACCAGGCTGAGATTGCCCAGGGCCGACTAGAGGCGCTGATCAATTACCAGACCATGGTGATGGACCTGACAGGAATGGAGATCGCTAACGCATCGCTGCTGGATGAGGGCACTGCCGCTGCTGAGGCCATGGGTATGTTCTATGCCCAGCGTAAAGGCTCGCGCAAAAATGCCAACCGCTTCTTTGTGTCGAACCAGGTATTGCCGCAAACCATCGATATCCTTTCTTCGCGTGCCACCCCTATCGGCATCGAGCTGGTTATCGGCGACCATCGCGAAGCAGACTTCTCTGACGAGACTTTATTTGGTGCCTTGGTGCAGTACCCTGCTGCCGACGGTGCCATTTTTGATTATACCGACTTTATAGCCAAGGCGCACGAGCAGGAGATGCTGGTGGCTGTTGCTGCCGACATACTTTCGCTGACGCTGCTGACGCCTCCGGGCGAGATGGGTGCTGACGCCGTGGTAGGAACCACACAGCGCTTTGGCGTACCGATGGGCTTCGGCGGTCCGCATGCGGGCTACTTTGCTACTAAGGAGGCTTTCAAGCGCGTGATTCCTGGCCGTATCATTGGTATCTCTGTAGATGCGGAAGGAAACAGAGCGTACCGCATGGCCCTGCAGACGCGCGAGCAGCATATCCGCCGCGAGAAAGCAACCTCTAACATCTGTACGGCACAGGTACTGCTGGCTGTAATTGCCGGTATGTATGCTGTGTACCACGGCCCACGCCGCCTGAAGTATATCGGCCTGAATACGCACGCCCTGGCGCAGCAGCTAGAGAAAGGCCTGAAGGCATTGGGCTTTGAGCAGCAGAACGAGCAGTATTTCGATACGCTGAAGATAGCGGTAGAAAGTACCGATATGCAGCAGGCTATCCGCACAGAGGCTGAGGCTGCCGGCATTAACTTCCTGTACCTTGGGGATACGAACATTGCTATCTCCCTTAACCAAAACACCGACCTGCAGGATGTGAAGGATATACTTGCCGTGTTCGCGAAAGTGGCTGGCAAGTCGGCGGATGTGTTAAGTATAAACGAGCTTCCGGAAGAAACCGAGATCACCTGGGCAGACAGCCTTATCCGAAAGAGCGAGTACCTGAAGCAGGAAGTGTTTAACAGGCACCACTCCGAGCACGAGATGCTGCGCTACATGAAGCACCTGGAGAACAAGGATATTTCCCTGGTTCACTCCATGATCCCGCTTGGCTCTTGCACCATGAAACTGAACGCTACGGCAGAGATGATCCCGGTAACCTGGCCTGAGATCGGACAGCTGCACCCCTTCGCCCCTGCCGACCAGACCAAAGGTTATGAGCAGATTTTTGCTGACCTGGAGGCTTGGCTGTGCGAGGTGACTCGCTTCGATGCGGTGTCGCTGCAGCCAAACTCTGGTGCACAAGGTGAGTACGCCGGTCTGATGGTGATCCGTGCCTACCATGAGTCCCGTGGTGATCATCACCGCAACATCGCCCTGATTCCTTCTTCTGCTCACGGTACAAACCCTGCCTCTGCGGTTATGGCCGGCATGAAAGTGGTGATCGTGAAGTGCGATGAGAAGGGTAACATTGACGTAGCTGACCTGCGCGCCAAAGCTGAGCAGTATAAGAATGAACTGTCTTGCCTGATGGTAACTTACCCATCTACCCACGGTGTGTACGAGGAGAGCATCATCGAGATCTGCCAGGTTATACATGACAATGGCGGCCGCGTGTACATGGACGGTGCCAACATGAACGCCCAGGTAGGCCTGACTTCCCCAGCGCACATCGGTGCCGACGTTTGCCACCTAAATTTACACAAGACCTTCTGCATCCCTCACGGTGGCGGTGGCCCTGGCATGGGTCCAATCGGTGTGGTAAAAGACCTGGCTCCGTTCCTGCCAGGCCATGCGGTTAGAAAGATAAACGGCGACAAAGCTATTCATGCTGTGTCTGCTGCGCCTTGGGGTTCTGCCTCTATCCTGCCGATCTCTTATGCTTACATTGCCATGATGGGTGGTGAAGGTTTGACTGAGGCTACTAAGGTAGCTATCTTGAACGCCAACTACATTAAGGCTCGCCTGGAGAAGCACTACCCTGTGCTTTACGTTGGCAAGAATGGCCGTTGCGCTCACGAGATGATCCTGGATTGCCGTGAGTTCAAGAAAGCCGGTGTAGAGGTAGAGGACATTGCGAAGCGTCTGATGGATTACGGTTTCCATGCACCTACGGTATCGTTCCCAGTTGCTGGCACGCTGATGGTAGAGCCAACGGAGTCTGAGCCGCAGGAAGAACTGGACAGATTCTGTGATGTGATGATCTCGATCCGTGAGGAGATCCGCGAGATCGAAACTGGCAAGGCTGACCAGAAGAACAACGTGCTGAAGAATGCCCCACATACGGTTAAGGTGGTGATGGTAGAGAACTGGGACCGCCCTTACTCTCGTGAGAAAGCCGTGTTCCCAATGGCTTACCTGCGCGATAACAAAGTATGGCCAACTGTTAGCCGCATCGACAGCGCGTACGGCGACCGTAACCTGGTTTGCTCCTGCGCCCCGATCGAGGCCTACAACGAGAACGGAAATGAGATGGTAGCCATCGGCTAACCACACCCCGATTTATACTTCAAAAGCCTGGCCGCATCGGTCAGGCTTTTTTGTTTATCTCGGCTGGCTCTCTCCTGCTTGCCGTCTTTTTATCCCGCCATACTACCTCCGTACAAACTAACAGGGATTTTAAAACATCGGCACGACCAGGTGTGTTCACATCTAATAAATTATGTATATATTTACATTACTATACTTTTAGCAAGTATAACTATATCAGAAAGCTCTTAGCAGAGCGTTTATACTACACCACCTGAAACAATTTGAACTATGAAGAAAACAGGCAACCTCTACACCTCATTACTCCTGCTGTTTTTGACGCTTGCCAGTTGCTCCCGCATTCCGCAGGCAAACAGGCAGTATGCCTATGATCCTACGGTTGATTTTACCAAGTTCCAGACGTTTAACTGGTACCGTGCGGAGGTTCCTAAGCCTGTGGCAGGAGGGGCAGGCCCACAGTTTAACCTGCTGCTGGACCAGCGCGTGAAAGAAGCGGTTGCTAGTGAGTTGGTGAAAGACGGGCTGCGCCCCGAGGTGCAGAACCCCGGTTTGTTGGTGGCATACGACCTGGCAGTAGATGCAAGCCAGGCACCTACTTCTGATTATACTTTCCCGGAAGGCTTTGGCTACGGCTACAGCTACTGGTTCGGCTACCGCTTCCGCTACAACACCGCCGGGATAACAAATTACAGACCAATCCAGAGCTTCCCTGCCGGCACACTTGTCATCGACCTTATCGACCCAAGCACTAACCAGCTGCTGTGGCGCGGTTTTGCTGAGGCGGGTATTAACCCAACCTCTCAGGACATGGAGCGAATTAGTTTGGTTGTGGCCGATATCATGTCAGAGTTTCCGCCCACCCTGGCCAGGAGCCGCTAGTTACCTATAAAGTATACTTCAGGCTGAGGCCGCCGTAGTAGTTGCGGCCCGGCGCAGGCTGAAAGAAACGACCGCCGAAGGCATTAAGGTCGTTGCCCAAGCTATACTTTTTATCCGTGACATTATCCACACCGCTAAAGACTTCCAACCCGAAGTGCTGCCCCAGGCGTTTTTTTACACCCAACCTGGCTCCGGCTACTAAATAGTTATCAGCATAAATGGTGTTCTCGTCGTTTAGCGGGACCTCGTCGGAGTAATTGGCCGTCAGGTGCAGGTATAAGCCGAAGCGGGTGTTAAGATCCAGTCCTGCTGTGGCGGTATGCGGCGCCACGCCTGTCAGCTCATTCCCGGAGTAATCGTTCTCATCTTGCTGGTACTCGTCAAAGCGGAAATGGCTGAAGGTATAGCTCGTCCATACTTTCAGCAAGCTCAGCTGCTGCGTCGGCTCATCCACCAAAGTATACCCTATACTTGTCTCGATGCCTTTCTGGTTGGTGCTGCCCACGTTGCGGAACACGGCCACACTCGACACATCCTGCCGGCTCACAATGGTTTCTTTCAACCTAAAGTAGTAGGCCACCAGATCAAAACTCAGCCTGCCGTTCAGGCCAAAGCCCCGCACGCCTGCCTCGTAGTTAGTGCCTTTCTCCGCTTCCAGTTCCTCATTCAGCTGCCCGTCTGAGGTCAAAATCTCCTCTTCGGTGGGTGGCGAGAAGCCGGAGCTCACGCTGGCATGTATACTTACCTCCTCCGTCAGCTGCTTGAGCAGGGCCACGCGCGGCGACAGCACAGACTCAAAATCGCGGTTATACCTGTAACTGCCGCTGCCGGCCTGGTGCAGGCGCGTTATTTCATACCTGGTGTCGTTCAGGCTTAGTGCGGCGGTGGCAATAAAATCGGCAGGTAGCTCGAACTCGGCCTGGGCAAAGGCGAATCCAGATTTAGCCACCACTTCATCATCCGTGCGCAGGTCGCCGGGGGTGCCGCCGTTGTTATCGTAGGTGCGAGCCGCTTCGAATCCACGCTGAAATTCCCCGCCTGCTGTAACGGTAGTGCCTATACTTCCGAGTTGCGCATCATAGGCAAAGCTGGTGCGGCCGCCCATTTCCTGGTTGGTGTTGCGTTCATAGTCTGTGTTAAACGGATGATTTCTGAAACGGTGCAGTCCATACACAGAGGTGGTGTTTCGGAATTGCTCGCTAAACCGATACGCCTGCTTCAGCCCCACATTCACCCCTTCCTGGTTCATGGAGGCGTTCTGAGCCACACTCCCGAACATGCCGCCGCGGGCCTGGCTTGGGTCTTGCTCATACTGCTCCTGCGTCAGCCCACCGGGTAGCTCATAGTATAAATCGGAGTAAACAAGATTGGCAGAGATGGTACGCTTGTCTGACGGTTTGAACTCAGAGCTCAGCAGCAGCACCTCGCGGTCTACCGCCGACTGCTGCCGGTGGCCGTCGTACTCCTGCCGCGCGTACTGCACCAAGATACTGCTTTTCTCCCCTCCTACCCGGGCCGTGGCCGTGTAGCGCCTTAAGCCAAAAGATCCTGTCATCGCCCCCACCTCCAACGATTGCTCTCCGTCTGCTGCACGCCGCGGCTCCAGCAGTACGGTTCCGCCTGTGCCGGCACCGTAGATGCTTCCGGTTGGCCCCTTCAGCACCTCTATACTTCCGATGTTGGCCGCATCCATCAAATTCAGCGCCGTGGTGCCGTTGGCCTCTGTAAACGGAATGCCATCATAGTATAGCTTCACATTACGGATGCCGTAGGGCGAACGCAATGAACTGCCGCGAATCGAAATGCGGTAGCTGGACGGCGCCCGCTCCTCCATCCGCACACCCGGCACCGTGTTCACAGCCCGCACGATAGAGCTTTCGTCGAAGCGTTCGATCACCTCCCGCTCAATTATACTTACCGCACCCGCTGTTTGCAGCAGCGGCCGGTTGGTTTCGTAGCCGGTAATCACCACCTCCTGCAGGCTGGCTGCGCCTGGTTGCAGCAGCACCCGCAGTTCTTGCCCGGCACCCGGGTTTGTTATGATCTCTGTTTTGTAACCGATGTAACTGAAGACAAGCCGGGCAGGTGCAGTGGCTGTGGCCAGGCTAAAGTAGCCGTTTTCGTTGCTGATGCCCTGCTCCCCCGAGCTGGCGGTAACGGTTACGCCCTGTAGCGGCTGCTCCGTCTGGGCACTCAGCACATGGCCACTGTACAGTTCCTGCGCCTGCAGTACCTGCGGCAACATCATCAGTAAAAAGAAAAGGAAAGTATAAGTATAGCGAAATGCGTGCATAGGTAAGGTGGATGAACAATCAGAAAACGGGCAACGCGGCTTAAGGTTTATACTTGCCGGCTTCACAAGTTCCGGATTTTCCCTGCATCGGCGCAACGCCCCTGCCCCTGAAAAGATAAAAGGCTCCGCAGAAACCACAGAGCCTTTCCAAACTATGAAAGCTAATGAGAATTTAAATCTGTTTTAGTTCTTCTTGATCATAAACTCGGTGCGGCGGTTTTTCTGGTGCTCCGCCTCAGGGCATTCCACACCGTCAGCACACTTGTTTACTAACCTTGTTTTACCGTAACCTTTTGCTGTCAGGCGGTTTCGCTCAATGCCTTTCGACACCAGGTAATCCACGGCGGCCTGCGCTCTTCTTTCAGACAGCTGCTGGTTATACTGATGGCTTTCGCGACTGTCTGTATGCGAACCCATCTCAATCTCTACGCTTGGGTTGTTCTTCAGCAGCGTCACCAGTTTGTCCAGTTCTTTGGCCGCGTCAGGGCGAATGTCTGCTTTATCCAGGTCGTAGTAGATGTTTTCCAGCACAATGGCTTTCTCCACCTCGTTCTTATCGAATATGAGCGCCACCTGCACGGTATCAGAGGCAGTGGTCGGCACCTCTATGGCAGACTCCATTTTCAGGAAGCCGATCTTAGAGCCTGTAAAAGTATAAGCGTTGCCTGCGCGGGCGTCTGCATAACTCTGTGCCTTCTCATCTGTAATAACCACTGTAGAATCTTTTGAGTTCTTTTGGCTTATCATGATTCTGGTCTGTGGCAGTGGCTCCTGCACAGTTTTTTTCTTATTGTTCTGATAACGGCCCAGGGTTGTAATGGCCAGTACCACCGGCTTCTGCAGCACCTTAAAGGCGTAAATGTCTTCGGTGCCGTTCTGCGAGTCACGGTTAGAGGACAAAAGGCCACGCACTCCCGGCTCTGTGAACATGATGCCGTAGTCGTTTTGTGGTGTGTTGATCGGGTAACCCAGGTTTTTCACATCGCGCCAGTTGCCAAGCCCGCCCTCCGCAGAGAAAATGTCCATGCCGCCCATGCCCGGGTGCCCCTCAGAGGCAAAGTATAGTTTGCCGTTGGCATCCACGTACGGGAAGCTCTCGCGGCCGCTCGTGTTCACCACTGCGCCTGCGTTTACAGGCTCACTCCAGCCACCGTTCGGCTGACGCGTGCTGTAGTAAATATCCGTGTCGCCGAAACCACCCGGCATGTCAGACACAAAGTATAGCACCTGCCCGTCTGCCGAAACAGCCGGATGCCCAACAGAGTACTCTTCCACTTTGTTATAGACGAATGGCTCAATGTTGCTCCAGGCGCCGCCCTTTTTCTCTGCAGCATATATCTCCAGGCGGTTTACCAGGTTCTGGTTTTCATTCTTTTCTGCCCAACTGGTGGGGTCTGCGTTTACGTTACTCAGCGCAGGCACCATTTTGGTACGTGTAAAGTATAACTTGCCCCCATCTTTGGCGGCAGAGGCTGTGGCGTTGTGGTAGTCAGCGTTAACTACCTCCTGCAGTGGCTGCGGGCTACCGTAAGTACCCTCTCCTACTTCCTGCGCTACGAACAGCTGCAGGTACGGGCGGCCTGTCCAACCGTAAACTTTGGCATCTTTCCCGTCTTTTCGCACACCGCGGTCAGAGGTAAAAATGATACCGTTGCTACCGTACATCATCGGGCTAAAGTCTGAGGCGCCGGCTGCGTTCAGGGTGGTTAGCTGGGTAACTTCTGCCACGGCAGGCTGCTTCATCAGGCGTATGGATTTGTCTGTAGCCTCCATCAGTTGCTGGGCGCGCTCGGCATACTCCGGCATCTCCTCTCCCCACTGCATGTACTGCTCCTTCGCCTCAATGTACTTACCGTTGCTGCGCAGCGCCTCCGCGTAATAGTATAGGTTCATCGGCGGGCGACCCGGCATGGAGACAACCTTACCGTACCATACTTCCGCCTCCCGGTTCTGGCGCGTCAGGCGATAAGCCGTGGCAATGCGCTCCACGGTTGGCAGTTCGGGCTTGCGTTTTAGTATGGCTTCCTTGTACAAGGGCAAAGCCAGCGCAAACTCGTAGTTATCGTAAAGTTTATCTGCCTTGCGCAGCGAAGACTGGCCCTGTGCCACAGGCGTAAAACCCAGCACGGCGGCAGTTATTAAGTAAAAGGGTATATTCTTGAAGTTCATATAGTAAGCGCTTTTCGATTAAAAGTACTGCGGCGTCAGCATTTTGGTCTCTTTCTTACGGAAGAAGTAGTAGCCAACCGATACCTCGTGGGTGCTCTGGTTGCTATATCCATTCAGCATTTTGTCGTAGGAGTAACCCACACGCAGCTGCTTCATTACCTGCAGCTCGCCTATAAAGGCTACGGCCGTGCGTTTTTCCACATCGCCCATCTCAGCATCGTTGAAAACATTCATACTTGTGCGGTAAGAGCTACCCAGCCACAGGCGATCTGCCAGAAGTATAAAGGCGTTCACATCCATACTTGTAGGTGCATGGAAGTCCTCCTTCACCAACAGGCTTGGCTTCAGCTTCACGAAACGGCTTACATCAAACACATAGCCTGCTGTAAAGAAGTAATGGCGCTCCGGCTCCACCTGGTCCATGTCCTTAAACTGCAGCAAGTCCGTACCTGAGAAGCCAGCATAGAAACTGCGGGTATGGAAGTAGGCACCGATCTTCACGTCCGGCTTTATACTTGTCTCTTTGCCCGTCGGTATAGTTGGGTCATCTTCGATGCCGAACTTGCTGCCATCCACGGTATGCTGCACCAGGCCGGGCGCCAGGCCCAGGCTGAAGATGGCATTCTCGCTCACCTGCAGCTTCACGGCAACGTTGGCGTAGGCGCTGGTGGTGCTGTGGGCACCTAGTTCATCCCGCGTCAGGTTCAGGCCAAGGCCTAGCTTGTCACTGGCCATCACCCCGTCCACTGCCAACGACTGCGTGCTTGGCGACCCTTCCACGCCCGTCCACTGGGAGCGGTGAAACGCGTTTATGTTCAACACGTTTTTGCTACCCGTGTAAGCCGGGTTGATGGACATGCTGTTAAAAATATACTGTGAGTACTGCGGATTTTGCTGAGCGCTTGCGGCCGTGGTAAGCAACAGGGCCAGCAATAGGTAATATATTCTCATTGTCTTTGGAATTACTAATTTTTAAGCCTCAGTCTAGCGGAATATGGTCGTATACCCGGTAAACTCTTTCACTACGCCGTCACATAACGTTACCCTTACTTTGTAGAAGTAAGTACCTTGCTCCAATCCTTTACCAGACCAGTTGTTCTGGTAGTTCTTTGTTTTGAACACCTCAGATCCCCAGCGGTTGAAAATGGTTATCTCGTTGTTCGGGAATTTCTCCAGGTTCTTAATGTGCCAGTTGTCGTTCTTGCCATCGCCGTTCGGGCTGAAGGCTTTCGGGAAATTCAGGTTACCGTCGGCTTTAGAGGCATCAATGTTACCCATGGCTTCCATACTGCTGCACGGGCCGTTATTGGCAACTACCGTTACCGTTCCCTGGGCATCAACTCTGTCGGCTTTAACAGTGATGGTTGTAGTACCCTGACCAGATGTGATGGTGAACCCGTTGCTTACCGTCCAGGTGTAATCGTTTGCTCCGGCCACAGGCTCTATGGTGAACACCAGTCCGTCGCATACGTTGCTGTTGTCGGTAATCAGCCCTGGCGTTACCGGAGGCGTGAAGATCTCAATCTCCAAAGTACCCTCTGAAGTGTCGCAGCTGTTCTCGGCTACTACTTTTATAGCTCCGGCCGTTGTTCCTGCATTCACTATTACGCTTGTGCCGGTGTTGCCTCCCTCGAAGCTCCAGCCTTCTGGCAGCGCCCAGGTATAGGTGGCGCCTCCCTCAGGGTTAGAGATGGTGTAAGTTAGCTGTGGCGTGTTCTCGCACACATCGTTGTTGCCTGTGATAACCGGAGCGGCAGGGGCTAATACAGGTGCTACTGCTTTCACGGCTTCCTCACCAAGGCCGCACTCATTTCTCACGGCTACTTTCATGTTACCGCCCTTTTCTCCAACTTTTACTACAATGGAAGTAGTATTCTGCCCTGATACGATGGCCCAGGTTTCCGGCACATTCCACTCATACCCGGTGGCTCCGGCTACTGCCGGTATAGTATAAGTCAGGTTCGTGCCTACGCAAGCACCGTTGCTGCCGCTGATGGCTGGGGCTGTCAGCACATCGCTCACAACTACTGCCAGGGAAGCTGCCTGCACGCTGCGACCGCATGCGTTGTTAGCCTTCACCGTTACGTTTCCGCTTGTGCTGCCAACTGTTACCGTTACTGTTCTGCTGTCTCCCCCGGATACTACTGTCCAGTCTGATGAAGGGAAGCTCCAGGTGTAAGAGGTAGCACCAGTTACTGCAGCGGCTGTGTAGGTCTGCTCTGTTCCGGCACATACTGTTGCATCGCCGGTTATACTTGCCGGAGCGTTAGGCACCGGGTTGATACCAATTACTTTAGAAGCCTTCACTGTAAAGCAGCCGTTCGTCACCTCCAGTGTCAGGGTGCCACCGCTAGCACCGGCACTTACCTCTACTGTAGAAGCGTTCGCTCCGGAGGTAATGGTCAGGCCGCCGTTGGCTGTCCACTTATAAGTTACTGTACCCTCATAAGCTGGCGCTGTATATACATTGCCTGTGCTGTTCTGGCATACTTTGTCTGTACCCGAGATAGTTGGCGTAGCCAGCATCGGCGTAACCACCACGCTTTTAGTTACAGTCAGTTCGTTGCCGCAGAAGTCAGTTATTGTAACAGACACGGTACCATTAGAAGCACCTGCTTTAACGGTTACTTTGTTGCCTGTTTTCGAAATAATCTGCACACCACCTCCGGCAGCGAAATTATAAGTAGCTCCCGGCACTTCGGTTGCAGTAAATACAAGTGTTTCATTCTGGCAAGCCTCGCCATCTCCGTTCAAGGCGAAGTTTTCGATGGTTGGCGGCTCGTTCACCTCCACTTCTTTGCTGAAGGCTTCGCTGCTACCGCACTCGCCGTTAGCTACCACACTGATAGCCCCACTTTCTTTGCCAACTGTTACGGTTACTTCTCTTCCGTTTGCAGCACCTACTACTTTCCAATCAGAAGGGAATGCCCAGGTATAACTGGTGGCACCGGTTACTGCCGGTGTGCTGAAGGTTACTTGCTTGTCCTCGCATACCTTAACCTCTCCGTTAATGGCTGTCGGAGCTTTCAGGGCTGGCGTTACGGCCAGCACTTTTACGCTGGTGCTGCTGAAGCCGCAGCTGTTTGTAGTTTTCAGGGTTACTTTGCCGCCCAGCAGGCTGCCATTCTTTGGCTTAACTACTACGCTGGCTCCGGTAATGTCTCCAACTATTTCCAGGTTGGTATCTACAGACCACTCATAGGTCAGTTCCTCTTCAGACTCGCCTGCCTCCAGAGTCATGCCCTCGCTGTTGAAACATACTTGCGCAAGGCCGTTTATGGCTGGCGCTTTAGGGGCACCGGTTACATTAACTGCTACTTCTGCGCTTGCTGTTTTGCCGCACTGGTCGGTTACTGTAACTTTCACCGTTTTGCTGCCGCTGGTAGCGCTAGCATGCACCGTTACCTGGCTGCTGTTACGGTCAGTACCCTCGGCAAAACTCCAGCCTTGAGGTAGTGTCCAGGTATAAGTGCCGCCAATTACCTCTGATGCTGCCTTAAAGGTCAGGCTGGTAGCGCTGGCGCACACAGTAGTTGGTGCTTCGCTGATGGCCACCGCCAGTTCCGGGTTACATTTCACCTCCGGTATGGTAACAACATCTTCGTCGTTATCAGGGTCAGAGTCTTCATAGTCGCCCGGATCTGTTGGGTTGCCAGGGTTATTTGGATCACCTGGGTTATTCGGATCTTCGGGCTCAATGTCTTTTGCGATGATACTGACAACGTTGCTGATCGCGCCGGCCTTTACAAGTCTGGCTCTGATGGTAAGGGTTATGGTTGAGTTGCCAGGGAGCGATGGTACATAGAACACACCGGCCTCGTGGTTGTATGTTCCTGCACTGGCTGTATAGCTCACGAACTGCAGCCCCTCAGGCAGTTTCTCTCTTACATACACATCTTCCTCAGCTTTGTCAGCATAGTTGGTAAGTGTAATCTTATAGTCCACGAAGTCGCCTACAAAGTATGACTCCTTCGGGTTAAGCAGTTGCTTGGTTACGCCCAGGTCGGGAAGTACAACTTCGGCTTCATCCTCGTCATCAATGGGCTCCGGGTCGGGGTTATCCCCTATAATGACTACTTTGTTTTTGATGTTACCTGTTCCTACTATCTCAAATTCCAGCTTCAGCGTTTCTGTCGGCCCTACCGCCATATCGCCAACAAGCCATTGGTGGGTCTCTTCGTTGTAAGTGCCTTTGGTGGCCGAGATAAACCTTACAAACTTAAGCCCTGCCGGTATCTGCTCTTTTACCACTACATGCATGGCATTGCCCAAACCTTTGTTGGTGGCTTTTATGGTATAGGTTACCTTGGCTCCCAGCGTCACATCCTTGTACTCCACATCCTTCTCTACCTCCAGGTTAGTTTGTATGATGATAGGCATGGCCGTAGAGTTCTCATCGAAGTAAATAGTACCCCCGAGTGAAATGGCACGGCCTACCAACGCAGCCCTGTTATGAAAGGTGATGTCTCCGGCGGCAATGATATTACCTTGAAAAGAGCTACCGGCCCCGATGGTGGCATTGCCTGTTATGATCCAGTAAACATTTTTTGCGGAAGCACCCATGTCCGAGAACTGGATACTGCCGCTGTTGGAGGTGAAGTCGCCCTCTATCAGGAATATAAACTGAGAGTTGATGCTCCCCTGACCATCAAGACGAAGGTTGCCGTTTAAGACGGTGTTGGCGTTGAACCTGTAGACACCAGGGGTTAAGGAGTTGTTATTACCTATTGCGGGAGCATGATTAACATAATCCGGCAGGTTAAGCAATTTATCATAAACGGCATTTGCGTACTGCATGCCTGCTTGCGCCAACTCCGTGTTGCGTTCCTTCCGGCCGAGCACATCCAGGTATGGCTCGCCTTCTATGGTTCTGCCCGGACTAATACCAATGTTGCCATCGATCTGAGTAATTCCAGGCCCTTTGGCTACAATCTTCTTGTTGGCCAGCGCCGAGAAGGTAGTTGCCCGCCCAAGCTCTATTTCATGCTCACTTGCCAGGCTAAGGGTGATACTGCCAGTCAGTAAAAGAAAGGTCAGCAGTAGATGTTTAATCATAATATTAGAAATAACTGTATATAACGTCACTTACATATTTATAGATAGGGCTATATCTATCTTCCACTCTTTTACTTGGTATGCCAGAAATAGTTACAGTTAAGACAATAAATTCTTATTATAATCATAGAATTTATTTTGCATAAAAGTATCCCATAGGCATGGAAACCTTTATTCTCTCGACATGAAGAAAGAGGGGGCAAGCAGTGCAAAAATTCTATTGCGAAGAGAAAAAGTAAAGTTGTTTACATAGGCATATTAGCAGTAATCAGCCGTTAAAATTACATTTAACAACAGTATTATCAAATATATTTAAATATTTTTATTAAAATATGAGATAATTACAATTTTACAGAGTCAGCTTATAGACCAACAAAAAAAGCCCCTGTTGCGCCTAGGCGCAACAGGGGCTTTTTTTGTTTAGTGTTATGCGGCTAAACGTTTACATGACGCTCAGCATGATATGAGGATCTTACTAAAGGACCGGACTCAACATATTTTATACCCCGTCTCAACCCTTCCTCACGGTAATGGTCGAACAGGTCCGGGTGGATAAACTCGGCTACCTCCAGGTGCATTTTGGTTGGCTGCAGATACTGGCCCAGTGTCAGGATGTCGCAGCCGTTGGCAGCGAGGTCGTCCATAGCCTGATACACCTGCTCGCGAGTTTCGCCCAGGCCGAGCATAATGCCTGTTTTGGTGCGCTGCCCGTACTCCTTGGTGCGGCGTATCTGCTCCAGCGAGCGGTCATACTTTGCCTGCGGGCGCACACGACGATACAGCTCCTTCACCGTCTCCATGTTGTGCGACACCACCTCCTGGCCTGGCGAGATCATCGTGATCAGGGCATCCCAGGTACCCTTCACATCAGGGATTAGGGTCTCAATGGTTGTGGTCGGCGACATCAGTTTCACCTGCTTTACCGTTTCGTGCCAGATGGCAGCGCCACGGTCTTTCAGCTCATCGCGGTTTACCGATGTGATCACAGCGTGCTTTACGCCCATCAGTTGTATGGCCTCGGCTACGCGGCGTGGCTCATCTTCATCATACTCGTTGGGGCGGCCGGTAGCCACAGCGCAGAAAGAGCAGCTGCGGGTACACACGTTACCTAAGATCATGAACGTAGCAGTGCCTGCACCCCAGCACTCGCCCATGTTTGGGCAGTTGCCGCTCTCGCAGATGGTGTGCAGTTTATATTCGTCTACAATGTTTCTTACTTTGGCATACTCCTTCCCAACCGGCAGTTTTACACGCAGCCAGTTTGGCTTGCGGGGCTGGCCCAACGCGTTAAGTCCCTCGGGCTTGGCGTTAGGCTGAATAACCGGAAGTGTCATCATTTCATCCATGGGGCAAAGATAGGAAGTTATGGCTTAAGAGTTTAACCATAGACCAAAAATGTGGCCATGGCAAGGTATGCCTCTCTAACAAACCGGCACCAATAAATGTTCGGGGGATTTTACTTTCTGCTACCGTAGTACAGGTTCAGGTACACTGAGGTGAACGTATTGTTGTTCTCGGCCAACGGAATGATAACCGGCTCACTCGGGAAGTACTCCACTGCCACACCCACCTCTATACCTGCTATACTTTCGCGGTAGCGGCCATACTCAAAGCTAAGGCCGGCCTTGGCGTGCAAGCCCGGCTTAACCTTTGTCTGCCCCAAGCCCCGGAAAACGGTATCGCTGCCCAGGATATAGTCTGTGTTGGTGTGGATGTTCTCGTCGTAAGGCACGGTGCGCACATCGTTGGTGGTACCGTCGTAGCTGTAGTCTATGTAGTAAGGCACGAGCAGGCCAATAGAAGGGCCAACGGCGCCCAGGGCATTTACCTGCACCCCAGACTCAGCTGCCTTGCGGAACAGCACCAGCTCGCGGCCATAATGCGGCCTCACCACAAAAAAGTAATTCTTCTTGCCGTACACAAACGGCTCGCCCACATAGTTCAGGTAGCGCTCTTCCTTGGGGTGTTTTACCTCCACTACCTCCACGCCGCCAAACTGGTACATGCGCTCGTTCATGTAATAGGAGAAACGCAGAAAGGCCCCTCCGATCAGGCCACCGTTGGAGTTGAAGTTGATGCCGTAGCTCGTCTCTTGCTCAAAGCTTTCGTCTTCCTCCGTTTGGGCAACGGCTGGGGTGGCTGCCAGAAGCGCTGCCACAAGTATACATGTCAAGAATCTTATCACAGGCCAGTGCATTTCAGGTTGTATAAAAGTACTCAACTTTACGCGTATTTCAAACTTAAGATCACCTGCCGCCAACACCTTAAAAGTATGCGTAAAAGCCGTTTCCGAACTTTTCCTACTTACTACTACAGCGCCAGAATCGTTGTGGTACTTTATACGGAAAATAGGGCGGCCAAAGTATAAGCCGCTATGCCGCCACCTGCTTTTTAAGCGCGTCTACGCTGATACCGAGGTGTGAGGCATCATAGGTACAAACGCCATCCTGCACCAACAGCAGCTGCGGCGACTGGTGCCTTACCTGCAGCAGCTCTGCCACTTCGTTGGAAACAGGCCTGTAGCTTATCAGGTCGAGGTAGTAGGGCTTTACATGGTCGATGCCGGCGCCGGCCCACTGGCGCTCCAGGCGGCTTTTGGCGGTAGAACTGATGGAGCAGGCGGTACTGTGCTTAAAAATAACTACCGGCGTGTTCTTCGATTCATCCATGATCTCTTCCAACTGATCAACGCTGGTTAGCGGGTGCCAATTCATATTATAAAGTCCTTTCTCTTCTTAGTTTGATTTTCTTTTCTCGCTCCGGGGCTTATACTTTCTTTTCTTAAAGAGCTTAAATTTCCTGGCCGGATCCCCGTTTACGTTGAAGTGCAACCTGGAGCCGTCATCCCGCTTTACGCGCTTTCGGCCGGCGGCCCCTTTCTTAAAAGTATAAGCATCGGTGTTCAGGTGGGTGTCTTTGTACTTGCTGTCTACCTTTTCGGCATCTTTCAACGATTTCCGTAGCTGCTGCTCATGCTTAGCCAACGCCTCATAGCTTACCTGGCCATATCCGGGCAGGGTACCCAACAGGAAAAACAGCAGCAGGCCCAAGCCATACTTATACGCTGTCCGGCAGCAAGATTCAGCAACACGCACCTTCATCATGGTTTTATACTGATTCTGTTTAAACTGGTTTTCTAAAACAGGCCCAACACGCGTCCCTTCTTTACCCGTCCGTTTTTATCCCTCTTCACCTTAATGGCCTCCAGGCCCTGCGAGTTTGGCCCCTGTACTTTTACTGTGCGCTTGCTGGTAGGCTTGGGGCAAGGAATTCCTTTGCGCTGGCACCCCGCCCCGGCAAGCAGGAACAGGCACAGCAGCATAAAAAGGTATGGGCGGAATAAACGCATGATGCAAATATATGATTTTAATTTTATTATAAATAGCTTAAACACAAAAGCAAAACACAGCATACAACCAAAGTATAGGCTGTGCTGCTTCGGCGCCTTTTAGTAATTCAGCATAGCTTCCACCTTCTCGCGCAGGCGCTGCTTCGGCAAAAACTCCTGCTCCAGCGGCGGCGCAAACGGCACGGCGGTATCCAGGCTGGCCACGCGGGCCACCGGCGCATCCAGCAGCTCGAAGCAGTGCTCGCTTATCCAGGCGGCAATCTCCCCGCCTATGCCTCCGGTCATGGTATCCTCATGAAGTATAATCACACGGCCTGTTTTCTCCACGGCGGCACGCACGGCATCCTTGTCCCATGGTAGCAGCGAGCGCAGGTCCAGGATCTCTATACTTGCATCCCCTAGCTCCTGCTGCAGCTGCTTGGCCCAGTGTACGCCCATGCCGTAGGTGATAATGGTCAGGTCTGATCCTTCAGCCACCGTTTTCGCCTTACCGATCTCCACAGTATAATAATCATCCGGAATTTCCTGCGAGATGGAGCGGTAGAGCAGTTTGTGCTCAAAGTACATCACCGGGTTGGGATCCTCGATGGCAGCGTTTAGCAAGCCTTTGGCATCGTAGGGTGAGGACGGGTATACTATTTTTAAGCCCGGCGTGTGGAAGAACCAGGCCTCGTTGCTCTGCGAGTGGAACGGGCCGGCAGCTGTGCCCGCACCTGTTGGCATACGCACCACCACATCGGCGTTCTGGCCCCAGCGGTAATGGCTCTTGGCCAGGTTATTTACGATCTGGCTGAAGCCGGCGCTTACGAAATCGGCAAACTGCATCTCCACCATACTCTTCTGCCCGCGTACCGACATGCCCAGGCCAATGCCCAGAATAGCCGACTCGCAAAGCGGCGTGTTGCGCACTCTGTCTTTGCCGAACTTATCCACAAAACCCTCCGTGATCTTGAACACTCCGCCGTACTCGGCAATGTCCTGGCCCATCAGCACCAGCTCCGGGTACCGCTCCATACTTTGGCGAAGCCCGTCTGAGATGGCGTCCACGAAGCGACGCTCGGATTTGGCATCGGAGGCTGGCTGTATCACTTCCTGAGAGAAAGGTTTGTACATATCCTCCAGTTCCTGCTCACGGCTGGCTGTCGGCATCGGCTCGGCAAAGGCGGTCTGCAGCCCCTGCTCAATCTCCTCCTTCAGCTCCTCTTTTATACTTTCCATGGCCTTCTGCGTCAGCACCAGCTCATCCAGCAGGTACTTCTCGAAGTTCTCCACAGGGTCTTTCTTAGCCCACTTCTCGAACAGCTCCTGCGGCACATACTTGGTGCCACTGGCCTCCTCGTGGCCGCGCATCCTGAAGGTGATGGCCTCGATGAGCATCGGGCGCGGGTTCTTGCGGATGCTAGCCGCCGCCTGGCGCACGGTGTCGTATACTTCCAGTATGTTGTTGCCGTCTATCTGCAGGGCATCGATGCCATAGGCCGGACCTTTATCGATAAAGTGCCTAAACTTAAACTGCTCATTGCTTGGCGTGGAAAGCCCATACCCATTGTTCTCGATCATAAAGATGACCGGCAGGCCCCACACCGCGGCCACGTTCAGCGCCTCATGGAAATCACCCTCCGATGCGCCGCCGTCGCCACTGAACACCAGCGTTACCTTCTCCTTGTTCTCCAGCAGGTCGGCCAGGGCAATACCGTCGGCCACGGCCAGCTGCGGCCCCAGGTGCGAGATCATGCCTACAATGTGGTGCTCGTTGGTACCGAAGTGGAAAGAGCGGTCGCGGCCTTTTGTAAAGCCGTGGGTCTTGCCCTGAAACTGCGCAAAAAGGCGGTCCAGCGGCACCTCGCGGCTCGTGAAAACGCCCAGGTTGCGGTGCAGCGGCAGAATGTACTCGTCCTCATCCAGCGCCATGGCCGAGCCCACCGAGATCGCCTCCTGCCCGATGCCGGAGAACCACTTGGTTACGCGGCCCTGGCGCAACAGCACCAGCATGCGCTCCTCGATCATGCGCGGCTTCAGAATGGCACGGTACAGCTTTATCAGTTCTTCCTCAGAATACTCTTTGCGGTTATAGTTCATCTCTTTTAAGAAAACCTCGTTATAGTTTTTGGGTTAAAGTAATGGCAGGGCTCCAGAAATGTATGCCATTAATTTATACTTTTGTTTAGTTGATCTTACACAAGCGCCAAATGGCAAGGCACAGTTGGCGTGCAAAAGCTACAGAAAAGCTGTAAAGCCTGCAAGCAAAGACATAGTATAAAGTATAGATTTGCTGTTTTGCGACAGTTTGGCGCCCTGTGTACCGAGCACTATAAAACCAGAAGAGAGAGCAATGATAGAGTTTAAAGAATTTACCCTCGACAACGGCCTGCGCGTGATCGTGCATGAGGATCATACTTCGCCGATGGCGGTACTGAACGTGCTGTATGATGTGGGTTCGCGCGATGAGGAGGAGGCCCACACCGGCTTTGCGCACCTGTTCGAGCATTTGATGTTCAGTGGCTCCAGGAACATACCGGTGTATGATGAACCCTTGCAGCGCGTAGGCGGCGAGAACAACGCCTTTACCAGCCCCGATATCACGAACTACTACCTCTCGGTGCCTGCCCAGAACCTGGAAACGGGCTTTTGGCTGGAGTCGGACCGCATGCTTGAACTGGCCTTTAGCGACCACGGCCTGGAAGTGCAGCGCAAGGTGGTGGTAGAGGAGTTTAAGCAGAATTACCTGAACCAGCCCTACGGTGATGTGTGGCTGAAGCTGCGCCCGCTGGCTTACAAGGAGCACTCCTATAAATGGGCTACCATTGGCAAGGAGATCGCGCATATCGAGGATGCCACGATGGACATTGTGAAGGCCTTTTTCCGCAAGCATTACTCCCCGAGCAACGCCATACTTGTAGTGGCCGGCAACGTGACTTTTGAGCATGCAAAGGAGCTGACGGAAAAATGGTTTGGCCCGATACCTGCCGGTGAGAAGTATGAGCGCCAGCTGAAGGAGGAGCCGCGGCAGGCAGAAGAGCGCGTGCTGGAGGCAAGTTCTGATGTACCGCTCAGCGCCCTCTACAAAGCCTACCACATGCCGGGCCGCCAGCACCCCGACTACCACGCCGTAGACCTGATCAGCGATATTCTGGGCCGGGGCAAATCGAGTCGTCTCTACGAGCGGCTGGTGAAAGAGCAGAAGCTATTCAACTCCATCGCCGCCTCCGTAACCGGAAGCGTGGAGCCGGGCCTGCTCATCATCCAGGGTAAGCTGAACGAGGGCGTGGACCTGCAGGAGGCAAACGCTGCCGTGGAGGCCATTGTGCAGGAGCTGATTGATAACCGTGTAGATGAGGAGGAGCTAAACAAGGTAAAGAACCAGGCCGAAACCAGCATCGTGTTCTCCGAGATAGAGCTGCTGAACCGCGCTATGAACCTGGCCTACAGCAAACTCCTCGGCGATGCCAACCTCATCAACCAGGAAGGCGAGAAAGTACAGGCCGTTACACCAGACGATATACAGCGCTGTGCCCAGGAGGTGCTGCGCAAAACCAACTGCTCTACCTTGCTTTATAAAGCAGAGAAGAAAGAGGCTGCTGTAGAAGCGTAATCCGAAATTGATTAGATAAGAAGGCTGCCAAGTATGGCAGCCTTTCTTTTTTAATGGTGTAGTGGCTGCTGTTGATCCTCAGGGATATACTTTTCTGGTCTGACCCCTTCTGGCGCAAGTCTTCAGACTTGTGTCCTACAATGGTGTTGCGTTTGCAACTCAACTGGCTTGCAGAGCCATACTTATACTTTGGCTATACTTTATACCTGTCCATTTATACTTTAGCCGCCGCTTCCTTCAACTGGACACAAGCTATCCCCTCTTTCTGCCGTTCATCCTCAATCTTAATTGCCTATCGTTTCATCTCTGGCCTTGGCTCCCTCCAGCCCGGAAGGGCTCGTCCTGGGGGTAGGGGCCCTCGATAAGGGCATCGCGCTGGGAGCTTTTCTTTGCTCGCTGTCGCTTTGCAATCCCTTCGGGACCTAAAAACTCCAAAGGCGCTCAACCCAAGGACTGGGATTGGTTTCGATAGCCACCGCTGACGGAGCTTGAACCAAGTCCCCCTTTGAAGGGGGCAGGGGGATGACAATCGTCTGCCGAAATCTCACTCTCCTGTTTTGGGGGTAGGGGCCCTCGAGAAAAGGAGAGGGCTGGGGAGAGGTGAAACTCCCCTCCTCTGGACTACCGAGAACGCGAGTTCGAAGGTAGCGAGCGTCGCTTTAGGGGTGGGTTCATCATTCCCTGGCTCTTATTCTTCCAGTAAGGGCGACAATACTTGTGAAATTTTAAACGCACAAACGCCCGATCGCAACCTTACTCTTACAAATTTTGTATATACAAATATCTTTCGTACCTTTGTAGGCCCATGCGGATAGAAGACGAAATACACCAGAAGGAGTTTAAAGACGATTACCGTCGCTTGATGGCTAACCTGTTGTTTACCAACAACTGGCTGAACCAGCAACTGATACCGTTCTTCAAAGGATTGGGGCTTACGCTGCAGCAGCACAACGTGCTGGCCATACTTCGGGGGCAGCACCCGGAGCCAGTGTGCTTCGGCGATATCCAGAACCGCATGGTGGACCGCAACTCCAACGTTACCCGCCTCATCGATAAACTGATTGAAAAAGGCTACGTTACCCGCGACATCTGTCAGACCAACCGCCGCATGATTGAGGTGCGTATTACCGAAACCGGCCTTAAAAAGCTGCAGGAGGTAGATGCCATGTTCCCGAGCCTGATGGAACGCTTTCATAACCTTTCGCAGGAGGAAGCCGTTTTAGTAAGCAACCTACTCGACAAACTACGCGGGTAGTATTTTTTTGATCATATATTTGTATAGACAAGTAATGTATATACTTCAAAAGTATTCTTTTTTGCTACAAAGATTGCATAAAACAGTATCTGGCAATCATACTAAGCCACACATACATGTCTACCCAATTTTAACTTTACAATGCTTTAATTTTTAAATTGATATGGCACAACCGCTTTTAAAACCGATAAAACTACACGACCTGGAACTGAAGAACCGGGTAATTATGGCACCCATGACGCGCAGCCGCGCCGCTAACGAAGGCAACGTGCCGAACGACATCATGGCCACCTACTATGCACAGCGCGCTGGCGCAGGCCTTATCATTTCGGAGGGTTCCCAGATATCAAAGCAGGCCGTGGGCTACATTAACACGCCCGGAATCTACAGCCAGGAGCAGGTAGACGGCTGGAAAAAGATCACCAAGGCCGTGCACGACGAGGGCGGCAAAATCTTCCTGCAGCTTTGGCACGTGGGCCGTATCTCGCACCCTGACTTCCATAACGGAGAGCCTGCGGTGGCGCCATCCGCCATCAACCCGAACGAGAAGTCCTATACCCCGGAAGGCTTTAAAGACACCGAAACGCCACGTGCGCTGACTATCCCGGAAATAGAGCAGATTGTGCAGGATTTCAAAAACGCTGCTAAAAATGCCATCGATGCCAGTTTTGACGGAGTGGAAGTACACGCCTCTAACGGTTACCTGCTGCACCAGTTCTTCGCTTCTACCTCCAACACCCGCACTGATGCGTATGGCGGCTCTATCGAGAACCGTGCACGCATACTTTTTGAGGTGCTGGATGCGATTAAAGAGGTAGTACCGGAGGAAAAGATCGGCGTGCGCCTAAACCCAAGCCTGCACGGCATTTTCGGCATGACCCTTAACGAGGACACCATACCGACCTTCGACTACATCATCGAGCACTTGAACAAGTATAACTTGGCCTACCTGCACCTGTCGGAGCCGTTTAACGATGTAAACGATGTGCCGCACGCGGAATCTGAAATTGCCAAGCGCTACCGCCCGATGTATAAAGGCAACCTGATCATTAACGCTGGCTTTACACAAGAAAGCGGTAACAAGGTGATAGCGGAAGGCGATGCTGACATGGTGGCCTTCGGGGTACCGTTTATTGCCAACCCGGATCTGCCGGAGCGCTTTGCGCAGGATGCGGAGCTGCAGCAACCGGAGCAGGACAAGTTCTATACGCCCGGCCCTGAGGGGTACATCACCTACCCTACGCTCGCCGAAATCGAGGCCTAAGCACAAGGCTCTTGAAATATAGATGTGAGAGCCTGCTAAAGTATAGCAGGCTCTTTTTTTGCGTCCCAACCTCTCTCCTACACCGCCGCCTTCCAAAAAATGGCCTGAACATGGCGCAAAATCGTATTTTTGGTTTAGATTTACCTTTTTAGCCAGTTTATACTTTGGCTTTATACTTATTTATACTCCCGATATACTACTATGAAACTGAAAATAAGAACCGGCTTCGGCTACGATGTGCACCAACTGCAGGAAGGGCTCGACTTCTGGCTCGGCGGCATCAAAATACCGTACACGCACGGTGCCTTGGGCCATTCAGATGCCGATGTGCTGATTCACGTGATCTGCGATGCCCTGCTGGGCGCCGCCAACATGCGCGACATCGGTTACCACTTCTCCGACAAAGACCCCAAGTATAAAGGCATCGACTCTAAGATACTGCTGAAGGAGGTGATGCACCTGCTGAGCCGCGAAGGCTATGAGGTCGGCAACATCGACTCCACCATCTGCCTGCAGGAGCCGAAGGTAAATCCGCACATCCCGGCCATGAAAACCTGCCTGGCCGAAGTAATGGGCATTCCGGAGGAGGATATCTCCATTAAGGCCACCACCACCGAGCATCTCGGATTTGTGGGCAAGAAAGAGGGCGTGGCCGCCTTTGCCACCGTTCTGATCGTGAAGGAATAGGCGCAGCGGCAGCGCAACCCGAACAGTTAAATTAAACCTGCCGTACCTGTATCCGTCTAAACTGAACTAAACTTTAACACACCTAACCTAAACCATGAGGAGACACAATCTCTACGCCGCCCTTTTGCTAGCCGCCGTAGGCTACGGCTGCGCCAAAGGCCCAAGCGCCAGTAAACCCACTACCGATGTAGCCAAGCTTAGCGAGGCTGCCCCAAAGTATGCCGAGACCATCACGGCAGCAGACCTCTCCAAGCACCTGCACATTATCGCCTCCGACGAGTATGAAGGACGTAACACAGGTGAGAAGGGCCAGAAAATGGCCGCAGAGTATATTGCCCGCGAGTTTCGTGAGGATGGCCTGACCGGCCCCGTAACAGCTAACAGCGCCAACCCATACTACCAGACCTTTGACCTGCAGAAGAGCACCTGGGGCGAAGGCCACATCTCCATTGGCAAAGAGAAATACCTGATGATGCAGGATTTCTTCCCGTTCGGAGGCTCCCCATTTACCACAGAGCAGGCCGTAGAGGCTGTGTATATGGCGGATGCGGGCCAGGTTACCGAGCAGGCGGCTAAAGGCAAGTTGGTGGCAACCATGCTTACGGCTGCCGAAATGCAGACAAAAATGCGCGGCTTCTCGGCCGCTGCCGAAAAAGCGAGTGCCAAGGGCGTAGTGTATGTACTGGGTGCCGAGGAGTACCGCGCCATGGCGGAGCGCTTCTCGCACCGCATTAAGCAGCCAAGCATCTCGCAGGCTAACAACGGTAGCAGCCGCCCTGCCACTATTTTCGCCACGCCAACTGTGGGCGCAGCCATACTGGGTACTACCCCGGAGAAAATGCAGCAGAACACAGCAACTGCTTCTTTCAAGCCTGCCTCAGACATCAAGATCCTGATGAGCAGAACCTCTGAGCCGCTGGCCACCGAGAACGTACTTGGCTTTGTGGAGGGCACTGACAAGAAGGAGGAGATCGTGGTAGTAACTGCACACTATGATCACGTGGGTGTGGATGAGTCGCTGGAAGGTGACAAGATCTATAACGGCGCAAACGACGACGGCTCCGGCACAGTGGCTGTGATAGAGTTGGCAGAAGCGTTTGCCCAGGCCAAAAAAGCCGGCTACGGCCCGCGCCGCAGCGTACTGTTCATGACGGTAACCGGTGAGGAGAAAGGCCTGCTAGGCTCAGAGTACTACTCCCAGAACCCGATCTTCCCGCTGGAGAACACCGTGGCCAACGTTAACATCGACATGATCGGCCGCATGGATTATGACCACGAGAAGACCAACGACAGCAACTACATCTATGTAATCGGGGCAGACAAGCTTTCTTCGGAGCTGCACCAGATAAACGAGGACATGAACCAGAAGTACGTGAACCTGAAGCTCGACTATACTTACAATGACGAGAACGACCCGAACCGCTTCTACTACCGCTCCGACCACTACAACTTCGCCAAGAACGGTATTCCGATCGTGTTCTACTTCAACGGCGTGCACGACGATTACCACCAGCCAGGTGATGAGCCTGATAAGATCATCTACGAGAGTGCCGAGAAGGTAGCCCGACTGGCGTTCCACGTGGCTTGGGAGCTGGCCAACCGTGAGAACCGCATTGTGGTAGACAGCAATAAGAAATAAGTTTTTGAGTTATAGAGTTTCGGAGTTAGAGAGATATTTGCCGCAAGGCAGTTAAAGCGCTTCACCGTACAAGTGCTTCTAATTCATCACCTTTATATCTCCCAAACTTTATAACTTTTTAACTATTAAGAAAAACACCCTACCTTTAAGGGTGTTTTTCTTTTTTAGGCTGCCTTAAAGCGCAGCCTTTGTCCCGGAAAAACGTAAGGGGGAAACAGTATGAGTAAACTGAGACAGTTTCTGCAGGACGCGGAGACAAAAGCATTCGACCAAGGCCACCGCGCTACCATCAAATTCAACATCGGCAAGTATAACGCCGCTGTGCAGCGTGGCCTCACCCAATACACCGACCATGAACTGGCCCGCGAGCGTGGCTCTTACATAAAAACCCAGACCATCAACAACCTGGACAAGTACCTGATGGAGTTTGAGGCCAACTTTACCGCCCGTGGCGGTAAGGTGATCTGGGCCCGCGACGCACAGGAGGCCTTAAAGGAGATTGGCGAGATCATGAAGCGCAAACGCGCCCGCTCGGTGGTAAAGTCCAAATCCATGACCACGGAGGAGGTGCACCTGAACGAGTACCTGGAGAAGAACGGCATCGAGACCGTGGAGACCGACCTGGGCGAGTACATTGTGCAGCTGGCGGAGCAGCGCCCTTACCACATCGTAACGCCGGCCATGCACATGTCTAAAAACGACATCCGGGATCTGTTTGTGCGCAAGCTGGGCATACAACCAACCGATAATGCTGAGGAACTGGTAGGCGTGGCCCGCAAGCTGCTTCGCGAGAAGTATACCTCTGCCGAGGTAGGCATAACCGGTGGCAATTTCCTGATCGCTGATGTGGGCGGCGTAGCCGTAACAGAGAACGAGGGCAATGCCCGTCTCTCTACAAGCTTCCCGAAAACGCATATCGCCATAGTGGGCATCGAGAAGATGATCCCCTCCATCATGGACCTGGACCTTTTCTGGCCCCTGCTGAGCACCAGCGGCACCGGACAGAACGTAACTGTGTACAACACCATTTTTACCGGCCCGCGCCAGCCAAAAGAGAAGGACGGACCGGAGGAAATGTATGTGATCCTGCTGGATAACGGCCGTACCGACCTGCTGGCCCTGCCCGAGAAGCGCGAGGCCCTGAACTGCATCCGCTGCGGCGCTTGCCTGAACGTGTGCCCGGTATACAAAAACATCGGCGGCCATACATACGAGACCACCTACAGCGGCCCGATCGGCTCGGTAATCTCGCCGCACTACAACGGCATGGCCGAGCACAAGCACCTGAGCTTCGCCAGTTCCCTCTGCGGCGCCTGTACCTCGGTTTGCCCGGTCAAGATCAACATCCATAACCTGCTGCTGCTAAACCGCAAACAGAGCGTGGACCAAGGCCTGGCGGACGGACAGGAAACCACTGCCATGAAGCTTTGGCTCAGGGCCATGAAGAGCCGCACGCTGCTAAACCTGGCACCTTCCGGCATCAAGAACTTCGTGCTGAAGCGCGTGCTGAAAGACACCTGGAGCAAGCGCCGCGAACCACTGCACGTACCTAAAAAATCGTTTAACCAGCTCTGGAAAGAGCAACGCGGATAAAAACAAAAAAGCCTGCTGATGAAGCAGGCTTTTTTGTTTGTCTGGATCAGGATTTTCAGGATTAGTGGATGGACAGGATTTCTCTGCAACACGCTGTTTCATCCCCCTGCCCTCAGAGCTACGCTCGCGACCTGTCTCTACAGCTATATATTTCTTCTGGCGCGAGTCTCCAGACTCGTGTCCTACCAATGGTGTGAAGTCTCCGACTTCACTGAGACCGGAGGCATCAGGAAAATTCTGTAAACGATTAACCCACCCCTAACACCTCCGAGGAGGGGGATTCAGCAGCCGATTATCCAACCACCCCTGCCCCTCCTTATCCAAGGAGGGGAGTTTCACCTCTCCCCAGCCCTCTCCTAAAAACAGGAGAGGGAGCCCAGTTCCAGCTCCGTCAGCGGTGGCTATCGAAACCAATCCCAGTCTTTGGGTTGAGCGCCTTTGGAGTTTTTAGGTCCCGCGAGAGCGGGATTGCAAAGCGATAGCGAGCAAAGAAAAGCTCCCAGCGCGATGCCCAAAGACGAGGCTTCCCGGCCTGGAGGGAGCCAAGGCCAGAGATGCAACATCAGGCTTGTAAGACTGCGGAATAGCAGTAGTAGAAAAGAATAGCTTGTTTCCAGTTGCAGGAAGCAGTAGCACATAAGCGCACACTTGCGTGAGCCAGCAAGTATACTTTACACTTACCTATCCACTTCCCCCAACACAATATCCACAGAACCGACGATGGCGATCAAATCCGCCACCATACAGCCGCGGCTGATTTCGGGTAGTACCGAGAGGTTCACGAAGCTGGGGGCACGGCCTTTGGCGCGGAACGGCACGTCGCTCTTGTCGGTGGTGCGGAAGAAGTAGCCCAGTTCGCCGCGCGGTGTCTCGCCTCTAAAGTATAACTCCTGGCTGCCGGTCATGCGTATTTTCTTGGGGCAGGCGGCCTGCGGGTCGAAGTCCGGGGTGCGTTTGTGGTTGCCGGTCAGCTGGTCGAGGCACTGGCGGATGATCTTGACAGACTCGCGGCACTCCAGGGCGCGCACGTAGTTGCGGTCCCAGCAGTCGCCGGTGGTACCGGCAAGCCCCTGCCCTATCGGCACCTCAAAATCCAGCTCTGGGTACACGCTGTAACCGTCCACGCGGCGCAAATCATACTTTAAACCAGAACCGCGCAGCATCGGGCCGGAGCAGCTGTAGTTAATCGCCACATCCAGCGGCAGCACACCCACGTTGGCCGTGCGGTCTATAAAGATTTTGTTTGTCAGTAGTATGGTGTCCAGCTCGTCGAGCTTAGGCTGCAGGTACTCGATAAACTCGCGGCAGCGCTCCTCAAACCCGATAGGCAGATCATAGTATAAACCGCCCACCCAGATATAGTTGTACAGCATCCGCGCCCCCGAAACCCACTCCAGCAGGCGCTGAATGTGCTCCCTATCGCGCAGCAGCCACAGGAAAGGCGTAAAAGCCCCGATGTCGATGGCGTAGGTGCCGATGGCCACAAAGTGCGAGGCGATGCGGTTGAGCTCCGTTACCAGCACCCGGATGTACTCCACCCGCTTCGGGATCTGGTCGGTAATGCCCAGCAACTTCTCCACACCCATGCACCACACATGCTCCGAGTTCATGGCGGCCAGGTAGTCCATGCGGTCCACATAAGGCAGCGTCTGGTTATAGGCCATACTTTCGGCATGCTTCTCGAAGCAACGGTGCAGGTAACCGATGTGCGGCACCACCTCCTGAATGATCTCTCCGTCGGTGACCACCTCCAGGCGCAGTACGCCGTGCGTGCTCGGGTGCTGCGGTCCCATGTTCACGATCATC
Organism: Pontibacter anaerobius; assembly: GCF_026241195.1. GTDB lineage: Bacteria > Bacteroidota > Bacteroidia > Cytophagales > Hymenobacteraceae > Pontibacter > Pontibacter anaerobius. The sequence continues at coordinate 30,134 of NZ_JAPFQO010000015.1, forward strand.
TCGCCGGACTTCAGCGCATCCTGGCTGAACTTGTTCGGTTCCGACTGCAGCAGGTAGTTTTTGTAGATCGTGGACACGGGCGAGTTAGAAAGTTAAAATGTTAGAAAGTTAGAGCGTTGCTTCTTCTGCAAAGGTCGGAAAAAACGGGGATTTATGTTGGGGTTTGTTGGGGGGTACAATTTAATAATGTAATTTAAAATTATATAAAATAACGAATATATAGTATATTTTTATTCAAACATTCGTTTCACATTGAATGTATGTAGAATGCAGAAACAAGACCACACAGTTAGTTGAAATATCATGGAAAGATTACTAAGAGAGCCAATTGAAAACTATCTTACACAAAAGCGTCAAGCTTTTGCGGGCAACCCATTAGCCGACCAAATGAGGCATGAATTTCCAGAACTTATAAACCGAATTTTATCCGACCAAACTAGATACAAGGTTGTAGGCTCTCCCGGTAAAGGCAATTGGACTGATTGCCCTTGGATTGCAATTTTTGACACTCTAGTTACTGATACTGCACAATCAGGATATTATCCCGTGTTTCTATTTAAGGCCGATATGTCAGGCGTATATTTATCATTAAACCAGGGTGTAACTGAGGTAAAAGACTACTATAAAAGTGAGGCAAGAAACGTACTAAAACTTAGAGCAGAAGACTATCGAGCAAAGATCGATCTTGATACTAATGACTTACTTGAAATAAATCTCAGCTCGATAAATTCGAACGCCAGACTTTATGAAGCGGGCAACATAATAGCACGGTATTACCCTGCTGACAACTTACCTAATGAAACCGAACTAATTGCTGATATCCTGCACTTTCTTCACCTCTATGAGGAACTTAATTTTAATGATACACATGTTGACGAAAACAAAGGATTAACAGCTACAGAAAAGAAACAATATCGACTTCATTTTAGAATAGAACGCAATTCTAGATTATCAAAAAAAGTAAAAGAATATAAAGGTTATGTATGTGAAGCATGCGAGTTTGACTTCACAACGAAGTATGGAGATCTCGGCCGTAAATTCATAGAAGCACATCATTTAACCCCAATCTCTAATTTAGGTATTGGACAGTATAAGATTAACATTCAAACTGATTTTGCTGTGCTTTGTAGCAACTGTCATAGTATGATACATAGGCTTGATGATCCAAGTAATCTTACTCATCTTAGAAATATAGTTAAGGGAATAGAATAATAAGGACAAGGGTCGCCCCGCTAGCTCGTGCTTCCAACCAGAAACAACAGCACGAGCTAGAAGCTCGCGCTAGCGAAAGGCCAGCAAAAAAGCATCTCTCAAAACCATGCACCTCCGCACCCTCACCCTCGCACACGCCGAAGCCATCACCAGCCTCTCCTCTCAACTCGGTTACAAGGCATCGGTGGTAGAAACCAACGTATGGCTGCAGGAAATCCTGGAGGGTAAGGATAACTATGTTCTTGGCGCTGTGCTGGACGACAGGCTTATCGGTTGGGTGCATGCATTTTACACGGTGCGGCTGGAGTCCGGGGCGTTTGTGGAGATTGGTGGACTGGTGGTGGATGATAACCATAGGAGAACAGGCGCTGGCCGCAGGATGGTGGAGCAGGTGCGCAGTTGGGCAAAACAAAAAGGAGTAAGTAAAGTAAGGGTGCGCTGCAACACCAAAAGGGAAGATTCCCATACTTTCTATAAGGCTATCGGCTTCCAGGAGTTGAAAGAACAAAAGGTTTTCGATATATTGCCCTTATAACATACTTCCCATGAAATTCGGATACATCCTCCTGCTCGGCCTGCTGCTGCTGATCGACATCCTTACCTTTACCGAGATCGCGTCCATGGTGCGCCAGCCCTCCGACCTGAAAGTGGCCATTGGCCTCGGCCTGCTGGTGGTGCTCATCATCGCCAACTTCTTCGTTATCCGCTATTCCATCAACAGACTTAAAGCCTAACCCATGAACAACGCCCGTCAGCTTTTAACCTGGAGCCTCAGCTTCATCCTTATACTTGTGTTCTCCATCACCGCCATGAAATCCTGTACCCGTATTGATGCGGGACATGAAGGGATACTTGTAAAACTCTACGGCACCGACAAGGGCGTGCAGGACGTGAACCTGGTAACAGGCCGCGTGTGGTACAACCCGTTTACCGAGGAGGTGTTCCAGTTCCCGACTTTCGTGCAGACGGTGGACTACCCTGCCTTTACCGTGAACGCCAAAGACGGCTCCGTTTTTACCGTAGACCCGACGATTTCCTTCAGGGTGAGTCCGGGAGAGAGCCCACGTATCTTCAGCAAGTACCGCAAGGATATCGAGCTGATTACCAAGACCACACTGTTCAACTATACCCGTGACGCTTTCCGCATCCAGTTTAACAAGTACAGCACCGACAGCATCATCTCGAACCGCCAAAGCTTCGAAGACAAGGTACAGATCGCTTTGGATAACGCCTTGCGAAAAGAGGGTTTTGAGCTGGAGCAGATGACCAGCGGCCTGCAGTACCCCGACGAGATTGTGCGCGCCGTGAACCTAAAGAACCGCGCCGTGCAGCAGGCCCTGCAGGTAGAGAACGAACTGAAAGTAGCCGAGGCCCAGGCACGCAAGAAGATCGTGGAAGCCGAAGCCGAGGCCCGCGCCAACGAACTCCGCCAGCGCACCCTTACTCCGCTGCTCATCCAGCAGCAGTTTATTGAGAAGTGGGACGGCCGTACGCCGCTCTACGGCAACTCGCCCACGTTTTTTAAGAATGTGCAGTAAGTATAAAGTATAACAAAGAAGCCGCCGGAAGTATAACCGGCGGCTTCTTTGTTTTAACCCCAGCCCTCTCCTAAGAACAGGAGAGGGAGTTCCAGTAGTACCATGCCCAACCACCCCTGCCCCTCCTTGGCTAAGGAGGGGAGTTCGGTTTAAGCTCTGTTAGCGGAAGCTATCGAAAACTGATCCCAGTCTTCCCGTTGAGCGCCTTTGGAGTTTTTCCGGTGCCGAAGGCATTGCGACGTAGGAGCAAAGGAAAAGGTCCCAGCGCGATGCGGGAAGACGAGGCCTCCCGGCCTGGAGGGCGCCAAGTATAAAATGAAACAATAGGTTGTAAGACTGCGGATCAGCTGCAACTAGTAAGGATAGCTTGTGTCCAGTTGAAGGAAGCGGCGGCTAAAGTATAAATGGACAGGTATAAAGTATAGCAATGCAACAGGTATGGCTCTCCGAGCCAGTTGAGTTACAAACTCAACATCATAATAGGACACAAGTCTGAAGACTTGCGCCAGCGGTAGCGTAAGCATTTAGCTTAGATTTAACAGCAGCTTTGCAAGTATAACCAATCCTACTCCGGCTTCTCCCGCATATCCGGGAACTGCTCATTCTCCTTTTTAATGATCAGTTGCGGCTCGCCCTTAAAGCCATTCAGTTCGTTGTGCTGGTCGAAAGGTACTTTGATACCATGGTAGTACTCCTGCAACTGGTAATCCTTGCGGAGCGGGTGGCCCTCCCAGTCGGCGGCGCAGAGGATGCGGCGCATGTCGGGGTGGTCTTTAAAGTAGATACCGTATAGATCGAACACCTCACGCTCGTGCCAGTCGGCGGTGCGCCAGATGTGGCTGACGGTGGGCACTTGCGGGATAACCTCTTCCAGCGTGTTGTTGCGCCGCAGCTGTACCTTCAGCGTCAGGTGATGGTCGTACGGGATAGAGTATAAAGTATAAATCACCTCCATGGTGCCAGCCGCGGGGCCGTTGTCCATGCCCGTCAGGCAGGAGAGGTAATCGAAATAAGTCTGCTCGTTGTCGTGGAGCTCCAGGCATACCTCCGGCAGGCGCTCCGGCTGAAGCACCAGGTAGGGCTGCAGGGCATCGGCCTTGGCCTCAAGTATAACTTCTGCGCCAAATCTGTCGGCTATAAACTGCTGTAGCTCCGCGAAGGTCATAAGTATAAATTAAATGATGTAGGTGAATCAAGACACGGCCTGTTGGTCGGCACCTGATGCTGGCTGCTCCTGCTGCGCGCGTTTGGCCATGATCTGCTGCACGGCCCGCGGGGCGCGTATGGTTTCCTTTCGGATGATCTCCTGCAGCTTCAGGAAGCCACCGATCAGCGCCTCCGGCCTTGGTGGGCAGCCCGGCACGTACACATCCACCGGAATGATCCTGTCCACTCCCTTCACCACATGGTAGCCGTGCTCCCAGTACGGTCCGCCGCAGTTCGAGCAGCTTCCCATCGAGATCACGTAGCGCGGCTCCGGCATCTGCTCGTAGAGGCGGCGCACGCGGTCAGCCATCTTAAAGGTAACCGTGCCGGCCACAATCATCACATCCGACTGGCGCGGCGAGGCTCTCGGAATGATGCCGAAGCGGTCCAGGTCGTAGCCCGAGGCGTAGGCACCCATCATTTCGATGGCGCAGCACGCCAGACCAAAGCCCATCGGGAACAGCGAGGTAAGCCGCGCCCAATTCAGCAAATCGTCCAGTTTGGTGATCACTACACCGCCTTCTCCAGTCTTATCCTGTGGTAAATTCATCGGTTATGCTTCCTCTTGCTGCTGTGGCTTCTTTGGTTCATACGTTCGCTCGTTCACGCGCTGGTACACGTCCATCGGTATTTTGGAGCGGCCCTCCGGAAGTATGGGCTTCGGCTTAATCCAGTCGAGGTGGCCTTTGGCCCAGGCATAGGCCAGCCCCAGCACCAAAATCCCGATAAAGATGAACATCTCGATCAACGAAAACCATCCCCACACGCCATCGGTGGCCTCTATCAGCTCGCGGCGGCCAAACACCGTAGCCCACGGAAACAGGAACGCCAGCTCCACATCGAAAATGATGAAGATCAGCGCCACCACGTAAAAGCGCGGGTTAAACTGCACCCAGGCGTTCCCGATCGGCTCCTCCCCCGACTCGTAGGTTGCCAGCTTCTCGGGGTTCGGGTTTTTGGGGCGGATCAGGTTGGCCGTAAACAAGCCAATCACCACAAAAATAGCCCCGCCCACCAGGAAAAGCAGGATGGTTCCGAAGTCTGATGTATAGTTTTCTGCCATTGTATTGCAGCTGTTTAGGCAAATTTACGATAATTATGCGAGTTATGGGTATTGAGGTTGCTATGGTGAAGGTATGCGGTGATGGATTTATACTTTGGTGTTGTTAAGCCCCCTTATGGCGCAAGTCTCAAGACTTGTGTCCTATTATGGTGTTGAGTTTGTAACGCAACTCTAGCCATACTTATACTTTGGCTATACTTGTTAGCCGTTGCTTTCTGTAGCTTGACACAAGCTATCCTTGCTAGTTGCAGCTGATCCTCAGTCTTACAACCTATTGTTTCATTTTATACTTGGCGCCCTCCAGGCCGGGAGGCCTCGTCTTCCCGCATCGCGCTGGGAGCTTTTCCTTTGCTCCTGCGTCGCAATGCCCTCACGGGCACCGGAAAAACTCCAAAGGCGCTCAACGGAAAGACTGGGAACAGTTTTCGATAGTCACCGCTGACGGAGCTTGAGCCGGGCTCCCTCTCCTGTTCTGGGGGTAGGGGCCCTCGAGAAAAGGAGAGGGTTGGGGAGAGGTGAAACACCCCTCCTTAGCCTCTAAAGGGGGCCCCTGCACCCCCAGGAGGGGCAGGGGTGGTTGCACCCGGTACCACTAAAAGAAAAAACAAAACACCATCCAAACCTGTAACAAATAGAACACCGCACATGCTTAACCTATACTTTACCCTATGCTAACCGGACGCGTAAACGCACCAGAGATAAACACCGAGCACGGCTGGCTCAACACCGACAGAAGCTGGTCCATCAAGGATTTTGCGGGCAAGATCGTGCTCCTGGATTTCTGGACCTTCGGCTGCATTAACTGCCAGCACATCGTGCCCGACCTGAAGCGGTTGGAGGATGAGTTTGCCGATGTGCTGGTGGTGATAGGAATACACTCCGCCAAATTCGACGCCGAGAAGCAGAATGAAACTATCCTGCAGGCCATCCACAAGTTCGGGATTGAGCATCCGGTGGTAAACGATGCCGACTACAAGATCTGGAACCAGTATGGGGTGCGTGCTTGGCCCACCACCGTGCTGATAGACCCTAACGGCAAGGTGATCGGGCAGCATGCCGGGGAGGCCGTTTACGACACTGTGCGCCCTTATATCCAGAGGTTAAAAGAAGAGTATAAGGAGGTACTCAACCCAGAGCCGATCCGTTTCCACGTGGAGCATACGCCAGCCAAACCCAAGAATTTATACTTCCCATCTAAGCTGACAAGTGATACCGAAGGGTCCATTTTTCTATCCGACAGTGGCCACAACCGCATCCTGAAGCTCAACCAACAAGGCGATGTGCTGGAAATAATCGGAAGCGGTGAGCAGGGTTTTAGAAACGGCAGCTATAGTGAGGCCACTTTCTACGAGCCGCACGGGCTGGCCCTGCACGGCAGCATACTCTATGTAGCTGATGCCAAAAACAACGCCATCCGGAAGGTAGACCTGGAAGCAAAGCAGGTGAGCACGGCTGCGGGTACGGGTGAGCTGGGGTACTATTTCCTGGACGATAAGCTAGATGAGCCCGTAAGCCCTAACAGCCCCTGGGACCTACTCATTTATGGCAAAAGCATGTTTATCGCCAACGCCGGCAACCACCAGCTCCTGCGCATGGACCTGGAGACGGAGAAGGTATACCGCTTTGCCGGTAGCGGCCGCGAAGCTCTGACCGACGGGCCTTTGCGTGAAGCCGCCTTTAACCAGCCCAGCGGGCTTTCCCGCAGTGGCCCCGTGCTTTATGTAGCCGATGCCGAGGCCAGCGCCATCCGCACCATCAACATAGAAACAGGTATGGTGCTTACCCCGCTAGGCAGAGGCCTGTTCGATTTCGGCGATGTGGACGGTGACACTGACGATGCGCTCCTGCAGCACTGCGTGGGGTTGGAATGCATTGACAACGATATTTACATAGCTGACACCTACAACGGCAAAATCAAAGTGCTGGACCTGCAGCGTAACCGCGTTCGCACCCTCGTCAGCGGTTTAAGCGAGCCCAATGATGTCATGTTCCTGAACGGCCAGCTTTGGGTTACCAGCACAAACAGTCACCAGCTATTTACCGTGAATATCACAACAGGCGAAAAGCAGGAGGTTGAGGTAAGGTTGTAAGTATAGAATTCCTGCACGATTGTCATCCCTCTGCCTCCTCCGAGGAGGGAAATTATCCAACCACCCCTGCCCCTCCTTGTTTAAGGAGGGGAGTTCTGTTGAAGCTCCGTTAGCAGTGGCTATTTAATAGCGCGAGCGTCCTCGCTCGTGACCGGGTATAGCTGGGCCTCCGGCCCAGTTTAGCTGCAAACTAAACACCATAGTCAACCGCATTGGCAGCAGCTAGAAAGTATAGTCTAAGTATAAAGTATCGTTAAACCAGCCTAACCTTAGGCAGCCGCTTGCTTCGCTAGCAACTGCTTTACCCGAAGCGCCTGCTGCACATGGCGTTCCTGGTGCACAGTCACAAACTCCAGCGCCTCCCCTATCCTAAGTTTCAGCAGCTTGAAGAATTCCACCGGTACCGCTTTCTTATTTAGGTTGGCTTTTTTAGCATCATACAGTAGGTGTGCCAACTCCTGCTGGTGCTGCAGAAACTCCTCTATGGTGGCACGGCCCAACTGGCTGTTGTTGGGGTTCATGTGCTTCACCGTTTTGTGCTTCTTCATGTTCTGCGGCCGCACCATGTCCAGCGACTTTCTGCCCAGCCAACTGTAGGTTATACTTGGCACGCAGTTTTCGCAGGTGTTGTGTGCTATGGCTTTGGCCAGAGCCGGGTTGTAATACCGGCTGTAGCGGTTCAGGTGCTCCAGGCATTCCAGCATGCTCCAGCTATCGGGAGATGGCTTATAATTGAGGTCAACCAGACTCAGCGAGGAGAATTCCTGCGCAACGGTTTCGGCCAGGTGTTTAATAATTTGCGAGAGTTGTTCCGGTGTGGTCATGGCGATCATAGTTTTAGGATGTACAGCACAAAGATACAGCAGGTTATACGTCCAAATCCTTGACGGAAATCAAGATTTAACGAAGTATAGTATATATTAAGATTTTTTTGCATCTTCCACACCTCAAGACATATAAACAACTCCCATGGCTAAATCAGTGAAAGCACTTATATTATCGTTTTTGGCCTATGGCCTGTTTTATGCAGATGCTGCGGCACAATACACCTCAACCACAGACATGGAGGCCCGCCCCGTGCATGAGTACAACACCATTTCGATGGCAGGCTCGCCTTACCTGCACCCCGACTTTGCCGAAGGTACGATCGTGCTGAACAATGGCACTACCTACCAGGGCATTAACATGATGTATGACCAGGTGCAGGATGTGATCATTTTTAAGGCCAAGAACGGACAGGTAAAAGAACTGATAGAGCCGGTGAAGGAGTTCAGCATCAACTATATCCACAACAACGCAAACACCAGCAAAACCTTCCGAAATGGTTATAGCGGCGAAGATGTATTGCCGGAGGCATTTTTAGAGGTGTTAGCCGATGGCAAAACCGCGCTGCTTAAAAAAACCTCCAAAAAGATTTTCGACCGCAAAAGCTATAACTCGGCCACCATTGAGCGGGAGGTGCAGGAGAGTGAGGATTACTACATTGCCACTGGCAGTAAACTGGTGAAGGTGAAGAAAAGCAAAAGCTCGCTACTCGCTGCCATGCCGGGAAAACCTGACGACTTACAAAGCTTCATCAAAACCAACTCTCTGAACCTGCGCAACGACAGCGACATAGCCAAGCTGGTAGCCTACTACAACAGCCTGTAACTTACTTCAGGCGGCTCAGCGTTTCGGGCGACATGCGCAGGTAGGAGGCGATATACTTTTTAGGGATGTGCTGGAACAGGTGCGGGCTGCGCTGCCTTACCCGCTGCAGCCGCTGCTCCGGCTCAGGCAGCAGCAGGTCTACCTCGCGCTCAATTTTACCCACCAGCGCTTTCTCCAACTGCTCGTACCAGAAGCGCCTGATGTTGGGCCGCTCCTCCATCAGCTGTACAAAATCATACTTACTGATGCCAAGCAACTCGCTCTTACGCAGGGCCTGTATGTAGTAGCTTGATGGTGCGCCGTTTACGAAAGAGGGGAAGGAAACGAGCAAGGTGTCAGGGTAGCCAAAGCCCACACAGATTTCCTCGTCGGGGAGCGGGTAGTAAATGCGCAGCGCACCGCCGGAGACAAAGTATAAACCCTGCTCCACCTGCCCCTGCCGGATCAGGAAATCGTACCGACTCAGCTGCACCCGCTTCTGCCACCGTGCCTCCAGCGCGGCTACGTCTTCCGGGGTAAAGTATGGGATTTGCTGTAGGAGGGTGCGGAGCATGGGAAAAGTATACCGTTGAAGTACTGAAGCAAGATTTTTGCCGCCGCCCTTGCTGCGTGTTTTCACCAGCAAGCGGTACGGCTACAGAAGTTTAGATTGTTGGTGAGAACACCAACAATGGCGAAAGGTTAGGTTGATATATAATCTTTCGCTGACTCCGAATATACTTTTAGTACAGCGTCCGTCATATACTCGAGTCTCTTCTCACTTGCCAATTCTTCGATGGAAGAATAAGAAATAAAAGTACATGTGTTAGCCAGTATATGTCTGAAAACTGGCCTGGAAAGCTCCTGCATTACTTTTGACTTTCTTTCTGAAGGAGCAACTATATGTGCTTTTATATTGAGATTAGGCTGCAGTGCCATTAAATCGGCCATCCTTAGTATGCCTGAGTAAATCGATGTTGTGTGTTCTATCTCGAAGGCCCGGACAATTGTTCGTCCATTTATCCAAAGCACATCAATATTCTCAATAGTTTTTATGGTGTCAAGATCATAGTTAAGTGGCAGGTCGTTTAGTACAGATTTCTTAATTGGTTGCCACGCCTCCAAGACTCTGCTTCTATCGTTCCTAGGAATCCAAATACTGTACCCCATGCGGTCTCCGATTTCCGCAAGCTTTGCCTGAATTCTTATTGAGTCTCGTGTAAGCGGTGCTTCATCTATTATTTCATCAGTGGTAGTTGTAGTTGGTTCTACAAAATCAACAGGTACAGGTGAAGCAACTTCAAAAGGTACGAAATGGTCAACCTTATTAACCCTGAATTTGTGATCTAATAGATCACAAGCAGCTTTATCTGTAATAGGCTTGGATGCTTGCACATACTTTATGCTCCAGTGTTTCCCGCCTGGTTCTGACAACACTGACAAGTCAAAAGGCTGACAGAACTCTACTTCCTTTATACCTAAAGTATGCACGTATCTCTCTCCATCAGGCCAAGGCTTGTGCTTGGTTATTTCATTGAGCTTAAAGCGTGCGCCGCATAAAGTCTTCTTCCCCACCTTTACGACAAGATAAATCAAATCACCCTGCTGAGGTGCCCGGTTTGAAAAGCCTGCTACATTGTGCCCAATGCACATATTATAATTTTCAACAGAAGTCGAGCAATGGAGGATTCTTGTACTCATAGTTTGAGGATAAGGGGTAACTTATATAGGATAAAGTTAATGTATAATTATACATCTTCCAACACTTTTGGTACCCCTACCGCCGCTGCTCAAAGCCATCAAATCCCTCCAGGCTATCCTTCTCCTCTACCTCCACCTTCTCCACCTTGGCGTGGCGGGGGCCATCGTAAGCCCACTGCTCCAGTTGCTTCAGAGCTTCGGGGCTTCCTTCGGCCTCTAAGTATACCGTGCCACCGGGTTCGTTCTGCACAAAGCCGGTGAGGCCCAGTTCTTCGGCTTTCTCCTGGGTGCTGGCTCTAAAGAATACGCCTTGCACCTTGCCGTGCACACGCATAGCTACTCGCTTCTTGTCCTTCTCCATAGTATAAGTATAAAGTATAGTTTGTGCGGTTTGTCAGCTGCCTTTCTGCTCGTCGGCCTCACACGCCTGCCTTACGTCCTCCAGCTGCACCTCGTTTATCCAGCCCATTTTAACGGCATGCCTGGCAGCCGAGAGGGTTTCCTCCACCAGTTCCATCTCCACACCCTGCGCTTTTACCTGCCGGGCTATACTTCTAACCTCTTTGTCGCGCTCACCTGGAGATACATCGCGGACATAGATACCCAGAACCCGGCCAGGGTACTCCTGCACCACCCTCTGGTAAACCTCAGGGTCATGCTGGCCACTGTCGCCGATGCAGATGAATTTGAGGTAGGGAAAGGTATCCAGGATATGGCGTATTTTTTCAAGCTTATACTCCTCTTCGCTGGTTTCCAAGTCGCCGCGGTCCAGGCGGGTGCCTTTGTCGCGGAGCAGCAGCGGGCCTTCCGGAATGTCGTGTGAGCGGAAGAAGCTGATCAGCAGGTCATACAGGTTCCACTCGCTACCCGACACGTAGAAGAGTGGGTTCTTCCCCTTGCCGTCGCTGCCCTTGCACAAGGCCCTGAAAAAGCCGGCTACTCCCGGAAACGGGCTGCGCTCGGTCGCGTTCTTAGTCAGCATCAGCTTTAGCCGCCCCAGAAAACTTTTGATGTTAGATATCAGCACGGTGTCATCTATGTCGGAGATGATGCCGAACTCCACGTTTTTGCCCGGCGCATACACGTAAGCCTCTGCCTCCAGCCGATCCTTGTCTGTTTTGTGGCTCAGCAGTTGCAGCTTTACCTTGTTATCAGTTGTACTGTAATCAATGGCAGTGTCGGGCCAGAACTCCACATTAAAGAATCCCTCTTCATCCGTTTCCACCTCCACCTCCTGCCCCGCAAAACTCGCCTTCACTTTCATCCCCGGTATCTCGTCCGACTCATACCGTTTGTAAGTGTCCTTAAGATGGACCAGCACGTCGTCGCTTTCTCGCGGCTTCCTTACCTTTTCATCTTCCAGCACCCGGCCCTTTACATACACATAGTTTTCGTTGCCAAAGCCATAGTAGGGCATTATGTTGATAGGCTCCAGCAGGTGTAGCTTGTCTTTTACCTTAAACTTAGCCATCGAAATGCTGTGCTCTGCGCTTTCCAGGGCCATTAGCAGCTTGTCTTTTATTTCAGGGGATAGGCCTGCCATACTTCAGTTTTTTTCTTTTTTGAACGGGCTACACCTGTTGGGGTTAGGCTTCGGGATAGTTACCCACAGGAGAACATTTCCTGCGGGCACTTTTGTTATCTTTGCAATACGTATACTTGTAGTACGGCTGGCCACATGGCAGCCTGCCGCAACACAACACTAGAGAAGGAATTAAAACGATGTCATTACTATTCACAGACTTTAAAAGCTGGCAAAAGCACTGCGCTGAAACCGGCGAACCACTGTACCAGCCCGTGCTGGAGTACGAAATTGAGCAGAAAGGCCGCTCCGAGGAGTTTATCTGGGAGAACATCGCCAAGGCCTACGAGGTGATGAAAGACGCCGTGCAGACCGGCCTGACCGAGGACATGCGCTCACGCTCGGGCATGGTGAACAACAGCGCCAAGAAAGTGGCCAAGTCGCCGGTTACAGTGCTCTCGCCGGAGTTCCAGCTGCTGGTGTCGCGTGCGTTGGGCGCCAAGGAGGTGAACTCCTGCATGGGCCGCGTGGTGGCCGCCCCTACGGCCGGTGCCTCGGGTATACTTCCGGGCACGCTAACTACGCTGCAGGAGCTGCACGGCCTGGAGGACAGAAAGATACACGAGGGACTGCTGGTAGCCGCCGGCATCGCCCTGATCATTGAGCAGAACGCCTCGCTGGCCGGTGCCGTGGGCGGTTGCCAGGCCGAAACAGGAAGCGCCGCTGCCATGGCCGCAGGTGCCATTGTGTACTGCCTTGGCGGCGATGTGGCGCAGGTGTTTAATGCCGTGGCCATCACCATCCAATGCATGCTGGGCCTGGTGTGCGACCCAGTGGCCGGCTTGGTGGAGGTGCCCTGCATTGTGCGCAACGCCAGTGCCGCTGCCATCGCCTTCTCTTCGTCGCAGCTGGCCATTGCCGGCGTAGATCCCGTTATACCCGTGGACCAGTGCGTGGCTGCCCTCGGCGAGGTGGGCGAAAGCATGGAGCGCAAGTATAAAGAGACGGCCGAAGGCGGCCTGGCCAACACCCCCAGAGCCCGTGAGATCGAGAACTTCGTGCTGGTGCAGGATGTGGAGATTCTGCCGGATGAGGATGATCAATAATGAAGGGGATTTAGCTGATTTTTATACTTGTAGAGACGCAATACATTGCGTCTCTTTCTTTTGTCTGCCCGACAGACACCGGCACGGCCACTATAAACAAACAGCTTTTCTGCCATTTAAGCCGTACCTTTGCCCTAACTTAAAACCGAACGTTTTTCTGTAAAACTTTATAGATATGATCAGAAGACCAAGACGCAACCGCCAGACCGAAGCCATACGCAACCTGGTGCAGGAAACAACGCTGGGGGTAAACGATTTTATACTTCCGCTTTTTGTGATTGAGGGTCAGAACCAGCGCGTAGAGGTAGCCTCGATGCCAGGCATCAACCGCTTCTCCATTGATACGCTGCAGGAGGAGATCGCCTCTTGCGTAGAGCTAGGCATCAAAGCCTTCGCCCCCTTCCCAAGTATACCGGACCAGCTCAAAGACAAGTATGCCACCGAGAGCCACAATCCGGACGGTCTTTACGCCAGGTCCATCCGAGAGATAAAGAAGAACTTCCCGGATGTGGTGATTTTCTCAGACGTAGCCATGGATCCTTACAGCTCCGACGGACACGATGGTATTGTGGAGAACGGCGAGATACTGAACGACGAGACGCTGGAGGTACTGGGCAAAATGGCCGTGGCACAGGCGCAGGCCGGAGCCGACGTAGTGGCCCCATCAGACATGATGGATGGCCGCGTAGCACACCTCCGCCACGTGCTGGATGAGCATGGCTACCAGAAGGTGGGCATCATGAGCTACACCGCCAAGTATGCCAGCGCCTTCTACGGCCCGTTCCGCGATGCATTAAGCTCAGCCCCTAAAATGGGCGACAAGAAAACCTACCAGATGAACCCGGCCAACAGCCGCGAGGCCCTGCTGGAGGCCGAGCTGGACATTGCCGAAGGCGCAGACTACCTGATGGTGAAACCCGCCCTGGCCTACCTGGACATCATCAAGTCGCTGCGCGAGAATTCGCACCTGCCTATTGCGGCCTACAACGTGAGCGGGGAGTATGCCATGGTGAAAGCCGCCGCCGAAAGAGGCTGGATAGACGGTGAGAAAGCTATGCTGGAAAGCCTGCTAAGTATAAAACGCGCCGGCGCCGACATCATCCTGTCTTACTTCGCCAAGGAGTTTGCACAATATCAGAAGCGATAGTATCGTATAAAAGCTATACTTTAAAAAGCGCACCGGCCCGGCTGGTGCGCTTTTTTTTTATTCTAATATGACCTCTATCCTGAAAAATAGTAATAGAGTTTTTCGCAGGCGCTTGTCATCCCCCTACCCCCTTCAAAGGAGGACTTTCCCGAGAACGATTAACCCACCCCTAACCCCTCCGAGGAGGGGAATTCAGCGGACGATTATCCAACCACTCCTATAGACCCTCAAGAGGACAGTGGCGAGTGCAGCGGCTAAGGAGGGGAATTTCACCTCTCCCCAACCCTCTCCTTTTCTCGAGGGCCCCTACCCCCAAAACAGGAGAGGGAGTCCGGTTCAAGTGGTATAGCAATGGCTATCGAAAACTGATCCCAGTCTTTCCGTTGAGCGCCTTTGGAGTTTTTCCGGTGCCCGTAAGGGCATTGCGACGCAGGAGCAAAGGAAAAGCTCCCAGCGCGATGCGGGAAGACGAGCCCTCCCGGGCTAGAGGGAACCAAAGCCAAAAATGAAACGATAGGTTTGTAAGACTGAGGATGAACCGTGGCTAGTATGGATAGCTTGGCTCAGGTTGCAGAAAGCAGCGGCTAAGCAAGTATAAGTACGCGGACTTGGAAATCCGCAGCAGAAAGGTTCCGGACAGGGATGTCCGGAGCAGCGGGATGAACACTAACTAACAAGTATAGCTTATCCAAATCATCAATTAAAAAGAAGTGTACCTACCCCCTCTTTAACCACCCCTAACACGGGAACTACTTTGCCTTTATAACGATTTTATAGTATCTTTAGAATGGAACATTTTTACCCTGCTATATTTATATGAGAAGACTGAGCCTTTGGCTTGTTGCGTTGGGCTTGGCTACAGGCACCACGGCAGTTGCCCAGCGTGGCCTTACCCCTGACCGCACCAACACGCAGGCACTGCAACGCATTGCCACTGCCGCCGAAAAGGATTACCAGGCCAACCGAGCAAAGGCGCTCGCGCTGGCCGAAAAGTATGGCTGGGTGATTGAGAAACAGTATAAAGACGGCACCGTCATCTCGCTGCAGGGGCTGGATGCGACAGGTATGCCCGTTTACTACATCACCTATAACAACTCTAATGCGGCCGCCACCACCCGAACCGACCAACTGTGGACCGGAGGCTCGCTGGGCCTGGACCTGAATGGCAGCAGCAGCAACTTAGCCAACAAACTTGCCATCTGGGACGGTGGCCGTGTGCGCGCCTCGCACCAGGAACTTACAGGCCGCGTTACCCAGAAAGATAACCCCACCAAAGAAAGTGAACACGCCACACACGTGGCCGGCACCATGGTGGCCAGTGGCGTAAACCCGCTGGCGAAAGGCATGGCCTTCGGCTATAAATCGTTGCTGGCCTATGATTTTAACGGAGATAATGCCGAGATGGCTGAGGCCGCCAAAGACCTGCTCATCTCCAACCATTCCTATGGAAGCCTGGCTGGCTGGCGCTTCAACTCCGACCGCAAAGGCACCGCCGAGGACCCTTACTGGGAATGGTGGGGCAATACCAACGTGAGCAAAGAGGAGGACTTCACTTTTGGATACTATAACAACGAAGCCGCCACTTGGGATGAGATCGCTTTTAACGCACCCTATTACCTCATCGTAAAATCGGCAGGCAATAACCACGGCGAAACCGGCCCGAAGGTGGGTGAGCCATACTTTCAGCGCAACACCAACGGCACCTTCGAGCTCGTGAAATCCCGCCCGGCAAGTATAAGCAGCAACGATACCTACGATGTGATCTCCACCTCCGGCACCGCTAAAAATATACTAACCGTTGGGGCTGTGGGTGCCATCACGGATGGGTACAACCTACCGCAGGATGTAGAAATGGCCAATTTTAGCTCCTGGGGGCCTACTGATGACGGCCGCATTAAGCCGGACATTGTCGGCAACGGCGTACGGGTGCTTTCCACTTACTCCACCAACGACAGGAGCTATCAGACACAGAGCGGCACTTCCATGGCCGCGCCTAACGTATCCGGCACACTGCTGCTGCTGCAGGAACACTACGCCAAAGTGAACTTCGGGAAATTTATGCGTGCCGCCACGCTAAAAGGCCTCGCCATCCATACTGCGGATGAAGCCGGGGAATCAGAAGGGCCGGATTACCGCTTTGGCTGGGGCCTGTTAAACGCAGAGCTCGCCGCAAGTATGATCAGCAACACCAGCGGCACGCACCTGCTGGAGGAGCGATCCCTGAACCAGGGCGAAACGCAAACGCTGGAGGTAACCGCCTCGGGCAAGGGGCCGCTCAAGATCACCATCTCCTGGACCGACCCCAAAGGCACAATAACCGCATTAGGCTCCAGTGCCTTAAATAACCGTACCCCTAAACTGGTAAACGACCTCGACATCCGCGTGTCCGGCAACGGCAAGAATTACCAGCCCTGGACCCTGAACCCGGCCACCCCGGAGGCCGCAGCCGTACCGGGCGACAACGTGTTGGACAATGTGGAGCAGATCCTGATTGCTGATGCCGTGCCGGGTAAAAAGTATACCATCACCATCAGGCACAAAGGCACTTTAAAAGAAGGGCCGCAGGCGTATGCGCTGCTGGTGAGCGGTATGGGTGGCACAGCAGCCTGCGCCAGCAGCGCCACATCAAACCAGGGAGCGCGCATCAGCAGGCTTACTTTGGGATCACAAAGTATAAACCAGCAAGGTGATTGCACCACATACCGCGACCTGACCTCTACGGTATTCCCTATGGAGCCAAGCCAGACGAAACAGCTGAAGCTGGAGCTTGGCAGTTGTGGCACGGCAGCCGCCAAGGTAGCCAAAGTATACATCGACTGGAACGGCAACGGCAGCTTTGCCGAGGCCAACGAACTAGCCGCCACCTCTGGCGTTATCAGCGGCGACGGCACCTTTACAGCCGATATTAAAGCCCCGGGCACGTTGATAACTGACAATAAAGTACGTATGCGCGTGGTGGTGCAGGAGACAAACGACGCCAGCGCCGTAAATGCCTGCAGCAGCTACAGCCGAGGCGAAACGCAGGATTACCTCATTCAGTTTGTAAAGCCGCAGCGCGATGTAAGTATAGCCTCCGTACAACCTGTGGGTGCCGGTTCGCTCTGTGCCTCAACCTCACAAAGCGTGGTGCTAAACATTCGCAACAATGGCACCGCAGAGCAGCAGAATATTCCGGTAAGTATAAAAGTGCTGAAGAACGGCCAGGAACTCACCACACTGACTGGCACCTTCAATAAAAAACTGGCTGCTTTTGCACAGGCGGAACTGCTCCTGGATGGCTCTTTTGCCACAGAGGCAGGCGCCACGTATGAACTGTTGGCGAAGTCGGAATTAACCTCGGATGCGGTGGAGAGCAACAACCAGCGCGGCTATACTTTTACAGTGGCCGGAGATGCGGCTGTTCCTGCCGATGCCTCAGCTTTCCGTTGCGGTAGCAGCCCTATTTATACTTTGTCGGCGGAGGGTGGCGGCACGCCGTATTGGTATACCTCCCCCACCAGCACCACGCCCATAGCGGCGGGTAACCAGGCGCAGGTACAGGCTGCTGCAGCCGGCAACACACTCTTTGCCGCCTTCAATGAATTCTCAGCCACGGTTGGCCCTGCAGATAAGAACTATTTCTCTGACGGTGGCTATAACCAGTTTACGCCTGATGTACAGGTAACCACCAAGGCACCGGTGGTGCTGGAGCAGGCTCGTTTATACATTGGGCACAGCGGCAAAATCACTTTCACTGTATTTGATATGAACGGTTCTCCTGTATCTGCGCGTGAGCTCAGGGTAACGGCTACCCGCAGCACCCCGGCAACAAAAGAACTCGTACAGCCCAACGACCCGAACGACCTGGGCCAGCTTTACTACCTAGGCCTGGAGTTGCCACAGGCAGGTACTTATAATATCGCCATTTCTTATGAGGATAGCGCCACCATTTACCGAAACAACAAGGGCGTGCAAGGCTATCCGTTTGGTGTAGAGAATGTGTTTACCATTAGCGGCAACACCGCCAGTTCCGAGTGGGCGGGCTACTACTATTACTTCTACGATCTAAAAGTGCGCGCCCTCGGCTGCCCGAGCCCACGTGTGGCTGTAACGCTAAAGGAGGGTACCCCGCTGGACCAGCCAAAGGTAACGCGTGAGGGCAAAGAGCTTATTTCGAGCTTACCGGAAGGTAACCAATGGTACCTCGATGGCCAGCCCTTGGAAGGCGCAACAGGGCAACGCTTTACCCCGACTTTGAATGGCCAATACAGTGTAATTACCTTTAAGGATGGTTGCGTGTCAGACATGTCGTTGGCGTACCGGTATGAGCTGGAGAGTGCGGAGCGCGATGTTGCGCCGGAGCTGATGGTGTTCCCGAACCCAAGCGCGGACGGCAAGTTCAGCTATACCGTGGAAACCTCCTCGCCCGAAAACTTGTCATTAACGGTGGTAGACCTACTGGGCAAGCAGCTGTACACAGCCTCGGTGCGGCAGATTAACGGCCAGTATAAAGGTATGGTTGACCTGAGCAAGCATGCCAACGGCCTCTACATCGTGCGCCTGCAGCACGGCGACCAGGTATACACCCGCAAGATCATGATCAGAAAATAACCTATATCAACTTTAGCCAAACGTTAAAAAAGCCGACGCTGCCACAGCGCCGGCTTTTTACTTTTTGTACTTTGCACTGCCCGCATGTCAGTTTTTCGACAGCTTCTTTTTCAGGGTCAGGTAATCGAGGTAGTAGAGCACTTTTACCGAGAAGGTGCTGCTCTGCGGCGAGCGCAGGGTGTGGGAGAAGTTATCGAAATAGTGTGGGGAGATTTCGTTTATCTGCTCCTCATAGGCATTTTTCCAGACTACGCTGATCTCGCTGCCCGGCGCGAACCACCACGAGTACACCATGTCCAGGTTAAAGGAGTTGTAGTTCACGTCCGGCGACTCCGCTGGCTCATACTGGTGAGGCTCCAAGGCGCCGCTGTGCTGCAGTCGGAAGTAGCGGTCGTGGTTTACCTTGCTCCAGTTGTGCCACACACGCAGGGCCAGCGACATGCGGTTGTTGAAGATATAGCTCCCCGACAGGCTGTTGTACACCGAGTGCACCTCGCGCAGTCCGAAAACCACATCCGGCTCTTGCTGCTCCCCGCCGTTTTCAGTGTTGTGCCGGATAAGGCTCACAAAGCCCATGTCATCATACCTGTTGTTCGACTCAAACCCGTAGCTGAAGCTGAGCTGGTTGTTTACCCTAAAGCGCGGATAAATGCCTAAGTTAATGTTGTGGCGGTTATGTTCCTCAAAAGTGCGGTAGCTCAGGCTTACCTCCGTGGCAAAGCGCTTCCGGTAATCCGAGGAAACCCAGCCGCCCATATTGTAGTTCACCGGAAAGGCGTACACCCTGCCGTTCAGGCGCGGCTCAAAGAAGTCGTTCGTCACCACCGGCTCCAGGTTAAAGAACAGGCCGGCATTCATGAAATTCTTGAAAGTGCCGTTCATGTTGCCGTAAATCACAAAGTTCTGAAATGAGTTGGGCCGGAAACGGCGCTCATATACCGCCCCCACATTTGTATAGAGGTTCAGCAGCTTCCAGAACGGCTCATACACGTTGTAGTTAAGCTCCAGCTCCTGCGACGAGGAGTTGTTGGTGAAGAGGATGCCCAGATCGTTGGGGTTATACTTGTCAGACTCCAGGGTATGTGAGGCGCTGAACTGGAAATTGCCGCTTACCTTGCCTACGCCCAGGCGGTACATGTAGCCCCGCTCGGTGTTGCCGGTGTAAAACTGCTGGCTGAGCGCGCCTTTTCCGTTGATCGCATACTTGTTGCCCTTGTTGGCCAACCGGAACAGCACGCCGGTCAGGTTGGCATCGTAGGTGGAACCCTGCCGCATCACGTTCGTGTTCACCAGCGTCACGTAGGAGTTGTTTTTCAGGGATTGGTCAAACACGGCGATGTTGTAATTGGTGAGCGGCTGCGTTTTCAGTCTGATCTTGTTGCCTTCCGCGTCTTTCAGCTCGGCGTACTGCTCACCCACCACCGCATTAAAAATCCCTATCCCCAGCCCCGACTCCGTGCGCCCGGATACTTTTGTGCCGTTGATCATTTTTGTCTCGCTGGGGCTCTCCATCACCTCATAATCCTTGTAGGCGTCACTGTATATCAAGCTGGCGTTCACGGGCCTGCCCCCGATACGGCGGGAGTAAAAGAAATCACCTTTGTTGAACAACTCCGTTCCCTCCAGGAAAAACGGCCTGTTTTCGCTGAACTGCTGCTCGAACGGCGAGAGGTTCAGCACGCGGTTATCCGACTGCACCTGGCTGAAGTCCGGCACCAGCGTCATGTCCAGGGTAAAGGCGTCGTTTATGCCATACTTCACATCCATGCCTCCCCCAAAGTTAAAGTTGTGGCTGTGCGAGGTGTTGCCTGTGCCCTCCTGCTGCACCGGGTAGCGCTCCAGGTAAGTCGAAACGTAGGGCGTGAACGACAGGCGCAGCGGTGCCTCGATGTTGCGCAGCCCCTCCAGCCTGCCCCACTGGTTCACGAAGCCGTCCGTGGCCGGGTCCACGTAGTTCCAGAAAAAGCCCTCGCGCGTGGATTGCCGGTTGCGCATAAAATTCAGGCCCCATACCTGCTCCGGCTTGCTGCTGAACCTGATGGCCGAGTACGGGATCTTGAACTCCGCCACCCAGCTTGTCTCGTTCACCTTGGTACTGCTCTCCCACACGGCATTCCAGCTCCAGTCCTCGCCGTTGGAGGAGTAGCGGGCGTCCAGCTGCACCCCTGCCGGCGTTATAAAGAAGCCAAACCCGTTGATCTCATCCAGATAGGTATCCAGGAAAATCCCGAAGAAATCGGTGTTTCCCAGGTCATCGCGGCGCCCAAACTCCTGGAAGATAGAATCCCGGGACACATCATGCATGATGGCCCCGATGTAGATGGCGGCATCGTCGTACAGGATGCGGACCTCGGTCGGATGTTTCTCCAGGGGGCCGGGGTTAGGCCTGTTCTTAATGAACTGCGTGGCGATCTCGGCCTGCTGCCAGATGGGTTCATCCAACTCACCGTCTATCTTAGGGGCCTGCTGCACCCGCAGCGCCTGCAGTGTTTTTTGAGGATAGTTATACTTTTTCTGTTCCTGCTTTTGGTCCTGAGCCTGCATGTGGCCGGCCAGGCAAAGTATAAAGAAGGAAAATGGCAGCAGTAATTTTAGATTCATAGTTTGGCAGTGTGCGGTGTCAGCAGGTTCTTTTCACAATAGATAGCTTTTAAGGTAAAGTAGTTGCTTCTGCACCCGACAATATTTTTAAATGTTTAAACATTTTTATAATGCTACAAGTATAGCTCAGCTGCCCACGGATGCCCTGCTCCCACAGGGAAGACCACGCCTCTGCCAGAAGTATGGCTGCCCCAGCTGTGTCAAAGGCAGTGTACAAGGTGGCGGGATAGCCGGACATCAAAACCTGAAAGTATAAAAACACGGAGGCCCTGGCTGTACACAGCCAGGGCCTCCGTATTAGGTAAAGTATAAAAATGGCCGGTAAGTATACTTTGCCCAAGTATACTTACCGGCCTTAATCCTGCTACAGGTCCTCCTCGCGCACCAGCATCAGCACGGCAGACTGCGGCACGATGTAGTACTTCTCGCCAAGGTAGTTGATCTCAATGGCGTCGCGCTGCAGGTAAATGGCCAGGTCGCCTTCTTTGGACTGAAGCGGGATGTAGCGCACCTCTTCCTCCTCCTGCCCCCACGACTCCTCATCGTAGCCGAAATCGGCTGGTATCGGGTAGCCAGGGCCTACACGCATAATGTAACCTTCCTGCACTTTCTCCTTGGCTTGCACGCCCGGCGGCAGGTACAGGCCGCTTTTGGTCTGATCGCTGGCGGTTTTGGGCTTTATCAGCACGCGGTCGCCTACAATAATGATCTTCTCTAACTTATTGTCCTCTGAAATTCTCATTTGTAATGTATGCATCTTATAAAGGATCTGCGGTTACTTTAAATCGCATATCAGCTTTGATGGTAATGTCTTCCGTCACCGGCTTCGATATCTCGGCCTTGGTGCGGATAGTATAATTGTCTCCTTTGATGTACTCATCGAGCTTGGCATTGGTCGATTTCAGCTTCAGCACGGTGCTGCCTTTGGGCACCTCCTCTAGGTAAGCAATCTTCACCTCCGGCTGCTTCTCGCTGGAGATGTATAGCTCGATGCGCTTCAGGAAGTCGAAATTCTGCGTTTTAGGCTCTGTAATGGTCAGCTCCAGGCGGTTCAGGCTCACGTCCTTCACCAGCTCGGCACGGGTCTTATTATTCTTAAACGTTTCCTCGGAGTTCGTGGTGATGGTAAACGGCGTGGCCGGTATCAGCGCCCCCAGCGGAAAACCAGATTCAATGGTAAACGTTTCCTCCTCTTCGATGTAAAAAGTGAGCAGGTCATCAATCTTCTCGCAGGCAGTGGCTACCAGGGCAAGCAGCAGCACCGCCATCAACATCATTCTTTTCATCAATTGTAAGTATAAGGGTAAAAAACACTTGCGGCGGGAGAGACAGAAGCCCAGAGCCTCGCCTTTCCCGCCGCAAGTTACAAAACAAGAAGCAGTTTAGTCAAACATATCGCCTTTGCGTACTTTGCCGTCGCCGTCCTCGTTCCAGCTCATCGGGTACTTCTCGTCCAGGTATGGCATGGCGTCCACGGTTAAATGCAGCGGCTTAAAGGTGTCGATCATCACGGCATACTCCTCTGTTTCCTTCTTGCCGATGCTTGCCTCCACGGTGCCTGGGTGCGGCCCGTGCGGGATGCCCCCAGGGTGGATGGTGAACGAGCCACGGTCCACGCCTTTGCGGCTCATAAAGTTGCCCTCCACATAGTATAGCACCTCGTCGGAGTCTACGTTGGAGTGGTTGTAAGGCGCCGGAATGGCCAGCGGGTGGTAGTCGAACAGGCGTGGCACAAAAGAGCAGATCACGAAGTTGTGCGCCTCAAAGTTCTGGTGCACGGGAGGCGGCTGGTGGATGCGGCCTGTTATCGGCTCAAAATCCTTGATATTGAAGGCATATGGATAGAAGTAGCCATCCCAGCCCACGGCATCAAACGGGCTGGACTTGTAGTAGAACTGGTGCAACTCTCCCTCCTTTTTCACCTGCACCAGGTACTCGCCTTTCTCAGTTTCGGTGATAAGCTCTACCGGCGGGCGCATGTCGCGCTCGCAGAACGGCGAGTGCTCCAGTAGCTGGCCAAAGTGGTTGCGGTAGCGGCGCGGCGTCTCTATCGGGCTAAACGACTCGATCACCAGCAGCCTCACCTGGCTGTCGCTTTTATCGAAGCGGAATTTATGGATAACCGTGCGCGGGATCACCAGGTAATCGCCAGGGCCGAACGGGATGCGTCCCATCTGGGTCAGCAGGTCGCCGGTGCCATCGTGCACAAACACCACCTCATCGGCCTGTCCGTTCTTGTAGTAGTAGTCCATCTCCAGCTCCGACGGGTTGCAGAGGCTGATGGCCACATCGTTGTTGAACAGCATTGTTTTGCGGGCGCTGAGGTAGTCGGTTCCGGTGGCATTTACCTCCACGGTGCGCAGGTGCTGCGGCGCCAGTTTCACGCCCTCCGCCCTTTTCGGGGCAAACGGCTTTGGCTCCCCAATGCGGCTAATCTGTGTGGGCGGGTTAATATGGTACAGCAACGAAGAAACACCGCTAAAGCCCAGCGTACCCACCAGCTGCTCTGCATAAAGGCTGCCGTCAGGTTGCCGGAACTGTGTGTGGCGTTTTTGCGGGATCTCCCCGAGTTTATAGTAAAAAGCCATGTATGATTCGTTTTTAAGGTGTCGTTGTTTTCTGGGTAAAGGGATCTATTCGTATCTCGTAGCATGTATCAAGTAGCACGACTGCGTTTTTAGACTAAAGATCACTTATCAGGTCGTGTTACGTGTGTCGTGCTACTTGATACGGCTAAGTTATTTACATACTGCCTGCAGCCATACTTTGAGCACGGCTAAAGTGCTTTAGCCCCTGCTGGAACTCGTCATCCGACTGGTGCAGTACCGGGAAAAAGCCATCGTTCCCGTACACGCTTCGGGCTATAAAGGCCTTCAGGTGGTTGCGGAGCAGGTTCTGGGAGCGCTTAAACTGCGCCTCGTTATACTCTACCCCGGAAATTTTAGCCATCTGCACCACATCCTGCAGCATCTTGTCTGTTACCTCAAAAGTCTTTTTATACTTTTCGAAAGGCATTTTCTCCAGTTCCTTCTTATGCTTTTGGTAGTAGCCTAAAGTATACTCCCGGATCACGTTCTTGTTGTACAGCTGGCTAAGGTACTCCGACAGTTCCGTGGTGTCGCGGGGCACAAACACATCCGGCATAATGCCACCGCCGCCGTACACAGCGCGCCCGCTCAGGGTTTTATACTTCAGTGAGTCTACAAACAAGCTGCTGTCTGGGTGGAAGTACTCGCCCTTCTCGAACCGGTTCAGGATATCCATCTCATAATCATCCATTCCTTCGTCGTAAGGTTTCTGAATCGAGCGCCCGCTCGGCGTGTAGTAGCGCGAAATGGTGAGGCGCAGCTCGGAGCCATCATTCAGCGGAATCGGCATCTGCACAAGGCCCTTGCCAAAGGAGCGGCGGCCCACGATCAGGGCACGGTCGTTATCCTGCAGGGCGCCGGCCACAATCTCGGAGGCGGATGCACTGCCCTCATCCAACAGCAGCACCAGGGATCCCTTCTCAAACACGCCCTCTTTCTGGGCAAACGTTTTGGAATCATACCTTGTGCCTTTGCCGTCGGTGTACACGATCATCTTTTCATCGTTAATAAACTCGTCAGCCATCCGGATGGCATGGTCCATGTAGCCGCCCGGGTTGCCACGCAGGTCAAGCAGCAGTTGCTCCATCCCCTGCTCCTTCAGCTTGCTCATGGCCGCCATAAACTCTTCGTAGGTGTTGGCCGAGAAGCGGCTCACTTTTATATAGCCGGTCTTGCTATCCACCATATAGCTTACATCCACCGAGTTGGTCGGGATCTTGTTGCGCTCGATGGTGAAGTTGAGTTGCTTTTTAAGGGCGTTCCGCTGGATGGTGAGGTTTACTTTGGTGCCTTTGGGGCCGCGCAGGCGCTTAAACACGCCCTCGTTGTTGATGCCGATGCCGGCTACGTTCTCCCCGTCTACTTTAATAATTTTGTCGCCGGCCTGTATACCTGCCGCCTCAGATGGGCCTCCGCTCAGGGGCGTAATCACGTAAATGGTATCTTTAAAGATGTTGAATTCCACGCCGATGCCCTCAAAGTCGCCTTCCAGGTAGGAGCGGGCCATGGCCAGTTCATCGGCGGGAATATAGGCCGTGTGCGGGTCCAGCTTCTCCAGCATTTTAGTGATGGCGTAATCCGTCAGCTCCTCCACATCCACAGTATCTACATAGTCGCGGTCTATGTAGCTGAGTATATCGCGGAATTTCAGGTAGCTCTTGGCCGTGCCCTGGGGGTTAGTGGATGATGGCGAGAACATGGTAGCCCCCAACAGCAAACCCACTACCAGCGCTAAACTTATATACAGTGGCAGCCTTATCTGGAACGCTGAATTCCGGGCGCTGCTTTTTTCCTCACCATGCTCCATCTTGTCCATGTTCTTAAAAGTATAAAGTTAGGTAAAATGCCACAGTACAGGCACGGCAAAGTAGTACAATAATTTACCTTAAATATACTGAGGTCCTTTATATCTATACAAATACAAATTTGTTAAAGTTGCTAAGTGCCCCTGACACACCCCGACTGCCCCTGCTGCTACCCTCTCCAAGTGTGCCGAGCTATTAGCTATTTAAAATTATTCTAAATAACTCTTGCCTCTAATATAGGTACTGTTTAGCTTTGCACCATTATTTGAAATAAGTCTAAATAAAACTTACAAAAGATGCTTAACTCGATTAAAAGACACACAACACTGGCCCTTGTTGGACTAGCAGCCTGTGTATCGTTTACTTCCTGCTCAGACGATGATGAAGATGGCCCGGCTTACAACGTGCCAACAACCTATAACTTTGAGAACGTGAGTTATGCCGGCCAAACCACCAGGATGGATATGCTGGATGAGTTAAGCGACTACATTAAAACAGGCCATGAAGGTGCCCAATTAGATGCGCAGAAAATGAAGGATATGTATGCGAATACAAACAACGCGTTTTCTAACCCTGCCCTTAATGAAGCATCCTCCAAGCAACTAAAGAACAAGACCATGCTTACCGCCCAGGCCGAGTTTGAAGGTTATTTTGATGCCGTGGCCGCTGCCAGCAAGGCTCCTACCCATGTATTAGGCTTACCAGCCAGCAACGGGCAGGCAGGCCTGCTAACTACCGGGGATGGCACAAAGAGCTACCTGGTAGATGAGAATGGCGTTGAGTATGCACAGGTGATCCAGAAAGGACTGATGGGCGCCGTGTTTTATTACCAGGCCGTAGAGAGTTACCTGACAGAGGAGAAGATTGGCGCTGCGGTAGACAATACCACTGTAACGGAAGGCGAAGGCACCAAGATGGAGCACCACTGGGACGAGGCTTTCGGTTATTTCGGGGCACCCGTAGACTTCCCTGCCAACACGAGCGAGGCAAGGTACTGGGCTAATTACAGCAACCAGGTAAATGCCGCGCTAGGCAGCAACCAGGTTATGATGGATGCGTTCCTGAAAGGCCGCGCCGCCATCTCTGCCAAAGACATGAAAGGCAAAGACGAAGCCGTATCCACAGTGCGCTCAGAGTGGGAGCGCCTGGTAGCCGCCTCTGCCATACATGAGCTGAATGCAGCCAAGAAAAACTACGCTGACCAGGCCAAGAAAAGCCACTACCTCTCCGAAGCCATCGGCTTTGTAATGGGGCTGCAGTACAAGTCTGACCGCAAGCTAACGCAGGCGAAGTACCAGGAGGTAATAGACGCCATCGGCAGCAACCTGTATGAGACAACCACCGAGGATATCAACAACGCCATCAACATACTGAGCACAGTATATGACATGGACAGCATCAAAGGCCAGCTATAGCGCCTTAGACAATAGTTAGTGTTTTAGATAAGTGCAGCTGCTGCGGTAACCACTCCGCAGCAGCTGCCTTTCGCATTTAAAGTGTATCATATGAAAGTTCTTAAAAAGTATACCTTAGGCGCTTTTGCCTGCCTTTCCATACTTAGCAGCTGCGGCTCTGATAGCGACAGCACTGACCCCAACACGGACTATGACCGCCAGACGATGCTGGCTAACTATGCTGAAAGCCTGATTGTGCCGGCGTACAGCGCTTTCCAAACCAAGGTAGAGGCCATGAGCACAGCAGTGGATGCTTTTGTAGCGGCTCCTTCCACCGAGACCCTGGCAACGGCACGCACGGCTTACTTGGAGGCTTACAGGACCTGGCAGGAAGTGAGCGTATATGAGTTTGGCCCCGCCGAGGAGCAGATGCTGCGCGAGCGCCTGAACAAGTACCCTACCACCACCAGCCAGATCGAAAACAACATTGCCTCAGGCTCTTACGACCTGCAAACGACCGCCAATATGTCTGCCATCGGGTTTCCGGCCCTGGATTACCTGTTGTACACCAATGCTACCGATGCCGAAGTAGTGGCACTTTATACTTCCGATGCCAACGCTGCCAACCGCAAAAAGTACCTGCAGGATGTGAGCAGCCTGGTAAAGCAGCGCACGGCCGCCGTGTACAATGGCTGGACCAGCGGCGACTATGCCGCCACGTTCAAGAACTCGCCGGGCACAGCGGTGGGTAGCGCGGTAGGCAACCTGGTAAACGGGCTCAACTCCGATATAGACATCACAAAGCGTTACAAAGTGGGCACACCGGCCGGCAAGTATACCATCGGGAACGCGCTGCCGGACAAGGTAGAGGCTTACTACAGCCAAAACTCGCTGGAGCTGCTAAAGCAGAACATCCGTGCCGAAAAGGCCATTTTTATGGGCCTGGCGGCAGACGGCACCAACGGCCCCGGCTTAGACGATTACCTGGACCACGTGAAGGCTCCTTACCAGAACGGTTTGCTATCCGATGCCATTGAGGCCCAGTTTGATGCCGCACTTGCTGCTGCCAACGCCATACAGGGTCCGTTGTCAGAGGCGGTAATTTCGCAGCCAGCTGCCGTTATGAAAGTATATGACGAGCTGCAGAAACTCATCGTACTCACAAAGACCGATATGCCAGCTGCACTTGGTGTTACCATCTCTTACAACGATAACGACGGCGATTAAAGAATAGCTTTCTGCGGCTACACTGCTAAAGTAATACAGGCCGCAGAAAGTATAAAAGCAAGTATAAACTCATGCTCCAGAAGCTAAAGCCATACCTTACTGCACCTGCTTCCGCGGCCCCGTTGGCGGCTTTCCGCATTATTTTTGGCGGAATGATGCTGGCAAGCATTATCCGGTTTATGGCCAAAGGCTGGGTAACGGAGCTGTACGTGCAGCCCAAGGTATACTTTAGCTACTACGGCTTTGAGTGGGTGCAGCCATTGGGCGAAACAGGCATGTATGCGTTGTTTATACTGATGGCTTTGGCTGCGCTGGGCATGATGCTGGGGCTGTTTTACCGCCTCTCGGCGCTGCTGTTCTTCCTCAGCTTTACCTACGTCGAGCTCATCGACAAAACTAATTATCTTAACCACTACTACTTTGTAAGTATAGTGGCCCTGCTGCTGGTGCTGGTGCCGGCGCACAGGCATTTTTCACTGGATGTGCTGCGCAGGCCGCATACCTGGGTGAGCCACGTGCCGCGCTGGGCGGTGCTGATTTTCCAGTTACAGCTGGGGCTAGTATATTTTTATGCGGGTGTGGCAAAACTTAACCCGGATTGGTTGCTGGAGGCCATGCCGCTGCGCTACTGGCTGCCGGCCCACACGCACCTGCCGCTTATCGGACCGCTGCTCGACGAGGTATGGGTAGCGTACCTGTTCTGCTGGTTCGGCGCCTTTTATGACCTTACCATCCCGTTTTTCCTGAGCTGGCGCAAGAGCAGGCCGTTGGCATACTTCACGGTTATCGTGTTTCATGTGCTTACGGCGGTGCTGTTCCAGATCGGCATGTTCCCTTACATCATGATGGTGAGTACCCTGATCTTCTTCTCCGAGGGCTTCCATGAGAAGGTGCTGAACGGGCTCAGAAGTGTAGCCAAAGTACGTACCCCTGCTTTCCCGAAGTTTGCGGAGGTATCTGCACAGCCGCTGCTGCTGAATTTACTGGCGGTATACTTTGTGCTGCAGGTGCTGGTGCCGTGGCGCTTTATATTTTACCCCGGCCCGCTCTTCTGGACCGAGCAGGGCTACCGCTTCTCGTGGCGTGTGATGCTGATGGAAAAGACCGGAACCGCCTTCTTCTTTGTGCGCGACCCAGAAAGTGGCCACGAAATAGAGATCAACAACCGTGATTACCTGACCATCACCCAGGAAAAACAAATGGCCACCCAACCCGACATGCTCCTGCAGTTTGCCCATATGCTGCAGCAGGACTTTGCCTCCCGTGGCATACCCGGTGCGCAGGTGCGTGCCGAGGTGTATGTAAGTATGAATGGCCGCAGCAGCAAGCTTCTTATCGATCCAACCGTTAACTTAGCGGCCGAAAAAGACAGCTTCCTGCCGAAGCCCTGGATATTACCTTTAGAACAAGTCGCTCCGCCACAAGAGGCCGTGGGGCAGAAATAAACTAAAATGCGCGTAACGCTAACTATCGTTCTGGTGTTCTGCAGCTCGCTGGCTGCACTGGCCCAAACCTTCTCTATCTCTGGTAAAGTTACCAGTACCGCTACGCAGCAGCCGGTGCCACAGGCCGAGGTGCTGCTCACCAACACGGGCTCCCTTTTTAAGGCTGATGCCAGGGGCAACTATACCATCAGCAACTTAAATCCAGGCGTTTATACTTTAACGGCCTACAGCGTGGGCTGGGGCTCGGCTACGCAGCAGGTAACCATCAGCAACGACAACGTTATACTTGATTTCTCGCTGAAGCAGCTGGAGGGACAGCTGCGCGAGGTGAACGTGAAGGGCCAGCAGGAGAAGACCTTTGGCATTACCCGCCTGAATTCGGTGGAAGGAGCCGCGATTTACGAAGGCAAGAAAAGCGAGGTGGTGGTACTGAATGACATTACGGCCAACAAAGCCACCAACAACAGCCGTCAGGTTTTCGCCAAGGTGGCCGGTCTCAACATCTGGGAAAGCGACGGTGCCGGTCTGCAGTTGGGTATCGGAGGCCGTGGTCTCAGCCCGAACCGTACCTCCAACTTCAACACCCGCCAGAATGGCTACGATATCTCGGCCGATGCGCTGGGTTACCCGGAAAGCTACTACACTCCGCCTACCGAAGCGCTTGACCGAATCGAGGTAGTACGCGGTGCGGCCTCTTTGCAGTATGGCACACAGTTCGGCGGCATGATCAATTTTGTGATGAAGGAGGGCCCGGAGGATAAACCGTTTGAGCTAACCACCCGCCAGACAGCCGGCTCATGGGGCCTTTTTAATTCTTTTAACAGCATCGGCGGCAGCAAAGGCAAGTTCCATTATTACGGCTTTTACCAGTACAAGCGCGGCGACGGCTGGCGCGACAACTCCGGCTTTGATGCACATACCGCCTTTAGCTCCGTGCACTACAAGCCAACCGAGAGGTTGGAAATCGGCTTCGATTATACTTACATGGACTACCTGGCGCAGCAGCCGGGTGGCTTAACAGATCTTGCATTTAACCAGGATGCACAGCAATCCATTCGCGACCGCAACTGGTTTAAGGTGAACTGGAACCTGATGGCCCTGACACTGGACTACCGCCTGAGCGAGCGCACGAAGCTGAACATCCGCAACTTTGGTTTGCTGGCGCAGCGCGATGCACTGGGCTATATGGGCAAAATTAGTCGCCCGGATGACCTGGCTGCCCCACGCACCCTGCTGCAAGACCAGTTCAACAACATAGGCAACGAAACGCGCCTGATACACCGCTACGACCTGGGCAAGTCCTTCTCAACGCTGCTGGTGGGAGCCCGCTATTACCGTGGTTTTACAGACCAGAAGCAGGGAGACGGGTCTGTTGCTGCTGACGCTGACTTCAGGTTCTACTCCGAAACAGGCGCGCCGAATGAATCCAACTACGATTACCTGAGCCAGAACATAGCCCTGTTTGCCGAGAACATCTTCAACATTACTCCAAAGCTAAGCATAACCCCGGGCGTACGCTACGAGTGGATCAATACTAATGCCGATGGTAGCTACCGCAACGTGGTACCTGACCAGGCGGGTAATGTCATCTATGATGAAGTAGTGCCGGAAAAGCGCGAAAGCTCCCGTAACGTGCTGTTGCTGGGCGTTGGCCTGAGCTATAAGCCAAGCGAGCAGATGGAAGTATACGGCAACTTCTCGCAGAACTACCGCGCCATCAACTTCAACGACATGCGCGTGGTTAACCCAAACCAATTCGTGGACCAGAACCTGAAAGACGAAAGCGGCTACAGCGCCGACCTCGGCTTAAGGGGCAACATCAGCGGAGTACTGAACTACGATGCCAGCTTGTTTTACCTGGCCTATCAGGACCGTATCAACTTTAAGAATATTGAAGGCACCACAGACCGTATCCGCACCAATGTCGGCGACTCGCGCAACATCGGCCTGGAGACTTTCATCGAAGCCGACCTGCTGAAACTATACTTTGGTGCAGACCACCCGACCAGCCTTTCGGCCTTCTCAAATGTGACGCTGGTAAACACAAAGTATAGCAGCCCCGAAAAAGCCATAGATGGCAACGAGGTGGAGTTGGCGCCAGCAGTAATCGCTAAAACGGGCCTGTCGTTTAAGCGCAACAACTTTAAGCTTGCCTACCAGTATAGCTACACTGCCCAACAGTATACTGATGCAGAAAACAGTAAACTGGAGCCAACGGCAGTAGTGGGTGTGATTCCGGCTTATTGGGTGATGGACCTTTCGGGCAGCTATACGTACAAGCGTTTCACGCTGGAGTCGGGCATCAACAACCTGACAGATAACCGTTACTTTACGCGCCGTGCCACCGGCTACCCGGGCCCGGGCATTATCCCTTCGGATGCCCGCAACTACTATGTTACGCTGGAGTTTAAGCTGTAATTTATACCTGTCGCCTGCAGCAGACCAATCATACTTTGGCTATGATGCCTGTAAAACTCAAGTTGCATGATACTTTTTTCTGGTAATCTATTACCCACCCCTAACCCCTCCGAGGAGGGGAATTACATGCACGAGTAAAAATTCCCCTCCTCGGAGGGGGTAGGGGTGGGTTCAATCTAACAGCTGAGAACTCATGAACCTTGCATCTCGCAACTTGAGTTATAAAGTATAAACCCTTTGCCCTGTGGTTCAGACGACAATTATCAACCAACCGTTAAAATTCTTACCTTTGTAATACTATGGGCAGAATTTTAGGGATTGACTACGGAACAAAGCGGGTGGGGCTGGCCGCTACGGACACGCTCCAGATAATCGCGAGCCCCTTAGAAACCGTTCATGCCCAGGATGTGTTGTCTTACCTGAAGGCTTATGTGCAGCGCGAGCCTGTGGAGGCGTTTGTGCTGGGGATGCCTAAGCGCCTTTCCGGCGAGGCCACCGACAATACGCAGCATGTGGTGGGTTTCCAGCGCAGGTTGCAGAAGGAGTTTCCGGCCATACCGGTGTACCTGGTGGACGAGCGCTTTACCTCCAAGATCGCGCAGCAGACCATGCTGGCCGGCGGACTGAAGAAGAAGGCCCGTCAGGACAAGGCCACGGTAGACCGCATAAGCGCCGTGATTATTTTACAGTCGTATTTAGAAAGCAGAAATATATGATTTACCCAATTACCGCCTACGGAGACCCGGTACTGAAAGAGCCGGCGCAGGACATTCCGAAGGATTTTCCGGAGCTGAAAGAGCTTGTTGAAGATATGTACGCCACCATGTACCACGCGCACGGCGTAGGCCTGGCCGCTCCGCAGATCAGCAAGGGCATCCGCCTATTCGTGATCGACTCGGAGCCGATGATGGACGACGAAGACCAGGGCAAGGGCGTAAAAAAGGCCTTTATTAACCCGGAGATTATAGAAGAAGACGGCGAAGAGTGGGGCTTTGAGGAAGGCTGCCTGAGCATACCTGGCGTACGTGAGGTGGTTTACCGCCCGGAGCGCATCGTTATCCGCTACTTCGACGAGGAGTGGAACGAGCACACAGACACCTACGATGGCATGACAGCCCGCGTGATCCAGCACGAGTATGACCACGTAGAGGGTATCCTATTCACCGATTACCTGTCTGGCCTGAAGAAGCGACTGATCAAAAACAAGTTGGCTAAAATATCGAAAGGCGAGGTAGACGCAGATTATAAAATGCGTTTCCCGAGCATGGCCAAGAGGCGCTAAAGTATAGCCTTGCAAAAGTATAAAAGGCGCCTGCTGTAAGTATAGCAGGCGCCTTTTATACTTTATGGCAGTCCGGTTTATACTTGCTCAAACGCCTTCGGGTACCGCACTGTTCCTGTCACTCCCTCCAGGCCTCCTTCCACCAGTTCAATGACCAAAAACACATTCTCCGGCGCTTCAAAAGGAGGACTTATGCGCCATTTAGCCGCTGGGGTAAAGCCGAACTTCGGTTATTAGCCTTCGTGGCTCAGCACAATCATAGAGCTGGAGCCGAGCGCTTTTGCTTTGCCGAGGCCATACTTTACCAATTGCCCGCCTATGCCCTGCCTCTGAAGAGCAGGTTTAACGGCCATGGGCGCCAGGGCCAGACTTTCAAACTCGCATCCCTCATCATCAACAATACTGATTTTAGTGAACAGGATATGACCGACTACTGCACCCGCTGCCGTGGCCACCACTGAAAGCTCCGGAATAAAAGCCTTGCTTTCCCGCAGCAGATCTACCAGCCTGGCTTCATTGTCTTGCCCGAATGCAGCTCTGTTCAACTCATACACCTCGCTTCGGTCTGCAGGCTGCTCCTGCCTGATTTCTATTTGCATAGTGCTATACGTTAGTGCTGCACAATATACTTATCCAAAGCAAATGAAAGGCGAAGGCCAAAATAAGTATGTTTGGTTATTGAGTTAATGCATTCAATCCACCATACACAAAGGAATGTGAAGGGTGCAGAAGGTGACGACCTTGGCGCCGTTTGCAAAAAAATAAAGTATAGCTGGAGTGGGTGCAGCTGACGTAACGAGCCAGACGTTGTGAACGGCAGTATTAAGAAATGATAGCTAGAGCGCCTGATTAATTTTCGGAACGTCTTCGTTTTTAGGTATAAAATTCCAGGAAAACATGTCAAACACCCATTTACCGTCTTCATGCCGGGCGTGGCTAATGTTTCTTAGCATAACCTTTTCGCTGATATCAGGAAAGAAGTACTGATCAATAATGATGGCGGATGGCCCATTAATGACTATCTCCCGGCGCGAGATCTTATAGTCCGGAATGTTCATCGCCGTGTCACTGAACAGTTGTTGTTCATAAGCTCTTAAGTCATCAAAATTCAGTATTTCATTTGGATCAGTACCCAGATAGATACCATCCTTAGCCATAAACTTGTCAACAAAGGCAATGTCCTTTTTCTTAAATAAGCTGTGCATCTCATCAGCCATTGCATTTAGCTCCTGCCTGGCCTCTGCCGTGTCTATTGCAGTTTGGGCAACAGGCATTTGGTTACTTTCTGCATTCTGTTCTACAGTCTTCTCGGCATCATTACAAGCCAGTAGAAACACCATCGCAATAACAGGAAAAATAGTTTGTCTCATTTTGTGTTCGGTTACTGTTGATAATTAGAATGTGTTCCAGACTTTAGCCTACAATTCTAAAATTGCATCTAACGCATAAAAATTTTACGTAAATATAGATTGATTAGATTTATCTGGCTGAACATTTGTTAGCTCCTGTCGAGCTGTGGAATTCTAAGGGGTTTTTAGACACGGTGATCACCTCATCCTGAGCCTGGGTGCTGCGCAGTGTAATGATGCTGTACACCAGCCCAGCAAACACGATAGCAGGGTACCAATACCGATAAGGCCAATTGTAAGCGGTACCGTTTCCAGGTTATGCGGTGTAGAGATGCCACGGAGGCAATCATAATAAAGAAGAAGTTGCCCGGGTCTCGGCCAAGAGGTGGCGTAGCAGCCTTATAAGAAATGCATTAAGCATGTTATGATCGCAGGAAGGGGCTATATCAGGTAATCCCCTGAAACAGATACTCTTTCTTCAAGCTTTGAGAGCAGCTCCAGGAACTTCACGGATCGTTCTTCAATTTTTTGCAGCCCGGCCAGTGCCTCCTCAATTTTGCCGCTCCCGTACAGGCGAAACAGCTGATCCGCGGCCGAGTCCAGGTCCTGCTGCACCCTTAGCAGTTCCTGCATTTCGGGCAGGCTGGCATACCTGCTCCTGCCTATTGCGCTAAACCATAAGCCCAAAGGCCCGCTCCGCGAGAAGAAAGCCTCATCTTTCCTCCCGCCGTAAACGACAGAACGCACCTTCGACTTAAACAGGATGTGTTTAATCCGAAGTTGCTGAAAATCTACCTGGGCTTGGTTCATGTTTTGGTAAAGCGCGTTAACGTGTTGTTTGTTCGGACAATTGATATCTTAGTCTCTTTTTTCCCCTGCCTGCTCTGTTACATCATACCCACAGACCATAATGCCGTTAATCTGGTGCTGCTCATCGTAGATAGCCTGATAGATAAAAGTTAGGTGCATCTCCTCCAGCTCCCCTGTGTTATAGCGGTCGAGGTTGACGGATATGCCCTCTGCCACATACTCTTTGCCTGTACTGTATACTTCATCCAGGATATGTATAAAGCCCTGCTCCCGGAGTTCCGGCAATACTTCCTCCACGGCTTTGCCGAGCAGTTCCTTCTGCGGCAGCAACTGCTTATACTTTTCATTTATTAACTCGTAGCGGTGTTCGGGCCCACGCAGGATGCAGAAGAAGACAGGCGCCTTCATAATAAGGCGCTCCAGGGTACGGCGCTCTACTTCGGCTTTTGTGTAGGCTTTCTGCACCTGATCGGCTAACTCCGACATCTGCTCGTTACTCTCCAGTAACTCCTGCACCAGCTGCTTAGCGTCCTGCACATCCGAGGAGCTGCCCACCCACAGCAGGGTGTTGCCGTTCTCGTCTTTCATCGGCAGGCTCTTTGTCAGGAACCACCTGTACATGCCATACTTGTTGCGGATGCGAAGCTCTAGCTGAAACTCTTCCCCTCTCGGGAGGACTTCATTCATCCTCTTCCGGACAAGCTGCAAATCGTCCGGATGAATAGCCTGCTCCCATCCGTTGCCTTGCAGCGTGTCTTCCACCGGGATGCCGGTATAATCTGCCCAGCGCTTGTTCATGTAGGTAAGCTTGCCCTCCACATCCATCGTAAAGATCAGTTGCGGAACGGCATCTGTCAGAAACCGGAACTTCTCCTCGGTCATGGCCTGCTCCCTTCTGGCTTTCTCCCTTTCTGTTACGTCGTGTGTGTTCTGAATGATGTAACGTATCTGCCCGGCTTCATCCAGCACCGGCGTATGCGAAGCTTCCCAGTACCGCTCACTGTAGCCTCCGCCCTCTTCTGCGGGTTTGGCAATGTCATAGCGGATTACATCCAGGTAATCTACCTGCCTGGTCTCAATGGCCTTATCTATGGATAGCTTTACCGGGTTCTCCTCGTAAGGCACCTCGCTATTGGGGAAAGCCTCCAGCAGGAAATGTTTCCCGAGAATATCCTCACGCCTGCGCCCGGTTGTTTCCAGGTAAGTTTCTGTTGCTGCCAACACATGCATATCAGGTGTCACAATGATGATGTTTTCAGGAACGTGGTTGAAGAAATCGAGGGTGTGCATCTTGATCGGTGAATCGTTTTAAGAATAGACGATGGTACGCAAAGATAGGGTTATACGAAGGATTCACAACTTATATTGCCTGGCTACAAACAAAAGTTTGTCATTTTATTAGCTAGTGCAGTCTATCTCCCCCGAACACCTGAAAACCATAAGTATAGCAGAACTTTATACTTGCTATGCTATCGTCTTTCGCGTGGGTGCGTACACAGCAGGTATGGCTACCCCACTTAGGTTTACACTTTTGGTGCTCACCCTGCTGCTGCCGCTCAACGGCTATACCTGGGGCTTTTTTGCGCACCAGCGCATTAACCGGCTGGCCGTGTTCTCGCTGCCGCCCGAGATGGTGGGCTTCTACAAAAAGCACATCCGCTACATTACCGAGAATGCCGTGAACCCCGACAAGCGCCGCTACGCCGTGGAGGGCGAGGCCCCGCGCCATTACATTGACCTGGACGTGTACGGCGACAGCGCCCTGTATACTTTGCCCCGCTTCTGGCAGCAAGCCGTGGAGATGTACAGCGAGGATACGTTGCAGGCCTACGGCATTGTGCCCTGGCACATTAATCTGATGAAGTTCCAACTCACCCAGGCCTTTAAAGAGCGCAACGCAGACCGCATCCTGCGCCTCTCCACCGAAATGGGCCACTACATTGCCGATGCCTGCGTGCCGCTGCACACTACCCGGAACTACAACGGCCAGCTAACGGGCCAGCGGGGCATCCACGCTTTCTGGGAAACGCGCCTGCCAGAGCTCTTCTCCGATAACTACGACTTTTTTGTAGGGCAGGCCAACTACATAGAGCAGCCACAGCTAAGGGCTTGGGACCTGGTAGCCTCCGCTCACACCGCCCTGGACTCAGTATTATACTTTGAGCGGCAGCTGACGCAGGAGTTTGACGAGGAGAAGAAGTATGGCTTTGAGGTGCGGAACAACCTGACCACCCGCGTTTATTCCCGAACCTTTTCGGAGGCCTACAGCAAAAAGCTAAACGGGCAGGTGGAGCGACAGATGCGCCTAGCCATACGCACCGTTGCCAGTTACTGGTACACCGCCTGGGTTGATGCAGGCCAGCCCGACCTCCGCAAACTGGCTAGCCTCTCCGCCGAAGAGCAGCAGCGCCTGGAAATGGAGCGGAAGGAGTATGAACAGGGCACACATAAACCGCGGGAAGAAGGCAATAACTAATTTATCCGCTCTGTTTCGTGTAACCTGGTCAGGTTAAGTATAATCTCTCCTTCCGCATCGGTATCATAGGCTTTCTTGAACCGAGCATTCCACAGGATCTCATCGAACGTGTAGGAGAAGCGGGAGTGGATGACCTGGCCAAACGTCTCATCGAAGCCCTTTATTGAGATCAGCACTTCGGCTCTCCGCTCTTCCAGTTGCTGCTGGCCGATGTTGTAGAGCGGACTGTCCTGGTCTATCTGGTGCGCAAGGGTCCAGTCCAGCGGGAAAAAGTGCAGCGAAGACTGCTCCAGCTTCAGGTTATAGTAGTGGCGGTCGTAGTGCACGTCCTGCATCATCAGCATAACCCTCGCCTCCATCTCCATCAGCACATTGTTGCGCTTGTTAGCAAGCCGAAACTGCAGCCTGTTGACGCCATTACCGGGTGTGATGACCGCATTATTGCTGTACAGGATACGTACGTTGGGTTTGGAGAAGCGACTGAAGACCACACCGGCAATAATGGCGAAGCCCACCCACCCTAACAGCGACTCCAGCGTTACAACCAGGTTAACGGCCAGCCCCTGCGGCGCCATCACCCCGTAGCCCACCGTTGTGAAGGTTTGCACACTAAAGAAGAAAGCGTTTAGGAAAGGATACAGCGAAGGATCAGTGCCTCGTAAGTTCTCCACCCCGCACCATACATACACAAAGGCAAACAGAAGGTTGATGAGCAGGTAAGTAGCAAGTATAAAAAGTGCCAGGCGCTCTGTAGAAACACGGCTTAGGTACTGGTAAGTGTCGTACAGGCGCATTTCCCGGCCCCGTTTTACAATATTGAACGAGCCGTCTTTGTTAATGAGGCGCTTAGTTTTGCCCGTGTACTTCCTCCCTAATCCGAGGTCAATTGTCCGCCCAAACATAGTATGGTAGGTTTGTTTCTGATGACATATGAACGTATGGGCAACTCTCAGTGGCTGCCTCGCTGCTAAAGCTTCGCTATCCGTTCAAATATAAGTATATTGCTGCATTACAAACTATCCATACGTTACTTTAACATGATCAACCAACATACAACGAAGCAGTTCCGGCTAGTGCTCCTGTTGCTTTTGGCGCTGCTGGTGCTGCCGCAGGCCCGGGCACAACAAAACACAGCCGCCAGCCTCCAGAAACTGGACGCCTACTACCAAAAAGCGCTTAAAGAATGGGACGTGCCGGGCATGGCCATCGCCATCGTGAAAAACGACTCTGTGATCTTTGCCAAAGGCTACGGCCTACTCGACAATAAGAAAGGGGGCCAGGTAGACGCCAACACCCTTTTCGGCATCGCCTCCAACTCAAAAGCCTACACCGCCGCCGCACTGGCTACCTTGGTGGATCAGGGCAAAATAAAATGGGACGACAAGGTGAAGAAGTATGTGCCCTACCTGCAGCTTTACGACCCGTTCGTGACGGAGAACCTGACGATAGAGGACCTGCTGAGCCACCGCGTGGGGTTCAAAACCTTCAGCGGCGATTTGCTCTGGTACAACACCACCTACAGCCGCCCCGAGATCATCGAGCGCATGCGCTACCTGGAGCCCGTGTATAGTTTCCGCAACGGCTATGGCTACTCTAACCTGATGTTCATAACCGCCGGAGAGGTCATCGAGAAAGTCAGTGGTAAGACCTGGGAGGACTACATCAAAGACACCTTTTTTCAGCCGCTGGGCATGAACCGCTCCCATACTTCGGTAAACGACCTGAAGGGAGTGCAGAACGTAGCCTCGCCGCACGGCTTCGACGCGAACAAAAAGCCATACGCCACCACCCTCACCGCCTGGGACAACTGGAACCCGGCCGCAGGTATCTTTACCAGCGTAAACGAGCAGGCCCAGTGGATGCGCCTGCAACTGAACCGCGGCAAGTATAAAGGCAAAGAGATCTTCAGCGAGGAGGCCAGCCGCAACATGTGGACCATGCACAACCCCTTCCCGGTTTCAAAGCAGGCAGAGGAGATGGTGCCGTCCACCCATTTTGCAGGCGCGGGCCTGGGCTGGTTCGTGAGCGACTACGAAGGGCGCAAACTGGTTTACCACGGCGGCGGCCACGAAGGCATGAACAGCCGCACCGTGCTGGTGCCAGAGGAGAACCTGGGCGTAGTGGTACTGACCAACAGCATGAGCAGCATCATGACGCCACTCGCCAACTATACCCTCGACCAGTTTCTGGAGGTAAAGAATGGCCGCGACTGGAGCCGGTTTTACCTCGACAGAGCCTCAGAAGCCCGCAAGGCTGAGGCAGAAGCCGCCTCCAAAGCACCGAAAGAAAAGAAGAAGAAAAAGAGCAAGCCCACCCGCAACCTGGCAGACTACACCGGCACCTACCACAGCCAGTTGTACGGCAACGCCAGGGTTACTTTAACGGATGGCAAACTGCACCTGCAACTGGAGCCGGCCCCTGCCCTAAACGGTACGCTCAGCTTCTGGGAGCACGATATCTTCAACCTCGACTGGAAGAATGACTTTGCCCTGCTGCACCCTACCAACGTGCGCTTCCTGACCGGCGCGGACGGAAGTATAAGCCAGATGCGCATCGACTCCGACAACCCTGACTTCCACTTCGACGAGCTTGACTTTGAGAAGGTGAAATAGCAGTAATAGTTATAAAGTATAAAGGCCATACTTGCGTATGGCCTTTTTTCGTTTAGAGGAGCGTTTTTAGTAGCTTACCAGCACGGCAATGGTACCGGCTACCGCAAAGTAAGCGGCTATAATCAGGTAAGCCAGAGATTCCTGGTCTTTGTAAGCATTTTTCATGATAATGAGCGTAAAATTTTCACATATAAAGTTCAGTTATGAATTTGACTTTATATACTATACGCCTTATCGGCCTCAAATGTTAACTCATAACATATTGATTTTCTAAGTGTTAAGCACTTTAAAAGTGGATTTTTAAAGGATAATTGCTGCTGCAGAAGTTGCAACCCTCTCTATCCCCTTTTTTGGCATGGCAACAGCCTTAGCAGTACCTGCCGCCGTACCTGCTTCAGCAGCCTGAGTGGCTGTGGCAGCAGGTTGTACTCCCACTCAAAAAAAGGTACCGGCACCGACCCGAAGCTCTGGTAAAATCCCGCTATACTTTCAATCATGGGACTCTCGAAGTCCAGTATTTGATCTGTGTTGGCGTTCTGCTGGATGATGTGGTCCAGGATGAGGGTGCGGCCGTTGCGCTTTCTGCCGCTGGCATCGGCCGCATTAAAAATGTAGATGATGTAACCGCCGTAATACAGGAACAGGCCGCCCGCCACTACCCTGCCAAGTTCATCCAAAGTATAAACCAGCTCTGCCACACTCTTTTCCACACAGGCCGTGTATAACCGGTGCAGCAT
Organism: Pontibacter anaerobius; assembly: GCF_026241195.1. Taxonomy (GTDB): domain Bacteria; phylum Bacteroidota; class Bacteroidia; order Cytophagales; family Hymenobacteraceae; genus Pontibacter; species Pontibacter anaerobius. Next base: position 71,682 of record NZ_JAPFQO010000015.1, read on the forward strand.
GTCGTAGGCCGCCTCATCCACCCCTCCGTATACTTTGTGCTCTATATTTTGCCGGAACAGGCGGATGAGCGGCTCAATGTCCTGGCTTTGGATGAGGCGCAGGTTCTCGCGTCGGGCCTTGTTCAGGTTATACTTGCGGTCGCGGGTGTAGCCTTTCCAAAGCTGCCCGTACGGCTTGTTAAGGCCCAGGTAGAGCGTGTACAAAGTATGAAATTGCGGATCGGCCATACGTTGCAGGGAACTTGAGTTGCCGGTGCAAAAGGCATAGCCTGGTGCGTACTTAAAATTTCGCTGCACGATAGCCTGAAACGCCACTGCCTGTTCCTGTCTCAGCTCCTGCCGCGAATAAATGCCCAGCTGCTGGCAGAACAGCGGCTGCTGTAAGTATAATATTCCGAACTTGCGGCGCACCGGCAACGGCATCACGCAAGTGTAAATGCCTCTCTCCTGCTCCACCACCGCCTGCCACCCCGGCGACACCACGTCCAGGTACCACGACAGCGCATACACCTGCCGCTGCCCCGAGGCTTCCACACAGGCATCCCAGGCGGCTTTGTCGATCTCTTTATGCTGGAGTAGCTGCGGCACGTGTGCGGGGTTTATACTTCCTCAGCCACACCAGTCGAAAAGAAGGTGCGGTATACTTTCATGCGGATATTACGGATGATCTTGACATACAGCGGCAGCGCGTTGTGGCGCAGGGCGAAGTACTTTACCCGGTGTGCCCCGAAGCTGGCGTAGAAGTGCTCTATCTGCTCAATCATCGGGCTCTCAAAGTCCAGGGTATAGTCGGTGCCCGCGTGCTGCCGGATAATCTCGTCGAGCACCAGGGTACGGCCGTTGGCCACACGCCCTTCGCTATCTGCGGAGTTAAAGGCATAGCTGATGACGTTGTTATACTTGAAGAACAGGCAGCCGGCGTTCACCTCATCGCCGGAGGTAGTATAAATCAGCTGCGCCACGCCCCGCTCCTTCATCACCCCAAACAGATCGCGCAGCATCTGGTATGTATGCTCCGATACACCGCCCACTACCTTATGCTCGATATGCTTTTTAAAATGCTGGATCAGCGGTTCAATGTCGTCGCTCTCAAACATGCTCAGGTTAGCACGCTTTGCCCGCTTAAGGTTCATTTTGCGGTCGCGGGTATAGTTCTTGTAAAGCTCGGGGTATGGCTTGTTTAATTTGAGGTAACGGGTATACCTTGCCACCAGCTCATACGTATCCTGCAGCTTCTCCAGGTGAGCTGTGTCGCTCATGTTAAAGCGGTAGCTGTGGATAAACTTATAGTGTTTTAAGGTGCGCTCCAGCATTTGCTCCCGCACCCCCTCGCTACTGCGGGCGGTGGTAAAAACACCCAGCTGGTGCGTGTGGTAAGGCTGGCTCAGGTACGGGAAGCCCATTTTAAGTATGCCTGGCAACGGCATCACCGTTACGTAAGTCCCCTCCTGCTCCTCCACAAATGCCTGCCACCCCGCCGACACCACATCTAAGAACCACGACAGCGCATATACCATGTTATCGGCAGAGGCCGTAATGCAGGCATCCCACTTGGTCTTGTCTATCTGCTCGTGGCTCAGGAACCGAATCATACTTTACAGGACTTTAATACTTCCTGCGCGAGAACTAGAGGCAGGTTTACGGCAAACTTAATCATTTTTAGCCTGATCCTAATTCTCCGGTTACCCGATAAAAGAAAAGGGGCTGCATCCCCATCAGATTGCAGCCCCTTCTTGTATAGTACTGTGTTGGTAAACTTAAAGTACCATGTGGCTTATAACACCGCCGATAATAAAATAAGTAGCTACGATTACGTTTACCAGAGAATCATTCAGTACAACTTTTTTCATGACTTTGTAATTGTTTAAAGGTTTAGTTTTGATTTTAGGTGAGATGCAAGTTTAAATCCACTACAGTAAAAGCATATTGCAATTATCTTTAGAAGACGGTACAAATAAATATCAGATAAATTTAATATGCAAATTATTGTATGTTATTTCTCTCAAGTTACACTTTACCACTAACCGGGGTGCTTCAAATACTGCAACTCCTTAATTACCAGACACAAGATTAAAGCAAGTTTTCTTCTCAAATAGTGCAAAAAAAAAATTTGAAAATATTTTACAAAAATCCTCTTAAGACACACCACTTCAGGCAGTTACGCCTACAATTTACTAAAAAATAAGCCCCCGCTGCTTTGTTAGCAACGGGGGCTCAAAACTGAACTTGGTTAAACCTGGTGGCTACACCAGCTTCTTATAACGGATGCGCTTGGGCTCCACATCGCCCATGCGCTTCTTCTTGTTCTCCTCATACTCGGTGTAGTTACCCTCAAACCAGTATACCTGAGAGTCTCCCTCAAATGCCAGGATATGGGTACAAATTCTGTCCAGGAACCAGCGGTCGTGCGAGATGATTACGGCACAACCGGCAAAGTTCTCCAGTGCATCCTCCAGCGCCCGGATCGCGTTCACGTCCAGGTCGTTGGTAGGCTCGTCGAGCAGCAACAGGTTACCGCCTTCTTTCAGCGTCATGGCCAGGTGCACGCGGTTGCGCTCACCACCCGATAACTTCTCCACCTTCTTCTCCTGGTCTCCGCCCGAGAAGTTAAACTTGCTCACGTACGCGCGGGACACCACCTGGCGACCGGCCATTATCATGTGCTCTGTGCCACCGGATATCACCTCGAAAACCGATTTTGTCGGGTCCAGTTGCGCGTGCTCCTGGTCTACGTAAGAGATCTGAACGGTAGAGCCAACGGTAAAGTCTCCGGCGTCTGGCTTCTCCTGGCCTGTGATTAACTTAAACAAAGTTGTTTTACCAGCACCGTTCGGGCCGATGACGCCCACAATGCCACCCTGCGGCAGCGCGAAGTTCAGGTCCTCGAACAGCAGCTTATCGCCGTAGGCCTTGCTTACATGGTTCACCTCTATAACCTGTGCACCCAGGCGAGGTCCATCAGGAATAAACAGCTCCAGTTTCTCTTCTTTCTTAGCCGCTTCCTCGCCAGCAAGCTTATCGTACTGGCTGATACGCGCTTTAGATTTAGCATGACGGGCTTTCGGGGCCATCTTCACCCACTCCAGCTCGCGCTGCAGAGTCTTCTGGCGCTTGCTCTCGGTTTTCTCCTCTGCCGCCAGCCTGGTAGATTTCTGCTCCAGCCAGCTGCTGTAGTTGCCTTTCCACGGAATACCCTCGCCACGGTCCAGCTCCAGGATCCAGCCGGCCACGTTGTCCAGGAAGTAACGGTCGTGGGTAACGGCGATAACAGTGCCTTTGTACTGCTGCAGGTGCTGCTCCAGCCAGTCCACCGACTCGGCGTCGAGGTGGTTGGTAGGCTCGTCAAGCAACAGCACATCCGGCTCCTGCAACAGCAGGCGGCACAGGGCCACGCGGCGCTTCTCACCACCCGACAGGTTACCGATGATGGCATCTTCCGGCGGGGTGCGCAGGGCATCCATAGCGCGCTCAAGGCGGTTGTCCAGTTCCCAGGCGTTCAGCTGGTCCAGGCGCTCCTGCACCTCGCCTTGGCGCTCAATGAGTTTGTTCATCTCATCGTCGGTCATCTCCTCGGCGAACTTCATGTTGATCTCGTCGAACTCCTTCAACAGGCCCACTACTTCACTCACGCCTTCCTCTACCACCTCGCGTACGGTTTTGGTTGGGTCCAGCTGCGGCTCCTGCTCCAGGTAGCCCACGGTGTAGCCCGGCGACCACACCACCTCGCCCTGGAACTCCTTGTCCACGCCTGCTATAATCTTCAGCAAGCTGGATTTACCCGAGCCGTTCAGACCCAGAACGCCGATCTTGGCTCCGTAGAAAAAGGAGAGGTAAATATTTTTAAGTACTTGTTTCTTTGGTGGGTAGATCTTGCTCACCCCGGCCATTGAAAAGATAATGGTTTCGTTGCTCATGCTGTATCTGGTAGTGTTTTGCTAATATACTTTTAAACTATCTCACGAATTTTTGCGCGCCACCTGTAGGATTATGGTATCTGTTACCTATCCCCCTGATTACTATTAACGTAAGTAATTACAAATATCGCAAAAATTCATGTCTTTGCACTTCACAAAAGTGCGCTGAAATCATTAAACTTGTAAAAACTGTGTGGGTAAGGATCGCATTTACTGATGCTGCACCAGCTGCCTTTGCGCGCCTGGCCGGTTTATACCGGCAATGACAAACGCTATAGGCAAGCCTGCGTATGCAAAGATTAGTTTACCCCTGACACCTTACCCAGAAATTACGTACGACGCATAACCCAATCCAGTAAAATGGAAAACAACAACCTATTGGAAGAAGCCAAGAAGTTTGGTTTTACCCAGGACCAGCAAGTATGGCTAAAGCCCTTTATGACCTACCCTGCCCGGCAGGTAGGCGAAGTGAAAGAGTCTGAGGATGATTCGCTTGTATATTTTGCCAAGCGCTTCGATATGTTCAGCGAAAAGGTGAACAACCTGCTGCAACGCATCGATACATCCGACAACAAAGGCTCGTTCCTGATGAAGGTCCTGCACATGAAGGAGCAGGTAGGCAGCTACGATGCCCTCGGCGACTTTGAGCAGATCTACCACACCCTGCATAAGGCTGAGGAAGAGATTAACGAGACCATTAAGCAGAACCGCGAGAAGAACCTCAGTATTAAGATCGGACTGATAAATGAGGCGGAGGCCCACAGCGAGAGCATCGATTGGAAAGAGGCGACCGAAAAGCTGAAAGACCTGCGCACGGCCTGGATAAAAACCGGCCCGGTGGAGAAAGAGCTTACCGACGAGATTGAAGAGCGTTTCCGCAACGCGGTAGAGAACTTCTTCGAGCGTAAAAAGAATTTCTTCGAGGATAAGAAACGCATGCAGAACCGCGCCTATGAGCGCTACCGCGAGCTGATCAACCAGTCGTACGCTATCATGAACTCGGAGGAGTGGGAGGAGACAACCGCTAAGCTTAAGGAACTGCAGAACCAGTGGAAGGAAGTGGGCGGTAACCTGCCGCGCAAAACCATGACGAATCTCTGGAACAGCTTCCGGAAAGCCCATAACCACTTTTTTGAACGCCTGAAGCGCAAGATACAGAAAGAGAAGAATGCCTCGCGCGAGCAGTTTTACGAGCAGAACTATGAGCAAAAGCAGGAGCTTGCCTCAGAAGCCGAGCAGTTGCTACAGGACCTGAGCCTGAACGATGCCGTAAAGCGCGCCAAGGAGCTGCAGGCCGAGTGGAAGAAAGTTGGCCCGGTACGCCCGGAAGTGTCAGATGCGGTTTGGGAGCGCTTCATCAAGGCCTGCGACCGCGTGTTTGAGATGAGCAGCCTGGAGCACTACATCCGGAAGCGCCAGCAGGCCAGCAACGAGACCTTCTCGGAAACCGATGGACTACAGGCGCGCATCAATGCCCTGAGAGACTTTATTAAGTCGGACAGGAATGAACTGGAGCTGCTGGAGACGAACCTGGGCAAACTGAACGACTCGCCTAGCAACGATGCCTTCCGCAACATGCTGAAAGGAAAGATCCGAAACTTCAACAGAAAGATCGGCACCAAGACTGCCCTGATCGAAATGTTCCAGAGCCAGCTAAGCGCCATTTCACGCTAGGCCTTGCCCTGACAAGCTATACTTAAAGAAAAGCGCCTTCTGCAGTGGCAGAAGGCGCTTTTCTTTTTAACACCCTTCTACTTACGCCCTGTGTTATTGCATCAGGACAGCAGCCTAAAATTATTTTTCAGTTTTTGAACATTTGTGTTTTATTTGCGTTGTGTTGTTAAAAACCGACAAAAAAGCAATAATTTTTTATCGAAAATTTTTGTTCTTGTTTTTATTTATACTTTTGCGAACAATTTACACACGCCAATAAGTTAAAGGAGAAAATACTATGTACTGGACACTTGAATTAGCTTCATACCTGGAGGACGCACCCTGGCCAGCCACTAAAGACGAGCTGATTGACTTTTCTATCCGCTCTGGTGCCCCTATGGAAGTTGTAGAGAACCTGCAAGCACTGGAGGACGATGGACAGCCTTACGAGAGCATCGAGGAGATCTGGCCTGACTATCCTACCAAAGAGGATTTCATGTTTAACGAGGATGAGTACTAAAAATTAGTAATTACCAGTGAATAATGGGTAATTGCCCCTGAGGTTGAAACCTTAAGAGATCACTCATTAGTCATTCATCATTACTCATTGAACTCTGTCGTCGAAGTAAAAAATCTGGTTGCGGGTTATGGCCAGCGGGTCCTGATCCGCAACCTTTGCTTTTCTATACCTTCCCCTGCCTTTGTGGCTATTATCGGCCATAACGGCGCTGGCAAAACTACGCTCTTCCGCGCCTTCCAGGGCAAAATAGATTACCAGGGGCAGCTGTTGGTGCAAAACCACGACCTACGCCACCTCTCCAACCCATCGGGCAAGGGCCTGCTAGCTTACCTCCCCCAGAAAAACGTTGTCAACTTCCCTATTAAGGTGCACGACCTGGTGGTGATGGGCCTGTTCCGGAAAAAGCGCTTTTTCGAGAATTATACTTCGGAGGACTATGCCCTGGCAGCCCATACGCTGGAGCAGCTGCAACTCTCCCACCTCATAGACCACGATTTTACCACCCTCTCCGGCGGCGAGCAGCAGCTGGTGTGGCTGGCGCAGCTGATGCTGCAGGACGCCGACATTAACCTGCTTGATGAGCCTACTCAGCAGCTGGATGTATACTATAAGAACCAGGTATTCGGGCTACTGCAGAGCTGGGTAAGTGAGCGCCGCAAAACCATCCTTTGCATTACCCACGACCTGCAGAACCTCATGACCATGGAGGGCTACCTGCTGAACCTCTCCAAGCCAGAGCCAATGCTTGAAATTATCTCGCCGGAGACGGTGCTGCAGAACCAAGCGTTTCTGGAGGCGGGGCGGCAGCCGGTGCAGTAGAGATTTACTGGCTACATTGGGTAGTTATACTTTGCTGTCTATACTTCCATAGCCGCTGCTTTTTGTAGCTTGAAACAAGCTATCCTTCCTAGCTGCCGTTCATCCTCAGCCTTACGAGCGGCTCGTTTCATCTCCGGCCTTGGCTCCCTCCAGCCCGGGAGGGCTCGTCTTCCCGCATCGCGCTGGGAGCTTTCCTTTGCTCGCTATCGCTTTGCAATCCCGCTCTCGCGGGACCGAAAAACTCCAAAGGCGCTCAACCCAAAGACTGGTATCCGGTTCGATAGCCATCGCTATACCACTTGAACCGAACTCCCTTTCCTGTTTTGGGGGTAGGGGCCCTCTCCTTTTCTCGAGGGCTGGGGAGAGGTATGATTCCCCTCCGAGGAGGGGCTAGGGGTGGGTTCATACTTTTGCTGATGCCAGCCATCCCCAACTATGGAACTTACACTTCAATGTCAGTCATTACAGGCTCCCCGCCTTAGGCAAGGAGAGGAAGGGGTGGTTGGCCTCAGTATGCTAGACTCTTTTCCCATATGCTATACCAGCTACACCCGAACCCACTATATATTGAGCCTAAACCTGCTTTGCAAAAGCCTCGGCAAGTATAAGGTCTTCGGGCGTGGTGATTTTGATGTTGCGGTAGCTGCCTTCCACTAGCGTAATCTTCTCGCCTATACTTTCCACCACCGAGGCATCATCGGTAAAATGCTCCTGCTCAGGTTGCTCGTAGGCTTTGCGAAGTATACTTGCCCTGAAAACCTGCGGCGTTTGCACCAGTTTATACTTTGCGCGCGGCACCGCACGGCTCCCCTCCTCCGTCAGCTCCCGGATAGAGTCTTTCGGGGATACAGCCACCACGGCGCTGCCATACTTCGCGGCCTCCTCAAAAGCAGCCTGAATGGTCTCTGTCTCCACAAATGGTCGCACGCCGTCGTGCACTGCCACAAGCCCCTCTCCCATCACGGCATCCAATCCATTCTTAACCGACCTGAAACGCGTAGCCCCTCCTGGCACGGTCATATGGAACAGCTTAAAATTGTGCTTCTGGCAAAGGCTGCGCCAGGTGTTCAGCTGCTCCTGCGGCAGCACCACCACCAGCCTGATTTGCGGGTTATACTTGTAAAACCGCTCGATGGTGCGCATCAGGATGGGCTTTCCCGCTACTTCTATAAACTGCTTGGGCAACTCGTGCTGCATGCGGCTGCCGCTGCCGCCAGCTACTATAATCGCATATTCAGGGGTTTGTGCCATGTTGCAAAGTTAGAAAGTTTAGAGTTATATAGAGCCGCAATACTTTGCGCCTGAAAGGCAGCGAGTACACTTAATCCCTGTTAAAAGCAAAAGCCCCAGCTTTTTGAGGCCAGGGCTTTATACTTTTTGAGGTAATTTATACTTACAGGATCAGCATTACGTCGCCGTAGCTAAAGAAGCGGTAATTCTCCTTCACAGCCTCCTCGTACGCCTTCATCACCAGATCATACCCGCCGAAAGCAGCAGCCATCATCAGCAGCGTGCTCTCAGGCATGTGGAAGTTGGTAAGCAGGCAGTTCGCGATCTTGAACTCGTACGGAGGGAAGATAAAACGGTCTGTCCAGCCTTCGTTCGCCTTCAGGCGGCTGTTAGCTGATACCGACGACTCCAGGGCACGCATGGTAGTGGTACCGATGGCGCATACGCGCTTCTTGCTGTCCAGCGCCTTGTTTACGCGCTCGGCAGTGGCGGCAGGCACCATAAAGTTCTCCGAGTCCATTTTGTGCTTGGTCAGGTCTTCCACATCCACCGGGCGGAAAGTACCCAGGCCAACGTGCAGCGTGATCGGCTCCACGTCCACACCTTTGATCTCCAGGCGCTTCATTACCTCTTTGGTAAAGTGCAGGCCAGCCGTTGGGGCAGCCACAGCGCCTACGTTTTTGGCATACACCGTCTGGTAACGCTCGCGGTCCTCCGGCTCAGCCTCGCGCTTGATGTACTTTGGCAGCGGGGTTTCGCCCAGGTCGTTAATGGTTTTGTAAAACTCCTCGTCCGGGCCATCAAACAAAAACTTGATGGTACGGCCACGCGAAGTGGTGTTGTCAATCACTTCGGCTACCAGGTCGCTGTCGCCGAAGTATAGTTTGTTGCCCACGCGGATCTTACGGGCCGGGTCTACCAGCACATCCCACAGGTGAATGTCCTTGTTAAGCTCGCGCAGCAGGAATACTTCAATCTTGGCTCCTGTCTTTTCCTTGTTGCCATACAGGCGCGCCGGGAATACCTTGGTGTCGTTCACCACCATCACGTCGCCTTCGTCAAAATACTCCAGGATGTCTTTAAAAACGCGGTGCTCTATTTTTCCGGTATCGCGGTGCACGACCATCATACGGGATTCGTCGCGGTTCTCAGAAGGGTGTGTGGCAAGGTAGCTTTCAGGAAGCTCAAACTTAAATTCAGATAACTTCATATATCAAATATTACGGTATTTGGTTCTTATACTTGTAGCAGTACGTCCGGTTATACAACAGTAGAACCTCCCGCTGAGGTTCATAAACAACCGCCTACTAAAAAACAAAAAATCAAGCCGCAAATTTACTCAGTTTGACCGAATAATTCTTACTTTTAAGGAAATTACTTGCCACTGTTTTACCTGACCTAAGAAGAAAACCATGATCTACCTCCGCCTGATAGCAGAAAGTTTCCGCTTTGCGTGGCAGGCTTTGCGCGCCAACCTGCTGCGCACCATCCTGTCGTTGCTAGGCGTAACCATCGGTATCTTCGCCATCATCTCGGTGTTTACCCTGGTAGACTCCCTGGAGCGCAACGTGCGCGACAGCATGAGTTTTATCGGCGATAAGGTGATCTATGTGCAGAAGTGGCCCTGGTCAACTGGAGGAAGCTATCCGTGGTGGAAGTACTTTCAGCGGCCGGAGCCTACAGAGCGTGAGTTCAGGCAACTGGAGCGCCACATCACCAACAGCAATGGCGTGGCGATCTTCTCCAGCAAGGGAGGCAACACCTTTAAGCAGAGCAATAACAGCTACTCCGATGCTGATCTTATGGGCGTTTCTTACGATTACCCAAAGGTGAGCGAGGTGCCGATTGTAGAGGGCCGCTACTTTACGCCGCAGGAAGCGGATGCCGCCCGAAACGTGATGGTGATAGGCGATGAGGTAGCCACTACACTTTTCCCCTTCGGCAACCCTGTCGGGCAAGACTTGAAGGTGGCAGGGCAAAAGTTTACTATTGTGGGCGTGATAGAGAAACAGGGCGAGAACATGTTCGGAATGCCTAACATGGACCAAATGGGTATGATCCCGTATAGCACCTTCTCTAAAATGTATGATGTGGGCCCCGATGGCATGGGCTCCACCATCGCCCTGAAGGGCCGGGAAGATGACCCCGGGCTGCTGGAACTGGAATACGAAACAAGAGGCCTGATGCGTAACATTCGTGGCCTTCGCCCCCGCGACGAGGACAACTTTGCCATGAACAGGCCCGAAATGATCCAGGAAGCTATAGGAGGCTTCTTTCAGGTGGTTGGTCTGGCAGGCTGGGTAATCGGTGGCTTTGCCATACTGGTGGGCGGCTTTGGCATTGCCAACATCATGTTCGTATCAGTAAAGGAGCGCACCAACATCATCGGTATACAGAAATCGCTGGGTGCCAAAAACTACTTTATACTTTTCCAGTTCCTGTTTGAGTCCGTGTTCCTGAGCCTGCTGGGCGGCGGCATTGGCATCCTGCTGGTGTTTCTGCTCACGCTTATCCCGCAGGACATGATGAAGATTACGCTCTCGGTGGGCAACATTATACTTGGCCTCGGCGTATCCGCCGTTATCGGTATGCTGTCTGGCATTATACCTGCCGTGATGGCCTCAAACTTAGACCCCGTTATTGCTATCCGATCAAAATAAAGCTATATTTACATGTTTGGCCCTTCGGTTTCTCCCCCTCACAGGAGCTGCCCGGCCAACCCTGATTTTTAATATGTGATGAAGCGTGCCCGCGATTTACCGGGCACAGGGGGTGAAAGCCTCCGATGAAGATGACGAGAAAGAATTATGACAAAGCTTAGAAAAACGAGCAAAACCAAGCTGCACGACGAGTCGCTGAACACAGGAAGCGGCCAAACCATTCTGAAACCGGATGTAAACGACAATAAAGCCAGGTCGGTAACCGACCTGCGCGAGAGTGGCCAGTCCACGGCTGCCCCAGCCTCTGAGGAGGACAAGAAAATACGCCAGGCCTTTGTAGACAAGGACTGGAACGAGATCAAGATCGCCGACTCCTGGCAGATTTTTAAAGTAATGGCCGAGTTCGTAGATGGCTTTGAGAAGCTGGCCAAGATCGGTCCCTGCGTTTCTGTATTCGGTTCAGCCCGCACCAAATCCGACAACAAGTACTACATTATGGCCGAGGAGATCGCCGCCAAACTGGTGCGCCACGGCTATGGCGTGATCACGGGTGGCGGACCGGGCATTATGGAAGCCGGCAACAAGGGCGCGCACTCTGAGGGCGGTAAGTCTGTTGGCCTGAACATTCAGCTGCCCTTCGAGCAGTTCAACAACATCTACATCGACTCCGACAAACTCATTAACTTCGACTACTTCTTTGTACGCAAGGTGATGTTCGTGAAGTATGCGCAGGGCTTTGTGGTGATGCCGGGCGGCTTCGGCACCTTGGATGAGCTGTTTGAGGCAATCACGCTGATCCAGACGAAGAAGATCGGTGCCTTCCCGATCGTGCTGGTGGGCCGCTCCTATTGGCAGGGCTTGTTCCAGTGGATCGAGGACGTGATGCTGAACATGGAGACCAACATCAGTGCCGAGGACCTGGAACTGGTGCACATCGTGGATGACGCCACAGAGGCCGTGAAGATCATCGACGAGTTCTACAGCAAGTACCTGCTGTCTCCGAACTTTTAACGGGAATTATACTTTATACTTACAAGAAAGCCCGCTGCCATGGCAGCGGGCTTTCTTTATTCTAGCGGATGCTATACTTGATTAGCGTTTGCAGCCCTCCTTATTTAACCAGGCTTACCTGGAATTCGGTTTCTCCTTTCACTGGCACACCTTCGGCGGTTTGGCCCTGCACTTTTATGACAAATGTGCCCGTCTCATCAGAGGTCAGGAAGGAGAAGGAGGCTGTGCCATCGGCGTTGAGCTGTAGCTGCGGCTCCCAATAAACTAGCTGCCTGAAATCAGGAGCGGATTTTATACTTTCTGTCTCTGAAAAAGACGCAGGTACAAATTCTTTAGGACGGTTGTACTGCCCAAACAGTACGGGATAGCCTTTTTCTTTTAGTCTTTCCCTAGCCTCGCCGCTTTTCGTATAGACGGCAAACATGCCGTTTTCTGCCACAAAGCCCAGGTTGCCGGCATACAGGCTTTCCTCCATCCAGGCCAGTTCAAAGGAGGCAATGTCATTCAGGTCGAGGGCCAGGATTTCCTCCATGCTTTTCACCACCACGCCATCTATAAGGTAAATGGGCTCCCCTTTCATCATCCTTTTGACCCCAGGCCTCACGTAAAGCAGCCGCACCACATAGCGATCCTTCTTTTTGCTGAGTCTCAGGTTGGTGGTTGCCTCCCGTATAGCTTCCTCTACACTGTTAAAAGTCACGTATTCGTCCAGCCTGTAAACCCTGTCTGCGGGAAGCGTTGCAACCGGCGCGGTGGCATGAGGCTCTGTCAGCCCATAGGCCTCGTTCACTCTTTCTCTGTTCTGATGCTGCAGCGCATAGTTTACCACACTCTCGGGGAGTGCCTGTACAAAGGCTGTATCAATTGCAGTGCTGAAGTCGGTGCCCTCATACGGTTCGTCAATGCCCTCTTTTACAAATGCATCCACCAGGGATTCATGACTGTAAACCATATCCGTTTTACCAGACACTAACCTTTCCCAGAGCTCATGGTCCGGAACAGACACAAACGCCTGTCCGTCTTCTGCACCGCCCCAGGCAGCAGAATGTGTCGCCAGCGGCATCGCAAAGCCGGGTTTTATACTTGTAACAGCCACTGCCAAGTCTGCTTCAGCAGGTTTTCCTGGTCCGTTAGCCGCCTGGATGGCCACAGTTACCAACTGCCTTGGGCTATATTGCTGCCTGTCAGGAGTTATACTTAGCGTAGCTGCACCCTGATGCCTCAGTACCTTTTGCTCTGCCTCGACTAAACCTCCCGGGTTGAGCAGTAGCAGCCTCACCGCCTCCCCTGCTTTGGCCTGCCAAGGCACCACCACGACTTCACTGGAGTTACCCTGCTTTGAAAAGTATACTTTACCACCAGCCTCTGCCACCAAAGTATAACGCCAGGAGGAGGGATTAGTGACCCTTACCAGCAGTTCATCTTCCGCTTGCCTCTCCACCGCCAGCGCTAAACCGTTTTGTTTGCTTTCAGGAAAATTTACTTGTTTTGGTGAGTAGCCCTGTGCCTGTACCTGCACCTGGTATTGCTCCTGCCCCTCCGGTTTAAATCTCAGCAAAGCCAGCCCGGTATCATCTGTCCTGAAAGAGGCCACTGTATCGCCTTCTGAGCTTGTTATACTTCCGCTGGCCACCTGCCCAACACCTGCCATGTTTGTAACGGCAACCGTCATTTTAGAATCGACACCGGCCACCAGACTGCCTCCCTCCGGGAAGAATTGCACATGCATCGGCTTATTTTCCTGGCTTGTTAGCTCACCCCGCAATCCCTGCACTTCGCGCGCATTCACGATTAAAAGCTGCTCGCGATACTGTTGGCCTTTGCTGTAGTTCCGAATCCAATTAGTGGTGGCAAGCAACGTATAAGCACCTGAAGGAAGGTTTTCCGGAAGCAATATATCGCCGGAAGCCACGCCTGCCGTCAGCATGAGCCGCTGCCTAAGTATAAGCTTCTCCTGCTTATCCAGCAGCTCTACATACAAAGCCCTGCTGGGGGGTGTTGATGAGCTTTTATTCAGGAAGGCTTTAAACCAAAGGCGCTCGCCTGCGGCATAGTATGGCTGGCTGTGCACCACCCTTACCTGCTCGTCAGCCAAAAGCACTTGCACTTGCTGCACCCCGGATGCCTGCTGCGCCTTGGCCGTCAGACTTAGTAGGGGCAGCAGTAAAAGTATAAGCTGTTTTAGTGTAGCTCGCATTGTTTGTTTAAGAGTCAGGATGAAGGATTGGGTGAAGGAAGCCATTAGAATCCTTTCGGCCGTTGGTCTGTTACGTTAGGGTACAAGCCCAGATAGCGACAATCGCCCTTCGGAACAGTGTATGTCAGGCCCGGAAAGGGTGCATAGAGGTAACGCGGGATCACGATGTAACGCTCTGTCAGGGATGAGGCCCCGAAATAGCCTATCACCTGCTCCTCCGGATTAGTTGTACTGAACAGATTTCCCCTAATCTGGGCCGGAGGCGGATCGAAGATGCTGCCCACACTGGACTGCTGCTCATTAAAGAGGCGCCAGAACTCGTAAGCCTCTGCCGTAAGCGAATACTGCCGGACCTTTACGCGGTACTTAGTAGGGATATCAGCCGGAACCACAACTATGGCATGCTCAAAGAGCCTTCCGTTCACCAGGCGGTCATCGGCGGTGGCAATCTTCGTGTTGATACTGCCTTTGTTAGACCAGCATAAGCCCGGAAGTGGCTTTTTTGTATAATAATCTATGCGATCCTCGGTGTCTGAAAAGTACTCGAACACGCCCTCCGTGTCCCAGCGGTAGAAGTTACCACGCTCCTCCAGGTCCCGTGTCTGCACTTTCACATCAAAGCCCACGGTTCTTTTCTCCACAAGGGCGCCTGCCGCATTCTCCACCACGTTGATGAACTCTCTGAACTCATACTTAATGTCTTGGATAGGTGGCACCGGCACCAGCAACTCCGGCCTAGATTCATACTCCCGCCCGTCTGGCAGCCGGATGTATAAAGTATAGCTCTCCCCAATTTGGGCCTTGAACTCACTCTCAGGCAAAGTATAAACACCGTATTCGCCTTCGGTTAGCAACATATTATTGTTCCGGGCATCCTTGACCATCACCTCTGCCCCGTAAACCGGCTGCGTCAGCACAGTCTTGTCGTCTCCGTTAAAGGGCGCAGTCCAGGAGAGCGCTACCTTGTTCAGGTCTGGCCTGTTCTGGTCTGTGATCATGCCGTCCACCACAAGCGATTTTCTTTCGGAACCTGTCTCAAGTTCAAAAGGCTCTACGCATGCTGGCAGGGCTAGCACCGTTAGCACCAGCGCCCAAAGCCAGTTCTTCCGTTTCATTCTCTCCCGCATTATCTTGTTATCTTAAAGTTGTAAGTGATGGCCGGCACAGCTGACCCGATTACAGAAAGCCTGTACGCCTGCGGTATGGTGCCGCCATAGATTGGCTTAAAGAACACGGAGTATGGGTTTTTGCGCCCATAGAGGTTGTACACAGAGAATGTCCAACTGCTTATCTTGTTCACGTTGCGCTTGTTGGTGCCATCAATGGTGAGGGCTACATCCAGGCGGTGATAGTCCGGGATGCGGTGCTGGTTGCGCTCGCTGTAGTTTACCATCAGCAGCCCACCGATTTTGGAGACGGACTCCGGATAGGTAATGGGCCTGCCCGTGCTGTAGGTAAAGTTAGCGGAGAGGCTTATCAGTCGGCTCAGCTGCTGGTTCAGCACCATGGTAAAGTCGTGGGGTTTATCGTAATTGGATGGGAAGAAACTGCCTTTGTTGATCTTTTCCTCCTCCGTTGGCCCGTTAACCTGCCGTAACGACCGTGAGAAAGTATAGCTGGCCCAGCCTGTAAGCTTCTTCCCTTTCCTGCGAACCATCAGCTCCAGGCCATAGGCCTTCCCGTCGCCCGGCAACAGATCTGCGTCCAGCGTGTTGTTCAGCAGCAGGCGCGCCCCGTCCTTGTACTCCACCAGGTTGTGCATTTTCTTGTAGTAGCCCTCCGCCGATAGCTCTATGCTGTTTTCCTCCAGGTTCTGGAAAAGGCCCAGCGCCACCTGGTCGCCAACCTGCGGCTTCAGGTAGGGGTTGCTGGCTTTCCAGATATCCACTGGGGAGGCCGCCGCTGTGTTGGAGATCAGGTGGATGTACTGCACCATGCGGTTATACCCCAGCTTGACGGAGCTGTTCTCGCCCAGCGCCACACGCAGGGCAGCCCTGGGCTCCAGGTAGTTGTATCGCTTAATCAGCTCTCCGTCAGCAAACTGCAGCGTATCGATGATGCTGGAGGCACGCCTCGGCACCTCCGGGTTGTACACATATACATCACCAGGCCCCAGGTTAAAGTAGGAGGAGTAGCGCAACCCGTAGGAAACCGATATGCCCGGACTTATCGTGTACTCATGGTCCAGGTACACAGCTGTTTCCAGGGATTTTTCCGAGGGCATGCTGATGTGCGCCAGGCTGGACTGCTCTGACCCAGGTTTAAGCACTCCAGGATTAAGATTGTACGAGGTAACCGCGAACCCCAAGCCTAATTTATGCTGAGCAGAAGGCTCGTAGCCCAGGTCGGCCTGCAGAAGCTTGTACCTGATGTTAGAATCCAGGGAGTAGTTGTAGGGGGCCGTTTCAGCGCTTACGCCATACTTGTAGTCTCCGGCCACAGCCGTAACTGTTGAGAGCAGCTTGTTATTGAAAGTATGGTTCCACTTTACCGTGCCGGTGGCCGTACCCCAGGCATAAGTGGTGTCGGCCCCAAATCTGAAACTGTCGCGGCTCAGGTAGCCGGATACCGTAAGCTGGTCTTTCTCGCTGAGCACATAGCTCAGCTTCGCATTGAAATCGTAGAAGTATGCATCGCTTTCCCGCACCGATTTATCCGGCACATACCTTAGCAACAGTTTCGGGTATGCCCCTCTGCCTCCCAATACAAACGAGGCTTTGTCCTTCACGATAGGGCCCTCCACCATCAGCCTGCTGGACAACAGCCCGATGCCACCACTAACAACAGGAGCTTGCTTGTTGCCATCCTTCATTTTCACGTCCAGCACCGATGATACGCGCCCGCCATACCTCGAAGAGATACCGCCGCGGTAGAGTGTCACGTCTTTCACCATGTCAGGATTGAAGACAGAGAAAAAACCGAACAGGTGCGAAGAATTGAACAGAGGCGCATCGTCCTGCAGGATCAGGTTTTGGTCTATGCTGCCGCCGCGCACGTTGAAGCCGGTAGCCCCCTCGCCTACTGTCGTTACGCCCGGCATGGCCAGCACGCTCCGCACCACATCCACTTCACCCAGGAAAGCCGGCACCGTTTTCACATCTCTTATGCTGAGTCGGGCAACCCCCATGTCCAGGCTCTTCACGTTCTGGTCGGGCGCCACAGCCGATACTTCTACCTCGCGCAGCTCTTTTGTCACTTCAAAGAGCTCTACATCCACGATCCTGCTCTGCTGCAGTTTCAGTTTGCGCCTGTCGGTTACCATGCCCACGGTTCTCACCTCTAAAGTATAGTTTCCAGCCGGAACGGAGAAAGTGTAGTACCCTTTTGCATCTGTAACAGTGCCTTTTTTCAACTCTTCTATCAGCACTGTAGCACCTATCCCCGGCTCCTTGGTTTTGGCCTCGCGCACGTGGCCGCTCAGGGTTACCATCCTGGCTGTTGATTTCGAAGCAGCAGACTCCGCTAAGGCAACATTGCCTGCTGAGTCGTCGTCGTCTGCATCAGAGCTTAGCCTTGGCACCAGCACCACTGTCTGCCGGTCGTAAAAGATAGGGAACAGCTGTGCGGGGGCCAGGATCTTGCAGAGTGCTGAAGGCAGCGGGGCGTCCTGGAAGGACTGTGATACCGCTACGTTATCCAGCCACTCTTCCTGGTAAAATATTCTTAGCCCGTGCCGCTCCTGCAAACCTGACAGAACAGTCCGCAGCGGCACCTTGTTATAGGTAGCGGTAACGAGCTTGTCTGGATTCTGCTGTGCCTGCGCACCGGCTGCAGCCATAAGCAGCCCTACAACAAGTATGGCAAAGAGACAAAATCGGTTCATCAGGTTATTGGTAGTAGTTGGTTTGATGCGGAGACACTGTGCTAGCACCCTGTTTTGAACGCCTTTATGCACAAAGCAATATATACAGATATTATCTCATCTCAATCAGGCGTATATCCTTAAATGAATATTTTTTTCATCGATTCTACCATATAAAAGGAAGGACTGCCGTTACAGCATTTCCTCACCAGCAGCGCCACCAGCCACTTTGTACTTTTACCGCCCCGGCTACCTTGCCCCAGGCCATAAATACCCTTGTCTATTATCCCCATCAGTATGGCATTCGTATAAACTAATATGCTGAGCCCGGATACAGAGAAGATAAAGAAGCTGAAAAAAAAGCTGAAGGTGCAGGAGAAGAAGAACACCGAGATACGCGCCCAGATGGCCATGCAGCGCACCATCTTCGCCAACGAGCGCACCCTGATGGCCTACCTGCGCACGGCTATGACAGTGTCTGTGGGAGGTTTCTTTGCAATCAAACTCTCGGATGACCTTTACCTGGAGGTTATCGGCTCCATACTTATACCTGTTGGTGTTATTCTGGCCATCTACAGCTTTCTAAGGTACAGGTACAAGCAAAAAATCATTGAAGGGCACCATCAGGATTACTGCCCTACCAGCCACGAGCACGAGCGGGCACATGCCAGTTCAGAAAAGTACAAAGACGACGGCGTAGATGGCCTGGTCTAGGCATTGCCCATACCCTGTCGTGCATCCTCCGTATATTCCTGCAAAAAACACCACTATGTCGGCCTCAGAACAGGAAGAGATAAGAAAACTGAAAAAGCAGCTGAAGAAGCAGGAGAGGAAGAACACCGAGATACGCGCCCAGATGGCCATGCAGCGCACCATCTTCGCCAACGAGCGCACCCTGATGGCTTACCTGCGCACAGCGATTGCTATTATAGGTGGCGGTTTTGCAGCGGTTAAACTCTCGCAGCACTTGTATATGGAGGTTATCGGCATTATTATGATGCCTGTGGGAGTCGCCCTGACCATTTACAGTTTTTACAGGTACTTCCAGAAGCAAAAGGTTATCAAGGCCCAACGTGAGGGTTACGCCCATACCAGCCATCTGCACGACGAGCTGCACGAAAAACAGGCCTCCAGCTACGGCAACACAGACTAAAGTATAGCCACCATACGCTAAACCATTTACCCCGTATTTCTGTTAAGATAGGTTGGCGCGCCGCAACGGCAAAGCGCTGATATTTTTGTACCTTTGCTATTTAAAATCAAGCATTCCTGAATGGCTTTTAACCAAGCGCAAGAAACCACGACCGGCACCGCTGCCACTGCCTTCTCCCAGAACGGGGAAGCCCAGCAGATTGAAGTATACGGTGCCCGCGAACATAACCTGAAGAACATCTCTATTAAGCTGCCGCGCTACAAGCTGGTGGTGTTTACCGGCATCAGCGGCTCGGGCAAATCCTCACTGGCTTTTGATACGATCTATGCCGAGGGGCAGCGCCGCTACATGGAAACTTTCTCGGCTTACGCCCGCTCATTTATGGGCGGCCTGGAACGCCCTGATGTGGACAAGATCGAAGGCCTCTCGCCGGTTATCTCCATTGAGCAGAAGACCACCAGCCGCAACCCTCGCTCCACGGTAGGCACTATCACCGAGATCTACGACTTTATGCGCCTGCTCTGGGCGCGTACCGCAGAGGCTTACAGCTATGTAACAGGCGAGAAAATGGTGCGCCAGAGCGACGACCAAATCGTGAGCCACATCCTGGAGCACTTCGACGGCAAGCGCATTGTGGTGCTGGCGCCGGTGGTGAAGGGACGTAAAGGCCACTACCGCGAGCTGTTTCAGCAGATCCGGAAGATGGGTTTTATACGCGCCCGCGTTGACGGAGAGTTGGTGGAGATTGAGCCGAAGATGCAGGTGGACAGGTATAAGATCCACGACATCGAGATCGTGATCGACAAGATCGTGGTGAAGGAGGAAGACAGGTACCGCTTGTCCAGCTCTATCCAGAATGCGCTGACGCACGGCAAAGGCACCGTGCTCATACTTGATGCGGACGCCGATAAAACGCACTTCTTCTCGCGCCACCTCATGGACCCGGCCACCGGCATTGCCTACGACGACCCGGCTCCAAACTCTTTCTCCTTTAACTCACCTTACGGTGCCTGCCCGGTGTGTAACGGCCTGGGAGAGGTGCAGGAAATCACAGAGGAATCGGTGATACCGGATAAAGACCTGAGCATACGCCGCGGCGGCATTGCCCCGCTGGGCGAGTACCGTGACATCTGGATCTTTAAGCAGATCGAGGCGCTGTTCAAGCACTTCAAAGTATCGGTGGCTACGCCGATAAAAGACCTGCCCGAGGAAGTACTGCAGGTGCTGCTCTACGGCCTGGAGGAAGACCTGGAGGTGAAGACCAAAAAGGGCAATTACATCGTGGAGTTTGAAGGCATCATCAACTTCCTCAAAAACCAGATGGAGTCTGACTCTGACAATATCCGCAGCTGGGTAGAGGACTTTACCCAGACCAACACCTGCCCGGAGTGCAACGGCTACCGTCTCAAAAAGGAGTCGCTGCATTTCAAGATTGACAACAAAAACATCGGAGAACTCTCCGTTCTGGACATAAACAAGCTAGCTGCCTGGTTTGAGGGGCTCGAGGAACGCCTGAGCGAGCGCCAGAACGTGATTGCCCGGGAACTACTCAAGGAGATCCGCAAACGCATCGGCTTTCTGCTGGATGTGGGCCTGGACTACCTGAGCCTGCACCGCCCGGTGCGCACGCTGTCCGGTGGCGAGAGCCAGCGCATCCGTTTGGCCACGCAGATCGGCACGCAGCTGGTGGGGGTTTTATACATCATGGATGAGCCAAGTATAGGCCTGCACCAGCGCGACAACGAAAGACTCATCAACGCCCTGAAAGACCTCCGCGACCTGGGCAACTCCATCATTGTGGTAGAGCACGATAAGGATATGATCATGCAGGCAGACTACGTGGTGGATATTGGCCCTGGGGCAGGTATACACGGCGGGCAGGTGGTGACAGCCGGCACGCCGGAAGAGATGATGAAGGCCGGCACCACCACTGCCAACTTCCTGAGCAACCGCCGCGGCATTCCCGTGCCGCGTGTAAAGCGCCCGGGCACCGGAGAAGTGCTAAGGCTGATCGGGGCAACTGGCCATAACCTGAAAAACGTGGCGCTGGAGCTGCCGCTGGGCAAAATGATCTGTGTAACCGGCGTGTCGGGCAGCGGAAAATCCTCCCTGATCCACGATACGCTGTACCCTATACTTAACACGCACTTTTTCAGGGCCAAACGCGAGCCGCTGCCTTACAAAAGTATAGAAGGGCTGGATAAAATAGACAAGGTGATCGAGGTGGACCAGTCGCCGATTGGCCGCACGCCACGCTCTAACCCAGCCACCTATACCGGCGTGTTTACCGATATTCGCAGTTTGTTTGCGCAGCTGCCGGAGGCGAAAATCAGGGGTTACTCGCCGGGCCGTTTCTCGTTTAACGTGAAGGGCGGACGCTGCGAGGCCTGTGAGGGTGCGGGCATGCGTACCATCGAGATGAACTTTCTGCCGGATGTGTACGTGCCCTGCGAAGTATGTAAGGGCAAACGCTATAACCGGGAAACGCTGGAGGTGCGCTTTAAAGGCAAAAGTATAACTGATGTGCTGGACATGACCGTGGAGCAGGCCGTAGAGTTCTTCGAGAGCCAACCACGCATCCTGCGCAAGATCCAGACCCTGAACGAGGTGGGCCTGGGCTACATCACGCTTGGCCAGCAGGCCACTACCCTATCCGGCGGTGAGGCGCAGCGCGTGAAGCTGGCAACCGAGCTATCGAAAAAAGATACCGGCCAAACACTTTACATTCTGGATGAGCCTACCACCGGCCTGCACTTCCAGGACATCGAGCACCTGACCGAGGTACTGCACAAGCTCACAGACAAGGGCAACTCGGTTCTCATCATCGAGCACAACCTGGATCTGATAAAAGTGGCCGACTGGATCATCGATATTGGCCCGGAAGGTGGCGAGGGTGGCGGTACGATTGTGGCGTCCGGAACACCGGAAGAGGTGGCCGCGGCAGGCAAAGGCTATACTTCGCGCTTCCTGAAGGAGGAGCTGCAAACCAGCCATTACCATGAGAATAGTGAGGAGGCTCCGAAAAGCTAAGCACTATACTTCCAGATAAAGTATAAAACCCCGCTCCTATACATTGGGAGCGGGGTTTTATACTTATAGCTCGTCCAGGGAATCCTGCAGCCTCTCCAGTACCTGCTGGTGTTGCTTCAGGAGCGGCACCTGCTTGCTGGCGTACTGCTTCAGTTCCATTACCTGCCCGTTCTTAGCCATATCGCTGTAGCGGTCTACCATGTTTTTGTTCTGATCCGCTATACTTTTCAGGTAAGCCAGGTCAAAGGTAATGCCTGATTTATCGGTTATCTCCTGGTAAACCTCGTGGTGAGATTCCCCTAAGGTAGATGGCAACACAAAGTTACTTTGCTCCGCCACATCACGCAGGTCGTTCAGGATGTTCTGGTGTGCCGTAACCATCTCCTGCGCCAGCCCCTTCACCTCCGGGCTAACAGCCTTGCCTTCGGCCGCCTCGCCTAACTGCACCTGCAGCATACTTGCGCTTGCCGCTTCGGCAGCAAACAAGGCGTCATTCTCCATATCTTCCTTCACTCCGGCAGCCTTAAACTGCTCCACACTTTGTTCGGCAGCTTGGCTAATGCTGTCGTCGGGGCCACAGGCGGTAACAAAAACCAATGCAATTAGGGCAAAAACGTTCCGTATACTCTTTCTCATAGATTTTCAGTTTAATATGTAAAGCACCTGCAAGATAAGACTTACAGATACTTTATGAAAACCAGCTGTACCGCTGTGTTTATTGCTTTGCCTGCAGGGTGCTGTCTATCTGCTCAGCTTGCTGCAAGTGTTCGCGCAGGGCGGTCAGGGTTTTAGAAGCGAAAGCTTTCACTTCGGCATCCTCCAGGTTGTTCGAGGCATCCTCAAAAGCCTTTACATCTTCCTCGTGGTCGCTTACCATCAATTCCATGTACGCTTGGTCAAACTCAGCGCCTGTTTTATCCTGCAGCTCCTTTACATTGTCCATGTGGTCCTGGCCCATGCTGTCGGGCAAGGTAATGTTCTTTTGCTGCGCCAGCGCCTTCAGCTCCTCATTCACTTTGCTATGGTCTGTCACCATTCTGGAGCCAAAATCTTTTACCTGCTGGTTCTGCGCTTTTTCCTGAGCCATTTTACCTAGTTCCACCTCCATCATGCCGCCGCTGGCCGCCTTGGTCATAAAGTCAGACAGTTCCTGGGCCTGGTCTTCCATTTCAGTATCCTCGGCCATCGCCTCGTTTGTTTCCTGGGCCTCCTCTACTGCGCCCTCCTGTTGGTTACAAGCCACTACGCCAAATAAAAAGGCACCGGATATCAGTCCTGTTGAAACAATTTTTTTCATAGTTATAGTGTGTAGAGTTACGTGTTGACCTTTTACCAGAAATTGTATACGCCTTACAAGAAACGGAGTTATTAAAAGCCTTAACAACTGGTTAGAAGCATATTTAAAAGCATACTTGCGCGCATACAAAATTAATCTTTTAAAGATGAAACATAAATATACTACTATATGTAAATCATTGCAGATACTCCTCTTACCCACTTTGTTAAGCTCAACCAAAATAAGCATGCCATGAGAAAAAGCAAGTATGTTTTCGGAATTACCTGGCTGGTGCTGCTGCTGGCGCTGCCATTTACCCAAGCCTTTGCACAGGACGCCAGCGACACTACGTACACCACAGATATTGCCCAGCAACGCATTATAAAGCTGCACCCGCTGCAGATCGGCGAGGTATACTTTTCTTACGAGAAGATGCGCACCGAGCGGATATCCAATGAGTTTGGCATTAGCTATGTGTACCGCGGGTACTTTAAGAGCGATGATTTTTTGCCTGACGATGTGAAGGCAGGCGGGGTGCATATGCGTATGAGCCAGCGTTACTACACTTCTAAGAAGCATGATGGGGTGCCACTCGGTTTCTTCCATGGGCCGCTGTTCGGGTACCGTTTTATGGTGTTTGAGGAGGGCGTTTTTAATACAGCTTTCGAGGACCCCGGCAGCAGCACGGTGGGACGCCTGTACCAGAACTCCCTGGAACTGAATTACCAACTGGGTAGCCAGTTTATGCTGGGTAAGGGGTTTACCATGGAAGTTTCAGCGGCCTTAGGCGCCCGCCTGAAAGTGGCAATGGCCAAAGGTGCCGACGACTTGCTGACGGAGAACATTATCGGGCATGCGCTGGTGGCCGAGCGGAACTCCGCCATCTTTATTGTGCCTTCGCCGCAGCTTAACATCTCTGCCGGGTACTCCTTTTAGGAGCTTACTATACTTTAATAACAAAAGCGGCGTCCTGTGCAGGGCCGCCGCTTTTACGTGAACTATGGACTAAGGCAACTACTCTATCTTACTGAGCACCGTGTACGACATCAGTTTGCCGTTGCGATAGGTCTCGGTGCGCACCATGCCTACTTCTGGCACATAATACTCTACTGTCTCCATGCGCATGCCCGGCATTTTCATGCCCATGGCCCGGTTCTCCATTTCGGTGTTGTATCTTATTTT
The DNA here is from genome assembly GCF_026241195.1 of Pontibacter anaerobius. Lineage (GTDB taxonomy): Bacteria > Bacteroidota > Bacteroidia > Cytophagales > Hymenobacteraceae > Pontibacter > Pontibacter anaerobius. The sequence continues at coordinate 96,129 of NZ_JAPFQO010000015.1, forward strand.
ATAGCTTTCATAAGTACCAGCCGGCACTTTTATACTTTCCTTGCCCTCCACGGTGCGGTCTGTCACTTTCATCACCATGGTCATCATATTTTGCCCGCTGCCTTTGTCTTTCATCTCCATGGTTATGGTGCCGTCTTCCAGCTTCTGCCCCGCCTGCAGGCCGGTTGGGTAAAGCATTTTGTCGCCTTCCATGGTCATCTCCATATTCTGTTGTGCCCCCATTTGGTTTTGGTTCATCAGGGAGTTCATGTCCATCCAGATGCTTCCGTTTTCACACCCTACCTTAAAGTCGCCCTCGGTGGCAAGCTTACCCTTATCGTCATACACCTGGCTGTGGATGGTGGCCTCCACCTTGTCGCCAGAGCGGTCTACGTTGGTCACGTTATAGGTCATGCGGCCGGTTTGTTTGTCTCTTTGGTTATAGCTCAGCAATTCATACTTTGCGTTTTCGCGCAGCAGCTGGTAATCGCTGCAAGCGGTTTGAGCCTTTGCAGGCAACACCAGCAACATCAGACAACACATCAGCAGTAGGCGTAGCATTCGGGGCATAATCATTACAGCTAAATTTAAAAATACATAAAAATAATTAAATTAGTTATACGTGATGCCTGCCTGTAAGTCTGAAGAATGTTTAACAAAGTATAAATAAAAAGAGCCGGACGCGGTGCCCGGCTCTTGTACAAGTATAATTTCTGTTAGACCTACGCCCCCTTAAACTGGGGTTTGCGCTTCTCGTTAAAGGCCGTCACGCCCTCTTTATAGTCTTCGGAGTTGCCGGCTATTTTCTGGCAATAGGCCTCGTAGTCCAGCATTTCATCTAAAGTAGAGTTGAAGGACTTATTCAGCATCTTCTTCATCAGGCCAATGGCTTTGGTTGGGCCAGTGGCATAACGAGCGGCCAGTTCGGCCACGGCGGCATCCAGTTCCTCCGGGGCCACCACCTTGTTCACCATGCCCAGCTGCAGCGCCTCCTCTGCCGATACTTTGCTCCCCAGCGTGCTCAGTTCAAAAGCCTTCAAGGAGCCCACCACGCGCGGCAGGAAGAACGACGAACCGGAATCCAGCACCAGGCCCACGTTTACGAATACCTCGATCATACTTGCCGCCGTGCTGGCCACTACCATATCGCAGGCCAGCGCCAGAGAACAGCCGGCACCGGCCGCCACACCGTTCAGTTTGCAGATGATGGGCTTAGGCAGGTTGCGCATGGCGCGTATGATGGGGTTATAGCGCTTCTCCAGCGATTCGGACAGGTCGCGCTTGCTGGCGCTGGCGATGGCTTTCAGGTCCTGGCCGGAGCAGAAGGCCCTGCCGGCGCCGGTCAGCACCACCACCCGCACATTCTCATCGCGGCTTACCTGCTTCAGGGCATCCTGCAAGTCGTAACTCTGCTGGTCATTGAAGGCATTGAAAACATCGGGACGGTTCAGCGTAATGGTGGCCACGCCATCCTGCACTTCATATAAAAGGCACTCGTAGTTCATGTGTTCTAAGGTTAGTTTTGATCAGTAAGTAAAGGTATTGATTATGGGGGTAAGAGTAAAGGGGCGCGCGGCATTGGCTGGTATTGTTGTTGTGTTAGAGGATTATACTTGTCGGTTTATACTCCCCCTTTCTGGCGCAAGTCATCAGACTTGTGTCTTTTTATAGTGTTGAGTTTGTAACGCAACTGGCTTAAAAAGCCATACATGTGCTTTGGCTATACTTTTATACTTGTCGATTTATACTTTATCCCGCTGTTCCGGACATCCTTGTCCGGAACCTTTCTGCCGCGGACTTCCTAGTCCGCATACTTATACTTGCCTCGTCTAGTCGCTGCTTTCTGCAACCTGAGCCAAGCTATCCTTGCTAGCTGCTGCTGATCCTCAGTCTTGCTTGCCTATCGTTTCATCTCCAGCCTTGGCTCCCTCCAGCCCGGGAGGGCTCGTCTTCTCGCATCGCGCTGGGAGCTTTTCCTTTGCTCCTGCGTCGCAATGCCTCGCTGCCGCTCGTCACCGGAAAAACTCCAAAGGCGCTCAACGGACAGACTGGGATCAGTTTTCGATAGCCATCGCTATACCACTTGAACCGGACTCCCTCTCCTGTTTTGGGGTAGGGGCCCTCGACAAAGAAGGGGGCAGGGGTGGATGGACCCGGTACTGCGACCAGACACTGGCGGGACCTTCGGACGCCGCGAGGTCTTAGTACAGCGCCACCGATGAGCCAAGGGCCAGTAGCAGGCCGCTTCCGAAGCCCGCGTATACCTGGGCGGGGGTATGGGCCTGCAGCGCCAGACGCGCCGACATTACTGCGCCCGCCACAAAAACAACAGCAATGATCGGGTAAATCAGCATGGCCTCTGGAGCTAGCTGATGCAGCACCAGCAGCAGCCCCAGGGTGCCGCCTAAGCCAATGCTATGCGCGCTAATCTTCCAGAACTGCGATATTGCGAAGGCCAGAAACACCGAGGCGGCAATAATGCCCATCACAAAGTAGAACACGGCATCGTAGGCAGGCTCCCGGTAAAACAGGTAAGAGGTGGCGGCGTAACAAACAGCTGTGAACAGTAGCGGAAAACCACGCTGCTCCCGCCTGTCCATCTCCATAGAATCGAGGTAGCCGAGGCGCACCATGGCAAAGGCCCCTGCGGCAGGCAGCACAAAGGTGGTGAAGAAGATCATGGCCAGCACCACCCAGCGCACATGCATAGGCAACGTTAGCGTGGATACGGGCATGTAGTAAAGTATAATGGCGAAAAGGTAGGTGGGCAGCAGCAGCGGGTGAAATACTACCGATAGGGCTTTCGCGAGCGAACGATTCACAGAGCAGTTAAAGAGTTAGAAAGTTATAGCGTTAGAGAATTAAAAAGTATTCAGTCGCAATCTGCACGCATCTTGCCCCAAAATAAACAATTCAACCCTCCAACAATTTAGCAATTAAAGCTACAGTTCTTTACGTAAGCGGGCCACTGGTATGTTCAGCTGCTCTCTGTACTTGGCCACGGTGCGGCGGGCAATGTTGTAGCCTTTCTCGTTCAGCAGTTTCTCAATCTTCTCGTCGGAGAGCGGCTTGCGCTTGTTCTCATTGTCGATGATCTCTTTGAGGATATGCTTCACCTCGCGGCTGCTGGCGTCCTCGCCGGAATCGGTGGCGATGCCTTCTGAGAAGAAATACTTAAGCGGGTAAATGCCGAACTCCGTCTGCACGGCCTTGCTGTTGGCCACGCGGCTCACGGTACTGATGTCCATGCCGATCTCCTCGGCAATATCCTTCAGGATCATCGGGCGCAACTCACTTTCATCGCCCTCCAAAAAGAAGTCGTGCTGGTACTTGATAATGGCCTCCATGGTGCGCAGCAGCGTGTTCTGGCGCTGGCGGATGGCATCTATAAACCACTTGGCCGCATCCAGCTTCTGCTTTACAAACGTCACCGTCTCCTTCAGTTTCTTGTCCTTCTTATCCGATTTGTCATAGGCGTCGAACATGTCGGCGTAGGAGCGGCTGATGCGCAGGTCCGGGGCGTTGCGCGAGTTAAGCGAAAGCTCCAGCTGGCCGTTGTTGTTGGTAAGTATAAAATCGGGGATGATGTACTGCACGCGTGTCAGGCTGGCACCGGCACCGCCCGGCTTCGGGTTCAGCCTTGTGATGGCATCAATGGCGCGCTTCAGCTCCTCCTCCGACACATTGAACTTGCTCTGTATCTTCTGGTAATGCTTTTTGGTGAATTCATCGAAGGCCTGCCGGATAATGCGCTCGGCAAGTATGGTGGTGGCATCCTGCTCGCGGCGCTCGAGCTGCAGCAAAAGGCACTCGGGCAGGTCGCGGGCGGCGATACCGGCCGGGTCGAAGGTCTGGATCAGGTGCAGCACCTGCTCTATCTCCTCCTCAGTGGTCTCGATGTTCTGCGAGAAGGCCAGGTCGTTGGCAATGGAGCGCAGGTCACGGCGGATATAGCCGTCGTGGTCGATGCTGCCGATGAGCTGCATGCCTATGTTATACTGCTTGTCGTCCAGGTCTAGGAAGCCCAGCTGGTCCAGCAGCGAGTCGGTGAGGGTAGAGGTCATGGCGATAGGCATTTCCTTATCCTCATCATCACCGCCACGGTCGCCCTGCATTTTATAGCCGCTCACCTCGTCATCATTTAGGTAGTCGTTCAGGTCGATGTCATCATCCTTACCATACTCCTCCTCATACTCATCAGACTCGCTATACTCTTCGGCGGGCTCCTCGCGGCCTTCTTCCAGGGCGGGGTTTATCTCCAGCTCTTCTTTTATGCGCATCTCCAACTCAGCAGTAGGTATCTGCAGCAGCTTGATAAATTGTATCTGCTGCGGCGATAGCTTCTGGGATAAAAGTTGTCTTAAATCGAGTCGCTGCATAGTTTTCAGAGAAAAATCAGTGCCTTTCTGTGCACTTCCAAATTTAGGATAATTTTACTCGCATTTACAAAAAAGGTTAAAATATCGTTACTTTGAGGGATTTTCGAAAAATCGCAAGTAGCAGGGCCTAAGCGCAATGCTTTTACAAGTATGGCAGCACTTTTCGCCAGGCCAAAGTACAAAGCCGTGGCTGCCGCCATACTTGCAGAGAACGCCACTTTGCTGCTTTAAAGTATAGCCGGCGGGCCGCAGCCAGAAGTATAAGGGTAGCAGACTGCCGCATCATTTTTAATTTATATTTTTAGAGGATAAACTGTACCTTCAGGGTAAGGTAACAACAACCATACACATGCAACGCACAAAAGTTAAAGATCTGCTAAAGGGGGCCGAGGTAGGCAAAGAGGTATTGCTGAAAGGCTGGGTGCGCACGAAGCGCGGGAATAAGTATGTGAGCTTTATCGCCGTGAACGACGGCTCCACGATAAATAATTTACAGGTAGTAGCCGACGCTGAGAAGTTTAGCGAGGAAGCCCTGAAAGATGTGACCACGGGTGCTGCCATTGCCGTAACCGGCGAGTTGGTTGCCTCGCAGGGCAAGGGACAGGCTTTCGAAATTCAGGCTACAAGTATAGAGGTGCTGGGCAAGGCCGACCCGGAGACGTACCCGCTGCAGAAGAAGGCGCACTCGCTGGAGTTTTTGCGTGAGATCGCGCACCTGCGTTTCCGTACCAACACGTTCGGCGCCGTGTTCCGCGTGCGCAACTCCCTGGCATTTGCCGTGCACAGGTTCTTCAACGAGAAGGGCTTCGTGTACATGCACACGCCGATCATTACCGCATCGGATGCGGAGGGTGCCGGTGAGATGTTCCGCGTAACCACTTTGGACCCGATCAACCCGCCGCTTGCTGAGAACGGGCAGGTAAACTATGAGGAGGATTTCTTCGGCAAAGCCACCAACCTGACGGTATCGGGGCAGCTGGAGGGCGAACTGGCGGCCATGGCCTTCAGCGATATTTATACTTTCGGACCAACTTTCCGTGCTGAGAACTCCAACACCACGCGCCACCTGGCCGAGTTCTGGATGATTGAGCCGGAAATGGCTTTCTACGACCTGAAAATGAACGCCGACCTGGCCGAGGAATTTATCAAGTACATCATCCGCTACGCGCTGGAGCATAACCGCGAGGACATTGAGTTCCTGGGCCAGCGTTTGGTAGAGGAAGACAAGAGCAAGCCGCAGAACGAGCGCCAGGAGATGACGCTGCTGGAGAAGCTGGAGTTTGTGGTGAATAACGATTTTGAGCGTGTTACCTACACCGAAGCCATCGACATTCTGCTGAACTCAAACCACTACAAGAAGAAGAAATTCCAGTACGAGGTGAGCTGGGGCATTGACCTGCAGAGCGAGCATGAGCGCTACCTGGTGGAGAAGCACTTCAAGAAGCCGGTGATCGTAACCGATTACCCGAAAGACATCAAGGCCTTCTACATGCGCCTGAACGACGATGGCAAAACCGTGGCCGCCATGGACATACTTGCCCCGGGCATCGGCGAGATCGTGGGAGGTTCGCAGCGTGAGGAGCGTATCGACATACTTGTTGAGCGCATGAAAGGCGTTGGCATACACGAAGAGGACCTGTGGTGGTACCTGGATACCCGCCGTTTCGGTGGCTGCCCGCATGCTGGCTTTGGCCTTGGCTTTGAGCGCATGGTACAGTTCGTTACCGGCATGGGCAACATCCGCGATGTGATTCCTTTCCCGAGAACGCCGCAGAACGCAGAGTTTTAAGCGCGTTTATACTTACAGCAAGCCCGGCCATACTTTGGCCGGGCTTTTTTGTTGGGCTGCAACAGCTTAAGCTTGCCTCTCTCCCACTGCGCATAATCCCTTCAAATGCTTATCTTAGCAGCACAAAGCAATTTATAGCTGCCCCGGCGGCTTAAAGTATAAAGCACACCCGCACAACACCATGAACTATCAAAACACACTTGCCTTTGCGCAGGAACAAGACAGACAAGACCCACTTTACCACTTCAGAGAGCGCTTTCATTTTCCGCAGGTAAACGGCCAGGACGCCATTTACTTCTGCGGCAACTCCTTGGGCATGCAGCCTAAATCGGCGCAGATGTACATCGACAATGAGATGTATAAATGGGCGAACCTGGCTGTAGAGGGCCATTTTAAAGGCGAAGAGCCTTGGTTTGACTACCATAGGTTGCTAACTCCTGCTGCTGCCCGCGTGGTGGGCGCCAAAGAAAGCGAAGTGGTGATCATGAACCAGCTCACCGTGAACCTGCACCTGATGCTGGTATCGTTTTACCGCCCGGAGGGCAAGCGTTTTAAGATCATCACCGAGGGCGGCGCGTTCCCTTCAGACCAGTATGCGCTGGAGTCGCAAACGCGCTTCCATGGCTATAACCCGGATGAGGCTGTGGTGGAGCTGTTCCCGCGCGAGGGCGAGCACACGCTGCGCACCGAGGATATCCTGGCAAATATAAAAGAACACGGCGAGGAGCTGGCGCTGGTGATGATGGGTGGCATAAACTACTACACCGGCCAGGTGTTTGATATGGAGGCCATTACCAAAGCCGGCCACGAGGTTGGTGCCCTAGTAGGCTTCGACCTGGCGCATGCGGCGGGTAACGCTCCGCTTAAAATGCATGACTGGGGCGTAGACTTTGCCGTGTGGTGCACTTACAAATACCTGAACTCTGGCCCGGGCGGCACTTCCGGGGTGTTTGTGCATGAGCGCCACGGCAACAACCCGGACCTGCCGCGTTTTGCTGGCTGGTGGGGCCACGACGCCCAGGCACGATTCCAGATGAAGAAGGGCTTTATCCCGATGCAGGGCGCCGAAGGCTGGCAGGTAAGCAATGGACAGATCATACCGTTTGCCATACACCGCGCCTCGCTTGAGCTGTTTGACGAGGCCGGCATGGACAACCTGCGCGCCAAAAGCCTAAAGCTAACCGGCTACCTGGAGTACCTGATTGATGATGTGCACGCCGGAAAGGATGTGATGGAGATGATTACCCCTCGCGATCCGAATGCCCGTGGTTGCCAGATATCGCTGCTCGTGAAGAAGGATGCCCGCAAACTGTTTAACATGCTGATGGAGGCCGGCATTATAGTGGATTACCGCGAGCCGAACGTAATCCGGGTGGCGCCTACACCGCTCTACAACAGCTTCGAGGAAGTCTACCGCTTCTCCGAAATCCTACACGAGTGTTTGCAGGCGCACTAAGCTTATTTAAAGTATATTGTTTTTATTAGCAGCGGCTGGCTCTTTATAGGTCAGCCGCTTTTGTTTTTAAGGAAGCTGCAAATTCACTTTTATACTATTGCCAATATATAGTATATTCGTTAGTCCGGTTACGTTTATCCGACTACCGTTGGTTGGATAAACGTCATAGTGACGTATATCCAGAAGTTGGCCGTGATTGGGATTATTTTCAGGTTTTAAAGTGGCGTGTCTTTCAGGCTTTTTTAGGGCTGGGCGGCATCAAAGGCCACTAAAG
>NZ_JAPFQO010000016.1 GCF_026241195.1 Pontibacter anaerobius
GTGAGCACCTCTTCCCATTCCGAACAGAGCAGTTAAGCCCGGGTGCGCCGATGGTACTGGGGTCACACCCGGGAGAGTAGGTGGCCGCCAACCCATCAAGAGGACCGCCCCCACAGGGAGCGGTCCTTTTTTTTTGGCCCACACCCGACAGCCTTCCCCGTGGAACGGCAGGGGGGTATAAACACTGCGTTTTTACCTAGTGCCGCACATTATTATAAGCGCTTGCCTTGCGCAGCGTTAGCAAATAGCAACAGGAAAGCCCCTGCAGTAACGCAGGGGCTTTCCTGTTTTTAGAGGTTAATATTGCTAGTCTTTTCTACCTGCTACAGAAGTATAGAAGTCCTCCTCCTGGAGGTACTCATTAGCTAATTCTTGTAATTCAGGAGCGGTTACAGTTCTTACAGTAGTTACAAACTTGTTGTAGTGTTCTGGGGATAACTTATGTAAAACAATGCGCTTGTATCTGTCACACTGATCGAAGATGGTGTTAATATCGTTCAGGAACTTGCCAAGCATGTAGTTCTTTACTGTCTCTAGCTCATCTTCAGGAATTTGCTCCTGCTGCAACTGTTTAACTTCTTTCTTTACTTCTGAAATAGTGTTTTCTGTAACAGCGTAATTTACGTCAGTACCGACATAAAAAACACTGTCTTTTTCCTTAGGCGATATAACAGAGTAAACTCCATACGTATAGCCTTTGTCTTCTCTGATGTTGCGCATTAACCTGGAGCCGAAATAGCCGCCCAGTACTTCGTTAAGCACTAACAATTTCTGGTAATCAGCGTGATCAATTTTAGGGAAGCGTTTACCCATACGGATGGAAGACTGCAAACTATCGGCTATTGAAACCAGTTTATACTTGTCAGTGGCTGCTACTTCTTTAACTGGAATGGTTCCTGAAGTTGTGGTTGGTTGTAGTAGTAGTTTTTCTACCTCATGCTGAAGCTGTTGCTGCAGCATATCATCTATTGCTCCGCAGGCGAAAACCTCAAGCTCCTGCGTTACAAACCTTTCACTATAATAGGTGGCTACATCTTCTTTTGTAATAGCCTCCAGGACGCCTTCATCAAACCCAAAAGTATAAGGGTGGCTACTGCCGTACACTTGTTGTGTGAAATTGTGGGTGGCCAGGTAACTGTTCTTCTGGCGCTGCACCTTGAGGGATTGAACAGTGCGTTGCTTTAGCAGGTTGAACTCTTCTTCCGGGAAAGCAGGGTTCTGCAGCACGTCCAGGACAAGTGTAAGTAATTCTGAAGTATACTTTGCCAGGCAGTAAAGTGTAAACTCTGTGCGGTCGTAGCCGTGGTTGTTTTCGAAAGAGGCGCCATAGTAGCCGACCTTATCGGCTATTTGCTTGGCGGTATGGTTAAGGGACCCTTCCAGCAGCATTTTAGCAGCAAGGTCAGAGGTACCTTTCTTTTCTTCGAACCATTTACCGGCCTTAAAAACAAAATCCAGCCTGACAACAGGCTGGGTTTCGCTTTTGATAACATGCAGTCGGGCTCCATTGCTTAGGTGTGTTACCTCGGCTATCTGGATACTAACGGCATCTATTTCATATGTTTCAGGAGCTTTTGTTCTATCAAGCATTCTTTAAGTTGTATTTATTATTCCAGGTTAAGGGCAAGTGTAAACCGCCATGTATCGGCAAGTGGGTTGCCCTGGTCGTTCGGGATGAGGTAAGCAGCATCCAGGCCAAACTTCTGGTAGCGGATACCTAAACCGGCTGAGAAATATTTTCTGCCGCCTTTATCTGGGTGCTCGTAGAAATAACCTACGCGCGCTGCAAACAGCTCATTATACCAGTACTCTACTCCCGTAGAAAGGTTTACCTCCTTCATTTCTTCGCTGGCACCGCCCTCTGCATCTCCAAAAGATGAGAAGATACCGCCGATCACGCTTTGGTCTGTATCAGCACCCGGTGATGGTACCAGCAGCTTATTGGCATCGAGCAGCAACGTAAGCGAGTTATAAGCATCCAGGTTATACTTAAGAGCGGTACCTAATTTCAGGTTTGTAGGCAGGAAGCTTTTATCCTCGTCTTCAGAATAAGCTATTTTACCCCCGATGTTGGAGATATTGCCAGCCAATGCAAGGTTCAGGTTCTGACTTAGGTCTTTGTTATAGTACACACCCACATCTACTGCAGCTGTATTGCCTGGCTGCGACTCTGTGTTGCTTCCGCTCACGTTTACATCACCGGCAAGGTTAGAGTGAATAAAGCGGGCAGTTACACCAACGCTGAAGTTTTCGCTGAGGGCCTGACCATACGATACAGCCACGGCATACTCCTTCGGGTTATAGTTCTGAAGCGGGTTTTGCTGCGCATCAATAAACTGGATCTCGCCTAAGTCGAAATACATTAAGGACACAGCCAGAGCAGATGTTTCGTTCAGTTTCTTATACCCTGAAAGGTAGTTTAGCGACATATCGTCCACGATGTTGCGCAACCACGGCGAATAAGAAAAAGACACGCTCAGGTCGTTCTGCACAAAGCCGAGTTTTGCAGGGTTCCAGTAAGATGCGTTGGCGTCAGGCGATAAAGCCACACCAGCATCACCTAAAGCTGCTGAACGCGAATCAGGGCCAACAGTCAGGATCGGAACGGCAGTAGTAACCGCGTTAAGATCAGAGCCGGTAGAGGTGGCAGGCGGTGGCGTCTGTTGTGCAAAGGCAGCTGGCGCTGACGTTAAGGCAAACGCTAAAGCGGCGGCCTTCAGTATCTTACTATGTTTCTGCATATAAAGGGTATCAATAACTATATCAAATATAGAAAATATGTACTACTATTCTAATTCAAAATTACAAGTTTCTCAATTTTGGAGGCCTTGGCCCCGTCCTGCCGCGACTGTACATTTACTCTATAGATGTAAACGCCCGGAGTCAGCATATCATTGTACTCATTCCTACCATTCCAGGATATTTCTGCTACGCGCGTTTTGCTGCTGCGGCTGGTGGCCTGTAGCGTTTTAACCAGTTTGCCTGATATATTGTAAACCTGCACCTGGATATCCAGGTCTTGGCCGGCTCTGTTATGGTCAAAAAGGAATGTTGTTTCGGATGAGAACGGATTCGGATAATTTAATACATGCTCTAACGCAAGAACGGCATCATTAGATACATAAAATTCTATATAGGCTTCTGAAGAATTATTATGCGTGTCCCAGGCCTTCAGGCGGATGGTATGCGGGCCGGGCGGCAGATCTTTCAAAGTATACTTTACCTCGCCCTCCTGATAGCTGTCCGAGGCTGCCGTGTAGTAATCATTCAGAACAACCATTGAGCTCTGATTTTCATCTAGGATGGCTGTTATCTCATGCCCAATACCTATACCTGCCGTGTTAATGCCATTGTCATCGAACAGTTTTGCCAGCAGGGTAGTGGTTTGGCCGGTGGTGCCCCCGGACACAAAAGACTCATCATCCATGAACAAGTTAACGGTAGGAGGGGCATTATCCACAGGAACATTCTTGGCTGTGCCGCCAATTACTACCTGCTGGTTGGCACCCATGGCATCGTGGGTGCTGTTGCTGGCATACATACTTATCTTGCCCTGCCCATACTTGTAGGAGATATCTTTGGGAACCACAAAGGTTATCTCAAACTGGCCTTGCCGCACACTGGCTTTGCCATCGTAAAGTATGCTTTCGCGCACCTGTACCGGCACCTTCTGGCTACTTTCATCGCCAAGGGTTTGGAGCGTGGTCGGCTTCTCGTATACTTTCAGGTGCAGATCGCCGGAGAAATCATTGGCTAAAGTGCCGGAGCTGGTCTGTACATGCCCTTTCAGGGTTACCTTACTTAACGCGTTGAGTGTGTCAGAAGAAATTTCCTTGCCATTTATACTTGTAATTCGGGTTTCCAGGGCAGGGTAAGCCAACTGCATGGAGGGGTCGGAGAGGAGAGAGAAGTTGCGGTTGTTCACGCCCCTGGAGCCACTCGCATTATCCAGAATGCTGTTGTTCTTGGTAAGCATCACCAAATCGCCGAGGCGTGGCATACGGCCGTTAACGGGTGTAAAGGCAGTTTTAAAGAAGTTACGGTTGAGTACGCGGTTGCCATTGGAGTATACCGGCCGGGTGGTTGTAAGTAAGCCCACGGCGCCGCCCTCGCCATGCAGCAGCGCCAGTTCGGCACCGGAAGGACGGCCGGGGTCATCGTAGCGGCCAAACTCGCAGGTGGCGGTAAGCAGAAAGGTGAGGTTGCCTTTGTTCTTCCAGTTGCTGACCTGGGGCAGCGTGAGTACCTGCTCCGAAGCCCAGCTTACCTCGTTGCCGTGGCCGGTATAATTCGTGATGAGCGAACCTTGCTCTACAGCTTTATTGAGGGCAGCGGAAGCATCGGGTACGCGCTGGCCATTTGCCACGGCCTGCTGCTGGTACAAGTCAATGTATACTTTATCAGGGTTATACTTTGGATGGTGCTCCACCAGGTAGTTTGCCAAAAACTCTGCATCGTTCTGGTGCTCGTTGTAGTCGCCGTCGTCTGCTACAAATGTAACCCTATCGCGCCAGCTACCGAAGTGGCTGGGGCTATCATAGTTGATGATCTTGCTGACCATAGTGGCTGCCTCTGCCGTTGTTCTGGCCGGAAGCCTGCCTATGCCAATGTCCAGCAGGTGATCTCCCTGCGTATTTTCTGCCCAGTCGCCCTCATCCTCATCCAGAAAACCAAAATAATCCTCGGAGCTGTAGCTGGTAATCGGGTGCAGCGACTCTCTGGACTCATACACGGGTACAAAGTTGGTGTTGTTGCTAAGGCGGTTCTTGTAATCGTAAGAGGCATCGCCGAAGAGCAGCAGGTAGAGCACGTCGCCATTGGTTTTGCTGCTGCGGCTGTAGAGCATACGCATAAAGTCTCGGATGGCCGTTACGTCCTGCGCCCCCGACGAGAACTCATTGAATACTTGCTTGGTGGTAACCACCTGCACCTCCATGTGGCTGTGCTGCGCCCGGTGGTTTGCCAGCCGCTGCGCCTCCAGCAGAAATACCGGGTGCGCTACAATAACAAAATCCAGGGAGCCGCTCTGGTTAAGGCTGTGCAGGTTCTGGTTCTCCACACGGCCCACAGGTATAGGTTTTCTGTTGATGCTCTGGAACACCACAAACTCACGCAGCACATCGGTGGCGGCACTGAAACTGCCATTGCTGTGCTGCTGGTTTACAGGTTGCGTCGGCTGCGTGACATCCCAAACCACCATGTTTGCCGGGGCACCGCTGACGGTGAACCTGCTGACGGGCTGGGTTATACTTTGAAGGGAGCGAAATGCTGTCTGCTCACCGTAAAGTTTCAGCTGGCGCTGGTAGTGCAACTCCAGGTAGTTCAGGTAGCCCATGGCCGTAGAGCTGCCGCCGGTGTTAAAATTGAGCCCAACCGTAACCTCGCCCGGGTTGCCAAGTTTCTGCTGGTTTAAAGTATAGGACTTGGTGCTGTTTACGCCCTCCGGGTGGTAACTGTGCGTGCCGCGGCCGGAGATGTCCTGCGAGCCGAGCGCCTGGTTATTGAGTTGTACCGTAAAGCTACTGCTGGATGGAGAGTTGGCCATGAGTGCGGCCTCCAGCTGTACTTCAGAGCCTGCCATCACATCCGAAACCGGGAAGTTGAAACTACGGCTCGTCTGAAAGGCGCTGAACTCCTCTCCATACCACTCCCTACCCGAAAAAACCATGTTCTTCAGGTCCTTCTCATAAAAAAGGTGCTCGTTGTAGCTGTTTATACTTTGTGATGCTCCCACTGCCTGCCCGCGTGTGGCAATGCGTGCACCGGCGCTGTGGTTGAGCCGCAGGAAGTAGAAAGCGGTGTCGGAGTAGACGTTATACTTGTGGCGGAACTGCTGCGTAGCTTCGTCGTACTGCCAGGTGTGCGGGCCTTTTGCATAGAAAAGTATGTAGTCCGCATCGTCGAATTTGCCACCTTCCTCACCAATCACGGCAATGGCATTCTCCTGGAGGTCGTCGGGGCGTGGAGCACTGTTGGGCTGGGGCAGCATGCCGCCGCCGTTACCGTAGAGCTGTATTTTTGCTGGGTCTATACTTTGGGCGCTGATGCCGAGCGCCTGTAGCACGCTTTTATCGATCTTGTAAACACCGCTTTCGGTTACAGCCAGCTTATACCACTCGCCAGTGCTGAGGACGGAGTTATTGGTAAAAGAAGTGGGGGCTGCGGTTTGTGCGGAAGCGCTTGTCAGGCAGGTAAGCAGACAAAGAGCACATGCATAAACCAATCGCTTGAGCCACATCATAAGCAAGTACAAATTATGAAAAGCTGCCCGAACTATATAACGTACAGGCAGGCAGCATACTTATATCTTAATCAAAGATACGGTTAAAATATTGGAATACAGCAAGCTTTTGTACTTGCTTAGGCTTGGAAGTACGAAGCCCCATAATCGGCTGGGATATAGGTTAAAGGTTATAGCAGGCCTTCTTACCTTCTAGCAATTTCCGCCTCCAGGTTCAGGGTGATATTCGCTCCAAGGCGCACATCATCACTAACGCTATGGTGTATGCGATGTCTTCTTAATAACGGACAGTAGTACGTACAGCAGGATGATCAGCGGTATGGCCGCGAATTGAAGCATGGCCGCCAGGATTACCGACAAGCCCAGGAAAACAAAGCGAACAGCGTTATCCTGCCACGTAAAGTTCTTGAACTTAAGGGCAAACAGCGGCAGCTCCGCCACCAGCAGGAAAGAAAGTATAACTGTTAGCGAGAGCAGCACCGGGTAGTTCAGAATAAGCTCGAAGGCTAGCAGCCCCTCCGTCTCCAGGATTACCGGCAGTGAGGCCACAAACAGCGTATTGGCCGGCGTTGGCAACCCGATAAACGAGGTGGTCTGGCGGGTATCGATGTTAAACTTGGCCAGGCGCAGCGCCGAGAAAATAGTGATCAGAAAGCCGAAGAAGGGTATGATATCCGCAGGGATGCCTAAAACCGGTGCCTCCAGGCGGTGCAGCAGCATAAACATAACGGTGCCCGGCACCACGCCAAACGATACCATATCGGCCAGCGAGTCCAGTTGCTTGCCAATCTCGGAGTAGGCGTGCATCACACGGGCCACCATGCCGTCCAGAAAATCGAACACAGCGGCAATGCCCACCAGGTAAGCAGTGGTTACCAATTCCCCTTTAAAGGCAAAGTATAGCGCCAGGCAACCCGCGAACAGGTTAAGGCAGGTGATAGCGTTCGGAATGTGTTTTTTCATGCAGCAGCAAGTATGGCGGCAGGGTTACCGCAGAAAAGGGTTATACTTTTTCTCGTAGCCGATGGTGGTCTCCGGGCCGTGGCCGGGATAAACCGTCACCTCGTCGGGCAGCGTGAAAAGCTTGGTTTTTATACTTTGGATGAGCGTGTCGAAGTCGCCGCCGGGCAAATCGGTGCGGCCGATGCTGCCCTGGAACAGCACATCGCCGCCAATCATGGTTTTATCGGCCTTGCTGTAGAACACCACATGGCCCAGTGCGTGGCCCGGCGCAAAGATCACCTCCAGCTCCGTGTTACCAAACTTTATACTTTCACCCTCCTTCAGGTAAGAGGCCGGCAGCTGCTCTGCGTACTGCGCAAAGCCATAGTTAGACGAATAGGCAGGCACCGAGCGCAGCGTCTGCTCATCGTCCGGGTGTATCTCCAGCCCCACGTTGTAGGTATCGGCCACAAACTTATTGCCCAGCACATGGTCTATGTGGCAGTGGGTGTTCAGCAGGCGCACCACCTTCAGGCCGTTATCCTCGATATACTTTCTCAGCTGCTCCTGCTCCTGGCGATCATAGCAGCCGGGGTCTACCACCACGCACTCCTTGGTGTCGTCGTGCAGCAGGTAGGTGTTCTCCTGAAAGGGGTTAAACGTAAGGCAGGTAACCTTCATAGCTATCTCTTTTGATGATCGGGTATGCGCAAAATCAAAGCTCTAAGTTACTAATTTACGCGGTACATCTCGTAACTTGGCCCTATGAAATACGATTTTATAGTAGTGGGGCACGGCCTGGCGGGCGCTATTTTAGCGGAGACGCTACGCAGCCGCGGCAGCAAGGTGCTGGTGATAGACGAACCGAAAAAGAACTCTGCCTCCAGGGTGGCGGCCGGGCTGCTGAACCCCGTAGCGGGCAAGCGCTTTGCCAAGTCGTGGCTGGCCGATGCGTTTATACCTGCCGCCGATGCCTTTTACGATACCCTGGAGGCGCGCTACGGCCAGGAGCTGTTCTTCCATAAGCCCATCTATAAGATTTTCTCGTCCATAGAAGAGCAAAACACCTGGATGGCCAAGAGCGCCGGCGGTAACTGGGGCGACTACATCCTGGCCACGCACACCCAAAGTATGAACCAGCCGGGCATCGACGATCCATTTGGCGGGATCATGATCGGGCGCGGCGGCTACCTGCACGTGTTTGCCATGCTCGACCTGCTAACCGAAGACCTGCTGCGCCAAAACCTGCTGCTGCCGGAGCGGTTTGACATGGATAAACTGCAGCTGACGGAGAGCGGCGTAAAGTATAAAAGTATAGAAGCCGATCAGCTCATCTTCTGCGAAGGGTACCAGGTGGTGAACAACCCATACTTTAAATGGCTGCCCATACAGCCTACCAAAGGCGAGGTGCTGGAGGTGCAGACAGAGCAGAATTTCAGCCCGGAGTGCATCTATAACAAAGCCGTTTACGTTGTTCCGGAAGGAGTAGGTCGCTTCATCATTGGGGCCACCTACGACTGGCGAAACCCCGACGAGGAGCCAACACCACAGGGGCAGGAGGAGCTTTCGGAGCGCTTCAGGCAGATTACTTCAAAGCCGTTTCAGGTAACTGGGCACTGGGCAGGCATCAGGCCGGCTGTGCGTGACCGCAGGCCGCTGGCAGGTACGCACCCGCAGCACCCGCAGCTGGGCGTTTTTAACGGAATGGGCTCTAAGGGCGTGCTGATGGCCCCTTTTCTGGCGCAACGCTTCGCAGCCGCACTGGCCGGAGAAGAAGAGCTGATGCCGGAGATACACATTTTTAGATATTTATCGTTATATTACCAGTATATAGAACAACAGAACCAGCAACCCTAAGCGCATGCGTCTTTCCATCAGATTTCTACCGCTGTTCATCCTTTGCCTATTGGCGGCTTCTGCTGTGCAGGCGCAGCCTAACGTAGATTCATTCGGCAAGAGCCGGATACAGTACAAGAACTTTGACTGGAAGCTCTACAGCACCCAGAATTTTAATGTATACTTCTACCAGAACGGTCAGGAGGAAGCTGTAAACGCGGCGGCCTATGCCGAACGGGAACTCAAGCGCATTACCAGCCTGATCGGCTATTACCCCTACTCCAAGATCACGCTCATTCTTTACAATTCCCCTTCCGACCTGCTCCAGAGCAACATCGGCCTCAACAACGACCAGTACCAGACCGGCGGCGAGACACTTTTCATGAAGAGCAAGATCGAGCTCGCTTACGGTGGCACCCAAACCGAGTTTAAGCATGACCTGAATTACCAGCTGACGGAGCTGCTGATGAACGACATGATGTATGGCGGCAGCCTGAAGGAGGCGCTGCAGAGCAGTTACCTGCTGCGCCTGCCGGAGTGGTTCATTAGCGGGGTGTCGGCTTATACGGCAGAGGGCTGGAGCCTGGAAATGGACAGCTTTATGCGAGATATGTTGCTGAAGCAGGAAAAGCCCCGCCCGGAGAAGGTATTCCTGAAAAGCCCGAAGCTTGCCGGCCAGAGCGTCTGGAACTACATTGCCGAGCGCTACGGCTACACGGCCATCCAGAATATCCTGAACCTGACCCGCATTACCCGCGATGTGGAGATCGGCATTACAAGCAGCCTGAACATACCCTACAAACGTTTTCTGCAGGATTGGTATAACTACTATGTGCAGATAAACACCAGCTCTGAGAGTCCGTTGGTGCAGCTGCCCGCAGGAGCGAAGCTGTTTAAAAAGAATAAGGAAGGGCACTACTACGGCAAACCGGTACTAAACCCGGATGGCACCATGCTGGCTTACGTGAAAAACGACAACGGCATTTTCAAGATCTTTGTGCAGGATGTGCGCACCGGTAAAGACCGCGTAATATGGCGTGCCGGCTACAAGAACCTGGACCAGCAGGTTGATTTCGATATGCCGGTAATGGCTTGGAGATCTAACGCACAGCTGGGCTTTATGGAGTCCAGGAGGGGGAAGGTGGTGTTGCGCCAGGTAGATGCCCGCAACAGGTACTCCTTCATTCCATTTTATGAAAACCTGACCACCCCCGCCGCTACCCTGGAGCAGTTTGTACATGTAAACGGCATGGGCTACTCCGAAGACGGGCAGAATATTGTGGTAAGTGCCGTGCGCAACGGGCAGACGGACCTGTTCCTGCTGGGTAGCAACGGCCGGCTGGAGCGGCAACTTACAAACGATATTTTTGATGACGTAGACCCGGTTTTCCTGCGCAACAACGGCGGCATAGCCTTCAGCTCTAACCGCTGGGAAGATACCACGGGCACGGCAGCCCAACCAGACTTCAACAGCATTGTCAACAATTACGATATTTTTATACTTCAGCAGCAGGGCCCTGACAACAGTATCCGACAGCTCACCAGCTCTATTGCCAGCGAAACGGAGCCACGGCCAACCGCCGATGGCAATCTGGTGTACCTGGGCGAGGAAAGCGGCATCCGGAGCGTGTACCGCTACGACCTGAGCAGCGGCACCAGTAAGCCGGTTACAAACTTTGTGCAAGGTATAGAGCAGTTCGATTATGTGCCGTCGGCCAATGTGCTGGCCGTAGTAGCCAGCGACGAGGGAAACAGCTTTGTGTACCTGCTCCCCAACTATGAGCCCACCAGCCTGGATCAGCTGCCCCAGACATCACGCCAGATCATACTTGAAACACGGGCACGTACCTCTCAGGAGGCCGCCGCAGCCGCTACCCAACGCAGACTACTGGAGCAGGAAAAGAAGGGGCAGACTAATGTGCGCGAAGAGGGCGAGATCAACATTGAGGATTATGAGTTTAACGAGGCGCAGCGGCAAGCACAGCAGCAAAAGCGAAGCGCTGCACCCGTACGTAGGGCAAGCAGCGGTAGCAGCAGCGTAGACCTGGTAGGCCCACTGAATTACGACCTGCGTTTCAGCGTGCAGGAAATCATTACCTCGGTGCATGCCGATCCGCTACTGGGCTTTGGCATTGTGGCCGGCGTAGAAATGTCTGACCTGTTTGAGAACCACCGTATCCGGGGTACGGCCTTTATGCGCACCGATTTTGAGACGAACAACTTCTTCGCTGAGTACATGAACCTGACCAGCCGCGTAGACCTGGGCGTGCAGTTTGAGCGATCTACTCTGAGAGGAAGCCTCTTGAATGCGCCGGGTTCTATTGTGAACTTTACTAAAAACGAGCTTACTCCGGTACTTAAATACCCCTTCAGCCACAGCACCAGCCTGCACCTGAAGCCAAAGTTCGTGAGCACGCGCTTTACGTATAAAAACGATTTCTCTATACCTGACACGGTAGAGTCTTTCTGGGGTGGTAACGCGGAACTGGTGTACGACAACAGCGTGATTACAGGGGTAAACCAGCGTGAGGGCACCCGCTTTAAGTTAGGCTTTATGTCGCTGAAAGGCTTTGAGGGCTCACAGGGTAACTTTAACAAGTTTTACGCTGATTTCAGGCATTACCTCAAAATTCACAGGCAAATCATACTTGCCACGCATATTAGCTACGGCCGGTTCTTCGGTAACTCATCCAAGAAGTTCCTGATAGGCGGCATGGATAACTGGTTGCTGGCCGATGAGGACGAAGAGGCCGAGCTGAACGACGTGCAGGTAAACTCCCCGGCAGACCTGTTCTACCTGGAGTATATCACACCGCTCAGAGGCTTTAACTTCAACGTGCGCAGCGGTAGCAACCACTTGCTGGCCAATGCCGAACTTCGCATCCCGATTGTGCAGTATCTTTACAATGGCCCTATCGGGTCGGGCTTTTTCCGTAACCTGCAGCTGACGGCCTTTGCCGATGCGGGCTCTGCCTACAGCGGTGCCAACCCATTCTCTGGCGATAACTCCATCAACACCCGCATCACCGGCGGCTCCACCGGCCAGCTGAACGTGGATAAATTCGACATCACCGTGATCAACTACCGTAACCCGTTTCTGGTGGGGTATGGCTTTGGTGCCCGCACTACCTTGCTGGGGGTATACGGCAAGCTGGATGTAGCCTGGGGAGAGGAAGAGGATAACCGCGTAGGCCCCAAGTTCTACGTAACATTGGGCTACGACTTCTAAAACAATCATACCGCATGAACCTCAAAACCAAGCGCTATGGTTTGGGCGCATTGCTGTTGCTGGGCCTGATGGCCGCTTGGTTGCACATGGCTGATAAAAACTATGTGTACAAAGCCTTAATCTACAACCTAGCCAACATTGACGACAACACTATTTTTGACCAGCGCAAGATAGATGCACCCTTTACCGCGCAGCCCTGGCCGCTTGCAGAGAAGTATAACCTGGTGCAACTGCCGCAGGAACTGGAGCAGCTGAACGAGGAAATGGACCCGGTGGCATTTTTGGTGGTGAAGGATGACTCTATACTTTATGAGCAGTACTGGGATGGGTATTCGGATGAATCGCTGAGTAACGCTTTTTCTGTGGCTAAAAGTATCGTAAGCATGCTGGTGGGCGTGGCGATAAAAGAGGGCCATATTAAAAGTGTAGAACAGCCGGTGGGCGACTTCCTGCCCAGGTTCCGAAAAGGCGATAAAGCAAAAATCAAGATAAAACACCTGCTCTGGATGAGCTCCGGCCTGAACTGGGATGAATCCTACATTAACCCGCTTTCCATGACGACTGAGGCCTACTATGGCTCTAACCTGAAGAAAGTCATAAACAGGCTGGAAGCGGAGGAGGAGCCTGGAAAAAAGTTTATCTATAAAAGCGGCGATACGCAGGTGCTGGCCTTTGTGCTGCAGCAGGCCACCGGCATGAGCCTGAGCGAGTATGCGGAGGAGAAGCTATGGAAGCCGCTGGGTGCCGCCCAAGACGCAGAGTGGAGCATAGACCAACCCGAAGGCATGGAAAAAGCCTACTGCTGCTTTTTCTCCAACGCCCGCGACCTTGCCCGCCTCGGCAAGCTGTACCTGCACAACGGCGTCTGGAACGGCGATACCATTGTGCCACCCGCCTATGTAAAAGCCTCCCTCACACCTAACGGCCTTATTAACTCAGAAGACGGCAAAAAAGTGGATTTCTACGGCTACCAGTGGTGGTTGGTGCCGGACTACAAGGGGCAGGATATTTTTTACGCACGCGGCATACTGGGGCAGTACATCATTGTGATCCCGGAAAAGGGCATTATACTTGTGCGGCTGGGCAGGCAACGTGGCGGCTGGACCGGCGAACATCCAAGCGATCTGTTTGATATGATCGACGGTGTGAATAAAATGGTGGACTAGGATAAAAAATAGCAGCTTTTATACTTTGTGATTGCTGCAGCTATACTTTTGTAACTGTTCAGGGCCTGAGGAAATATGTAGTTTACCTCCTGCTGTTGCGATAGGCTCTGTAGGTGTTGTACCTGCATGAGGCTCATCTTTAAAGTAAAAACTAAACATTGCATGAGGACCTTGCTCATATTTGCCGCACTTATACTTTCTCTGGCTGTAAATAGCTGCGGCACACAAAACAAGAGTAAGCAGTATGATAAAAGATACGAGGATGCATTTTCAGAAAGCTTTAAAACCCTAAGCTTCTGTAAATGCCTTGAGTATGGCTACAGCAAAAAAATAGATTTACCCTCTGAAGATGCAAGTTGCCGGTATCCTGACTACTTGTATGGTGAAGGAAGCCTAATTGATAGTCTGGCAAGGTTAGAGAGCTTAAAATCAGGCAAGATTCTGTTAAGAGTATTGGGAGAGTGGCCGAAGGTATGGAGGGCAAGAAAGTAATAGCTGCCTGCATGGATTTTTACAAAAGCAAAGAACTTGATGCTTTGGCCAAGGCAAGGTATCAAGCTAGTCGTGAAATCAGGAGCCTTTAAATTTTTCCGTATACTTGAACCTGAGAGCACACTTATAGCAAACCGGCAAGTATAAAGTAAAAATCCCGCCGCCGTTCGTACTTAGAACAGCTGCGGGGTTTTTACTTTGGCAGCAGCCATACTTTATGCCAGCTTATCAGTTACTACAGCGTAGTGCGGGTCTTCCAGTATGTTCACGTCGATCACCTCCTCAGCATTTTTCAGCAGCAGGCGGCAATCCTCGCTCAGGTGCTTTAGGTGCAGTTTTTTGCCTGCCTTCTGGTAGCGTTCCGTTAACTTGTTCAGCGCATCTATGCCAGACATGTCCGCTACCCGACTTTCCTTAAAATCGATGATCACTTCCTGCGGATCATTCTGTACATCAAACTTCTCCGAGAAGGCTGTAACCGAGCCAAAGAACAGCGGCCCGTAGATCTCATAATGCTTCACACCGGCTGCATCGGTATACTTTCTGGCCCTGATGCGCTTGGCGCTCTCCCAAGCAAACACCAGCGCCGAAATGATAACCCCGATCAGCACAGCCTCGGCCAGGTTGTGTCGCCAAATGGTAATAGCAGCCACCAGAATGCCCACAAACACATCCTGCTTCGGCATTTTATTGATGATGCGGAAGCTGATCCACTCGAAGGTGCCGATCGCTACCATAATCATGACGCCCACCAGCGCAGCCATCGGCACAAGCTCAATAACGGGTGCGCCGACGAGTATGATTGTCAGGATGGCCAGGGCGGCAACGATGCCTGCCAGGCGCGCTCTCGCACCGGCCGACAGGTTAACCAATGTCTGGGCGATCATGGCACAGCCTCCCATTCCGAAGAAAAAGCCATTCAGCAGGTTGGCGCTGCCCTGGGCCACACACTCCCTGTTTCCGTTTCCCCTGTTTCCGGTTATCTCGTCAACCAGGTTCAGGGTAAGCAAACTTTCTGTTAAGCCCACGCCTGCCATAATCAGGGCATACGGGAAAACCACCTGCAGCATCTCCAGGCTCAGGGGCACCTCAGGTATATGGAAAGGGGGCAGGCCGCCGCTCACGGCTGCAATGTCCCGAACAATTTTGGTATCAATGCCAAAGCCAAGCACAAGGCTGAAAACAACGATGATGGCCACCAGCGATGGCGGAACGGCCTTGGTAATCCTTGGAAAGAAAATGATGATGGCAATCGTGAGGGCCACCAGGCCGAGCATTGTCCAGAGGGCAGTGCCAGACAGCCAGGCTAACTCGCCGTTCTCCATGGCCTTAAACTGATCCAGTTGCGACATAAAGATGATCACTGCTAGGCCGTTCACGAAGCCGTACATAACCGGCTGCGGCACCAGCCGGATGAATTTACCCAGCTTAAACAGGCCAACCAGGATCTGCAGGATACCGGCCAGCGCAACGGCTGCAAACACATACTCCAGCCCATGCGACTGCATCAGGGCGATCAGCACCACCGCCGTGGCGCCTGCCCCGCCCGAAACCATGCCCGGCCTGCCGCCAAAAACAGCCGTAACAAGGCCCATGATAAAGGCAGCGTACAAACCAACCAAAGGCGGAAAACCAGCCAGTATAGCAAAAGAGAGCGACTCCGGGATCATGGTCATAGCCACAGTGAGGCCTGCCAGCACTTCAATTTTATAATCAACTTTCTGGCTGAAGTCAAAGAGTCTCAGGTATTGTTTCATTTTTGTGATTCAGGAAGTAACGGAGCGGGTACTGCAGGCGCACAAGGGGCTATAGCCTTTAGCAACAACTGCCCTGATAAACGGGCGCCGGGGCAAAAACACATTGCAATGAGTTACTACCCAGACTCGCTCTTAAAGTATAAGAAAAAGGTGATGTTGAATGATGAAAAGCCGCCGATAGAGCAGCAAAGGTATGTTTAGGTAATATGGATTACCTGTTTACGGCACTATCAAGGTGGAGTAAGTAACATAACGTAAGGCGTCTTTCTCAATGGGAGTGCAAAAGTACGGTTTTTCTGCTTAAAATCAGTGAGTTGTACGCAAATTGGTCATTATGAGTGATTTAATGTGTGGGTAAAAGCAAACGAAAAGCCAGATGACAGCAGCTGTGGCTATCATCCGGCTTCAGGATTTTTATCAGGAAAAGATTTCTTTTATAGCGGCTAAACTAGGCGTTTGCCAGGTTCAGGTTATAGTCGAAAATGGCTCGGCCATTAGCGTTGCCCTGTTCCGGGTATACGGCACGCTCCGGGTGCGGCATCATGCCAAAAATGTCTTGCTGCACCTGCACATGATCTGGTCTTTGTGCCACAGCTTTTCGAATGCTTGGCCCTGATGGTATCAGCAAGGTCTTGGTCAGAGTTAGACCCCGGAAAAGCGATTACAACAGATTTTATACATTAAGGCCCAAGTAATTTATACTTGGGTCGCACATATTATCAGCGGCATTTAGCGGCGCTGGCTGCGCAAATCTGAATAATTATAGCTAATTTGCCAAAGTATCATTTTATAAAGAGCTTATGTTGCAGTCCATGACAGGCTTTGGCAGTGCCCGCCTCGATGCCGACCAGTATTGTATCTCCGTAGAAATCCGCTCGCTCAACTCCAAAAGTATGGACCTGAGCGTGCGTACCCCGAAAGTGCTTTCTGATAAAGAGTATGAGATCCGGAACATGGTGCAGAAGGCGCTGGTGCGTGGCAAGGTGAGCGTAAATGTGGAGTTCACGAAAAACAGAACGCAGAAGGCGCGCAACACGGTGAACAAGGAGCTGCTGAAGGCCTACTACACAGACCTAAGCGAGGTAGCCGACCATTTGGGAGCCGACAAGGGAGAGCTTTTCAGGCTGGCCCTGCACATGCCGGAGGTGATGCAGCAGGAGGAGCAGGACGAAGAAACCGCTGAAGCTGAGTGGAGCCTGGTGCAGCCGCTGCTGCAGGAGGCGCTGCAAAGTATAAATACCTTCCGGGCAGATGAGGGCAAGGCGCTTACGGCGGAAATAATGTCTTACATCGACCGTATCAGAATCCTGCTATCCGAAATAGAGAAGCATGACCCGGTGCGCATGGAGAACATTCGGACCCGCATCCGTGGCCACATTGCCGAGATCTCCACCTCCGAGCATTTTGACCAGAACCGCTTTGAGCAGGAGATGATCTACTACATGGAGAAGCTCGATATTGCCGAGGAGAAGGTACGCCTGGTAAACCACCTGCACTACTTCACCGAAACAGTATACCTGCCAGAGCCAACCGGCAAGAAGCTAGGCTTTATCTCGCAGGAGATTGGCCGCGAGATTAACACCATCGGCTCCAAGGCCAACGATGCCACCATTCAGCACCATGTGGTGGAGATGAAGGAGGAACTGGAGAAGATAAAGGAGCAGATCAACAACATCCTGTAAGTATAAAGTATAGCTTACAAAGTATAAAAGGCGAAGGCGCTGCAATAGTTTTGCAGCGCCTTCGCCTTTTTAGTTTATCTCTTCCTGATTTATTTCATCTGCCATCAGCGCCTCCGCAAAACTGGTTATCAGCTTAAACACCTCCGGGAATTTAGTGAGCGGTAGCTGTGCGGCATGGTCCTGCGGGTTGTGGTAAGCGGCAGTGCCACCCAAGGTATAAAAGAAGAATGCCGGTACGCCTGCCTCTGAAAAAGGGTAATGGTCGGAGTTAGCGGCCTTGCCCCGGCTCTTGATCTGGGGCAGGTAGTGGTGCTGCTCGTTCAAGCGCTGCAGCAGACCGAACTCCTGCTCGTGTACTTTGCCATTCACTACCATCAAGCCCTCATCGCCGGTGCCCAGCAGGTCCAGGTTCAGCAGGAAGGAAATCTGCTGAAGTGGGAAAAGCGGGTTTTGTACATAGTGAAACGAACCTAGCAAACCGGCTTCTTCGGCGGCAAAGGCGATAAACACCATACTATACTTTGGCTGATTTTCGGGGCGGCTGTAGTGCTGCGCCAGTTCCAGCAGCATGGTGGTGCCGCTGGCGTTATCGTTCGCACCCGGAAAGTATACCTCCTTGCCCTGGCTACCTAAATGATCGTAGTGGGCTGAGAACACCAGTACGGAGTCCGGCTGTTGGCTACCCGGTATAAAGCCGATTACGTTTTGTGTCTGGTGCTGCGGATTCAGGTCGGCCTGCACCGTAAAGTATACTTTCTCTGCTTGTTGCGGCCATGCGTTTTGCAGCACCTCCAGCACGGGCACCGCCTCCTGCTGCTTTGCTACGGTGGTTAGCAGGCTCTTAGGCTGAAGTATGATGTGCACTTTTGCCTGCTGCAGTTTTTGCTGGTAAGGCGCCGGCAGCTGGGCCAGCCGCTTCTGCTCCTGCTGCGGGTATACCAGGGCTTTATTCGTGAAATTTTTACGGAAGAACTTTTGGGCTACCCTGGCATCGGTAAAGACGAGCGTATCCAGCGGCAGCACTTTAGCCTTACCCGCTCCTGAGGCTGAGGAAGACCGGGCCACAAAATCCTGCCCCGGCACCAGCGTCCGGCCGTTTACCTGCAGCTGCGGCGTCTTCACAATGCGGTTTACCGGAAAACTGAACTCCTGAAAGTATGACTGGCCTTCCAGTGGTTGCAGCCCCATCTCATCAAACCGGTTCTTGATGTACAGGGCGGCCTTTAAATCCCCCTCGAAAGTATAGCCGCGGCCATACATGCTTTGGGAGGTAAGCGTATCTAAGGTCTGGCGTGCACGCGCCATGTCCTGGGCCTGCAGAAGAGTGGGAGCAGCAAGACAAAGGGTCAGCAGGAAAGTGAAAATTTTGTTCATAGTGCTAAGATAAGGGATAATCCGTAGTGTAGGCGCAGGAGGGCAACTACCATTGGCCCTCTATGGGTAAGGCGTAGGGCCGTTATTGCTGTGGGTAAAGTATAAGTTGCATGGTTGCTGCCGTTGCGCGGACAGGTCGCGACCTGTCCCTACGAAGGTGTAAACCCACCCCTGCCCCTCCTTGTCCAAGGAGGGGAATCATACCTCTCCCCAGCCCTCTCCTTTTCTCGAGGGCCCCTACCCCAAAACAGGAGAGGGAGTCCGGTCCCAGTGGTATAGCAACGGCTATCGAACTGATCCCAGTCTTTCCGTTGAGCGCCTTGTAGATTTCCGGTTTCGCTTCAGCGAAATTGCGACGCAGGAGCAAAGGAAATGTACACAGCGCGATGCGGGAAGACGAGCCCTCCCGGGCTGAGGGAGCCAAGGCTAGAAATGAAACGATGGGTTCATAAGGCTGTGGATTAACAGCAGCTAGCAAGGATAGCTTGGTTCAAATTGCAGGAAGCAGCGACTAAAGTATAAATTGACAGGTATAAAGTATAGCCAAAGTATAAAGTATGGCTACAGTTGAGTTACAAACGCAACATCATTGTAAGACACAAGTCTGAAGACTTGCGCCACCAGAGTTGGGGAAGTATAAATATGGCTCTGTAAGTAAGTCGTGTCCCAGACTTGGTTTCATAAGTAAGGAACAACTACAAATACTTGCGCCAGGAAAAGGGCAGCAGCTTAAGTCTAACTACTCCCGCTACCACACATAAATCAGCTTAAACAGCACAATACCCAGCAAACACCCGATCGTGTTAGCGAGTACATCGATAATATCGCCTTGGCGGCCATAGATGAAAAAATGCTGCATCAGCTCAATGGAAATGCCGAATAAGGAGCTGATAAACAGGCTGGCCCTGATAGCATAGTGGTGCAGGTGCGGGAAAGTATACTGTTTGGAAAGGCCCACGATCATCAGGAAGCAAAGCACACTGAACATGAAGGCGTGCGCAAACGAATCGAAAGAAATGAGCTCCCAGATAGAGAGGGTAGGAGGAAGGGAAGAAGAGGGCAGCAGTGTCGTCAGTAAGATCACTGCTGCCCAAATGAAAGTGAATAGATTGTAACGTAGTATCAAACCTATTCCTGTATTTTATTATTGACCGATTACCTCACGATAACCATCAGCTGTCAGCAGACCGTCGATTTCGCTAGCTTCGCTGATAGACATTTTAATGATCCAGCCATCGCCGTATGGGTCAGAGTTTACCAGCTCCGGGTTGTTCTCCAGCTTCTCGTTAAACTCCTGCACTGTGCCGGTTAGTGGGCTGAACAGGTCAGAAACAGTTTTTACGGCTTCAACAGTACCAAACACATCGTTCTGGTTGATGTCTTTGTCTACTGTGTCGATATCAACGTAAACGATGTCGCCAAGCTCGCTCTGAGCAAAGTCAGTGATGCCAACGTAAGCTACGTCGCCTTCTACGCGCACCCACTCGTGGTCTTTTGTATACTTTAGGTTTTCAGGTAGGTTCATGTGATATGTGTTTTTAGATTACTTTTCAAAAATACGGCCTTTTTCCGAATGCCAAAACTTTATTGCAGGCTTACCCGCAGCTGAACGCCTCCCTCGGTTACACTGTTGCGGAACGAGGTGGAAATCTTCGGATCTGACACCGTGCGCAGCACATAGAACTGCAGGTTCAGACGCTGGCTCAGCACATAGTCTATGGTAGGGCGCAGCTGCAGTTGGCGTGTGCCGTTGGTTATCTGGTTCTGGCTTCGCTCCGTGCCGGTGTCGTCGGTAGAGATGGCACGCTGCACCGTCTGGTTGTCGCGCACCTGCAGGTCCAGGCGCATGGTCAGCTCGTTATCCAGCGTGGTGCTGGTAAACGGTATCTTAAAGCTGGTGGTGCTGTAACCAAAGCCTACTACGTAGTCCTTCACATTCGTTTCGGTTATCTGTGCGTTCGTCAGGTTCAGCGACAGGTTTCGCTCCAGCTTATACTCCAGTCGGCCGGTAAGGTTAGTCTTTGTCCGGAAGTTAACGCCCAGCAGCGGGGCCAGGCGCTCTACCACTGTCAGCTGGTTTACGATGTAGTATGGCTCTATGCGCCCGAACTCGTTGAGCTGTGTAGGGAAACCGCTCGGCTCCTGCTGGTAAGCCAGCGAGGTAGAGTAGCTGGTAATGTTGTAGCTGGAGTTATAGGCATGCAGTATGCTGATCTGGCTAAACCATTTCTGGAAGAGCGGCAGGCGCTCCAGGCCGTTGTAGGTTACGCTCCAGTTAGGTATCGGCAGGCGGCTAAACGGGCTCTCAGCCTTGGCCTCGTAGCCGTTTATCTCCCGGCCCTGGTAAGCGTACAGGAACGACTTAAGCAGCACCTCCTGCGAGTTGAGGCTATAACCTGAATCTCCTGCGGCGGCGTTGGCATCTGTCAGCCTGTCGCGCACCACATGGCGGTTGCGTATAAACTGTTCAAAGGCATCTGATAAACCATCCTCTGTAGACTCAAACAAAGTTCCCAGTGCCAGGAACGAGGTGCTGAACGAGCCGGAGGTAAACGGATTCTGGCGCTGGTCCACAGTGCCTACGTCTCCGAAGTCATCAAACTCCTTGCGGTAAAACACTTCCTCTATCTCAGACTTGGCGCGGCGCACATCCACTGTCACGTTAAAGTTACGGAACGGCTCCAGGTTGGCACGGCCGGTAAAAGTTTCGCTGTAGATGCCGCTGAACGGAGTGTTCAGGTACTGGCTGCTGTCGGTGTACCAACCGTTGTTGTAGGCCCTGCTGTACAACTGGCTCAACTCATACTGCTTGCCAAGTATAAACGGCAGCCCCGGCGCGTTAAACTCATCATCAAACCCGAAGAACTCCGTGTCCGGTAAATAGCCCGGCAGCATGGAGCCGCGGTTCTCCAGGTAGGTCACGTTCAGGGTGCGCGTCATCATCAGCACGCGTGCCAGGCCTTTCAGTAACTTCAGGTCAGCCGGTGCCTTGGCAGCCGTGGTGTCATTAACGGCGGCCTGTGCTGGTTTGGCCGGTGTCGGCGAGTTCACGGCTTTCAGGAATTTTACCTTGTTGTATAATTTCACCAGGTCTACTCTGCCGTTCACGCTGAACTCCACGTTGTTCTCGGCAGTGTTGCCCAGCCTGAAAGTAGTATCCTGGTTCAGGGCTGTGGAGCCCGCCGTCCAGATGTAGGTGGTGGCGTAGCGGGTGTCCGCGCTCAGCCAGTCCGTCAGCGGAAACTTGTCGAATGGCAGTTTATAGTTCAGGGCAATCAACTGGTTGAAGTTGGTGTTACGACCGCCTTCCAACAGGTTCTCCCGGATGGTTTTGTTTTTATACTCCAGGGAGTCTATCTCGCTGTTGATGCGGCCATCCGGCTCATCTATCACGGAGCGGTTGGTGGCAGTATAATCCAGCGACAGGCTTTTGGTCAGGTCCCAGCGCATGTCATAAATGCGGTTAAAGAAGAACGACTTCTGGAACACCGGCTCTATACCACGGGTAGTTACAAAGCGTGTCTCAGGGTCAGGGCGCTGCAGGTAGGTTTCATTATAGAAACGGTTCAGGTCAGCCCGGAAAGAGAAGCGGCTTGGCAAGAGCGAGAAATTAAAGTCCTTGATCAGGCGCAAGTATGGCGAGTTTAGCTTTTCGCTTTTGGCAAAAGGCTGGTAGCTTCTCGGGGTGTTGTCATAAGTATAAGCAATACCACCGGTATAGGTTTTGGTATAGTCGCGGTCTGTTTCGATGTTGGTGAACAGGCGCTCCGAGTAAGAGTAGGAGAGGGCGAAGTTCTCGATGTCGTAAACCCGTACTTTGTCCTCTGGGTTTGTTCGCTCCTTGCGCACGTTCAGCAGGCTTATACTTTTGCGCGTCTCCTGGGTAATTACTTCTTTTTTATACTCGTCGCGGGCCTCATCGTTATCAAACTTTGTAAGCGACTGCTCCAGGGGCATGTCTTTGTCCAGCGGGTCGTACTGCGGCTCGGCAGAAGTAACACCATACTGCACCGTCATCGGCACTTTAACGCCCCACTGCTCCGGCAGGAATTTATCCAGCACCATGTTGGCGCTTACATCAAACTGGGCGATGTCGTCGCGGGACCGCAGGGAGAGTGGCTGCTGCAGTCCTCCAAAACCCACGGTAGTATAGGCACCGGTAGCGGTTACGTTGGCAAAGTCGGCTAGTTTCGCATTCAGGCGCGCGTTAGAGGCCCAGCCGGTTCGGTTCACAAAGTCAGCCACACGTAACTCGTTTACCCAGATACAGGCCGAGTGCGGACGCGCATCGGCGTTTGCCTCGGATGGATTTCGGATACCGATCATGATTCCCTCCACCTCACTAAAATCCGGGTTTCCCACCACGCGTATCAGCTTACCGTCGGCAGTGGTTACAGTATAAGGTACAAAGATGTTGCCCGGGGCATTCATGTTACGTTCTGCCTTGGCGTCTACCAGGTCCTGCAGCGGTATGTTCACTTCGTTCTCGGTTGGCCAGATGGAGGTTGCTGTGTTGCTGCCCGGCTGCGTGAATTTCAGCGGCACCACATACTCGTAGTAGTTCTGGGTAAAGTCTGTGCCGATGCGGATAAAGGCTTGCATTTCACCGTCCTGAATGCCCGGTTCATCCGACTGCGCATGTACAAACATCTTCAGCTCCTTATATGCCAGCAGGTCCAGGGAGATGTTCTTGAATACGGCTTTCGAGAAAGAATCTTTCAGGTCCTCTACGCACAGCTGCAGCGATTGCTCGTTTTGGCGGCGGTCGTTGGTAGAGGCATAATCGCGCAGGCGGTTGATGCCCGGAGGAACCACGTATGGTATATCGTTCTCCGAAACCTGTTTCTCCGGCCCATTCTCCTCTATATTAACTGTGGATACGGTAAAGCTGCGGGCATCGTCGGTACAGGTAAGGCAGGGCGTACCCTCTGTCAGCGGCTGGTCGAACTTGCGCCACTGGTTGGCTACAAACTGGAACTGGGCCATACGCAGCACCACCGGGTCAGCAAAGCCGGTCATGTAAAGGCGCATAAAACGGATGGATTTGAAGCCGTTGATGTTGCCTACTGTATTGGTTGGCTGGCGCACCGGTACCCGAAACTGGTACCAGGTGGTACCTTCTTCGCCTTCTACCTTATCTACTATGTAGTTCTGGCCTATTTCCAGCTGGCTTGGCGCCAGGTTTATCTTATACTCGTAGTACTGCTCCAGGTCCGTGATGACGTTGTCGCCGTTCAGGTCCTCTTTATCAGGGAAAGTATAGTTGGCAAAGCGGCTGTTTTCCGGAGAGTTATTCTCCATGCCGTTAAAATTCTTATAGCGCTGCAGTACACCGGCATTCTGCTGGTCATACACCGGGTCGAGGTGGTGGAAGAAGTTATCAGCCGAAGGGTCGTCTATTATAGATTGCGGCGGCGTGCCTGGTATGCGGTTCAGGAAGGAGCTGCGGAAGTAGCTGGCCTCATCTGCATCATTCAAACCATCCAGGCCAATATCCTGCAGTTGCCGGCCGCCGGGTATACCTGTAAACGCATCTGTCAGGAACTGTTGCTGCGTTACGCGGCCCCAGATCGTCTCTTCCAGGTTCTGTACATCTTCGGCATCGGCTGGCAGGCCGTTTTCGAAAGCGTATTCATTGTCTTTCAGGATGTCTTCTGACACACTGCCCAGGTTCAGTACCAGCTGGCCCGGATCCTGGCTGTTAATGTTGCCGCCAAAGGCACCGTCCCTGCCTTTGGGGCCTTCCAAAAACGGATCCATCAACCAGAACTCCACATACTCGATATTGGCATTATCAAAGTCGGTGTCGAAGGAGATCTCGCGGCTGATGCCGCCCCAGTTGTTGCGCGGGTCTCCGGCAAGCAGCCCTTGCGGCGTCAGGTTCGGGTTATAGTTATACTGGCCACGCTCACGCGGATAGTAGGCCAGGTCAAACGTATATTCATAGTTGTTAGATACCTCTGCATCGCGGCCCGGGAAGATTTCGGTACGACGCACGCCCCGCACATAGTGGTTGGCCAGCTCCTCATCCGTGATGTTATCGGGCTTCAGGTTGTTATTATCGCGGTAGAAGATCTGATCTATGGTGTACCAGGCCATTTTAGCTCGGTTGTAGGAGTACTCCAGACCCTGACCAGGTATAAGCGGGGCAGGGGTGGCTGCCACGCGCCAGGGGCTATTGGTAAAGCCACCCAGGCTGTAAGGCGTTTCGGCTCCCTCAAAGTCGTCTAAGTATGAAGCGCCGTCTTCGTTGGCGTTGGATTTAGACTTAGCCGGTACCAGCTGCGCAAACTCACTACTGAACGTGATCAGCGAGGGAGCTTTAGTCTGTATCAGCGGAATGGCATCTACAAAGCGCGTCAGCATCCTGGACTCCTTCTGCATGTTCACATCAAAGCCGTAGATGGTATTGTTGGTCGGCTCGTCGCCTATACTTACCCGGTTAATGAAGGTCTGCTCGTTCAGGTGCAGCACGGTGGCGCCCAGGTTCACGTCATCGTTCAGGCGGTAGTCGAAACGGGCGCCTAGCATGGTGCGTGGCTGTATGTTCAGCAGTTCGGCCTTCTCATAGGTTACACGCAGGTCGTTGGCTGAGTTCAGGTAACTAGGATTCAGGATCTTGATGCGGCCCAGGTCGTAAAATACCTGGTAATCAGTGCCCTCCTGCAGGCGGGTGCCTCCAGAGTATACCACTACAGAGCCTTCCGCAATCTGGAAGCCCGGCAGCATAATCTCATCCGTTGCGGTAGACTGTACCTTACCCTTTATGTAAAACTTCGCCTTTACATTATTCTGCTGTGCATCGGTCTGCGTCTGTTCATATAGTTCCTGGAAAACATACTGGTCTACCAGGTTCGGGTAGCCCTCCAGCTTGCTGGCCAGGTAATCGCCAAACGGCTCCACCTGCGGAAAGTATACCCTGCCGCTTTCTGTGTCGATGGTAATGCCGGGAAGGAAGTCGAAGTTGCCGTCGCTTGGCTTATCGTTGTTCGAGTTTACATTGTCCAGGTTCAACACTTCCACCAATGGGATGTTCTGGATCGGGCTTGGCTCTTTTAAGCTCGTCAGGTCTACACCGGTCTCATCATCCTTGTAAACAATCTGCAGCTTAAAGTCTTCGCGGTTTACCTGTGTTGCATCCAGCGCATACACGTTCTTCATCATCAGGTCCCAGGTGGGGTAGTTCAGAGAAGGGCTGGTGGCGCGGAGCAATTTCATATGAATAACCTGGTCAGACTCAAGGTTCTGGTAATTATCCATCAATTCGCCGACCCGGTAGGTTTTGCCGTTGTATGTATACTCAAAAGCGATACCCAGTACCTGGTCGGGTAGCAGGGCAGAGTTAAGCGATATATAGCCCAGCTGTGGGTTAAATTTATACTCGTTTGGCTCCAGCTTACGGGCACGCACATGCTCAAAATCTATCCCTTTCTCCAGCCCCAGCGACTGCAGGTAGGCATCCACGCGGGAGTTGCTGCGGGCGGCGCTGTTTTGTGGAGAGATCTGGCTATAGAGTGAGTTGGCCTGGTTATCGGCGGGGGCTGTGGCTGGCCTGCCGGTGTCAAAGGCTTCGCGGTAAGGATCGGCCTCACCAAGGTCCATGTAGGCCACTATGTTGCGCAGGTTCTCCGTTGCGCGGTTATTGTTCGTTACGTATAGCTCTACGCGCCGTATAACGATGCCGGAGTTTACGAGTGGCAGGTTCTTAAGAGCTTCGTTGTAACGCCCCCTGAAAAACTGCGACAGGTAAAAGTGGCGGTCACGATCGTAATTATCTACCCTGATCTCGAATGGTTTGTTCTGGCCGCCGTTCTGAATCACGACTTCATCATTGGTACCGCGCACGCTGGAGGCAATGGTGGTAACACCCAAGCGGCCAAACTGCAGCTGCGCCTTTACGCCAAACAGGTTCTGGGCACCTGTAATAAGCGAGTTATTGAGTGGCAGGCTTACGTTTCCGGCTTCCACTTTACGTATGATCTCCTCTTCGTAGCCGGTATAATCCAGCTTCATGTTGTTCTCGAAGTCGAAGTTGGCGTTGTTGTCCCAGTTAAAGTTAAGGCGCATTTTCTCGCCGATTTTACCTACCAGGTTCAGGGAGATGTTCTGCTCAAAGTCAAAGTCGCCGGTGCGCTGTTGGCTGAGCGGTATAGTGGGGTTCTCGTTGCGGTTAAAGCGTGCGCCGAATTTCAGCGACACGTTGCCATTCGGCTGTATATCCACGTAGTTGCCGCCAAAGATGCGGTCAAACACCGGGCTGATGTATAGCTTCGGAATCAGGCGGTTGCTGCTCACTACGCTCTCGCCATCCAGGCCGGCAGACTTGGCGCGCCAGTAGTTGCGGATGGCCTCGCGCTGCTGCCACTCCGAGTACTCCCGCATCGACATGGAGGAGGGCGTACGGTATAGCACGCTATCGCCAATGGTCTCGGTAATATTGTAGAGCTGCAGGCTGTCGTCCAATTCTACGTTAAGTTGCAGGTTGCTTGGTTGGCCAAGCAACAGCGGCGAGTTACTGCTACGGGTACCGAACGGACTACCGCGGCGGTCAGACGGAACAAAGGTTGGTTTCCGGCTCGGGATATATTTTGCGGTGTCCTGGCGAACGGTATCCTGCCAGTATAGGAAATCTTGAAAAGTAGACAGAATTTTCTGATCCGGCACACGTAGCCCTTCCGCCCGCGACCACCAGGCCAGCAAAGATACAGTAGCAACCGTGGCAAGCAGCAGGTTGTGCTTTTTACTTTTCCAGATCAAAATAGGATATCTCTCTCTTATGAAGATTTCAACGCAAACTTAATTAACTCCTCTACGCTCAGGTTGCCGCCTTCGCGCTTAATAATTGCGTCCAATGTTTTCTCGGCAACGTTCTTGGCAAAGCCCAAGGTTACTAATGCTGATAACGCCTCGGCACGGTTGGTATTGTATGCTACAGCAGAGACAGGAGCATCGGTCAGCAGCACCTCCTTTTTCATTTTATCTTTCAGTTCCAGAATGATGCGCTGGGCCGTTTTGGCGCCTATCCCTTTTACGTGCTGAATGGTGCGTACATCCTCCCGCACAATGGCCTGCTGTATCTCTTCCACCGACAGCGAAGACAGGATCATTAATCCCGTATTAGGGCCAACGCCGGAGATGGAGATCAGGTGCAGGAAAGCCTCCTTCTCTGCCACGGTGGTGAAGCCATACAACGTATGAGCATCCTCTTTTATGTGCAGGTACGTATGCAGCTTGCAGCGCTCACCGGTCGGCAGCGAAGAGTAGGTGCTGAGTGATATCTTGATCTGGTAACCTATGCCATTAGCTTCGATAATGACATAGGTTGGATCTTTGTGCGTCAGTTTGCCATCAATATAGGCTATCATCTATATATGTTGATTGTTATAGTTCTGAGCATCTACGACAGCAATGGCTACCATGTTCACGATGTCGCGGATGGAGGAACCGAGCTGAAGTATGTGTACCGGTTTGCGCATACCCATCAGCACCGGTCCAATTACCTCAACACCACCTATTTCCTGCAGCAGTTTGTAAGCAATGTTGCCCGCCGTAAGCGTCGGGAAAACAAGTGTGTTGGCGCCTTTTTCCGCCAGTTCGCTGAACGGGTAGTGCTCGCGCAGCATGTTTTTATTCAAAGCCGTGTTTGCCTGCATTTCTCCGTCTATCAGCAGGTCCGGGTAGCGCTGTTTTGCCTTGCGAACTGCTTCGGCTCCTTTGTCCGGAATGTCGCCGCGCACGGAGCCGAAGTTAGAAAACGAAAGCATGGCCACGCGTGGCTCTGTATCGAAGAAACGCACCGTACGGGCCGTCAGACCGATGATATCCACCAGTTCATCAGCAGTTGGGTTCACGTTTACCGTCGTGTCTGCAAAGAAATATGGCTCCTTCTGGCCAAGCACAATGTACATACCGGCCACTTTGTTTATGCCTTCTTCCACGCCGATTACCTGTAGCGCCGGCGAAATGGTTTTGGAGTAGTCGCGGGTAAGGCCGGAGATAAGGGCATCAGCCTCGCCGGTGTGCAGCATCATACTTCCGAAGTAGTTGCGGTCGCGCATCAGGCGGCGTGCATCGAACAGCGTCACGCCTTTTCGCTGGCGCTTCTTGTATAGTATCTGTGCGAATTCCTCTTTCTTAGCTTCCTCCACCAGCGGGTCGATGATCTGCGCGCCATGGAGGTCCATGTTGTTCTCTTCGATGATGGCTTTGATGCGCTCCGGGTTGCCAAGAAGTATAGGTTTGGCTATTCGCTGCTCCTGCACGATCTGGGCAGCCTTCAGAATCTTGTAATTATCTGCCTCGGCAAATACCACCGTCTTAGGGTCTTTCTTGGCCTGCGTAGTAATACGCGACATCAGTTTCTGGTCTATACCGATACGCTCTTTCAGTTCCACTTCGTAGGCCTCCCAGTCTGTAATCGGGCGGCGCGCCACACCGCTTTCCATCGCTGCCTTTGCCACTGCCGGTGATACGGTTGTGATCAGGCGTGGGTCAAGCGGTTTCGGGATAAGGTAAAAGCGGCCGAAGTTGATGGTGTTGTCTCCATAGGCTTTGTGCACGATCTCCGGAACGGGCTCTTTTGCCAGTTCTGCCAGCGCACGTACGGCGGCCAGTTTCATCTCCTCGTTAATTTCCGTGGCACGCACATCTAACGCTCCCCTGAAAATGTATGGGAAGCCTAGTACGTTGTTTACCTGGTTAGGATGGTCGGAGCGTCCGGTAGCCATAATCAGGTCCTCGCGGGTAGCCATCGCCACCTCGTAAGGGATTTCCGGATCCGGGTTAGCCAAGGCAAAGATGATCGGGTCGTTGGCCATTAACTGCACGAACTGCGGTGGCAGCACGTTGCCTGCCGAAAGGCCCACGAACACATCAGCGTCCTGCATGGCTTCTTCCAGCGTATTTATCTTGCGCATCGTAACGAACTGCGCTTTGTAGATGTCCAGATCGTCACGCTCCGGCCGGATAATGCCTTCCTTGTCAAACATCACGATGTTATCCATCTGAACACCCAGTGCCACATAGAGCTTGGCACAAGCAATGGCAGCAGCTCCGGCACCGTTCACCACCATTTTTATACTTTCGATTCTCTTGCCTACAAGCTCCAGCGCGTTTAGCAGGGCGGCAGACGAAATGATAGCCGTACCGTGCTGGTCATCGTGCATCAGCGGGATGTTCATCTGCGTCTTGAGCGCATTCTCGATCTTGAAGCTCTCCGGCGCTTTAATGTCTTCTAGGTTGATGCCGCCGAAGGTAGGCTCCAAAGATTTTACAATGCGGATGAACTCCTCCGGGTCAGTACAGTCAATCTCAATGTCAAACACATCAATTCCGGCAAACTTCTTGAAAAGTACGCCTTTCCCTTCCATTACCGGTTTAGAGGCATCCGGCCCAATGTTACCGAGCCCTAGTACGGCGGTTCCGTTTGATATTACACCTACCAGGTTGCCCTTGGCGGTATACTTGTATACATTGTCCTTATCGGCGTGAATTTCTTTACAAGGTTCTGCAACACCCGGGGAATATGCCAGCGCTAAATCGTGCTGCGTGCTTACCATTTTGGTGGGCACTACCTCAATCTTCCCGGGTTTCCCTTCCATGTGGTAGTTCAGGGCGTCCTCTTTGTTTACTCTAATCATTTGTTGTGTTGTTGTAAGTCGTGTACTTTCTCAACCTTGCCCGCCTGTCTTTAACTTTCCCCCAAGTACATCTGGTTAAAGACCAATTTTGCAAGAATTTACGGTTAATCCAAAGTTGAGCCTCCAAAGATAAGCGGTGCAATAGTTATGAGTGCAGAAATTGTTGTTTTTTTAACATGAGCGTAACGGAGCCAAGTATAAACAAAGAGCACCTTCTGTACGGAAGGTGCTCCTGGTGTAGCGGGTAGTGCTATACTTTAGCTCAGGATCAGTTTCTGGCCTGGCTTCAGGTTGTTAGATTTTAGCTTGTTCAGTTTTTTGATCTGCTCTATCGTGATGCCGTCATACTTGCGGGAGATTTGCCAGAGCGTGTCTCCAGGCTGCACATGGTAAATCAGCTCTCTTTTCTCCACAGCAGACTTAGCGTTGCTTTTAGCATCGTTGTTAACTGCCAGCACGGCTCCTGTTGGCTGACCCTGTTGCAGGATCTGTAGTTTCTGGTCTGCTGCTATATAGCTGCTGTTCAGGTTGTTCCACTCTTTTAGCTGGTCTACCGTTACATCATGGCGCCTGGCAATGCTGCTCAGGTTGTCGCCGCGCTGCACGGTGTACGTAATGTTAGAGGTTTTAGCAGAAGCCCTAGGCTCTGGTGCCTCTTCCGTTTTGGCGGATGCCAGCATTACCGGTGCCTGCTCCTGCACTTTTTGCTGGAGTGGGGCAGGGGCAGCGGCCATAAGTATACAACTCTTATCCTCGTTAGTGGCCAGAAGGCTGGCTCTGCTAGACGGGATGCGGAGTTTATACTTGTTGCCAGGTACGGTGTTTTTCTTCAGCTCAGGGTTTAGGGCAAGGATCTCTTCGGGTGTAAGGTGCAGCTCTGCCGCCAGTCTTTCCACTTCCAGTTCCTGCGTTACCTCCAGGTAGGCTACCTCCGGCTGGTAAAGTATGGAGTCGGAGAAAATGTTGTGCTCTCCGGCATAGTTCATGGCGTAGCGCACGGCTGTCATACTTGGCACATAACCTCTCGTTTCGCGCGGCAGGTAAGGGAAAATGTCCCAGAATGATTTTTTGCCGCCAGCCTTACGAATGGCTTTGTTTACGTTGCCCTGGCCACAGTTATAGGCCGCCAGCGCCAGTTCCCAGTCGTCGTAGTATTTGTACAGCCGGCGCAGGAAGAGCATGGCTGCCTCCGTGGATTTCTCCGGGTCCAGGCGCTCGTCTACATACTGCGTCTGGTGCAGGCCATACTCGCGGCCGGTAGGCTTCATAAACTGCCAGAGCCCGGCGGCCCCAACAGGGCTCTGCGCCAACGGGTTCAGGCCAGACTCCACAATAGCCAGGTACTTGAGTTCATCTGGCATGTTATGCTTCTTGAGGTACTTCTCAAAAAGCGGGAAGTATACGTTCTCCCGCGTGAGCATGGTGCGCGTATACTTGCGGTTACGGATGGTAAAGTAATCGATAAAATTCCTTACGAAGTCGTTGAACACCAAAGGGATGTCCGACTCAATGCAGCTCAGCCTGTCGGCAATTACATCGTCGGGCTCGTTGGGTACAGTTTCTACCATCAGCGCCAGTTCCTCAGGCGACAGCATGAATACCGACGTATCTGTCACCGTGGTAACTTGCAGCTTTAGAGAGTCTACGGAGACGGATAAAGAGTCGCTGGATGGCACCTCAAGCAAACGGCTATGGCCGATAGCACTGGCGTTTACAGACCAGATGCTGCCAGCCATAGCCGCAAGCAATGTAAAGAATTTGCAGTAAGTCATGTCAAGGTTTATGCTTCAACGGTTATCTTGTCCAGTATGTAATTTGAGAAAGCGAGCAACTGCGGCTCCTCAAATGAGCGGGTCATTAACTGCAACCCGATGGACAGGCCGTTGGCATCGCGCCCAACCGGAATAGAGATGGCTGGAACGCCTGCAAGTGAGGCCTGGACCGTAAAGATATCAGCCAGGTACATGGCTAATGGGTTCGCTGTGTTTTCTCCTATTTTAAAAGCAGTAGTAGGAGCGGTAGGCAATATAAGAAAATCATATTGCTGAAGCAACTCGTCGGTCTTCTCTTTTATAAGGCGTCTCACCTTTTGTGCCTTGGTATAGTAGGCATCGTAATAATCGGCGCTGAGTACAAAAGTGCCCAGCATGATACGGCGCTGTACCTCCTGCCCAAAGCCTTCGGCTCTTGTCTTCTTGTACAGCGATGTCAGGTCGGTTACATTGTCGGAGCGGTAGCCATACTTCACGCCGTCGTATCGGCCCAGGTTAGAGCTGGCTTCGGCGGTGGTAAGTATGTAGTAGGTCGGCACCATAAAGTCCAAGTATGGGAAGTCCACAGCCTCTACTTCATGGCCTGCATCGCGTAGCATATCCTTCACGCCGAGTATGGCGTCTTTTACCTCTGTCTCAAGGCCCTCACGCTCAAAACAGTCGCGGATATAACCAATTTTATACTTTTTGTCTGTTTGCAACAGTTGGCTGTAAGCTGGCACCTCGCGCTGGCTGGCCGTGCTGTCCATGCCGTCCTGTCCGGCCATTACCTCCAGCAGCAGGGCCGCGTCCTCTACGCTCTTTGTTATCAGGCCGATCTGGTCGAAAGAAGAGGCATAGGCGATAAGGCCATAGCGGGAAATGCGGGAATAAGTCGGCTTTAAGCCAATTACGCCGCAGAACGAAGCAGGCTGACGCACTGAGCCACCTGTATCCGATCCGATAGAGGCCAGGCACAGGTCGGCTTGCACAGCCACGGCAGAACCACCAGACGAGCCGCCCGGTACACGGGCAGGATCATCGGCGTTCAGTACATTTCCGAAAGAGGAATTCTCATTGGAGGCACCCATGGCAAACTCGTCGCAATTCTGGCGTCCGATGATGATGGCATCCTCGGCAAGCATGCGCTGCACCGCCGAGGCAGTATAAAGCGATTTGAAGCCGTTCAGGATCTGGCTGGAGGCCTGCAGGCTGTGTCCCTCGTAGGCCAACACGTCCTTTATGCCTATTACCATACCTGCCAGCTTGCCGGCTGTGCCGTCGGCTAACTTCTTGTCAACAGCATCGGCCTGGGCCAGTGCTTCTTCTTCAAAAGTTTCCAGGAAAGCATTCAGTTCGGCTTTCTCCTTAATATTCCGGAGGTAATGTTCTACCAGTTGCCTGCAGGAAACCTGACCGCCGGCAATGTCTGTGCGAATGTCGCGTAGCGAATTATACTGTCTCAATCTTTTTTGGACTTAGGATCGTCTTTAATGGATTGCTCGAGCTCGTGTTTGATGATGTTTGTAGCGTCTTTGAACTCCCGCATGCCACGGCCAAATGAGCGGGCAATGCTCGGGATTTTATCAGCGCCAAACAGCAAAAGGATGGCGGTTATAATAACCATCATCTCACCTCCTCCCAGGTCTCCCAGGAAAAGGAAAATGGTATTAAGGCACATATCTCTACCTTAAAAACTAAATTGTGCGGGAAGAGACTACTTTGTGGTGTTGTCGTCTTTTACTGAGCTCTCGATGTCGTTCTTGATCTCTTTCGTAGCATCTTTGAACTCCCGGATGCCGCGGCCCAGGCCTTTAGCAAGTTCAGGAATTCGCTTAGCGCCGAACAGCAACAGGATAGCAAACAGAATAAGGATAACTTCTGTACCGCCTAGGCCTCCAATAAACAAGAAAATGTTGGTGATACCCATGTCTTTAATCTTTTAAAGTGTGTTACAAAATTAGGGTTAATATTTTAAATAAACCCACATCAGTCGGGATAAGTTTAAAACGCCCCAAAGTAAGTATAAATGTGCAGGCTGTCACGTAACCAAAAGAAAAATTTGTTTCTCTCACATAGAAGCTGGGGTGAAGAACTGAGCCGAGGTGAAATCGTCTGCTTCCGTTTTTGGGAAAATTGCATTGAAATTAATCCCAAAAACGGAAAAATGCATCTTGGGTGATTATTGTAACAATTTGTTATTTAGCGTATTATATGTTATTTCCCTTGTGGTATAGAACTTGTTATGCCAGGTTTTAGGTAGAAGGCCGAAATGCGTTCAAGTGGCACTACCTACAGTTAGCGGAGCTGCTGCTAATTTTAACCTTAAATGCAACTTTATTGCATCGCTGTCTGTTTCAAAAATAAGGAACAAAAATTCTGAAACCTTATTTTTAAATAGTAGTATAGCTATACAAAGATGCTTGCTTACTCGCAATTTGTTTTTGCCTCAGTGTTGCATTTTTATAAACGAGGTTGTAATTTAGAGACATGAAATCTCAGCAGAGCCCTTAGGCCTGCTTATAGATATAAATATTAAGTTTGTTTTCATAGCTTGGAAAGGCACCCTGCACTGTGGGGTGTTTTTTTATTTTTACACAGCGCTGTTATGTTTTCTAACACAAACGGCCTTTAGTTATTATAGTTTGTTTTGCCTGGGGGAGGCAAAGCTAAAAAAGAAAGCCACGGCATCTGCTGTGGCTTTTTTAATTTTAGCTCCTGGAGCTTTGTGTCCTTTGTTACGGTTTTGCAATCCAGCTCTCGGGGTTCATGTTTGAGCTGTTTTTCCAGACCTGGAACTGTAACTCCGTGGTGCCGTCGCTGTCGGTGTAAACGGTGCCGATTGTATCTTTCAGCTTTACATCCTGCCCAGGTTTTACCGATACTGTTTTTAGCTTAGCATAAACAGTAAAGTATTCGCCGTGCTGCACCATCACGATGTTATTCATACCTGGCACGGAGGCTACTGTTAACACCTTTCCTTCAAATATGGCGCGGGCAGTAGAGCCTTGTGCTGTCTGGATGTCGACGCCGCGGTTCTCTACCACTACCCCTTTAAGCACCGGGTGGTTATGGCGGCCAAACTTCTGCGAGATAAACCCGCGCTCTACAGGCCAGGCCAGTCTACCTTTG
Organism: Pontibacter anaerobius; assembly: GCF_026241195.1. GTDB lineage: Bacteria > Bacteroidota > Bacteroidia > Cytophagales > Hymenobacteraceae > Pontibacter > Pontibacter anaerobius. The sequence goes on from NZ_JAPFQO010000016.1 coordinate 35,242, forward strand.
TTACCCGCGAAGGAGGATGAAATAAGCGCTGCCTCTGGCGTGAGGGTTACTTTGTTAGGGCTTCCGCTGGTTTCCTTGCCAGCCGCACGGGCCTCTCTGGCTGCCCTGGCAATCTCTTCCCGAACAATGTCGGCAATCAGGTTGTCCAGTTTTTTAACGGCCTGCTGGCGTTGCGCCACTTCTTTTTTCAGGCTGCTTTCCTGCTGGCTCAGGCGCGAGATAACCGTGCTCTGCTGCTGCTGCAGGCCCTGCAAGTTCTTATTTTCAGCTAACTGTTTATTTAAAAGGCTTTTCTTCTGATCCTTCTTCGTCTCCAGCACCGCCAGTTGCCCGTTTAAGGCGGCCTGTACTTTGCTGATCAGTTCTACCTGTTTCTTGCGTGCCTCTGAGTATTGCTGAAGGTAGCGCAGCCGCATCACAAACTGATTAAATGAGTCGGAGGCAAACAGGAACATGAGCTTGTTATAGCTGTTGGCTGTTTTGGCGGCGGCGTATACCATGGTGGCGTACTCATCCTTCAGCTTTTGGAGGTCGTTCTGCAGCGCACCCACAATGCCCTCAGTCTCCTTCACATCGGATTCCAGTAAACTGATCTCGCGGGAGATGTTCTCTATAACTCCCTGCTGTACCGTTATTTTCTCTTTGATGGCATTGAGCTGGCCAATAGAAGCTTGCTTCTGCTTCTGGGTTTGCTGCAGAATTTGGTTTGCTTCTTTTATGCGGGTGAGGTTTTCCTTTTTCTCCTTCTCCAGCTGCGCCTTAGACTTTGCTTTTTGGGCCGCGGTAACCAGCGGCAGGCTCAGCAGAAACAGGAAAAAGGCAAATCTGTAAAGGGCCTTCATCAAAATGTATGGTTCTTCTACTCTTAGATTACAAATATGGTGAATCTAAAACGGAAGAACCAGCAGGGGCGTGTATTTAATTAAAATTGAGGTGGGTATAGTCGCTGGGCACACCGAACGGGAAAGATAGCGGCTCCTCCGAAACGGTAACGCGGCTGTGCTTCAGGGTAAAGTCCGATACCTGGCCTTGCTGCAGTACCTGCGCGATCAACTCATAGGCAAAGGGCACCTGGCCCACAGGCTCAAAACCGTTATACTTTACTGTGATGGTATTGCCGGTATTGATATCCTTGGCGTTGAGTTGCTGCAGTTTATTATTCAGGTTGCTGATGAAGTAATCGAACGTGAGGTTCTGGCGCTGCTGCTGCACATGTTGGCGGTCTTCCAGGCTTATTACCTTCTCGGCACCTACTGCCTGGTAGTTCCCCAAAAGTATGGCCTGTAGCACCTCGAAGTTTACATCCACCTGCAGCTTGTTCCTAAGGAAGCTGTAATCTGTTGCCACGTACTCTTTCTTCAGTCGGTTCATAAAGTGTACCGAGTCCTGGGTCAGCATCATGCGGGCGGCCTCAATCCCAAGCCCTGGCTGCACCGACACCCAGATCACGCTATCCTTCTGCATACGGATGCTTACACCTGATGAAAGGTTATCGTTTTTATCGTTTAAAGTTATCTGGCCTTTGCTGCTGAGGTAGTTGAAATTAAGGTTGTCTACTTTTACTTCGCCAATAGTAGTGGTGGCGGCAGTGGCTGAGGTAGGTACAGTATTCTTCTTACAGCTTGCCAAAAGCAGCAAGCCGAACAGGAAAAGCAATAGATGCTTACTCATAAAGTTTCTTCTCTTTTATCTTTCTGTCTATAAAGGCGGAGGCTTCGCCTTTAAGTTTGGCCTTTTGCCATTGGCTTACGGCTTCATCTTTCTTACCTAGCTTGTACAGCACATCGCCATAATGCTCCACTATGGTGGCATCGTCTGAAATGGCTACGGCCTGTTCTAAGAATTTGCGGGCTTCTGTATAGTTACCCATTTTATACAGTACCCAGGCATAGGTGTCCAAGTAGGTAGGGTTTGTAGGGTGCTGCTTCACCAGTTGCTCTGACATCTGCTTTGCACGATCCAACTTTTCGCCTCTCAGTGAAAGGAAATAACTATAGTTGTTAAGAACGTGCTCGTTGTTAGCATCCTGCACCAGCACGGCTTCATAGGCTGAGTCAGACTTTTTGAAATCTTTCAGGGAGTTATACCCGTCGCCCAGCTGCATGTTGAATTGCATTTCCAGCTCAGGCTCGCTAACAGACAGGCGCTTACCATACTCCAGCGCCTTCACGGCCTTCTCAAAATTCTTCTCTATGAGGTGGCCGGTACCGCTGTAAAACCAAAAAACCGCCTGGTTCGGAAACAGTTCCAGGGCCTGCTCTGCGTGCTCCACCATTTCAGCGGGTTGTTCCAGCTCTGCATCCAGCAATACGATCTGCTGCCAAATCTTAAAATGGGAATCATCTAACTTTACTGCCTTCAGGTAATTATCGCGGGCTATTGCTTTTTTGCCAACTATGGTCTGCAGGTCGGCGGCCACGGCGTACGCTTTAGCTTCTTCCGGGTGTTTTTCTATCGTCAGGTCCACCAACTCCAGGGCAACAGGCTCTATCTGCGGGTTAGGCAACTGACGGATAAAATCTACCAGAATACGCACCTTGGTGTCTATGTCGAGCTCACTGCTGGCAAAAGCCAGTTTTACCTGCTTCTCCGATTCTTTAAACTCACCTTTTTGGCGGCTCAGGTCCGACAGCATGAGGTGGGCAAAAGGATTACCCGGCTCCAGGCGCAGTGCTTTGTTCAGGGTACTAATGGCTTCGTCGGTGCGGCGGGAGGCGTTGTACAGCTCTGCCTGCGACAGGAAATAGCGTATTTCGGTAGGGTTGGACTTTAACAGCTTCTCGCCCTCGGCAATGGCTTTGTCTACGTTTTTCTGGCGCAGGTATATCTGCTGGCGGTTTACCAACAGTTGCTCCATATCGCCAAACTCCTTTTCTATGCGTTCATAGGTCTTCAGGGCGTCGTCGTAGCGCGACTGCGATAAGTATAGATCTGCCAGGTTAAAGAGATACTCGTTGGAGTTAGGTACGTTGGCCAAAAGGGCATTGAAGGCCTGAGCGGCGGCATCGTACTGCTGCTGCTCGGTGTGCAGTTGGGCCAGCAGCAGGTAATAGTATGCGTTCTTTTTCTCCAGATTCACGGCTGCCTGGGCAAAAGGCATAGCCGACTTAGGCTCCTTCAGGTGCAGGTAAGTCTCGCCGATCTTGTAGTTCAGGGCGGCGTTGTCAGGGGTAACGGTGTAGGCTTTTTGAAAAAGCTGGAGGGCTTGTTGGTAGTCCTCCAGCATAAAATACTTCATCCCATCCAGAAACATCGCTTCGCTGATCTGCCTGTCTCGCTCGCTTGGGGCCTGCACCTGTACTTGTGGTGCCGGTGCCTCCTGAGCGGCTTTGGCTTTCTTCTTCTTAGAGGATTGCGCCGTGCTTTCGCCTGTGGCTACAAGGGCCAGGCAGCAGGTGGCAATCAGGATGTTTCTGAATGTATTCATGGTTTACTCCGCAAGTGTATTGTAGTCGCCGAGGCTGAGGTCAGACTGGCGTCCCTCATACACAACAAAGTTGCCGAGCATTGAGTTTGCAACGTTGCCGTTTTTGAGAATGGTGTTCTCCTGAATAATGGAGTTGCTCACCACGGAGTTGGTTACGTTTGTGCCATTGCCTATCGAAACATGCGGGCCAACCACCGAGTTGGTGATCTGTGCGTTTTCGCCAATGTATACAGGCGGGATAATCACTGCGTTCTCCAGCTTCGCCGACGAGGCCACCAGGCCTTCCTCATCCTTTATATACTCTAAATAGCGTTGATTAGTATAAACAGTTGCGTTTTTATTTCCACAATCTAGCCACTCAGAGATAACGGCAGGTATAAACTTGGTGCCCTTGTTCTTCATGTTCTCCAGGGCATTGGTCAACTGGTACTCGCCTTTGTCCTTAATGTCGTTATCGAGCAGGTACTGCAGCTCGTCGCGCAGATAGGCGCCATCGCGGAAGTAGTAGATGCCTATGATGGCCAGATCGGAGATAAACTCCTGCGGTTTCTCTACAAAGTCGGTAATCTCGTTGTTCTCGTTCAGCTTGATCACGCCAAACGGACGCGGGTCCTCCACGCGCTGCACCCAGATGGTACCGTCGGCGTTGGTGTCGAGCTGGAAATCTGCTTTGAAAAGCGTGTCGGCAAAGGCCACTACTACTTTTCCCTCCAGTGATTCTTTGGCGCAAAGTATGGCGTGCGCTGTGCCCAGAGCTTCCTCCTGGTACACGATAGTGCCTTTGGCGCCAATCTTCGTGGCGATCTCCCTCAGGTCGTTTTCCACCTCCTCGCCGAAATGGCCAATAATGAAAGCCACCTCTTCGATAGGCTCGTGGCATACTTTCGCGATGTCCTCTACCAGGCGCTGCACAATCGGCTTGCCTGCAATTGGTATAAGTGGTTTAGGAACCGTAAGTGTGTGGGGGCGCATGCGCTTGCCCATTCCGGCCATCGGTATGATAATCCTCATAGCTGTTTTTTAATGTTCAAAGTTTTATTTAAGGCTGCAGCTTCTGCTGTAGTAATCGTTTACTCGCTGTTGGTTACTGGTTGTCAGGTATGCGTTGTTAGTGCGTTTATACTTTGGGTAAGCCTTATACAGGATCAAGTATTTCCCCAAATAACTAACAATGACGTAACAATCAACTATTTGGTGCCGGTGCTGCCGTAGCCGCCTGCACCGCGATCGGTGTCGGTAAGGCTGGCGGCTTGCTGCCACTCCACGCGCTCATACCTGGCCACCACCATCTGGGCGATGCGTTCCCCGTCTTCCACCACAAAATCCTGGTCCGACAGGTTAACGAGCAGCACTTTTATCTCGCCACGGTAGTCGGCGTCTATGGTGCCCGGGCTGTTCACGATGGAAATGCCATGCTTATACGCCAGGCCGCTTCTCGGTCGGATCTGTGCCTCGTGCCCCTCCGGCAGTTCTATGAAAATCCCTGTCGGGATGAGGGCGCGCTGTAGTGGCTTCAACGTAATGGGTGCCTCCAGGTTTGCCCGCAGGTCCATGCCGGCGGAGTGTATGGTTTGGTAACTTGGTAACGCATGCCTGGATTGGTTTATGACGTTAACCGGCAGGTTCTTGTTGTTCATCATCTTTAAATTTACACATTAAAGTTTAAGGAAGCGAGGGCGCTCCCGCAGCCATACTATCACCAGGAAGGCCGCACAGATGCCCAGGTGGTACGCGTGGCGCAGCCACCAGTTCTCTACATCGACCCCTAAAGCCAGCCAAACCAGCGCTGTTGCCAGCAGCACGTAGCCCATAATTGTTTTAACCGGATAGGGGATAGGATAGTGGTTCTGGCCCAGCAGGTAGCTGGCCAGGGCCATGCTAAAGTAGCAGACAAACGTGGCAATGGCAGAGCCCATGTACCCGATTACAGGTATGAGCAGCAGGTTGAAAAGTATGGTAATGGCCGCTCCCCCAAAGCTGATGTAGGTGCCATACTTCGTTTTGTCCGTCAGCTTGAACCACACCGAAAGGTTATAGTATACGCCCAGGAACAGGTTGGCCAGCAGCAGCACCGGCACGATCATGATGCCCTCGCGGTAGGCTTCGCTGCGCAGGAACAGGGCAAAATCCTCGAGGTTGGCTGAGATGAAGAGGAAGATAAAGGCGCAGGCGATCACAAACCACTTCATGATGAGGGCAAAGGTATGCGGTGAGTTCTTATCCTCGGCCTGGGAGAAGAAGAATGGTTCCGCGGCGTAGCGGAAGGCCTGTATGGCCAGTGTCATGAAAATGGCCAGCTTGTAGCAGGCACTGTAGATACCTACCACCGCCTCGTTGGTGTGCTGCGGGTAGAATCCCTCGGGCAGCCACTCCTCCAAAAGTATACGGTCTATCACCTCGTTCACCATGCCCGCCATTCCCATAAAAAGGAGCGGGTAGGCGTAGGCCAGCATCGGGCGCAGCAGTTTCTTGTTCAGCTCGAACCGGAAGATACTGAACTCGCGCCACAGCATCGGGATAAGCAGCGCGTTGGCGACCAGGTTGATCAGGAAGATATAGCCGATCCCGAAGTCAGGGTCATAAATATGCGCGACCAGCGGCCTTAGCCCCTGCAGGTACTCGCCTTCATAAACATTGCGGCAGATAACCAAAAAGAACAGGTTGGCACCTACTGTTATAAGTATATTGGCCAGCTTGATGGAGGCGAACTTGACAGCCTTGTTCTGCAGCCGGAGCCATGCAAATGGTATGGCCACAATGGCATCGACGGCAAGTATAAGCGCCAGCCAGATAATGTAGTTTTGCTCCTGCGGGGAGTAGTCTTTGTAATCGGCTATGGCACCGGAGGCAAGTATAAGTATGGCTGTAAATAGAACACTAGAGCCGATAATAAGGCTGAGTACCTGGTTGTAGAGCCTGTGCCTGTCTGCATCCGGCTTGTTGGCAAACCGGAAAAAGGCCGTCTCCATACCATAGGTATAAAGTATGTTGAAAAAGCCCACAAAGGCATACAGGTACGACACCACGCCATACTCTGCCGGCAGGAACACGGCAGTGTAAACCGGTACGAGCAGGTAGTTCAGGGCTCTGCCCACTATACTGCTTAATCCGTAGGCAGCAGTTTGCCCGACCAATTTCTTGGCTATACTCATGCGTTCTGTTTCTGGGTCGGGGAGGGGCTAATGCTTAGTTTCCGGTGAAGTTGGCTTTGCGCTTCTCTATAAAGGCACTGGTGCCTTCCACAAAATCTTCGGAGGTGCAGCAGCGGGCAAAGGCGTTTGCTTCTGTCTGGTAGCCGTTCTCGTCGTTGTTGTACACAGCGTTTACGCACTCTATCACCAGGCCAACAGCCAACGGTGCCTTGCTCATGATCTTCTCCATGATCTCCACGCACTTGTCCATCAGCTGCTCCTGCGGTACCACATGGTTTACCAGGCCAAGTTGCAGGGCGTCCTGCGCGTTCACCATATCGGCGGTCATCATCAGTTCCACGGCTTTACCTTTTCCTATTAGCTGGGTCAGGCGCTGGGTGCCGCCGTAGCCCGGTATCAGGCCCAGGTTTACCTCCGGCTGCCCGAAACGCGCGTTTTCTGAAGCCACGCGGATGTGGCAGGCCATGGCCAGTTCACAGCCCCCGCCCAGAGCGAAGCCGTTCACGGCGGCAATCACGGGCTTGTTGCTGCGCTCGATCATGGCAAACACGTCCTGACCGCGCTCGGCAAAGCTGCGGGCCGTTACCTCGCTCAGTTCGGCGATCTCTGTAATGTCGGCTCCTGCCACAAAGGCTTTCGGGCCTGCACCTGTAATAATCGCCCCTTTGATACTGGCATCATCATACACCTGCTGCATTGCATTCCTAATTTCTCTGATGGTTTCAATGTTCAGCGCGTTCATTTTGTCGGCGCGATTGATGGTGATGAACAGGATGCCGTTTTGCTGGTCTAGCAGCAGGTTTTCGTATATGGCCATATTTTTTGGTGTCAATTCTGGTTAGAATCTGTTTTCTTTGCCACAAATATAAGGATTTAGTTCAATCCGGAACAGCGGTTAACAGTGTAGCCCATGTGTGGGTGAGGTTGAAGATACGAGGAGTGGATCGCTTTAGCTGCAGATGACTTACGCAATCTATAAACTTTATACTTATGGGATTCTTATCCGAGTTTAAAAAATTTGCCGTGAAAGGCAATGTTATTGACCTGGCTGTGGGCGTGGTGATCGGCGCGGCTTTCGGGGCCATTACCAAATCATTGGTAGACGACATCATTATGCCGCCGCTCGGCCTGCTGATCAGTGGCATCGACTTTTCTTCGATGCAGCTGGTACTGAAGGAGGCGGTGCTGGAAAACGGAGAAGTAGTGAAGCAAGCCGTCGCTATCCGTTACGGCAACTTCCTGCAGGTGCTGCTCAATTTCCTGATCATCGCTTTTGCCATTTTCCTGCTGGTGCGCACCATTAACCGCCTGCGCGAGAAAGAGGCTGCTAAACCGGCCCCGCCTGTAAACAAGCAGGAGGTACTTTTAGCCGAAATCCGCGACCTTCTGAAGGGCCAGCAGCCTGAGTCTGCTTCTGAACCCCACAACAAAATTGTTTAAGTATAGTTATTGCTCATGTTTTTTACTTATTGCCGTTCCTTTTTACTTCTATCTACTTTTATACTTCTTTATACTTTAAATGCCGCAGCGCAGGCGCCCGCTGATACTGTTAACATCTGGGATTTTGGTGGTATCGGCACGGTAAACTTTAGCCAGGTAAGCTTGTCGAACTGGGCGGCCGGCGGGCAAAATACGGTGTCGGTGCTGGGCAACGCTAACCTGTATGCCAATTACGCGAAGGGCAAAAACACCTGGAACAACTCGCTGGACCTGACATACGGCCTGGTGAAATTGGAAGGGCGGCGTGTGCAGAAGAGCGACGACAAGCTGGAACTGAACCTGAAGTATGGCTACCGCGCCTCCAAAAAATGGTTTTATACTACCCAGCTAAACATTAAAACGCAGCTTACGCCAACCTACACCATCACACGCGATACCCTGCGTTCCAACTTCTTCTCACCTGCTTTTGTACTTGCCTCTTTGGGTATGGACTATAAGCCAAACGAGAAGCTGTCGGTTTTTATTTCGCCTTTTACAGGCAAGTTTACCGTCGTTGCCAACCAAGGCCTGGCCGATAAGGGGGCTTTTGGTGTGGAAGCTGGCGAGAAAGACATTGAGGGGAATATCATACCGGGCACTGGCGAGCATTTGCGTAAGGAGTTTGGTGGCTATGTAAACGTGCGCTACAAAACCGAGATCCTGAAGAATATCTCCCTGCAGTCCAAATTGGATCTTTTCTCAAACTACCTGCGCAAACCGGAGAATGTGGACCTGAACTGGGAGAACCTGATCAACTTTAAAGTGAACAAAGTAGTGTCGGCAAGTTTCTTCGCGCACATGATTTACGATGATGATATTATGGTAGACGTGGACCGCGACGGCGACGAGAAAACAGACGGCAGAGGCCCTAGGCTGCAGCTTAAGCAGACGATGGGTATCGGGATATCGTACAAGTTTAAATAGCAGGAATTTTCTATAGCAGCTTTGTGTTTAATAAAAAATGTATACTTTTAGATAGTGTTTACGTTGTATACACTAAACATTAGCAAGCTGTTATGAAGAAACTAACCCTTTTGCTGTTTACTCTTGGAATTGTACTTTTTATTTCAGAGGCCAAAGCTCAATCTTCTTTGAGTAGCGATAGCGGCAAAGATGAGTATTGGGGCACTGCCAAAGCTGAGACAAAGGGCACTGCCGTAGATGCAGTAGGCCGCCGTTCCGCTGGTCTGGATGCGCGCTTTAATACATATGAAGGCGAGAAACGATCCAGCTTTGCCAAAAAGAGGATAGCCAATAGCAAACGCATGAAGGAGATTCTGAAGAAGGAAGAGAAGATGATGAAAAAGCGTAAGCGCGATCGTAATCGGCTGAAGCGTATGGGGCTTCTTAAGAATCCGAACGATTAGATCTCCTGAGACTACTTTGTGTGGTAATAGTATAAAAGGGCCGCTCCGATTGAGCGGCCCTTTCTGTTTTTATACTTTGTGGGCTTGTAAAAGTATGATTGGGCTGCAGTTTATACTTTTGCCCGCGCATTAAAATGTAAAACCCTCAGCTGGCCCGACTTTTTCAGAGAGTATATTCATGTCCTTCATGCGTTGCTCTTCTGTGTAATTATACTTGCTGATGGTGGAGCAGGGGGGGAGAGCCCTGGATTCAAAGTTCTGCTTCTTGTGCACTGCAGCATCTGACTTTATACTTTGGGCTGCGGGCTTGCTGCTCTCCAAAGTATAAAGTCTCTAATTTGGAGGCTCTACCAAAGTATAACTAAAACAAAAATCCCCCCGCAGCTTTTGGCCACAGGGGGATTTTATACTTAGAGCTTACGCTTAGAACTACAGCGTACGCTTCACTTCTTTCTCTACATAGGCTTCGATCACGTCGCCAACCTGGATGTCGTTGTATCCTTTGAGGCTGATACCGCACTCGTAACCCTGTCTTACCTCGGCAACATCGTCTTTGAAGCGCTTCAGTGCCAGGATCTCGCCATCGTGAACCACGATGCCTTCGCGTACCAGGCGTACCTTAGAGTTACGCTGTATCGAGCCATCCGTTACCATACAGCCGGCAATGGTACCCACCTTGGTGATCTTGAACACCTCACGTACCTCTACGTTACCAGTGACCTCCTCTTTCAGGGTAGGGGCAAGCATACCTTCCATGGCGTCTTTCACCTCGTTGATCGCATCGTAGATGATAGAGTACAGGCGCACGTCAATTTGCTCCTGCTCAGCCAACTTACGGGCGTTAACCGATGGACGAACCTGGAAACCGATGATGATCGCATCAGATGCGGAGGCAAGCAATACATCAGACTCGGAGATAGCACCCACACCTTTGTTGATAATGCTTACCTGCACCTCAGGCGTAGACAGCTTCAACAGGGAGTCAGAAAGTGCCTCTACGGAACCGTCCACGTCACCTTTCACAATCACGTTAAGCTCCTTGAACGTACCGATAGCCAAACGACGACCGATCTCATCCAGTGTAATGTGCTTACGTGTGCGCAGGCTTTGCTCACGCTGTACCTGCGATCTGTTAGAGGCGATCTCTCTTGCTTCACGCTCAGAATCCATCACCACGAACTTATCACCCGCCTGTGGTGCACCGTCAAGGCCGAGTAGCTGTACCGGTGTTGACGGTCCTGCCTCTTTCATTTTCTTACCGCGGTGGTCGGTCATGGCTTTCACTCTACCGTAGTGAGATCCTGCCAATACAACATCACCAATCTTCAGGTTACCTGTCTGCACCAGTACGGTGGCAACATAACCACGTCCTTTGTCCAGGGATGCTTCGATTACAGTACCGATAGCCTGGCGATTTGGGTTGGCTTTCAGCTCAAGCAATTCAGCTTCCAGCAATACTTTCTCCAACAGGTCAGGTATACCTTGGCCGGTTTTCGCTGAAACTTCCTGTGCCTGGTACTTACCACCCCATTCTTCCACCAGAATATTCAGTTGGGCCAGCTCCTCGCGAACTTTGTCCGGGTTGGCGCCTGGCTTATCAACTTTGTTCAGGGCAATAATGATTGGTACACCTGCAGCCTGTGCGTGGTTGATGGCTTCTTTTGTCTGTGGCATCACTGAGTCGTCAGCGGCTACCACAATAATAACTACGTCCGTTACCTTGGCACCACGTGCACGCATGGCCGTAAAGGCCTCGTGACCTGGTGTATCCAGGAAGGTAATGGTGCGGCCGCTTTCTGTCTTTACCTTGTAGGCACCGATGTGCTGCGTAATACCGCCTGCCTCACCGGCTGTTACGTTGGCGTTACGGATATAGTCGAGCAGGGATGTTTTACCGTGGTCAACGTGGCCCATGATCGTTACGATCGGAGCGCGCTCTTCCAGGTCCTCCTCATTCTCCTCTACAATATCCTCCAGTCCTTGCTCTTCCTCTGTGGTGATGAAATCCACGTTGTAACCAAACTCATCAGCAATGATGGTGATGGCTTCGGCATCGAGGCGCTGGTTGATGGATACGAACATACCCAACTGCATACACACCTTGATCACGTCGTTCACGCTTACATCCATCAGGGAAGCCAGGTCGTTAGCCGACACGAATTCAGTTACGCGCAGTGTCTTAGACTCTGCCTGCTCCTGCATTCTGCGCTCCTCGGTAGCATCGGCAATGGCCGAACGCTTCTCGCGGCGGTATTTGGCACGGTTGCCTCCGCCTCCTTTGCCTCCGCTAAGCTTGGCAAGGGTCGCTTTAATCTGCTCTTGGATTTCCTTATCCGTAACCTCAGCTTTCTCAGCTCTGGCTGGTCTGCCTTTGCCTCCTCCTGGCTTTGGCGGGCGCTGCTGGCCACCACCCGGGCGCCCGGCATGCTGGGCCGGTTGTACCGGACGCTGGTTACCCTGACCCGGGCCTTGCTGTCCGCCACCTGCCTGCTGCTGGCCTTCGGTAGCCACCATAATGCGCTTACGTTTCTTCTTTTTGCCCTTGCGATCGTCAGACGAGGCAACAGGCTTGGCGCCTTTTCTGCGCGACTCTACCGGCAGTTCAATCTTGCCAAGTACAGTAAGACCTTTTAACTGGTCTGCTTTTGCTGTAATCTTTTCTATGTCTTCTTTAGTTTCTGTGCCTTTGTTTGCCTCTGCAGGTGCGGCCGGTTGCTGTGGCTCCTTCTCTGCGGCTGGCTGCTCTTTTGGTGCTGGCGCAGCCGGCTTCTCAGCGGCTGGCTGGGCTGGGGCCTCTTGCTGCTTCGGCGCTTCAGGCTGCTGAGGCGTGGCAGGCGCCTCAGGTGCTTTCGCGGCAGGTGCGGCAGGGGCTTCCGGCTGTTTGGCTGGCTCTTCGGCCTTCGGTGCCTCAGCTGGTTTTGCCAGTTCTTCGGCTTTAGGTGCCTCAGGCGTTGGGGCCGGAGTTGGCTTCTCCTCAGCTTTCGGAGCCTCCGGCTGTTTGGCCGGTTCCTCAGCTTTTGGAGCCGCTGGCTCAGCCTTAGGCTCGGCCTCCGGCTGCTTTGCAACTGGTCGGCCCTTGGCGTCCAGCTCTATTTTGCCGAGCACCTTAATGCCTGGCAGCTTAGAGGCCGGCTCTGCGGCAGGCTCTTCTTTTTTAAGCGCTGCCGGTGCCTCCGGCTTCTTAGCGTTTTTAATTAAAATCTCTTCCTCTGGCTCACTTGCCTTCTTCGGCTCGTGGGCAGGCTCAGACTCAACCACCTGGTTGCTTTGCGGCTTTTTACCAATGTTAATCTCATCCGCCTCCTGCTTTTCCTGCATAGACGCGGCGAACTCTTTAGCCAGCATACCGAACTGCTCTGCCGTGATTTTGGTGGTTGGCTTGTTTTCCACCTCAAACCCTTTAGCAGAGAGGTAATCCACGATCGTGGATGTACCAATGTTTAAAGTAGTCGCAACCTGTTTAAGCCTCCTTGTTTTTTCTTCTGCCATTTTGTTCTAATATGCTGTCTTGTTATTCTGTATTTACTGTATAGTTGCCTTACCTTGAAGGTCTAAGCTGTGCCCCGGCGTAACTTTTCTCAAAATTAGCGCAACGGAGCACAACTCACAACTATTGATTGTCTTCTTCTTCCAACTCTTCGCGGAGGATCGAGAGCACATCATCGATGGTTTCTTCCTCCAGCTCCGTGCGGCGCAGCAGATCTTCTTTGCTTATAGCCAGCACGCTCTTGGCGGTATCTAAGCCAATGCGGCGCAGTTCTGCAATTACCCAATCCTCGATCTCATCGGTGAACTCCTCCAGGCTGATATCCTCCTCGTACGATTCAGACTCACGGAACACGTCGATCTCCATATCCACAAGGCGGCTGGCCAACTTAATGTTCTGGCCACCCTTACCAATTGCCAGGGAAACCTGGTCTGGCTTCAGGAATACAGACACACGCTTGTTCTCGTCATCAATCTTCATGCTGGTGATCTTAGCCGGGCTCAGGGCACGCTGGATATAAAGCTCCAGGTTCTCTGTGAAGTTGATCACGTCGATATTTTCATTCTCCAGCTCGCGCACAATGCTGTGGATGCGTGAACCTTTCATGCCAACGCAGGCACCTACCGGGTCTATACGATCGTCGAAGGATTCTACGGCTACCTTGGCACGCTCGCCTGGCTCACGCACGATTTTCTTGATAGCGATCAGGCCATCGAAAATCTCCGGAACCTCGTTCTCGAACAGGCGCTCCAGGAAGGTAGGGGAGGTACGGGAAAGTATGATCTTCGGGTTACCGTTCACGATCTCCACGCGCTGCACTACCGCTCTTACTACGTCGCCTTTACGGTAACGGTCTTTCGGGATCTGCTCTGCCTTAGGTATCAGCAGCTCGTTCTCGTCCTGGTCCAGCAGTAACACTTCGCGGTTCCATACCTGGTATACTTCGCCGGAGATGATCTCACCCACCAGGTCTTTATACTTCTGGAACAGCAACTCCTTCTCCATGTCCTTGATGCGCTGGATCAGCGTCTGGCGGGCAGTAAGTACGGCGCGGCGGCCAAAGTCCTCCAGCTTCACCTCTTCCGATACTTCCTCGCCAACCTCGAAGTCGGGCTCAATCTTACGGGCATCCGTAAGGCTGATTTTGTCTGTGTCCCAGATGTCCTCGGAGTTGTCGTCCACGATCTCGCGGTTACGCCAGATCTCCAGGTCTCCCTTCTCCACATTCAGGATGATGTCGAAGTTCTCATCGGTGCCCCACTTCTTGCGGATCATGGTGCGGAACACATCCTCGAGGATGCGCATCATGGTCGGGCGGTCTATGTTCTTGAATTTCGCAAATTCGGCGAACGACTCGATCAGGACTGAACTGTTCATTATCTTATCATTTAAATGAGATTACAACATTTGCTTTTACAATGTCCCCGAAGGGTATCTGCACAGGCACATACGTTGCCTTTTTTCCTTTTTGTTTTACTTCCTCCATCAGGTTAAGCCCTGTTTCGGTTACTTCCTCCAGCTTACCGGTTTTCTCGGTGCCGTCCTGCAGCTTTACCTTCAGGCTGCGGCCCGTGTGGCGCTTAAACTGCTGCGGCTGGGTGAGCGGAAAATCCACGCCCGGTGAGCTTACCTCCAATACGTAAGACATGTCCGGGCCGAACTGCTCCTCAATCTGTTTATTTATGCGGCGGCTGATGGTAGCGCACTGGTCTATGGTAATGCCCTGCTCGCCATCGGCCAGCACCGTTATCTTTGGCCTGGCCGGTGAGTCCGATACAGAAACATCCACAATAAACAGGTCGGTATCCGGCAGGCCTGCCTGCGCCATCTCTCTTATATTCTTCGCGGTAAGGGCCATATCAAACGGTTAAGAAATAAAGAAGGGGACTTCGTGTCCCCTCAGCTCCTTGGAAATATTGCTGCAAATTTACTACAAATTCATTATATACACAACTTATTGTGCAGCGATGCCCTGTATTAAATTATTACTGCCATGCAGCAGGTTAGATTCGGGTTAAAATGTACCCCATGCTGGCAGTGCAGCAGCCGGGACCTTGTAGCATAACAGCAGGGGATATATTTTAGTTCGCCTATAGTTTTGAAGTATAAGTTAGGCCTCAGGAGCCGTTTAGCAGGGTATGCAGATATTCTGCAGCACAGCATAGATAAGATAGATACAGAATTCGTAAGTTTGCTCTCGTGTCAGGTACATTCAAATCAATTCGCAGGCGGGTATGGCTCATTCTGAACACCCTGGTGGTGCTCTGGATGCTGCTGGGTGTGCTATGCCTGCAAGTGCCGCCCAGCGAGTTCTGGCCGGCCGGCTTTGTGGCCTTCTCGCTGCCGGGGGCGCTTGTGCTTAACTTCCTGTTCCTTTTTTACTGGGTGCTGCGCCGCTCCTGGCTGCTGGTGCTGCCCCTCTCGGCATTCATACTTGCCTGGAACTATTACGCCCGACTGGTTACCATCAACTTTGAGAAAGAGATTCCGGACGGGGCCAAAACGCTGCAGGTAATGAGCTTTAACACGCATGTTTTTAACGCTTACGACAAAATTGTGGAGGGCGTGCCGCAGGTATCCACCGACATGATAGACTGGGTAGCCGAGCACCCTGCCGATGTGTTCTGCCTGCAGGAGTTTTACAGCCGCGTTAATTCTTTGGAGTATAACAACTTCAACCGCATCGGTACCCGCTACGGCAAGTATAAATTTGCCTCAACCTCGGTAGGAGATCGTATTAAAGCAGACCTCGGTATCGTTATTTTCTCAAAGTACCCCATCGTAGAAAGTGGCACACTTCGCTTCTCCAACACCAGGGACCGGAGCGCCAACCGTGCTGCCTGGGCTGATATTGATGTGAAAGGCGATACGGTACGGGTGTACGCTGTGCACCTGCAGTCGATGAGTATAAAATCGGAGGATATTGAGAATACTTACTCGGCCATTGGCGACGAGACAAGTTTTAAGAAGGAGAGCCGTAACCTGGCGCGCCGCCTGCGGGGTGGGTTTGTTTCCCGTGCAGCCCAGGTGCAGGAGTTGCTGGGGCACGTGCAGGCATCGCCTTACCCCGTAATTGTGTGCGGCGATTTTAACGATATCCCCTTTAGCTATACTTACAGTGAGCTGGCGGAAGTGCTGGATAATGCCCACGTTAGAGCCGGCAACGGCGTGGGGGCCACCTACAACGGGCCGCTCCCGTTCCTGCGCATCGACAACCAGTTTTACAGTGCCGGCCTGGAAGCCTACAACTTTGAGACACATTACGAAATGGGGCTTTCGGACCACTTCCCGATATCGGCTACGTATGTGTTGCAGCCAAAGGACGCAGAACAGCGTTAGGAGAAGGAGGGCAATATTTTTAGTTTTGAACCATAATTGGCCTGAAGGGCTGAGATCTTTAAAAGTGCGGCATCCGCTGGGTGCTTATACTTGGTAAACCATGCAACAGAAACTGAACCTGTACAATACGCTGACGCGAAAGAAAGAGGAGTTTGAGCCGCTGCACGCCCCGTTTGTGGGCATGTATGTATGCGGGCCAACGGTATACGGAGAGCCGCACCTGGGGCATGCCCGAAGCGCCGTTACCTTTGATGTGCTGTACCGTTACCTGAAGTACCAGGGCTACAAAGTACGCTACGTGCGCAACATCACCGACGTGGGGCACCTGGAGAACGACGCCGACGAGGGCGAGGACAAAATCCAGAAAAAGGCGAAGCTCGAGCACCTGGAGCCGATGGAGGTGGTGAACCACTACACCAACATCTACCACCAGGAGATGGACAAGCTGAACGTGCTGCAGCCGGACATCGAGCCGCGCGCCTCCGGCCACATCATAGAGCAGGTGCAGATGATACAGGAAATACTGGACAACGGCTTTGCCTACGAGGTAAACGGCTCGGTATACTTTGATGTGCAGGCCTATGACAAGGAGCACAAGTATGGCAAGCTGTCGGGGCGCGTGATAGATGACCTGCTGAACAACACCCGTACTCTGGAGGGGCAGGAGGAGAAGCGCTCACCGCTGGATTTTGCCCTCTGGAAGAAGGCCTCGCCAACGCACATCATGCGCTGGCCCTCGCCGTGGAGCGACGGTTTCCCGGGCTGGCACCTCGAGTGCTCGGCCATGAGCCGTAAGTACCTCGGCACCACTTTTGATATACACGGGGGAGGACTGGACCTGATGTTCCCGCACCACGAGTGCGAAATTGCGCAGAGCCAGGCCAGCTGTAACCATACCGATGCCGCCAAGTACTGGATCCACAACAACATGATCACGGTGAACGGGCAGAAGATGGGCAAGTCGCTGGGCAACTTCATTAATTTGAGCGAGCTGTTCAGTGGCAACCACGAGATGCTGGAGCAGGCTTACACGCCCATGACCATCCGCTTCTTTATACTTCAGGCGCACTACCGCAGCACCCTCGACTTCAGCAATGAGGCGCTGCAGGCGGCCCGCAAAGGCTACACCAAGCTGATGAACGGCCTGCGCGTGCTGAAAAAGCTGCGCTTCCCGGAGGAGCCGGAGGCCGTGGAGCCAGACGCCAAACTGAACGAAGAGCTGCAGAAACTGACCCAGGACTGCTTCCGTGGCCTGAACGATGACCTGAACACAGCCAAAACAATAGCCTCCCTTTTTAACCTGCTCAAGAAGATCAACAGTTTATACTTAGGGCAGATCAACATCGCACAGCTCTCCAGGGGCACTTATGACCTGGTGCGGGATACCTATCAGGAGCTGGTGCTGGATGTGCTAGGGCTGAAGGAGGAGCGTGTAGGCGATATGGAGGAGATGCTGGACCTGGTGCTGACGTTTTACAAAGAGGCCAAAGAGCAGAAGGCCTATGATAAGGTGGATGCTATCCGGGCGGAGCTAAAGCGCCACGGTATCGTTATCAAAGACATGAAAACCGGAATTGACTGGGCTTATGAAGAATAAAATGAACATGCTGGCGCTAATGTTATGCGGTTCCCTTTGCTTTGCCAGCTGCGACTCTGCCGAGAAAAGCGGTAGCCAGGTAGCCGCAGTGGAGGAGGAGGCCCCTGCTGCCGTGCAGGCCCCGGCTTTTAACCCCGACTCGGCTTATGCCTTTGTGGAGAAGCAGGTAGCTTTCGGGCCGCGCGTGCCTAACTCGGGGCCGCATTTTCAGACCGGCGAGTGGATTGTGGCCAAGCTGAAGGAGTATGGCGCGCAGGTGCAGGAGCAGAAGTTCCAGGCCAAAGCCTATGATGGCACTACGCTGAACTTGCGTAACGTGATCGCCTCTTATAACCCCGGTGCTGCCAACCGTGTGCTGCTGGCCGCCCACTGGGATACCCGGCCTCTTGCCGATAAAGACGAGAACAATCCTGAGAAACCCATAGACGGAGCTAACGACGGAGCCAGCGGGGTAGGTATACTTCTGGAGATTGCCAGAACCATACATGCGGCACAGCAGAAGCCGGATGTAGGCGTAGACCTGATCTTCTTCGATGGGGAGGATTATGGCCAGCCGGAGGATAGCTCCGCACCCTACGTGGAGGACTCCTGGTGCCTGGGCTCGCAGTACTGGAGCAAGAATAAGCACGAGCAGAACTACCGTGCCAACTACGGCATTCTGCTGGATATGGTAGGGGCCGAGAATGCGCGTTTCTCCCGCGAGGGGTACTCCAGGCAATTCGCCAAGGAGATCGTGGACAAAGTATGGAAGGCCGGCAACAACATCGGTTACTCCGATTACTTCAAGTATAAAAACGCCCCCGCCATTACCGACGACCATTACTATGTGAACACGCTGGGTAAAATCCGCATGATCGACATCATCGAGCTAAACCCCAATGCCGGTAACGGAGATATCTTCGGCCCATACCACCACCGCCATACCGACACGATGGACATCATAAGCAAAAACACCCTGAAAGCCGTAGGGCAGACAGTGCTGCACGTGGTGTATAACGAGTAGAACAAAGCATACTTTTAACAGAAACCGCCCGTGCTTCCTGTACTTTGGAAACACGGGCGGTTTCTTTTTCCCAATCAGAGTTCCCCCGCGCCTTTACTTTATCAGGTTCTCCTGCGCCAGTTGGTTTACCGTAAGCTCGGCAAGCGTTACAGAGGCTTTGCGGAGGCTGGCGGGGCTATGCGACTGCGATTGTGCCGACCACTGCAGGTTTTCTGTTGCTACGTCGTAGAGGTTCGTCTCCAGGAAGTATGTTTTCTCCTCGGTATAATAGCCGGGGTCATAAATAGTAGGGTACCAGTAAGTATAGTATCCCCTGAATCTGCCGTACCAGCCAAAGCGGGTAATAGGCGTATAGCCGTAGGCGCCCGGCACATACCTGGTTTCTGTTTCCTCATCCAGCAGCGCCACTGTCATAATGGCGTCGTAGTTCTGGTCCTTTACTTTTTTAAGCAGCATGTTTACATCAGGGCCTTTCTGAGAGACAGTTGGCGGAAACATATCTATACTTCTGGTGGCCTCTATGCCGCGCTGCTGCAGCTGTGTCTGCATGTCGGTTTCCACGGTTTGCCTTGCCCGTATATTATCCGTTAAGGCGGCCACTACTACTTTCTCGTAGTTCCTTGCGCTTATTTCAGGGTTCATCCAGGTGCCTGTTATCCGGGTGGCTGGGGCGCATCCCCATAGAAATATACCAGCTGAAACAGTAAGCAGCAGTGTAATGAAGCTATGTATACGGCGGGGGTTTTTGATTCGAATATCCATCGGTTTAAGTATGTATTGGTATTTAAATACTAACGAATTTAAATTTGTTTTGATTCTCGAGGAGGCAGGGCTGTAGCGGCAAAGGCAGGAGGTTTTATATTACCTATAAAATAGGTAGGTTGTAGGGCTAAACTATTCTAACCTTATTACCCATACTATTTTATGATTTCCAACAGTCGATTATTGGCTTCGCTGGGGCTGGCCTTGCTGCTTGGTACTGGCACGGCAACTGCACAGGAGCAGCCGCATGTTTTCAGAGGCGCCCGGATTATCCCCGTGGTGGGGCAGCCAATCGAGAACGGCGTGCTGGTAGTGCAACACGGGAAAGTCACCGCCCTGGGCACCGCTAACAAAGTGCGCATCCCGAAAAACGCGAAGGAGTTTGATGTAACAGGCAAGGTGCTGATGCCGGGCCTGGTGGACACGCACTCGCACCTGGGCGAAGGCTCCGGCGGCGACGGTTCCGCACCGCTGCACCCTGATGTACGCATTGTGGATGCCATCAACCCGCTGAGCGATACCTTTAAGCGCGCGCTGGCCGGAGGCATTACCACCGTAAATGTTATGCCGGGCTCGGGCCACCTGATGAGCGGGCAGACGGTGTACCTGAAAATGCGTGAGGGCAACACCATCGGCGACCTTACCTTCTGCGAGGATGTGACCAACGGTATCTGCGGCGGCATGAAAATGGCTAACGGCACCAACCCCATGAAAGCCGCCCCCTTCCCGGGCACACGCGCTAAGTCTGCGGCCATGGCCCGACAGTTGTTCCTGGATGCCCAAGCCTACAACAAAAAGATAAAGGCAGCCAAAGGCAAGGCCGATAAAATGCCGGAGCGCAAGCCTAATCTGGAGCCGCTGGTGGAGATACTGGACGGCAAGCGCATCGTGCATTTCCACACCCACCGCTACGACGATGTGCTGACGGCCCTGCGCCTGCAGAAGGAATTCGGATTTAAGCTGGTGCTACACCACGTGAGCGAGGCTTGGAAAGCCGCCGACGAGATAGCCAAGGCCGGGGTACCCGCCTCCATCATCACCCTCGACTCGCCGGGAGGTAAGTCGGAGGCAGTGGAAGTGAGTAATACCAACGGTGCAGCGCTGGAGAAAGCAGGCGTGCTTACCGCCTTCCACACCGACGATGGCATTACCGACTCGCGCCTGTTTATGCGTAACGTGTCGCTGGCGGTGCGGGCTGGTATGAGCAAAGAGAAAGCGATAGAGGGAATGACCATTGCCGGAGCGAAGATGCTGGAACTGGACAACCGCGTAGGCTCGCTGGAGAAAGGAAAGGATGCGGACTTTATCGTGCTGAGCGGGGAGCCTTTCAGCGTGCATACTAAAGTAGAACAGACGTGGGTGGAGGGGCAGAAGCGCTTCGACCTGAGCAACCCCGAGGATAAGAAGTACGCCACCGGCGGCTTCAGGGCTTATGACGGCGTGTTGCACTACCACGCACATTAAGCTGGTTAAGAGTTGAGAGTAATGAGTTGAGTAGTTAGCATTAGCCAAAGTATACTTTCAGCTCATACTTATACTTGCATTATTTACAGAGAAATCAACATGAAAAAGCATATACAACTGGCAGCAGCCATACTTGGCGGAGTGGCCATACTTAGCATGCAGCAGGCCGTGGCGCAGATTGCCGTGAAGGGCGAGACGGTTTACACCATGGCGGGCAATCCCATCAAAAACGGGGTGGTGCTACTGAAAGATGGTAAGATCGAGGCCGTAGGGGCCAACCTGCAGGTGCCGCAGAATTATAAAGTATACACGGCCAAAGTGGTAACACCCGGTTTGGTGGATGCCCATACTTCGGTAGGGCTCGCCGGTATTTACAACATACCCGCCGACCAGCAGCAGCTGGAGAAAACGGCACCCATACAGCCGGAGCTCCGCGCCCTGGATGCTTACAACCCAAGCGAGGAACTGGTAGAGTGGGTGCGCAGCTATGGCGTTACCACCATTAACACTGGTCACGGCCCGGGGGCGCTCATCAGCGGACAAACCATGACCATCAAGACCTCTCCCGAAGGTTTTAGCTCGCTTATAGACACCACCAACATGATAGCCTTCACGCTGGGAAGCTCGGTGGGGGAGAACTACAACTCACCCAAGACATCGGCCAAAGGTATGGCCATGCTGCGGGCCGAGCTGCAGGCGGCGCAGGCATACGCCAAGAAAATGGCCAACGCGGATGCCGGCAAACGCCCCGACCGCAACCTAAAAACGGAGTACCTGGTGGACCTGCTGAACCGCAAGTATAAGACACTGATCACGGCCAACCAGTCGCAGGACATCATGGCGGCGCTGCGCCTGGCCAAGGAGTTTAACCTGGATCTGGTGCTGGATGGAGGTGCGGAATCATACTTGCTGGTGGATGAAATCAAGGCTGCCGGGGTGCCGGTTATACTTCACCCGACCATGGCGCGCTCCTACGGCGACAGCAAGAACATGTCGTTTGAGACGGCGGGCGTGCTGGCGAAGGCGGGTGTGCCGGTGGCCATACAGAGCGGTTTTGAACAGTATGTGCCGCGTGCCCGCGTTATACTTTTCGAGGCAAGTGTGGCCGTGGCTAATGGCATGGACTCCGATCAGGCGCTTGCCTCCATCACCTCCACACCGGCTAGCATACTTGGGCTAAGCGATCGGGTGGGCTCCCTGGAGAAAGGCAAGGATGCTGACCTGGTACTTTTCGACGGTGATCCGTTTGAGTATACCTCGCATGTATGCGCCGTACTGATAGATGGCAAGGTGGTGAGCGAAGAATGTAAATAAGGGGGTGCCGGTACCCTATACTTTTACAGAAATGTGTAGGGTACTGGTACTTTGGAGAAGAGGCCTTTTGTAACTGCTGTGGGCACAACTTTTTCGTGCGGTTAAAGTATAGTTTGGTGCAAGCTAAGTGCTTGCTTCACCAACCTTGGTGCCTGCCATGCTATAGAAAACGCCGCGGTAAAAAGCCTGAAAGGGCTTTGCCGCTTTGGTAGATGACTATAATCTGAATTTGAGCTTTACGCATACGTTAGTTTCTTCATTTTACCTTCTACCCAAAACTATCAAAACAAATGAGTTACGAGAAAATCGTTTCGTTGCTTGGTGCTGATGCCGATAACCTGCTGCAGCACAAGAGCCAGACTATTTCCAAAGAGCAGCTGCACGCGCCGGGCCCTGACTTCGTGGACAGGATCTTTGCCCAGTCAAACCGCTCGCCGCAGGTGCTGCGAAGCCTGCAGCAACTGTTCAACCACGGCCGTCTGGGCGGCACAGGCTATCTTTCCATCCTTCCGGTAGACCAGGGCATTGAGCACACCGCCGGAGCCTCTTTCGCCCCGAACCCAATCTACTTCGATCCGGAGAACATCATCAAGCTGGCCATCGAGGGCGGCTGTAACGCCGTGGCGACCACGTTCGGCAACCTGGCCATGATGTCGCGGAAGTATGCGCACAAGATTCCGTTTGTGGTAAAGATCAACCACAACGAGCTCATGACCTACCCGAACAAGTATGACCAGATCATGTTCGGATCTGTGGATGAGGCCTGGAACCTGGGTGCGACTGCCGTGGGGGCAACCATTTACTTCGGATCCGAGGAGTCTTCGCGCCAGATCATCGAGGTGGCCGAGGCTTTTGAGCGGGCGCACCAGCTGGGTATGGCCACCATCCTGTGGTGCTACACCCGCAACAACGCTTTTAAGAAAGATGGTGTGGATTACCACGTAGCCGCCGACCTGACCGGCCAGGCCAACCACCTGGGCGTCACCATCCAGGCCGACATCATCAAGCAGAAACTGCCGGAGAACAATGGTGGCTTCAAGGCTATCGGTTTCGGCAAAACCCACGAGAAGATGTACACGGAGCTGACTACCGATAACCCGATCGACCTGACGCGCTACCAGGTGGCTAACTGCTACATGGGCCGTGCCGGACTGATCAACTCCGGAGGCGAGTCGAAGGGTGCCTCTGACCTGGCAGATGCCGTTCGTACGGCCGTAATTAACAAGCGTGCGGGCGGTATGGGCCTGATTTCCGGGCGCAAGGCATTCCAGAAAGACATGGGCACTGGTGTGGAGTTGCTGAACGCCATACAGGATGTGTACCTGGCAAATGAGATTACACTCGCGTAATTTGTAGCAGAACTGCTGATTATTACATATTTTTGTGGCCTGCCTTCGCTAAACCCTCTGGGTGGCTGGGGCAGGCCACTTTTTGATTTTATACTTTACAGTTAAGTATAGCCATAACTTTAATGTGCGGAAGCACGCTGTATAACTATGATGCCTTGGTTTAAAAGAGCAGAAAAAGGAATCCATACGCCAACAGAGCAAAAGAAGGAAACCCCGGACGGATTGTGGTACAAGTGCCCGAACTGCAAAACCGTGACAAGTATGGCCGAGCACCGCAAGAACCTGAACACCTGCGTGCAGTGCAGCCACCACGACCGCATCGGCTCCAGAGAGTACTTCGCCATTTTGTTTGACGACAACGAATTTACCGAGCTGGACGAGAACCTGACCTCGGGCGACCCTCTTAACTTCGTGGACTCCAAACCATACCCGCAGCGCATTGCCGCCACGCAAAAGGCCACCGGCCTGAAAGACGCAGTGCGCACGGCCTACGGCAAGATAAACGGCCAGAACCTGACCATCGCCTGTATGGACTTCGCCTTTATCGGCGGCTCCATGGGTTCTGTGGTAGGAGAGAAGATTGCCCGCGCCATAGACCACGCCCGCAAAACGCGCACCCCTTTCCTGATGATCTCGAAATCGGGTGGAGCGCGTATGATGGAGGCTGGCTTCTCGCTGATGCAGATGGCCAAGACCTCTGCCAAGCTGGCGCTGCTGAGCGAGGAGAAACTACCGTACATCTCCCTGCTGACAGACCCGACCACGGGTGGTGTAACCGCCTCTTACGCCATGCTGGGCGATTTTAACATTGCCGAGCCGGGTGCCTTGATCGGCTTTGCCGGTCCGCGCGTTATTAAAGAGACGATAGGTAAAGACCTGCCGAAGGGCTTCCAGAGCGCCGAGTTTGTGCTGGAGCATGGCTTCCTGGATTTCATCATCGACCGCAAGCAGCTGAAGAGCCGCCTGAGCGAGCTGCTGAGCATGGTGCTGCTACCGGAGGACGTAACCACAACACCGAAAGCAAAAAAATCTGCTAAGGCATCCTAGGCAAAAGCATAAGTCAAAATTTTTAAAAACCTGTTAGCCTGGTGCTAACAGGTTTTTTTGTGCCTCACTGTATCAAGTATGGCCAATCAGAATATATCTTTAGTAAAATATTGATGAGCCGATACGTACGATTTGGCACAAGACTTGCGTTTGCAGGTGTAAGAGCATAAAGCCTTATAGTACCCAAAACTCAAAAAGAACAACAACAAACATTTACTAAACCCTAATTACAATGAAACTTGTAAAACTATCCCTGAGCTCGATGCTGGCTGTTACCATGCTGTTTACATCGTGCAAGAGCACAGCCCCTGCAGCCGGTTCAGGAACTGCTACTACCGAGACAACCACGCAAACAAAACCTGCCGAAGAGAAAAAAGGCATGAGCAAAACCACTAAAGGCGGCCTGATTGGTGCCGGTGGCGGTGCCGTGATCGGTGGCCTGATCGGTAACAGGCTGGGTAACACGGCAGCAGGCGCCATTGTAGGTGCCGCCGTGGGTGGTGCAACGGGTGCCGTAATCGGTCGCCGTATGGATAAGCAGGCCGAGGAACTGGAGAAATCCATGGAGAACGCCAATGTGGAGCGTGTAGGCGAGGCCATCCGTGTGAACTTCGACTCAGGTATACTTTTCGCGGTGAACTCTGCCGAGTTAAGCGCCACTGCCAAGCAGGACATCCAGAAGCTGGCTAAAACCCTGCAAGACTACCAGGGAACCGATGTGATCATCGAAGGCCACACCGACAACACAGGTTCTTATGAGCTGAACCAGAAGCTGTCTGAGCGTCGCGCGCAGGCTGTGAAGAACTATGCCCAGAGCCTTGGTGTAGACGGTGCCCGCCTGCAGGCCAAAGGCTACAGCTACGATCAGCCGATTGCCGACAACAGCACAGTAGAAGGCCGTGCCCAGAACCGCCGCGTGGAAATCATTATTGTGGCAAACGAGGAGCTGAAGCAAGCTGCTGAAAGCGGAGAAATAAAGTAAACTGCCATACTTTAACTATAGGTTTGGGCGCCTGCTTCCTGCAAAGGGGGCAGGCGCCTGCTTTTTTAAGGCCAGCAGGGCTGAGGAGGGCATCGGTAAAACTCCAATAAGATAAAGACGTTAAATCTCTAATGTATGGTGCTTGCAGGTTGAAGCCAGGTTGTAACGAAGCCCGGCAGGCTTAAATAACGCACTGATGCAAATTATTTAGCTAAAGATTATATAACATTTTAACAATATAGTCAGTAAAAGGGTCAGAATCTACGGATTCTTAAACAGAAGTTTAAAAACGATAACCATGAAAAACTTTAGAATTAATCTTTCTATACTAGCGATAATTGCCGTTTTACTTTCGTCGTGTGCCTCTGGCGGCGGCGGCATGAGCAAAACTGCTAAAGGTGGCATTATTGGTGCCGGTTCCGGTGCCGTAGTGGGTGGTGTGGTTGGTAAAGTGGCCGGTAACACTGCCGCAGGTGCCATTATTGGTGCCGCCGTGGGTGGTACAGCCGGTGCCCTGATCGGTAGAAGAATGGATAAGCAGGCCGAAGAACTGCGCCGTGACCTGGAGGGAGCACAGATTGAGCGTGTTGGTGAGGGTATCAAGATCACGTTTGATTCCGGCATCCTGTACCCGGTAAACTCTGCCGAGCTTCAGGCAAACGCTAAAACAGAAATTGCACAACTGGCTCAAACACTTCAGAAATACCCTGACACTAACATTCTGATCGAGGGCCATACCGATAACACCGGTAACCGCAGCATTAACCAGCCGCTGTCGGAGCGCCGCGCCCAGTCCGTAGCCGATTACCTGGCTATGAATGGTGTTGACCGCAGCCGCATGACAACCATGGGTTACGCAGCCGACCAGCCAATTGCAGACAACAGTACTGCAGAAGGCCGCAGACAGAACCGCCGCGTAGAAATTGCAATTTACGCCAACGAGAAAATGAAGAAAGCCGCTGAGCGCGGAGATCTATAAGTAAGAGTTAAGTAGTAGTAGATTGATTGGATAATTGGTGATTTTAAACCAGCCGCACGGGGGTGCGGCTGGTTTTTTTATGCCTGGTGGTTGGCAGAGGTGTCGTTGTTGAATTTAATTACTGTCTGTGATCTCCTTCTGGTGCAAGTATTTATACTTGTGTCCTTTTATGATGTTGAGTTTGTAACTCACTGGCTCGGAGAGCCAAACTTTTAACTTTGCCTATACTTTAGCCGTTGCTTCCTATAACTTGGGCTAAGCTACCCGCTGTTCCGGACATCCTTGTCCGGAACTTCTCTGCCGCGGACTTCCTAATCCGCATACTTATACTTCCATAGCCGCTGCTTTCTGCAACCTGAGCCAAGCTATCTTTTCTAGCCGCCGTTCATCCGCAGTCTTACAAGCGGCTCGTTCCATCTCTGGCCTTGGCTCCCTCAAGCCCGGGAGGGCTCGTCTTCCCGCATCGCGCTGTGTTCCCTCCTGCGCCAGGGCGCTGCCCTTGGGCACCGGATCTCACAAGGCGCTCAACGGAAAGACTGGGAACAGATTCGATAGCCATCGCTAACGG
The DNA here is from genome assembly GCF_026241195.1 of Pontibacter anaerobius. Taxonomy (GTDB): domain Bacteria; phylum Bacteroidota; class Bacteroidia; order Cytophagales; family Hymenobacteraceae; genus Pontibacter; species Pontibacter anaerobius. The sequence continues at coordinate 62,558 of NZ_JAPFQO010000016.1, forward strand.
AGCTTCAGCAGAACTCCCCTCCTTAGACAAGGAGGGGTAGGGGTGGTTGGATACTCCCTCTCCTGTTTTGGGGGTAGGGGCCCTCGAGAAAAGGAGAGGGCTGGGGAGAGGTGAAATTCCCCTCTCGGGAGGGGCAGGGGTGGGTTAATCGTTCTCGGGAATGTCCCCCTTGGAAGGGGGTAGGGGGATGAAATCGCCTGCTGAAAATTCCCCTCCTCTGAGGGGCAGGGCCATTGAACCGGTACGGCAGTTTACCAACTTGCCAAAGTTAGCATAGGCCGCTTGTTTGAACTATACTTCTCATTACACATCATTCTTCCTCCTCTCCAAAAGAAACGCCACAGCCATCGCTGCTACAGCGCCGGCAAAAGCCATGGCTACGTCTTTCTGCGCATCCCATATATCGCCCTGCATCCCCAGAAAAACCATACCTTGCTTACCGCCGCCGTATACCCAGTCAGCCACCATCCACTCCACCAACTCATACATTACCCCGGAGGAAAGTATCAGCTCTACGGGCAGCAGGTAGGTTAGGAGGCGGTTAAGATTTAATCCCACGGTTAGCACCTCATGCATGGGGTAAGCCAGCAGCAAGCCGTAGCCCAGGTGCACCAGGCGGTCGTAGTGGTTACGCCCAAAGTCAAACTGCACCTTCAGCCACTCCCCGAATGGGTTATCAGCATACTGGTATTGGCTACCATACACGTGCAGCAGCAGAAACAGGAAGGGTAAAGTATAGCTGGTGTTCGAGAAGCGGAAAATGTTATAAAAAGCAACCAGGAAGATAAGGAGCGAGAGCGTCAGCGTGTTCTCCACCAGCCAGTTCTCCAGATCCGTTGTGGTGAGGGCGGAGTATACCCAAAAAGTCAGGAACAGCACACTGTAAAGTATGTGCAGAGGCTGTTGCCAGAGGCGTGATTTGGGTTTAAGTGTGGCAGGCATACGTACGGCTCGTTCTCAGAGCATTAAACTGTTCTGCCATTAAACCCCGCAACGTATACTTTGTTTTGAGCCAGCGTGCTGCAGCGCCTGTCAGGCCATCATCTCCTGCTGGAAGAACACAAGCCGGATCGGGTTATCCAGCGGACTCTGCGTAGGGTCGCAGTGGTAGCCGTACATATCTACGCCGTTGAGGTAAGGAAGCAGCTTTTTGTAGTAAGTATGGCCGGTGTTTGCGGGGTTAAAAGTGATGTCGTGGAAGACGGAAGTAGGTTTCTGCGTCATGCGCTGCAGCCGGTCAAACAGCACCTCAGGCTTTGCCAGGTCGCCGGAGTACACGATGCGCTCCTCGTTTTCCTCAAAAATGTAGGCGTAGGTTTGCAGTCCTTCGGAGTGCTTGCCATAGGTATCGATGCAGCCTATGCCTTCGAAATTCTCCAGCGGCACAAACTCGGCATACTTATCGGGGTCTTTTACCTGTATCTCCAGGAAAAGGTACAGCTGCTGCTTAAACTGCTCTGAAGGGTAAAGTATAACAGGTTTAGGAGCCTTCTCTACAATACTTTTGTACAGCAGCAGGTTAGCCAGGCTGCCGCAGTGGTCGTTGTGCAGGTGGGTGATGATGATGTGGTCCACCTTCTGCACCAGGTTCTTGCGCACTAACGCCGGGAAAACAGTAAAGCCGCAGTCAATCAGCAGGTGTATACCCCGGAACTCCAGCACAGCGGCAGAGTTAAGATAATCCGTATCGAAGGCACCGCCTGTTCCTAGAAACTTAATATCCATAGAGTAAGAGTGCCACGAGGGCGTAAAGCGAATAACCAACAAGTATAGCGTCTGAAAATGAAAATAGTTGTGGGTAAAATTATGCCCGTTTTTCAGCAGCCATACAAGATACTACAGCACAGCGGTTTTTGTACTACCATCTATAAAAAAATCTATCCTAACAGAACTTGTGCCTTGCCGTAAAATTAGTCCTACAAAATACCGTAGCCTATGGATGCACACCAGCTGCCCCCAGAAGAGAAAGCCCTGCTAACACACGAGCTGCTGAACCAGGCTTACAAGCACCGGAAGCTTGAGCCCCGGCGTGGCCACATGCATGAGCTTATCTCTACCATGCTCTCGCACCGAACCAACCACAATGACGAGGAAAAGGCGTATTACAACATGCTGGAGCGCTTCGGGGATTGGGAGGGGGTGATGAACGCACCGTTTGAGGAACTGGCTGATACTATCTCCACTACGCGCTACCCCGGGCAAAAGGCCCCACAGATACAACAAACCCTGCGCTTGATAAAAGAGGAACGGGGCGAGCTAAGTATAGATTTCCTGGAGGAGATGCCTGTGGAGGAGGCGATGGCCTGGCTCACGAAATTGCCTGGCGTGGGCCTTAAAACGGCTACCTTACTGCTGCTCTTCAACTTTAAAAAGCCCGTGATGCCCGTGGATACCCATGTATTCCGGATCAGCCAGCGCGTAGGCCTGATCGAGGCTAAGGTGACGGCCAACAAGGCACACGACCTGCTGCTGCAAATGCTTCCCCCGGAGCCGGAAGAACTCTACAACTTCCATATACACATGCTGCGCCACGGCCAGCGTATCTGCACCTTCTATAGCCCCAGGTGCGAAGAATGTGTGCTCAGCGGCATCTGCAACTATTACCAGGATGTGCGGGCCAAGGGGATTGATAAGGCTGCTTAGGCGGCAGCCTTTCACTTACAGAAAGTTTTGCGGCCGGCTTGGGTGACTTGTCTTATACTGTTTCAGTACACTGCTGTTGTAAGCCACTTAATCCAAAATATCTGTATTTTAAGCATCTCAAATTTTGCAACATCACAGGTTGTATTATAATTATTTTAGGTTGATTAGAAACCTATTTTTCATGATAGAGTATAGGGTTTAATATCGTAAAAGTTATTACACGTCTTTATTAAATAATATTTTATATTTTCTATTTACCTGGTAAGGTTTGAATAGACCTTATCCTAACACCTTAATACACATATCATGAAAAGAAACTCTTTACAACCATGGCACTTGCTGCCTGCCGGGCAAAGCATCCGCTTGGCTAAGTTTTATACTTTATTGGCAGCGGCCTCATCCTTTGCTCTGCTAACAGCCTGCGACAGTGGGGCGGACGAAGCCATAAGCCCTTCTGCTGAGTTGGGGCAGACCACTAGTTCTCAGCAGGCAAGAGGTATGACAGGGATAAATGTGCTTCTCAAGGGGCCGGTTACAGATGCTGCCTTAAATGAACTGAAGAAGTATGGCACTGTCGTAAAAGTAATTCCAGAGATCAATGCCCTCTCTATGCGCGTGGCAGGCGACCAGTTGAGTACTATTCAGGGGTTAAGTTTCGTGGACATAGCAAATCCGGATGCTGAGAGAAAAGGCGCGCCAGCAGATGCCGTGTCTGTGGCTGACTTTTCTAATGGAATAAGCACCTGGAACCTGGATGCTGTAAATGTCACCGATATGGGTGAAGGATTTATGATGCAGCAGGATGCAACAGGGGTGTATGTAGGCGTGCTGGATACTGGCCTGCTGGACTCTTGGCGACAGTATTTCCCTGAGCAGCGGATCGCCACGCAGTATGCCAAAGCTTTCGGCGGTGGCGGCGGAGAAGTCGGGAACGTATCGGAGCAGCCAAACAAGTGGGAGCACGACCAGAATTCGCACGGCACCCACGTTACCAGCACGATAATCGGGTTTAACTTGAGAGGAACTGCCATTTCCGGTGTGGCCCCTAAGGCTACCATTATTCCGGTAAAAGTTTTGAACCAGAATGGTTCTGGCTGGTCATCCGTAGTGGCACAAGGCATTGTGCATATAGCAAACCTCAAAGCCGGCCCGCTGAAAGATTCTCCTGTTGTTATAAACATGAGCTTGGGCGGACCGGTGCTGGATGCTGTTGAAAAAGCTGCAGTTGACTATGCCATTGAAAAGGGAGTAATCATTGTGGCCTCTGCCGGTAACAGTGGTATGGCGGGCATGGGGTACCCTGGTGCGTATGCTCCTGTTATTAGTGTGGCAAGCGCTGGCTTGGTAGCAGCCGGAACCATACCGGCCTGGTGGTATGCGCTGGATATAGCCGAGCCAACTAACCCAAGTGATTTCTATCTGGCTTCCTACTCGAGCAGGGCCAAACCAGGCCAGGATCTTGACGTAACTGCTCCGGGCTCCAGTATTGTTGGTCCTTACCAATTAAATAGTGGGCAGTTATCTTATTATTACCTTTCCGGAACATCTATGGCTAGCCCGCACGTGGCAGGTATTGTAGCGCTGATGGTGGAGAAGAACCCTGCGTTAAATGCCAGCCAGGTAGAAAATGTACTGGAAACGGTTGCCATCCCTATGCCTGGGCTAACTGCTTCGGAGGTAGGGCACGGCTTTATTACGGCTGATGCTGCCCTGGGTGTAGTGCAGTAAAATGATAATGGTTTAACATAAAAAGCGCCTCTCTTAAGGTCAAGGGAGGCGCTTTTGTATTTTAATTGATAGCAGTAAGTGGCGGTTTTGAGGGAGCGATTTAGTATGTAAAACTTAGTGAGAGTTTTGTATTAGGCTTAACGGTCTCGTGTATGAGCAATAGCAGATTTCAAGCCACTAAACTGTCAGATAGCACCGACGACCATTGATTTTTATTATTACGTTTCAAAATAGTACTAAACCCGCTATTGCTTATACACAATGTTGGCACCAGTTTTTATTTCAATTTCCATATTTCTCTTGTCCGTATCGAGAATAACATTGCAAGTCCAAAAATCAATATTATCATTCCAAAACTGGTCAAATCCTGACCACTTATTGGTGTCATGATCATTAATACAATTGTTAGAGCAAGAAGTCCTATTAAACTAAGTCCAATTAGTCCAGTTATTGTTATTGAGCAGATTTTTAATATCCTGTTAGTTTTTGCCAATATTTTCAGTCCAAAAGTGAGTAAGTAGACTATTGCTAGCGTAAATATTAGAAGTATCAGTAGATGAAAATTCTCTATAACGAAGTAAGTATCGTGCATTTGAATGTCAAGGGTTTCACGAAATGAAAATCCTGTCAGCAATCCAAATGAAATTATAAGTATCGCTAATAGAAAAACTGTCCATCTTATTTCAACCTGTCGTTTCATTTTTAAATTGGTGCTAACGAAATGGTCTAGCAGACGCTTTGGCTTGTCAGGCTTGCGAGGGTGTCTGCTAGGGTGTGTTGGGCGGGGTTGTTTTTCCCTTTTTCCCCCCGGCACTGCGTTGTAAAAATAAGGGAAAAGCAACCCGGATGGTTGGGTTATTTTCTCCTTTTAAACTCCTTCTCAAGTGGCGCTTTAGCCGGCGGCAATGCCGTTAATGCAGTATTGGCGACGTTGCCAGAGGCGTCAG
>NZ_JAPFQO010000017.1 GCF_026241195.1 Pontibacter anaerobius
GTTATGGTTGGGAAATGACAAAGTCAAGAGCATAACTTCGGCAGGTGGCTCTTTTACAGAGGGTTGCCCGGCAATAGAGAGGCCAATGATAGGATTGGTTTTTCTTTTGATGGTGGCCAGCCCGGAGCCTGACGCCTCTGGCAACGTCGCTAATAGCCCGCCATTAACGGCATTGCCGCCGGCTAAAGCGCCACTCGAGAAGGAGTTTAAAAGGAGAAAATAACCCAACCATCCGGGTTGCTTTTCCCTTATTTTTACATCGCAGTGCCGGGAGAAAATAGGGAAAAACAACCCCGGCCAACACACCCTAGCAAACACCCTCGCAAGCCTGACAAGCCAAAGCGTCTGCTAGACCATTTCGTTGATGGTAATCAAGAAGTATGAATGATTGAGTTGAGAGATAATGAAAACAAGAAATTGAAATCATCAGAGTGGAAAACTGTTTCAGCCATTGGTTTGATTTTCAGCTTTGGTTACTGCATCTCGATTATCAATAGCGATTGGCTTTCATTTCTTGGAGGAATAATAAGTATAATTAGCGGCTTTGTTTACTTTCTCTCTTTATTGGCTGTACTTGTAATTTCAGCATTAAAATGGAGAAAGATGAGATTATCATTGTTGCTCCTAAATCTAATTATAGTTGGGGCATTTTCACTTATATACTTGTATCGTGACGGATACTTTTTTGGCAAGATGAAATTAGAAGCTGAATTTATTAGTGACTTTGGAAGAAATGACTTAACCCTTTGGCAAGAACACTATAGATTAACCTCATCGGGAATGTTAAGCAGCAAAAGTTACTTTGGTAAGTATATTCTAAGAGGAGACACTATAATTCTTGACGGTGGAAAAGATTCATTTGTACCAAAAGAAATGGTAATCAAGGGTAATAAAATTCTTTTCACAAGAAATAAGAATCAAAGAGAGGAATATAGCTTCGAAATTATAGAAAATTAAAAATTACATTGCCCAACAAGGCACAGGCATCATGTTCGGCCAATGCCTCACCCACTGCCTGTCCGAAACCGTTAGCCAAGATAGCAAAGTATGAATGACAATTTGAAGTCAATAAGAACAGTGGGAATAGTGCTTATTGTAGTCTCATCTCTTATTATCATATCCAGCCTTATTGGATTATTTTACCTGGTGGACCTTATAGCTGAGGGAGCGAGTGAATTTGAAGAAGTACCATATGAGAGTCATATGCTTTCCTACGCAAAGCCTGTCGCTGTCGTATCTTTAGCTTTAGGCTTGGGATTCTTTGTTGCAGGAATTTTCATCACGCTCTATAAAAATTGGGCAAGAGTCTTAGCGCAAGTTTTCGCAGTGCTCTACTTGATTAGCCTCTGGTATCAGGCAATTTTCATTGCTCCCTACAACCCTTTTGACAAAGGAGAGTTTGGTGTAGAGCAAGCGTTCGGAGCTTTATTATGGTCTTTTCCTATCGTTCTGCTTATTAGGTATTTGAGCAGAGAAAAAGTAAAAAACCACTTTGCCTAACCCAATACATAAGCTATGCTACGCATCGCTCGCTTTATGTACTAATCCGAAATCTATGACTAAAACAAGCGCTTTGCTCTAAATATTGTTCAATCTCACCTCATAAGGCGTTCCCCTCTTGACGACGGCCACTGCCTGGTGCAGCAGCTTGTTCCTGACAGCGTTCAGGACGCTCATCTTGCTCTTGCCTTCCCCGACTTTCCGCTCGAAGTAGGTCCTCATCTCCCCGTTGTTGCGGATACTGCTCAGGGCCGCCATGTGCAGCACCTGCTTTAGTTCTTTGTTGGCGAACTTCGACACACCCGTCTTGCCCATCACGCTCGTGCCGCTGCGGTACTCAAAGGGAGCCACCCCGCAGTAGCAGGCCAGCTTGCGCCCGTCCTCCATCCTGGAGAAGCCCTGGGTGTAGACCAACAGCGAGATGGCAAGTACTTTTCCCACGCCTTTGACGCTTGTCAGCAGGTCATACTTCCGCTTCAGCTCACCGTCCTTTGCGATGAACTGCTGCATCTTTTCCTCTACCTGCTCCTTGCTCTTCTCTAAGCCCCTGATGGCTTTCCTGTTGACCTGCTCCAGCGTTTTGCCAGACACAGGGTCTATCTGCAGCAGCTCCTTGATGGTGCCCTTGATGCTTTTGAGCGCCTTGATGAGCCTGTTTCTGCTTGCCTGCAAATCCTTCAGCCTTTCCAGCGTCACGCCCGAGAGCGAGAGGCACTGGGCCTCCTGCTGGTGCAGAAGGGCATAGCGGGCGATCCTTTGCGCGTCCACCTTGTCATCCTTTCCCCTGACCATGCCAATGCTCCTTTTTATCTGCAGGGCGCTCTCCAGCCACACGTTTACCTCTCTTGCCAGCAGGTAGTGCACTAGCTGCCTTGTGTACTTGCCCGTGTGCTCCATGCAGCAGAGGGTGTCAGATCCCGCCTCGCATCCCTACTGCTTCATCCAGGCCTTCATCCGCTGGAAGCCCTCTCTGTTGTTGTTGAACTTCTGGTGATGCAGGACACCATCGCCTCTTCTGACCAGGCACACGTCCAGGCTGTCCTTGGACACATCGATGCCCAGGATAAAAGGGGAGACTTGCGGTTGCATTGGCTTTTCCATATCTTTTAGCATTAGTTAAGGCTAGCTGCGAATCGAAACCTTTATCGTGGGCCCAAAGTCCCTAAAATCTATATGACTCCTCGCCTGCAATTAAAAGTAAAAGCAGCCAGACTGATTCGGACTGTAGGAATTTCGCCTTGTTAGCGAGTAGTTCACTGGCTGCTCTTCAGGTATAGGTAGAAGTTACTTCAATACCTGGTAATAGGAAAGTATAGCTATTAGAAAAATGATATAGCGCTAATCTAAAGGTTAGGTGTAATAAAAATTAAAAAATGAAGGACAACCAAATCAGTCTTGAAGAGTTGAAGTCGTGGTTCTCCGATGTATGGAATATTATAGTCGATATTCATATTTCCATCAATAATATGGAGAGGTTATGGGTTGACAAATATGAGTATGAAGAGCAAATTAAAAGACATGGGTTCTTTCAGCACCATTGGTACCAGTTAAAGTTTATCTCAATAATCCAGTTCTACAAGCTGATAAAGGACACTGAAGAAAGAAGCTTTACTAAAGTCTGTAATAAGCTGATTAATAACAAATACACTCCTGACTTAAAGAACCATTTAAACATACTATCAAATACATCTACTTTGGTTTGTAAGGACAGAGCTGAATTAAAGTCCTTTGCAAGCCAACTAAAATCATCATTTGATGATAAGGCTGAATTGATAAGTAAAGTAATTGAGCTTAGAAATAACATCTATGCTCATAAAGGCACAGATAACCAAGTAAAAGCTGTAACCTTGGATGAACTAAAAGAGCTATGTGATTTTCTTACCAATGCATTTAATGATTTTTGGCTTAAAACCTTCTTCCAACAGGCTTACATCACGGCTGAAGACTGGAATATAAATTACGTTTTATTCCACTGTAATGAGTCTATGGAATGGGATGAGAAGGAGAGAATAAGAAAAATTACCAAAACCTAACACGGCAAAGGCTTTAAGCTTCGGCTGATGCCTTGCTCATAGCCTGTACGAGAACGTTGATTGTAACAAAAACCATCAAGTGAAGAAAATTATTCTCTCAGTATTAGCCATACTTACTATCTTTCTGCCCCTGCCCCAAGTATAACCTCCTATACTTTCCCTGGCCCAATGGCAGCACTTACTTGTTAGATATGTGGTATTCCAAACCAATAGAAGAGGTTATTGCCGAACTCAGCCCCGACCCCGCACGCGGACTATCGGAAGAGGAAGCGAAAGCCAGGCTGCAAAAGTATGGCCCCAACACGCTGAAAGAGAAAAAGAGGAAAAGTGTCTTCCAACTGTTTATTGAGCAGTTGCAGGACTGGCTTATCTATGTGTTGCTAGTGGCCGTGGTAATCACCCTGTTCATGGGCGAGTATATCGACAGCATCATTATTATGGCAGTGGTTATACTGAATGCCGTACTTGGCGTGGTGCAGGAGGTAAAGGCCGGCAATGCCATCGAGGCGCTCCAGAAAATATCCTCCCCTAAAGCCTTGGTACGTCGCGAGGGCATTGTAAAGGAAATAGATACCGAAAATATCGTGCCCGGCGACATCCTCATACTTGATACCGGCAGGTATGTTGCAGCCGATGCCCGCTTGCTTGATGCACCCAACCTGCAGGTAGAGGAATCATCGCTTACCGGAGAGTCTGTGCCCACGGCTAAAGACGCGACAGCGCTCCTGGAGTCGCAAATTCCCCTTGGCGACCGGAGTAACTCTGTTTTCATGTCCACGCTGGTTACCTATGGCCGGGGCACCGCGCTTGTGGTGGCAACCGGCATGCAAACCGAGGTGGGCAAGATCGCCAGCATCATCGGCGAAGAGGTGGAGCCCAAAACTCCGCTAGAGGAACGCCTGGACCATCTGGGCAAAATGCTGGGCAAGCTGGCCATTGGTATCTGCGTGCTCATTTTTGTGGTGGCCTTGCTGCAGGGCCGCGACCTGGCCGAAATGTTTCTGATCTCGGTATCGCTGGCGGTGGCGTCCATTCCAGAAGGCCTGGCCGCCATTGTGGCCATCGTGCTCTCGATCGGCGTTACCAGCATGTCAAAACGCAACGCCATTATACGGCGGCTTCCGGCCGTGGAAACGCTTGGCTCCGTCAATATCGTTTGCTCCGATAAAACCGGCACCCTCACCCAGAACAAGATGAAGGTGGTGAAATACTTTAACCTGGACGGTGAGGTAACGGTAGAGCACGGGGAGCAAAACACAGCCTCCGCTGATGCTACGTTGCTGGCAAAGGCATTCATCCTCTGTTCAGACGCCACTTATGACACCGATAAGGAGGAAGGCACCGGCGACCCGACAGAGATAGCCCTACTGATGCTGGGGGATGACCTGGGCCTAGATCGGGAGGCCCTTTCCGCCACAAGCAAACGCCAAAATGAGTACGCTTTCGACTCGGAGCGCAAGCTCATGTCAACCCTGATAGAGGAGGACGGCCACTACACCGTTTATACCAAGGGCGCTATCGACAACCTGCTGACCATCTGCACCCACACCCGGGAGAAGGGACAGGTGGTGCCACTTACCGAGGAGCACAGGCAGCGATATGTAAACGCCACGGAAAGTATGTCGGGACAGGCACTGCGTACCCTGGGGGTGGCTTACAGGCCCGTTGATGCAGTGATAGCTCCTCAGGAAATGGAGAAAGACCTCATCCTGCTGGGGCTGGCAGGAATGATAGACCCTCCCCGGGAGGAAGTAAAGGCTTCTGTGGACAAGGCCCGGAACGCCGGCATCACCTCCATCATGATCACAGGCGACCATAAGAACACCGCCTATGCCATTGCCCGCGAGCTGGGTATAACCGACAACCCCGGGCAGGTAACTACTGGCCAGGAGGTTGATGAGTTGCCAAAGGAAGTCTTTCGCGACAGGGTAAATAACTTTCGTGTATTTGCCCGGGTATCTCCGGAGCACAAGGTCAAGATAGTGCATGCGCTCAAGTCTAATGGCAATATTGTGTCGATGACCGGGGATGGCGTAAACGATGCCCCCTCGCTACAGGCTGCCGACATTGGCGTGGCCATGGGCATCACCGGTACCGACGTAGCCAAAGGCGCCTCCGACATGATCCTGACCGATGATAACTTTGCTACCATTGTCTCTGCCATAGAGCAGGGAAGAAATATTTACAACAACATCCGCAAGGCGGTGCTCTTTCTGCTAACCTGTAACCTGGGTGAGGTGGTGGCCATGTTCATCACGCTGTTTATAGGCTGGGAGGCACCGCTGATAGCTACGCAACTGCTGTGGATAAACCTGCTGACGGACACTTTGCCCGCCATTGCCCTGGGTATGGACCCCTCCGATCCTGACGTGATGAAGCAGCAACCGCGCGCTCCCGACGAGAGCTTTTTTGCAGGTGGCGCAGGCATGCGTGCCATTGGGGGCGGCCTGCTCATCGGGGGGTTAACGATTTTCGGTTTCTGGTATGGCTACTATGAACACGGCTTCAGCCCCTTCGATGATGCCGTACCGGTAGAAACGCTGGAGAATGCCAGGACCATCGCGTTCATGACATTAGTGGCATGCCAATTATACTACTCGCTGGCCCTGCGCCACCCTACTAAATCCATTTTCCAGGTCGGGGTTTTCTCTAACAGGTTCCTGATTGGTGCTATTGTGTTGGGTCTGCTGCTGCAGTTGGTGATTATTGGTGTGCCCGTTATGCAGCAGGCGTTTAACCTGCAGATGCTGGATTTCAGGGGTTGGGTAACAGTGATTATACTTGGGGTGGTACCGCTCGTGCTTAATGAACTGTTTAAAGTATACCTGCGAGCGAGGGAATGAGGTAGAGAGGGTAAGGTTTATACATTGTAGTTGATGCTTACTTTGACTTGAAGCAAGCTATCCTTTTCTGCTACCGATTATCCTCAGTCTTACTTGTCTAATGTTGCATCTCCGGCTTTGGTGCCCTCAAGGCCGGGAGGCCTCGTCTTCCCGCATCGCGCTGTGTCCCCTCATGCGCCGGGGGCGCTGCCCTTCGGGCACCTGATCTCACAAGGCGCTCAACGTGAAGACTGCGATCAGTTTTCGATAGCCACGGCTGACGAAGCTTCGGCAGAACTCCCCTCCTTGGTCAAGGAGGGGCAGGGGTGGTTGGATAATTCCCCTCTTCGGAGTGGATAGGGGAAAGAAAATCTTATGCAGGAAAACTATCCTGTACCCTTAAATACCTACACCACCTGCCCTATCCCAAACAAAAGCACGAACAGTAGCGTGGTCATCGCCATTTGTTTTAGGTATGGATCCAGCTCTTTACTGGTTTGCTTGCGCCACACATTAAGGCCGTTTACCACAACCAGCGGCAGCGCAAGTATAAACAGGAACTGCCAGGGGCTCTCATAGTTCAGCAGCACATAGCCGAAGGCACTGAGCACACCGCCGGCCAGCAGCAGCAGATGGTATACGCGAGCCCTTTTCGGGCCCAGGCGCACAGGTATAGAGCGCTTGCCGGCCAGGGTATCCGAGCTAATGTCGCGGATGTTGTTTACGTTGAGCACCGCCGTGGAGAAGAAGCCGCAGATAAGCGCCGGAAGTATAACCAGTGGCTGCAGTGCCTGCGCCTGCAGAAAATAAGTGCCCAGCACGCCCACCAGTCCGAAGAAAACAAACACGAAAATATCGCCCAGGCCGGCGTAGCCGTAGGGCTTGTCGCCGGCTGTGTAGTTGATAGCCGCCCAGATGGAAGCCAGCCCCAGCACCAGGAACGCCAAAAACAGCAGCAAGCCCTCTGCGCCGAAGGCAACCCAAAGCAACAGCAACCCAGACACCAGCGAGAGAAGGCTGAATACAGCCATGCCCTTTTTCATGTGCTCCGCCTGGATGTGTCCCGCCTGCACTGCCCGCATCGGCCCCTCGCGGTGCTCGCTATCGGCGCCGTGCTTCGAGTCGCCGTAGTCGTTGGCCAGGTTGGAGAGTATCTGCAGAAACAGCGTGGTGAGCACGCAAAGGCCAACCACCGTGGCGTCGAATACGCCGTTGGCGGCCGCCATAAAGCCGCCCATGCCAATGCAGGATAGCGCCAGCGGAAGGGTACGTGGCCTAAAAGCCGAAATCCAGGCCTTCACCAGACCTGGATTTTGGGTATTTGTGTGTTGTGATGTATTCAAAGTATAAAAACTAAATTCCGGCACAGGCAAACGACTGCGCCACGCAAAATCACTGTTATACTTACTGCTTGATGGCGGTTAGCAATTCCTCATCCATCGGTTTTACTTTGGATGGATAAAAAGCCATCACCTTGCCGTTTTCGTCTACGAGGTACTTGCAGAAGTTCCAGCCTGGCTCCTCGTTGTTCGGGGCATTCTGCGACAGCCAGGTATAAAGCGGGTGCTGGTCCTCCCCTTTTACAGAGATTTTATCGAACATCTGGAAGGTGACGCCATAGTTCTTCTGGCAGAAAGTGGCGATCTCCTCGTTAGAGCCTGGCTCCTGCCCCCCGAAGTTGTTAGCCGGGAAGCCAAGTATAACCACTTCGTTGCCATGCGTTTCGTGCAGCTTCTGAAGGCCTTCGTACTGCGGGGTGTAGCCGCATTCCGAGGCGGTGTTCACCAGCAGCACCTTTTTGCCTTTATACTTTGAAAAGTCAATCTCCTGCCCATCTAGCGACTCCATCTTGAAAGTATAGAAGTCGCTTGTAGTTGTTGCATTGTTTGCTGTTTCTGTAGCCATAGTTTCCGTTGATTTGGTTGCTTGATTTGGCTCTTTGCAGGCAACAAATGTTACCGCAGCGGCCATCATACTTAGGAAAGCAATTCTCTTGTTCATTTAGGTTTGATTAACTTTTCAGTAACAGCAGTCTATACTTTTTGTTTTGGAATCTGTGTTTGTATAAAGCAGAGACGCAATATTTTGCGTCTCTGCCTGTGCACGCCGCATTTACGCTATCGCTATACCTGCGTTATGTGCAGAAATTCCATCAATCAATTTAATCTTTTAAATCACCGGTCTTACATACGCTCCGGCACCTCGATGCCCAATAGCTTCATGCTTTCGCGCACAAAGCGGGCCACCATGGCCGACAGGGCGATACGGAAGCTACGGGCCTGCTCATCCGTCTCGTTGAAGATGGAGATCTCCTGGTAGAAACGGTTATAGGCCTTGGCCAGCTCGTAGGCGTAGTTGGCGATTACAGAAGGCGCGTACAGGTTGCCCGCCTCTCTCACCACCGCCGGGAAGTTCACCAACTGCGTGATTACCTCCTGCTCCACCTCGTGCAGGTTCTCAAAGTTATCGAAGGAGGCTGGCTCATATTTAATGCCCATCTCCCCGGCCTTGCGAAGTATGGCCGAGATACGGGCGTGCGTGTACTGCACAAACGGGCCTGTGTTGCCACGGAAGTCAATAGACTCCTGCGGGTTAAAGAGCATGCGCTTCTTCGGGTCCACTTTCAGCAGGAAGTACTTCAGAGCGCCCATGGCCAAGGTATGGTACAGCTCCTGTGCCTGCTCCGGCGTGAAGCCCTCTATCTTACCCAACTCCTCGGTTTGCTGACGGGCCGTGTCGATCATCTCCTGCACCAGCTCATCGGCATCCACCACCGTACCCTCACGCGACTTCATCTTGCCCGAAGGTAGGTCCACCATGCCGTAAGACAGGTGGTAAATGCCCTCCGCGTAAGGTTTGCCCAGCTTTTTCAGGGCCGCTTTCAGCACCTGGAAGTGGTAGTTCTGCTCGTCGGCCACCACGTACACCGACTGGTCGTACGGGAAGTCGTCATACTTGAGTTGGGCCGTGCCCAGGTCCTGCGTAATGTACACGGAGGTTCCATCGCCGCGCAGCAACAATTTCTCGTCTAGGCCTTCACCGGTCAGGTCTACCCACACAGAGCCGTTCTCCTTCTTAAAGAACACCTCTTTCAGCAGGCCTTCCTCTACCAGCTCCTTGCCTAAAGTATAGGTTCCGGACTCGTAGTAGAATTTATCGAAATCCACACCGATGGTGCGGTAGGTCTCATCAAAACCGGCGTACACCCAGCTGTTCATGGTTTTCCAAAGGCTCACCACGTGCGCGTCGCCCTGCTCCCACTTCAGCAGCATATCCTGCGCCTCCAGCATCCAAGGGGCTTTCTTCTTAGCCTCCTCCTTGTCCATACCCTGCTCCACCAGCGCATCGATCTGCTCTTTGTAGGCCCTGTCAAACAGCACATAGTACTTGCCCACCAAATGGTCGCCCTTCAGGCCGCTGGTCTCCGGGGTCTCGTCATGGCCCAGCTTCTCATAAGCCAGCATCGATTTACAGATGTGGATGCCGCGGTCATTCACCAGGTTCACCTTCATCACCTCATGCCCGTTGGCTTTCAGGATCTCAGCTACAGAGTAGCCCAGGAAGTTGTTGCGCAGGTGACCCAGGTGCAGCGGCTTGTTAGTGTTTGGCGAGGAGTACTCCACCATCACGTTGCGACCGCTCGGCTCGGCATGGCCATAAGTTGCATCCGCCATCATGCCACGGAACAATCGCAGCCACTCCCGCTCCTCCACCTCCAGGTTCAGGAAGCCCTTCACCACGTTAAAGTCTTTGATTTCTTTTGCGTGCTCTTTCAGGTACTCGCCCAGCGCCTGGCCTATCTGCTCAGGGCCCTTGCCCACCTGCTTGGTGTAGGGGAAGGTAACGAAGGTAAACGAGCCGGCAAACTCCTTGCGGGTAGGTTGCAGCGCTATGGAAGAGGCATCAACAGTGATTCCGAACAAGGCATGCAGCGCCTGGCTGATGCTTTGGCTAATGGCGTTTTGTAATTGCATTACTGTATGGCTGTACTTTTAGATTCTCGGTGTAAAATGGCTTCGGTGGCGGCTTCCAGTATATCGAAGGCGTTCTCGGCCATGGTATTTTCGGTGTCCAGTGTCGGGTTGATCTCTGTCATCTCGTAACACACCACGCGTGGGTCCTGCAACAGCAGATAATTAAGCTCCTTGGCCTGCGTTACGGTGAGCCCGGTTTCCACAGGGGTGCCGGTACCTTTGGAGAACTTGGAGTCAAGGCTGTCTACGTCGAACGAGACATAGATGATATCGCAGTCCTTCAGGCGGTCGAGCGCCTCCTGGGCTACCTGCGGGATTCCTTTCTTGTTCACCTCGTCGTAAGTAAAGTTCTTGATGCCATTTTTGGCGATGAAGAAATCCTCCGGCTCCTCGGTGTCGCGCACCACAATGTATACCAGGTGCTCCGGCTTCAGCTTAGGCCCGTCAAAACCCAGTTTCTTAAGCGAGTTCCAGAAGAAAACGGTTTCCGGTGCCGGGTCGTTGATCTGGCGCTCCAGGTTATCCACGTTTAGGGCCATGGCCAGCGGCATGCCATGCACATTGCCCGACGGCGAAGTATAAGGCGAGTGGATATCGGCATGCGCGTCGATCCAGATTACGCCCAAAGTTTTATCCGGATAGGCGGCTTTTATACCAGCAATGGTTCCGTGTGCGTTAGAATGATCACCGGCCAGCACCAGCGGGAACATGCCCATGTTAATGGTTTGCTCTACGGTGTTGGCAATGTTCTTTTGCACGGTCAGGATGCTGTCGATGCGGTGTGCGTTCGGGAAGACATCCTTATCAAACAAAGTATAGTTCAGATCTGGTACGCTGACAGAGTTAAACCGTTTGAAGTAGTCAGAACCTTTGTCCCAGCAGGCTACGCGCAACGCTTCTATCCCCATGCTGGCCCCTCGGGTTCCGGCCCCCAGCTCAGACCTGACTTCTATCAGTTTTACTTTTTTCATAGATTTAGAACAAACTTTTTGCAAAGATGGTAAAATACGATCAATATTGCATGTTTTCTTAATTCCCCCCAACCAACAGAATGGATAAATACACTGATCTGATCCACCAAACATTCGATTTCCCTACTGAAGAATTTACGGTAGAAAACAATGAGTTGCTGTTTAATGGGATTCCGTTAATGGATATCATTAAGCAATACGGCACTCCGCTAAAACTGACTTACCTGCCTAAGATTGGCTCGCAGATACAGAAGGCCAAGCGCCTGTTCAACGAAAGTATGCAAAAGCTTGATTACAAAGGCACTTATACTTACTGCTACTGCACCAAGGCCTCTCACTTCTCTTTTGTGATGGAGGAGGCCCTGAAAAACGGCGTGCACATCGAGACTTCGTCAGGGTATGACATGGAGATCATTAAGGCGCTCTACAAGAAGGGTAAGATCGATAAGAATACCTACATTGTGTGCAACGGCTTTAAGCGCGAGCGCTACCGCCAGCACATAACGGAGCACATTAACAACGGCTTCGTGAACTGTATGCCGATTCTCGACCACCTGGGCGAGATAGACTACTACAAGGAGCACGTGAAGGTGAAGGCCAAGGTGGGCATTCGCCTGGCCTCAGACGAAGAGCCGAAGTTTGAGTTTTATACGTCGCGCCTGGGTGTGCGCTACAACGATGTGATCGACCTGTATGAGCAGCAGATAAAGCCGGACGACAGGTTTGAGCTGAAGATGCTGCACTACTTCATCAACACAGGCATTAAGGATACCTCCTACTACTGGTCGGAGCTTAGCCGCTTCGTGCACAAGTATGCCGAGGTGAAGAAAGTGTGCCCTGAGCTGGACACGATCGACATCGGCGGTGGCTTTCCGATCAAAACCTCCATCCAGGCGGAGTACGACTACCGCTACATGACCGAGGAGATCCTGCGCACCATCAAGCGCATCTGTAATGAGGAGGGCGTGCCGGAGCCGAACATCTTCACGGAGTTTGGCATCTTTACCGTGGGCGAGAGCGCGGCCAATATCTACTCTATACTTGACGAGAAGCTGCAGAACGATAAGGAGCTGTGGTACATGATTGATGGCTCGTTTATCACGAACCTGCCGGATGCCTGGGCCCTGAACCAGCGCTGGCCTTTATTGGCAGTGAATCATTGGGACAAGGAATACCGTAAGATACAAATAGGCGGAATGACCTGCGATAGCCAGGATTATTACAATTCGGAAATGCACTCTTTCCAGGTATTCCTGCCAAAGATCCCGAAAGGTGAGCCGCTATACATTGGCTTCTTCCACACGGGTGCTTACCAGGAGCAGCTGAGCGGCTACGGCGGCATCAAACACTGCCTGATTCCATCGCCACAACATATTCTGATCGATAAAGACGAGAATGGTGAGCTAAAAACCTGGCAGTTCGCCCCGGAGCAAACCAGCGAAGCGATGATGAAAATCCTGGGATACGAAGTATAGGCAGCTCCCTATATTTTTGAAACTCTTTTTTTGCTTTTAAAGTATTTATACTATTTTTGGTTCTAAATCCTTCAACATATACTATCATGAAGAAAGTTATTCTATTAGGTAGCTTGTGCCTGGCAATGGGCATGGCCTCTTGCAAAACGTATTGCCCGGCGTACAACTACGCAACCGTAGAGACTCCGGCACAGGAAAAAGCAGCAGTAACTGCATCAGCTAATGAAGTGGCTACTGAGAAAGCCGTTATCTAACACTCCCCCACGCTTAAAGACTAAACCATACATATAAAACCGGCCTTGAGTCGGTTTTTTTGTTTTTGTGGGCCCCGGTGTTCTTGCCAAAGTACAGTTTTATACTTTGGTGAAAAGGGTTAAAAGTACACCTCAGCCTGCAGCTTAGGCGATACCACTTTATTGGTCCCAAAGCTAATGGTTTGCAGCGTAGGCAGCTCGGCTAATTCATGCGTGAAGTCTTCCTCTTCTACCCGTGATAGCAGCTGTTCCCCATCGGTTCTGCACTCCTCGTACGCCTTTTTATACTTTGCCTTGCCAGCGGACAAGTTATAGTCGAAACTGGAAACATACTCGCAGGGCTTGCCATAATAGCTGGTGACGCCGATCAGGTAAAACGCACCATGCTGAAATCTATACTTATGGATTTCGCTCCACTTCCAGCTACTCCCGCCGGAGTGGTAGATATTCAGTACACCATTTATTATTTCCACTAGCCCAAAAGGGTCTCTCATCATGCCACCCTCCTCACTCTTCAATATAGCATTTTCAGAGGCTTGCCATACTTCCCAGTCTTCGCCTTTCTTTTTGTAGATGTGTAACACACGTACGTAGCCTTCATCCGTTTCCCGATCTGTGTTATAAACAACCACCTTCTCCGGTATGCCGTCCCTGTCCAGGTCGCCGGCTGCTTCCCCGATTATCTCCAGGTTTTTATACTTTTCAGAAAGGTTACCAGCAGCAGCTACCTGTGCATGGCTGGGGAGGCTGCTGGACAGGAGGCAGCAGCAAAGAGGAAGTATAAACCTGTTCATACTTTCTTTGAGAGTTTTGCAGCTTTTTGGGCAAGCCGCTGGTCTATACATTGCTTATTCTCGACGGTAATTTCAGAACCTTCTGCCAGCATTACCGATGCCGGCTCCTGGTTGTTCAGGAAGCTAAAACCTTGGCCGTATACTTCCCCAAAATCAACCGTAATAGTATAATCCAGCACAGTGTAGGCATTCCACCTTGGGTGCGTCACCTCGTACTCGTTTGTCCTGGTGTCGCTAACCCTGGCGTAGCCCCAGTAGTGCTCGGTTATAAACTCTGTTTCGCTGCCTGTGGCAATCGCTGTGGCCTCTTTGCTTGCCCTAACGCTAAAAGTCTGCCACCGGGAGTTATTTCTCCAGCTGTACGCCACCAGCCGCTCGCCCTCCGTTTCCTCCCAACGGTGCTTCATGGGCATCGTCTCGTAGTTCTCGTTGTAGATGGTGTTGGCCACGAAGGTTAAGGCCGGCTTCGGCACAATCTCCTTGATGAACACCACGCCCCGCTTCCACTCGCCCCGCTCCAGCCGCTTTACATAAAACCGCAGGTTCACCTCCTCAAAATTCACATGGAACGGGATTCTGCAGTTCAGCAAACGGGTGTTCACAAACATAAAGCCCACCAGGCTCGCATAGCACCTACCGTTCCAGAGGTCCAGTTCGGTGCCGTACGGGAGGTATCCGGCTAAGAGCGAAGGATCCACTTTATAGTTTGCAATCGCCAGCTTTCGCCATTCTGCTTTCAGGAAGCTCATAGGTTTGTGCTAAGTGTTATCTGGATAATTAGTAATTAGCTGCTAGAGCCTTTGCTTTAAACTGTTGCCTGTTTTCCTGCTGTTTTCTGTTGGTTCAGACTTTTCTCGGTGTGGGAGACGTCAATCACAAGCTGCAAACGACGCTACGCCGAATATGGAGCAGGTGCCGTGTGCTACTTGTTGTGGTTCTTTGCTTCTTTAACATAGAAATCAACAAGCTTCTTCGATTCGTCGGTTGTTAAAATACAGCCATACATTGTTTGTGTCTGCGGAAGCTCTGCGTATATTGTTTTGATTCTGTTTTCTATCTCAGTTTTATACTTCTCAAGTTTTATGGGTTTCCTATAGTAATATTCAGCAGCTGTCAGCCTTGTTGCTGGGTTTTTACTGTAGAGTAACATGAGGTAATCTTCGGGGGTAAGCTTGCTTTGCACAAAATTGAAGGCGGCTCTGTTATCTAGTATACTTGAAGCTTCTCCACCACGAAGCCCATAAACTACTCCAGAGAATGGGGTCATAAGATAAGCCAAAGCTCTTGTGGATGGCTCTCTGGTAAAGTTATCCAGTGGTTTCGCCATTTCTTTAAAGTTGAAGTACAGGTCTTGAGCCTTATCGTTCTCGTCGAACCGGTAAAGGGCAGAGTAAAGTCTCTTGTACCTTTGCGTTAACCTGCCATCCCTAGGCATTTGAGGACTGAGCCTATAGCTTACCAACTTATCCTGAAAGTAAATTAGTTGATAAAATACAGTTACATAACCTTTGCCCATACTTCCTTCAATTGAAAAGTAACCAAAACCTAAGTCATCCCTTAGTTTCTTATCAGGTTGTAAGTATGCTTCTATCTTGAGCGGGTTCGCTTTGTAAGCTGTTATATAGCTGGAAATGAAAACAGAATCTTCCTTTACCCAAGACTCTTCTATTTTATCATCTTGAGCATATACCATAGGGATTGCAAGCAGAAGGGCAAATATTAAGAAGAGTGTTTTCATAAGTTGTAGTGCAACGGTGTTTGTGCAGCCGATGGGCGAAGCGAAGACGAGCATAAGTTCTGCGCCTTGTTGGCGGCTGCTATTCTTATTTTACATGAACCAGATGTACACCGTCATTTCTTTTTTATTTGAGTCAATGATAGAAAGAGTATAATCTCTTGGGTCATTTTCATCTATTTCAAGTTTGTAATACCCCTTCTCTATATCAGCAATGCCTTCTGGTATGAAGAGCTCAGAAGATTTTTCCAGAACGGGCAGAGCATTGTAGTTTTTTTCAGTTGCCTGACGAACAAGCTCGCTTAGCTGCTTGTTTGTAAGTTTGGCTTTGACATGTGTTGTTCCGTCTCCGTTTAGTGCCCAGTCATCTTGAAGCATTACAAACTTTATACCTTCTGGCATTTTTAGACCACTTACAAGTCTTGCAACCTTTATAGGAGTTCGTGGAGGTAAAGAATCAGGATAGAAGGTATAGCCTACAAGCAGAAGACATCCTATAAAAATCAATATCCTGTATCTCTTCTTCATTCTATAATTATAAGTTACCGCCAAATTACTATATAACAGTAATACCTACTCCTACTATCAGCACTATGTGGCGAGTTATACTTGTCAGTTTAGCTACTCTCTGGCACTAAGTAAGTATAGCTAAAACATCAGAAGATTCCTATACTTCTACAGCCGCCTTGGCAAGTATAAACTGCGCCGCCTCCCACAAATCTGTCAGCTGCCATACATGCGCGCCAGATTCATACTTATCGCCCACCAAAATGCCTTTCACCCCCACTTTTCAGGCCGCTTCCAGGTCGCGCAGGGAGTCGCCTACCATCCAGCTTTGGGTAGGGTCTATGTTATAGTTATTCACACCTTCAAACTTATTAAAGCTTCGAAGTCAGTTATAAATACCTTACTATATAATTATATACTTTACTTAAAGGCCAAAAGTCTAAGATCTAATCAACACTTATTTAAATAATTGATTTACATATAGTTAAAGCCTATACAGATCATCATATTTAGTACAAAATGTTATATCAAATCAGCATCAAATACTTATTATTTTAATTAAATAAAAAACAATATTACTACAATAACATCAAGTAAAGCATGAACTACTTGTAGAGTTACTCTCCGGCTTGTTTGATCATATTTTTTACGATTAATTTCAGAACATCGCTTCAATGAATAATGTGGGCAGTATACTTAAAACCATTGGCCTGCATATCCTCTTCTGGATACTGATCGTCCTGTACTTTGCCTGGGGGTTTGGGTTAGGTATTGATCCTATGAAATCCATTTACAATGCTCTATTCTTTCTTCCGGGCCATATAATCATGGTCTATAGCCTGCTGTATTTTTTAGTACCTAGATTCCTTTTGCATAGAAAATACTGGCAATTCTTTTTAGGAGTAATAATCTTAGTCGCTCTTTGCGGAGCATACACCGTTGTAGCACAGCTTTCAGTTCTCTCAGATCCACGGCTTCAGGGGGCAAGTTTTTCAGTAGGCAGGAATATCCTGCCCTTCGTTCACGTTGCCGGTATTGCTACCTCTATCAAACTTCTTAAATACTGGTATGTGCAAAGAAGGCAAACCTTGGAGGCAGAACAGCAGCGAACGGTTGCCGAGCTTAAACTGTTGAAGGCCCAGCTTCACCCCCATTTTCTGTTCAACACACTCAATAACCTTTATTCGCATACGCTTGAGTTTTCACCTAAATCACCGGAAATCGTTTTAAAGCTATCTGAGTTGCTAAGGTTTATGATTTATGAAAGCAACTCCCCCAGAATCGCATTGGCAAAAGAGATAGACCTGCTGCTGCATTATATCTCCCTGGAAAAGCTGCGTTATGGCGATAGGCTGGAAATATCGGTAAGCATTACGGGAGATACAGAAAGATATCAGATAGCGCCGCTTTTGCTGCTCCCTTTTCTCGAAAACGCATTCAAACACGGAACAAGCAAACAGATCGATCAATGCTGGATAAGCTTAGATCTCGCACTAGAGGACTCAGTCATGAATTTTAAGCTTATCAATAGTATTGACCCACTAGAAGAGGCAAATCCGGCGGCTCCCGGTGGGCTTGGCCTGCGAAATGTAATGAAGAGGCTTGAAATTCTGTACAAGGGAAAGTATAAACTGGATATCCAGAAACTGGAGGAGGTTTACGTGATAAACCTTGTGCTTCAATTAGAACTGCTTGAAGAGCAATATGCAGATCAGTTACAATTAGTTAGAACAGTTTAACCATGGCTTGCAGATGTATCATTGTTGATGATGAACCCCCGGCAATTAAGGTTCTTAAAAAATTTATCGAATCGGTTCCGCAATTGGAAGTCTCTGGGACATGTAAAAATGCTTTTGAAGCATTGAACCTGCTTTCGAAGGAGAGAGTTGACCTGATCTTTCTGGACATACACATGCCAAAACTTATAGGCACGGAACTGCTCAGAACATTATCCCATCCTCCAAAAGTAATTTTTACTACGGCGCATAAGGACTTTGCCATTGAAGCTTTCGAGCTTGACGCGGTTGATTATCTGCTTAAGCCCATATCTTTTGAGAGGTTTCTAAAAGCAGTCAATAAGGCACTTCAGCTCAACTATTCTTTACCCGAACCTGCTGCTTCCGCGGTCAGTTTTGTTTATTTCAGGGCCGACAGAAAAATGATCAAAGTCTTCCTGAAGGATATACAGTATATCGAGAGCTTCAAGGATTATGTAGTTATACATATGGAGGACGCACCGGAACTGAGGGTTAAGATTACCCTGAACCATGTGGAAGAAATGTTGCCCGGAAACCAGTTTCTAAGGATCCACAGGTCTTATATCGTTTCGGTTGATAAAATCACAGCCTTCACTAAAACCGATGTGGAGATCGGCAGGATAGAATTACCAATTGGAAAAAGCTTTACCAATGCATTCCTGAAACTAACTCCAAACAATTCAAATTTACCAGATGGTGTGGCTGAAAGGTGAATTCGGAATGGTATAAAACAGGTTAATCTTTGGTAATAGTCACTTTTAACTCAGCTCCGAATGTGGTTTCAGTAGGAGCAGTAGTGATGAACTCATAATTCCCTCTGCCCAAAAGGTTGTTAATATAGGCTCCCAGGTTAAAGCGTTTTGTAAGCTGATAGTTTCCATTCATACTTAAGAAGAAGCCGCCCAACTGCCCATAATTCCATTGTGTTCCTACCCTCTGGCCTTCAATAACTGAGGTGCCGTTGAAAATGGTTTCAGGACTTGTTGCGGCCGACACGTTTCTGCCGGAGAAGAAATCATACTTCTGAACCCAGCGGGTAAATAGAGTGCCGTAAAATTTTCTGTATTTCACATTAATCGCCGAACTGATTTTATGCTTTGGTGTATTTACAGATAGGTCGTTATCTGTCACTTTCCCATCCTGATTCCCATCGTTTTGCATATCATTTTTATCCAGTCTATAATCAAAATAAGAGTAGTTTAAAGTAAGATTGTAGTAGTTTGAAAAGTAGTAATTCAGGCCTATATCAAATCCGTAAGTTTCAACCTCTCCAAAATTAACATTCGTGTTTATCACAGCCCCTGCAGGTAGTCTTCCGGGTGCCACGCCATGAGTAAAATCACTTATGGGCCTGTTTCCACGATGAGTTACCACGGGTCCACCTGAAGTTCCCATTGGCACAATATTAAAGACCGGACTGATCATATTTTTTGACCAGTTGTAATAGGCGTCTGTATCCAGGAATAATTTCCGATCAAGTAGAATTGTCTTATAACCCACCTCCAGCGTTTTAATCTTTTCTGGCCGGATTGGGTCTATTTTCGAACCATCAGAAAGGGTAAAACCGTCACTATTGCCTAATACCACACCACCACCCAAGCTCATATGCGTGTTAATGAGTGTTGGTGTAGAATACCCTTCGCCATAAGTTAATCTCAAAGTACCTGGTTTAGAAGTATAAAGCACACCTGCTTTGGGCAGGAAATTAAAGCCATACAAACTATGCTCATCGCCTCGTGCTGTTAACAGAAACTCAAGGCCGGTTTTCTCTGGTTTATAACTTATCTGCCCGTATAAACCGAATTGTTCTAACTCTATGGCTCCATCCCCATCGAGCAGATACGTGTTGTTACTAAACGCATGCTCCTTTTGATATTGCGCCCCTGCCACAACGTCAAAATTCTTCCAAGAGTAATTACCTTGCACCTCGGCGTTATTTCTGTACGAATCCTCTTCAATGCTGGCTTTTTGAGGTCCGGCCAAGGAGTTCTGTAAAGCCTCTTCCGGAGATTGGCTCTGATTGATCAAAGTATAATAATTAGTCGTACGGGTTAGAAGGTTTACAGATCTGTCCAGTTTGATCCACGTCCTGTAAAACTGGCCGTACCAATGGGGAGATTTATAGGTTACCTGCAGACTCGAATTGTTCCAGTCTTTCAGGTTATTCCTTCCGGCATTGCCAACCGAAATACTGTTACTCAGATTAAGTGCATAGTTCAATCCAAATTCTGTGTTGGGCCTTGGCTTAAAGTATAAACCGAGCAGCGTTTTAAAAAACGACACGTCCCTGTCTACGCCAACTTCAGCTTTGCCCACAAACTCGCCTGGTGTAGAAGAAGCGAGATAAACCGAATCAGTCCATTTTTCCTCTGCTCCCCGCAGATATTCGGTAGTAACTTTATAAGCCCATTTATCTTTTATGGCGTTGGCATGGCGTAGTCTTAAGTTATAGTAAATATTAGAACCAGCCCCAATCACAGCTTCTGTGCCTTTATACTTGAATGGCGATTTTGAAACAGTATAGAATACACCGTTCAGGCTATTCGGGCCATACAGCGCAGAGGACGGACCTAGCACAATCTCTACTTTTTCTATGTCTTCTTTTATGAATGGGCTCAAAGGACCAACAGGCGTCCGTATTCTAACATGAGCTATCCGATTATCATCCAGGATAAGCATTTTTTGGTTAAATGCTGAGTTAAACCCTCTTATACTTATACTGCCCCAGAAATTCCCGATCCTGCTAAAATCAACTCCCTTTTGTAAGGCAAATAGTTCCTCCGGGCTTCCTGTTATATTTTCAAATTGTGAGGCCGTAATAATATCAACGGTAGCTGGTGCCTTGGTAATTTTTTCCTGTATTCTGGAACTGGAAATTACGATTTCATCAATCACTTCATTGGAGTGCTGTAATACGATTTTTCCTAAATCTGAAACTTGATCGGTGACAGTAACGGGTAAGATCTGAGTTGCAAAGCCAATAGCTGAAACCTGGACCTGGTATTCTCCCGCTTTAAGTGTTATCAGGAAATACCCGTCGGAATTGGATATTTGTCCTCTGTTAACAGATTCAATGTAAATAGTCGCGTTGGGAACTGCGATGCCGAACTTATCCACTACCTGACCTGTAAAGCCACTTTCTCCATGCAATGTTGTCTGTACAGCGCCGAGTAAAAGCAAAAATAAGTAAACTGTTTTCATAGTAGTATTTCTTAGGCTGAGCAACTAATCAAAAACTCAAAGGTTGAGCACTTTATTCAATACGATTTTCAAACAAAATAATTCTATTTAATAATATAATAGTCACAAATTATACTTTGTAATTTATTAATATAAACTCTGGAAGAGTTAGTGGTTTTAAATAGCAATAGTCCGGCCTTTAGAAGGCCGGACTATCATAGAAAAGCACTAAAATTTAAAGCACCTTTTTAAGTTCTCTCAAATTGTTCTGGTAAACGTATTCTCCAAGCTCTTTTCCCTGTCTTTCGCCTACTACTACAGCGTGTCTAAAATGATAACCTATATAGATTCTGGATATAGCGTTCTCATAGGCCATTTGCGAGAAGCTGCTAAGGTGGCGTTCAACTCCAGGACGACGGTAGGGGCTGGTAACATACATATTAACATGGTCAGTTTTAAAATAGGATTTAAAAACCGCTGCGGCAGCACCTCCGGCATAAGCGTGCGTAGAAGGGAACTCCGCTGTTGGTGGAGTAGGGAAACTAGATTTCCAGTTAGTATCTCCCACGGTAGCATCAACCCCGTCAACGTCTCCGGCTCTGATAGCTGAAACTGGTCTCCAGAATTTGTAGTAAGCCTTTCCCTCAAAAGATGCTATATAGGCGTCAACTACAGCCATTTCAACAAGACCTAGTAACCTTGCAGCTTCCCAACCATCCAGTTTTCTGTCCTCAATTAAGGCTCTGGCCATCCTATTCATGGAACTTGCGTTACTCTCAATCCAGAAGACGCCAATCTCGGTTTGTTCTTCAGTTCTTAAAGGACAATCATCACAGCCAAGGGACTTGACCTCATTATAATCGGCCAGATATTCACTGGAATTTAAAGGATACG
This sequence comes from Pontibacter anaerobius, assembly GCF_026241195.1. GTDB lineage: Bacteria > Bacteroidota > Bacteroidia > Cytophagales > Hymenobacteraceae > Pontibacter > Pontibacter anaerobius. The sequence goes on from NZ_JAPFQO010000017.1 coordinate 21,897, forward strand.
GTGCTTCATCCCTGAACTGATCTCCTGATCGTATACCGAAAGGGGTAAGTTCCCCCATATTGGGAGCGTAGGCCATATTTATGAAGGGCTCAAAATTAGCCTGATATTCTCCCGGTGCAGTACCCCCAGCATATGGCACAAAGCTTAGCTCGAAATCATTTGCCCTTTTGGCCAGTACGGCTGCTGCTGCGGCTTTGCCAATAGTAATGCCCTGGGTTTTGAGGTCTGAATCTTCAATACTGGCAAGAACCTCGTTTAATTTTGCATCGGCGGCGGCTGTGGACCCTGAAACAAGCTGGGCAAACATATCCCGCGCTGCCTGCGAAACGGCAGCATCGGCAATAGCATGAATGTTCTTCTTTGAAACATCCCCGGCATCGACTCCTGAATTGTCAAGTGCGTAGGTCTCGTATTTGGGAACTACATTGTTTAAAGCATCATGCATCGCCAACGTGACCATGGCATAGATCTTAGCCTCCGCTGGCAGTGGCATGCTATTATCGATAGTTTGACTCAGAAACTCGTTCCATTGAAGAACGACCTCACTGCTGTAGGAGTTAATCATGCCGTTGTTAAAGTTCTGCACACCCTGAACATCGGCTGACATTGCAGGACTTACATCGATGGAGTCGAGTTCATCCTTTTCGCATGATCCCAGGCTCACAAGAAGCAAAAGACCACTTAAAATTTTAATAGCTGTTTTCATAACCTTGATTAATTTGATTTAACCAAATCTAACATGAAAAACAGATCGTAAATTTTATCGTCGGTATAGGGCGGTTTCTATAAGCTAAACAATCGATTAACGTCGACTAAGGCGTTGAAGATGAGTCACAATTTCAATCATAATCCTGGTAAAATTGCCTATACTTGAAATGATATGCTATTGTGAAAAGGCGCCTTAGGCGAAGAGCAAGATCAGAATTATAGCTAATAGTTACTGCTCAGATAGTATAAACTGCGCCGCCTCCCACAAATCTGTCAGCTGCCATACATGCGCGCCGGGCTCATACTTATCGCCCACCAAAATGCCTTTCACCCCCACTTTTCCGGCCGCTTCCAGGTCGCGGAGGGAGTCGCCCACCATCCAGCTTTGGTCGGGGTCTATGTTATACTTAGCAATAGCACGTTCCAGCATCAGGCTGTCGGGTTTGCGCGAGAGGGAGGCCGAGTAATTGGGGTGGCCGGGTGCCATGTAGTGGGCGTCGATCAGGGACTCGCAGGAGCCCTGCAGCTTTTGGTGGCAGGCCAGCACATCCGATTTTTGGTACAATCCTTTGGCCACGCCCCCCTGGTTTGTAACCACTATCAGCAGATAGCCGTTCTTCTTCAACAACCTAAGCGCCTCAGGCACACGGGGCAGCACTTCAAAATCTTCCAAAGCATACGTATAGTCGCCTCGTTCGCGGTTCAACACGCCGTCGCGGTCCAGAAAAACGCACTTTTGCTGCTGCATGTGGTATAGTTTGTGTGGGTGAGGCGCTAATTTACACATTAAAACGTTTAAGAAAGTAAGCCTTAGCCTCGGCCAAGGCTGGCCAGCCACTTAAATAGAGGCATCATAGTATAAAAATTAACAGGAACAGCAGCAGATGAGAGTAGCGATTATTGGAGCGGGGATTTCGGGGTTGGCGCTGGCCTATTACCTACAAAAACTGGGCATACCTTACGACCTTTTCGAGTCTGGCAGCCAGGTGGGTGGCAACATCCGTTCTGTTCAGGAGGGTGATTACCTGCTGGAGCTTGGCCCTAATGCTACCCAATTTTCGCAGGAGCTGGATGAGCTGGTACGCGAGTTGAAGCTAGAGCAGGAGTTGCTACCAGCCACCGGCAACAGCCTAAACCACTTTGTGCTGCGCGATGGCTCCTATCAACAACTGCCGCTTACGCCTTTCTCGCTGCTCTCCAGCAAGTGCTTCTCCTGGAAAACCCGTTACCGCATTCTGCAGGAAAAAAACGTACCGCCTGCCGGACATGACTACGAAACAGTGTCCCAGTTTTTTGAGCGGCGCTTTGGCCCCGGCGTGCTGCAATATGCCGTGAACCCGTTTATAGCAGGCTTGTATGCCGGCGACCCGGATAAGTTGCTGATCCGGAAAACTTTTCCGCGCCTGAAGGAGCTGGAGATGGAACATGGCTCCGTACTGAAGGGGCTGGCGCTCCACAGCAGAACACACGACCGGCAGCAACCCATCTCATTTATAAACGGCATGCAAACCCTGCCAAACGCTATTGCCGACAAGTTGATCTCGCTGCACACCGAGCACCGCGTGGTAATGGTTACCCGCAGCCAGGGCAAGTACATTGTAAGCTGCTCCACCCCCACCGATACCGACGCCGAGGAATACGACATGCTGGTGCTGGCGCTCCCTGCCTACAAAGCCGCGGACCTGCTGCATTATACTTTTCCGGGTATGGCGGCCGCCCTGCAAAACATCCACTACCCTCCCCTGTCGGTGGTGCACACGGCCTACAACCGCCGCGACGTAAACAACCCGCTTGATGGCTTCGGGGCGATGCACCCGAAGGCCGAAGATGCCTTTACCGCACGCTCTATCTGGAGCAGTTCGGTTTTCGGTGGCCGCTGCCGCCCTCACGAGGTGCTGTTCACGACATTTGTGGGCGGGGCGCAGTCGGAGCATCACGCCCTCACGGACCGCGAGCAACTGCTGCAGCAAGTGCATGAGGAGCTGAAAGAGCTTCACGGCATATCAGCCGACAAGCCTAATTTCCAGTACGCACACCTCTGGAAGCACTCCATGCCGCAGTACGACATCCACATTGAGGACGCACATGAAATGGCACTTAACCTGGAAACAGAAGGAATGCATATCGCCGCCAACTGGCATGCCGGTGTTTCTGTTCCGAGCTGCATCCGGCATGCCAAAGAGCTCGCCTGTAAAATTAATTCAGAAAGGGCTCATGCCAAGAATAGCTGATTAGCTATCTTTGAGGCATGAAAGATGCGTTGGTGATCATCCCAACTTATAACGAAAGGGAAAACATAGAGGCGATGGTGCGCAAGGTGATGTCCTTACCGCACCCGTTCGAACTGTTGATCATAGATGACGGCTCCCCAGACGGGACCGCTGCTATCGTGCGCCAACTGCAACTGGAGTTCCCAGGCCGCCTGCACCTCGAAACCCGCCAGGGCAAACTAGGCCTGGGCACAGCTTATATTCACGGCTTTAAGTATGCGCTGCGAAACGGCTATAAGTTTATTTTCGAGATGGATGCCGACTTCTCGCACAACCCCGAGGACTTACTCCGCCTGTACGATGCCTGCGCCAAAGAAGGGTATGACATGGCTATTGGCAGCCGCTATGTACAGGGCGTAAATGTGGTAAACTGGCCCATGAATCGGGTGCTGATGTCGTGGTTTGCCAGCTGGTACGTGCGCCTGGTTACCGGCATGCCCATCCACGACACCACCGCCGGCTTTAAGTGCTACCGCCGCAAGGTGCTCGAAACCATTCAGCTCGACGAGATCCGGTTTGTGGGCTATGCCTTCCAGATCGAGATGAAGTTTCTGGCCTACAAGTATGGCTTTAAGATTAAAGAAGTACCCATCATCTTCACCGACCGCACCAAGGGCGTATCCAAAATGTCGTCGGGCATCTTTAAAGAGGCTGTGCTAGGGGTGATCAAGATGAAGCTGAACAGTTACTTTCGCCACTTCGACCGCTACTAACACTGAATAATTATACCCTTTCCCTGGCCTGCAAAGTATGGATGACTATTGCTGGCTGGCCATGCCGCTCTACCGGTTAAAATTGCTCTGCTACAGCCACTCCGGCAGACTATCCAAGCAATTCTTGTTTTCCTTAGCTATATTTGACTTTTGTTGAACAGCACAATACCCTAACCTGTATGGATAGCATTTATTTCTGGATAATTTTTAACGCCTTTGTAATTGTGCTGCTCGTTCTGGACCTCTTTGTTTTCCACCGCAAAGAGCATGAGGTAAAGATAAAGGAGGCCCTGCTTACCAGCCTGTTCTGGATCGTGCTGGCGCTTGGGTTCAACGTGCTCATCTACTTCTGGAAAGGTGAGCAACCCGCCATGGAGTTCCTCACGGGTTATCTCATAGAGAAATCGCTGAGCGTGGATAACCTCTTCGTCTTCATCCTGATATTCAACTACTTTAAGGTACCGTTAAGGTATCAGCACAACCTGCTGTTCTGGGGTGTGTTCGGGGCGCTGGTGCTGCGGGCCATTTTCATACTTGTGGGGGTGGCGCTTATTGCCAAGTTCCACTTCCTGCTCTACATTCTGGGTGCCTTCCTGGTATACACGGGCGTTAAAATGGCCTTCTCTAAGGATAGTGACGTGGACCCGGAGCACAACCCGCTGGTGAAGTGGGCCAGCAAGCATATCCGCATTACCAAAACAGCTGTGGGTGGCAAATTCTTCACCAAGATAAACGGAAAGTGGTTCGCCACGCCGCTTTTCCTGGTGCTGATCATGATCGAGAGCACAGACGTGGTTTTCGCTGCTGATTCCATTCCGGCCATCATAGCCATCTCCAAGGATCCGTTTATCGTGTACACCTCCAACGTGTTTGCCCTGCTGGGGCTGCGCGCTTTATACTTTGCGCTGGCCGGCATCATGCAGCTGTTCCATTACCTGCATTACGGGCTGTCGCTCATTTTAGCCTTTATCGGGGTTAAGCTGCTGCTCGGCGCCAGCGATATCTACCACATAGACATGCGCTATGCACTTATTGCCGTGGGGGCTATTCTGGCTGTATCCATTGCTGCCTCACTCATGTTCCCTAAAAAAGAAAGCGAGCTGCCAGAGCCGCCTATTAAGGAGTAAAGCACTGGTTTTTAAAGTATAAATCTTCCAAATTCATCCCGCAAAAGAAAAATATTTTTGGGCAAAAACTTGCTTTATTGGTTATCAAAACTTTATACTTGCTAAAAATATAGACAAAGACATGCTTCAACTACTGGCCTGCATTTATACGAATTCCTTTAAGGTGCCTCACACGGGGCTTCCGAGGTAATGTATTTGTGCACTGTAAAGAGTTGTAAGATATAGACCACCAAGGGAGCCCCGCCACAAGCGGGGCTCTTTTGTTTTAAGCTAGTTTCGAACTAAAACCAACCAAAACAAGAAGAAGATTTTTTAACATGCCAAGACCATGAGAGCAAGTAGAACACCGATCAATGTAGCACAGAAAAGCAGCTTCCGACACGCAGACGGCAGCCTGGTGCTGATTGCGGGACCATGCAGTGCCGAGAGCGAAGAACAGATGCTGAAGACAGCCCAACAGCTAAAAGCCATTAAGGGAATTAATGTGCTAAGGGCGGGGATCTGGAAATCGCGCACACGCCCTAATTCGTTCAAGGGTGTCGGTACGGTGGGGCTACAGTGGCTCGAAATGGTGAAAAAAGAAACCGGCCTGCGCACCACCTGCGAAGTGGCCAATGCACAGCATGCCGAGGAGGCCATGAAGTATGGCGTAGACATCCTGAGCATCAGCGGTCGTGCTACGGTAAACCCTTTCGCCATGGAGGAAATAGCCGCTGCCCTGAAAGGCACCAACATTCCTGTGCTGGTAAACAACCCGGTTTACCCTGATTTAGGCCTGTGGCTGGGTGCCCTGGAGCGCCTGAACCAAGCCGACATTACCGACCTGGGCCTGATAAACCGAGGCTTTGCCGCCGATGAGCAGTACCCGTACCGCAGCCACCCGCGCTGGGACCATATGCTGCAGCTGCAGGAGATGCACCCGGAGCTGCCTATACTTTGCGATGCCGCCCACATTGCCGGCCGCCGCAGCCTGCTGTACCCTGTGAGCCAAAAAGCGGTAGACTTGGGCGTGGATGGACTGCTGTTCGAGTCGCACATGAACCCGGCGGCGGCGCTTAGCAGCCCACAGCAGCAGCTGATGCCACAGGAACTGGACCTGCTCATCAACGCCATTGAGTCTAAGGTGAAGTTAGACGGCACAAACCATTTGGTGGAGCAGCTCGACGACCTGAGCCAGCAGATGGACAGCGTCGATAAAGCCTTGGTAGATTTGCTGCTTCGCCGCCGCGAGGTGTCGCAGAAGATAAGCCTGCACCAGATGGGCGATGTGCAGGAGAGCCTGCAGGTAAGCCGCTGGCAGCGCGAGCTGGATGCCTGGCTGCAGCGCGACGACTACACCGACATGGACAGCACCTTTGTGAGAACGCTGATGGAGGCGCTGCAGCAGCACCGCCAGAGCCCGGAGGGAGGCATAGGCTCTACAGCCGTAGCTTAGTAAAATTTGATGACAGATAAAGTATAAACCGATGCCGCACAACACATTTTATTTTAGCTATTACTTTTTTGGTTCTCCGCCGGGGCTCCACAGGTAATGCTATTGTGTTTGCGAAACGCATCAAAGTATAAACCGGAGAAGCCCCGCCACCAGCGGGGCTTTTTCTTTTTCACCACCTCACCAAACAACCATGCACAAAACAAGAATCGCCATCCAGGGAGGCCCAGTCTCCTTCCATGATGCAGCCGCCAGGCAGTTGCTTACCGGTAAAACAATAGAAACAGTAAACTGCACCACCTTCCGCAGCCTTTGCTCGGCATTGCAACAGGACGGGATAGATGCCGCTGTGATGGCCATCGAGAACACGCTGGCCGGGAGCCTGCTGCCGAATTACACCTTATTGCTGGAGCACCACCTGCACATTGCGGCAGAGCTTTGGCTATCCGTAGACCAGAACCTGATGGCGCTGCCAGGGCAAAGTATAGCTGACATCTGCACTGTAGTGTCGCACCCGGTGGCGCTGGCGCAGTGCAGCGGCTTTCTGCAGCAGCACCCGCACCTGCAGCCCCGGGAAATGCACGACACCGCCGATAGCGCCAAGATGATACAGGAGCAGCAGCTGCAAAACACAGCCGCTATTGCAGGAAAAGCAGCCGCTGAGTTATACGGGTTGGATATCTTGGCGGAAAACATGGCCGATACTACAGACAACCACACCCGTTTCCTGCTGCTGCAGCGCGAGCAGCCCGCTGTGCCTGCCGCTGCCGACAAGGCCATACTTACCTTCCGAAAGCCCCTCCATACCTCAACCCTCACGCTCCTCCTGAGCCTGCTGCAGAAGCACCAGGTAGAGCTCACGCTGCTGCAAACCTTGCCATCAACGGATAACAGGGGAAGTATGGTAGCTGAAGTGGAGGCCGAACATGTGGCCCAACTGCAGGAAGCCATTGCACACATCAAGCCGCTGGTGGAAGAGCTACAGGTGCTGGGGATATTGCAGAAAGCCGCTCGTCCGGCATTAGCAATTACAGAAAAAGAAACGGCAGCCATACTTTAAAATGATGATCATACCCAAAGCAGACAGGCTACAGCAGGTGCAGGAGTACTACTTCTCGCGAAAGCTGGCGGAGGTGCGGGCACTGCAGGCGCAGGGCAAACACATCATCAACCTCGGCATCGGCAGCCCTGACTTGGCTCCCTCTGAGGCTACCGTAGAGGCACTAACAACCTCAGCACGGCAGGCAAACAGCCACGGCTATCAGCCTTACAACGGCACAGCTAAACTAAGAAAGGCCATGCAGCAGTGGTATGCACAAGTGTACATCGTAGAGCTACAGGAGCAGGAGGTGCTGCCGCTGGCAGGCTCCAAGGAGGGCATCTTCCATATCTCCATGGCTTTCCTAAACCCCGGCGACAAGGTGCTGGTGCCCAACCCCGGCTACCCGGCCTATGCTGCGGCGGCCCGTTTGGCGGGCGCGGAAGCAGTAAGCTATACTTTGGCGGAGGATACCGACTGGCTTCCGCAGCGGGATGAACTAGAGGCGCTGGTAGCACAGGGCAATTTTAAACTGATGTGGATCAACTACCCGCACATGCCAACTGGCACCGCCGCCGCAACTCATACTTTGGAATGGCTGGTGAGGTTCTCACAACAGCACCGCCTGCTGCTCATCAATGATAACCCTTACAGCCTGGTGCTGCCACAGCAGGAAACACTCAGTCTTTTAAGTATAACCGGGTCGAAAGAGAACTGTCTGGAGCTGAACTCGCTGAGCAAATCACATAACATGGCGGGATGGCGCGTGGGCATGGTGCTGGGGCGGCAGGAGTACCTTTCCGCCATACTTGCCGTGAAAAGCAACCTCGACTCAGGCCAGCTGCTGCCGGTGCAGGAGGCTGCCATTGCCGCCCTGCAAAACAGTACCGTCTGGCATGCGGAGCGCAACGCAGCATACTCCCAAAGGCAGCAGCTGGCACATAAGCTCCTCAACCAACTGGGCTGTTCTTATCAGCAAAACCAGGCGGGCATGTTTGTGTGGGCGCGCGTGCCGGAGGAGATAACAGACGTGGAAGTATACCTCGACGAGCTATTGCACGAACAAGGCATCTTCCTGACGCCCGGCAAGATTTTCGGAAGCCAGGGCGAGCGCTACCTTCGTGTGTCGCTTTGCGCCCCTGCCGAACAACTCCAAGAAGCCATCAACAGAATCAAATCATCCACAGAAATCTTAACCGAAGTATAACCATGACTACTACAACCAACCATCTTAAAACAGTTGCTACAACCAAAATCCTGAATGGCGGCCCGCTGCCAACAGTTATTGCCGGCCCCTGCAGTGCCGAGAGCGAGGAGCAGATGCTGCAAACGGCGCGCGAGCTGAAGAAAGACCACCGGGTATCCATTTTCCGGGCAGGCATCTGGAAGCCCCGTACCCGCCCGGGCTTGTTCGAAGGAGTGGGAACCGTGGGGCTGGAGTGGCTGCAAACGGTGAAGCAGGAAACAGGGCTGCAGACTGCCGTGGAAGTGGCCAACACGCAGCACGTGGAGGAGGCGCTGAAGTATGGTGTGGATATACTTTGGGTGGGCGCGCGCACCACTGTTAACCCTTTCTCGGTGCAGGAAGTGGCCGACGCGCTGCAGGGAGTAGGCATTCCGGTGATGGTGAAAAACCCCGTGAACCCGGATATCCAGCTTTGGCTGGGTGCCCTGGAGCGCCTGAATCGTGCAGGCATCACCGACCTGGGACTGATCCACCGCGGCTTCTCCACCCCCAGCAACAAACCGTACCGCAACCACCCCAAGTGGCAAACCATACAGGAGATCCGAAGCCTGGCCCCTGGCATCCCGCTGCTCTGCGACCCCAGCCACATTGCCGGCCGCCGCGACCTGCTGGAGACGGTGAGCCAGCAGGCACTTCACCTGGGCGCCGACGGCCTGATGATAGAAACGCACACTAACCCGGACTTGGCCCTGAGTGATGCCGCCCAACAGGTAACGCCGGCCGGGCTGGATAAGCTACTTACCGTGCTGGACCTGGAGTCGGAGCGGGTAGCACAGCCGGAACAGCTGCAGGACCTACGCAGCCTCATCGATAAGCTGGACAGCGAGCTGCTGAACGTGCTTTTCCTGCGGGCTGATGTGTCGAAGCGGATCGGGGAGTACAAACGCGCCAACGCACTGGATATTTACCAGGCCAGCCGCTGGCAACAGATACTGGAAAACAGGCTGAAAACTGCCGGTGATATAGGCCTGGATGAGGATTTTGTAAAAGCGATCTTTGACAGCATCCACAGCTTCTCACTTGGTATTCAGAATGAGGTGTATGCTGCACCGGCAGTGTCTAAACCAGTAGCACAACAGTAGGTTTCTAATGTAGAGTAGCTGCCCCGAGTATACTTCCGTCGAATTTTAGGAGCGATGTAAGGCACGTTTTGTACCTTTGTATTGTTGCAAAACAGCAACATTTACCAAGAAATCCGTTTTAATGAAAACTCCAATCTCGCGCCTGCGCACGGTGGGCATTTACGAAGGCTTGTCTTACCTTATTTTGCTGGGTATCGCGATGCCATTAAAGTATATGTTTGATATGCCTCTGTTTGTAAAGTATGTAGGCTGGGCACACGGTGTGCTGTTTGTGCTCTACATGCTGGCACTGTTGCAGGTAACGCTGGTGCACAACTGGGGCTTTAAGAAAGTAGCGGCTGGCTTTATTGCCTCGCTCCTGCCCTTCGGCCCTTTTATTCTGGACAAGAAGCTGCTGGATAAAGAGGAAGCCGCAGCGAAAGAACAAAAACAGGCACAGGTAGCGTAAGCTGCTTTTTTATACTTTGCACACGGCCCATTTGCTACTGTAGCAGGTGGGCCGTGTGCTTTTTTACTTGCTGCTGTTTGATAAATCGTTTTAGAGGCGACTCTTCTTTTTCTTGAACTCTTTTTTACTGTACTCCCATTCTGGCCCTTCTGGCGCAAGTCTTCAGGCTTGTGTCCTTTTATGGTGTTGAGTTTGTAACGCAACTGGCTCGGAGAACCATACTTATACTTTGGCTACCCTTTATACTTATGAGTTTATACCTCCTGCTGTTCCGGACATCCCTGTCTGGAACTCACTCTGCCGCGGATTTCCTAGTCCGCATACTTATACTTGCTTAGCCGCTGCTTTCTGCAACCTGAGCCAAGTTATCCTTGCTAGCTGCTGCTGATCCTCAGCCTTACAAGCATCCTTTTCCATTTCCGGCCTTGGCTCCCTCCAGCCCGGGAGGGCTCGTCTTCCCGCATCGCGCTGGGACCTTTTCCTGCCCTCGTGCCTCGGGCTGCCTTCGCTCCCGCTCGGCACCGGAAAAACTCCAAAGGCGCTCAACGGGAAGACTGGGATCAGTTTGATAGCCTAAGCTGATGCAACATGAACCGGACTCCCTCTCCTGTTTTGGGGGTAGGGGCCCTCGAGAAAAGGAGAGGGCTGGGGTGAGGTAAATTCCCCTCCTCGGAGGGGCTAGGGGTGGGTTCATACTTTTGCTGATGACATCCAACCCCAACTATGGAACTTACACTTCAACATCAGTAATTACAGGCTCCCCGCCTTAGACAAGGAGGGGCTAGGGGTGGTTGGATAATCGCCTGCTGAAATTCCCCTCCTCGGAGGGGATAGGGGTGGGTTTACACCTTCGTAGGGACAGGTCGCGACCTGCCATTATGCAAATTGTACTTTAGCCGAAGCAGCAGCAGAATCCCCTACCTTGGACAACCGAGAACGCGAGTTCGAAGGTAGCGAGCGCAGCTATGAGGGGCAGAGATGGTTGGAACCGATGCAGAAGAAGTTCACCGAAGTCCCCTCACTCAACCACCTTCTTACGCGCCTCCGCCTGCGCTATGATACTGGAAGCCAACAGCTGCAGCGCGTGGTAGATCATGATGGGCAACAATATGATTCCCACCATATTTCCTCCCGGGAACAATACCTTCGACATTACAGTGCCGTGCACCAGCGACTTTTTGGACCCGCAGAAAATGGCTGTAATCTGGTTCTCGCGGGCAAAGCCCAGCAGTTTGGTGATGCCGTAGATGATGCCGTACATCAGGAAAAACAGCCCGATCATAGCCACGCCAAGTATAAGTATATCTGTTACGCTGTAGCCGCTGAACATCTTGCGCGCAAATGATTCTGAGAAGGAAGTGAACACGATCATCAGAATAATGACCTGGTCGAACACGCGCAGGCGTCCTCTGTTGCGCTCAGCAAAAGCTCCCCAGTAGCGGTGCAAAAGTATGCCCAGCACCACCGGCAGCAGCACCTGCAGCACCAGTTTACCCATCACGCTTCCCATATCGAAGCCCTCGGTGCTGGTCGTCAGGAACAGGCCCATCCAAAGCGGCGTGATAAAGATACCCATCAGGCTGGAGATGCTGGCATTGAAAATAGCCCCTGGGATGTTGCCTCCCGCTATCGACACCATCACCACCGACGAGGAAACCGTAGAGGGCAGCGCCGCCAGGTAAAACACACCCAGCCAAAGTAGCTCCTGCGGCGTATCCTGAAACAATTTATGCAGCGGCAGAATAAGCAGCGGGAAAAGTATGAATGTGCTTAGCTGCACCACCACGTGCAGCTTCCAGTTGCTCAGGCCCACCTTCAGCTTCTCGGGGCTCAGGCGCAGGCCGTAGAAAAAGAAGATAACAGATACGCCATAGTTGGCCACATCGCCCAACGACACCGGCTCCCGGTCCACGCCCAGCTCTGGCAACAGGTAAGCCAGCACAATCATACTTAGCAGGGCCAGCAGAAACCAATCCAGGCCTACGCGTGCCGCCAGCGCTCCGGCCCAAGGTATCAGGCCGATGGGTTGCGATTTGCCGTTCTCTTCTTTTTTCATCATCGCAAGTATACGCAATACTATACTTTTTAAAAGCAAACAGCCCCTGCAACTATGGCTACAGGGGCTGTTTTTATACTTTAGTAATTTAAAAGTCCAGCATATCGATCGTTTCCAACTCAAACTGGCTGGTGTCTTCTTCCACCATCGAGGTATCCGGGGCGGTCACGATCAGATCCCGGGCGCGGCCGTAGAGGCGCACGTTCGGGTACAGGTTCTCGTACTCTTCCTGCGAGATCAAACCGCGGCGGCGCATAATGCCCCCGATCATGCGGTAGTAGCCAGACTTCCAGCTACGCAGGTTGCCGGCGCTGTCGAAGGACGAGCGGTAGCGTTTAGGGCTTGGGATGATGCTGGTCAGGAAGATGGCCTCCGCCAGGTTCAGTTCCGAAGGCTGTTTTCCAAAGTAGAAGCGGGAGGCATCCTTGGCGCCGTATACATCCGGCCCCCACTCAATAATGTTCAGGTATACTTCAAACAGGCGGTTCTTCGATACCAGGTCCAGGTTCTCGATCATCCACACAATAATGGCCTCCTCTACCTTTCGGGCAATCGTTTTCTGGCGCGTCAGGAACACGTTTTTCACCAACTGCATGGAGATGGTACTACCGCCACGTGCAAACTCGCCCTCCTTCAGGTTCTTGATGATGGCCTGCCGGAATGCCTCCTCATGAAAGCCGTTGTGGTTGTAGAAGCCGGCATCCTCGGCGGTAAGTATGGCATTGCGCAAGTATGGCGATATTTGGCTGATTGGGGCATAAAACGGGTTAGCCGGCCCTACAGTAAATGTCCGGATCGGCTTGCCATACTCAAACATGGTATGGGTAAACGAGCTGTTTATCTTCTCGATGTTGGTATTGCCCCATTGCACGATCTTAAAGTCCTCGGAGGCATCCAGGTCAGAGTCAAACACCACCTGCTCCAGGCTGTCCATGTTCACATGAAACTTCAGGTCGTACTGCAGCCAGCCCTCGGCCTGTATCCCCTCCAGGTTTTCGAAGAGGCCGGATGGCAGGGAGTTGAAGAAATCGTTGCCAGGTACCTGCTCTGTCTTTACCTTGAGGTCGATGATTTTAGAGGTCTCGTTCTGATAAGAGGCGTAGAGGTTGGCCTTGGCCTTGTTCACGCGCACCTCCGTCAGGCTGTCTATCACGTACAGGTTCGGCCCGAGCGTCACCACGTAGTCAACGGCACCTTCGGCAACGTGCACATCCTCTGCCGCAACCTTCGGATGGTTGAGGACAAGGTTATTCACCATGGCTTTGCCGCGCACGGTTAGCTTATCGTTGCGGAACTTCTTATCCTCCAGGCTTACGTGCAGGGTATCAAAAGCAACTTTAGCATCCAGCTTCTGCTGCACATACGGCAACCGGATTCCCGCCGTGTCGGCGGTGTAAAGGCTGGCCGAGATATTGTAATCGCCGGGGTCTATGGTGCCTTTCACAAGCAGGTTGTTTACCAGCGAATCAGTACGCATGTACACCTCCGACTCAATATCCCCGTCATCTATCAGCAGGTAGGGCATCCGTACATCAATGGTGCGGTTGGTGGAAGTATAGGAGGCGTTGAGATTCTTGAAGTCTACCTGGTCCGGCACGTTATCAAAAGCGGTCTCGATAAGGCGGTTGAGCAGCTGGCCATAGTTGCGGCCGGTAGCGGTGGTATCTTTTGGCTGCGGCGCTTTCTCATCCTTTTTGAGAAGGAAGTCATAGTTCGTCTCATCGCCTTTCTTCACCGCTGTCAGGTAGCTGTCGTTCACCTCCAGTCGCCTGAACACGATGCGGCCCTTAAACAGCGATCGGAAACCAACGGTAGCATGCACGCTGTCGGTTGTAAACAGGGTGTCCTTTTTAAGCGGCACCAGCGATATATCGCTTAGCACCACAGAGTTCCAGTCTACAAACTCTGCGTTTCCGATTTTAAAATCGACCGGGTACCTGGCCTCCACCTTGCCAATAACGCGCTCTATGGTATAGTTTAACAGGCGGCTCCTAAAGGCGAAGAGCAGCACAAAAAGAAGTACAAAGAAGGCCAGCACGCCGCCAACCCATATAAAGATTTTATTTTTCAAACGATGGTCCAAAGTATAATCTAATGCGAATTAACTAATAAGATCTGTATCTAAAAAAGTAGTGCTTATTTATAGAGAGTTTATACTATATATCCATTCCTGAATTAGTATATATTTCTATTTTCTCCAACTAGTACGGCTACGGCCCCGATAGGATATGCCAACCGCCCCCTCCGCTACAAGCATAATGCCAAAAACAATTGACACACAACACATTAACCATCCTAACCCTTAATAAGTTGCGCTTAATAATGCTGGAGGCGGTGCCCTTATAGCGGCTATGAAGTATAAACGGGCGCAGAGTTGGCTTCGTGTGGCAAAGCTGTGTATCTTTGAGCAGGAGAACCACATCCCCTTTACCATGAACCTGACAACACTAACCGCTATCTCGCCGGTGGATGGTCGCTACCGCCGCCACACCAGCGAACTTGCCCCCTATTTTTCAGAGTTTGGCCTTATCCGCTACCGTGTGCTGGTGGAGGTAGAATACTTTATCGCGCTTTGCGAGCTGCCGCTGCCACAACTGCAGGAGGTTAACGCCTCCCTGTTCCCGGAATTGCGTGCCATTTACGAGAATTTTACGGAGCAGGACGCCCTGACCATCAAGGAAACGGAGAAAACCACAAACCACGACGTAAAGGCGGTGGAATATTTTTTGAAGGAGAAATTTGATCAGCTGGGTCTGAGCGGGTACAAAGAGTTTATCCACTTCGGGCTTACCTCCCAGGACGTGAACAACACCGCCATTCCGTTCTCGCTGCGCGAGGCGCATGAGCGTGTGCTGCTGCCAACATACCAGGATATACTTCAAACCCTGCAGGGGCTGGCGCAGCAATGGAAAAGTATACCAATGCTGGCGCACACCCACGGACAGCCGGCCTCTCCTACCCGCCTGGGCAAGGAGATCATGGTGTTTGCAGAGCGCCTGCAGCGACAGCTAGACCTGCTGCGCCAGGTGCCTTTCTCGGCTAAGTTTGGGGGCGCTACCGGTAACTTTAACGCGCATCACGTAGCTTACCCAAGTATAAACTGGCCGGAGTTCGGCAACCGTTTTGTGCAGGAAGGGCTTGGCCTAACCCGCAGCCAGTACACCACGCAGATAGAGCACTACGACAACATGGCCGCCTATTTTGATGGCCTGAAGCGCCTGAACACCATCCTGTTGGATTTCTCCCGCGATGTGTGGCAGTACGTTTCCATGGGCTACTTTAAGCAGAAGATAAAGGCCGGTGAGGTAGGCTCCTCCGCCATGCCGCACAAGGTAAACCCAATCGATTTTGAGAACGCTGAGGGCAACCTGGGCATCGCGAATGCCTTGCTGGAGCATTTATCGGCTAAACTGCCCATCTCCCGCTTGCAGCGCGACCTCACGGACTCTACCGTGCTTCGCAACGTGGGTGTGCCGCTGGCGCACGCGCTAATCGCTTTAAAGTCTTTAGAGAAAGGTATTGGCAAGCTGGAGCTGAACGAGGCTGCCCTGCACGCTCACTTGGAGGACAACTGGGCCGTGGTGGCCGAGGGAATCCAGACGGTGTTGCGCCGCGAGGGCTATCCGCAGCCATACGAAGCCCTGAAAGAGCTGACCCGCAAAAATGAGAAGATGACCGAAGAGCGCATCCATACTTTTATCGATACACTACAGGTAAGCGACGAAGTGAAGGCGGAGCTGAAGCAGATTTCTCCGTTCAATTACACAGGCGTGGAGCAGCTGGTGTGAGTGTAGGGAAAGTATAAAAGTATAAATCCCCGGCAGCTTTGGCTTCCGGGGATTTTCTTTTTAGCTGGATTTATACCCTCATCAACTTAAAGCTGCGTCATGAAGCCTTTTAAAATTTTGTACAAAGCCTGAACCCATCCTAGGAGGGGAATCTGCCTATACCGCTGCTCTTCCGGACCTAGAGGTCCGGAAGAACTCTGCCGGGGATGTCCGCATCCCCTTTTTTTGGTTTATGCGGACAATGATGTCCGAAACAGCAGATCTTACTATTCACACACGACGCTTCGACTCATCATTTTTCCATTGGTCAGGTCTATCTTATTCCCGTTGCCATCATACAGTTTAGCACTAAACTCAGTAGTGGTTATTTTTTTCGAATTTTTATCCTTGGTGTTGCTTATATGCTCCACAATACGGAAGCTGCTCCCTGTCTGGTCACCGCTCCCAAAATCTGAGCTCCATACTTTCCCGTCTACGTCTGTGTACCGGATCAAAACACCGTCTATAACACGCTCATCCGAAGTAGTTTCCAAGTTGCCAAAGGTATAGGAGCTTACTTTAAACATTTCCTCTACCTGTGAGCAGCTTTTTATACAGGTCTCAGACCATTTGATAAAAGAAACCTCTAGCGATTTTCGCATATCTGCTCCCTTCAGGCGCATTGCCTGTCTGCTGACACAGCCTGTAGTTTTGGCTGGCCCGTAATAAGCGCCAGCTTCACTCACATAGCCATCCTTACCTTCCGGTAGGAACAGGGATTTGCCGTTCATGTCGGCCTCGAAATAAAGATCGGTGTTTAAAGCACTTTCTGTACCAGGTTCAGTATCCTCTTTATCGCAGCCACTGATACCAATTACACAAAGTAGTGCCAGCATGGTGGCGAAAAGCTTGTTTGTTTTCATAAAAAATACATTAAGAGTTTGATTAATATATAAATATTACGATTTACTAATTAACGCCATAGTTTTAACTCTTATTGTATTTTTTCTATAGATTTTAATCTTTTATTACTATCAAACAAACTACTCCTCTTAAAGAATGCAGCTAGTGAATTTTAATTACATACCTGAGTCTGAAAAGCTACTTCTGCTAGACCAGTATGTTCCTTCTGCTGCAGGTGTTTTGATTTACAGGTTTTGCTTTAGGTCGTGGATAAGGAAGTACTTCAGCGTAAAGCGTTCCTCTCTACCGGGTTCATACTTGGCCGAGCGTGGCTCCACCTCAAAATCGCTTTCATTAAAGGGTTTGTAGAAGTGAATGTTCTCTGAAGTATACGGCAACTGCTGGTACGTTACGCCTGCCGCCGCCGCCAGTTCTGCCATACTATAATCGCGCTCGCCGAGCAGGGCTTTCGCCTGCTTGCCAGTAAAATCCTGCTGCAGCAGGTGTTGAGCGGCCGTATGCGCCACTTCGTAAGAGGAAATGTAAGGCAGCTTCAGATCCGGCAGGTAAGGCGTGTGGAGTCCCCAATTTAGGTTCTCGAAGAAGTTGCCGCAGCGCAGGTGCAGCAGGTGCTGTGGCAAACACTTATTCAACTCCTCCTCCAGCGCCACCAGGCCTGTGGGTTTGCCTGCTCTTCTGATAATGCTGTTGCTGATGTTGACGATATGCGTAACCGCTGTACCCTGCAGCAGACGCGCCAGCCGGCGAGCCGTGGCGGACACATCAGAAAAGACATCGTTTGGTACAGTTAGGAACAGGCTGCTGGCTTTCTGGAGCGCATGGTGCAGAAAAACATCATCGCTAAAATCACCTTCCAAAATTTCTGCTTTGCCTTCAAACCGGCTCAGGCGGCTCCGGCTGCGGCCCACCACTCCTACCTGCGCGCCTTGGGCTACTAGTTCCTGCGCCACCTTGCCGCCAATGTTGCCACCGGCGCCCAGCACCAGTATATAATTACTTTCCATAGTTTTATGTTGTAGCTAATCGTGATTCTGTGGCAAAGTAACTTCTTCCTCTTTATACTTGATACAGTATCAGACATATGGCAATACTTAACTGATAGAAAGCAGCTAACGCTACCAGGGAAGGCCGTTCAGGTGAATGTGTTTGGGAAAGAAAAATCCCTGTTCCGGCGGCGAAAGTAGCATAACATTGGAGTCGTAGCGTTGCTCACCCGTTGGCTGGTGGTAGTATAAAGCGTATTCATCAAGCTTGTACCAACCTAAGCGGCTGTAGAACAGCAATAAATCATCAGCGCAAAGCAACATCCCGAAAGTACAGTCAAGCTCACCAAAGATAAACATCTCCGCCTCACGCAGCACCTGACTGGCGAAACCTTTGCCACGGTAGCTTTTTGGCGTGATCACGTTATTAATGCCAGCCACTTTATACTCCTGCCCATCCATACTTACATCACGTAGCACCACATGGCAAACCGTGGCTATCTCGCCGTGCTCATACTTCGCCAGCACCCAATCCGGCAGCGCCCACTCACGCTCCTGCACAAAAGGCACATGGCCAAACTGCTCCTCCACTAAACGGCTAAGCGTACTTCTTACAAAAGGGTTTAGCTCACTATATTTCTCTTTTATGATCATCAGCTAACTAACTATTATTAGGCTTTGAGCTGCACTGGAAAACGGAGGCTACTGATTTTTACTTTCAATTTATCTGGCAAGCCATACATGGCCTGCGTAAACAGCTATCAATTTAATCTCTATTTATACTTAGTGATGTTCTAGGGAAGTATGTTGATCTTATCTAAAGTAAAGTTAGACTAAGGCTGCAACTCCATCACGCAGCTCATCTCGCCGACATAACGCCCATCTACCAATCAAAATATCATAATCTTAGATAAATCAGCTGAACCGAGGTTAGGCATTGGCTGCAGTGCTCCCCTCCATAGTTGCAAGACCTCTAGAGGCAAACCGTTAATTTACCACACATATGATCTGCAGGTTTACCTTGCGCCCCACCATAAAACTGCCAAACTTATCGCCAATGTTAAAATCCTTACGGTTCAGGGTCAGTTGCCCATGCAGCACCATCCTGTCGCCATCCCCGGAAACTGTGAACGGAATCGTAACCTCCCGTGCCATGCCCCTGACCAGCAGCACGCCGGTAGCTACATACCCGCTCCCGCGGACTTCGATATTAGTTGAGGTAAACATGGCTCGTGGATACTTCTCCACATAAAAGAAATCCTCGCTACGCAAGTGATTATCGCGCTTTTCGATACCTGTGTCTACACTGGCCACGTCTATAGCAGCCTGCATGCGGGAAGCGGTTAGTTGCTGCGGGTTAAAGTATACCGTGCCTGTTATTCCAGTAAATCTGCCCTCAACGGTGTTAACACCCATATTAGACACCTCAAACTTTATGATTGATTTTTGCGGGTCTATACTTTGCGGGAAGCCAGCCAGACACAGCAGGCAGAAAAATAAGGTAAACAGGTGTTGTTTCATCATCCGTAGAAAAACGTACACTATTTCTACGCAAAAACTTTAGGTCAGAAGGAGGCTGCCTATACTTTCACCCTCTCCGCCAGTTCCCACACGGCCTGCACAAAGCGGCTCCAGCTAAAGCGTTTTTTATACTTCGTGATGTTCTCGGAAAGTATGGCTCCTGCGCCCGAAGTATAAAACTGATGAATGGCAGCGGCAATGGGCTCCGGCTGCGGCTGCACCACATAACCCACCTCGCCGTGCGGCACAAGTTCTGACAGACCTCCTACGCGCGTTACCACCATCGGCTTGTCAAAGTGGTAAGCTACCTGCGTTACGCCGCTCTGGGTAGCGTGTTTGTATGGCTGCACCACCAGGTCGGCGGCGCAGAAGTAATGACGTACCTCGGCATTAGGAATAAAATCAGTACGAAGTATAAGCCTCTCCTGCAGCTGCAGTTGCTCGATAAGATTACGGTATGGCGCGGCATCCTCATAAAACTCCCCGGCCACAATCAGCTTCAGGTTTTGTAGTTCCTGCACCTGAGGGTCGGCCATAGCCTGTAGCAGCAGGTCCAGCCCTTTGTAGGCCCGTATAAAGCCGAAGAAGAGCAGGTAGTTATACTTTGGATCAAAACCCAGGGCAGCGCAGGCTTCCTCTTTAGGCTCGGCCTCGCCAAAATTATCGTAGAGCGGGTGTGGCAGGTAAACGCTCGGTTTCTTCGGCTCAAAGCGCTCCAGGTCCTGCTGCACCGAGCGCGACAGCGTAACAAAGCCGTGGCAGGAGCCGAGGAAGTATTTGGTGAAGGGCACATCACCGGGGCGCTTCTCGTGGGGCACTACGTTATCGGTAATGGCCAGAATGCGGCTATACTTGTTGCTCCGGATGATGTGGGCGATAGTGCCCAGCGCCGGCCCCATAAACGGCAACCAGTAGCGGAAAATAACTAGATCAGGCTTTTGCTTCTTGATGTACCGGCCCGCACGCCACCAACTCAGGGGGTTTATGGAATTGATAAGTACTTTTATAGGTAGCCCAACAGGTGCGGGTTCGTCGGTAATCTGACTCTTGCCCGGGAACAGGAAAGACGGGTATTGCAGGCTAAAGGTAACGATCTCCACCTCGCAGCCGGCCTCCTGAAAGGCATAGGCCAGCCGCTCGTTAAAAGTGGCCATTCCCCCGCCCCGCAGCGGGTGCGCCGGGCCAACTATGGTTACCCGCTTCGCCATTATTTTTTAACGGCCCCTACCCTGTCCCGGATCAGGTACTCATTGCGCTTGCTGGCAGCCATGGAGATCATCTCGGCCAGGAAACCGGCCAGAAAAAGCTGTACACCAAGTATAACTGCCACCAGCGCCAGGAAGAACAACGGCTGATCCACAATATCACGCACTCGGCCCTCTGAATAGAGCCCGAACAGTTTCTGCACGATCAGCCAGATTGTTATACCCAAACCTACCACAAACATAAGCGTGCCCAGCGAGCCGAAGAAGTGCATCGGGCGCTTTTTAAAGCGGCTCACAAAAGTGATGGAGAGCAGGTCCAGGAAGCCATACACGAAGCGCTCCAAGCCAAACTTGGTGGTGCCATATTTACGCTCCTGGTGCTGCACCACCTTCTCGCCTATCCTGGTAAAGCCGTTCCATTTGGCAATAACCGGGATGTAGCGGTGCATCTCGCCATGTACTTCTATACTTTTTACCAGCAGCTGGCGATACGCTTTCAGACCGCAGTTAAAGTCGTGCAGCTGTATGCCGGATAGCTTGCGTGTAGCGGCATTAAAGAACTTGGTTGGGATTGTTTTGCTAACTGGGTCAAAGCGCTTTTTCTTCCAGCCGCTCACCAGGTCATACTTCTGGTGCTTGATCATGTCATAAAGCGCCGGGATCTCCTCGGGGCTGTCCTGCAGGTCAGCGTCCATGGTAATTACCACCTCACCCTCGCAACGGCGGAACCCCTCGTTCAGGGCCGCAGACTTGCCGTAATTGCGGTTAAAGCTGATGCCCTTTACGGCTTTGTCCTCCTCGCCCAGGGCATGAATCACGTCCCAGGAGCGGTCGGTACTGCCGTCGTCCACCAGAATTACCTCATAAGAAAACTCGTGCGTGTGCATCACTCTCCGGATCCAACGCACGAGTTCAGGCAGCGACTCCTCCTCGTTGAAGAGCGGAACTACTACCGAAATATCGTAAGTGTATTGCATGTTCTATTCAAACTCCGGCCGCGAATTCTTCATGATAGCAGAGATGATCAGCGACAGGATAAATCCAATAATCAACGTAACCACAGCAGACCCCAGTATTATGGCAACAGGGCCCTGGAAATTCTCAGCTATGGCCATGCCAGCGTCAATTTGCTCGTCAGTCATACCCTGCTGCAGCATCTCTACGCGTTGCTTCTCCATTATACGGTTCATGTACTCCGGGTCAACAAACTCCATGTATAACCATGAGAAAGTGCCAGACAGCAAACCGTAGATAACAGAAACAATGGCACCTATTCCCAAGCCCTGACCATAAGAGATAAAACCGTGGTTCTCTGCCTTAAAGTTTTTCATTGCCACCGCAATGCCCCCTATCAGGATAAGATAGGCCAGGCTAGAGATCCAGCGGTTTTCAGCCAAACCAGATACCATCAGCACTAATGTAAAAATAACGCCGATTAGCGCGAAGATGAAGCCCCACTTTAAGGCAACAGATCCAACAGAAGGTTCTTTCTCGATCATGATTTTTTTGTTTATGGTTTAGATGAAATTACTTTCTGAAAAACACAGCAGCCACCAGCGCGAATATGCTGCCCACAATCATCCTCCACAAAAAGAAATCAGCAGCCTGGGTTGAGGGGGTCAGGCTGTTCAAAGCATTGTATACATTCCTATACGATTCCTCCCCCATTAGCTGTATCTGCTGCTCACGCGTCTCCTCCAGCAAAGCCTGCATTTCCGCGATATGGTTTTGCAGAATATCTGGGCCAACAAGGTAAATAAAAACAAAAACGAGCATGGCTGAACTTAGGGCGCTGTAAAATGCCACTGTTAAGCCTACACGTAGCCCTCTGCCAAAATTAAGTTCAGTATCGATATACTTTTTGTAGTTGCGGAGAGCGAGGAAAATAAAGATCGGGATTGGCAGGTAAGAAATCCGCCCCATATCCCCGAAAGGGTTATAGCCGATAAAGTATAAAAGGGCCACCAGTGCAAAGCAAATAAGGCCACTCAGCACACCATACCGTATACCTATCCGCACAATTGTTTGATTAAACATAGTCTCTCCCTTGGGTAAAGCGGCTCTGGGCCTGCCTTATCTAAATATAGGTATAAATATATTAAAAAGAACCGTTGAGCACTAACTGCCCCTTGTGTATTGTTCCCAGCACCTTACCCTTCAGCTCACGGCCAAAGAACGGGCTATTGTATGATTTGGACTTGCTCTTTTCCACTGACGGCAGCCAGGTTTGGTCTGGGGCGAAGATGGTCATATTTGCAGCCTCTCCTACAGCAAGGCGTGCCTCTGGTAAACCAAGTATGCGGCGCGGGTTTACCGTTAGTTTCTCGATGAGCGCCTCTAGCGGCAGCTCCAGGAAAGTGTTTGCCACAGCAAAGGCTGTTTCTAGGTTTATGATGCCGAACTCGGCCAGGTCGAACTCTAGTTTCTTACCCTCCACGTCCTGTGGCATATGTGCTGAAACCAGCGCATCAATGGTGCCGTCTTTCAGACCTTCCTTTATAGCGACAGCATCGGCTGCGCTACGGAAGGGCGGGTTTACTTTATAGTTTGTATCGAAAGGCTCAATGGTCTCATCCGTAAAGGCTGTCTGGTAGCTGGCCACATCGCAGGTCACTTGCAGTCCTTCTGCTTTCGCATTCCGGATAGCCGCTATGGCAGCCGCAGTGGATATAAGTGAGAAGTGCAGTTTGCCGCCTGCATAGCGCAGCAGTTGCAGATCACGGGTCACGGTCACTTCTTCCGCCAAAGCCGGAATCCCTTTCATACCCAATCGGGTGCTGGCTTCCCCTTCGTGCATCTGCCCGTTTTCGGTAAGTCGGGTGTGCTCCGGCCTGTTCATTAGCAAGCCATCAAACGGTTGCAGGTATTGCAGCGCCTTCAGAATAACGTCAGCGCCTTGCAGCGGGTGCGTACCATCGGTAAAAGCCACCGCTCCAGACTGATGCAGGTCGATCATTTCAGTCAGGTCTTTACCCAGCGCATCAACGGTTACGGCGGCGGCAGGCAGAAGTGTTACCGGCAATGTATGGGTTCTGTTTTTGATGAAGTTGATAGCGCCTTTGGTTTGCACTACCGGCTCGGTGTTGGGCAAAAGCAGTACCTCTGTAAAGCCTCCAACAGCGGCAGCGGCGGCAAGGCTTTCCAGGTCTTCTTTATACTCCAGCCCCGGCTCGCCTGCATAGGCATTCATATCCACCCATCCTGCAGAAACAGACAAGCCATCAAGTGAGATCACTTTATCCGCCTCCTGTTCATCCGGGCCAATGTAAGTTATGGCGCCATTCGCTATCAAGATATTCTGCTGTTGCAGATGAAACTCAGACTGTGGGTTGTAAACGGTTGCTGCTCGGAGAAGTACTTTCATGCTAGAGGAATCTAATAAGTGCAATTTCGGCCATCAGGAAAAACAGACACAATATTAGGCAATATTTCCAAAGCTTGACGCCAAAATATCGTTTTTCGAACTCACCTTTCACTGAAAAAGCATCACCGTAATCATATACATGGATATTGGGCCTGTTTTTGCCAACCAAGGCACGCAGTTCGTCAGGGCTGTACTGCTCCAGGTACGATTCGCCTTTCTCATAATTGAAAGCAAGCGTGGCCAGTGTGGAGTCTTGCAGCTGCAAAGTATAGAAGCCGGCCTCATCCATATCAGGGGGTACGTTAAAGTATACTTTCCCGCCCCGCACCTGCTGATCAGGTATAAAAGCCAGCGTATCACGCTTCAGCTCATATACACCTTCTTTACGCATAGCAACTGCTGGCACTTGTATTGTGGCATTGCCTAAAGTATACGCCAGCTGTTGTGTCTGCTTGTAACTGCTTATGGCCAAGCGGTACATCACTGGCACAAAAAGGGCATGATTTGGAAGCGTGCTGAATGCCTCATCGAGGGGTGCCGCCATCAGGTAAACAAAACCATTACCCCTGTCGAAGCGCGAGAGAAAGGGGGCGCCGCCCCTATACTTCAGGATATCATCAGAAGCTCTGGACCAGGCCAAACTTCTAACAGCCCGCGGCATCTGCATATCAGCATCAAAATCAGAGAATATACTTCTGAAGAAAGGGTTATTGGGGTCTGGTGCAGCTAAACTAGTTTTAGTGGCATCAGCACGGGTACCTAAAAAGGAAGCAGGCAGGTTCAAATTCTGCAACAGCGAAGTATAAGCTCCCCTGTTTTCACTGGCAGGTGGAACTACAGCCAGTGTACCACCCTCCTTCACATAGTTTGCCACTGTTGCTGCCAACGCCGCCGGCAACGACTCCACACCATTCAGAACCACGATGTCTGCAGCAGCAAGGGCCGCATAATCAATCGTACCGCTACGGAAAGAAGTATACCTGAAGATACTTTCGTTGCTATATAACTGCTGCAACGTACCCGCCTGTTCGTCCGCAACTTCAACAATAGAGATGGGGGCTGAAGGTGACAGTATAAAATAATAAGTGTTGTCAAATTCTACCGGGTAGTCTTCTACCACTAAATATGCTTTTCGCACACCACCCCCAGATAACCTGAAAGACATAACTGCCTCTACAGACTGCTTGGCTGGCAAATCCAAACTCAAAGCAGATACCTGTTGCTCCTCAATAAACAACTTAACCGGCAGGTCTTCAACAGCTTCTACCCCTGTGTTGGTCAAAAGCACCCGAAGTGTATTCTCTGCTCCAGCTCTTATAAACTCATCCTCCAGGTAAACGGAATCTATGGTAACGTTTGCTGTGCTAGCAGCAGCCATTGGCACCAGGTGTACTTGTGTTAAAGAATCTGAAGCATCCAGAGCAGCAGGTGTGAACGAGTTCTTCTGAAAATCAGAAAGTATGAAAAGATGATTAGCCCCGTTTTTGATAGCAGCAGCTGGCATAAAAGCTTTTGCAGAAAAGCTTATACCATCTAACAGGGCAGCGGCTTCTCCCTTCTGCACAGGAGAACCATGGTTTAAAACCTCTGCAGCGGATAATTTAAATGCTGCTGATGAAGGGAAAAGGCCCGTGATTACTTTGGCCCGGTCAGCAGCAACATGCATTAAAGTAAGATCTTCCTCCTGATGCAGGTTTTGCATACTATAGGAGTTATCAATGGCGATTCCAACGTCAGAATCATCTACAGCCACAACCGCATCTGAAGCCGGAAGAAAAGGCTGAGCAAATGCCAATACCAGAAAAATAACGAAAAGTATACGGGAAAGAAGTATGAGCAAGTCCTTAAGATTCCGCTGGCTTGCCGTAAGATCCTTAGACACCTGAATAAACCTAACATTACTAAACATAACCCGCTTGGCACGCCTTAGCTGCACCAGGTGTAGTATGATAGGAACAGCAACGGCTGCCAGTGCAAACAGGAAGGACGGATACAGAAATGCCATAGCTCAAGTTAACGAGGAGCAGATGAAAAAACAACATGCCCCAAAGCTATACTTGTAAATGGCACCAGGTGTTGGGAGAAAGGGTCGGAATCGGGATTTTACCTGCCCTGCGCAGCGGCGGGAGCCTCATGGAGCCGCCCTAGCCATGCTCCCTCAGTTTGTGTTCTTGGCCAAAAAAAAGAGGACCGTCCCTGTGGGGGCGGTCCTCTTGATGGGTTGGCGGCCACCTACTCTCCCGGGTGTGACCCCAGTACCATCGGCGCACCCGGGCTTAACTGCTCTGTTCGGAATGGGAAGAGGTGCTCAC
>NZ_JAPFQO010000018.1 GCF_026241195.1 Pontibacter anaerobius
TCACGGCCAGCCAGCTTGCGGCTTGCTAACAGGCTTCACCAACTCGCCTGTAAGGGACTTGCACCCTCTGGAATAATATGATACCTTTCGTATCAGGTGCCCATACTGGGCGCACACCATACAAAGCCGTCTCCGGAACAGGGTCAAACCTTTCCGGAGACGGCTTTTCTCTTATGGAGGTTATGCGTTATACCTGTGGATCTGCTCCTCGGACATGGTGCAGTTGATCCACTCCTCGTCCAACTCGGCGCCAATGCTCTTGTAAAAGGCTATCGCAGGCTCATTCCACTCCAGCACCTGCCACCTGAACCGCCTGGCACCCGTTTCTTTAGCCTCCTGGGCTACTGCATTAAAAAGCTTTTTACCGATGCCCGTACGGCGCAGCCGCTCCGTTACCACCAGGTCCTCCAGGAACAGCATTCTGCCTTTCCAGGTAGAGTATGCGGTATAATACAGCGCGATGCCTACCACGCCTTCTTCACCCTCAGCCACAAAAAATTTGTAGATCGCATTCTCGCCAAAGCCGTCGCGTTCCATCTCCAGCAGGGTGTTGGTTACCTCGTTCGGTGCCTTCTCGTACTCCGCCAGCTCCTTTATAAGGTTATACACCTGCGGCAGATCATCTATCGTTCCTCTTCTTACTTGTATCATCTTAATTATTGAATTGCTGCTTTGTTAAACTGTTGACTTGCCTGAATCAGGATTTTCGAAATTAATAGGATTTGCAGGATTAAGATTCACTCATTCAGGTTTCACTATCTTCCCATTCCGTCTGGGCCTGCACCAGTTCTTTGCCGCTTTCCTGGCTGGTTAGCTTGTGCAGGTACGTATGGTCATTCTCATCTGCGGGTGCCGCAGCCGAAACCACGGTATCACCCAGTATACTTTCTGCTTTAAAGATGATGTCTACCTGCCGCAGCTGCTTCTGCTCCAGCACGTCCAGCGGCAGCGTATCCAGTGCCCACTGCAGGTAGCGGGTGTTGGTTACGTGTCGGTTCAGGTCGATGTCGTGCCAGCGCACGGGCACTTGCTGCTCGTGCTGCGCCTCCTGCAGCTGCGGCAGCTTGCCCCTGGCAAAAGGCAGCGGCTCGCTGCCCGGCACTACCTCCACAGCCAGGATAAAATCGGGCACCGACACGAGCTGGCGCTTCACCACGTCCATTACCAGCCACACGCTGGTGGCCTGCCCCAACAACTCCCGCTCCTGGTTGTAGATCCTGAAATCACGGTGCAGAAACACGCGCTCACGGCCGGATGCCCAGGTTTCCACGGTTATCCTGTCGTTGTGGCCGGGGTAGCGGAACATCTCCACGCGCATGCGCTGCAGTACCCACGTTAGCCCGCGCTCCAGCAGCTCGTAC
Organism: Pontibacter anaerobius; assembly: GCF_026241195.1. GTDB lineage: Bacteria > Bacteroidota > Bacteroidia > Cytophagales > Hymenobacteraceae > Pontibacter > Pontibacter anaerobius. The sequence goes on from NZ_JAPFQO010000018.1 coordinate 1,362, forward strand.
ATCGATATGCCCAGATCCAAGGTGTTGTGCCAGGCCGCCTCTTGCATGTAACTCACAAGTGCCGGCAACGTGGCCTGCCCCCGGTAATCTATCTGGCTGGAGCGTACGGTAAACTCACTTTTCCCTGCCCTTGATTTCATAGCTCGCTTTATACTTGTATGGTGCTAAGGTACGTAAGAATAGCGGCAGCCGCCACCTAAAACAGAAAAAGCACGCCAGTTGCCGGGCGCGCTTTTTACCTGAGTATTTTCGGGCCAGTTACTGCATCATAGAGCCAATTCCCACCCCCAGGAACATAAACAGCAGCCCCAGCACATAAAAACTCAGCATTACAATAGTTAGAATGCCCACAAATTTGAACAGTGACTTTAGGTTGGCGAAAGAGGTGGTAAGCAACTCCTCGTTCTGCAGCCGCAACGCATCCTGCATTTTACCGGAGAACCGGTACAGGTACAGCACCGGAAAAAAGTACAATAGCGCAAAAAGCAGGTAGAAAAACGCAAAGAAGCCCCCTCCAATTATACCCGCTGCGCCGCCGACCGACTCTTGCGGAAAGAAAAGCGAACCCATGGCGGCTCCTGCAAAGAGGCCGGCCACTACCATAAACCCGATCATCACAAAACCCACTATCGCTAAAAATTTCCCCCATTTCGCGATTTCCTGCAGGTAACCTGCCGAGGGAGGGTTTATGCTAACGTGTTGTGGAGCTGGTGCGCTGCCGTAAAGTCCTGAATCCATGTTTATTGTGTTTAGGTGAACGATAGCTTTAAAGTATAAAATTTTTCCTATACTTCACCTGTAATTCACTCATAAAACAGACTTGTTCATATAAGAAGGCTTTTGCTTTGGTAGCAGGTGCCCCTGTTATACTTTGGCAAACTATACGTTTTACATTTGCGGAACTGTCACTCCCGTGGCCAGCATCAGCAGCGAGATAGCGAACAGCAGCAGGAACAGCAGCAGCATGATCACCAGGAACTTGAACAGGATTCTGAGTTTACCGATGGCCTTGCCTACTTTTTGCCGGCTACGCTCCTGCACCCCCTTCTGCATACTTGAAGCAAAGTTGTAGAGGTACAGCGACGGGAAAAAGTATACCAGCGCCACAAAGGTGTACACCACAATAGTGAAACCCGACAGCCCTACATCGGGCACACGCCCCTCCATACCCGACGATTGTAGCATCTGCTGCATAAATAGCCCGAACACAAGTATAAACCCTGAAAGTATGAACCCCAGCACCGCCAGCACCTTACCCCACTTGGCTGTGTCGGTAAGGTGCTGGAGTAGCCTCACATCCAGGTAAAGCTCGTTTGGGCTGGTGTTGTTAGGTTCTGGTATCATAGGGTTGAGTATTCTCTATAGTTGTATTTAAATATACTAAAAATTATATACCGATAATGGGTAAGCTATGGTTTCGTTTTAGCAGGAACAAGAAATACCTTCTCGCTGGGCTAAGCGTTTGCTTTACGCAACTTGAACCAAGCTATACTTCCATAGCTGCTGCTGTTCCTCAGACTTACAAAGGCTACAGTTCCACCTCTGGCTTTGGCTCCCTCCAGCCCGGGAGGGCTCGTCCTCGGGCATCGCGCTGGTACCTTTTCCTGCCCTCGTGCCTCGGGCTGCCTCGCTACCGCTCGTCACCAGAAAAACTCCAAAGGCGCACAACCCAAGGACTGGGATCAGATTCGATAGCTGCTGCTTTCCGCACAGTCCCCCTTCGAAGGGGGCAGGGGTGGGTTTATACTTCTATTGATACCAGCAACCATGAAACTTATACTTTGGCCAAAGCAATCACAGAATTCCCCGCCTTAGACAAGGAGGGGCAGGGGTGGTTGGACCCGGTACTGCCCCTGTTCTTAAGGCTACAAAACAAAAAAAGCCGCACCACCTGAGGCAGGCGGCGCGGCTGAAGTATAATCGACAGATTTATACTTGTTACTGGTTATTCTGATACGGGTTCACGCCCATGTTCTTGTAGATGAAGGCATAGGTATCGGCATACTCCTGGATCACGAGCGAGGTTGGCTTACCGGCGCCGTGGCCTGCACGCACATCCACTCTAATTAAGTATGGATTACCCGTAGCGCCTTTGTCCTGCAGCTCAGAGATGAACTTGAAGGAGTGCGCCGGCACCACGCGGTCGTCGTGGTCTGCGGTTTTTACCAAAGTAGCCGGGTATTTCACACCCTCCTTGATGTTGTGCAGTGGCGAGAAAGTATAAAGGTTCTTAAACTGCGCCTCATCCGCAGAAGAGCCATACTCTGGCACCCACGCCCAACCAATGGTGAACTTATGGAAGCGCAGCATGTCCATCACGCCCACGGCAGGAATGGCCACCTTGGCCAGCTCAGGCCGCTGCGTCATGAAGGCGCCTACCAGCAAGCCACCATTAGAGCCACCGGCCACCGCCAGTTTCTCAGAGGAAGTATACTTCTGGTCGATAAGGTACTCGGCAGCGGCGATAAAGTCGTCGAATACGTTTTGCTTGTTTGGTGTCATGCCGGCCTTATGCCAGTCTTCGCCGTACTCGCCACCGCCACGCAGGTTCGGCATGGCATACACGCCGCCGTTCTCCAGCCACAGCATATTGGCAATGCTAAAGCTTGGCGTCATGGAGATATTAAAGCCTCCGTAGGCATACAGGTAAGTCGGGTTGGTGCCATCCAGTTGCAGGCCTTTCTTGTGCACGATGAACATCGGCACTTTGGTGCCGTCCTTGGAAGTATAAAACACCTGCTTCGTCTCGAAGGCATCGGTGTTTACGTTTACTTCCGTCTTACGGAACTGCGTTACCTTGTTGTTCGGCACATCGTAACGGTAGATGGTTGGCGGGTAGGTGAAGGAGGTGAAGGTGAAGAACACTTCCTTATCGCTCTGCTTCCCGTTAAAGCCACTCACGGTGCCCAATGTTGGTAGCGCTACGGTGTTCAGCTGCTTGCCGCTCTGGTCAAACACGACGATCTGGCTGGTGGCGTCCTTCATGTAGGTGGCAATAATACGGCCGCCCACGGCAGATACACCCTGCAGCACATTCTCCGACTCGGGCACGATTACTTTCCAGTTTGCCTCCTGCGGCTTCTTCGGGTCAATCATCACCAGTCGGTAGCGCGGCGCGTTCTTGTTCGTATTCACCAGCAGCTTGTCGCCGAAGTTATCCACCACATTGTACTCACTCTCGAAGTTGGTAACGATAGGCTTGATAGTAGACTTCGGATCCTTCAGGTCTTTATAGTATAACGCATTGGCCCCGCTCGCACCTTCCGACACATTCAGGATCAGGAAGCGCTCGTCGTCGGTGGTCTGCCCATAGAAGTTGCGCAGCGCGTTTTTCTTGTCCTCATACACCAGCTGGTCCTGGCTCTGCGGCGTGCCGATTTTGTGGTAGTATACTTTGTGGTACTCGTTCATATTGGCCAGCTTGTTACCCTCGGTCGGGGCATCGTAGCGGCTGTAAAAGAAGCCGTTTCCGCTCCAGCTCGGGCTCGAGAATTTCACCCACTCCAGCTGATCGTCCAGCTTCTTGCCTGTGGCTGTTTCCATTACGTGGTAGGTGTTCCAGTCGGAGCCGCCGCTGGAGGTGCCGTAAGCCAGGTATTTGCCGTCTTTCGAGAAGGAAAGTGCCGTCAGGGCCACCGTACCGTCAGCACTCAGCTTGTTCGGGTCGAAGAACACTTTCGGCTCCGCCTCCAGGCTCTCCTGCACGTACAGTACGCTCTGGTTCTGCAGGCCATCGTTCTTAAAGAAATAATATTTGCCGCCCTCTTTAAACGGAGCGCCATACTTTGGGTAGTTCCAGATCTCGGTCAGGCGGTTCTTAATCTCATCACGGAAGTCGATATCGCCCAGGTAGGCCTGCGTTACCTCATTCTGCTGCGCGATCCACTCATCCAGCTGCTCGTCGTGGTTTTCCTGCCAGCGGTATGGGTCGGCCACTTTCGTGCCGAAGTAATCGTCTATTTGGTCTACTTTCTTGGTGTCAGGGTAATCTAGTTGCACTTCTTCTGCCGTTGCAGCGGCAGTAGCGGTTGTTTCTGTTGTCATGCCAGTGGCAATTGTATCGTTTTGGGTTGATTTGCAGGCCGACACAGCCGTAAGGCCGCCGGCAAGCAGTAGTACTGTTGTTTTTTTCATAAGTACTGAGCCTGTGGTTTTGTTTAAGGTCTGGTTAAAAACCGATGGCACACAAGATACAAAAAATTAGCCACACTACCGTTTCTGCCACTTTAGCAGCCCTTGGTTTTAGACCTTAAATCAGGTAGAAAATTTCTTTGCCCCACAAGTATACAAGCAATCGCTCTGGCACTTACTTTTGCACGCTTTTCTCCTGAAAGAGAGGCAAGTATAGCATTATAGCGATGATTGAAGAATTAGAAGAGAAGCTGCTGCTGAAGTTTGAGCAGATTGCCGACAGGTTGTCTGAAAAGGGATACGCCATTATAGACAACTTCCTGGAGGCGGAGGAGGTGCGCAACCTGCTGCAGGTGCTGACACTTCACCAGGAGCAAGGCACGTTTAAAAAAGCCGGCATCGGTGCCGCCGACCAGTTTACGGTAGACAAAGAGGTGCGCGGCGACTACATCCGCTGGATTGAACCTTCTGAAGCCTTGCCGCCTACCCAGATTTTCCTCGACCGCATGGACGAGGTGATGCGCTACATCAACCGCACCTGTTTCCTGGGCCTAAAGGATTACGAGTTTCACTTCACGGTATACCCTCCGGGTACGGTTTACCAGCGCCACATCGACCAGTTTAAGGAGAACGATCACCGCCGCCTGTCCTTTATCTGCTACCTGAACGAGGACTGGAAGCCGGAGCACGGGGGCAACCTGCGTTTATACTTGCCTAACGAGGATGGCTCTGAGGAAGAGGTGGACATTCTGCCGATCGCCGGCCGCCTGGCCTGTTTCCGCGCCGATATGATTCCGCACGAGGTGTTGGCCGCTAACCGCCACCGCTACAGCCTCACCGGCTGGATGCTGGACCAGCTGAATGAGTTGACGTTTTTGTAGGATAACCATTGCCCGATACAATTCAAAACTCCTGTGTTTCCCTTTTAAGGAAAGTACAGGAGTTTTTTATGCACTTAGACCCGGTATTAATAGCCTGCCAAAAATACAACTGGGTATTACGTTTTTTCCAGGTAAAAAAAGTTATATTAGTGTAACTAAATAATCAGTCAAATTTAGGTTATGCACCACGCGTATATGGCAGATTAACGTCATAGTGACGTGTATCCAGAAGTTAGTGCAAATATTAATTGATGAAAAAGAACCTGATATACTTTGCTCTAGTAGCCTTACTTTTTGCTTGCGATAATGCTTTTGAAGATAGGGCATTTGAAAAGCAAAGTGTAGTTTATCACGTAATCAAAGCACCCTTGATTGATACATCAAACTCAACCCCACCATCTCCGCCATTGTTATACTATGGACAGCACAACTTTATTGTTTATCCAAACGGTAAAACCTATTACCATAACAAGTTCAATAACTATGGCTGGTGCGGAACAGGAATTGATACATCTAACCCAGATTTTGTAAGTTTACAGCCTTCTGACCTGATGGAATTGACAGATGACAACCTGGTGCAATTTGTTAAAAGTGTGGTTCAAGACACGAGCAGCTATCATAGGAAAATAGCGGCTACAATTTCTTCACCTGTTGACTCTATTACTAATAAGCACTTCAATGAAATAATCAATGTATTCAGTCAGAAGAACTTTAACATATATTCTGTCAGAAAAACAACAGAAGAAGAGCAAGTTGTTCTCAGTCATAAAATTGAAAACAAAGAGTACGACCCAGATCAAATAAATTGGAAAGGCGAATTTGGGGGTATAAAGTTCTTGCCACCAAATTCTAAAGAATAACTAGCACTAATCGAGTAGACGGCCCCGCCACCGTTAGGTAGCGGGGAGCGCCTCTCACACCACTGTACAAGCGGGTCTCGCATACAGCGGTTCGTTAAGTTGTGGAGCTACTTCCCTGTAGTAG
>NZ_JAPFQO010000019.1 GCF_026241195.1 Pontibacter anaerobius
CCACAACCGAGCCGACCCCAACTACAACGGAGCCGGAAACGACTACAACCGAGCCGACCCCAACTACAACGGAGCCGGAAACGACTACAACCGAGCCGACCCCGACAGGCGATGAAGGGTCGACTAGTTCTAACAAGACTAAACCGGGTAAAGGTAATGGCAAAGGCTTATACAAGTAATTGCTTGTAGTAAGTATTTATCTGAATTTTTTTATCATAAAGTCAATTTCTTAGATGCCCTGTCGCATATTTATGCGACAGGGCATTTTACCTTTTTACCGAACTAAAAGTGAGCCTTTTACTTGATAGTGTACATCAAATTTTGAGCGGAGGTACTTTTAAAAGGCGTTTGGTTATAAAAACAATTATGATAAAATAATCTTAGAATTACTGATAGGGTAGAAGTATTGTTTAGCAATTGATGTATAAATGGAGGCACAATCCTTACTAGTGCTGCTTACTACCAGATGTTTTGTTGGTTAATTCTAAAGTAGTTAAACCTCTGACTTCAAAGTCTCGTCTGTCCATAAAGTTAGTCCTTTTAAGTTTGTGGGAGAGGAAATTACTCGCTGGATCGGCGCTGATGGTTACGCGTCTGCACTTCTGCGTGGCCGCCACTTCGCCTGCCACCGCTCCAAGAAATGCCTGTAGCATGCCCGCTCCGTCGGGGTGGCAGTAAAGATCCTGCAGCGCCGCCTCCTCTGGCCCTGCACCCGGCGCGCCGAGCCAGACGCAGAGCAGCAGGCGCCCTTCCTCTGCCAGTGTGTAGCTGTGCTGGCGGGTCTCGAACCTTACCATCGCCTCCTCAAGGAACTCCCACCGGGAAACCTGCGCCCGGGCTGGCCGGTATAGCAGCAGGTCATCTAGGCTGTCCCTGCGGATGCCCTCCGGGGCAGGCGGAGGGGAAGTGGCGGGCCAGAGCTGGTAGGTCTCCTGTTGCTTCCCGGCCGAGCGGGGGAGCAGGGATTTGGCCAGCTGTACCGGCCCTAACTCACGCATTACCCGAAACCTTTCTTTGAGTAGGTAAAGCTTTTTTATCAATGACAACTTTAAAGTAAGAGGGTTAATGTTTCTTCGAGTCAAGAATAAATAAACGCGTTTACGAAACATGCTTTTTATATAACCCAGAGTGCTGCTGGTGACTGTTAGCTCATAAACCTGGTTATAATCGGTTGCCAAAATATCCTTATAAGGGTCATCACCAGGTGTCAAATCAAGCAAATCAATTCCTTCCCGCTCCATTTGTAACCCTAACTTAAGAAAGTGTACAAACCCTAAAGAATAGTTCGCATAGGTCGGGTCGTAGGATTTCATCCCTTTCAGGCAAATTTGATCTGGGGATATAACAGCTTCACAAGTAGCAAGAACTTTACTGTCTAACATTAAAGCAGAAACATGTAATAATTTTTTATCAAAGAGACTAAGCTTTAAGTTCCTTCTTTTGTCGCTTACATCGAAATGGTTCTTATTATATCTTGCCGCTTGCCTAAAATCCCACTGAGTTGCGATCAAATCATAGATCGTTGCGAAGTTGTTCTTATCTGTAATTAGCTCAAATCTGAAGTTGCCCATTCTATTCAGACGACTATTCTTTACTTTATAGTCCTTTTTTTTAAAAAGGAGTTTAAAGCCTTCATTTTTAATATTCATGATAGGGGATTTGCGTACACCTATCACACATTTATGCTTCCATTGTGGGTCTTTAGCCCATTTTATTGAAGCGTTGCCTGGCACATACTTTAGTTCTATTTGATGTCTGGGATACAGCTTACATACTTCCGTTAAAGCTTGCTTTATAAACGCATCTGCACTAACTTCTTCTGATAGCCATGTCTGGTATTCAGCATCAAAATGCCCAGCTCCAACTATCTTGTTCTTTGCTACATTCAAGGCTAACAAACCTGTTAGCTTTCCACGACTTGTTGCTATAACAAGAATAGGTGGGAACTCATGATGATATACTTTATACCAAGTCAATACATATTCGCTACTTTGAAAGATTGTTGCCCAAGGACATTTTTCATATAACTCTTTCCAAGAAAGTAGAAACTCCTCATCAAGTAGCTTTTTCATAGCGTTTTCTCCAGAGAGTAACGAAATGCAAGTGTCTATCTCTAGCGTAGTATGAGAAGGAAAGTTTAGGGTAGTTGTTTCCATAGAGAAATATTTTAATTAGGACTTTAAATAATGTTGATTAAGAACTTGTTAGTGTAGTAGGTAGCCCTTTATAATAACCAACTTAAGGCTTTACTCGCTGTATCGGCGCTGATGGTTACCCGTCTGCATTTCTGCGTGCCCGCCACCTCGCCTGCCACCGCTCCTAGGAATGCCTGTAGCTTGCCTGCTCCGTCGGGGTGGCAGTAAAGATCCTGCAGCGCCGCAGCCTCCTCTGGCCCTGCACCCGGCGCGCCGAGCCAGACGCAGAGCAGCAGGCGCCCTTCCTCTGCGAGCGTGTAGCTGTGCTGGCGGGTCTCGAACCTTACCATCGCCTCCTCAAGGAACTCCCACCGGGAAACCTGCGCCCTGGCCGGCCGGTAGAGCAGCAGGTCATCTAGGCTGTCCCTGCGGATGCCCCCCTGGGCAGGCGGCGGGGCAGTGGCGGGCCAGAGCTGGTAGGTCGCCTGCTGCTTCCCAGCCGAGCCAGGGCGGTAAAGCAGGGATTTGGCCAGCTGCACCGGCCCCAGTTCAAGCATTACCCGAAACCTTTCTTTTGCTCTATGTACTTTCTTTACTAATTTATATTTCAGCACTTTTCTGTTTATTCCTAACCTGCCAAGATATCTCCACACCAGCACTATTGCCATATCTTTAGCGTAAGACGGTAAACTTCCTGATATTCTTAATTCATGCGCCTCTGCATGCTCTGTTGCTAAACCGTATTTATACGGATCATCTCCTGGGGTAAGGTCAAGTACTTTATATCCCTCCTTGGCTAACTGTTGGCCTAAAAGAAGAAAATGTAAAATTCCGGGGGAATACTTGCCAAAGGAGGGAGCGTGAGAACTTAGGCCCCACAGATGAGCCCAACCTCTATCCGCTATACTTATGTTTGAAGCAATTATTTGGTTATTGAGTTTCAGGACAGTTGCATGAAAAAGGTTTTGCTCAAAAAGAGCGAGAAGAAAGCTTTTCTTTAGTGGGTCAACCTCAAAATAGGCAATGTTGTACATTGCCACTTTACGGAAGTCATTTTGAGTAATCAGCTCATTAATAACAGAAGAAAAATGTAAGGAATCTGTAATACGCTCAAATTTTAGCTTTCCTAATTTGTTGAGTCGATTAATCTTTTCTCTTCTGTTTTTCTTTCTTAGTTCCTTTGTTATACTTACTTCATTAATAAGAAGTAATGGTTGTGTAAAGCGCCTGAGGACACAGGTTTTTCTCCATATAGGATTCGATTTTGTCCAGCTAAGTGGTGTTTTGTCTGGTAGAAATTTTAAATGAATATCGCTCTTTGGGAATATTTTTTGAATCTCATAAAGTGCGGACTGTACAAACTCTTCCCCATTAGAGGGTTCAGCAAGCCAAGTTTGATATTCTGCATGCTTCGCGCCAGCACCAACTATGAGGCCACTGCCATCGCAATACTTTCCTAAGGCTAGAAGGCCCACAAGCTTTTCCCCCCTTTCTGCCTTAACCAAAATAGGTAAGAACAGTTTGTGATACATGCTGTACCAAGTGGTAACATACTCCTTCCCTTGAAATATTGTAGCCCAAGGACAAGATTGAAATAGTTCATCCCATGCCGTTAGGAATCTTTTATTTCGTAGAAGTTCTAATACTTCTCCTCCTGTTAGCAACTGTATAGCTTCCTTTTGCTTTGCCTGAACAGCATTTAAATCATTTATTTCCATGCTATTTTTCTCTATTAAATTGATTATTACCACTTCTTTACATCTGTAGGTTGTTATGCCTTGTCCAAGTATAAATGTCTTTATTGTCTCTCAGATGGATTTATCAAGGCTGTCGGAATGGAAAGGGCAGGAAAAATGAATATGATATTGTAGCTGAAAGGTAAAAGCTTTGAAATGGCCTATCAGTAGTAGAGTTGTGTTACTTGCCACATGTAATGTAAATGCTTAAAGGTAAGCAGAGGTTTTGCTTAAGTGTAAATCAGGTTATTTACCGTCTTGCTTATCTGGTTTATGTAATTAGTGAATGTTCTATCCTGCATGTGATTTTGAGCACTTTGCACCAGCCTTGCTCTCAAGTCAGGGGCAGAAAAAAGTTTATCAATCGAGCTCTTTATAGATAGTACATCTCCTGGAGGTACTAGTATTGAGTTTACACCATTAATTGCATAACCTTCTAAACCAGATACTTTAGTTGCCACTACTGGTACTCCCTGTTCTATTGTATTCATTAATCTTACTTGTCCTACACTTGTGAAAGTCTCCTCTAAGCATAAAGCGTAAACAGTCGCACCTTTAACATAAGCATCATGTTCTTCTTGAGGTATATCATGTAGTACGGTGGCCCTACCTTGTTTATTGAGTTTGCTTACTCTTTCAAGGTGCTTTGATGTGCAGACAACTAACAAGGGCCAATCACTATTTTCTGCTACTTTAAAAATGGTCTCCCAGTCCACGTTCGCTCTGCCACTAGCCATCACATAATTTTGTGCCACTCCATTTTCATCTCTACTGATACTTGTGGCCGTTGTTGAGCTTTTGTTCAACCTTCTCTGATCGAAATGTAGAGGCCATGGGATAAAGCTAAACCTCTCTTTGGGAATCCCAAAGAGAGCAGAATAGGTGTCTATCTCTGCTAAGGTTAAGACTTGGGCTCTAGCCAAGGAATATCTGAGGCTGGGCCCATAAATATATTTTCGCCATAAAGGCCAAATTAGTTTAAGAATTTTATTCTCAGGTTTGGTTTGAATAAATTCTAGTAGAACTAAATGCTGTCTTTTTCTGAATATAGCTTCAAGTATCGCTAAGACAGGTGTACCGCTACTTGCAAGATATGTTACTATCAATCTGCACTTGCGTCCAGCCATAAAAAGAAGAAAACCGCGGATCCACTTTGAGCGTTTGCTTAGCTGGATTACAAATTCACTGTGGTTCTCCTTTAAGTAGTCTTCAAACGAGTAAGCATTTCCTTTAAAGTGATTATAGTACCAGCAGTCAAAGAGGATTCTTTCCATATTGGTGAGCTCTTGTGTATTGAATAAATGCTTGATTCACTAGAGTATGTTGCGTTGCCAGAAGTCAATATCATTTAAAATGCAGTTGATGCACAGTAAAATTAATGTGGCTTGATTTTGTTAGGCTTTTATTAAAAAGCTATAAATTATTGCGTAATCATAAGTTTGGAAGTTTCATTTAGGAAGCTATCCAAGCGTGAAGAAGGAATGAAAGCAAAGTTGTTTATGTACATTCCTTTTTTTTGATAACCATCTCTCCAATTACCCACATTTTTGCTGTCTTGGTGGACTTTGCAATTAAATTTAGATAATGGTGTTACCTTGCCGTCAAATAAAAAAAATCCAGAGTAGCCAAGGACTGCTAGAAAATTAGAAACATCCTCTATTGAATGCTTTTTATGGCGCTCTTCAATCTCAATAAGAAGCGTTGGGTAATTATTTATGATAGTTCTTCTTGCACCTTTTAGTACAGATAGTTCATGACCCTCCACATCTATTTTGATATGACCTACCTCGTTCAAATTGTACTCATCTAACGTACGGATAGGAATGCTTACATCAATTCTGTCACTGCCACAATTATCCTCTAAGGAATTTTCCTTCTCAATAGTACTCCTTCCGAGATCTTTAATAAGAGTTTTCAGAATAGCCTCACCACTTTTATCTGAAAGACCAACAGCCTCTACTAAAGCATTTTTTGTAACTGATGCTAACATGGTTTTTAGAAGATGTGCCTCATCATGTCTGGGTTCAAAAGCAATGCAACTTTTTGAGTAATCCAGCATGTGTACAGTGTAAACACCATTTGCAGCGCCGACATCAACAGATATCATCTTTGGGTTACATAAGTAGGGTAGCAAGTGTAACTCATCTTCCCTAAAGTTTTGTCTTAGAAAGTTAAAGTGTGAACGCCAGTAGAAACTAGGTGCAAAGGATTTTACGAATTGGACCAGCAGTGCTTTTAAGGAATGTGGTAGTGTTTCCATAATTATGTCTTTAAATAGTTATTTGTTGTCTGATAAAAGTTCCGGCTCGGTTATGC
>NZ_JAPFQO010000020.1 GCF_026241195.1 Pontibacter anaerobius
TCCCTGTGGGGGCGGTCCTCTTGATGGGTTGGCGGCCACCTACTCTCCCGGGTGTGACCCCAGTACCATCGGCGCACCCGGGCTTAACTGCTCTGTTCGGAATGGGAAGAGGTGCTCACCGGGGCCATAGCCACCATTGCCTTCGTGCGGTCTTGGTCGCACTTGATGCTGCTGCTATGATTGTTGCAATGCTTTGATAGACATGACAATTGGGGGAGAGACGAAGAAAGAGGTGAGAGCGGCGGGCCGGTAAGCCTGGCCGGACGCGCCCGGGCAATTAGTACCGCTCGGCTTTGCTATCTCTAGCTTTACACCTGCGGCCTATCGACGTGGTCGTCTTCCACGGCCCTTCAAGGGAGATCTCATCTTGGGGCGGGTTTCGCACTTAGATGCTTTCAGCGCTTATCCCGTCCGAGCGTAGCTACCCTGCGCTGCGGCTGGCGCCACAACAGGTCCACCAGAGGCTCGTCCAACCCGGTCCTCTCGTACTAAGGTCAGGACCCCTCAAATCTCCTACGCCCACAACAGATAGGGACCGAACTGTCTCACGACGTTCTGAACCCAGCTCGCGTGCCACTTTAATCGGCGAACAGCCGAACCCTTGGGACCTTCTCCAGCCCCAGGACGTGACGAGCCGACATCGAGGTGCCAAACCTCCCCGTCGATATGAGCTCTTGGGGGAGATCAGCCTGTTATCCCCAGAGTACCTTTTATCCTTTGAGCGATGGCCCTTCCATGCGGAACCACCGGATCACTATATCCGTCTTTCGACCCTGCTCGGCTTGTAGGCCTCACAGTCAAGCACCCTTGTGCTATTGCGCTCTGCGTACGGTTACCAAGCGTACTGAGGGTACCTTTGAAAGCCTCCGTTACTGTTTTGGAGGCGACCACCCCAGTCAAACTACCCACCAAGCACTGTCCCCCCCTGTGGGAGGTTAGGCGCCAAGCAACTCAAGGGTTGTATTTCAAGGACGGCTCCGCGATGCCTGGCGACACCGCCTCACAGCCTCCAACCTATCCTACACATGAGTTACCCAGCGTCAATGCTAAGCTATAGTAAAGGTTCATGGGGTCTTTCCGTCCCGTTGCGGGTACTCGGCATCTTCACCGAGACTACAATTTCACCGAGCTCACGGCTGAGACAGCGCCCAGATCGTTACACCATTCGTGCAGGTCGGAACTTACCCGACAAGGAATTTCGCTACCTTAGGACCGTTATAGTTACGGCCGCCGTTTACCGGGGCTTCGATTCAATGCTTCGCCTTGCGGCTAACATCCCCTCTTAACCTTCCGGCACCGGGCAGGTGTCAGGCCTTATACTTCATCTCTCGATTTCGCAAAGCCATGTGTTTTTGTTAAACAGTCGCCTGGGCCTTTTCACTGCGGCTTCTCCATCGCTGGAGGAAGCACCCCTTCTCCCGAAGTTACAGGGTCATTTTGCCGAGTTCCTTGGCCGTGATTCACTCGAGCACCTTAGGATTCTCTCCTCGACCACCTGTGTCGGTTTGCGGTACGGGCAGCCATGCAGTCAAACACTTAGCGGGTTTTCTCGGGAGCCTGGTTAGGGACACTCGCCGCCCCCGAAGGGTTGGCGTACTTTCCACTTTCAGCTAGCCTGGCGTACTTCACTACCAAGCCACTACCTACGGTGTTAAGCGCACTATTCCGTCAGTGCGCGGTCCTTTCACTTCTCCGTCACCGCATCGCTATGCATGGCCGGTGCTGGAATATTAACCAGCTGTCCATCGACCTGCGCTTTCGCCTCGGCCTTAGGACCCGACTAACCCTGATCCGATTAGCGTTGATCAGGAAACCTTGGTCTTTCGGTGTGCGGGTTTCTCGCCCGCATTATCGTTACTTATGCCTACATTTGCTTTTCCAAGCGCTCCAGCACATCTTGCCGATATGCCTTCGTCGCCCTTGGAATGCTCCCCTACCAGTGTATAAATACAATCCGCAGCTTCGGTGCTAGACTTGATGCCCGATTATTATCGATGCCCTCTCGCTCGACCAGTGAGCTGTTACGCACTCTTTAAAGGAATGGCTGCTTCCAAGCCAACCTCCTGGCTGTCTAAGCAAGTGGACCCCCTTTGTTCAACTTAGTCTAGACTTTGGGACCTTAGCTGGCGGTCTGGGTTCTTTCCCTCTCGGCCTGGGACCTTAGCACCCCAAGCCTCACTGCCGCGTATATCTGGTGGCATTCGGAGTTCGTCAGGATTCGGTAGGATGTGACTCCCCCTAGTCCTATCGGTAGCTCTACCTCCACCAGACTCCACCGCGACGCTGCCCCTAAAGGCATTTCGGGGAGTACGAGCTATTTCTCAGTTTGATTGGCCTTTCACCCCTACCCACAGGTCATCCAAATACTTTTCAACGTAAACTGGTTCGGACCTCCAACTGGTTTTACCCAGCCTTCATCCTGCCCATGGGTAGATCACAAAGTTTCGCGTCTACCCCCCCTGACTGCGCGCCCTGTTCAGACTCGCTTTCGCTGCGGCTCCGTGCCTTGAGGCACTTAACCTTGCCAGGGAGGAGTAACTCGTAGGCTCATTATGCAAAAGGCACGCCGTCACCCCACTAAGGGGCTCCGACCGCTTGTAAGCGCACGGTTTCAGGATCTGTTTCACCCCGTTATTCACGGTGCTTTTCACCTTTCCCTCACGGTACTGGTTCACTATCGGTCTCTCAGGAGTATTTAGCCTTACCGGATGGTGCCGGTGGATTCAGGCGGGATTTCTCCGGTCCCGCCCTACTCAGGGTACCGCTAGGGCCAAGCAGCTTACGCACACGGGACTATCACCCCCTATGGTCAGGCTTCCCAGCCTGTTGTGCTTCAATACTTGGTCCCACATCGCGGCCCTACAACCCCGCAGCTGCCGTAACAGCTGCGGTTTGGGCTAATCCGCGTTCGCTCGCCACTACTTGCGGAATCACTGTTGTTTTCTCTTCCTCCGGGTACTTAGATGTTTCAGTTCCCCGGGTTCGCCCCCCGTAGGGTAGTGTGTCTTCAACACACTGGGTTGCCCCATTCGGAAACCTTCGGATCAATGGGTATGTGCCCCTCCCCGAAGCTTATCGCAGCTTGTCGCGTCCTTCATCGCCTCTGAGAGCCTAGGCATCCCCCGTGCGCCCTTCTCTGCGTCTTCGGCCGGCCCCACAAGCGTGGGCCGGCCCGCCTCTCTCGCACTAGGGCCCTATTACTAGGGCCTAGTCAATTTCTTTTATCTCTCTCCCATCATGTCAAAGAACGTGTCCTTAGTTAAAGGATGTCAGTCCCGCGGTTAGGCGGTTTCCATCTGCCCTAAGTCTGGAAGCCAAAACCTGTTGTCTTGGCCTGGTACTGTAATCGGCTGTGGAGAATAACGGAGTCGAACCGTTGACCTCCTGCGTGCAAAGCAGGCGCTCTAGCCAGCTGAGCTAATCCCCCAGGTAATTCGCGGTGGGCCTGCGTGGACTCGAACCACGGACCTCTACATTATCAGTGTAGCGCTCTAACCACCTGAGCTACAAGCCCGCTTCATGGCCGGGCCTGGCCGCCCGATTGAATGCCTTTTGAGAAGGAAAGCTTGAAACAGAACATCGGATCTCAAGGATCGTCGGAGCCCGGAGGCCGTCCCTAGAAAGGAGGTGATCCAGCCGCACCTTCCGGTACGGCTACCTTGTTACGACTTAGCCCCAGTTACCAGTTTTACCCTAGACGGCTCCTTTGAGGTCACCGGCTTCAGGTCTCCCTGACTTCCATGGCTTGACGGGCGGTGTGTACAAGGCCCGGGAACGTATTCACCGCGTCGTTGCTGATACGCGATTACTAGCGATTCCGGCTTCACGGAGTCGAGTTGCAGACTCCGATCCGAACTGAGACCGGCTTTTTGAGATTGGCGCCCCATCGCTGGGTGGCAACCCTCTGTACCGGCCATTGTAGCACGTGTGTAGCCCTAGGCGTAAGGGCCATGATGACTTGACGTCGTCCCCGCCTTCCTCGCTTCTTGCGAAGGCAGTCCCTCTAGAGTCCCCGGCATGACCCGCTGGCAACTAAAGGTAGGGGTTGCGCTCGTTGCGGGACTTAACCCAACACCTCACGGCACGAGCTGACGACAGCCATGCAGCACCTTGCTTTGTGTCCCGAAGGAAGGCTCCATCTCTGGAGCTGTCACGCGCATTCTAGCCTAGGTAAGGTTCCTCGCGTATCATCGAATTAAACCACATGCTCCACCGCTTGTGCGGGCCCCCGTCAATTCCTTTGAGTTTCACCCTTGCGGGCGTACTCCCCAGGTGGATGACTTAACGCTTTCGCTTGGACGCTGACAGTGTATCGCCAACATCGAGTCATCATCGTTTACGGCGTGGACTACCAGGGTATCTAATCCTGTTCGCTCCCCACGCTTTCGTGCCTCAGCGTCAGTTTCGGCTCAGCGAGCTGCCTACGCAATCGGGGTTCTTGGCGGTATCTAAGCATTTCACCGCTACACCGCCAGTTCCGCCCGCCTTAACCGAACTCAAGCCCGCCAGTATCAACGGCAGTTCCACGGTTGAGCCGTGGGATTTCACCGCTGACTTAACGGGCCGCCTACGCACCCTTTAAACCCAATAAATCCGGACAACGCTTGCACCCTCCGTATTACCGCGGCTGCTGGCACGGAGTTAGCCGGTGCTTATTCATACGGTACCGTCAGTTACCCCCGCAGGGGCGTTTTCTTCCCGTATAAAAGCAGTTTACAACCCAGAAGGCCTTCTTCCTGCACGCGGCATGGCTGGGTCAGCCTCTCGGCCATTGCCCAATATTCCCTACTGCTGCCTCCCGTAGGAGTCTGGTCCGTGTCTCAGTACCAGTGTGGGGGACCATCCTCTCAGAACCCCTAGCCATCGTCGCCATGGTGGGCCGTTACCCCGCCATCTAGCTAATGGCACGCATGCCCATCTTCCACCGCCTCGGCTTTTACCACAATCGGATGCCCTCCTGTGGTCATATGCGGTATTAATCCGCCTTTCGGCGGGCTATCCCCCAGTGGAAGGTAGGTTGCATACGCGTTACGCACCCGTGCGCCACTAACCAAGAAACCGAAGTCTCTTGATCCGTTCGACTTGCATGTATTAGGCCTGCCGCTAGCGTTCATCCTGAGCCAGGATCAAACTCTCCATTGTAAGAAAATCTGCGATGGCCAAAAAACCATCAATGTGTCTGTCCGACCCCGGGCTCCTTTCCCCTCTCCTAGAAGAAGAGGGGAGAACCTTAAATCTTTATTTCTGTCTCAAGCAATCTCTCAAAGAACTTTACCGGAGGACTGTTTCCTCCGCTTGCCGCCTCTCAGCGCGTGTCTCTCTTGTTTCCCCTTCGGAGCCGTTCGCTCCGTGGCGGGGTGCAAAGGTCCGAAAGTCTCAACCAACTTCCAAGCGTTTTGCGATATTTTTTTTTCTTTCTTTTCTCTCGGCCTGCCGCCTCGAGCACCCCTTCCGGGGCGGGCTGCAAAGGTAAGGAACTTTCCTTAAACCGCAGCAACTTTTTCTTTCTTTTTTTTCTCCGGGCCTCCCCCGAAGGCCTCCCCCTGCGGAAGCGGATGCAAAGGTAAGAACTCTTTCGCTTTCCGCAAGCCCCCGGGGCAAGTTTTTTTTTAGAACCGGAAGCCCTCTCGAAGGCAACCTGCGGGCTGTGTTAGCGAACCCTTTCTCTTTCCGCCTCCTGCCGAAACGGGATGCAAAGGTAAGAAGAGTTTTCTTTTCCGCAACACCCGGGGTAAACTTTTTTTTTCCGGGGGCTTCCCTGGCGGCCTGGCTGCGAGCAGCACCGGCCCGCGAGCCGCACCCTGTTTCCCGTCCCTGCCGAACGGGGATGCAAAAGTAGCCAGAAGATCCGGCTTTCCAACACCCGGCCCCAAAAAAAGACGTGCCAACACCGGAAACGGCTGAGTGAGAGCGGGAAATGTTTTCAGGGCTTCGC
>NZ_JAPFQO010000021.1 GCF_026241195.1 Pontibacter anaerobius
AATCGAGTAGACGGCCCCGCCACCGTTAGGTAGCGGGGAGCGCCTCTCACACCACTGTACAAGCGGGTCTCGCATACAGCGGTTCGTTAAGTTGTGGAGCTACTTCCCTGTAGTAGTCGAGCAGTGATTCATACCCTCGCTTGGCCAGCCTTTTCACCGTTACCGTTGTGATCAGCATCGGACTCTGAGCCACGGCCCAGCCTCCTTTCCTGGTTCTGCTCCAGGCATACGCCTGACCCTTGGGGACGCCCAGCCGGATCAGGTTCTTCCTTTTCCGTTCGGGTCTCTTCCAGTCGTGCCAGATGCAGTGCCGGAGCCGGTTGCGTATCCAGCTGTCCGCTTCTTTGAGCTTGCCTTGAATATTGGCCAGGCGGAAGTAGTGAACCCAGCCCCTTTGGGCCTCTTTCAGCTGCTGGACGCGCTCCTCAAAAGAGCAGGGCGTGGTCTTGCGGGTGATATCCTTTAGCTTCTGCTTGAGCCTGTCCCAACCCTTCTTGGCTACCACCAGTTGGTATTTGCCCTTGTCGCCTTTCCTGTAGGTGGGCACGAAGCCGTAGCCCAGCATTTGGAAACCCACAGGTCGCCTGATACCCGACTTTTCCCTGTTGATAGGCAGCTTCAGCCTGTTCCGCAGGAACAGGAATAGGGCATTGCCTACCTTTCGGGCAGTATCTTCACTGTTTGTGTAGACACTGAAGTCGTCGGCATAGCGGACGTAGCGCAGCCCTTGCCTTTCCAGTTCCTTGTCCAGTTCATGGAGCAGGACGTTGGAGAGCAGCGGTGAGAGCGGGCTACCCTGCGGCACGCCTTTCCTGCGCTTGACCAGTCTCCCTTTGATAAGGATGGGAGCCCGCAGCCATTTGCGGATAAGGCGAAGCGTGAGCGGACATTTTACCTTCCGGTAGAGCAGTTGCAGCAACAGACAGTGGTTTACTTCATCGAAGAAGTTGGCCAGGTCGATGTCCACGATATGCTGATAGCCCTCGTGGATGTAACGGTGCGCCTGTTGCAGGGCCTGGTGGGCGTTGCGGTTTGGCCGGAACCCGTAGCTGCGCTCTTTGAACTCGAGCTCAAAGAGCGGGCTTAGCACCTGGTTTACCGCCTGCTGCAACACCCGGTCGGTGACGGTGGGAACGCCCAGCAGGCGCTTCTTACCGTTGCTCTTGGGTATCTCCACCCCCAGGATGGGGTGTGGCAGGTACCTGCCGTTGCAGATAGAGGTGGCGATGGCGTCCCTGTTTTCTTTCAGGTGCTGGGCCAGCTGCTCCACCCGCATACCGTCCACGCCGGCCGAACCTTTGTTGGCCAGCACGTGCTGGAATGCCTTGAGCATGTTGCCCCGGTGGAGTACCTTCTCTATCATCTGCTGCTACTACTTGTACTGTAATCTCTGCCCCGCTTAAGGCAAGGCTGGCCGGGCCTCCTTGCCGAATTTAAGGCAACATTAACGTTCAGCCCTTCGCCATCCTGTGAGACCTCCGTAGCGCTTACGGCTCGTTTCCAAATGACTACTATGGCTTCTGCTGACTTCTCCCTGCGTGCACGACACCGGGAGACCTCCCCAGGTAAGAGCACCTTCCTTCCTCCGATTCCTGCTGCATCTACAGAGAGCCGTTTGTTGGTCAGGGGCGTTGCAAAGAGGTGCTTGCTTACCCACGACTCTCTGCCTCTTATGCAGTTTCTGTCCGTCAGTACCGGATTTTGCAGTCCCGCTTTCTTCACTGCCGCCTCACGGCCAGCCAGCTTGCGGCTTGCTAACAGGCTTCACCAACTCGCCTGTAAGGGACTTGCACCCTCTGGAATAATATGATACCTTTCGTATCAGGTGCCCATACTGGGCGCACATCGAGTAGACGGCCCCGCCACCGTTAGGTAGCGGGGAGCGCCTCTCACACCACTGTACAAGCGGGTCTCGCATACAGCGGTTCGTTAAGTTGTGGAGCTACTTCCCTGTAGTAGTCGAGCAGTGATTCATACCCTCGCTTGGCCAGCCTTTTCACCGTTACCGTTGTGATCAGCATCGGACTCTGAGCCACGGCCCAGCCTCCTTTCCTGGTTCTGCTCCAGGCATACGCCTGACCCTTGGGGACGCCCAGCCGGATCAGGTTCTTCCTTTTCCGTTCGGGTCTCTTCCAGTCGTGCCAGATGCAGTGCCGGAGCCGGTTGCGTATCCAGCTGTCCGCTTCTTTGAGCTTGCCTTGAATATTGGCCAGGCGGAAGTAGTGAACCCAGCCCCTTTGGGCCTCTTTCAGCTGCTGGACGCGCTCCTCAAAAGAGCAGGGCGTGGTCTTGCGGGTGATATCCTTTAGCTTCTGCTTGAGCCTGTCCCAACCCTTCTTGGCTACCACCAGTTGGTATTTGCCCTTGTCGCCTTTCCTGTAGGTGGGCACGAAGCCGTAGCCCAGCATTTGGAAACCCACAGGTCGCCTGATACCCGACTTTTCCCTGTTGATAGGCAGCTTCAGCCTGTTCCGCAGGAACAGGAATAGGGCATTGCCTACCTTTCGGGCAGTATCTTCACTGTTTGTGTAGACACTGAAGTCGTCGGCATAGCGGACGTAGCGCAGCCCTTGCCTTTCCAGTTCCTTGTCCAGTTCATGGAGCAGGACGTTGGAGAGCAGCGGTGAGAGCGGGCTACCCTGCGGCACGCCTTTCCTGCGCTTGACCAGTCTCCCTTTGATAAGGATGGGAGCCCGCAGCCATTTGCGGATAAGGCGAAGCGTGAGCGGACATTTTACCTTCCGGTAGAGCAGTTGCAGCAACAGACAGTGGTTTACTTCATCGAAGAAGTTGGCCAGGTCGATGTCCACGATATGCTGATAGCCCTCGTGGATGTAACGGTGCGCCTGTTGCAGGGCCTGGTGGGCGTTGCGGTTTGGCCGGAACCCGTAGCTGCGCTCTTTGAACTCGAGCTCAAAGAGCGGGCTTAGCACCTGGTTTACCGCCTGCTGCAACACCCGGTCGGTGACGGTGGGAACGCCCAGCAGGCGCTTCTTACCGTTGCTCTTGGGTATCTCCACCCCCAGGATGGGGTGTGGCAGGTACCTGCCGTTGCAGATAGAGGTGGCGATGGCGTCCCTGTTTTCTTTCAGGTGCTGGGCCAGCTGCTCCACCCGCATACCGTCCACGCCGGCCGAACCTTTGTTGGCCAGCACGTGCTGGAATGCCTTGAGCATGTTGCCCCGGTGGAGTACCTTCTCTATCATCTGCTGCTACTACTTGTACTGTAATCTCTGCCCCGCTTAAGGCAAGGCTGGCCGGGCCTCCTTGCCGAATTTAAGGCAACATTAACGTTCAGCCCTTCGCCATCCTGTGAGACCTCCGTAGCGCTTACGGCTCGTTTCCAAATGACTACTATGGCTTCTGCTGACTTCTCCCTGCGTGCACGACACCGGGAGACCTCCCCAGGTAAGAGCACCTTCCTTCCTCCGATTCCTGCTGCATCTACAGAGAGCCGTTTGTTGGTCAGGGGCGTTGCAAAGAGGTGCTTGCTTACCCACGACTCTCTGCCTCTTATGCAGTTTCTGTCCGTCAGTACCGGATTTTGCAGTCCCGCTTTCTTCACTGCCGCCTCACGGCCAGCCAGCTTGCGGCTTGCTAACAGGCTTCACCAACTCGCCTGTAAGGGACTTGCACCCTCTGGAATAATATGATACCTTTCGTATCAGGTGCCCATACTGGGCGCACA
>NZ_JAPFQO010000022.1 GCF_026241195.1 Pontibacter anaerobius
CCCTTATTTTTACAACGCAGTGCCGGGGGGAAAAAGGGAAAAACAACCCCGCCCAACACACCCTAGCAGACACCCTCGCAAGCCTGACAAGCCAAAGCGTCTGCTAGACCATTTCGTTGGCGGCAATTACAATTAATAAGAAAATTGGATAGATTTGTTATATTGGTATTTTGCTGCACAGTAGCCATACTTTTCATTTCTGCAATTGTATACATACAGTCGGAGAAATTCAGAAATAAAAGAGCTAAAAAACTGCTAACTTCTAGAGGATTTAAAATACTGGAAGAACTTGGTTTTGAACTAACAACTGTTGGTTCAATCTATGCATTTCTAGGACAATATGAGGGAATCAATTTTGTTATTCATATTGACTCAGATGACCCTTTCTTTGAATCTAACTTCTCCTTGGTATTTACAGTTGCCTATAAGGATATTGACGATAAAACTCTAATAACTCTTAATGAGAAATATTATAGCAGGTTTAAAACTCAACTAGTGAACTCCGAATATACATTCTTAGGCAGGAATTATGCACAGTTTAGGTATGCGATTAGTCCATTTAAAATAGGAGACAGATTCGTAGAAGTCAAAATGAAGTACTTCAAAGACCTCTTTGAAACTGAAGAATTACAGAGAATTGAATTTGAGGATGTAGGATTAGCAATCTCAAGAACTTATTAGAATAACAACCGCCAACCCAGTTCAACCTTTATACTCGGCTATGCCTCGTTCATCGGCTGCACCAATCCGTTAACTGTCATAAAAATATAATTGAGAAGAAACCTTAAAACTTTAGTAGTAGCGGTTAGTATTGCGATACTAAATGACCTAATGATAAGGTATGGTTATAAAGTCCTCGATTATACCTTTATATTTATTTGTCAAATGACTGTTGAGTTTATTGCTGGTTACCACATTGGAATTAAAAATAAAGCCATTAAGAGTGAGAACCAAAGAGCAATTGGGATAGGTTTAATTATTGGTGCCACACTGACAATAATAGAAGGATTAATTATTCTGGTCTATATCATGATAAATTGGCGTGGTTGAAAAAAACAGAATTAATAATAATTGCAAAAGGTAACCACACCATTACGGTAGCTTCATCATCGCAAAGTCCAGTACGTTAACTGTCATAAGAATAGTGAATAAAAAGAAAAGCTTTTTAGCCCTTGCCTTAATTTTTGTGACAGTCTTGTCTTATGGGCAGAATAACTATGTTAACCCAACAGGTTCATATACTTTGCAAGGTAAAAAGCTTAAGAATGGAGAAAGTGCTAACCACGGTGAAGTTCATGTGAAACTTATTGACAACAACCGATTAGCAATAAGCTTCTTCTACAATAAAGGCTATCCAAGCTACAATTCTGGTTCCTTTGTGGACACTTTGGATTATGTTGACAATAAGGCCGTCTATACCTATGATGAGCCTGAAATACTTGCCTCTGATTGTAGATTGACATTCACATTTCACAAGCAAAAAGTTACTATCAATCACGAAGCAGAAGATTACAACTATAGCTGTGGATTTGGAATGGGAGTAGTTGCAAGTGGGATAATGCTTAAAACATCTGCCAAAGTACCAGTGATTAAGGATTTCTGGGAGAACGAAGAATAACATCAGTCAACCCAGCACATAAGCCAAGCTTGGCTACGCCTCGCTCACCATATGTACAATCCGTTGTACGCAAGCTAAAATCCACCGCCCAAGAGCAAAGAGTGCCAGCGCACACATTGCTCTTTTGTTCCTGCCGATTCTGATTTTCGCTTAACTAAAACCAATTCACATATTGAGAATACAGCCCGACTACTAAATTTAATTGAATCCGAGAAATGTATATGAGCATCCTAAATGGATATACGTCCGACAATGTTATCCTTTAGACTTTTGTATCAAACAAAAAATTAAAGAAAATGACAAAAACAATTTTTATTACAGGAGCATCCAAAGGATTTGGACGTGTATGGGCAGAAGCAGCATTGAAACGTGGTGACAAAGTAGCGGGTACAGCAAGAAATCTTGATGACATCAAGGACTTGACTGAGCAATACAAAGATACATTCTTGGGTCTTAAATTGGACGTAAACAATCGTCAGCAGTGTTTTGATACGGTAAATCAGGCCAACGAGCGTTTTGGTGGTATTGATGTGCTAATTTCCAATGCCGGTTATGGACACTTTGGTTTTGTATAAGAAACAACTGAAGAAGAGGCCAGAAAACAAATTGAAACTAACGTATTTGGTTCTCTTTGGGTGATTCAGGCGGTGCTTCCAATCATGCGCAAACAGCAATCCGGACACATTCTACAAGTGTCTAGTGTAGGTGGCGTGGCTGCCTTCCCACTTATTGGTATCTATCACGCTTCAAAATGGGCTATTGAAGGTCTTTGCGAATCACTAAGCCAGGAAGTGAAAGGCTTTGGAATAAACGTAACTTTAATTGAACCGGGTGGGTTCTCAACAGAATGGGGAACTGCCTCTTCTGTACATAGTGCGCCTATGGAAGAATATGAAGAATTGCGTAAGGCTGTATATGAATCATTCGGTAATGCAGAAGCAGGTGATCCAAAAGCCACTGGTGATGCAATACTGAAAGTGATTGATGCTGAAAACCCACCTTTACGTGTATTATTCGGTAAAGGACTGGTGTGCGCCCAGTATGGGCACCTGATACGAAAGGTATCATATTATTCCAGAGGGTGCAAGTCCCTTACAGGCGAGTTGGTGAAGCCTGTTAGCAAGCCGCAAGCTGGCTGGCCGTGA
>NZ_JAPFQO010000023.1 GCF_026241195.1 Pontibacter anaerobius
TTTGGCTCTTTTTCTGATCGTTGCCCCGCTTTAGTGGCCTTTGATGCCGCCCAGCCCTAAAAAAGCCTGAAAGACACGCCACTTTAAAACCTGAAAATAATCCCAATCACGGCCAACGGTACTCGTGCAGCAGAAGCCCGAAGCGTAGCAAGGGTTAAAGCTGCATTTTGTTGGCGGAAGTTGTTCTATCTTTCAAAGAAGCTAAATGTCTTTAGTATACATGCCAACAAGCAGGTACAACAATGTAGCTGTAGAAAGTACTACCAAGGCTAACTTATTCCCTCTTGAATAATCTTCTGGATACAGCTCCAAGTCAGCAAGAGCATTGTTAGATAAGGTTAAATTATTGACCAATAACACAGACAAAGCCCAAACAGAAAAGAAGACAATTATATAATACTGACCTACCACTACTCTTGCCTGAACTGCGACTAAAGTCACTAATGCTATCTCTATTAGAGTCAACATAGTAAAAGCAATTGCCAATCCTACTATGGTTTTTGCCCACATAGCACTTAACCAATGGTCACTTCCTTTCCTGTACCTTAGGTAAAGGGCAGCAACTATTAAGTTAAGCGTGTTTAGTTCATTCTGTATCAAGTTCTATTTTTAAATTTATACTTCCCTATTACTGCCAACGGCTCTGCTAAACGGCGGCCAAGGTATTTGCCGAAGGCTGACGTTTAGGTCTTGTTGGCGTTTCGTTTTTATTTTAGGTATTTACCGAAGTATTCATCAACTATGCTTCTGTTGTAGCCGTCTCCACCTCTCCAGTACTCAACAAAACCCCAATCATGTCTGCCTGTTGTAGGTCTGTCATAACTCTTAGGTTTTAGAATTTCGCAACACCCAAGAATTTCCATCAAAGTGTGTCTTTCATTTGCGCTCCCCTTCACAGCTTCTTTTAACCTGTCTCGCAACTTACTCGGATATTCCCCTTCTTCAGATTCTTCAACACATTTCAAAATTGCTTTAAAAGTTTCTATGTCAGCATGTGTTGGCTCTGTAATTGTCTCTCTTTCAAAGAGCCTTAAATCAACGTAATTGTAAAGCAAATCCGAATGTCTCACTCCACTCCATTTAATTCTTTCGAAATTCAGAACATTTACATCTTCATTCTCATACTGAAAGTTGTTAAGTCGATAAAACTCTCTCTTTCCTTCAAGAACAAGTTTTGCATTGGTATAACTTGCTATTGCAGAACGCCAGTCAAGACGTTTGTTCGTTAAACTTGATAGAAACCCCTTAACTACACTGTCTTTATCAATTCTGGTAACTAATTGGTTTAGTTCTTCCTTTATTTCAGGTATGGAAAATGATACTGGCTCAAACATTACTCCTTTTGACTTTGCGTATTCTAAGTCATCTATTGGAGTGGTATATTCTCGCCGCCACCCTTGAGATGTCCAGTAAGTTTTGAATAAGATGTTTTTTGCTTTTTTATCCATGTTTAAATGCACGCCAACGCTACTCGTGCAGCCGAAGCCCGAAGCGTAGCAAGGGTTAAAGCTGCACTTTGTTAGGTGATGAATTTATTTCTCTGTCACCTTCTCTACTTTGTATTCTTTGACTTCAAACACAT
>NZ_JAPFQO010000024.1 GCF_026241195.1 Pontibacter anaerobius
TACTACAGGGAAGTAGCTCCACAACTTAACGAACCGCTGTATGCGAGACCCGCTTGTACAGTGGTGTGAGAGGCGCTCCCCGCTACCTAACGGTGGCGGGGCCGTCTACTCGATTAGCAGGCGCTATTTTTACAGTGAATTGATATAGTCCTCATAGCCACTCTTCGCCATAACCTCACGAACAGGAAGCTCATATACGTCTTTCCAGGAGCCTGCTCCATGCTTTTTTTCATAGAATTCTATAATTCTGAAACCGAGCCAGTAGCAAACAGTCCGTGGTGCCTCCTCGAAAAGCTTTTTGCCTCTGTGCATTCCACAGTTGCAGGAGTAGGGCGTCTGTTTTTCAGATGATTCAAGAAGATAAGGTTTTGACTTCGTGAAGATTTCCTTCTCGTTCCGCATATACCAATCCCACTCTTCTTCTGTCATATTCTCTACGGCTCTGTGCTTGGTAATCTTACCGCCAAAGTATTTATAGGTATAGTAGCAGGCCAGCCCTTCGTCTATGGTATTGAGCAGCGCGGTGCTGCGGTCAGGGTCGGTGGCTCGAGTGGGCTCATAGGCAAGGTGGTTGATTTCATGGGGGAAGCCCTCCGTTAGTACACGATTTAAATCATAATCTGTGTCCATCAAATCAAGCACAAACATGGATTGGTCACAGCCTCCAATTTTAACCCCTTGCAACGGCACGAAGACAATACTTATTTTTGCCTTGGGTTTGTGTTTACCAATCAACGAGGTAAAACCAGCCAAGCTTGATGTTAGGATTGAATCAACATTTTGCTTGAGTAGCTCACGAACCCGTTGCTCCATAAACTCTCTGTTCTCAGCATAGATTTTCCTGTTCCACACTACCATCCCCTCCTTATTATTGAACTTACCTGAGTTTTCCTCACCGAATATCATGGCATAGCAACCGTCCCACAGCTTTTGATGCTGCTTGTATACCTTGTTGACAATGAGCATGCTGTCATACGTGTTTCCCTGATTCGCTAACAATTGGTGCTTGTAGGAGTTGTACACTGTAATGTCCCCAATTTGTATACTATCGCTTACCTGCTCCAGTTTAGAGTAAAGGTTAGGCTCAGGTATAGATTTTGAGCCATTATTTTGCCTGTTCTGTGTGCACGAGGCATGGGCAAGAAACAAGATAAGCAAAAGGTAACCAATAGGACTTCTCATTTTTCTATTTGATTTAGTTGCTGCTAACGAAATGGTCTAGCAGACGCTTTGGCTTGTCAGGCTTGCGAGGGTGTCTGCTAGGGTGTGTTGGGCGGGGTTGTTTTTCCCTTTTTCCCCCCGGCACTGCGTTGTAAAAACAAGGG
>NZ_JAPFQO010000025.1 GCF_026241195.1 Pontibacter anaerobius
ACTACTACAGGGAAGTAGCTCCACAACTTAACGAACCGCTGTATGCGAGACCCGCTTGTACAGTGGTGTGAGAGGCGCTCCCCGCTACCTAACGGTGGCGGGGCCGTCTACTCGATTAGCATAAGTTTTTCTTCAATTCACATACATTTTCCAGTATTCAACTGAAGGGGCAAGTTCATGGCAAATCTGTCTCCACTTTTTATAGTCACAATCCAAGTAGCCTTCATCATCCAGTGAGAAAACATTAGATTCATACCCTACTAAGATTGCGTCAAAGAAATCATTTAGTGAATTGAAGAGGTAATCTGGCTCTTCACCAAAGGTATTTGTCCAGTATATTCTACCATAGTTCTCTGTGCCTTCATTTAAGTCTACCCAATAACAGTTCCCAGCTCCATCATTGATGAACGGAAAAAGCTTTTCTCCCAGTTGGTAATTAATCCGATATATTTCCTTATACTCTTTCCAGTTCATGTCTCGGTAGTAATTTACAGACCAATCCAAATCCATTAAGTCATAAATTGGAATGATACCTGTTTTCCCTGATGGTGTCTCGCCGTCTAAATACACCCCGTTGATTGTAAGGTACAGCTCCCTTAGCTCTGGACTAAATTTCATCCCAAGCTTTTCTTCCGTTTCTGTTATCTTAGATTCAGTAGCAGGTGGCTGAACTATGTTGGGCATGTGATAGCCCATTGCCTTCTGATAATCTATTATTCTAGCTATATCTTCTCTAATCTTTCCCAAAGTATTTTCTGCTATGGCTTGTTCCTTGATTACTGGTTGCTTAGGATTACATGAGATTAGCACCAACAGCAATAACAGTCTTTTCATGCTTATAATTTACCACAACGAAATGGTCTAGCAGACGCTTTGGCTTGTCAGGCTTGCGAGGGTGTCTGCTAGGGTGTGTTGGGCGGGGTTGTTTTTCCCTTTTTCCCCCCGGCACTGCGTTGTAAAAACAAGG
>NZ_JAPFQO010000026.1 GCF_026241195.1 Pontibacter anaerobius
GACTACTACAGGGAAGTAGCTCCACAACTTAACGAACCGCTGTATGCGAGACCCGCTTGTACAGTGGTGTGAGAGGCGCTCCCCGCTACCTAACGGTGGCGGGGCCGTCTACTCGATTATGAGAAGAAATTCTAATCTTGTTCTTTGATAAATGAATCGGCAAAAGGACTAAGAATTTTAAGCTCTTCATCGGTTTTCTTTCTCCATTCAAGCTGTTTTAGTCCATAGGTGCCATGTGCAGTCTCCTTGTCAAACAAACCTTGATTGTAATCTTTTTCATTGCTCAAACTATCAATTAATGCTTGTAAACTTTCAGCAGTAATAGCTTCCTTTTCTATTAATTCAATAATCCCCTTTCTAACTTTTCGACAGAAGACTTCACTTATATCAAAGTGTAGTTGCTCATGATTTAGTAATTGGGAAGATGTCGTGTCTATCGTCCAAGACTGAAGCCTGTCAAATACATTTACATATTCCCCTTCAAGCACACCATCTGAATATTGCAAAGAAGATTGCCACCCCGAGCAAGTTACTGCTGCCGATGTTCCTTTAATTTCTTCTGATGGAATCTTTCCTTTAAAATCACTCCACTTTAATTGATAGTTTTGACTCCATGGAATCAATGAGTCATTCTTTACTTCCTGTGAATGCTGAGCAAAAGCAGAAACAGAAATCAATAATATAAAGAATGACAAAACTATTTTCATAAATTACTTTTTACTCATAACGAAATGGTCTAGCAGACGCTTTGGCTTGTCAGGCTTGCGAGGGTGTCTGCTAGGGTGTGTTGGGCGGGGTTGTTTTTCCCTTTTTCCCCCCGGCACTGCGTTGTAAAAACAAGG
>NZ_JAPFQO010000027.1 GCF_026241195.1 Pontibacter anaerobius
ATGGAAATAGAGAAAGTAAAATGCCTTATCATTGGCTCGGGCCCTGCCGGGTACACGGCGGCCATCTACGCCTCCAGGGCCGGCCTTGCGCCGGTGCTCTACCAGGGGCTGCAGCCGGGCGGCCAGCTGACCATCACCAACGACGTGGAGAACTACCCGGGTTACCCCGAGGGCGTCATGGGCCCGGAGATGATGGAGGACTTTAAGAAGCAGGCCGAGCGCTTCGGCACCGACGTGCGCTACGGCATCGCCACTTCCGTGGACTTCTCCTCCCAGCCGCACAGGGTAGTGATCGACGACCAGAAAACGATAGAGGCCGATGCGGTGATCATCTCGACGGGTGCCTCTGCCAAGTGGCTGGGCCTGGAGTCAGAGTCGCGGTTGAACGGCAACGGTGTCTCGGCCTGCGCCGTGTGCGACGGCTTCTTCTACCGGGGCCAGGATGTGGTGATCGTCGGGGCCGGGGACACGGCGGCCGAGGAGGCCACCTACCTCTCGAATCTGTGCAGCAAGGTGTACATGCTGGTGCGCCGCGACGAGATGCGGGCCTCCACCATCATGCAGGAGCGCGTAAAGAAGACGAAGAACATTGAGGTGCTGTGGAATACCGTGACAGACGAGATCCTGGGCAAGGACACGGTGGAGGCCGTGCGCGTGAAGAACGTGGTAACCGGCGAGCTGCGGGAGATTCCCGCGAAGGGTTTCTTCGTGGCCATCGGCCATGAGCCAAACTCCGGTATCTTCAAGGAGTACCTGAACCTGGACGAGAACGGCTACATCCGCACCATCCCCGGCACGGCCAAGACCAACATCGACGGGGT
>NZ_JAPFQO010000028.1 GCF_026241195.1 Pontibacter anaerobius
TTTACACGGAGACGGCTGGTAGCCATTCGCTGCAGTACGTGAGCACGCATTCCTTCGGGGGCTCGCGCTCGGCCCGCTTCGAGCTGCGCGACACCGACCCGATGGTCAACGCCGGCACGCGCGCCGAGGCCATGATCACCCAGCCGGCCGCCTCGCGCGACCGCTGGTACTCCTTTGCCGCCTACTTCCCGGCCGACGGCTACGCCCGCGACTCCAAGCCGGAGATCATCTCGCAGTGGCACCAGTACCCGGACCAGCACCTAGGCGAGGGCTGGACGAGCCCACCCACGTCCCTTCTGGTGCAGGACGACAAGTTCATCCTGGACGTCCGCTACGATGCTAGCCAAGTCAGCTCCGGGTATTTGCTCGACACGCAGAAGCTCTTTGACCTGGGGGCGGTGAGCAAGGACAGCTGGCACGAGTTCGTGTTCCACATCGTCCACTCCTACGGCTCGGACGGGCTGATCGAGGTGTGGCGCAACGGCACCAAGGTGCTCGAGCACCGGGGGGGCAACATGCTCAACAACGTCAAGCTGCCGCACTGGAAGGTGGGGGTCTACAAGTGGCTGTGGAACGGCACCGGCACGACCGACACCAACCGGCGCGTGCTCTACCTCGACAACGTGCGGGTGGGCGGCGCGGCGGCCACTCTGGCCGACATGA
>NZ_JAPFQO010000029.1 GCF_026241195.1 Pontibacter anaerobius
AACGCTACTCGTGCAGCCGAAGCCCGAAGCGTAGCAAGGGTTAAAGCTGCACTTTGTTAGGTGATGAATTTATTTCTCTGTCACCTTCTCTACTTTGTATTCTTTGACTTCAAACACATTGGCTGACGAGTCAATCAGTACTGTTAATTCCATGTCTGCCTTACTTCCATAAAGGGAGAAATCAACAGTTGCAGGATATTGTTTTATCTCTTTAATTTCATTCTTGTTGTATCCATACCCTTGCTGTTTCCCTATAGTCCTTTGTATCTCTGGATTTGCATGTAGTTGCTCTAATGTTTGCGATACTAAATCAGGTTCACTCATAAATAGCATCCCAATCGCTGTAAACGCTACAGCACCTACAAACAACGCCACCAAGTATTTGAAGAACTTATTGATTAAATTTTGTTCCTTACTTCCTGCAAATCGCCTAATGATAAAGTAAGCGACTATTATACCTATGACAACTTGTAGGATGTTTATTATGAAATCCATCTGAGCTTCTAATTCATTGATTTTATTTGCCACCTAACGT